>NZ_JAGFPK010000001.1:0-126076 GCF_017599385.1 Ciceribacter sp. L1K22
TGACCGTCTGCGTATCATTCACAGAGAAGCCTAAACCTCTCCACGCAACGCCGCCGTCCACGTTTCTCTTTCTTCCATTCTTCAATTGTCAAATAACTGACGACACAGAGAACCCGCACGTCTTCTCCCCAAGAGCCAAACCGTAACCCGGCCCCAAATCAGCATCTCAGCCAATTCTCTAGAGATAAACCAAAGACAACAAAACCTGCCGCAGAAACCGCAGCAACCTCGCCTTCGGTGAGGCGCTTTCTAGGCCCACTCCAAAAACAAGTCAACTCATAACTCAAAAAAATCACGAAAAAGATACAAGTGATTGAAAGGAATGGGGAATTATGGATTCCCGTTCGGTTTGCGCCGGAAATCAGCGCTACGGGAAACCCTCGTCAGGTTAGCCCTTCATGATCAGGATGAGGACCAGGAACATTGCCGGCACGGCTGCCAACGCGGGCAGTATGATTGCAGGGTAACCGAAGAAAACGATCGCCAGGATCCAGAGGAGGACAAGGTTCACAATGAACACGATCTTCGCCGTAACAGGGCCGAGGACCGCTTCCCTCAGCATCCATCCAAATACGGGCACGTGGTAGATCACTCGGGTCAGCATGAAGATCCTCGGTTCAACATCAATCGAAGTTGGCTTTCATCAAACACGTTAGAAGACATGAATCCCGCGGACAATGTGGCAAATTGACGAACCGCATGTAGGGCGTTTTTTCCGTTTGCACGCATCTGCATCTGGGCTAGCATTGACCCGCCGACCACACGTCTTTTCAGGTGGGATTTTGTCGCAACCGGACAGAACTGGGACCGGCACTGTTATACATTGAATGAGAGGGTTCCGCCGGAAGCGAAAGAGGCCGGCGGTGAAAAGGGAACGCGGTGAGGATTACCCATCAGGGGCCGAAACCGTGGCTGCCCCCGCAACTGTGAGCGGAGAGCGAAGTCCAGACTGCCATTGGCCATGGCCGATAAGGCGGACCGAGCAACGACCCGCGAGCCAGGAGACCTGCCTTCGCATCGGCCACCACACGCGTGGCATTCTCGTCAACCCGCGCGGTGGGCGCGGAAGAAAGGAACAGAATATGCATATCGAACCTGGTCTCGTCGATGGGACCAAGATCCTGCTCAGCTATGCCACGGCGGCCGTTTCGGCCGGATTGATGGCAAAAATGGCGGTCGACACGATTCGCCGCGATGGCGGCGTCTCCGCACTTGCGATCCGCAGCGTCATCACAACCGCTTTGGTCTTCTCGTTCTTCGAGGTGCTTCCGCACCATCCCGTCGGCGTCTCGGAAGTTCACCTTATCCTGGGCTCGACACTGTTCCTGATGTTCGGCGCGGGGGCCGCCGCGATCGGCCTGACAGCCGGTCTGCTGCTGCAGGGACTTTTCTTCGCGCCGTTCGACCTGCCGCAATATGGCATGAACATCACCACCTTGCTCGTTCCGCTGTGGGCTCTGAACGCCCTTGCCGATCGCATCATTCCAGCCGGAACACCCTATGTCAAAGTGTCCTACAAGCAGGCACTCACCCTATCCACGGCCTACCAGGGCGGCATCGTCGCCTGGGTCGCATTCTGGGCGCTCTATGGGCAGGGAATGAGCGTGGAAAACCTGTCCCAGGTCGCTACCTTCGGAGCGGCCTATATGACTGTCATCCTCATCGAGCCGCTGGTCGATCTGGCCGTGCTCGCCGCTGCCAAGGCACTGCACACATTCAGCCGTACGCCCGTATTCAGCGCGCGGCTGCACAACGCCGTGACCTAAGGCGTTCCCGAAAAGACTTGGACCTTCGAACGCGCGGCCCCCGCCGCGCGTTTTTCTTTGAACCTGATGTCGTTTTAAGGTACCGCGCCAGTTGTCATCCGCGTCACCGGTCCTATGTCGAACCCATAAGGAGAACGCCATTGCGAATCCTGTCCGAAGCCTATTTCCCGGAACTGCCGAACTACTACCGCGGCAAGGTGCGGGAGAATTACGATCTCCCGGATGGCCGACGCATCATCATATCGACGGACAGGCTGAGCGCTTTCGACCGCATCCTCGCATGCATTCCATACAAGGGTCAGGTCCTGACGCAGACGGCCCGTTACTGGTTCGATGCGACCAAGGACATTTGCCCCAATCACGTTCTGGATTATCCGGATCCGAATGTGGTGGTTGGACAGAGGCTTGACATCCTGCCAGTCGAGATTGTCGTTCGTGGCTATTTGGCCGGCACCACGGGCACCTCCATTCTTACCCTATACAAGAAAGGACAGCGCACGATGTACGGCATTACGCTTCCGGACGGGATGCGCGACAATCAGGAACTTCCTGAGCCGATTATCACGCCGACCAGCAAGGCGTTTGATGGCGGTCATGACGAACCTCTTACGGCAACCGAAATCGTCGAGAACGGCCTCTTGACGAAGCCACAATGGGAAACGCTGTCGCAATACGCGCTCCGGCTCTTTGCCCGCGGTCAGGAACTGGCCTCCAAGAGGGGGCTGATCCTGGTCGACACGAAATACGAGTTCGGCATCGACAAGAGCGGTGCGATCATTCTCGCGGACGAGATCCATACGCCCGACAGCAGCCGGTACTGGATCACCGACTCTTATCATGAGAGTTTCCAAAAAGGTGAGCGACCCAGTAGTTTCGACAAGGATTTCGTCCGCTCCTGGGTGGCGGAACGCTGCGATCCTTACCGCGACGACATTCCGGAAATTCCAACGAAACTTATAGAGGAGACATCCGCCGTCTACATCAAGGCATTCGAGGCGATTACGGGGCTCCGGTTTGAACCGGACAATCGCGAAGCGACGCCGCTGGAGCGTGTACGTCGCAACCTTGCGCCTTTTTTTTCCGGAAGGTGACCGAGCTGTGACGCCAGCCAGAAAAGTCTTTGTGTCGGACCGTTGCGGCGAAAGCGCCGCTGCGAGGGGAGACATTTCGCAGCCCCGGCGCAGAATGCGCAAGCCGGCAAGCGAAACACGCAATGACATTCTGGACACGGCAGAGGCGCTTTTCCGCTCACGCGGATACGCAGCGGTCGCGATAGCCGACGTCGCCGCCGAACTGGAGATGTCGCCCGCCAACATTTTCAAGCACTTTCACTCGAAGACCAAGCTCATCGATGCGATTGCGACGCGCCATCTGTCGCACGTCGTCGACAGACTGGACATCATTACAGGCGCCGGACCGGCGCCGGAGCGGTTCCGCCACATGGTGCGAACGCTAATGGAAATTCATCTCCGGGACATTGAACAGAACCCCTACATCTTCGAAATGATCCTGCTCTCGACGGATCTGGAATTGAAATGCGGTGATCTGTATCGGGATATGATGATCGAGAGGATCGACCTGATCATCAGGCAGGGATGCGAGGAGGGATCGTACTGCGTGGACGATGTGGAGCGATCGGCACGAACGGCGTTCTTCGCTCTGGCTAGCGTTCTTCACCCGGTGATGATCGCCAAGGAGAGCGCTGACATATTGGCAACACGCTGTGACGAAATCGTTGACCTGATCAACGCGGCACTGCAACGCACCCTTGCCAGGTGATGATCCTTGACTTACGTCACTTGACGAATATGGCCGGTTCACTTCTGGGTGTGTCGGCGCCTATCGCAGTCACCGTTCGAGCCTGACCATTTCTGGATCTCGCACTTCGAACCCTACCGGATACGACAATGACCCGACATGTAAAGCTGGCTACGGCTCTGATCCTCGTTTCGACTCTGATCGCGGGCTGCAGCGATGGCGGCACCTCGGAACAGCAGGCCGGCGCGTCCAACGAGCGGCCGCCGACCCCGGTGAGCGTGGTCATCATGTCGAGCGCGGAACAGCCGATAACGGCCGTCCTGCCCGGCCGGGCCTCCGCCTATCAGGTCGCCGACATCCGTCCCCGGGTGAGCGGTGTCATCAAGGAGATCGCCTTCAAGGAAGGAAGCGAGGTTTCCGAGGGCGACCTTCTCTACAAGATCGAGGACGATACCTATCGCGCCGAAGTGGCACAGGCGCGGGCGAGCCTCGCAAGAGCCGAGGCCGGTGTACCGACGGCACAGAGCAATCTGGCCCGCTACGAGCGCCTGGTGAACAGCGGTGCGACGCAGATTGAATATGAAAACGCCAAAGTGACACTTCTTCAGGCCCAGGCCGACGTCGCCCAGGCGAAAGCCGCACTCAACGCGGCCGAGATCAATCTCGGACTGACGGAAGTACGGGCGCCCTTCGAGGGCGTGACGAGTGCATCCCGGTTTTCCATCGGCAATGTTGTCACAGCGAATCAGACCGACGCGCTGACGACACTTCGCCGGCTTGACCCGATTTACATCGAGCTCACAGAGTCCAGCACGAACCTGCTCCGTCTCCGGCAAGCCATTGCCACCGGACGTCTTGACCAGGCCAGCAGTGACGGTTCGGCGCCCATCAAACTTCTTCTCGACGATGACACGGAATATCCGCACGTCGGGACGCTGGACATGTCGGAGATGGCCGTCAGCGAAACCACCGGCACCTATTCGATGCGCGCGCTGTTCGACAATCCGGATGATCTCATTCTTCCCGGCATGTACGTTCGCGCCGAGGTGACGGTCGGCAAGGAAAAGGGCTACCTCATTCCGCAGCGGGCCGCCACGCGCAACGCCAATGGCGCGCTGGCCGCAAAATTCGTCGACGCGGAAAACAAGGTCGAGACCAGGACATTCGAGGAAAGCAAGGTATCGGGCAATTCGTGGCTGGTGACCGAAGGCATCGCGGACGGCGACAAGCTCATCGTGGACGGCTTTCAGTGGATTGGGGACGGGGCGACTGTGTCTCCGGTCCAGGCGACAGTTGACGAAAAGGGTTTCGTGGTCGAGACCACCCAGGCAACTGCGCCCTCGGCGCAGCCCTGATTGAGCGCCAAGCGAACGCGGAAGATTCAGGGATCCACATGTCTAAGTTCTTCATTCATCGCCCGATTTTCGCCTGGGTGATCGCCATCGTGATCATGCTGGGCGGAGCCCTTGCGATTTCGACACTGTCGATCTCTCAATATCCTGAGATTGCACCCACCACCGTGCAGATCTCGGCAAGCTACAACGGGGCGAGCGCCGAGACGGTCGAGAAATCGGTGACATCCATCATCGAGGATGGCATGACGGGTCTTGATGACCTGACATACATGACGTCCAGCTCAAGCACCGGCCGGGCTGCCGTCACCTTGACGTTTGGCAACAGTATCGAACCCGACATCGCCCAGGTGCAGGTGCAGAACAAGCTGCAACTGGTGCAGTCGCAGCTCCCGGACATCGTGCAGCAGGCGGGCATATCCGTCACCCGCTCGACGTCCAGCATCCTGCTTGTCGGCGCGCTGGTCTCGACCGACGGCGATCGCTCTCCGGTGGAGCTCGGCGATATCTTCAGCACGCAGATCGAGGATCAGATCAAGCGTCTGGAGGGCGTTGGCAGCATTGAGGTATTCGGTACAGGTTACGCCATGCGCGTGTGGCTCGATCCGTTCAAGCTCAACAAGTTCCAGCTGACGCCGACCGACGTGACGTCCGCAATCCAGGCACAGAACACCCAGGTGTCTGTCGGGTCGCTGGGCGGAGCTCCCATGATCGAGGGCCAGCAGTTCAACGTGACAGTGACGGCGCAAAGCCAGTTGCAGTCCGTCGCAGACTTCGAATCGATCATCTTGAAAGTAGAGACTGACGGGGCAACCGTCCGACTGAGCGACGTTGCGCGCATAGAGATCGGACAGGAAAGCTACGGCACCAACACCCGTGCCAACCGTAATCCGGCTACGGGCTTCGCGGTCAACCTGGCAACGGGCGCCAACGCGCTTGACACGGCTGACAGGGTGAAGAGCGCGCTTTCAGCAATTGCGCCGTCGCTGCCTGAAAATGTGATCATTACCTATCCGTACGACACGACGCCGTTCGTCGAACTGTCGATCGAAAAAGTGGTGCATACGCTTTTGGAGGCCATCGTCCTGGTCTTCTTCGTCCTGCTGATCTTTCTGCAAAACCTTCGCGCGACCTTCATTCCGATGATTGCGGTCCCGGTTGTGCTGCTCGGAACGTTCGGTATCCTCGCCATAACCGGCTACTCAATCAATACCTTGACCATGTTTGCAATGGTTCTCGCAATTGGTCTTCTGGTCGATGACGCCATCGTCGTCGTTGAAAATGTTGAGCGAATCATGTCGGACGAAGGGCTTTCGCCGCTCGAGGCGACGGAGAAGTCGATGGGCGAGATAACCGGCGCGATTATCGGCATCGCGCTCGTCTTGACCGCCGTGTTCATTCCGATGGCGTTTTTCGGAGGATCCACCGGCATTATCTATCGGCAGTTTTCCATCACCATTGTATCCGCAATGCTGCTGTCGGCCGTGGTCGCGCTCATTTTGACACCTGCGCTGTGCGCAACGATGTTGAAGCCCATCGATCATACCAAGGAAAAGCGTGGACTGGGTGGATGGTTCAACCGGAATTTCGACAAGACCACCAACGGTTACGTATCGACGGTCGGTTATCTGTTGAAGCGTCCGTTGCGGGTCATGTTGATGTTCGCGCTTGTGATTGGGGGCTGTGCCTGGGTCTTCCTCAGAATGCCAAGCTCGTTCCTTCCCCAGGAAGACCAGGGCGTGCTTATGACCATTGTCCAGCTCCCCAACGGCGCGACGACTGCGCGGACCGAAGAGGTCATCAAAAAGATCGAGGACTACTATCTCGAGAAGGAGCAGGCCGCGATACAGGACGTGTTCGCCGTATCGGGCTTCTCCTTTACCGGCCAAGGCCAGAACTATGCCATGGTGTTCGCGAAACTGAAGGATTTCGACGAAAGAACGGCGCCGGAGCAGGCCGCCTCGGCGATCGTCCAGCGGGCGATGGGTTACTTCTTCACCCTGCGCGATGCGATGGTCTTCCCGCTACAGCCTCCGGCGATCCCCGGTCTTGGAACATCGAGCGGCTTCTCGATGTACCTTGTCGACAGCGGCAAGAACGGAACCGACGCGCTGACAGCGGCGTCACAGCAACTGCTTCAGCAGGGTAATTCGAACGCGAAGGTAAGCTCCCTTCGCTCCAACAGCCCCGACGCCGAAAGCCAGCTGAAAATTCTGCTGGACCAAGAAAAGATGGGGGCGATGGGATTGGATCTGGCGACCGTCAACTCCATGCTGTCGATCATTTTTGCCGGTCGCGATGTCAACGACTTCACACTCAATAGCGAGCTCAAGCCTGTCTATGTCCAGGGTGACGCGCCATACCGGATGCAGCCTGATGATATCGGCCACTGGTACGCAAGGAATGGATCTGGCGAGATGGTGCCATTCTCGAGTTTCAGCGATGTCGAATGGGTTGGTGGACCGCCAACTCTGGCCCGTTTCAACGGCGTCAGCGCAATCTCGCTCGATGGCTCGTCTGGACCTGGTGTGAGTTCCGGAGATGCAATGGACGAGATGGAACGTCTGACCGCAGGTCTTGGCGGAGGATATACTGTCGCCTGGCAGGGCATATCCTACCAGGAGCGTTTGTCCGGCTCGCAGGCACCGATGCTCTATGCCCTGTCGATCCTGATCGTGTTCCTTTGCCTCGCCGCGCTGTACGAAAGCTGGTCAATTCCCTTTTCCGTCATCATGGCGGTACCCGTGGGAGTTCTCGGTGCTTTGGTTGCCTCCTACTATCTTGGACAATCGAACGACGTATACTTCAAGGTCGGGTTGCTAACGACGATCGGCCTGGCAGCCAAGAACGCTATTCTCATCGTGGAGTTCGCAAAGGAGCGACAGGCGCACGGGATCAGCCTGCTGGATGCAACTCTGGAGGCGGCGCGTCTCCGACTGCGTCCGATCATTATGACGTCGCTCGCATTCATCCTCGGCGTTCTGCCACTTGCGATCGCCACCGGTGCGGGCTCGGCGGCGCAAAACTCCATTGGCATCGGCGTCTTGGGGGGAATGCTGTTCGCGACGCTCCTCGGCATTTTCTTCGTGCCGTCATTCTTCGTCATCATTATGCGATTGGTAAGACGGGAAAACCGGAAAGAGCCCCTGTCCGCCGATTGATATAGTTGATAATTTATGAACGATTTCGCCAGCACATTCGTCACTGGCGAATCAGAGCCCGGGGCCGGCAGCGTTTGAGACGGAATGACGCCGTCTTGCTGTCACCTCCAAAGTGAAAACAGGATAAGATGATGATATCCATTCGCGCAGCCGCTCCCCTGGCCCTCCTCCTGCTGACGGGTTGCGTCGTCGGTCCGGACCACAAGGCACCGGAGATCACTCTTCCGCAGAAATTCGCGGAAGGCGGCGTCGAAAGTGCCGGCGACGTGAGCACCGTGGCCTGGTGGACGGCATTCAAAGACCGGCGACTTGACGGCCTCGTTTCTCAGGGTCTCTCACAAAATCTGGACATTCTTCAGGCACTGGAGCGTATCAACCAGGCAGAGGCAGATGTCGTTACGGCGGGTGCAGGCTCTCTCCCAAGCCTCTCAGTCGGCGCCAGCAATAGCATAAGCCAGACAAATGGAAGCTATCGTTCCAGCGACCGCACCACGACGACGAGCGGTGAACTCAACGCCTCCTGGCTTCTGGATCTGTTCGGCCAGTACCGCCGTTCGAAGGAAAGCGCGGAGGCTTCGCTTGATGCCGCATATGCCTCCGTAGACACCGTCAAACTCGCCTACCTTTCGGAACTGGTGACCTATTACATCAACGCTCGGTACTATCAGGAACGCATCGCGATTGCCCGCAAGAATCTGGCTTCTCGCCGGGAGACGCTGGACCTGACCAAACTGCAGCTGGAGGCAGGCGCCGCATCCCGTCTTGATGTCGTCCAGGCGGAAGGCCTCGTTAATTCGACGCTGGCGGACATCCCGAGCCTTGAGGCTGGCTTCCGTCAGTCCGCGAACCACATTTCGACGCTCTTGGGTCTGCCTGCTTCGACCTTGATGACCGACCTGCAGAAGGGTGCGCGCCAGCCGGTCCCCAGCCACAGCGTGAGAACCGGCGTTCCGGCGGATCTCATCCGCAACCGACCGGACATCCGTCAGGCTGAACGACAGCTTGCGGCTGCTACGGCGGCAATCGGCGTTGCAGAAGCCGATCTTTATCCGTCGATCTCGCTGAGCGGATCAATCACGCCGAGCTACGTTCATAGTTCGCTCGCGCACGGAAGCACCACCACCTGGGGCTTCGGCCCAAGCCTGAACCTTCCGATCTTCGATGGCGGCGCGCGACGCGCCAATGTGAAAAGCCGGGAGTCTGCTGCACGTGAGGCCTATCTGGTCTGGAAGCAGACGGTTCTCAATGCCGTTGAGGAAGTGGAAAACGCTCTCGCTGCCGTCACCCGGGATCGCCAGACGGTGAACGCCTTGTCGGCAACGGTGCGCTCCTATGAGGAATCGCTCGAATTGTCGACCGCCAGCTATCGCGACGGCGCCTCCTCGCTGCTTGATGTCTTGGATGCGCAGCGGTCGGTGTCCACGGCGCAAGCCAGCCTCGCACAGGCGGTTCAGCAGATGGCAAACGACTTTGTCGCCCTCAACGTAGCGATCGGTGGTGGTTACGCCTTCGACGGAAAGAGCATGTAAGCGCTCAAAATTTTTACCACCTTGGCAGCCCGAACGGTTGCCAAGGTGAATGTTTCGGGTCAATAATCCGCCTCGGCTATCCGAGCGGCGAATACCTCGCAGATGGGCGCGACGGGATCTCACCGGCGGCACGGCGCCAGCAGCGCGACAGCGTCTCACCGGGCTTAACGCCACGGCGAAACTGCCACGCAAAGCACGCAACACATCTGGTCAGGCAGGCAGAACTCAGACCGGCTCACGGCTGATCGCTTGCGAAAGAGGTTCGACATGAAAAACACCGAAGTAGCGGCACGCAAGAACGAAGCCATTTCACGCGGCGTCGGCATGACGACGCAGATCTATGCGGCCCATGCGGAAAACTCGGAAGTTTGGGATGTAGAAGGCAATCGTTATATCGATTTTGCTGGCGGCATCGCCGTTCTCAACACCGGCCACCGCCATCCGAAGGTCATTGATGCCGTAAAGAAGCAGCTCGATGCCTTCACCCACACCTGCCATCAGGTCATGCCCTACGAGAACTATGTCGCGCTGGCTGAACGCCTGAACAAGCTCGTACCCGGTGACTTCGCCAAGAAGACGATTTTCGCCACGACAGGTGCCGAAGCGGTCGAGAACGCCGTCAAGATTGCGCGCTGCGCGACCGGACGCTCGGCCGTCATCGCCTTCACGGGCGCCTTCCACGGCCGCACCTTCATGGGCATGACACTGACGGGCAAGGTTGTTCCCTACAAGGTCGGCTTTGGCCAGATGATGGGCGACGTGTTCCACGTTCCCTTCCCGCTTGAAATGCATGGCATCAGCGTTGAAGAATCGATGGACGTGCTCGACAAGCTGTTCAAGGCCGACGTCGATCCGAAGCGGGTCGCGGCGATCATCATTGAGCCGGTCCAGGGTGAAGGCGGCTTCTATCCGGTTCCTCGCGCGCTGATGAAAGGGCTTCGTGACGTTTGCGACGAACATGGCATCCTGCTCATCGCCGACGAGGTTCAGACCGGCTTCGCCCGCACGGGCAAGCTGTTCGCCATGGAACATTATGATGTCGTTCCGGATCTTGTAACGATGGCGAAAAGCCTCGCTGGCGGGTTTCCGCTGTCGGCCGTGACGGGACGCGCAGAACTGATGGATGCGCCAGGCCCCGGCGGACTGGGCGGTACTTATGCCGGCAATCCGCTTGCCATCGCCGCCGCCCATGCCGTTCTCGACGTTATCGAGGAGGAGAAACTTATCGACCGCGCCAATCAGTTGGGCGCCCGACTGAAGCAGAGGCTGGAATCCCTGCGCGCCGAGGTCTCCCAGATTTCGGACATCCGCGGCCCTGGCTTCATGGTGGCAGTAGAATTCGGTCAGCCGGGGGCGGTGAAGCCGAACGCCGATTTTACCAATGCTGTCCGTCTCAAGGCCCTGGAAAAAGGTCTCATTCTTCTCACCTGTGGCGTCTATGGGAACGTCGTCCGGTTCCTTGCACCGATCACGATCCAGGACCAGGTTTTCAATGAGGCCCTCGATATCATCGAGGCCTCGATCCGCGAATGCGCCGAAGAGGCAAAATCATGAGCATTTCCCCTGCACTGTCCTCGAAACTGAAGGACCCCTCCCTCGCCACCGACAAGGCTCTCGTCGGCCTCGATTGGACGGCCGCAAGCGAAAGCGGCAAGACATTCGACGTGACCAACCCATCCACCGGGGAGGTCATTGCCGTATTGCCGGACCTTGGCAAGGTCGAGGTGGCGCGTGCGATCGATGCCGCTCATTCGGCCCAGAAGAAGTGGGCCAGCAAGACCGGCAAGGAGCGCGCAGCAGTCCTGCGCAAGCTCAACGACTTGATGGTTGCGAACGCGGATGATCTGGCCACGATATTGACCATGGAAATGGGCAAGCCATGGCCGGAAGCGCGTGGAGAAATCCTCTACGGTGCCTCTTATGTCGAATGGTTCGGCGAGGAGGCCAAGCGTGTCTATGGCGACACCATACCTGGCCACCAGCCGGACAAGAGGATCATCGTCGTCAAGCAGCCGGTTGGCGTTGTCGGCGCAATCACCCCATGGAACTTTCCGAACGCGATGCTGGCACGCAAGATGGCTCCGGCGATCGCCGTCGGCTGCGCCATGGTCTCGAAACCTGCAGCTCAGACCCCTCTTTCGGCGCTCGCGCTTGCGATTCTGGCCGAGAGAGCGGGCATCCCTGCGGGCATATTTTCCGTCTTGACGGCAACGGATGCCGCTATGGTTGGCCAGGAGTTCTGCAGCAACGAGAAGGTTCGGAAGCTGACCTTCACCGGCTCGACCAACGTCGGCCGCATACTGATGCGGCAAGGCGCCGACAAGATCATGAAGCTTGGTCTTGAACTTGGCGGCAACGCACCTTTCATCGTCTTCGATGACGCGAATCTCGATGCTGCGGTCGAAGGTGCGATGATCTCGAAATATCGCAATGCGGGACAGACCTGCGTCTGTGCCAATCGTCTTTATGTTCAGTCGGGTATCTACGATGCCTTCGCTGCGAAACTGGCGGAGAAGGTGGCACAATTGAAAGTAGGCGACGGTTTTGCGGAAGGCGTCACCACGGGCCCGCTGATCGACGCAAATGCGATCAAGAAGGTTAAGGAGCACGTTGCGGACGCCGTGTCGAAAGGCGCGAAGATCGAGGTTGGTGGCGAGTCTGCTCAGGGTGGGGATCTGTTTTTCCAGCCCACGATACTGACCGGTGTCACATCGGCTATGAAGGTCGCGACCGAAGAGACATTTGGTCCTGTGGCACCGCTCTTCAAGTTCGATACGGAGGAGCAGGTGATCGAAATGGCAAACGCCACCGAATTTGGCCTGGCGTCCTATTTCTACTCGAAGGACGTGGCGAAGGTTTTCCGAGTCGCAGAAGCGCTCGAATACGGAATGGTAGGCATCAATACCGGCCTGATCTCGACAGAAGTCGCGCCCTTCGGTGGCATCAAGCAGTCCGGGCTGGGCCGCGAAGGCTCCAAATACGGCATCGATGACTACACCGAGATCAAGTACATGTGCCTCGGCGGAATCGCATGAGCATTTGAGGCCCCCGATGAACCGGGGGCCTCGCCTTGCCGATCGTCAAGACGCGGATAACGTATCCGCTACCTGTTGCCCAAGATCGGCGAGTGTTCGGAAATGGGCGGCCCGCGCGCTGGAACTACGCCAGAAGAAGCCAATGTCGCGCTCACCCTGCCAATCCTCGAGATCGATCAGAGCCACGCCTTCGTCCTTGGCAAATTCCGAACGAACGTAGAGTTCCGGAAATAGGGAAATTCCCATCTCGATCGACACCATCTGGCGCAGAGCGTCCAGACTTGAGCCTTCGTAGTCCTCGGCGATGAAAGCCCCGGAAATGACCGCGAGATTCCGGGCATCGTCCAAGAGCCGGTGACCGGGTCCGAGACTAAGAAGCTTCTCCCCTTTGAGTTCCGAGACCCTCACGCCCGAGCGCGAGGCAAGATGATGTCCTCTTGGCACGCCGACAAAGATCCGTTCTCGGTGGATGATCTTGAAGTCGAGCCCGCTTTCCAGCCCCTGCACCGGTCCCAGGCCACAATCGATCTCTCCTTGCAGGACTGCCTTCTCCAGGAGGCGAGGCCGCTCTTCTCGGATGTAGATTTTCAGATCCTTGTAGCGTGCATGCAAGCGCGGTAGCAGATAAGGCAGGAAATACGGACCGAAGGAAGGCGCGACGCCAAGTCGAACAGCGCCCCCAAGATTGTTCTTTGAACTGGACGCCAGCGCCCGAAGCTCGTCGAGGCCGTTTAATATGACCTTGGCCGCGGCGATCACCTCGGCGCCAACAGGAGTGGGCATCACTTGCCCCGGCAACCTCTCGATCAATGTCACCCCCAGTTGCTTTTCGAGCTGAGCGACCTGAACCGACAATGTGGGCTGTGAAACGTGGCATTTGCGCGCCGCCTCACCAAAATGCCCGGTCTCGCCGAGGGCTACCAGATATTCAAGCTGACGAGGAGTGGGTCGGTAAACCATGATAGATGCAAGCTATCACAACGGTTAAATCAATCAATTGGAACAATACGCCGAATCTCCCCATGTTAGAGGAACAAGAAAGGAGCTAGGCATGAAACCACTTCTAAAGGCTCTGATGAGCCGCCACGCAATTCTCGCAACTAAGATCGCCGAGGAGCAGCGACGTCCCCTGCCGGACACGATCCGCATTCAGTCGCTCAAACGGATGAAGTTGCGCCTCAAGGAGCAGATCGCGATGCTGGAGCGTGCTGGCGACTTCGGCGCCTCGTCCAGAGCCGTTTGATCGGTGCGATAAAGCAACGAGGTCGGCCTGTCGTCATTCCGCCGCAGCGATCAGGCCTGACCATCCGAAGCCGGTGGCCATGACGGTCACCGGCTTCATCTCTTACCTGCGGACCGAGACGACAACGCCCGCCACTAGGACGGGCCTTGCTGAAACCGAACTGCTGATGTCAGTTCTTGGCGCGCTCGACGTACGAGTTGTCCTCGGTCGCGATCACCACACGTGTTCCGGCATCGATATGCGGCGGAACCATCGTACGGATACCATTGGAGAGGATCGCGGGCTTGTAGGACGAGGATGCCGTCTGACCCTTAACGACAGGTTCTGTCTCGACGATTTCCAGCGTTACGTGACGCGGCAGCTCGATCGCCAGCGGAACGCCCTCGTGGATGGAAAGCACGCAGGTCATGCCTTCCTGGAGATAGGCCTTCTGGTCCCCCATCGTTTCCACGTCAACGACCACCTGATCGTAGCTTTCGGGGTTCATGAAGTGGAAGCCTTCACCGTCTTCGTAGAGGAACTGGAAATTGAGGTCCTCGACAAAGGCGCGTTCGACCTGTTCGGTCGTGCGCCAGCGTTCGGACACCTTGACGCCATCGACGATGCGACGCATGTCGACCTGGGTCACAGGCGTACCCTTGCCTGGATGAAAGTTCTGGGCGGTGAGAACGACGTAAAGCTTGCCCTCGACTTCGAGAACATTGCCCTTGCGGACCGACGAGGCGATGACCTTGACCATTGGAATTCCTTGTATATGTGCAAAAGCCGTCGTAAAGGACGACCCACCGCCCCAGACGTCTGAGATTTTCATGGGCGCACCTAACCTAAATTTGTCGAAATAGCCAGCCCCGAAGCTGTTTGCGCCCGGAGAGCCGTCGCCATGAACTCAGCCCAGCCCGCTTCGCCCTGGTGGTCACCTGAGGTTCACGCCGACCGACGCCCGTTCCTTCTCGGCAGAAATGCGATTAAGGCTGAATTTCGCGCCTATTTCGCCAGGAGGGATTTTATCGAGGTCGAGACGGCAGCGCTTCAGATATCTCCGGGCAACGAAGCGCATCTGCACGGCTTTGCCACCAAACTGATATGCAACGACGCGTTACCACATGCTCTCTATCTGCACACCTCTCCGGAATTTGCCTGCAAGAAGCTTCTCGCCGCCGGCGAAACGCGCATCTCGTGCTTTGCTCAGGTTTACCGCAATCGCGAACGCGGCCCACTGCATCATCCAGAATTCACGATGCTGGAGTGGTATCGCACGAGGGAGGGCTACGATCGCCTGATGAAAGATTGCGCCGAGCTGTTGGGACTCGCCGCCGAAACCGCTGGCGCCAAGACCTTCGTTTTTCGTGGGAAGTCGATCGATCCGTTCGCCGAGCCCGAACGCGTTGCTGTCGCCGAGGCATTCGAGCGTTTCGCCGGCATCGACCTGCTGTCATCCATCAACAGGGACGGCTCGACGGACCGGGATCGGCTGGCCGATGATCTACTGCGCGCCGGCATACGTCTGGCGGACGACGATAGCTGGGCGGATCTCTTCAGCCGTGTCATGGTGGAGAAGATAGAGCCGCGTCTGGGACAAGGTCGCGCCACGATCCTCGATGAATATCCTGTAAGCGAAGCAGCGCTGGCGCGGCCGTCGTCGGCCGACACGCGTGTTGCGGAACGCTTCGAGCTCTATGCGTGCGGCGTCGAACTGGCCAACGCGTTTGGCGAGCTTACAAACCCCGATGAACAAAGGCGTCGATTCAAGGTCGAGATGGCCGAGAAACTGCGTATCTACGGCGAAAGCTATCCCATAGACGAGGATTTGCTGACGGCACTGTCGCTGATGCCGGAAACATCCGGCATTGCACTGGGCTTCGACCGGCTGGTGATGCTGGCGACAGGCGCCCGCCGTATCGACGAGGTCATATGGACGCCGGTTGCGGAGATCGGCGTTTGAGACGTGATCTTAAATCGGTGGAAGATCTGGTTTTTGCGGGCTTGGTGCATGCCGAACGCAGCGAGGTGTTGCAGGCCGTTGCACGACGTTATGCGATCGGAATAACGGCAACCGTGGCCTCGCAGATCAATGGCGATGATCCCTCCGATCCGATCGCTGCTCAATATATACCATCGGATCTCGAGCTTCGGGAGATGCCTGACGAGTTGACCGATCCCATCGGCGATCATGCCCATAGCCCGGTTCCGGGAATCGTCCATCGCTATCCGGATCGCGTTCTGCTGAAGATAGTCGGCGTTTGCCCGGTCTACTGCCGCTTCTGCTTCAGGCGCGAAATGGTCGGGCCACAGGGCGATGGAAATCTGTCAGGGCACGAACTCGCTGACGCCATCGCCTATATCGCGGAAACACCGGAAATCTGGGAAGTCATCCTGACCGGCGGCGATCCGCTGATCCTTTCGCCCCGACGGCTGAAGGAAGTTGCTGTCGCGCTGTCCGGGATAGCGCATGTCAAAATCCTTCGAATTCACACCCGCGTGCCGGTGGTCGATCCCGACCGCATTACGCTGGAACTGATCGAAGCCCTCAAGGCGTCCGGAAAGACGATCTATGTCGCGCTTCATGCCAATCATCCGCGCGAGATGACGTCCGACGCCATGACCGCTCTTGCTCGGCTAGCGGATGCCGGCATTGTGCTGGTGAGCCAGTCTGTGCTTCTGAAAGGCGTGAACGACAATGCCGAGATACTGGCGGACCTCATGCGAGCCTTCGTCGCAGCGAGGGTCAAACCCTACTATCTGCATCATCCAGATCTTGCGCCGGGTACGAGCCATTTTCGCCTGAGCATCGCCGAAGGCCAGGCGATCATGCGTTCGCTGCGCAGTCAGCTATCCGGGCTATGTCTGCCGTCCTATATTCTCGATCTGCCTGGAGGGCACGGCAAAGTTGCTCTCGGCGAAGATAACGTGCTCAGGCAAGAGGATGGGACCTATCGCATCCTCGATCGTGCCGGAACTGAACACCGTTACCGTGACTCATAAGCTGAAGTGGGTCTCACTACTCTGGCCGCGCCAGCCTTGCCACGGGAGGTCATGCTTATTTAACTAAGCCATTTAGCTCAATCTTATGTTTTCCGGACTACCTATCGAAGAAATTCGAATGAAGAAGTTGGGATGGAAACCATGAACGACACAATTCGTACCCTGCTCGCCAAGCTCGGTGGTTTACCAGTTTCGGTCGATACACTCAGCGACGAGAGCGACCTTTACGTCGCTGGCCTTTCGTCTTTCGCATCGGTTCAATTGATGCTGGGTCTTGAGGACGCATTCGACATCGAGTTTCCGGATCACCTGCTGAACCGCAAGTCATTCCAGAGCGTCGCCGCGATAGAAGCCGCAGTGAAATCGATCCTGGATGCCAGAAAGGTCGCGTGATGGACCTTTCCGCCGAAGCCCTCGATAAATCGTTGAAAGCACGCGTCACGCGCGTCGCGACCAAAGCCGCGGCCTATGCGGACGAGGTCGACAGGGTCGGCCGCTTCCCACGCGAGGCGGTTGACGCGATGAAAGCGGAGCGTCTGCTCTCGCTTATGATTCCGAAGAAATTTGGTGGCGAAGGTTTGTCCTATTCCGAAATCGCCGAAGTCTGCACCTTGCTCGGGCAAGCCTGTGCGGCGAGCGCGATGATCTTCGCCATGCACCAGATCAAGGTATCGAGCCTTGTCGAGCACGGCGAAGACGCGGCATGGCACGAAGACTTCATGCGTCGCGTTGCCGCCGCGCAGCTTCTGCTGGGCTCGGCGACGACCGAGGGCGGCATCGGCGGCAATCTCCGCAACTCGATATGCGCGATAGAGGTTAAGGATGGTATCTGTCGGCTGGAGAAGGACGCGACGGTAATCTCCTATGCGCGGGAATCCGACGCGATCCTGATCACATCGCGCAGCCATAAGGACGCGGCGTCTTCGGACCAGGTTATGACCGTTTTCCTGAAGGACCAGTACACGCTCGAACAGACTCATGTTTGGGATACGCTCGGAATGCGCGGAACCTGTTCCGACGGTTTCCTATTTCGCGGCGAAGCACCAGCGGAGCAGATCCTGCCGCACCCGTTCGCCGAAATTGCAGCGCAATCGATGCTGGCCGCATCTCACCTTCTCTGGAGCGCTCTCTGGTACGGCATCGCCGTCGATGCCTTCATGCGGTCGCAGAACTTTCTCCGGGCCGCGGCCCGCAAGGCGCCGGGCACACAGCCGCCCGGCCTCGTTCAACTCGCGGAAATATCCGCCGAACTACAAACGATACGGTCTACCATTCTGACCGGGCTTTCGACCTTCGAGGACGCGCGTAAAAATCCGGATCGTCTGTCGTCTATGGGTTTTGCCGTCGCGATGAACAACATAAAGATTGCCGCGTCGGAAAAGATCCTGACCGTCATCAATCAGGCGATGCGCATTTGCGGCATCATGGGCTACAAGAACGGCACACCCTACAGTCTTGGCCGCCATCTGCGAGATGCACATTCTGCGGAGTTGATGATCTCCAACGATCGCATTCTCGCAAACACGTCACAAATGCTCCTGGTACATAAACAGGATACGAGCTTGCTGGGGTAAGACCATGGATATGCAACGGACGTTTCTCGACCGCCTGTTCGAATCGGGCCTTCTCATCGACACCGGCGTCGAAGGGCTCTATGGCAGGAGCGGCCAGTTCGAAGATGTCATCTCCGCTTTCGAGCGCCTGATCGACCGTTTCGGTGGCGCGGACGGCGCCGAAGCGATCCGCTTTCCGCCCGGCATGAACCGCGCTTACTTCGAAAAGAGCGGTTACATGAAGAGCTTCCCTCAGCTTGCCGGTACTGTTCACAGCTTCTGTGGCTGCGAACTGGACCATGTAAGCCTGCTGAAATGTATGGAAGAAGGCGGAGACTGGACGGGCGAGCAGAAGGCGACCGACATCGTGTTGACGCCGGCAGCCTGCTACCCGCTCTATCCCACGGTCGCCAAACGCGGAGCCCTTCCGGCAAACGGCGGACTCTATGATCTCCAATCCTACTGCTTCCGGCACGAGCCATCGAACGACCCGGCCCGTCAGCAGCTGTTCCGTATGCGCGAACACGTCCGCATGGGCACACAGGCAGACGTCACCGAGTTCCGCCAGCTCTGGATGGAGCGCGGCGTGAAGATGATGGCGGAAGTCGGGCTGGAAGTAACGATTGACATCGCCAACGACCCGTTCTTCGGCCGCGCCGGAAAGATGCTCGCCAACAATCAGCGGGATCAGAATCTGAAGTTTGAATTGCTGATACCGATCACCTCAACGACCAATCCGACAGCCTGCATGAGCTTCAACTATCATCAGGACGCCTTTGGACTGAAATGGGGGCTGACCTTCGAAGACGGCTCGACGGCTCACACCGCGTGCGTCGGCTTCGGCCTCGAGCGAATTGCTCTGGCGCTCTTTCACCATCACGGTCTCGACGTGAATGATTGGCCGGAAAAAGTGCGTTCCGCGCTCTGGACCTGAGCGATGTCGTCAGTATTCGGCGATCTCGACCCCGCTGCCCACCAGCCGCATGCGCTTCACGCGGCTGACCGGATGTGGCCGGAGACCAACTGCTATGTAGACCTCTGGATTGAGGTGCTGGCCGCCCATGGCGTCGCCCCACAGGCAATGCTCGGCTTTGCGCTGACGCAGGACTTTGAGGGCGACCAGATGACATTTTTCAAGGTCCCGCTCGAGGACCTCGAGGCGCTTTACGACATCCGCGTCACCGAACTTGCGATCTTCGACCGGGTGGAGTCGCATGTCGTGGAGCAGATCGGCCGGGGACGCCTCTGCTTGGTCGAGATGGACAGCTATTTCATGCCTGACACACGCGGCGTCGGTTATCGACAGGAGCATGGCAAGACAACGGTGGCGATCAACAGGCTGGACCTTGCGTCTCAGTCAATGGATTATTTCCACAATGGCGGCTTCTTCCGTGTCGAGAGGGAGGATTTCGTAGGCTTGTTTCAAACGGACGGCCCCGCCGACGGCCTGCCGTTCCTGCCATACACCGAATTCGCCAAGTTTCCTGCCGCGCCGGTATCGGCCGAGCGACAACATTCTACAGCAGAACGCTTGCTGGCGCACCACTACACCCGGCGCCCGGAGAACAATCCTCTCGCTTCCTTCGCCAAGGTATTTCCGGCACAGGTTGAAGCGTTGGCAGAACGGCCTTTCGGCTTCTTTCACAAGTACGCATTCAATACGTTGCGCCAGTTCGGTGCCAACTTTGAGCTGCTCTCAAGCCACCTGCTGTGGCTTGACGCTTCGCGCTTCGACGGTGAGGCACAGGAAGCGCTGACGATCTCCGAGATCGCGAAGTCGACCCAGTTCCAGCTTGCTCGCGCCGTGACACGGAAGAAGTTCGAGCCATTGGCAACGGTTCTGGATCCGGCGGCCGAGGCGTGGGAAAGATTGATGAGGGGGTTGGGCGCAAAGATCGCCTGAGGGACGCAATGGGGGGTAGAACAATCCAGCTCGGAGCCGACGAGCGGCCGCTTGAAGGTGGCTGGGAATTGCTCGTGACCGAAGGGGGTCGCTATCAGCGACCGTCAGACATACCGCGATCGGCAATCCGCCTGGCGGCTCTGGTCCCCGGCACCGTCGCCGGCGCTCTCTCTGCGTCCGGGCTTTACGACGTCGAAAAACCTGAAAATCTTCTGGAAAAAGATGCTTGGTATTTCCGTTCTCTGGGTGGAGAAGCGCCCGGACCTGCCACTCTTCGTTTCGAGGGATTGGCGACGGTCGCGGAAATCTATTTGAACGGCGAATTGGTGCTGACATCGACGAGCATGTTCGAGTGCCACGAGCTGGCCATTCGACTGACCGATCGCGACGAACTGGTTCTGTGCTTTCGCGCTCTTGCTCCGCATCCGGAACGCCGTGGCCCGAGAGCCCGCTGGCGCCCGCAGCTGTTTGACAGCCAGGGCCTCAGATCGGTGAGGACCACGCTGCTCGGCCACATGCCGGGCTGGTGTCCATCCGTTCATGCGGTCGGCCCTTGGCGACCGATCAGTCTCGTGCGATCCGGGCACAACGTCGTGTCGAATTTACGCCTCACGGCGATACTCACCGACGACTGCGATGGCCACCTGTCGGCCTCTTTCCAACTTGCGACAGCAGCCTCATCGATCAGGCTGACCTGCAACGGCCATTCCTCGGTTCTCTCGAGCAACGACGGAACTCACTTCTCCGGCTGTCTCGTCATTCCCGACATCGAGCCGTGGTGGCCGCACACTCACGGCCGACCGGCTCTCTATGATGTGCAGTTGACAATCGATGGCCAAACCCACGGCCTTGGGCTCGTCGGATTTCGAACCGTCGCCGTGGAGCATGGTTCCGACGGCCGCGATTTCCGGCTTGTCGTAAACGGAGAACGGATCTTTTGCCGGGGAGCGGTATGGACGACCGCCGACCTGCTGAACCTGTCGGGCTCGGCTGAAACCTACGCCCCCTGGCTCATGCAGGCTGCGGAAGCCGGTATGAACATGATCCGCATCGGCGGTACGATGACATATGAGAGCGCCGATTTCTTTCGGCTGTGCGACAGGCTGGGAATCCTCGTCTGGCAGGACTTCATGTTCGCCAACTTCGACTATCCCGTTGGAGAGGAAGGCTTCGCTGACCAGATCCGCCGCGAGATCGAAACCCTTCTGTTGCCGATCCAGGGATCGCCCTCGCTGGCGGTGCTGTGTGGCGGCAGCGAGGTCTACCAGCAGGCAGCCATGCTCGGGCTTCCCGAACCAACATGGCGCGGCGCATTTTTCACTGAGACCCTGGCATTTGCTGCGAGCGACTTCCGGCCCGACGTCGTGTATGTCGAGAATTCCCCAAGCGGCGGCGCAATGCCGTTCTCGCCCAATCATGGCGTGACGCACTATTATGGCGTCGGTGCCTATTGCCGGCCACTCGAAGATGCCCGCCGGGCCGAAGTCCGATTTGCGGCGGAGTGCCTGGCATTATCACAGGTGCCACAGCAGGCCACGCTGGACGAACATCTCGCCGTGCCTGCGGTCCACGATCCACTCTGGAAATCCCGCATACCCCGCGACCGGAACGCATCGTGGGACTTCGAGGATGTCCGCGACCACTACCTCCAACTGCTTTATGGCTTCGACCCCACACGTCTCCGCCGCGAGGATCAGGCGCGCTATCTCGATCTCTCGCGCGCGGTCACTGCGGAGGTTGTCACCGAGACCTTCGCGGAGTGGCGCCGTCCGGGCTCCTCCTGCAATGGTGCCCTGATCTGGACGTACCAGGATATCCTTCCAGGCGCCGGCTGGGGTATCATCGACTCCACCGGCGAGCCAAAGCCTGTCTGGTATGCACTGAAGCGTGCCTTCCGGCCTCTGCAGCTTGTCGTCTCCGACGAGGGCACCAATGGTCTCTACGTGCACGCCCTCAACGAAAGCAGCCGCACGATGAATGTGATCATCAGGCTTACCTGCCTCCGCGACGGGCGTCAGAAGGTCGTATCGGGCGAAAGCAGCACTGCCCTCGCACCGCGATCCACATATTCGATCGCTGCAACCGACATGTTTGGGGCGTTCTTCGACACGACCTACGCATTCCGGTTCGGTCCTGTTCCGCATCACGTAACGGTGGCAACGATGCACGACGCCGAAACCGGCGAGATGCTTTCCGAGGCGTTCCACTTCCCGCAAGGACGGGGAACGGCGTTCTTCGATCCCGAGATATCGATCAGCCTGCGGAAGGATGACGTCTGGACAATGACAATTGAGGCGGATCGCTTCGCGCAATCCGTCAACGTCAATGCGCACGGCTTCTCCGTGTCTGACGATTGGTTTCATATGGGACCGGGAAAAAGGACGATCCGCCTGACGCCGCGACCGGGAACATCGTCCGACCTGCTGCCGACCGGGACCTTCACAACCCTTGGGTCGCGTCGAGTATGGCGCTTCTAGCGCTTGCCGAGAGCGGCCCGATAGACCCCGGCATATTTTGCCGCCACGCCATCCCATGAGTACATCGCGGCCTCCGCCTTCAGGGTTGCCCGCACCTCGTCGGGGGCAACCGAAAGTCTCTCGAAGGTCGCGCCGATACGTGACGCCGCATCTTCAGGCTGGGAAAAGTCGGCCAGTGTGATGTCGGGGTGCTTGTCCGAAAACGACCGATAGGCCGCGTTGGGGTGAAGCACCGGAAGAAGTCCGGCAGCCATCGCCTCGACCGCCACCAGACCGAACCCCTCATAGTCCGAGGCGGACACAAAGATGGAAGCGCGGGCAAGAAGCTCTCGTATGCGTTCGTTTTCGGGCGACAGATGGACGGCAATATGATCGGTGAGCCCGCGGCTTGCGATCAGAGCATTTATGTCTTCCGGCGAAAGATCAGAGGGACTTCCGATAATATCGAGGCGCCAGTCATCGTTCATCGCCACCAGCGATCTCATCGTATCGAGCAGCCTGTCCAGTCGCTTATTAACGGAGAAACGACCGATCGTGGCCAGCCGTCGTGCCGGTTGATCAGGCCTCCCGACCGCAAACTTCTGGATATCCACGCCGTTTTCCACCAGCATGCTTCTTCGCGGAGCGATCTTTCTGAACAAATCAAGATCGGACTGGCTGCAGCATACGAGCGACTGATAGGCGAAGGCGGACATTCGGGTCACGGTCCGAAACCACAGTTCCTTGATCGTCCGGTACTTCGGCGTGTGGAAGAACCCGCCGTGCGTCGTCGCAACCATCGGCTTCCCGTGAAACGGCCGGCTCCACGCGAGCGCATCGAAAAAGAAGTCGACTGCATGTACATGTATCAGGTCTGCATCGCCAATCTCGCCGACAATCGATGGCGCAACCGGATAGCGGCGACTGCCGTACCACGGGATGCGAACCACCTCTACTCCATCCAGGATTTCTCGCGGTGGCAGCGTCCGGTCTGGATCGGAGAAAAGTCGGTCGCATGTCACCACCCGGGTCCTGAACCCTTGGGCCGGTAGTGACGCGGCAAGATTGGCAACGACATCCTCCAATCCGCCACGGGCCGGAGCGTACTGTCGGACAACCTGCACGACCAGAGGCAGACCGGGATCTTGTGTCGATGCAGACAACGGATTCCTCCGAACGTTCTCGCGCGCTCCGGTGACGAAGGGCGGTGAGCCTTACGTGTACTCAACTATCTCTTAAGATGGTGTGAGATTGCCAAAGCGGTTTACATCCTCCTTCCTTCAGAAGTCGTTAACCATGTTTTGCCACTGTTGACGATAAACGGACCCCTCCGTTTTGAGCCGTTTTCTCGGCCCAACTGAAATGAATGCCGCGCAGGCGGTCCTGGCGAGACTATGGACATCGACATCGTACAGCTACCGGGCATCCTGAGGCGCCGCTGGAGTTACATCGCTATTTTGGCGGGCGTTGGATTTCTGTTCGCCCTGCTCTACGCGCTGCAAATCACCCCCCTCTATTCCTCATCGACGCAACTCATCATCGACACGCGCGACCTGACGGTCGACAATACGAATGGCGCATCGGCCGCGACATCATCGCAGCAGGAGCTGTCAAACCTCGACACCCAGCTTTATGTCGTGGTGTCGAGAGCCGTGCTCGACCGGGTCGTCAACGATCTCGACCTGACAGCGGACGATTTCCTGCTTCCCCCGGCGAGCCGACAAAAACTATCGGCCGAGGAGGCGCTGGCAGCGGCGTCTGGCGCATTGAAACAGCATCTCACGGCCGAACGGGCTGGCCAGTCCCAGGTTATCGTCGTGACAGCCCAGCACCCTGTCGCGGAGAAGGCCGCCAGGATCGCGAATTCGGTCGCTGACAATTATCTGAAGCAGATTGAGGAGACACGCGCTGACGCCGCTCGGCGTGCGAGTTCCGCCTTCCAGGTGCAGGCGGATGAACTGCGTGATCGCGTCCTGAAGGCAGAAGCAGCCGTCGAACGATTCAAGGCGGAGAACGATCTCGCGAGCACCGGAGAAGGCCGGTTGGTGATCGACCAGCAACTGGCAGGCCTCAACGAACAGCTCATCACCGCGCGCGGCCTCGAGGAACAGCAGCTCACCATATACGAACAGGCAAAGCGTCTGACGATGGAGGGTATCAAATCCGGCGGAATTCCGGAGGCTCTCCAATCCCAGACCATCGAGGTCTTGCGCGATCGCTATGTCCAGTTGCTCGATCGCCAGACCCAACTTGAAGCCAATCTAGGCGCCAATCATCCGCAACTGCGCGCGATCCGCTCGCAGGTCGCCAACATGCAGAGAGCGATCGAACTTGAACTGGCGCGGCTTCGGCAATCCATGGAAAGCAGCTACCAGCGGGCGGCCGCAAACACGCAGGCTCTGCAGCGGCGACTTGAGAACCTGACGAAAAGCAGTTTCGACTCCGGGAACTCGCAGATCCGGCTGCGCCAGCTGGAGAGCGAAGCCGAAACCGTCCAGGCACTCTACAAGTCCTTCCTCAACAGGGCTGAGTCACTGGGCCAGCAGCAGAGCCTTAAGACCAACAATTCGAGGGTGATCACCGTCGCGACGCCCGGAGCGGGCACGTCCAGGCTCGTGCTTTTGATTATTGTGGTCGCGGGGCTCACGTTCGGAATCATCCTCGGCTCCGTTGTTGCGGTCGCTCATGAAATCGTGGTGCGCACTTTCGCGGACAGCGAAGACGGGGCGGAAGAAGAGGATATCCCCATCCTGGCGCAGCTTCCCGATCACAGACCCCCATCGCAAAACGGCTTATGGTCACGAATGGTGTCGTCTCGAAGACAGACGGAGGCGGATCGTGCAGCCGAGTGGAATAAGAAGATAACCGTGCTGGCACGCCAGCTGGCGGACGAGGTCGGGGAAGAACCGTCACCGACGCTGGTGTTCGTTTCGAAAGACAAGCCAAGGGGCGCAGCGGCTGATGTCGTCCCCGATCTTGTCCAGGCACTCGTCGATCTGGGCTATGACGTCCGCTATGCTGCCGGCAGCTGGGAGCGTGCCGAAACGCGGCACAGGGCGGGGCGCCCTAGCTTGGTCAATGCTATCGGCAGGGATCAAATCAATATGGGAAGAGATCCTGATCAATTGAAATATCAGTACTTTTCAAGTGGCACCCAGGGCCGTCGGGTGGCTGGCCGACCGAGCGTCTCCCGCTATATCGGTGCGCCTTCAGAGGGGCCCTTCTTCACGATTGTGAATGCCTGCGGAACCGACGCCATGGCGGGACTGGACGCTCTTTTGCCGATAGCGAGCGCGGCCATAGTCGTCCAGGAAGACCATACGGACATCACGTCTGTCCTCGACCGTCTCGACGGTTGGCACGACATAATCATGGGACGTATCGTCGTCGAGAACGGGGACTAACTCGGTGGCGGCGACCAAAATGGAAACTGTAAACGGAAGATTGGGCGTCGCATGGAAGGGTCGACGCCAATTGTCTAACCCGGATCATGTTTCATATACATCACAAACAACCGCGCCCGCCTATGTGTCTCCCCTGGCGGTAATGGCGGTAATGGGCTCGCTGACGCTCAACCTCTTCCTCTGTTTCGTAAACACGCGGGTCTTCGGGATCGGCCAAAGCCATCTGATGCTGGCCGAAATGGCAGTGGTGGGTACCGCCCTCGTAGCGGCCATGAGCAGGCAGATCGGACTGTATGTGGTTGCTGCTCTCTTCTGCAGCTATATCGTCTTTCTATCGGCTCTGAGGCAGGAGAATGACCTGAAGGTGATGCGCGATGTATTGATCGCAATTGCCTTCTATTTCATGGGCATCCGTTCGGCCAATCTGAAACTTGCAGACCGGCTTGTCGCCGCGAGCGCGGTTCTCGTGCTGCTCGTGGGCTTCATTGAGTATTTCGCGACGGACGTCTATCTCCAGTATTTCAACATCCTCGGCTATTACATTGCCCGCGGGACCATCAAGGTTGAAGAAGCGTTCGGGGCCACGACCGGGCTTTTCGGCAGCGGGATGCGCCCCGAGGCGCGAACATTGTTGCCCTTTCTCGGCGAACACCGGGTCTCCTCCGTCTTTCTTGAACCGGTGTCGGCCGGAAACTACGGTGCGCTGATCTATTGCTGGGCTCTGACGCGCGCCGGCATGAGGTGGCGACGCTTTGTGTTCATCGCGGCTCTTGCGGTGATCATCATGGCTGACGCCCGGTTCGGCTTTTTCACCTGTATCCTGGTCACGTTGCTGTTGCCATTCTTTCGGATCATTCCCAAACTGGTCTGGTTCGTGGCACCGTTTCTTCTCCTCGCCGCCCTGGCATCCTACGGGATTATCAGTCAGACGGACGGTGGTGCCAATGACATAGCCGGGCGCTTCAATGTGACGGCACACCTGCTGGCCCAACTGTCCCCCTCCGTCGTTTTCGGATGGCAGACAACGGATCAGTTTACGGCGGACTCCGGCTTCGCCTATACCTTGACGCAGTTCGGAATTGTCGGGTTCTTCATGCTGTGGGGCGCAGCGGTTTATGCCCCCGCCAGGACAGCGGGCGGCTGGCGGTTTCACGCAGCGGTGCTTGTCTATCTGTTGCTTCTGATGCTGATCAGTAATTCGTTCTACTCGATCAAGACCGCCGGCTTGATGTGGTTCCTCGTCGGCGTGATGGACAAGGTCGATCTCGCTGCACTGGGGCAGCGACCTAAAGCAGCCAAGGGCACCTACGGTGAGAGCTCCTTACCTGGAACTAATGCTCCAGCGCCGTACAGGTCTTTCCGGAGGAATCGGAAAGGAATGGCTGAAGCGCCGAAAGTTGGGGCCGGTCGCCTTTCCCGGTCGGCTGGATATTGAGCGGTTCGCTTTCCGGCCACCAGTCACCTGCAACCCAATAAGCCCACCCGACCCAGACATCGTCGGCGGTCTCGACGACCGCGGTGGCCTCCTCCAGCCCCGTGCGGCAGGAGGCGTCGGTCGGAACCCCAAATTCTCCGAGATAGCCGCGCTTGCCGTTCTCCCGAAGCCAGGTCGTAAAGGTCTGCAAGGCAGCGATGGCGTCGTCCGCTCGGCTGCAATTGCCCTTTGTTCCGGAAAAGTCGTCGTCGAAGTACTGATGAACCTCATAGGCAAAATTGTCAGCCGGATCGACGACACCGAGCATGACCGTTGCGTGGTTCCCGCCGTCTTCATCCCGTTGCCACGCGTGTGCGCCGGTCCAATGCGTACCCGGAACCAAGACCAGATTATTCGCATCGACGGCGCGAATGGCTGCGATCGCAGCGTTTGTCGCTGACAACCATTGGTGTGTCGGAATGTCGAATGGCTCGTTCATCAAACCGAAAGAGATGTCGTTGGCGTTGGCGAAACGCTCCGCCAGTCGCCCCCAAAAGTCCGCAAAGGCTGCATCAGGCAGGTCTGGCGAGCCGACCACTTTATCGCGGTATCGGGCGTAATTGTGCGGATCGAGAACGACGCTCATTCCGAACTGTCGGGCGAGCACAACCGTTTCCTCGATGAGGCGCAAATGATCGGGATCGAGCTCCTTGAACAGCTCTGGCTGCAGTCGCTCCCACCGGAACGGGAGCCGGATCGAGGTAAAACCCTTTTCGGCGAAATAGGCGACCGTGTCCTCCGACGGATAGACGTAGTCCTGGAAAACGTTGCCGCCGTCTCCTCCGAACTCGGCCCCGGAAAGGTTTATTCCCCGAAGACAGCTTGGGCCACTGGCGTTTGCTGGCGTCTGGCCTGCGAGGCCAAGCACGAGGAGCCCGGAAGCCAAAATCCTGTTGACCGCGTTGCCGTCTCTTCCGATCATGACCGCCCTGTCCTGTTTCCGGAAGACTAGATACCGGGCTATCACCGGTCAATGCTGCGTCGCCTTTATGGTTGACGGCCGACCAACCAGATCGAGAGTTTGGCGTTCATGACCACACCGCTTGCGACGTCGCCGGAGAGCGTCGGTATCGTGCTCATCCCTGGCTTCGCGCTGATGTGCTATGCGTCCGCAGTGGAACCTCTTAGAGCCGCCAATCTGTTGGCGGGTCGGGAACTCTACCATGTCACCACGTTCGCGCCGGAGGGCGTTTCTGTCACATCCTCTTCAGGCGCGGTGGTTCCCTGCATACCGATGGGATCGGCAAAGCAGAGGGTCGACAGCCTCTTCGTCATCGCCGGAGGGCATCCGTCCGTATGGAATTGGCCCGTCGTTCACAAGGTCTTGCGTGGAGCGGCGCGCGAAGGCGTCACCTTGGGGGGTATATCGGGAGGCCCGTATCTGCTTGCCGCGGCCGGTCTTCTGGCCGGCTACCGGTTCACGATCCATTGGGAGCACACGCCGGCGCTTCGTGAAGCCTTCCCCGATCTAAGGCCGGTCCCGGCTCGCTACGTGGTCGACCGGAACCGGTTGACATGCGGAGGCGGTATCGCCCCTCTCGACATGATGCACGCCTTGATCGCGCAGCGACACGGTGCGGCATTCGCGACGAAAATCAGCGACTGGTATCTTCATACGCACGTGGGTTCGTCCGCCGCTCCCCAGCGTGCATCGGCCGCCGAGCGTCATGGTCTGCACCATGAAGGCCTGCTTTCCGTTTTGGAGAAGATGGAGACGACGCTTGAGGCTCCACTCGACCGCTCGGCGATGGCCCGCTTTGCCGGCGTCAGCGAACGCCACCTCGACAGGCTGTTTGCGACGCACCTGTCCTCGACATTCACGGCAGAATATCGGCGATTGAGGCTTGAGCAGGCCCGAACACTGCTTCAGCAGAGTGCGCTGACGATATCGGAAATCGCGGTGGCATGCGGGTATTCTACGCCCGCCCACTTCGCGCGGTCTTATCGTCAGCAGTACGGTACCGCCCCAAGTGCGACCAGACGACGTTAAGGGGGCACCTACCGCCATTCAAGTTTAGTTTCCCTAAATGAAATTTTTTTTCCCTTAATTGATCGCACCTACGTCGTCTGTTAAGTCGTATGGCAAGGTTTCCGGTCCGGAAGGGGAGAAGACGCGATGTGCGGAATCGTCGGGTTGTTTTTGAAGGATGAGGCGCTCGAGCCGCTTCTTGGCACGCTGCTGTCGGACATGCTGGTGACCATGACCGACCGCGGCCCCGACAGCGCAGGCATCGCCATCTATGGCAACCATTCCACAGGCAACGCCAAACTTACCGTTCAGTCTTCCAAACCTGCCGAGGACTTCGTCGGGCTCGCGGATCACCTGTCGGTCCAGCTCGGCGTCGCCGTCGGGATGGAGCAAAAAAGCACACACGCCGTTCTCGGTCTGCCTGGGGCAAACCTGGAGGCTGCGCGCGACTGGATCACCGCAAACCGTCCTGGGATCCGGATCATGAGCGCTGGTGAAACCATAGAGATCTATAAGGAAACCGGGCTTCCGCGGGACGTCGTATCCCGCTTCGGCATCCGCGCCATGAGCGGTTCCCACGGGATAGGCCACACTCGAATGGCGACGGAGTCAGCTGTGACGACGCTCGGTGCCCACCCGTTTTCAACTGGCGCCGACCAGTGCCTGGTCCACAACGGCTCGCTGTCCAATCACAACAACATGCGGAGGGAACTGCGAAGGATCGGGATGACCTTCGAAACGGAAAACGATTCCGAAGTCGCCGCCGCCTACCTGACGGCCGAAATGGCGCGCGGAAAGAATCTCGGCGAAGCGCTCGGGGGCGCCGTGGAGGACCTTGATGGCTTCTTCACCTTTGTCGTCGGAACCAAATCAGGTTTCGGGGTCTTGCGCGACCCGATCGCCTGCAAGCCGGCCGTGATGGCGGAAACCGACCAGTATGTTGCTTTCGGCTCGGAGTACCGCGCCCTTGTCGGTCTGCCCGGCATAGAGACAGCCCGCATATGGGAGCCGGAGCCCGCGACCGTCTATTTCTGGGACCACGAGAAGACCGCCTGAGGACATCATGCAGACATTTGATCTCGCCACGACCCCGCTTCGTGAACTGAACCAGGCGCTCCACGCCGTGGCCAGCGGCAGCAACGATACCCACTTCGAAGTGTTGAACCCGCGCGGCAGCCATTCGGTCGCCGTCGGTGTCGATGCCCCTGTCACGGTCGATATGCAGGGCAATGTCGGCTACTATTGCGCCGGCATGAATGCTCAGGCGACAATCAATATCCATGGATCCGCCGGGCCGGGCGTCGCCGAAAACATGATGTCGGGCACTGTGGTTATCGACGGCGATGCCAGCCAGTATGCGGGCGCCACCGGCCGCGGCGGGCTCCTCGTAATCAAGGGCAATGCCGCCTCGCGCTGTGGCATCTCGATGAAGGGGATAGACATCGTCGTGCGCGGCAATATCGGCCACATGTCGGCCTTCATGGCACAGTCGGGTAACCTCGTGGTCTTGGGTGACGCCGGCGAAGCTTTGGGCGACAGCCTCTACGAGGCGAGGCTTTTCGTTCGCGGCAATGTCAGGAGCCTCGGTGCGGACTGCATCGAAAAGGAAATGAGACCGGAGCATCTCGATCTGCTGCGCTCGCTTTTGGAGCGGGCCGAAATCACGGACGCCGATCCGGCCGACTTCAAACGCTATGGCTCTGCTCGCAAGCTCTACAATTTCAACATCGACAACGCCGACGCCTATTGAGCGGGGAGAGATCAGATGAGCTATCGCAACCCGACCACCACGCCGCGCAAGTCAGCCACCTTCGATGACTATACCCTTTCCGAAATCCGGCGCGCTGCGGCAACCGGCATTTACGACATTCGCGGCGGCGGCGCCAAGCGCAAGGTTCCGCACTTCGACGACCTTTTGTTTCTCGGCGCCTCGATTTCGCGCTATCCGCTGGAAGGCTACCGCGAACGATGCGACACCAACGTCGTGCTGGGCTCTCGCTTCGCGAAAAAACCGATCGAACTGAAAATCCCGATCACCATTGCCGGCATGAGTTTCGGCTCCCTCTCAGGCCAGGCCAAGGAGGCTTTGGGCCGCGGTGCCAGCCTGTCGGGGACTTCGACGACCACAGGCGACGGCGGCATGACGGAAGAGGAGCGCGGTCATTCCTCAATCCTCGTCTACCAGTATCTCCCCTCTCGCTACGGCATGAATCCGCGTGACCTGCGCCGCGCCGATGCGATCGAGGTGGTCGTCGGCCAAGGCGCGAAACCTGGCGGTGGCGGCATGCTGCTGGGCCAAAAGATTTCCGACCGGGTCGCGGAGATGCGAACCCTACCGAAAGGCATCGACCAGCGCTCGGCCTGCCGGCATCCCGACTGGACCGGGCCGGATGATTTGGAGATCAAGATCAATGAGCTGCGTGAGATAACCGACTGGGAAAAGCCGATCTATGTGAAGGTCGGCGGCGCCCGCCCCTACTATGACACAGCACTCGCCGTGAAGTCGGGTGCCGACGTCGTTGTTCTCGACGGCATGCAGGGCGGCACGGCCGCGACCCAGGAAGTGTTTATCGAGCATGTCGGCATGCCGACCCTCGCCTGCATACGCCCGGCCGTGCAGGCACTACAGGACCTCGGCATGCACCGGAAAGTCCAGCTCATTGTCTCCGGCGGCATTCGCAACGGCGCCGATGTCGCGAAGGCGCTGGCGCTCGGCGCAGACGCGGTGTCGATCGGCACCGCCGCGCTCGTTGCGATCGGCGACAACGATCCTCGCTGGGAAGCGGACTACAACGCCCTTGGCACCACCGCCGGCGCCTACGACGACTGGCACGAGGGCAAGGACCCAGCCGGCATCACGACGCAGGATCCTGAACTCTCCAAACGTCTCGATCCTGTCGCCGCCGGTCGTCGCCTCGCAAACTATCTCAAGGTCATGACGCTGGAGGCGCAGACGATCGCCCGCGCCTGCGGCAAGAACCACGTTCACAATCTCGAACCGGAAGATCTCTGCGCCCTTACCATCGAGGCCGCCGCGATGGCCCAGGTGCCGCTTGCCGGCACCGGCTGGATACCCGGAAAGGGAGGCTTCTGACCAATCTTCAGTCTTACCATCAAAGTGTCGTCCATAAAATCCATAAGGGGAACGAAATGACACTGGATCTCGAAAGCTATGCAAAGGCGCATGGCGTCAAATATTTTATGATCAGTTACACAGATCTCTTCGGCGGACAGCGCGCCAAGCTTGTACCCGCCGCAGCGATCAAGGCCATGCAGGAGGAAGGCGCGGGTTTCGCGGGTTTTGCGACATGGCTCGACATGACGCCGGCTCACCCGGATCTCTTCGCCTTGCCGGACGCGTCGTCCGTCATCCAGCTTCCGTGGAAGAAGGAGGTCGCCTGGGTCGCCGCCGACTGCTGGATGGAGGGAAAACCGGTCGAACAGGCTCCGCGCAACGTGCTGAAGAAGCTGATAGCGGAAGCAGCCGGAAACGGGATGCGTGTGAAGACCGGCGTCGAAGCGGAATTCTTCCTAATCTCGACCGACGGCAGCGAGATCTCCGATGGCGCCGATACGGCCGAAAAGCCCTGCTACGACCAGCAGGCCCTCCTGCGACGCTATGACGTGATTTCCGAAATCTGCGACTACATGCTGGAACTCGGCTGGCGCCCGTATCAAAACGATCACGAGGACGCCAACGGCCAGTTCGAAATGAACTGGGAATTCGACGACGCGTTGAAGACGGCGGACAAGCACTCCTTTTTCAAATTCATGGTGAAGTCGGTCGCGGAAAAGCACGGATTGCGGGCGACATTCATGCCGAAGCCCTTCAAGGGCCTGACGGGCAACGGCTGCCACTGCCACATCTCTGTCTGGGACAACGACGGCAAGATCAACGTCTTCGCCGACGACAAAGCAGAATTCGGACTATCAGCGAAGGGAAGAAACTTCCTCGGCGGCATTATGGCCCATGCCTCGGCGATCGCCGCGATCACCAATCCGACCGTCAATTCCTACAAGCGCATCAATGCCCCCCGGACCATATCCGGTGCGACCTGGTCCCCGAACACCGTTACTTGGACAGGCAACAACCGCACCCACATGGTTCGCGTGCCGGGTCCAGGGCGGTTCGAACTGCGTTTGCCCGATGGTGCCGTCAACCCCTACCTGCTCCAGGCGGTGATCATCGCCTGCGGTCTGAATGGCGTGAGAACCGTGGCGGATCCCGGACCGCACCACGACATCGACATGTACCAGGAAGGTCATCTGGTGAAGGACGCTCCTCGTCTTCCGCTCAATCTGCTCGACGCCTTGCGTGCCTACGACGGGGATACGCTGCTGAAGGACGCAATGGGAACGGAGTTTTCCGCTGCCTATCTTAAGCTCAAGCACAACGAATGGAACGCCTATGCCGGCCATTTCACCGAGTGGGAGCGTCTGACGACGCTCGACATCTAGGACGGCAACGGACGCATCCCTTCGCAACGGGCGACATCTCATCCTCGTCGGCGCCGGCCTTTCCGGCGCCTTTTGATTGGGATAGACACGGCCAGCGAGTTTTTGCGCGAGGAGAAAGCATACCGATGACCAGTTATGTATTGACGGTTTCCTGCAAGTCGACCCGGGGCATAGTCGCCGCCATTTCCGGCTATCTGGCGGAGCAGGGTTGCAACATCGTCGACTCCTCCCAGTTCGATGACCTCGACACCGGCAAGTTCTTCATGCGCGTCAGCTTCATATCGGAGCAGGGCATCAAGCGCGACAAGCTGGACGCGGGTTTTGCACCGGTGGCGGAAAAGTTCGCCATGACCTGGGAACTCCATGACGCCGCACAGCGCATGAAAGTCCTGTTGATGGTGTCACGCTTCGGCCATTGCCTCAACGACCTGCTCTACCGCTGGAAGATCGGCGCGCTGCCGATCGACATCGTCGGTGTCGTCTCCAACCACTTCGAATACCAGAAGGTCGTCGTCAACCACGACATCCCCTTCCACCACATCAAGGTCACCAAAGACAACAAGCCGCAGGCCGAGGCGCAGCTCCTCGATCTCGTCGACCAGACCGGAACCGAGCTCATTGTGCTTGCCCGCTACATGCAGGTTCTCTCCGACAGCCTTTGTGCGAAGATGTCCGGCAAGATCATCAACATCCACCACTCCTTCCTGCCGAGCTTCAAGGGTGCAAACCCCTACAAGCAGGCCTTTGAGCGCGGCGTGAAGCTCATCGGCGCGACGGCTCACTATGTCACGGCCGATCTCGACGAAGGCCCGATCATCGAGCAGGATACGGTGCGAGTGACCCACGCGCAGTCGCCAGACGACTACGTCTCTCTGGGCCGCGATGTCGAAAGCCAGGTTCTTGCCCGTGCCATCCACGCGCATATCCATCACCGGACCTTCATTAACGGAAACCGCACCGTTGTCTTCCCGGCGAGCCCCGGCTCCTACGCATCCGAGAGAATGGGCTGAGCGGTCCCGGCCGAGGGATCGGCTTCTGCGAGGAACACCAATACATTAGCCGTGCGTTCAGCGGATGGACGCACGGCTTTCCTCTGATAATCTGGCGCGAATCGATTTCGGGAGAGATGGGTCATGCCGGATACCGCACTGCTTGAGCGAACGGCGCTGCCGCGACCATCCATATCGGCGGAGCATGCGGCGGAGATTCTCGAGCGGCATTACGGTATCCAGGGGACCATCCGGGAACTCGGCAGCCAGCAGGATCGCAACTACCTCGTCGACACCGGTGAAGACAGGTTCGTTCTCAAGATTTGTCATTCGGAATACGCAACGAGGGAACTTGAGGCGCAGAACCATGCCATGCGCCATCTCGCGCGACAAGAAAACATGCCTCGGGTGCCGCAGCCGGTGGCAAACGGCGCTGGGGCGGAAATCTTCCGCGAAACTGTCGACGGGCGTGATTATCAGTTCCGGCTGCTGACCTTCCTCGATGGTGAACCGCTGACGAGGCGCAAACACCTCGCAGAACCCGTCGTCCGGCAACTCGGCACGCTGTCCGCTCGCGTGGCGACCGGATTGGCGGAATTCCGGCATCCCGGACTGGAGAGAGACCTGCAATGGGACCTGAGAAAGGCCGGACCCATTGCGCTTTCGCTTCTTGCCGGATTAAACGATCACCAGAAACGCGACCGCATCGCCAAGGCCATGATCGCAGCCATGCGCCGTCTGAAGCCGCTGACGTCGGACCTTCGCACGCAGGCGATTCATCACGATATAACCGACGACAACGTGGTCGGGATGCCTCAAAGAGATGGGCGTGTGCATCCCGATGGGGTCATCGACTTTGGCGACGTGCTGAATGGATGGCTCGTAGCCGATCTCGCCGTGACCTGCGCATCGCTGCTGCACCATGCCGATGGCGATCCCTTCTACATTCTTCCGGCAATCGAGGCCTACCACGCCATCTATCCTTTGAAAGAGAGCGAACTCAGGGCCTTGTGGCCGCTGGTCGTGGCGCGCGCCGGCATCCTCGTCGCAAGCAGCGAGAAGCAGCTGTCGATCGAACCGGACAACGACTATGTGCTCGGCAACATCGAGCACGAATGGACGATTTTCGATATAGCCACCTCCGTCCCATTATCGCTGATGGAAACTGCGATCCTCCGGCGCCTGGGTCTCGGGCGAGACATGACATTGCCAGCCATCGGCCGGCTGTTGCCGGATTTGCCGCCGGAACAGTTCGGGCTCACGGATCTGTCGGTGCAAAGTCTCGACTTCATTGCGGACAATTGGGCGGACCAGGAAATCGACTGGAAGCTCCTGGCGAAGGCCGCCGCTTCGACGGGGGTCGCAACCACGCGCTATGGCGAACATAGACTCTCCTACACGAAGGTGAGAAGCGAGCGCGAACCCGCTACGTTCGCCCTGCACGTTGACGTCTGCCTGCCGGCTGCGTCGCGCGCGATTGCACCATTCGCCGCCGTTATCAGCCGCAATGGTCATCGCCTCATGCTGCGGTCGGACGACCTCGTCCTGCACGTGGACGGCCTGGATTGCCCCCTTGATGAGGGTATGACGGTCGACGCTGGACAAGACATCGGCCTGATCGCCGGCGAGCCCGGGTCCGTTGGCGGACTTCGTCTGCAGTTGTGCCGGGATCCCGACCTTGTTCCACCCTTGTTCTCGCGCCCCAGCCATGCCGGCGCATGGTCGGACCTTTGCCCCTCTCCATCCGCCCTCCTCGGGCTAGACATTGAGGCACCGCCTCTGCGTCAAGAGGAGCTGCTTGCACTGCGCCACCGACATTTCGCGAAGCCGCAAAAGAACTATTATGCCCACCCGCCCGAGATCGAGCGCGGCTGGAAGGAGCATATGTTTGCCATCGACGGCCGGTCTTATCTCGACATGGTCAACAACGTGGCAATCCTGGGCCATGGCGACCCGAGGCTCGCCCGCGCCGTTGGTCGGCAATGGGCGATGCTGAACACAAACTCCCGTTTCCACTACGCTGCCGTAGCAGAATTTTCAGCGAGGCTTGCTCAGTTGGCGCCGAACCCGCTGGATACCGTATTCCTGGTCAACAGCGGTTCGGAAGCCGTGGATCTGGCTCTGCGTCTTGCATGGGCCCATACCGGCTCACGCAACACGATCAGTCTGCTGGAGGCCTACCACGGCTGGACCGTCGCCAGCGATGCGGTATCGACTTCCATTGCCGACAACCCGCGGGCGCTCGAAACGCGACCGGACTGGGTTCATCCGGTCACGGCACCAAACACGTATCGCGGACCCTTCCGGGGGCCGCAGTCGACACATCACTATCTCGAATCGGTCCGCGCCAAATTGGAGGAAATCGACGAGAGCGGCGGGGGTTTGGCAGGTTTCGTTTGCGAAAGCGTCTATGGCAATGCCGGTGGCATACCTCTTCCGCCCGGATATCTGAAGGAAGTCTATGCCCTCGTTCGCGAGCGGGGCGGCGTCTGCATAGCCGACGAGGTACAGGTCGGATACGGTCGGCTCGGCCACCACTTCTGGGGATTCGAGCAGCAGTCAGTGGTTCCCGATATCATCACCCTCGCGAAGGGCATGGGTAATGGCCAGCCGCTCGGCGCCGTCATTACCACACGGGCGATCGCCGACAGCCTCGAACGGGAGGGCTATTTTTTCTCTTCCGCGGGAGGAAGCCCGGTCAGTTGTGTCGTGGGGATGACAATTCTCGACATCATGCGCGACGACCGCCTCCAGGAAAATGCACAGATCGTTGGCGATCACCTGAAGGCCCGACTCGAGGCCATCGTCCAGCGTTTCCCCCTCGCCGGCGCCGTTCACGGGATGGGACTGTATCTCGGACTGGAATTCGTCCGTGATCGCGAGACGCTCGAACCGGCTACGGAGGAGACAGCAGGAATCTGCGATCGCCTGCTCTCTCTCGGCGTCATCATGCAGCCCACCGGAGATCACCTGAACGTCTTGAAGATAAAACCACCGCTTTGCCTGTCGCGCGAAAGCGCCGACTTCTTCGCCGACATGCTCGAAAAGGTTCTTTCGGAGGGCTGGTAGGATATGTACGTCGCCAACCACCCACCCATTTCTTTGAGATGACATAGAATTACGGTAGCCTCGGCTATGGCCAAAATACTTTCCATCGCACTGAACCCAGCAATCGACATTTCTGGCGAGGCCGAAAAGGTCCAGCACACCCACAAGACCCGCACCCATAACCAACAGCAACATCCCGGTGGCGGTGGCGTCAACGTCGCGCGCGTGATCGCGGAACTGGGCGGCACCTGTGATTTGCTCTACCTGTCCGGTGGAGCCACAGGAACATTGCTGAACGCGATGCTCGAACCCTTGCCGATCGGGCTGAAGCCGTTTCCGATGCACGATCCCGTCCGTGTCGCTTACAACGTCCGGGACATGTCGACCAATCTCGAATACCGTTTCGTACCGGAGGGGCCCCTGGTCACCCAGGAGGAACTGGCGGCCGTCTTCGATGCGGTGGAGACGAGCGAGGCGGACTATGTCGTTGCCAGTGGCAGCCTGCCGCGCGGCGCGCATGAAGATACCTATGCGCGCATGGCCGACATCGTGAGCCGGCGAGGCGCACGTTTCATCCTGGATACCTCGGGAGAGGCTTTGAAGGCCACTCTACGGCAGTCTCACATCTTCCTGGTCAAGCCAAGTTTCGGCGAACTCCAGAGTTTCGTCGGGCGCAAGTTGCACCACGGCAATGTAGGTCCCGTAGCGCAGACGCTGACCAGGGATGGCGTTGCCGACTATATTGCGGTTACCCTCGGAGGCGATGGTGCGATCCTGGCCACTGCCGACGAGATCATCCATCTGCCGGCGATCGAAGTAGCGGTGCAGTCTGCGGTCGGTGCCGGCGACAGTTTTGTCGCCGCGATGACCTGGGCGATATCGCAAGGCTGGAATGTCGAACAGGCCTTCCGCTTCGGAGTGGCGGCTGGCGCTGCTACCGTCATGACGTCAGGCACGGAACTCTGCCGCCGTCAGGACGTCAATGACCTCTACGCGAGCCATGCCGGCTGCTGACTGACACTGGATGGCATGTCCGTCGGCCTGCGACGCTCGGCGACCAAGTTATTACTTGTCATTTCAACTCAAGTTTATTATCGGAGAACCATCGCCGCATTGCTTGGCGCGCGATGCCATGCCGCGTGTCAAACGTATCAATTTTTTGAAAGGGCGTCCCGATGATCGATCGCCGGATGGGACAGACCATCGCGTTTCTTTTCGTTCTGTGTGCCGTAGTCGCCGGACCGCGCGCGGCGTTTTCCCAGGCGGCACAGACACCCGCCACAAGTTCCGCATCGACGGAGGCAATGTCGCCACCTCAACCGATGTCCGTCGAGCAGTCGACTCCAGCCACGACCATTCCTTCCCCAACGCCGGAAAAACAGTCCGTCGCGACGGATGTGGAAGCCACCGAAGCCGGACCGGCGATCTCCACTGCCCGGGCAGACATCCCGCATGATCTGTCTCCCGTGGGCATGTTTCTCGCCGCCGACTGGGTCGTGAAGTCGGTGATGATCTCGCTTGCCTTCGCATCGCTGGTCACCTGGACTGTATGGCTGGCAAAATCGCTGCAGATGGCCGGTGCGCGTGGCCGGGCGACGGGAGCGCTGAAGCGGATCGGCAGCGCCCGCACCCTCGACGCAGCACTTCAGGCGGTTGGCAAACGTCGTGGCGTCGTCCCGACAATGCTTCAGGCCGCACACGAAGAACTCAGATACTGCGACGCCGCGATCGATCACTCTGGCAATTCCGGCGTCAAGGAACGTGTGGGTTCGGCCTTATCGCGCATAGAAATCCGCGCCGGCCGTCGCATGGCGAAGGGCACAGGCGTACTGGCAACGATCGGCTCGACCGCACCGTTTGTCGGCCTGTTCGGTACCGTCTGGGGGATCATGAACTCCTTCATCGGGATTTCCGAATCCAACACCACGAACCTCGCGGTGGTCGCACCGGGGATCGCCGAAGCTCTCCTCGCCACAGCCATCGGCCTCGTCGCGGCCATTCCGGCCGTCATCATCTACAACGTCTTCGCCCGTTCGATCACCGGGTATCGGCAACTGCTCGGCGATGCTGCCGCCGAAATCGAACGCCTGGTCAGCCGCGACCTCGATTTCCGTAAAGTTCCGGGGACGGCAGCGGCCGCCAAGATAAAACTTGTGACGGAGTAGGAGCATGGCCGGCGGAATCCGTGAAAACAATGGCGCCGACGAGCTGGTCGAGAACCATGAGATAAACGTCACACCGTTCATCGACGTCATGCTCGTTCTCCTGATCATCTTCATGGTCGCGGCACCGCTGGCGACAGTCGATGTCAACGTCGACCTGCCGGCATCGACCGCGACCCCGGCAGAGAGACCGGACGAACCCGTTTATGTCACCTTGCAGGCGGACCGGACGTTGAACCTGAACAACGATCTTGTCGCCTCCGAGGGACTGGCCCGCGAACTAGACCGGGTAACCTCCGGTAACAAGGAAACGCGTATATTCCTGCGAGCCGACAAGACGGTCGGCTACGGGGAGTTCATGGATGTGATGAACCTTCTCCGCGACGCCGGATACCTCAAGATCGCCCTGGTCGGTCTGGAGACCATCCCGCAGCCGGTGTCGCCGGCAGAGGAGACCCCGCAAGAGGAACCGCGCTGATGCCGTCAGGTCACCTGCGTAAAAGCGCGTCATTGGGCGAACTGGCGCTGTGGACCGCCGCCGGTCTGGTGGTGTTTGCGGCGCATGCGGGTGCTGTCATGGCGGTGCTGCAGGAACCGCCTCCGGCTACGGCGGATTCCGCGCCTCCGGCAGCGATCATGATCGAGCTGGCAGCCGAACCGGAAGCGATCGAGACGGACGAAACCCAGCTCGTTCCGGATGAGGTCGACGCCGAAGAGATCAAGACCGAAACGATAGAGCCACCGAAGGAGGCTGTGGAAGAACCTCCGCCGGAACCGCAACCTTTGCCCGAGCCCGTAGAGGAGCCGATACCGGAAGCGACGCCCGAACCTGAACCCGAGGTCGTCGAAAAAGTGGAAGAACCGCTGCCTGAGCCCCCAGAGGAGCTTGAGCCGCTTCCGGAACCGGTGGAGGAAATCGATCCGATCGAAGAGATGGCACTCGCGCAACTCGAAAACGTCGAGGTGCCACTCCCGATGGCGCGGCCGCCGCTTCCCGAAAAGCCGAAGGACAAGCCGAAGAAGGTTGAAAAACCCGCTCCGGCAGCCTCGCAGGCTGCCCGCAAGGCGAAGGCTGAGGTTAAGCAGTCAAATCGCGTGGCTGCCTCACAAACCAGCAGCACCGCGGGCAATGCGTCCGTGTCGCCGGCGAAATGGCAGTCGCGACTGATGTCCCACCTGGAACGGCGCAAGCGATATCCGTCGGAGGCTCGGAAGAAGAAAGAAGAAGGAACGGCCTACGTCCGCTTCACCATCGACACCTCGGGAAATGTTCTGTCGGTCTCCCTGTCTCGGTCATCGGGATACCCGTCGCTGGATCAGGCCGTTGTCGACATGGTGCGGCGTGCATCCCCCGTGCCCGCCCCACCTCCGGGTGCCAACAGGACGATCGTGGCGCCGGTGCGATTTAACCTGCGCTGAGCTCCAAGACCGCGTTCACAACCTGATCGATCGGACGGCTGGTATCGATACGGTGCCAGCGAAGATCGCCAGGATCCCTGAGCAACTGGCGATGCAGGACGTCAAGGTTGGCGTCGGACGGCCCCTTGTGACGCGAGATGACGCGGGACGCAAGCGTCTCCGAATCCGCTTCCAGCCATATGCCGGTGAAAGGCACGCCAAGCTTCGCCGCAAGAGCTTCCGTCGCGCTGCGCTCCTCTTCCCGATCGAAAACCGCATTGATGATCACGGTTCCGCCCGCCATCAGAAGCCGCTCCGCTTTCTCGCGCAGCGCGTCGTAGACTTTCTGCGAAACATTCTCCTGATAGGCCGCCAACGGTAGGCGCTCGTTCGGACTTACGCCAAACATCGCCTTGCGGATGCGATCGCTTTCCTCGATCCGGGCACCAGGCGCACCGCCGACAAGAGGTGCCAGCCTCTCCGAAACAGTCGATTTCCCCGTACCGCTGAGGCCACCGACCACAACGAAGTGCGGCTGCCGCGGTGCCAGTAGGCTTTCGGCCAACGCGAAATAGGACCGCGCCGACCTGGCGAGTTTGCCGAGATCTCCGGCACCTTCCTCGACCTGGGTTGCGGTCACGTGGGCGCGGACGGCCGCCCGGACCGCCATGAAGAAAGGCAGCAACGGGTAGCCCTCCTCGTCGGCTGTCTGGTCAAGATACCGGTTCATGACGATGCTGGCGAGGTCGGCATGTCCGCGATGCCAGAGATCCATGAGCAAGAACGCGAGGTCATAGAGAACATCGACTGTGGCGATCTGGTCGTTGAAATCAATGCAGTCGAAAAGCCGCGGCCCGGCCGGGCTCATCACGATGTTTCTGAGATGCAGATCGCCATGACACAGCCTGACCTTGCCCGCTTTTTCGCGTTCATCGAGCGTCCGGGCATGGTCTGCCCACACGCGCCTGAATGTTCCGGTCAGTTCGGTGACACTTTCGGTGTCGAACACATGGGAGGTAGCGAAACCGGCCTCGTTGATCGTCAACACGCCGGCCATGTTTTGCGAGCCGCTTGTCTCCCGAACGACCGGAGCCGTTGCATGAAACCCCGCGATGATGGTCGCCGTCTCCTCCATCAGGGCAAGAGTGAGCTTGCCGTCCGCAGCCATTCGATCGAAAAGATCCTGCTGGGAAAACCGGACCATCTCGACCACGATATCCAGCGGTTCACCTGGCCCATCAAAGGCGAGACTGCCATCCGCCTGACGTGTGATAACGCGCACCCCCAGATAAAGCTCAGGTGTCGCGCGCCCATTCAGGTCCACCTCACGCTCGCAGTAGGTACGGCGCAGGGCGAGGCTTGAGAAGTCGACATAGGGCAGCCTGATCGCACGTTTCAGCTTGTAGGCCCGGTCTCCTGCAAGAAACACGATCGAAATATGGGTTTCGATCCGCCTGATGTCTTCGGAAAGACCATAGGTCTCAGGCGATTGTAGAAACGCGATGGCGTCAGACTGGTCCTCAATGTGCATTGGACGGTCCAGAAATTGCTGGGGCATCCGATACTGGCGCAAAGAATGGGCACTGACCAGAGTGGCAAACGCCGCAGGTGTGAAAAGGCCACGACCGACTGGGCGTGGCCTTTTCTTATTGCATGATCAGTCGATATCGAACTGGACGCCCTGCGCGAGTGGCAGCGTACGACCGTAATTCAGCGTATTGGTCGCCCGGCGCATATAGGCACGCCACGCATCCGATCCGGACTCGCGCCCGCCACCGGTTTCCTTCTCGCCACCGAAGGCGCCGCCGATTTCCGCCCCGGAAGGACCGATGTTGACATTGGCAATGCCGCAATCGGAGCCGCGCGCGGACAGGAAGGTCTCAGCCTCGCGCATGTCGTTCGTGAAGATCGATGACGAAAGCCCCTGCGGCACATCATTGTTCATCGCCAGCGCCTCGTTGAAATCCGAGTATTTCACGACATACAGAATCGGCGCGAAGGTTTCGTCCAGCATGGGACCGGCCTGCGATGGCATCTCGACGATCGCGGGGCGAACATAGTAGGCGTCAGCCGCATCATTCTGCAGCAGACGCCCTCCACCGGAGACCGTCCCTCCGACAGCACGTGCAGCGTCGAGAGCGTGCTGCATCCGATCGAACGCACCCTGATCGATCAGCGGGCCGACAAGCGTCCCGTTTTCCAGCGGATTGCCCACCGTCACGGAACCGTAGGCCTGCACCAGCCTCGGCACGAGCTTGTCGTAGACATCCGCGTGGACGAACAGCCGGCGCAGCGTCGTGCAGCGCTGTCCCGCCGTGCCCATCGCCGCAAATGCCACCCCGCGCAACGTCAGGTCCAGATCGGCAGAGGGGCCGACGATCGCCGCATTGTTGCCGCCAAGTTCAAGCAGCGAGCGGCCGAAGCGCGCCGCCACCTTCGGCCCGACCGCGCGGCCCATGGCGGTCGAACCGGTCGCCGAGACCAGCGCTACCTTCGGATTGTCGACCAGAGCCTCGCCGACTGTGCGGCCGCCGATCAGCAATGTCGAGAGATTGGAGGGCGCCTTCCCGCCTTCGGAGACGAAGCGGGCGATCGCTTTTTCCAGGATAGCATGGGTCGCGATCGCGGTGAGTGGGGTCTTTTCCGACGGCTTCCACACGATCGAGTTGCCGCAGACGAGCGCAAGCGCCGCATTCCACGACCAAACCGCCACGGGAAAGTTGAAGGCCGAGATGATGCCGGTGACGCCGAGCGGATGCCAGGTTTCCATCATACGGTGGTCGGCGCGTTCGGTTGCGATCGTCAGACCGTAGAGCTGCCGGGAAAGGCCAACCGCAAAGTCGCAGATGTCGATCATTTCCTGGACTTCGCCCAGGCCTTCGGAGGTGATCTTCCCCACTTCTATGGAAACAAGACGCCCGAGCTCTTGCTTATGGGCGCGAAGCTCCTCGCCGAGAAGGCGAACCAGTTCGCCGCGCTTCGGCGCCGGCACCATGCGCCATTCGACAAATGCCCGGTGAGCCGCTTCGATGGCGGCATTCGTCTCGGCGGAACCGACCTCCGCGACCTTGGCGATCTGTTCGCCGTTGATGGGCGAGCGCACGACCAGCGTGCCACCTGTTGATGTTTCGGCAGACACGCCCAGCTTGGACAGGATCGCGCTCGCTTCCGACGCGAGTTTCAGATTGGCGAGGGTCATGATGTTCCTTCTGATCTTTCTTATCTATTTTGGCGGGCCTGCCGGCTAAAGCCGGGCCCCGGTGAAATGGGCGACTTGCGCCCCGGCCTCGTAATAGGCGCCCTTGAGATGGCGGTATTTCGCCTCGACCACGTCGCTGACGGGCAGTGGAAGATCATCCTCCCCGATCTCCCCTAGGATGAGACGAGCCAGCGTTTTGCCGAACACAGTTCCGGGAGCGATACCACGACCATTGTAGCCCGAAAAGCCGACCACATTCCGACCGAACCTGTGGAAGCGCGGCAACGCGTCCGGCGTCATGCCGATCTGCCCATACCACTCGGACTCGAAGGAAACCTCCCCAAGCTCGGGGAAAAGCTTCCGGATCGCACGCCTTGCCCAGTCGCGGTGGATCGTCCGGCCCGTATTGCGAAGCGCACCGACGCTGCCGAACACAAGACGACCGGCCTTATCCATCCGGAAGGAGGAAAGGACTTCGCGTGTGTCCCAGCAGCCTTCGCGCCCGGGAAGGATACGCTTCAGCTGGCTGTCGGAAAGCGGCGCTGTTGCGAAATTGAAGTAGGGAAGCAGGACCTGCTCATTGCGAACCGCCTCCCAGGGACCGGCCGAATAGTATTCGGACGCGACGATGATCCAGTTCGCCGATACGGAGCCGGCGGCGGTCTTGACTGTCCAGCGGCTGCCTTTCCGCTCGGTATGGACCGCGGCACTGCCAGTATAAATCTCCGCACCAGCAGCGATGGCGGCCTTCGCCAGCCCTCGGACATAGGCAAGCGGCTGCAGCGTTCCCGCCCGCATGTCGAGCAGGGAGCCGGCATAGGCGGTCGTGCCGATGCGCGCCGCCGTTTCCTCGGCAGAGAGAAGCCTTACGTCCGCACCCCTGCCGGACCATTCCCGATAGCGTTGTTCGAGTTCCTTCAGACCGGACTTTCCGACAGCACAATGCAGGGTACCGTTCGTTTCGAGCTCGCAGTCGATCCCGTGCTTCCCGATCAGTTCCCGCACCAGATACGGCGCATTGCCCAGAAGATCGAGCGCGCGTTCGCCGTGAATGGGACCAAGCACATTCGGGATTTCTGACGGCAGCACCCACATCCCGGCATTGATGAGGCCGACATTACGTCCGGCTCCGCCAAATCCGATTTCTGCAGCCTCCAGCACCACCGCCTTCACGCCGCCTTGGGCGAGATGCAGGGCCGCAGATATGCCGGTATAGCCGCCCCCGACGATGACGACGTCGGCATCCACATCTGTCTTCAGCACCGCGGTTTCCGGAGCGGGTGGGGCCGTCTTTTCCCAAAGCCCGTGAGAAAGCGGATCGTTCAGCATGGCTGTCTTCCAATGAACAGGACTGCCGGATTAGGGCAGCGAAGCTGGGCCGGATCGTGGGCCATTCCGGTTCGGTCTCAGGGCGAACCCGAAATAACCTCTGGAACCCCCGGTAGGTTGAATTTAGGAGAGGATTTTTCGGGGCTCCAGCGATATTTTCTCAAGAGTTCATTCCAGTGGGGTATAACATGTTGCCTGCCCGGCGCTTCCTTCCGTCGCTTTCGCTTCTCGCTGCCTTCGAAGCTGCGGCAAGGACCGGCAGCATCACGGCGGCAGCGAAGGAACTGGACCTTACGCAAAGCGCGGTCAGTCGTCAGATAAAGGCGCTTGAGAACCAGCTCGGCATCGAACTTTTCCTGCGCGAACGACAGACCATACGGCTGACGATCGCAGGAGAAAGCTACGCCCGCGAAATCCGCGACGCGCTCCAGAGGATATCGACCGCCTCGCTCAACCTTCGCGCCAATCCGAAAGGCGGTACGCTCAACCTCGCGATCCTGCCAACCTTTGGAACGCGCTGGCTGGCACCGAGGCTCGGAGCATTTTTGTCTGCCAATCCGGGGATCACAATCAACCTCGTCACTCGTCTGCGCCCCTTCGACTTCCGTCTGGAATCGATCGATGCGGCAATCCATTTCGGCCAGCCTTCGTGGCCAGGTGGCGAATTGAGCTTTCTGATGAAGGAGACCACCCTCCCTTGCTGCAGCCCCGCGTTCAAGGCAATGCACAAACTCGATCAACCGGCCGACGTGCTCGATGTCCCGCTCCTGCATCTCGCAACACGTCCCGATGCCTGGGAGCGCTGGCTGACACATTGCGGCGTGCCGTTCGAAAGCGTCACGGGCATGCTGTTCGACCAGTTCGCCACGGCCGCGCAGGCGGCGATCGGCGGCATTGGTGTGGCGCTTCTACCAGTATTCCTGATTCAGGAGGAGCTGCGGCGCGGCCAATTGGTCCCTGCGATCGATCGGGAAATCGAGAGCCGCGAGTGTTATTACCTTGCCTACCCCAAGGAACGCATGGATTATCCACCTCTCGCCGCCTTCCGGGAATGGATCACTGCGGAAATCGGGAGCACGGAGACCGGCCGGCCCGATCTCGTTGCGACGGGCTGAACCGCGTTCGAAGCCTCAGGCCTCACTCCCGGAAAGCCAGCGCGCCAGTCCCTCTGCCGCAGCCCGCCCGGTAGCGAGACAGGCTGTCAGCAGGTAACCGCCCGTCGGAGCCTCCCAATCGAGCATCTCCCCGGCAACGAAGACGCCGGGCCACCCCTTCAGCATGAAATTCCCGTCGACGGTCTGCCAACTCACGCCACCGGCAGTGGAGATCGCTTCTTCGATCGGCCGGGGCCGGACAAGCGGCAGTCGCAGCGATTTTATCGCGGTCGCCAGATGCTCCGGATCCCGGCGAACGTCGTCGGCGACGAATTCCCGTACCAGAGCGGCTTTCACGCCGTCGAGACCAGTCGCTTTTCGCAGCCGATTGGAGAAACTCGCTTTGGGATCAGTCCGTCGAAGTGCGGCAGCCAGGGCGTCCGCGCTGCGATCCGGAACAAGATCGAGCACGAATTCGCCATTCCTCCCCGCCAGAAGATCGTCCCGGAGCGCCGACGCGTGACCGTAAACAAGGCTTCCCTCGATACCGTGACGCGTGATGACGAATTCTCCCCGGCTCGTCCCCGCGCTCGACGTCGCGACCACCGATTTGACCGGCGCGCCGGCGAAACGTTCGGAGAAGAACGGCGTCCAGTCGACATCGAAACCGCAATTGGCCGGCAGCAGCGGGTTCACGACGACCCCGCGATCTGTCAGGAGCGGCACCCATGATCCGTCGGAACCGAGCTTCGGCCAGCTCGCCCCGCCCAGAGCAAGAAGCAGCGCGTCATGCTCCACCGCATGCGTACCGTCGGGCGTATCGAAAACGGCAAGCCCGTCGCTGAACCCGGTCCAGCGATGTCGCACGTGAATCCGCACACCTCGCGACTCGAGTCGCGCCCGCCAGGCCCGGAGAAGCGGCGATGCCTTCATGGCTTTGGGGAAGACACGGCCGGACGTGCCGACAAAGGTTTCCGCGCCCAGTTCGTCGGCCCATTTTCGAACCTGGTCCGACCCGAACCGGTCAAGCGCCATCCGCAACCTTGGAGCCGACGCTCCGTATCGCTGTTCGAAACGCTCGTGGGGTTCAGAATGGGTGAGGTTCAAGCCGGATTTCCCTGCGAGCAGGAATTTCCGTCCTATCGTCGGCATCGCCTCGTGGATATCCACGTCATATCCTGACCCCGAGAGCCATTCGGCGGCCGCAAGCCCGGCAGGTCCTCCGCCAACGATAACGATTTTCCGTTTCGACATCGCTCGGCTTTAGCGCAAGCCACCACCCAAACCAAGCCTATGCGTTGCAAGGACTTTCGACTATAGAAGGCCCGAAGGAGATTGACGGGATGCCGGATGCCAGTTTCGATGTGGGAGCGCGCCTGAAGGAATTGCGCCTGTCGGCAAAGCTGTCGCAGCGAGATCTCGCCGGACGCGCCGGCGTGCCGCACGCGCAGATTTCCAATATCGAGCAGAACAAGACGAGCCCGTCCGTCTCCACGCTCCGCAAGATCCTGACAGGCCTCGACATGGGGCTCGCCGATTTCTTCGAGGAAGACAGAGTCCGTCGCGAAGGCCCCTTTTTCACCGAGGATGACCTTCTGGACCTGACGTCGCGCGTACCCGCCAATGCCGAGGGTCAGGGTATGCTGCTTCTGCGGCAGATCGGCGACGCGCGCGCCTACAATCTTCAGGTATTGCACGAGCAATACGCCCCGGGCGCCGATACCGGCGAAACACGTCTCCAGCATTTCTCGACCGAGGGCGGCTTTGTGGTCGAGGGCGAGATCGAAATCACGGTTGGCGAGGACGTGCGCATCCTGAAAGCCGGCGAGGCTTACCTCTTCGACAGCCGCATTCCGCACCGCTTCCGCAACGTCTCAGACCGGAAGGCCGTGGTCATATCGGCCTGCACACCGCCATATCTGTAAAGGCGAAGTAACGCGCTTAGCTGTGCAGGCCGGGTGCCTCGTGGCCGGTGCGCTCGACATATTCCGTGTAACCACCGCCATACTGATGGATGCCCTCAGGCGTGAGCTCCAGCACCCGATTGGACAGCGCGGCAAGGAAATGCCGGTCGTGTGATACGAAGAGCATCGTACCCTCGAAGGCCGACAGGGCCTTGATCAACATTTCCTTCGTATCGAGATCGAGGTGGTTGGTCGGCTCGTCGAGAACCAGGAAATTCGGCGGGTCGAACAGCATGGCCGCCATCACAAGCCGTGCCTTTTCGCCACCTGAAAGCACCCTGCAACGCTTCTCGACATCGTCACCGGAAAAGCCGAAGCATCCGGAGAGCGCCCGCAGGGGCGCCTGTCCCGCCTTCGGAAAGCGCTCCTCCAGCCATTCCAAGACTGTGCTGTCACCATCCAGCAGGTCCATGGAGTGTTGCGCGAAATAGCCAAGCTTGACGCTCGCACCGATAGTCACGGAACCCTTGTCCGGCTCGGCCGCCCCCGCGACCAGTTTTAGAAGCGTCGACTTGCCCGCACCGTTCACGCCGAGAATGCACCACCGCTCCTTCCGGCGCACCATGAAGTCGAGCCCCTCATAGATCGTGCGGCTGCCATAGGCTTTGTGCACATCCTTGAAGCTGGCGACATCTTCACCGGACCGCGGCGCGGGGAGAAAATCGAATGCCACCGTCTGGCGCCGACGGGGCGGCTCCACCCGCTCGATCTTGTCGAGCTTCTTGACCCTGCTCTGCACCTGCGCCGCATGCGAGGCGCGCGCCTTGAACCGCTCGATGAACTTGAGTTCCTTGGCCAGCATGGCCTGCTGGCGCTCGAACTGCGCCTGTTGCTGCTTCTCGTTTTGCGCCCGCTGGCCCTCGTAGAAGGCGTAATCTCCGGAATAGGAGGTGAGCGATCCACCGTCGATCTCAATGATCTTGGTGACGATCCGGTTCATGAACTCGCGGTCGTGCGACGTCATCAGCAGCGCGCCGTCATAGTTCTTGAGAAAATCCTCGAGCCAGATCAGGCTTTCGAGATCGAGATGGTTGCTGGGCTCGTCCAGCAGCATCACGTCCGGCCGCATCAGCAGGATGCGGGCGAGCGCCACACGCATCTTCCAGCCACCCGAAAGCCGACCGACATCGCCATCCATCATCTCGGGCGAAAACGACAGACCCGCCAGCACCTCGCGCGCACGGCCTTCGAGCCCATACCCGTCGAGCTCCTCGTAGCGCGCCTGTACTTCGCCATAGCGCTCGATGATCGCGTCCATCTCGTCCATGCGGTCCGGATCGGACATCGCCGCTTCGAGTTCGCGAAGCTCCGCCGCGATCTCGCTGACCGGACCGGCGCCATTCATCACCTCGGCCACGGCCGGGCGGCCCGACATTTCACCCACATCCTGATTGAAATAGCCGATAGTGACACCCTTATCGACCGAGACCTGCCCCTCGTCCGGCAGTTCCTCGCCGGTGATCATGCGAAACAGCGTCGTCTTGCCGGCGCCATTGGGTCCGACCAGCCCGATCTTTTCACCACGATTGAGCGCGGCGGACGCTTCGATGTACAGGATGCGGTGACTGTTGGACTTGCTGATATTCTCGATGCGGATCATGGGAACGCCTGCCTGGTTGCGCGTCGCCTATGCCACGCGGGACCGTGAAGGTCGAGGCCTTACATCTCGTCGAGTTATCGGAAAGAGCGGATGCGTCCGCAGCGGTGTCAGCGATTGTCAATGATACGCAGAGGTCTGGAACAGCGTTCATGCTGCTCCAGACATGTTCTTGCCGCCTACAGCGTGAAATAATCCGCCGTCAAAGTGACAGCATCATCCAGATGTATGGCGAAGTCCGCTTTTTTATCACCGTTCACATCAGCGTAGATGTAGGTGTCCGACGCCATCTTCTCGACCCGAACTTCGCCGCCTTTGCCCGTGAAGGCCTTGGCACCGATAAAGGCAAATGCGTTGTTTCCGGCAACCTTGCTGTTGGCATCGATCTGCGAAAGATCGATTTTGTCCCCATCAGCTCTCGAGAAGTCGAAGATCGTATCCCGGCCGGACGCCGTGGTCGTAGAGTCCGAGAGGGCCTTGAACACAAACGTGTCCTTCCCCGCTCCGCCGTAGAGGTCGTCAGCCCCGGCCCCACCGGAAAGAGTATCGTTTCCTGCGCCACCGCTGAGCTTGTCGGCCCCGGCACCGCCCGTGAGAATATCGTTCCCAGAGCCGCCGCTGAGTGAATTGGCGTTTGCGTCGCCGTAGAGCTTGTCGGCATATTTCGACCCGACAAGGTTCTCGATCGAGACGTAAGTATCCCCTTTGGCCTCGCCGGTTCCGCTGATGCCGGCTGCCAAACTGGCTGTGACTCCGCTTGTCGCGTTTGCGTATGACGCCGTGTCACTTCCCGCGCCGCCAGACAGCTTGTCTGCGCCCAGCCCGCCGATCAGGACGTCATTTCCGGCCAGGCCGAACAAAGTGTCCGCATAGGCGGTGCCCGTGATCTTGTCGTTTCCTGATAGCAGTAGCTTCAGACCATCCGTTGCCGTGCCGTCGATAGTGTTGCTTAACGCAACAGCCGAAAGCTTCAGGTCCGTCGCGGCAAACAGAACCTTTCCGTTCGTGACCTGGGTAATCGCATTCACGCTACCGCTTTTGAGACCGACAATCTCTCCGCCGTCCATCTTGTAGGTGAGGCCTGATCCTTTGACTTCCGTATAGTTACGGCTATCTTCAAAAATCTTGAAGCCACTGGATTTCGGCGTGGAGTTGTTGTCGTAGTCAAAAAAGTCCAGCTCTCCGAACTTGCTGAAATCGAAACCCTTTTTTGCTCCTAGCGGACCAAGAGTAATATTTGCCATGTCCATTCCTATATATCTACCGTCATCGGTAATGGACGGTTGGTAGGACATGGCGACTTAATGTCGGCTAAATCGAATAGATTCAACTGTATGCTTTAACTCGTTTTTCCCGGATTTGGCGACCGGCGTCGCAAGGCGATCGCTGCATGCTTCAGGCGGTTAGCCGCACGGCCGATCTGGTCGCAATGGTCCAGGTCCGCGACTATCCTCGATCCTCTCCAAAACGACAACGCGCCAAAAGGCCCTCGGCCGTGCCGAAAGCGCCTCGCACACAAAATCTGGCTATGACACGCGGGACCGCCATTTTCGAAGCAGAGGACCTGAAGCCTTTGCACTCAGGTATCCGAATTTGGCGGAGAGGGTGGGATTCGAACCCACGATACCCTTGCGAGTATGCCGCATTTCGAGTGCGGTGCTTTCGACCACTCAGCCACCTCTCCATTGGATCGCTGAAGGCACCATGGCGGTGCGGAGGGCTTCATAGCGACAGTTTGCATGACTGGCAAGGGCGTCGCATCACGATTTTCATGCTTTCGCCTTGACAGCTTTCCGGCCCTCGCGTATGCGGACGGGCGAATTAGACATGGGCGTACTGTGTCCTGATTTGCCCGCATACTTGCGGGTTTCGCCGACAGGATGAGGACGGTCTTACCGCTACTTTCTCTGTCATCCCGACTGATAAAAAGACGGCCGCCACTCTAGGCAGAGCCGGAACGAACATGAAAGGATAAAAAATGTTCGCAGTCATCAAGACCGGCGGTAAGCAGTACCGCGTAAACGCCAACGACGTGCTGACCATCGAAAAGCTGGAAGCCGACGCTGGTGCAACCATCGAATTCACCGAAGTCCTCGTTGTCGGCGAAGGTGCGGACGCCAAGTTCGGCGCTCCCTTCGTCGCTGGCGCCAAGGTCACGGCCGAAGTTGTCGAACAGACCCGCGGCAAGAAGGTCATCGCCTTCAAGAAGCGCCGTCGCCAGAACTCCAAGCGTTCGCGCGGCCACCGCCAGCACCACACCGTGGTGCGCATCACCGACATCGTCGCCGCCTAAAGCGCACACAGGAACAAGGTTTAAAGGAGAAATCCAATGGCACACAAAAAAGCTGGCGGTTCGTCGCGCAACGGTCGCGATTCTCAGTCCAAGCGCCTTGGCGTGAAGAAGTTCGGCGGCGAGATCGTCATTCCGGGCAACATTATCGTGCGTCAGCGCGGCACCCAGTGGCATCCCGGCGCCAATGTCGGCATGGGCAAGGATCATACCCTCTTTGCGCTCACGGCTGGCAATGTCGACTACCGTACGAAGGCCAACGGTCGAGTGTACGTGTCTGTAATGCCGAAAGCCGAAGCAGCGGAATAAGCCGGTAACGCTCTAAAACAGCCGGCGTCTCATCGACCCGGCTGATGCAGACAGGCTCAGTCTAGAAAACAGGGGAGATGGGGCGCCACCCAACTCCCCTTTTTCTTTGCCTTTTCAACCAGAAGGAGACTGAGACATGCAAAGCGAAATGTTGAGGGACGGGCCATCCAGGCCTCCCGAGGAACGGCTGAGGCCGGATCGGTTACGGAGCGATTGCCCCGTCTTGTTGTCGCAGCGCCTCGTCTTGAGGGCGCCGCACGAGGAAGACATCGACGCCCTTGCCAATCTCGCCAACAACGCCGCCGTCGCGACAATGGTGTCGCGCATGCCGCATCCCTACACGATCAGGGACGCCGCCGATTTCGTGCGACGTACGAAGAATGGCGAGATCGGCAAGTGCGTCTACGCCATTACCAAAGCGGAAAACGGCGAATTCCTCGGTTGCTGCGGTCTCGAGCCCCACGCCAACGATGCCGATACGCTTGAAATCGGCTACTGGCTGGGCGAGCCGTATTGGAACAGGGGTTACGCCACGGAAGCCGCCCACGCGCTTATAGACATGGCGTTCCGCACCCGCGAGATTTTGCAGATCGACGCTCGGTGCCGCGTCACCAACATAGCGTCGAGACGCGTGATCCAGAAGTGCGGCTTTCAGTTCCAGGGATCCGGTATGGCCAGCAGCCTCGCCATGGGCGGCATGATGCCGGTCGAGTGGTACCGCCTCGATCGCAAGACCTGGATGTCGCTCAAGAGCTGGGGAGAAATGCGATGAACGCGATTCTCTCCCCCCTTCTCCGGGGACCGGGGCCCTGCCCGACCGTCCATACGAAACGGCTTGTGCTCCGCCCGCACCGGACGTCCGATGCCGACGCCATTGCCGAATCGCTTGGCGACTTCGAGGTGGCGCGCATGCTGTCGCGGGTGCCGCTGCCATACGATCGGCAGGATGCGCTCGACGGGCTTGCCACCGCGGCATCGACGTCCCTGCCCGGCTGGAACCTCGCCATCACCACCGGCGACGACGTGCATATTGGCGTCGTGGCGATCGAGCTACGGCACGGGCAATGGCACTTGGGCTACTGGCTGAACCGCTATTTTTGGGGCCGGGGCTTCATGAGCGAGGCCGCATCCGCAGTGGTCGAGCGGTTCTTCCGTCGCATGCCGGACGAAATGCTGCACTCCGGGGCCTTCGCCGACAATGGCGCGTCGCTCAGGATTCAGGACAGACTCGGCTTTGCGATCACGGGCCGGGGTGACCTCTACTCGCGGTCGCGCGGTGCGATGGCGCCACACATCACCACGCGTCTAGGTCAGCCGGAGTTCCGTCCGATCCTAGCCGCGTGACATCGGTGACGGCACGTCAACGGCGTGCCGTCACCAGTCGATATCGACATGCACCGGAAAATGATCGGAGCCGACGGCATCGACATCGACGAGAGCATCCACCAATTTTGGCGCCAGGCCCGGGCTGAGAAAGCAGTAGTCGAGATGTTTGCGTTCGGCGTGGTTTCTGTGATCGATCCAGCTGTAGCTTGCGGGCGTCAGCTTGCCGGCCCTTGCCAGCGCGTCGACGACCTGTCCATGACGCGCCGGGCGTCCGTAGAAATAGTCCTCGAGCCCCACCATCTCGATGTACTCCGGCGAATCCGGCACCATGTTGAAATCTCCCATGATGACGAAATCCTCAGGCAGCGGGACTTCGTCCAAGCCGAACTCCGCCGCGCCGGTCAGAGCCCCTCCTTCGGCGACGAAGTCGAAAGCCCTGTCCTTCAGGTAACGGATCTGGGCAATTCTCTCGCTCGGCGAGACGTGATCCAGGTGAACGGAATAGATGCGGATCGGACCGCCGGGCGCGGCGATCACCGCTTCGCTCGCGGCACGCTGCAGGTTGAGCTTATCGTAGGTGCGGACCCGCGGAAGGAGCAGCATCCGGTTCGCCAGGATCGGCCATCGGGACAGGATCATGTTGCCGAACTGGGCGCGGCGGTCGACGAACCGGTCGGCTATGCGTTCATAAGAGCGGTGAACGTCGCATGCAGGCCCGTACACCCAGTGAAAATCCGGCAACAGCGCGGTGATCTGCTCGATGAGGTCGACGCCGCCATTGCTCGGCCAGTTTCGCGTCACCTCCTGCAACGCGATCACGTCCGCGTCCTTGATGTTTTCGATGATCCGCTTTGGGTCGAAGATGCCGTCGAGACCGACGCCAAACTGAATGTTGTAACTTGCGAACTTCACGATACTCTTTGACCTCTGGGGCATCCGGCTATATCGATGGCGCCGATCGGCGCGCACCCTGACACAGAATTGACGGCAGCAGAATGAAATTTCTCGATGAAGCAAAAGTCTATATCCGCTCGGGCGATGGTGGCGCTGGCTCCGTCTCGTTCCGGCGCGAGAAGTTCGTCGAGTTCGGCGGTCCGGACGGCGGTGACGGCGGCCGCGGCGGTGATGTCTGGGTGGAGGCCGTCAACGGGCTGAACACGCTCATCGACTTCCGCTTCCAGCAGCATTTCAAGGCGAAGACCGGCATGCACGGCATGGGCCGTAACCGCACAGGGGCAAACGGCACGGATGTGACGCTGAAGGTTCCGGTCGGCACGCAGATCTTCGAGGAAGACAACGACACGCTCATCGTCGACCTGACCGAAGAAGGCCAGCGCTTCCGTCTCGCCAAAGGCGGCAATGGCGGCTTCGGCAATGCCTATTTCAAGTCCTCCACCAACCAGGCGCCGAACTGGGCCAATCCGGGCCTCGAGGGCGAGGAAAAGACCATCTGGCTTCGGCTGAAACTGATCGCCGATGCCGGGCTCGTCGGACTCCCGAACGCCGGCAAGTCGACCTTCCTGGCAACCGTGACCCGCGCACGGCCGAAGATCGCCAACTACCCCTTCACCACGCTGCATCCGAACCTCGGCGTGGCAACCGTCGACGGCAGGGAATTCATCCTCGCCGACATTCCGGGTCTGATCGAAGGTGCCCATGAGGGTGTCGGTATTGGCGACCGCTTTCTCGGTCATGTCGAGCGCACCCGCGTGCTCCTGCATCTGGTTTCGGCCCAGGAAGAAAATGTCGGCAAGGCCTACAAGACCGTGAAGCACGAGCTTGAGGCCTATGGCAACGGGCTGGAAGAGAAGCCGACGCTGGTCGCCCTTTCGCAGATCGACGTCCTCGACAAGGACGAGCTCAAGAAGAAGGCGAAGGAACTGAAGAAGGCCAGCGGCCAGGAACCCTTCCTGTTGTCCGCCGTCACTGGCGCTGGCATGACCGACGCCCTTCGCGCCTTGCGCGACGTTATCGTCTCCGACGGCGGAGGGCTCGACGACGAGCTTCCCGAGCGCACGCGCAAGCCCCGCCACCGCGACCTCCACGACGACGATGGAGACTACGACGAATGACCGTGGATCGCAAATTGCTGTCGACCTACCGCCGCATCGTCATCAAGATCGGCTCCGCCCTCCTCGTTGACCGAAGCACCGGTCTGAAGAAGGCCTGGCTCGACGCGATCTGCGATGACATTGCCGCGTTACGCTCAAAAGGAGTCGAGGTACTGGTCGTATCGTCGGGCGCCATCGCTCTCGGACGAACCGTCCTGTCCATGCCAAAGGGCGCTTTGAAGCTGGAGGAAAGCCAGGCGGCGGCGGCTGTCGGCCAGATCGCCCTTGCGCGCCACTGGTCGGAAAGCCTTTCGCGGCATGACATCGTCGCAGGCCAGATCCTGTTGACGCTCGGCGATACCGAGGAACGCCGGCGCTACCTGAATGCCCGCGCGACCTTGCAGCAATTGTCGAAGATCGGCGCGATCCCGATCATCAACGAGAACGACACGGTGGCGACGACGGAGATTCGCTACGGTGATAATGATCGCCTTGCGGCGAGGGTCGCGACGATGGCGGGGGCCGACCTTTTGGTGCTCCTGTCCGACATTGACGGACTCTACACCGCCCCGCCTCATATCGATCCGGCAGCACGTTTCCTGGAGACAATCCACGAGATCACGCCTGATATAGAGGCCATGGCCGGCGGCGCCGCCTCCGAACTGTCGCGTGGCGGCATGCGTACGAAGATCGACGCGGGCAAGATCGCGACCGGTGCGGGCTGCGCCATGATCATCGCATCCGGAAAGATGGTGAACCCGCTCTCGGCCATCGAAAACGGCGCGCGCCATTCCTGGTTCGCGCCATCAGCGATGCCTGTGACCGCACGCAAGACCTGGATCGCCGGACAGTTGCAGCCGGCTGGCGCCATCCATGTGGATGCCGGCGCGGAAATGGCGCTTTCTGCCGGCAAGAGCCTTCTGCCCGCCGGTGTACGTTCTGTCACCGGACAGTTCAGCCGCGGCGACACGATCGCGGTCATCGGCGGAGAGGGTCGCGAGATTGCTCGTGGCCTTGCCGGGTACGACGCGGAGGACGCGCGCAAGATCGCCGGCCGGAAATCGGCGGAGATCGCGGAAATTCTGGGCTATGCCGGCCGCACCGCGATGATTCATCGCGATGACCTCGTCATGACCGAACCCACCCACAAGCGTCAGGGCGGGAGACTGAAGGAGGATGCAGCGCATGCTTGATCGGAGTGATACCGAGAAGCGGTCCGTCGAAGAACTCATGCTGGAGATAGGACGAAAGGCACGCGCGGCCGCCCGTCCACTCGCGATCGCTTCGACGGAGCAGAAAAACGCCGCGCTGCATGCCATGGCGGACGCAATCCTCGCGGCTGAAGGCAACATACTCGCAGCGAACTCACGAGACCTGGAAAATGCAAAGACTTCTGGTGTCGCTACCTCGTTCATCGACCGCCTGACGCTAACGCCCGATCGTGTTCGATCGATCGCCCAATCCATGCGCGAGATCGCCGATCTTCCTGATCCGGTTGGCTCCCTGATCGCCGAATGGGACCGCCCGAACGGACTTCATATCGAACGCGTCCGCACGCCTCTGGGCGTCATCGGCGTTATCTACGAAAGCCGGCCGAACGTCACCGCCGATGCCGGCGCCCTGTGTCTGAAGGCTGGCAATGCCGTCATCCTGCGCGGCGGTTCCGATTCCGCCCATTCCTCGCGGGCGATCCATTCATGCCTTGTCGAGGGCCTGCACAAAGCCGGCCTCCCGGCAGAAGCAATCCAGCTCGTGCCGGTCACCGATCGCTCCGCCGTCGGCGCCATGCTCGGCGGTCTTGACGGTGCGATCGACGTGATTGTGCCACGTGGTGGAAAGAGCCTCGTGGCCCGTGTCCAGGCGGAGGCACGTGTGCCGGTCTTTGCGCATCTGGAAGGCCTCTGCCACGTCTACGTCGACAAGTCGGCGGAACTCGACATGGCGCGCGCGATTGTCGTGAATGCCAAGATGCGCCGCACCGGCATCTGCGGGGCAGCCGAGACGCTGCTGGTCGACAGGGCGGCCGTGAAGACGCATCTGCTACCCCTGCTGGAGGCGCTGAAGGCCGCCGGATGCGAGATCCGCGCATCCCGTTCCGTCCTTGATCTGGCGCCCGGATTCAATCCGGCAACCGAGGACGACTGGCGCACCGAATATCTGGACGCGATCATCGCCGTCGACCTGGTCGACGGTATCGGCGGCGCCATCGAACACATCATCAGATATTCATCGAACCACACGGAGGCAGTCATCGCGGAAGATCCGATGGTTGTCGAACGCTTCTTCAACGAAATCGACTCCGCCATTCTTCTACACAACGCCTCTACGCAGTTCGCCGATGGCGGCGAGTTCGGCATGGGCGCGGAGATTGGCATCGCCACCGGCAAGATGCACGCTCGTGGTCCCGTCGGCGTCGAGCAGCTGACTTCTTTCAAGTACAGGGTGCGCGGCAACGGGCAGATCCGGGCCTGACGTGACCGAAGCAGAAATCCCCGCGTCCTATCTGAAGATGCCACATGCCGAACGGGGCATGGTGGTGGGGTTGTTCGGCGGCTCGTTTAACCCGCCGCACCAGGGCCACGCGCTCGTCGCGGAGATAGCTCTGCGTCGCCTTGGGCTAGATCAACTGTGGTGGATCGTAACGCCCGGTAACCCGTTGAAGAGCCGCGCCGCCCTCGCGCCCCTTGGCGAACGGCTGGCCCTCAGCGAGGGTTTGGCAAAAGATCCCCGCATCAAGGTAACAGCGTTCGAAAAAAACCTTGGAACGAGCTATACGGCGAGCACTCTGGCCACTGTGAAGGCGCGAAACCCGCATGTCCGGTTCATCTGGGTAATGGGCGCGGACAACCTGAAGGGCTTTCATCAATGGCAGCACTGGCAGAGGATCGCCAACACCTTCCCGATCGCCGTTATCGATCGCCCGGGCTCCACACTGTCATATCTCTCCTCGAAGATGGCACGCACCTTCGATTTCGCCCGCATCGACGAGGAAGACGCCGGCGTGCTCTGGAAGAAACCTGCGCCCGCGTGGACATTCATTCATGGCCCCCGCTCTACGTTGAGCTCGACGGCGCTCCGGCAGCAACGATGAACCGTACGGACCGTTGCAATTCGCAATGGTTTCAACCCGGCATCTTGAAACATTAACACAACGATGCCACCTTTCATAAGCGAGCCATCGAATGGAATCGCGAAGTGCTGTTCTGTGAAGGAAAGGGAAAACTCTGACGACAGTGCACACGAAGGGAAAGACCTCCAGGGTCGTCCCGAAAAGCCCGGAACGCGGTGCTGATGCCGCCTCCCGCGCGCTTGAACTGGTCCTCGCAAGCCTCGAGGACTCCAAGGCAGAAGACATCGTCACCATCGACATCGCCGGTAAATCCGCTCTCGGAGACTTCATGGTCGTCGTCTCCGGTCGGTCAAGCAGGCATGTGTCAGCGATCTGCGACCACCTGATTACCGATCTGAAGGATGAAGGTTTCGGCTCCGCCAGGGTCGAAGGCCTTGAGACCGGCGACTGGGTGCTGATCGACACCGGTGACATTATCGTGCATGTGTTCCGACCCGAGATACGAGAGTTCTACAACATCGAAAGGATGTGGGCGGCTCCCGATATCGAGGAAGGCACCTTGCATTGATCGATGGCCGCTGGCAGCGGCCTGACAAACCGGACCCGTATGCCTCGGCGCCGCTCGGCGGCGGGGTGAGTGTCGGGTTGAATGGAGAGCGCGCATGCGCATTGGTATTCTGGCGGTCGGCAAACTGAAGGCCGGGCCGGAAAAGGAACTTGCGGCGCGTTATTTCGACCGGTTTGCAAAGGCTGGGCCTGCTATCGGTCTGGAGCTCGGACGCCTCATGGAGCTGCCGGAAAGCCGGGCTTCGGCCTCTGACGGCAGGAAACGCGAGGAAGCTGCCCTTCTGGAGAAGGCGGCACCCGAGGGGGCGGTTCTTGTTGCCCTCGACGAGCGCGGCAAGGCCTGGAACAGCCAGGAACTCTCTACCTATATCGGCAATATCAGGGACCAGGGGCAGCGCGACCTGGTGTTTGTCATCGGCGGTGCGGATGGTCTCGATCCAGACCTGCGCCAGCGGGCCGGGCTGATTCTCAATCTGGGGCGTCTCACCTGGCCGCATCAATTGGTGCGCATCTTGATCGCCGAGCAGCTGTACCGCTGCGTCACGATCCTCTCGGGCCATCCCTACCACCGGGCATGACCGGTCCCGACAAGCAGAGATATCAGACGCGGTGGCGGCCTTTGTTTCGCCGGAGTGCGAACCTGTATTGCGTCATCGGCGCAATATGCGGCAATTGGCGTATGAACCAGCGATTCGGGAGCTCGGGGAAAACCCGTCTCGCCGGCGGCGTGCTGATGGCACTGCTGCTGGGCGGTGCGTCGTCGGTGGCCCAGCAGCCGCCAACACCGGCTGCCACAACCTCTCCCGCGACTGCCTCTATCCCCGGCCCCGACGCGCCGGCCGCAGTCGATCCGACGGACACTCTTCAGAAAAAACGCGAAGAGGTCGCCAGGGAGTTGAAGCAGCTTTCCGACACGATGGAGCTTTCAGCGACAAAGTCTACGGAACTTGAGCAGAAGATCGCCGCGCTCGACAAGACCTCCGAGACCCTGCGAACCGCCCTGATCGAATCGGCGGCGCGCCGAAAGGAGCTCGAGAGGCAGGTAGCAGAGAGCGAGGAAAAGCTCGCCGGCTATCGGGTCAGGGAGGACGAGATCAGGCTTTCGTTCCGCGAAAGGCGCGCCGTGCTTGCCGAAGTGCTCGCGGCGCTGCAGCGCATGGGACGCAACCCGCCGCCGGCCCTGCTTGTGACGCCAGAGGACGCACTATCGTCGGTTCGCACGGCAATCCTTCTCGGCGCGGTTGTTCCTGGCATCCGTCAGGAGACCGAAAGACTTGCGGGAGACCTGCAGGAACTGGTCAACCTGCGCAAGAGCGTCGACGAAGAAAAGACGGCCTATCTTGCCACCATGACCAACAGGCAGGAGGAGGAGCGCCGCATGGATCTCCTGCTGGCCGAAAACGACCGTCTGGCGAAAATCAACGCGGCGGAGTTGGAACGGCAGCGCCGCCGCTCGGAAGAACTTGCCGCCAAGGCAACGGGTCTGGAAGGACTGATCACGTCCCTCGAGAGCGAGATCGCCTCAGTACGCGACGCCATGCGGAAGGCGAGGGACGAGGAGGAGCGCCTTCGAACAGAGGCCGAGACACAGGGACGTGATTCCGGACAGCAGACCCTGCCCGACAAAAACCGCATTACGCCCGCATATCTTTTTTCCGAATTGCAAGGCAAACTGGAACTGCCGGCGACGGGCGAGGTACTGCGCCGTTTCGGCGATCCTGACGGCACCGGACACGAAGCCAGGGGCATGGTCGTAGCGTCCATGCCGGGGGCGGTCGTGACGGCACCTGCGGATGCCTGGGTTGTATTCGCCGGCGAGTTCCGTAGCTATGGACAGATGGTGATTCTGAATGCGGGCGACGGCTACCATATTGTGCTGTCCGGCATGGATCGGGTGAACACGCGCCAGGGAAGTTTCGTGCTCTCGGGCGAGCCCTTGGCCACCATGGGCGAAAAAAGAGTGGCAAGCGCAACGGCATTGGCGCTGGAAACGGACCGGCCGACGCTTTACATTGAATTCCGCAAAGACGGAGTACCGGTTGATTCACGCCCATGGTGGGCCGAGAAAGACGCTGGAAAGGCAGGGAATGATACCTAGAGTTTCTTTTGTCCTCATCGGCGCCCTCATGGGCGCGACGGCGATGAGCCTCGTTTATTCGGCTGGAATTCCGGCCCAGGCCGCCGGCGCTTCCACCTATCGGGAGCTGTCGATCTTCGGTGACGTCTTTGAGCGCGTGCGCGCGCAGTACGTGACCGCACCTGACGAAGGCAAGCTCGTTGAAAATGCCATCAACGGCATGCTCACTTCGCTCGATCCGCATTCGAGCTATCTGAATCCGGAAGCCGCCGCCGACATGCAGACCCAGACAAAGGGCGAGTTCGGCGGCATCGGCATCGAAGTGACGATGGAAAACGAGCTGGTCAAGGTGATCGCGCCTATCGACGACACACCCGGGTCGCGCGCCGGCATCCTTGCAGGCGACTTCATCTCCGAGATCAACGGCGAACAGGTTCAGGGCCTGAGCCTGCAGCAGGCCGTTGAGAAGATGCGCGGCGCCGTCGGAACGCCGATCAAGCTGACCATCCTTCGCCAGGGTGCCGACAAGCCGATCGACATTTCCGTCACCAGAGAGATCATCGCCGTTCGTGCGGTCAAGTCGCGCGTCGAAGGCGATGTTGGCTACGTTCGTGTCATCTCCTTCACCGAGAAGACCTATGACGACCTCGAGGCAGCGATCAACAAGATAAAGGCCGAGGTCCCCGCCGACAAGCTGAAGGGCTATGTTCTCGATCTTCGCCTCAATCCGGGTGGGCTGCTCGATCAGGCCATCTACGTATCGGATGCATTCCTGGAGCGCGGCGAAGTCGTTTCGACCCGTAGCCGCAATCCCGACGACACGCGCCGCTTCAATGCCACCGCCGGAGACATAACCGACGGCAAGCCTGTCATCGTCCTCGTGAACGGAGGCTCCGCCTCGGCGTCGGAAATCGTGGCGGGTGCCCTTCAGGATCTGCGGCGTGCGACGGTTCTCGGGACCCGTTCGTTCGGCAAGGGCTCGGTTCAGACGATCATACCGATGGGCGACCGCGGTTCTCTCCGGCTGACGACGGCGCTCTATTACACGCCGTCGGGCAAGTCGATCCAGGGCACCGGCATCGAGCCGGACATCAAGGTCGAGCAGCCGCTTCCAGAGGAGCTGCAGGGCCGGGTCCGCAGTGAGGGCGAGTCTGCATTGCCGGGTCATATCCAGGGCCAGAACGAGACCGACGAAGGGTCGGGTTCCATCGCCTATGTTCCGGAAGAACCGAAGGACGACGTCCAGCTGAACTATGCGCTTGATCTCTTGCGCGGGAACAAGACCGATCCGTCCTTCCCGCCCGACCCGAACAAGCCGGTCGCGTCCAAGTGATGACGTCTGGGGAAAACCAGATGAAGATGGATGAGGGAAGCTGAGGCTTGGGCTCCGACCTCCACCGTCCGTTGGGTCAGGATATCAAGGGCCGCCGCAAATCTCGCGGCGGCCTCTTTCGTCGCGTTGGCGGTATCGCAACGGTGATGACGATAACGGCGGCCTCCCTCTATGTGTCGGTGAGCCCGCTTCCTCTGCAGGATCCACCGGTTTCCGTATCGCAGGTTTCAAACCCCGTTGACGTGGCCGCGCGTGGATCGACCTCCACCACGCCATCGCAACCGCCCTCGGGGATCGCCACGGCGCGACCGGATTCGGCCGCCAACGTCACGCGCCAAACCATGCCCGACGGCAGTGTCGTCACAACCTACTCCCCTCGGCCACGCGATGGCGGCGGACCCGTTCTCATCGACGCGCAGCGCATCGGACAGGACCCACGCGCCGCAACCATGCCGAACGAACTTCTCCTCGAAGACAGCTCCTACGGCCGCCTTCCGACCGTAGGTCCCGATGGCCTGCGTCCGGTCGAACAATATGCCCGGCCCTGGTCCGGCGCGCGCGGCACCCGTATCGCGATCGTCATCGGAGGACTGGGCCTGAGCCAGACCGGCACGCAATATGCCATTCGCGAACTGCCGGAAGAGGTGACGCTTGGATTTGCCTCAACCGGCAACAGCCTGCAGAGATGGATGCAGGAGGCCCGCCGCGCCGGCCACGAGATCATCCTGCAGGTTCCCATGGAGCCCTTTGATTACCCGGCTAACAACCCGGGTCGCGGCACCTTGCTGTCGTCGAATTCCGAGAAGCAGAACCTGGCAAACCTGCGTGAAGCCATGGCGCTGATCACGAACTACACGGGCGTCATGAACTACATGGGCGGTCGCTTTCTCTCCGACGCGGACGCGATCGAACCCGTGATGCGGGAGATAACGAACCGGGGACTGCTTTTCCTCGATGACGGCACCTCCGCAAGCTCGCTCGCGGGCGAATTCGCCAAGGCGCTGTCGACGCCGCATGCTTTCGTCGATCTGCAAATCGATCAACAGATCGACGAGGCGTCGATCTTGAAGCGGCTGGATGATGCCGAGCGCATTGCCAGACGCAACGGGTTTGCCGTGGTGCTCGGCTCCGCCTTCGAGGAAACGGTGCGCGCTGTGGCGAAATGGAGCGACGAAGCGCGGCTGCGCGGTATAGAACTCGTGGGAGTGTCCGCCATTGCACTGGAGAACCAGCCATAAAGTCCGAAACGACGCATAAAGACCGACCGAAACTGCGGGCCGAAGACCTGCCATACCGCCCCTGCGTCGGGATCATGGTGCTCAACCGCGAGGGCCTGGTCTGGGCGGGGCGGCGGATTCCGGACGGCAACTCGGAATATGACGGCTCCCCGAAGCTCTGGCAGATGCCGCAAGGTGGGATAGACGAGGGGGAGGACCCTTTCGCCGCCGCGACCCGGGAACTCTATGAGGAGACCGGCATGCGCTCGGTCACTCTTCTGGCCGAAGCCGGGCGATGGATAAACTACGATCTGCCACCAGAACTGATCGGGATCGGCTTAAAGGGACGCTATCGCGGACAGACGCAGCGCTGGTTTGCCTTCCGCTTCGACGGCGACGAAAGCGAAATCGCGATCAACCCGCCGCCCGGAGGCCATGAAGCGGAATTCGATACCTGGGCCTGGAAACCGATGCGCGAACTGCCGGACCTGATCGTACCGTTCAAGCGGGCCGTCTATGACGCGGTCGTTGCCGAATTCAGCCACCTGGCTGACTGATCCGGGACCGACGGAAGAGCCGAGAGCTGCTTTGCAAGGTCGTCCAATAAGACAAACAAAAAGCCGCGGCATAACCGCGGCTTTGCTACGTCGCCGAAGGCTGGGCGCTGTTATTCGGCCTGGTCGGCCGAGTCGGCATTGAGCAAGCCGTACTTCTCTTCGCCGAGCTTCGACAGCAATTCGAGCTGCGTTTCGAGGAAGTCGATATGACCTTCTTCGTCGATCAGCAGTTCCTCGAACAGCTTCATCGACACATAGTCGCCGGCGTCGTGACAGATATCGCGGGATTTCTTGTAGGCGGTGCGGGCATCGTATTCGCCGGCGAGATCGGCCTCCAGCACTTCCTTGACGTTCTGGCCGATGCGCAGCGGAGCGACCGTCTGCAGGTTCGGATGACCTTCAAGGAAGATGATGCGACCAACCAGCTTGTCGGCGTGCTGCATCTCCTCGATCGACTCGGCGCGCTCCTTCTTCGCAAGCTTGGTGTAGCCCCAGTCTTCCAGCAGGCGATAATGCAGCCAGTATTGGTTCACCGCGCCCAGTTCGAGAAACAGGGCCTCGTTCAAACGCTCGATTACCTTCGGATCACCCTTCATGGCCTCGTCTTCTCCTTGGTGTGTTCACCGGATGCATGGTCGCAACCAGTCTTTAGAATTATTATAAACTACACTACGTGATTTTTTTGGCAGCGTAAATCCGGTTTTGCCAGTCGCTGGTTCGTCACGCAGTTTTCCCCATGGCAAGCACCGGATCAAGCCGGCCTGCGCAAGGAGTGATCCTTGATACTTGGAAATGGCGAAGAGAAGGAGGTTGCGAATACACAAGATGCGAGGATTGCCGGATCGATGTCGTGAAAAGTCGCGCGATATCGGGCAACGGCAGGAGTCGATGTCGGTCCCGACAATCAGGCGATGCGCCCCATTTTCTGGCGGCGCTCGGCCAGGTGGGCCTGCTGCTCCTCATGAAACCGTTTTAGGCGCTCGATGAAATCGACGACGTTCGCGTCATCGGAGCGACGCTGCACATGATAGTCTTCGGTGGTCTGGATGATCAGATCGACAACGTTCGGGAAGCATCCGCAGCAACGGCCGCGCTTGCCCATCGCATGATAGACTTTGGCGGGGACGATCAGCTGCCAACAGTCCTCATCGAGCAATTCGGTGATGACGGACCTGATCTCTTTGTCGGTAATGTAGTTGCAGCTGCAGACCAGCATCGACAAGCCTATCGGCAAACATGAGTTTAGACCTCCCCTTTTTGTATATCCGGATGAGCTTTGTCAAGAAAATTTCCGGGCTGCCGATGCGGCTCAATGGAAGTTTCGCCCCTTGGGCATCACCTGAACCGCTTCGCGCACCGCCTCGTTCCGGGCATGTTTTTTCTGCCGCTGGTCCACCGGCGGCCTGAGCGCTTCGTCGGCGCGATCGGTGCCGGCAAATCGCCTCTGCTCGCGTTTGAGAACCGCAAGACGCGCGCTCATGTCCTCAAGATGGGTGGCGACAACGTGGATGACACCATCCTGCTTTTGCAGCCGGCCGTGGACGGCGACGAGACGCGCGCCCATCACCACGGGCCGATATTTCTGGAAGATTTTGGGCCAGACGATCGCATTCGCAACGCCGGTCTCATCTTCCAGCGTCATGAAGATCACGCCCTTGGCCGAGCCCGGCTGCTGGCGCACCAGAACGAGACCGGCGATTTTTATCCTGCGGCCATCGGGGACATCCCGGAGCCGGTTGCTGGGCGTGATGCCAAGGGCGGTCATGTCGGACCGCATGAAGGAAACCGGATGAGCCTTGAGGGACAAGGTGAGCGTCCGGTAATCGTTCAGCACATGCTCCTGGACCGGCATGACCGGCAGGCTCACGCTCGCTTCGCGCTGCCATTCCCCACCTGTCATGAGGGAGGAAAACAGCGGCATCGCCTCGCTGGCCCGACTCGTCTCAAGCGCCTTCACCTGCCAAAGGGCCGCGCGGCGATCGAGACCCATCGAGCGAAACGCATCCGCATCGGCCAGCTTTTCGATTGTCGCACGGTCGAGACCGGACCGCTCCCAGAGATCGCGCACCGAGACATAAGGCCCGGTCTCGCGCCGCAAAACCAGCCTGTCGATGTCCGCCTCCGAAAGACCCTTGACCAGCGAAAAGCCGAGACGGACGGCATGTCGGCTTTTCATGATGCCGATCATGCCTGCATGACGTCTCTCGACGGCTTCCCGCCTGATACCGGTACCCTCGGTGCTCCCCAGCACCTCCAGCGTCGAGTTCCAGCAGGACGAGTTCACGTCGACCGGCCGGACCTCCACCCCATGCTCGCGCGCATCCCTGACGAGCTGGGCCGGCGCGTAAAATCCCATCGGCTGCGAATTCAGGATCGCCGCGCAGAACACATCGGGATAGAAGGCCTTGAACCAGCAGGACACATAAACCAGGAGAGCGAAGGAGGCGGCATGGCTTTCCGGAAAGCCGTATTCGCCGAAACCTTCGATCTGGCTGAAACAGCGCTCGGCGAAATCGCGCTCATATCCCTTCGACAGCATCCCGTTGACGAAACGGTCCTTGAAGTCGGCGACTTGTCCGGTGCGCCGGAACGTCGCCATCGCGCGCCGCAGCCGGTCAGCCTCCGCCGGCGTAAATCCGGCCGCCGTGATCGCGATCTGCATCGCCTGTTCCTGGAACAGCGGCACACCGAGCGTACGTTGCAGAACTGGTATCAGCTCGTCATTCGGATAGGTGGGTAAGCGCCTATGCTCGCGCAATTCCTGCCGGCGTTTTAGATAAGGATGGACCATATCACCTTGGATCGGACCCGGCCGGACGATCGCCACCTCGATCACGAGATCGTAGAACTCTCGCGGCTGCAATCGCGGCAGCATGCTCATCTGCGCCCGGCTTTCGATCTGGAACACGCCGAGCGTATCGGCCCGGCAGATCATATCGTAGACCTCATCCCGCTGGTCCTTAATGACCGAAGCGAGCGTCATCCGGCGATCGTAGTGAACCTCCAGTAACTTCAGGGCCCGCGCCAGACAGCTCAGCATGCCGAGCGCCAGAACGTCGACCTTGAGGATCTTCAGGGTATCGAGATCGTCCTTGTCCCACTCGATCATGTAACGGCCATCCGCCGTGTTCATGATCGGCACGATCTCGTCCAGCCGGTCCCGCGTCATGACGAACCCGCCGACATGCTGCGACAGATGCCGCGGAAAACGCTGTAACAGGCTGCCATATTCCATGACGCGCTTCGTTGTCTTGTCCGACGCATCGAGCCCGGCCGACTTGATCTGGTCCTCTCCAAGCGCCGCCTGCGACCATCCCCAGATCGAACCCGCCATGGCCGATTGCACATCCTCGGAAAGCCCGAAGGCCTTCGCCACTTCCCGGCCGGCAGACCGCGCCCGGTAACAGATCACCGCCGCTGTCAGCGCCGCATGCTCGCGGCCATAGGTCCGGTAGATGAACTGGATCACCTCCTCGCGCCTTTCATGCTCGAAATCCACGTCGATGTCCGGCGGCTCCTCCCGCTCGGTCGAGAGGAACCGGTCGAACAGCAATGTCGTCGTTTCCGGATTCACGTCGGTGATGCGAAGGCAGAAGCAGACGGCCGAATTGGCCGCCGACCCCCGCCCCTGGCAGAGGATGCCTTCCGCCCGCGCATGCTGCATGATCTTGTAGACGGTCAGGAAGTAGGGCTCGTACGCCTTGCGCGAGATCAGGTCGAGTTCGTACTCGATGAGATTCCTGACCTTCTCAGGTATGCCTTCGGGGCCCGCAAATCGTTCCGCCGCCCCCTCATAGGCAAGTCGCCGCAAGGTTAGGCTCGGAGGCTCGCCCTCAACGCTTTCGTCAGGATATTGATGCCTGCTCAGTTCATCGAGCGAGAAGTTGAGACGATTGAAGAACGCGGCCGTCCGGGCGATCGCCTCGGGATAGTCGGACAACATGGGTTGCAACTCCTCCGCCGTCTTCAGATGCCTCTCGGCATTGGGAGCAAGCCTGAAGCCGGCATCCGCGACCGTCACATGCTCGCGGATGGCGGTCATGACATCGGACAGCGGCTTGCGGTCCGGCAGGTGATAGGCCGGCAGGTTGGTGGCGATCAAAGGCATGCTCTGCCGTTCCGCAAGACGGGAAATTTCTAGGAAGCACTGCCGGTCGAGGCCGTTGTAAAGGGGGGCAAGGGCCATATGCAGCCGCTCCCCGAAACAGAGGCGGAGCCCTGTCAGCCGCTCCTCGAAATCCGCGCTCCTGACATCGTCGATCGCATCCGGCGGCAGGACCACGGCCAGCAGGTCTTCGTTCCATTGCTGAAGATCCGCTTCGTAAAGAGTGCAGGCGCCCTTTTCGGAACGCAGGTTTCCGGCGCTCAGCAGCCGGCACAGATTGCCCCAGCCCCGACGGTTCATCGGATAGACGAGAAGGTCCGGCGTACCATCGGAAAAAACGAGACGCGCACCCGGTTGATACGGATAGGGTTTCGTCCTCCTGTCCGGCCTGGCCTTGGCGGCGGCATGCATCCGCACCACGCCGGCCACCGTATTGCGATCGGCAAGCCCGAGACCGGCTATCCCCAGGGCTTCGGCCGCCAGAACCATTTCTTCGGGATGGGACGCGCCACGTAAAAACGAAAAATTGCTTTGCGCGCCAATCTCGAAAAAACCGGGCGTCATGCGAATATGCCTTGCATGAACCAGCCGGGGTCGGTCGCCCCGCGTTCGTAAAGCCCTTGCCGATAGATCCAGTAGCGACGACCCTCGGCGTCCTCGACCCGGAAATAATCGCGTTCCGAGGTGTTGGCGTCCTCGAGCCACCATTCCGGCGTCAGGCGTTCGGGACCTTCGGAGCGCACGACGCGGTGACGTATCCGGCGCCACTGGAAACTCGCCGGCGGTCCATGCGGAATTTCCGCCAGAACGGTGACGGGTTCGGCTCTCGAAAGCAGCCTCAGCGGGCGTTCGAGACGGGCGGGAGCGTCGACAGGGGATCCGACGCTCTGAACATGATCCGTCAGCGACACGGCCCCGCTGGCTCGCTCGGGCCAGTGACTGGCAAGCGAAACCGGAACCTTGAGACAACCCGGACCAAGCCTTGCCGACACCAGATCGATGAAGTCAGAAAGGGAATCGTTCGGCGCGCTTTGCTCCGTCGACAGTTGCGGCATGCCGTCCCGAAAGGCCTCGCTTGCCAGAACATTGAGGCGAACGAGCTCGAAGCCGAAGCCGGCATCCATGTCGTCAGCGGCCACCTCGAGCCTTTCCCTGTAAAGGGCTGCGATGCGTTTCGGCTCGCGCAGCGGCGCTGCGGTACCCACCTCGATCCGGAAGACACGTCCGTCGACGCGGAACAACAGAAGCTCGAAAAGCCGCCCTCCCTCGCCGCGAGCCTCCAGCCCGGGCTTCAGGCCCGCCGCCAGTCCCTCCGCCAGATCGAGGATCATGTCACGATCACGGATCGGCTCGACCAGATGTCGTTCGACCGACAGCATCGCGAGCGGTCGTCTGGGCGATATGGGTTCCCCAACCCGGCCCAACGCCTGGTCGAGACGCAGGAGAACGGCGGCACCGAAGCGGCGCGCCAGCGGCGCGCGCGGCAGGTCGATGAGGTCGCCGATCTGCTTCAGGCCCATGCGGGCCAGGCCCGCCACCACCTCGCCGTCGAGCCTGAGGCTCGCGACCGGCAGCGACGTCAATGCCGCCTGTGTGTCCTGCGGTTCGACCACACGGACAGCGCCAAACCGCGAGAGAGCCCATGACAGGCCGGCGGTGGACGAAATCGCTCCCTTCGCGTCAAGCCCCATCGACCTCAGTCGCGCAAGAACATCGTCCAGCATTTTCGCCTCGCCGCCGAAGAGGTGGGCGCAGCCCGTGATATCCAGCAACAGGCCGTCCCTGCCATCGAGCGCCACCAGCGGCGTATACCGGTCGCACCAGTTGGCCAGGGCATCCAGCAGCCGCTGATCCGCCTCCGCATCGGCTTCGGATACGTCGAGATCCGGCCGGATCGCCCTTGCCTCGGCCAATCCCTGGCCGACGCGCAAACCGATGCCTTCGGCAAGCGTGTCGATGGCGGTCAGTTGCCTGGCGTTACCGACCTGTCCCGAGCAAACGATCGGAGGCGCGTCAGGACGCCCGGTCGAGCGCCAGGAGGCGCCCCATTTCCCCCTGGCGATCCGGTCGGTCGCCAGCCGCGGAAAGCTGATCGACAGGATGCGGCGATCGCTGGAAGACAGCGGATGGCAGGTAGGCAAGGCGACGTTCATGGCTGCTCCACTCCAGTAGAAATTCGGAAAAGATAGCCGATCGGCTCTTTTCCACGGTCAGTCGAAAGAGAGGGTTGCCGAGGGCCATCGGCATCGGCTGTTCAAGCCCAGTGCGGATCGCCGAAGGTGCGGCTTCCACGCGCAGCCGCAGCGAGGCGCTCGACGCCTCCTCCTCGCCAGCCTGGCGCATCAGAAGCAGCGTCCCTCCGGCACTCCGTGCCTTGAGGCCGAGGCGTCGACTTTCCGTCAGGCCGAATTGCCGGACATTGCCGTGCACCTCGAGAATGACGGTCGCAAAAGCGCCGCAGGCCAGCGCTTCGTCGGCAAACCACAGCGCATCCTCGATCCGTCTGGGCAGGGCGTAAACCAGCTCACCGCGGCGATGCCCGAAATCGTCCAGTCCCGGCGCGTAAGGCAGACCCGCCTCTCGCGCCACATGACGGTCGCCGATCAGAAGGATCTTGCCATCAGGCCTCACCGAACGACAGCATGACAGCGCCAATGCAAACCCACTCGCCGCCCCAGCATCCGCCAGGCGGGCGCTTCGGATTTCGATAAAGGCGCCGCCCTGCTCCACCTCCTCCATGATCATCGACAGGGGATCGCCCGACTGTCCCGCCGCACCGCGCTTAGCTTGGACCAGGAGGGCGTCATCGCCGTCCCGCATCGCCACCTCGCGCGCCATTTGGGCCGGCTTGCCCTCGATCCGGGCAACCGCTTCACGAAGCGCAAAAAGGGTCTCTCGCGTCATGGCACGCTCTGCCATGGCGTTCACTCCTGTCGGTTTGTTCTCTATATGTTCCTATGGATTCCAGAGCTCTCTAAAAGAGTCAACTGCCGAAAATGTGAAATTATTCCTTGACCTGATTCTTCACTCGTAAAGATCGGGCAAAAAGCCTATATGAGGCGCCAGAAGGAGTTTGCATGGCGCGTATAGACCACACGTCGGACTGGCGGGAACGTCACGCCCCGACGATCAGCACGTTCGAATCCCTAGCGATCGAGGCCTATGGCCACTTGCCGGAGGAATTCCGTGCGTTGACGACGGATCTGATCATAGAGATCGCCGATTTTCCGACGGACGACGTGTTCGAGGACATGGCCCTCGAAACCCCGTTTGACCTGCTTGGTCTGTTCGAGGGACGAGGCATTTCGGAACGCTTCACCATGGAAACCGGCGAGATGCCCAATCGCATCACGCTCTATCGGCGTCCTATCCTCGACTACTGGGCCGAGAACGAGGAAACGCTGGGCGACATCATCACCCACGTCCTCATCCACGAGATCGGCCATCATTTCGGCCTGTCGGACGACGACATGGAGCGGATAGAGGAAAGCGCCGAGCAGGCGGCCGCCGAACGATAGGATAGACTGTCCGCCGGGGCCTTCATCGCATCCGGGAAAGCTTACTGCTCGCCCAGTTTCATGCTCGGATCGTAATCCTTGCCGTGAACCGTCTTCACCACGGCCTGCCCGCAATAGAGACGGTTTTCGGCCGCATTGAACGTATGCTGCGGCGAACCGTGCAGTTCCCAGCCCTTGTTCAGCGCATCGGTGACGCGATGGCAGAAGGATGCGTCATCCGGACCGGTCAGGAAGCGATAGAGTTTCATTGTTCGGTGCCTTTTCTGTCATTGATGAGAGCGGCCTTCATCACAACCCGCTCGGCCTGTTCGAGATGGAGGCGCTCGATCATGCGTCCGCCGCTGTTGATGACGTTGAGTCCGGCGGCGGCCGGATCGGCAAAGGCGGCGACGATCATCCGCGCCTCGTCGAGGTCCTGGTCCGTCGGCCCGAACGCGGCGTTGGCAGCGGCGATCTGCGCCGGATGAATGAGCATCTTGCCATCGAAGCCCATGGCGCGCCCCTGGGCGCATTCCCGGGCATAGGCATCGAGATCGTGAAAATCGTTGTAGACGCTGTCGATAATCTCGATTCCGTAGGCCCGGCCGGCCAGAATCACCTGCATGAGCCAGGGCACGAGATAGGTTCTTTGCGGATCCGGAAGAACCCCGGTCTCCTTGCGCAGATCGTTCAGCCCCACCACGAAGCATTCCAGTCGTCCGCCCGCGGTTCGGCCGTATTTCGCGATCGCGGCGGCGTTGAGAATGCCGTGCGGCGTCTCCATCATCGCCCAGATCTTCAGGCTATCCGGCACATCCGCTTCCGCCAGCAGATCCGCCACCGTCTGCACGTCTTCGGGCTCGTTGACCTTGGGAAGCAGAACCGCATCGGGCTTCAAGGCAACGACAGCCGCCATGTCGGCGTCGAAGAAAGGGCTGTCGGCGGCATTCACCCGGATGACGGTTTCCCGTTTTTCGGGCAAACCCTGGGTGAAGAAGCCGCGCAAATTGTCGCGGGCTTCCGCCTTCCTGTCCGGCGCGACGGAGTCCTCCAGATCGAGGATCACCCCATCGCAATCCAGGCCCCTGCTCTTGTCCAGCGCCCGCATATTGATCGCCGGCACGCTCAACAGGGAGCGGCGCAATCGGATGGGATGGGGGCGGTCGGTGGCGAACATGTCCTTCTTCTGCCAAGCTTGTGATGCCGGTGCAAGCCGCTTGTCGGGCAAAAACCCTTGCAATCATGGCCGACAGGGGCCACTTTAGTGGGCGTGAAAGGAATCCGCACAATGAACAATCTTCGCTCCATAGCCCTTGCAGCAGGCGGAATCGTCATTCTGGCTCTCGCGGCCGCATTCACCCTGTCGCTGACCCTCGTGCTCGGAGCCGTCCTGACGGCCGTCATCGGCATTCGCATGCTGGCGCTACGCTTCAGGGAAGCACGGGTTCCCGTACGGGCCAAGTCCGGCAAGACCGATATGCGCGTGTGGAACGACGGTCGCGGCACGATCATCGACCTCTGATCGCAATCGTCCTGGCAGCAGGGACACGATCTCCTTGGCGGAGCGTACCCGTTTGGCCAAGTTAGGCCTTCAAATCCGCCGAAATTTGCTCTAAGTGCAGCGCAATTGGCCGAAATGAATTCCGAAGGCGGGATCTGATGGAAAAGTTCACAAAGCTCACAGGCGTCGCTGCGCCGCTCCCGGTCGTCAACATCGACACCGACATGATCATTCCGAAGGACTACCTGAAGACGATCAAGCGGACGGGTCTGGGTACCGGCCTTTTCGCCGAAGCCCGCTACAAGGAAGACGGCACGGAAAATCCGGATTTCGTCCTCAACAAGCCCGCCTACCGCGAGGCGAAGATTCTCGTTGCCGGCGATAATTTCGGCTGCGGCTCCTCGCGCGAACATGCGCCATGGGCGCTTCTCGACTTCGGCATACGCTGCGTGATCTCCACCTCCTTCGCCGACATCTTCTACAACAACTGCTTCAAGAACGGCATCCTGCCGATCGTCGTCAGCCAGGAAGACCTCGACAAGTTGATGGATGACGCCAGCCGCGGCTCCAACGCCGTGATCTCCGTCGATCTCGAAAATCAGCAGATCACCGGTCCGGACGGCGGCACGATTTCCTTCGAAATCGACGCATTCAAGCGGCATTGTCTGCTGAATGGCCTCGACGACATCGGCCTCACGCTGGAAAAGGCATCGTCCATCGCGGCCTTTGAAAAATCCAACGCGGCCTCACGCCCCTGGGCATAACGCCCTGCCGACGGGGATCCCGCCATAAAACCGTTTCTTCCCAGACGATATGAGCCGGTCGCGTTCGGCCTCCTCCTGTCGGGCATGATGTCCTGCATCGTGTCCGGCCTTGCGACCGCGCTCGGTGCGGGCATCGATGGCGCCTTTCCGCTGTTGTGGCTGCGGGCCTGGGTAGCCTCATGGGCGATCGCCTTTCCGTCCGTGCTGCTGGTGGCGCCACTGGTGCGGCGCATTCTTGCCAGGGTTGTCGTGCGCGACTGAAAAACCTTTGCCGACATCTGTACCGTTAGGCCTTCCGGCGTCCTTGAAAAGCCTTGGCTTGACCGCTAGAAGGCGGCAACTCGTTTCAGATTTTTGGGAGGCCTCGCCTTGACAGTGCGCAATCTTTTTCTCCTTCCAGGTGACGGCATCGGCCCGGAAGCCATGGCCGAGGTCCGCAAGATCATCGCTTTCATGAACGCCGAGCGTGGCGCCGGCTTCGAGACCGACGAAGGTCTCGTCGGCGGTTCTGCCTATGATGCGCATGGTGCGGCGATTTCCGAAGAGGACATGGCGAAGGCGATGAAGGCGGATGCCGTCCTGTTCGGCGCCGTCGGCGGCCCGAAGTGGGACGACGTGCCCTATGACGTGCGCCCGGAAGCCGGTCTTCTGCGTCTGCGCAAGGATCTCGAGCTTTTCGCCAACCTGCGTCCGGCGATCTGCTATCCGGCTCTCGCCTCCGCCTCCTCGCTGAAGCCGGAACTCGTCGAAGGCCTCGACATCCTGATCATCCGCGAGCTCACCGGCGGCGTCTATTTCGGCGAGCCCAAGACCATCACCGATCTCGGCAACGGCCAGAAGCGCGCCATCGATACCCAGGTCTACGACACCTACGAGATCGAGCGCATCGCCTCCGTCGCCTTCGAAATGGCCCGCACCCGCAACAACCGGGTCTGCTCCATGGAAAAACGCAACGTCATGAAGTCGGGTGTTCTCTGGAACCAGGTCGTCACCGCCACCCACAAGGACAAATATTCCGACGTCAAGCTGGAGCACATGCTGGCCGATGCCGGCGGCATGCAGCTGGTGCGCGCACCGAAGCAGTTCGACGTCATCGTCACCGACAACCTGTTCGGCGACATGCTCTCCGACGTCGCCGCTATGCTCACAGGATCGCTGGGCATGCTGCCGTCCGCCTCGCTTGGTGCACCGGATGCGAAGACCGGCAAGCGCAAGGCGCTCTACGAGCCGGTCCACGGCTCCGCCCCGGATATCGCCGGCCAGGGCATCGCCAACCCGATCGCGATGATCGCCTCCTTCGCCATGTGCCTGCGCTACTCGTTCAACATGGTCGACGAAGCGGACAAGCTGGAAAAGGCCATCGCCAATGTCCTGGAAAAGGGCATCCGCACCGGCGACATCATGGCCGAAGGCTGCACCAAGGTCGGTACTGTCGAGATGGGCGACGCCATCCTCGCGAAATTCCGCGCGCTTCTCGGTTAACTCCAGAGCGGCGGCCGGTCTTCCGGTCGTCCACCTGTTCTAAATCCTCGTTTGCCGCACGCACCTCCCTTTCGAGGCTTTTCCAGTGCGGCAAACAATCACTTTGCCGTGATCCGACGCGCTGTAGGAGCCGACAAACTCCGAACATGGCATCCTCGGTACGCGAAAACCTCGATCCTTCATGATCCGAAATCGCTTTTGAAGCGTTAGAGCCATTGACACCAGCAAATGGCGTCGCACCACGCATCTTACGGCAAGGCCGCACTGTGCGTGTTGCGAGAGAGTTCATGGAGACCGACATGAAATCGACAGCAGCCGAAAAGCAGCTTTTCCGTGCCGCGCAGAACGCGCCTTATCTCGCGCGAGAAGAGGAGCGCGATCTCGCCCTGCGATGGAAGAACGCCCAGGACAACGAGGCCCGTAACAAGATCGCCCACGCCCATATGCGGCTGGTCATTGCCATGGCCTCGAAATTTCGCGGCTTCGGCCTTCCTTTGGGCGACCTCGTACAAGAAGGTTACATAGGGTTGCTCGAAGCGGCGGCAAGGTTTGAACCGGAACGCGAGGTCCGTTTTTCAACCTATGCCGGCTGGTGGATCAGAGCCTCCATGCAGGATTATATCCTCCGCAACTGGTCGATCGTTCGCGGTGGCACCAGCTCCACCCAGAAGGCGCTGTTCTTTAACCTCCGGCGGCTCCGCGCCAAGCTTGCCCAGGGCGACAATCGTCTGACGGATCTGGCCATCCATCAGGAAATCGCCGCCGCTCTTGGCGTCAGCCTTGCCGATGTCCAGGCGATGGATGCGAGGTTGTCAGCCAATGACGCCTCGCTTCAGGCTCCGGTGGCCGATGGCGACAGCAAGACCGAAAAGCTGGAAATGTTGCCAAGCGAGGAACCCCTTCCCGACGAACAGGTCACCAGCATGATCGACGGCCAACGCTGGAGTGGCTGGCTGAAGGATGCGATGCTGGAATTGAACGAGCGGGAAAGCCGCATCATCAATGCCCGCCGCCTGTCCGAGGATGGCGCGACGCTCGAGGAACTGGGTGTCGAGTTCGGCATCTCCAAGGAGCGCGTCAGGCAGATCGAAACACGGGCAATGGAAAAACTGCGCGCCGCCCTGATTCACAAGGCCCCGACCGCGCGCGAACTGGTGTCCTGACGCCAGTCGCGCATCATTCCGAGATAATCTTGACCTTGCTCCCGACGGCGGGCACGTCGGTGGATTTGAGCGCATTGATCATGCGAAACAGTTCGAGCTTCCGCTCCGTGCCCATCATCCGACCGGCAAGCGATGCCAGCGTATCGCGCGGCCCCACCGTCACCACTCGCACCCGCAAGGGCTTCAGAGAGGCAGCCTCCTGAGGCGTGATCCGGCGGAAGCTCGATCTCAGCACCTCCGCCGTCGCGTCGAGCGCCGGACTGCCCTTCGGCACCGCTGTCAGGAAGCGGAATATCTGTGAGCCGATACGGATGACGGTAATGTCGAAATCCCAACGGTCTGCCGAGGCGCGTGCTTTTGCCGCCTCAAGCCCATTCACGCGGATAGATTGGATGGTGTCGGGGAGAAGCCCCGTCACCCAGCCACTGGAAATGTAATTGGTGAGACTGCCCCGCTGACTGTCCGCCACGCCATCGAAGCGGATGGCCACATCTCCGGCTCCGGTGGCGAGAACGGCCTCGACCTTGTTGTCGATCTGGAAGCCTTGCGGCACATCGAAACGAATGCCCAGGCTACCGTGCAGGAAGGTCTGGCCGCGAACATAACCCTCCTGCGGACTGTCGCCGTAGAGCAGGCCGTCGATGCCCTGCAGATAGTAGTCGCGCCCGCTCTCCCCGTGCGTTCCCTCGGGTCCGAATGCCCGCGCATGGCGACGGGCGAGTTCGACGCGCTGCGGCGCATTCGGGTGGCTGGACAGGAAGTCGAGGCTCTGGTCCGCCGCCGGATCGACAGAGGTGAACTGGCTGTAGCTGGCCATCGATTCCAGGAAGCGTGCCGCCGCGTAGGGGTCGTAGCCGGCTTCGCCCAATGTCCGCACGCCGATCACGTCGGCCTGCAATTCCTGCTGACGGGAGAAGGCCGCCAGGCGCAGCTTGCCACGCGCCAGCGCCTGTTTGCCGGCCAGATCGCTCGACAGGACCTCGGCCACGACGCGGCTGGCGATGACCTCGGCCTCCTCGCGCCGCTGCCGTTCAATCCCGTGATTGGCGGTTACGTGGGCCATCTCGTGGCTCAGCACGGCGGCGACCTCCGAAGCGTCGTTGGCGAGTGCGAGCAGCCCCCGCGTCACGTAGAGATAGCCGCCGGGCAAGGCAAACGCGTTGATCGCAGGGGAATTGAGGATGGTGATGCGATAGGATTGCGCCGGATTCTCGGAAACGGCCGTCAGTGCGCCCGCGATCCGGGCGACCAGACGTTCGGTCTTCTCGTCATGATACTCGCCGCCATAGCTCGCGACGATCCGCGGATGTTCGCGCGCTCCCATCTGCGCGCGCGGGTCATCCTTCTGCACCTGTTCCACGATCTGCGGCGTGGACGAAGGACCGATACTGGATTCGTAGGATTGGTCGAACAGCGACTGGCAACCGGCAAGGGCGGTTCCGAGCAGGAAGACGGCTGTGCCCCGGCGAAGCACGGAAAGGAGGTCGAATGGACGCGCACCACGGAGGGTCGGTGCGCTCGTACGGATCATGATCTGCATCTCGACCGAATCACCTGCTCCCACAAGAGGACGTCCCCACGCACGCGTCCCCGACCGCCAATATTCTTCAAAGGGAGCCCTGCCCTTTTTCGGCATTCCATTCCCGCAACGCCGCAAACAAGCATAACGCAAGCTGCTCAATAAGATAGTTTCGATTCTGAAGAATCAAAGAGTGCCCGTGACGGGATGCCGACATGCAACACTGCCGCCACGCGCGTCCATTGCACGGGCGCACGTCCAAAATATGGCACAGGCTGGGAAGAGACCGGTCAGCCGCGTAAAAACCGCTCTATCGCGGGAGAAACGGTCTTCTCCTGAAACACGGATGTCGGGCCGCTGAACAGTACATGTCCCTCCTCCAGGAAAAGCACGTGTTCGGAGAGCCGCAGCACCTCCTCACGGTCATGGCTGATCATCAGGACCGTATTACCGGTTTCTGTATGAAGATCCCCGAGAAGCCGTGCCATGTCCGACCGGAGACCCGGGTCGAGCGCCGCGAAAGGCTCGTCCAGTAACAGCACCGGCTTCCTGCGAACCAGCGCCCTCGCAAAGGCGGCTCTTTGCCGCTCGCCCCCCGATAGCGTCGGCGGTTTGCGCTTTTCGAACCCGCCAAGACCCACCGTTCCCAGGGAACGGGAAATTTCTTCCCGCTGCTCAGGATTGAGTCTGAGGGAGGGATCAATCCCCAGTCCTACGTTCGTGAAGAGATCGAGATGGGCAAACAGGTTGTGGTCCTGGAAGACGATCGACACCGGCCGGTCCGCAGGATGATGGACCGTGACATCCTGTCCGCCGATCAGAATCCGTCCCCTGTCCGGCTGCTCGAACCCGGCGATCAGATTGAGAAGCGTGCTTTTGCCTGCCCCGGACGGACCTGCGATCGCCGTGACCCTGCCGCCTGGGATGACGCAGTCGAAGGCGAAGTCCATCCGACCCAGACGCAGTGCGACGGTCTCAATAACGATGTCGGTCTCAGACATGGGCCACCGCCTCCCTTGAACGTTTGGCGCCTGCGGTCCCGAGCATGGTGAGAGCTAGGCAAATGACACCGAGAATGAGCGCCAGCCCGTCCGCGTCATTGGTGCGGTAGCTGCCGAGGCGACTGTAGATCAGCCACGGCAGCGTGGTGACGTCCTCCGCGCCAAACAGCGCCACCGCCCCCATGTCGCCAAGCGACAGGGCCATGGCGAAGGATACCGCCATGGCCAGCGGTCGCGCCAGCACCGGCAGATCGATACGCCAAAGTTTCACGAAGCCTGAAATTCCGAGGCTCGCCACGAGCCGTCCGGATATGCGCCTGTGATCCTCGACCGCGGGGGTCAGGATACGCAGGACGAACGGCAGTGCCATCAGGGCATTGATCGCGATGACGATGGCGGGCGCGAAGCGTGAGATCTCGCCGAGCGGCCGAAGAATGAGGAACCAGCCCGTCGCCAGCACGATGGCGGGCACCAGCAGCACCAGCGACCCTGCCGCCGACAGCGACCCGGAAAGCAGACGGAACGCCAGTCCGGACCCGCGCACCCGCAGAGCGATGATGGCGCGCACGAGGAGCAGAGCGAGCCCGGTCGACAACAGAGCGGCGCTGCCGGCGATCGAGAGGCTGGTCACCGCAGCAGACAGGAAGGACGGCTCGATCAGGAGATCGAAGAGATCGGCCCGCAGTCCCGACACAAGGATCGACATCAGCGGCAGGCCGAGGAAAAGCGCCGCGGCAAGAATCAGCAACCCGTCCTGCAGGCGGACCAGACCGGATCCCGCGTCAAACCGCCGTACCGGCCGCTCGCTTCCGGCAATCGCCTCGTCGGCCGCCGGCAGCAGGCTGATTACCGCAAGCAGCGCGCCCGTCACGCCGATCTGCAAAACGGCCAGCGAGACCGCGCGCGCCGGATCGAAATCGAATCGCAACGCCTGATAGATGGCGACCTCCAAGGTCGTCGCTGCGGGTCCTCCGCCGAGCACGAGGACAAGCGTGAAACTCGTGGCGCAGAGCATGAACACGAGCCCCGCGACCCCTGGCAGCAGCCGCGCGATGACAGGCCACTCGACGAACCGGAATGTCGCGGAACGGCCCATGCCGAGTTCCGCCGACAACATCCAGTATTCGGCGGGAACCCGTTCCAGCCCGGCCAGAAGAAGCCGGGCGGCAAGCGGCATGTTGAAGAACACGTGGGCGAGAAGAATGCCCGACAGCCCGTAGATGGAGAGCGGCTCGTCCGCGCCGATCCCAAAAAGCAATGTGCTGACAAGTCCCGTCCGGCCCCAGATGCCGATCAGGCCCAGCGCACCGATCAGGACCGGCAACCCCATCGGCACCGCCATCAGCCGGATCAGCCAGATCCGGCCGGGAAACTGCCTTTGCCGCGCGAGCGCGAGCGCGACGGGAATGCCGAAGAGAAGCGACAGAAGCGTCGACAGACCCGCCTGCAACAGGGTGAAGCGCAAGGCCGGCAGGATGACGGGATCGGCGACGAGCGAGGCAAAACCCTGTCCCGATCCGATGGTGAGCAGAGCCGCGACCGCAGCCAGGATGAACGCCAGGATCGCGACGAGGCCAAAGGCCCCGCCGGCGACATGCGTCATCGTCTGCCTGCGGCTCAGCACGGCGTCACTTGGCCATGGCGGCGAGCCACTCGTCGACCCAGGCTTTCCGGTTAGCCGCGACCTCGTCGGAGCTGAACAGCAGCGTCTTCTCCGGCTGCACGAGCTTGCCGAAGGCCTCCGGCAGCGGCTCGGAGGTGGAGGTGACAGGCATCATCCAGTTGTTGGTGGGGATCGCGTCCTGGAAGCCGGGCGTGATCATGAAGGACAGGAACTGCCGTGCCAGCTCCTTCTGCGGCGCGGTCTTCAAAAGACCGGCGACCTCGATCTGGATGTAGTGCCCCTCCGAAAACGCCGCCGCCTGATACCGGTCCGTGTCCTCGGCCACCATGTGGTAAGCCGGCGAGGTCGTGTAGGACAGGACCATCGGCACCTCGCCCTTCGTGAACAGTCCATAGGCTTCCGACCAGCCCGGCGTCACCGTCAGCACACGCTCCTTGAGCTTCACCCAGGCGGCAGGCGCCTCGTCGCCATAGACGGCCTTGACCCAGAGAAGCAGTCCGAGCCCGGGCGTCGAGGTGCGCGGATCCTGGATCGCGATCTTCACGGAAGGGTCACCATCGACCAGCTCCTTGAGGCTTGCAGGCGGCGTCTTCAGTACCTCTGTGTCATAGACGAAGGCAAAATGCCCGTAGTCGTAAGGCACGAAGACGTCGTCTGAGTAGTCACCCGGCACCTTGACGGCCGAGGTATCGATGCCGTGCGGCTCGAACAGTCCGGTATCCTTGGCCTCGGTCACGAGGTTGGTATCGAGCCCGAGAACGATATCGGCCTGGCTCGTCTCGCCCTCAAGCTTCAGCCGTGTCAGAAGCGCCACCCCATCGGCCACGCCGACGAAATCGACCGTGCAGTCGCATGTCTTCTCGAACTCTTCCTTCACCTTCGGGCCAGGGCCCCACTCCGCAATGAAGCTCTCATAGGTATAGACGGTCAGCTTCCGTTCCGCCGAAAGGGCGGCAGCCTGCTGTGTAAAGGCAAGAACGAGTGACGCGGCAAGGCCGCAAATGGCAGGATATGAACGACGGGTCGGCATGACGCCCTCCTCTTGTTGACAAAATCGGGGATAGGGCGTCGCTTGCGATACGCGTCTAATCCCTCCGCCGGTGTTAACCGGATCAGGTTCCGCGGGTTGGCGATGAAGCCTCTCAGCCAATCGTCCGAAAAGGACGAGGGGCACCCCGTTAGAGCAAGCGAAGAGATAACGCGATGGTTCCCGCCTGGCAAGCCTCCGAGACGTCCGGCTCAAGCGCCCGTGGCCCACGGTTCGACGACCGCGCGCTATCCCATGGCGGCTTCCGGATCGTCATGTGGCGGTATAGGAAATAGGTTACGCGGGGCATCATCACCGAGACGGGACGCATGCGGATTTCAGACCTTGCAGCAGTGACAGCCACCACAGATACGACAGCGGCCAGCATGGAGCTGAGCTTTGGCCGCCAGTTGAAAATAGCCGCCGACAGTTTCTGGCAATCGGCCTCCCGCAACCGGATCATCGGCTTCGCGATCGCCCTCCTCGGCGTCATTCTGCTGACCGCCTATGGCACGGTGCTGCTGAACCAGTGGAACGCGCCTTTCTACAATGCGCTCGAACGACGCGATCTTCCCGCCTTCATCAAGGAACTGCAGAATTTCGCGGTGATCGCCGGCTGCCTCCTGCTGCTCAACGTCATCCAGACCTGGCTCAATCAAATGACGGCGCTGTCCATGCGTGAAGGTCTTTCCCGCGATGTCGTCGACCAGTGGCTGACCGACAGGCGCGCCTACCGCCTTTCTGTCTCAAGCCCGCTCGGCATCAATCCGGATCAGCGACTGCACGAGGACGCGCGCAAGTTGGCCGAGATGACCGCATCGCTGGCGATCGGCCTCGTGCAGTCGACGATCCTGCTCGCCTCCTTCGTCGGCGTCCTGTGGACGCTGTCCAACGACTTCGTCTTCCACGTCGACGGCCGCAGCTTTGCTATTCCCGGCTATCTCGTGTGGGGTGCGCTGCTCTATGCCACGGCGGCCGCCCTTCTCAGCCAACTCGTCGGCCGCAGCCTGTCGCGGCTCAACGCCGAGCGATATGCGAAAGAAGCAGATCTGCGTTTCGCCCTGATGCGCGCCAACGAAAATCTCGAGGCGATCACCTTGGCAAGGGCAGGCGAGACGGAGCGTCGCCATATCCACGAAACCATAGACACGGTGCTGGCCACCATTCGCCGTCTGGCGCTCGCGCTCACCAACCTTACCTGGGTAACGGCCGGCTTTGGCTGGTTGGCGATCGTGGTCCCGATCCTCATCGCCTCGCCGGCCTATTTCGCCGGCACGATCACGTTCGGCGGGCTGATGATGGCCGCGGCGGCCTTCACGCAGGTCTATTCGGCGCTGCGCTGGTATGTCGACAATTTCGGTCAGATCGCTGACTGGCAGGCCGCGCTGATGCGTGTCACGGTCTTCCGCGCCGCGTTGACGAGCCTCGACGGCGACGTCTCAGATAAGACATCAATTGTCCTTGAGACCGGTCCGACCGACAGTCTCGCCATAGAACGGCTGGAAGTCTGCGCTCGACCCACCACATCCGGCTGCGAAACCGGCTTTCGCTTGCATGAGCAAGATGCCGTGATCCGGTCCGGCGACCGCGTGATGATCAATGGCGACCAGGGCATCAACCGGAAACTGCTGTTCAACGCGCTCGGCGGGCTCTGGACCGATGGCACCGGCATGATCCGCCTGCCGGAAGGGGAAGCGATCCACTTCGTTCCGCAACAGCCGTATCTGCCCGAAGGAAAACTGCGCAGTCTGCTGGTCTATCCGGCACCCTCGGCGGATTTCAGCGATACGGATATGGTCGCGGCGCTGACGCGCGTCGGCCTCGCCAATCTCTCGAGCCGGCTCGACGAGCGTAACCGCTGGGACCGGCAGCTCGACAAGGATGAACAGGCCGAACTTGCCTTTGCCAGCCTTCTGCTACGACGTCCCCGCTGGATCGTCTTTGAGGAAGTCCTGGAAGGCTTGGAACCGGAAACGGTGGGCCGGCTCGTCGGCGTGATGCAGGACTTGTCCGACTCGACCCTGATCTATATCGGCCGTTCCGCGGCCTTCAACGAGGCGCTATCGCCGAAGCTCCTGCATCTGGAAAAACTGCCGACGGCACCGTGACCGACGGCCGGGGCCGTCAACCCTCCAACTCCTCGCGCAGCATTTCGAGCTCAAGCCATTCCTCTTCCATGCGGGTGATGTCCGCCCGCAGCTTTTCCATCTCGGCTGCAAGCCGGTTGAAGGTCGCCGGGTCCTTCGTGAAGAGGTTCGGATCGGCCATCTTCGCCTCACGCGCGGCGATCTCGGCTTCCGCCTTTTCCATCTCCTTCGGCAGGTTTTCGAGCGCGAATTTCTGCTTGTAGGAAAGCTTGCCCTTGCCCTTCGAGCCGGTCTCGGTGGGCTTGCCGCCGGAGGCCTCTTGGGCTTTTGCCTTCTCGGCCTTTTCCGCCCGCTTCCGCTCGTCCTCGGCGCCCTTGCGCTGGGCCAGCATGTCGGAATAGCCGCCGGCATATTCGATCCAGCGACCGTCGGGCTCCTCCGGATTGGCCGGCGCGATGGTCGATGTCACGGTCCGGTCGAGGAAGTCGCGGTCGTGGCTGACGAGAATGACCGTGCCCGGGTATCCGGCAACGATTTCCTGCAACAGGTCGAGCGTCTCGATGTCGAGGTCGTTGGTCGGCTCGTCGAGGATCAGAAGGTTCGAAGGCTTCGCCATGATCCGCGCCAGCATCAGCCGGGCGCGCTCGCCGCCCGAGAGATTCTTGATTGGCGTACGGGCCTGCTCCGGCTGGAACAGAAAGTCCTTCATGTAGCCGGTCACGTGCTTCTGCTCGCCATTGACCAACAGGTTCTCGCCGCGCCCGTCCGTCAGGTAGTGCGCCAGCGTGTCCTCGAGGTTCAGATCCTCGCGCTTCTGGTCGAGGACGGCGATCTCAAGATTGGTGCCAAGCTTGATCGTGCCGCCGTCCGGCTCAAGTTGCCCCGTCAACATCTTCAGGAGCGTCGTCTTGCCGGCACCGTTCGGGCCGACGAGACCGATGCAGTCGCCCCGATGGACGCGGATCGAGAATGGTGCAACGATCGTCCGCTCGCCATAGGCCTTGGTGATCTTGTCGGCCTCGATGACGAGCTTGCCGCTTTCCCTGCCCTCGGCAACCGAAGCCTGGATCGTGCCCTGCGGCCCCTTGTGGCCGCGATACTGGGCACGGAGATCCTGGAGGTTTCCGAGCCGGCGCATGTTCCGCTTGCGCCGCGCGGTGACGCCATAGCGTAGCCAGTGTTCCTCGCGCTCGATCTGGCGCCCGAGCTTGTGCTGCTCGATTTCCTCTTCTTCCAGCACCTTGTCGCGCCATTCCTCGAAATGGCCGAACCCCTTGTCGAGTCTCCGGGAAAGCCCGCGGTCGAGCCAGACCGTCGCCGTCGACACCTTCTCCAGAAAGCGCCGGTCGTGCGAGATCAGAACCAGCGCGCTGCGGCTCTGCTGCAATTCCCCTTCCAGCCATTCGATCGTCGGCAAGTCCAGGTGGTTGGTCGGCTCGTCGAGCAGAAGAATATCCGGCTCCGGTGCCAGCACCCTCGCAAGCGCCGCCCGACGCGCCTCTCCACCGGAAAGGCTCTTCGGGTCTTCTTCGCCGGTAAGGCCGAGATGCGAGAGGAGATAGGTCACCCGGTACGGATCGTCGCCCGGCCCGAGCCCTGCTTCCGCATAGGCCTGCACCGTGGAATAGCCGTCGAAATCGGGAGCCTGCTCCAGATAGCGGATCGTCGACGAGGGATGGCGGAACACCTCGCCCGACTGCGCCTCCACCATGCCGGCCGCGATCTTCATCAGCGTCGATTTGCCTGAGCCGTTACGGCCGACAAGGCAGATGCGGTCGCCCGGCTCCACCTGGAGGCCGGCGCCGGCGAGCAACGGCGTGCCGCCGAAGGAAAGCTGGATGTCGTCGAGTTTCAGGATGGGAGGTGCCAAGGGCTAGACTCCGGAAAGATCATAGGGGCGGGCGAGCAGCATGGCCCGGCCACGGGAAAGGGAGAGCGAGATCGGACCCTCGGCGACATTGGATATCGTCCGCGACGACCCGAAGGTCAGGTTGAAATCCTGAAGCGGATACCGCGCGTTGCGGATCGTCAGTCCTTCCAGCGCTGTGAAACCGAGCACTGAAAACAGGGCGCCCCGTGGCAATTCGAGCATGAGTTCGCTACCGTCGGCAAAGGGATAGGCCTCTTCCTCGCCGGAGGTCAGCACCACTTCATACCCGTCTTCGGCAAGACCAAGCGCGTTCAGATAGTGCTGCAACGCATGGTCGGATCGCTCCCCGCCAAGAGCGCCGGCGAAGATCAGCCGTGTCGCACCGGCCGCGATCGCTTCGGCGACGGCGATTTCCCCGTCGGTCGCGGCCTTGGCAGCAGGATAGGTTCGCCGCTCGACAGTCGGGAATTGCTTGATGAGATCCGCATCGCTGCTGTCGAAGTCCCCGACCCAGAGTTCCGGTGTCACGCCGAGGCCTGCCGCATGACGCATGCCGCTATCGGCGGCGATCACCCGGCTCCCCTCGGTCAACGACCGGAGGCGATCGGTGATGGTCAGATGTCCGCCGAGAAGAAGGGTGAACGAAGTCGATGTCATGCGCCTGCCCTTAGCGCATCTCGGCGCAAAAGGGAAAGACGAATGCGGGGCAAAAGTGCCGCGATGCACGGTAAGAGGTGACCCGGACAGTCTCGCCGGGCCTGCCGGGCTTAACGTTTCTTGGGTGCGGACGCCTCGGCACTTTTGATCTGCGTCGTAAAGGTTGAAACCGGGGCGCTGGAGGCCTTGGGTTTGTCCTGTTTCGGTTTCCTCACTTCGCGGTTCGAACGCTGCTGGCCTTTAGCCATGACTTGTTTTCCTTGCTTGACGGAGCCGGTGCCCGGGCGGATGCCTTGCTGCGGCTGGGATCGATATCGGCTTCTGCGATGCAACGGTCGAAGCTCTCGCTAGCGAACCGCACGCGGTATTGTCGGCTTCCCCCGGTCTCAGGCAGCCTTGCCAATACCTTGCAGGCGCCGTCGCTGCGGGAAAGACGGATCGGACCGTCTTTCAGAACCACCATGTCGCCGATGGAGTAAATATGTTTGGTCATGGAATCTCCTGGGTGAGGCCGGCCGCTGCCGGACCAGCCTCCATCGACACGGGCGCGAGCGAACCCTGTCGATCGAGAATTGTCAGCCGCACGGTGTGTCCAGCCGGCGAACGTCAGTGATGGAGAAGATCGGCATTACCCGTCGCCCGTGATCCGTCCTTGCGGAACGGGGCATTTGCAGACGCACATGCATCGGCATTCATAGCTATCAGCCTGTCAGATCGCAGCCAAAACGCAAGCTTTATCTGGGACACGGATCGGGGGCGTCCCGCTTGCACCCTAGGCACCGCGTCACTAGGTTTCAGCCGGAAACGAACGAGGCTCGGATACAATGCAGTTCAACGGTACCGCCGACTATATCGCCGACAAGGATCTGATGGTCGCCGTCAACGCCGCGATCCGGCTGGAGCGACCGCTGCTGGTGAAAGGCGAACCCGGCACCGGCAAGACCGAACTCGCCCGGCAGGTCGCAAAAGCCCTCGGCCTCGATGTCATCGAGTGGAACATCAAGTCGACCACCAAGGCCCAGCAGGGTCTCTACGAATACGACGCCGTCTCGCGCCTGCGCGACAGCCAGCTGGGTGACGAGCGGGTCAATGACGTCGCCAACTACATCCGCAGGGGCAAGCTCTGGCAGGCGTTCGCAGCAGGCCGCAAGGTCGTGCTGCTGATCGACGAGATCGACAAGGCCGACATCGAGTTTCCCAACGACCTGCTGCAGGAACTCGACCGCATGGAGTTCCATGTCTACGAAACCGGCGAGACCGTGAAGGCGGAAGTGCGTCCGATCGTCATCATCACCTCCAACAACGAAAAGGAACTGCCGGACGCCTTCCTGCGCCGCTGCTTCTTCCACTATATCCGCTTTCCCGATGCCGATACGCTCGCCCGTATCGTCGACGTCCATTATCCGGGCATCCGAAGTGACCTTCTGCGCAACGCGCTCACCCGCTTCTACGAAATCCGCGAGACGCCGGGGCTGAAAAAACGGCCATCGACGTCCGAAGCGCTCGACTGGATTCGCCTGCTGGTCGCCGACGAAGTCGATCCCGCCGATCTGCGTGGCGACGCCAGGCAGGCCCTGCCGAAGCTCCACGGCGCGCTCCTGAAGAACGAGCAGGACGTGCATCTTTTCGAGCGGCTGGCCTTCATGGCCAGGCGCGAAAACCGGTAACCACGACCGCACTGCGGCAACGTTTTTCGTTGATTCGCGCGCCGGACGGGCGTAAATCAGCCTCTCCTCGTGGTGATTTGGCCGGCCGGCTTGCAGCCACGTTAAACAAGTCGCTAAATGGCCGAGGCAAGTTCGAAGACTTTCCGAGGACCGGTGGCGATGAAGAAGCCGCCGGTGTTTTTGTATGCGCGGTCTGGACCGCCATGGCAAGGAAAGTCGAAGAACATGCCGATCAGGATACCCGATACGCTGCCCGCCTTTGAAACCCTTGTTCACGAGGGCGTGCGGGTGATGACCGAAACGGTGGCCGTCCGTCAGGATATCCGCCCGCTCCAGATCGGCCTGCTCAATCTCATGCCGAACAAGATCAAGACCGAGATCCAGTTCGCCCGCCTGATCGGCGCCTCGCCGCTGCAGGTGGAGCTGTCCCTGGTGCGCATCGGCGGCCACAAGGCCAAGAACACGCCCGAGGAGCACCTTCTGTCCTTCTACCAGACCTGGGACGAGGTGAAGGACCGCAAGTTCGACGGCTTCATCATCACCGGCGCTCCGGTCGAGACGCTGCCGTTCGAGGAGGTCACCTACTGGCCGGAGCTCGAGCAGATCCTCGACTGGACCACGACGAATGTGCATTCGACCATGAATGTCTGCTGGGGCGCCATGGCCGCGATCTATCATTTCAACGGCGTGCCAAAGCACACCCTGAAGGAAAAGGCGTTCGGGGTTTACCGGCACCGCAATCTCGCGCCGTCGTCCGTTTATCTCAACGGTTTCTCCGACGACTTCCAGGTGCCGGTCTCGCGCTGGACCGAGGTGCGCCGCGCCGAGATCGAAAAGGTGCCGGACCTGAAAATCCTGCTCGAATCGGACGAGATGGGCGTCTGCCTCGTCCACGAGAAACGGGCGAACCGGCTCTATATGTTCAATCACATCGAATACGACTCGACCTCTCTGGGCGACGAGTATTTCCGCGACAAGTCGGCGGGAATTCCCATCAAGCTTCCGCACAACTATTTCCCGCACAACGACGACACCCTGACGCCGCTCAATCGCTGGCGCGGTCATGCGCATCTGCTGTTCGGCAACTGGATCAACGAAATCTACCAGACGACGCCTTACGACCTGAACGAGATCGGCAACGGAGTTTGACATGACGGATCCGGAAATACGACCGCTCCAGGCGGCCGACGAAGCCGAGTGGCGTCGCCTGTGGAAGGCCTATCTCGCCTTCTACGAGACCGAACTTCCCGAGGAGATTTACGCCTCCACCTTCGCTCGCCTCATGGGCGGCGGCGCCAACGAGTATCGCGGCCTTCTCGCCCTCGTCGACGGAAAGCCGGTGGGGCTCGCGCACTATCTCTTCCACCGCTCCTGCTGGCATATCGACAATGTGTGTTATCTTCAGGATCTGTTTGCCGATCCGGACGTTAGGGGCGTGGGGATCGGCCGCGCGCTGATCGAGGCCGTCTACGAGAAGGCACAGGCGGAAGGGTCGAAGGAGGTTTACTGGATGACGCAGGAGTTCAACGCGACCGCCCGCCGCCTCTACGACCGCATCGCGGAAAAGACACCCTTCATCGTCTACCAGCAAAACTTTTAGGCCTCGATGTTCGTCCCGTTCTTCCTCAGGCTGAAGGAGGCAGGCGTCCCCGTGACGCTTCGAGAATTCCTCGCCTTGCTGGAAGGCATGCGCACCGGCATCGCCGATTTCGACGTCGAGGCCTTCTATTTTCTCGCCCGCGCGACGCTGGTCAAGGACGAGCGCCACATCGACCGGTTCGATCGCGTCTTCTCGGAAATCTTCGGCGGCCTCGAGGCCCTGTCCGGCAGTAGCGAGGGGATCGAGCCGACGGACATCCCCGAGGACTGGCTGCGCAAGCTCGCCGAGAAACACCTCTCCGACGAGGACAAGGCGCTCATCGAGTCGCTGGGTGGCTTCGACAAGTTGATGGAAACGCTGCGCCAGCGGCTCGAGGAACAGAAAGGCCGGCATCAGGGCGGCTCGAAATGGATCGGCACGGCAGGCACCTCGCCCTTCGGCGCCTATGGCTACAATCCCGAAGGTGTGCGCATCGGCCAGGATGGCTCGCGCCACCGCCGCGCCGTGAAGGTCTGGGACAGACGCGAGTTCCGCAATCTCGACGACACCGTCGAACTCGGCACCCGCAACATCAAGGTGGCCCTGCGTAGGCTGCGCCGCTTCGTCCGCGAAGGCGCCGCCGAGGAATTCGATCTGGATGGTACGGTCCGCTCGACCGCGGAGCACGGCTATCTCGACGTCAAGACGCGCCCCGAGCGTCGCAACGCCGTCAAGCTCCTGATGTTCTTCGACATCGGCGGCTCGATGGACGATCACGTCCGCGGCGTCGAGGAACTGTTCTCGGCCGCCCGCGCCGAATTCCGCCACATGGACTACTTCTACTTCCACAATTGCCTCTACGAACGCGTTTGGACCGACGCCCGCCGCCGCCAGGTCGATACGATCGCCACCGACGACCTCATCCGCACCTATGGCCCGGACTACCGCGTGATCCTCGTCGGCGACGCCGCCATGAGCCCATACGAGGTCAGCCAGCCCGGCGGCTCGGTCGAGCACTGGAACATCGAACCGGGCGCGGCATGGCTGAACCGGCTGACCGGCCATTTTCGCAAATGCCTCTGGCTCAATCCGTTGCGCGAGGACTATTGGGGCTATACGGCATCGGTCGGCATGATACGGTCGCTGATGAACGGCCGCATGTTTCCCTTGACGCTCGGCGGCCTGGAAACGGCGGCGCGCGAGCTGTCGCGTTGAACAAAAATTCTGGGAGAACCCGCATGAGCAGACCCTCCATCGAAACCTTTGGCACAACGCCCTCAGGCGAAACCGTCGGGCGCGTGCGTCTCGAAGGCGGCGGGCTCACGGCATCGATCCTCACCTGGGGCGCCGTGATCCAGGATCTGCGCCTCGCCCGTCACGACGCGCCGCTGGTGCTCGGCTTCGACACGCTGGACGCCTACTTGAAGCACTCCCCCTACTTCGGCGCGACTCCCGGCCGCTGCTCGAACCGCATCGCCGGCGGACGCTTCACGCTTGACGGCAAGAGCTACCAGCTTGAACTGAACGAAGGCGGCTACGGCCACCTGCATGGCGGCAGCGACTGCATCGCGGTGCGCAACTGGACGATCGCCAACCTCGCGAAGGATCGCGTCGTCCTTGAGATTACCGACCCCGATGGCCGCGCCGGCTATCCCGGCAACTGCACGGTCCGGGCGACCTATCACCTGAAGCCCGAGGGAACGCTGTCGGTTGTCTACGAAAGCACGACCGACGCACCGACGCTCGCCAATATCTGCCAGCACAGCTATTTCAACCTCGACGGCCACGACGACGCGCTGGGCCACGATCTGATGATCGCCGCCGATCACTATCTCCCGGTCGACGACAGGCTCATTCCGACCGGCGAGATGAAGCCGGTGGAGGGCACCGCCTTCGACTTTCGCAAGCTGACGCCGATGAAGCGCTTCGACGGCGACGCCCAGGTCCGCTACGACCACAATTTCTGCCTCTCCGCCGAGCGGCAGGAAAAGCGCAGCGTCGCGCTTGCCCGCAGCATCAATTCCGGCGTGTCGATGGAGGTCTTGACCACCGAACCCGGCGTGCAGTTCTACGCAGGCGTCTATCTCGACGTCCCTGTCCCCGGCCTCGAAGGCCGCAAATATGGCCCCTTCGCTGGCTTCTGCCTTGAAACACAGATCTGGCCGGACGCCATCAATCACGAGAATTTCCCGAACGCCATCCTGCGGCCCGGCGAAGTTCTCCGCCAGGAAACCGACTACGTCTTCTCGAAGACCTGACGAACAGGCGACACCGGGGCCGAGTTAGTGCGACGGGCTGGCGAGTTTCATCAGCACCAGCCCGCTGATGATCAGGACGGCGGCGAGTATGCGGACAAGACCAGCAGGCTCGCCGAGCACCGCGATCCCGACGGTAAAGGCGCCGACGGCGCCGACGCCGGTCCAGATGGTATAGGCGGTCCCGAGCGGCAGGCTGCGCATGGAAAGCGACAGCAGCGCAAAGCTCACGATCATCGCCGCGACCGTCACCAGCGTGGGAACGACGCGCGTAAAACCGTCCGACTGTTTCATGGAGAAGGCCCACAGGATTTCGAGCAGTCCTGCGGCGAAAAGATAGATCCAGGCCACGATTTTCTCCCGGTCAAGCAACCGGGCCGTCCCGGACATCTGCCCTTGAAGGGGGAGGACGTGGCCTCGCACAAGATAATGTAGGGTTTCCGAACGCGGGATCAACGACATCCGACGTCGTCGGAGGCGCGTTTTCCATCAGAAGATCCGGAGGAAAATTGGAGCGGGTGAAGCGATTCGAACGCTCGACCCCAACCTTGGCAAGGTTGTGCTCTACCCCTGAGCTACACCCGCTCACAGCGACGATCCGGGGGTAGTCGGTGGATCGAAGGTCACCGCGTTGCGGCGACGGGCGCTATATGGCGCAGTCCTTTTTCAAATGCAACAGGGAAATGACGAATCCGCGGAGAAAAAATTCATTGGTCCGAAAAGTCCCGGCAAACGCCCGGAAAATGGGGCACGCCAATGATTGCCAACCGCGCTCGCGGATCGTATCACCTCCACGCGCCTCCTTCCGGAAGCGCTGATGTAGCAGGCCGAAGGAACGAGAATGACCGACACCAGCGAAACCATCCCTCCGAAGACAGCCGAGGATCTCTTCCGCTTCCTCGACGACCTCGGGATCAGCCACAAGACGAAGCACCATCCCCCGGTCTTCACCGTCGCCGAATCGGTCTCGCTGCGCGACGAAATTCCCGGCGGCCATACGAAGAACCTGTTCGTGAAGGACAAGAAGGACAACTTCTTCCTTCTGACGGTCGAGGAAAACGCGTCCGTCGACCTGAAGACCGTGCACACGCTGATCGGCGCGGCCAGCAAGGTGTCATTCGGAAAACCGGAAAAGCTGATGGAGTATCTCGGCGTCATTCCGGGCTCTGTCACCGCCTTCGGCGCGATCAACGACACCGGCCACAACGTGACCTTCGTGCTCGATGCCGATCTGATGCGGGAGGAGATCATCAACTGCCATCCGCTCTCCAACGACGCCACCACCTCGATCGCCCGCGACGATCTTATTCGCTTCATGGAGGCGACGGGTCACACCCCGCTTGTCTTGAAAGTCACGGCCTGACATACGATCTTAGCGGCAACAGCCGGCCGCGGCCGAACGAACACCGGGAGACCATCATGAGCGACAGCAACAACCCCTACGGCGGCCAGATGACGGCCCAGGCTCGATTCTCAGAGGCACCGGCGGCTGCTGCGGGCGCAAGCCACGTGAAGGACACCACCACGGCCGGCTTTGCCAAGGACGTGATGGAAGAATCCCGACGGCAGCCGGTTCTGGTCGATTTCTGGGCACCATGGTGCGGCCCCTGCAAGCAGCTCGCACCGGTGATCGAGAAGGTCGTAAACGAGGCCGGCGGCCGGGTTAAGCTCGTCAAGCTCAACATTGACGACCATCCCTCCATTCCAGGCCAGCTCGGCATCCAGTCGATCCCCGCAGTCGTCGCCTTCGTCGATGGCCGCCCGGTCGACGGCTTCATGGGCGCGGTTCCCGAAAGCCAGGTACGTCAATTCATCGACCGTATCGCCGGTCCCGATGCCGGTGACGCCGGCGCGGCCGAGATCGAGGGAGCGCTCGAGGAAGCCCGCACGCTTCTTGCGGAAGGTGCTGTGCAGGAGGCTGCCCAGCTTTTCGGTGCCGTCCTCCAGGCAGACCCTCAGAATGCCGGCGCCTATGCCGGCATGGCCGAATGCATGATCGCCGCCAACCAGCACGCGCGCGCCAGCGAATTGCTGGCCAACGCGCCGGAAGAGCTGGCGAACGATCCGGCGGTCCAGGCGGTCAGGAAAAAGCTCGAGCTCTATGAGGAAGCCCGCAAGCTCGGCGATCCCGCGGCTCTCGAGCACGCCCTGGCGCTGAACCCCGACGACCACGAATCGCGCATGAAACTCGCCAAGATCCGCAATGTCGAGGGCAAGCGCGACGAGGCGGCCGACCACCTTTTGCTGATTATGAAGCGCGACCGCACCTTCGACGACGACGGCGGGCGCCGCCAGTTGCTCGAATTCTTCGACGCCTGGGGACCGAAGGACCCTGCCACGATCGCGGCGCGGCGAAAGCTGTCGTCCATCCTCTTCTCGTGACGCAGCGGCACCCTATCTAGCGATGGGACCTGCGTGGTGACAGGACGATGGGACGGTACGGCTCGGTCCCCGGAGCCGAAAGGACGTAAACAGGATGCAAGTCGGAAACGCACGCTATCTGGGCGCCGATGATCTCCCGGAGACACTGCCGGTCTTTCCGCTGGGCGGTGCGCTCCTTTTGCCCGCCGGCCAGCTCCCGCTGAACATTTTCGAGCCCCGCTATCTGGCGATGATAGATGCCGCGATCGCCACGGACCGGCTGATCGGCATGGTGCAACCCTCTCTCACCGAAACGTCGGAAGGCGAGACCGCGTCGCAGCGTCCTCCGCTCGCGACCGTCGGCTGCATCGGCCGCATCACCGCGCTCTCGGAGACCGGAGATGGGCGCTACATTATCTCGCTCAGCGGCATTTGCCGTTTCCGGCTTCTCGATGAAACGACGAAAAGCGAACCCTATCGCACGTTCCGGATCGTTCCCTTCATCTCCGACCTGACCTGCGAGGACGAGGAAGCGACCGTCAACCGTACGGCGCTGCTGGCCGCCTTCAGGGCCTACCTGATGGCCAACAAGCTTGAGGCCGACTGGGAGAGCGTCGAACGGGCGAGCAACCTCACCCTCGTCAATTCCCTCTCGATGATGTCACCCTTCGGTCCGGCCGAGAAGCAGGCCCTGCTGGAGGCGCCGGACCTGAAGACCAGGGCGGAAACGCTGATCGCCATCACCGAAATCGTGCTCGCCCGCAATTTCGGCGACGCCGACAATATTCTGCAGTGAGGTAACATGGACACGGACCTCGGCAAGGGCGGCGTCGACACCAAACTGCTCGACCTGCTCGTCTGTCCGCTGACCAAGGGCCGCCTTCACCACGACCGCGAGGCCAATGAACTGGTGTCCGAGAAGGCGAGGCTCGCCTACCCTATTCGCGATGGCATCCCGATCATGCTGGTGTCGGAGGCCCGCAAGATCGACGATTGACGCGGCAGCGTCTCAGAGCACCTGGCCGGCGAGCAGCCTGGGCGCCGGGCCGGACGTTCCGGCCGCCTCCGAAATGAAGTAGGACTTCAGCGCCGGGATACGGTCGACCACACCCAGACCCATGTCGCGCAGCACCCTGAGCGGACCGAAATCGTTCGAGAACAGCCGGTTCAGCACATCGGTCGTCACACCCATCCGGAAGGTATCGAAACGGCGCCAGGTCTGGTAGCGGTCCAGCACATCCAGCGCGCCGATGTCGAGACCCAGGCGATCCGCCTCGACCACCGTTTCCGCAAGCGCCGCCACGTCCTTGAAGCCTAGGTTGAGACCCTGGCCCGAGATCGGGTGGATGCCGTGTGCCGCATCGCCGGCCAGCGCCAGGCGCGGTGCGACGAAGGCGCGCGCCAGCGTCAGCCCCAGCGGAAAGGCCTGCTTCTTGCCGACCACCTTCAGCGCGCCGAGCTTGTGGCCGAACCGACGTTCCAGTTCATCCTCGAACACGAGATCGTCGGAGGCCACCAGCCGGTCTGCATCCTCGGTCCGCTCCGTCCAGACGAGCGAGGACCGGTTGCCCTTGAGCGGCAGGATTGCGAACGGGCCGGCGGGCAGGAAGTGTTCCTCCGCCGTTCCCTCGTGCGGCCGCTCATGCTCGACCGTGGTGACGATGCCGGACTGGCCGTATTGCCATTTGACGGTCTTGATCCCTGCCATATCGCGCAGTTTCGACCGTACCCCATCGCAGGCGACCACGAGGCGGGCCTCAAGGGTTTCCCCGTCCGACAGCATGAGCTTGGCACTCGCCGACCCGGCCGAAAACTCGGCGGCGCGGACCCCGTTGCGCACGGATATGCCGAGCCGCTCGCAGGCGCCCAGCAAGGCGCCGACCATGGCGGTGTTGGGGATCATGTGGGCAAAGGGGCGGCCGTCCTCGATCGCCCCGTCGAACGTCAGGAAAACTGGACGCACGGGATCGCCTGTCTTCGAATCGGTGACGATCATCCGGTTGATCGGCTGCGCCTCCGGTTCGATCTCGTCCCAGAGCCCGAAAACCTCGAACATGCGGGTCGCCGCGGCGATAATGGCGGACGCGCGCGGATCGTTTCGCCATACGCCGGCGGGCGCCGCCTCGATGACCTCGACGGACAGATGCGGCGCCGCCTGCTTGACGGCGACGGCGGCCGCCAGACCCACATATCCGCCTCCGACGATGATCATGTCCGGCATGTCGCTGTCCTCGTCCTTTGTTTCGACCTCTGGTCGGTATATAGAACAGTCTCAGACCACATCCTAGAACCGGAACGCCTATTAAAATGTCGCAGCCACATGCAAGGTCCGCCGCCATGGATCAGCTCCTCGTCACGCTGGACCTTGAAAAGCTTGAGGAAAATCTGTTCCGCGGACGTAGCCCCAAGGTTGGTTGGCAGAGGGTGTTCGGTGGTCAGGTGATCGCCCAGGCGCTGGTTGCCGCGCAGCGCTGCGTCGAGCCGGATCGCCTCGTTCATTCCCTGCATGCCTATTTCATGCGGCCAGGCGATCCATCGATTCCCATTGTCTATCAGGTGGAGCGCATCAGGGACGGCGCCAGCTTCACCACCCGTCGGGTTGTGGCCATCCAGCATGGCAAGGCTATCTTCTCCATGTCCGCCTCGTTCCAGCTCGACGAGCCGGGTTTCGAGCACCAGGTCGATATCCCTGAGGTCACGCTGCCCGACAGCCTGATGGACGAACAGGAATTCCAGAAGTTGTTCCTGGCCGAGGCGCCGGAGAACGTGAAGCGATATTGGGGACGCGAACGCCCGGTCGAATTCCGCCCGACATCGATGGCGCACTACATCTCCAGGGAGAAGCTGGCACCGCAGGCGAATATCTGGGTGCGGACGACTGGCCCGGTGCCCGATGATCGCCCCCTTCAAGCGGCTGTTCTGGCCTACCTTTCCGACATGACACTGCTCGACACCTCGCTCTACGCGCACGGCACGTCGATCTTCGATCCGGACCTGCAGGTCGCCAGCCTCGACCACGCGATGTGGTTCCATCGCCCCTGCAGCCTCGACGACTGGCTTCTGTACACTCAGGACAGCCCAAGCGCATCGGGCGGGCGCGGAATGACCCGGGGAAGCATCTATAGCCGCTCCGGCGTATTGATCGCTTCGGTGGCCCAGGAAGGGTTGATCCGCAAAAAGGCAAATGCGTAATTTATAGGCAGAATCGCAAAACTGCCCAAATTTCGCCCGCTTATCGCCCGTTCAACTGCCTCTTTCTTGGCAGCATCATTTATAACCTTTACTTTTCAATAACTTATTACGCCATTCGAATCTGGCACGCCCTTTGAATGTATCTCGCCAGTCGCTGCTGAATTGATCGCCAGCGGCCGGAGAGTCGGCCCCGTGCCGAAGATAAGCAAAGGATGGGAAACCAGATGAAGATTGTGATGGCCATTATTAAGCCGTTCAAGCTCGACGAGGTGCGCGAAGCCCTCACCGCGGTTGGCATCCAGGGCCTGACCGTGACGGAGGTCAAGGGCTATGGGCGCCAGAAGGGGCACACCGAAATCTATCGCGGCACCGAATACGCCGTCAGCTTTCTGCCGAAACTGAAGATCGAGATCGCCGTCGGCGGCGAGATGGTCGACAAGGCCGTGGAAGCGATCGCCTCCGCCGCCAAGACCGGCCAGATCGGCGACGGAAAGATTTTCGTCTACTCGATCGACCAGGCCGTGCGCATCCGCACCGGCGAAACCAATTCCGAAGCTCTTTGAAGACGGCTGTAAGGGGAGTCATTTCTGATGTCATTCACCAAGTTTTCCGCAACCCTCGGCGCCGCCGGCGCTGCGCTGCTGGCCCCGGCCATCGCCTTCGCGCAGGAAGCCGCACCGGCAGCCGCTGAAGCCGTGGCCGCCGCTCCGGTTCCGGACAAGGGCGATACCGCCTTCATGTTCCTCTGCACCATCCTGGTGCTGTTCATGCTGATGCCGGGCCTCGGCCTGTTCTACGGCGGCCTGGTCCGCGCCAAGAACATGCTGTCCGTTCTGATGCAGTGCACGGTCGTCGGCGCGGCGATCATGCTCGCTTGGGTCATCTACGGCTACTCGTTCGCCTTCGGCGGCTCGACCAACGCCTTCTTCGGCGGCACGGCCAAGCTGTTCCTGTCCGGCGTCACCATGGATTCCACGGCTGCGACCTTCTCGGACGCCGTCATTCCGGAGTTCATCTTCATCCTCTTCCAGATGACCTTCGCCGCCATCACCCCGGCGCTGATCGTCGGCGCCTTCGCGGAACGCATCAAGTTCTCCGCGTCGGTTCTGTTCTGCCTTCTCTGGGTCACGTTCGTCTACTTCCCGATCGCCCACATGGTCTGGGACGCAAACGGCCTTCTCTTCGGCTGGGGCGCTCTCGACTTCGCCGGCGGCACCGTCGTTCACATCAACGCAGGTGTTGCAGGTCTCATCGGCGCGATCATGGTCGGCAAGCGTACCGGCTACGGCAAGGACATGATGGCTCCGCACTCCATGACCCTCACCCTCGTCGGTGCGGCCATGCTCTGGGTCGGCTGGTTCGGCTTCAACGCCGGCTCCAACCTTGAGGCTTCCGGCGGCGCGATGCTCGCAACCGTCAACACCTTCATCGCCACGGCTGCTGCGATCGTATCGTGGGTCGTTGTCGAAAGCTTCACCCGCGGCAAGGCCTCTATGCTCGGCGCCGCTTCGGGCATGATTGCCGGCCTCGTTGCCATCACGCCCGCTGCCGGTATTGCCGGTCCGATGGGCGCGATCATCATGGGTCTGCTCGTCTCGCCGATCTGCTACTTCTTCATCTCGGTGATCAAGAACAAGTTCGGTTACGACGACACCGCTGACGTCTTCGGCGTTCATGGCGTCGGTGGCTTCTTCGGCGCGCTGGCAACCGGCATCTTCGCCTCGTCCTCGCTGGGCGGCATCGGCTATGCCGAAGGCGTTACCATGGGCGGCCAGTTCATGACCCAGCTCTACGCGGTCCTCGTCACGATCGTCTGGTGCGGCATCGGCTCGGTGATCCTCTACAAGATCACCGACATCATCGTCGGCCTGCGCGTTCCGGTCGAAGCCGAGCGCGAAGGTCTCGACCTCGCCTCCCACGGCGAAGCCGCTTACCACTCGTAATAGACGATCGCGCCGGCTGGCCGGCGCGGCTCGACCTTCAACGAAGCCCGGATCGCAAGGTCCGGGCTTTTTTCGTTGCCGTCGCCGCCGGACGCTCCATGGTTAATGCGACATTAACCCTGGGCGACCTAGACTACCGACCGGTTTCGGTCTGTCCGCCTTGTTCAGGCGTGCCCGAAACGCGCGCTCCGAGTACAAGTCAAGGCAGGACCATGAGCAGAAGCCATTCGGCCCACGTGGAGGATCACTCCAACCGCTTCGCGCTGAGCGCATTCGTCATCCGGCAGTTGCTGGCGCTCGGAGGCTTCGCGATCTTCCTCCTGTTGATGCTCGCCGTCGCCGCCCTTGCGACCTGGAACGTCGCGGACCCCAGCTTTTCCTACGCCACCAGCAACGAGCCGACGAATATTCTCGGACGGCCGGGTGCCGCCTTCGCCGACATCATGATGCAGTTCCTCGGCCTTGCGAGCGTTCTGGCGCTGCTGCCGGTCTTGGCCTGGTCGCTCGCCCTCATCGCCGGCCGACGCATCTACCGGCTTCCCGCCCGGGTCGGCACCTGGGTTCTGGGCTCCCTGACAGCGGCCGCCTTGGTCGGCTGCGTGCCGCCGCCGGCCACCTGGCCGATCCCGAATGGCACCGGTGGCGTTCTCGGCGACATGCTTCTGCGTTTCCCGGCACTCTTCATCGGCGCCTATCCGACCGGCACGGCCGGTCTGGTGATCGGATCCCTGTTCGCCCTTCCGACCCTGTGGCTCATGCTGTTTGCGTCCGGCCTGATCGGCAACGAGCCGCGCGAGGAAGATCTCGTTCCCCGCCATGCTGCGCCGAGACGCCGCGAGGAACCGCGGCTCGACGACGACGAGGCGGAAGGTTTTGCCTTCGGCTCCCTGGCGCTCGGCGCCATGACCCATGGCTGGTACACCGCGCGCGCCCGCCTGCGCCGTCTGTTCGGCATGAAGTCCCGCCCCCAGGACGACTTCGACCAGCCCTACGATTTCAACGAGGACGACGCCGACCACTTCGACCCGCCGCATCGTGCCCGCATGATCCACGAGCCCTCGCTTGACGCCGGCCTCGACATCGCGCCCGAGCCCGCCCGCGTCCGGCCGAAACCGATCATCGCCGCACCGCCATCCGCCACCCGTGCAGCACCGCGCTTCGACGACGATCCGCCGTTCGACGTCGACGATATGCCCCTGCCGGCCGGTATCCTCTCCGATGACGACGATGACCTCGACGAGGTGAAACCGACCATCCGTGCAAGAGCGGCCGACGAACGCGCAAGCCCACGCGTGGTGGCGCCGGCCGCGCGGCCCAAACCGGGCGCCCGCGTGGAACGGGAGGCCCAGGGCTCGCTGATCCGGCCGGAAGGCTTCCAGCTCCCCTCGGTGCACCTCCTGGCCGAACCCAAGGCCGTTGCGCGCGACGCGACGCTGTCGAAGGACGCACTGGAGCAGAATGCCCGCATGCTCGAAGGTGTGCTGGAAGACTTCGGCGTCAAGGGCGAGATCATCCACGTCCGCCCCGGCCCGGTAGTGACGCTCTACGAACTGGAACCCGCCCCCGGCATCAAGTCCTCCCGCGTCATCGGCCTTGCCGACGACATCGCCCGCTCCATGAGCGCGATCGCCGCGCGCGTCGCCGTGGTGCCGGGCCGCAATGCCATCGGCATCGAATTGCCGAACCAGTCGCGCGAGACCGTCTACCTCCGCGAACTCGTCGCCTCGCGCGATTTCGAGACCAACAAGGCGAAACTCGCGATGGCGCTCGGCAAGACGATCGGTGGCGAACCCGTGATCGCCGACCTCGCCAAGATGCCGCACCTCCTCGTCGCCGGTACCACCGGCTCCGGTAAGTCGGTCGCCATCAACACCATGATCCTGTCGCTCGTCTACCGGCTTCCGCCGGAGAAGTGCCGCCTGATCATGATCGACCCGAAGATGCTGGAACTTTCCATCTATGACGGCATTCCCCACCTGCTCTCGCCGGTCGTCACCGATCCCAAAAAGGCGGTCGTCGCCCTGAAGTGGACCGTGCGCGAGATGGAGGAACGCTACAAGAAGATGTCGAAGATCGGCGTTCGCAATATCGACGGCTTCAATTCCCGCGTCGAGCAGGCCATCGCCAAGGGCGAAGTGCTGACGCGCACCGTACAGACCGGTTTCGACCGCCAGACCGGCGAAGCTATGTACGAGACCGAGGAATTCGATCTCCAGCCGATGCCCTACATCGTCGTCATCATCGACGAAATGGCCGACCTGATGATGGTCGCCGGCAAGGATATTGAAGGTGCCGTCCAGCGTCTGGCGCAGATGGCCCGCGCCGCCGGGATCCACGTGATCATGGCGACCCAGCGTCCCTCGGTCGACGTCATCACCGGTACGATCAAGGCGAACTTCCCGACCCGCATCTCCTTCCAGGTGACGTCCAAGATCGACAGCCGCACCATCCTTGGCGAGCAGGGCGCCGAACAGCTGCTCGGCATGGGCGACATGCTCTACATGGCCGGTGGCGGCCGCATCCAGCGCGTCCACGGCCCCTTCGTCTCCGACAACGAGGTCGAGGAAATCGTCGCCTACCTCAAGACCCAGGGCGCGCCGGAATATCTCGATGCGATCACCATCGATGACGACGACGAGGATGAAGGCGGCGGCCCGGCCGGCACGTCGAACCTGTCGGAATCCGATGATCCCTACGATCAGGCAGTCGCCGTCGTCCTGCGTGACGGAAAGGCCTCGACATCCTATATCCAGCGCAGGCTCGGCATCGGCTACAACCGCGCCGCCTCGATCATCGAGCGGATGGAGAAGGAAGGCCTCGTCGGCCCGGCCAACCACGCCGGCAAGCGGGAAATCCTCGTGCCGACCGAAAGCGACATTATCGAACGATAGGCCGCGGGCGAAAAATGCGCGTCACGAAGACGCCGCGATTTTCGCCCATGAGAGGCTAGCAAAGGAGAATCGAATGACCGCCAACAGCAAGTTCCGCCCGGGTTCAGCCCTGTCACCGATCTCGCGCCGTGCCTTTGTCGCCGGCGCGGCCGCGGCTGGTGCCTGCCTCTGGCTGAACGCGCCGATGGCGCTCGCCGCCTCGGGTCCGCCGGAAGAAGCGCAGAGGGTCGCAGACCATTTCTCCTCGGTGAAGACGATGATGGGCGAGTTCGTCCAGTTCGGCCCGCGCGGCGAGCAGACCGGCGGCAAGTTTTATATCGAGCGCCCCGGCAAGCTGCGCTTCAACTACGAGAACCCTTCGCCGATGCGCGTCATCTCGGATGGCCGCAACGTCGTGATCGGCAACATGAAGCTGAAGACCTGGGACATCTATCCGCTGTCGAAGACACCGCTCAGCCTGCTTCTCTCCGACCGCATCGACCTCAATCACCAGATGGTCCGCGGCGTCAAGCAGGAGGCCGACCTGACGACGATCGTGCTCGGCGACCGGACGATCTTCGGCGATTCGACCATCACCCTGATGTTCGACCCGAAGACCTTCGAACTGCGCCAGTGGACCATCACCGACGCGCAGGCCAAGGACACCACGGTCATGATCTTCAACGTCCAGACCGGCGTGAACTTCGATGCCCGCGTCTTCGAGGTCCCCTATGCCGACGTCCACAAGCGCGGCGGCTGACGACAAGGGATAACCAGGCGCCGGCCCGCGTTTTGCCGGCCCGGCTCTGGCTTTGCGCCGCATCCCCCGTTAAGTTCCGCCGCATCTTTGATAGCGTATGGACTGTCGGCGCATGGCTTTTTCCCTGACCACCTGGAACATCAATTCGGTACGGCTTCGCCTTCCCATCGTCGAACACTTCCTGAAACTGAAGAATCCGGACATTCTCTGCCTGCAGGAGATCAAGTGCCTGGAAGACCAGTTTCCGGCCGACGCGTTCAGGGCCCTCGGCTACGAGCACATCATCCTGCACGCCCAGAAGGGCTATCACGGTGTCGCGACCATCTCGAAGCTGCCGCTGACGGAGGACTACAGGCACAATTACTGCGGCGTCGGCGATGCGCGCCATATCTCCGCGATTTTCGAACGCGGCGGCCGGCGCATTCGGCTCCACAATTTCTATGTCCCGGCCGGCGGCGACGAGCCGGACCGGACCATCAATCCGAAATTCGGCCACAAGTTGGATTTCGTCGAGGAGATGAAGGTGCTGCGTTCGGATGCCGAGGCCGACACCTCGTCAATTCTCGTTGGCGATCTCAACATTGCGCCGCTTGAAAACGACGTCTGGTCGCACAAGCAGATGCTGAAGATCGTCTCGCACACGCCGGTCGAGACCGAGGGCATGATGGAAATCATCCGGGCTGGAAACTGGGTGGATCTCATGCGACAGAACGTCGATCCCTCCGAGAAGATCTACACCTGGTGGAGCTACCGCGCCAAGGACTGGGCCGCTGCGGACCGGGGCCGCAGGCTTGACCATATCTGGTCATCGCCGGACCTCGGACCGAGGCTGCAAGACATTGAGATCCTGCGCGAAGCGCGCGGCTGGGAGCGGCCGTCGGACCACGTCCCCGTCACCGCCACCTTCGATCTTTGAATCGGACGTTCGGCGCTACTGGAAACGATGCTGTAGGGCCGACGCCTGTTGCGCGAGCGCTGCGATCGTTTCACGGATACGGTTTTCGACGGTGCGCGCCATCTCGGGATACTCCTCGATCAGGCGATGAAAGAGCGCGCGCGTGATCCGGATCACGTCGCCTTCCTCGAGCGCTACGGCCGTGAATTTCCGTTCCACCATCGTAGCAAGCGCAAGCTCGGAGAGAAGCGTTCCCTCGCCGACCACGCTCTCGATGACCTTGCCGCCATCCCGACCTTTTCTGGAAAGCTCGAACCTGCCGCCGGCGACGATATAGGCGCTCTCCGCCGGCGCGCGCTCCTGGAACAGCACCTCGCCGGCTTTGACCCGCCGGTGCTCCGCGCCAAAGGCGATCAGCCGCAACTGCTCGCGATCAAGGCCCTGAAAAAGAGGAACCGCAGCCAGCAGCGCTATGTCGTCGTTGAGCGCCATCCGGCAGCCTCCTGTCAGGGTATGATCTTGTAGCCACCGTTTTCGGTGACCAGAATCTCCGCGCGCGAGGGATCGCGCTCGATCTTCTGCCGCAGACGATAGACATGCGTCTCGAGTGTGTGCGTCGTCACGCCGGAGTTATAGCCCCAGACTTCTTCCAGCAAGACGTCGCGTGTCACGACCTTCTGGCCGGCGCGATAGAGGTAACGAATGATCGCGGCCTCCTTTTCGGTGAGGCGGATCTTCTTGCCGTCTTCCGTCGTCAGCAGCTTCTGGCTGGGCTTGAAGATATACGGCCCGACGCCGAACGTCGCATCCTCGCTGTTCTCGTGCTGGCGCAACTGCGCGCGGATGCGGGCAAGCAGCACCGCGAACCGGAAGGGTTTCGTCACATAATCGTTGGCACCCGCCTCCAGCCCCAGGATCGTGTCCGAATCGGTATCATGTCCCGTCAGCATGATCACGGGCGCCTTGAAGCCGTTCTTCCTGAGAAGCTTGACCGCCTCGCGACCGTCCATATCCGGCAGGCCCACATCCATGATCATCAGGTCGACCTGCCCGGTCCTGACCGCCTGGATCGCCTTGGTGGCGTTGGCCTCGTCCATCAGGGAAAATTCCTCATAGAGCGAGAGTTGCTCCACCAGCGTGCCGCGGAGATCGTCATCGTCATCGACCAGAAGAATGGTACGCGCGGTCATCTCGTTTAACTCCCTTGTCTGCCCGGCCGGACTTCGCATGCCGTTCCGTGGCACGACCAGAACACAATAGCGTGTTGCTCTTGGTGCGGTGCTATGAATACACTCCAATTCACAGGCAAAGCAAAATCTCGTGAGCGAAATGGGGCGGAAACCGCACGGTATCAAGGGCAAGCCGACGCCGATCGTCGTCAGGACGGCCCCGCGTGACAGGTGCCGCGCGATTTTGCAGTTCGGCAGCCTCCGTTTGCCGGCGGCGCTTGGCCGCTCCGGCATCACCAGCCGCAAGCGCGAAGGAGATGGCGCCACACCGAGGGCGGCCATGCCGGTTCTGGATGCCTATCGTCGCGGCGAGCGACGGCTCGCCCTGCTGTCGCAACTCCCTGTGAAACGCATCCGTCCCAACATGCTGTGGTGCGACGATCCACGTCATCCTGCCTACAATAGGCCGGTCAAAGCGCCCTTTCCCGCCGGTCATGAGAAGCTCCGGCGTTCCGATCATCTCTATGACATCTGCATCGTGCTTGACTGGAACATCGCAAGCCGCCGGCGCGGTTGCGGCTCCGCCATCTTCTTCCATATCGCGCGCCCGGACTATTCTCCGACAGAAGGATGCGTCGCGATCTCGTTCAGGGACATGCAGCGCCTGCTGCCGAAACTGACGAAGGGCACGCGGCTGATCGTCCTGTAATGCCCTTCCATGCCCGCCCGGACTACCTATGTAGGGAATGCAGAATTGCCGGCCGCCCGGCCCGGCCTTTGTTCTTTTCCGTTTCACGAAGGATGTTTCACATGACCGATCAACCCATGATCACCCTTAATGACGGCAACGCCATCCCGCAGGTCGGCCTCGGCGTATGGCAGACGCCGAACGACGAGGCGGCGCCTGCCGTGAAGGCGGCACTCGATGCCGGTTACCGCCACGTCGATACCGCCGCCGTCTACGAAAACGAGGAAGGCGTCGGCGAAGGCATCCGCCAGTCGGGCGTTTCCCGCGGCGACATCTTCCTGACCACCAAGCTCTGGAACGGCGACCAGGGCTACGACCAGACGCTGAAGGCCTTCGATGCCAGCCTGAAGCGGCTTGGCACCGACTATGTCGATCTCTACCTGATCCACTGGCCGTCGCCGAACCGCGGCCTGTTCGTCGACACCTGGAAGGCCTTCGTGAAGCTCAAGGAGGAAGGCCGCGTCAAGTCGATCGGCGTATCGAACTTCTATCCGGAGCACATCGAGAAGATCGTTGGCGAAACCGGCGTCGTGCCTGTCATCAACCAGATCGAGCTGCATCCGGATTTCCAGCAGAAGACCGCACGCGCCTTCCATGAGAAGCACGCCATCGCCACCCAGTCCTGGAGCCCGCTCGGCCAGGGCAAGCTCCTGAACAACCCGGTCATCGGCAAGATCGCCACGCGCCTCGGCCGCACGCCGGCGCAGGTGATCATCCGCTGGCACATAGAGAAGGGCCTCGTGGTGATCCCGAAATCGGTGACGCCGTCGCGCATTCGGGAAAACTTCCAGGTCTTCGATTTCGGCCTCCCGGCCGCCGACATCGCAGCGCTGGATGCTCTGGACAGCAAGGACGCCCGCATCGGCCCGGATCCGAAGACGGCAACCTTCTGATTCACGTGAGACAGGATCGGGCGACCGTAGGATCGCCCGATCCGGGTCAGAGACTGACCAGAATGGCGCCTGCGGCAACGACGATACAGGAGAACAGCCGTCTCGGCGTCAGCCGTTCGCCGAGGAATAGCGTGCCAATAAGCACGGCGAAGACGACGCTCGTCTCCCGTACAGCGGTCACGAGGCCGGCCGGGGCGAAGGAATAGGCCGCGACCACGAGGCCATAGGCCGCCATGGCCACGACCCCTCCCGCCACGGCCTTCCAGGTCAGGGGCGAGGACAGGTCGATCCTGAGCCGCCGTCTGGCGACCAGATAGCTCAGAGCCAGCATCACACCAAAAAGGAAAAGCACCCACATGGCGTAGGCAACGGGGTTATTGACTTCGCCCACGCCCCTGGAATCGACCGTCGAGTAGCAGGCGATGATCAGCGCCGTCGCGAACGCAAAGGCAAGCGACGAGGTCACCGCCCGCCCCTTTCCGAACGACAGGCTCATGATTCCGGCCGCCACCAGCAGCACGCCGGCACTCTGCCAGAGCCCGAGCACCTCGCCGAAAAGAACGAATCCTCCGACAGACACGAGCAGCGGTACCGTTCCCCGTACGATCGGATAGACTTGTCCGAGCTCGCCATGTCGATAGGCCGCCACCAGGAAGTGGCTGTAGGCGACCTGCAGCACCGACGAGGCGAGAATGAACGGCCACGCCGAGGCACCCGGCAGAGGGAAATAGAGAATAAACGGCAGCGCGATGACGGAGCCCGCGAGACTCATCACCGTCACCGACCACAGCCGGTCGGCGCCGGTCCGAAGGAACGCATTCCAGCTCGCATGCAGGATGGCGGCGATGAGCGCGAGAAGAACCGCGATGGTGCTCACGAGGCCACCATCGGAGGGCCGGACCGGTCGCGGCCCGCAGTCGGTATCGAGCGTATCATGAAGGCTTCGGAGGGTTTTTGTGACAGTTTTATGACAGCGCGACGATAGCCGCTTTTACAGCCGTTTCAATCGCGTCAGGTCCTCCGGAACAAAAAAAGCCGCCCGCGAGCGGACGGCTTTCGGCAATAAATGTTGCGCGTCTTATTTCCAGTCGCGGATATCGACGAAGTGACCGGCAACGGCGGCAGCGGCAGCCATCGCCGGCGAGACGAGATGCGTGCGGCCCTTGTAGCCCTGGCGTCCCTCGAAATTGCGGTTGGAGGTCGAGGCGCAGCGCTCGCCCGGCTTCAGCCGGTCGTCGTTCATCGCCAGGCACATCGAGCAGCCCGGCTCGCGCCATTCGAAGCCGGCGTCCTTGAAGATCTTGTCGAGGCCTTCTGCTTCCGCCTGTTCCTTGACGAGACCGGAGCCCGGAACCACCATCGCCGATACCGTGGACGCGACCTTCTTGCCCTCGAGCACGGCGGCAGCGGCGCGCAGGTCCTCTATGCGGCCGTTGGTGCACGAACCGATGAAGACGCGGTCGATGGCGATGTCGGTGATCTTGGTGCCCGGCTTCAGGCCCATGTAATCAAGCGCGCGCCATTTGGAGGTGCGCTTGTTCTCGTCCTGGATGTCGTCCGGATTCGGAACCACGCCCTGGACCGAGATGACGTCTTCCGGCGAGGAACCCCACGAGACGATCGGCGGCAGGTTGGCGGCGTCGAGCACGACGACGCGGTCGAAATGGGCGCCCTCGTCGGTGTGCAGCGTCTTCCAGTATTCGACCGCCTGGTCGAAGGCCGCACCCTTCGGCGCGCGCGGCTTGTCCTTGATGTATTCGAAGGTCTTTTCGTCAGGCGCGATCAGACCGGCGCGGGCGCCGCCCTCGATCGTCATGTTGCAGACGGTCATGCGGCCTTCCATCGACAGCGAGCGGATCGCCTCGCCGGCGAACTCGATGACGTGGCCGGTACCGCCGGCCGTGCCGATCTCGCCGATGATGGCGAGAATGATGTCCTTGGCGGTCACGCCCTCGGGCAGCTGGCCGTCGACGCGCACCAGCATGTTCTTGGCCTTCTTCTGGATCAGCGTCTGGGTCGCCAGCACATGCTCGACCTCGGACGTGCCGATGCCGTGCGCCAAGGCGCCGAACGCGCCATGCGTGGAGGTGTGGCTGTCACCGCAGACGATCGTCATGCCGGGCAGGGTGAAGCCCTGTTCCGGACCGACGATGTGCACGATGCCCTGGCGCTTGTCCTTCTCGGAATAGTACTCGACGCCGAAATCCGCGGCATTCTTGGCGAGCGCCTCGACCTGGATCCGGCTTTCCTCGTTCTTGATGCCCTCGTGACGATCAGGCGTGGTCGGCACGTTGTGGTCGACAACGGCAAGCGTCCGGCCCGGCTGGTGCACCTTGCGGCCGGCCATGCGCAGCCCTTCGAAAGCCTGCGGGCTCGTCACTTCGTGCACGAGGTGACGGTCGATATAGAGAAGACAGGTGCCATCCTCCTGGCGGTCGACCAGGTGATCGTCGAAGATCTTGTCGTAAAGGGTACGGGGTGCGCTCATGGGCGTTGTTCCATCCAGACTGGGAAATGACTTTTATTGTGTGACGAAGAGACGCGATGACGGGGACATGCCCGTCATGGGTCAGCCTAGGCGGCTGTTGAGCGCCCCGGATACGCGCGCAAAGAACCGTGCCGGCAGACGCTTGTGGTCCTGCAGCACGATGAACTGGTTCGCGAGGCATCCGAATTTCGATCCCATGGTGGGCTCAATACCAGTTTTCGGAAAAATCGGCAATGGAGTCGACGCGAGCGCGGCGTGACACGTTTTTGTCATAAGGCATTCGCCAAAAAATGCTTCATCGTCCTGACAGAACGGAAGGACGACGCATGAACACCCCCATCCACGACGAGATCAGCCGCATCAAGGACGAGGTGCTCGACAGCTTCGACGAGGAGCTCGAGCAGCAGATGGACGAGGACCGTCTCGACGAGATGGTCGCCGAGGGGCTATCGGAGCCGACGATGGACCGCAAGGTCTATTTCCGCGAACTCTTCCGGCTGCAGCACGAACTCGTCCGCCTGCAGGACTGGGTCCAGTACAAGAACCTGAAGGTCGTCGTCCTGTTCGAAGGCCGCGATTCGGCCGGCAAGGGCGGCGCGATCAAGCGCGTGACCCAGAGGCTGAACCCGCGCGTCGCCCGCGTTGTCGCGCTTCCGGCACCCACCGAGCGCGAGCGGAACCAGTGGTACTTCCAGCGCTACGTGCCGCATCTGCCGACCGCAGGCGAGATGGTGCTCTTCGACCGCTCCTGGTACAACCGCGCCGGCGTCGAGCGTGTCATGGGCTTCTGCACCCCGGAACAGGTCGAGGCATTCTTCCGCGACGTGCCGGAATTCGAGCGCATGCTCGTCCGCTCCGGCATCATTCTCCTGAAATACTGGTTCTCAATCACCGACGAAGAACAGGAATTCCGCTTCCGCATGCGCATCAACGATCCGCTGAAGCAGTGGAAGCTCTCCCCAATGGACCTGCAGAGCCGCATCCACTGGGAAAGCTATACCCGCGCCAAGGAAGAGATGCTGGACCGTACCCACATCCCCGAGGCCCCCTGGTGGGTGGTGCAGGCCGTCGACAAGAAGAAGGCGCGCCTCAACATGATCGCCCATCTTCTCTCGCAGATCCCCTACGAAAATGTCCCCAAGGAACACATCGTCCTGCCCGAGCGCGTCCGCAATGCCGACTACATCCGCCACCCGGTCCCGCCGGAAATGTATGTGCCCGAAAAATACTGACGGAATCAGCAGATCCGGAAGACATAGGCCTTGAGCAGCACATCCGGTTCGTCGATCGCATAGGCGCGGAACAGCGGGCTTTCCTCCACCGGGGTCCAGATGCCCCGGCTGGAGAGGCGCTCGAAAACCCCGGCGAACCCGCCGCTGTCGAACACCTTGTCCCGCACGGTGAAAACCGCATGCCCGCCGGGCCTCGTAATCCGGCAGAGCTCGTAAAGCCCGCTCGCCGGCGCATGCCCTTCCGTGAACACCCCGGTCGAGAAGAAGGCCGCGAAATGATCGTCCGGCCACGGCAACGTCTCGCCGAGCGTCGCCCGCTTCAGAACGTCGTAGGCCTCGCGGTGGGCCGCCAGCGCCAGCATCTCCTCGGAGAAATCCAGCCCCTCGACAACGGGATAGCCGAGCGCCCGCATCGCCGGCCCGGAAAGCCCCGTACCGCATCCGGCATCGAGCAGCGGACCGGCATCGCGGGGCACATGTCGGCTGACCCAGGCTGAGATCATGAAGGGCAGGCAATAGCCGGAGGAGAGGTTCTCGCGATCGTAATCCGTCGACCAGGTCGAATAGGCCGAGGCCAGTTCGTCGCCGGACTGCGCGGCATAGACCTTCTCCAGCCCCTCGCTCCTGCGCTCGCTCATTCCCGCGCGCCCTGTTCCCGCATGCGTTTCTCCACCTGCCGCAGCAGCAGCGACAGCCCGATGGTCAGCATCAGGTAGATATAGGCGACGATCGAATAGGTCTCGAAGAAGCGGAACGAGCCCGAGGCGTAGATCTTGCCCGCCTGGCTGATATCCGCGACACCCAGCACCGAAACAAGCGAACTGTCCTTGACCATGGCCACGAAATCGTTCGACAGCGGCGGGAAGATCACCTTGATCGCCTGCGGCAGCACGATCAGCCGGAACCGCTGGTAGCGGTTCAAGCCCAGCGACATCGCCGCCTCGATCTGCCCCCTGTCGACCGACTGGATGCCGGCCCGGAAGATTTCCGCGATGAAGGCGGAATAGCCGATGGTCAGCGCGATGATCGCGCGCCACATCAGGGACACGTCGCGCACCTGAAGGGGCGAGAGCCAGCCCTCCGCCGTCAGCGGCGAGATGATGAAATTGTAGGCCGCGACGAAACCCGGCGCGCCGACGAAGGCGATGTAGAACAAGAGCACCAGGATCGGGATGCCGCGCACCACCTCGACATAGAACCGCGCCGCCTGCCGCAGGACGACGCTGTCGGCCATGCCAGCAAGCGCAATCATCAATCCGAGACCGGTCGCCAGCGCAAAGCCGACGACCGTGACGAACACCGTCACCCAGATGCCCCGCGCGACCGTGGTGAACACCTGCGCATAGATGTCGTTGACCGCGATGACGACGGCAAGGCCGATCGCGATGACGACCAGCGCGACCAGCCACCAGGGCCGGTCGCCGCGTTCATCCCCCTTGGGAAGCGTCTGGAAACCCATGCGGCGACCGCCCCCCGGCTCAGGCGGTCATTCGCCCATCTTGTAGTCGAGGAACCACTTCTTGTTCAGCGTGTCCAGCGTGCCGTCCGCCTTCAGTTCGGCGATGGCCGCATTGATCGGTGCCACGAGATCGGACCCCTTCGGGAAGATGAAGCCGAAATCTTCCGAGCCAAGCGGACCGCCGACAACTTTCAGGCCACCGCCGGAAGCATCGACATAACCCTGCCCGGCCGTGCCGTCGGTCAGCACCATGTCGACATCGCCCGTCTTCAGCGCCTGCACCGTCGCCCCGAACGTCTCGAACAGCTTGATGCGGGGATTGGCCTCGTCGCCATCGAGAACGCTGTAGACCGCGGTGTAGAACGGCGTCGTGCCCGGCTGCGCGCCGACCAGAAGGTCTGCATTGTCGGCAAAGCTCTTGGCGTCGGTGAACCGGCTTTCGTCGCCGCGCACCAGCATGAACTGCTCGGAGCGCATGTAGGGGTCGGAGAAATCCACCTTCGCCTTGCGCTCGTCATTGATCGTGATGCCGGTCATGCCGACCTGATACTGGCCGTCGGATACGGACTGGATCATCGCGTCCCAGGACGTGTTCTGGTACTCGACCGTCATGTTCAGCCGTTTGGCGATCTCGTTCATCACGTCATATTCCCAGCCGATCGCCTCACCCGTCTTCGGGTCGACAAACTGCAGCGGCGGATAGGCGTTTTCCGTCACGACCACGACCGTCTTGCCGCCAAGGTCCGGCAGTTCGGCGGAAAGGGCGGATACGGGAGCAAGAGCAAGGGCGGCAAGCCCGGCGAGAAGTGTGCGCAAGTTCATCATCGTCAGCCTCCAAAAAAGCCAGATTGAGCACGCCTCGCCGATCGGTTTCAAGGAAAAACTGGAACCCCGGTGCGGTCAAACACGTTGGCGAATGAGGTAGGGGACCACCATCCAAAACGCGGAACGGCAATTTGGCAGCAAACAGGTCATCGACGAGCGAGAAAGATCGCGGCCGGGACAGCACGGCGCCCAGCGAAATACCTGTCCGGGGTCTTCGTGACGTCTTCTGGCGGGTGGTCGAGCAAGCAGACCGCGACCGCATCGCCCTCGTCAGCGCCGGCGTCAGCTACTACCTGCTGCTGGCGCTCTTCCCCTCTCTGACAGCCCTGGTATCTCTCTACGGTTTCTTCGCGGACCCATCGACCATTTCCGGCCACATCGAATCCCTCCGCCGCATCCTGCCGCCGGGTTCCTCCGAAATGATCCAGGAACAGCTTGCCGCGCTCACCCGGCAGGGCTCGCCGTCGCTGGGCGTGGGCTTCGCCACCGGACTGGCCATCGGCATCTGGAGCGCGCGGAACGGGATCATGGCCCTGTTCGACGCCATGAACGTCGCCTACAACGAGCGCGAGAAGCGCGGGCTGCTCGAACTCAACCTCCTGGTTTTCGCCTTCACGCTCGGCCTGTTCGTTCTGCTGGGCGTCATCACCGCCGGCTTGGCCGCCCTTCCGGCTGTGTTCGCCTTCGTCATCCCGGACAGCTGGCTGGAGCCGGTGCTGATGATTCTCCGCTGGCCGATCCTCGTCCTGCTCGTCGGTTTCTCGATCAGCTGTCTCTATCGCTACGGTCCGAGCCGCGAGCCGGCGAAATTGCGCTGGTTGAGCTGGGGCGCCGTGATCTCGACCGCCGCCTGGCTGCTGGCCTCGCTCGCCTTTTCCTATTACCTGCAGAATTTCGGCAACTACAGCGCCACCTACGGCGCCTTGGGCTCCGTCGCCGGCTTCATGGTGTGGAGCTGGATGTGCGCCCTCATTTTCATTCTGGGCGCCGAGATCAACGGCGAACTCGAACATCAGACATGCCACGATACCACGACGGGAGAACCACGGCCGATGGGCGAACGCGGCGCCTTCGTCGCTGATACCGTCGGGCGTGCCGCCGACTGAACCGGCGTCACGCCGACAGATGCAATGGCCCGATGGCCCGGGACAAAGAAAGGCCGGAACATCGTTTCTGATGTTCCGGCCTCTTGACGATCAAGGTGGCCCGAAAGCCGCCGTTCTGATTCCCTTTCAGGAATAAAACTTATTCGGAAGCAGCGTCCGAAGCAGCAGCGGCTTCCGCTGCGGCCTTGGCTTCAGCGGCTTCGGCTGCTGCCTTTTCGGCGGCCAGTGCCTGTGCTGCTGCAACCTTTTCGGCTTCGATCCGTGCCTTTTCCTCGGCCACGGCGGCGCGCTCGGCGTCGTTCAGCTTGCGGGCGCGGGTGCCGGTGTTCTCGACGATACGAGCCGACTTGCCGCGACGATCGCGCAGGTAGTAGAGCTTGGCGCGACGAACCTTACCGCGGCGAACGATCTCGACGCTTTCGACCATCGGCGAATAGACCGGGAATACGCGCTCGACGCCTTCGCCGTAGGAAATCTTGCGAACGGTGAAGCTCTCGTTGATGCCGCCGCCGGAACGAGCGATGCAAACGCCTTCATAGGCCTGCACGCGGGTACGGTTACCTTCCTTGACGGTGACGTTAACGCGCAGCGTGTCGCCAGGCGAGAATTCCGGCAGCTTGCGCTTGGCTTCGATCTTGGCAGCCTGTTCGGCTTCCAGCTGTTCAATGATGTTCATCTGTCTAACCTTCGATTCTTCTGAAACAGCCAGAGCGCTCGACAATAATCCTTGGGCCAAGCCTCCGGATTTTGCCCTTGCGGGCGGGAGCGGGTACGCATGCTCTTTGTTTGCTGGCAGACGGGCAAAGCCCATTTCCGGGTGCGCCAATACACCACTCTCGATGCTTTGTCACCCCCTAACGCAAACCGAATCTGCCCAGAGGCCAGCGGCTTGCGAAGCCGTTTCGAACCACATATCACCGCAGGACGTCCACTGGGAGGAAAGAAATGTCCGTCGCCACCATCATGCTTCTCTTCGTGGCAGGCTTTCTGTCCGGCGTGGTCAATGCCATCGCCGGAGGCGGCACCTTTCTGACTTTCGGCGCCATGACCTTCGCAGGCTTGCCCCCGATCGCCGCCAACGCCACCTCCTCCATCACGCAGTTTCCCGGCTACATCACCTCGACGCTCGCCTACCGCAGCGAGTTGCGCAGCGCCTGGAAAGGTGCCGTCGTCCTCGCCATTGTATCCGCCGTCGGCGCTCTCGGCGGCGCGCTCTTCCTGGTTTCGCTTTCCAATCCCGCCTTCCGCAGCATGGTGCCATGGCTGCTGATCGCCGCCACGCTGGTCTTTGCCGCAGGACCAAAGCTTAGGCCGAAGACGACAGGTGAAAGCCACCCGGCAACACCGCTCGGCATCGCCATCCAGACGGTAACCTCCTTCTACGGCGGTTTCTTCGGCGCCGGCATGGGCATCATGATGCTCGCTTCGCTCGGTCTCGCAAGCGGCGGCGACTATCATCGTCTGAACGCGCTGAAGAACTTCCTGTCGATCGTCATCGCTGCTGTGGCGATCGCCGTCTTCACCTCGGCCGGCGCTGTCTCCTGGCTCCATGCCGCGATCATGGTGCCGGCCGTAGCGCTCGGTGGCTATACCGGCGTTGCCGTCGCAAGGAGGGTTCCTCAGGCGCTGCTGCGCTGGACGGTGGTCGCCTTCGGCCTGGGGCTGGCTGTCTACTATTTCTTGACGGGCTGAGGCTGGAGCGGAAGGACGACGGCCGGTCGGCCGATCAGGGCGCCTTCGGCAGAAGATCCGGCCGCCGTTCCCGCGTCAGTTCCAGGGCCTGCTCGCGACGCCACTTTTCGATCGCGCCGTGATTGCCCGAAGTCAGCACCGCGGGGATTTCCCGTCCCTCGAACACCTGCGGCCGCGTATAGTGCGGATGTTCGAGAAGACCGTCCTCGAAACTCTCGTGCACGCCTGAGAGATCGTTGCCCATCACGCCCGGCAGGATGCGCACCACGGCATCCAGCAGCGTCAGCGCCGCCGGCTCGCCACCGGACAGGATGTAGTCGCCGATCGAGACCTCTTCCAGATTGCGCGCCTCGATCACCCGCTGGTCGACCCCCTCGAAGCGGCCGCAGACGATGACCGCGCCGTCACCGGCCGCGATCTCTCTCACGCGCTCCTGCGTCAGCGGTCGCCCACGCGGGCTCATCAGAAGGCGCGGCCGCGTATCGCCATCCGGGGACACCGAATCGATCGCCCGCGCCAGCACGTCGGGCTTGAGCACCATGCCGGCGCCGCCGCCGGCGGGCGTATCGTCCACCGTCCTGTGTTTGTCCGTCGCAAAATCCCGGATCTGCACGGCCTCCATGGACCATTGCCCACGCTCCAGCGCCTTGCCGGCCAGCGATTGGCCGAGATGGCCCGGAAACATGTCGGGATAGAGTGTCAGAACGGTCGCCTTGAAGGTCATGGCCGCCGCTCAGTCGTCCGGCAGGAAGGGCGTACCCTTCTTGCCGCCGGATTTGCCGTCATCGGTATCCTTGAGGCCCGCCGCGATCGGATCAACAAGCAGCCGTCCGCCTTCGAGATCGATTTCCAGCACCGCCGCCTCCGAAAACGGAATGAGCACCGGCCGCTTTCCCGGACCCTTCAGTTCCAGGAGATCGCCGGCGCCGAAATCGTAGATGCCCGTGACCGCCCCGTAATTGTTGCCGTCGTGGTCGTAGACCTCCAGCCCTTCGAGGTCGGCATAATAGAACTCGTCGTCTTCCAGTTCCTCGTCCGGCAGCGCCCCACGATCCACATAGAGCTCAAGACCGTTCAGCGCCTCGGCGGCATTGCGGTCGTTGACGCCCCGGAAGCGGACGATCACGACGTTCTTCGCCTCGCGGATTTCGAGGATTTCAAACACCCGTCCGTCGAGAGTGCGCAGGTTGCCGTAATCGCCGATCGATGTCGGATCGTCGGTATAGGCCTTCACGCGCACTTCGCCGCGCAAGCCCTGGGCGGCGCCGATCACGGCCATCAGAACGGGATTTTCGAGCTTCGTCATAGCAGGATTTCGTCCGGTTTGTTCGGCGCCTCTTCTAGGCCGAAACCGGCCGAATTGAAACAGAAAACGGCCGGCGGGAGACCCGGCCGGCCGTCATCACTTTGAGAGCGCGCCGGATTATTCGGCGGCGGAGGCTTCTGCTGCGGCGGCAGCGGCCTCGGCTGCCTTAGCTTCCTTTTCCTTGATGCGCTCAAGGGCCTTCTTGCCAGGCTTTGCCTTGTCCGGGTTGTTGCGGGCTTCGCGGGTGGCGAGACCGGCTTCGGCCATGAAGCGCAGAACGCGATCTGTCGGCTGTGCGCCCTTGGCGACCCAGTCCTTGATGCGCTCGACATCAAGCTCGATGCGCTTTTCGCTGTCCTTCGGAAGCATCGGGTTCCACGAGCCGACCTTCTCGAGGAAACGACCGTCGCGCGGGCTGCGGGCGTCGGCAACGACGATCTGGTAGTAGGGACGCTTCTTGGAACCGCCACGGGCGAGACGAATTTTCAGTGCCATTGTTCTAACTCCTTGGGACTGTTTGGCCGCCTGGTCTCAGGCGGTCTTTTCTGTGGTGCCGCCATGTTCGGCGGCGATGGCTTCATGATGCCGGATGACTTCCTTGATGATGAAGTTCAGGAACTTCTCGGCGAAATCCGGGTCCAGATGGGCCTCCTGCGCCAGCCGGCGCAGACGGTCGATCTGGTATTCCTCGCGCGCCGGATCGGACGGCGGCAATTCGTGTGTGGCCTTGAGCACGCCCACGGCCTTGGTGCAGCGGAAGCGCTCGGCCAGCATGTGCACAAGTGCAGCGTCGATATTGTCGATCGACTGCCGGTAGCCGGCTAACTGTTCGCGGATCGCGGGATCGATCATCGGCGCCCTCACTTCTTCTTCGGCAGGCCGGGCAGGCCGCCACCGCCAAGACCCGGCAGCTTCGGACCGCCGAGGCCAGGCAATCCGCCGCCACCGAGACCCGGCAGGCCACCGCCCTTGCCGAGCCCCATGGCATCCGCCTGCTTGGCGAGCTGTTCGAGCTGCTTCGGGTCCATCGACGAGAGATCAGGCATTCCGCCCATTCCACCCATGCCGCCCAATCCCATCTTCGAGGCTAGGCCGCCCATCATCTGCTTCATCATGCCGGCGCCCTTGCCCTTGCCGCCCATGGCCTTCATCATGTCGGCCATGCCGCGGTGCATCTTGAGAAGCTTGTTGATCTCGGCGGCATCCGTGCCGGAACCGGCCGCGATGCGCTTCTTGCGGGAGTGCTTCAGGATATCGGGATTGGCGCGCTCGGCCTTGGTCATCGACGAGATGATCGCGAGCTGGCGATCGAACGTCTTGTCGTTCATGCCGGTGGCCGCGAGCTTGTCCTTCATGCCGGCCATGCCGGGCATCATGCCCATGATGCCGCCCATGCCGCCCAGCGACTTCATCTGCTTGAGCTGCTCGGCCATGTCGTTGAGGTCGAACTTGCCCTTGGCCATCTTCTCGGCCATGGCCCGCGCCTTCTCGGCGTCGATGCTTTCGGCGGCCTTCTCGACCAGCGAGACGATGTCGCCCATGCCGAGGATACGGTCGGCGATGCGGCGCGGATGGAACTCCTCGAGCTCCGACATCTTTTCGCCGACGCCGATCAGCTTGATCGGCTTGCCGGTGACCGCGCGCATCGAAAGCGCCGCGCCGCCACGGCCGTCGCCATCCATGCGGGTGAGAACGAGGCCGGTGATGCCGACACGTTCATCGAAGTTGCGGGCGAGGTTGACGGCGTCCTGACCGGTCAGCGAGTCCGCGACCAGCAGGATTTCGTGCGGGCCGGCCTTCTTCTTGATGTCGGCCATTTCCACCATCAACGGCTCGTCGATGTGGGTACGGCCGGCGGTGTCGAGGATCACGACGTCATGGCCGCCGAGCTTCGCCGCCTGCACGGCACGCGCGGCAATATCGGTCGGCGACTGGCCGGCGATCACGGGCAGCGTGTCGATCTTGGTCTGCTCGCCGATCTGGCGAAGCTGCTCCTGCGCGGCCGGACGGCGCGTGTCGAGCGAGGCCATCAGGACCTTCTTCTTATCGCGCTCCGTCAGTCGCTTGGCGATCTTGCCCGTCGTGGTGGTCTTGCCCGAGCCCTGCAGGCCGACCATCATGATGACGACAGGTGCCGGCGCATGCAGGTCGATCGTGACGCCTTCCGAGCCCAGCATCGCGATAAGCTCGTCATGGACGATCTTGACGACCATCTGACCCGGCTTGATCGATTTCAGCACAGCCGCGCCGACAGCCTTCTCACGCACCTTGTCGGTGAATTCGCGCACCACTTCCAGCGCGACGTCGGCTTCCAGAAGCGCGCGACGAACCTCGCGCAGGGCGGCGGAGACATCCGCCTCCGACAGCGCGCCGCGGCCGGTCAATCCGTTCAGGATGGATCCAAGGCGGTCCTGGAGGTTTTCAAACATCGGCTCTTCCTTGTCGCTTCGGGGTTTTCAGGGAGTGCCCGAAACGTTGGTCTTTTCCGCGACGAAAACAAGAGACAAAGCCAAGAAGCACCCGAGGGCGCATCGCGCTGTCGGGTGTTGACCTCCGGGATCTCTTTATACCTCTAGGGGTCCCGGTCGGCGGCTCGGAGTCTTACTCTCGTCGCAGATTTCCGCCGCATAAACAGGAAGCGCCGCAAAAAGTCAACCTTTCCCGCGGAACCGGCCGTCGGGCGGTTATCTCCCCCTCAAAATTCGGGATAATTTAGAGAAAATTGATTTTTTTGGGAAATCATCCGCATACCTATTTTTGGAGGCGGGGATTTTATCATGACGGACAACAATATTAAGCGGCCGCTCTGGATCAAGCTGACGGCCTACGGCTTTGCGGCCGTGTTCTTCTCGAGCATCGCGATCGGCGGTGCGGCCTGGTACCGCCAGTCGATCATGAACGAGGAGGCTCTTGCCAAGGAACTCGAGTCCGACCTGACGCTGGTCCAGTCGGACATGGACGGCCAGAAGAAGCTCGCTTCGTCCGTCGCCCTGGCACTGGCCGGCGAGCCGGAAACCGGCCCGCTCATCGAGGCCGGTTCGCGCGAGGAGATCCTCAAGCGTTTCGAAAACAGCCTACCGCAGATCGTCGAGGCCGGTGGCGTCCAGCTCATCACCTTCGTCAGCGCCAAGGGCGAGGCCGTCGCCCGCATTCATGCGCCTGACAAGTTCGGCGACGACATGACCGGCCGCCGCAAGACCATCGTCAACGCAATCTCCTCCGGCAAGCTTGTCGCCGGTACAGAACCCGGCCGCACCGCCGTCAGCATGTTCGCCTCCGCTCCGGTCATCCGCGACGGCACCGTCGTCGGCGTCGTTGATGCCGGCACGAGCCTCACCAACGATTACTTCAAGCCGCTCGCCGAAAAGATCGAAGGTGAGATCGGCGTCTACGTCATGGTCGAGGGCAAACTCACCCAGCAGGCCTCAACCTATGGCGAAAAGCCGATGTTGAGCGAGGACGACCTGAAGGCCGCCTTCGATGGTCAGCCAGAGCGCCGCATGATGTCTGAGGCAGGCCGACACTTCGTCGTCGAGGCCGCCCCGTTCGAAAACTTCTCCGGCGCCCGCATCGGCGTCATCGTCATCGCCTCGGACGTCACCCCAATCGTCGAGGGCAGCAGCAGCGCTGTCTGGACCACCGTGACGGTCAGCGCCGTCGTCGCGATCCTCGGCGCGCTCGGCTTCCTCTTGTTCGCCCGCTCGCTCGCCGGCGCCATTTCCCGTATGACCGCGACCATGTCGCGCCTCGCCGCCAACGACATGTCGGTCGAGGTGTCAGGTGCCGATCGCCCCGACGAACTCGGCGCCATGGCCAAGGCCCTGCAGGTCTTCAAGGACAACGCCCAGAAGACGCTCGAACTGGAAAACATGACGGCCGAGCAGCGCGCCCAGGTCGAAGCCGAACGCCGCCGCGCCTCCGATCTCGAGCACGCCCGCGCCGAAGCCATGGCAAAGGCGACCAGCACGCTCGCTAACGGCCTGTCGCATCTGGCCTCCGGCGATCTCTCCTTCCAGATCGATCAGCCGCTGCCGGAAGACTTCGAAAGCCTGCGCAACGACTTCAACCGTGCCGTCTCGCAGCTTCGCGAGACGCTTTCGGCCGTGTCCGTCTCGGCCGGCGCCATCGACGGCGGCACCCGCGAGATCAGCCAGAGCGCCGATGACCTCTCCAAGCGCACCGAACAGCAGGCCGCATCGCTCGAGGAGACCGCCGCAGCGCTCGACCAGATCACCGTCAACGTTACCAATTCGTCGAAGCGCGCCGAAGAAGCCCGCACGGTCGCGATCCAGGCGAACGAAAGCGCCCGTAAGTCGGGTTCGGTCGTCGCCAGCGCCGTCGACGCCATGGGCAAGATCGAGCAGTCCTCCGGCCAGATCTCGAATATCATCGGCGTCATCGACGACATCGCCTTCCAGACAAACCTGCTGGCTTTGAACGCCGGCGTCGAGGCCGCCCGTGCCGGTGAGGCCGGCAAGGGCTTTGCCGTCGTCGCCCAGGAAGTCCGCGAACTCGCGCAGCGCTCCGCCAAGGCCGCGAAGGAAATCAAGGACCTCATCCGCAATTCGAGCGAAGAGGTCGAAAGCGGGGTCCGTCTCGTCAGCGAGACCGGGCAGGTGCTGAAGACCATCGAGGACTATATCGTCACGATCAACCAGCACATGGATTCGATCGCCACCTCGGCTCGCGAACAGTCCGTCGGCCTCTCGGAAGTCAACACAGCCGTCAACCAGATGGACCAGGTGACCCAGCAGAACGCGGCCATGGTCGAGGAAGCCAATGCCGCGAGCGCGACGCTCGCAAGCGAAGCCAATCGCCTGCGCGATCTGATCAACCGCTTCCAGCTCGGCCAGGTCGCAAGCGGCGCCGGCGCACTCCGCGCCACTGCCGCGATGATGGCAGCCCCGTCCCGTTCGGCGACCACGGCACAGGCCCGCCCGGCCCCGCGCCAGATGGCCTCCGGCGGTGCCGCCGCCGCTGCGGCGTCGAAGGACTGGGAAGAGTTCTGATCCCATCGTCATCCATCCCGAAGGGGCCGCCGCATCGGCGGCCTTTTCTTTTGCCGGATACCCCACCACCTATGACGGCATCGCGCAAATGTGTTCCGCCTCTGCAAGCACGCCGCTTCTCAGGGTGCCGGTTCCGCTGCTAAGGAAGCACCATGAACCGTCGCAATTTTCTGAAATGGCTGTCGCTCGGCGCCGTCGCCACGCTTGCGGCCGGCGTCACCGCGCGCACGGCCTTCGCCGGCAACCGCTATTACACCGGCCCGGTCTCCGACCATTTCAACGGCACCCATTTCTTCAATCCGGGCGGCGAGGAGCCGCGCGGCCCCTTCGACCTGCTGCGCTGGAAATTCGGCGGCGACAGCAAGGACTGGCCGGATACCTATCCGAGCCCCTTTCCGTCGGCCTTTCCCGAGACCCGTCTTGATGGCGGACGGCTGGTGGTGACCATGGTCGGCCACGCCTCCATGCTCATCCAGGCCGGCAATCTCAACATCCTCACCGATCCGGTCTGGTCGGAACGCGCCAGCCCCGTCACCTTCGCCGGTCCGAAGCGGGTCAATCCGCCCGGCATCGCCATGGCGCACCTGCCGCCGATCGATATCGTGATCGTCACCCATAATCACTACGACCACCTCGATCTGGCGACGCTCTCCACGCTGCAGAGCCGCGACAAACCCCATTTCATCACGCCGCTCGGCAACGACACCATCATCCGCGCCGAAGTGCCGGATGCGCGGATCACCGCTGTCGACTGGGCCGACCGGATCGAGATCGCTCCGGGTGTCGCGATCCATTGCGAACCGTGCCATCATTGGTCGGCCCGCGGGCTCGGCGACCGCCGCATGGCGCTGTGGGCCGCCTTCGTCATCGAAACGCCGACAGGCAAGATCTACCACATCGGCGATACCGGCTTTGCCGAGGGAAAGCACTACGCGGCAGCCCGTCAGAAGCATGGCGACTTCCGCCTAGCCATCCTGCCGGTCGGCGCCTACGAGCCGCGCTGGTTCATGAAGAGCCAGCACCAGAACCCGGAGGAGGCCGTCGAAGGCTTCCGCCTTGCCGGCGCCGCCTATGCCATCGGCCACCACTGGGGCACGGTGAAGCTCACCGATGAGGCGATCGACGAACCGGTGATCGCGCTCAACAAGGCGCTGGACGAGCGCGGCATCGCCCGCGACCGCTTTCGTCCCATGCGCCCCGGCGAGGTGTTCGAGGTTCCGCCGGCCATCACCTGACACCGGGCGGAAAACATCGACATGGCATGATTGCCTCTGGAACGGACCGTCCGGCGCGCCCATATGGTGACGGACGCCGAACAGGGAAAACACCAGCAGTGCCGAGAAAACCCGCCAATCCGTATTATTTCGGCCCGCCCACCGACCATTTCGACGGCGTGCGCTTCTTCAATCCGGGCGGCGTTGAACCGGGGACGCTCAAGGATGTCTGGAAATGGCAGACCAACGGCCAGAAGTCGCGCTGGCCAAAGAAAGTGGAATTGCCAAACACGGCCCGGCCCGCCGACCACGTCAAGGGCGCCGATCTGCGGGTTACCATGGTGGGTCACGCCTCGATGCTGATCCAGTTCGCCGGCATCAACATTCTGACCGATCCCGTCTGGTCGACGCGTGCCAGCCCGCTCTCCTTCGCCGGGCCGAAGCGCGTCATCCGCCCCGGCATTGAATTCAACGACCTGCCGCCGATCGATGTCGTGCTCGTCACGCACAATCACTACGATCATCTGGACATGAAGACTCTCGTGCGCCTCAACGAGGAGCACGGCCCGCATTTCGTCACCCCGCTCGGCAACGACACGATCATCCACAACGTCATCCCGGAAGCGAAGATGTCGGCCGTCGACTGGGGCGACAGGCTCGATTACTGGGACGGGCTGTCGATCATTGCGGAGCCCTGCCACCATTGGTCGGCGCGCGGCATGAACGACCGGCGCATGGCGCTCTGGGCCGCCTTCGTCCTCGAGACCCCGGCCGGCCGCATCTACCATATCGGCGACACCGGCTTTCACGACGGCATCAACTATCGCGCGGCGGCTGAAAAATACGGCGATTTCCGCCTCGCGATCCTGCCCGTCGGCGCCTACGAGCCACGCTGGTTCATGAAGGGCCAGCACCAGAACCCGCAGGAGGCCGTCGAAGGCTTCCGCATCGTCAACGCCGCCTACGCCATCGGCCACCATTTCGGCACCTTCCAGCTCACCGACGAGGCAATCGAAACCCCCGTCCACGACCTGGCCATCGCCCTCGAAGCCGCGGAAATCGCTCCTACCCGCTTCCTGCCGCTCCGCGCCGGCGAGATGTTCGACGTCCCGGACAGGTAGCCCCCGAAGGCTGCGCACGTCGTGCCCTTCCTCCAGCCTCATGCTGACGCGCGCCGAAGGCGCCTCGAAGCACGAGGCTGGCCACCGGCGGTAGCCGCCCCATCTCCCCCCTTGCGGGGGAGGACGGAAAATCGAAGGCTTGAGGTCAGCGCAAGCCGCCTAAACTTCAGATTTCGCAAGAGAGGCGCTGTGGCACCACCCTCACGGAGCCCCACTTGCTTTGGCCCCTGTTGGTGCGTCCCGTGGGCTTGGTTTTGGATCCTCGGGTCGAGTGTAAAGCCCGGAGACATGCCTGACAGGTGTTCATAGACATGCCTGACAGTCATTGTCGTTTGTTGAGGTCGATAAGCGCGACCTGGTTGGCTGCGAAGAAGA
>NZ_JAGFPK010000001.1:126176-1355298 GCF_017599385.1 Ciceribacter sp. L1K22
CCGGTACCCCGTCCGCTTCCCCTTTTGTCTGGAGTTGAGGGGAAGACATTACAGGTGATGCCGAACCGGAGGGGGAGAGCCTCTGCGGGGTTTTGGGCTGCGCACTGGTAATTTAAACGCATTTCCGCCATATACAGGCGAGAACCGAAGGACTTGGACGGCAAATGGATAACACGGTCGAATTCGCGAAGATGAACGGGCTTGGCAACAAGATCCTGGTCGTCGACATGCGCGGCCGCAGCGACCGTGTGACGCCGGCCACGGCGGTCGCGCTCGCCGCCGACCCCGAGACCGCCTTCGACCAGATCATGGCGATCCACGATCCGAAACTCACCGGCACCGACGCCTTCATCGACATCCTCAACAATGATGGCTCGAAGGCCCAGGCCTGCGGCAACGGCACGCGCTGCGTGGTGCAGGCGCTGGCCGTCGAAACCGGCCGCAAGGTTTTCACCTTCCAGACCGTCGCCGGCATCCTGAACGCCGTCGAGCACGAGGACGGAACCATCTCGGTCGACATGGGCAGACCCGTCTTCGCCTGGGACAGGATACCGCTGTCGGAGGAATTTCACGACACGAGCCGCATCGAGCTGCAGATCGGCCCGATCGACGCACCGATCCTGCATTCGCCCTCTGCCATGTCCATGGGCAATCCGCACGCGGTCTTCTGGGTCGATCGCGATCCGATGGACTACGACCTCGAACGCTTCGGCCCGCTGCTCGAAAACCATCCGATCTTTCCCGAGAAGGCCAACATCACGCTCGCCCAGGTGACCTCCCGCACGACGCTGGTGACACGCACCTGGGAACGCGGCGCCGGACTGACGCTCGCCTGCGGCTCCGCCGCCTGCGCCGCCGGCGTCTCGGCCGCCCGTACCGGCCGGACCGAGCGCAAGGTGACCCTCACCGTCGCCTCCAGCCCGAACCGTGGCAAGCTTGTCATCGACTGGCGCGACGATGACCACGTCGTTATGACCGGTCCCGCCGAATGGGAATGGTCAGGAAGGGTCGATCCGTTGACCGGCGACTGGGAACGCGACTCCGATGCCGGTATCGCGGCCGGAGCCTCGCCGACGTGAGCGGCATCGATGTCATTACCTTCGGCTGCCGCCTCAACACCTATGAATCGGAAGTGATGAAGGCGGAGGCCCACAAGGCCGGTGTCGACAACGCGATCGTGGTCAACACCTGTGCCGTCACTGGCGAAGCGGTCCGACAGGCCCGCCAGGCGATCCGCCGCGCCCGCCGGGAAAACCCCGCCGCCCGGATCATCGTCACCGGCTGCGCCGCCCAGACGGAGGCCGAAAGCTTCGCGGCCATGCCGGAAGTCGACGCCGTTCTCGGCAACGAGGAAAAGCTGAAGGCGGAAAGCTACCGGCGCCTGCCGGATTTCGGCGTCGCCTCGGAAGAAAAGCTCCGCGTCAACGACATCATGAGCGTCACAGAGACCGCGCCGCAGATGGTCTCCCATATCGACGGCCACGTGCGCGGCTTCCTGCAGGTCCAGAACGGCTGCGATCACCGCTGCACCTTCTGCATCATCCCCTACGGCCGCGGCAATTCCCGCTCCGTGCCGATGGGCGCCGTCGTCGAGCAGGCCCGCCGGCTGGTCGAACACGGTTACCGCGAAATCGTCCTGACCGGGGTCGATGCCACCAGCTACGGCGCCGATCTTCCCGGCACGCCGACGCTCGGCCTGCTTGCGAAAACGCTGCTAAAACAGGTGCCGGAAATCCTGCGCCTGCGGCTTTCCTCGATCGACAGCATCGAGGCCGACCGACATCTCTTTGATCTTATCGCCGACGAACAGCGCTTCATGCCGCATCTGCACCTCTCGCTGCAGCACGGCGACGACATGATCCTGAAACGCATGAAACGCCGCCATTCCCGCGCCGACGCGATCGCTTTCGCGACCCAGGTCCGTCGCCTGCGCCCGGGCTTTGCCTTCGGTGCCGACATGATCGCCGGCTTCCCGACGGAGACGGACGCGATGGCGGCAAATTCGGCACGACTGGCCGAGGAAATCGGCATCGCCCATCTGCATGTCTTCCCCTACAGCCCGCGCCCCGGCACGCCGGCCGCCCGCATGCCGCAGCTCGATCGTGCGCTGGTCAAGAGCCGCGCGGCGGCACTCCGGGCCGTCGCCGAACGGCTCCATGCGGACCATCTCGGAAGACTGCTCGGTAGCCGACAAACAATTCTGGTGGAGATGAATGGCATGGCGCATACCGAGGACTTCACCCTCGTCGCCGCGCCCGGCCTCGCGCCCCGAAGCCTTGTCGACGTTACCATCACCGGCCACAATGGCCGTTACCTCGAAATGCATCACGCGGCCGCGACAGCGGCCTGACGGACGGTTCCCATGGCACTCGGTTTTATCAAGAAAGTCTTCACCTTCGGCAAGGAGAAGCCCGCCGACGACACGGCCCCGGACGTTGCGGCACCGGATGTCGGCGCTGTCGAAGCGCCGCTCGAACCGCCGGCGGCGGAGATCTCGCCTGCGGAATCCACCGCGACCGAAGCGGAACCCTCGGCCCTCGATGCCGAGCCGGACATGCCGATCCTGACGGACGAGCCGGAACCGCCCGCTCCGGAAAGCGCGCCCGTCGCCGAGGCGTTGGAGACGGAGGTCTTCCATTCCCAGCCCGAACAGCCTGCCGACCTCCCCCGCGGCGAGATCGAACAACCGGCCGCGACACCGGCCGCCCTGCCAAAGGGCTTCGCCAGCACCACCGATCGCAAGCAGCCTGAACCCGAACCGGTCGCGGCGCCGCGCCTCACCTGGTTCCAGCGTCTTCGCGCCGGCCTCTTCCGCACCTCGTCGCAGCTCACCGGCCAGATCGCCGCGCTCTTCACCAAGCGCAAGCTCGACGAGGAGACGCTGCAGGATCTCGAGGATCTGCTGATCCAGTCGGACCTCGGCGTCGAGACGGCGATGCGCATCACCGACACGCTCTCCTCCGAACGCTATGGCAAGGAGGTGACGGGCGAGGACGTGTCGCGGATCATGGCGAACGAGATCACCAAGGTCCTGAAACCTGTCGCCCGCCCGCTGGAACTCGACCTGAGCCACAAGCCGCACGTCATCCTCGTGGTCGGCGTCAACGGCACGGGAAAGACGACGACGATCGGCAAGCTCGCCGCCAAGCTCTCGGGCTCCGGCTTGAAGGTCATGCTGGCCGCAGGCGACACGTTCCGCGCCGCCGCGATCGAGCAGTTGAAGATCTGGGCCGACCGTACCGGCTCGACCTTCATCGGCACCAAGCTCGGCGCCGATGCCGCCGGCCTTGCCTACGAAGCCTTCGAGAAGGCACGCCTGGAAAAATCCGACGTCCTGATCATCGACACCGCCGGCCGTCTGCAGAACAAGACCGAGCTGATGGCGGAACTCGAAAAGATCGTCCGCGTGCTCGGCAAGCTCGATCCCGACGCGCCGCACACGGTACTTCAGACCCTTGACGCCACGACCGGCCAGAACGCCCTGCAGCAGGTCGAGATTTTCCGCAATGTCGCCGGCGTCAGCGGCCTGATTATGACAAAATTGGATGGCACGGCCCGCGGCGGCATCCTCGTCGGCATCGCCGCGAAGCACAAACTGCCCGTCTATTTCATCGGCGTCGGCGAGGGTATCGACGACCTCGAACCCTTCGAGGCGGAAGACTTCGCCAAGGCCATTGCCGGCCTCGCGCACTAGGAAACCAGGATCAATGGCCAATTTCGATAGCGACACCAAGCCGACGTCAGAGGAAAAGCAGCACCCGATGCTGAAGTTCGCGCTGGAGATGGGACCGCTGCTGGTTTTCTTCTTCGCCAACCTGCGCGGCGAATGGCTGGTGGAGAAATTTCCGGCCCTTGGCGAACTGGGCGGCCCGCTGCTCGTGGCCACCGGCCTGTTCATGGCCGCCACCGTCATTTCGCTCGTCGTCTCGAAGATCCTCTTCAAGCACCTGCCGGTCATGCCGCTGGTGTCTGGCGCGATCGTGCTGGTCTTCGGATCGCTGTCGATCTGGCTGCAGGACGAGACCTTCATCAAGATGAAGCCGACCATCGTCAACACACTGTTCGGCGTCACGCTGCTCGGTGGTCTCTTCTTCGGCAAATCGCTACTCGGCTACGTCTTCAACGCCGCCTTCCAGCTGGACGAGGAAGGCTGGAGGAAGCTGACACTCCGCTGGGGCATCTTCTTCCTCTTCCTGGCCGTTCTGAACGAGGTTGTCTGGCGCAATTTCTCCGATGACTTCTGGGTCAACTTCAAGGTCTGGGCGACCATGCCGATCACCATCGTCTTCACGCTGGCGCAGATGCCGCTGATCATGCGCCATCAGGTCGGTGACAAGGCCGAAGAAGCACAGGGCAAATGACACCGCTGTCTCACGCCTCGGGCCAGTCCCGCTCAACGACGTTCTGGCTGATCGTCTTCGCGGCGCTCATCGTAGCCCAGGCCGTAACGCTCTACCTGATGGGGAGGGTGCCGATCTGCGAATGCGGTTACGTCAAGCTGTTCGAGCCCGGCGTGAACACGCCCGGCAATTCCCAGCATATCGGCGATTGGTACACGCCGTCCCACATCATCCACGGCTTCCTCTTCTACGGGCTGGCATGGCTGGTCATGCGGAGGCAAAGCATCGGCGCGAAGCTCGCGCTCGCGAGCGTGATCGAGATCGCCTGGGAGATTCTCGAAAATTCGCCCCTCATCATCGACCGCTATCGCAACGAGACCATGGCGGTGGGTTACGCGGGCGACAGCATCCTGAACTCAGTCATGGACACCGGCTTCATGGCGGCAGGCTTCTTCTTCGCCGCCCGCGCGCCGATCTGGCTGACCGTTCTGGTCGCGATCGGTTTCGAACTCCTCACCGGCTACCTGATCCGCGACAACCTGACCCTGAACGTGATGATGCTCGTCTGGCCTGTCGACGCCATCAAGGAGTGGCAGGCTGCGCTCTAGGGCAAGTCCGGGGCTAACGCGGTTGCCATCCGGGAATTGCGAAAAACCGGTCAGATCAGCTCGACGCCAGCGCCTTCTCTATCGCCGGCATGAGGCCTTCCTTGAGCGAAATCGGATCGAACGGACCGACCTTCTTGTAGAGGATGGTCCCGTCGGGTCCGACGAGATAGCTCTCCGGAATGCCGTAGACCCCCCAGTCGATCGCCGCCTTGCCGTTCGGATCGACGCCGATGGCGCTGTAGGGATTGCCGAGTTCGCCAAGAAACCGCAAGGCGTTGTCGTTGCGGTCCTTGTAATTGATGCCGACGATGGTGAGCCTCGGATCCTTGGCGAGCTCCTTCAGGATCGGATGCTCGTCCCGGCAGGGCACGCACCAGGAAGCGAAGACGTTGACCAGCGTCAGCCTGCCCTGGATCGCCGTATCCGTCAGCGCCGGCAGGTCGGAGCCTTCGAGCGCCGGCAGGGAAAGGGAGGGCGCCCTGGTGCCGAGGAGAGCCGACGGGATGTCGCTGACATTTTTGCCGTGCACATCCTGGTCGTACAGCATCTTGCCCGCCGCACCCGCAATGATCGCGAACACCGCAAGCGGCGCCAGCGCGATGACATAACGACCCATACCACCGCGGCGCGACTGCGGTTTCCGGTCCGGGTCCGCGCTCATCGCTGCTCGCCCTCATCGCCCGCCGGCTGGGCCGAGCGGCGGCGGATACCGGCCGCGTCGAGCGCCTGCAGTTCGCGCTGCCGCGCCCGGCCATCAAGCCATGTCCACAGCGCGGCGACGCCGATCAGGCCGAAGGTGATCGCGTAGGAAAGGAAGATATAAAAATCGTGGCTCATGGCATCACTCGCCCCTGCCGGCCATACGGGCCGCCATCCTCCGCTGCGACGATACCCGTCGACGCCAGATCTCGTTGCGCATCGCCATCATGTGCAGCGTGAAGAACAGGAAGGTGAAGGCAAACGCCATCACCAGCAGCGGCCAGAGAAATTCGGGATCGATGGTGGGACCGTCCATGCGGATGACACTGGCCGGCTGATGCAGGGTGTTCCACCAGTCGACCGAGAACTTGATGATCGGGATGTTGACGAAACCGACGAGGATCAGGACGGCGCTGAGACGCGCCGCGCGCGATGGATCGTCCATGGCGCGGTTCAGCGCGATCAGACCGAGATACATCAGGAACAGCACGAAGACCGAGGTCAGCCGCGCATCCCAGACCCACCACGTGCCCCACATCGGTTTGCCCCAGAGCGAGCCGGTGACGAGTGCGATCAGCGTGAAAACCGCACCGAGTGGTGCAGCCGCCTTGTGGCTGACATCGGCGAGCGGATGACGCCAGACGAGCGTCCCTATCGCCGAGAGCGCCATCACGGAATAACACATCATCGCGAGCCAGGCCGCCGGCACGTGCACATACATGATGCGCACCGTCATGCCTTGCTGATAATCGCCTTCGGTGGTGAAGCTCAGATAGAGCCCCACCGCAAACTGGACCAGGGTAATCGCCGCCATCCATGGGATTACTTTCGCCGCAAGGGCGAGGAATCGCGTCGGATTTGCCAGATCGGTAAATTTCGTGATCGCCAGGGTCATATCGTTCATGGAATTCTTCTAACCTCGGAAGCCTGCCCCAGCAATTGATCCTGGTCAATCCGCGCTGTTGCGCAAGGCAAGGGCGGCGGCAACCGGACCCAGCACGGCGAAGAACAGCGTGATGGCGACCAGAAACAGAAAAGGCGGCATGAATGGGGCGGGATCCTCCACCGCCGCGTAAGAAGCGCTGACGCCGAAGATCAGTACGGGAATGGCGAGCGGAAGAACGAGGATCGAGACCAGAAGGCCGCCGCGCGGCAGCACGACGGCGACAGCGGCGCCGGCCGCGCCGATGAAGGTGATGGCCGGCGAGCCGACCAGAAGCGTCAGCATCACCGCGCCGATCGCGACCTCGCTCATATTCATGAACAGCCCGAGCAGCGGCGAGGCGATGACGAGCGGCAGGCTGGTCGCCGACCAGTGCGCCAGGCACTTGACGAATACCGTCAGCACCAGCGGCGTCTCCTGCATCAGCATCAGGTCGAGCGACCCGTCGTCGCGATCGGCCTGAAACAGCCGGTCGAGACCGAGAAGGGCCGACAGCAACGCGCCGATCCAGACGATCGCCGGGCCAATGCGTGACAAAAGGTTGAGATCGGGGCCGACGCCGAACGGAATGACGGCGACGACGGTCAGAAAAAACAGCACGCCGATGAGCGCGCCACCACCGGCGCGCACCGAAAGCTTCAGGTCTCGAAGGAAGAGAGCGATCAATGGATGTCTCCCTCATCGAGATATTCGAAGCCCTTCATCACCAGTTGTCGGGCGCGCTCGAGGCCGAGCGGCTGGTGCGTCGCGGCAATCGCGATCCCGCCACGGGCAAGATGCGCCTCAACCAGGTCGGCGAACATCCGGTCCGCGCTCGCATCGAGCGCCGCCGTCGGTTCATCCAGGATCCACACGGGGCGATGGGCGACGATCAGCTTCGCCATGGCGAACCGCCTCTGTTGTCCGGCCGACAGATATCCGTAGGGCAGGTGGGTAATGCCGCCGAGACCGACGGTGTCAGCCGCTTCATCCACGTCGACGCCCAAGCCTCCGCCGAAATCGCCAAGATAGGCCTTCCAGAAGCCCAGGTTCTCGAGAACAGTCAGTTCGAGTTTCATCGCATTGCGGTGACCGAGATAATGGCTCGCTTCCCGGGCCGGGCGGAGTTCTTCATCTCCTCCCGTCACGACATGGACACGCCCCTTTTCCGGCGCCAGGAGCCCGGCGATCACTCGCAGCAAAGTCGACTTTCCCGACCCGTTCCGCCCTGTCAGCACCAGGGCCTCTCCAGCTGCGAGTTCGAACGAGATATCTCTGAAAATCAGCTCTTCTCCGCGCCGCGCGGCCAGTCTGTCGGCGATCAGCCGCATCTCGTTCGCTTCCCGGCAACCTTTCGGTCACCTAATTAAAATTTTGTCGAAATTCGCCATTCGTTGGTCTGGCACCTTTCTTAGAAATTATCTATAAGACCTGCAACCACGCCAGCGGCCGGCGTGAAGTTCATCCTTGTGCCGAACTTGATGATTGCAAAGGCAATTTTCACGGGCGGACAGCGGAAATGGTCGTACCCGCATCCTGATGTGCATGAAGTGCATAGGCGTCCGCACGAATGTGTTGGCTCTCAGCATAAGCGGGGTTCTTATCCGTGTCTAAATCGCTCGACAGTTTTAATTGTCGTTCCACGCTCAACGTGGACGGCAAGGAATACGTCTACTACAGCCTGCCCAAGGCTGAGGCCAACGGGCTTGCCGGGGTATCGAAGCTTCCTTACTCGATGAAGGTTCTGCTAGAGAACCTGCTGCGCAACGAAGATGGTCGCTCGGTCACCAAGGCCGACATCCAGGCCGTTGCGGAATGGCTCAACAACAAGGGTCTGAAAGAGGCTGAAATAGCCTACCGTCCGGCTCGCGTCCTGATGCAGGACTTCACGGGCGTTCCGGCCGTCGTCGACCTCGCGGCGATGCGTGACGGCATCAAGGCGCTTGGCGGCGATCCGGAAAAGATCAACCCGCTGGTCCCGGTCGACCTCGTCATCGACCACTCCGTGATCGTCGACGAATTCGGCACGCCGACCGCCTTCGCACGCAACGTTGAGCTGGAATATGAGCGCAACGGCGAGCGCTACCGCTTCCTCAAGTGGGGTCAGCAGGCGTTCAAGAACTTCCGCGTCGTTCCTCCGGGCACCGGCATCTGTCACCAGGTCAATCTGGAGTACCTCGGCCAGACCGTCTGGACCAAGGAAGAGGATGGCGAAACCACGGCGTATCCCGACACCTGCGTCGGTACGGATTCGCACACCACGATGATCAACGGCCTGGGCGTGCTCGGCTGGGGTGTCGGCGGTATCGAAGCCGAAGCCGCCATGCTCGGCCAGCCGGTCTCCATGCTGCTTCCCGAGGTCATCGGCTTCAAGCTGACCGGCAAGGTCAAGGAAGGCGTGACCGCCACCGACCTCGTGCTGACGGTCGTGCAGATGCTGCGCAAGAAGGGCGTCGTCTCGAAGTTCGTCGAATTCTTCGGCCCCGGCCTTGATTCGATGTCGCTTGCCGACCGCGCGACGATCGGCAACATGGGTCCGGAATATGGCGCGACCTGCGGCTTCTTCCCCGTCGATGGCGAAACCGTCAACTACCTCACGATGTCCGGCCGCACCAAGGACCGCATCGCGCTCGTCGAGGCCTATTCCAAGGCCCAAGGCATGTGGCGTGACGGCGACGGTTCGGATCTCGTCTTCACCGACACCCTCGAACTCGACCTTGGTGATGTCGTGCCGTCGATGGCCGGCCCGAAGCGTCCGGAAGGCCGTCTGCCGCTGGAAACGATTGCGCCGAACTTCGCAACCGCGCTGGAAGGTGACTACAAGAAGCCCGGCCAGCTCTCCAACCGCTACGCCGTCGAAGGCGAAGGCTACGATCTTGGACATGGCGATGTCTGCATCGCGGCGATCACCTCCTGCACCAACACCTCCAACCCGAGCGTGCTGATTGCGGCGGGCTTGCTGGCGCGCAATGCCGTTGCCAAGGGCCTGAAATCCAAGCCCTGGGTGAAAACCTCGCTCGCGCCCGGGTCCCAGGTTGTCGGCGAGTACCTGGCCAAGTCCGGCCTGCAGGTTTCGCTCGACGCACTCGGCTTCAACCTGGTCGGCTTCGGCTGCACGACCTGCATCGGCAATTCCGGCCCGCTGCCGGCGCCGATCTCGAAGACGATCAACGACAAGGGCCTGATCACCGCCGGCGTCCTGTCCGGCAACCGTAACTTCGAAGGCCGTATCTCGCCGGACGTCCAGGCCAACTACCTGGCCTCGCCGCCGCTCGTCGTCGCCTACGCGCTCGCCGGCACGGTCCAGAAGGACCTGACCACCGAACCGCTCGGCGAGGACCAGAACGGCAAACCCGTCTACCTCAAGGACATCTGGCCGACCTCGCACGAGATCCAGGAGTTCATCCTGAAATACGTCACCCGCGAGCTTTACGAATCGAAGTATGCGGACGTCTTCAAGGGCGACGAGAACTGGCAGGCCGTTCAGGTACCCGCCGGTCAGACCTATGCCTGGGACGACAAGTCGACCTATGTGCAGAACCCGCCCTACTTCGTTGGCATGGGCAAGACCGGCTCGGGCCTGAAGGACATCAAGGGTGCCCGCGTGCTCGGTCTCTTCGGCGACAAGATCACCACCGACCACATCTCTCCGGCCGGCTCCATCAAGGCCGCTTCCCCGGCAGGGGCGTATCTGATTGACAACGGCGTCGGCGTCGCCGACTTCAACCAGTACGGCACGCGCCGCGGCAATCACGAGGTGATGATGCGCGGCACCTTCGCCAACATCCGCATCCGCAACCATATGCTTGGTCCGAACGGCAAGGAAGGTGGCTACACCATCCACTATCCATCGAAGGAAGAGATGTCGATCTACGACGCAGCCATGAAGTACAAGGAAGAGGGCGTTCCGCTCGTCATCTTCGCCGGCGTCGAATACGGCAACGGCTCCTCGCGCGACTGGGCTGCCAAGGGCACCAACCTGCTCGGCGTCAAGGCCGTCGTCGCCCAGTCCTTCGAGCGTATCCACCGCTCGAACCTGGTCGGCATGGGCGTTGTCCCGTTCACGTTCGAGGAAGGCACGACCTGGGCTTCGCTCGATCTCAAGGGTGACGAGATCGTGACGATCGAAGGCCTGGAAGGCGACATCAAGCCGCGTGAGAGGAAGATCGCGAAGATCACCTATTCGGACGGCACCGTGAAGGACGTACCGCTGCTCTGCCGCATCGATACGCTCGACGAGGTCACCTACATGGAGAACGGCGGCATCCTTCAGACCGTTCTGCGCGATCTGGCCGCCTGACGCGCTCGACTATCGAAAAACGCGAAATGCCGCCGCACCCCGGCGGCATTTTCTTTTGGCAACGGCTCCGTATGGCTCACCCCATCGTGACTTCCCGTTGATTTTCGAAGAGGGTATGTCTCTTGCCGTCACCGGCCCGATAGTGCATTGGGGCGAAAAATCGAACGGGACGATCGGATCATGACACGTTGGCTTTTCGGATGGACGGTGGTGCTTGCGCTGGTCGCGAGCGGTTCCGTGCACGCTGGGGACAGCGTGACGCCGAAGGGTGTCGTTGAGATCTTCACCTCCCAGGGATGTTCCTCCTGCCCGGCCGCCGATAAGACGATGGGCCAGTTGATCTCGCATCCGGACATCGTCGCCCTCGCCTATCATGTCGACTACTGGAACTATCGCGGCTGGACCGACACGATGGCGTCCCCGGAACATACCGCGCGCCAGTACGGCTATGCCCACACCCTCGGTCGCAGCGGCGTTTATACGCCCCAGGCTATCCTCAATGGTCGCGAGCAGGCGAAAGGCAATGACGTGAACGCCCTGACCACCAGGCTAGAGACGCTGAAAGGCAGCGGCAAGGGCCTCGACATCGCGGTGAACGCTGCCAAGATAGGCGACGAGATCGAGATTACCGTGGGAGAAGGCGAAGGGCGGGCCGATGTGGTCGTGGCCTACTTCAAGCATCGGAGCGATGTCGAGATCGGCAAGGGAACCAACAAGGGGACCAAAGTCGCCAATTGGAACAGCGTGACGGATGTGCAGACCGTCGGCATGTGGACCGGAAAACCGATGCGCTTCGTGTTGCCCGCGAAAGTGATGGATCGTGGTGGCAGTGACGGCTTTGCCGTTCTCGTCCAGACGACAGGACCCGATGGCCAGCCATCCGCGATTCTCGGCGCGGCGATGCTATCGAAGTGGGGGCATCCCGGCTAGGCGAGAGGCTTGATGTCCGGTTTGGACCGGCGGTCCGGCCTGGAAGCATTGGGGGGCTGGGGGCAAGGGGTCAATGCACCAGACCGGACCTTTTGGCGCGAGCGCCAACCGGAGTTGCACCATGGCTTTGGAATCAGGCGGTGTTTTGTCCAAAATTGGGCAGGACCAAAAAAGGGTATTCGCCCCGATCCGGGCGCCGCGACGGCATTCGGAAGACTTGCTTTTTCCCGGTAGTCGGGCACAGTGTCATCCATCTGTCATGTCGATGACGAGGAGATACGATGACGGATCATCCCGATTTGCCGCGCGGCGGCGTTAGCGATGCGGGTGCGGATGGCGCTTCAGTCATCGATTTGCGGGAGTACCGGCAAAGTCTCGATCCCCTTCCGGTGACGTTTCACCGTCGCGAGCTGGATGCTATCCTCTGGATCTATGGGCGGATGGTGGGCGAAGGCGAGTGGAAGGATTATGCGATCGATCACATGAAGGATCGGGCCGTCTTCTCCGTCTTCAAGCGTTCCGGCGAGCTTCCTCTCTATCGAATAGAAAAGAACCCCAAGCTGGCGGCGAAGCAGGGAGCTTTTTCGGTCGTCGCGACAAACGGGCAGATCCTGAAGCGGGGCCATGACCTGAAGCAGGTGCTCAAGGTTTTCGACAAGCACATGAAGCTGGTCGAATAAGTCAGCCGCGATAAAGCGTGCCCGGGTAGCGGTCAGGGTCTGGCGATGTCGTCGTGCCTTCGCCGAGCGGCCGCTGCATGAACACGGTGTCGAGCCAGTTTCCGTGCTTGAACCCGGTGCCGGCCATCGTTCCGACCATGGAAAAACCGCAGGCCTTATGAAGGGCGACGGATGCCCCGCTCGCCCCACCGATGACGGCCGCCATCTGCCGAAAACCGAGGTCGGTCGAAAGACGAACGAGCTCGTCAAGGAGCCGTTTGCCTAGCCCCTGGCCGCGGGCCCCTTCGGCAAGATAAATCGAATCTTCCACCAGCCAGCGATAGGCGGGACGTGTTCGAAACGCGGAGGCATAGGCATAGCCGACGACACGACCGCCTTCATCGACAGCCACGATGTAGGGATAGCCCTGCTGGACGATCGCCTCGTATCGCGACAGCATTTCGGCTGTATCGGGCGGCGAAAGCTCGTAACTCGCCGTTCCCGTCAGCACGGCATCGGCGTAGATGCGCGTAATCGAAGGGATATCGTCGGAGGTGGCGGCGCGAAGAAGCGACATGGAAGGATCTTTGAATTGGGATGACCGCTGACAGTAGCCAGATCGACGGCCGTCGCGCAACGGTGATGCGTGGACGCAAGGTCTCGCCGGAGCTTATCCTTGACTTCGTCGGAAAATCTTCTAAGAGCAGCCGTGAAAGGATTTGCGGATGCACGCGTGGCCAGTTTCCATCGTCTGCTCTTTGCGTCCGGCAGGAATTGCCGGCGTGGAATTCCGTATGTCTTCCTCATCGAAAATCACGGCCAAAACGACGACGAAAACCATCTGACGTCTCTGGCCACCGCTCTCTCCCCGGCACGGCCGGGGACAAGGAAGGCTGCTTACCCACGCGCCCTTCCCCCTCATCGAAGCCGAGGAGAGAAAGAAAGAGAGCAGGATTCATGGGTTTCAAGATTGCAGTAGCGGGCGCCACCGGTAATGTCGGGCGCGAAATGTTGACCATTTTGTCGGAGCGCGGCTTTCCCGCGGACGAAGTCGTGGCGCTGGCATCGGCACGCTCCCAGGGCACGGAAGTTTCCTTCGGCGACAAGACCCTGAAGGTCCAGAACCTCGAGAACTACGATTTCTCCGACACCGATATCTGCCTGATGTCGGCCGGCGGCAGCGTCTCGCAGAAGTGGTCTCTGAAGATCGGCGCCCAGGGTTGTGTCGTCATCGACAATTCTTCTGCCTGGCGCTACGACGCCGAGGTTCCGTTGATCGTCCCGGAAGTCAATCCGGATGCGATTACCGGGTTCACCAAGAAGAACATCATCGCCAATCCGAACTGCTCGACCGCGCAGCTCGTGGTCGCGCTGAAGCCGTTGCATGATGTCGCGAAGATCAAACGCGTCGTCGTCTCGACCTACCAGTCGGTCTCCGGGGCCGGCAAGGAAGGCATGGACGAACTCTTCACCCAAACCCGCGCCGTCTTCGTTGCCGACCCGATCGAATCGAAGAAGTTCACCAAGCGCATCGCCTTCAACGTCATCCCCCACATCGACGTGTTCATGGAGGATGGTTACACGAAGGAAGAGTGGAAGGTTCTTGCCGAGACCAAGAAGATGCTCGACCCCAAGATCAAGGTGACCTGCACCGCCGTTCGCGTTCCGGTCTTCATCGGCCATTCGGAATCCGTCAACATCGAGTTCGAGAACGAGATCACCGCAGATCAGGCCCGTGACATCCTGCGCGAAGCCCCCGGCTGCCTCGTGATCGACAAGCACGAGAACGGCGGCTACATCACCCCTTACGAATGCGCCGGGGAAGACGCCACCTACATCTCGCGCATCCGCGAGGACGCCACCGTCGAAAATGGCCTCAACATGTGGGTCGTCTCCGACAACCTGCGCAAGGGCGCCGCGCTCAACGCGGTGCAGATCGCGGAACTTCTCGTCAACCGCGGCCTTATCAGGCCGAAGGCGTAAGCACACCAGGAAAGCCCGGCCTTTTGGTCGGGCTTTTTCTGACACTCGCAACGGCACAAGAAGATTTGAATTCCTAAGGGCCACGCGAAATATTATGGCTTCCAAAGATAGAGCGCCCGCGAATCACCATTGCGGGCAGGCAAACCGGAAACACCAGTGAGGTATTGATGCGATCCGCGATGTTCATGGCCGCCTTGCTTACCGCGACCTTTTCTTTTGTATCGGCAGGCAGCGCAAATGCGGCGGCATGCGGCAACAACGCCTCAGGTTTTCCGGCATGGGTGGAACAGTTCCGCCAGGAGGCGGCGGCCAACGGCATAAAGGCAAGCGTCGTCGATCGCGCCCTGTCTTCGGTCTCCTACAGCACCGCGACCATCCGGGCCGATCGTGGACAGAAGAGCTTCAAGCTCTCCTTCGACCAGTTCATGCAGAAGCGCGGTGGGCAGACGATCATTTCCCGCGGCAAGGCGATGAAGAAGAGCAATGCCGCGATGTTCGCCCGCATCGAACAGCGCTACGGCGTGCCCGCGGGCCCGCTGATCGCAATCTGGGGCATGGAGACCGGCTTCGGCTCCTTCCTCGGCAAGGAACACACGCTGTCGGCGGTCGCGACCCTCGCCTACGACTGCCGGCGATCCGATTTCTTCAAGGATCAGCTCTATGCCGCCCTGCAGCTCGTCGGAAGCGGATCGCTGCGCCTTGACGCCCGCGGTGCCGCCCATGGCGAGATTGGCCAGACCCAGTTCCTGCCGCGCAACGTGGTGAAGTTCGGTGTCGACGGCGACGGCGACGGCCGTGTCGATCTGGTACGATCGAGAGCCGACGCTCTGGCGTCCACGGCCAACTTCCTGCGCGGTCACGGCTGGCGGCCCGGAGCAGGTTACCAGCCAGGGCAGCCCAACTTTGTGGCGCTACAGGGATGGAACGCAGCCTCCGTCTATCAGCAGGCGATCGCCTATATCGGCGCACGGATTGACGGCGAATGAGCGCTACCGCCTGGGCGGTCAGGTTCCGGTGGCGGAGGATGTCCGTCGTTCCGGGAAGACATCTTTGATCTCACCGTCGATCACCACTCGATTGCGGCCGGAAAACTTCGCGGTATAGAGAGCTGTGTCGGCCTGCTTGATGACCGTCGCGAGGGAGAAAGACCCGGACTCCGAGAGGGCGCTTGCGCAGCCGAAGCTGGCGGTGACCGAAAAAGCCGTCCCGTTCGGCAGCACAATCGTCTCCGCCTCCACGGAGAGCCTCACGCGCTCGGCAACGGCCGCCGCCGCCTCGAGCTCCGTATCAGGCAACAGCGCCAGAAACTCCTCACCGCCATAGCGGGCGATCACGTCCTGGCTGCGGAAGCTTGTTTTCGCCAGCTGTGCTAAACGCTCCAGAACGATATCACCGGCATCGTGACCGTGCACGTCGTTCACCTGCTTGAAGCGGTCAAGGTCAAACAGAACCACCGACACCGGTTTTCCCTGGAGCCCGGGATCAGACAACAGGGTGGACGCGGCATTCTCGAAGCCGCGACGGTTCAAAAGCCCAGTCAGGATATCCGTTGCGGCGGCTCGGCTGAGGTTACCGACAAGCTGCTCACGCTCCTCGATGAGCCGTCCGACGACGACGACACCCTTTGTGCCCAGGACAACGACGATACCGATCAACAAGATAAAAAGCCCGATAAGGGAAGTGAGGAAATGCAGTTGACGCTCCGAGGTCAATGCAAGGGCCTCACTCGTGGATCGAAGGCTGGTAACAGAATTCCAGACAGCGCGGTCCCATGCCGCACCCCTGGCGACCTGAAGCTCGAGCCATCGGCGATCGTTCTCGGGCGAAGGATTGATGCTCCACCGGGACACCGATTTTCTCATATCGGCCAGCGCCAGGCCGGGACCTGAGGATTCGAAATCGGCAACGATCCGGTAGGGTCGATAATCGCTTTTCCGCCCGAACTTTTCGACTGCGACGTCGTAGAGCATGGCTGTAGCAAGATAGCTGCTTTCGGCACGGGTCGACCACGGCAGCCCGCGCAGATACTCCTGACCGTGAAAAGCAATGGTAAGGCCTGCTTCATTGGCCTTCAGAAGATCAAAAAGCATTCTGAGCTCGACGGCGAGCCTCGGGTCGTTGACCTGTGCGCCTATCCATTCCGCCAGGGCCAGACATGACAACGATAAGGATTGATAGACCGAAAGTACTTCCGCGTTGGAGGGACGGTCGCCGTCGACCTCGGTGCGGAACGAGACAAGCCGCGCAACGGCCACATCGAACTGGGTCATCTCGTAGAGAGGTTCTGCCAGAGATGCCGTGACCGCTTCAAAGCTTTCACGCACAGTGGCTATGCCTCTATCGACTTCGGAACGCTGGGATGAGAGATTTCCCTTTCCTGTGACGATCTGCGCAACCCCCAGAACGTTTTCCGCTTCCCGAGGCACCGTCAGCGCCGACAGCTGCGCGAGCGACGAGAGGAGTTCTGCACGATCGCGGTCCGCTTCCATCACCTGATATTGCCGATAGTGCGTATCGACGATCATCACGGATTGCACGCCGAGGGCGACGGACGGCAAGACCATTGCCGCGACGACGATGCGTCTGATGCTCAAAATATCCAAGCGCACTCCCGCAGCTGATCAGCCGGACCCAACGGATATCGGATCAAGATCGCCACTCTAGGCGCGGAATATAAAAATCCCCTAAATCAGGGGGAGAAGATGACCCCGATCAGGTCTCAAGCCGGACAAAATCCTTGGAGACGTGGTCCATGATCCAGAGTTCGCCATTACTGATATCGAACCAGGCACCATGGATCTGCAGCTTGCCCCGCTCTTCCAGAATGCGCACGCACGGAAAAGTCCGGAGATTGGCAATCGAATTCCGGATCGAGACACGCTCCATCGCCGTCTGGCGCTCGGCCATGGTGAGGATCGAATTGCTCTGGATCTGCTCGGCTGCCGGACGAACGAGATTCATCCATTTCCCGATAAAGTCGCCCGGTGAAAGCGGTTCTGCATGCGGATCGAGGACGGCCTTGATCCCGCCGCACCGCCCGTGTCCCATCACGATGATGTCCCTGACGCGCAAGGACTGCACGGCAAACTCAAGCGCTGCGGATGTCGAGTGATACTGGCCGTCCGGTTCGTATGGCGGTACCATATTGGCGACATTGCGCACCACGAAGAGTTCACCGGGTCCGGAATCGAAAATCGTTTCCGGTGCGGCTCGGGAATCGCAACAGGCGACGACGAGCGTGTGAGGCTTCTGTCCCGTTTCGGCCAACTGGCGATATCGCTGTGCCTCACCGGCATAGCGACCGCTCATGAAATTTTGATAGCCCTTAAGAAGTGCGGAGGGAAAAGCGTTCATGGCTTCGAATACTCCGACAACACTGGGAATTCAACCTTTCGCCTCCGCCGCGTTTCACCACCCAATCGACTGAGCATCCCGCGATTGGCGCCTATCGGCCGATTTGGCACCGGGTTACAACGGAAGCTCGGCAGTAGCTACATCATTTTGTAAAGATTGGCCCTGCATTCTCGGCTAAATGAGCAATACTGGAGGAAACGATCATGCCGAACGCACGAAAGACCAAACGCGAGCAACGCTTCGACAGCGCGCGGATGATCGCCGAGGCCATAGGCGAGCCGTTCGTCGCTCCCTCAACCCTTTTCGCCCGGGCAAGCGCCGATGACCTGGAAAACTACACCCCTGAAATGCTTGCCTTTTCAGCCGTTCGTGCGGCAGCTGACCTCGCCGCCTGGGACGGCACGAAGCCGAGTGTCATTGCCGCACCGCTGTCTGGCGTCGAGCCGGCGGGCGTTCCGGTCGTCGTGCTCTCTATCGTCGACGTCAACAAACCGTTCCTCTACGATTCGGTCATGGGCGAAGTGACGGCTGCCTGCCGTGACCTCTACCTCGCCATCCATCCGATTCTCGCCATCGACGCGACGACAGGAGCGGCAACGCCCGCAAACATGGCGCTGGAGGGCGTGGAGCGGCGCATAAGTTACATCCAGCTACATCTCGCACCGCTCGGAGCCACTCAGATCGAGGCGCTGATAGAGCGGCTGAGCCATGTTCTCAGTCAGGTCAAGCTGGCATCGAGCGACTGGAAATCGATGTTGTCTACGCTCGACGGAGCCATCGCACAGTTGCGATCGTATGAAGCCGGGCGCCGTAAGTCCGATCGGGACGAGGCCGTTGCCCTTCTCGAGTGGCTGCGCGACGACAATTTCACCTTCCTCGGGATGCGGGAATATATTTATTCAGGGGACGGGACCGATGCGCAGGTAAGACGCGGAGACCAGCCCGGCCTCGGAATTCTGTCGGATCCCGACGTTCTGGTGTTGCGACAGGGCAAACACGCCGTCATGACCACACCCGAGATCCTTGCCTTCCTGCAGGGACCTGACTTCCTGATCGTCACCAAGGCCAACGTCAAATCGGTGGTTCATCGCCGGGCCTACATGGACTATGTCGGCGTGAAGCGGTTCGATGCCAATGGCAGGGTCGTCGGCGAATTGCGGATCGTCGGACTGTTTACCTCCACGGCATACACGCGCTCGGTCAACCAGATCCCGCTGCTGCGGGCAAAGGTCGAGCGGACCATCGACCACTTCGGGTTCGATCCCCAAAGCCATTCCGGCCGAATCCTTCAGAACACCCTCGAATCCTACCCGCGTGACGACCTGTTCCAGATCGATCCGGATCTGCTCACCCGGTTCGCCGAGCAGATCATGGATCTGGCCGAGCGACCGCGGGTCAGGGTTCTCCCGCGTATCGATCGCTTCGACCGGTTCGTGTCCCTCATCGTCTATGTTCCGAAGGAGGACTACAACTCCTTGGTTCGCGAGAAAATCGGCGAGTACTTCTGCTCGGTTTATGAAGGCCACGTTTCCGCCTATTACCCGGCTTTCCCCGAAGGCGGTGTGGCACGCGTCCATATCATTATCGGACGCTCCGGGGGCAAGACGCCAAGGGTCGCACAGCCCCGCCTTGAGGAAAAGGTCCGCGAAATCACCACCCGCTGGGACGACGAGTTCCTCGCTAAGGCCGGCCCCCAGGCATCCAACGTTCAGGTCGGCCGTGCCTACCAGGAGACATTCTCCCCGGAGGAGGCCGTGTCGGACCTTCGCCATATACACGCGTGCGTCAGCGGGCCCGGCATCAGCATCGAGTTCCATGAAGCGGAAACGGGTGCCGGAACAGGTCTCTACCTGAAGATCTTCCATTCGGGAGCGCATCTGCCTCTGTCGCGGCGGGTCCCGCTTCTGGAAAATCTCGGCTTTACCGTCATCAGCGAGCGCACATTCGATATCACGGTCGCCGTCGGCGACGAAAACCGCCTGGTCGTGTTGCACGACATGGAACTGCAGCTGCAATCCGGCGGACAGTTCACTCTCGCAAGCGACGGCCCCCTGGCGAAGGAAGCCTTTTTGGACGCCTTCAATGGCCGCGTCGACAACGATGCCTTCAACAGGCTCGTTCTCTCCGCCGGCCTTACGGCTAGGGCGGTCACTGTCCTGCGCGCCTATGCCGCCTATCTGCGGCAGGCGGGGATTGTCTACTCGCAGGAATATATCGCCGACACGCTGACCAAATATCCGCGTATCGCCGAGGCGATGTTCAGCCTCTTTGTCGCAACGTTCGATCCCTCCTTGCACGAAAGAAGCCGGGCCCAGCGCACAGCCGATATTCGTCGCTCGATAGAAGCCGGACTTGCTGGCGTTCCGAGCCTCGACGAGGACAAAATTCTGAGGCGCTACCTGAACGCGATCGAGGCGACGCTGCGTACCAATTACTTCCAGACAACCGATGGCAAGCCAAAGCCGATGCTGGCGTTCAAGTTCGATCCGGGCCGGCTGGAGGGTCTACCGGAGCCGCGTCCGTTCCGAGAAATCTTCGTGTTCGGCGTCATGGTGGAAGGCGTTCATCTGCGCTTCGGAAAGGTCGCGCGCGGCGGCTTGCGCTGGTCTGACAGGGCACAGGATTACCGCACCGAAGTCCTGGGTCTTGTGAAGGCTCAGCAGGTGAAGAACGCCGTAATCGTTCCCGTCGGCGCCAAGGGCGGCTTCTTCCCGAAGAACCTTGGCACCGCCACCAGCCGCGACGAATGGCTGCGAGCCGGCACCGAAGCGTACAAGACCTATATCAGCACGCTGCTGTCGATCACCGACAACATCGAAGATGGCGAGGTGGTGCCCCCGGCCGAGACGGTGCGACTTGATGAGGACGACCCATACTTCGTGGTAGCCGCCGACAAGGGCACCGCTACCTTCTCCGATACCGCCAATGGGCTGGCGCAGGATGCGGGTTTCTGGCTGGACGACGCCTTCGCATCGGGTGGATCAGCCGGTTACGACCACAAGAAGATGGGCATTACCGCACGCGGCGCCTGGGAAGCAACAAAGCGCCACTTCCGTGAGATGAACATCGACATTCAAACGACGCCGTTCACCGTGGCGGGCGTTGGCGATATGTCCGGCGATGTCTTCGGCAATGGCATGCTGCTGTCCGAGAAGATCCGGCTTGTCGCCGCATTCGATCACCGTGATATCTTCATCGACCCGGATCCGGACATGGACCGCTCCTTCGCGGAGCGCAAACGACTTTTCGAACTGCCGAGATCGAGCTGGCAGGATTATGATCGGAGCCGGCTGTCCAAGGGGGCGATGATCATATCGCGCAACCAGAAATCAGTCGCTCTGACGCCAGAGGCACAAAGGGCAATCGGTCTCTCGCAGGACAAGGCGTCTCCGTTCGAGATCATGTCCGCGATCCTTCGCTCGGACGTGGATCTTCTGTGGTTCGGCGGAATCGGGACCTATATCCGGAGCGCGACCGAAACGGATGCCGAAGTCGGCGACAGGGCGAATGACGCGATCCGCGTTACCGCCGACGAGGTACGCGCAAAGGTGATCGGCGAGGGCGCCAACCTGGGTGTGACGCAAAAGGGTCGCATCGCCTTTGCCCTTGCCGGCGGCCGGATCAACTCCGACGCTATCGACAACTCGGCGGGCGTGAACTCCTCGGACGTCGAGGTGAATATCAAGATCGCGCTTGCCCCCGCCATGAAGGAAGGTCGGCTGCCGCGGCCGAAGCGTGACAGGCTGCTTGCCGAGATGACCGAGGAGGTCGCGCGGCTGGTCTTGCGCAACAACTACCTGCAGACACTCGCGATTTCACTGACGGAACTGAAGGGCGGACAGAACCGGGAAGAGCTCGGCCGCGTGATGAGCGTGCTCGAAGCGCAGGGGCGGCTCAATCGACGCGTCGAAACCCTGCCGGACAATGACGCCTTCGCCGAGCGATATGGATCGGGCCGGACGCTGACACGGCCGGAGATCGCGGTCCTGCTGTCATACGCCAAGATCGTGCTGTTTGATGAACTGGTCGCGAGCACGCTGCCTGACGATCCCTATTGCGAGAAGGTGCTTCTCGACTATTTCCCGGCGAAGATGCGCAAGTCCTTCAGGCAGGACATCCTCGATCATCGGCTGAGGCGCGAAATCATCGCAACGGTTCTCGCCAATCATGTCATAAACCGCGGCGGCCCGGGCTTCATTGTCAGCATGGTCGACGCCACCGGCGCCCTGTCTGCCGACATCGTCAAGACAGCTCTTCTGGTCCGCGACGCTCTCGACCTTCCGGCCCTCTGGGCAAGGCTCGACGCCCTGGATGGGAAAATAGCCGGCGATGTCCAGAACAGGCTCTATGCCGGTGCCGGAAAGATTTACTTCGACTTGACCCGGCTTCTTCTCGAAACGGGAACGGTGACGTCCGACCTGACCACCGCTCTCGAGAACCTGTCAAAGGCGGTCAAGGCGGCCGGCACGACGATCCGGCAGATCCAGCCCGCCAGTGTCGCGGAAGAGGTTGAACGGGAAGTCGGCGAACTGGTCGCGGCCGGCGTACCGCGCGATGTCGCTGTCGATGTCTGCCATCTCCAATCTCTGGTGATCACGCCTGAGATCATGCAGATAAGAGACCTGACACGGATGACTCTGGCAAAGGCCGCTGAGGGCTATTTCGCGGCCACGGCGGCGTTCAGGATAGACGACCTGCTGTCTTTGGCCGCCCGCGTCACCACCGCCGACCACTACGACAGCCAGGCGCTGATGCGTGGCGTGGACCGGATTCGCGAAGCCCGCAGGCGAATCGTGTGCGCGGCGCTGACGCAGCAGGGCAATGACCGGGATCCCGTCGGACGCTGGGCTGCGGAAAATGCGAGACGCCTCGATCGGGTCCGCGACGAACTGCGGGTTCTCATCGACAGCGGAGAGGCAAGCCTGGCGAAAATCGTCGTGGCCGCCGGTCTCGTGAGCGATCTTGCGGAAGACCGGACAACGTGAGACTGTTTGCTCTCTTCAACGGTGAAAGGTCGTCTTGAGGCATGAGCAGCGCGACGTCGGTGGACGGATCGGCGTCGAAGGTCGCCCAGAGGGGAATCGTCGGCTGGATGTTCTTCGATTGGGCGGCGCAGCCGTTCTTTACCGTGATCACCACGTTCATCTTCGGGCCATACCTCGTGTCCCGCATGACCGAAGACCATGCCGCGGGCCAGGCGGCCTGGAGCTACACGATCACCATATCCGGAATCGTGATCGCGCTCCTGTCGCCGATTCTCGGCGCCATCGCTGATGCGACCGGTCCCCGTAAACCTTGGATCGCCATCTTCGCCGCCGTGAAGATTCTCTCCCTAGCGGCGCTTTGGTATGCCACCCCCGGGTCGAGCCTCGTCTTTGCCCTGACCCTCATTGTCCTGGCCACGATCGCGGCCGAGTTTTCGATCGTTTTCAACGATTCGATGATGCCTGGCCTCGTGTCGCCTTCGGAGGCGGGACGGATTTCGAACATCGCCTGGGGTCTGGGTTATCTCGGTGGCATGATCGTCCTGATCATCATGGTCACGCTGCTGGCCGGCAGCCCCAACACCGGCAGGACGATCCTGGGCATCCAGCCGCTCTTCGGCCTTGACCCGGCGGTCGGTGAGGATGCACGCATCACCGGTCCGATCTCGGCAGTCTGGTATCTGATATTCATACTTCCAATGTTTCTCTTCACACCGGACCAGCAGCGTCGAAAACCCTTCGCCGCCGCCGTTCGAACTGGTCTCGGCGAAATCCGGGCCACGTTCGGAGAGCTGAAGAGGCGGCGCGGAATCCTGAGATTTCTCATCGCTCGAATGATCTACCAGGACGGTGTCAACGGGCTCCTGGCATTGGGCGGGACGTTTGCGGCCGGAATGTTCGCCTGGCAGACGCTCGAACTCGGCGTTTATGGGATCATTCTCAATGTTGTCGCCATCGGTGGCTGCGTGTTCGCTGGGCGACTGGACAGCAAGATCGGCTCAAAACGGGTCGTGGTCATCAGTCTCGCGCTCCTGACTATCGCGACCGTCGGTATCGTCTCGACAGGACCGGGCTTCACTCTCTTCGGATGGCTGGAACTCTCGACTACCGACCATGGCGGCTTGTTCGGAACGGCGGCGGAGAAAGCCTATATACTTTACGGTCTGCTGATAGGCCTCGCATTCGGCCCCGTCCAGGCATCGGCCCGATCCTATCTGGCGCGCAGCGTTTCTCCGGACGAGGCGGGCCGGTATTTCGGACTGTTCGCCTTGTCGGGCCGCGCCACGGCGTTTACAGCGCCACTGGCCGTTGCCGTTGTGACGACAGCGACCGGCTCGGCGCGGATGGGCATGGCCGCGCTCGTCGTATTCCTGCTCATCGGACTGCTGGCGATGCTGAGGGTACCTTACCCCGCGCACCAACCCGAGAGCCAAGGCCGCGCCTAACGTAGCGGTTCGTGGATCCCCACCCGAAACCGGCTTAATGCCGGAAATGGCGGACACCCGTGAACACCATGGCGACACCGTGCTCATCGGCGGCGGCAATCACCTCCTCGTCGCGCATGGACCCACCCGGCTGTATAACGGCCGTCGCGCCCGCCGCAATTGCCGCAAGAAGTCCGTCGGCGAACGGGTAGAAGGCTTCCGAGGCCACGGCCGATCCGTGCGTCAACGGCGCTTCGAGACCCATGGCGCGCGCGGCATCCTCGGCCTTCATGGCGGCGATCCGAGCTGAATCGACGCGGCTCATCTGACCGGCGCCAATGCCCACAGAGCGTCCATCCTTCGCGTAAATGACCGCGTTCGATTTGACATGCTTGGCGATCTTGAAGGCGAACTTCATGTCTTCCAGCTCCGTCGGCGTCGGGGCGCGCTTTGTAACGACCTTGAGCTGCAGGTCCTCCACCACGAGATTGTCCCGCGACTGGACGAGAAGGCCGCCCGACACCGTCTTGGCCGTCAACCCGGCGGCGCGGGCGTCAGGAAGTCCACCCGCTTTCAGCAGGCGAAGATTGGGCTTCGACGCGATGATGGCTCGTGCCTCTTCGTCCACGTCAGGCGCGATGATCACCTCCGTGAAGAGCTTGACGATCTCCGTTGCGGTCGCCGCATCCAGGGTCTGGTTCAGCGCGACGATCCCTCCAAACGCCGAGACGGCGTCGCAAGAAAGCGCGCGCATATAGGCATCCACGAGCGTCGCGCCGGTCGCCACACCGCACGGGTTGGCGTGCTTGATAATGGCGCAGGCCGGCCCGTTCTGTGGCAGGAACTCAGCCACCAGTTCATAAGCCGCATCGGTGTCGTTGATGTTGTTATAGGAAAGCTGCTTGCCCTGAAGGAGCTCGGCGGTTGCGACACCGGGACGGCCTTCGCCGGTGACGTAGAAGGCGGCCGACTGATGCGGATTTTCACCGTAACGCATCCTCTCCTTCAAAGCGCCCCCGATCGCTCGGTAATCCGGCGTCTCGATGGCCAGCGTTTCGCAGAGCCAGTTCGAAATCGTCGCATCGTAGGCGGCGGTACGCCCGTAGGCCTTTGCCGCCATGCGCTGACGATATCCATATCGTGTCGCCCCACCGTTCGACGAGAGTTCCTCGAGCAGTCCCTGGTAGTCGGAGGGATCGGTCAGAACCACGACATAGGCGTGGTTCTTGGCGGACGCCCTGATCATGGCCGGTCCACCGATATCAATGTTTTCGACGGTGGTCGGGTAATCCCCGCCCTGGGCACGGACCTGCTCGAACGGATAGAGATTGATGACCGCGAGATCGATGCCCTCTATCCCATGCTCCGCCATCGCCGCCGCGTGCTCGGCATCATCACGTATGGCCAGCAGGCCACCATGCACGTTGGGATGAAGGGTCTTGACGCGACCATCCATGATTTCTGGAAATCCGGTAACGTCGGAGACGTCCGTCACCGGCAGGCCGGCGGCGGCTATGGCCTTGTGCGTTCCGCCTGTGGACAGAAGGCGCACGCCTGCGTCGCTAAGCGCCCGCGCGAGGTCGATGACACCTGTTTTGTCGGATACCGACAACAGGGCCGTCTTTACCGGAACGAGATCGGGAACAGGGGTTTTCTTCGATACGACGGCCATGGCGCAACTCCGCTCTGCGTGGATTGAGGCTCACGGTGGAAACCTTCGCGGTGCGCCTAGCACAGCTTTCGCCGGGATGAAACCGCGCTTTGGCTGGAGAGCGCCGTGTCGTTAGGGACTATAGGTAAACGACCAGACGATCTCCGGCGTGAGGAACGTCAACTCGATCTGTTCCGATGGCCGTGTCCCTGACGCATCGGCGAAGAAAACGTCCTCCGTCAGGGCAGCCGTGCCGGCAATGGCCTTGAAGGTCCAGCTTCCGCCACTCGCGCTATCGAGTCGGATCGTCTGCTCGTCAAGTTGCGTGCACGTGACCGAAGGGTGCACATGAAAGCGCGCCAGCGCCGGCTCCGGATAGACCCCCGTCGCAGGCTCCCTGTCCGGCAGAAGGATCCGGTCCCGACCGATGATCTTGTTGCCATCCGCGCTGAGACGGATCTCGCGCTCATGCAGAACGCCGTATCGCCCGAGATAACCATCATGCCGTGCCAGGAGGCGGTCGCTGCCATCCGTCCCTGTCTGTCTGTTGACATCGACCTCCCGGACGCCGTCCACGAAGATCGGACCGAGAAAATCGGACCGCGAGATCCGACAGGAAGACCGGTCGCCGAGGATCACGGTGCTGTGGGCCGCGGTCTCGCGCGCTATTTCCCGCAACGTGCTTCCGGCGAACCGGGGCGACCCGCAATTGACGATGAAACGCTGCCGGCCGGAGGACATCTCGAAGGAAAGACAGCCCGCATGCGCGACGCGCGAAAGGTCGTCTGACAGAGGTCGACCGACATCGGTGATGATCACGGTGTCACCCGCCGACAGCCTTTGGAACTGGCTGTGGGGCAAAGCCTTGAATGGCTGGCCGGCGGTCTCGTCGTAGCGCAGTACCGCCATCAGATCATTGGCGAGTGTCAACGTGGCGCCGTTGAACAGCGCAAGATCGCCGCCCTGATGCCGGAAGAAGCGGATCGCCGGAAACATGCGATCAATCGCCGGGATGAGGCGGTTTGGCACCTCATGGCCGAGGTTTATGTAGGTTTGCCGGAGCGGCAGGAGGTCGAGCAAAAGCTCGACGGCGGCCTGTGGGTTTCGCGAGATATGTCCACCATCCGGTAGTATTTGCCGCTCGATCTCACGATCGAGTGCCCGGGACGCGCGGCGGATCGACGAAGCCGAATTCTCCATCGCGATCGAGGCAAAGGCCAGGGCGATACGCGCCCTGAACCGCGGAAGACCGTCGGGCGCAAAATCGCACATTCGGTCCAGATAACGGACGTGGTGGTAGACACTCGACAAAAAGCGGCGATAGAAGCCGGCATCGGCGCCTTGCAGCACGATCGGGGAATGGGACAGCCAAGCGATAAGGCGTTGTGCAGCCACGTCAGGTTCCCAGGCGCCACCGGTTGCCCAGGAGCCGTATCGATCGATCCAGTCGTCTAGAATGAACCGCGTTCGTCCGCGGCATTCGTCATCCTTGCTGGAACGAATATGCCGGAGCCAGGAAAAGGACTGCAGGCGGACGGAAAAAAGCTCCGACGGCATGTCGTGCGCGAAGGGCGAGTCCTCGCCAACCTCCAGAATGCGACCCGCCAAAGGAAATCGTCCCAGCATGATCTCCTCTGCAACAAAGGGATCAATCGCCCGCAGATCGGTCGGCGCAACAAGCAGCTTCGTCCGCTTCCAGCTGCCAAGCCGCAAACGGGGCTGCATGGCGGATCGACGGAGCGTCCTGCGCCATAGCTCACGCACATAGAGCCGAATCAAGCTTCCTCGCTCTCAAACCCGTGGCGCATCCGCGACGAGCTCACCTGTACGCACAGCGCTTTGACCGCACTTTTCGCCCACCGCCGATTTGGAGATGCGACCACGGTCACGGCGCCTGTTTTAGCAGGTTCGAAATCTGATTCATCTGGCCTTTGAATTAAGATTTCATGAAAGGCGTCTGAGAACGCAGGCGTAGAAGCCATCCATTCCACCCGCAACGCCGTCCGCTGCAGGCAGCATGTCCGGCGTGGTGCGGAATTCTCCCTTTGCGGTGATGGCGGTCTCGAGACCTGGCCAGTTCTCCGGTAGCACCGGTTCGCGCGCAAAATCGCTACGGTTCGACAAAACGTTCTCGACCAGCATCTCTCCTTCCAGCGGATCAAGCGAGCAGTTCGAAAAAACCAGCAGACCTCCTGGCCGGACAAGTGTCATGGCATGGCGAAGCAACCGTCCCTGCACCTCGGCCAGTTTCCCGATATCCTCCGGCGACTTGGTCCATAAAACGTCCGGATGACGTCTGATAGTGCCTGTCGATGAGCACGGTGCATCAAGCAGGACTGCGTCGAATCCGTCACCGGCATCCAGCGCAAGCAGATCCGACTTCACGGTTTGCGCGCTCAGCCCGAGGCGCGAGAGATTGGTCTCCAAACGGCGAAGACGATTGGCCGATTGCTCGACTGCAACCACCTCGGCACCCGCAAGCAGGAGCTGCGCGGTCTTTCCGCCGGGCGCCGCGCAAAGATCTGCGACGCGCCGGCCGGCCAGAGTTTTGCCGAACAGTTGGGCAGGCAGACAGGCCGCCGCGTCTTGAACCCACCAGGCGCCATCGTCATATCCATCGAGCTCGGAGACCGCACCCTTGAAGGCCTGCAGACGGAGACTTCCAGTCGGAAGCAACCGGCCTTCCAACCGTGCTGCCCAGACTTCGGAATCCTGCTTGACCGTCAGATCGATTGCGGCAGGTTCCAGGATCGCCTCAGCGATGCTGATGGCACGTTCGCGGCCGTAGGCATCGACAAGCCGTTGCTCGAACCACGACGGAACGCAGGCGATACCCGACACCTCTTCCAGCAAGATTGCTTTGTCACGACTGACGCGGCGCAGGATCGCATTGACCAGTTTGGCGAAACGCCTGTTTCGCGGATCGCGGTTGGCCATTTCCACCGCGAGATCAACGGCGGAATGATCTGGTATGTCCAGATAGAGGACCTGCGCTGCACCCGTTACCAGCACGTGCTGCAAAGAACGAGCACCGGCAGGCAGTGGGGTCGCGAGAAGGCGATCAAGGATTGCTTCAATGCGCGGCAGATAGCGTAGCGACGATTGAACGATCGCGCGTACCAAGCCTCGATCCGTCGGATCGAGCGCAAGATATGCCGGATTCCCGTGTTCGGCGTCCAGCATGCCGTCGAGAGAGGTTTTTCGATCCACCACGGCGGCCAGCAATCTCGCAGCCGTTGCGCGCGCCTCCAGTCCGGCCTTCTCGGGCAAAGTTCCCCGACCTTTAGGGGAGGGGACATTGCCCTTTGTATTCGAATTCAAGACCAGGGACCTTTACGTGAACTTGTTCCGCCACGCCCCCAGCCCGTGTCCGGCACAGTGCGCGACCTGCGCCCCGCCTTAGCAGTGACATCCCGGTCGGTCGAGCGAAATTGCCCGTCGGTAGCCATCTGTTCCAATGCCGCGATCCGGTTTTCCGTGTTCGGGTGCGTGGAGAAGAGGTTGTCCATCCGTTGCCCCGACAGGGGATTGATGATGAACATGTGCGCCGTGGCCGGGTTCCGCTCGGCATCGTCGTTGTGAATTCGGGTGGCGGCGCCGGCGATCTTCGCAAGCGCGGACGCCAGCCAACGGGGATTTCCGCAAATTTCCGCGCCCCGCCGATCAGCGGCATACTCGCGTGTGCGGCTGATCGCCATCTGAACCAGCATCGCAGCGAGCGGAGCCACGATCATGGCAATCAGGATGCCGACGAAACCCAGCGGGTTGTTCCGATCATCCCGGCTTCCGCCAAAGAAGAAGGCGAAGTTCGACAACATCGATATCGCGCCAGCGAGGGTCGCGGTGATCGTCATCGTCAAGGTATCGCGATTTTCGACATGCGCGAGTTCATGAGCCATCACCCCGGCCACCTCTTCGGGCGAGAGAGTACGCAGAAGACCGGTCGACGCTGCGACCGCAGCATTTTGCGGATTACGGCCGGTGGCGAAGGCGTTCGGCTGATCGTTGTCGAAAACGTAAACGCGCGGCATGGGCAGGTTCGCCCGAGCCGTCAGATCCCTCACCATGTGGTAAAATTCAGGTGCCGTCCGCTCATCCACCTCCTGAGCGTGATAGGCGGACAGCACCATCCGGTCAGAGTTCCAGTAGGAGAAGAAATTCATCCCGGCGGCAATCACAAGCGCGATCATCATACCGCCCTGGCCACCGATAAGATAACCAACACCCATGAACAGCGCCGTCATGAAGGCGAGCAACATGGCAGTCCGTATGAGGTTCATGGCGTTCTCCCGTGTAAATCCACCCCAGGGGTTGGATCATCGATCAGTCTGCCTTAGATTTAAAAAGCGCACGTCAAGTTTCAATAATGGCAAGGAACGATTCGGTCATGGGCGCCAATGCGGACAATGACAACAATGCGGGACAGACCGCATCTGGCGATGGGAATCAGAAGGCTCTGAGTCCCGCGGCCAGGCGAGCGCTTGCGGAAGCTGAGGCGCGGCGCCGCGATGCGACTGAAAGTCAGCCCGCGGTAGAAATCGGCGGACGCGGCGGTTCCGATCCCGCTCGTTTCGGCGACTGGGAGATCAACGGTCGAGCCATCGATTTCTGACGTTGGCACCGTTGCGCGCTGACAGTAAGAGGAATATATTCCTCTCATGTTATCGCTGCGACACATCACAGCCTTGCTTCTGGCGCTCGCGCTTCCAGTGCAGTATGCCGAGTCCCGGCAGCGTCTGTCCGGGCCGGTGACGGCCAATCTCCTCGAAGTCATTGACGGTGATACCTTGCTCGTGGAGGCCACGCCGTGGCCGGATCATCGCATCATCACCTATGTGCGACTGAGAGGGATCGATGCGCCAGAGCTTCGCTCGTCCTGCTTCGAATCCCGGCGTCGGGCCATCGAGGCGAAGGACGTGCTGAAGAGCCTTGTCCCCGACGACGCGACGCTTGAACTGACGGACATCGCCGGCGACAAATATTACGGCCGGATCGTCGCTGCCGTCCGCCTTAAGAATGGCCAGGATCTGGGGAGCGCGATGTTGTCGGCAGGCCTCGCAAGGCCATACGACGGTGGCCGAAAGGAACCGCCTCTTTGCTAGATTGATGCCCCTCCCGTTTGCGCAGGAGGGGCGAAACATCGTCAGGGAGCGCGGTTTTGCCGATTGGCGATCAGGTCATCGACCACACCCGGATCGGCGAGCGTTGACGTATCTCCGAGCGCGCCGAAGTCGTCCTCCGCAATCTTTCGCAGGATGCGCCGCATGATCTTGCCGGATCGCGTTTTCGGCAGTCCGGGAGCGAACTGGATCTTGTCCGGAGTGGCGATCGGCCCGATCTCGGTGCGGACATGTTTGACGAGGTCCTGGCGGAGCTTGTCGTCACCCTCATGATCCGCCATCAGAGTCACGTAGCAATAGATGCCCTGACCCTTGATGGGGTGCGGATAGCCGACAACTGCGGCTTCGGAAACGAGGTGGTGCGAGACGAGCGCCGATTCGACCTCGGCGGTACCCAGACGGTGGCCTGACACATTGAGAACGTCATCGACGCGTCCGGTAATCCAGTAGTACCCATCTTCGTCGCGGCGGCAGCCATCGCCGGTGAAGTATTTGCCCTTATAGGTAGAGAAATACGTCTGAATAAAGCGCTGGTGGTCACCGTAAACCGTCCGCGCTTGACCGGGCCAGCTGTCGATGATGCACAGATTGCCGTCTGCCGCCCCTTCGATGACATTGCCTTCGTTATCGACGAGTTGCGGCTGAATGCCAAAGAACGGACGGGTGGCCGATCCGGGCTTGAGATCGGTGGCGCCGGGTAGAGGCGTAATCAGAATACCTCCAGTTTCAGTTTGCCACCATGTATCGACGATCGGCGAGCGCTGATCGCCAACCACGTTGTAGTACCATTCCCAGGCTTCGGGATTGATGGGCTCGCCGACGGAACCGAGGAGGCGGAGGCTGGATCGCGAAGATCTCTTCACGAAGTCGTCGCCAGCTCCCATGAGAGCGCGGATGGCGGTCGGAGCGGTGTAGAACACGTTGACCTTGTGCTTGTCGATCACTTCCCAGAAACGCCCCTGGTCCGGGAAATTCGGCACGCCTTCGAACATCACCGTGGTGGCGCAGTTGGCGAGCGGACCGTAGACGATGTAGGAATGCCCCGTCACCCAGCCGACATCGGCGGTGCACCAGTAGATCTCGCCGTCCTTGTAGTCGAAGACGTATTCATGCGTCATGGACGCGTACACGAGATATCCGCCGGTCGTGTGCAGGACACCCTTTGGCTTGCCGGTCGACCCGGACGTGTAGAGGATGAACAGCGGATCCTCCGCCTTCATCTTCACCGGTTCGCAATGCGGCTTAACCTTCGCCGTTTCCTGATGATACCAGAGATCCCGGCCGGGTGCCCATTCGATCTTGCCACCGGTGCGCCGCACGACGAGCACCTTGTTGACGATCACGTACTGCTTCGCGGCAATGTCGATCGCTATATCGGTGTTTTCCTTGAGCGGCACGGGCTTGCCGCCGCGAACACCCTCGTCGCAGGTGATCACGAACGTCGATTCGCAGTCGACGATACGTCCAGCCAGCGCCTCGGGCGAGAAGCCACCGAAGACGACCGAGTGGATGGCACCGATGCGGGCGCAGGCGAGCATCGCATAGGCCGCTTCCGGAATCATCGGCATGTAGATGGTGACCCGATCACCCTTCTTCACGCCATTTGCCTTCAGCACGTTCGCGAGGCGGCACACCTGCTCGTACAGCTGGTTGTAGGTGATCTTCTTGTCGATATAGGGGTTGTCGCCTTCCCAGATGATCGCCGTGCGTTCGCCATGGGTTTTCAGGTGCCGGTCGATGCAGTTGTAGGACACATTGGTAATGCCGTCCTCATACCATTTGATCGGGACCTTGCCCCTGAACGAGGTGTTCTTGACCTTCGTGTACGGCTTGAACCAGTCAATGCGCTTGCCATGCTTGTCCCAGAACTTGTCCGGATCCTCGACACTGTCCTGGTACCATTTCAGATATTTTTCGTTATCGATCAAAGCGCGGCTCTTGGCCGACTTGAGAACCGGATAGGTCTTGGCAGACATGAACTCCTCCTCATGTGTATGCGCAGGCTTTTTCGAAGGTCCTCGCCCCCAGCCATTCGAGTTCATTCATAGCAAAATGCGCCGACCCGACAATTAGACAAAGGTCATTGCGGGACAAAGAATTGCAATTCGCGGGATTTCCGGCTATACGACCCTAAATTCCCGGAAATTGTGGTTGAAACCCACGGCCCGCGAGCACCGGCGCGGACGGAGAGAAGGACTATTTTCAGATGGCTCAAGCATTGCTCATGCCGAAGGCGACAGCCGTATGGCTTGTAGACAACACGGCGCTCTCATTCGATCAGATCGCGCAGTTCTGCAAGCTCCATCCGCTCGAGGTAAAGGCAATCGCCGATGGCGAGGCAGCGCAGGGAATCAAGGGGCTCGACCCGATTTCGACCGGCCAGTTGTCGCGCGAGGAAATCAAGCGTGGTGAAAACGATGTGGCATACAAGCTGAAGCTCTCCGAGCCGAAGGTCCGCGTCCCGGACTCGAAACGCCGGGGACCCCGCTACACGCCGGTTTCCAAGCGTCAGGACCGCCCGAACGCCATTCTCTGGCTCGTCCGGAACCATCCTGAACTGAAGGACGCCCAGATTTCGCGTCTCGTGGGCACGACCAAAAGCACGATCGAACAGATCCGCGACCGCACGCACTGGAACTCGACCAACCTCACGCCGATGGACCCGGTCACACTTGGCCTCTGCAGCCAGATCGATCTCGACCTGGAGGTGGAGAAGGCATCCAAGGGCAGGCCTTTGCCGACCGCTGCCGAGCTTGGCGCAACCCTGCAGTCCGCCAACGAGACCGAGTTCCTCGGCAGCGACTATAAGCGCGAGGAAGAGAAGGAAATCGACGCCAACGCCGTCTTCGCCAAGCTGCAGTCGCTGAAATCGACCCGCAACGAGGATGATGAGGACGACGATCGGTTTTGATCGTTGCGACCTCGAAAGCCCGGCCCTCGACCGGGCTTTTTTATTGCCCTGTCAAAACAGCTTGATGAACACGCCGACGCTGGCTGCGCGTCCCTGGGCATCGATGACAGTCAGCCTGGAATAGCCACCGCCTTCAGGGCTCCATTGGCTGACCCTCGAGCGGCTCTGCTCGGCCATAGGCTTCCCATCCGCGAGCCATCGGAACGGTGGCCTGCCATCCTGGAGTTTTAAAGCCAGCGGTATTGGGGTGCCATCCACTGCGCGTCCGAGTTCAACCTGAGCCCCATCGGGCGGATAAACGATCTGGGGCGCCTTCTGCCGGCCAGACAGTTGCAACAGTCCATCTGAATCCGTCGAGAAGCGACGAAGTGATGCCGGAAGATCAGCGAGAGCACGTCGCTTTACGCCACCCGGAGCAGGCGGAAAGGGTGTTCCCACCAGGCCGGACCGCTCAAAGGCGTCAAAAAGAATGGGCGCGGCGGTGCCATAACCCGTCATCGCCGGGACGGCGCCATTGTCGGGACGCCCAACCCAGACGCCGATCACGTATCGACCGTCGAAACCGACCGACCACGCATCGCGATAGCCATAGCTGGTGCCTGTCTTGTAGGCTATGCCCAAGGATCTGCGCTGGGGCGGTGGCGTAACGCCGGTGAGCACGTCAACCACGTTCCATGCGGCGCTGGCGTCCATCATGGCGGCATCATCGACGTCGGGTCCCGGCTCACGAATCCCGTCGGTCAGGCGTACCGGCCGGCCGCGATTGCCGAAAGCGGTATAGAGCTGCACAAGCTCGCGAAGCGTTACTCCGGCGCCCCCAAGTGCGATGGCAAGCCCCGGCGCCTCGTCGCGTGGCAGCTTCAGATCGACCCCCGCCCTTCGAAGGCGAGCGGCGAGTTTCAGCGGGCCCACCGTGTCGAGCAGCTTCACGGCCGGGACGTTGAGCGATAGCTGCAACGCCTGTCGCACGCTGACGTCGCCTTGATAGGCCATGTCGAAATTCCTGGGACGGTAGCCGAAGAAGTCGGCAGGTCTATCTTCAACCAGGGTCTCCTGCGCAACCACGCCTTCTTCGAACGCAAGTGCATATATGAACGGCTTGAGTGTTGAACCGGGCGACCGCTTGACCGTCGTCATGTCGATCCAACCGGAGCGAGTCGGGTCGAAATAATCCGCCGAGCCGACCTCCGCGATGATGTCGCCGGTTCGGGCATCCGCCATGACGATCGCCAGAGCCACCTTGTCATCGAGCCGGGCCACCGATTCGCGCGCGACGGCCTCCAGTTGCTCCTGTATCGACTTGCGAATCGTCGACCGATGCTCCCGAGCATCCGGTTGCCGCTTTATTGCCGCCTCGGCCAGATGAGCGGCAAGCGCCGGAAGCTGGCGCCGCGCCTTTTGGACCGGCGTCAATTGCGCACGTTGAACTTCCGTCTCTTCAACCAACCCCAGCGAGAGGAGCCTCTTAAGGACGCGCGTTCTTGCATTGGCCGCATTCACCGGATGGCGATCAGGACGGCGGGCCTCAGGCAGCTGCGGCAGCGCTACGAGAAGAGCGGACTCTTCCAGCGTCAACCGGGTCGGCTCCTTCCCGAAATAGGCGAGACTTGCCGCCCGAACGCCTTCTATATTGCCGCCGTACGGTGCGAGCGTCAGATAAAGGTCCAGGATCTGCTTCTTGCTTAGCCGGCTCTCGATTTGAAGCGCCCTGAAAATTTGAACGAGCTTCGTCGTGAACGTGCGGGGACGACCCGGATCGAGAAGCCGGGCCAGCTGCATTGTCAGCGTCGAACCGCCGGAGACGATCCTGCCATTCCCGACCAGCTGGCCGGCAGCACGCAGAAGCGCAAGAGGATCCACTCCCTGATGGTCCCAGAACCGCCGATCCTCATACGCCACCAGCATGTCGATCAGTCGCGGATCGACATCACCCGTCTCCGTTCGCAGACGCCACCGCCCTTCGGGGGTGGCGAACGCCCGCAGCAGACCGCCGTCGGCATCTAGCAGTTCCGTCGACACGATCGACGCTTTCTCCAAGGGAGGAGGAAACCTCTTGTCGACCCAGAGGACAGCCGCAGTCGATGCGGCAGCGGCCAAGGCCGCGAAAAGACCCAGCGCCAGGAACAGTCGGGTCTTCACGGACGCGCCTGCACTGCCATCCGGCCTGTCGCCGTACGAGCCTGCAGTTCCGGCCGATACATATCTTCCACGTAGGCCGCAGGATGCTCATACGTGCCGGGACGAACTGCACGGACCACATAGGCCAGGCTGATCACGTCGTTGTTGCCTTGGGGCCTGTCGATCGCAGCGACGAAGCGGTCATCGCGGAACTCCAGATGGGCGGTTTCGGTCTCGCCGATCCAGCTGAAGTTTTCCAGTTTCGCGCTATCGACGAGGCTTGGATTGTCGATCTCGAATCCAGCCGGCAGCAGATCGGTGATGAGTATCTGCTGCGGGGAGTCGAGGCTCTCCGTCACCTCCAGCACCACCACGTATCGCTCGTTCTGACTGGCCTCCGAAATGTTGGCCTCGTTGCCGCTCATGTCGTAGTAGCCGCGATTGATCGTAAAGCCGCCGCCCCCGGCAGCGAGCGGCACGGCTGGCGCGGCCACCGTCGTTATTGCGACCGACACATTTTCGGTACCTTCGTTTGTGATCGCGAGCGCGTCGGAGAGGATTGCGGACCCTTCCAGCCTGGTTCTGTAAGCACCGGTGTGCGCAGTTCCGTCTACAGCCAACTTGATCGCATCGTCGCCAGCGGTCAGCGCCCGTGCCGCTAGCAGACCCCAGCTCAGTTCCTGCGTGCTGATATAGCGCTTCTGCTTCCAGTCGCGCTCTACCATTCGGGTGAGTTCGGGCACGATCGGTGGAACTGGCCGACTTTCCGCCGCCAGCGCCAGAATGGCAGCGGCATCGCGTAGCGGCGATCCATAATTTGCGTTGTCGTAGCTGATCTTGGTGATCGACGCCTGCTCGGACATCTGCACCGCATCCAGGAACACTGACTTCGAACGTGTCTCATCCCCATACAGTGCGAGCGCCGCAGCCAGATGCGCCTTGGCAAGGGGCGTTGGAAAATCGTTCAGAGCCGTATCGACGTAATACCGCAGGTCGCTCAGCGCCGCTTTCCTGTTCCGGGCGAGCACATAAAGCGCATAAGCGACGGAGTTTCCCTGGACCCTGATGTCAGCGCCATAGCCAACCTGGTTCTGAAGGTTGTCGAGTGCCTGGACCAGAGCTTCAGCCGGAACGTCGTACCCCTTCTCGCGCGCCCGTGTCAGGAAGTCGGTGACATAGGAGTCGAGCCACATGTCGCCATATCCGGGTCCCCAGAGACCAAAACTCCCGCTGGACGACTGGAAGGACAAGAGACGGAATATTGCGTCCTGGACCCGTTTTTCGATCTCTTTGCTCGCCGGCAGTCCGGTCATGGACGCGATCTCGTTGAAGTAGAGAAGCGGCAATGCACGGCTGGTGGTCTGCTCGGCACAGCCATAAGGATAAAGATCGAGACTCATGAGCATGGCAGCGGGATCAAGGCCAGATGCGCGGGTGACATTGACGCTGATCGATGCGTCATCCAGCAGGCTGTCTGACAGCAGCTCACCATCGACGGCAAGCGTGGCGCCGGGTGACAGCGTCAGTTCCCGGCGCTCCGTGATCGGCAGCGCCGCAGGGCGGACGCGGAGATCAAAGCGGCGCTCCAGAAGCAATCCGCTGCCGTTCGTCAGAGCAAGATCTATTGTCCCACCCCCCGCCCGAACAGCGGATAAAGGGACCGTGATCGCCGCTGTCTTCCCAGACGTCAGCTCAATCGTCCGCATCGCATCCTGCGGTGCAATTGCGAGGACCGAGTTCGAGGACAAAGCGATATCGAACCCGCCCGAAGGGACATCGGTTGCAGCGAGTTCAATCCGAAACTCGGTTTCGTCTCCCGGAGCCATGAAACGGGGGAGATTTGCGCTGATGACAACGGGATCGCGCACGACGACATCCCTGGTGGCATGCCCTACGCCCTGTTTCGACCAGGCGACAGCCATGAGCCGGACGGTGCCGTTGAATTGGGGAATATCGAACGACACCTCAGCTTTACCGTCGGCATCAAGACGGATCGCGCCAGAGAAGAAGGCAACCAGTTTTTCTTTCGGCGGGTCTCCCTGCAGCGGGGTCTGGGCGCCGTCGCCCCCCGTCCGGATACGCCCGGCAGCTCCGAGCGATCCATCGATCAACTGGCCGTAGAGATCTCTGAGCTCGAGGCCAAGACGCCGCTGTCCAAAATACCAGCCGTCCGGATCCGGTGTCTCGTAACGCGTGAGATTGAGGATACCCACATCGACGGCGGCGACCACAACATAGGCTTCTTGATCGCTGCCCGCGCCGCTGACGCTGATGGGGACAGAAAGAGACTGACGCGGCTCGATTTTGTCGGGTGTCGCCAGTTCCACCGAAAGCTTTGCGGAACCGGGATCCACCTTTGCCCACACAATGCCGATTGCCCTTGAGGGCATCCGGCTCTCGATGGCGTCCCCCGGTCTGTGGAGCGATGCGGTTATATACGTTCCGCCGCCCCACGCCTCTGTGACAGGCAGGCGAACCTCTGCCGCCTCCCCGTCAACGGTCGCGTCAATGGCAGTCAGCAGGCTGTCGGTACCAACCGTGACAAGGAGCTTGCCGGCAAACCTCGGCGATACCTTTAGGACAGCGGTTTCACCCACCGAGTAGCTTTCGCGGTCGAGAGATATCTCGAGAGCATCCGGGGTTTCCGTCGATGCCTGTTCCACGTACCAACCGGCGTCGAACTCCACGCTGGTAGCCGGAGCGTCTACCGATGTGCCCTCGACCTCCAGGCGGTATCGGCCCCAAGACACTGGAATGGACAATTCCGCACCGTCGGAGGTCAGATCGACCAGCCCATCCGCTTCCTGTCTGGTTGTGACAACGGGCTCGAAGCGCCACGAGGTTCCGTCCCGGTACCACTGATAGTTCCGCTCGAGCCTGAGCAGTTTCCAACGCAGGCCCGACGCTTCCTGTCGATTGCCATCGCTGTCGACAGCCAGAACGTGGAAGCGCGCCAACGCATTCTCGGAAACCGATCCATCGAATTCAGGCTTGATACCGATCATCTGGCCATCCTGCCGAACAGGCAGTACCAGTTTTCGTTCCACCGCTCTTCCTCCGCCATCTCCCAGACGGACAACGATCTCGGCATTCAACATCTGCGTCGTGACGGGAACTTCATCCACGAGGATGTCGAGAACGGCATTTCCGGCATCGTCCAGCGGCTGAGCGTCATCAATCGGAATCCGGCTATCTTCGGAGGACTCTTCATCAACCAGACCGAACTGGTATCCCTCGAATCCCTGGCGCGTCCGCGTCGGCCGCACCGTGACTTCTCCCTCGTAACTCAGTCCGGCGGCCGGTGCTCCGTAGAGATAGCGCCCGGAAATTGCCACCGACTGGGGTGTTCCCGGCTCGATTTCTGTGTCCGTGCTAGTGAGATCGAACTCGATACGGTCCGGAACAAAGTCGTCCACGAGGAACGTCTTGCGGGCGATCGCCGATTGCTTCGGGTCCGCGTGGACCGATACGGTCCATGTCCCCCGCATGGCATTGGCCAACAGGGGTAATTCCAGGAAATGCCCGCCCAGATCACCACCCTTGCTGACGATACGTCTATATTCGACGCCATCGGGCCGAGCGAATATGAACGTCAACGGCAGGCCTTCGATCGCGGAGGCATCTCCATCACGCGCCAAGGCCGCCGTGTGGACGGCTTCCCCTGGACGATAGATACCGCGCTCTGTCCACGCGAAGATGTCAATTGCCCCAGGTGCGAGACGACCGGTCACGCCCCGATCCGACAAATCGAAGCCGGCTTTGGTCATGTCGAGAAAGACGTAGTCATCCTCACCCTTGCGGGCTGTCATGACCGCGGGAGAAAGTGCGGCTTCCCCTCTCACGAGGCCGGCGGCGAAGATCGCGCGACCTTCCTTGTCGCTTGTCGCTGTGCCGAGAATCTCGTTGTTCTTCGCCAGGAGCTGTAGCTCAACGCCTTCCAACGGTTCGGCAGTTGCCAGGGATCGAACGAACACGGAAAGACCGTCGGTCCCGGCGAACGTCGATAGTCCTATGTCCGAAACAACAAACCACTGTGTCGCACGACTGTCCCATTCTTCGGAAGGCTTGCTGGGAATCGTCGCCGTCAGGACATACACACCCGGCCGACGTTCCTTCAGGATTTCGTCAACGGGCACGCTGGTGACGACGTCGCGGTTCACGTCCGACGCTGTTTCCAGCGTGCCCTTCCAGACAATTTCGCCCGTTTCCGCTTCGATCCGCTCGGCATCATAACCGTCGAGCTGGTTGAGGAAGCGTCCACCGGCAAACATCGGGGCAATGCCTCGCTCGCCAATCCGGAAGAGAGACAGGTCGACGCTGTCGGTGTTGATGGTGACAAGCGGGATACCATGGCGTGCAGTAGACGGGAGAACGAAATTCTCGCCGGTGAAGCGCACCGAGGGCGCGCGGTCCCGCACATAGAGATCGAGATTTACGGCCTGCGGCAGGTCTTCATCCACTGACGAGGGAAGCCCGGCCCGGACGAGAAGCTGGTAGCGTTGTCCGTGGACAAGTCCTTCCACGCAGATCTGATTTTCCTTCGCACTGACAGCCTGCGGCGCCTTCCCATCGAGAAGAACGAAGTTCTCGTAATCGATACCACGCTTGACCAGCGGCTCCGAGAACTGCACGCATGCCCGCGGCGTGACACCATCTGAATCGATCGAATGATCAATGACACGGAATCCATACCGCGCCCGCAAATCCTCATAAGCGGCCACCACAGGTGCAGCTTCGACCAAAGCGAGACTTTCCCTATACGCAGACAATGCGGCGCGATAGTTTTCCGTTGTTGCGAGGGTTTCCGCGAGCGCGACCAGCGCGCCGGCGCGACTGCCGGCCGTGCGACTGACAAGATAGGCATTGAAGGCGAGCGGAACACCTTCAGCCCGAAGGTCGGGATTGCCGACGATTCGGTTTGCAGCACGCGCGGCGCCCAGCCAGATTTCGGGATCTTCCGCCTCAATCGACAAGGCTGCCTTGTATGCCGAGAGAGCGCCCTCAGGCCGCCCAGCAGAAAGCTCCGAGTGAGCGAAACCCACAAGGCCGGCAAAACCCATTCCGGCATAGCCATCCGGCAAGGAAAGGTTTGCCTTCTGATCGCGAGCCTGCTGGCGAATGGCCTCCGAAACAAAGGCAAGCGCGGGAGGAGCACCCAGATCGACATCGTCACCGCCCTCGACCACGCGCCCCGCGATTGCTCCTGGGAAAGCGTTGGGTGTTTCGAAATCAGACTTCAGAAAGCACCAGCGCGCCTTGGGATTATAGGTGAAAGCGCGACAGATATCGTCTTCCACGCAGGTCTGCTCACACTGCTCCAGTGAGACATTTCGCTCGGTTCGAAGGTCGAAGCCAAAATAATCGGCATCGGTGGTTGTGACGACCGTCCTCGTTGTCTCCGAGGCATTTGATATGAGAGTGGAAAACGAAACGATCAAGGTTGCTGACGCAATCGCAAGAAATCGGCGCCTGGACATCCTGTCCCTCCCAAGGCTTGGTGTATGGCACCAGTTTTTCAGACTTCTCGGCCTTGTCAATCACGACAGCGTGACGCCAGTAACGAGTCGATCGGATGGACGCTGAGCTTTCCGGTTTTCGCCTGCACTGTCTCACCGGATTTCAGTTGGCTGCGATACCGTTCTGCTTCAGCACCACCGAAATTTCGTCAAGGATTGCCGGATCGTCGATCGTGGCGGGCATCTTCCAGGGCATTCCGTCGGCGATCTTCTGCATCGTTCCTCTCAGGATCTTGCCTGACCTTGTCTTTGGCAAACGTTCGACCTTCATGACAGTCTTGAATGCCGCTACAGGCCCGATTTCGTCTCGAACCAGTTGAACAACCTCACGTTGGATCGCCGAAAAGTCCCTGCTGACGTTGTTCTTCAGGACCAGGAAGCCGCATGGAATCTGGCCCTTCAATTCATCGGCAATACCGATGACCGCGCATTCGGCGACATCCGGATGCATCGCGCAAACCTCTTCCATCGCACCCGTCGACAGACGGTGGCCGGCGCAGTTGATGATATCATCGGTGCGCGCCATGACGAAGACGTAGCCATCCTCGTCGACCATTCCGGCATCCGCCGTCTTGTAGTAACCCGGGAACTCATCAAGGCAGGACGACCGGAAACGCTCGTCGGCATTCCAGAACGTGACCAGGCACCCCGGCGGCAGAGGCAGTTTTACGACCAGGTTGCCAAGAGTCCCGGACGGTACCGTGTGGCCCGCGTCGTCGAGTATCTCGATACGGTAGCCGGGCATCGGAACGGCCGGCGAGCCGTATTTAACCGGAAGAAGTCCCAATCCGACAGGATTGGCAGCGATGGCCCAGCCCGTTTCCGTCTGCCACCAATGATCGACGACCGGTATCTTGAGGTGTCTCTCCGCCCATTTGATGGTCTCCGGATCGGCTCGCTCACCGGCGAGGAACAGGGTCCGGAGCCCCTTCAGATCATATTTTCGGATATGTTCGGCATCCGGGTCTTCTCGCCGGATCGCTCGAAACGCGGTAGGCGCTGTGAACAATGCCTTTACGTCGTGCTCCGCACAGACCCGCCAGAACGTTCCGGCGTCAGGTGTGCCGACCGGCTTGCCTTCGAAGATGACCGTGGCGTTCCCTGCGAGCAGGGGTCCGTAAACGATGTAGGAATGCCCGACGACCCAGCCGATATCCGAAGCAGCCCAGAAAACTTCGCCGGGTTTGACGCCGTAGATGTGCTTCATTGTCCAGGCGAGGGCGACCATGTGCCCGCCATTGTCGCGCACGACGCCCTTTGGCTGGCCGGTGGTGCCAGAGGTGTAAAGAATGTACAGCGGATCTGTTGCGCCGACCGGAGTACAGGCTATCTCGGTTCCCTGGGCCTTTTCGACCTCGATGGCGTGCGCGAAATCCACATCGCCGTGCTCGTAGCGCAGGGGGGCGTGCAACTGGTCCCGTTGGAGAATGAAGCAATACGCGGGCTTGGTTTTCGCCATATCGATGGCATGGTCGAGGAGCGGTTTGTAAGCAACCACGCGACCTGGTTCCAGACCGCAGCTTGCGCTGATGACGGCCTTGGCCTCGCAATCATCTATGCGCGTCGCGAGTTCGTGCGCTGCAAACCCGCCGAAGACCACCGAGTGCACGGCACCGAGCCTTGCGCAAGCCAGCATTGAGAACACAGCCTCGGGGATCATGGGCATGTATATTATAACCCGGTCACCCTTGCCGATGCCGTGGTTCTTCAAGACGGCTGCAATCGCCTTCACCTCGGCGAGGACGTCGTTGTAGCTGTAGATCCGCTTCGTGCCGGAGGCGGGACTGTCGTAGATAACGGCCGTCTGCTCACCACGGCCGGCATCGATATGCCGGTCGATGCAGTTGTGGCATGTATTGGTTTCCGCCCCGGCAAACCACCGCCCGTACACGCCCTCGGACGGAGAAAATACCTCGGACGCTGGTTTAAACCAGTCGATGCCCTCCGCAGCAGTCGCCCAGAAGGCCTCTGGATCATGCTCCCAGGTTTCATAAACCTCCCGGTAACGCTCCGACATGACTGTTCCTCCCGACGCCAGTGCACCTGACCCTATTTAGGGGAACGAGGCTGCCGGTGGAAAGCCAGACGAAAGCGGTATCGGATTTGCTCTTCGTCAAATCGTCGGGTTATCGCGAGCCGAAAATGGCGGAGCCAACCCTCACATTCGTCGCCCCGAAGGATACGGCCGTCTCGAAGTCCCCCGACATTCCCATCGACAGTCGCTCGACACCTGCCTCTTTCGCGAGCTTTGCAAGGAGCGCGAAATGGGGGCCAGGGTTTTCGTCGACAGGAGGAATGCACATCAATCCGATCACGGAAAGTCCCAGTTGCTCACGGCAGAAAGCAACAAAGGCGACGACCTCCTTCGGATCGATGCCGGCCTTCTGCGGTTCGAGACCGGTGTTCACCTGTACATATACTGGCAACTGACGCCCCTGCCTGCGCATCTCGTCGGCAAGGGCGCGTGCGATCTTCTCCCGATCCACCGTCTCGATGACATCGAAAAGGGAAACGGCGTCAGCGGCCTTGTTCGACTGGAGCGGGCCGATCAGATGCAACTCCACGCCGGGCGTTTCAGCTTTCAGAATGGGCCATTTCTGTTGTGCCTCCTGCACTCGGTTTTCACCGAATACACGCTGTCCGGCCATTATCGCATGACGAACGATATCTGCATCGAAGGTCTTGGAGACGGCCACCAGCTGCACCGAACCCGCTGGGCGCCCGGCGTCGCGCGTTGCGCTGTCGATGCGGCCCAATATGTCCAGAAGCCGTTCTTCAAGCGTCATGATCATTCCGTTCCCTGTCTGCCGTCTCTGGTTGGATCGAACGTGCCATCCCATATGTAGGCTGTCTTAAAACCACGCTACCCCTTCTTGTCAAAGAGGAAGCTGTAAGGCTGGCCCTAAACTTGACGCTTGGGCGGTTTCATGGTGAAGGTCTCGCCCAACCTCTCCTGATTTCCGGAATAACACGACATGAGCAGCGAACGTTACAACCCGCGCGAAGCCGAGCCTCGTTGGCAGTCCCGATGGACCGAGGGCGAGGTCTTCAAGACAGACAATGATGATCCGCGGGAGAAATACTACGTCCTCGAAATGTTTCCGTATCCCTCGGGCCGGATTCACATGGGACACGTTCGCAATTACGCCATGGGCGATGTGGTTGCCCGCTACAAGCGAGCGCGCGGCTATAACGTTTTGCATCCGATGGGATGGGACGCTTTCGGCATGCCGGCGGAAAACGCCGCGATGCAGAACAAGGTTCACCCGAAGGACTGGACCTACCAGAACATTGCGACCATGCGCGGACAGCTGAAGTCCATGGGGCTTTCGTTGGACTGGTCCCGCGAGTTCGCGACGTGCGACGTGGACTATTACCACCGTCAACAGCATCTCTTCCTCGATATGATGGAGAAGGGACTGGTCTATCGCAAGCAGTCGAAGGTCAACTGGGATCCGGTCGACCAGACGGTTCTGGCAAACGAACAAGTGATCGATGGCCGCGGCTGGCGGTCCGGTGCGCTGGTCGAACAGCGCGAGCTGACGCAGTGGTTCTTCAAGATAACCGCGTTCAGCCAGGATCTGCTGGACGCTCTGGACGGTTTGGATCAGTGGCCCGAGAAGGTCCGCCTGATGCAAAAGAACTGGATCGGCAGATCGGAAGGCTTGTCCATTCGCTGGCAATTGACCGACGCAAGTGCTCCGGCTGGTTTCAACGAGCTCACCGTTTACACGACGCGGCCGGACACCCTTTTCGGTGCATCGTTCATGGCGATCGCGGCAGATCACCCGTTGGCAAAGGCCGTTGCCGAAGGCAATCAGGAGATTGCCGCATTCTGTGAGGAATGCCGTCGCGCCGGCACGTCGCTGGCGGCTCTTGAAACCGCCGAAAAGAAGGGAATGGATACAGGTATCAGGGTCCGTCATCCCTTCGACTCTTCGTGGGAACTCCCCGTCTACGTCGCGAACTTCGTGCTGATGGACTATGGAACGGGTGCCATCTTCGGCTGCCCGTCCGGCGACCAGCGCGATCTGGACTTTGCGAGAAAGTATGGTCTCCCCGTTGTGCCTGTCGTCAGGCCCAGTGACTCGAACGATGAGAACTTCTCGGTCGGCGACACTGCCTATGATGGCGATGGCGTCATGATCAACTCGCAATTTCTGGACGGCATGTCCAACCGGGAAGCCTTCGACGTGGTGGCCGACAAGTTGTCAGGCACGCTTCTCGATGGGGCTCCCCAGGGTGAGCGGAAGGTGAACTTCCGTCTCCGTGACTGGGGTATTTCAAGACAGCGCTATTGGGGCTGCCCAATACCGGTCATCCATTGCGACAGCTGCGGCGTGGTCCCGGTCCCGAAGAAGGACCTGCCCGTGAAGCTGCCGGACGACGTTACGTTCGATGTTCCCGGAAACCCGCTGGACCGCCATGCCAGCTGGAGACATGTCGCCTGCCCGGTGTGCGGAGCAGCTGCCCGGCGCGAAACCGATACGATGGATACATTCGTCGATTCGAGCTGGTACTACGCACGGTTCACAGCACCATGGCAGGACGAACCGACGGATCCCGATGTCGCCAGCCGGTGGCTGCCGGTCGACCAGTACATCGGCGGCATTGAGCACGCCATTCTGCATCTGCTCTACTCGCGGTTTTTCACCCGCGCGATGCGCGAGACCGGCCACGTCTCCCTCTCGGAACCATTCAAGGGTCTGTTCACGCAGGGCATGGTGGTTCACGAAACCTACAGGCTGGGAAGTGGCGCCAACGGTCAGTGGGTATCTCCAGCGGAGGTCCGGATCGAGGAAGTGGAAGGCACACGGCGAGCCGTCCTGGCCGCCAGTGGAGAAGAGGTCGCGATCGGCTCCATCGAAAAAATGTCGAAGTCCAAGAAGAACGTGGTCGACCCTGACGATATCATAGCGTCATACGGCGCGGACACCGCGCGCTTCTTCGTTCTGTCGGATTCCCCGCCGGATCGGGATGTGATTTGGTCCGAGGCTGGGGTGGAAGGAGCTCATCGTTTCGTCCAGCGTGTCTGGCGACTGATATCCGAGGCGTCTGAGGTTCTGCGAACCGTGAAGGCGAATCCGGCTAAGGACGGCAGCGGCCTGATCATTTCCCAAGCAGCCCATAAAACCTTGGCGGCTGTGCAGGGAGATTACGACCGGCTGTCGTTCAACAAGGCCGTAGCCAGAATGTACGAGCTTGTGAATGTTCTGGCCGGTCCGCTGACCAGGGTTACCGCGGAACCCGCTGACGAAGCCTACATCGCTGCTGTTCGTGATGCTGTCGAGATTCTTATCCATCTGATTGCACCGATGACCCCGCACTTGGCGGAGGAATGCTGGGCCACCCTTGGCAATGAGGGTCTGGTGTCACAGGCGCGGTGGCCGCAGGTCGATCCCGCGCTGGTCGTCGAGAACGAAATCGTCCTTCCCGTGCAGATCAATGGTAAGAAACGCGGTGAATTGACAATTGCGCGCGACGCGACCCAGAATGAAGTTCAAGATGCTGTTTTGGCGCTGGATTTCGTTAAGAGTGCACTTGATGGCCAGAAGCCGAAGAAAATCATCGTTGTGCCGCAAAGGATCGTGAACCTTGTCGTTTAGTCGTGTCCCTCTCCCGGTGCATCGCGTGCGCGCGACTTTGTGCCTCTTTGCAATCGCCATTGTCCTCCAGGCCTGCCAAGTTCGTCCACTCTACGATGACACGTCCGCAGCCGCCGAAAAGCTAGCGGCCGTGACCTTCTCGGAAGCGACCGATCGCGTATCGCTGGCTGTCCGAAACCATCTGGTGTTTCTGACATCCGGCGGCGCGGGAGAGCCGGTAACGGCAGAGTACGAGGTCGAACTCGACGTAAAATCCCAAACCATCGGCGTATTGCTGGAACAGTCTTCAGATACCGCCAATGCAGGTCGTGTGGTCGTGACCGGTGATTACGTCGTTCGCCGTGTCAGCGATGGCACCGTGTTGCGCTCAAGCCGGAGACAGGCCGTGGCTCTGGTCGACTTTCCGTCGCAGGAGTTCGCCAAGTTGCGCGCCATCCGGGATGCGGAAAACCGGGCGGCCAGGCAGCTTGCGGAACTCATACGCGCCGATTTGGCGACTGTCCTCGGCCGTTAGAGAAACGGCGACGGATAGGCGAAATGACCGAACTGAAGTCTCATGAATTCGATTCGTCGGTCGCAAGAATCTCGAAATCTTTCAGGATATTCGTGTTCTACGGGCCGGATAGGGGACTTGTCTCGGAGCGAGCATCCGAGATTGCCGCATCCATTGGTATCCCATTGAACGATCCATTCGCGGTGGTACGGTTGGACGGATCGGACCTCCAGGGGGATGCTGGACGCCTGGTGGACGAGACACGGTCTCTCGGTCTTTTCGGCGGCGACAGGCTGGTCTGGATCAAAGCCAGCGGAAGCGAAAAGGCTCTTACCGATGGCTTGGAGATAGTTGCCGAAGGGCGGCTGGAAGGCTGTCACCTCATCATTGAGGCGGGCGACGTCAAGAAAGGCGCGGCTCTTCGCAAGATTGGGCAGTCATCATCCAATATCGCTATGGTCCCTTGTTACGCGGACGACAATCGCGCAATAAGTGCACTCATCGACGCGGAACTCTCGAAAACCAGGCAACACATCACCCCCGCAGCTCGGGAGTATCTCCTCAGCCTGCTCGGAGGCGACCGCCTGGCATCGCGCAATGAATTGAGCAAGCTTCTTCTATATTGCAAAGGTGCGGACCAGATCGACCTGGAGCAGGTGTCCGATATCATCGGCGACGCGAGCGTCGTCTCGGTGGACGAGGCTGTCGACGCCGTGCTGAAGGGCGACCGCGAGGGCTTCCTCCACGCCGCAAAGAAGGTGGTCGCGTCGAAGACGCCTGTTTTCATGATGCTTCAGGCGTGCCTCAAGCAGTTCCAGCAGCTCGATGCCATGCGCTCGGAGATGGAAGACAAACGCCTCCAGCCGGGACAGATATTACAAACCGCCAGTCGCGGCATACATTTTCGCAGGAAGCCTCTCGTCGAACGGGCCTTGCGGGGCTGGTCATCATCGGATCTGTCGCGGGAAACCGCGCGCCTACAGTCGGCGATATTGCAGACACGCCAAAAGAACGCGCTGGAGGCGAACATCGCCATATACACGTTGCTTTCGACAACGCTTCAGTCCGCGCGTCGATTGCGATAACGAACCTCTAGGACTGACCAGATTCCAGCAGTCTGCAAACCACCTCGAGTTGGTCGAGACTTTTATAATTGATGCGTATCTGGCCGCCATCTCCCTTGTGGCTTATCGTCACCGCCAATCCGAGCCGGTCCGACAGACTACGCTCGAGTGCGACGGTGTCGGAATCCTTGGGCTCCTTGGCCGCTCCAGCGGAAGAGATCGTTTCACCTCGGATATGATTCTGCGCCAGGCGCTCCGCGTCGCGGACCGACAGTCCCTTGTGCACGATGGTCTTCGCCAGCCCGACCGGGTCTCCCGTCGACACCAGCGCTCGGGCGTGTCCGGCGGAAAGAGAACCTTCAGCCAACATTGTCCGCACTTCGTCTGGAAGCTTGAGAAGTCGTAGACTGTTGGCAACGTGGCTACGGCTCTTGCCGATAACCTCGCCCAGGTCGTTTTGTGTATAACCATGCTCGGCGATCAACTGCTCGTACCCGAGCGCTTCTTCGAGCGGGTTAAGGTCAGAACGCTGGACGTTCTCGACAATGGCAAGCTCAAGCGCCGTCCGGTCGTCGACATCTCGCACTATGACGGGAATTTCGACCAGACCGGCCAACTGCGCTGCTCTCCAGCGCCGCTCACCGGCGATAATCTCATAGCGGTCCGATGATAGGGTGCGAACAACGACCGGCTGCACGATACCGTGCTGGCGGATGGATCCCGCCAGATCCTGCAGCTCGTCTTCGTTGAAGTAACGCCGTGGATTGCGAGGATTACGGGAGATGAACTCGATGGGAACCGAGCGATCTGGATTGACGGCGGATTTCCGAGCCGCACCATCCACCGGTTGATCCATTTCGCCGATCAGCGCCGCCAGCCCCCGACCCAGCCTGCGTTTCGAATGATCATCACTCATGCTTCACTCACTTCAATAGGGCAATAACTGTATCAGGCGGCCGCCTTGCGTTGACGCTCGCGTTGTATGACCTCGGACGCCAGCTGCAAATAGGCTTGGCTCCCCGCACACTTCAAATCGTACAGGATTGCGGGCTTCCCGTAAGAGGGAGCTTCGGAAACACGAACATTACGGGGAATAAGCGTGTGATAGACCTTATCGCCTAGATGCGTTCTCACGTCGGTGACAACCTGCTGGGCAAGATTGTTCCGCGCGTCGAACATCGTCAGCACGATACCCTGTATGTCAAGGCTCGGATTGATCGTCTGGCGCACCTGGTTGATCGTTTCAAGCAACTGACTCAGGCCCTCCAGAGCAAAGAACTCACACTGCAGCGGCACCAGTACGGAATGTGCCGCTGCCATAGCGTTCATAGTCAGAAGATTGAAGGACGGCGGACAATCGAGAAGGATGTAGCTATATTCGCCTCTCAGATGATCGAGTGCCTTTTTGAGACGAAAGACCCTGTCATTTTGATGGGCGATTTCCATCTCGAGACCGAGCAAATCAAGTGTGGAGGGCACGATTGAGAGATTGGGGACCGCTGTCTTCAGGGCTGCCGCTGAGAGCGTCTGCTCCCCCGTCAGGACATCGTAGGACGAAAGGCGACGTTCTTTGCGCTCGATGCCGAGTCCCGTACTGGCATTACCCTGTGGATCGAGGTCGACGATCAACACCCGCTCACCGATTGCAGCGAGCGCTGTCGCCAAGTTTATCGCGGTGGTCGTCTTGCCCACCCCACCTTTTTGATTGGCGATTGTGATGACTCGAGTCAATTCGATTGCCATGCCGCACCTGATCAACGGTTAATAGTTGCGCGCCAGACTCTTAACGTCGAGGATCACGGAGTCGGCTTCGATAGCGCTACGATGTAATACCAGATCGAACTGCCAGCGGTCACGCGCTTTGTCGATTTCCGCACGGTAATCCCGCCCTTTATGAAACAAGCCTCGGGCCGACTGCGAGAGCCACGGAGCTGAATACTCGAATAGCAGATCTAGACTTGCCAGCGCGCGCGCTGAAACAATGTCTGTCTCGATGTCATTTTTGGCGAAGTCTTCAATACGGACGGCATGTACCTCACCACGACCACCGGTCTCCAGAAGCGCGGCGCGAAGGAACGACGCCTTTTTTTGGTTGCTCTCGACGAGATGAACCCAACCGTCACCACGCTCGGCCATTAGAATAGCAATGATCAGTCCGGGGAAACCTGCCCCGCTCCCGAGATCGATCCAACGTTTCGGCAACTCAACGAGTGACGCTAATTGCAGACTGTCTGCAATATGTCGTGTCCATATGTCTTTCTTCGTGGACGGCCCGATCAGGTTGATTTTGGCGGACCATTTTTCCAGGCAGTCAACAAAGACCTTTAGCTTATCCACTGTTTCACGTGAAACACCATCTAAGAAATCGTTCGATAGCGAGTTCACGACGCTTCTCTCTCCAAATCGCGTTCTTGTCGCTTTAGCGTGGCAAGGATCAATGCGACTGCCGCCGGGGTCATTCCATCGACTTTTGAGAGCTGATAGATATTTTCCGGTCTCGCTGCGTGAAGCTTCGCCTGGAGCTCCCGAGAGAGCCCCGGCATTCCATGAAAATCAAAGTTCGGCGGAATTTTACGCTGTTCTTCTGCGCGGATACTGACAGCGTCCACGTTCTGCCGATCAACATAAACAGCATAAGTCGCCTCGTTGCCGAGCGCCTCCACCACCTGTCTGTCGGCCGACCGCAGCTGCGGCCAGAGAGCGCTCAGGTGATCCCAGCTGATGTCGGGGTATGAAAGTAGCTCCAATCCATTGCGTCTTCGCCCGTCCTGATTGACGGAGAGACCAGCCGCCGCCGCTTCTTTCGGCGTGATTGTCAGTTCCCGCAACATCCTGCGAGCATCCTCGATCTTCTGCTGAAAGCGGCCAAACTTCGCAGCACGGTCATTTCCGACACAGCCAGCCCGAATCCCCATGGGTGTCAGTCTCAGATCGGCGTTGTCTGCACGAAGAGTCAGCCTGAACTCAGCGCGTGACGTGAACATCCGATACGGCTCCATCACACCGCGTGTGGTGAGATCGTCAATCATCACTCCGATGTAGCTCTCCGTTCGACTGAAAGCGACGGGCTCGCGGGAGCCGGCCCTCAAAGCGGCATTCAGTCCCGCCACGAGGCCCTGTGCTGCCGCTTCCTCGTATCCCGTCGTGCCATTGATCTGGCCGGCGAGGAAAAGACCTGACACCTGCTTGCACTCCAGAGTGTTCGATAGCTGCTTGGGGTCGACATAGTCGTATTCAATGGCATATCCGAACTGTTTGATCGCGACCTTTTCCAAGCCTAATATCGTGCGGATAAATGCTTCCTGCACGTCTTCAGGCAGGGACGTCGATATTCCGTTTGGATACACGGTGTTGTCGTCCAGCCCCTCGGGCTCAAGGAATATCTGGTGGCCGTCCCGCTCGCCAAACCTGCTGATCTTATCCTCTATCGAGGGGCAGTACCGTGGTCCCGTTCCCTTGATCTGACCCGAATACATCGCGGAAAGAGACATGTTCCGCTGAATTATCGCATGAGTCTCACGCGTCGTACGCGTTATTCCGCATTCAATCTGCGGAGTCGTTATCCGGTCCGTCATAAACGAGAAGGGAACGGGATCTTCATCTGCTGGCTGCATTTCGAGGCTATTCCAGTCAATCGTGTCGCGGTCCAAACGCGCCGGTGTACCCGTTTTGAGCCGGCCCAGTCTGAGCCCAAGATGTTCAAACGTTCTCGACAATCCCGTAGTTGGCGCTTCTCCGACGCGGCCGGCGGGGATCATTTTGGTACCGATATGAATCAGCCCATTCAGGAACGTGCCGGTGGTTATCACCACGGCTCCAGAGGAAAGGTTAGTGCCGTTGGCCAAAGTTACGCCGATCACGCTATGGTGATCTAGAACCAGATCAGAAACGTCCCCTTCAATCACGTCCAGACTGTCGATGGCCGCGATTGCCGCTTGAACCGCTTCTCTGTACAGCTTGCGATCGGCCTGTGTCCTCGGACCTCGAACCGCCGGACCCTTTTTCCGATTCAACAACCGGAACTGAATTCCCGCCGCATCCGCACAACGACCCATCAAACCGTCGAGAGCATCAATCTCGCGAACCAGGTGTCCTTTACCCAAACCACCTATCGCCGGATTGCAGGACATGACGCCGAGAGCGGCACGCTTATGGGTGACAAGCGCAGTACGACAGCCGAAACGTGCCGCTGCTGCTGCGGCTTCGCAACCGGCGTGCCCGCCCCCAACAACAATTACGTCATAGTCCATAGTCTTCACCGTTGTGTTTCACGTGAATCATCACTTGCCGATGCAAAACTCTGAGAAGATAGAATCCAACAACATTTCGGTGTCGATTCTACCTGTGATCCTGCCGATCTCATCAGCTGCCTTACGCAACAATTCCGCGCGGATTTCAAGGTTAAGATGCGTCTCGTCCAGCGCACGGCGCAACCAGTTCAATCCGCAAACGAGGTGCTCCACCTGCCTCACCCTTCCGGGAACGAGCGACATACCGGCACCCTTACTCTCTATCTCGCCGATAATTAACTGATGCAGCGCCGTCAAGCCGGTGCTGTCTCGAGCGGAGATCAAGATATCATAGCCTGATGCGGGTCTTCCCACGATCGCGTCGAGTTTGGTACCAATGGTTCGTATCGACACCGAGTCGATGTCACCCGGAGTAATAGGTGGTAAAGAAGCTTCATTGAGGGCCAGGACAAGATCCGCCGATTGCATGGCGACCTTGGCGCGCTTTATTCCCTCCCGTTCGACCACATCGTCAGTCTCCCGAAGTCCTGCCGTGTCGGAAAAGCGAACGAGATAGCCGCCGATATCAACGTCGCAATTGATGACGTCTCGCGTCGTCCCAGCTACCTCGCTGGTAATGGCCACATCTCTCTCGGCAATGGCGTTCAGAAGCGTCGACTTACCGGCATTCGGAGGCCCGACCAATGCAACCTTATATCCGGCCCGAACCACCTCACCTCTGTTGGCGCCACTGATATGCTCCGCCAACTCTCCGGCCAGGCTTCCTAGTTGCTCCCAGATCCGGTTGCTGACGTCGTCCGGAATATCGTCTTCCTCAGGAAAGTCGAAGTCGGCCTCTATCGAGGCCCGGGCAGCCAGCAGCACTCCACGCCACCGCTCGTAGAGCTCGGACAAACGACCAGACGCATGCTCGAGAGCCTGCTTACGCTGCATCTCGGTTTCGGCAGAAAGAAGGTCCGCTAGTCCTTCTATCTCGATCAGATCGACTTTCCCGTTCTCCAGCGCCCTGCGCGAAAACTCGCCGGGCTCGGCCATTCGACAATTGGGTCGTTTCCCCAATTCACCCAGCAGTGCGGCCACTACTGCTCTGCTCCCATGCACGTGGAATTCAACACAATCTTCGCCCGTGAAAGATTTGGGACCCTTGAACGCCAACACCAGACCTTGATCGATCGTCTCCCCAGTTGACGTTCTCAATTCCCGTACGGACGCCACCCTGGGAGATGGAACGGATCCGGCAAGTGTCTCGCAAAGCCTGAAGGCCTCAGGCCCGCTGATCCGCACGACCGCGACACCTGCGGGCAGGGCACCTGAAGACAAGGCGAATATCGTATCAGTTGAACTCATCATGGACCTTAATGCCAGCGACGTCCCACCAGAACAGCTTAAGCAAAAACGCCCCACACTCGGCGGGGCGTTAGTTCTTTCTGCGAATACCCAGAACTCAGGTGTTCATGGAATCGAAGAAATCCCCGTTGTTTTTTGTCTGTTTGAGCTTGTCGATAAGGAACTCGATTGCATCGGTCGTTCCCATGGGCGCAAGAATACGACGAAGAACAAAGATCTTCTGCAGATCCTGCCGAGGAACGAGCAAGTCTTCCTTTCGTGTCCCGGACTTCAGGATATCCATAGACGGGAATATGCGCTTGTCCGCAACCTTCCTGTCCAGAACGATTTCGGAGTTGCCGGTACCCTTGAATTCTTCAAAAATAACTTCATCCATACGGCTGCCGGTATCGATCAGAGCCGTTGCGATGATTGTAAGCGATCCACCTTCCTCGATATTGCGAGCGGCGCCAAAGAACCTTTTTGGACGTTGCAAGGCATTTGCATCGACACCGCCGGTCAGCACTTTGCCCGACGACGGCACCACCGTGTTGTAGGCCCGCCCGAGACGCGTGATCGAATCCAGCAGGATAACCACGTCCCGTCCATGTTCGACGAGACGCTTTGCCTTCTCGATGACCATTTCCGCGACCTGAACGTGTCGTACGGCCGGCTCGTCGAAGGTGGACGAAATTACCTCGCCACGAACCGACCGCTGCATGTCGGTTACTTCCTCCGGACGCTCGTCGATCAGAAGGACGATCAGATAGCATTCAGGGTGATTGGCGGTGATGGAATGGGCGATGTTCTGCAACAGTACGGTCTTACCGGTTCTCGGTGGTGCCACGATAAGTCCGCGCTGACCCTTACCGAGCGGCGCCACCAAGTCTATGACGCGTGCCGACAAATCCTTGGATGTCGGATTATCCAGCTCCATCTTGAAGCGCTCGTTCGGATAGAGCGGCGTCAGATTGTCGAAATGGACCTTGTGCCGGATCTTTTCGGGATCCTCGAAATTGATCGTGTTGACCTTCAGCAGCGCAAAGTACCGTTCGCCTTCCTTCGGGCCACGAATCGGCCCCTCCACCGTATCCCCGGTTTTCAGCGAGAACCGACGGATCTGAGACGGCGATATGTAGATATCATCCGGACCCGGAAGATAATTGGCGTTGGCGGATCGCAAAAAGCCGAAACCGTCCTGCAAGACTTCGACCACCCCCTCACCAATGATCTCGACATCCTGCGAGGCCAGCATCTTCAGGATCGCAAACATCAGTTCCTGCTTTCGCATGGTACTGGCGTTTTCGACCTCAAGCGATTCAGCGAAAGTCAGAAGATCGGTAGGGGACTTGCTCTTAAGTTCTTGTAGCTTCATTTCGGCCATGAAGAGTAACCACGTACATTTCGAATTCAGGGGAGAGCGGCGTGTTCGTTGCGTTTCGGCTTAATTGCGAGGGGAGCGCAAATTATGGAATGCTACGCAGGCCACGAGGATGAGGTTGCGGGAAAATAGCCTGTCGGCCAATCAGCCGCAAGGCAAAAAGGAAGAAACTGCATTACCGCAGTCACGCCGCCTAGAACGGCTTCACTACAACGAGGATCACTATGACAATCATCAAAATTGTCGGAACCTCGTTCGTAATCCTCCAGAATCTCCCATTCCCTATATACGTGCCTTTTGCAAAAGCGCCAACGGCCCGACCAAAATAAAAGTGCGCAGCCGTCAGAACGACGACAGATAGCAACTTGAGATGAAGCCATCCCCCGCGAAAGCCGAAGACATCCCATGCAAGATACAGTCCGAAGACCCATGACAAGATCATCGCTGGTGTCATTATGAACCGGAACAGCCGACGTTCCATGATGGAAAATGTCTCCGCCTGGACTGAATTCGGCTGAGCATCGCAATGGTAGATGAACAGCCTCGGCAGATAGAGAAGGCCGGCCATCCACGATAGCACCGCGATCACATGCAGCGCCTTTATCCAGAGGTAACGCTGTCCATCGTCGAGGAGAAAAAGCGCCAAGGCGCCCGCAACGAAGACCGAGAGCGCTATCATGGCCCTGCGCCCCGCAGAGCGGCCCTTGTCCCTGGATTCACTCATAACCTGTTCCGGATACGCTTGACGAGGCGATCAACATTCTCTGGATCCGCCTGCGGCGTAATGCCATGACCAAGGTTGAAGATGAAGGGTCCTCCGCCCAAAGCTTCCAGTATTCTGTCCACGCCTTCGTCCAGTGCCGTGCCGCCCGCGACTACCCTCAACGGGTCCAGGTTGCCCTGAACCGCACCCTCACTCTGCAGCTCCTTCGCGAAGGACAGAGGGACTGTCCAGTCGAGGCCGATCGCGTCTGCCTTGGTGATCCGGCGGTAATCTCTCAACTGAACGCCAGCGCCTTTAGCAAAAGCGATAACCTTCGCTCCTGGACGCCGCGCCCGAACCATCTCGATCATACGGGCTACCGGACGGGCACAGAATTTCTCGAACTCAACCTCTCCCAGCACGCCGGCCCAAGAATCGAAAATCTGCACAGCGTCGGCGCCGGCATCCAGTTGATCAACGAGATAGCCTGCGGAGATCTCAGCAAGAACATCGAGGAGACGGGCGAACTCTAAGGGGTTCTGATAGGCAAAGAGACGCGCGGGTGCCTGGTCGGGTGTTCCATGTCCCGCGATCATATAGGTGGCGACTGTCCAGGGAGCACCGCAGAAGCCGAGCAACGTCGTTTCATCGGGCAACGCAGAGCGGAGACTTCGAACGGTTTCCATTACCGCTGAAAGCTTGTCCGACGAATAAGCTGCCTCCAAGCGCGCTATGTCGTCCACGGTGATCGGATCCATTTGTGGTCCATGACCTTCCGTGAACCGAACATTTCGTTTCAGCGCATCGGGGATCACCAAAATATCGGAGAACAGGATCGCGGCGTCGAAACCGAAGCGCCGGATCGGCTGCAGTGTGACCTCGGTGGCCAGTTCAGGCGTGTAGCAAAGGTCCAGGAAACTTCCTGCCTGCGCACGTGTCTGTCGATACTCCGGCAGATAGCGCCCTGCCTGTCTCATGAGCCAAATCGGAGGTGGGCTTAAAACCTCCCCGTCGAGCACATCAAGGAGGCTGCGTCGGTGTTTTTTCACAGGGGTCCCTCTAACCAAGAAAGATAGTTTGAATCTTTTTCTATTTCTAAGAGTCTATGGGTATCAAGGATTATCAGTGTCGCACAGCCCATCAACAGCAGCTTCCCATTCGACTGCATTCGAACGAAAATCGCCTAGCGGCGGGGATAACAATATCGGATACCAAATAACTGTGATTTTATAAGGTGTTACAGGAAATTTTCTATTCTGTTTGCTGTGGACAACCTCTGAATTTGGCGATGTCACGCCTCACTTTTACCCATTGTTAACACCCCTGCCTATGCGATACCGATGGAGCGCGGGCGTGTGGATAAGTTGGCTGTCGACCCACAGCCTCTCGAGATGGGGTTCACGCTTCGCGAGGTTGTCCCCGGTTATCAACAGCCACGGAACCAAAACGTGGAGAACAAGAAAATCTTCTTCCATCTTCACCTGATTTCGGATTCGACAGGTGAAACGCTGATCTCGGCCGGGCGTGCCGTATCGGTGCAATTTCGGGACTTCTCTGCCATAGAGCATGTCTATCCGTTGATCCGAAACCGCCGACAGCTCGAAAGCGTCGTTGAGGAGATAGATAGGCAACCGGGTATCGTTCTCTACACCGTGATCGATCAGGAATTGTCGGCGCTGCTGCAGGAGCGTTGCCACTCCTTGGGAGTGCCGGCGGTAAACGTCTTGGAACCGGTTATGGCGACGTTTCAGTCCTATCTCGGCGTTTCGTCTCGCCGTCGGGTCGGCGCACAGCATGCGTTAACGGAGAACTATTTTGCCCGTATAGAAGCGCTGAATTACACGATGGATCACGACGATGGGCAGATGGCCGACGATTACGATGATGCGGATGTCGTTATCGTGGGTATAAGCCGGACCTCGAAGACCCCGACAAGCATCTACCTGGCCAATCGAGGAATCAAGACGGCGAATATTCCCATCGTACCGGGAATTCCGCTTCCCGATGCCCTTTTCAGCGCAACACGTCCTCTGATCGTCGGCTTGATCGCCACGAGCGACCGCATTTCTCAGGTACGGGAAAACCGCGACCTGGGCTCGGTGGACCTGTTGCGCGAGGGTCGGTATACGGACCGCGCTGCAATTGCCGAGGAACTGAAACACGCCCGGTCCATCTGCTCGAGACATCAATGGCCGATCATCGATGTAACGCGCCGCTCGATCGAGGAGACCGCCGCGGCGATCTTGGCGCTGAGACCCAAGCTTCGCTAGGCCGGTATGACGGAGACATTTACTTATGACAACGCGGCTGATCCTCGCTTCGACAAGTCCCTTCCGAAGGGCGCTTATGATGAATGCCGGCCTGGCATTTGAATGGGAGGATTCCGGTGTCGATGAAAGGGCGATAGAGGACGCTGAGGGCAGGTGGGATCCGGTAACGCTTGCCGCTACACTTGCCAAAGCCAAAGCGGTGGCGGTCAGCCTACGAAACCCGTCAGCGCTGGTTATCGGCTCGGATCAGGTATTGTCGTTGCAAGGGCAACTTCTTCACAAATCAAAATCGATTGCTGACGCGCGGGAAGTTCTTCTCAGGCTGCGTGGGCAAACACATGAGCTCAACAGCGCAGTGGCGGTCGCCGTGGATGGACAGATTGTCTGGGAGCACGTGGATATCGCGCGCATGTCGGTAAGGGAGTTTACGGAAGAATTCCTCAGCTACTACGTGGAGTCAGTCGATGAGAAGGTGTTGCGAAGCGTCGGGGGATATCAGCTTGAGGGCGTTGGCGTACAACTGTTTGACAGGATCGATGGCGATTATTTCACGGTACTCGGTCTACCGCTCGTTCCTCTACTCGACTTCCTGAGAAGAGTAGGAGCAGCACATGCGTGATTCACGTGAAACACAGTTAATAAGAGCTTTCATTCTGGGTTTCCCCGTCAAGCACTCACGCTCGCCGCTCATCCATAACTACTGGATACGCCAGCTAGGCCTCCATGGCGTTTACGAAAAGATCGAGGTGGCGCCGGAAAACATAAGGGCTTTCTTTGACCGGCTTAGAAGTTCGGAGTCGGGCTTTGTTGGCGGGAATGTCACGATTCCGCATAAAGAAGCGGCCGCTGCCTATGCCGATCATTGTGACGACGTCGTGAGAGAAATCGGCGCGGCGAACGTTCTTTGGCTTGAGAACGGTCGACTTTACGCCAGCAACACCGACGCTGCGGGCTTCCTCGCGTGCCTAGATGAGGAGGCGCCAGGATGGGATAAAACGCAACGTGCCGTGGTCATGGGCGCCGGCGGTGCGAGCCGATCCGTCGTTTATGCGCTAAGGCAGCGCGGTCTGTCGGAAATCCACGTGGTGAACCGCACCCTGGATCGAGCGCAGGAGCTGGTCGATCGCTTCGGGGCGAAGGTTCACGCACATCAAATGGACAGCATTGGCGAGGTCATTGCAGGGGCTGGGCTCTTTGTGAACACGACATCCCTGGGAATGGGCGGCAGCAACGTACCGGAGTTGCCTTTTGACAGGATGGCATCGAATGGTGTGGTGAACGACATCATCTACACTCCGCGGCTTACGCCGATCCTGATGCAGGCGGCTCGCGCCGGTCGGGTTTCGGTGGGTGGACTTGGAATGTTGTTGCATCAGGCGGTCCCGGGCTTTGAGAAGTGGTTTGGCCAAAGACCGGAGATAACGGACACGCTTCGTCAGATGATCATCAGCGACGTGGATCGAGAGACATGATTCGTCTGGGTCTCACCGGCTCTATCGGCACCGGGAAATCGACAACGGCTCGAATGTTCGCGGAAGAGGGTCTTCCCGTAAACGACGCCGATGAGGTTGTTCACCAACTGTATCGCGGAGAGGCCGTGCCGGCAGTGAAAAAAGCCTTTCCCGAGAGTGTGCTCGACGGCCGTGTCGATCGCCAAATCCTGTCGGGATTGCTAGCTAAGAATCCGGCTAGGTTTCGTGAATTGGAAGCAATCGTTCACCCCTTGGTGGTCCAGAAAGAACGTGAATTTTTACTATTCCAAAAGGCCGCGGGCGCTGACATCGCAGTGCTGGACATACCCCTTCTGTTCGAAACAGGCGCCAACCAGAGGGTCGACAAGGTCGTTGTCGTGACCTGCGACCCCGAGACCCAGCGGCACCGCGTGATGGCGAGACCTGGGATGACGGAAGAAAAGCTGAGGATGATTCTGTCGCGCCAGATGCCAGACGAGGAAAAGCGTCGACGGGCCGACTATGTGATCGATACGGGTCGCGGCATGGCAGACGCCAAAGAGCAGGTCCGGACAGTAATAGACGGCTTGAGAAATTTAGGAAAGTAGCCGATGCGCGAGATTATATTCGATACCGAAACCACGGGACTGGAGTTCAAGAACGACCGGGTCATCGAAGTGGGGGGCGTGGAGTTGCTCAATCACTTCCCGACGGGGCGGACATTTCATGTCTATATCAATCCCGAGGAACGCAAGGTTCATCCTGATGCTCTCGCGGTGCATGGGATAACGGACGAATTTCTCAAAGATAAGCCGATTTTCTCCGAAATCGTAGCGGAGTTGCTGTCGTTTTTCGAAGGAGCTCGCTGGGTTGCCCACAATGCGAATTTCGACATGAGCTTTATGAATGCGGAATTCGAACGCCTCGGTCTTCCCCCGATAGGCGCAGAGCAGGTTGTGGATACGCTGGCCATGGCCAGGCGCAAACATCCAATGGGGCCGAATTCCCTCGATGCATTATGCCGGCGATATGGCATCGACAACTCCCATCGAACCAAGCACGGAGCTTTGCTCGACGCAGAGCTGTTGGCCGAAGTCTATATCGAAATGCAAGGGGGGCGACAGGCCGCCTTGGGACTTGTGCATACGGAAGCGGGCGCCTCAAGGCGTGGAGAGGATACCGCGGAAGAGATTGTGCTGCTCGACGCGACAAGACCTCATGCGCTAGCCGAGCGTCTTACCGCCCACGAGATTGAATGTCATGGAGCGCTCCGCCAAAGGCTCGGCGCAAAAGCGATCTGGAACAAGTACGAATGAAAAGCCCCGGTCGAAGCCGGGGCATAGCTGACGTCAATAAAAGAAAAATCAGTTCGGGGCAGCAGACACCTGAGCCCTTGTCTTCTCCTCCGCCATCCGCTGGGCGAACATCTGAGCGAAATCGATCGGGTCGATCATCAGAGGCGGGAAGCCGCCATTGCGGGTCGCATCGGCGATAATCTGCCGCGCGAACGGGAACAGCAGACGCGGGCATTCGATGAACAGAAGCGGCAGCATGTGCTCCTGCGGGAAACCTGCAATTCTGAATACACCGCCATAAACGAGCTCCGCCGCGAATACGACCTTGTCTGCGTCTTTCGCTTCTGCCGTCAGGCTGAGAACCACGTCGAAGTCAGTATCCGAAAGCGGATTGGCATTAACGTTGACATTGATGTTGATGGCCGGCGCCTTGTCGCGCGCCTGCAGAGACCGGGGCGCCCCAGGATTTTCAAAGGACAGATCTTTGATGTACTGGGCAAGAATGTTCAATGTCGGGCTTGTTGTTGCCTGAGCGCCGTTCTCGTTGGCCATAATGGTCCTCGCATATTGAAGTTTGATGGCCATCTAACATTTCGATATGGGCCTTACAACCCTCCGACCTCTCGGCAGCCTGCTGGCTTTAGAAGCCTCACGAAACTGTTCGGCTTCCGTATTTGAATGATCGGCATTTGCAGACTATATGAAAAAGCGGAATTTAATTGGAGCGATGGCCGGGTTCGTATGGGATCGAATGAATTTGTAACGCTGTTCTTTTTGGTGGCGGCTGTGTTGATCTTTCTGCAGCTGCGCAGCGTGCTGGGTCGCCGCACAGGAAACGAAAAGCCTCCCTTCGACCCTTACAGTCGCAGGGACTCGACCAAGCTGCCCGAGGGCGAAGATGGAAAGGTCGTCACGCTCCCCAAGAGAGAGGTGAATGACGACGGAAATCGTTTCGCCGTGGCGGACTCGTATGCCCCCGCCGGCACCGCTCTCAACAGCGGACTTCGCGAAGTCTTGAAAGCCGACCAGAACTTCAACCCGCGTGAATTTCTGGATGGCGCCAAGATGGCCTATGAAATGATTGTTTCGGCCTTCGCCGAGGGAAACCGACAAACTCTGTCCTCTCTTCTGTCGCCCGAAGTCATGGAAGGGTTTGACCAGGCCATCCGAACCAGGGAAAGCCGCGGTGAAAAGGTTGTATCTACCTTCGTGGGTATCGAAAAGGCGGACATCGTTCAGGCTGGTGTGAGGGATAATGAGGAGCATGTGACCGTCCGCATCACCTGCCAGCTTATCCAGGCAACATACGACAAGGACGGTAAAGTCATAGACGGGGATGCGGACGTCGTGTCTGAAGTGAACGACATCTGGACCTTCGCGCGGGACGTGCGGTCTAGAGACCCGAACTGGAAGCTCATTGCTACTGAAGCGGATCAATGACCGGTCGTCGCGCCGACTTCACACTGAAGCCCTGCACCTTCGCAGACTTGCCGAGGTGGGAAAACGATGATGCGACATGCCTTCTCGAACCGCTACGGAAATGCCTCGACTACGTAAAGAAAACCAAGCCGTATCGGGTGGGCAGTCTCGGCCTGCTGTCGGACGATCTGGATGCAGTGGTGACGACCATTCCCCCAGTGGCATCAACCACGCCTGAACGGGCGCGTCACTTTTTCGAAACCAGCTTCGTTCCCTTCATGATTCAGCCGTCCGATGGGCGCCGGGGGTTCGTAACCGCGTTCTACGAGCCTGTCGTCGAAGTCTCCGATCGTCCTGACGACGTGTATTGCTATCCGTTCTATCGGCCCCCAGTGGATCTAATAGAGATTGCCGACGGAAACCGGCCGGATGGTTGGCCCGCCGATTACCGCTTCGGCCGTCGAACCGGCGAAGAAATTTCGATTTATCCTGACCGAAGGGCGATCGACAGTGGCCTCCTTGAGGGCAGGGGTCTTGAGATAGCCTGGGCTAAATCGTCGGTCGATGTCTTCTTCGCCCACGTACAGGGCGCGGCGCAACTTCTGTTCCCGGACGGACAAATTAGAAGAATCACCTATGCCGCAAAAAATGGACATCCATTTATCGGGATAGGTCGACACCTGATCGACATTGGAGAGATCCCGGAAAGCCAGATATCCATGCAGGCGATCCGGGCGTGGCTTCGCGACAACCCCGCGCGCGTGGAAGAGATTTTGTGGACGAACCGCTCCTACATATTCTTCCGCGAAAGCTTGGTCGATGATCCGGCTCTCGGCCCGATCGCTGCTGCAAAGGTCCAACTTGTTCCCGGGCGGTCGCTCGCCGTCGATCGGGAAATTCACACGTTCGGCTTTCCGATTTTCGTCCACGCAGAGACTATCACGCACATCGATGATGAGAGACCCTTCGCCCGGTTGATGTTGGCGATGGATACAGGCTCGGCCATTGTCGGACCCGCCCGTGGAGATATCTTCACGGGCTCCGGGGATCTCGCCGGCGAGCATGCGGGAGCGGTGAGAAGCGCCGCAGACTTTTACATTCTGATCCCGAAGGATGCGGCATCGAGGTACATCCCATGAGCCGGGACAGGAAGCTCACGCCGGAAGATCGGATCCTGTGGGGGCGGATCGCTCGCACGACGCGTCCGTTGCCGGGCCGACTGGAGGAGATGCTTCAGCTCACGGAGGAATTCGAAAAGATAGTCCCTGAAGCGGGCGGTTCCAAGGAGGCCAGTGTTGCGGTCGCCCCTCCATCCCAGCGCGACGTAGCGCGACGCGACAAGGTTGGCGGCGTGCACCATCCGTTGGAGCGGCCCGTGAAGCGAAAGTTGTCTCGGGGGCGACTGGCTCTTGAGGCGCGACTGGACCTTCATGGCTTGATCCAGAGCGAGGCGCACACGGTGTTGCTCGATTTTCTGATCCGGGCCCACGAGCGAGGTCTCAGGCACGTGCTCATCATCACCGGCAAGGGAAGTTCCCTGGGAAGTGATGGGGCATTGAAGCGTGCCGTCCCGATGTGGTTCGCAAATCCCCAGTTTCGGTACCTGATATCCTCGTATGAAACTGCCGCACACCATCACGGCGGTGAGGGGGCGCTCTACGTTCGTTTGTCGCGTGGGGGGAGAGAACCGTCGTGACTCCCTTTGCAGAATTGGTGCGCGACCTGCGTCGTCAGAGAGGGGTGTCGCAAAAGGAGATGGCGTACGCCATAGGCGTCTCACCGGCATATCTCTCGGCTCTCGAACACGGGAAACGAGGCAAACCGAGTTTTGATCTGCTGCAGCGTGTCGCCGGCTACTTCAACATCATCTGGGACGAAGCCGAACAACTGTTTCAGACTGCTGGCGTCTCCGACCCAAAGGTTACCATCGATACGTCAGGTCTCCCAACTCCCTACACCGCATTTGCCAATGCTCTGGCCGCTGAAATACGAACGCTTCCGATCGAGTCCCTTCTGGCTCTTCAGGAAGTCCTCGACCACGCGCAAAAGCGCGGTAACTGACGTGTTTTCCCCCTGTTTTGACTGCCTGCGGCCTGCGGATGTTTTGATCGCTCAAACAAAACCTCTATAGTCCCGCCTAACGCTGCGGCTGATTCGAAATAGCCGTTTTGCCTTAAATGGAAAGAACCTTGATGAGTGACATTCCTGTAACTGCAACCGCAGATTCGTCAGAATACGGCGCCGATTCGATCAAGGTGCTGAAAGGACTTGACGCGGTCCGGAAGCGGCCGGGGATGTATATCGGCGATACGGACGATGGTTCGGGCCTGCATCACATGGTCTATGAAGTCGTTGACAACGCGATCGATGAGGCGCTCGCCGGTCATGCTGACCTCGTGACCGTCACTCTTAATGCCGACGGATCCGTGAGCGTAACCGACAACGGGCGTGGTATTCCAACCGATATACACTCCTCCGAAGGCGTGTCGGCCGCAGAAGTCATCATGACCCAGCTGCATGCTGGTGGTAAATTCGACCAGAATTCCTACAAGGTGTCAGGCGGTCTCCACGGCGTGGGCGTCTCCGTCGTCAACGCGCTGTCGACCAAGCTAACGCTCCGCATCAGGCGTGGCGGGAAAATCCACGAGATGAGCTTCACCCATGGCGTGGCTGATGCACCGCTTCGCGTCACTGGTGATTATGAAGGACGGTCGGGCACGGAAGTCACCTTTCTGCCAAGCCCGCAAACATTCACGAAGATCGAGTTTGATTACGGCACACTGGAACATAGGCTGCGTGAGCTGGCATTTCTCAACTCCGGAGTGAGAATTTTGCTCACGGACCGCCGCCATTCGGATGTCCGGCAGGACGAGATGATCTACGATGGCGGTCTGGAGGCGTTCGTTTCGTATCTCGACCGCTCTAAGAAGCCTCTTGTGGAGAAGCCCGTTGCCATTCGTGGAGAGAAGGATGGCATTACGGTCGAAGTGGCCATGTGGTGGAACGATAGCTACCACGAGAACGTGCTCTGCTTTACCAACAACATTCCTCAGCGGGATGGCGGGACGCACATGGCGGGGTTTCGCGCGGCTCTGACCCGCCAGATTGTTGGCTATGCCGATACGGCTGGAATTACCAAAAAGGAAAAGGTGTCGCTGACTGGCGACGACTGCCGCGAAGGCCTGACGGCAGTTCTGTCCGTCAAAGTTCCCGATCCCAAATTCTCCTCTCAGACGAAGGACAAGTTGGTATCGTCAGAGGTAAGGCCGGTGGTGGAGAGCCTGGTGAACGAGGCGCTCGGGACCTGGATGGAGGAGCATCCTACGGAGTCCAAGGTCTTGGTCGGAAAAGTCGTCGAAGCCGCGGCAGCTCGTGAGGCGGCTCGCAAAGCCCGAGAACTCACACGCCGAAAAGGTGCCCTCGATATCGCCTCTCTTCCGGGCAAGCTCGCCGACTGCTCGGAGCGGGATCCCTCGAAATCCGAATTGTTCCTGGTCGAGGGTGACTCGGCGGGCGGGTCGGCCAAACAGGGGCGTTCGCGCGAGACGCAGGCAATTCTGCCCCTTCGAGGCAAGATTCTCAACGTTGAGCGTGCGCGCTTCGACAAGATGTTGTCGAGCCAGGAGATCGGCACGCTGATCACAGCGCTCGGAACGTCGATCGGCAAGGACGAGTTCAATCCCGATAAGCTTCGGTATCACAAGATCATCATCATGACGGACGCCGACGTCGACGGCGCACACATCAGAACGCTTCTTCTGACTTTCTTCTTCCGGCAGATGCCCGAGCTCATCGAACGGGGACATCTCTACATCGCACAGCCGCCGCTCTATAAGGTGACGCGCGGAAAATCAGTGCAATACCTGAAGGACGAGAAGGCGCTCGAGGACTACCTCATCTCGATGGGTCTTGACGACACGACGTTGGAACTTGGATCTGGTGAGGTCCGTGCGGGTGCTGATCTCCGGGAAGTCATCAACGATGCGCTACGTCTGCGTTCGCTGGTGGAGGGATTGCACTCCCGTTACAGCCGCAACGTTGTTGAGCAGGCGGCAATCACCGGGGCTTTGAACCCCGAACTGACGCGCGACAAAGCCCGCGCCGAGGCGACGGCGGCTGAGGTTGCACGGCGGCTCGATCTTATTGCCGAAGAGACCGAACGTGGCTGGACTGGTCACGTGACAGATGAAGGCGGGCTGCGGTTCGAGCGCATGGTTCGCGGCGTCAAGGAAGTCGCCGCTATCGATGTCGCCCTTATCGGATCGGCGGATGCTCGTCATATGGATCAGCTTTCCACCCGTCTTCAGGAGGTTTACGCAAGCCAGCCGCTCCTTTCACGCAAAGACGGTCAGACGCAGATCTCCGGGCCACGCGCGCTGCTCGATGCAATTTTCGCATCTGGCCGCAAAGGACTGTCGATGCAGCGGTACAAGGGTCTCGGCGAGATGAACGCCGAACAGCTCTGGGAAACAACCCTCGATCCGAACGTGAGATCCCTTTTGCAGGTCCGGGTGGCTGATGCAACGGATGCCGACGGCCTCTTTGCGCGGCTGATGGGGGACGAGGTGGAACCGCGTCGCGACTTCATTCAGGAAAACGCGCTCAGTGTAGCCAACCTGGATATCTGACGTTTTCACGTGAATCAGGCGAGGTTTGATTCACGTGAAACACTAGTCGACCATCAATACGTGCCTAAAGGCGATTTCGCTGAGCGGCCGCCGACCATTCGGCGTTTCATCCCCACTTGGGATGCCTTCGCGTATCTTGCCGATTGCGACTGCTACCTCTACGTGGTGATCTTGCGGAACACGCAACACCTCAGCCGCACGCACAAAATTGACACCACCCATTGCGTGGGCGGCCAGCCCACATTTCAATGACTGCAAAGCGATAGCCATCCAGGCCGCTCCCGCGTCAAAACTGTGGCTGCGAAGCGGCCTTGTTGAACCGTCCGGTCGTCTGCTCAACGTGTCGGAAATTACGAAAATCAGAGCGGAAGCATTTCTAGCCCACGCTTTGTTTCCTTCATCAAGAAGTTCAAGCGCCGTCTCGAATTCGTGGTCTTGACGCAAGAAATAGATAATTCGCCATGGTTGACGGTTTGATGCCGAGGGAGCCCAGCGGGCAGCCTCGATAATTGTCAGCAACGTGTGATGGTCGATTTGCTCTCCAGTGAAAGACCGAGGCGACCACCTGTCTAGAAATATGGAATCGATCGGAAACTCCGAGATTCTGCCGTTCGATGATGTCATGTCCGATCCTCTTGGCATTCGCGCGCTTATCGCGAACGCTCCTGTGATTCAAACTTCCTAAACCAGCCTTTGGAGAAGAAAATTTAAGTTCGAAGATCTATGATTTAGCGCATGGAACCACGCGAGCAAGAGAGCGTTTTCGCGGGTGCAACAAAAGCGTTACACATCAAGCGAACTCTGATAGCGTTTGATGCATGTAACCAATGATCGTTCCCGAACGGGAAGGGGTGGCCAATGTTCTACCAATTGTACGAGATGAATCATGCGTTCATGGCGCCCGTCCGGGCAACAGCGGATGCTATGAATCTCGCCTGGAAAAACCCCTTGAACCCATGGTCACATACCGTCGTTGGGCGCTCTCTTTCAGCCGGGTTTGAAGTCTTCGAACGTGTGACACGCCGGTACGGTAAACCCGCTTTTGGGCTTCCCACGACCACTGTCGCTGGCGAGAGGGTCGCGGTGGAGGAAGAAATTGTATGGCGCAAGCCCTTCTGCGACCTGATCCATTTCAAGCGACATCTGACGCCCGGTGCGGACAAGGGCCCGCGTATCCTCGTCGTTGCGCCTATGTCGGGTCATTATGCCACTTTGCTTCGCGGCACTGTCGAAACGCTGATGCAAAACGCAGACGTCTACGTCACCGATTGGATCGACGCACGAATGGTGCCGGTCACGGAAGGCGATTTTGATCTCGATGATTACATCGATTACGTCATCGAGATGCTGCATCACCTGGGTCCAGATACCCATGTGGTTGCCGTCTGCCAACCTTCGGTTCCGGTTCTGGCGGCCGTTGCCGTGATGGAAGGAGATGATGACACCTGCGCGCCGTCATCGATGACGCTGATGGGCGGACCGATCGATACCCGAATCAATCCGACCGCCGTGAACCAGTTGGCGCAGGACAAGCCGCTTGAATGGTTCCGCGACAACGTCATCATGCAGGTGCCGTGGCCACAGCCCGGTTTCATGCGCCAAGTCTATCCGGGCTTCCTGCAGCTTTCCGGCTTCATGTCGATGAACCTCGATCGTCACATGATCGCGCACAAGGACTTCTACATGCACCTCGTCAAGAACGACGGGGACTCGGCCGAGAAGCATCGCGATTTCTACGACGAATATCTGGCCGTCATGGATCTGACGGCGGAGTTCTACCTGCAGACGGTCGACACCGTCTTCATCAAGCATGCCCAGCCGAAGGGCGAGATGATGCACCGCACGAAGCGCGTCGACACCACGGCCATCCGCAACGTCGCACTTCTGACGGTCGAAGGGGAAAACGACGACATTTCCGGCGTCGGCCAGACCAAGGCGGCGCAGACGATCTGCACCAACATTCCCGACCACATGCGTATGCACTACATGCAGCCGGACGTCGGTCATTACGGGGTCTTCAACGGTTCCCGCTTCCGTCGTGAGATCGCTCCGCGGATCATCCAGTTTGCCAAGACGCACACCAAGAATGTCAAGGCGCAGACACCGGTCAAGCGCGTCATCAAGGGCGGCAAGGCCCTCTGATACTTTTGACAATCTGAATTTAAGAAGCGGATTCAGTCGGTTCTCCGATTGGGTCCGCTTCTTTCTTGAAGCCCGCCTGCGCATTTCCCACATCGAAACCATCGGACGGCATTCCGCCGCCCGCGAGAACGAGGTTATCGATGATGAACCAGTCAGCACTGCTTCGGCCGGATTGGACTCCGGCAACCGTCGCCCTGATGGTGGTCGGCTTCATGGTCTTCTGGCCGCTCGGTCTGGCCATGCTCGCCTATATCCTGTTTGGCGAGAAGTTTCAGAACTTCAAGCGCGAAGCCAATCGAAAGGCCGATACGGCTTTCGCGTGGTGCCGCACAAACAGCTACTCCGCCTCTGGCTCGACCGGCAACGTCGCCTTCGACGACTGGCGTAAAGCCGAGCTTGAGCGCCTGGACGAAGAGCGTCGCCGTTTGGACGAGATGCGCGCCGAATTCGACACTTATGCCCGCGAACTGCGTCGGGCCAAGGACCAGGAAGAGTTCGATCGCTTCATGCGCGATCGTCAGCAGGTGAAGACCGCGGACCAGTCCGGTCCGACCCAAGGCTTCACCGGCAACTGATCCGGCACATAGCTCTGAAAGAACGAGGTCGGCGCCATCGCGCCGACCTTTTTTGTTGCTGTACAAGACCCAGAATCGGCTAGAACACGAATCATGTTCCCCCTGCTGAAAAAGCTGACACCGCAGAGAGCACCGGCGATCCAGCTGGAGCGTGCGATCGCCGTTGACGGCCGGTCCATCCCGCTCACCATCCGCAAGAACAGCCGCGCGACCCGGATCACGCTCAGGATCGAACCGGGCGGCCGCGCGCTGAAGATGACCATTCCACCGGGCCTTCGAGAACGCGACATCGATGATTTCCTCGATCGTCACCAAGGCTGGCTTAGCACCAAGCTTAAACGCCAGAAGACTGCAGGAAGCATCGAGGATGGCGGTGAGATTCTCGTCCGGGGCATTCCGCATCGCATCGTCCATACCGGACAGCTTCGTGGACTGACCCAGTCGATCGACAGCGAGGTCGGCCACGTTCTGAGCGTCAGCGGGCTTGAGGATCATCTGCCCCGGCGCGTTGCCGACTTCCTGAAGAAAGAAGCGCGCCGCGATCTGGAGCAACTTGTGGCGCTTCATGCCAAGACGGTCGGGAAGCCGGTCAAGAGCATGACCTTGAAGGACACCCGCAGCCGCTGGGGATCCTGTTCCTGGGACGGCAAGCTGAGCTTTTCCTGGCGCATTGTGATGGCACCACCGCTCGTCATCGATTATCTCGCAGCCCATGAAGTCGCCCATCTGCGCGAGATGAACCATGGCCCAGCCTTCTGGGCACTCTGCGGCAAGCTCTGCCCTCAGATGGATGAGGCCAAGGCCTGGCTGAAGCGCCACGGTTCGGCGCTGCATGCCATCGACTTCGACTGAGCAACCCTGAGACCTTTCAGCCTTTGTCGCAAATTGGCTCGACTCTTTTTTGATTTCGTGCGACTTCGCTGCCATGAGACCCGATATCAAGATCTGCGGACTGAAGACGCCGGAGGCGGTCGATCGTGCGGCTGACCGCGGCGCGAGCCATATCGGCTTCATCTTCTTCGCGAAAAGCCCACGTAACATCGAGCCAGACATTGCAGGTACACTCGCCGACCGCGTTCGCGGCCGGGTGAAAAGCGTTGCGGTGACGGTGGATGCCGACAATGACGATCTCGACGAAATCATCGCCTTGATGCGCCCGGATATCCTGCAGTTCCATGGTCATGAGAGCCCGGAACGCCTTTTGACAGTCAAGGCGGTCACCGGACTGCCGATCATGAAGGCATTTTCCATCCGCGATGCCGATGACCTGAAGCGGATCGAGCCCTATATCGGGATTGCCGATCGTTTTCTCTTCGATGCCAAGCCGCCGGTCGGATCGGACCTGCCGGGCGGGAACGGCGTCACCTTCGATTGGCGTCTCCTCCGGTCGCTTGACGACAGCGTCGATTACATGCTTTCCGGAGGCCTCAACAAGGCCAACATCGCAGAAGCCCTGCGAGAGACCGGGGCGCGGGCGATCGATATCTCATCCGGAGTGGAATCTGCCCCGGGCGTCAAGGATCTGCAGATGATGGACGAGTTTTTTGCGGCTGTTGCCGAAGCAAGTCGCGCACAGCCGGTTTCAGGGAGTGTCAAGTGAACCAGTCACCCAAGCCCAATTCCTTCCGTGAAGGTCCCGACGAAGACGGCCGTTTCGGTATTTTCGGTGGCCGCTTCGTTGCCGAGACGCTGATGCCGCTGATCCTCGACCTGCAGGCGGAGTGGGAAAAGGCAAGGACGGATCCGGAATTCCAGGCCGAGTTGGCGCATCTCAATACCCATTACACCGGTCGTCCGAGCCCGCTCTATTTCGCTGAGCGCCTGACGGAAGAACTCGGTGGCGCGAAGATCTACTTCAAGCGTGACGAGCTCAACCACACCGGCTCGCACAAGATCAACAACTGCCTCGGCCAGATTCTGCTCGCCAAGCGCATGGGCAAGACCCGCATCATCGCCGAAACCGGCGCCGGCCAGCACGGCGTTGCCTCGGCCACGGTCGCAGCCCGCTTCGGCATTCCCTGCGTCGTTTACATGGGTGCGACCGATGTCGAGCGTCAGGCGCCGAACGTCTTCCGCATGAAGCTCCTCGGTGCCGAAGTGAAGCCGGTCACGGCTGGCCATGGCACGCTGAAGGATGCCATGAACGAGGCGCTGCGTGACTGGGTCACCAATGTCGATGACACCTATTACATGATCGGCACCGCTGCCGGCCCGCACCCCTATCCGGAAATGGTCCGTGAGTTCCAGTCGGTCATCGGCCGCGAAACGCGCGAACAGATGCTGGCAGCCGAAGGCCGCCTGCCGGACATGCTGGTTGCTGCCGTCGGCGGTGGCTCGAACGCAATCGGCCTCTTCCATCCCTTCCTGGATGACGAAAGCGTGCGCATCGTCGGCGTCGAAGCCGGTGGCAAGGGTCTCGAAGGCGAGGAACATTGCGCTTCGCTGACCGCGGGCACGCCGGGCGTCTTGCATGGCAACCGCACCTACCTGCTCCAGGACGGCGACGGCCAGATCAAGGAAGGTCACTCGATCTCCGCTGGTCTCGACTATCCCGGTATCGGTCCGGAGCACTCCTGGCTCAAGGACATGGGCCGCGTCGAATATGTCCCGATCAAGGACGACGAAGCGCTTGCCGCCTTCCAGCTGCTGACACGCACCGAAGGCATCATCCCGGCGCTGGAGCCGAGCCACGCCCTTGCCGAAGTCGTTAAGCGCGCGCCTCGCATGGACAAGGACCAGATCATCGTGATGAACCTCTGCGGCCGCGGCGACAAGGACATCTTCACTGTCGGCAAGATTCTCGGTATGGGGCTCTGATCATGACTGCGCGTATGGACCAACGTTTTGCTGCCCTGAAGGCAGAAGGCCGCCCGGCTCTCGTCACCTATTTCATGGGTGGCGATCCGGACTACGACACGTCGCTTGCGATCATGAAGGCCCTCCCGGAAGCCGGCGCCGACGTCATTGAACTCGGCATGCCCTTCTCGGATCCGATGGCCGATGGCCCGGCAATCCAGCTTGCCGGCCAGCGGGCTTTGAAGGCCGGCCAGACCCTCGTGCGCACGCTCGATCTGGCCCGCGAATTCCGCAAGACCGACAACGAAACGCCGATCGTCATGATGGGGTACTACAACCCGATCTACGTCTATGGCGTCGAGCGTTTCCTTGACGACGCACTCGCCGCCGGCATCGACGGCCTGATCGTCGTCGACCTCCCGCCGGAAATGGATGACGAACTCTGCATCCCGGCCCGCAGCCGCGATATCAACTTCATCCGTCTAGCGACCCCGACCACCGACGACAAGCGTCTTCCGACCGTTCTGAAAAATACCTCGGGCTTCGTCTATTATGTCTCGATGAACGGCATCACCGGCTCGTCGCTGCCCGATCCTTCGCGTGTTGCCGGCGCCGTCCAGCGCATCAAGGCGCACACGGACCTGCCGATCTGCGTCGGATTTGGCGTCAAGACCGCCGAACATGCGCGCCTCATCGGTGCCAATGCCGATGGTGTCGTGGTCGGTACTGCGATCGTCAATCAGGTTGCCACCAACCTCACAGCCGATGGAAAAGCGACGGCGGATACGGTTCAGGCCGTCGCCACGCTGGTGCGCGGACTGGCAAGCGGCGTGCGTTCTGCCCGCCTTGCTGCTGCCGAATAAGCACCCCATATGGGCTTTAAACATCAGGAGTACGCCGCGTGAACTGGATCACCAACTATGTGCGCCCGCGAATCAATTCCATGCTGGGCCGCCGCGAAGTTCCGGAAAACCTCTGGATCAAGTGCCCGGAAACGGGCGAGATGGTCTTCCACAAGGACCTGGAAGAGAATAAGTGGGTGATCCCGGCTTCCGGCTATCACATGAAGATGCCGGCCAAGGCGCGCCTGACGGATCTCTTTGACGATGGAGCATACGAAGCCCTGCCACAGCCGAAAGTGGCGCAGGATCCGCTGAAGTTCCGCGATTCCAAGAAATACACCGATCGCCTTCGCGACAGCCGCGTGAAGACGGATCAGGAAGACACGATCGTTGCCGGAGTCGGCACGGTGCAGGGCCTGAAGCTCGTGGCCGTCGTTCACGAATTCAATTTCATGGGCGGTTCGCTCGGCATCGCCGCCGGCGAAGCGATCGTGAAGGCGTTCGAACGCGCCATCAAGGAAAAGTGCCCGTTGGTCATGTTCCCGGCTTCGGGTGGCGCTCGCATGCAGGAGGGCATCCTCTCGCTGATGCAGCTGCCGCGCACGACGGTGGCCGTCGACATGCTGAAGGAAGCCGGCCAGCCCTATATCGTGGTCCTGACCAACCCGACCACGGGCGGCGTCACGGCGTCCTATGCCATGTTGGGCGATCTCCACATCGCGGAACCGGGCGCCGAGATATGCTTTGCCGGCAAGCGCGTCATCGAGCAGACCATCCGCGAAAAGCTGCCCGAGGGCTTCCAGACTTCGGAATACCTGTTGGAGCACGGCATGGTCGATATGGTGGTCAAGCGTCATGACATTCCTGACACGCTGGCTCGCGTCCTGCGAATGATGCTGAAAAAGCCGCAGCCAGACACTCGAAAGAAGCTGCCCGCGCCTGAGGCCATTGCCGTCTCACCTGCTTAATCCGCGCCGCACCGAACAGCTGTCGACGAGATCATAGAAATGACCAAGCCCGCCATCAGTGAGGCAGAGCTGGAGATCGAAAGGCTCATGGGCTTGCACCCAAAGGGCTATGATCTCTCGTTGACGCGCATCACCCGTCTTCTTGAAACGCTGGGAAATCCCCAAAAGCGTTTGCCTCCCGTCATCCATGTGGCCGGAACAAACGGGAAAGGCTCTGTGTCGGCTTTTTGCCGTGCACTGTTGGAAGCCGGCGGCATGAGCGTGCACGTTCATACCTCACCGCATCTTGTCCGATGGCACGAGCGATATCGCATTGGTCGAAAAGGCGAACCCGGACGCTTTGTGGAGGACGCAAAGTTTGCCGATGCTGTTCGGCGCGTGGCTGAAGCCAATGCGGGCCAGCAAATTACCGTATTCGAAATTCTGACAGCTGTCGCATTCCTGCTCTTCTCCGAGGAACCTGCTGATGTTGTGATTATGGAAGTGGGCATGGGGGGCCGCTTTGACTGCACTAACGTCATCGAACAACCCGCTGTTTCAATCGTCATGCCCATATCTCTCGACCATCAAGCCTATCTCGGTGATCGCGTGGAACTGATCGCCGCGGAGAAGGCGGGGATAATGAAGCGCGGCTGTCCAGTCGTGATTGGTCATCAGGAGTTTGACGCCGCGCTGGAGGTTCTTATGACGACCGCTGAGCGACTGTCCTGTCCCATGAGTGTCTATGGACAGGATTACTTCGGTCACGAGGAGTTCGGCCGATTGATCTATCAGGATGAGTTCGGTCTCTCCGATCTTCCGTTGCCGCGGCTTCCCGGTCGTCATCAGTACGCAAACGCAGCAGCGGCCATCCGTGCGGTGAAGGCGGCAGGCGTCGTATTGACCGAAGACATTGTCGCCAAGGCTATGACGACGGTTGAATGGCCGGGACGACTTCAGCTTCTGACAGAGGGAGCGCTCTATGCAGCAGCTCCAGACGGCTGTGAGTTATGGGTCGACGGCGGCCACAATCCCGGCGCCGGAGAGGTGATAGCCGAGGCAATGGCGAGTTTCGAGGAACGCACATCGCGCCCACTTGTTCTCATCATCGGAATGCTCAACACCAAGGACCCGACCGGCTATTTCCAAGCCTTTGCAGGTATCGCGTCTCACGTTTACACCGTTCCCATCAGGGGAACGGATAATGCCCTTGACCCAGTTGTCCTGGCGGATGCTGCTATGGATGCTGGGCTGGTGGCGGAGCCCGTGTCGAGCATCCTGGACGCTCTGCACGCCGTAACGGAGCGACAGGAGAAGGATGTTGCCGCCCCCCGCGTCATGATCGGTGGGTCGTTGTATCTGGCAGGTAATGCCCTTGCAGACAACGGCACTCCCCCGAATTGAAGAAGCCCGGCGTACCGGGCTTCACATTCATCGACTTATGCTAGCAGTGAGCTTAAACTGCTCCAGCGATCCAGCTTGACAAAGCTGTTTTGGGGGCCGCTCCGACCTTGATGTCGGCAACCTCGCCACCCTTGAACATCGCAAGAGTCGGAATAGACCGAACGCCGAATTTGGCGGCGAGCTCGGGGTTTTCATCGATATTCAACTTGGCGATCTTGACCTTTCCAGCCATCTCCTGCGAGATTTCTTCCAGGCTCGGTCCGATCATCTTGCAGGGGCCGCACCATTCAGCCCAGAAATCCACGATGACAGGCTCAGCAGATTCAAGAACCTCCGCCTGGAAATTTGCGTTGTCGACTTTAACCGTAGCCATGATTGCTCCTTTCGCGGTCGAAGTATCTGACAGACATGTGAGAACGTTGGCCCGCCTTTTCAATGGGGCCTGTATTTCACAGTGTGTTGAGCTCGGCAAGCGTGCTGTCCAGCAACTCAGGTGGAAGCTCAAGCAGCTTCGCCTCTTCGGTGTATATCAGCAAGCCGTCAATTAAATGGCCTGGGTAGATGGGTTTCAGAAGTTCCCGATATATCGCCAGCTGAGCTCTATGAGTGAAGGGGACGTGAGAAAGATCGCGTGGTGGAATACGGTTCGTCTTGTAGTCGATCAGGATGACCCGTCCCTCGACCACGGCAAGCCTGTCGATTCGTCCACTCACCGCCCGGTCTTCACCAGCGATCATCAGAGTTCCCATGATGGATACCTCTGCCTGTCCGTAGGACGACATTATCTTCCTCATATCGGGGTGCTGGATAAGTTGGGCTATCTGCTGAAACAGTTGCAGGCGTTGCACTGTTGTCCAGAACCGCGCCGCGCGCGAAATGTAACGCTCCGCCGCGGCCATCCGATCTTGTTCCGACACGTCTGGTAAAACCTGCAGCAGTCGATGAACCAGGCGTCCTTTTTGCAAGGCTCTGTCGCTCTCCTGCTTCGGCGCGAAGAGCCTTGATCCGATGATAGCGTCACTAGGCGCATCCTCAACAAAAAAGCCGACGCCCGAAGGGCTCAGGGGACGCGGAAGTTGGCTCGGAGGTGGCAATGGCGTGAGCAAGGCGGGCGGGAGTTCATATTGTTGCAATCTGGCAGGTGGAGGTTCGTGTCCTTCAATTCGAGCAGCCTGTTCAGGCAGCTCCCAGACGATGCCGTCCCACTGGTCCCCAGCTGTGGTGAAACGTTCCTCCCGACAAAACCTCGACTCTGCACGCAACGCGGTACTCACCATGTCGTGCCATATGTCGCTCGGCCTCTGCTTACCGCAGTATCCGCAGATGACGAGGCGATCGGCTGCTCGGGTCATGCCCACATAAAGAAGGCGCCTGTACTCATCTTCGGCCAGCTGGCGAATCCGGTCACGATCGAACTGCGAGACGCATGTCTCCAGGTTTTTCGTCGGCACCCAGATTGGCACTGTCTTGCCGTGCTCTGTTGTCGCAAACCGGAACCGCGGCAGATGGTTGCTATTGAAGGGTCGACCCCCACCATCGACAAGGAAGACAACCGGGGCTTCCAGACCCTTCGAGGCATGGACGGTCATAATCCGTACCTCGTCACGGGAGGAGTCCTGCTCTCGCTTGATTTCCGGCGCTTCGGTTTCGAGCGCGGCAACAAATGCCTGGAGGCCTGGCATGCCTCCGCTCTCGTGATCTAGAGTGAGGTTGGTGAATTCGTCGAGAACGTCCGCTGCTTCTGATCCTAATCGACCCAGAAATTTGCGTCTGCCCCCAAAGGCGCCAAGCACATGGGCGTAGAAGCCATGGACGGACGACCGTCGCGAAAGCTCGACCAGTTGCAGCAGCTCTGATGTGACCCCGTGCCAGACGCTGTCTGCATCCGTTTCAGCCAACGTCAGGATTCTCTGCCAAAGGGAATATCCTTCCGGACGGAACGCGGCTGCTTCATAAAGCTCCGTTTCGGTGAGATTGAAAAGTGGGCTTTTCAGGAGCGAAGCAAGAGACAGATCGTCGGACGGCAGCAATACGAAACGGCCAAGCGCAAGAAGATCTTGAATGGCTATGTGTGTCGTCAGCTTTAATCGATCCGCGCCTGCCACGGGGATATTGCCGCGACGCTTCAGCTCCCGCGTAAGTGCTCCCACAAAGCTGTCACGTTTCCGAACAAGCACGAGAATGTCTCCTGCGCGGATGGCGCGTTCGACGCCATCGTCGACGATTTTGCCCTGCCTGATCATCTGCTCCATTGTTTCGGCGATACGCCGCGCGACGATCGCCGGAGGAGCGTTCTCAGGGGTCGAATCGAAGGGAGCAGTCCAATCATCGCTTTTCTGCGTCGCGTCCGCAGCGATCATGTCCCAAACTTCGACGCGGCCGGGGTGACCGATACGGTTCGAGACATGAACGATCGCTTCGGACGACCCGCTCAAGCCACGAGCGTTGTCCTGGAAACGGAAGACCTGGTCGACCGCTGAAAGAACCGCTCCGGTTGACCGGAAGGAAAGCGGAAGGCGTACGGCACTGAAATCCAGGCCCCCCTGGCTGACGTCTCTTTCCGTAGCGCGGCTTTCCTCTGAAAAACGTTCGGGTCTAGCGCCCTGGAACGAGTAGATCGACTGCTTCTCATCGCCCACAGCGAAGAAGGTACGCAAGCCCGGACGAGCGCTCTCGCCCGAAAAGAAATCGTCACGAAGCGATCGTATTACCGACCATTGTACGGGACTGGTATCCTGAGCCTCGTCGACGAGGATATGGTCAATACCCTGATCCAGCTTATAGTGAACCCAGGGGGCGGCGTCGCTTTTGGTCAGGAGCTCCGCTGTTCGCGCAATCAGATCTTCGAAGTCCAACTGACCCCGGACCTTCTTCCGATACTCATAATCGCCAATCAGGAATTGAGCGAGGACCAGAGCCGCCGAAGTTGCTTCGTATGTCTGTACAAGTCGTACTCGCTCGCGGCACTGCAACAAGTGTTCTTGCGCCTTGGTGAACCAGTCGCCGACATCGATCACCTGCCGCTGCATTTCCGCCGTAGCAACTGTTTTCACACTTTTCGGCGCCCCAAGCTTTGTCAGAAGTGCGTTCTCTAGCCGGGCAAGTTTCAGCATAGGATCTGTTTCGCCAGTCGCCGCACGCAATTCGGAGGCGACTGCTTGAGCATTGGCTCCGCCGATTTTGTCGGCAAGCTCAAGATAAACCGCAAGATTTTCGCCTGAGAGGCCGGCCAATGGCCAAACAGCCTCAGCGGCCGACCGAACCGTCTCGGTCTCCTTCAAGCCGAGGCGACCACGGAGCACTTGGTTGAAACCGTCTCCGCGCTCCGCCGCGGAAAGGAAATCCCGCAATGACTGCCGATTGCTGACAATATCAGCAAGAAGAGCTTCAAGGCCGTGTTCGTCAGCCAAGGAAAGAACGTGCTCGAAGGCGCGCACGAGTTCCGGATTCTGCCTCGCAGAGGCGAGCGTCAGAAGCGAACGCTTGACATCATCAAGAAGCGTTGAGGCCGCCCTATCCTCCAGGACGGTAAAATGGCCCGCCACATTGGCCTCAAGCGGAAACTGGTGCAGCAGCGCCTCGCAGAATGCGTGGATGGTCTGAATCTTGAGACCGCCTGGAGTTTCGAGAGCCTTGGCGAAGAGTTGTCGAGCGTCGCGTAGCTTGGCTTGGTTCGGAGACTGTCCCTCGATTTTCTCGATCCGCAGGGCGAGTTGTTGATCATCCAGTCTCGCCCACTCGGCCAGCCGTGCAAAGACGCGATTGGACATCTCAGATGCGGCTGCTTTCGTGTAGGTCAGGCAAAGAACGGAAGAGGGCCTTGCCCCAGACAGCAGCAGTCTGATGACTCGTTGCGTTAGCACATGCGTCTTGCCAGATCCGGCGTTCGCTGACACCCATGCGGATCGTCGGGGATCGGAGGCGAGGGCTTGCTGCGCTGTTGTCCAGTCCGCCGGATTCAGTCCCTCCGGCATCATTGTAACATCACTCATCGCCGACCTCGTCGGCTTCGGCGGTCGACCATTCCGCCACGCGCGCAAGATGATCGTAGTCTCCGCCGAGATCGCCTTGCTGGAAAGGTATGAGACGGGACACAAAGCCGCGCTCGCCGCTAAACAGAAGCGCGACAAAGCGGTTTAGCTGTGATGCGGCGTCCGATCCCAGGTCTGACGCGGACTTTACTTTGTCGCCCTTGCCGCTCTGCTCATTGTTCACTGCCTCAGCCCCAAAACGCGCACCCGGACGAAGACGCACATACAGTAGATCGTTCGGTTTGCGGATGCCGACGTTTTTAAAGGCACCGGCCTGAAGCGCGGCTGCCTCGAGAGGCAGCTGCGGATCGAGAAGGCTTCTTGCCTGAGCCACGCTGGGGCTGGAGCCAGTCTTGTAATCGATTATATCCGCAAGACCGTCGATCCGAATATCGATTCTGTCGGCAACGCCCGTCAGACGGATACCAGCACCCTCTAGTTCAAAGCCTGCGGGAACCTCTGTAAACGACTGGCTATATGATCCCTGCCGATTTTGCTCCCATTGCAAAAATGGATCGGCAATGCCCCAGAAGCGGTGACGCCAGACAACATCTATATGCGGCGGAAGCTTCGCGGCCGCGAAGCACTCGTTAATGATTCGCTCGACCTCGGATCGCTCCACCTCATTTCGTGAGAGCATCGCCTCGCGCACAAGCCGTTCCACTATCTTATGGTAGAGTGTGCCTCGTTCAGCAGGTCCCGGTTCGCAGCTGAAGGGGGCGATCGGTTCAAGTCTGAGGATACGTCTCGCATAAATCGAATAAGGATCACGCCGCAGTCGTGCCACCTCGCTGAAGGAGTACTGGCGTGGCTGCAAGGCCGCATCGGGCCTTGGCTCGGGACGTCGCGCCGCAGGCTGGGCTTCGCCTTCATCGAGCATCGCAACGAACTGTCTGTACCGATCACCACGTAGCTGGAGTTCTTCAGCAAGACCGTCACCGGCAAGTGCAAGCAGTCGCTGCAACCAGCGGGAGGCGACGGTGGGTGTGTTCCCTTGGCGCAAGGAGCGCGAAAAAATCAGCCTCCTGGTGCCGCACGCCATTTCGAAGTCGTGCGCCAGCTGGCCGGTCCGCCGCTCGGGTGGCTGAAGACCGATGTCTGTCTTCATCGTCCGCGACAGAAAGGGATTGTTCGTCGTCTGCGTTGGCCAAGAGCCTTCATTCAGACCTCCCAGAACCATCGTGTCGACATTCTGGAGGCGGGCCTCGAGGGTACCGAAGATAAAGACCCGAGGGTGCCGCATGGCTCTTGGCTTCACGGCCTCGCCCGCACTAAAAGCTTCGACGAGATCGATCCACTCGAGACCGGTGGCTTCCAGCTGTCCGTCCGTTTCGATGATCTGCTCGAGCAGGTTCGCCAGCTTCTCGCCCGCCTCGTCACCCCATAAGCTGGATAGGTCGCCTCGATCATCAATGCACACGGCTTCCAAGGCCTGACCGGTAAGGACTGCCCACTCGGAGAGCGGTAGTCGACGGTCTGCGGCATTCTTAAGATAGGCGAGTGCGTGGTCCATCAGCGTGGCAAGAGTGGCGGCCCCGGCCACCGCTTCTTCGCCGAGGTTCTTTCTCCAAAGGGGTGGATGCCTCTCCTGCGACTGTGCCTTCAGTTGATCTTCAAGAAGGCTCCGCACGTCTTTTATGTTCGCGTTTTTTGTCCCGCCTCGCAGCGCCAACAGCTCCAGCATCTCGGCCGATGTCACGATGTCGTGTTCGTTGCAGCCGAAACGTGCGAGCGGATGTTTTAACAATCCGGCGATCGTCGTCGGATTGCCGGGCTGCAAGCACGCGTCGAGCAGCAGACCAAGGATCGTCCCCTGCCTGCTTCCTGTGAGCGGTGTGCCGGCGGTGTCATCGGCGGCAATGTGATAGCGCGCCAGTTCTGCGACAACCCGCTTGGCAAGGTTCCGATCGGGAGTGACAAGCGCCACCCGGCTTTCGCCGGCGGCGCCGACATCCTCCAGCGCCAGACGGAGCGCGGTGGCGATGGCAGCCGCCTCTTCCCGCTCGTTAGCGGCTTCGATCAGGCTGACATCCTTAAAGGCATTCGAGATCCGCCCCGGATCGAAGCTGGACCGCCATTCCATCCAACTGTCGGTGGCGCCGGCCGGCGTTAACGCACGCGAAATGATCTCTGCCCGATCCGCCAGGTCGTCGTCCGGCCGTCCAAGTGCGGTGACATCATTTCGATGAACTCCCAACTGTTTCAGCAATTGGGACAATCCGTACTGTGGATGACTGCGCGAGGCAGGATCAGGAATACTCATGTCCCCGAGTTGAGCTCCAACGAGTGACCAATGAGCGTCGGGCATCGTCTGATCAAGACCCGGCAAGACCACGATACCTTCCGGTATCGATGCTGCTGCCGCAATCAACTCAGCTGCTGCGGGAATGGAGCCCGTGGATCCTGCAATAATGACGGGGTCTCGGCTATCGAGCGCAAGTAGCCGTGCGGCTTCACCCCGGAGTTGGGCGTTGCGATGTCGCACGGGGGAAGAGCGGTTCAGTTCGTTCAGTCGATCGGGCCAGAACGTTCTCGCTATCTTGAGGAACTCCAGCGTCAGCTGCCACCATCCGGCAAAGTTGCCGGCCTCGATGGTCTCCAGGAGATTCCAGTCGGTTTCTTCCGTCTCGATCGCATCGATCAGTTCGGCGAGCGCCCTCGCGAGCCACACCGCGTCCGCGGGGCTTGCGGGCGCCACGAGCGGGGTATCAGAATGAAGACTGCGGACGATTTCGGGCAGCTGGTTCCGCCAGGCGAGAATCAGCCGTCCGAGTTCGATGAGGCGCGCCGTATTACTGATCGGTGGGTAGAAATCGAGAATATCAGGCGCGTCCACATCGAAGTAACCAAGATCTTCTTCCGTTTCGCCGAGCGGCTTTATGATCGGCAGTATGGCGGTCTGACCACCCATGAGATCGACAAACTCCGACCGCAATTCGCGGGCTGCGCGACGGGTGGGCAGATAAATCGTTATCTTGGCGAGAGCCAGCGGATCGGTCGGATCATGCCGAAAGCCTCGGATAAGCCGGCCGTTGAGCAAGCCACTCGCCAGCTCCCGGAGGAAAGGCACACCCGGGGCGATGGTCATGATCTGTCCCGCTCGCCCGCGCGTCATGTCATCGGTCCTCCTCGTGTTCGCGCATCGTGTGTTCTGCAGCTACAATTGCCTCAGGCGTGCCGACGGTGATCCAGTGACCGGAGAGCTCTATCCCATACAGACGACCCGCAGAGATCGCCTTGTCAAAATAGAGGTTGAGATTGAATGCTTCGGATGGAGCATCGGAAAAAAGCGCTGGATCAAGAACCAGCGCTCCCGCGTACACAACCGGATGTTCGTCGCCATCGACATATCGGGTAAGCTTGCCCGTCGGTGCCATTGAAAAATCGCGCTTTTCATTGTGCCCCGTTGTCCGTTCGGGTGGCACGCAAAGGAGCGCCATGTCCATGCTGCCAGGATCGAAAAATTCCGCAAGCCGGTGAAGATTGGAGGACGATGACGTTTCGCCGATCCAGAAAAGATCGGCATTCATCACGAATACGGGCGCATCTGCGAGCTGCTGGAGTCCCTTGACCAGACCGCCGCCCGAGTTCAGCAGGCCTTGCCGCTCATCCGATACTAATACTTGCAGGCGGGAGTAGGTGGATAAGTGCGCCATCATCGCATCCGCATGATGATGGACGTTGACGACTGCTCGTTCCACACCCGCCTCGGCGAGCAGATCCAGTGCGTAGTCGATCAACGGCTTTCCAGCAACCTGTATGAGCGGTTTAGGCGTCGTGTCCGTGAGAGGACGCATGCGCGTGCCAAGCCCAGCGGCCAGCACCATCGCTTCGGTGATTTTCATGTCAGTCAAGGCTCTGATTCGGCTACTTCAATTCCAGCCTTTATGCACCACTCGCGCAAGGGCGACATTATGGGATGCTCCAGGGCAACTGCCAGGTGCCAGAGGGTGCGCGACATATGGCGCATGTAGTCCGGTTTCCGGTCCCGCTGAAGCAGCCTGACCCAGAGTCCGTTGAGCTTGCAGGCTCGCTGAGCCGACATGATGTGCCACGATTTGACGAACGATTCCTCGTCAAATGATCCATGTTCGCGCCTCAGGGTGAAATACCGTGCCATCAGCATGTCCATCAGCGGTCTTCTCACCGTCACGCGGGCATCCTGGACAATCGAAACCAGGTCATAGCTGCTGGGACCAATCATGGCGTCCTGAAAGTCGATCAGCCCAACGCGTGCGTGACCGTGCTGTGCCTCTCGCCAGATGATATTGGGAGAATGGAAGTCGCGCAGGACCACCGTTTTTTCGCAGGTCCCCAACTCGTCGATCAGATGGTCCCATATCGCCACGAAGTTTGCACGCTCCTGCGGAGAAGCGACCTCGCCTCCGCGCTTCCATGGAATGTGCCAATCCAGAATCAGCTCCGCCTCGATCTTCATCGCGGACCGGTCGTAGTTCGGGATATGATGCGTGCGCCCGTCATCAAGTGGGATCTCTGCGGGAAAGGTGTTTGAGTGTAGCCAAGCCAGACACTCGACCGCAGCTTCGTACCGCTCCGGAACCGGCAACCCTTGATCGTCAAGGATGGAGCCGCTTCCAAAATCCTCGATCACGAGAATCCCTTGGTCCAGATCAGCGGCATGGATCTCGGGCGCGGCAAAGCCTTTGTCCCGCAACAACCGGTCGATGGCGACAAACGGACGAACATCCTCAGCAAGATGAACGAGTTGCGAATAGGGCTTTCCATCGCGTATGGGCGGACCGTCCGGCTGGCGGGGAGAATCCATCAACACCAGTGTCTTCGAGTCGGGCATATGGAGGCGTTCATAGGCCCTCGTCGATGCGTCTCCAACGAGGAACCGACGCTTTACTCCCCTGAAGCCGTGCTCATCTAGAAATGAGCGGATTGCCCGGAGCCGGATTAGCCGATCAAGTTTCTGGGACGGACCGCTAATGTCGAGGCGGCGCCCTTCAGCCTGATGGGTCAACTCCATCCATAATGTTGTTGCCGGCAGAGCGCCCGCGGCGCGATCCGGCCATTCAACCAACACGACACCATCTTCCAAAGCCTCATCGAGACCAAGTTCGTCCAGTTCGGAGACGTGTGTCAGCCGATAAAGATCGAGATGGTATAGAGGAATTCTGACGTCATAAGACTGGACCAGAGTGAATGTGGGGCTCGGTACATCGAGCATCGGATCATCCCCCACCGCGCGAATGAGGGCGCGAGCGAGCGTGGACTTTCCCGCGCCTAGATCGCCTGAGAGCGCAATGCAATCACCCGGCTTTACCAAGAGCGCCAAATCCTCCCCGAACGCGATGGTCGCGGATTCGTCAGGAAGGAAGAGATTGAAGCGGGAAGGTGAGTTCTGGATCATTCCGCAGCAGCGACTGACCGGGGTTGGCTGGATGATGGGATACGGCAGGTTACAGTAGTTCCAAGTCCAGGATCGCTGGCAATCGATACCTTGCCGTTGTGAAGGCTTACAAAACTTTCGACGATAGAGAGACCCAGACCGGCACCGCTTCGCCTGCCGCCCTTACCGTTGGATGAAAAACGGTCGAAGATGTTGTGCAACATGTCCGGCGCTATACCGCATCCCCGATCCTTGACTGCGAATAGAAAATCTGAGCCTTCGCGCCAGCATTTCAATTCAACGGCCGTCGAAGCCGGTGCAAAGTTCACTGCATTGGTCAGGAGCTTGATGAGTATTTGCTTCAACCGCTGCTGATCGGCTGTAATCGTGCCCAGGCTTGGCGGTGCCGAAATCTCCAGCGTCACGTTCGCTTCCTGAAGACGATCGGTCATTTGCATCGCGACATCATCAAGGAGGTCATCGAGATCGATCTCCTCGTGGTTCAGGCGCATGATGCCCGCATCGACAGTTGCGAGGTCAAGAATGTCATTGACGATCGTCAGGAGCACCGACGATGACGTCGATATATGATCTATGTATTCGGCCTGTCGCTCGTTCAGCGGCCCGACGGACGGCGTTTTCAAAAGGTCCGTGAAGCCTATGATATTCGTCAACGGTGAGCGCAGTTCGTAGGACATGTGTTGGACGAAATCGTTCTTGAGTTCGTCCGCCTTTCGCAAGGCCTCGTTCTTTTCCAGCAATGCGCGCTCCGCCCTAGCGCTGTCCGTCATGTTGACAAATGTCAGCATCGTCTGAGCGTTCGGCAGCGGGATGACAGCGTAGTCGAGTATGAGACCAGAATGCAGTTCGAGCGTACCTTGGAGGGAGGGTCTTTCGTCCTCGAAGCTCGTGATCATGCGTCCGAAGGTCTTCCAGCCGTCGGGCTTGTCGTAAGAGTTCGCGCACGCCGCTTCGATAGTTTGAATATGGGTATCCGGTTTGGCCACGGCCTCGCTAATACCCCACAAGGCGCGGAAAGCAGGATTGGATAGACGCAGACGTCCATCTGGACCGAAAACAGCCACGCCTTCCGAAAGATGATCGATGGTTTCGCCCTGAACACGCAAGAGAGTGTTGTATTTCGTTTCGAGATCGACCTGTTCGGTCAGATTTTCGAAGACCCAGGTCGCACCGCCCTGTGGGTGCGCTGCCGTGATGACGCGCAAGGTTTGGCCATTTGGCAGATGCCAGAGATCGGTCCTCGTCTCAATGGATCGGTAGACTGCCAGCGCCTGTTCTTTCCAGTTTTTCCAGTTCAGTTGCTCCGGCAGCTTCTTGTCAGTTCGCAGTCGGTCAAGAAGTTCGCCGTTCTCCGGTTTTCCTTCCAGGAAGGGCATATCCAGAGCCCAAAGGCGGGCAAACGCCTGGTTGTAGAACTGCAGTCGCCGCTGTGCATCGAATATTGCCACGGGTGTTGCCAGGTGGTCCAACGTATCCGCATGGCTCTTCAGCGTTCTCTGAAGTTCCTCCCGAAGAGCCTCGTTCTGGCTGATGTCGATGGCGAGACCGCAGCCGCCATCTGGCGTCTTCGTATCGACGATGTCGAGGAACGCGCGTCGTCCACGCACCACTGCCGATATGGTTCCATGGAATGGTGAATCTATCCCGGTTTGTGCCCTGACAGTGGCGCGGTCGATCGTGCCCAAAAGTTCTTGCTGCGACGCAATTACCTGCTGTGGGCTTTGCGCTTCCACGGCCTCGCTATAGGCATGGTTTACCCAGATCAGACGTCCGTCCGGATCACGCCGCCACGCCGGCTGATCGATTGAGTTTAGAAGCGTTTCGAAAGCCGTGATCGAAGACAGTAGACGTGAACGTTCGATTTTGAGCTCCGCAAGCTCGGCGCGAAGATTGTTCAAGGCCACGAAGCTCGTGAATGCTCTGCCTCCCGACAGGCGGCCCTGAACTTCAAGCAATTCGCTGCGGTTGGTTTCGATCACAAGATCGAATGTCTGGGCTTCCGAACGCAGCGCCTCGATTGCATGTTCCAACTGCATCGCGGAAGCCGAATTGAGCCAGCGACCAAATGCAAGGAAGTCAGTATCGCCTTGCGGAGCTCCGCTATCAGCGGGGAGCTGGCCCACAAATTCGGCTTTGCCGGTCCGGCCATCCCAGATCACGATACGCCTGTTCTTTTCCGCTATCAGCGCCTCATAACGTGACAGGCGTTGATTGGCGTCCGCGAGAAGGCCGCGGACTTCCTCGGTTTCTGCCTCGATTCCGGCTTTTTGCCTGATCAGCCAAAGAACGGAAAAGAGGCTGGCGGACAAAAGACCGAGAACAATCGAAAGTCCGACCATCTCCGCCGATCCGAACAGATTGCCCGTCTTCGTCAGGATTGCCGCGTCGCCGCCGAATGCGGCTGGGGAAGAAGCGCCCAAGGCGCTGCTGCCCAGGAGGAGCGCTGTAAGCCGTTGGCGCCATCGCGACCATTTCCGACTCTGCGGCAGAGAAATACCGCAAGAACCGTCAAGGCACGCAACGTGATGCGCAAAATTTGTCTGCTGCCCGGATGGCGACTCACGCCATTCCGACCTCGTATTCTTCTTCACCGACATCCCCGGTCTGTCTCCGTCCCATGAGCCGCATCTCGACAAGACATCCCAACTTCACCGGAGCGCCAGTGCGCGTAACGGCGAATCAAGTTCTAAAACATTACTGCCTAAGGGAATCCCAGTGAAGGGTTGGGCTCAAAAAAGAAGCCGCGGCCTTTGTCAAGGGCGCGGCTACAATATGTTGTGTATATAATGTCGTCGATTAATAGCGATAGTGGTCGGACTTGAACGGACCCTGGGGAGTCACGCCAATGTAGCTTGCCTGCTCACTCGAGAGTTCCGTGAGCTTCACACCGAGCTTTGCCAGATGCAGGCGGGCAACCTTCTCGTCCAGATGTTTCGGCAGGACATAAACCTTGTTCTCGTACTTCTCGCCCTTCGTGAAGAGCTCGAGCTGTGCAAGAACCTGGTTGGTGAACGAAGCCGACATGACAAAACTCGGATGTCCTGTGGCGTTACCGAGGTTCAGGAGGCGCCCCTCGGACAACAGAATCATGCGGTTCCCCTGCGGAAACTCCACCATGTCGACCTGCGGCTTGATATTGGTCCACTTGAGATTGCGAAGGGCAGCAACCTGAATCTCATTGTCGAAGTGGCCGATGTTTCCAACGATCGCCATGTCCTTCATCTGCCGCATGTGATCGAGGCGGATGACGTCCTTGTTGCCGGTCGTGGTGATGAAGATATCCGCAGTCGAAACGACATCTTCCAGCTGGACAACCTCGAAACCATCCATAGCCGCCTGCAGTGCGCAGATCGGGTCCACCTCGGTGACCTTCACTCGGGCACCGGCTCCACGAAGGGATGCGGCCGATCCCTTTCCGACGTCGCCGTAGCCACAGACAACCGCAACCTTTCCGGCCATCATGACATCGGTTGCCCGCCGAATTCCGTCGACGAGAGACTCCTTGCATCCGTACTTGTTGTCGAACTTCGATTTCGTAACGGAGTCGTTGACGTTGATCGCCGGGAAGGGCAGCAGGCCCTTTTGGCTTAGCTGATACAGCCTGTTTACGCCGGTGGTGGTTTCCTCAGTCACGCCACGGATGGCGTCGCGCTGCTTGGTGAACCAACCCGGCGAAGCCGCGAGCCGCTTCTTTATCTGGGCGAACAGGATTTCTTCTTCCTCGGAATGAGGGCTCGACAGAACGTCCTCTCCGGCCTCCGCGCGTGCGCCAAGCAGGATGTACATGGTTGCATCGCCGCCGTCATCGAGGATCATGTTGCTGAAACCGCCGTCGGTCCATTGGAAGATGCGATCCGTGTATTCCCAATAGTCGGTCAGGCTCTCGCCCTTCACAGCGAACACCGGTATGCCGGACGCCGCGATTGCAGCGGCTGCATGATCTTGCGTCGAAAAGATATTGCACGACGCCCACCGAACTTCGGCGCCCAGCGCAACGAGCGTCTCAATGAGCACCGCGGTCTGGATCGTCATGTGGAGCGAGCCAGTGATGCGGGCACCTGAAAGCGGTTTTGCCTCGCCAAACTCCTCACGGCAGGACATCAGTCCTGGCATTTCGGTTTCGGCGATGTCGATTTCCTTCCGGCCAAAATCGGCAAGCGAAATATCCGCTACGACGAAGTCACTTGTATGGCTCATCTGTTTCTCCAGCCTGTACGCTGGGGGACGGTCCTCGATCACCCATGCGTATGTGTTTCCTCTTTAGGAAGAGGGTTGATAGCTGGAATAGCAGGCTTTGTTCGATGTGACAATACGGATATAAAGACCTCTTTATGTCTTTATATCCTTTCGATTTACGCTTCCTCGCCAAATTTGTTAAGGATCAACTGTTCAAGGGCATCCAGCACTTCGGTCGCCTGAGCCCCGGTCGCCGATACGCGAATGCTGCAGCCGGGGCTGGCTGCAAGCATCATCAGTCCCATGATCGACATGCCACCTACTTCGGTTCCATCCTTCGAGACCGATACGAGAGCGTCGTAACTTCCTACGGTTTGGACAAATTTGGCGGAAGCCCTGGCGTGAAGACCGCGTTTGTTGGAGATGAGCAACTCACGTGACAATGTCATTATGGACGCCTGATACCCTATTTACCGCTCAAAACTCGGCTCGCGACATTGATGTATTTTCGTCCAGCTTCCGACGCCTCAGCGAGTGCCTTCTCCATGTCATTATCGGAACGCACCCCTGCAAGTTTTATCAGCATTGGAAGGTTCACACCTGCTATCACCTCGATACGGCCGCTGTTCATGACGGAAATTGCAAGGTTTGAGGGTGTACCCCCGAACATGTCGGTCAAAATGATGACACCATGCCCATCGTCGGCTCTTAGGACGGCGTCGAGGATATCTTGACGCCTCTGGTCCATATCGTCTTCCGGCCCAATGGATACCGTTTCAACGAGTTTTTGAGGGCCAACGACGTGCTCCACCGCATGGTGAAACTCTTCCGCAAGCTTGCCATGGGTGACAAGCACAAGTCCGATCATTATAGCCGCCTCTTTGCTGCCGCAAAACCTGGCCCAGTTATCGCACTGCGGCCTTTTCGTCCACCGGTGGCCGACAATCTTGGCGATGTATCCGCCGAGCGCAAGCAAAAACGAGACTCAATCATCACTGCGATGCCGCGTCCCTATAAGGCTCTCGATCCAAGCCAGCGGAGAACTGCAACCTATGACGATCCGCAGCAGGGGAACGCTGATATTTGCTGCGAATTCGTAGCATTCGTCATCCAGGGGAAGACGTTCTGCTTCGTTTCCAACCGGAAGGACACAATAATGGATCACAGTCGATCTCTGTCCGCCCATCTCAACAATACCGCTGTGCCTCAGCTCAAGAAGCCCGGCGGTCGCCACCGGACGGGACGCGATTACGGACCCGTTTAATATCTGCAGCCAAGCCTGATCATCAGCGACGAGGGCTCCGTATCGCCCGTTGCGGCGCGCCTCGGCGATACATGAGAATGCCAAACTTGACTTGCCCGAACCCGACGGACCTACAAAGGCCAGTCCAGTTAAGCCGACGGCAATAACCGTCGTGTGGGCATTGATTCCGCTACCGGTCATGCCGCCACGTCAATCGGCAAAGTGAGAGTGAATTTGGCTCCTCTTGGCTTTGAATCTTCCTGTTGGAGCAGGTTTTCTGCTCTCAAGGTGCCGCCATGTGCCTCGGCAATCTGCCGGCTGATCGACAAGCCAAGACCAGAGTTCTGCCCGAAACCCTCGCCTTCGGGACGGTCCGTGTAGAAGCGTTCGAAAATACGGTCAATGTTTTCAGCCTGAATCCCCGGTCCGTTGTCCTCGATCTGGATGACGCAACGTCCCTTGGTTCGTGACAGACGTACAACGATACGTCCGCCATGAGCGGGCGCGAAAGAGCGTGCGTTCTCGATCAGGTTTGAGATGATCTGGCCAAGCCGCAGGTCATGACCATTGACCATGAAGCCAGTTTTCATTCCTTGTTTCCGATCCACGATATAGTCGATCTCGACGGGCTTCTTGCGCGTGCTGATCTGCCGCGACGCGTCCACAAGATTGCTGAGAAGGACTTCCATATCGACGGGCTTGGCGTCGCTTCGCGCAAGCTCGGCGTCCAGCCGCGAGGCATCGGAAATGTCGCTGATCAGCCTGTCAAGCCGTCGCACGTCATGTTGAATAATGTCCAGAAGCTTGTTTTTGGATTCCTCCGTCCGGGCGAGCGGCAGCGTTTCCACGGCACTGCGCAGCGAAGTCAGCGGGTTCTTCAACTCGTGGCTGACATCGGCAGCAAAGCTTTCGATCGCGTCGATACGATCGTAGAGCGCATTCGTCATCTCGCGTAGCGCCAGGGAGAGGTTGCCGATTTCGTCTTGGCGTGCAGAGAAGTCGGGAATTTCTTGCCGTTCCTTTGCTCCGCGTCGGACCCGAACCGCTGCCGCAGCAAGGCGGCGCAGGGGATTGGCAATCGTCGATGAGAGCAGAAGGGACACAACGATGTTAACCAGCGTTGCCACGCCGAAAACGCGCATGATCGCAAGTCTTTCAGCATGAACAATCTTGTCGATGTCTCCGGCTTGCGTCGATAAGAGCAACACTCCGAGCACGGCTCGGAACCGCTGCACCGGGACGGCAACAGATACGATCAATTCGCCGTTGTCGGTGACCCGCACCACCGCACCCCGTACGCCCGTCAACGCATTCATCACTTCGGGATAGATAGACCCGTCGCCGCCAGGCGTTTCCTTGTACAAAGGGAGGTTGCTCGGTTGCAGCAGCTTGTTGAACAGACGCGCTGCCGCGTCGGCCCAGCCCTCACTGTCGGTCTCCACAGGTGGGAGATCGAACCGGAGAATCTGTCCCCGCGAGTAAAGATGTCGCGAGTCCAGAAGCATGTTGGCATCCGCGTCAAAGAGCCGGGCACGGGTTCGGGTAGGGGAGATCAGCCGTCGCAGGACAGGCGCCACCCTCTCGGGATTGATTGGGAACTCCAGGTCTTCATCGTTGGGAACTGGCGTTATGCTTTGTCCGGCTTGCAGTTCCAGCAGCTTCTGCGGGTCGATTGTTATCGAATTCGTATCCACGGACGCCGACGCGGAGATGGCACCTGCAATGATTTCGCCTTGGGTAAGAAGGCTCTCAACGCGGGCGTCGATCAGTCCCTCGCGGAACTGATTGAGATACATAATCCCGCCCACCAGAACGACGAGGGCGGCAAGATTGAAGAAGACGATGCGGCGCGTGAGGCTGGAAAAAAGTGCATTGCCGAAGACGCGGCGAATGAGAGTAAACGGGTGAACCATGAAACGACGCCGCGCAACGGCTACATCGGTCTCATCCAGGTCATCATTCGAAAACGGTCGTTCCAATCCCTAAACCTCTTGCGTGGAACGGTGCCCCGCACAGTGCCAACGCGCTTCCAGTCAGGCCGCTTCCCGGAACCGGTAGCCGACGCCATAGAGTGTTTCGATCATGTCGAAGTCGCCGTCTACCATTTTGAATTTTTTCCGCAGACGCTTGATGTGACTGTCGATCGTACGGTCGTCGACATATACCTGCTCATCATACGCGGCGTCCATAAGAGCGTCCCGGCTTTTCACGACACCGGGCCTTTGCGCCAGGGACTGAAGAATCAGAAATTCCGTGACCGTCAAAGTGACTGGGTCGCCCTTCCAGGTACACGTGTGCCGTTCTTGGTCCATAACAAGTTGCCCGCGTTCAAGAGTACGCGCCTGCGGCTCGCCTGTCGTCTTGCCGGTGCTTGCTACCGGGTTTCCTTCACGATTTGCGGCACGCCGAAGGATCGCCTTGACGCGTTCCACCAATAGCCGTTGGGAGAATGGTTTGGTGATGAAATCGTCGGCACCCATCTTGAGGCCAAACAGTTCATCGATCTCTTCGTCCTTGGATGTCAGGAAGATCACCGGAAGATCCGACTTCTGACGGAGCCGCCTCAGCAGTTCCATGCCATCCATTCTCGGCATCTTGATGTCGAAGATCGCAAGGTGCGGTGGGCGAGCCAGCAGACCGTCGAGCGCGGATGCGCCATCGGTATAGGTCTCGACCTTGTAGCCCTCGGCCTCCAACGCGATCGACACCGACGTCAGAATGTTGCGGTCGTCATCCACGAGGGCGATTGTCTGCATGAGAGTACTCTCCATGATCATTGCTCTTCGGCTCCTGTCTCTGCCCACCAGCCCGGAGGCAATCAGGGAACCGCGTTCTGGGGGTAAAGGTGGAACAAATTGTGGCAGAGATAAAGGGTAGTGCTCGGGACAATCTCTCGTTCTTGCAGATTGAAGCCGAGCGTAGACCGCGGACCCGCTATATTCAAACCGATTTAAAAAGGATGAATGAGATTTAAATCGATTAAATATCTGATATTATTGACATTTTTGGAAATATGCTCTTGCGCAAAGACACAACTGCATCTAGTTGTGCCTTGAATTCAACGGCTGTCGCCCAGAGCAAAGGAAGCTGTCCATGGAGGAGCTTGGAGTGAACAATCCCTTGATGGGGGTCGCTGCAATTGGTTTGGGCGACGCTGCGCGTGTCTTCTATAACCTGACGCCGAGCGAACTTTACGAGGAGATCATCCTGCGCCGTGAGGCTGTTTTGACGGCCGACGGCGCAGTTTGCGCCGAGACCGGACAACACACGGGGCGTTCGCCCAAGGACAAGTTTGTCGTGAGGGATGATACGACCGACGGGCAGATCTGGTGGGAAAACAACAAGCCCATGTCACCCGAAAACTTCGGTCTTCTGCATAAGGATATGCTGGCGCATGCGGCTGGCCGGGATCTGTTTGTTCAGGATCTCATCGGCGGCGCGGATGTCGACAACGCGCTTCCGACCCGCGTCGTTACTGAATATGCGTGGCACTCGCTATTCATCCGGAATCTTTTGATTCGGCCGGACCGATCGACTTTGAAAACTTTCCATCCGAAGCTGACGATTATTGATCTGCCAAGCTTCAGGGCCGATCCGGCCCGTCATGGTTGCCGTACCGAGACCGTGATTGCCTGCGATCTCACCAACGGTATCGTCCTGATTGCAGGCACCTCCTATGCTGGGGAGATGAAAAAGTCAGTCTTCACCGTCCTGAATTATTTGTTGCCCGCCAAGGGTGTGATGCCGATGCATTGCTCCGCTAACGTTGGGGCAGATGGAGATGCCGCTGTTTTCTTCGGATTGTCCGGTACCGGAAAAACGACGCTCTCCGCGGATCCCTCGCGCACTTTGATCGGGGACGACGAGCACGGTTGGGGCGAGCATGGTATCTTCAATTTCGAAGGTGGATGCTACGCAAAGACAATACGTCTGTCGGCCGAAGCCGAGCCGGAAATTTTTGCAACCACGAAGAGATTCGGAACCGTTTTGGAAAATGTGGTTCTCGATCAAAACCGCGTTCCAGATTTCAACGACGGATCCAAGACCGAGAACACCCGGTGCGCCTATCCGCTGCACTTCATTCCGAATGCATCGGCGACGGGAACGACAGGACACCCTCGGACCATCATCATGCTGACGGCTGACGCATTCGGAGTCATGCCGCCGATCGCGCGGTTGACCCCCGAGCAGGCGATGTACCACTTCCTGTCTGGATACACGGCCAAGGTTGCCGGGACGGAGAAAGGTGTCACAGAACCCGAAGCCACGTTCTCCACCTGCTTTGGTGCGCCGTTCATGCCGCGTCATCCGGCGGAATACGGACGTTTGCTGCGCGATCTTATTGCCGAGCACGACGTGAAATGCTGGCTGGTCAACACCGGCTGGACCGGTGGTGCCTATGGCGTTGGTCATCGCATGCCGATCAAGGCAACGCGGGCCCTGCTCACCGCTGCGCTCAAGGGGGATCTGCTGAGCGCCGAATTCAGAACCGATCCGAATTTCGGTTTTGCTGTGCCTGTTGATGTCCCCGGGGTAGACCGAGCCATACTGAATCCCCGCTCCACCTGGGCTGATCCGGAGCGATACGATGCGCAGGCCCAGAAACTGGTCGCTATGTTCATCACGAATTTTGCCAAATTCGAAGAACATGTGGACCACAAGGTGCGGGATGCGGCACCCACCGTGAGAATCGCTGCTGAGTAATAGTGCGTTTTCGGACTGTATAAACCCGGCGGCTTCCGCCGGGTTTTTTGTTTCCCGGATGGTGCCTATAATGGCGCGCCGCAGAAACGGAACAGGACTATGGCCAGCGAACCCCTTGTCATCAATGAAAGAATAGTCATCGCGGGATGGGAGTTGACCGAGCAGTTTGTGCTGGCCGGCGGTCCCGGCGGGCAGAACGTCAACAAGGTTGCGACTGCTGTTCAGTTGTTTTTCAACGCTGCCGGGTCTCCGGCTCTAAGTGAGCGCATTAAGACAAACGCGTTGAAACTGGCGGGGAGGCGGGCATCCAAGGATGGTGTCATTCTAATTGAGGCGGCCCGATTCAGGAGTCAGGAACGGAATCGAGACGACGCTCGCGAACGGCTGCGCGAGCTTATCCTCAAGGCAGCGGAACCACCTGCACCGCCGAGGCGAAAGACCAAACCGTCCAAGGGTGCAATTGAACGGCGCCTGAAGGAAAAGAGCGGTCGGTCCGAAGTCAAGCGGATGCGCGGCCGGCCGGACAACGAATGAATAACGCCTGGAGACGGCATTCAATGTCGACACCCATAATTCTGGAAGAGGGATTGCTGCTCCGCCCCGGTTATTTCTCTCGAGAGCAGCAGGAACTGTTGCTAGAGGATGTGCGGTCTGTTGTTGGTATCGCGCCGCTCTTTGTTCCGGTCATGCCCAAAACGGGCAAGTCACTGTCGGTGCGTATGACCAACTGCGGTGATCTTGGCTGGGTTACAGATCGTGAGGGCGGATACCGATATCAGGATTTTCATCCGGTTACCGGAGAACCATGGCCAAAGATCCCGCAGCGTCTTCTGGAGTTATGGCGTGACGTTTCCGAATACGACGCCCCGCCGCAGGCGTGCCTAGTCAATTTTTATGAACCCGGGGCCAAGATGGGTCTCCATCAGGATCGCGACGAGAAGAACTTCAAGGCTCCCGTCGTTTCCGTTTCTCTTGGAGACGCATGCCTCTTTCGGGTTGGTGGTCTCGACCGACGCGATTCTACCCGTTCGTTTAAGCTGGAAAGCGGGGACGTTCTCGTCCTCGGCGGAAAAAGCAGGTTAAGATATCACGGCGTCGACAGGATTTATCCCGGCACGTCGACGTTGCTTCGGCACTCCGGGCGCGTAAACCTGACGATGCGCCGAGTCACGGACTGATACGTCGAATAAATCACAACTTTCTCAGTGCGACTTTCTCGATAAGGTGGTCTTTGCCTTTTCTCAGTATGAGATCGGCACGCGGTCGCGTTGGCAGAATGTTTTCCCGCAGGTTTTTCAGGTTGATGCTGCTCCAGAGATCCTCAGCGCGGGCCAGCGCTTCTCCTTCGGTTATTGTGGCGTAACGATGGAAATAGGAATTGGGATCCTTGAATGCTGTCTGGCGTAACTTCATGAACCGATCGACATACCAGCGATGAATGTGTTTTTCGTCGGCGTCGATGTAGATCGAGAAGTCGAAGAAATCGGATACCATGGGCACGATCTTTCCATCGGCCGGCAAGTCCCGGGACTGCAAGACGTTGATACCCTCGAAGATCAGGATATCCGGACGGTCCACCACGCGGGACTCGTTCTGAAGGATGTCGTAGGTAAGATGCGAGTAGGTCGGCGCGTTCACGTTCGGACGACCGGCCTTTATGGCGGAAAGAAACCGGAGGATGGCCGCGGTGTCGTAGCTCTCTGGGAATCCCTTGCGGTTCAGGATGTTCTGACGAACGAGCGTCTCATTGGGATAGAGAAAGCCGTCGGTGGTAACGAGATCCACTTTGGGGCTTGACGGCCAGCGGGCCAGAAGTTCTTTCAGGACGCGAGCGGTCGTGGACTTGCCAACGGCGACCGATCCGGCGATCCCGATGACAAACGGCGTTTTTGTTACGTCCGAGAGGCTGAGAAACCTGTTTCGCTGCTCGAACAACAGTTGCGACGACTCGACGTGTGCCGATAGCAGGCGAGACAGAGAGAGGTAGATTCGTCTGACCTCTTCCAGATCAATCGGATCATCGATGGACCGAAGTCGCCGGACTTCGTCCTCCGTCAGCGTGAGAGGTGTATCGGCACGGAACCTGGCCCATTCATTCGAAGAGAAGAAATGATATGGCGAATAGTCGTTCGGCTGAAAATGATCTAGCGCCTCGGACGTTTCGGCTTCCCTGCTTGCAGTAGTCATGGGTCTTTTCGACTGGCCTTCTCGCTGAGGCCGCTTTGACCGGTTCGCCGCTCAAGCTCGCTCATCACCGCTTGTAGCGGGATATCCGCGATTTTCAATACGACCATCAGATGATAGAGAATATCTGCGGCTTCGTAGACGAGGTTGTCTCGGTCGCCAATTGTTGCAGCGATGACGGCTTCGATAGCCTCTTCGCCCAGTTTCTTCGCCGCTTTCGCCTGCCCACTTGCGATCAGTCGCGCCGTCCAGGACTCATCTGCTGGCGCTGACGATCTCTCGTCAACAATGGCCTCAAGGTCCTGTAGCGTGAACTTGGACATTCCAGTTCTCCATTCATCAGTCAAGGCGGACGGCGATGCCGTTGTTGGCCATGTGCTTCTTAGCGTCGAGGATGGAAAATGTCCCGAAGTGGAAGATTGAAGCCGCAAGAACCGCCGTTGCGTGGCCGTCATTGATGCCCGCCACAAGGTCATCCAGTGTTCCGACACCGCCGGAGGCGATAACTGGAACGCGAACGGAATCGGCGATGCGCCGGGTTAAGGCGATGTCGTAACCGCTCTTGGTTCCGTCCCTGTCCATGGACGTGACGAGCAGTTCGCCCGCCCCCCTTGCCACTACCTTCTCTGCGAAATCGATTGCGTCGATACCGGTGGGATTGCGGCCGCCATGGGTGAATATCTCCCAGCGTTCGGTTTCGCCATCCGCCGATACCCGTTTGGCGTCAATCGAAACCACGATGCATTGGTCCCCGAATTTGTCCGCCGCCTCCGCCACGAAATCCGGATTTTTGACCGCTGCGGAGTTGATGGAGACCTTGTCGGCCCCACAGAGAAGCAGCTTGCGAATATCGGCAACGGTGCGCACACCGCCGCCGACAGTCAGCGGCATGAAACAGTGCTCGGCGGTCTGTGCCACCACGTCGAAGATCGTGTCACGTTCGTCGGACGACGCCGTTATATCGAGAAAGCAGAGTTCGTCCGCGCCAGCGGCATCGTAGGCCTTTGCCGCTTCCACTGGATCTCCGGCATCAATCAGGTCAACGAAATTGACGCCCTTGACGACGCGACCGTCCTTGACGTCCAGACATGGGATCACGCGGGCCTTGAGTGTCATATGCCTTCCCCCTTGGGCGCTCTGGCAGCCTTTATCATCGAGAGGGCTGCTGCGGGGTCGATTCGACCATCGTAGAGCGCGCGTCCTGAAATCGCCCCCTCAAGCTTACTGGCATCCGGCTCCAACATGCGGCGGATATCGTCAAGGGAAGCAAGACCGCCGGAGGCAATGACCGGAATTGATACCGCATCGGCGAGCTGCAATGTGGAGGGCCAATTGATGCCGGCGAGAACGCCATCCCGATCTATGTCGGTATAAATGATGGCTGAAACCCCGGCTCCTTCGAATTTGCGTGCGAGTTCTATCACGCCCAGCTCGGACGCCTCTGCCCAGCCTTCGACAGCGACCTTGCCACCCTTCGCATCGATTCCTACCGCGATTCGGCCCGGAAAGCGGCGGCACGCCTCAACGACAAGAGCCGGATCTCGGACGGCAATTGTGCCCAGTATGACTCGTGCCAGGCCTCGGGAAAGCCAGTTCTCGATGTGGGCAAGAGTGCGAATCCCGCCGCCAAGCTGCACTGGATTTCTGGTCGCCCTCACGATCGCGTCGACGGCTGCACCGTTGACGCTTTCACCAGCGAATGCGCCGTTGAGGTCGACCACGTGCAACCATTCGAAGCCTTGTTCCTCGAAGGCTCGGGCTTGGGCGGCCGGATCCACATTATAGATCGTGGCTTGCGTCATGTCGCCCAGCTTGAGCCTGACGCAACTACCATCCTTGAGATCAATGGCGGGGAATAGAATCATGTTAGCCGGCTAGCCTTCAGTGTGCTTCCAGGACTCACGGGTCCCATCTCAGAAAATTTGCGATCAATTTCAGGCCCAACCTTTGGCTCTTTTCAGGATGGAACTGGGTTCCCACCATGTTTTCCCGGCCCACGACCGCTGTCATCGGACCGCCGTAGTTGGTCGTTGCGATGACGTCTGCCTGATCCGTCGCCGCAAGATGGTAGGAGTGTACGAAATAGGCATGAAGTCCGCTCTCACCTGTTGGGATGCCCTCAAAGAGAGGATGCTGACGATTGAGATCGACGGTATTCCAGCCGATTTGCGGAATTTTGAGGTTCGGATCTGCGGGCGACATCTCAATCACGTCGCCAGAAATCCAGTCAAAACCCGGCGTCACCGTCTTTTCTAGTCCACGGGAAGACATAAGCTGCATTCCAACGCAAATGCCCAGGAAGGGGCGGGCTTTCCGTTCTACGACCTCAAGCAGCGCGTCATGCATGCCGTCCACCGAATCCAGGCCCTTGCGGCAGTCCGCATAAGCGCCAACGCCTGGAAGAACGACCCGGTCGGCAGCCGCCACGACTTCTGCCTTGTCCGTTAGATCTACCGCTGCGTTGACCCCGGCTTCGGACGCGGCGCGCTCGAAGGCTTTGGTGGCCGACCGCAGATTTCCTGATCCGTAGTCTATGATCGCGACACGCATCGACACTAACTCCTCTGGCTAGACCAGCGTCCCCTTCGTCGAGGGAACGCGATCGGCCTGACGCGGATCGATTTCGGTAGCGACGCGAAGAGCGCGCGCGACCGCCTTGAAACAGGTCTCCGCGATATGGTGATTGTTGGCCCCGTAGTGATTGACTACGTGAAGCGTGATGCCGGCATGTTGCGAGAAGGCTTGAAAGAACTCCCGCACGAGTTCCGTGTCGAAGGTACCGACCTTCGACGAACTGAAATCGACCTTCCAAACCAGAAACGGCCGTCCGGACAGATCCACTGCAGCCTTTGTCATTGTCTCGTCCATGGCGAGATCGAGAGACGCGTAACGCGTTATTCCACGGCGATCTCCGAGGGCCTTGGCGACTGCCTGACCAACGGCTATTCCCGTGTCCTCCACGGTGTGGTGGTCATCGATATGCAAGTCGCCCTTTGCGTCAATCGCCATGTCGATCAGCGAATGCCGGCTGAGTTGATCCAGCATGTGATCGAAGAAGCCGATGCCCGTGGCGATACGAGACAGACCGGCGCCGTCGATATTCACTGAGACGGTGATGTCGGTTTCATTGGTTTTGCGCGAAACCTCGGCTTTGCGACCTGCCATCGAAGCTGCTCCCTCGGAAATTGGCCGTTCCATATCAGGAGGAACACTGAATATCCAGAAATTACATTGCGCTGCGCCTACCCGGATGTCGCTGTTCAAGCGATCGCGTTGTATTTGCCGGATGCGCGCTTACATAAGCGCCGATTGGCAGTGTATGCCGCTACAAACGAATGTCCTGTCGGGACGGAGAGTGCTCATGACCACGATTATCACAGTTAGAAAGAACGGTTCGGTCGTCATGGCGGGTGATGGTCAAGTCAGCCTCGGGCAGACCGTAATGAAAGGCAATGCGCGCAAGGTCCGAAGGATCGGGAAGGGCGGCGAGGTGATAGCTGGCTTTGCCGGAGCGACGGCAGATGCCTTCACACTGCTTGACCGGCTGGAAAAGAAGCTGGAGCAATATCCCGGCCAGCTGATGCGCGCGGCTGTCGAATTGGCGAAGGACTGGCGCACGGACAAATATCTGCGCAATCTCGAGGCCATGATGCTCGTCGCCGACAAGAGTATTACCTTGGCAATCACGGGAAATGGCGACGTCCTTGAGCCCGAACACGGAACGATCGCGATCGGATCCGGTGGGAACTACGCCTTTGCCGCGGCTCGGGCGCTTATGGATACCGACAAATCCGCTGAGGAAATTGCGCGTCGGGCTATGCAGATAGCCAGCGACATCTGTGTCTACACCAATGATGCGATTGTTCTGGAAAGTCTTGATGGTGAATGACGGCTTCCTGAACTGGTTAGAAAACGTCCCGATACCGTCATCATGACACACGAAATTCTGAGCACGAGTGACAAACCATGACCAATTTTTCGCCCCGTGAAATCGTTTCCGAACTCGATAGGTTCATCATCGGTCAGCACGAGGCCAAACGGGCCGTCGCGATCGCCCTTCGCAATCGCTGGCGACGCCAGCAACTCGACGAGAGTTTGCGTGACGAAGTGATGCCGAAGAATATCCTAATGATCGGCCCGACCGGGGTCGGGAAGACCGAGATATCGCGTCGTCTTGCGAAGTTGGCCGGCGCCCCCTTTATCAAGGTGGAGGCAACCAAATTCACGGAAGTCGGATATGTCGGCCGTGACGTTGAGCAGATTATCCGTGACTTGGTTGAGATAGGAATCGGCCTTCAGCGCGAGAAGAAGCGGGCCGAGGTGCAGGCAAAGGCCCATGCCGGTGCCGAGGAACGTGTCCTTGATGCGCTTGTCGGTGCGACAGCCTCGCCGGCAACTCGCGACAGTTTTCGTCGAAAGCTCCGCGCTGGTGAGCTGGACGACAAGGAAATCGATATCGAAATTGCGGACACTGCCGGCGGAATGCCGAGCCTGGACATCCCGGGCATGCAGGGCGGCAACGTCGGCATTCTCAACCTGTCCGATCTGTTCGGCAAGGCCATGGGTGGCCGAACCAAGAAGGTCCGCACGACCGTCAAGGCTTCCTACGCTGATCTCATCCGAGACGAGTCTGACAAGCTGATCGACAACGAAGTCATCCAGCGCGACGCTGTTCGCTCGGTTGAAAATGACGGAATCGTGTTTCTTGACGAGATCGACAAGATTGCGGCGCGCGATGGAGGCATTGGCGCCGGCGTTTCCCGTGAGGGTGTGCAGCGTGATCTTCTACCGCTTGTCGAGGGAACAACCGTCTCGACGAAATACGGACCGGTAAAAACCGACCATATCCTGTTTATCGCGTCTGGCGCCTTTCATGTTTCCAAGCCATCCGACCTGCTGCCCGAATTGCAGGGACGCTTGCCGATCCGTGTTGAGCTCAAACCCCTCAGCAAGGAGGATTTCCGCAGGATTCTTACGGAAACGGAAGCAAGTCTGATCCGGCAATACCGCGCCTTGATGGAAACCGAGGAATTGCAGCTCGACTTTACCGAGGACGCCATCGACGCTCTGGCTGATATTGCCGTGAAGCTCAATGCATCAGTTGAGAACATTGGCGCACGCCGGCTGCAGACAGTCATGGAGCGCGTCCTGGACGACATTTCGTTCAATGCTCCTGATCGCTCCGGTTCCGCCGTGATGATCGATTCTGAATACGTCCGGGAGCACGTTGGTGAGATCGCAGCTGACGCGGATCTGTCTCGTTACATATTGTGATCCTCATTCGAGGCTGTGAATGACGGAAGGACGGTCCTCACAAATAGTTTTTTCTGCAGCCTCGACAGTTCCATTTTGTCTTTATAAGTATGGCCGCATTCTTTGCACCGGCCGTACCGTCGGTCAGGATGCGAACCTTCCGACTTCCGGAGCGCAGGCTTCAAGATAGAGGCGCAGGCATCGTGCAACGTTTTCTTCTGGCATTGGTCACGACCCTTGGACTGGTTTTCGCCGCAGGCAATGCCATGGCCGTCACGAAAGTGCCGGCCGGCAACCGGAATGCGGAGCAACCGGCGATACCGGGCGCTTCGGTACGACGTACCAAGGCCGGGAAGACATCTTTCGATCTCAAGTACGAGAAGGTTCGAGACCTTCTTGCGACCGACAAAAAGCTCGTCTCGAAGATCAAGGAAACTGCCTCCCGCTACAACATAGATCCGATTCATATGATCGGCGCGATCGTTGGCGAACATACCTACAACGTGGATGCCTATGATCGCTTGCAGAGCTATTATGTGAAGGCCGCTTCCTATGCCGGAAACGTCTTCGATTTCTCCTACAAGGGAGAAAAGATATCCGACTTCGTCAATCGACCCGAGTTCTCGGTTTGCTCCTCTAAGACGGATTCGTATGCTCTCTGGACCTGCCGAGATGAGGTCTGGCAGAAGGTTTTCCAAGGAGAGTCGGTTGACGGGCGAACTTATCCCGACAACCGATTCAGTGCTGTTTTCTTCCAGCCTTTCTATGCCGGGCAGACGTTCGGCCTTGGCCAAATCAACCCGCTGACCGCGCTGATGATGAGCGATACGGTGCACGAGAAATCGGGTTACCCCGAGCTTGATGAAAATGATGCTGCCGACGTCTACCGTGCGATCATGCAGCCAGACGTGTCTCTGGCTTTCATGGCGGCAATCATCCGCAAGGCAATCGATGATTATCGCGAGTATGCGGACATGGACATCTCCGGAAATCCCGGCATCACCGCAACTCTCTTCAACATCGGGGACTCGCAGCGGCGTGCACGCGCTCTGGCTCGGAAAAATGCCTCCGGCGGACGGGTGTGGCCGGAGGAAAACTACTATGGCTGGTTGATAAACGACAAGCTGCCGGAGCTCGAAGCGTTGTTGTAGCGACTTGTCCGGCAAGGGAACGGAATGTACGTCGACAGAGAAGTTTTCGAACCCCCTGCACCAGTACCCAGATCGATGCCGCCCGGCTGGCTGACGGTGATAAACACTGTCTTGAAAAATCCCCTCGAGCTTTGGGGAGAGCCATCCTACAATCGCCCCTGGATCGTCGCCCGCTTCTTCAACCAGCGAAGCCTCATCGCCAATCATCCTGGTCTCATCAGGCATATACTGGTCGAAAATGCCGCGAACTACCGGATGCAGACAATTCGCCAATTGGTATTGCGCCCCATTTTGCGAGATGGCTTGCTGACTGCCGAGGGTTCTGTCTGGCGGCGAACGAGGAAAGCGATAGCGCCCGTCTTTACGCCACGCCACGCAAAAAGTTTCGCCGCTCAGATGCATGCCAAGTCTGTTGAGTACGTCGAGCTGAGATACGCGGATGGTGACTTCGTGGTCGACGTCTCCGAAGACATGAACCAACTGACGTTTGCGATTCTTTCCGAAACGCTTTTCTCCGGTGAACTCGCGGTCCCAACGGAGAACTTCTCGGAGGACACCGAACGACTGCTGCATGTCATGGGGCGGATAGATCCAATGGATCTACTGCAGGCTCCGGGCTGGATCCCACGCCTGACACGTACCGGCGGTGAAGCCGTCCTGAACAAATTTCGCGACATAGTCCAGCGTACCATCGATCTCCGTCGGAGGCGTTTGCAGAAAGAACCGGAAAAAGCCCCGCAGGACTTTCTCACGCTGATGCTTGAGCAAACCGGAGAGAGGGGTCTGACGGAAGACGAGCTCCAGGACAACATCCTGACCTTTATCGGCGCCGGTCACGAAACGACGTCGCGTGCCCTCGCTTGGACGCTATACTGCGTTGCCCGGTCGCCGGTCGTGCGGGATAGGATGGAAGCGGAAATCGATAGCGTCATTGCAGACGGGGATGACCCGGTCGTTTGGATCGAACGCATGCCCCAGGTGCGGGCAGCCTTCGAGGAGGCAATGCGCCTCTATCCACCCGCACCTTCGATCAACCGCGAAGCGATCGACTCTGACAGTTGGTCGGATGGCACAGGAGAGCGCGTCGAAATCACCAAGGGCATGACAGTTCTGATCATGCCGTGGACCCTCCACCGTCACGAACTCTTATGGGAACGGCCCCGGGCTTTCATACCCGAACGTTTCCTGCCTCAAAATCGGGATAAGATAGACCGTTTTCAATATTTGCCTTTCGGAGCCGGACCCCGTGTCTGCATCGGCGCATCCTTCGCGATGCAGGAGGCCGTGATCGCACTGGGAGTCATGATGTCGCGCTACCGGTTCGACGTGACGGCAGCGACCAGACCGTGGCCGGTGCAAAGGTTGACGGTGCAACCCAAATCAGGATTGCCGATGCGCGTATCCCGTCGGCGGTGAAGACGATATAGGTTTGCTGAAAGACGAAATCAGACCGTGTTTTGCCGTTTGTCAGCTGGTTCCATCAACGATATCGGTGCGATAAGGTCCGGCTGAAGAATGACACCGCCGGGAGCAAGACGTGGCCTCTGACATTTTGTTGGGAATCGATACCGGTGGAACCTATACCGATGCGGTTCTCTTCAGCGAAACTAGGGGCGTCATCGCCAAAGCAAAATCACTCACCACCCGACACGATCTATCAGTTGGCATTTCCGGTGCCGTTGAAGCCGTTCTGACGAGTTCCGGGGTCCTTAGCACACAGGTTTCGCTGGTTTCGCTTTCCACCACCCTGGCGACCAACGCGCTGGTCGAGGGACATGGCGGCCGCGCTGGCCTGGTGATGATTGGATTTGGTCCGGAAGATCTCGGGCGTGACGGCCTTGATCAGGCTCTCGGGAAGGATCCCGTGGTCTTCCTGAAGGGCGGACATGATGTACACGGGACAGAAACGCCGCTTGAGCTTGGCCCGCTCGAATCCGCCATGAGCGATCTGAAAGACAGTGTTACATCCTTTGCGGTAGCAGGATATTTTGCCGTCAGAAACCCTTCACACGAATTGAAAGTAAGGGATTTCCTGCGGTCCCATTCGCCGCTGCCTGTTACCTGCAGCCATCAACTTTCTTCGAAACTCGGAGGTCCTCGACGCGCCCTCACGACGCTGCTGAACTCACGCCTGGTATCGATGATCGACCGGCTTGTCGGTGCGTGCGAAGATTTCATGCGCGCGCGGGGCATAACAGCCCCGACGATGGTTGTCAGAGGTGATGGAGCTCTGATCTCCGCTGCGGAGGCGCGCCTCAGGCCCATTGAGACCATATTGTCGGGTCCGGCCGCAAGTCTGATCGGCGCCCAGTTCCTGACAGGCCGCAGCGATGCAGTCGTTTCAGACATTGGCGGTACGACCACCGATGTCGCCATTCTCGACAAAGGTCGACCACGCCTGGATGCCGAAGGCGCCGTCGTCGGCGGGTATCGAACCATGGTGGAAGCCGTGGCCATGCGGACATATGGGCTCGGCGGTGACTCGGAAGTGCGGGTTAACGACCGGGGGCTTGCGGCCTCGATCGAGCTAGGGCCGCGTCGGCTAATGCCGCTCAGCCTTGCCGCCTGGATCCATGGTGACGAAGTAAGCGCTGTTCTCGAACGTCAGCTAAAGGCGAGTTACATAGGTCGTTACGACGGTCGCTTCGCGGTCCGAACCGGTGTTCCGGCGCGTTTTGCCGCAGGCTTGGAGAAGAAAGAGATCGAGCTGTTTGACCGGATAGGCATGGTGCCCGTGCCGCTGGATCAGCTTATTAGTGTCACACCGCAGAAAGCGACGTTAGATCGGCTGGTTTCCCGTGGTCTTGTCCATGTCTGCGGCGTAACGCCGTCAGACGCCCTTCACGTGCTCGACCGTCAGCATCAATGGGATCGCGAAAGCGCTCTCTTGGGCCTGGAACTTCTTGCTCGCACCCGGGATGGCGCAGGTCGGCCAATCGCCGATTCCGCTGTAACGATGGCAAACCGGATCGTCGATCGGTTGACGCGTCAATCCGCAGACTTGCTGATCGCATCAGCGCTTTCCGAGGACGGCGTTTTCGATGTCGATCCGGCCCGGTCACCTATGGTGGATCGCGCGCTAAACCGTGCAGGCGGCATTGTGCGTCTTTCCATATCGCTTGATCGTCCGTTGATCGGTTTGGGTGCATCCGCCCGGGAATACTATCCGGCCATTGCCGCGCAACTGTCGGCCGAATCGATTGTTCCGGACGAAGCGGATGTGGCAAACGCCGTCGGGGCAGTGGTTGGCCAAGTCCGCTCGGCTGTTACCGTCTTTGTCACCTCGCCGGAGGAGGGGCGGTTCGTTCTTGCCGGCGCGGGCGAGAATCGACTGTTTGCTGACGAGGCTCAGGCTCTCGCGGCAGCCGAGGAGCGTGCGCGTGCCGTTGCGCTGGAGCAGGCGATTGTCAACGGCGCTAACGATCCTGCCGTTCTGTGTGACGTTTTCATCCAAGCGCCGGAGATTGAGGGGCGGAAAAAGCTGATCGAAGCGCGTATTGTCGCCACAGCGAGCGGCCGACCTCGCTTTGCAAGCTAAACTCTTTCCGTATTGGAAAGAATCCTTCGAACTTATGCCGCATTGACTTGAATTCGCATCGCGAGTTTGCTGCGCATCAAGAATGTGAACGTTTCCGGAGAAATGATATGAATCGCGTGGATGCGCACGGCCTTGCCTTCGATGGGCAACTTTACGATTTCCTTTGCAGCCATGCTCTGCCGGGAACTGGCGTAGACCAGGAAACGTTTTTCCGCGCGTTCTCCGATATCGTACATGACCTTGCACCCCGCAATGAGGCTCTTCTTGCTGTGCGGGATGAGATGCAACACCAGTTGGATACCTGGTACCGCGAAAACGGTGCACCGTCGGATATTGCTGACTATGAAGCATTTCTGCGACGGATTCGGTATCTTCTGCCGGAGGGTGCAGCCTTCTCGGTATCCACGAGCAATGTAGACCCGGAAATATCGTCGATCGCGGGGCCGCAGCTGGTCGTTCCCGTGATGAACGCCCGATACGCTCTCAACGCCGCGAACGCACGCTGGGGCTCGCTCTACGATGCGCTTTATGGAACGGATGCCATTCCCGAAGAGGACGGGGCCGAGAGGCAAGCCGCTTACAATCCGGTTCGAGGCGAAAAAGTCATCGCGTGGGCACGCACGTTCCTTGACGATGCCGTGCCGCTTGGCCTCGGCCGTTGGAAGGATGTCGCGTCGTTTTCGATCCTGAATGCGGCTCTTCATATCACACTCGTTGATGGGCAACAGACATCTGTGGCCGATCAAAGTCAGTTCGTCGCTTATTCAGGACCCGTCGATCACCCCAACACGGTCGTATTGCGGCGAAACGGACTTCATATTCAGCTCATCTTCGACGCGGAAGGAAACATCGGACGCACAGACCGAGCTCACATTGATGATATTCGCCTCGAATCAGCGATCACGACGATTATGGATTGTGAGGACTCAGTCGCTGCGGTCGATGCCCAGGACAAGGTAGCGGTGTACGCCAACTGGCTTGGTCTCATGCGCGGAAATTTGACGGAAGACGTTACCAAGGGCGGCTCTGTCTTCACCCGTCGTCTGGCACCCGATATCTCGTGCAAAGCGCCCGACGGATCATCTTTGCAGCTTCGCGGCCGTTCGTTGATGCTCGTTCGAAACGTCGGTCACCTCATGACCAATCCGGCGATTCTTGATCGCTCTGGAAAGGAAGTGCCGGAAGGGATCATGGACGCCGTGATCACCGCCTTGATCGCTCTTCACGATATTGGTCCGAATGGCCGCCGAAAAAATTCTCCGGCAGGTTCCATGTACGTGGTCAAACCGAAAATGCATGGCCCGGACGAGGTAGCATTTGCCTGTGATCTATTCGCGCGGGTGGAACAAGCGTTTGGTATGGCGCCCAACACGATCAAGATGGGGATCATGGACGAGGAGCGGCGTACCACCGTCAATCTCAAGGAGTGCATACGTGTCGCCCGCGAGCGCGTGGTCTTCATCAACACCGGTTTTCTGGACCGGACCGGCGATGAAATCCACACGTCGATGGAAGCAGGGCCGATGATACGGAAGGGTGATATGAAGCAGGCCGCCTGGATCGCCGCCTATGAGAACTGGAATGTCGATATCGGCCTTGAATGCGGTCTGTCGGGACATGCCCAGATCGGCAAGGGTATGTGGGCGATGCCGGATCTGATGGGCGCGATGCTGGAACAGAAGATCGCGCACCCAAAGGCGGGAGCCAATACAGCATGGGTTCCGTCACCGACCGCCGCCACCCTGCACGCAACCCACTATCATCGAATTTCGGTGAAGGACGTCCAGCAGGCGCTCATGAATCGGAAGCGTGCGAACTTGCACGACATCCTCTCGGTCCCTGTTGCAGTGCGTCCAAACTGGACGGCGGAAGAAATACAGCGGGAACTCGATAACAACGCACAGGGGATCTTGGGTTACGTTGTCCGCTGGATCGATCAAGGAGTGGGTTGTTCCAAGGTTCCGGATATTAACAACATTGGCTTGATGGAGGACCGCGCCACCCTTCGGATTTCAGCCCAACACATGGCGAACTGGCTCCGTCACGGCGTCGTTTCGGAGCAGCAGATTGTCGAGACAATGAAGAGAATGGCAATTGTGGTCGACGCTCAAAACAAGGACGATGTAGCTTACCGACCTATGGCGCCTGACTTCGACTCCTCGGTTGCTTTCCAAGCCGCTGTGGAACTTGTGCTGAAAGGACGTGAGCAGCCTAACGGATATACGGAACCGGTTCTGCATCGGCGCCGACAGGAGTTGAAGGCGAAGCTCTCAGCCTAAAAACTTACTGCATACAGAAAAGCCGCCGGAAATCGGCGGCTTTATAATGTCGCACGTGCCGAGGGCCTACTGGATCACGACGACCTTCGCGCCCTTTCCAGGGCGGACACGGTTGTAGAGGTCAATCACGTCCTGGTTCATCAGGCGGATGCAGCCAGATGACGCGGCGGTGCCGATCGACGCCCACTCAGGTGTACCGTGCAAACGGAAAAGCGTGTCCTGACCTTTCTCGTTAAACAGATACATCGCACGCGCGCCCAGCGGATTATTAAGGCCCGGCCCCATGCCGTCATCGACGTATCTGGCGATCTCGGGCTTCCGGACCGCCATTTCTTTCGGCGGGTGCCAGGTCGGCCAAGCCTGCTTCCAAGCGATATAGGCCGTCCCAGACCAGGCAAAGCCCTGCTTGCCGACGCCAATGCCATAACGCATGGCTTTGCCATTCGGCAGAATGTAGTAAAGGAATCGCTCACGGGTATTCACAACGATTGTTCCGGGCTTCTCGTCAGTCTTGTAGGAGACGATCTGCCTGTGAAATTTTGGATTGACCCGATTGATGGGAATAGCGGGCAGCGTGTAGCCGGCGTCCGACATTTTGCCATAGGAGTCTGAGAAAATCTGGCCTTTCTCGATCTTGGCGGTGTCGGTCGAATTGTCGGTCGTTGTGCATCCGGTGAGCGCTAGCGCTGCTACAAGGCCGAACGCTGTCAAGGTATTGCGGAATCGCATGGAGGGCTCGTGTGAAAGGCTGGATAATGGTCGACTACCGACCATCTGTGATTATGGTTTATTTTGAATTAATTCGGCCTTGGCAATACTGTGCACGGCGCAGAGGACGAACGCCGCAGCAAATTAAAACTGCATTGCTTTTTTGCAACATGTGGACCCGGCAATGGAGGATTTGTCCATGACTCTTTTGTCAATCGCGGCAAACAATCCGTTAGTGGATGGGCGCCAATCGACGAATGCGCTTCTTGTGCGTAGAGGCGTTCAGATCCTGCTCAGCGAGATGCGTCACGCTTTGCTTCCGGAACTGACACTTTCAAACGGCCGACGCGCCGACCTGGTAGCGTTGTCCGAAAAGGGTGAGATCTGGATCATTGAGGTGAAGTCCTCGATTGATGACTTCAAGGTCGATCGGAAATGGCCGGATTACAGGCTTCATTGCGACCGCTTGTTCTTCGCCACTCATCCCGGCGTTCCCGCTGAGATATTCCCACAGGACTGTGGCCTTATCCTGTCTGACGGTCGTGGCGCTGATTTGCTGCGTGAGGCACCAGTCCACCCCCTGCCGCCTGCACGCCGGAAAGCGATCACTCTGTCTTTTTCTCGCACGGCTGCACAAAGACTTATGCAGGCAGAGTGGGCGGCGACGACTGTCTCCTAGCGAACGGTCTATTTCGGAGCGCGCTTGGCGAGGATTCGCTGCAATGTGCGGCGGTGCATGTTAAGGCGGCGCGCCGTTTCCGAGACATTCCTTTCGCAAGCTTCATAGACGCGTTGTATGTGCTCCCAACGCACCCGATCCGCGGACATGGGGTTCTCCGGAACCTCCGCCTTTTCACCGGGCTTCTGCGTAAGAGCGTTGAAAACGTCATCCGCGTCAGCCGGCTTAGACAGGTAATCCAACGCTCCAAGTTTGACCGCGGTGACAGCCGTGGCAATGTTGCCGTATCCCGTCAGCACGACGATCTTTGTGTCATCGCGTCGCTGCCGGATCGCCTCTATCACGTCCAGGCCGTTGCCGTCTCCAAGCCTCAGGTCGACGACCGCGTATTTTGGGGTCGCGCTTTTGGACTTTGCTACGCCTTCGGCCACGGAAGCTGCGATGTCGACCGTAAATCCTCTCGACTCCATAGCCCGTGCAAGCCTTCGCAGAAAGGGAACGTCGTCGTCGACAATCAGCAGAGTCGGATCCGATCCAATCATTTCGACCGAGGTGTTTCCGCCAGTTCCGGGTGTTCCGGCTACCGATGCATTGTTTTCGCTCATGACACCTCCACGGCATTCGACCCGCATTATTCCGACTGAGGACTATATAGGGCCGCAAACATCATTTTGTCGAACTGATGTCGAGGCGTTGGCGAGGCCAAATGACGCTGACGCGTGCGCCGGGTTCAGGCGCCGCGCGATTCTCGAACCTTAGCTTGGCACCCGACCTCTCAAGCAGCGTTTTGGCAATGAACAGGCCGAGCCCGAGGCCGCCTGCACTGTCTGGCCGCGTCCTGGTCGTCATGTACGGCTCGCCAATACGCGCAAGGATATCGAGAGAATATCCTGGCCCGTCGTCCTCCAGCACGATCGAAATCGTATCCTGATTATGACCGACGAAGACGACAACCCTGCTCTTTGCGAAGTCAACGGCGTTTTCAATGAGATTCCCAAGACCAAAGAGGATTCCGGGATTTCGGCTTAGAAGCGGTTCGGGTTCTTGGGTCTTGGTTTCGATCAGCTCGACGGCAATGCCAAATTCGCGGTGTGGCGCCATCACCTCCTCCATCATGGAAGAGAGAGTCAGCCGTCGCATATGTTCTTCGCTTTCCGATGGAAGGCTCGTCAGGCGACGAAGAATATCACGGCATCGTTCACTCTGGCTTCGCAGCAATTGGACGTCTTCGCCGAAGCGCTCGTCCTGACCCAGTTCGCGCTCCATCTCCTTGGCAACGACGCTAATCGTTGCCAATGGAGTCCCTAGCTCGTGTGCTGCGGCGGCGGCTAGTCCGTCCAGTTGCGATAGGTGCTTCTCCCTTTGCAGGACGAGTTCCGTTGCCGCGAGCGCATCAGCGAGAAGCGATGCTTCTTGTGATACTCGGTATGCATAGAAGGCGGCAAAGCCCATCATCGAGATCACGGAGCACCATGTCGCAACCTGCATCAGCGGCTTTACGTTCAAGATTTCCCCGCTGAACCAGGGCAGGGGGAAAGGCGAAAGGAAAAGCACTGTAACGGCCACCACCGCCAACGCCATCAGACCGATGGAGTGTCTGAGGGGTTGGGAAGCGAAGGAAATGATAACCGGAACGCACATCAGCGGAGCGAAAGGGTTCGCGAGCCCCCCGGTTATGAAAAGCAAAGCCGCCAGTTGCAGCAAATCAAGTGCTAGGAGACCCGATGCCGCCAGGGGCTTGAGGCGATGTGTCGGAGGGAACAGTAGTGATAGGGATATGTTTGCAAGAGCAAGCGCCGCAATCAGTCCAAGGCTGGCGACGACGGGCAGATCGAAATGTAGCCAGAATGCCACGGCGAAGACTGTGACGCTTTGACCCGCAACGGCCAGCCACCGCAATCGGACGAGCGTTTCAAGACGCAGTCGCCGGCTGGTATTGTCGAAACCAGGACTGGAGGTATGTTGTGGCTCCATATCACACTTCCCGATTATCGTGCTCGCGGCTTGGCTCGCGTCGTTGGATTGGCGTCTGCAGGGTTGTCCGGCCACTCGTGTTTCGGATACCGGCCACGCATCTCCGCGCGTACATCCCTCCATGAGCCAGACCAGAATCCCGGGAGATCGCGCGTCGTCTGGATAGGTCGGTGGGCTGGTGACGTCAATTCAAGCAGCAGCGGCAGCCTGCCGTTACCGATTGTCGGATGGTCCTTCAACCCGTACAGTTCCTGGACGCGAATGGAGACCGTCGGCTCTTGCCCATTGTATCGGATGGGATGATTCTGCCCTGTGGGTGCTGTGAAATGGGTCGGGGCCAAGCGATCCATTTCCCTTTGCAGATTGAAAGGAATGATCGACACGAGTCCCTCATGCAGACTGCCGGGCGATATGTCCGCAAGGCTTCGCACGGAACCCTGAAATGGGACGAACCACGCCTCAAGCAGCGAAATCAGTGCTTCATCGGACATATCTGGCCACGGCTCGCCGATGGCGCGACGGAGAAACTCGACGCGTTGCCGGAACTGTATCGCCGCCGTCCCGAACGGGAGAATCCCAATACCCAGTTGACGAACCCCTTCCGCCAACCCCTTTGCAGTTAGCTCTCCCGGCGGCACGGGAAGCGGTGTTTCCTCAAGTGTAATGGCACCGACTTTCACGGTTCTCCGGGCACGAACCTGACGGCTGTCGGTGTCGAAATAGCTTTCCTCGCACTTCTGTATCGCGCCGGGAAGCAGGTCTTGGATATCGTCCTTGTCGATACGCGCGGCCGCAAGGATTCGAGGTTTTTCCGCCCGTCCGGTGACATCGGCGACCACGAGCATCCTCTCGCTTGCCAGCCGTTCGCTCTGATCGAGTTCCCCTCCGCGCCCATTGGCCATCAGGAACCGCCCAGGTGCGCCTCGGGCGAAAGCGATCCGATCGGGATAGGCAAACAGCAGAAGCTGTCCAGCTGTCATCGACGCAGCAGAGTCATTATTGACGAGAGATGTGGCGATCTGCCTCGCAAGCCGTTTTGCCGCAGTGGCTCTCGCGGAGCTGTCTCGGTCGAAATGAAGCAGGCGCTCGTCAAGGTCGATGTTCTGTCCACCGATGCCCGGTTCTCCGACGAGAACCGCAAGCCTGGCGGCCCTTTCGGCCTGACCGTAAGCGGCAGCGCTGAGGATCATAGCCGAAAGGCGCGGCTCGAGCCCCAACCGCCGAATCTGTCGGCCTCTCTCTGTCAGCGCTCCGGCTGGGTCGAGCGCCCCAAACGTCCGAAGCAGGCTCCGCGCCTCGGCAAGAGCCGGTGCGGGTGGAAAGTCGATGAAGGCCAGCGCTTGCGGATCACGAACCCCCCAGATGGCGAGATCCAGTGCAAACCCCGTGAGGTCGGTGCTCAGGATGGATGGCGGGGTGAACGCGGGCAAAGCAGCGGTCTGTCCAGCATGCCATAGCCTTATTGCGATTCCCGGCTCGGTTCGGCCCGCGCGTCCCGCGCGTTGATCGGCCGACGCCTTCGAGACCCGTGTCGTCTCCAGCCTCGTGATCCCGGTGGAGGGCTCGTAGACAGGCAAACGCTGCAGGCCGCTGTCGATAACAATCCGCACGCCGTCGATGGTAATCGAGGTTTCGGCGATCGAGGTTGCAAGCACCACCTTCCGCAGCCCTGACGGAGCGGGCCTTATGGCCTCGTCCTGTTCCTTGCCTGTGAGATTGCCGTACAGCGACGTTATCGCGATGTTGTCGTCAATGATCGATTGAAGTCGCTCCGCAACCCGTCTTATTTCCGCCTGTCCCGGGAGAAAGGCAAGGATCGACCCTTCTTCCTCCCGCAATGCCTGGCTTACAGCCGTTGTCACTGTTTCTTCTATCGAGGCTGTGCCGGGTCTGTCCCGATACCGGATCTCGACGGGAAAGGCTCTTCCCGGGCTTTTGATAACGGGTGCCGTTTCGAGCAGTTGCGCCAAGCGATCGACATCCAGCGTCGCGGACATCACAACGATCTTCAGGTCGGGTCGCAGAGCCGATTGAACGTCAAGCGCCAGCGCGAGTCCGAAATCCGCGTCGAGAGAACGTTCGTGAAATTCGTCGAAGATAACGGCAGCGATGCCTGGCAGGTCCGGTTCCTCCAGGATCATCCGGGTGAAGACACCTTCAGTAACCACCTCTATGCGGGTGGCGGACGAGATACGGTTATCAAGACGCATCCTGTAGCCGACGGTCTGACCGACTTCTTCGCCCAGCAGGTCGGCCATGCGGCGTGCGGCAGCCCGCGCAGCAAGTCTTCGGGGTTCAAGAAGAAGTATCCGTCCGTCCTTCCGCCATTCTTGCTCGAGGAGGTGGAGCGGTACCAGCGTTGTCTTGCCGGCGCCGGGAGGGGCAGTGAGAATGGCGCGGTTACCGTCGCTGAGCGCGCGCGACAGTTCACCAAGAACGGACGAAACGGGAAGGTGCGGAAGATCGACAGTCAAGTTGCCTTGATTCCGTGTAACGACGATGTGCTTTCATAAGCCAGGATTGCCGCAGCAAGATCTTCGATCGCCGCGCCAACCGATTTGAAAAGGGTAATGTCGGAACGTTCCGATCGGCCGGGAACACGTCCTGCAACAAGTTCCGACAATTCGCCGATGATGGAGGCCTCGTTGATGACACCGTTTTTTATTGCCTGGACGATATCTCCTGCTTCCGAAAGCGCGCCCGCTCGCGTGTCGACATACACCTTCGCCCGCCGGATGACCTCATCGTCACTTTCACGCATGGACGGCTTGAAGGCACCGACAAGATCGACGTGACATCCAGGCTGGAGCCACGCACCTTGGACCAGCGGCTCTTCGGAAAGCGTAGCGCATGAAACAATGTCGGCCGACCGCACACCCGTCTCGATGTCGGGGCACCTTTCGGCATCAAGCCCGAGCGACCGGGCCATCCGCGCCGTGTGCTCGACCTTTTCCTCCGACCGGCCCCACACGAGAAACCGCCGCAAAGGATGGACGCTCGCATGCGCCTGCATCAAATTGAGGGAGAGGCGGCCAGTCCCGATCATCATCATAGTTTCTGAATCGGGACGCGCCAGATACTGAGACGCCAGTGCAGACGCCGCTGCCGTACGCCGAGCCGTCAATTCCCCGCCATCGACGACAGCCAGCAGTTCGCCGGTGCTTCCTGACGTCAGCATATAGCTGCCGTTAACGGCGGGTAGACCCCTGGAACCGTTGCCCGGATAGACCGAGACGAGCTTCACACCTGCATATTCGCCGGGTAGCCATGCGGGCATCAGCAAAAGGGTCGCTGTCGGTTCGCCGGGCACCTGAATGTCATGGTGATGCCGAACCGGCATAACGCTCGGGGCGACGAACATGGCTTCGAGAGCCTTTATAAGCGAGTCCCAGGGAAGTGCGGCGGCCGTCTCCGCTGCATTCAATACGATCATGTTGTCTTGTCTCCGTAGCGTTGGTTGGAGAGTAGCCAACGGATCTGCGCATTCAACCCGAATTGCGCCTGAATTGCTTCCTGTTACGTCTGAATAATGGGAATTCCCCATTCCTTTCAATCACTTGTATCTTTTTCGTGATTTTTTTGAGTTATGAGTTGACTTGTTTTTGGAGTGGGCCTAGAAAGCGCCTCACCGAAGGCGATAAAAACCGCCGAACGGGGTACCGGAAGGTACCACTATACTAACTAAACGAGGTGCCCCCGGTACCCCGTCCGCTTCCCCTTTGTTTCGAGTGACGGGGAAGGAAATTACAGGTGATGCCGAACCGGAGGGGGAAGACCTCTGCGGGGTTTTGGGGTGCGCGGGATTTTGGAGGGGGTTGGCGAATGGGATTGAAGGAGATGGATGGTGTTGCGCGAAAGGAAATGGTGGGGAAGTGCCCCTCATCCGCCTGCCGGCACCTTCTCCCCGCATGCGGGGAGAAGGAGGATGGAGCGCCGGCGGTGCCACGTGTCCCCTCTCCCCGTCAGAACGGGGGTGAGGCGCGGTCCGCGCAGCGGAGCAATCGATCCGGCGAATCGATTGCAGCAACGAACGCCTTGAGCTCTGGCGAAAAGCCGGCCGGGTGGCGACAGCCGGATGAGGGGGGCAGCGCGCGATGACAACAGGCCAAAGCGTCCCATACGAAAGGGGGATGTGAAATCCGGTGTCACCCTATCGGAAATTAACGCTTCATATATCACTAATATTTTACTCTCGTTATACGCGAAATCCGCTACCACCGAAATTTGTCCTCGGCCAGGCGCGATGTCCGCACCCGACGGTCACAAGACCGTCGATCTGGATCACAACGAAGGACGACACTGCCATGTTTGGCCTTTCATCTCAGCTTACCAACGCCCGGCTCGAGGCGCTCGAAACCGTGTCGGCGAACATCATGATCGCCGATGCCAAGCTCAATATCACCTACATGAATCCGGCCGTCCGGACTCTGCTGAAAGAGGCGGAGGCCGATCTCAAGAAGGAACTGCCGCGCTTCGACACGGCAACCCTGATCGGCAGCAATATCGACATCTTCCACAAGAACCCCACCCATCAGCGCGGCATGCTGTCGGCGCTCAGAAACCAGCACAAGGCGACCATCTGGGTCGGCCATCATGCGTTCGACCTGATCGTGACCCCGCTCAAGAAGGGCGACAAGATCGAGGGCTTCGTGGTGGAGTGGGCGAATGCCGCCCAGCGCCTGCTCAATCTCGATTTCTGCAACCAGCTCAAGGCGATCAGCCGGGCGCAGGCGGTGATCGAATTTCAGACCGATGGCACGATCATGACCGCCAACGAGAATTTCACGAAGACAACAGGCTATTCGACCGCCGAGATCATCGGCAAGAACCATCGCATGTTCGTTGCCAAGGGTCCCGAGGGTGACGCCGAGTATGACGAGCTGTGGGCCGACTTGCGCGACAACCGGCCGCGGATCGGCGACATCGTGCGCTATGGCAAGAACGGGGAGCCGGTCTTCCTGAACGCCTCCTACAACCCAATCACCGACGAACATGGCAAGGTGGTGAAAATCGTCAAGTTCGCCACCGATGTGAGCGGCCGCGTGCAGGCGGTCAACACCATCGGCGACGCGCTTGCCGAACTCGCCGGCGGCAATCTGACCGTTCACCTCGACCGGGCCTTCACCAAGGAGTTCGAACCGCTGCGCAACAACATGAACGAAGCGGTCAAGAAGCTCGGCGAGGCCATGGCCGACGTGTCGCGGTCGACCGACCAGATCGACAGCGGCTCGCGCGAGATCAGCCACAGCTCCAATGATCTCGCCAAGCGCACCGAACAGCAGGCGGCGGCGCTCGAGGAAACCGCGGCGGCGCTCGACGAGATCACCGTCAACGTCAAGAACGCCTCGCAGCGGACCGACGAGGCGCGCAAGGCGACGCAGGCGGCCGATTCCAACGCGATCCGCTCGGGCCAGATCGTGGCGGAGGCCGTCGATGCCATGGCGCGGATCGAGGGATCCTCGCACCAGATCTCCAACATCATCGGCGTGATCGACGAGATCGCGTTCCAGACCAACCTTCTGGCGCTCAACGCCGGCGTCGAGGCTGCGCGTGCCGGTGAAGCCGGCAAGGGTTTTGCCGTCGTCGCGCAGGAAGTCCGAGAACTCGCCCAGCGCTCGGCCCAGGCGGCGAAGGAGATCAAGGAACTGATCCAGAACTCCTCGAACGAGGTCAAGACCGGGGTGAAGCTCGTGAGCGAGACCGGCGAGGCGCTGAAGACGATCCAGGAAAACATCGTCGAGGTGAACAACCACATGGACGCCATCGCGAGCTCTGCGCGCGAACAGTCGACGGGGCTCTCCGAGATCAACTCCGCCGTCAACCAGATGGACCAGACGACGCAACAGAATGCGGCGATGGTGGAAGAAGCCTCGGCCGCCAGCGCCACGCTCGCCCGCGAAACCGAACGGCTCCGGGGTCTGGTGGCGCGCTTCGACATCCCGTCCTCCGGACAGGATCGCCCGGTCGTCGCAACCGCCGCGGCGACACCGCCGGCCCGCAAGGCCGCGCCGCGCGCCCGGCCGGCGGTCGCCGGCAATACCGCCCTCAAGCAGGAGGACTGGCAGGAATTCTGACCTGCCCGCGTGAACCGCGACGTCCTCCCCGCCGCGACACTTTCTCTTCCTCCTCGAGGCAAGAGGCCGGCCCTTAGGGGTCGGCCTCTTCTCATTTTCGGACTGGGGAACGACGTCGCGGCAATCTCGCCCGGTACCGTTTCGCCAGGCGTGTGGAGAGCGGGCCGGAGCATCAGCCAGTTGGGAACAGCCGCAGCAAGCCTTGGCGCCCCGCCGCCGTACCCTTCAAACCAACCAGGAAACCGCGCATGCAAAAGGGGCCCGCAGGCCCCTTCATCGCGTCATGCAGGACCGGTTCGTCAGAGCATCGCGAGGTAGCGCGGCAATTCGGCCATGCGCGGCACGACGATCAGGGTCGCGACCTCGCCGCGCTTGAAGGCGTTGAGGAACCGCTTGTAGTCGGGGAAGACGACGCAGCCTGACGAGTCGCCGGGAACGCGCAGCAGATAGCTGTGGGTGAGGAAGCCGTCACGGCCGTACATCTTGGCGTCGCCGACGGGCAGCATGCGGATCGCCTCGACGCCGTGGAACAGGCTTTCGCGCATGCGCAGCTTGTAGACGTTCGGCGGCGTCGAGCCGCGGTTCTTGACGTGGACGTATTTCGGATTGTCGCGATACTGTCCGCGACCGGACGACGCCGGGATCTTCTCGCCGTTCGGCATGTAGACGATGCCGGCGGTGATGTCATAGACGGCGATGCGGCTGCCGCGTCCGGGAAGCTTCGCTGTCTTGCGACCGAAGAGCGACGGGCGCTTGTCGTCTTCCTCGACGATCGGGCTGTCCGGCTTGGCGAGCGCCAGCTTGCTCGGCTTCGTCGTGCTCGGCACGAGCTTGCGCGGCGCCGGAATGTCGGGTTTCGTCAACGGGACCGGAATGTCCTCGATGAGTCCGGCCTCGGCCTCGTCGACACCTGACAGCACACGGTTGAACGGATCGTCCTCGGCCGCATCGCTCATGACGTCGGCGGAGGATTGCGAAGGCGCGTAGGCAAGCATGGTGCCGGAGGCGGTCTCACCGGCATCGGCGTCGTCACCGGTCCGCAGCGACGCCATTCTTGTCGCTTCGCTCGAAAGTTTCAAATTCTGCTTGCCGAGTTCGCTCGCCAGCGCCAGACGCGCGGTGCGCTGGTCGGCCGCATCTTCCATCGCCTCCTTCAGGATCGCGAGAGCGGTCTCGTCGGCAAGCACGCTGCGGCGCTGCGGGCGGGTGGATTTGTCGACGGATGCGAGCGTTAGGTCGCCGGGAAGCACGGCGATCGCCGGATCCTCGGTGACGGCGAGTGCGGCCATCATCCGCTCATGCGCTTCCTCGAAGGAATGCTCGTCCGCGGTCTCGACATAGCGTCCGGCCTTCTGCGGACCGGAGGAGATAGCTGCCGGCCGCTGTTCGACGGCGGCGACCAGCGGTCCGGTGCTGCTGCCGTCGAGCGGGCGTGCCGAAAACGTGCCGAGCGCCAGAACGGCGGCGCCGACAACGACGACGCCGGAGGCGGCAGCGGCAAGCACGAGGCCACCGGCTGTGAAGCGGGACAACAGGGGTGCGGAACGGCCGGCGGCAATACCGTCACGGCTGGACTTCTTCGAGGACGCCATACTCTCACTCGTACCCAGACAGGTCACTCGGCCGAGGGTTACGCTGGAACTCCAACCGCCCGAACCGCTCCGGTTATGATCGAAAGACATGAGCCCCCAAACCGGATGCTCTAAAGTATGAAAGAACTTGGTAACCAAGTCCTAAACGCATCCAACCTTAATTTAGGGATGCGGATACCCGGCCGCGATGGCCATTTTGCGTCCAAATTGTCGCAGGAAAGTGATCGGGCAGCGTGGTCTAGGCTGATGGTGACGGTCACGCTCCGGCCGAAGATATGGCCGGAGCCGTGCGGCCCGAAGCGATGACGCACGCACCGTGGGCACCATCATCTCCTGTAAAAAACGGCATCGATCATCCCGGCGTGTCGCGAGAACACCCGCCATAGCAACACAGCGACAACCCACATCACATTCCAGGCGATGACCACATCGGAGAGGAAGTGAGCGCCGAAGGCGACCCTGTTCAGGGAAATGCATGCCGCCATCAAGCCGACTATCGAGAGATAGAACTTCGCGTATCGAGGCTTGATGAAGATCACCAGCGTCAGCAGGGCAAAGGCGCTCGCCGCTTCTCCCGAAATGAAAGAGCAATTGCGCATGCACTGATCGCTGATATCCCATGGCGGCGTGAAAATGGCGCTGCCGCCGAACTCCTCCAGGACTTTTGGGCGTGCCCTGCCGACCAGAGCCTTGATCCCTTGAACGCAAAGTCCCGGACCGACCGCGAAGAAGGTGATCACGAACAGCAATTTGTGTGGCGACGCCAATCGCCTCGCCTGTTCCGTGACCATGATCGCGGTGAGCACGGCCGCCGCCGTGCCGATCACCAGCCAGGGCATGAACCGGTTGGCATCGCGCAACGCGATGAGCGCGTAATTGCTTTCAAATTCGAAACCGTTTGCGGCGTCCCAAAAAAAGCGACTTGTGATCAGATCCAGTTCAGGGAGCGCGGCGAAGATGATGGAGACGAAGCCGAGAGAAATGAGGGCATAGGGAAGGAGATCCTCCGTCTTGTCGCCCGGCTGTTGGGAAATTGTTTTTTGAAGATTGTTCAGGTGTGCCAGTTGCATCATCAGTTCCTCGTTGAGGAACCGGTTCTCGCGCCCGATTGTCAAGATTTGGCGGAGAGCTTGAGTAGGGACCGTCAAAGGCGTTAGGCTTTATCATGATTTCATCACTCGTGCTGGTGGTCGAGGACGACGCGGAGATAGCGCTGCTTCTGGAGCGCTACCTTGTCCGCTCCGGATATCGGACCGTTAAAGCATCGACGGGACAGACGGCGCTCGTCCATCTGCAGATGTTGCGGCCGGACCTGGTGGTTCTGGACGTCGGCCTGCCTGACATCGACGGTTTCGACCTGCTCGCCAAGATCCGGGCGGAATCGCCTGTACCGGTCATCTTCGTGTCGGCGATGGATGACGACACGGACAAGCTGCTCGGCCTCAAGCTCGGTGCCGACGACTATGTCACCAAGCCGTTCAATCCGCAGGAAGTGGTCGCACGCGTTGGTGCCGTCCTCAAGCGGACAAAAGGAACTGCCGGCAGCGAGGTGATCCGGCACGAGCAGATCGAGGTGCATCTGGATTCGTATATCGCCATGACGACAAACGACAATCGTCGGGTCGAGCTGCCACTCACCGCCACCGAATTTCGTCTGCTCGTCTGCTTCATCCGGTCCCCCTTCAAGACATTCGAGAGAGCCTCATTGCTGGATGCATGCATGCCGGAAAGCGAGGCGCTGGACCGGACCGTCGATACGCATGTTGCCAATCTGAGGCGAAAGCTTTCGGATGGCGGCCAGGGCGGCTACATCACTACCGTCCGGGGGATCGGCTACCGGTTCGCGAGGTCGCCAGGTGTCTAGGCGCCCTTCCCTTTCGATCCTGGCGGCGATGCTGGTCTCCTTCACCCAGATCATCACGATCGCGCTGCTCTACATTTCCGTCGACTGGTACATCGATCATGTCGAACTGTCCGCGATCGAAACCCTTCCCGACGACGCCAGATCCGCCTTTGTCAGCCTGAACAACGGCGAGGTTCCCGATCAGGACGACCTGGCGGCATTGGTGGAGCTTTACCCGCAGCTGGAGGAGATGACGGAGGCAACGCCCATCGTCGGCGTTTTAGGCTTCGGCTTTGCCCTGATCCTCTTTACCAGCGCGATAGGGGTGCTTCTCGCCTACAGGATCGTCGCCCCGCTGACCCGTTTGACCGCGGCCGCGGAACAGATCGGCAAGGGCGATTTCCAGGTCGAGGTCGAGCCGGGCGCCACGAAGGAAGTCGAGGTGCTCGCCACGACGATCAATCGCATGGCCAGCGAATTGCTCGCGCTCGAGACACGACTGAAGTTCAATTCGCGAGCAGTCGCCCACGAATTGCGGACGCCGCTGACCGTCCTGCAGGGCAATCTGCAGGGCATGGCGGATGGCGTGGTCGAGACCAGCGAGGAGCGCGTACGCGCCCTGCTTCTGCAGACGCAAAGCATATCGGGCGTCGTCGACCAGCTCAATACGCTGTCGCTGGCGGGAACTGCCGATTTTATCACAGCGAACACGGAGACTGATCTGGCTCTGCATGTCTCGGATACCGTCGACCTGTTCCAGGCCTCCGCCGGACCTGCAATCGACTGCCGAATGGAGCTTCTGCCGGCGCCTGCGAAGATCGACCCCCCTCGGTTTCGCCAAGCGCTTCTCGCCCTTCTGGAAAACGCGCGCAAATACGCGGGCGAGTTCGGCCCCATCGAGGTCAGCACCGGGGTGGACGATTCCGGGCGGTCCTTCGTCTCCGTCAGCGATCATGGCCCCGGACTGCCCAGCAATGTCGAGCATTCCTCGTTCGACATGTTCTGGCGAAGTGCTGCGGCGGACGGCCGTGGCGGGGGCGGTTCAGGGCTTGGGCTGACCGTCGTCAAGGCCATCGCCGAGGGGCATGGTGCGCGGCTGGAGGTCGGCAACAGGCCCGACGGTGGGGCCTATGCCACGATCATCTTCAACGACGGGGAGTGACTTGGGTCAGACCGCGCGGGTGAGCCCGCCGTCGACGCGGATGTTCTGGCCGGTGATGTAGCCGGCTCCGTCGGAGGCGAGGAAGGCGACGGTGGCGGCGATTTCCTCGCTGGTGCCGTAGCGCTTCATCGGCACGCCCTCACGCCGCTCCTCGGTTTTCGGCAGGCTGTCGATCCACCCGGGCAGCACATTGTTCATGCGCACATTGTCGGCGGCATAGGTGTCGGCGAAGATCTTGGTGAAGGCGGCAAGCCCCGAGCGAAAGACGGCCGAGGTCGGGAACATCGAGGACGGCTCGAAGGCCCAGGCGGTGGAGATGTTGATGATCGTGCCCGACTTCTGCGCCTGCATGACGGGCGTGACGAGGCGGGTCGGGCGGATGACATTCAGGAGATAGACCTCCATGCCGGTCGCCCACTGCTCGTCGGTGATATCGAGAATGGATGCGCGGGGACCATGTCCGGCGCTGTTGACGAGCACATCGATGCGGCCGAAGCGCTCCATGGTGCCGTCGACGAGACGCTGGAGGTCTTCGGGCGAGCGGTTGGAGCCGGTGACGCCAAAACCGCCGAGTTCGACGGCCAGCGCCTCGCCCTTGCCGGAGGACGAGAGGATCGCGACCTTGTAACCGTCGGCGGCAAGACGCCTGGCGCATGCCGCGCCCATTCCGCTTCCACCCGCCGTGACGATCGCGACCTTATCTGACATTCCGCATTCTCCCTGCTTATTTGAGAGCGCGATCATTTCGACCGGGTGGCGGATTGTCGAGTCAGAAAAAGTGAAGCCGGCGCGGTTCGTCGCGCCGGCTTCACCGCAATGGACTGTCGGACGCGCTTACCAGCTGCGGACGTCGAGCACGCGATCCTTGTGGGCCGGATGCGTGGAGAAGACGAAGATGCGGTCGAGCTCCTTCTGCGTCAGCAGGCGCAGGAAGCGGATCTCCGCAGTGTTGTTGGCGAAGGTCTTCATCAGGATGGCGCCGACCTTGCTGATGCGGGCATCCGGGATGTCGAAATAGAATTGTTTGGGCAGATCGACCTTGGTGATGAAGGCGACGATCGCGCCGCTCAAGGAAATACGGATAACATCGCAACGGCGGGCCGCCATATGGGTCATGCCGTTTTCGGTGTACTCAAGACGGCCGGCGTTCATCGTGTCTTCCATGCGGAACCGGTTCTCCCGGTCGTACATGAAGGACTCCTCGCGCTGCAGATAGGTCGTCGACGGACGATTCGCCGTGGCCATGTGTTTGCCCCATATTTCTTGTTGAACCACACCGCCAAAATAGCGGATGAGATTTAACAGTTGGTATGAGCATACGGCCAGAAATCGCCTTGCGGCGCGGCAGAATTCAACATGGATAACAATCCGTTACCGGAATTCACCGACGATAGGTTCGGCCCGCCTCGTCAAACAGGTGCAGGCGATGAGGATCGGCTGCGAAGCGCAGCTTCTCACCCTTCTTCACATCCGCGATGCCCTGCAGCTTGACGACGATCGGCTCGTCCTCGACCGGGCCGTCGACATAGAGCAGCGTGACCTCGCCGAGCTGCTCCACGATCGACACCGTACCCTCGAACAGCGCGTTGTCGCCTTTGGCGATGGTGAGGTCTTCCGGGCGAACGCCAAAGCTCGCCTTCTTGCCCTTTTCGGACGCCTCCGTCGCGACATCGACCGTCACCCGGCTGCCGTCCTTCAAGGTGATGCCGGTGCTGGCGCCGGTGGTTTCGATCGTCGCCGGCATGATGTTCATGGCCGGCGAGCCGATGAAGCGGGCGACAAAGAGATTGGCCGGGCGCTCGTAGAGCTCCAGCGGCGGGCCGACCTGTTCGATCTTGCCGGCGGAGAGCACGACGATCCGGTCTGCAAGCGTCATCGCCTCGACCTGGTCGTGGGTGACGTAGATCATCGTCGTGTCGGGCATCGACTCGTTGAGCTTGGCGATCTCGATGCGGGTGGCAACGCGCAGTGCTGCATCGAGGTTGGACAGCGGCTCGTCGAACAGGAAGACCTTGGGGTCGCGGCAGATGGCGCGACCGATCGCGACGCGCTGGCGCTGACCGCCGGAAAGCGCCTTCGGCAGACGGTCGAGATAGGGCTCAAGCTGCAGGATGGCGGCCGCCGACTTGACGCGGCGGTCGATTTCCTCGCGGCTTTCGCCGGCGATGCGCATGCCGAAGGCCATGTTGTCGTAGACCGTCATGTGCGGATAGAGCGCGTAGGACTGAAAAACCATCGCGATGCCGCGCTTCGAGGGCGGCACGTCGTTGACCTTCTGGCCGTCGATCCACATCTCACCCGAGGTGATGTCCTCAAGGCCGGCGATCATGCGCAACAGCGTGGACTTGCCGCAGCCCGACGGGCCGACGAACACGACGAACTCGCCCTGCCTGATCTCCAGATCGACCCCGTGAATGACCTTCACCTGGCCGTAAGACTTGCGGATGTCCTTCAGAACGAGTCCCGTCATGCTCTTTCCTCCCTTTAGGCGTGGCGCGCGAAATAGGCGCTCCAGGCCGGCAGATGCACCTTTTGGTTTTCTATCTTGCTGTCGAAGCCGTGGCCACTCAAGGTTTGCCACTCCCCTTCCGGCATGCCAGCGACGGCGGGTTCGGCCGACATGTTGAACATGCAGAGGATGGTTTCGTTGCCCATGGTCCGGCGATAGGTCAGGACGCTGCCCTCTACCGGATTGAAGGCGATGCCACCCTTGGCAAAGGCGGGAAATTCGCGGCGGAAGGCGAGGAAGCGACGATAGTGCTCCAGCACCGTCTCCGGCTTGCCTTCCTGGGTGTCGACGGCCTTCAGCACATGCTCGACCGGGATGGGCAGCCATGTCTTGTCGGCGGTCGAGAAACCGGCATTCTGCGAGCGGCTGTCCCAGACCATCGGCGTGCGGCAGCCGTCGCGGCCCTTGAATTCCGGCCAGAACTGGATGCCGTAGGGGTCCTGCAAATCCTCGAAGGCGATGTCGGCCTCGGTGAGGCCGAGTTCCTCGCCCTGGTAGATGCAGACCGAGCCGCGCTGGGTGAGAAGTATCGAAGCCAGCAGCTTGGCGAAGGCGTCGCGATCGACGACATCGAGGCCCCAGCGGCTGACATGGCGCACGACATCATGGTTCGAGAACGCCCAGCAAGCCCAACCTTCCGGCGCGGCATCGGCGAAGGCCTTCTGCACCTCGCCGACGCGAGCCGGGGTCAGCGCATCGGGCGCCAGGAATTCGAAGGCGTAGCACATCTGCATCTTGTCGTCGCCGGAGGTGTATTCGCCGACGATTTCGAGACCGCGCTGGCTGTCGCCCACCTCGCCGACGGCTGCGATCGCCGGGAACTCATCAAGCACGGCGCGGAAGCGCTTCAGGAATGCAATGTTTTCCGGGCGGTTCTTGTCGTAGATGTGTTCCTGGAAATTGTAGGGATTGACCGCGGGCGCCGTCGAGGCGTTGCGGCGTTCCGGGGCGAGAGCTGGGTTGTCGCGCAGTTCCTTGTCGTGGAAATAGAAGTTGATGGTGTCGAGACGGAAGCCATCGACGCCGCGGCGCAGCCAGAAGCGGACGCTCTCCAGCAACGTATTCTGAACGTCCGGGTTGTGGAGGTTGAGGTCCGGCTGGGAGGTCAGGAAGTTGTGCAGGTAATACTGCATGCGGGTGGGGTCCCACTGCCAGGCGGACCCGCCAAAGATCGACAGCCAGTTGTTGGGCGGCGTGCCATCCGGCTTCGGATCAGACCAGACATACCAGTCGGCCTTCGGATTGGTCTTGCTCGAGCGGCTTTCGACGAACCAGGCATGCTGGTCGGAGGTGTGGGAGATGACGAGATCGATCATCACCTTGATGCCGAGACGATGCGCCTCCGCGATGACGCCGTCGAAATCCGAGAGCGAGCCGAACATCGGATCGACGTCCAGATAGTCGGAGACATCGTAACCGAAATCCTTCATCGGCGACTTGAAGAAGGGCGAGATCCAGATGGCGTCGGCGCCGAGGGCCGCGATATGCGGAAGACGGGCGGTGATGCCCTTGAGATCGCCGATGCCGTCACCATTCGAATCCTGGTAGGAGCGAGGATAGATCTGGTAGATGACGGCGCCCCGCCACCAGTCCTTGTCGGGGCTCATGACGGTCTGGGAAACTGAACTCATTTAGATATTCCTGTTGGCATTCTTGCCTATCGGCATTCCTGGATTTTGTGCTCCGTCATCCACCCTTGACGGAGCCGGCGAGCAGGCCGCGCACGAGATAGCGCTGCATGAAGAAGAAGACGAGAAGCGGCAGCGCGATCGACACGAAGGCGGCTGTCGCGAGGATTTCCCAATTGCCGCCGCGCGTGCCTAGGAGTTCGACGATCTGGTTGGTCATGACCGTGGTCTCCCCTGTCGCGTCGATCAGGAAGACCTTGGCGACCAGCAGGTCGTTCCAGGTCCAGAGGAACTGGAAGATGGCGAAGGAGGCGAGCGCCGGGAAGGAAAGCGGCAGGATGATGCGCGTGAAGATCTGGAAATCGGTGGCGCCATCGACCTTGGCGCATTCGATGATGTCACGCGGCAGCCCGACCATGTAATTGCGCAGCAGATAGATCGCGAGCGGCAGGCCGAACCCGGTATGGGCAAGCCAGACGCCGAGATAGCCCTTGCCGATGCCGATGGCGAGATGAAGCCGGAGCAGCGGTATGAGCGCGAGTTGTAGCGGCACGACCAGCAACGCGACGATTGCGGCGATCAGCAATGCGCGTCCCGGAAATTCCATCCAGGCAAGCGCATAGGCCGCGAAGGCGGCGATCAGGATCGGGATCACTGTCGCGGGGATCGTCACCGTCAGCGTGTTGAAGAAGGCCTTCGACATCGAGTCCGTCGTCGAGCCGGAGAACAGCACGGTGTAATAGTTGTCGAGCGTGAACTTCGGCGGGACGGTGGCCGTGACGAACAGGCGTTCACCGCGACTTCCGGTGAACTCGACATTGTTCTCAAGTCGGTAATCGCCGTTTTCCTGGACCGTGACGCGGCCGTCCTCGCCCATGTCGGCGGTATCGCCCGGCGCGTAGGCGTCGATCGCCTGCGAGGAGGTTCCCCACGCCGAGATCGTGGTTTCCGCGGCATTGCCGTTCTCAGCCAGCAGATTGCCCTGGATGACGAAGAGGTTACCCTCCTGCGTCTGCGTCGAAGGGGCGGCAGCGCGAACGACGAGGTTCTGCTCCTGCGGGAAGAGCGCGGTCCACCAGCCGCTGGTCGCGATCTGGTCCGCCGTGCGGAACGAGGAGATGAAGAGGCCGGCCGTGGGCAGGAGCCACAGCAGAACCAGTGCCACGACGGAGATATGAACCGCCCAGACGAGACCGGATTTCTTGCCGACGATGGTAGCCATTTTTCCGCCCTCCCCTCAGCGCATTTCTTTGCGTGCGTTGTAGACGTTCCAGACCAGGATCGGCAGGACGAGCAGCATGATGACCATGGCGCTCGCCGAGCCCACGCCCCAGTCGTTGGAACGGAACAGCTTGTCGTACATGTAATTGGCGAGGACCTGGGTCTCCCACTGGCCGTTGGTCATGGCGAAGACGATGTCGAAGACCTTGAGCACCACGAGCGTGATCGTGGTCCAGACGACGACCACCGTTCCCATGATCTGCGGCACCTTGATCTTGAAGAAGATCTCGAAGTCGTTGGCGCCGTCGATGACGGCCGCCTCGATGGTCTCTTCCGGAATGCCGCGCAGCGCGGCCGAAAGGATGACCATGGCGAACCCGGTCTGGATCCAGATCAGCACGACCATCAGGAAGAAGTTGTTCCAGAACGGAATGGTAAGCCAGGTCTGCGGTTCGCCATAGGGGAAGTTGAAGGTGAAGACCGAATAGACCGAATGCAGCGACAGATAGCAGAGCCAGAGGCCAAAGAGCGCCAGCACGATGCGGACCACGAGGCCCCAAGCGCTGCTGCCGCCGCGGCGGCCGACGCCCCACACGAGCGGGTGCAGTGCCTGATAGATTCCGTAGAGCACGAAGGCCGTGAAGGAAAGAAGGATCAGCGCCGGCAGAATGCGCAGAACGAGGACCGTTTCCCAGCCGCCATCGAAGGAAAGCCACAGCGCGTTCAGGATGCCAATCTGCTCCTGACCCGCGGCGCGGGTGTCGTAGACCAGCTTGAAGATGACCGAGGCGCCGACGAAGGAGATCGCCATCGGCATGAAGATCAGTGACTTGGCGATGCTGCCCCAGGAAATCCGGTCGGTGAGCTGGGCGGCCAGCAACCCGACCGCGGTCGAGGCCGCCGGCACGACGATCAGCCATAGCATGTTGTTATAGATCGCTTCCCAGAACTTCGGCTCGCTGACCATGCGCTCGTAATTGGCGAGGCCCACAAAGGCACCGCCGGCGCTGCGGTCGCTGACCGAAAGCCAGAGCGTGGCGACCACCGGATAGGCGAGATAGAGGCCGAGGGCGAAGATCGCGGGAAACAGAAAGAGCCAGGGCCGGACGATATTGGCCCGGTTGATGTTGCGGCCGGCATTGGGGCCGGAGGAAGGGAACAGAACCCTGTCGAGGAACATGTTCGACAGGTAGAAATAACCGACACATCCGCCGACGCCGACGATGATGGTGATCAGGGCCTGCAATGCTGGATTCATGTTGATGTCCCCTCTGCCTGCCTTTTCTTTTTATGGGACCGTCCGGGTGCGAGACCCGGACGGTCATCATTCGATGCCTAAAGGCGATCGCTTACTTCAGGCCATCCCAGGAGGTCTGGATCGACTTGGCGACTTCCTCGGCGGACTTGCCACCGACATAGTCGACCATACCCGTCCAGAAGCTGCCGGCACCGACGGCACCCGGCATCAGGTCGGAACCATCGAAGCGGAAGGTGGTGGCCTGCAGCAGGATGTCGTTCATCTTGCGGACGGTCGGATCGGTGAAGACTTCCGGATTGACGCCCTTGTACGGAGTGAGGAAGCCCTTCTGGGCCATCCAGATCTCGTGCGCGATCGGCGACTTCAGGAACTCGATGAAGGCGCGAGCGGCCTTGCTGTCCTTGGTGATCGTGAAGGTGGTGCCGGCGCCGAGAACCGGGTTGCCGAGATCCTTCTCCGCGTAGGACGGGAAGTAGAAGAAGTCCGCGTCCTCGCCGACAACCGTGCCCTCGGGGAAGAAGGACGGAATGAACGACGCCTGACGGTGCATGTAGCACTGCGGCGGCGATGCGAAGAGGCCCTTCGGGCTGTCGCGGAAGTCGGTCGAGGCAACTGCACCGGCGCCGCCAGCGACGAACTTGTCGTTTTTCGCGAACCAGCCGAATTCCTCGATGGCATTGACGACGACCGGATCGTCGAACTTCATCTCGTTCGTCACCCACTTGTCGTAGTTTTCCGGCGAGGTGGTGCGCAGCATCATGTCCTCGACCCAGTCGGTGGCCGGCCAGCCGGTGGCGGCGCCCGAGCCGAGACCGATGCACCACGGAGTGCCGCCATCGGCAACGATCTTCTCCGTCAGCGCCTTTAGCTCTTCCATGGTCTTCGGCACTTCATAGCCGGCATCCTCGAAGTTCTCCGGCGAATACCAGACCAGCGACTTCAGGTCGGTCTTGAAGGGGAAGCCGTAGAAGGCGGTGTTGCCGTCCTTGCCGGCATAGGTTCCGAGATCGACCCAGGACTGGCCGGCAGCATAGTTTTCCTTGAGCCAATCGGCGTTTTCGGTGCCGAGATCGGTCAGGAAGCCGCGCTTGGCCATGTCGGACGCCAGACCCGGCTGCGGGAAGATGGCGATGTTCGGAGCGGAGCCGGCTTCCAGGTCAACGACGATCTGCTGTTCGAAGCTGTCGGAACCTGTGTAGCGGACGTCAGCGCCGGTGGCTTCGGCGAAGTAGGCGAGAACGCTCTCGACCAGCTCCTGGTCCGGACCGAGCCAGGGGCCGAAAATGGTGATCTGCTCGCCGTTGAGCTGAGTCTTCTTCAGCTCCTCATAGCTTGCCCAGTTGAACTTGGAATCCTCGCCCGGCGCGAACTTCAGTTCGGCGGCATGAACGGAGCCGGCGAGAAGTGCGGCGGCGGCGACCGTCAGTAGAAACGTCTTCTTCATGTGATTTACCTCCCATCACATTTGTTGACCGTAGCAGCTTGCCCGGGACCGAGAAAGTAGGGCAACCCAAAGCGCTTTGACAGCTGTCTACTTCCCATTCCGAGCGAAAAAGAGTCAAGTCCTTTTGTCCCGGCGGCGAAAAACGCCGCACCCTGAACAGTCGTTCCGCATCATGGCCCCCAATTGTCACATTTTCCAATTGTTTCGGGCGCCGGCCCTGTGAAATAATCAAAACGCTTTGGGCCGGGAGGCGGAGTCTGGCCAGGGCGATACGGGGAGGATTGCAGGATCGTGAACCTAAAGCAACTGTCACATCTTCTGGGGTTGTCGCAGACGACGATCAGTCGCGCGCTGAACGGCTATCCCGAGGTGAACGAGGAAACGCGCCAGCGGGTGCTGCAGGCGGCGAAGGAGACCGGATACCGGCCGAACCGGGCCGCACAGAGACTGGCGACCGGACGCTCTGGCTCGATCGGACTGGTGATGCCGATCGCCGCCGGGCAGTATTCGGACGTGCATTTTGGCGAATTCCAGGTGGGGCTGGCGGAGGAAGCGCTGCGCCACGATTTCCATTTCGTCATCACGCCTGCCAACCCGCGCGACGAGGAGCAGGCGATCCGCTGGATGGTGGCGAGCGGCAATGTCGATGGCTACTACCTTGCCTATTTGCGCGAGAACGATCCGCGTATTGCCATGGCGCTGTCGCTCGACGTGCCGTTCATAGTGCACGGGCGATCGATCGGGATCGATGCCGACTATCCCTATCTCGACGTCGACAATCTGGGCGCCTTCCGCGATGCGGCGCGGCTGCTGCTCGACCTCGGGCATACGCGATTGGCCCTTCTGAACGGTCCGGAGGACCTCGACTTCGCGATCAGGCGTCGCCAGGGCGTAGAAACCGCTCTAGCGGAGCGGGGCCTGACGCTGGACTCGAAGAATATCCGGCACATGCTGATGACCGACGAGCAAGGCCATCGGGCGATGGTGGAGCTTCTGGAGGGTGACAATCCGCCGACGGCTGTGCTCTGCGCCTCCACCGTGCTGGCGCTCGGTGCCGTTCGGGCGATCATGCGCGCGGGACTAACACTCGGCCGCGACATCTCGCTGATCGCGCATGACGACGAACTGCCTATGCTGAAACCCGAAAACTTCACGATTCCGCTGACCACGACGCGGTCGTCGCTGCGGGCTGCCGGCATCCGGGTGGCGCAACGGCTGATCGCCGAGATCAAGAAAAGCGAGCCCAGCCCGCCGAGACGGGAACTGTGGCAGGCCGATCTGGTGGTGCGGGCCTCGACCGGCCCGGCGCCCCGGAAGTAGCCCTCAAACTCAGAAAGTCGGAACCGTATGGCCGGCCTTGCGGCTGGCCGCGATCACGGTATTGGCCATCAGCATGGCGATGGTCATGGGACCGACACCGCCGGGAACCGGTGTGATGGCGCCGGCGACGGGCGCGCATTCGGCATAGGCGACATCGCCGACCAGCTTCGACTTGCCCTCACCCTTTTCGGGGGCCGGAACGCGGTTGATGCCGACGTCGATGACGGTGGCGCCCGGCTTGACCCAGCCGGCCTTGACCATCTCGGCGCGACCGACGGCGGCAACCAGGATGTCGGCGTTGCGGGCGAGCGCGGCGATGTCCTTCGTCTTCGAGTGCGCCACCGTGACGGTGGCATTGGCCGCGAGCAGCAGCAGCGCCATAGGCTTGCCGAACAGGTTAGAGCGGCCGATCACCAGCGCGTTCAGGCCGGACAAGTCCTTGCCGTGGATTTCACGGACCAGCACCATGGAGCCGGCCGGCGTGCAGGACAAAAGCCCGGTTTCGAGATCGCCGGCGGCAATTTTGCCGGCATTCACGACATGGAGGCCGTCGACATCCTTTTCCGGCAGGATGGACTGGATGACGGGCTCGGAATCGAGGTGTTTGGGAAGCGGCAGTTGAACGAGGATGCCGTGGATAGAGGGATCGTCGTTAAGCGAAGCGACGAGCCGCATCAAATCTTCCTGCGAGGTCTCCTCGGGCAGGGTGTGCTGGACGGAATTGAAGCCGCATTCTTTGGCCATCCTGCCCTTGGCCCCGACATACGCGTGGCTCGCGGGGTCGTTTCCGACGATCACCACGGCAAGACCAGGCTTCACGCCCTTCGCCTCCTCCAGGCCTTGCGCCGCCGCCTTCACCTTGTCGATGACCGAGGCAGCCACCTTCTTGCCGTCGATTACAGTCGTCATGCGCATTCCCCCGCGTTTTGCTGTCGAGTGCCGGCAATCTAACGCCAGCTCCATTCCGGAAATTGCCTGCTTCCGCCGTATGGTGTCAAAAGCAGGTCAATGCAACAGCAAAAACAACAGGTAGGGACGAGCTGTCAGAAGCGGCCGATGCCGTTCGCGGGAGGCTTGGCGCCGAAGCGCGGAGGCGTGCGGACGCGGTCGTGGCCGGAAAGCCGGCTTTGCAGAACGCGCCACATGAACAGCGGGATGCCGATGAGATAGCGACGCCACAGGCGGCGCGGCTCAAGGATCAGGCGGTACGCCCATTCGAATCGCAGGCGCCGCACCGCTTCAGGCGCGCGCGGCACAACGCCGGCAACGAAATCGAAAAGCGCACCGACGCCAATCACCAGGCGAGCATGATCTTCGCGGATATGCTCGGCAATCCATTTTTCCTGTAGCGGCGTGCCCATACCGACGATCAGGATATCGAGCTTGAGATCGGCGAGTTCCGCCACGACGGACTCCACGCCTCGACGATGGAAATAGCCGTCGGATACCGGAACGAAGGTGTGCCATGGCGCATGCTGACGAAAGCGGGCGACCGCAGCATCCAGCACGTCCTGTCGCGCGCCGATGAGACCGATACGCTTCGGCGTGGCCATGTAGGTCAGCAGAGCCGGAACGAAATCCGTGCCGTTCAGATTGGCGGTGAAGGACTTGCCGTTGAGGAACCAGGAGGCGATGTCGATGCCGATGCCATCGGGCAGGATCACGTGGTCCCGGACGATTTCACGGTAGCGGCGGTCGGAATGCAGGATATTGGCATTGTTGGCGTTGAGGAAGGACACGTGGACCTGTCCGACGGGCAGCGACGCGAGGTCGGAGACGAAGGACAAGGCGCTTTCCCAACCGAGGTCGTAGACCGGAACACCGAAAATCGACCGGCGCGACGCGATCAACGGCAGGATCAGGGTGTTATTCATGCGCAAGCCTCCTCCACGGCATTTGTCGGTGGCAGGAGCGGACGCATTTTCCCATAAGCAGGCGAGCCGACGGTCCAGGCGACAGGACTCAGGCGCGACGGAGCGCGGAACGGGGGGATGCAGTTCAAGACTCGCATGACGCAACACAACTCAGTACCAGATGAGCAGTGTCTATCAGAGAAGTCTCACATCCCGCTTAAACCAAACGCTCAAGTTGCACGCGGGAGAGTAAGGCTCGCTTTACCATAATGCACCAATGCGAAGACCCTTCCTGGTGGCGGAAGGGTCGGAAAAGGTAGTGACGGGGACGGAAACGTCAGTGGCCGGCGCTTGCTGCTGGCGCTTCGACCGCGACGCCTTCGACGATCTTGACGGGCGTGTTGGCGACCGTCGGCGTGCCCTCGCCCGAGGCGCGAACGTCTTCCTTGGAGAGATAGTCGAGTTGCTCGACCAGGACTTCCTCGATCATCGCGTCGCCGAGACGCTTGTTCAAGTCTTCCTTGACCGTGGTCCGGAAGGCCTCGACGTCGAAGGCGGAGATATTGGCGATATCGACCATGCGATTGCCGACGAGAAGCGTGAACAACTCGTCGGTCATCATTTCCGTCATCGGCAGTTCGACATCCTTGATCTTCTCCTTTTCCATCATAAAGGAGATACGGCCGAGGAAGTAGCCCTTCACCTTGCCGTCGGCAATCAACGGTATGGTGACGGACTCGCCGCGAACCAGCTGGAGCTGCGCCTTGCGCGCCTCCTCCTCGCTGACCTCGACAGGGGCCGTCGCCATGTAGACCGCGACATAGACGGAACCGAGCGTCACGAGGCAGACCCAGACGCCGGCGATCAGGAGCTTGACCATCAGGACTCGCAGTAGAGGAATTGTTCCTGGGAATAGGTGCCGTCGGCGTCGGCCTGCTGCATCGCATTCTTCAGCAGGTCGGCCACGGCGCGAACGGCCGAGAGATGCGCCTCGACGCGCCGCGCGTTGAGCGCCAGCTTCTTCTTGAGCTCGTGCATCTGCTCGATATAGCCGGCGGCAAGTTCCTTGGTGTCGGTGTCGCGGAACAGCATCGTCAGCTCATAGAGGCAACGGCTCTTGTGAGCGTTTGAAACCTTGAGATCGAACTCCGCATCGCGGCCGATCCGCTGGTTCTCGTCGTCGATGATCCGCTCAAGCCGACCGAGAACCGTCTTTATACGATAGTCGCTGGAAATGATTTCCATGATTGCTGCCACCCCGAAGCTTAAATGTCTTTATTGTCTACAGGCGACAGACCGAGGGTCTGCCGTTCGATCTCGTTGATCATGCTGATGGCGCGATTGCGGTCGTCCTCGTTTGTGGTCGGATTGACCATCGCCTCGCGACGCTTCAACGCCAGCATGTCGGAATACATCTGCTCGGCGATGCCAATGCCGCCGCGCTCGGAAATGACCTCGCCGATCTGTTCGGCCATCATGCTCTTCCAGATCTCGCCGGCATTGCCCTTGCCGTAAACGGACTCGGTATCCTCCGGCATCATCTCCTTGACGAAGGTGTTGAGCACGACGGATTCGAACTGCTTGTAGACCTTGGGAATCTCCGAGGTGCTGGTACGCTGCACATTGCCGAGGCCGGCCTTAGAGGCCGCATCATTGAGAATACCGACGGCCGTTTCAAAACCGGCGCCCTTTTCGGCGAGGCTGGTGGCGGCAAATGCCGCACGGTTGGCCTGGAGCTTCTCCTGGGCAGCAGCGACTTCCAGCGGATTGGCGGCACGCACCACATCAAGAACGAGATCGCTCGGAGGGGAGATAGCCACTTACATGATCCTCTTTTGATTGAATGCGAGGACTATGGCTCCCGAAGCTTGTCGGAGGCTGGCGTGGCAAAGCGCATGTCGACGACGTCGTAGACGGCCTCGTCCTCCTTTTCGCGCTGCTCGGCGAGACGGGCTTCCTTCATATTGTCTTCCAGCCGGTCTGCCTTGGCCCCTTCACGCAAGACGCGGGTCTCCTGAACCTGCTGGAGGCCGGCGAGTTGCTTTTCGGCGGTTGCCAGTCGGTCGAACCGGTCAGCGTAGCTCTGCGCGAACAGGCGGTGCACGGGATCGAGCGAGCCGATCGCATCCATGACCACATCCATCGCCTCGCCCACCTCGACGCGCTGACGGGCGGTGGCGGCGAGATCGCTTTCGGCCATGCGCTCGATATGGCGCTGGACAGTCACAAGACGCTTCAGCTTGTCGGACTTGCTCTTTTCGGCCATCGCGTCAGCCCATGAAGATCGCAGCGAACCCGTCGGCAAACTGCCTGAGGAGCGCGGCGATCGAGAGGTAAAGGAGGAAGATGCCCCCGATCAGCAGATAGGGGGTGGAGACGAAGTAGAGCGGTATCTGCGGTGCGAGCTTGTTCACGAGACCCACGGCGACGTTGAACATCAGGCCGAAGACGAGGAACGGACTGGCGAGCCGCAGCATGATCATGAAGACCTCGGACAGCGTATCGGTCATGGTGATCAGCAGCCGCTGGGGATCGGGAAAGCCGCCGAGCGGCATGGCGGTGTAGGAATCGATCAGCGCCTTGAAGACGATATGATGGAAATCCAAGACGAAGAGGACCATCAGACCGGCAAAGGTGATCGTGTTCGTCAGCGGGTTTTCGGCCGAGTCTTCGACGATGTCGGCACCGCCGGGCGCCGAAAAGCCGATCGACATCGCCAGAATCGAGCCGGTGAACTGCAACCCGAGCGTATAGAGCCGGGCGATCAGACCGTACATCACGCCGATCATCAGTTCGCCGAAGACGAGTTTCATGTAGACGGTCGGATCGCCGCCCGTGACACGGGGATAGATGGAATCCCAGAGCACGGGCAGGACCGCGAGCGAAACGGTGAAGGCAACGAAGAAGCGGATCTGCATCGGCAACCTGGCGGAGGAGAAACCCGGCAAAGCCATCATACATCCGCCGATCCGGCAGAAGGCGATGAACAGGGCCAGAACCGTCCCCTCGGGGTCGCTTATCATGAAATGGAGCCTAGAATCTTTATCTCGATGCCCTTGGCCAGTTCGACATGCGACAGGACCGGAAGGGTCGCGAACAACCGCTCGATGATCATGCGCACATAGGAGCGCGTTTCCGGCGACGTGACAAGCACGAAGGGTAGTCCGCGGTCCATGAATTCACGGATAACCTTGCTTGCCTGCTCGGAAAACTCCTCAAGCGCCCGCGGATCGATGTCGAATTCGACGATTTCGCCCTTCGGATCGCGCTTCAGCGCTTGGTGGAACACGAGATCCCACTTGGGGCCGAGTCGCAGTACGCGCAGGACGCCGTTATCGGTGAGGTCGCCGCAGAGCTGCTGGGCCATGCGGACGCGGACGTGCTCGACGATCTGCTCGGTCTTGCGGACATGGGGTGCCAGTTCGGCGACGGCTTCGAGAATGAGATGCAGGTTGCGGATCGAGACGCGTTCGGCGAGCAGCAGCTTCAGCACCGCCTGCAGGCCCGAGTAGGACATGTGCGACGAACATATCTCGTCGGCAAGCTTCTTGTATTCCGGGTCGAGGCGATCGATGAGGATCTTCACGTCCTTGTAGGAGAGAAGCTGCGGAAGGTTGTTGCGGATGACCTCGCTCAGGTGCGTCAGCACGACCGATACGTTGTCGATCGGGTGGAAGCCTTCGCGCTTCAGGTCCTCGGTGAAGGTTTCGAGGATCGAAACGGCCGGCATGCCGAAGGCGGGCTCGCGGATCTCGTCGCCCGGCACGCTCGGCTTGCGGCCGGACCCGGTGACGACGAGAACCTCGCCGACGCGCAGCGCATTGGAGGCGACGGTCGTGCCGTGGATGCGGATCTGGTAGCTCTTCTCGGGTATCGCGATGTCGTCGGAAACCTTGATCTCCGGGACCACGAAGCCGTACTGGCTGGCGAACTTCTTGCGCATCTTGCCGACGCGGAAAGCGAGTTCCTGGTGGGCACCGAGCAGGCGGGTGGAGACCAGCTTGCCGAGAGCAAGCTCGATCTCGGCGGTCTTGAGGACAGACTTGACCGATTCCTTCTCGGCCTCCTTCGTCTGCTGGACCTTCTTTTCCTCCTGCTCCCGCTTCAGCTTGTTTTCCGCTTCCAGCTGGCGCGGAATGAACCACGCGCCGAAGGCCATGACGCCGCCAAGTGCCGTGAACGGGATGAGCGGCAGACCCGGCACAAGGGCGAGAAGCCCCATGAGGAGAGCGGCGACCATCAGGGCGCGCGGATAGCCGGACAGCTGATTGACGACGGCCTGGTCGGTCGAACCCGGCGTGCCGCCGCGTGAGACCAGAAGGCCGGCGGCGAGCGAGACGATGAGGGCCGGAACCTGGGAGACGATACCGTCGCCGACGGAGAGCTTGACGAAGACGTCGGCCGCTTCGCCGATATCCATTCCATGGCGGAAATAGCCGATGACGATACCGCCGAAGACGTTGATGGCTGTGATGATCAGGCCGGCGATCGCATCGCCGCGCACGAACTTGGACGCACCGTCCATGGCGCCGAAGAAGGAGCTTTCCTGCTCCAGTTCGCGCCGGCGGTGCTGCGCTTCCTTTTCATCGATGATGCCGGCGGAGAGGTCGGCATCGATCGACATCTGCTTGCCGGGAATAGCATCGAGGGTGAAGCGGGCCCCGACTTCCGCGATACGGGTGGCGCCCTTGGTGATAACGATGAAGTTCACCGTGATCAGGATCATGAAGACGATCAGACCGATCACGAAATCGCCGGACATCACGAGGCTGGAGAAGCCGGCGATGACGCCGCCGGCGGCACCATGTCCCTCGTGGCCGTGGGTGAGGATCACGCGGGTCGTCGCGATGTTGAGCGACAGGCGGATCATGGTGGCAATCAGAAGAATGGTCGGGAAGGACGAGAAGTCGAGCGGTCGCTGGATCCAGAGTGCGACCATGAGGATCAGCACCGAGAAGGCGATCGAGAATGCCAAGCCCATGTCGATGAGGAAGGGCGGGATCGGCAGGAACAGGATGCAGAGGATAACGACGATACCGAGGGCAAAGCCGATGTCTCGGCCCTGGGGACTGGCCTTCGGTATTACGAGTGCGGGTGTCTGCGCCATTGTGCTTCCGTCTCTTCATGAGAAGGCGGGCGGCGGACACATTCCGCGACCCGTTCGGGACCAGCAATACTGGCCGAAGCTTGCGCGAGGGTGGCAGAGCGGTCGCGAAGACCGCCCGCTCAGAAGCCGGATTGGGCTCGCGAGAAGACCAGATTGGCGAACAGCGCGATCTGCTGGCCGACGAAAGGCGCGGAAATGCCGATCGCGATGAAGACGGCCACGATCTTCGGCACAAAGGTCAGTGTCATTTCCTGGATCTGGGTCAGCGCCTGAACGAGCGCGATTGTAACACCGACGACCATGGCGGCGAGAACGGCAGGACCGGCGGCGACGAGCACGGTCCAGACGGCGGCCTGCATGATATCAAGAGCATCTGCCTCATTCATTGCGGCAGCTCCTTTGGCACTGGTTCACGAATCAGCGCCGGGAGGCGCTGATAATGTCGTATCACCGCCTCACGTATCGGTCGAGCTGTCCGTATCGTCGGTTTCCGTCGGCAACGGCTTACCTACGGTGACACCGACCGTCAGCGGGATTTCCTCGCCGTCGGAGGTGTAGGCGACGATAGCGTCGCTGAAGACCTTGACGGATTCGATGATGCCACTCTGGCTTCCGTCGGCGTTCGTTATGGTCTTGCCGATGAAGTCCGCAGCGTTGGTGAGCGCCGAGCCGGCGATCAGGCTTTCCAGATGCTGGTTGGTCTGGATCGTCTGCTCGACCTGCGAAAAGGTGGCGAGCTGGGCGACCTGCTCGCTGGCGTCCATCGGATCGGTCGGATCCTGATTCTTCATCTGGGCGATGAGAAGCTGCAGGAACGAGTCGTAGTTCAGCGACGCCGCCGAGGACGCACTGGACGAGGCCGTCGAATTGGCGACCGAACTGTATGCCGTTACGCCGTCTACCGCCATGGTGCAATCTCCTTGCGGATGTGTTCTATGGTGGCCGGAGCCATTTCCTGGTTGTTCAGGATGCGATCCTCGATCGGGTAGAGCGCCCGGATGGCCTTCAGCGCGTCGAAGGCGCGGCCGGAGGCAACCATTCCGTCGACCCGCTTCAGCTCTGCGAGGATTTCCTCGTTCTCGAAGCAGGACAGCAACATGATGATCGACTTGCGGAACATGGCGAGCGACTGCTCGCGGCCTTCCGGATTGATCAACATCATCTGTGCGATGAAATAGAGCTGCCTCAAGGGTGTGGTCGCGTCTTCCGGCTGGAGAACGTGGTTCTCCAGGAGGAAGGTAACGTCGTTGAGGAATTCCAGAGCCACTTTGCGGTCGACGCGCAAGACCGCTCCGTTGATGAAAATCCGTTCGCCCGACTTGAGCGAGATGCGCAAAGTGCTCTTCATTTCAATCCATCCCTGATGATGGTGGTGACGTCGATAATGCCTTGGTAGTTGCTGGACTGCCGTTTCCTGATCCGGTCGCATTCCTTGAGGATCCAGATCGCGATCGAGATAAGATTTGCCCGAAGCTCCGCTTCCAGCTGATTGTCCGGCTGTTTCAGATCCTCGATGAAACGAATCCACACACGCCGGGTATAAAAGAGAGCCTCGATGGCGGCACGCGAGTAGGTCTGTTCGTCGCGCGCGGCTGCCAGAAGCTCAATCGATCTGGTCAGCGCCTGTCGCTCGCGATCTTTCGCGTCGGCGACCCCGTCCTCCATGATCTCTGCATATGAGAACTGATACATCTAGAGGTCCTTCATCTTCATTTCTCACCTTTGCTCATCAAAGGTAGTTGACCAGGCTTAGCTGCTGTATCTTCGATGTCAGCGTGTATGACGCCTCGACGAGAGACAGCAGGTTGTTCACTCGGGTGGAGGCTTCGTACACATCGACTTCGACCATCGAGGTGAAATTCGTCTCGATGATATCCTGCTGGATCTCCAGCGATGCGTTCGCCTTCTCCAGTCGCTCCTGCGACAGACCAAGCTGCGTTCGCTGCGCATCGACACCCGAAATCGTCTGTCCCGTATAGTTTACAGCCTTTTCGGTGACGACGTTGAGAACCTCTGCGTCAAGGTTAAGGGTCAGCAAACCCATGGACAGCACGGAGGCGAGCGCGAAATCGCGCATGCCCTCGCTGTTGACCGATGTCGAGGTCGCAATCGTTTCGGTGGTGCTGACGCGAGACATCATCACGTCGTCGGATGCTGTCGACCAATTGCCCCATCCCGGCACAGCGCCGGCGGCAAACATCGGCTCGACCGTATTGGTGATGAAGTCTTCCATCTGGGTCGGCGTGATGGTGGCCGTCAGCGGATCGTCCGAGTTGAAACCGAACTCGCCGAAGAAGGCCGTCTCGAAATCGGCCATGAAGACGCTGGAATCGACCAGCGGCTTCACGTCGGTGTTGATGCCGGAGAAGAGGTATTCGCCGGATACCGACATGTTGGCCATGGAGATAAAGTTGTCGAAGGCGTCCGATGCCGTCTTGCGCGCAACTTCCAGGTTGTTGGCGTCCGTCGTGCCGCTGACGACCACAAGGCCGTTCATCATGCTCTGCGCCGAGGTCGCCATCTGGTTCATGGCTTCCTGCGCCGATTCCAGGCGCTGCTTGGCGATTGCGTTGGTCTCCAGCAGAGACTGAAGTCGCATGCTCTCGCGCGACAGATCGAGCGACATGGAGGTTCGCGAGCCCAGTTCGGCGCCGACGTCGTAGTACTTGCCCGTCGTCGCTTCCTGCTGGCTCTTCAGCAGTTCGTTCTGCGCCTGCATGATGGTCAGGCGCATGGCATTTTGAATGGAAAGGCTGGATACCGTTGACGTCTTCATGACTTACCCCGCGGCCGCTATCAGCGCCTGTAGCATCTCGTCCACGGTCGAGAGCAGCTTCGACGCCGCCTTGTAGGACTGCTCGACATCGAGCAGCAGAGACAATTCCTCATCGAGGCTCACACCGGTTTCGCTGGTATAGGCCTCTTCGGCCCGCAGCAGCATTGCGGTTTTCTTTTCCGCACCGGAGGAGGCATTCGAACGATACTGTTCCAGCCAGCCAACGGAATTGGTGGAGAATTCGAGAAGGCTGGTGTTGTCGTCGAGCTGGGTCGCCGGGTCGAACACCATATCGCCGGTCATATTGTCGAGGAACGACGACAGCAGATCGGTGAAGCCGCTCAGATCGTCGGGGTTCTGGTCGTACACCATACCGTCGCGCAACAGCATCGGGTCGCCGCCGGCCGATTGCTGCACAAGCGGGTTCACCGCGATGAGGGCAGCAAGGCCTGGTTCGATCGTGCCCGTGGTCAGCGTGGTGCCGGTCGGCCAGGTAAAGAGACCGGGCATGTCCGGGCCTATGGTGGCCGGATCGCTTTCCGCGAAGGCCGTGATGAGGCCTCGGGCCACTTCATCGAGCTGGCTCTGGAATACCGGGGCGATCTCGTCACGAATCTGCAGGGAGGCCGCGATGGAACCCCGCGCGGTTGTGTCGCCGCCGACGCCGAGATTGACCGGAATACCGTCAATGTAGACGGAGTTGCCGACCACGTTTGCGTCGTAGTTCATCGTCGGAGCGAACGACACCGTGCGCGGTATCGTTTCGTAGAGCGCCGTTCCGTCCGCCGTGTAGAGGACGATATCGTTGTTGTCGCGGGTCTGGACTGTTACGCCGACGAGCTTCGAGATGTCCTTGACGATCGCATCGCGCTGATCCAACGCGTCGTTCGGATCGTCCCCGGTCGCCGTGGCCTGGACGATGATACGGTTGACCTTGTCGAGGCTGGTCAAAAGGTCGTTGAGCTCGCCGACCGCCGTCGAGATATCCTTGTCGGCCTGTGCACGAATCTGCTGGACCGAGTTCGACGCATTGTTCAGCGAATTGACGACATCGACCGCCGAGGAGACCGTCGTCTGCGCCAGAGACAGTTCGCCGGGTTTGGCGGCGAACTGTTCAAGGCTGTTGTAGAATTCGGCAAGATAGGTGGAGGGCGCCAGCTCATAGTCGTTGCCGCCGAGGATCGACTGCAACTGCTCCAGTCCTTCCAGCAGGACGTCCTGGCCGGAGCTCTCGGAGCTCGCGAGGAACATCTGCCGCTGCAGGACGTCCTGTTCGGCGCGATTGGTGGCTACCACCGTCGCGCCTTCCAGGGTCGTCATGACGACCGTCGAACGCTTCACATAGTTTTCATTGCCCGCATTGGCAATATTCTTGGAAATCACAGCCGACGTTTCGCCGGAGTTCGTGAATACGCTTTTTGCCGAATGAAGTGCAGATGTGAGCGTCATAGGATCATCCTAAGGCTTGGCTTTCGGGCCGGTTTACCGCTTGAGGTTTACGAGCACCTCAAGCAGTTCCGAGCCCGTCTGGAACACTTTCGAGTTCGCGGTGTAACTGCGTTGAGCCTCGATCATCGCGGTCAATTCTTCCGCGATGTCCACGTTCGAATCTTCCAGCGCGCCCGACAGAACAGAGCCGAAGCCGGAGTTCTGGGCGTAGCCGAGGACGACGACGCCGGAGGTGTTGCTCTGGGTGTAGAGGTTGCCGGCCACCGGGTTGAGGTTGTCCGGCGACTGCACGGTCGCAAGCGCGACGCGATAACGGGGCACGAGCTTACCGTTGGTGTAGAGAACGGACACGACACCGTCGGCGCTGACTTCGTAGCCCTTGACGGTTGCCGCCTCGTTGCCGTCGATGTTGGCCTTGACCGACCAGTCCGCGTTGAGCTGCGTGGTGCCGGTGATGTCGAGCGTAATCGGCGGCAGTTCGGCGCCGTCGAGAATGGTGTCGTCGAGCAAAGTGGTGGTCAGCGAGGTCGGCGATGGCGGCACGACGAGCTGGCCGTCGACATCGAAGGTCAGCGTGGTCGCAGCAAGCGCCGAGACCGGGGTGCCGTTGTCGTCATAGCTTGCCGAAACTTCCCATTCGTTGACCGCGGTCTTTTCGTAGGTGAAGGTCAGCAGACGTGTGTTGCCCTGGCTGTCGATCGCGACGACCGAGGTTGTCTTGGTGTCGCCGATTGCCGCGCTTGAGGGAACGTTGACCAGCAGCGTGCCGGTTTCGGACGCCTTGGCCTCGATCGCAGCCGAGGCCAGGTTAATCGGCTCGAGACCGTCGAATCCGTTGACAACGATGGTCGGATCCTCGGTCGAGGAATACTGGTAACCCATCAGGGTGTAGCCAGCCGCGTTCTGCAGCGTGCCGTCGTCCATCGGGACGAAGGAGCCGGCGCGGGTCATGTAGTTGGTACCATCGGCACCCGTGACGATGAAGAAACCGCTGCCGTTGATGGCAAGGTCGGTCTTCGAGGTCGTGTAGGAGAACGTGCCCTGGTCGGAAATGTTGTACCGCACGACGCTGTTGACGCCGCCGGAATTGTAGGCGCCGGCCGTCGACGGCAGGATCATGGACGAGAACTGGATGTCGGCCCGCTTGTACCCGACGGTGCTGGAGTTGGCGATGTTCTCACCAACCGTTCCGAGACGATTTGCCTGGGCATTCATCCCGGACACGCCGGTACGCATGGTTCCGTAAAGGCTCATAGTAAGTCCTCACTCAAGATGTCTTAGGGAGAGATTATGAAATGGGCCTTGCGTGAAGCTGTCTGAAAAGTGGCGGCTCGATCTTTTCCGTTTTACGGAGATCGGCCGCCCCAGGCCCAATGGAACAGATCAGTTCCAGTCGATGCAGTAACCGAGGAAACGCTTGGAATCGATGGGATCGAAGCCGAGCTTCTTGCGCAGCTTCTTGCGAAGCTTGCTGATGTGGCTTTCAACGACGTTTTCCTCGACCTCGTCGTCGAAGAGGCCGTAGATCGCGTTGAAGATCTGGGACTTGGATACGCGGCGACCGCGGTTCTGGACCAAATATTCGAGGATGCGGCGCTCGCGGCGCGGCAGCGGGAAGATTTCGCCAGAGATTTCCGGATCGCGGCCGTCCGCGAAGACACGAATCGGTCCGATCTCGGAGAAATTGGTGATCGCTTTCAGGCGGCGACGGATCGCCGCCGCACGGGCCATGATCTCGCGAGGATGGACCGGCTTGCGCACCACGTCGTCCACGCCACAATCGAAAAGGGCCAACGTGGCCTCCAAGGAGGGCTGGTCGCTGACCGCAATAACCGGAGCTGTGGTCCGGTCGCGTATCGCTCTCGGCAGCTCCAGGGTGCGATCACCCTGGCCCAACAAGAAAGCCTCGACAGCCGCGATATCAGAATCGGCCGCCGAGTTTACCCATTCGCCAAACTCCGCCGGATCGAAACCCGTCGAAGGAATGCCTTCACGTCCAAAAAGGGAAGTATACCCATCTTTCACGAGCTCTCGCTCATCAACCACTACGATCATTCGTCCGCCTCCGAATCAGTGTGGTGCCTCGATGAACAATGGGTACGAATCGGGCGAATCGCGGACAAGGGTAGAAAGTTAATGGTGGGTATTAATAATTGCTTAACTTTTGTGTGCCGATTTGATCTATATATAGTGGCTCGGCGCCTTTTGGCACACAATTTTCAAGTGGAAAAATTAACACTTTCCTAAAATAGGCTTGCGCGGCAATTTTCGTCCGCATTCCTGCCTTAATCGCCCAGATTCCGCTCTCATTAGCGAATGCAATTTTTGGTTGTCATGGATCGCAGAAGTTTTTGGCGTTCGGCGTCCATTTTCCGTAACCTGTCGCGACCAGATTTGAGATCACGCGACACACATAACGCTTCTGCGCGGGGTCGTTGTTCGGGCCTGCGTGGTATCTGGCCACCGCCATCGTCCACGTCTCATGGCGCTGGTGGAGGTTGGTCAGAAACTTCGCTGCGTATTCGACATTACGTCGCGGTTCGAACATCGCATCGACGGATGGGAAATTCTCGCCGTGGAAATGATGATTGATCTGCATACAGCCGACGTCGATGAGCTTCGCGCCACTGCGTCTGGCCTGGCGAAACGCCTCCAATGCCTCCTCGCGGCTCGACAGAAACACGGCCTTGCCCTCGATGTTCATAGCGTAAGGCTGGAGTGACCCCTTGCGTCCCGTCTCCGTCAGGCCGACCGAATAAAGAATGCCTTCCGGTATGCCGTACCGGGCCGCGGCGCCCCGTATCTCGCGCTCGCAAGCTCCCGACGCGGCGGATGCGTGGCTGTCAGAGATAGACGCCCCCAGCCCGATTATTGCCGTTATCAGCAACAGTGCGCGCCGCGGATATGTCTTCATTGCCGGAACCTTGATTATCGAAACTGCTGGAAAACGACTGCGAACGATCGCCACCGCCGCCATTGGACGAGGCTTGCTGGCGGCCGTCGCCCTGTGGCGCCTGTCCGGACGACTGCTGGCCGTTCTGCTGGCTCGTATCGCTCGAGCTCCGGTCGGTGCTGGCAATCGAGATCTGGATGCTGTCGACCGCATAACCCTGCGCTCTTAGCGTCTTCATGATCTCGTTGTTGTCTTCATTGAGTTTGCGATATGCCGCTCCGTTTTCGACCGTCAGATGGACGCTCAGCGTCTCACCGTGCAGTCGAAGGGTGGCGGTCACGTTCCCAAGCTCGATGGGGCTCATCTGGATCTTGAGCGTGTTCATGACCTTGCCGGCTGCCGCATGCGTTCCAACGCCAGTCAAATCAGACCCTGCCTGCAACGCGCTGACCCAGTCACGATCACCACTCATCGCCGCGGCTATATTGGCCGCATTGCTCGTGGAAACCGGAGCGATATAGCGGCGGGATTCGAGAACCGCGACCGTCGGCGTGTTGTCAGCATTGCCCGATGTGCCGGCGTCCGCCGAGGCCTCGGCGGTCTGCAGGACCAGCGGCTGCCCCTTGCCGTCGGCCCTTACCGCCCGGAAAGAAGCGCCCCCATCATCGCGCATATCCGCCGTGTCTTCCGCAGACTGCCCGTCGGCGAGCAAAGCCGCGACGTCGATATCATCGTCATTGCCCTTCTCCGCCGCATCGACCGATGCGGTCCTGGAGGCTTCGCCGTCCTGGGATCGGGTCTTGCCCGTGTTCGACTTGACGCCGGCATTTGCCTGTCCTGCCACCTCGCCGGCAGCAGCGAGCAGGCTGAAAACTTCCTCAAGAGGATTTGCGGTCGCGCCGGCTTGGGCAGCATCGGCATTCAGCTCATCCGTGGCGGCCGACTGCGCCTTGTCTGTCGTCAGATCATCGCCGGACGCGACATCCTCGAGAGCGTCCTTCGCGGTCTTTCGCACCGCAGCCTTGTCGGTCTTCGACTTCGCCTCGCCGGTCTTCTCGTCCTGTCCGACACGACTATCATCGGACGCCTGGCGGTTATGTCTCCCATGCTGGCCAGATGCTTCCATGCCGCGGATCGCAGCGGCGGCGCGGAGATCGATGATCGGCTTGCGGGACGACTGCGTGCCTTCCTGTCCATCGGCCTGTGTCGTACCGGTAGCAGCAGCGTCGGCATCGTCGTCGGGAGTTTGGCGAGAGGAGTTCTGATCCTGTTGTTCTGCACCGGAAAGCGCGTGGGAGAACCCCGGCTCGGCCGACTTGCCGGTCTTGCCTGACGCGTAAGACGCGCCGTCATTGGCATGAACCTTTGGCGCAATGCTGGGGTCAATCATGGGACGACACTTTCCTGATCCAGCAAGCTGTCGATTTCATCGAGCTTGCTTCTGCCTTTTTCGACAAATGATGTGAATTCAGGATCATCCTGCGGTGGCGTCGCGCCGTCCGCGGTCTGGACCGGCTCTGCCGCGGGAGGTTCGGCCGCGGCCTGTTCGCCGCCGTCCGTCGCTTTGGTTTCGCCATCTCCCGGTATGGTGATAAGTGTTTCAGCTTGCGTGAAACTGTCCGGATCGGGTGCCCGCAGGACCTCGCGTCCGACAGCCTCGGCGGCCGACTTCAGGACGCGATCGGACTCCGTCAGCATCGAATCGGGAATCTGCGAGATCCGCTCGACGACGGCGCCAACCTCCGATGTCGGCAGGTCTGCAAGCCCACCGTAGAGGTCTGCGAGCGCGCCTAGCGGGTCGCTCTCCTGGCCGCTGAGCTTCTTCGCCTCGACGGCCGCGCTGCGGGCAAGATCGTTTTTGCCGACGATCGCGGCCTGCCGGGCAATACGGAGGTAGATTTCCCGCCGACGGTCGGCATCCAAAAGATCGAGTGTCGCCAGGAGGTCGTCGCGGTTCAACTGCTCATAGTAATCCACGCTGAGCTTCACGAAGAGATCGGCGAACTGGCTGGCATATGGCGAGTGCAGAAAGCGGCGGGCGTAGCGCGTCGCGTAGGAAAATGCCTTGTCGACCATCTTCGCATCGGTGGCGACCGATATGGAACGGCGAAGGGCCGCCTCCTCGACGATCGTACCGGGTGCGGTGAGGCGGGCAAGATCGTAGAACTTGAGCGCGGCCGCCGGATCCTGGGTAATCGTGACATTGCCGGCGACGAGGGCAAGATAAGGCGCAATCTTCGTGTCGCGATATTCCGGAACCATCGCTGCCAGGCTTTTGGCGATCAACGTTCCCTTACCGCCCAGATACTTGCGGAGGGCGTCGCTGACACGGCTGTCGAAATTGCCGTTGACGTCACGAGCCACGAGATACTCAAGCGTCTCGGGATTGCCGCCGCTCATCGCGTAGATCAGTGCCGCGTCGACGTTCCGCACGTCGTCGAACACCGTGGAGTCGGCCGTCCGCAGCCGCTTGTCGATGGTCTCCAGCATAAAACGCTGCATCTCGGACGCGGAGTGATCGCCGAGCACGACGCTGTCCTGGACGAATTGCAGCGAACGCAGCATCTTGTAGGGAGGCAGGGTCTCGGCATCCTGCGCCACGACCGGCGCCGGCAGGCTTGCGGCCAGCGCCAGGAGGCAACAGGAAAGCCTCAGGATGCGACCTCCCAACATGATCAGCCTTGCTCCGCCTCGATCAGGATTTCGATGCGGCGGTTGGCATCGGCCAGCGGATCGTCCGGCACGAGAAGACGACGATCGGCATAGCCGGTGACCTGCTCGACGCGACCTTCGCTGAGGCCACCACGCACCAGCATGTAATAGGCGCTGTGGGCGCGGGCCATCGAGAGGCGCCAGTTGTCGTTTTCCGTCCCCTTGAATTGGCGACCATCCGTATGCCCGCGGATAACGATACGTCCCTGCTGCTGCTCCAGGAGCTTGCCGATGCGTTCCATGGCCAGCACCATCTCCTTGCGGGGGACGGCCGAGCCGACATTGAACATGGCGCTGTCGGACTGGTCGGAAATGCTTACGAGGATGCCGCCTTCGGCAGGCGTCACGATCAGGCCTTCGGCGAGCTTGCCGGCGACGCCGCCGATTTCCTTCTCGATCTGTGCCTTCAACTGGTCGGCCGCGGCAACCTGCCGTTCGAACGCCTGCTTCTCGGCGAGATCCGTTGCATCCTCGCTGCTCAGCGCGGTGTCGACATTCGTCTTGCCGTCGTTGGTCTCGGTGACCTCGGAAGGCTGCTCGACCGGCTGGTCGGCTGGCTGCTCCTCCGGCTTGACGACCTGGAGTTCGCGGGGCTTGTCCTTTGGCAGCATGGCGACCTGCGGCTGCGCTGCCAGGGGATCCTGCGGGTTGGCGGGATCGGTCTGGCCGGCCTGCGGTGCTGTTGAGGGCACCGGACCGGGCTCACCATCCGACTTCTGCACCTGCTGCGTCCAGAAGTCCGGATCGAAGGGATCGCGGTAAGCTTCACCACCGTCGGCTCCCGTGCTGGGGCCGGAATCGGCCGCACCGCCCTCGCCCTTGGCGCTGACATTGGCCTGCTGGCCGACTTCCTGGGCGATCTCGGCCAGGACCGAATAGGGATTTTCGAAGAAGTCCGCCTCGGAATAGTTCTGCTGGTCGCCGGAGCTGGAGGTCTGATCCTCACCTGTGGCGGCGGCCGAACCTTCGGTCTTGGCGTCCGCGTCGACTTCGGAACGTTCCTGCTTCTGCTCGCCTTCGGCCTGATCGACGGGCTTCTCGATGCCCTTCTTGGTCGGGCTCTCGTCGGACAGTTTGATCGGATTGAAATAGCTTGCGACCGAGGCCTTGGTTTCCTCGTTGGCGGCATTGACCAGCCACATGACGAGGAAGAAGGCCATCATCGCGGTCATGAAGTCGGCATACGCGATCTTCCAGGCACCGCCGTGGTGACCGTCGTGATCACCGCCGCCGTGGCGCTTGATGATCAGGATTTCGTTCTTGCCGTGGTGGTGGTTCTCGCTGTCGCTCATCCCATCACTTTCCTAAGGCTGGCGGTCCAGGCCGAGATGCGGGTCACGAGCACCGCCTCGCCGATCTCGACCGAGAGATCGAGATCGTCCGCCGGGACATGGCGGAGCGTCTCGGCCGCTTCCGGCAATGCGGTCTTCAATTTCTCGAACAGGGTCTCTGGGCCCTTGACGACGATCGTGCCGGCCGAACCGGCGATGATCGCGGCCTCGACCTTGGCTGCGAGTTCGGCGACGGCCTTCGTCGCGATCTCTTCTTCCAGGAAGGGCGCAATACCTCTGGCGACCTCGTCACTGACGGCGGCCGACAGGTCCGCGGCAAGTCGCTTGAGACTGCGGGCGATCGCGTCCGCCCACTTCACATCGCGGTCTTCCTCGATGCGCTTGAGTTCTTCGGCATGCGCGGCCTCGACCTCGACGCGCTCGGCCGTGTAACGGGCGGTCAGTTCGGCGGTTGCAACCTCGTAACCCTCGGCATAGGCCTTGCGGCGCTCTTCCTCGACGTCAACAGGCTCCGGCGCATCGAGCGCCGGGAATGGATCGTCGAGCGTGTCGAAAGCCATGGACAATTCGGGCTCGGGCATCGGTGCCGGCGCGGAGAAATCTTTCAGATAACGCGAGAGGTGCACGCTCATGATCGCTCTCCATGGCGCTGGCGGCAACGGAACGGCGCGACGCTTGCAGCGCCGTGCTTCGGTCTCCAATGGCGGCTTGTCATCATAACAGCTTCGATCCACTCGTGTCGGCCGACACCGGTCGTCGGCGCGGCGTTCAAACTCCATCGTCCTCGAAGGTTAAGGGACCAAACTTGTGCGAGGGTTAATGACGGGGTTGCCGCCCTACCCCACGGTTGTCGACCGGGGCGGAGCGGCAGGCTTCAGATTACTGCTGGAACAGCATCAGGATTTTCTCGGCGCTGGTGTTGGCGATGGAGAGCGCCTGGATGCCGAGCTGCTGCTGGGTCTGCAGCGCCTTGAGCTTGGTCGATTCCTCGTTCATGTCGGCATCGACAAGTCGTCCGACACCTTTGTCGATCACGTCCATGAGGTTGGAGACGAACTGGTCCTGCATCTCGATGCGCGTAATGATCGCGCCAAGGGTCGAGGCCGCGTCGGTCAGTTGCTCGAGGAGGCTGTCGACCACGCGGATCATGTCGTCGAGCGTGTCGTCGTCGGTCGTGTTGTCGATGGTGATCTCGGTACCGGTGGCGGCGGTGGTGGAGCCAACGTCGAGCAGATAGTATTCGCGCGCAGTGCCGGTCGGTGTCGACGTCAGCAGATCCGCGTCAACCGTCATCGTCAGGAGGCCGCGTTCGGCATCCTCGGTGTCGATCAAAACGGAGTTCTCGGTGTCGAAGTCGAGGGTTGTCACCTCGACGCTGCCGTCGGCGTTGCGGACGAAGGAGGACACGACCTGCTTTGTGCCCAGTGGCCCGGTATCGGTGTTGTAGAGCCAGTTCTGGCCCGAGAAGGACGCCGACTGCGTGGTCGAGATCAGCTGGTTCTTCAGCTCGTCCATTTCATCGTTGATCTTGCCCTTGTCGACACCCGGCTCGCGCGCGGCCACCAGCTTGGCCTTGATCTCCGTCATCACGTCGATGACGTTGTCGAGCGCGGTGTAGGCGGTATCGACAGTCGCGGCACCGAGGCCAAGGGCGTCCGACACGGTCGAAAGCGAGGCATTGTCGGAGCGCATCGTGGTGGCGATCGACCAATAGGCGGCATTGTCCGCCGCGGTCTCGACGCGGTAACCCGAGGATACGCGGCGCTGCGTCGTCTCGAGACTGCTGTCGATGGCCCGGAGGGTCTGCAGCGCGGCCATGGCCGCCGCATTGGTCAAGATACTTGTCATCTATGAAGCCCTGTTGCGCGTCGAAAAACATCCGGCGCGAAGTCCGGTGCTGACGGGCGGGCATCATGCTGGCCACGCGCAACGCGCGGCTCCCGTCAAACGTTAACAAATCGTTAACGGTCGCATTTAACAAGGCGCAGACGGGCTTGGCAAGGCTGGGAAGGGTAGTATTTGGCTTTCCGGACACACGCCTAAAGCCTCGCGCAAGGCCCGGAAAACGAAAGCCGCGCCCCCGGGAGGGCGCGGCCATTTCAGAGGATGCCTGATCCTTAAGCTGCCGATTAACGGAACAGCGAGAGGATAACTTCCGAAGAGGAGTTCGCGATCGACAGCGACTGGATGGCGAGCTGCTGCTGGGTCTGCAAGGCCTTCAGGCGGGTCGATTCTTCGTTCATGTCAGCGTCGACGAGACGACCAACACCCGAGTCGATCGAGTCCGACAGGCTGTTGACGAACTCGGTCTGCATGTCGATACGCATGCCGATCGAGCCGAGTTCAGCAGCGGCGCTGGTCATCAGCGTCAGGGCGTCGTCGACCATCTGGATCATGCCGTCAAGCTGAGCGGCAGTGGTGTTGTTGTCGATGACCAGGGTGTCGACAGATGTGTTGGTGGTGGTCGGTACCGACGTCAGGTCGACCGCCCACAATGCGGTGGTCGAGTCTTCGAAGGCCACTTCCTGATCGGCGACCGTGGTCTGGTCTACGGCGACAACCCATGTGTCGTCGGCAACCTTGACGTAGTCGGACGTGCCGTCGTTGGCGTAGTTGCCGTCGAAGGTCGATGCGCCGCCGCCCTGTGCGATCACGTAATCCGTGTCAAAAGAGGCAACAGAATAGGAAGAAACAACGCCGGCAACGTTGATGTTGAGGCTAATCGCATTGCCTTCGATCGAGGTGATGTTGTCGAGAATGCCGGTGTCGCCGGCGGTGTCGAACAGAACGGTCTGGGTCGACAGTTCATAATCAACCTTCTTGACCGATACATTGCCGGCATCGTCACGGACGAAGGAGCCGACGACGCTCTTGGTCTGTGTGGATGTTACGTCAGCCTGCAGCCAGTTCTCGCCGGAGAACGAAGCAGCTTCCGAGATCGAGCGGAGCTGATCCTGTAGCTGGGAGATTTCTTCCTGGATCTTGTCCTTGTCGACGCCGTCTTCGGTTGCGGCAACGAGCTTGGCCTTGATTTCCTTTACCACTTCGATCGCCGACTCCATACCGGCGTAAGCGGTGTCGACCTTAGCAGCGCCGAGGCCGAGGGCATCCGACACGGCCGAAAGGGCCATGTTGTCGGAACGCATGGTGGTTGCGATCGACCAGTAGGCGGCGTTGTCCGAAGCCTCGCCGACGCGCAGACCGGAGGAAACGCGAGCCTGCGTTTCTTCCAGGCCGGAAGAAATCGAACGCAGGGTGGAGAGTGCAGCCATAGCCGCGACGTTGGTCAGAATACTCGTCATAATGATGTGCCCCTTGGCGAAATGTTAGACAGGGACATTCCGGATTTTACCGGGAACGGGTGACGTGCATCATGCATGTTAACGCCCCTGTGGCTGGGTTAACCCCCGTTCGATGGGAGGACCGTAGCCGGGCCATGGTTAATCATTGGTGAAGCAAGTTACTGATTTTACTTAATAAAACGTAACTGAAGGTAACCGTTTATTAGTGGATATTTCCGCTTCCTTAACAAACGGACCTCCAGCGATCGCGGCCGTTAACCGGTGGTGCCACGGCGCTTTGGATGGATCTCCTTGTTTTCCGGGCATAAGCCGCCGATCCTGCCCGGACCAACCGTTCCCGCCCGTTAACGATTGCGGATGCATGGCCTTGCGGTTTGTCAGGTCCCGACGGTTAAATTTTTCCCGATTTTTTTTACAGACCGGTCGCGGCAGACGACGCGGGATTTCCAGGGACGGAAGACAAACAAAACTGGCCGCACCGTTGCCGGTGCGGCCAGTTTCCAAAGTTTCGTAGGGTGGCGGGCTATGCGCCCGGCTATCCCGCTTACTGACGGAAGAGCGTCAGGATGTTTTCCGAGGCGGTGTTGGCGATGGAGAGCGACTGGATCGCCAGCTGCTGCTGCGTCTGCAGGGCCTTCAGCCGGGTCGATTCCTCGTTCATATCCGCGTCGACCAGACGGCCGATGCCCGAGTCGATGGAGTCCGTGAGGGACGCGACGAAGTTCTGCTGCATCTCAATTCTCATTCCGATAGAGCCAAGGTCGGCGGTTGCGCTGATCATATCCTCCAGAGCGTCATCGACCATCTGCACCAGCGCATCGATCTGCCCCTCGGTGGTATTGTTGCTGATGCTGAGCGTCGAGACCGACGTCGAGGTCGTACCGGCTGTGGATGTCGTGTCGACCGCCCAAAGGGCCGTCGTCGAATCCTGGAAAGCAACCTCCTGCGTCGGCACCGTCGTCTGGTCGACGGCAAGAACCCAGGTATCGTCCGCGACCTTGACATAGTCGCTGGTGCCGTCGTTGGCGTAGCTGCCGTCGAACGTAGAGGCACCGGCACCCAGGGCAATGACTTCATCGGTCGTGAATGCAGCGACGGTGTAGGCGGAGGTGACGCCACCGATATTGATGCTGAGCGTAACGCTATTGCCTTCGAGCGAGTATTCGGTATCGAGAATGCCGTCGTTACCGCCGGTGTCGAACAGGACTGTTGCGGAGCTCAGCTCGTAATCGATCTTCTTGACCGAGACAGCACCGGTCTCGTCGCGGATAAAGGAGCCGACAACGCTCTTCGTCTCGAAGCCGCCGCTTGCGGCGAGGTCTGCCTGCAGCCAATTCTCGCCGGAGAACGAAGCGCCTTCGGCAATGCTCACCAGTTGGTCCTGCAACTGCGCGATTTCTTCCTGGATCTTGTTCTTGTCGACGCCTTCTTCGGTCGCGGCGACGAGCTTGGCCTTGATTTCTTTCACGACCTCAACGGCCGTTTCCATCCCTGCGTAGGCGGTGTCGATCTTGGCGGCGCCGAGACCGAGGGCGTCTTCGACAGCCGACAGTGCCATGTTGTCGGAGCGCATGGTGGTCGCGATAGACCAGTATGCGGCGTTGTCGGAGGCTGTGCCAACCCGCAGGCCGGACGAGACGCGGGCCTGGGTTTCTTCCATGCTGGCGTCGATCGTGCGGAGAGTCTGGAGAGCGGCCATGGCCGCGACGTTGGTAAGGATGCTGGTCATTTAAATAGTGCCCCTTGATTGGCGATTGGGAAGGGACATTCCGGATGGCACCGGGAACGACGGTCAGCATTCATGCCTGCTAACGTTCTTTTAAGGTGTGTTAACCCGTCGTTTCGATGCTTTGATCTAACTTAAACATGGTTAACAAAAGCTAAACGGCCGTTAACAAAAGTAAACACGCCGCGCCCAAGGGCGCGGCGTGCTCAAAATGCCTGAAATCAGGGTCTGCGGACTTCCGATTAACGGAAGAGCTGCAGGATGACGTCGGTCGACGAGTTGGCGATCGACAGCGACTGGATGGCAAGCTGCTGCTGGGTCTGCAGTGCCTTCAGGCGGGTCGATTCCTCGTTCATGTCGGCGTCGACGAGACGACCAACACCGGCTTCGATCGAGTCGGACAGCTTGCCGAGGAACTCGCTCTGCATGTCGATGCGCATGCTGATCGAGCCGAGGTCGGCCGTCGCGCTGGTCATCAGCGACAGAGCGTCGTCTACCATCTGGATCATACCATCGAGCTGGGCAGCGGTGGTATTGTTGTCGATGGTAAGGGTCGATACGGATGCCGTTGTATTGACTGGAGCCGATGCCAGATCAACAGCCCACAGGGCATTCGTCGAGTCTTCATAGGCGACTTCCTGATCCGTGACGCCTGTCTGATCGACGGCCAGAACCCAGGTGTCATCGGCGACCTTGACGTAGTCGGACGTGCCGTCACTGGCGTAGTTGCCATCGAAGGTCGAGGAGCCAGCGCCGTTGGTGATAACGTCTTCGGTTGTGAAAGCAGCAACCGTGTAGGCCGAGGTCACACCTGCAACGTTGATGTTCAGGGTAACAGCGTCGCCATCGATGGTGGTCGTGGCATCGAGAATGCCGGTGTCGCCGCCGGTGTCGAACAGGACCGAGGTCGTCGACAGTTCATAGTTCACCTTCTGGACGCTGACGCTGCTGTCGGTGCGGACGAAGGAACCGATGACGCTCTTGGTTTCGGTGCCGCCGGCAGCCGTCAGGTCGGTCTGCAGCCAGTTCTCGCCGTTGAACGATGCCGATTCGGCGATCGAGATGAGCTGGTCCTGGAGCTGCGAGATTTCTTCCTGGATCTTGTCCTTGTCGACGCCGTCTTCGGTCGCGGCAACGAGCTTGGCCTTGATTTCCTTTACGACTTCAACAGCCGATTCCATACCGGCATAGGCCGTGTCGACCTTTGCGGCGCCGAGGCCGAGGGCGTCGGAAACGGTGGAAAGCGCCATATTGTCCGAACGCATGGTGGTCGCGATCGACCAATAGGCGGCGTTGTCGGACGCGGTGCCGACGCGCAGGCCGGACGAAACGCGAGCCTGGGTCTTGTCGAGATTCGACGAGATGGAGCGGAGGGTTTCCAGCGCAGCCATTGCTGCGTTGTTGGTCAGAATGCTGGTCATTTAAGTGTCCCTTAAAACGAAATACTGATGGGGACATACCGGACTGAATACTTACCGGTCACAGACCGTCGGCATCATGCCATTTGGTGCCGCCCGCAGCGGCTCCCAGACCGGTCGTGTGAGTTCAAAAATCACAGCCAATTATTGCCAACGCCTTAACAGAACGGGTCCAGAGGGACTCGTCTCGCGTGCATAGTAAACAAGGATTGAATCGATAAGGTTGTCAGGCGAAGGATCGCACCAGGCTTCCGACCATCAGGTTCCAGCCATCGATCAGCACGAAGAACAGGACCTTGAAGGGAAGCGAAATCGATGTCGGCGGTAGCATCATCATACCCATGGCCATGGTGATTGTTGCGACAATCAGGTCGATGACCAGGAACGGCAGGATGACGAGGAAGCCGATCTCGAAGCCGCGGCGGATTTCCGACAGCATGAAGGCAGGGATCAGGACGCGGTAGTCGACACGGCCCTCGGTGATCGTCGTCTGGCCGCGTTCGTTGGCGATATCGACGAAGAGGGCGAGATCCTTGTCGCGGGTATTCGCCTGCATGAAGGTGCGGAACGGCTCGGCGATGCGCTGGATGGCCTCCGCCTCGGTGATCTGATTGTCGAGCAGCGGTTGGGCGCCATCGCTCCAGGCCCGGTCCATGGTAGGCGCCATGACGTAGAAGGTCATGAACAGCGCCAGGCTGACCAGGATCATGTTGGACGGCGTGGTCGCAAGTCCCATGCCGGAGCGCAGGATCGAAAAGGCGATGATGAAGCGCGGAAAGCTCGTCACCATGATCAGGATGCCGGGGGCGACCGAAAGAACGGTCAGCAATCCGAAGGTACGGATAATCCAGGCCGCGACCGAGCCGTCGATCGGCTCGTTGAAGATGTTGGGGAGTTGCTGAGCGTGCGCAAGCTCCGGTACCGCCATCATGACGGCGAAGAGAAATAGGAATCGAATCATTCGATCACGAAGGTCCTGAACATCACCTTCGTTACTCGTCCTTCGGAGCGGAGGTCAACACGCTCCTGGATGTCATCCTTCAAATATTGAAAGCCACGCGGCCCCTCGACCTGCTGGAGGGAGACGGTGCGCAGATAGGCGAGGATATCCTGGTGGATGCTCTCGGCGATAACGACGTCAGGAGCGCCCTTGAACAGCAGAGCAACCTCGAGACGAATCCAGTTTTCGGACGGATAGGCGAGATTGGTAGTGATGGGCTCGAGCTGAACGATACCGTTCGCCTCGGTGGCGACGTGTGGCAGGCCTTCTTCTTCCTTGCCCCCGCCGTGACCTCCCGCCGCCTCGGCAGCTTTCTTCGCCTCGTCCTCGGCGACCTGCACCTTCGGCGCGATCATGCCGCCCACGACCCAGCCGCCACCGGCGCCCAGCAGCGTGAGGATCGCGATGGCCACGATCATCATGACCATCGGAGATGTCTTTTTCTTCTGTTCGGTTTCCTCGGCTTCCATGTCCGGCTTTCCTGGCGTGGCGCTCTGCCCTTGAACCCGCCCTCCTTAGAAGGGCGAGTAGATGTCGACGACCTGCTGGCCGATCGGCGGCTGCTGAACTTCGGTCAGGCGGCCACGGCCGCCGTAGGAGATGCGGGCCTCGGCGATGCGCTCGTAGGAGATCGTGTTGTCGGCATCGACATCCTGCGGCCGAACGATACCGGCGACGTTGAGGATGCGGATTTCGTGGTTGACGCGAACCTCCTGCGAACCGCTGATCAAGAGATTGCCGTTTTCCAGCACACCGGTGACGACGGCCGCGACCAGGAGCGTCAGCTTCTCGGACCGTTCTGTCTTGCCCTTGCCCTTGGAACTCGTATCGGAGTCCGACCCGAGATCGCCGGTGGAGCCGGCATCCGTCGAGAAGCCCAGGAAGTTCTGGACATTGAGGCCCCATTTAAGGCCTGTCGAATTGGTACGGCTGCGATCGGTCGCGTTTTCGAACGAGGCCTTGTCGTTGATCTGAATGTTGACGGTGAGGATGTCGCCGACATTCAGCGCCCGCGCGTCCTTGAAGAGCGCCGACTGACTGTCGCTCCACAGCGAGTAGCCGCGCGCCACCTGCTGGGGCTGCTTAGGGTAGAGTGCCATCTGCGGCGTCTGGCTATAGCGCAGACCGCTGCCGATCGGGCTCATCGCCGGCGCGTTGCCGATTTCCTTGACCGTCTGGCTTTGGCAACCCGCCAGGACTACGAGAGCCAGAACGGCCGGAATACGAGTGTTCATGTCGGGTCCTTCGATGTGGTGGGGTCACCGGCGCTCGACATGATCGAGGCGACCGTGGCGGCCTTTGTCGGCTCCATTTCAGCGAGGATGAGGCTCGACTGACGCGGAGGAAGTTTCATGATGATGGCGGCGGCCAGGATTGCATCGGTTTCCTGGAGCTGCGGCGCGGCGGCGTCCGCCGGCATCTTCTTGTAGATTTCCACCAGCTGGCCCTCGGCCTGCTTCATGAAATCGTTGCGGCGTTTCAGCCAGTCCTCGTATTCGGCTTTCCGCTCCTCAAGCACGGCAATACGGCTGTCGACACCGGCCTGGAGCTGCTCCAGCTCCTGCTTCTGCAGGAGGTAGCGCTGATCGCGGGCCGGATCGGCGATCGATGTGCAGAACTTCTGGATTTCTTCCTGCGTGACCGCATCAAGGACCGACGGCTGCGGCACGGCGGCTTCCTGGGAAACCGCCACGGCCGGAGCCATGGTCCAAGCGACGCCGATAAGCAGACTGGAAACGACGGCATAACCGAGGGGACGGATGGACTTCAGACGATGTGCTGCGATCATTGCAGGACGAGCTCCGCTTGAAGGGCGCCGGCCGACTTGATCCCCTGGAGGATCGCGATGATGCCGTCGGGCTTGACGCCGATATTGTTGAGGCCGGCGACGAGGGTGCGCAGATCCGGCCCCTCGACGATGGCGACGTTGCCGCCTTCCTTCTGGGCGAGAATATCGGTCTGCGGCTGGATCGCCGTCTGGCCGCGCGAGAACGGCTCAGGCTGGATGACTTGCGGGGTTTCCGTGACCTGGACGGTCAGCGTGCCGTAGCTCACCGCAACCTTGGCGACGCGGACATCGGCGCCGATGACGATGGTACCGGTCCGTTCGTTGATGACCACCTTGGCCGGCGTGTCCGTTTCGACAACGAGGTTTTCGATATCGGCCATCAGGCGCGCAAGATCCGCGGTCCTCGGCTTTTCGACGACGACTTCCTGCGAATCGCGCGCCTCTGCGATCGGTGCGCCATAGTTGGCGCGCGCATAGGCGTTGATCGTATCGGCAATGCCTATTGCGGTGGTAAAGTCCGGGTTGCGGAGCTGCAAGACGAGGTTGATGGCGTCCTTGAACTTGGACGGCAGTTCGCGCTCGACGATTGCGCCGTTTGGTACTCGGCCAGCCGTCGTGACACCTTCGGTCACAGATGCTGCCTGACCCTGTGCACTGAAGCCGGAGACGATGATTGACCCTTGCGCGACGGCGTAGATTTGGCCGTCGGCGCCGGACAGCGAGGTCATGATCAGCGTGCCGCCGCGCAGCGAGGTCGCGTCGCCCAGCGAGCTCACCGTTGCGTCGATACGACTGCCGGGGCTCGCAAAAGGCGGAAGGTTGGCCGTGACCATGACGGCAGCGGTGTTCTTGGCATTCGACTGGCCGCCCTGGGTCGAGATGCCGAGGTTCTGCAGCATAGCGCGCATGGATTGTTCGGTGAACGGCGAGGCGCGAAGGCTATCGCCGGTTCCCTGCAGGCCGACGATCAGGCCGTAGCCGATCAGCTGGTTGTCGCGGCCGGATTGCAGCGAGGCTATGTCCTTGATGCGCGACGTGCCGCCGGCGGCGCCTGCCGGCAGCGGCGCAAGCCCGAGCGCGAGCGTGTGCAGAAGCACAAGTGCGAAACGGAAGACTCTCATCGTGCAATCACCTGAACAGTACCGTCAGCCATGACCGTGCCTGTGACGATCACACCCGAGTCGAGATTTCTGACCTTGATCACATCGCCTATTGCCGCGTCCTGCAGCGGCGAGCCGGCGGCGGAAATCATCATGTTGCCGATTGCGAAGGTGAGCCGGAGATTTGTGCCGCGCTTGACCGCAAAGGGTTCGCGCAGCGCCGAAACGGGAATCGTGCGGCCGGGCAGAAGCGTGCGCTTCGTCACCATGCCGATGACCTGAGTCATCGAATCGGCATAACCGCCGGCGAGGTTCGGATTGGTGATTTCCACCTCCTCGACCTGTGTCGGCGAAATTTCCTCGCCGGGATAGATGATGGCGGTGGGCACGACGGCATAGCGGACCTGAGCGGTGGCCGTTGCCACCGATCCGAGGAGCAGCATGGCGACAGCGATCAATGCCGCCGCGATCCGTTCATCGATCCATTTGCGGTAAAACGTCATGTTCGACCACCTCCATTGTCTTACTTCAGGTTTTTGCTGACGATCTGGGCCATTTCGTCGGCAGTGGTGATGACCTTCGAATTCATCTCGTAGGCACGCTGCGCGGAGATGAGGTCGGTGATTTCCTTTACCGCGTCGACGTTGGACGCTTCGAGATAGCCCTGCTTGATGTAGCCGAAGCCCGGATCTTCCGGCGCCGCGACGATCGGCTCGCCCGATGCGGCGGTCTCAGCGAACAGGTTGTCGCCGAGCGGCTTGAGGCCGGCCTCGTTGACGAAGTTGGCGATCGTGAGCTGGCCGAGTTCGGTGAAGTCGGTATCGTTACCCAGGCGAGCCGATACCGTGCCGGTGCGGCTGATGGATATCTCGCTCGCGTCATCGGGGACGATGATGCCGGGGACAACCGCATAACCATCGATCGTCACAAGCTGGCCGTCCGGACCCTTGTTGAAAGCGCCGGCGCGGCTGTAGAGCGTCGTGCCGTCGGGCGACTGGATCTGGAACCAGCCGCGACCGATCAGGGCGACATCCAGTTCGTTGGTCGTCTGGGTCAGTTCGCCTTGACTGTGGATGTTTCGGACAGCCGAGGTCTGTACGCCGAGGCCGATATTGGCGCCTTCCGGCACGATCGCCTGGTTCGCACGGTTCGGCACGCCCTGGGCGCGCTCTGTCTGGTAGAGAAGGTCGGCGAACTCGGCACGCGCGCGCTTGTAGCCCGTCGTGTTGATGTTGGCGATGTTGTTGGCGATGACCTCAAGATTGGTCTGCTGGGCGTCCATACCCGTGGCGGCGATAGCAAGCGCTCTCATTTTACGTCCTCAGCTCAGTCAGATCTGCATCTTGGTGATTTCGAGATAGGCGTTCACGATCTTGTCGCGGAACGCGATGGCGGTTTGCAGCGACTGTTCCGCTGCGAGCACGGCGTCAACGACCTCGCGGGTGTTGGCGGTGCCCTTGATACCTTCGAAAGACATGAACTCGGCCTGCTTGACGTTGTTCATGGCGTCCGTCGCCATGTCGCCGAGAACCTGGGCAAAGCTCCCGCCCGTCTGCATTCCGGGCGTGACGGACGGCGTCAGGCTCGTCGTCGTCGACATGTCGTCGGTAATCGAGCCGAGACCACCCGTCAGCGAGAGAGAACCTACGTTCTGAACAGTATCAATCATTGAGAGGCCTTCAGAAGGTTGATGGTCGCGGAGATCAGCTCGCGCGTCTGCTTGACGGTCTGGAGATTGGCTTCGAAGTTGCGATTGGCCTCGCGCATGTCCGCCATCTCGATCAGCATGTTGACGTTCGGCATCTTGACGATGCCACGCTCGTCGGCCGCCGGGCTGCTCGGGTCGTATTCCTCGATAAAGTCGGAGTCGTCGACGCCGAGCTTCTTGACGTCGACCAGTTCGGCACCCGTCAATTTATCAACCTCGGCGCCGAACGTGATCGTCTTGCGCCGATAGGGATCGGCACCTGGCGTGTCGCCGGTCGAACGAGCGTTGGCGATGTTTTCCGAGACGATACGCAGGCGGGTGGACTGGGCCTCCATGCCACTGCCGGCGATCTTGAGGGACGCTGCCAAAGAATCCATGATCTTACCTCTTTACCGTCATCAACATCATGCGATGGAAGGATGAGACGAGATTGGTGTTGAGTTCGAACTGACGCTTGATCTCGCCGGTCTTGGAGAGTTCTCCCGAAAGGGAGACTGTGTTGCCGGACTCCTGGACGCCGATCTCGTTGTTGAGGTCGGCCTCCTCGACATTCACGTCGCCCTTGCTGCCGAGTGCGGCCATGTGGGCGGGATGCGTCCTCGCCATCGCGCTGGTGCTCGTGGAATCGAGAACGGCGCTGAACGGCGTGATCTCCTTCGCGCGATACTTCGGCGTTGCGGCGTTGGCGATGTTGCCGGCAACCACCTCCTGGCGGATGCTCAGCCATTCAGCCTGCCTGGAGGCCAGGGAAAAAAGCTGGATGGGATTCATAGGTTTCTCCAATCGTTCTGGCTGAAACCTAGGCCGTTAATCTTGCGTGGGACTTACCCAGCACGGCGCCGCGATGCGGCGCCTTATCAGTTCTCGTAGATAGCACCGGTGGAGGTGACAATAACCCATTTGCCGTCACGCATTTCGAGCGTCGCGACCTTGCTGTTATCCGGTAGAACCGATCCGACGCGCACCATGAACATGCCCGAATCGTCCTCGATGAGCGCGCGGCCATTGGCTACGTGAAGCAGCCTGAAACCGCTGCGACCAGGAAATGGTTGGGCGCTCGCCGCCGGGGAATCGACCGCCGTCTTTTCCTCTCCGAGGTTGGAGACGGTTGCCGTCGTTACGGCATCCACGCCCGTGCCATCCTCGGAAACAGCTCCATCGTCGTCCTTGTCGACCATGGCGAGCGGCGAAACACTGAAGACGTTGCGGGCGGGTCCCTCCGGCAGATCACGCGTCCTCTCCCAGGCCGCGACGCGCACGCCGAACTTTTCCTCGTTGAAGAACACATACCACGGGAATACTGCCGCCGCGCAGGCCAGGGCGATGCCCGCGCCCGCGAGCAACTTGTCGATTACCGGTGACGCGTTCGGCTGCCGATGCGTTGATTCGACCTGGACGGTTTCGGATTCGGTCATTGCTACCCCCTCGGCTTTGCCGCGACAGGCTGCCCCCCGGCAGCAGATTTCAGAGCGTTGGCGAGATCGGCATAAGCGTCAGCCGTGGGCCGCTCGGACGGCAATTGTTTCAGCACTTCGTAAACAACCGGTACCTGTTTGATCGCCATATCGAGATCGGGATCACTGCCGGTCCTGTAACCGCCGATAAGACGCAGGTCACGGGTTTCCTCGAAACGGTGAATGAGCGTTTTCAGGCGACTGACCAGCTTTTCCTGCTCCGGAGTCCAGGCCTTGCGCGCCATACGGGAAATCGAGGCCAGCGGGTTAATCGGTGGATAGCGCCCTTCCTCGGCAAGGCTGCGGTCAAGCACAATGTGGCCATCAAGAATTCCGCGCGTCGAATCCGCGATCGGGTCGTTATGGTTGTCGCCATCGACAAGAATTGAGATGATCGCGGTAATGGTGCCCTGGCCTTCCTCGCCGGGGCCGGCGCGCTCCAGAAGGCGTGGCAGTTCAGTGAACACAGAAGCCGGATAGCCGCGTGCGACCGGTGGTTCGCCGGCGGCCATGGCGACCTCGCGTATGGCGTGGGCAAAGCGCGTGATGCTGTCGGCGATGAAGAGAACGTTTTCTCCCTTGTCGCGGAAGTGTTCGGCGATGGTCATCGCGGACAGCGGCGCCATCTTGCGAAGCATCGGGCTTTCATCGCTCGTCGCGACGACCGCGATCGACTTCGACATGTTGTCGGCAAGCGTGTCCTCGATAAACTCACGGACTTCGCGACCGCGTTCGCCGACGAGGGCGATCACGACGCGGTCGAATGCATCGGCGCGGGCCAGCATTGACAGCAGCGTCGATTTGCCGACGCCGGAGCCGGCGAAGATGCCGAGGCGCTGTCCAAGGCAGAGCGGCGAAAAGATGTCGATGGCGCGGACACCGGTGCGAAAACCTTCATCGACCCGGCGCCGGGCCATCGACGGAGGAGCGCTTGCGGAAATGGATCTGCGGACGTCGCCCGGCGCCAGCGGCCCCCTGCCATCAATGGGCTCGCCCAAGGCATTTATGGTTCGTCCGCACCAGCTTTCATTGGGAGCGATGCGAAACGCGCCCTTGCGTATGACCACGTCATGGATGCCAATCGGTTCGCCGGGCTCGATCGGACAGACATAGGCCGCGTCGGGCTCGACCCGAACGACCTCACCGAGATGAATGCCGGTTGCACTGCGGTGGGCGACAAATTCGCCGAGCCGGACATGGCGCGAGAGGCCTGTGACGGTGTAGTGGCCGGCCGCGATGGTCCGGACATGCCCCCCGTTTGTCACCGCATGCTCGGGCGCGGCATAGCGTTCGGCAAGGCCCACCAATTGGGTCAGCTTGCCAGTTACCGATACCGGCGGGGCATCAAGCTCGATCATGGTTCACTCCCGGAAACGCGGATCAGCTCGATCCGCCGAGCGTTCTGATCGCCTCGGACATCGTCCGCTCGCTCTCGGTGATCAGGGACGAGATGCTTTCGAAGGCACGGTTGACCTGAATGAGCTGGGTCATTTCACCGATGCCATTGACATTGGAATTCTCGATATAGCCCTGAAGAACGGAGATTTCGGCGTTATCGACAACCGGCTGCGGATCGTCGACCGTCGTCACGCCGCTGTTTTCGTAGCGCAAGAAGCCCTCACGGACATCGGCGGTGAAGAGACCGAGCTGCGCCACCTGGACGCCGTCCTGCATGATCATGCCGTCAGCGCCGACTTCCGGCGGTCCGCCAGCGCGATTGAGCTGTATCGGCGCGCCACCAGCATCGAGCACCGGATATCCCCGGGACGACACCAGCTGTCCGGTTTCCTGAATGGTAAAGCGGCCGTCGCGGGTCAACACCATGCCGACGGGCGTATCGATCGCAAACCATGCGTCACCCTTCACGGCGAAGTCGAGCGCATTGTTGGTCTGCTGCAGTTCACCCGAGCGGGTCGAGAGATAGTCGTTGCCCTGCGACACGAAGGCGATCTTGGCGTTCAGGTCGTTCTGCGTCTTGCTCAGAACCTCGTCGAACTTGACCTCGGTCGACCGGAAGCCGACCGTGTTGAGGTTGGCCATGTTGTCGGCGATGGTCGTCAGACGCCGTTCCAGCGCGATCTGCGAGGACAGGGAAACATACAATCCGGACTGCAACTTAGCTGCCTCCTAGCTTCAACGAATTAATGGAGATGAGCAGATCCGCGGAAATGCCATGGCCGGCGGATGAGCCGAATACGGCGAGCGGATCGTAATTCTGCGACGGGTTCTTGAGCTCCCACATCGCGGTGAAGCGCTCCAGAAACTTGCCGACATATTCAGGATCCTGAAACTCCTCGATGCTCAGGCGCTTTTCGAGGTACTGCGCCTGCTTGTCGATGTCGGACGCAGCGATCTCGTCCGGCAGATCAAGCGCGACACGCGCCACTTCGGCCAAGGCATCGTCGGCGAGAATGTCGTAGCCGGACGTGATCTTCGAGGCGTTGCGCTCGAAGTAGAGCGCAAGCCGGACGCCGGTATTGTCTTCACCGGCCTCCTCTTCGAGAGACTGGCGCATGTACATGTCGACCACGCCCTGCTGCGCCTTGGTAAAGGACGTCGCAGCCTCGCCGAACGCTTCGAAGTTCAGCGTCTCGGCCAGGCCAGCATATCGGCTGTCGCTCAGCTGATTGGCGAAGGCGTCCTCACTTGAAACACCTTCGGTCAGGACCTTGCGGATCAGCGCCTTGGCATAGGCCATGTCTTCCAGACCATGGGCTTTCAAGGCGTAATTGTAGAGACGTGTATCGGCCATGAATTCGTCGACCGACTTGATCTCTCCGATACGCGACAAATAGTATTCCGTCTCGCGCGCGACATCCGGCTTCTGGGATATGCGCTCGATCGACTTGCCTATATTGCCGCTGATCTGCTGATAGCTGATATATGTTGTCGTCACGGCCTTCTGCCTCTTGATTGAAACAATCGGGCTTCCGTTATCGCTCTAAATGGCAGCAAAGGCTTGTGCGAAACTGTTTGTAGGTTCACAAACCATGAAGGGGAAAATCGACAGCCTCACGCAAGGAACTGTGCCTATCGTCCAGTCTGAGACTTAACGTTCTGGTTGGGCACGACATGAATATCATCATCGGATTTGTGATCACCGTAGGCTGCGTGTTGGGCGGCTTCATGGCCATGGGCGGCCATGTCGACGTTCTGGTCCAGCCTTTCGAGCTGGTCATCATCGGCGGCGCCGGGGTCGGCGCCTTCATCATGGGCAACCCGATGAAGGTGGTAAAGGATTCCGGCAAAGCAATCGGCGAGGCATTCAAACACGCCGTGCCCAAGGAACGCGCCTATCTGGACGTCCTTGGATGCCTTTACTCGCTGATGCGCGACCTTCGCACGAAGTCGCGTAACGAAATCGAAGCGCACATCGACAACCCGGACGAATCGCCGATCTTCCAGGCGGCGCCGTCGGTCCTGAAGAACAAGGAACTGACGTCTTTCATCTGTGACTACGTCCGCCTCATCATCATCGGCAATGCCCGCAGCCACGAGATAGAGGCGTTGATGGATGAGGAAATCAACACGATCCTCCATGACAAGATGAAGCCATACAACTCGATCCTGGCAATCGGCGATTCCTTCCCGGCCATCGGTATCATCGCGGCGGTTCTCGGCGTTATCAAAGCCATGGCGAAGATCAACGAGTCGCCGGAGGTTCTGGGCGGTCTCATCGGCGCCGCGCTTGTCGGCACGATGCTCGGCATCTTCCTGTCCTACTGCCTGTGCAACCCGCTGACCTCGCAAATCAAGATCGTCCGCACCAAGCAGCATCGCCTCTACATCATCGTCAAGCAGACGTTGCTCGCCTACATGAACGGCTCCGTGCCGCAGGTCGCGCTGGAGTATGGCCGCAAGACGATTTCGGCCTACGAACGTCCGTCGATCGACGCCGTCGAGCAAGAAATGATGAACCCCGGCGGTGAGAACAAGGCGGCATGAGCATGAGCGAAACCGAGACCCAATCCTCCCCCACCCCGACCATGGATCGCGCGCTGCTCGCCCGCTTGACCGGCGGCTTGGGCGACAGAAAGACGCTGGACCGGCTCTGCAGCGATGTCGGACGGCTCTATGTCGAGTTCCTGCCCGACGTGATCCACAGCGAAACCGGCCTGACGGTGACCGTCTACTACAAGGGCCACGAATCCGGCCTCAAGAACGACCTGATCGCCGATCTGGGCGAGAATGTCGCCCTCACCGATGCTTCGTTGCGCAACTGGTCGCCGAGTTTCGTGCTTGCTTGCGGCAACGCCTTCATCATCACGCTGATGGAAAACCTGCTCGGCGCCCTGTCGGGAACGATCGAGCAGCCAATCGAACGGCCGCTTTCCGGCATCGAACTCGATCTTTCCAGCATGGTGTTCGAAAAGATCGGCAGCGTATTGCGCTCGGGCGTCAACGCGCCGGGTGGATTCGAGACGCTTCTCGAAAAGGCCCACAACGCCGAGGACCGGCCGAAGCCGGACGAGGATCACGAGGACGAGTACGCCGTTGCGATCCGGATGGGTATCGACCTCGGCGAAGTCGTCTCCGAGTTCGTCCTGATCATTCCGCAGAAGGCGCTGCTGAAGACCGTCGTCACAATACCGCGTTCGAAAGGACAGGGCGGACGCAATTCCGAATGGTCGGAGCATCTGGCCGAGCAGGTACGACGCTCCCAGGTGACGCTCGAGGCGAGGATAAGGCTCCAGCCGCTCACGCTTGGCACCGTCTCGCGTCTGGCCGTCGGCGACGTCATCGCGTTCGAGGAACGTGGCGACGTCACGGTGGATGTCAGCGCCAACGGCAAGGACCTCTACAGGTGCGAGTTTGGACGGTCGGGCGAGAAATACACGGTTCGGGTCAAGGACAACGTCACGACCGACGACGACATCCTCCGCCATCTGATGGGATGAGCGGCAAAATCGCCGCTAGGGTACAACGGGCAGGTTGAGGCAAGTTTCAACAGGAATAATGATTTCATGGCTACGAAAAAGACATCTGTGACCGAAGAAGACGCGCTGGATTTTCCGGCGGCGACCGATGCCGATTTCGACCAGGCGGTCGGCGACCTTCGCGGCGTGCTGAAAGCCGACGAGGAGGGCGGACTGCCTGAACTCGGCGGTGACTTCAGCGCCGATTTCGGCGATTTTCCGGCGGCCGGCGGCGAAGCAGAGACAACGTCGTCGTTCGATTCGGACTTTGGCGGCGGCGACTTCGGCGGTGGCGATCTCGGTTCCGACCTCGGCGGCGGTACCGACTTCGGTGGCGACGATTTCGGCGGCGGCGCCTCCTTTGGTGATTCGTCGTCGAGCATGCAGGCTCCCGGCAGCGCACTGACGGCAAACCTCGACCTGATCATGGATATTCCGATCGAGGTTCAGATCGTGCTCGGCTCAAGCCGCATGCAGGTCTCGGGACTGATGAGTCTCGAGGAAGGCGCCATTATCGCGCTGGACAAGAAGATCGGGGAACCGGTCGAGATCATGGTGAACGGCCGCAAGATAGCTCGCGGCGAAATCACCGTGTTGGAAAATGACGACACCCGTTTCGGTGTCAAGCTGATTGAAGTATTGAGTACTAAGGCGCACTGACCCAGTTAGGGCCAGAGGGGAAAGACCATGATGGACTTTGACGACTTTGGTAGCACTGCGGTCGGCAAGCCGCTCTCCCAGGCAGACAAGGCGGCCGCCGTGCTGCTGGCCATGGGCAAGGGCGTTGCCGGCAAGCTGCTGAAGTATTTCACACAGGCCGAGTTGCAGACGATCATCGCCTCGGCCCAGACCCTGCGCGCCATTCCACCGGACGAGCTCAACGATCTCGTCAACGAATTCGAGGACCTGTTCACCGAAGGTGCGGGCCTCATGGACAATGCCCGGGCGATCGAGGCCATCCTTGAGGAAGGCCTGACCCCCGAGGAAGTCGACGGCCTGCTCGGCCGCCGCACCGCCTTCCAGGCCTTCGAGGCCTCCATCTGGGACCGTCTGCAGGACGCAGAACCGGACTTCATCGCCCGCTATCTGATGCGCGAACATCCCCAGACCGTCGCATACATCCTGTCGATGCTGCCCTCCGGCTTTGGTGCCAAGGTTCTGCTGAAGCTGCCCGAAAGCCGGCGCGCCGATATCATGAACAGGACCGTCAATCTGAAAAATGTCAGCCCCAAGGCGGCACAGATCATCGAGAACCGGATTCAGGACCTGATCGCGGAGATCGAGGCCGACAAGAACTCCACCGGCACCAACAAGGTGGCCGAACTGATGAACGAACTCGACAAGCCGCAGGTCGATACCCTGCTCGACTCGCTCGAATCGATCAGCAAGGAAGCCGTCAACAAGGTGCGTCCGAAGATCTTCCTGTTCGAGGACCTGCTGGCGATGCCGCAGCGCAGCCGCGTCATGCTGCTCAACGACATATCCGGCGAAATCCTCACGATGGCGTTGCGTGGCGCCAATGCCGAGATCCGCGAGATCGTCCTGTCCTCGATCAGCCCGCGCTCGCGCCGCATGATCGAGGCCGATCTCGGCGCCGGCGCGACCGGTATCAATCCGCGCGAAATCGCGATCGCCCGCCGCGCCGTGGCGCAGGAAGCGATCAGGCTCGCCAATGCCGGGCAGATTCAGCTCAAGGAAACGGAAGGTGGCGAAGAGGCCGCCTGACACAAGCACCTTGTTGATAACCCGCACCACGAACTCCGGCCGATTGCGCGACAACGGCCGGAGTTATACGTTTTAGCAGCATCTGACTGAAACATACCTCCGTCGCAACGACGGTCCTAAACCTGCGTATCGGCGCGCACGCACGCCCTAACGACGAGGCGATATCTTGGCCGACGACGAGGACAAAGAGAGTAAAACAGAAGACCCGACAGAGAAAAAACTGCGGGACGCGATCGAGAAGGGCAATGTACCGGTTTCTCGAGAGGTGGCGATTTTCGCTTCTTCGCTCGCCTTCTACCTCTATCTTGTGTTTTTCGTGCCCGACGGGGTGGCGCGCGTCGGCGAAACGCTGCGCGACCTCTTCGAACAACCTGACCAGTGGCACATCGCAACGGCTTCCGACGTGGTGTCGCTCTTCGTCCATCTCGGCTGGGCGTCTGCTTCCCTGCTCATTCCCGTCATGGCGCTTTTTATTTTCGCCGGACTCGTCTCCGCTTTCGCGCAGAACATGCCGCAGTTCGTGCTGGAGCGAATCAGACCGCAGGCCAACCGCATCTCGCTCATCAAGGGATGGAACAGGCTTTTCAGCGCCCAGGGGCTGGTGGAGTTCGGCAAATCGCTTTTCAAGATCATTATCGTGTCGGTCATCATGGTCGTGGTGATGCGCGACGACTATTTCGCGATCCTCGACGCGATGTTTTCGGAACCGGAGACTGTATTCACCCGAATCGACGTGCTCATGCGGCAGGCTATGCTCGTCATTCTTGCCGCCACAGCAGTTCTTGCCGCCGTGGACCTCTTTTGGACGAGGCACCATTGGTACAGCGAGTTGCGTATGACCAAGCAGGAGATCAAGGACGAATACAAACAGTCTCAGGGCGACCCGATCGTTAAGTCGCGCCAGAGATCGATCGCCCGCGACCGCGCGCGCCGGCGCATGATCAACAACGTGCCGAGAGCAACCCTGGTGATCACGAACCCGACGCACTATGCGGTCGCGCTACGCTATGTGCGGGAGGAAAACGACGCTCCGGTGGTGGTGGCCAAGGGCCAGGACCTCATCGCGCTTAAGATTCGTGAGATTGCAGGTCAGAACGGCATTCCGATTTTCGAAGATCCTCCGCTTGCACGATCCATGTTTGCGCAAGTCTCGGTGGATAGTGTCATCCCGTCAGTTTTCTACAAGGCCGTGGCGGAACTCGTGCACCGGGTTTACGTCAAGCAGGCTCAGAAACAACGGGTACCCGGAAGAAAATGAAAAAAAGCCCCTATACCGACGAGCGGGAAAAGATCGTTGCACGCGCCATAAGCCCGGTTGCATCAGAGTTACGCCTGCTCGATGCGGCGGATTTGATCGCGCTGCTGCGATTCGAGTTCTACAGCAGCCTGTCCGATCTGGTGGCGTCAGCTGCCGAGCTCTATTTCCATCCGGGAACCGTGATCTTTGGAGCGGGCGGCGAATATCGGCTGGATTGGGGCGAGATGCCGGAGGTCTCGCTGGATCTGGAAATACGACCCAAGGACGTAACGATTTACGCCAAGCTCAGCCTGGGCGATCGCCAGGCCGGGCTTGAGATCAACCACATCGCCTTCGAAAAGCCCAGCGCCGACCCACATGAAAACACGGCGTTTCTGGCACAGGCTCTGGAAGAGTCGCGCTTCATCAAACAGCATGGGTCGCCGGTTCACGGGTGAGCCGGCCCGTTTCTACGCGAAAAACACTCGATCAGTTGTCAGTGGATGTAGCCAAGGCGAATCGCCTTGGCTATCGCCTGTATGCGGTTCACCGAGTCGAGCTTTATTGTCGCCGAGCCGAGATAGGCATTTACGGTATGCACGGAAAGGCCGAGCTTTTCGGCGATCTCCTCGCTGATGCGCCCGTCACCGGCAAGCTGAAGACAGGCGATCTCCCGATCGCTAAGCGCATCGGAGGGGCTGAGCCGACGTTCCTCGAGCGCCAGCACCTCCATAACCAGCTTGCAGCAACGGCCATGCGCGTCGAGGATCGCCTCGCCGGAAAGGTCGATCTCCAGATTACTTGCGAAAATCACAACACCGTTTCCGACCGCGCCGAGACGCACCGGAAACGCAATGCCTGAATTGGGTAAAAGCCGCTGCTTCAACTGGATAACGAACGGCGCGAAATCGTAGACGTCGGCAAGCCCCTCGCCGTCCTGGGCGTTCCAAACCATCGGCAGAATCGACACATCGAGATGCTGCAGAAGCTGATCACCATAGGCGCCGACAAATGCAGCCGATCCACCCCCGACGACGGGATCCCAGTTTTCCATCTGCGTTTCCAGACGACGCTTGCCCGGCAGACTGGCGCCCGAAACCCTCAGGAAAGCAAAGCTGCGCGTATTTAGTGACTTCTGGATCGACAGGAACTTTGGAAAGACGTCCGACCTACTAACCGCATTGCGGATCTGGACCGCTGGCATTTCAAGCCGCCCTTTTTCCGTATGGTCGCCGGTGTAAGTCATGGTCGCGTCCCAGCCCTAAACGAGATTGTTGCGAACGGCGTAGGCAATCGCTTCCGATCGCGTCTTGGTCGCCGTCTTGCGCATCACGCTGGTGATGTAGTTGTTGATGGTGTTTCTCGAAATGCCGAGAATCATCGCGATCTCGTCGCTGGTCTTGCCCTCGGCGATCCAGTAGAGGCATTCGAGCTCGCGCTCGGTCAACTCGAATTCCCTGTCGGTCTTCTGGCCTCGGGAGGTCGACAGACTGACACAGTATCCCGCCAGCAGGCCGGTCTCGCGCAGCCGCTCGGGCGACAACACCACATCCGTCGGAAACAGCATCAGCAGGGCGAGCCGGGTTCGTCCCACGTTGAACGTCAGCGAGCAGAAATGCCGGTCGATGTCGGACGGCACCTCGGCGTCATCCGGCAAGAGGGCAAACCGCGGGTGAAGGATCGATTGACACTTCTCGAATTCGGTGGTGCGGGCGTAATTTGCCGCCAGCTCGGACTCCACACGGCGCACCATATCAAAGGGCCAGTTGGAGCAGACAACGAAATCGAGACCGGCTTCCTGGACCAGGTCGTATCTGGCCAAAAGATAGAGTGATGCACCGACATACTCGGTGAGGATACGCAAGCCCGCCGCGACGTTGCCAGCGCCCGCCGCCAGCGAAAGCCGCGCGATCATCTGCTCGCGCGTCATGCCGTGGCCGAGAGTCCTTGTGCCGACCACGATGCCCGTGGCTTCTCCCGGCTGCTCCTTGCGATACCCCACTTCCATCGTGTTTCCCCCTCTCCGGGACGAAACGGCAAGCTTCGATCTCGTCGCGTGCCGTCGGAATGCCGCCATTTCCCGACCTGCAAGCTTCAATTCGATCATCGAATCACACAGGCATAGTAAGCCTTAAATTCGAAGGCGCGATAACCCGTTTTTTGGGAGTCCCCAGTTTTCACCCGTGAAGACAAGCAGAAGTGAAGTGAAACCGTCGTAGAACTGATGGCGACAGCAGTTGAAAACCCTGATTCCAAAGGGATGGGAGCTGGGGAAACGCAACACCATTGGGCTTTCAAATATGATAGATGGCTTTTACGCGACCCTCGCTGGGTGCCAAAAGTAAAACGCGCCGCCCCGGGGGCGACGCGTTCTGTCTGTGCGGTATCTTTGCCGATCAAGCTGCCTTGTCGACTGCCCATTTGCGGAGGATCTTCGCGGCGCGTTCTTCGCTGATTTCGACCATGCGCGACAGACGACGCTCGGGGCCTTCCTTGACCCGACGATTGAAGCCGGAATTCGGATCGTCGCCGATGTTGAGAAGATCGTCGGTCGAATCGAACCCGAAGTCGGAGCCGAAACCGTCCATGAGCGATGCGCCTGCGTCGGCACCGCCGAGGGCGGGTGAGAAGTCCGGCAGTTCCAGGCCAGCAGCCTCTTCGGAACCGCCCGTGGCGATGCTGGAGCTGGTTCCGCCAACGGAGCGGACCATCGGACGGATGCCCATCCAGATGATCAGGAAGGCGACGGCGACGAAGGCCAGCGAGTTGATGATGCCACCGAGATTGCGGCTGAGGATTTCCGTGACGCTGGGGCCGGTCGCGCTTTCCTCGAGAAGCTGATTCTCCAGGAATTCCATGGCGGTCAGCGTGACTACGTCGCCGCGGTCAGTATCGAGACCGGCTGCGGAGGCGACAATCTTCTGCATCTCCGCGAGATAGGCGTCGATCTTGGCCTGGTCGACGGGCTCGCCGACCATCTTGGCGACACGGCCGCGATTGACCACGACGGCGACCGAAAGCTTCTCGACGGTATAGCCGTTCCTGACTGTCGCTACCGTCTTCGAATTGATCTCGTAGTTGGTCTGTTCTTCCTTCTTGTCGCTTTCGTCATTGGAGCTCGGACCGCCGGCGCCGCCCTGGACGTTACCCTGCGGCACATTCTGTTCCACGGTCGCGGCCGTATCCTGCAGGCTCTGCTGCGACTTCTGCGCTTCCTTGGTGATCCGGACCGAGCGTTCGACGCGCGACTCCGGATCGAAGATCGTTTCCTGGATCTGCTGCGTATCGGTGTTGAGGACTGCCGTGACGGATGAACGGAAGTTGTCCATGCCGAGGAAGGGCGCCAGGGCCTTGTCGATGTTGGTCTCGATCTCCTGCTGCACCGACTGTACGACGCCGAGGGACCGGCTTGCCGTGCCGCCTGCCTCGTCGCCAGATGCCAGCAACTGGCCCGTCGAATCAAGAATCGTCACGTCCTCGACGTCGAGGCCGGGAACCGAAGATGCGACCAGGTGCCGAATCGATGCGGCGGCCTTGCGGCCGGCCGTGGCGCTTGCCCGGATCATGACGGATGCTGTCGGCTTCTGTTCACCACGCCTGAAGTTTCCGACGTCGGGCATGACGATGTGAACCCGCGCAGCCGCGATGCCACTGATCTGCTGGATGGTGCGTGCAACTTCGCCTTCCAGCGCCCGGACGCGGGTGACTTCCTGCATGAACGAGGTCAGGCCGAGGGACCCGACATTGTCGAAGAGCTCGTAGCCGGCATTGGCGCTGTTCGGCAGACCGCGCTCAGCGAGCAGAAGGCGCGCCTTGGTGGTCATGCCGACGGGAACGCGAATGCTTTTCCCGTCCGTTCCGACCTCGAAATCAATGTTCGATTCGGCGAGTGCAATGGAAACCTGGTTCAGGTCGACGGTTTCGAGACCAACATAAAGCGTCTCAAAGGCGGGCTTGTTGACGTAGAACGCCCCCGCCAGAATCACTGCGATCGACAAGACAGCGACGCCGGCCAAGGCCATCAAACGCGCCTGCCCTAGCTCCGCCAGGTTCTTAAAGACCTGAACTAATTGATTTAACAGATTCATTCTGTCTCACACCGTCAAACGAAGGGTTCAAGGCTTTTTGCCCTTGCAGGGACAATAGAAGCCGAAACTTGTGCGAACGTTTCGTTTTGGTGAAAGACAGATGAAGTAGAGGGACAATCAGAAGAAGTCGAAGTCGCCAGCGGCCTTCGTCAACGGCTGCGAATGCCCGTGCCTGATACCGGCGCCAAGAGCCTTCTGCATGTCGGCGAGCTTGACCAGGCTGAGCGCCGTGGAGACGTCGACCACCCAGTTGTCCGGGATGGTGCCGGTTATGGTGTCAATGAACTCTGCCAGGCCGCGCGCCTTCTGGACGGCAAGATCGATCCCCTGCATGACCTTGAGCGCATCGGGAGACTGAAGAATAGTCTCGCCGCCGAGTTCAAGAATCTGAGGTTCGATACGTTCGATCAAATACGCCACATCGTGCAACTCGGACACGACACGCATCAGCACTTCCGGCAACGTCTCATCCACGGTCGTGGTCTCCATACATACTCTGCGGCGTACCGCGTGATCGTTAAAAGAACTCGATCGAATCCTCGACCGGCTTGCTGACTGGTACCGGCTTCTGCTCGAGAGCGACGGTGCGCTGCGTTTCCGCTCCGGTGAGGGGATACTGGCGGGCGCGGCCGCTGACGGGCCAGAACTCCAGTTTGCGGCCATGCTCGCCACCCGTCGAGCCACCGACAACATTAATGCCTTCATCGCGCAGAAACTGCATCGCAAAGGCCGCGTTCTGTTCGCCGACATTGGAGAAGGTCGCTATCGTCTTCGCACCGCCGAAGACCTTCGCCTCCAGCCGGTCGCGCCGCGCGCCCTGTTTCAACAAGCCGTTGATCAGAAGTTCCATCAGGTGAACGCCGTAGCGGGTCGCGTCCCCTCCCCCCGAACCGGGAGTAGCGGAACCCGGAAGGAGAAAGTGGTTCATGCCACCGACTCCGGCGACCGGATCGCGCAAGCAAGCGGCCACGCACGAACCGAGAATGGTGGAGAGGACCACGTTGGGGTCACTCACTACCTTGTATTCGCCTTGTATTATGTGGACCCGCTTTGCAGCGCTTTCCTCTATCATTTTAGGGCTCCGAATACCGCCTCGATGGCGGCCTTCATCTTTTCGATGGTGAACGGTTTTGCGAGAACGTTGTTCGCGCCGAGCTGCGCCGCCTTCTGGACAAGGGCGCGGTCCCCCTGCGCGGTCAGGATGATGAACGCCGCTTTCTTGGTCGCCGGATTGGCGCGGACGTTCTGAAGGAAGACCAGGCCGTCCATCTTCGGCATGTTGAAGTCCGAGATGACCAGGTGATGCGGCTGCGCAGCCATAATCTTCATGCCCTGCTCGCCGTCACCGGCAGCAGTGATCTGCTTGAAGCCAAGCTGGGTCAGAGCATCACTCAAGAGCAAACGACTGGTGACCTGATCGTCGACGATCAGAACTTTGATTTTTTCAGCTATAGACATTATTCGATACCTTCTTTTCGGGCGGTAAGTTTCAGGATCTCTTCGCCGATGGAACCAAGTGGCAACTGCTGCTCGACGGCACCCAACTCCTGGGCGACGCGAGGCATGCCATAAACCACGCAGGTTTTTTCATTTTGCCCAAGGGTGCGGGCACCTGCGTGCCGCATCTTGAGCAATCCTGCCGCTCCATCGCGGCCCATTCCGGTCAGTATCACCCCGACCGCGTTTCTGCCTGCCAGTTCGGCGACGGAATCGAAGAGCACATCCACCGACGGCCTGTGGCCGTTGACAGGCGGACGTTCAACCAGACGGCAGCACGGTGCAGACGCGTTCACCACCTGAAGATGACGATCGCCGCCGGGCGCCAGATAGATTTTGCCAATCTCCAACCGAGCCCCATCCGTGGCTTCCTCCACCACCGGCGCGGACAAGCGGTTCAGCCGCTCGGCAAAGCTCTTGGTAAAGGTTGGCGGCATATGCTGCGTAATCACCGTGGGAGGGCAATTGCGCGGAAACTTCTGCAACACCGTGATCAGCGCTTCCACGCCACCGGTCGACGAACCGATCGCAACAATCTTGCGACCGACGCGGAATTCGGCAGCGGGAGCCGCATTGGCGGCCGGCGGCGGCGATGCGGCGCGATGATGGCTGAAGCGCCATTGCGAACGGGCCGCCGCCTTCACCTTCTCGGCCAGATCACCGAACGGATTGCGCTCTCCTGGGATTGGTTTGCTGACGCAATCGAAGGCTCCGATTTCGAGTGCGGTCAGCGAGGCGTCGGCACCCTGGTGCGTCAGTGTCGACACCATGATCACCGGCATCGGACGCAGACGCATGATCTTCTCGAGGAACTCAAGGCCGTTCATGTTCGGCATCTCGATGTCGAGAGTGACGACGTCGGGATTGAGTTCCTTGATCGCCGCGCGCGCTTCCATTGCGTCACCGGCCTGACCGATGACGTTTACCTCGGGATCCTGACTGAGAACGGCCGTGATGAGGCCACGCATGGTCGGACTGTCATCGACGACAAGAACGCGGGCGGGATTGCTCATGCCTTCCTGCCCCCCGTCTTGCCGATGTAGCGATAGGCGGTAATGCCAATATTGTCGAAAAGGTTCTTCGATTCGCCGGAGACCCGTTCGGAATGGCCGATATAGAGGTGGCCTCCTTCCGCCAGAAGTCCGGCAAAACGGGTCCAGATGCGCATCTGCGTCGGCTCGTCGAAATAGATCACGACGTTGCGGCAGAAGATCACATCGAACGGTCCCTTCAACGGCCACTGGGCCATGAGATTGAGTTCGTTGTAGGTGATCAGCCTCTTCACCTTGTCGTCGATCTGGAACTTGCGACGGCCGTTGATGTCCACCTCGCGGAACCATTGCTTGCGCATGGCCGGGCTCACGGTTTCCAGAGCCTGCTCGTCGTAAGCACCCTGACGGGCAACTGCCAGGATCTTCGGGTCGATATCGGTCGCGAGAATCTTGAAATCATAGTCGGCGGCATTCGGCAGCGCCTGCAGCACCGTCAGCGCGATGGAATACGGCTCCTGACCGTCGGACGAGGCCGCCGACCAGATGCGAACACGCCCACCGCTCTTCGCGCGGCTGATCAGTTCGGGCAAAACCGCATCACGAAGATGCTCGAAGTGATGGTTTTCGCGGAAGAAGCGGGTGAAATTGGTCGTCAGGTGCGAGAGCATCTCGCGGCGTTCGGTGGCGCCTTCCGGAGAGGAGACGAGCGCGCAATACTCGCGGAAGCCGCGCAGGCCGAGGGCCCGGATGTGCTTAGACAGCCGTGAATAGACGAGCGAAGCCTTGGAATCGTTCAGCGCGATCCCGGCATCGGAGTAGATCATCGCGGCAATCTCGTTGAGGTCGCGCCGGGTCAGCGGGTACTCGCCGCTCGCCAGCACCTCGTCGTCATGCAGTCTCGATGTCGCCTGTAGCAGTGTCATGCAGCTTCACTTTCGGATTCGGGGAACAGTGCCCCCAGCTCAATCAAGCAGATCATCCGCTTGTCGATCGCGAGGATTCCGCGGGCGTATTGTTTCTCGAGGTCGGAAGAGACCTCGGGGGTCGGCTGTATGTCGTCGTCCGTGACGGTCAGGATGTCGGAAACCGCATCCACCAGAAGGCCGATGATGCGGTTCTTGACCTGTGCCACGATAATCACGTGCCTGGGTGTCGGGTCGGCCGGCTTCATGGCCAGTCGCTTGGCTAGATCGACGATCGGCAGCACCGCTCCGCGCAGGTTGATCACGCCCATGACGTAAGAGGGTGCGTGCGGCAGCGGCGTGGCCTGCGTCCAGCCACGAATCTCCCGCACTGACATGATGTTCACGCTGAACTCCTGGTCGCCGATCCGGAAGGCGATAATCTCCCGGCTCCCTTGACTCAGATTCTTGACGGCGTACGACATCGACCTCTCTACCCTATACTCAGCCTGCTACTGCCAACGACATTTCCTGTTTCAACGACTGGCCACGCGAAGCGGCGACGACAGCATCCACGTCGAGGATGAGCGCCACGCGGCCATCTCCGAGGATCGTCGCCGCGGCGATGCCCGGCACGTGCGTGTAGTTTGCCTCAAGACTCTTAATAACGACCTGACGCTGACCCTGAATGGCATCGACCATCAGTGCCCGCTGGCCGCCACCTTCCGATTCGACCAGAAGTGCGACGCCCTCGATCGGATTGGCCTGGGTGGAGCGGAAGTTGAGGATACGGCCCACGTCCACGAGCGGGCAGAACGAATTACGGATCGAGATGAGCCGCTGGTTCGCACCGAAGGAGTGGATGTTCTCGGCTTCCGGCTGCAGGGTCTCGACGATCGCCGTCAAAGGCACGACGAGCGTCTGGCCGGCAACCGTGACGACCATGCCGTCGAGAACAGCGAGCGTCAGCGGCAGGCTCATAGTGAAGGTCGAGCCCTGGCCCGGACGCGAGGTGATCGAGATACGACCGCCGAGAGCCTGGATCGAGCGCTTGACGACGTCCATGCCGACGCCGCGACCGGAGATATCCGAGATCTTGTCGGCCGTGGAGAAGCCCGGCATGAAGATCAGGTTGTCGATTTCCTCATCCGTCAGGTTGGCATCGGCCGCGATCAGATCGTTGTCGATAGCCTTCTGGCGGACGCGCTCGCGGTTGATGCCGGCGCCGTCATCGACGAGTTCGATGACGATGCGGCCCGAACGATGCTTCGCGGTCAGCTTGACCGTGCCTTCCGGGTTCTTGCCGGCGGCTGCACGCTTTTCGGGGCTTTCGATACCGTGGTCGACAGCATTACGGATCATGTGGGTCAGCGGCTCGGCCAGCTTGTCGATGACCGTCTTGTCGACTTCGGTGTTTTCACCTTCGGTGACGAGGCGGATCGACTTGCCGACCATGTCGGCGACTTCGCGAACGATACGCGACATGCGCTGGAAGACCGGCTTCACCGGCTGCGCGCGGATCGCCATGACCGAATCCTGGATCTCGCGGGTGAGCTGCTGCAGCTCCTCCAGACCCATGTTGATCGATGAGGCACCGTTGTTGTCGTTCTCGATGACGCTCTGCGACAGCATTGCCTGGTTGATGACGAGCTCGCCCACCAGGTTGATGAGGCGGTCGACGCGGTCGAGATCAACGCGGATGGTCTGGCCAGCGGCATTCGCAGCCGCAGCGGCGGCGGCGTTGTTCTGGGCGGCAGCGGCGGCGGCCGCAGCGGCGCTTTCCTTGCGGTCTGCTTTCGCAGCGCCTGCAGCCATGTTCATGACATTTGTCGCGGTCTCGGCCGCGGCCACAGCCGCTTGAACGTCGGCATTCTCGGTCGATTCCGCTGCTTCGCCGGCTTCGGACGAACCCGCGTCATCCAGGATGGACAGATCGAACGGCACCGGCACCATCGGCGGCTCTTCGCCAGCGGCTTCCGCAGTCGGTTCCTCGTGCGGCTTGATTTCCAGGTCGCAGTCCCATTCGGCGAATTCGAATACCTGGCGGACGGCTTCTTCGCCTTTTTCGGCGGTGACCTGGATCTTCCAGGAGAAATAGGCCGCTTCCGGATCCATGTCTTCCAGCGAAGGCAGATCGTCCATGTTGCAATGGATGCTCATCTCGCCGACGCGGGACAGGTCCCGCAACAGAAGCGCAGCCTCGTTGCCCTTGGCGTAGAGCTCGCGGCGCGGCTTGAAGGAGACATCGAACTTGGACGGCACAATCGATGCTTCTTCCTCGCCACCGAAACCGTCGAAGGTGAACGGGATCGGCTGGAAGCCGCTGTCGTCGGTCGGCGCGGGTGCGGCGGCCTGAGGTGCTGCCGGCTTCGGCGCTGGCGCGGGGGCCGCTGCCTTCGGAGCCGGGGCGGCGCTCGGCGGCGGCGTTTCCCCGTTTGCGAGAGCCTCGAGTTCCTTGACGAGACCGCTGGAGCGGCTTTCGTCGACGCTGCCGCCGTCGCGAGCCGCGTTGGTCAAATCCGCCAGCACGTCGGCCGACTTCAGCATGACCTTCATAACTTCTGGGCCGGGCTCAAGCTTGTTGGACCGAACGCAATCAAGAGTCGTCTCGAAAACGTGGGCAAAGGCCACGAGATCGTCGAGGCCGAACGCACCGGCACCACCCTTGATCGAGTGGACGGCACGGAACACCGCATTGACCGTCTCGGGATCGCGATCCCCGTCGTTCATTTTCAGCAGACCGGATTCCAGTTCCGCGAGCTGTTCCTCGCACTCCTGGAAAAAGATCTCTTTGATTTCGTTCATATCCATAGGAGAAATTCCCGGCTTAGGCGGTTACGCGCTCGATGGCGTCGATCAGCTTTGTCGGATCGAAGGGCTTGACGATCCAGCCCGTCGCGCCGGCCTGGCGAGCACGGTTCTTCTTCTCGGCATCGCTTTCCGTCGTCAGCACGAGGATCGGGATGGCCCGGTACTTTTCGTTGCGCCGGACGCCTTCGATGAAACCGAAGCCATCAAGGCGCGGCATGTTGATGTCCGTGACGATGACGTCCGGGTTGCACTCCTCGAGAACCTCAAGGCCTTCGACGCCGTCTTCCGCCTGGATCGTCTCAAATCCCGCGTTGTTGAGCGTCACCAGGAGCATGTTCCGTATCGTCCTGGAATCGTCGACGGTCAGTACCTTCTTCTTCATTTCGCAATCTCCTTCGCGAGCAGGTGCTCGATGTTCACGCCAATCAGTTGCATTGTCTTCAAAAAGGCATCGGAAGCCTTGGCCACGACAAACGGCTTTCCGTCGCTCTCCCAGGTCTTCGCAGCCGCCATGAGCACCTGCACGCACTGCACGCCGAGACGCTCGACGCCTGAGGCATCGACGGCGACCGGCTTGCCGCGCAACGACTGGAGATTGGCCTTCAGATTGGAGGCTTCGTTCAAATCCAGCACGCTCGCCAGCTTGAAGTTGCCCGGATCATTCTTCTTTGCAGCCATCAATTGCTTCCTCGTCTTTCAACTCGTCCAAAGAACGCCCTCGGGCTTCCCGTCGGCAGTCGGCGCTCAGCGCCTTCCGAGCCGCGGTTTTCCACCCTCGTGTTTTCTGTGTATCCAAATGTGGTAAATAATCCCCTCATGCGCTCAGCCCCGCGAGATGATTGGGATAATAAAAGTCAGGTTCGCTAGGCGATGCCGGCAGCGGATGCTCCCGAACCGGCTGCGATTGCGCGCCGCGGCGCGGTGATTGCGTCGCGGGCGCGGCCTCGTGACGGCGCTGCAGATGGAACTGCCTGACGGTCTCGCCGAGCTCCAGGATAACGGTATGCAATTCATCCGCTTCCGTCTCCGCTCCGCCCATCGAAGTTGCTCGGTTGCCGATGGAGCGGAAGGTCCCGGAGAGCTCGCCGACACTGCCGGCGTTTTCACTGGCAAGCACCGACAGTCCCGACATGGTTTCGTTGATACCGGAAACCTGGCCGGCGATCTCGCCGATCATGCGTTGCGTTTCGCCGACGATCTCGACGCCTGCGTCGACCTGCGACTTGGTCGTAGCAACAAGCGTCTTGATCTCGCGGGCGGCATCCGCCGACCGCTGGGCAAGCGCACGAACCTCCTGTGCAACGACGGCGAAGCCCCGGCCGGAATCGCCGGCGCGGGCGGCCTCAATGCCGGCATTCAGCGCGAGAAGGTTGGTTTGGAAGGCGATTTCATCGATTGCACCAATGATGTGGCCGATCTGCTCCGCCGAGGTTTCAATGTCGGCCATAGCGCTGATCGCGCGACCCGCAACCTGACCACTGCGTTCGACAGCTTCGCGCGTGACGGACACAGCTTTCTCGGCAGCCGAACTCTGGTCCGTGCTTTCCCGCAGACGTGACCAGACACGCTCCAGCGCGGCAGACGCTTCGGCCAGTTCCCGACATTGTTCGGCGCCGAGATGCGTCTGAGAGATATGATAGTCCTTGATTCGGGACGCGGCCTCATGGGTTTGCGAGACGCGCTGGGAAACGTTCTCAAGCAGATCGCCGAGTTCCCTTACGCCGGCGTTGAACGCATCTGCCATGTCCCGGTATTCCGTCGGGACCTCGCTCTCGATCGTCACGGACAGATCGCGGCGTGCCATTGCATCAAGGGCCGGCTGAAAGATCGAGACGACTTGCGCCCTCTCGCGCTCTCGCAGGCCTGCCAGTTCATTGTGATGCTTGATGCGGAGCTCATTGAACCGCAGCGAGACGGCGATCTCGGCATCGACCATGACGAGACGGACAAGCGCGGCGGCCAGACTGGCCATTTCCTTTTGCCGACGCTTGCCGACCGGAAGGAAGCGGCGGCCGGACATTTCGGTGAGTATGCCCGCCAGCATGTGCTCAAGAAGAACGCCGTGGCCAGCGACCGTCCAGCGCGGGTCGAGCCCCATCTTGCTCTCGGTGTCGGAGAGCACCTTGACCCGCTCGGCATAGAGCGCGTCGAAGCGCGCGTCCGTGAGAACGTTAAAATGGGAGAGGAGAATGTCGTGAAGCCGGTCGGCCTGGCGCTCGCCGGTGAAGGCACGTGTGGCATCCGGCGAAGTGGCAAAGCGCTGAAAAAGATCCCTCAAGCCGCGCTCGACTAGAGGCAGCATCATGGGTCTGTTCTGGCGCAGACGTTCGCTGGTCTCCTCGTCCAGACCGGCAAAACGCAGGCGATCCCTCAGGCTGCTAGCCTGGGCCGCTTTCGCTCCGTCTGTCGGCAAGTCCTGCCCCACGCCCTGTGATCCCCGCTGACGTCGCCATTCACGGCGGCCGCATTGCAAGCCAGGCGCATTCAGGGGATTTCTACCGCCACCCGACCATAAAAGCGGGCAACGCCGTTCCCACAGAAGGTTGCTCCTGGCACTTCTTCAATGAAAACATACCGGATCGGAACCGGTACGGCGGGCGGCTTCATGCCTGGCGGGGACCGAAGATTTACGGTCCCACTCCGACGTATACGACAAGTCTTATGGTTAATTCCTTGCCCGAAGGTTAATAAAATCTATAGCACCCACCTATTTTTAAGGAAAATCGAAAAGAAGGCAAAGGCCCTGTAAATCCTGACCTGCGCTGTGTCCGGGCCACGGTTCCATGCCCCGTTCCGGATCAGGCGCCGGCCACCAGGTCCTCATCCATAACGGTGAGGGCACCGTCGAGGTGCCCCTCGAATACGAGCATGGGTTCGTCCGACACCACCGACAGAGCCGGCACGCCGAACATCCGCACGACCTGGGCCTCGCTCAACCCGTCAACCAGTCCGGGATGCAGAAGATCGAAATAGCGGGCGCCCGGCCCCGTGACCGAGATCGGTAGATGACCGTAGAGGCTCAGCAGCCTCGAGAGACCGTATCCGAGGGCGAGCCCTGCTTCGCGGAAGGCGTAGCTTGGCATACGCTCGCCGCTTCTGGCACGAATGGCGAGCTTGTCGACCTCCTGCAGGGGGACGAATTTCGCGGGGATGGTGTCACGCGGAACCTCGAAAGCGGTTCGCAAGATCGCATAGAAACCGGCATAAGCCTCAATGCAGCCGCGCGACCCGCAACGACACAGCGCCCCTCCCGGGACGTGCAACATATGACCGAAATTCGGCGCTGAAATATCGATATCCTGGTCACGGCGCAGGGCCAAGCCCAGCCCGATGCTGTGTCCCAGCGACAGCGTGACGAGACCGCGGAAGTCGGGGCCCAAACGTCGCTCGGATTTCTGGCCCAGCGCCCGGGCGACAAGAAGCGTTTCATTGCTCAAGAGAATGCGTGCCGGCCAGCGTGGCGACAGGCCTGCCTGGAAGTCAACGCGCTCAGTACCGAGGACCGGCGACCACAGCAGGACGGGCGCGCTCGAGTCGACGAGACCCTTACTGCTGATCGAGATCGACCTCACGGCGGAGGGCGATACCCGGTTTCGCTCGATCATCCTCTCCAGCGCACGCTGCACGCCTTCCATGAAAGTCCCCACGCCCCCGGCCACACGCGTTTCGGTGAAACGATCGATAAGGGTTCCGGAATAGTCGGCAAGCGAGTACTGGACGACGTCGGAGGAGATAATGACCACAACGAGGTAGCTATGTCCGCGCCGCTGGGTAAAGAGGACACGCGGTCGGCCGCGTCCAGACAGCGGCTTTTGCTCCGATTTCTCGATGATCCCGGCGCGTTCCAGATCGGCTGTAATCGCCGATACCGTGGCGGAGGCGAGCCCGGTGAAATCGCTGATTTCCGTATGCGACAGGCGGCCATGCAGCCTGAGCGCCCTCAACACGATATGGCTGTTTTGCTGGCGCACCAGTTCGGTGCTCGATTTGGCCAGCATGTAACCAACCTCCCAACCGCCGCGACGGCTCGCATATTCCTCCCGAAGCTGCCACACGGGGCCTTTCCGGCTCTTCCTGGCGCATGTTGACAGCTCCCGGATTCTCTGACATTTAATTTCTCGACTGTCGAGAAAAAAGTCTTTTAGGCCTTTTCGACAGACGTTCCGCGGTCGCCTGCTTGCTGAGGAGAGGTGGCCGTTCTGTCACTTGGGAGGACATCATGAATACCGTTTTCAAGCTGATGGCCAGCGCGGCCGTCATCGTCACCATGCATACTGCAGCCATGGCCGAAACAATCGTCGGCGTCTCCTGGTCGAACTTCCAGGAAGAGCGTTGGAAGACCGACGAAGCTGCCATCAAGGGCGCACTGGAAGCTGCCGGTGCCAAGTACATTTCCGCTGACGCACAGTCGTCCGCCGCAAAGCAGCTGACTGACGTCGAGTCGCTCATCGCCCAGGGCGCCAATGCCATTATCGTTCTGGCACAGGACTCCGAAGCTATCGGCCCGGCCATCGAAAAGGCAGCTGCTGAAGGCATCCCGGTCGTTGGCTATGACCGCCTGATCGAAAACCCGGCAGCGTTCTACATCACCTTCGACAACAAGGAAGTCGGCCGTATGCAGGCCCGCGAAGTGTTCAAGGTGAAGCCGGAAGGCAACTACGTGTTCATCAAGGGCTCCTCGTCCGACCCGAACGCCGACTTCCTGTTCTCCGGACAGATGGAAGTGCTGAAGGAAGCGATCGACAGCGGCAAGATCAAGAACGTCGGCGAAGCCTACACCGACGGCTGGAAGCCGGAAAATGCTCAGAAGAACATGGAGCAGTTCCTGACCGCGAACAACAACGCCGTTGACGCCGTCGTCGCGTCTAACGACGGTACCGCTGGTGGCGCGATTGCCGCACTCGACGCTCAGGGTCTTGCAGGTTCCGTACCGGTCTCGGGTCAGGACGCCGACAAGGCTGCCTTGAACCGCGTCGCTCTCGGTACGCAGACCGTGTCGGTCTGGAAGGACTCCCGCGACCTCGGCAAGAACGCAGCGGAGATCGCGCTGGCGCTCGCCGAAGGCAAGTCGATGGACGAAATCCCGAACGTCCAGACCTTCACCGGCGGCCCGAAGGGCGCTGAAATGAAGTCGGTGTTCCTCGCTCCGATGCCGATCACCAAAGACAACCTGAACGTCGTCATCGACGCAGGCTGGATCAGCAAGGAAGAGGCCTGCCAGGGCGTTGCAGCCGGCTCCGTCGCCGCCTGCAACTAAGGCAAGCACGAACGTCAGACCAAACATCCCGACGTTGCCCGCTCCGCGGCGTGGCGTCGGGATCGTCATTGAGAGGTGACGTCGCCTGAGCGGCGCCACCGGAGCCAGCGCAAGTCGGGACCGTCTCCGGGAAACCACGACAACGCGCCTGAAGAGGTGGGGAACGGCAAGAATGGCCGATAACATGCATTCGACGACAACAGGCGGACCGCGTCAGGCGGACGCCAACCCGGTGACGCGCTTTTTTCGAGCGACCGAGATCGACACCCGCCTTCTCGGCATGGTCGGCGCATTGCTGATCATCTGGGTCGGCTTTAATTTTCTGACCGGCGGTCTGTTCCTGACACCGCGCAACCTCTGGAACCTGACAGTCCAGACCTCCTCGGTCGCTGTCATGGCGACGGGCATGGTACTGGTCATTGTCACCCGTAACATCGACCTGTCGGTCGGCTCGATCCTGGGCTTCACCGGCATGATCATGGGCGTGATGCAGGCCCAGATTCTTCCGCAGATGCTCGGCTTCGATCATCCCGCGATCTGGATTGTGGCGCTCGGAAGCGGTCTCGCCGTTGGCGCCATGATCGGTGCCCTTCATGGCGGCATCATCGCATTTCTCGGCGTCCCGTCCTTCATCGTCACGCTCGGCGGACTGCTCGTCTGGCGCGGCGCGACCTGGTTCGTGACCAGCGGCCAGACCGTTGCGCCGATGAACCCCACCTTCCGCCTCATGGGTGGCGGAACCGAGGGATCGGTAGGCGCGACATGGAGCTGGGTCGTTGGCCTCGTCGCCTGCGTGGCGATCGTCGGTGCCATCATCAATGCCCGCCGCCAGCGCAAGCGCTTTGCCTTTCCCCGGAAGCCGATCTGGGCGGAATACGTCATCGGCGCGCTCGGTTGCGTGATCGTGCTTGGGGCCGTGCTGATCGCCAACAGCTATTACTGGCCAGTCGCGATTGCCCGCCGCTACGCGGACGCCAACGGCATCGCATGGCCCGAGGGCGGACTGCAGATTTCACACGGCATTGCCGTGCCGGTCCTGATCGCCATTGCTGTGGGCATCGTGATGACCTTCATCGCGACCCGCCTGCGTTTCGGCCGGTACGTCTTTGCCATCGGCGGCAATCCGGAAGCGGCTGAACTCGCCGGCATCAAGACCCGCTGGGTGACGGTACGCATCTTCGCTCTGATGGGCATTCTGTGCGCCATCGCGGCGGCGATCTCGACGGCGCGCCTTAATGCCGCGACGAACGCCCAAGGCGAACTCGACGAGCTCTACACCATCGCGGCAGCCGTCATCGGCGGTACATCGCTCGCTGGCGGTGTCGGCACGGTCGCCGGCGCGATGCTCGGAGCGCTTGTCATGCAGTCGCTTCAGTCCGGCATGGTGCTCCTCGGCATCGACACACCCCTTCAGCGCATCGTGGTGGGAATGGTGCTCGTCGTGGCCGTATGGCTCGATACCGTCTACCGCGCCCGCGCCAAGTAACCAGGAGTCCATCATGACGGAGCAAAAAACTCCCCTCGTGGAAATGAAGGACATTTCCATAGCCTTCGGCGGGATTCATGCCGTCGAAAAGGCGTCCGTCGACCTCTATCCCGGTGAGGTCGTGGCCCTGCTCGGCCACAACGGCGCCGGCAAGTCGACATTGATCAAGATACTCTCCGGTGCCTACAGGCGCGACAGCGGTGACATCATGATCAACGGTGAGACGGCTGATATCCGCAACCCGCGCGATGCCAAGGAATATGGTATCGAAACGATCTACCAGACGCTCGCCGTCGCGGACAATGTCGACGCCGCCGCCAATCTCTATCTCGGCCGCGAACTCAAGACGCCGTGGGGCACGCTCGACGACGTGGCGATGGAGGCCAAGGCGCGGGAAGTCATGGGGCGCCTCAACCCCAACTTCAAGCGGTTCAAAGAGCCGGTGAAGGCGCTTTCCGGTGGCCAGCGGCAGTCGGTGGCGATCGCACGCGCCATCCTGTTCAACGCCCGCATCCTGATCATGGACGAGCCGACAGCCGCGCTCGGCCCGCAGGAAACGGCGCAGGTTGGCGAACTGATCAAGCAGTTGAAGGCCGAGGGCATCGGCATCTTCCTGATCAGCCACGACATCCATGACGTGTTCGACCTCGCGGACCGCGTGTTCGTGATGAAGAACGGTCAGGTCGTGGGCCATGCCCGCACCCAGGACGTCACCAAGGACGAAGTGCTCGGCATGATCATCATGGGCAAGTGCCCTCCGGGCGCGACGCCCGGCCCCGGAGCGATCAAGGGCTGACAGGCCGCCGTTCTTTCAGCAATGACAAAGCCGCAGCGATCACAGATCGCTGCGGCTTTTTCTGTTTCAGCCGGTGAATAGGCACATCGGATCTTGCCCCCCATGAACATGGCATGCGGCGCAAGGTGCTTCGGGTTATCCATACTCGCAGGAGAGACGCCGATGGCTCCCGCCACCTACCGGGCAGGCTGCTTTCGGCCCGCTTCACCGGCCGCGCCGGACTGATCATTCGTTTCGACTTCGACACATATTGAGGAGACATCCATGTTGCAGTTCATCAAGTCCATTCCCGCCATCGCGACGGCGTTGTTGCTGGTCGCCGCGTCCTCGGCAACCGCCCAGGAAATGTTCGCGAAAGTCGATGCCAATGCCGATGGCGCACTCGACAAGACCGAATTCGCCGCTTTCATAGATGCCGCCGCACAGGCGGGACGGCCGAACGCGAAGAAGATCCAATCGGCCAATCTCTATGCCCAGGCCTTTGCCCGCATCGACAAGAACAAGGATGGGTCGATCACGCAGGCCGAACTGGCGGCGATGCGCTGATCGAAGACGGGTCGGGGAAGCGCCCTTCCCGGCCCGTCTCACGGGATTCGAAGGATCATCATATCGATGGGGACTACGCGATGATCGGAAAACGCTCGGGAAGGCTTGCTGCCCTTGTCGTCCTGGCACTCGCCTCGGGTGCCGGGGCGCAGGAGCCGTTGCCGCTGGTGGCGGTCGAAAAGCCGAAAGCGATGGACGTGGTTCAATACCTCGAGTCCACCGGAACACTTGCCGCCGAGCAATCGGTTGACCTCGTGGCACGGGCGTCCGGCCTGCTGGAAAAGGTGAACTTCCGGGACGGAGAAAAGGTGAAAAAGGGCGATGTGATCTTCGGCATCGAACGCGAGCCATACGAGATCAGCCTCGCAAGCGCTCAGGCGGATGTGCGGCAACAAGAAGCGAGCCTCGCACAGGCGGCTGCCAATCTGACGCGGCAGCGCGACCTCAAGGACAAGAGCGTCGTCTCGGCAAGCGCGCTCGAAGATGCAATCGCACAGCAGGCCATTGCCGAGTCGCAATTGGCGGCGGCACGGGCGCGACTGCGGACCGCCGAACTGAACCTCGGATACACCGAGATCACCGCGCCCTTTGACGGAATCCTGTCCGCACGCCTTGCCGATGTTGGCGCCTATATCAACGGCGCGGCAGCACAGAAACTGGCGACCCTGGTCAAGCCCGATCCGCTCCATGTGAATTTCACGGCGACCGACCGGCAGGTGGTGGAAATCCGTCGCAAAATGCTGGAGCGCGGCATTAAGGTCGGCAATTTTGGCCTACCCGTCAGCGTGGAACTTTCGCTCACCGATGGTGACGGCTATCCGTTCACCGGTCCTCTCGATTACGTGGCCCCGGAAATAGACCCGACGAGTGGAACGATGGCGCTGCGGGGGGAGATCGCCAACCCGGACCTTCTGCTCTCACCCGGGATGTTCGTGGAGGTTCGTGTCGCTGTCGCGATGCGCCCAGATGCTCTGACGGTCCCTGAAAGGGCGATCGGCAACACGCAGGAAGGCCGGACCGTTCTGGTGGTCGGCGAAGGGAACCGCATCGAGCAGCGGCTCGTGGAGATTGGCGCGCCAGCCGAAGCCGGCCGACGCGAAATTCGCTCAGGCCTTGAGCCGGATGACCGGGTGGTGATGCATGGGGGTGCCGCCGTAGCGCCGGGGCAAGTCGTTTCGGTCGAGGCAATGCCGCAAGAGGTGGCGCCATGATCGCCCGTTTCTTCATCGATCGGCCGGTTCTCGCCAACGTCATTTCGATCCTGATGGTGATCCTTGGTCTCGTTGCGGTGATCGGCCTGCCGGTTGCGCAGTATCCGGATATCGTCCCGCCCTCGATCCAGGTGACGGCGCGCTACCCAGGCGCAAATGCCGAGACACTGGTTCGCGAGGTGGCGCTGCCGATCGAACAGAAGATCAACGGCGTCGAGAACATGCTCTATATGCAATCGACCTCGACCAGCGACGGCTCCTACACATTGACGGTCACGTTCGCCATCGGGACGGACCCGGACGAGGCGCAGGTTCTGGTGCAGAACCGTGTGGCAAGCGCAATTCCGGCGCTTCCGGACGCGGTGCAGTCGCAGGGCGTGCAGACCGCGAAACGCTCGACCGCGATCATGTCGATCGTCGCGCTGTCGTCCAACAATCCCGTCCATGGCAGCCTGTTCATGGCGAATTACGCGACGATCAACCTCGTCGATGAATTGCTGCGCGTGCCGGGTATCGGCAATGTCGTCGTCTTCGGCTCGGGCCAGTATGCCGTTCGCATCTGGATGGACCCGCAACGAATGGCCGCGCGCGGCCTGGTGCCGGCCGATGTCGCCAACGCGATTGCCCGGCAGAGCCGCAGCACCGCCGCCGGCCAGATCGGCCTACCACCGGTGCCGTCGGGACAGGATTTCCAGTACACGCTGACGGTCGATTCAAGGCTAAGCGACGTGCCGTCGTTTGAAGATGTCATCGTCAAGGCTGATGGCAACGAGATCACGCGGGTGCGGGATGTGGCGCGGGTGGAGCTCGGCGCCCAGCAATATAGCCAGGACTTCGCCATGGACGGCAGACCGGCGGCCGGCATCGCGCTTTTCCTGCTGCCTGAAGCCAATGCTCTCGATGTCATAGGGCGCGTGAAGGTGAAAATGGAGACGCTGTCTGCCGCCTTTCCCGAAGGGCTTGTGTACGCCATACCCTTCGACACCACCCGCTTTGTATCCGCCGCCATCTCCGACGTGTACCACACGCTGTTCGAGGCGGCTGTCCTGGTTCTCCTGGTAATCCTGATCTTCCTCCAGGACTGGCGAGCGACCCTCGTGCCGGCGACGACCGTTCCCGTGACCATCATCGGGGCCTTCGCCGCCATGGCGGCCTTCGGCTTCACCATCAACCTCTCGACTCTCTTTGCCATCATTCTTGCGATCGGCATTGTTGTCGACGACGCGATCGTCGTCGTCGAGGCGGCGGCGCGCCATCTGCGCGAGGGCAAATCGCCGCGCGAGGCGGCAGCGCTTGCGATGGACGAGTTGACCGGGCCGATCGTGGGCATCACCCTCGTGCTGCTTGCCGTCTTCCTGCCTGCGGCGTTCCTTCCGGGCCTGAGTGGCCAGATGTACAGGCAGTTTTCCCTGGTCATCGCTGCAACCGCCGTCATCAGCGCCGTCAACGCCGTGACCCTGAAGCCGACGCAATGCGCGCTCTGGCTTCGCGCGCCTTCCCCTTCTCACAAGACGAACCTCGTCTATCGCGGGTTCAACGTCGCTTATGACGCATGCGAACGCGCGTATGTCGGCATGATCAGGCGCCTCGTTTCGTTCAGCGGCGTCGTCAGCATAGCGACGATCCTGCTGGTCGGGATCTCCGGGTTCCTCATTTCGCGTGTGCCAAGCGCCTTCCTGCCCGTCGAGGACCAGGGTTATTTCCTGATTTCCGTGCAGCTTCCGGAAGGTGCCTCCCTGGAACGCACGAGGGACGCGCTCGACGATGTCCGGCAGCGGTTGGAAACCATCGGGGCCGTCGATACCGTCATCGCGATCAGCGGCGTCTCCGCCCTCAACGGCAATGCCAGCCAGTCGAGTTCGGGCATCGTCTACGCCATCCTGACGGACTGGGAGGAGCGCCAGACGAACGAGGATCTCCGCTCCCTCTACACCCGCATGCGGGAGGCAACCGCGAACCTGCCGGACGGGCAGGCACTGGTGCTCCCGCCGCCGCCGATCCAGGGGATCGGCAATGCCGCCGGCTTCTCTTTGCAGCTTCAATCCCGCGACGGTCGTTTCGATTATGCCGCGCTCCAGACCGAGGCGGCTGCAATGCTGCAGTCGCTGAAAGACGATCCGGTGTTCCGCGAGGCCTTCACTCCGTTCCGGGCCGACGCTCCGCAGTATGCCGTTTCCGTGGATCGGACGAAGACGGAAGCGCTCGATGTCGATAGCGGCAGCGTCTACGACACCGTCAGCCAGTATATCGGTTCCAGCTATGCCGGACAGGTCAGTCTGTTCGGACGTGTGTTCCAGATCTACCTGCAGGCGGAAGCTGGCGACCGGGTCGCGATCGAGAATCTCGACAAGATCAAGGTCCGCAGCCGGTCGGGGCAAATGGTGCCTCTTTCGGCGCTCGCCGACATACGGCAAGTCACCGGCCCGTCGCTGATCAGCCTCTACAATCTCTATCCCGCGGCCCAGATCACCGGTTCGCAAGCAGAAGGATATTCCTCCGGCGAGGCCATGGACGCGCTCGACGTCCGGGTTGACAGCCTGCCGCGCGGCTACGGGGCCGAGTGGACGGCGGCCTCTCTGCAGGAGAAGATGCTTGGCGGGCAGATCTATGTGGTCTACGCCCTGAGCCTGCTGCTGGTCTATTTCGTGCTCGCCGGACAGTACGAAAGCTGGCTGGCGCCGGTGTCCGTCATCGTCTCGGTGCCACTTGCCCTCATCGGAACGGCGCTGACGCTGCTGGCGCTGAATGCTCCGGTCAATCTCTACACGCAGATAGGCCTCGTGCTCCTGATCGCGCTGTCGGCCAAGAACGCCATCCTGATCGTCGAATTCGCCCGCCAACTTAGGGCACATGATGGCAAAAGCATCGTCGAGGCGGCGATCGAGGCCGCCCGCGTGCGATTGCGTCCGATCCTGATGACCTCGATCGCCTTCATCCTGGGCGTGCTGCCGCTGGTGCTGCAGACAGGCGCCGGCGCGAGCGCGCAGAAATCGATTGGCATCGCCGTCTTTACTGGCATGATCGGCTCGACATGCCTGACGGTTGCGGTTGTGCCGTCGCTGTTCGTCGTCCTGCAACGGTTCGAGGAATGGCTTAAACGACGCAGGACGGCGGGTGCGCCGCCGCATGCCGCCGGTTCGGGCTGAAAGGGGCAAGGGGATGAACAAGGGGACGGTCCGGGATCGTATACAGGTTCTTGTCGTCGAGGACGACGCGCCGGTCCGCTGGCGCGTCTGCGATGCATTGCGCGGCGCGGAGGAATTCGCTGTCGAGGAGGCTGCCAATCTGGAGGAAGCCCGACAATTCCTCTCCGCCAATCCGGTCCGCGTGCTGCTCTCCGATTTGCGGTTGCCTGATGGCAGCGGCATAGACCTGATCCGCGCGGTGCGGCAGAAATACCCGGAGGCCGAGATCATGGTGATCTCGATCCTGGGCGACGAGGAAAGCGTGATCGCGGCCATTACCGCAGGTGCCAATGGCTACCTGCTGAAGGACGCATTTCCTGCGGACGTGGTAGAGACCGTGCGCGATCTGGTCGCCGGCCATTCCCCGATCTCAGCCTCGATCGCCCGCTTCATCGTACGGCACAGCCAGGGCGCCGGTCGCAGCCAGGCCACGACCGCTCTCAATACTGCGAAGCTGACACCGCGCGAGATCGATATCCTGTGGGGTATCGCCAAGGGCTTCAGCTACTCCGATATCGCCGACCATCTCGGCATCTCGCGACAGACGGTTCCCGGACACATCAAGAACATCTATCGCAAGCTCGAGGTCAACACACGCGGCGAAGCGGTGTTCGAAGCCGTGCAGCAGGGATTGATCAAACTATGAGCGAGACGGAGGCCGCAGCGTCCGTCGAGCGCCACCCGAGCCTGCGGAAGGCCCTGCTCTATTTGCCACTCCAGCTTATCGCCGTGCTTGCGGCTGTCCTGTTCTTCTCCGTCGATCTACCCCTGCCGTCGGAAACCTACCGTCTGGGTGCGATCATCAGAAGCGACAGCGATGGACGGGAGCACGACGTGGCTCTGCCGGATCTCGTCGCCACACGCGACGGCGACAAGCAGGAACTCGCATACACTGCAACGTTCGAACGTCCGGCGCAAAGCCGCGAGGTGTGGTCGATCTTCATTCCGCGCTTCATCGTCGATGTCAGGGTGCTCGTGAACGGAGTCGAGATCGGCGACACCGGTGCCGATCCGTCTGCCGGCAAGGCGCAGCTCAACCTTCCTTTCCTCACCATCATTCCCGACACTGTGCTCAGGCCCGGCCCGAACGAAGTGCAGATCGCGCTGATCTCCGATCCCCCCATCGCCAAACATCTCGAAGCAATCTATGCCGGACCGGACCGGGAACTCAGGCCTTCCTACAACGCGCGTCTGCGCCTCTTCCAGACACTCCCCCTGATCTTCTTCGCGTGGCGTTTTCTGCTCGCCCTGCTGCTCGGGATGATCTGGCTCAGCCGACGTAAGGAGACTGCCTATGGGCTTCTCGCGCTGGCACTGGTCGCGGGCGTGATCCGGAATGCGCTCTTCTCCTTCGGGAGTGTCGAGGCGGTGCCGCTGATCGGTGTGCTCATCGTCGTGGAGAGCGTTCTGGTTGTTCCGTTCGCGCTGGCCCAGACCGGATATCGCTCCCGATGGTGGTGGCTGCTTCTGGCGCCGGCGCCGGTTTTTCTCGTCGCCGGCTTCATCGGTGACGAGCGGGCGATCCAGTATTCCTTTCTCCTGCTCGGTCCACCGACGGTCATGGCCCACGCCGTCATCGTTTGGTCGCTGTTCACGCGGTCGGCGATAGAGAAGGGAGACGGCGCCAGCTTCCTGATGGGAACCGCCATGACCATCGTCATGGCGGGCATGGGGCATGATCTGCTCGCCCTGTTCAACCTGCTGCCAGGCGGCAAATACTTCTATGCTTCGCTGTCCTACTCCGCGATTCTGATCGCCTTCGGCACGCTGCTGGCCGCGCGGTTCGTGCAGGCTCTCAACCGGATCGACGGGTTCGCCAACCAGCTGATGGTGAAGATAACCGAAGCCGAACAGAAGCTGCGGCAAAGCTTCGCGCGCGAGCAGGCGCGCGACAGGGCCGAAGCACTCGCCCAAGAGCGGGACCGCCTGATGCGCGACCTGCACGACGGGCTTGGAGGACAACTCGTCCGCATCGTCGCGCTCAGCGAGCGCCATGGCAGCGACACCGGCAAGATCGGCGAGGCGGCACGCGCGGCCTTGAAGGACCTCAGGCTGGTGATCGACGCGATGGAGGATGTCGACGGAGACCTGCTTCTTGCCCTCGCCTCCTGGCGGGAACGCACCGACATGCAGCTTCGTGCCCACCAGATCACGCTCGACTGGCAGGTGCGGACGACAGACATGAACCTGACTTTCCCGGAACTTCGCCCCTGGCACGTGATCCAGATCGTGCGATTGATGGACGAAGCCGTGACCAATGCCGTCAAACACGCCGTAGCAAAGACGATTTCGGTCATCCTGCGGACAGCGGAGGGAGCAGAGGGCGCACCCGCCTTGCATATTACCATTCGCGACGACGGACGCGGCTTCGATCAGGCCGCTGCGACGACGGCTTCGACAGGCTTCGGCCTTTCAAACATGCGCAAACGCGCCATGCTCTGCGGCGCCACCCTGACGATCGACAGCGGGCCCTATGGCACGGCCGTCGATATCGCATTGCCGAGGATTTTTCCCGCGACACCCGGATCCGGCTGAAGGCATCAGGCGTCCGAAACGGGCTCAAGCAATGCTCGACGCCCGGCATGGAGTGGGGGCTCCGCCGCGACTGTGGACGGCAGCGCGGCTGATCTATGCCGGGCGTCGACCGGAGCGAGTGGAGAGTCGCTCCGTTTCCTGGATTTGAGGGTGGTTTGGGCAATGCAGGGAAATCAGCGGATCCCAAGCCGGTTGACCGGTCCGCCACGATTGGCCGGAGTGCCGGCGGGACCCGGAACACAGCCGACAGGATAACCCGGACGCGTGCAGTAGACGGCGGCTCCGGCAGGACGAGCGACGCAGCCGACGGGGTAACCCGGGCGCGTGCAGTACACGACAGGCGCAGGCCGCGCGACGCAGCCTTTCGGCACGCCGACTGCCTTGCAGTAGACGACCGCATGTGCCGGCTGCGGTTCGACGCTAACGCCGGTGACGAGGGCAAGCGCCGCTATTGCCAAAGCGGTGCAGGCGCGTCGATGCGATGTCATGCTTATCATGGCTGGTCCCTCCACAGGTCTGGCTGCGCGTCCGGCGCGAGCGTCATCCGATGGACCAGACTATGCGGCCGAACCCTGCGTTGCGGAATGCCATAAACATGGGGGCTCGCCGGCCTAGCCGGCTTCCTGCAGACGCTCCAGCCGCTTTACGGCCCAGTCGAACTCCAGGATGGCGCAGACGATGTGGTAGAACGTGCTTGCCGGCGCAGGCTCGTCGATCATCGGAGCATCAGCCGGCCACTTGTCCCACCAGAGCCCCTTGATGGGGGTCGCGAGGAATGGCTCCAGCGCATCGAGCGCCCGGTGGGCCGAGGCCACATACCGCTCCCGCTCCGCCGCGTTGCCAAGCAAAGCGAGGCGCACCGCCGCTTTCAGCCACTCGGTCTGCGGCCACAGCCGCGCCATGGCGTTGTGCACCGTAAAGTCGTCGTAAAGGCTCATGATCGCCACCTGGCGGTCCGCGCAGATGCCGTGGGCCTCGCCGATGTCGAAAAGACGTCGGGCCCTGGCAAGGGCATCGCCGTTTTGGCGCCGCTCGCCCCAGCGGGCGAGCAGCCAAGCCCATTCGAACTGGTGTCCCGGCTCGACGATACGGCCTTTTTCGCCGGGCATGGGGCGCCAGTTCAAATCGAAGAACTCCCGCAAGGCTCCGGTTTCGCCATCGATGAACCGTGTCAAGGCCAGATCGGCGATTTCATCGACCAGGGCGGCCCAGCGGACGCTGCTATTAGGCACGTCCTCCCAAGCCATCGCTGCCTCGAAGAGATGCATATGCGGGTTGGAGCAGAGCGGTTCTTTCGGCGGCATGGCTTCGTGGAAGCCGGCCTCCGGATGCGCGTAGACCTGCTTCAACCGGTCGAGAATGCCGAGTGCATAAAGCTCCCGCTCGGCGGCCCGCGAAGGCTCGGCCGTGGCCACGGCCGCCGCCGCGAAAAGCGCGAAGGCCTGGTTGTAAAGATCGAAGGACGGATCGATCAACACGCCCTCGGCATTGGCGAGACTGCCGTAGAGGCCATCCTCCAGCCTGTAGGTCGCATCGAACCACGACAATCCTTCTTCGACTGCGGCAGGCCATGGCCCGTTCCAACCGGCAGCGCCAGACATGGCGTAGCAATAGACCTGCCGCGGCTGGACCCTGGCCCGCCGGTCATCGCCGAACACGGGCTCACCGTCCTGACCCAACCGCTCGAAGAACCCCCCGCCGGATGCCGCGCCCTTCTCCCACCAGAACGGCAGGGCGGCGGTTTCAAGCCAGGCGTGGAGGTGAGTGGAGCGGGCGGTGAGGTCGGTAAAGTCGGGGGGGGTGTGGTCTGAAAGGGGCGTGACGTCGGGCATGGTGCTCCTTATTGTGGGGGATGACAACGGAGGAATTTTGCATGGGGATCAACCAACCGGAACTGCGATTATGCAAAACTCTACACGGGCGTGTTGGTTTCCGGAGGGCCGAATATGTCCCAGGAACCCAAACGAGCTAATTCGCGACCGTAACAGCGTGCAGGTGCGATTGCCAACCGCGCCTAGCACCATAATGCTGGGCTGTTTTCCTCATGAGGAGCGCCAAAGGCAGTTTTTGTGGCTAATCTTTCATTTGTCGCCGTTCAACGATATCAAGGACCCATCGCGCGGCGCTATGTGACAATGATTTGTAGCGACGTGGGCCAACATATGCAGAAAATCGAATGACTACTCGCATAAAAAAAGTACCCACCTTCGCCTTTCACGTGGTCGGATGGAAGAAAGACGTCTTTGCGAGTTATTTCCCGGATAGGAAATTTATATATTTACCCTTGAAAGTTGATGATTTTGCGTTCCGGAAGAAATGGGTCCCCAAAATAAATAGAATGCCAGAGGCTGAGATATTTGTCTGGGGGCAGAATTCCCCCCCAAGTCTTGACGCCTTTCTGGAAGCGACAGGATTGCCGTGCTACTTCATTGAGGATGGCTTTCTGAGATCATTCCGACCCAATGCAAGCCGGACTCCTCCTTTATCGCTCGCGCTAGACCGGCAACGACCCTACTTCGACAGTAGGGGCCCTTGCGATCTCGAAAGCTTGCTAGAAACGCATGAGTTTACCCAAGATCCCAATCTTCTGAAGCGAGCGAGACAGGGAATCGATCTGATCGTCGGGGGAGGTATCAGCAAATACAACTCCGTCTCCACCCGAAGTCTGAATGATATACTCGGGGAAAAGGACAGGAGGCGCATTCTCGTCCTCGGACAGGTGGAGGACGACGCGTCCATCCGATTTGGCTGCGCCCGAACATGCACCAACAACGACCTTGTCAGGCTTGCCGCCGAGGAAAATCCCGACGCTCAGATCATATACAAGCCACATCCGGACGTGCTGAACGGGCTTAGGGAGGCTCAGTCCGATCCAGCCGATGTCGAAGACATTTCCGTCGTCATCCGAGAAAACATTCCCCTGTCACGGTCGTTCGATACGATCGACAAGGCTTATACGATTACATCGCTGGCAGGCTTCGAAGCTTTAATGCGCGGCATTCCGCTTACCGTAGTCGGCTGCCCCTTTTACGCCGGCTGGGGTCTGACGGATGACCGGCAGCCAAATCCCCGTCGGACACGAAAGAGAAGTATCGAAGAGGTATTTGCCGCCGCCTATATCCTCTATCCCGCCTATTTCGATCCACACACCGGTCAACGCATTACATTCGAACAAGCGGTCGACTGGATCAAGGTGCGGCTTGAGAAACCCGATCATGTCGATGAGTTTGAGGATCTCCAACTTATGTGGGAAGCTTGGGGGCCATATGGTTTGATGGGATGGCGACATCTGCTGAGATACATAGTCGCACCCCTGATCGGGCGTCTGGGTAACGAGAAAGACGTTAAACGCTACAACGACAGTCCCATTCGTTTTTTCAGGGAACTTACATCGCCCCGAATGCGCCTGCTGGGACGTGTATTGTATCCATTCGACCCGCCGCGGCGAAGGCGGTGACGTTTCAGTACACTCTCAAGGACAACGGCCGTTGACGGCACATCGTCCGCCTCCCACGTGGAGCCGGCTACTGACCCACTGGCTACCGTGAACGGTCCGGGTCGAAGCGCAGCAACGGGCGACCCAACTCCACACCATATCGATCGAAGGCAGGATCCAGCGATGTGGTAGACGCGACAAATACGTCACCTGACGCGGCCTCATAGGGCGATGACATCTCAAAGACGGCGGAAACCCCCAGAAGGCTGGCCAGCTTGTCTTTTCCGTAAGTGGCGACCAGATCATCGCTAGCCGTTACGGAGGAGGGATAGAAGATGTCAGTCGATGGGTCGTTTACCCTGATGCCTAATCGCATCGGAGCCTGGTGGACGGAAAGAATGCTATCGAGAGCGCCTTTGATCCTCTCCAAGGATTTTCCGTCGATACCGAATTCCGCATCGGAGAACTCGCGACTGGCCCACGAAAGACAGGTTTTCGACATCGGCTGACGTCCACTTTCCAAGAGCCGGTCTGCTTTCATACTGAACTCCAGGCCGGAACGCGCGATCGCGATATCGGTATTCTCCCAGATGCTCGGCAAATCAATATACTTCATCGCAATGCTCGGCACCTCCATCAACCGGGCCTCAAATAGCATCGTGCTGTTGACCGAGCAGACTATGTCCGCGTGGGCAATAGTCTCCTCCGGTGTCAGAATATATTGACCGGCGATGTCTACGGACACATTTCTAGCCTTACTCAATCGGTTCCAGACAAAGTCGGGCAGTATCTGCTCCCGTGCCGGCGGCGTGCGGACGATCAAGTGATGACCACGTTCCGTGCTATACCGAAGAACATCACTGACGGCGGCCGCTTGTCGCTGGCGTGCTTCCACCTTGTCAGCGTAGTTGTCCATCGGCTGCATGGCGAAGACTAGGATTTTAGCAGCCTCGGGGATGCCGAACAGAGACTTGAATTGCTCCGTTGTGAGGATCGGCCGATATCTCACGTCAAAATCCAGTTTAGGTGATCCTACTTTGGTCAGCCGTTGGGAAGGGTAGCCTCTTTCGGCAAAGATTTTTTTTTGAAGCTCGCCCCAGCAGAGTACGTGATCCACCAAAGGCGCGTTGGTTTTGCGACGCTTTTGGGTGTAATAGGTGTCTTGCGTCGAAAATACGCTTTCATGTGGAATGAGGACCGTTGCTATGCCAAGGCTTCGGCAAGCAAAAACGATTTCCCTGAGCGGCGCGGTCCAGTCGAGCGTAAATATCACGAGTTTCAGTCCAGCCTGCTTCAAGCTTGTGAGTCGGGCAAGAACAAGGCGGCGAAAGCGCACCGGTTCTCTTTCCGCCGCCTGGGTGATGGCCCGCCGGCTCGTAGGATCGGACTGTCCGGAAAACAGCTGCAGATCAACGAAATCGAGGTGAGGACACGCGGCTATAACCCGCGAAATCAGGACATCGCTGTGTTCGGGTATCCATCTCACATACCCGACCAAGGGAGCTCCTGTGGGCCGGGGATTGTCGATCGGATTAACCGTGACTTGCCATCCGGCAAACCAATCCTGCGCATCGGGACCGCCGTCGCTCGCAAATTGATCCGTATTCCACATATTCTTTTCTTGCGGTTTGCCGACTATCGTTGCATCGGAATCTTTCAAAGAATCGGGCTTATAGCAGACAGGGATGGAATCGGCGATGACAATTGGGATCGAGATAAGGAGACTGTTGTTGCTGTCCTGGCGATGGGTATTTGGCAAAAAAAAGAAGGGCGTCTCCTTACCGCAGAGCCTCCGTCCGTTTCTCGACAGCGCCGGCTGGAAGTCGGAAGCGAAGCCGAGGGTGTTTGCCTTTCACTTCGATGATCGGAAATCCTATATCCCATCATGGTTTCCGGGCTCTGAGGTGCTGATTATGGGCATGACGATGCCCAATACCCTGTTCCAACGAAACTTTGCCGAAGCCCTGCTGTCAAACCCCGACTCTGAGATCCTGACCTGGGGCTACCGCGCGAAACCCTGGGTCTACGAATTCGCCCGAGAACATGGGGTGCCGCTTACCTACTGCGAGGACGGGTTCATCCGCAGCACTGGACTCGGTAACGAGCGGCAGCAACCTCTCTCGCTCTGCTTCGATCGCCAGGGACTCTATTTCGATGCGACCCGTCCCTCGGATCTGGAAACGATCCTCCAGAACTACGACTTCGATGCGGATCGACAACTGATGCGGAGGGCGTCTGATTGCCGCGACAAGCTCATTTCCATGGGACTCAGCAAATATAATTTCGCGCCGACTTTCGATGTTGAAGTCGTGTACGGACCTAAGACCGCCCGGAGAATCCTCGTTGTGGGGCAGGTGGAGACGGACGCATCGATCAAATACGGTTGCGACAGGCCGATCGACAACAACGATGTGGTGCGCCTCGCCAAAGCCGAAAATCCTGACGCGCAGATCATCTACAAGCCCCACCCGGATGTCCTGTTCGGCTCTCGCAATAAAGTTTCGGAGCCGGACGATGTGAGGGACATCGCCACGATAGTGACAGAGCGCATTCCGCTCCCCGATGCCCTCCGGACCGTGGATCACGTTTACACGATCACCTCTCTTGGCGGTTTCGAGGCGCTGCTGCGGGGTATTCCCGTAACGACGCTGGGGTGCCCTTTCTATTCTGGCTGGGGCATAACGGACGATCGCCAGCTCTGCCCTCGAAGAACGCGAAAGCTGAACGTGCTGCAAATCTTCGCCGCGGCATATATGCTCTACCCGACATATCGCGATCCCTTCACGCATGAGAAAATCGATATAGAGCGCGCCATCGAGCTTATGCAAGAATTGCTTGCGGCCCGCAGGGCGGGCGTGGACAAGACACCTGCGGCGACCTTAGCCGCAACGGTCGCGTGAGGCCTTGGAGAATGTGGTGGGCAATTGACTGGTCCGTCAGATTGTTAAACCGGCGGCAAAAGACACCGAGAGGCGCGGTCTTCGTCAAGGGCACTGGCGCGTCTTTGGGAGGCCAGATCATCGTCGAGAATGGCGAGAATAATTCGGTGATTTTCGATGAGGGGGCGAGGCTGAAAGGGAACATCAAATTTCGAGGAAGCCGAAACACGATCCGCTTAGGACGACAGGTCAACTTCACCGGAAGCATCACGATTAAAGGCAATGGGCAAACGGTCGCGGTGGGGGATCATACGACCTCCAATGGGACCTCGATCCTCTGCCATGAGTCATCGAATGTTTCTATCGGACGACACTGCATGCTTTCGAGATATGTCGAGATCCGGACGACCGACGCGCATTCAGTCATAGATCGGAAAACCGGAGAACGACTGAACTTGGCCGGCCCTGTCACGATCGGCGACCACGTATGGATCGGCATGGGCGCCATCATCAGCAAGGGCGTAACGATTGGCGACGACAATATCGTCGGAGCGCGGTCATTCGTGACCAAGTCTTTTGTCGGCAGCGGCACGATCATAGCCGGCGCGCCGGCAAAGGTTATCAAGAGCGGGGTGACGTGGTCGCGCCTTCTCAGGAAGCGCTACAGCGAGGCTGAGATGGAGGCCTGGCGGCAATGACGCTCCACGAACCGTTCGGAGCGCTATAAATTTCCAGCTAACCACGTGGAGAAAAATGGTGCCCGGAGGCGGATTTGAACCACCGACACGCGGATTTTCAATCCGCTGCTCTACCAACTGAGCTATCCGGGCATCCGGCTTCGTGAAGCCTTCCAGTGCGCCTTAGCGACCGGCCGGGGGCTTGGTTTGCCCCGGAACGAGCGGGGTTATAGCATCTTGTTCGTGCATGTCCAGCGCTAAACGGCAGTTTTTTGACAGGATTTCGTGATGGCGAAGAAGTCCTTGGATTACGGTGGGTTAGGACAGGTTTTCGGTCCGATCCGACCCACCAGGACCCTGGGCCAAGCCTGATATCTGCCGCTAGTCGTCGTAGTCGGCCTTGCTCTCGTCTTCCGTCACCGGAATGGCATAGCGGCCGCCCAGCCAGCGCGAGAGATCGACGGAACGGCAGCGCTCCGAGCAGAAGGGGTAGCTTTCCCGGATCGAGGGACGGCCGCATTCGGGACAGGGGCGGGATTTGCGCAGCGGCGCCACCTTGGCGGGTTCGGCCATCGTCAGCCCTCCGCCCAGCCCGAGCGAACGTCGAAGCCCTCGCCCGAAAGAAGCTGCATGGTCTCGAAAAGCGGCAGCCCGACGACGTTGGTGTAGGAACCGACGAGCTTCTGCACGAAGCTGCCGGCAATTCCCTGGATACCGTAGGCACCCGCCTTGCCGCGCCACTCGCCCGAGGCAAGATAGGCGTCGATATCGGCGGTCGACAGGCGCTTGAAGCGAACCTTGGTCTCGGCCACCTTCTGGCGCACCGTCCGATCCGGCGTCACCAGGCAGATGCCGGTGAAGACCCAATGGCTGCGACCGGAGAGCAGATGCAAAGCGGAGGATGCCTCCTCCATGAGGTCGGCCTTCGGCAGAATCCGGCGCCCGACGGCGACGACCGTGTCGGCCGCGAGGATGTAGCTGCCGTTCCAGGAAAGGTCCGGCTTGATCACGGCAAGCGCTGCCTTCGCCTTTTCGATCGACAGACGTCTTGCGAGCGATCTGGGATGCTCGGACTTCTTCGGCGTCTCGTCGAGATCCATCGGCATCAGGCGGTCAGGCTCGATGCCGACCTGCTTCAGCAGGTCGAGCCGGCGCGGCGAGCCGGAGGCCAGTATCAGCTTCTGTCTCAGTTCCATCGGGCCTGGCGTCTCGGAGTGTCGGCGCTTGCGCGCCTTATTTGAAGCGGTAGGTGATGCGACCCTTGGTCAGGTCATAGGGTGTCATCTCGACGAGCACCTTGTCGCCCGCCAGAACACGGATGCGGTTCTTGCGCATGCGGCCGGCCGTATGGGCTATGATCTCGTGCTCGTTCTCCAGCTTCACGCGGAATGTCGCGTTCGGCAGGAGTTCGGTGACGACACCGGGAAATTCGAGGACTTCTTCTTTAGGCATGGAAGGATTTTCTTTCTGTCAGACGGTTCACGGACACCCGGTCCGGAAAATGTGGGCGGAAACTACACAATCAACGCGGTTTTGTGAACCACGTAGCAAACGCTTTTCCATTTTGTTTCTCAGCGCCTAGGCGCGGCTCAGAATCCGCTCGCGGATCAGGCGCTCCAGCCGATCGCGCACTTCCCGGTAGGCGGAGAGAACCTGGTCGCGCGAGCCGGTCGCAACGGTCGGGTCGGGCATCGGCCAGTAGACGACCTCGACGGCGGAGGAGCGTGTCAGCTCCAGTGCGGCGTGATGGGCTTCGGGCGCGAGTGTCACGACCAAGTCGAAATAGTCGTCCTCCAACTGGTCGAGCGTCTGCGGTCGGCGGCTTCCAAGCGTCAGTCCCACCTCGTCCAGAACGGCATCGACGAAAGGGTCCCGGTCACCGGCGCGCACACCGGCCGAAGCGACATAAACGCCCTTTGGCAGGAGATGGCGGGCGAAGGCTTCGGCCATCGGCGATCGGATCGCGTTCATGCCGCAGACGAAGAGGATCGCACCCGGCAGCCTGTCCTTCGATGCGCCCTCGCTTTCCTCCGTCATCGCCGCCCGGTCCTAGCCGCGCCAGTAGAGCACGCAGACCAGCGTAAACAGTCGCCGGGCGGTGTCGAAATCGATCCTGATCTTGCCCGAGAGCCGATCCAGCAGGGTCTGTGATCCCTCGTTGTGGATGCCCCGGCGTCCCATGTCGATCGCCTCGATCTGGCTCGGAGTCGAGGAGCGGATCGCCTCGTAGTAGCTCTCGCAGATCATGAAGTAGTCCTTGATGATCCGGCGAAACGGCGTGAGCGATAGAATATGGGTAACAACGCTTTCTTCCGCCTCGGTCTTGATCGAGAACACAAGCTTGCTGTCGACCAGCGAGAGGTAGAGCTTGTAGGGGCCACCCTTGTGACCGACAGGCTCGAAGGAATTCTCCTCGATCAGATCGAAGATGGCGACCGCCCGCTCGTGCTCGACATCCGGGGTCGAGCGACCGATCGTCTCGTCCAGGATCACGTCACAGAGCCGGAAGTCCCCATCCGCCATCGCTATCCCCCGAGATTGAGACGGATGGCAACGGAGCGGGCATGTGCATCCAGTCCCTCGCTGGTCGCGAGCGCGATCGCGGCCGGCGCCAGCTGGCGCAGTTGGTCAGGCCCAAGTCTTAGGATCGAGGTGCGTTTCACGAAATCGAGCACCGAAAGACCGGAGGAAAAGCGTGCCGAACGCGCCGTCGGCAGGACGTGGTTGGACCCGCCGACATAGTCGCCGATCACCTCGGGCGTATGGCGCCCGACAAAAATGGCGCCGGCATTGCGGATATCGACCATCAGAGCGTCGGGATCGTCGACGGCAAGCTCCAGGTGCTCGGCGGCGATACGATTGGCGAGCGGTATCGCATCCATCAGGGTCTTAACGAGAATGATGGCGCCGAAATCGCGCCAGCTCGCCGTGGCGGTCTCGGACCGCGACAGGCTCTTCAATTGCCGCTCGACCGCCGCCTCGACCGCGTGGCCGAGACCGGCGTCATCAGTGATCAGGATCGACTGGGCACCCGGATCATGCTCTGCCTGGGCCAGGAGATCAGCCGCGAGCCAGTCGGGATCGTTGTTGCGATCCGCAATGACAAGCACTTCAGAGGGTCCGGCGATCATGTCGATGCCGACGGTGCCGAAGACGTGGCGCTTGGCGGCGGCGACATAGGCATTGCCGGGTCCGACGATCTTGGCGACCGGGGCAATGCTCTCGGTCCCGTAGGCGAGAGCGGCTACCGCCTGCGCACCACCGATGCGATAGATTTCCTCGACGCCGGCGATCTTCGCCGCGGCAAGCACCGTCGGGTTGATCCGGCCGCCGGAGGCCGGCACGACCATGACAATGCGCGCAACACCCGCAACCTTCGCCGGCAGCGCGTTCATCAGCACCGAACTCGGATAGCTCGCGGTACCGCCTGGCACGTAAAGACCAACCGCGTCGATCGCGGTCCAGCGCGACCCGAGGCCGACGCCGATCGCATCCTCGTAGATGTCGTCCTTTGGCATCTGGCGGGCATGATGCTTTTCGATCCGCTCGGCGGCGAGCCTGAGAGCGGCGATCACCTCCGGCTCCACCTGTCCCATCGCCTCGTCGATCTCTGCCGGCGTCACCCGCATGGGAGTCACCGCGAAATCGATGCCGTCAAACCGTCGGGAATAGTCCGCGAGTGCCGCATCGCCGCGGGACCGGACATCGGCAATGATCGCCAATACGGCGTGATTGACGTCGTCCGACACCTCGCGCTTGGTCGTCAGGAAGTCGGCGAACCGCTTCTCAAAGCCTTCGGATGTCTGTTCGAGCCAGATCGCCACCTGCGTATGTCCCCTCAAATCAACACTATGCCGTCGCCGGCACTCAATCGCCTATATGCCGCGGCAGAGACGACGCTTCCCAGGCACCGCCGGTATCGGCCAGCTGCGCCTCAATGCATTCCACGTCCAGAACGATCATGCCGCCACCCGACAGGACGAGTTCCACCTTGCCGTCCGGCCCCTCGCCGTCGGGCAGATAGCGCAGCGCCAGGAGCGACTTCACATCATCCGACCGGCTGCGGTCGACACCAGCGGAGCGGACCGCGCGCACGCGTTTGAAGCTGATCACGGCGCGGCGACGCTCGTAGGTCTTGCGCTGGCCATTGGCCTTTTCCCACACGAAGCGGTTGGCGGCGAGAGCGAAATGCCCGCCCTTCGGCGAGAAGGTGATGTCGCCCACCTTGAAGACCGCGTCCTGCATGTGGGCCGAGACGATCGCCAGATCGTCGCCATCGAGCGCCATCAGTTTCAGGCTTTCCATGCTCATCCCGTCCGTCGGTGGCAAGGCCACGCTAGAATTTCACCTTCTCTGGAAATAGGTTGCTGCGTTGCAGGACGCAACGACGAAGATGAGCAGGCGGGCGTTTTTTAGGCAAAGGCCGCCCGCCGTTTCGACGAAAGTCGGACTCAGTCGCTGATGCGCTCGATCGAGGCGCCGCAACGGCCGAGCTTCTCTTCCAGCCGCTCGAAGCCGCGGTCGAGGTGATAGACGCGATTGACAACCGTCTCGCCTTCGGCGGCAAGACCGGCGATGACAAGCGAGACGGAGGCGCGCAGATCGGTCGCCATGACCGGCGCGCCCCTCAGCGTGCGAACGCCTTCGATCCGCGCCGTCTGTCCGGAGAGGCTGATGCGGGCACCGAGCCGGGCAAGCTCCTGCACATGCATGAACCGGTTCTCGAAGATCGTCTCGGTGACATGCGAGACACCGTTGGCGCGGGTCATCAGACCCATGAACTGCGCCTGCAGGTCCGTCGGGAAGCCCGGGAAAGGTTCGGTGACGATGTCGACGGGACGGATGTCGTTGCCATGGCCGATGACGCGGATGCCGCCGTCGACGGCAGTCACCTCCGCCCCGGCGCGGCGGATCGCTTCCAGAGCCGTCTCCAGCAGAGCACCATCGGTTCCCTGCAGCGTCACGTCGCCGCCGGTCATGGCAACGGCCATGGCATAGGTGCCGGTCTCGATGCGGTCCGGCAAGACGCGGTGGCGCGCGCCGGAGAGGCTCGTGACGCCCTCGATGGTGATCGTTGCGGTGCCGGCGCCGGTGATCTTCGCGCCCATGGCGATCAGGCAGTTGGCGAGATCGACAACCTCCGGCTCGCGAGCGGCATTGCCGATCACCGTCGTGCCGCGAGCGAGCGCGGCCGCCATCATCATCACGTGGGTCGCACCGACGGAGACCTTCGGAAACGTGTAGCTGGCGCCGATCAGGCCGCCCTTCGGCGCGGTGGCGTTGATATAGCCGCCATCGATTTCCATGTCGGCGCCCAGCGCCGCCAGTCCCTCGATGAAGAGATCGACGGGGCGGGTACCGATGGCGCAACCGCCGGGCAGCGATACGCGCGCCCTGCCCTCGCGGGCGAGAAGCGGACCGATGACCCAGAAGCTCGCGCGCATCTTCGATACCAGCTCGTAGGGCGCGGTCGTATCTGCGACGGTGCGGCAGGTGAAATGGATGGTGCGCGCATAGGAGCCGTCCTGGTGCTCGCGCCGGCCGTTGACCGCGACATCGACGCCGTGATTGCCGAGAATGCGGAGCAGGAGCTCGACATCGGCCAGATGCGGCACGTTTTCGAGCGTCAACGTGTCGCTCGTCAGCAGCGAGGCGATCATCAGGGGCAGCGCCGCGTTCTTGGCGCCGGAAATCGGGATCACGCCCTTGAGCTCGTTGCCGCCGACAATGCGAATTCGATCCATGTTCAGCTCTCGGGCGAGGCCCGCCTCTATCAATGATGGTCCGGTCGTCCAGCCGGAGAAGGATGGGGGTCTTTAGACGAAAAGCATGAGGTCTTCAATTCCACGCGGGAATTGCCGGCTAATCATCGTCCTGCGTCGATTTTGCGGCAGGCAGACCGACTGCGTCGTCCGCCTCCCCGGCGCGTCTGGCGCGAACCTGCTGCTTGCGGCGCAGCAAATTCTCGCGCAGCTTCTTCGCGGCTCGCGCCTCGCGCTGTTCCTTGGCGGCGGCCACGGCACGCTCACGCGCCGTCGGCTCCTTTTCATCGGGTTCTTTCGACATGGCCCCTGCATAGCGAAAAACCGCGTGCTGCGGAAGGCGGCGCAAGCGCCAGTTCTTTTGTTGCATCAAACTCTTTTTGCGGCTTGCGCTGCCGCCGAAGCTGTGGCAATAGGCCACTCGCTCCGGACGGCGCAACCGCGTCGCCAACAGATGCTGCTATAGCTCAGGGGTAGAGCACTCCCTTGGTAAGGGAGAGGCCGAGAGTTCAAATCTCTCTAGCAGCACCATTTTTCCAAACATTCGAATTTCTGCCCGAGACAGATCGGCATCCGGGCGCTCATCCTGCTGCATTCAAGCGGGAGCCGTGCCGATTTTTTGGCGCGGCCCAGCGATACGCAAGCGGTCGGGTGCGCTGGCCTGTTGGAGGCTGGCGCGTGTTTGTCGGGGTAGTCTGCTGGTGCTACCGCGCGGCCTGCAGGATGCCCAGCAGCGACTTGCGGTCTAGCGGGATCGGGTTGCCGCCGGCGCAGGGGTCGACCTCGGCCATGGCGACGACCTTTTCCTCGTCGATGTCGGTCAGGCCCATCGCGGAGAGCGTCGGGGGGATGTTCAGTTCGCCCCTTAGGTCCAGCATCCAGTCCAGAACGCCGGCCGCGCAATAGTGCGGAAGGTCGAGCGTGCGGGACAGAAGTTCCAGCTTCTCGTCGATCGCGGGGGCGTTGAACTCGAGGACATAGGGCATCAGCACCGCATTGAGCAGTCCATGGTGGGCATCATAAAGGGCGCCGAGCGGGTGAGCCAGCGCATGGATGGCGCCGAGGCCCTTCTGCAACGCGACGCAGCCCATGCCCGAGGCGATCAGCATCTGTCCCCGCGCCTCCAGATTATTGCCATCGGCAACGGCCACCGGCAGCCAGGTCTTGATCAGCCGCAGCGCGTTCAGCGCAATACCCTCTGCCATCGGGTGGAAGCTCGGCGCGGAGAGCGCCTCGAGCGCATGGGACAGCGCGTCCATGCCGGTTGCCGCGGTGATATGCGGCGGCAGGCCGGTCGTCAGTTCGGGGTCCATGATCACGAGATCAGGCATCATGCGCGGATGGAAGACGATGACCTTGCGATGTTCCTCGTCATGGGTGATCACGGAGGAGCGGCCGAGCTCCGAGCCGGTGCCGGCCGTTGTCGGGATGGCGATGACCGGCGTCAGCCGCGAGGTATCGGCCCTGGTCCAGTTGTCGCCGATGTCCTCCATATCCCACATGGGGATCGTCTGCGACGCCATTAGCGCGATCGCCTTGGCGGCATCGAGCGCGCTGCCGCCACCGATCGCGACGACCAAGTCGTGCCCGCCGGCGCGGAGGGCCTCGACACCCCCGGCCACGTTGCGGCCGGTCGGATTGGGTTTCACGTCATGGAAGAGGCCGGGCCGCAGTCCTCCCGCACGCAGGACCTCCAGCGTGCGCTGCACCGGAAAGAGGTCCTTGAGACCGGCATCGGTGACGACCAGCGGAGCGGCGGCACCCAGCGAGCGGACGGCATCGGCCAGTTCACCGATGCGGCCATTGCCGAAACGGACGGCAGTCGGAAAGCTCCAGTTGCTGCTGACGGAGAGGGGTGCGGTGATCATGGTCTAAGCCTCCGTGGATGGCATGGCCTGTCGCCTCAAGGCCCGGCGGCGAAACACCTCGGCGAAGGCGACCAGGAACAGGGCGGGAATGAAGTTGAGTGTCGCCAGCGCCGGGTAGATCGGCGAGGAGCCGACGGCGATGCCGCTGTAGACGAACACCGGCAGCGTTCGGGCCGTGCCTGCCAGCGAGTAGGACACATAGAAATTGCCCCAGGACAGCAGGAAGGCAAAAATGGCGGCGGAAAAGATGCCCGGCCAGAGGAGCGGGAAGGTCACCTCGCGGAACACCTCCCAGCCATTGGCCCCTGCATCGCGGGCGGCGTCTTCCAGGGTATCGTCAAAGCCATAAACCTGGACGGCGACGATCACGAGGGCGAAGGGCGTGATGTAGACGACATGGCCGATGATGACAGTCATGAGACCCGTCGAGAAGCCAAGCCAGTTTCCGAGCACGGAAAACCAGAGCAGCATGACGACACCAAGCAGCAATTGCGGAAAGAGCAGCGGCGCGAAGGTAACGATCTGGAACAGGCGTTGCAGGCGGAACCGGTAGCGGATCCAGGCGACGGCGCCGGCGGTGCCGAGGATCGTTGCGAAGACGGTCGAGACGGCGGCCACGATCGCCGAATTGGCGACGGCCGGAAGGAAATCCGGCTTGCGCAGCAGTTCGCCATACCATTCGAACGAGAAGCCCTCGATCGGCAGGGTCAGTACCCGGCTGGACGTGAAGGAGAACGCGACCAGCGTGGCGATCGGCACGTAGAAGAAGACCAGCAGGAGTGCCAGCGTGCCGACGAGCGCGATGTCGATGAGCCGGTCCTTGAGGCGATGCGATATCATGCGGCCTGCTCCCCTCGGACGGAGGTTCTCCTGCTGGCGAGAAGGCCGACAAGGGCCAGCGTCAACGCGCCGACGGTGATCAGCACGATGGTGAGCGCGGCGCCGAGCGGCCAGTTGACCCGGGTCTCGAAGCTCTGGCGGATGAGTTCGGACGCCAGAGGCGATGTGCCCCCACCCAGAACCCTTGGCTCGAGGAAGGCGCCGAGGCTGAGGACGAAGACGAGCACCGCTCCGGAATAAAGACCCGGTCGCGACAGCGGCAGGGTTATCTCAAAGAAGGTGCGCAGACGCGAGGCGCCGGCGTCGTAGGCGGCGAGTAGCAGGTCGCGGTCGATGCGGACGAGCGACAGGTAGATTGTGAACATCGGATAGACGACGAGGTTGTAGACCATGCCGATCATGGTGCCCGCCGGCGTAAACAGCAGATTGAGCGCGTCAGGCGGAAATCCGACATGCGCAAGCATCCAGTTCGCCACGCCGTTGCGGTCGAGCACCAGGATCCAGCCGAAGGTCTTCAGCACGGCATCGGTCAGGAAGGCGAAGACGATCAGGATCTGGATCTGGGTGTTGTAGGTCTTGAGCCGCGTGGCGAGCGCGTAGGCGGCGGGAAAGGCGATCAGCAGGCACAGCGCGACGCAGATGATGGCCATCACGACGGTGCGGCCAATGATCGTCCAGTAGTGCGGCTTGGAGAAGATTTCCGTCCAGATCTTCAGATCCCAGGTCCAGACCAGCCTGTAATACTGGGTGGTCTGGAAAGTCAGCACCACCGTCATGAGAAGCGGAATGAGGAAGAAGACCAGCATCACGATCGCGAGCGGCGCGACGGCCGCCACGAGCACCGGGTCCTTCCAGCTCTTTTGCTCGATCTTCATGCTCACTCCGACAACAGAAAGGCGGAGGCGGGGTCGAAGCCGATGCGAACCTTCTCACCGACATCGGCAGGCAGGATGATCGAGCCGGGCAGTTCCATGACGACAGGATTGTCGAGACCGGGAACACGAACCCGGTACTGGGTGGATGCGCCCTTGATGAAGTATTCCTCGACGGTGCCGCCCATAGACCAGAAGCCGGCGGGCGCATCGCCAGAGACGAAGCCGATGGTTTCGGGCCTGACCAGGAGGGCGGTTCCATCCACTGCCAAACCAGCGGACACATGATCGGCCGGGAGCGCCGCAGGCTGTCCGTCAGCCAGCGGCGAACGGACCGTCGCGCCACCGGCGGCCCGACCGTCCACCGCCACCGGGATGAAATTGGTCTCGCCGATGAAGCCGGCGACGAACCTGTTGACCGGCCGGTAGTAGATGTCGGAGGGCGTACCGACCTGAACGACGTGTCCGGCCTGCATGACGCAGATCCGGTCGGCAAGCATCATCGCCTCTTCCAGATCGTGGGTCACGAGCACGAAGCTGGTGCCGATTTCGCGGTGCAGTTTCTTGAGTTCCGCCTGGAGAGATTTCTTGAGCTTGGCATCAAGGGCGCTCATCGGCTCGTCAAGCAGAAGCACGCCTGGCTGGGAGATGAGCGCACGAGCCAGCGCGACGCGCTGCTGCTCGCCGCCCGAAAGCTGCGCCGGATAGCGGTCGAGATATTCCCGCTTGAGATGCATCAGGTCGATCATGACGCCCACCCGCTCGCGGATTTCGCTCGGCGCGACCTTTTTCAGTTTCAGCGGGAAGCCGATGTTATCGGCCACGGTCTTGTGCGGAAAGAGCGCCAGCTTCTGGAACACCATGCGGGTCGGGCGGCTTGCGGCAGGCACGCCGCTCATGTCCTGGCAGGCGATCTGCAGCCTTCCCTCGGTGAGGTCCTCGAAACCGGCGAGGATCTTCAAAAGCGTGGTCTTGCCGCAGCCGGACGGACCGACGAGCGCGACGAACTCCCCCTCCCCGACGTCCAGCGAAACGCCATGCAGGGCGCGCGCGGAACCGTAGTCCTTTATGATGTTCGAGGCGGAGATAATCGGCGATAACAAGACAGGCGTCCCCCATGCTTGCGGAAAGAAAAGGGGCCGCCGTGTCGTGCGGCGGCCCGCCCAATCGGTTTACCGTGCGGCGAGCTCTTCCTGCCAGATCGCCAACATATCGTCGATGTTCGGCGCAACGGTGTGGAACTGACTGTTGTCCCAGGCCGTCCACATGTAATCCATCTGCAGCGCCTTCTTCTCCTCTTCGGAGAAAAGGGCTTCCGCCTTCTGGTTGGGAACCAGGTTGCAGGTCGCCTCGGTGATCGCCAGTTGCTTGGCCACCTCGGGCGAGACGATGTATTTCAGGAAGTCGGCGGCAATCTGCGAGTTCTTGCCGTTGTCGATCAGGCCTGTGGCCTCCATCCAGATGATGCCCTGCTTCAGGCCGTCCTTCGGCTCGGGAACGATCGACTGGATGTAGTCGTGACCCTGCAGCCTGAGCGCCGAGGTGCAGTAGGTGCCGCCGCCGATGAGGGCGCGGAACGAACCGTCGATCAGACCCTTCTGGGCCACGGCGAGATCGGCGACGATAGCGCGGGTGTTCTTGAAGGCGGCGCGAAGGACCTTGCGGACTTCGCCAAGGGCGGCCTCGTCGAGTTCCTCGTACGGGTTCACGCCGGCATAGAGGGCCAGCGGCATGATCGGCCAGTCACCCCAGTCGAGCAGGCAAATCTTGTCCTTGTAGGCGCTGTCGAAGACCGGCGCGTAGCTCGACCAGGTCTCGAGCTTGTCGAACTTGGTGTTGACGGTCGGTCCGACCCAGCCCCAGCGCGTCGGCAGGCCGGTCGCCTTGCCCTCATGCTGCAGCGGCGCAAAGGGGGCGCGAAACTGCGGATAGAAATCGGCGTACTGGTCGGCGAAGTCGGCATCCTCCAGGAAGCGGCAGAAGCCGGCGGGGCCCATGCGCTGGATCCAGGGGCTGTCTGAGGACACGAGGTCGAACTCGCGGAAGGCGCCAGCGGCGAGCTTGGCGAAACCACCGGCGGAGTCCGTGATCAGGTCGATGGCGATCGTCGCATCATTGCTCTTCTGGAAGGGCTCGAGAATGCTGGGCGCGTTATAGCCCTCCCAGCACATGTAATTGAGGCTTTCGGCCGCGTTCGCCATGCGCGGCAGGCCGAGGAGGCTCCCGCCGGCGGCGGCGAGACCCAGGCCACCCATGCCCTGAAGCACCGAGCGGCGGCTGATATTGGCTGTTCCCTTTGTCATTCTTGTTTTCCTTTCTCTCATCCAACTGACGAGGGGCGATCAGACGACGCCGAGATAGCGCCTGATCTCCCACTCACTGACCTGCTTCTGATAGTGCGAGAATTCCACCTCCCGGCTTTCGACGAAGCTGTCGACGAAATCATCGCCGAAGATTTCGCGCGCTTTTTCGCTGCGCTTGAGACGCTGCGCGGCGTCCCAGAGATCGCGAGGAAAGACGGCGTCCGGCGCGGGCGCGGAGGCATAGAAGTTCTCGGCGCTGTGCGGCGGCGGTTCGATAGCATTATCGATCCCGTAGAGCCCGGCGCCGATGAACATCGCAAGCGCCAGATAGGGGTTCGTATCGGCCGACGGCACGCGGAATTCGAGGCGGGTCGCGTCGCGGCTGTCGTTGATCACGCGCACGGCGGCGGTGCGGTTCTGCACGCCCCAGTTGGCGGAAGTCGGCGCCCAGGCGCCCGGCACCAGCCGCTTGTAGGCGTTGACCGTGGACGAGCACATCGCCAGAAGCTCCGGCATCAGCGTCAGGAGACCGCCAATGAAATGCCGCGCCGTGGCCGACAGCCCGTCGGGGGCGTCCGCATCGGCAAAGACAGGATTGCCCGCCTTGTCGCGCAACGACAGATGCAGGTGACCCGACTGGCCGGAAAGCGCCGGCGACAGTTTGGACATGAAGCTGACCGTCAGCTCGTTGCGGGCGAAATAAGATCTTGCGAAGTTCTTGAACAGGAAGGCGTCGTCGGCCGCCTTGATGCCCTTTGCATAGGTCAGTGGCGCTTCGAAGCAGCCCGGCCCAAGCTCGGTATGGATTGCGTCGAGCTTGACGCCCATGACCGACATGGTCTCCTCGAGACCTTCGAGCAAATCGCCGTAGAGTGCGGACGTCTGGAGGGAATAGGTGCGGTTGCCCTGGGCGAAGTGGGTGAGGTCCCGGTAGTTCTTGGCCTTGAGCGTTTCCGGCGTCTCGTCGAAGACGAAGAATTCGAATTCGAAGGCCGAGAGCACGTCGAAGCCACGGTCGGACGCCCTTGCGAGCTGCTCGAGGCAGACGTTGCGCGGCGAACGGCGGCCGAAGTCACCGGAGAAGTCCGCAAGGCAGAGTGCGGTGTCCTCGGCGAACGGGTAGGCGCGGATTGTATCAGCGAAGAGCTGTGCTGGACGGTCGACGAACGCACCGTCACGATAGGTACTCTCGGCGATATCCCAGAAATAGAGCACTTCGCAGAAGGGATAGCCGTCGCGTGCCAGCTTGATCGCCTTGTCGGCCGAGACCAGCTTATCGCGGAACTCTCCTTCTGGATCGACCATGCCTATGTGCACGGACTTCGCACCCAGATCACGGATTGCGGTTTCAAACTCGGTCGCGGAACGGCTATTGATCGTCATGGGGGCCTTCTCAGAATTGACTTGAGGTTAGGCAGCCCGAATGGGTAAGGAAATATCCCCAAAGGGATAGTCGGCGACCGATTGTTGCGACATTTCCCGGCATGACGGAGACACAGGTTGGAAAAAGGGTTTGCCGCCTGGAACAGGACACTGGCGGAGCTCCTTGCTTCCGAGGGGCAGCCGGACTTCGAGGCTCGCGTTGAATCGGCGCTGAAGACAGTGCTCGAGTTCGACGTTTTTATGGTGTTCGGCTATAATGGCGCATCCCGTCCGACCGCGCACTACTACAATATCGATCCCCATCGGGCGGCCACCGTGATTGAAGCCTACGCGGCTGGACCGTATCTCCTCGATCCCTTTTATGCGGCTGCAACCAACGCGGCGATCACCGGGGTCAGGCGGCTACGCGACATGGCGCCCGACCAGTTCTACAGCTCCGAATATTTCCGTCGTCATTATGCCCTGACGGGGATAAGGGACGAAGTCGGCATCGTCTGTCGTCCTGCATCCGGTTATGGCGTCGTCGTCAGCTTTACACGGCCGGTGGGTTCACCGGCTTTCGGTCGACGCGACCTCGACGCGGTTCATGCGGTGGAGCCCGTGATCAGACTGCTGGTCGAACGGCACTATGCGGACAGCGGGGCGAGCGACCGGCACCATGAGCAGAGCCGGACACCGCCCGATACGATCAACGCCTGCCTTGACCGGATGACCGACGGCCTTCTGACGCCACGGGAGATCGAGATCACCTCGCTCATCCTGCGCGGCCACTCGAATATGTCGATCGCCGAAAGCCTTCATATCGCCGAGGGAACGGTGAAGATCCACCGCAAGAACATCTATCACAAGCTTGAGATCTCCTCCCAGGCCGAGCTCTTCGCCCGCTTCATTTCGGAACTCGCGGTCTGACACCGTTTCCTCCCGTGACGGCTTGCCCTCTGTTCGCGGTTGACCTCGACACGTGTTGCGGCCAAGGAGGCTTTCGACGAAACGGGGGGAGCGACTGCGATCATGAAAAAAGATGGCCGCACGCGCCTTGAGAAACTACAGCGCTCCTGGACCAAGGCATCCGGCGAGGAGCGACGGCAGTTCCTCGAGTGGATTGGGCATCGCCCGTCAGGCGAAGCAGCGGCGGCAGCCGACCCGATTGCCTCGGGCCGCTATCTCACGCCCCGCACCATCGACCGCGTCCGCATAGTGCTTGCCCAGCGGTCGATGACGCTTGCGGACCTATCGACGGAACTCGGCCTTCGGCCGGGCGACCTGTCGCTGGCGCGCGCGTTCGCGCGAAACGCCAGCCTTCGACTGCGCCTCATCGCGGCGTTGCAGCGATGGCTCGAAGAGCACGCGACGGACGGCTTCTAAACAAAGCGTGGACGGACACGTGTCTATCTGGAACCTTCGCGTGGCGTCATCGTTGCATCCCGACCCGTCACCCAAAAAGGAGGGCAGCATGTCGAGCGGCCGGAATGCGAAGGGCAACAAGAACGCAATACCGGGATCAAAGAATGAGACCGAACCGGCGGAAAAGACAAAATTGCCGCTTGGGGAAACGCCGATGTCCCAGGTGGCGGTGCCAGCCACAATCAACGGCACCGCTACCCTCGATACGAACAAAGGTCCGGTGCCGCCAAAAAGCCGCCTGAAGGATTAGCCTTTGAACTCTGGAAAAACCAGCGGCTCAGCCGCAGCCGTTGCGGGAATACACCTTGCCGGCGTCCTGCTTCAACGTCCAGCCGTGGAACGTTGGCAAGTCGACCTCACACCATATAACGTTGCCGCCCTTTTCGACACAGCCTAGGACAGTCACACACTGGTCCTTTTCCAGCCTACCGATCACGGCACCGTCCATCCCCGGCAATCCTCTAATGTTGAGCCGCGTCAACGCCTGAATCGAGTTGATGCCGAGAGCGACATCGGGCGAGCCGACATCGTTCGGCTGTGCACAACCGCCGTCGGGATAACGAAGACAAGCCGATGATCCGGACGGCTTCTTCGGCTTCTGTGGTTTTTGCGGCTTTGTCGGCAGGTCCGGCGTCTCGCCGAAGGAGATCGTAAGCTCCGTCCCGTCGCCGATCATGCCAACATAAAGACCATCCTTTTCCTTGTCCGCCCTCCCGACCATTTCGAGGCCGGTAAACGTGGTGTACAGGATGATCGTGCCGTCACCATTGTTCATCGAGTAGCCGGAGACGTTGCGCAGCATCTCCGGGCAGGCGTAATCGTGCTGCAGGATCGACTGGATTCCGTCAGCGACCGGATCGTCCTGGAACGAGATGCGGCATGTACCCTCCGGTGTCGTCATGGACCAGATGTCTTCGGCAGCGCCTGCCTCCACGCTCAACAACAGCGCGACCCCCGCAACGACGTATGACAGCGATTTCAAGCCCGCTCCAATCATCCAATCACCCTCTTCTGCATCATCTCTTCATGGTCTTGTCCTATGGAGTTCGGGAAAAGCGGGTCAACAGCGGATCGGCAGTCGGCCCAAAAGTGGCCGAGCCGCCCCCCCGGTATTTCACGAGGCGCACCGGAATTCGGAATGAGTTAGGTTGCGTTCATTGGTTGCTGCCATAAGTCTGACGAAAGCATTGTTCAAAAGGGGGCCAATGCCTAGCGACAGTCCACAACCCGGCCAGAAATGGCAGGACCAGCCGCCGCGTCCGCCCCGGTTCGGTGGCGGCGGCGTTTTCGTTGTCGTCTTCCTGTCGATCGCAGCCTGTATCGGCCTGGTGGTGTTGCTGGCCAACGAACGGCAGAACCTGAAGGCGATGACCCGCTGGCTCGGCGTCGACCATTACCTCGCTGCTCTGCACGAGGCGCCCCGTCCACCGCAGCCATTGAAGAGCCAAAGAAACCTCTCTCCAACGGTGATCCTTCCCGATCACTTCATCCGGGAGCCAGATATCGGCGTGGTCGGCGTGTTCGTTCGTGAAATGCGCGACCTCGGTCCAGCCTTCTGCGCTGCCTTCGATTCCTCCGGTATCAACAATGAAGGCTGGAAGGCCAGCCAGGTCGACCGGTCTACCTTCGAATGCCTGTCCGAAGATCTCGTGAGACCAATCGGAGGGGATGAGCCGACCGCCTCGTTCTTCTTCATCGCCAAAGGGCAGCCCGACGGCGAAATCAACTCCATCCGCATGAAGCTCATCGCACCCGACACCGACGCCGGGAGGGCTTCCCATGACAAGCTGGTGAACGCCGTCTCGACTCTTATCCACGAGACCGGGTGGAGCGATCTCGCCCAGCTTCTCGACAGCACGCGAAAACTCTCCGACTACACCACGATCCGCTTTGGAATGTCCTACAAGTTCACCAAGGAATTCACGGGCGAAGACCGCTACAATCTCATCATCCTGCCAATCAACAAGGACCCATTGGTGAAGAGAGCGCGGGAGTATTTCGACCGGAGCAACTGGCTGCCCGTACCCTCGCTGTCGGGGCAGATGATGCGTCTGCCCAGAGCCACCGCCAGCTGACCTCCTTGCACAAACATATATAATTTAATATATGTATTTGCAGCCGTGCGGACTCGATCGCATGGCCTTACGCGCAGTTGCAGGGAGCCTTATCGTTGCATATCAGGGAAATCACACCGACCTATCACGTCACCGGACAGATCAAGCCGGACGACCTGCCGGCGATTGCCGCGGCCGGGTACACCACAATCATTTGCATGCGGCCGGATGGCGAGGGATGGGGTCAGCCCAAATTCGAGCTGGTTTCCGAGGCGGCGGCCGCAAGCGGCTTGAGCGCGCACTATCTTCCCGTCGGAGGAAGCTCCGTTCCAATGGAACAGGCGGCCAAGCTGAAGGCGCTTCTGAAACAGACCCAGGGGCCGATCCTCGCATTCTGCGCGTCGGGCGCGCGCAGCGCCGGGCTTTACCAGATGGCACAGCAGATCGGCTGATGCCGGTCAGGAGGCGAGTGCTGCCAGCTTGCGCTTGAGTGCCTCGATATCCTGGAATTCCTCGCGCCGCATGCGCCGTTCCCAATCCAGCGATGTCCGGATGATCCCGTCGAGGTCGTCGTGGCGTGGGCGCCATCCGAGGCGCTGGCGTGCCAGCGTCGGATCCGCGACGACGGAGGCCGCGTCCCCTGGCCGGCGCTGCTCGTGCACCACCTTCAGGCTCGCGCCGGATACCCTTTCGACCGCGCGCAGCACGTCGAGGACCGAATAGCCGCGACCATAGCCGCAATTGGCGATCAGGGATTCGCCACCCCTGTCCAGATGGCTCAGCGCATCGATATGCGCCGATACCAGATCCGCCACATGGATATAGTCGCGGACACCGGTGCCGTCCGGCGTTGGGTAATCGCCGCCAAAGACATGAACGGCCCGACGCTCGCCGAGCGCGGTTTCGCAGGCGACCTTGATCAGGTGAGTGGCATTGCGCGTGGCCTGGCCGACCCTGCCCTTCAGGTCAGCACCCGCGACGTTGAAATAGCGGAGCGCGACGAAACGAAAATCATGAGCGCGCGCGGTATCCTGCAGCATAAGCTCGCTCATGAGCTTGGACGCCCCATACGGATTTTCCGGGCGTGGCAGGTCGGTCTCCCGGACGGGCGCATTGCTGACCGGCGTTCCGTAGACTGCCGCGGTGGAGGAGAAGATGAACTTTCCGACGCCCGCCTCGACCGCCGCCGACAGGAGGACGCGCGTATTGCCGGTATTGTTTTCATAATAGCTCAGCGGGTCGCGAACGGAGTCCGGCACAACGATGGATCCCGCGAAGTGAATGATCGAATCGATCCGGTTTTCTGTGAAAACCTGCTTCAGGACTTCGGCGTTGCCGACGTCACCAAGGTAGAATCGCGCCTCGGGAGCGACGGCCCAGCGAAATCCCGTCGACAAACGGTCAAGCACAACGACCTCGTGACCTTGGTCGAGGAGCGCCCACACCATGTGACTGCCAATGTAACCGGCGCCGCCTGTTACCAAAATCGCCATGCCGCTTCTCCCAAACGCTGAACCATTGGGAGCACTCAACCACAACGACGCTGACTATTACTTACGCGACAGCAAAATCAGGCGTAATTGCGCCGTAAATCATAATTTATACTTTCCCGTCCGTTTCGGAAAAGCGTAGAATTTTATCGATGGGCTAAAGCGACAAAACATATTTCCTCAGACGTTCCGCCGCATCCTGCATCTGCCTGGGGTCCCTGAGAAAACAGGCGCGCAGGAACGTTCCGCCACCGGGCCCGAAGGCGCTACCCGGCGCCATTCCCACACCCGTTCGATCGACGATATCGAGTGCGGCCTGGCGGCTGTCGGTGATGCCGTCGATCTTCAGGAAGGCGTAGAGAGCACCGTCCGGTTTCAGTGTCTCGACCCGGTTGGTAGCGATCAGGGCCTCGCAGAGGATGTCGCGACCCTGCCGCGCCCTCTCGATATTTTCCGAGACAAAGCGATCCCCTTCGTCGAGCGCGACCACGGCGCCGCGCTGCATGAACTGGGCGACGCCGGAGGTCGAATACTGGATCAGGTTTTCCAGCACCTGGCCGATTTCCGGCGGCGCGACGATCCAGCCGACACGCCAGCCGGTCATCGACCAGTTCTTGGAAAAGGAATTGGAGAAGATGACCTTGTCGCCCTCCTCCATAATATCGAGGAAGGATGGCGCACGCTGCGCGTCACCGAAATAGTAGAGTGCGTAGATTTCGTCGGCGAGAATCCAGAGGTCATGCCGGCGGGCGATGGCGAGGATTGCCTTCAGATCGTCGCGGCTTGCCGTCCATCCCGTCGGGTTCGACGGCGAGTTGATGAAGAGAGCACGTGTCTTCGGTGTGATCATGGACTCAAGCCGGTCGAGATCGAGGCGCCAGCCGCCGTCCCTGAAATCGAGCGGCAAAGCGCTCGCCTTGGCACCCGCAAGCTCGATCGCCGAGACGATATTCGGCCAGGTTGGCGACAGATAGATCATCTCGTCGCCAGGCGACGTCAGCGCCTGGACGGCAAGTGCGATCGCCTGCATGCCGGACCCCGTGACATAAAAGTGCTCCGCCGGCAGGGTGATCGAGAAATGACGTTCGTAGTAACGCGACAGCGCCGCGAGCAATTCCGGGATGCCGCGCTGCCAGGTGTAGAAAGTCTCGCCGGCGAGCAGCGCATCGGCGGCTGCGCGGTTGATGAAATCCGGCGTCGGAAGATCGCCTTCTCCGGCCCATAAAGGCAGCAGGCCATCGCGACCGCGCGCGTAGTTGATGATTTCGACGATACCGCTCTCCGGAGCGGCAAGGGCGCGGGGGCTCAGGCTTTCGAGAAGGGACACGGCGAGAAATCTCCTGTTTCCGCCGTCATAGCCGACGAAGACTGAAAAATCTCATGAGAAAGCGTGGAGATAAAATCGATTCCGGTGATGGGACGGCACTCGAGGGCCGCCTCGACCGGTTCGCGTCAGCGCGCCTTCAACAGGTCGCGGATTTCACCCAGCAACTGGATGTCGGCCGGCGGAGGTGCTGCGGGTGATGGCGTCTTTTCCTCTTCCAGCGAGGCCCGGAGCGCATTGACGCCCTTGACCATCAGGAAAATGATCCAGGCAAGAATCAGGAAGTTAATCGCAACCGTGATGAAGCTGCCATATGCGAAGACGGCGCCCTGCTCACGGGCCGCATCCAGCGACTGCGCGGTGACATTGCTGCTGAGCGGCAGGAAATAGTTGGAGAAATCGAAGCCGCCGAAGATGACGCCGACGATCGGCATGACGATGTCGTTGACGAGAGAGTCGACGATCTTGCTGAAGGCGGCGCCGATGATGACACCGACGGCCAGATCCATGACGTTGCCGCGGGCGATGAATGTCTTGAACTCGTTGAGCATCTGGCTCTCTCCCCTTATCCTGGCCGGGACCGCTTGGGTACCGTCGGCACTTTCTAACATGCTTAAGCGAAGTTTAAACATGCGGGAACCGGAAAAATGCAGCCCGCCTTCGACTTAAGATGAAGGCCAGTGCAATTTCAAAATGCAGGCGTTTGACCTAGTGTTCGGGAGGGAGTTTTGGAGGGCAGTGCCGAAGGAGGGAACGTGCTTCCGGGGTGGGTGATCTTCTCATCCGCGATCGCGTATCTGCTGCTGCTGTTCGCGGTGGCGAGCTACGGCGATCGCCGCAGCCGGCGGCTTGGCGTCCCGCCGAAGGGACGACCTATGGTCTATGCCCTTAGCCTCGCCGTCTATTGCACCTCCTGGACCTATTTCGGCGGCGTCGGGCTTGCCGCCAGCCGTGGTCTCGAATTCACGGCGATCTATATCGGCCCCATCCTCGTCTTCACCATCGGCATGCCTATACTCCGACGCATCATCGAACTCGCCAAGGCTGAAAAGCTGACGTCGGGGGCCGATTTCGTCGCTGCCCGTTATGGCAAGAACCCGCTGGTCGGGATGCTGGTCACGCTCATCTGCCTGGTGGGGACGATTCCCTACATCGCCCTTCAGTTGAAGGCCGTGTCATCCTCGGTGGCCGCCATGATCGATCCGTCGGACTACGGCATCGGCATCGGCAATCTGTATTTCCTCGACCTGTCTTTGATCGTGGCACTTTCGCTTGCCTGCTTCGCGGTGATCTTTGGCACGCGCCATACCGACGCGACGGAGCATCAGGATGGGCTGATCCTCGCGATCGCGATGGAGTCGGTGGTGAAGCTCGTGGCCTTCTGGATGCTCGGCTTCGTCGTCATCTTCGTTCTTTACGACGGACCGACGGCACTTTGGGAGGCCGCGCAGTCCTCGTCGATGGTGATGGATGCGCTGTCCTACGAGACGCCCGGGATTCGCTGGGTTCTGCTGATCGCGCTTTCCGCCTTCGCGATCGTGATGCTGCCAAGGCAGTTTCACGTCACCGTCGTCGAGAACCGCACCAGCCGCGAACTCAGTTTCGCCCGCGTTCTCTTCCCGCTTTACCTTATCGCCATCAACATCTTCGTGCTTCCCGCAGCGATCGCCGGACTTCTGACCTTTGGTGGCGGGGGGGACGCCGATCTCTACGTCTTATCGCTCCCGTTGTATCACGAGATGCCGTTCGTGACGCTGTTCACCTTCCTCGGTGGCTTTTCCGCAGCCACCGCGATGGTGATCGTCGCCTCCGTGGCGCTCGCCATCATGATCTCGAACGATATCGTGCTGCCGATCTTTCTTCGCCGCAAGCTCGTGGCGAGGTCGGGCGACCGTTCGGACTTCGCCGGCGCGCTGCTGCAGATCCGCCGGACGGCGATCTTCATCGTGCTGCTGCTCGGCTATGCCTATTACCGCACCGCCGACAGCACTTCGGGCCTGGCCTCCATCGGCCTCCTGTCCTTCACGGCGATCGCGCAGATCGCACCCTCGCTGTTCGGCGGGCTCTTGTGGCGCAGGGCCAATGCGCGGGGCGCCATTGCCGGGCTTTCCACGGGTTTGGTCGTATGGGCCTACCTGCTGTTTCTTCCAAGCTTCGGGGGAGACGACAATGCCGAGCTCACTTCGGTCGTGCTCTCCTTCCTGCTGCCCGGCACCGGCCTGTTCGACGGCCCACATGCCGATCCGCTGGTCAATGCCACCCTCCTCAGCCTGCTCCTCAACAGCCTCGCCTTCGTGCTCGGCTCGCTCAGCCGCAACCCGCGTCCCGTCGAGCGCATCCAGGCCGGAATTTTCGTCAAGCGCCATGCCCGCTCGCAGTTCGCGACTCGCGGCTGGAAGACCAGCGTCAGCGTCGGCGACCTGAAATCCGCCATCGCCCGCTACCTCGGCGAGGAGCGGATGCGACGGTCGTTCCGGAGCTACGAGCAGGCGACGGGCCGGCGTCTTTCGGACGAGGATCCGGCCGACATGGCCTTCATCCACTTTTCCGAGCAATTGCTCGGCAGCGCCATCGGTTCGTCTTCCGCGCGGCTGGTACTGTCGCTCATCCTGCAAAAGGCCGAGGACACCTCCGCCGACACCGCCTGGCTGCTCGACCAGGCGAGCGAGGCGCTACAATATAACCAGGACATGCTGCACACCGCGCTTTCCCAGATGGACCAGGGGATTGCCGTGTTCGACAGCAACAACTGCCTGACCATCTGGAACCGCCGGTTCCGCGAACTCCTCGATCTTCCCGAACATGTCGGGCAGGTCGGATTTCCGCTGACGGAGATCGTCGGCATCCTGTCGAGCCGCGGCGACATCGCGCCCGATGAGCAGGCGCAGGTCATCCGTGACTTCCAACGGCTGGACAATCCTTTCCGCCTCGGCATGCGGCACGGCAAGCGCATCATCGAAGTCCGCTGCAACGCCATGCCCGACAAGGGCGTCGTGGCGACCTTCACCGACATCACCAGCCAGATGGCCGCCGACCAGGCGCTGAAGCAGTCCAACGAAACGCTGGAGCAAAGGGTCGGCGAACGCACCGCGGAACTCACCCGGGTCAACCGCGAACTCGCGGAAGCACGCGCAGCCGCCGACGAAGCCAATATCGGCAAGACGCGGTTCTTTGCGGCGGCCGGTCATGACATCCTGCAGCCGCTCAACGCCGCCCGCCTCTATTCATCCTCACTGGTCGAGCGGATGGGCGAGTCCGAGAACAGTGCGCTGGTGCGCAACATCGATTCCGCGCTCGAGTCGGTGGAGAACATCCTCGGCGCTGTCCTCGACATCTCCCGACTCGATACCGGGGCGATGAAGGCACGCACGACGTCGGTCCCCTTGCAAAGCCTGCTCGAGAGGATCGAGACCGACTTCGCCCCGATGGCGCGGGAAAAGAACCTTAAGCTCGTGGTCATGCCGACCACGCTGACCGTGCGGTCCGATCCGAACCTGCTGCGACGGCTGGTGCAGAACCTGGTCTCCAATGCCATCAAGTACACCCCGTCCGGACGGGTCATCATCGGGGCGCGACGCCAGGGCAAGGAAGCGGTCATCCAGGTTTCGGATTCGGGGATCGGCATTCCGCCGTCGAAATTCCGCACAGTGTTCAAGGAATTCGCCCGCCTCGACGAAGGCATGAAAACCGCCTCTGGTCTCGGCCTCGGGCTTTCCATCGTCGACCGTATCGGACGCGTGCTGAACCACCCTGTGAAATTGTCGTCGACACCCGGACGAGGCACAACATTCAAGGTTCACATGCCACTTGACGTGGCGCTGCCCCGGGCGGCATCCGGCCCGGAAAAGGCATCTGTCGATCGTAGTTCACCGTCGCTTTCCGGTTTCCGGATCCTTTGCATCGACAACGAACCGAAAATCCTTGAAGGCATGGCGCTGTTGATCTCCGGATGGGGTTGTACTGTGGATTGCGCCGGATCGGTTGCGGAACTCGACGACTATCTCGCACGAAACCCGTCACCGCCCGACCTGATCATCGCCGACTATCATCTGGGTGACGGAAGCGGGATCGGCGCGATCCTGACGCTGCGGTCGACATATGATTTCGCGGTTCCGGCTTTGCTGATCACCGCCGACCGCACCCAGGAAGTGAGGATGGAGGCGGAGCGCCACGGCATCGGACTGCAGCACAAGCCGGTCCGCCCGGCAGCCTTGCGCGCCTACCTGACCCAGGCGTCCGGCATGAAACGCAGCGCCGCGGAATAGGCCAAAGGTTTCATTTCCCGGCCTGTTGACCTACATTGGGGGTGCTTGTGCCGCGAGCGGTGCAATGAACCATTGTCGGCGCGACCCATTCGGCGCCGGCCGTCGCACTCCAATCACAGGAACAAGACCATGACACAGGCCCAGACGGGTGACACCGTCCGCATCCACTATATCGGTACCCTGACCGATGGCACCCAGTTCGACACGTCGGTCGGCGGCGAACCGCTCCAGTTCCAGCTGGGCTCCGGCCAGATCATCCCCGGCCTCGAGCGCGGCATCGACGGCATGGCGCTCGGCGAAAAGCAGCGCGTGGTGGTCCCGGCCGCCGAAGCGTATGGCACCCACGATCCGCAGAAGGTTCAGCAGGTGCCACGGTCGGCCATCCCCGCTGAAATCCCGCTCGAACGCGGCCTCCAGCTCCAGGCCCAGACGCCGCAGGGCGTTCCGGTGGTCGTCGTCGTAACGGACGTTTCGTCGGAAGCGGTGACGCTCGACGGCAATCATCCACTGGCCGGCCAGGATCTCGTCTTCGATGTCGAACTGGTCGATATCGTCAAGGCCGCCTGACTGCTTCGCCGTTTCCGGCGGCAAACGCCGGGAACGGTTCCCTACCAGGAGGTCAGCGCGCGCAGTTGCGGTGTCTTCTTGAGAATGTGATTCTCCATACGACCGAGCAAAGTGTCGAGAACGCTGACGGCTTCCGTCACCAGTGGCCCCTTGTTCAGCATCACGCATTCGGCCCGCGCGGCCATGGCGGCATCGGTCATCTCGGCCCGGCTCGGTATGCCTTCCTTCACCAGGTCCTCAAGTACCTGCGTCGCCCAGACGACAGGAACGGAGGCCGCCTCGCAGAGCCAGAGAATTTCCTCCTGCATCTCGGCCAGCCGCTCGAAACCGATCTCGGCAGCCAGATCGCCACGCGCGATCATCACGCCGAACGGTCCCCTCTGGCGAGCGCGGGCGATCAATGCCGGCAGGTTCTTCACTGCGTCCGGCTGCTCGATCTTGGCGATCAGGCCGAGCCTTTGATGGTCGGCGCCCAAGCGATCGAGAATGTCTTCCAGAAGATCGATATCGTCAGGTCGCGACACGAAGGAATAGCCGAGCATGTCAGCGCATTCGATGACGGTGGCGAGATCGGCTTCGTCCTTCGTGGTCAGCGGTGAGAGACCGAGCGCGGTGTCGGGGAGGTTCAGCCCTTTCTCCGGTTTCAGTTTTGCGCCGCCCGCCTTGGTCTTGACGACGCGGATCACCGCCTCGCCATCCGAGACATCCTCGACCACGCCTTCAAGCTTCCCGTCATCGTAGCGCACCCGGTCACCGACAGAGAGGCGGGTCACCAGTTCCGGCAGCGATACACCTGCCGAAAAGGTGACATCAGCGCACGGGCGCGGCAGGCCGGTCGCGACCAGCCGCAGCCGATCGCCAGCCTGCAGGCGCGCCTTCTTGTCCGGGGCCGTGACGGCCGAGGTGCGGATCTTCGGTCCGGCAATGTCCATCAACACCTTGATGTCGCGGCCAACGGCCCGTCCGGCAGCGCGCACGTGCAGCGCCATGGTCCGCCAGGCCTCCGGCTCGTCATGGGCGCAGTTGATGCGCGCCACGTCCATGCCACGACGGGCGAGGTCGAGCAAAAACTCGGGCCGTTCAGCCGCGTCACCCGGCAATGTCACCATGATCCGCGTCCGGCGGTTGGCCCGTGCCTCACCCAAGAGCCTGGACGCCATCTCGTTCAGCCGCATCTCGCCGCCGAAGAATTCGCTCTTCGCGGGCCAGCCGCTCGTATCGTCGCGTCGAGCCACGGCGGCAAGCGTCGAGGCCACAGCGTCGAGTGTCGGCAGGACGCGGCTTTCAAGACGACCAAGCGAGGATAGTCCGAGCGGCATCAAACGCCGCTGCAGGTCGCGAATATCGTGATGGCGTAGCGCCAGGTAATGGCGAAGGTTCTCGACGGACGCATCGTCTCCGCCACGGTCTGAAGCTTCCGACCCGGCGACTTCCGCCATCACCTTCGCCCGCAATGCCAAAACCTCGTCCAGCAGGACCGAGGCTTCCATGGCGGCATCGTGATTTGCTTGCTGATTCATGCCTTGCTTGCTCCACCGGCGCCCGATCCTGCGCCGTCTCGCCGACACTGGCGAGAGGACGAAAGAGCGCGGCGCGAAACATGTCGGTTTCAGCCTAGCGGGGAACAAACAAGCCTGTGTGACAGCCAGGTCAGGGCCTCAGGCCCCAGACGGCGGCATTGACGACGCTATCGGGCATGGCAGAAAGCCGGGCCGAGCGAACCGGGTTGAACCCCGCGATGCGCTTGGTACCGGCCCAGCGACCGTCGTCGGCAAAGACCTCCAGCGAGCCATAATCCAGGAAGATTCGGAACAAACGTGGCCGGGCACCGGCGGCAATGTAGCGGGGGCCAGCGGCGCCATGGTTTTCGTGGAGAATAATCAATCCGTCCGCATCGAGCTCCACCGCAAGGGTAACGTCGGGATGGTCGAAATCGAGGCGGAACGGCAGGCCGGCCTCGCGGAGCTCGAATTTGATTTCGACCGCGCCGCCGGCGAAGTTCACCGTCTCGCCGCGCATCAGCCTTGTCCGGTCTATGACGTGATGCCTCAGACTTTCGGTCGCGGCAATCGGCGGCGTGAGCAGTGCACCATCGGAGAGCACCAGGGCACGCGGCAAGGTCATGGCAGTCGGAAAATCGATATTTGGGCCAGTGTCGGCCCAGTTCGCGAGCCAGCCGATGCCGATTGACTGGTCGCCATCCTTGAACGCCTGGAACGCATAGTTGTCGGTGCCGAAGTCGAGCTCCTGCTCGAATTCCTTCACGAACGTCCGGCCGTCGAACCAGCCCACCTCCGCCATGGTCAGGTTCTTTCGCCCCGTCTTCTTGTCGGTGCTGTTCATCAGCCCGTAGAGAAGCGCCCACTGGGTCGTCGGGTCCGTGGCGCTGCCGTCCAGCGGCAAGAGGCAGGGGCATTCGATCGCCGTCGTCTGGTGGCGGGTTTCGACCAGGAGCTTGCCGATATACGTCCATCCCGTCGCTGCACTGCGATCCTCGGTCTCATAGAGGAGGATGACGCCACCGGCCTCGCTCTGGCTGCCGAGCAGCATTTTCCAGAGCCCATCGGGACCACGGAAGACATACGGGTCGCGGAAATCGAGGGTCAGCCCCTCACCCTCCGGGCGACGATCGAGAAGCACCTCGGCCTGTCCGGCGCTGAAGAGATCCGGGGAGACGGCGGTCATCTGGATTTGCTCTTCGGGGTCGCGGTCCTTTTCCTGCTCGGTGAAGAAGACGCGGATACCGGGGGCATTGGGGAGCGGGATCGCCGACCCGGAAAATGCGCCTCCGCGCTTGTCCGGCCGGGCGCCGAGCGTCTCGGAGGGAAACAGGAAGATCGGCATGTGGCGCCATCTCAGATAATCCGACGACACGGCGTGCCCCCAGTGCATCGTGTTCCATTGCAGGCCATGCGAATAGTGCTGATAAAAGAGGTGTGGCCGGCCGCCGAAGCGGCCGAAGCCGTTCGGATCGTTCATCCAGCCGAACGGCGGGCGGAAATGATAGCTGTCAGGCAAAACCGGCGCCGCGTTGCCGGTATTGGTGTGCAGAACGGTTATCCCCGTTTCCAGAACATCGGTCGGCGTGAACCAGTAGATGACGGAGACAGCCGTCTTCTCCATGTCGTAGTGCAGCTCGAAATGTCCGCCGCCAAAGACGTGGTAAATGCGGAACTCGTACTCCTCGGTATTGTTGGCCAGCACATCCCCGAATTTGCCTTTGACGCTGACGAGCGACACCGTTCCTGGCACTCCGGGTATCATGGCCTTCAACCAGATGTGTAAGGTGGTGTTGACCGGCAGTTCCGCCTGAAGCACCCGGGTCGTCGACCTGCCGCGGTCCTGATCGTTCGTCATTGGCATCTCCGTCTCGCCGTTGCGGTCCCCCAGACCAACCTAGGTAGCTTTTGGCGAGCGGCAAGTCTTTCGGGCATTGCACGCGATCCCGTTGGAACCCCGCGCGGTCGAGCTTGTTTACGACAGTAGGCCCACTGACGCGCAGCACGAAACGGGAGGACCCATGCGGGATCGAGCCACCTATACGCCCTACGAACAACCGACAGGTGGATGGGGCTCGGTCACATCGCTTCTGAAGAATGCGATAAGCCAGAAGGCGGTCCACAGCACGCCGGCTCTTCTGAAGGACCACAATAAGACCGGCGGCTACATGTGCACAAGCTGCGCCTGGGCGAAGCCCGGCAAACCCCATGCGGCGGAGTTCTGCGAAAACGGGGCGAAGGCGACCTTCTGGGACCTGACGACAAAACGCACGACCACGGAATTTTTCGCCCGCCATACGGTGACGGACCTTCTCGGCTGGACCGATCACGACCTCGAAAACGAGGGCCGGCTGACACAGCCCATGCGGCACGATCCCGCCACCGACAAATATGTTGCCGTCTCGTGGGGTGAGGCCTTCGCGGATATCGGCGCCAAATTGAAAACCTACGATCCGAAAAGCGTGATCTTCTACGCCTCGGGCCGGGCCTCGCTCGAAACCTCCTACATGTACCAGCTTCTCGCTCGCCTCTATGGCAACAACAACCTGCCTGACAGTTCGAACATGTGCCACGAAACGACGTCCGTCGCCCTGCCGCAGAGCATCGGCACGCCTGTCGGCACCGTTCTGCTCGAGGATTTCAAAAAGACGGACTGCATTCTATCCTTCGGCCAGAATGTCGGCACGAATGCACCTCGCCTGCTGCACAGCCTGCAGGAGGTCCGCGAGCGGGATGCGCCGATCGTGGTCTTCAATCCGCTCAGGGAGCGTGGCTGGGAGGCTTTCGTCAATCCGCAGCGTCCCAGCCAGATGCTATCAAACAGCCCGACCCAGATCGCCACGCAGTATTACCAGGTGCGATCCGGTGGCGACATCGCCGTGATGATGGGCATGGCCAAGGCGCTCTTCGCCTTCGATGACGAAGCGAAGCGTTCCGGCCGGCGTCGCATTCTCGACGCGGCCTTTATCTCCGAACACACACATGGGTTCGAGGCTTTCGAGGATCGCGTGCGGGAAACCGGTTGGGACGAGATCGTCATCGAAAGCGGGCTTCCCCGCGCGGCTTTGGAAGCGGCGGCCCGGACCTATGCGGATGCCACCTCGGTCATCGCCATCTATGGTATGGGGCTGACGCAGCACAAACTCGGCGTCGACACGGTTCAGATGCTGGTGAACCTGCTCCTGATGCGTGGTCAGATCGGCAAGCCGGGCGCCGGCATCTGTCCGGTGCGCGGCCACTCGAACGTTCAGGGCCAGCGCACTGTCGGGATCGCCGAAAAGACGAGTCTGGTGCCACTTGATCGTCTTGCGCAACAGTTCGGCTTCGAACCGCCGCGCGAGGATGGCTTGAATACCGTCGAGGCTTGCGAAGCGATCATCGAGGGCAGCATCAACGCCTTCGTCGGCCTAGGCGGCAATTTCGTTCGCGCAATCCCGGAACAGGCGCTCATGGAGCCTGCCTGGCGCGGGCTCGATCTGTCGGTCCAGATCGCCACCAAGCTCAATCGCAGCCATCTCGTCACCGGCCGCACGACCTACCTGCTGCCGACGCTGGTGCGCTCGGAGATCGACCAGCAGGCGACCGGACCGCAGATCGTGACGATGGAGGACTCAACCACCTGCATCCACGCCTCCCGCGGCAAACACCGGCCGGCAAGCGACCACCTGTTGTCGGAGCCGGCGATCGTCGCCGGAATCGCCAAGGCCACGCTCGCACCAAATCCAAAGGTGCCGTGGGATGCATGGGTCGGCGACTACGCGCTTGTCAGGGACGCGATCGAAGCGTCGTTTCCGAAGGATTTCCGCGACTTCAACCTGCGCCTCGACGAACCCGGCGGCTTTGCCCGCCCGATCGCGGCGCGCCAGCGCAAATGGGAGACCGACAGCGGCAAGGCGAACTTTAGGCTGCCGAAAGCGCTCTCGGCAAGCTTCGACGACGGCACCGACCCGGATGTCCTGCGCCTCGTAACGCTGCGCTCGAACGACCAGTTCAACACCACGATCTACGGCCATGCCGACCGTCTGCGCGGCATCCACCATTCGCGAATGATCGTGATGATGAACCGTGACGACCGCATTCGCCTGGGGATTGCCGAAGGCGGGACCGCCCGCATCACCACCGCCGTCGATGATGGCATCGAGCGCAGCATGACCGGCTTCCAGGTCATCGACTACGACATCCCGCAGGGCACCGTGGCTGCGTATTATCCCGAATGCAATCCGCTGATCCCACTCTGGCAGTTCGCCGAACAGAGCAAGACACCGGCTGCAAAGTCGGTTCCGGTGAGGATTGGGGTGGGGTGAAGAGAGAACTCACACAAGCTCTCTCTTCCTTTCGCCGTTAAAGCAGGAAGTAGCCCTTCTGCATCGTCACAGCATCATCGAGGTGGATAGCGAAATCTGCGACGCGGTCGCCATTGACGTCTGCCTGGATGTAAGTGTCCGAAGACTGCTTGAAGTAGCGCAGTTCGCCAGCCTTGCCCGAAAAGCTTTTCGTGCCGATGAACTGAAAGGCCTGGTTGCCGCTCGACTTGGTACTGGCATCGATTGCCCTCAGATCAATGCGGTCGGAAGAGGTGAAGTCGAAAATCGTATCTCGTGCGCTGCTCGTGTTGCGGGAGTCGGAGATCGAGTTGTAGATGAAAACATCTTTTCCGCTCCCGCCGTAAAGGTCATCGGCTCCGCCGCGACCGGTGATGTGGTCGTTGCCGCCATTGCCCTTGATGATGTTGACATCACCGCTGCCCTTCAGCACATCGCTGGCGCTGCCGGACGAGATGTTCTCGAAATTGCGGAACAGGAATCGGCCATAACCTGTGTCGACGAAGTCGTTCTGGCTGAGATCGATATCGATCTTCTTGTTGAAAGCCGTCATGACGAGCGTGTCGGAATCCTTGTTCGAGGAGTCCGAGACACCTTCCGATCCATCGACAAAAACAACCGAGCTCTTGTTGGAAAGGCGGCTGAGCGTCACCGTGTCCGCGTCGCCGCCTCCGATCACGGTATCCGCTCCACCGCTGCCGATGGTGATACTGTCGCGCCCGCGACTGCCGATAATCGTACCGACGTAACCGCTACCCGTGACGAGGGAGTCGTTGCCCCGGCCCAGATCCAGGTATTCGACCTCTCCAGCACCGGTGCGGACGACGTCATTGCCACCCTCGACACGGACGACGACCGCGCCGGCATTGCCTAGTGTCAGTTTCTCGACGTTGCCGCTGCCTTTGATCGAATCGACGAAGGTATTCCTCATGGTCACGACATTCGTGCCGGCACCATCCAGCCCGCCCAATGTCATCGTTCCTATCGATCGACCAGTTCCGGTAGCGCTGTCATTTATGGTCGCGCGAACATTTCCGGTAAAGCGTAGAAGGTCCACATCCCAGTTCGAACCCGACAGTGTGTAGCTCGCAGAAAAGGGGCCGAGATCATCGCGTACCCATGTATCCACGTAGAGCAACCAGCCGCCCGACCAGGTGTAGGCGTCGGACCCGACACTGAAGTTCGTCACGCCGTTAAGCGTCACACTGACGTTGCCTGTGATGGTTGTCATAAAATCCCCCAACCCCAATAGTGAAAAGAAAAACTATGCTTGCCGAAAAAGAATGACTCAAAATGATTCCAGAATCAACTTGTTGGAACTTTAAACTCGCTTTTCAACATTAGTGAAATTTTCGTCCAACACATCACATTACCGGCCGTGCAAGGCGTCCCGGTCATTAACGGAGGCGTAACAATGCTGGCGGAGGTGGCCGCGCAAGACAGCAGATTCCGGCCGGCGGACCGGGCGGCAGCTTGAGGCGGAAAAGCGCGACCTGAAATATGGGCGATTGGATATCGAAAAATGGTGCCGCTTACGTGACTCGAACACGTGACCCCATCATTACGAATGATGTGCTCTACCGACTGAGCTAAAGCGGCCCTTGCGGAGCGGGCGTGCCGCCGCGAATGGTGAGGGGCTGATACAGGGATTGCCCGGCGATTTCAAGCCGGTTTTCGGCGGCCCGGGGAAAAATTCCCGGCCCGCCGCGTCGGCCGCCGTTCTAGTTGAGCGGCCAGGCCTTGGGCCAATTGGCGGGATCGATCTCCTCGTTCTCGTCGACCTCCTCCGGGCAGTCACGGAAGGTTTCGGTCACGAGGAGCAATTGCGGCCCGACCCCGCCCTCTGAGAGCTTCCATTCGCTGTAGGTGCCGCAGTCGCCGATGCCGCGCCCCTTGAAGAAGGCGGAAAACAGGCCGGTCTCGTAATCGTAGGCGAGATTGTAGGCGACGGTGGCGGCGCTTGGTGCGCCGTCGCGCATCATCGGGAAGGCGAGCGTGCTGACCGTGCCGTAGGAGTCGACGAAGACGGCATAGGGCATATTGTAGGCGCCGCCCATGCCGCAGGGCGTGACATAGAGGGTCAGCTCGTCGAAAAGCTTGTGGGCGAGCGCGTTGCCGTCCAGCATGGTTTCTTCCGTCTCGCCGCATTCGCCACCGGCGGCAAAGCGCGCCCGAACCCCCTCCGGAAAGTCGGAGAGGCGGCGGATGTCACTGACCGGCGGGGCGGGGTTCGGCGCCTTGTCCCCCTTGGCGCTCATCGCATCGACGTGGCCGACCCGCTTCTGATACTCATCGATGAACAGCAGGCTCGCAGCCGCGCCTGCCAGAGGCATATCGCCTTGAACGCTCGTAGCTCCGCGGGTGATGGCAATGGTCGCAGTGGTACCATCCTTCAGGGCCGAAATCAGTCCGTTCGCGATGAAGTCCCCCGACAGTTCCAGTGTGCCAGCTTCGACACTGGCGGTAATGGCATCGCCCGAGATTGCAACCGTCTGTCCGTCATCGATCGCGATGGTGACGCCGAGTTCGCCGTCCCCTTCCAGGATGTTGCTATCGTCGGGCGAAAGGATCAGGACCACGGGCGCTTCCGGCGCGCCTGAACGCCGGAGCTCGAAGCCGGACACGGCGCTGCCCGAGATATACTGGCGCATGCCGCAGGAGAGTGTCTGTCCACAGCTCACCTGCCAGGCCTTGAACTCCCGGTAGCCGCTGTCCGCGGCCAGCGCCGGAAGGGTGCTGGCCAGCAGAGCGGCGAGCGAGAGGGTGTATCGTGATAGCATTGCATGTCCCCGCGAAAATCCGTTTCGGCGGGGACGCTATCAGCCCCGCCGTCAGCCGCAAACGGCCTTTTTTGCGCCGATATATTCCCGCTCCAGCCGATCGACCAGCGCCGCGACCGGTTCGACCGCCTTGACGGCGCCAACCCCCTGCCCCGCGCCCCAGATATCCTTCCAGGCCTTGGCGCCGGTGGCGGCCTTGTCGAAATCCATCTTGGAGGGATCGGCGACCGGCAGATTGTCCGGGTCCATGCCTGCGGCGAGGATCGAGGACTTCAGGTAATTGCCGTGAATGCCGGTGAAATAGTTGGAGTAGACGATGTCGCCAGCCTTTGCCTCGACGATCGCCTGCTTGTAGGCATCGGAGGCACGCGCCTCCGTGGTGGCGATGAAGGGCGAGCCGATATAGGCCATGTCGGCACCCATTGCCTGGGCCGCGAGCACGCCGCCGCCGGTGGCGATGGCACCCGCAAGCAGCAGCGGGCCGTCGAACCATTCGCGGATCTCCTGCACCAGCGCGAAGGGCGAGAGCGTGCCGGCATGACCGCCCGCGCCTGTCGCCACCGCGATCAGGCCATCGGCACCCTTGCGGATCGCCGAATTGGCATGTCGGTTGTTGATGACGTCGTGCAACACCACGCCGCCATAGGAGTGGATCGCGGCGTTCACCTCCGGCACGGCGCCGAGCGAGGAAATGACGATCGGCACCTTGTACTTCACGCACATCATGAGATCGTGCTCGAGGCGCTTGTTGGAGGTGTGGACGATCTGGTTGACCGCGAACGGTGCCGCCGGGCGCTCGGGATTCTTCGCATTATGGTTCGCGAGATCTTCCGTGATCATGGCGAGCCACTCGTCGAGCTGGCTTTCGGGGCGGGCGTTCAGCGCCGGGAAGGCACCGACAACGCCGGCCTTGCACTGCGCCAGCGTCAGCTCCGGGTGGGAGATGATGAAGAGCGGCGACGCCACCACGGGCAGTCTCAGATTGTCCTTCAGCACGGACGGCAGAGCCATGAATTCCTCCCGAATTCTTACGTTTACGGCAACGTCAATTTTGATAGCAGAACGTGCCGTCGAACGAAAGACCGGAGACGGGCAAACCAGCCGCCCGGCCGCCAAAAGCTCTGGTTATCCCCTCTCCGTCGATGAGTTGGGCTTGCGAAGACACAATCCAGCCGCTACCGAATCTTAACCATGCGGGGTCCGGTACCAGTACGCGTATCGCGAAACAGGAGTAAAACGCCCTTGAGCGGATTGGAAACGGCTATCAGGAGCGCGCTCGAACGATCCGACCGCACCAGCGCGGAAATGCGGGCGCGCATCTATCAGTCGGCCCGCCATGCGCTCGAAACCGGCCTGCGCAAGCAGAACATCACCGATCCCGACGTCGTCGAGGATCAGCGTCACCGGCTCGAGGCGATGATCCACGAGATCGAGCAGGAAGAGCGCGCCCGTATGTCGGTCGTCGAACCCTCGGTGGACGAAATTGCCGCCGCCGCTTTCTCCTTCGACGCGACTGATCCCGAGCCGCGTGCCGTCCCCGATGTCGATGCCTCGCCCGTAGTCGCCGCGCCGGACAGGCATAGCCAGCGGGAGGAAGTGCCGGACGACGCGTTCGGCGGATTGAGAGCGGAGCGAAACGACCGCGTCGACATTTCGGCTGCGCCTCAGCCGGTCACCGGACCACGTGAAGAGCCGCGCATCGCTTCGCAGGCCGATGCCGCGAGCCATAGCGGAACAGCGGGGCTCGACGTTCGCCCGGACAAGGTGATCCGTCAACGCAAACGGCGTTCCGGCGTCTTTTCCCGACTGTTCATCCTTGTCGTCATTCTCGCGTCGCTCGGCATGGGCGCATGGTGGATCTATAGCTCCGGGCTTCTGCTGACGCCTCAGGAGCGGGCTCCCGCGGTTCAGGACAATCCGCCCCGGGCCGAGGAGGAGGATTTTCTCGGTCAGCCGCAACCGACGCTTGGCGCGCCGGACACCCAGCAGGGTTTCTCCGACGACTGGATCAAGGTGTTTGCACCCTCGCAAGTGGCCGGACTCCAGCCATCCTCCGGTGCCAGCGTCTCGGCGACCGGCACGGGGGAGGATCAGGCGGCGCGCCTCGTCGCCAACGAAGCGGGGGATTCCGGCAGCATCGCGATCCCCTTCCCCGTAGACGTGCTGAGGGAAATGGCGGGCAAGACCTCGACCATTGCGCTGTCGGTCAAGACAGCCGGCGACGAGTCAGTTCAGATGTCTGTGGTCTGCGATTTCGATCGGCTGGGCGACTGCGCGCGCCATCGCTTTACCGTCACGCCCGAGCGTGGCGACATCCTGTTCCGCGTTACCTTCGACCTCGGCATCGCGCCGAATACACCCGGGCGACTGGTCGTCAATCCCGGCCTTGGCGGCGCGGGCAGCGGCATTGACCTCTATGAAGTCCGGGTCCTGCCGGGCCGCTGAGGACCCGGCGCCCGGCGCTATTTCAGGAACTCCGGGCCGCTGCCGATAATGCGGTCGTCGAGATCGCCGATCATCTTTTCGTCCTTGCCGTCGTAGTCGAGCGATTTCAGGATATGGCGGATGGTGTTTAACCGACCGCGACGCTTGTCGTTCAGCCGGACGACCGTCCAGGGCGCATGTTTGGTGTGCGTCTCCTTGATCATGCGGTCGCGCTTTTCGGTATAATCGTCCCATTTGTTCAGCGCTGCGATGTCCATCGGCGACAGCTTCCAGCAGCGCAGAGGGTCGTGGCGGCGGTCATGGAAGCGCTTCAGCTGCATCTCCCGGCCGATGTTCAGCCAGAACTTGAAGAAATGGATACCCTCCTCGACGATGAGCTTCTCGAAATCCGGAACCTGGATCAGGAACTGTTCATACTGTTCCTTTGTACAAAACCCCATGACCGGCTCGACACCGGCGCGATTGTACCAGGATCTGTCGAACAGCACGAGCTCGCCGCCGGCTGGAAAATGCGAGACATGACGCTGGAAATACCATTGCGTGCGCTCCGTCTCCGTCGGCTTGCCGAGGGCAACGACACGCGCAACGCGCGGGTTCATGTAGGAGAGGATGGAATGGATCGTACCGCCCTTGCCGGCCGCGTCGCGCCCTTCGAACAGCGCCATCACCCGCTTCCCGGTCGCCTGCAGCCAGAACTGTACCTTGACGAGCTCGATCTGAAGGCGTTCGAGCTCCTCCTCGTATTCATCCTTTTCCAGCTTCTTCTTGTAAGGGTAACCGCCGGATTCAATATCCTCCTCGTCAACCCAATCCGGCAGGACCGGGTCATCTATGTTGAAGATCCGCTTCTTGCCGCGGATCTCCAGTTCGACCGAGCGGTCCTCCGTCTGCTGCGCCATGTTTGAGCCTTTCCTTCTCCTGCCTCTTACCGATCAAGTGAGGCCACATCTTCCCTGTCAATTCAAGCGAATGCTAACGTCGGCAACGACACTTGGCGCCACGCGGTTCCCGTGGAAGGATGCGTAAGGGTAGGAAATTCTGTCATGATTCTCGCCTATCTCTCATCTTTTGAACCAACCGATCTGTCCGCGAGGCAAACTTGGAAGACATTCCTGCGATCTGGCGGACCTTTCTGACACAGCTCAGAGACAACCTCGCGCTGGCGGTGATCGCCGTGCTGATCCTTGCCGCGGCGCTTCTGACCGATGTCGATCCGATGATCGCCACGATCCTCTGGGCCATGGCGCTCGGCACCGCCGTGTTCCGCACGGCTCGCGCCGTGCCCGAGGTCATCCAGGCGAAGACCGATGCCGTGGCCATTCCTGCCGCAGCGCCTTTGGAGACGACGGACGACATCATCGACGCGCTCGACATGCCGATCGTCGTTCTCGCGGAGGATGCGAGTATCGTGTCGCAGAACAGGGCCGCCGAACGATCCTTCGGGCCGGTCAGCACGGGATTGCACGTCTCCGCGCGCTGGCGCTCGCCCGGCATTCTCGACATGATCCGGGAAACGATCACCACCGGTGAACCCAACCAGATCGAGCATTCCGAACGCCTGCCCTCCGAGCGGGTCTACATCGTGCGCATCGGACCAATCCGCCGCCGGAACGATGGAGGCGATGCACGGCTCTTCCTGTTGTCCTTCCGTGACATCTCGGACCTCAGGCGCCTCGATCGCATGCGTTCCGACTTCGTCGCCAATGCCAGCCACGAACTCAGAACCCCGCTTGCTTCGCTCCGGGGTTTTCTGGAGACCTTGCAGGGGCCGGCCAGAAACGACCCGAAGGCGCAGGAACGCTTCATCGGCATCATGCTGGAACAGGCGAACCGGATGAGCCGGCTCGTCGACGACCTGCTGTCCCTGTCACGACTCGAACTCAAGGCGCATATCGCACCGGACGAGCGCGTTGATCTCGTGCCCTTGCTCGGCCACGTACGGGATTCGCTGATGCCGCTGGCCGGCGACCTCGATGTCGACATTCGCCTGCATCTGCCGGAGGGAAAGGTGGAAGTCGTGGGCGACCGGGACGAACTGGTGCAGGTATTCGAGAACCTGATCGAGAACGCCTGCAAATACGGCCAGGAAGGCAAGACGGTCGATGTCTACCTGAGAAGCGGCGCCGAGAGCCCGGTCGAGGTCAGCGTCATCGACCAGGGGCCGGGCATTCCCGCCGAACATGTGCCACGTTTGACCGAGCGGTTCTACCGCGTCAGCGCAACGGACAGCCGCTCCAAGAAGGGCACCGGTCTCGGCCTTGCGATCGTCAAACATATCCTTACCCGACATCGGGCCCGTCTCATCATCAAATCCGAAATCGACAAGGGGACGGAATTCACCGTCCGCTTCTGACATAAAAGCTCGGCATTGAACGAGCGATACCAAAAATTATGTTTTATTTACAGATACTTAGTCTGTCACAAATGTTTCATTGAACTGACATAAAAGGGTGGGGGAACAAGGTCTAAGAAAGACCTGCCGATGCTCGGCGACCGTGAGTGCCGTACGCTCGCAACCACACACAAGCCCATCAACGGGAGAAACCCATGACCATCCTCAAGCTCTCCGCGGCCGCTCTCGTGGCCACCGTCGCGTTTGCCGGCGCCGCCGCCGCTCGTGACCAGATCCAGATCGCCGGTTCGTCCACCGTGCTCCCCTATGCCTCGATCGTTGCCGAAGCTTTCGGCGAAAACTTCGACTTCCCGACCCCGGTTGTTGAATCCGGTGGTTCGGGCGCCGGCCGCAAGAAGCTCTGCGAAGGCGTGGGCGAAAACACCATCGACATTGCCAACTCCTCGTCGCGCATCAAGCAGTCGGATATCGACACCTGCACCGCGAACGGCGTCACTGAAATCCAGGAAGTACGCATCGGTTACGACGGCATCGTATTCGCGTCGGACATCAACGGTCCGGAATACGCCTTCACCCCGTCTGACTGGCACAATGCACTGGCCGCCAAGGTTCTGAAGGACGGCCAACTGGTCGACAACCCCTACAAGAACTGGAACGAGATCCGCGCCGACCTGCCGGCGCAGCCGATCCTCGCCTTCATCCCGGGCACCAAGCACGGCACCCGCGAAGTCTTCGACGAAAAGGTCATCGTCGACGGCTGCAAGGAAAACGGCGCTGCCGAAGCTCACAAGGCTGCCGGCGCTGAAGATGCGAACAAGGCCTGCATGGCGCTTCGCACGGACGGTGTCGCTGTCGATATCGACGGCGATTACACCGAGACCCTGGCTCGCGTCGACGCCAACAAGAACGGTATCGGCGTCTTCGGTCTGTCGTTCTACCAGAACAACACCGACAAGCTGCGCGTCGGCACCATGAGCGGCGTTAGCCCGTCGGTCGAGACGATCGCTTCCGGTGAATATCCGGTTTCGCGTCCGCTCTACTTCTACGTCAAGAACGCTCACCTCGACGTCATCCCTGGCCTCCAGGAATATGTCGAGTTCTTCGTCTCTGACGACATGGCCGGCCCGAACGGCCCGCTCGCTGCCTACGGCCTCGTTTCCGACCCGGAACTTGCCAAGACCCAGGCTGCCGTCAAGGCCCGCACTCCGATGGGCGCTCTGAACTAATCGGCTGACAAGACCTGGCGGCGCGATGACCGCGCCGCCAGTTTCATTTCTCTTCCAGGGGATCCCGACACGATGAGCGTGGGAATCATAATCCTCGTCATAGCGGTGCTCGCGGCACTCGGCTATGTCCTTGGCAGGCAACGAGCCCTGTCTCTTTCAGGCGCAAGCGGCAAAAAACTTCATTCTCTTCCGGGCTATTATGGGCAGACCGTCGCGCTCTTCGTCGCGGTACCGGCCTTCCTGATCCTCATTGCCTGGCTTTTCATTCAGCCCATCATCATTGAAACCCGCGTCAACGGGATGATCCCCGACAGCGTGATCCCGGATGGCGGGGCCCGCAGCCTCGTCGTTTCCGATGTTCGCCGCATTGCAGGCGGACTCGATGCCGTTCTCGCCCGCAACGCGATGTCGGAAAGTGCGCTGGAAGACGGATCGGTCGACTTTTCGACCGTGCGCGCACAGCTCGCCGAAGTCGGTGTGGCCCTTGGTAGCGACGTGGCGCCAGAAGTTTTCCAGGCGGCAAAGTCCTACCGGCAGGATCAGAACCTCGGCCAGATCATGATGACGGTCGTCGTTCTCGCCGTTGCCATCGCACTCGGCGCCTGGTCCTATATGCGCGTTCATCCGGACCTGCGTGCCCGCAACATCAGCGAGAGCTTCATCAAGTCGCTTCTCATCGGCTCCTCGATGGTCGCCATCCTGACCACCGTCGGCATCGTGTTTTCGCTGGTGTTCGAGACCATCAACTTCTTCAAGCTCTATCCCGCCAGCGAGTTCTTCTTCTCGACCACCTGGAACCCGCAATTCCGCGGCGGTTCGGAGCTCGGCATTCTGCCGCTGCTCTGGGGCACTCTCTACGTCTCGTTCATCGCGCTCCTGGTCGCGGTACCGATCGGCCTGATGATCGCGATCTATCTGGCCGAATATGCCGGCAAGTCGCTCCGCAGCTTCGCCAAGCCGGCAATCGAGGTCCTGGCCGGCATCCCGACGATCGTCTACGGTCTCTTTGCCCTGATCACGGTCGGTCCGTTCCTGCGCGATTATCTCGCCCAGCCGCTCGGTCTCGGCAACTCCTCGTCGTCGGTTCTGACCGCCGGCCTCGTGATGGGCATCATGATCATCCCGTTCGTCAGCTCGCTGTCGGACGACATCATCAACGCTGTGCCGCAGTCGCTTCGTGACGGTTCCTACGGCCTCGGCGCGACGCAGTCGGAAACGATCAAGCAGGTCATTCTCCCGGCCGCCCTTCCGGGCATCGTCGGCGCGATCCTGCTGGCGGCCAGCCGCGCCATCGGAGAGACCATGATCGTGGTTCTCGGGGCGGGTGCCGCCGCGCGGCTCGATCTCAATCCGTTCGAGGCAATGACGACCGTCACCGTGAAGATCGTCGGTCAGCTGACCGGGGATACCGAATTCGCAAGCCCGGAGACGCTCGTCGCCTTCGCGCTTGGCCTGACCCTCTTCGTCTTCACGCTCGGGCTCAACGTACTGGCCCTCTACATCGTACGCAAATACCGGGAGCAGTACGAATGACCGACATTTCCGTATTCGACAACATCGCCAAGGGCGTCCAGTCGAAGTCGCTGCTCGCCGTTGATGACCGCACGAAACGTCGCAATGCTGCGGAGGCCCGCTTCCGTCTCTGGGGCAGGATCGCGGTGGCGCTCGGTGTGCTTGCGCTCGTCGGTCTGCTCCTGTCCATCCTCTCGAACGGCCTGTCGTCCTTCCAGCAGACCTATATCACCGTCAATGTGTTCCTCGATCCGGCAACGCTCGACAAGGACGGAACGCGGGATCCGGCAAACATCGCCAAGGTATCAACCTTCGGCTATGCGCCGCTGATCGAGAAGGCGCTCGCCGACGCCATGGCGACCAACGACATCACCGTCGAGGGAATGAACGCCAAGGCGGCCGCCGAGCTGATCTCCAAGGAAGCCCCGGCAAGCCTGCGCAACTATGTTCTCGCCAATCCCTCGGTGATCGGCGAAACGGTCGCGTTCAACCTGCTCGCGTCGGGCCGTATCGACGGCTACTACAAGGGCCGGGTAACGATGGAAAGCGCTGCGCTCGACCGCAATACGTCGCCCGAGCAGCTCCGGCTTGCCGACGCGCTGAAGGGTGCCGGCGTGCTGACCACGAAGTTCAACTGGGACTTCTTTACCGCGCCCGACGCATCCGACACGCGTCCGGAGGCCGCCGGCCTCGGCGTTGCGATCCTCGGATCGGCCTACATGATGCTGATCGTCCTCGTCCTGTCGCTGCCGCTCGGTGTCGCCGCGTCGATCTACCTCGAGGAGTTCGCGCCGCAGAACAAGATCACCGACCTGATCGAGGTCAACATCGCCAACCTTGCGGCGGTTCCGTCGATCGTCTTCGGTATCCTCGGCCTTGCCGTCTTCATCAACTTCGCCGGCCTGCCGCAATCGGCACCGGTCGTCGGCGGCCTCGTGCTGACGCTGATGACGCTGCCGACGATCATCATCGCAACGCGCGCGGCGCTGAAGGCGGTTCCGCCGTCGATCCGCGATGCCGCACTTGGCGTCGGCGCCTCGAAGATGCAGTCGATCTTCCATCACGTGCTGCCGCTCGCCATGCCCGGCATCCTGACCGGCACGATCATCGGCCTGGCCCAGGCGCTCGGCGAGACCGCGCCGCTTCTCCTGATCGGCATGGTCGCCTTCGTCCGCGAATATCCGGCCGGACCGCCGGAGGGCTTCTTCGATCCCGCATCGGCGCTGCCCGTCCAGGTCTACAACTGGACCCAGCGCGGCGACCCGGCCTTTGTCGAACGGGCATCCGGTGCGATCATCGTGCTGCTGGTATTCCTGGTGCTGATGAACCTGATCGCAATCATTCTCCGCCGCCGTTTCGAGCGTCGCTGGTAAGAGGGGCTGACAGATGAGTAACATGCCGACCACAATCACTACGACCACGACGAAAGCTGCAATCATGAATGAAACGAAGATCTCGGCCCGCAAGGTTCAGGTGTTCTACGGCGACAAGCATGCGATCAAGGACGTGGACATCGAGATCCGCCCCCGTTCGGTGACGGCCTTCATCGGCCCGTCGGGCTGCGGTAAGTCGACCTTCCTGCGGTGCATCAACCGCATGAACGACACGATCGCGAGCTGCCGCGTCGACGGCACCATCCTGATCGACGGCGAAAATATCTACGATCCCAAGGTCGATCCGGTGCAGCTGCGCGCCAAGGTGGGCATGGTGTTCCAGAAGCCTAACCCGTTCCCGAAGTCGATATACGAGAACGTCGCCTACGGCCCGCGCATCCACGGGCTCGCCCGCAAGAAGTCGGACCTCGACGACATCGTCGCCTCCGCGCTGCAGAAGGCCGGCCTTTGGAACGAGGTGAAGGACCGCCTCGACGCGCCCGGCACCGGTCTCTCCGGCGGCCAGCAGCAGCGTCTCTGCATCGCCCGCGCCATCTCGGTAAGCCCTGAAGTGATCCTGATGGACGAGCCCTGCTCGGCGCTCGACCCGATCGCGACCGCCAAGGTCGAGGAATTGATCCACGAACTCAGGACCAATTTCACCATCGTCATCGTCACGCACTCGATGCAGCAGGCAGCCCGCGTGTCGCAGCGCACCGCCATGTTCCACCTCGGCGAACTCGTCGAGGAGAACGACACCGACAAGATGTTCACCAATCCGGACGATCAGCGCACGCAGGATTACATCATGGGTCGCTTCGGCTGATCCTCCTCACGCGCTCGTTTCAAGAACAGGAAACTCATAAAATGTCTTCCACACACATCTTATCGGCCTTCGACGAGGAACTGAAATACCTCATCCGGCGCATCTCCGAGATGGGCGGCATGGCGGAGCAGATGGTCGCCGACAGCGTCCGCGCCCTCGTGAATTCCGATGCCGCTCTCGCCCAGAAAGTAATCTCCGACGACGTCGTCATGGACGCCATCGAGCGCGAGATCGGCGACAAGGCGATCGTCACCATCGCGCGTCGCCAGCCGGTCGCTGCCGACCTGCGCGAGATCATCGGTGCTCTCAGGATCGCCAACGACCTCGAACGCGTCGGCGACATGGGCAAGAACAACGCCAAGCGCGTCATGGCGGTGCAGGGCACCGGCGTGCCGCGCAAGCTCGGCCGCGGTCTCGAACATCTCTGCGAACTGGTCCTCGTTCAGCTCAAGGAAGTGCTCGACGTTTACACGACGCGCTCGGCCGAGAAGGCCAAGTCGATCCGCGACCGCGATGACGAAATCGATGCCGTCTACACCTCGCTGTTCCGCGAACTCCTCACCTACATGATGGAAGACCCGCGCAACATCACCACCTGCACGCACCTCTTGTTCTGCGCCAAGAACCTGGAGCGCTGCGGCGACCATGCGACCAACATCGCGGAAACCATTTACTACATGACCACCGGCTCCCAGCCGGAGGGCGAACGGCCTAAGGAAGACCTGACGTCCTCGCTCGGTGCGGTTACAGAATAAGCAGGGCGGACGAAGACATGCAGCCGAAGATTGCCGTCGTCGAGGATGAGGAGGCCCTCAGCGTCCTCCTGCGCTACAATCTCGAAGCGGAAGGCTATGAGGTGGAAACGATCCTGCGCGGAGACGAGGCGGAACTTCGCCTCCAGGAGCGCGTGCCGGATCTTCTGATCCTTGACTGGATGCTTCCGGGGGTCTCGGGCATCGAACTCTGCCGACGCCTGCGCATGCGGCCGGAGACCGAGCGCCTGCCGATCATCATGCTGACCGCCCGCGGCGAGGAAAGCGAGCGCGTCCGTGGCCTTTCGACCGGCGCCGACGACTATGTCGTCAAGCCGTTCTCGACGCCGGAACTGATGGCCCGTGTCAAGGCGATGCTGCGCCGGGCCAAGCCGGAAGTGCTCTCCAGCGTGCTTCGCTGCGGCGATATCGAGCTCGACCGGGAAACCCACCGGGTCCACCGCAAGAGCCGCGAAGTCCGCCTCGGCCCGACGGAATTCCGCCTCCTGGAATTCCTGATGGCCTCGCCCGGCCGCGTGTTCTCACGTTCGCAGCTGCTCGACGGTGTCTGGGGTCACGACATCTATGTCGACGAACGGACCGTCGACGTGCATGTCGGACGCCTGCGCAAGGCTCTGAACTTCTCCAACATGCAGGATGTGATCCGCACCGTGCGCGGCGCCGGCTACTCGATGGAAGCCTGAAGCCTGCCGATCCCCACATCCCGAAAGGCCGCTCGTCAAGAGCGGCCTTTTCCATGACCGGATGCGGACATGAAAAAAGGGCCCGAAGGCCCTTTGAAAATCACGGATTCTGACGGATCAGCGCGCCTGCTTGCGACGCTCGGACACCGGCTGGTAAGCCAGTTTGCCGTGGTAGCTGCAGTAGGGCGATGCGTCGAGGGCCTCGCACCCGCAGAAATGGAAATCGTCCTTGGTCGGATCGCCGATCGGCCATTTGCAGGTGCGCTCGGTCAGCTCTGTCAGAATCAGCTTTTTAGAGATCGGAACGATCACGTCGTTGGCCGGCGAGAAGCGGGTTTCCTCGACGCCCTCGAACTCGGCGCCATCCTTCGAAACGAGGGCGTTGGCGGGCCGTACAGCAGGGCGGGCAGCGACCGGACGCGGGTTGAAGGTCTGGGACCGCTGCGGTGCGGCGGGACGCTTCGTCGCCCGTGCGACCGAACTCGTTCCACCCGCCTTGACGCGCCCGGGAAGGTTGAGACGGTGAACCTTGCCGATCACCGCGTTGCGGCTCACTCCGCCCAACTGCGCCGCGATCTGGCTCGCGCTCAGACCTTCGGCCCATAATTTCTTGAGCCTTTCGACGCGCTCATCCGTCCAGTTCATGCCTGCTCTCCGCCTGTAGCATTGATGACAGAATCCATCACCGCTGCTTCGGAGCGTTCCGAAACAAAAATAACTTCGATACTGTCGGTGACTAGTTCCGCCGCATGCAGTCTAGTAATTGACGATTAACCTAGTGTGAGCCTGACTCCGTGACAAGAGTCGGCGGAATCATCGGGAATCGATTTTAAAGTTTTCCCCAACTTGCTTCCCGACGCGTTTCAAGAGCAAATTTTACCCTTGGCGACGGTTTTCTCACACGCTTCGCCAACAAGCCCGCGAATGCGGTGTTTTGTTGACAGCAAGGGAGGAAATGGAGATAGTGCGGGCGCCGCCGCAAGGCGGCATTTTGATTTCCGGCACTTCCAACCGGTTGTCATCCCACCGTCTCAATCCCCGCCTGCCGAAGGAGTTCCGCGCCATGGCCGAGGCATCCCCGCTCTATCAGACCTACATGCGCGCACCGCTGCGCTTCGAGCGAGGTGAAGGCGTCTGGCTCGTGACCGAGACCGGCGAACGCTATCTGGATTTCGCCGCCGGCATCGCTGTCAACTCGCTCGGCCACGCGCACCCGCATCTCGTCGAGGCGTTGAAGGACCAGGCGGACAAGCTCTGGCACCTGTCGAACCTCTACGACGTTCCGGGGCAGGAAAAACTCGCCGAACGCCTGACGTCAGCGACCTTCGCGGACAAGGTGTTCTTCACCAATTCCGGCGCCGAGGCGCTGGAATGCGCGATCAAGACGGCGCGGCGCTATCATTTCGCGCGCGGCAATTCCGAGCGGTTTCACATCATCACCTTCGAGGGCGCCTTCCACGGCCGTACGATCGCGACAATCGCGGCCGGGGGCCAGGCCAAGTATCTCGAAGGCTTCGGCCCCAAGGCGGCCGGCTTCGACCAAGTGCCGTTCGGCGACCTCGACGCGGTGAAGGCCGCGATCACCGACGAAACCGCCGCCATACTGATCGAGCCGGTGCAGGGCGAAGGCGGCATCCGCGTCGTGCCGAACGAATTCCTGCGCGCGCTCCGTGATATCTGCGACGAGAACGGCCTGCTGCTCATCCTCGACGAGGTGCAGAGCGGCGTCGGCCGGACCGGAAAACTCTTCGCCCATGAATGGGCCGGCATCACGCCCGATATCATGGCGGTCGCCAAGGGCATCGGTGGCGGCTTCCCGCTCGGCGCCTGCCTTGCGACCGACGATGCGGCCGCGGGCATGAAGGCCGGCACCCATGGCACGACCTATGGCGGCAATCCGCTTGCCATGGCTGTCGGCAACGCGGTGCTCGACGTCGTGCTCGCCGATGGTTTCCTGCGCAATGTGCAGGATGTGGCGCTGGTGCTGCGCCAGGGTCTTGCCGCGCTCAAGGATCGCTATCCCGATGTGATCGAGGATATTCGTGGCGAGGGGCTCATGCTCGGTATCAAGGCCGCCTGCCCGTCCGCCGACCTGCTGCTGGCCATGCGCGGCGAGCATATGCTCAGCGTCTCGGCCGGCGACAACGTCATCCGGCTGCTGCCGCCGCTAACGCTGACGGCGGAAGAGGCACGAGAGGGCCTGCGGCGCATCGAACGGGCTGCCGAAAACCTGACGGCAGCGAACCAAAAGAAGAGCCTTCAGGGCTGACGGGTGGACCAATGGCATCTCCAAAGCATTTTCTCGATCTCTCGGCTGTTTCCTCTTCCGATCTCCGGCTGATGCTGGACGACGCGATCGGCCGCAAGCGCGACACCAAGGCCGGCACGGCCGGCAAGCCGTTGGCCGGCAAGATGCTGGCGATGATCTTCGAGAAACCATCCACCCGCACCCGCGTGTCGTTCGACGTCGGCATGCGCCAGCTCGGCGGCGAGACGCTGTTTCTCTCCGGCACCGAAATGCAGCTCGGCCGGGCCGAGACGATCGGCGACACCGCGAAGGTCCTGTCGCGCTACGTGGACGCGATCATGATCCGGACGACCGATCACAACCGCCTGCTGGAAATGGCGGAGCACGCCACCGTGCCCGTCATCAATGCGCTGACCGATCTTACCCATCCCTGCCAGATCATGGCCGACATCATGACCATCGAGGAGCATCGCGGCCCGGTGAAGGGCAAGACGCTCGCCTGGACCGGAGACGGCAACAATGTGCTGCATTCGCTGGTCGAGGGTGCTGCGCGTTTCGGCTACCGGATGAACATGGCGGTGCCCATGGGGTCGGAGCCTGACGACAAGATCCTCAACTGGGCGCGCAACAATGGCGGCGAGATCATGCTGTGCCATGATGCCGATCGGGCCGTTGCCGGCGCCGATGCCGTCATCACCGACACCTGGGTATCGATGAACCTCGAGCACAAGGCTCGTGGCCACAACGTGTTCCAGCCGTTCCAAGTCAACGGCGAACTGATGAAGCGGGCCAAGACCGACGCGCTGTTCATGCACTGCCTGCCCGCGCACCGCGGCGAGGAGGTCACCGACGACGTGATCGACGGTCCGCAGTCGGTCGTCTTCGACGAGGCGGAGAACCGTCTGCACGCGCAGAAGTCTATCCTCGCCTGGTGCCTCGGCGCGATCTGACACCGGCGCCCCGGAAACGGTCCGGCGCTTGACCTTTTGGCGCCGGTTCCCCATGTGTGCGGTAAAATCTGGGGTGCCAGCCCCTTTCGTTTGGCGCGGACGCGCCGGGAGTTACCAAAGCATGGCAGACAGAACAGTAGAGCTTGGCGAATTCGGTTTCGCCGGTGACGACAGGGTCGTTCCCTTCCAGGTCGAAGGCCTCGACGTGCGCGGCCGCGCGGTGCAGCTCGGACCGCTGCTCAACAGCATCCTCGACCGCCACGACTATCCGCCGGCCGTTGCGCGGCTGCTGGCCGAGACGATCGTTTTGACGGTGCTGATCGGCACCTCGCTGAAGTTCGAGGGCAAGTTCACGGTGCAGACCAAGACCGACGGCCCGGTGGACCTTCTGGTCGCGGACTTCACCACGCCGGAAAATGTCCGCGCCTACGCCCGCTTCGACGAGGAAGCCGTCGCCAGCGCCGTCGCCGCCGGTGAAGCCTCTCCGGAAAAGCTGCTCGGCACCGGCGTGCTTGCCTTCACCATCGACCAGGGCAGCTTCATGCAGCCCTATCAGGGCATCGTGCCGCTCGACGGCTCTTCTCTCGAGGAGATCGCCGGCGTCTATTTCCGCCAGTCGGAGCAGATCCCGACCCGCGTGCGCCTCGGCGTCGCCGAACTCTATGATCGCGACCAGACCGGCAAGCCGCGCCATGCCTGGCGCGCCGGCGGCCTGATCGCCCAGTTCCTGCCCGAGGCGCCGGAGCGCATGCGCCATCCGGACCTGCATGGCGGCGACGGCGATGACCGCGACAACGATCACGCCGAGGACGACGGCTGGGCGGAAGCCCGCCTGCTGGTCGACACCGTCGACGCCGACGAACTGACCGATCCGCAGGTCGGCATCGAGCGACTGCTGTTCCGGCTGTTCCACGAGCGCGGCGTTCGCGTCTATGAGCCCAACGGCGTCTACGACCGGTGCAGCTGTTCGCGAGAGAAGATCAAGGGCGTTTTGCAGGGCTTCTCGGCCGAGGAAATCGATGCCAGCCAGGAAGACGGTGCGATCGGCGTCACCTGCGAGTTCTGCTCGACCACCTACACCTATCCGGTGTCGGAACTGGAAAACGCCTGACCGGTTCGGCCGGCCTCAGTTCAGGACGCGCGCGAGACCCGGCGTATCGAGCGAAAACGCCGGGATCGCCACCTCGAACAGCCGGCCCTCGTCCGTCTGCATCTGGTAATGGCCGAACATCATGCCCGACGGCGTGTCGAGCGGGCAGCCGGAGGAGTATTCGTACGTGTCGCCGGGACGAAGCCGCGGCTGCTCGCCCACGACGCCCGGACCGCTCACCTCGTCGACCTGGCCGTTCTGGTCGGTGATGTGCCAGTAGCGCTGCACCAGGCGAACCGGCTCGCGCGAATGGTTGACGATCACGACCTTGTAGCCCCAGACATAGCGGCCGTCGTCCGGATCGGATTGCTCCTCCAGATAAAACGGCTCCACGATGACCTCTATGTCGCGGGTCACGGCACGATACATTCGGGCTCACCTCACATCGCTGATCAATCAGCATATTCTACACGATCAGGCCAAAATCAAGGAAGCCCGGCGCAAGAAGCGGTGAGGCCGCATGCCCGGGCGAGCCTAGGCTCGCCCGTCCGATGCCGTCAGCCCGGGATCTTGTCGAGTGCGCGGGCGAAATCCTCGACCAGATCCTCGCTGTCCTCGATGCCGCAGGACAGGCGCACGAGACCGCTCGAAATGCCGAGCTCGGCGCGCGCCTCCTCCGACAGGTTCTTGTGCGTCGTCGTCGCCGGATGGGTGATCAGGCTCTTGGCGTCGCCGAGATTGTTGGAGATCTTCACGACCTCCAGCGCGTTCTGCAGGCCGAATGCCGCCTGCTTGCCGCCCTTCATCTCGATCGCCACCAGCGTCGAGCCACCTGTCATCTGACGGGCAATGATATCGGCCTGCGGATGGTCGGCGCGTCCCGGATAGATGACGCGGGCGACCTTCGGATGGTTTGCAAGGAAATCGGCGATCTTCTTGGCATTCTCGGTCTGCTGTTTCACCCTAAGCGGCAGCGTCTCGATGCCCTTCAGCAGCGTCCAGGCGTTGAACGGCGACATGGCCGGACCGGTATGGCGGAAATAGTCGTGCAGGTTCTCGTCGATCCACTCCTTGTCGGAGAGCACGACGCCGCCAAGGCAGCGGCCCTGTCCGTCGATGTGCTTGGTCGCGGAATAGACGACGACGTGGGCGCCAAGCTCCAGCGGCTTCTGGAACAGCGGCGTGGCGAACACATTGTCGACCACGACCTTGGCGCCAACCTGATTGGCGAGCGTCGCGACGCCCGCGATATCGACCACTTCCAGCGTGGGGTTCGTCGGGCTTTCGAGGAAGAACACCTTGGTGTTGGGGCGGATCGCCGCTTCCCAGGCCTTCAGGTCACGACCATCGACCAGCGTACACTCGACACCATATTTCGGCGCCAGCGTCTCGACCACCCAGCGGCACGAACCGAACAACGCGCGGGCGGCGACGATGTGGTCGCCGGCCTTCACCTGGCTCAGGATCGCCGCTGACACCGCGGCCATGCCGGATGCGGTGGCGCGAGCATCTTCCGCGCCTTCCAGCAGGCACATGCGCTTTTCGAACATGTCGTTGGTCGGGCTGCCGTAGCGCGCGTAGATGAAGCCATTGTTCTCGCCCTTGAAGCGGGCCTCGGCGGCTTCCGCCGTGTCGTAGACGAAGCCCTGCGTCAGGTAGATCGCTTCGGAGGTTTCACCGAACTGGGAACGAAGTGTTCCGCCGTGGACGAGGCGGGTTGCGGGACGCCAATTCTTGCTCATGCCGTCTGGCCTTTCAGACACAAAAAAACCGGTCGCAATCGCAGACCGGTTCCAGGACCCGGTCTTTTTAGCCATTTGTTTAACGTGGCTGCAAGCCGACCGGCCAAATCACCACGGGATAAGGCTGCAATACGCCTGATGCGGGCTTGCGTCAATTCCTCGACTTTGGTTTTGTCGCGCCAAACAGGAACGAAGACATGACGAGAAAAGCGGGCATTCTGGCCGACAGGGCGATCGGCGAACTGTTCGGGCACGGCCAGCTTCTGAGCGAAGCCATGCTCGATCACGACCAGATCCAACCGGCAAGCCTCGATCTCCGTCTCGGCTCCAAGGCGCTGCGCGTGCGCGCCAGCTTCATGCCCGGCCGTTCCAGCACGGTCGCCGACAAGCTGGAACGCCTGACGCTGCACGAGATCGACCTCGAAAACGGCGCGGTGCTCGAAACCGGCTGCGTCTACATCGTGCCGCTGATGGAAAGCCTCGACCTGCCCGGCGATATTTCGGCCTCGGCCAACCCGAAGAGCTCCACGGGGCGCCTCGACATCTTCACCCGCGTGATGGTCGACTATGCCCAGGAATTCGACAAGGTGCCGGCCGGCTACAAGGGTCCGCTCTACCTGGAGATCTCGCCGCGCACATTCCCGATCATTGTGCGCCGCGGCTCGCGGCTGTCGCAGATCCGCTTTCGCAAGGGTCATGCCCTGCTCGGCGAGCAGGAACTCGTCGACCTGCACGCCGCCGAGACGCTGGTGGCGGCCGATGCGCCGAACGTGTCGGGCGGCGGCATCGCCCTCTCGATCGACCTCAAGGGCTCTGGTCCCGAGGGGCTGATCGGCTATCGCGGCAAGCACCACACCTCGGTGATCGATGTCGACAAAAAGGCCGCCCATGACGTGCTCGACTTCTGGGAGCCGCTCTATTCGCGCGGCCGCGACGAGTTGATCCTCGATCCGGACGAGTTCTACATCCTCGTCTCCAACGAGGCGGTGCATGTGCCGCCGCTTTATGCCGCCGAGATGACGCCCTTCGATCCGCTGGTCGGCGAATTCCGCGTTCATTATGCCGGCTTCTTCGACCCCGGTTTCGGCCATGCGGGCGCCGGCGGCGCCGGCAGCCGGGCGGTGCTCGAAGTGCGCAGCCACGAGGTGCCCTTCATCCTCGAACACGGCCAGATCATCGGACGCCTCGTCTACGAACACATGCTGGAACCGCCCGAAGGCCTCTACGGCAGCGGCCTCGGCTCCAACTACCAGGCGCAGGGCCTGAAGCTCTCCAAGCATTTCCGCGCGCCCTGATTTGATCTTGAAGCGGGACCGTTGTTCCTGCTAGAGACAGAGCCGCAAGCGGGTGTAGCTCAATGGTAGAGCAGCAGCTTCCCAAGCTGAATACGAGGGTTCGATTCCCTTCACCCGCTCCAGCTGTCATTTAAGCATCTGCCTTTTGCCGCCTCCACAGCCTCGGCCACTTCAATTTTTGTGGGGGTTCGGTTGATGACGCCCCCTGCCCCATCACTACCGGCTTGTGCGGCGTCTTGGCCCAATGGAACGGTCGCCGGCGGAGTTCGTAGACGGCGCGCCAGGCGGCGGCGGCCATCATCATCCAGTAGAGCGGCACGGCGAGCCAGCGCCAGCCGATCAGCCGCTTCTCGTAGCCGATCATGGCAACAGCGCCGAGGCCAAGAAAGCAGGCATAGGCGCCGAGCACGTTGACGATGTCGACGGCGATCAGCCCGACTTGCAGGAGGCTCAGCGGCGGCCGTGGCGCGCCCAGCATGGCGAAGACGGAGCTTAGAACCGTGATCAGCATCACCGGATGCAGGAGCGCCGAGAGCAGCATGCCGCCGACCAGCAGGTGGAAGACGACATAGGCCAGGAGACCCATCTCGCGCCTTGCCCGTCCGCCGTCGCGCATCACCACCAGCCAGGTTTGCAGCCAACCCTTGAACCAGCGGGTCCGCTGGCGCATCCAGACGCCCATCTCCGTCGGCGCGTCCTCCAGCGTCTGGCGCCGCAACACGCCGCAGCGATAGCCGAGACGATAGAGCCTGAGGCCGAGATCGGCATCCTCGGTGACGTTGTAAGGGTCCCAGCCGCCGACCTCGCGCAGGATGCGGGTGCGAAAATGATTGGAGGTCCCGCCGAGCGGCAGCGGCATGCGCAGGCGCGCCAGCACCGGCAGCAGCCCCCGGAACAGGCCCGCATACTCGACCGCGAACAGCGCACTCACCCAGGAGGCTTGCGCGTTGCTGATGATCAGCGGCGCCTGCAGGCAGGCCACCTTGTCCGGCATATGGCGGAAGCGGTGGCAGGCCTCGCGCAATTGCAGCGGATGCGGCCGGTCTTCGGCATCGTAGACGGCGACATACTCGCCTCGCGCGGCGCCGAGGACATAGCTCAGCGCCTTCGGCTTGGTCCTCGGCCCGATCGGCGGCACCTCGACGATTTCGCAATGCGGGCCGGGCCGCAGCGCCCTCAGGGCATCGATCGTGTCCCGGTCGTCCGCCTCGCAGACGAGCTTGACGTCGAGACGGGATTTCGGCCAGTCGAGCCGGTCGAGCGCCTTCAGCAGTTGGGCCGCCACAGGGGCTTCGCGGTAGAGCGCGACGATCACCGTATAGACCGGCAGATCCTCGTCCGGCGTGTGCCTGTCGATCGGCAAAAGCTCGCGAATGGCATAGAGCAGCGCACCGCCGCGCAGGGCAAGAGCCGCCAGATAGAAGCTGGAGACGCTGGCATGCAGCGCCAGCAGCACCGGGCCGCCAAACAAAGCAAGTCCGAGCCCGGCGCCGGCGCTTGCCGCTCCCAGCACGAAGCCCTGCAGGCCGGTCATGACGATGCGGGCCGAGAAGCGCGGCTGCCGCTCGAACAGACTGGCGCTGACGTTGAGCGCCCGGCGTGTCTCGCCAGCCTTCCAGACGGCGGCACGCATCGCCGAGGGCGTCGTCACCACAAGGCTTTTCGACAATGTCGGCATCGCGGCGATGCTGTCGAGCAGGTTTTCCATCCGTCCCGCCTGGGGGATGATGGCAACCGAGGGGGCGCGGCGTCGATCGTAGACCCTCAGCATTGTCGGCCGCTGCAACAGGACGTCCATGCCTTCGACATCCATGACGGCTTCCGGGTCGAGCGCGTCGACGAAGGGAAGCCCAGCAAGCCGGGCGAGCGCCGCATAGTAGGCCTCCTCTCGGATCCAGCCGGTCGCGAGAAGTTCCTGCTCGATTGTCGTTCCGCGCCGCGCCGCATTGTCGGCGGCGGCCGCTATGGCCGGCTTGGAGAACCCGAGGCGTTTCAGGATGCGGCACTCGGCGCTGTCTTCCGGAAACTCCCCGACCTCCGGACCTGGAGCCAAAACCGCTCCAACCGTTCGCGTGGCGCCGACATAGGTACCCTGCTCGCGGAAACCGCGATATTCCCCAAATCGCACTTGTCTGCTAAAGCGTCGCCAGAACGGAAACGCCCCCCGGCCTCGATCAGGCGTAGGATAATGGTACAATCTGAAGTTACACCCCTCAAACACTGGGGGAGGTCTGTGCGGCGGCTGATGCTTGTGCTTTCATTTGCCCTGCCGATCACGCCGCAGGCCACACAAGCGGCGGATTCGCCGATGCCGCTGCTGTTCGACAAGCGCGAGCGCCTGCCGCGCCCCGACCTTTCAGCGGTGCTCCGGCTGCGCTTCCTGACCTCGACCGATTTCCCGCCATTCAACTTCGCCGACCAGACCGGGCGTCTGGCTGGTTTCCACGTCGACCTCGCCCGCGAGCTCTGCGCCGAGCTCGGGCTGGAGGCGAAGTGCCAGATCCAGGCCCTGCCCTATGGCGATCTCGCCAATGCGCTGGCCGAGGGCCAGGGAGAGGCCGTGATCGCCGGCGTTGCTCCGACGGAGGCGCTTCGCGCGCGCTTTTCGTTTTCGCGACCGTTCATGATGCTGCCGGCGCGTTTCGTCGTCAGCCGGCGGGCCACGCTGTCCGGCGAGGATGCCCGCGCGCTCTTCGGAAAGACGGTCGGCGTGGTCGGCGGCACCGCGCATGAGGCGATGTTGAAGGCCTATTTCCCGACGCTCAAGCCGAAGGCGTTCGAGGACCGGGCCGCGCTCTATTCCGCCTTGATCGAAGGCGATGTCGAGGCCGGCTTCGCCGATGCGCTGCAACTGAGCTTCTGGGCGAACGCCACCGCTTCGCAAAGCTGCTGCCGGCTGTTCGACGGTCCCTATTTTTCGCAGGACTTCCTGGGTGAAGGCTTGACGGTGATGGTCACGCGCTCGGATCCGCGGGTCGTCGAGGCGATCGACAGCGGTCTTGCGGCACTCTCACGCGACGGGCGCCTGCAGGAGATCTACCTTCGGTATTTTCCCTATGATCTCTATAGCCAGCCGGCGGGCGCGATCGCGCCCGGCAGTCAGGCCTTGCGGTAACGGGCGATCGCGCTGCGCTCCAGCGCGGCGCAGGTCAGCTTATCAAGCCCGAGCCGGTCGCGCAGAAGCTGCAACAACCGGATTTCCGCCTGGTTGACCGAGAGATCGACGGCGGCGACTTCCACCGCCACCGCATAGGCCGTATCGTAGAGGCGGGGCGGCAAAGCGTCGCGGATAATCTCGAGCGCGATGTCGAGGCCTTCCGGGCCGCCGAGGATTTCGGCGCAGCGCTGCGACACGAGGATCAGGTTTTCCTTGTCATAGCCTTCGAAGACCGGGAGCACGTCGATCAGTTGGCCGATGCGCAGCAGTTCGCGATCGGGCATGGCGCTGTCGACCGCCGAAATCATCACCATGGCGAAGATCAGCGCGTCGTGGTGGGTGAACTGTTCCTTCATCTCATTCTCGTCCTTGCCTGTCCTGCCTGCGCTCCAACCTGCCTGAGGCACGGGCGCGTTTTCGGGCGGCACACTATCGGAAGTCCGCCGCGATGCAAGCCATCGCGGCGGGTCCGGCCGATCACGGCTGTGAGCCGGCCACGCGCGGATCGCTACCCCACAGCCCCTTCGTCGATGCCTTCGCCGCCTCGCCCGCCGCTTCGAGGCCGGAGCCGGATATCGGCTTCGCCCAGCCGTTTTCCGCCAGCCACAGGCCGATATCGGCATTGCCGACACGACAGGTGGTGAGCATCTCGGCGCCATCCCCTTCGGTGCCGTTGTCACAGGCGATCGTGCGGTTTCGCACCAGCATGCGCTGGCGCGTCAGCGCCACCATGCCGCAGGGCCAGCTTCCACCGCGGGGCGCATCGCAGACCGTCGACGGGGCGAGCGGTTCCAGGCCGCGCAAGCGCACGATCCGGTCGCCGCTGCGAAACAGCCCGACCTCCAGGCTGACGGGACGGGGCAGGAGCACCACGGCAACGCGGGCGGTCGGCTTCGGCTCCGGCTGGCGGGAGGCAATGCGTTCGAGCGCGGTCGCGCCTTCGGCAAAGGGTGCGGCGAACCGCGCCGGGTCGATCGGTCGGGCGTTGCGCGTCTCGATGACAGCAGCGGCTGCGGCCGGGGCCGGCGTTTCATCCGCCGGAGCCGGCGCGGACGGCCGGTCCCGCAAACGCTCGCCCGCTCCCACCATCAACACTGCCATCACCAGAACGCCCGCAAGTCCGACGCCGACCGTGCCGAGCAAACGCATAGGGCGAAATTCCTATTGGCTCGCCCAGACGATCCGGGCCATCCATTCGACGTCCTTGAGGTCGAACTGGCGGTTCGGGTGCTCGGGGTTCAGCGACAGAAGTTCGATCGAGCGGGGCGTCTGGCGAGCCAGCACCTTTGCCATCACCTCTCCGTCACGGGTCTTGACGACGACGCGATCGCCGCGCCGCACCTGGGCGCCCGGCTGGACGATCAACACGTCGCCGTCTCGGTAAAGCGGCAGCATACTGTCGCCCTGGATCTCGAGCGCATAGGCGCCTGCGGCCTCGCCCGGCGAAGCCGGAAACTCGACGACATCCCAGCCCTGACCGACGGGAAAGCCGCCATCGTCGAAAAAGCCACCGGCGCCGGCCTGGGCAAAGCCGAGCAGCGGTATCGCGTCCGACCGCCGGCCGCCATCGGCACCCGGTGACAGCGAGATGCCGCCGCGCACGAAGGACATGAACTGGTCGAGGCTCGCCCCGGTCGCCTCCAGCACCTTGGCGATCGATTCCGTCGAGGGCCAGCGCATCCGTCCGTCGGGACCGACGCGCTTGGACTTGTTGAACGACGTCGGATCGAGGCCGGCACGGCGCGCAAGCCCCGATGGCGAGAGATCATGACTCTCCGCCAGCCGGTCTATGGCTTTCCAGATATTGTCGTGCGACAGCATGGCAGAACCCGAACGAGGCGGCCGGAAGGCCCGGCCCGTCAGGCAAATCTAGCCGAGACGATGAGCGGAGTAAAGGAATAAAATCCTCTTTCCCCGGCCCGTCAGGCCACCATCGCCATGTTGATCTTGCCGAGCTGGATAACGGCCTGGGTGCGGCTGTCGACCTTGAGCTTCAGCAGGATCGCCGAGACGTGGGCCTTGATCGTCGCTTCCGAGACGCCGAGCTCGTAGGCGATCTGCTTGTTCAGCAGCCCCTCGCCCAGCATCCCCAGAACGCGGCTCTGCTGCGGCGTCAGGGTGCGCAAGCGGTTGATCAGGTCGGTGACGTCGGAATCGGGTTCGGGCCCGTCCTGATAGCTTTCCGGCGTCCAGATGTCGCCTTCGAGGACGGACTGGATCGCGGCGCGGATTTCATCGATGCCGGAGGACTTCGAGATGAAGCCCGAAGCACCGAGTTCCAGCGCGCGGCGGATGGTGGCAGGGTCGTCGGTCGCCGAGACGATGACGATCGGCAGGCTGGAGAATTCGGCCCGGAGCGACATCAGGCCGGAGAAGCCGCTGACGCCAGGCATCGCCAGATCGAGCAGCATCAGGTCGGCGTCGCCATGGTCGGTGGCGGCGCGGCGGGCAGCATCGAAGTCTCCCGCCTCGATGATTTCCTGCGTGCCATCCATGCCCGTCACGGCCTGCCGAAGCGCGCCGCGAAACAACGGATGATCGTCTGCGATGATGATTTTGATCGCTGTCATGCCAGAGCCCCCTCCCAAGAGCGAAGTCTTCCGAGCCGCGCAAGCGGACACGCCGACATTTATCCATATCGAACCTTATATACAATAGTCTAGGGTCGCGCGAAACGGGCATTTGAAGGGTCGTCAACCGACGGAAGATGAGACTGCGTCGCAAAGAGCGGCTCCGTATCGTCACCGATCCTTCATCGGTTCTTCACGTCCCTGTCACGCGAAGCGGCTATCCGGCGGTCGACCGAGACCTCCCGGAGTGCCGACCATGCGCCTCACCCCGCCGATCCTCGCCCTTCTCCTGACACTCGTTCCCTCGCTTGCCGGAACGACCGCTCCGGTCCTTTCCGAAGACGGCGGCATCGCCCGAATGATCGCCGAACGACTTGGCGACGCCAACGGCTTTCGCGACCACGTGATGGTGGTGGCGCACCGGGCCGGCTGGAAGATCGGCGATCGTCCGGTCCGGGCGGAGAATTCCCGCGCGGCGATCCTGCATGCAGCAGAGATCGGTGTCGACATGGTGGAACTCGACGTGCGGCGGTCATCGGACGGCGTGCTCGTCGTCATGCACGACGCAACGCTGGACCGGACCACCACCTGTCAAGGCGAGGTCGCGCGGTACAGCCTCGCGGCGCTGCGCGGCTGCCATCTCGTCGTCGAGGGATCGCAAGAGGTGACGGCGGAGACCGTGCCGACGCTTGCCGAGATGCTGGCTGTGGCGCGGGGACGCATTCTCGTCAACATCGACAACAAGCTCGAACCGGAGGACTTGCCTGAAATCGCCCAGGTTGCACGCGGTCTTTCCATGACCGACGGCGTGCTTTTGAAAATGGCGGTCTGGGACGAGGAGCGGCTGCGGCGGGCGATCGCGGTCCGGACCAGGATCGGCAACGGCCTCGCCTTCATGCCGATCTTCGCCGACGACGCGGTCAATGACCCCGCCTTCATCGAGCGCGTCAACCGCCATCTTCTGGCGCCGGCGGCGGAAATGGTCGTGTGGCACAAGAATCCGGCGCAGGCGATCACGCCAGACGGCGGGGCACTGTTTTCACGGCAGGCCCAGGCCGTGGCGATCCGCACGAATGCGCATCTCTGGATCAATACCTATCCGATCACCGACCGGCCTGAGGGCATGGTCGCGGGCGGGCGCGGCGATGGTCTCGCCTGGCGCGAGAACCGGCAGGACGAGGTCTACCGCTTCTGGGTGGAGCGCGGCGCGACGATCATCCAGACCGACGAGCCGGAGGCGCTGATCGACTGGCTTGAGGCCAATGCGCTGCGCCGGCCCTACACCTTGACGAACTGAGCCAAGCGCAAGCCTGCAGCGGACATCCGCGAGGGTCGCTTACGCGCCGCCAGCCTCACCGAAGTAAAAATCCGGAATACACGGCGACGTTGTTTCCAATTTTACTCAACTTTACTTTGGCTTTCGCGAAAATCCAAACAAAAAGTTAATGAGCGATTTCTAACGTTAAAGCTCTCTTAAGGAGTGATGCCTATATTTGGTACGCATAAAGGAGATGAATCATGCGTACCACCCTTATGCCCCTATACGGAGCGGCCATGATGCTGCTCTCCGCGACAGTCGCCAGCGCCGAACCGCCGATGCCCGATGTGAAGGGTCTCGTGACGCCGGAACTGGTGAAGACCATGCGCGAGTTTATCGAGACCGATATCGTGCGGATGTCGGTCCAGGCCCAGAACGACCGGCTGACGAAGCTCGACCAGGCTGCGATCGACAAGCTCGACGAGCAGTGGAAGAAGGAACGCGAAGACGCCGACAAGCCGCTGATCGCAGCGACGCTGTCCAATCCGCTGTCCGTCTATCTCGCCCGCATGCAGGGCCGCTCGCTCGGTCTTTATGCCGAAATCTTCGTGATGGACCAGAACGGCCTGAACGTCGGACAGAGCTCGATCACCAGCGACTTCTGGCAGGGTGACGAAGGCAAGTTCCAGAACACCTTCGACGTCGGCAAGGATGCCCTTTTCGTCGACGAGCCGGAATGGGACGAGGACAACAAGATCTGGCGTAACCAGGTGAGCTTTACGCTCAACGATGCGTCCGGAGCCAAGCAGATCGGCGCGGTGACGGTGGAACTCAACCTCACCGAACTCGAGCGCCGCGCCCAGGCGGGCTCCTGATACCAACCGGCGGCGCTGCCCCGGCGGGGGATGACGGCGCCGCTTAAAAGCGCAACCGGCGGGGACAGAGGCGGACGGCCGCGCTCGCAGACTACATAACCGAGGTTCATCATGCTGAAGAACATATCCGTCAGCGCAAAGGGTTTCGCCGCATTCGGCATATTGGCTGTCATCGCCATCGTCGCCTGCGCATTCATCTATACCCGTGCAACGACTGCAACGCATCTCGTGCAGAACGACATGAAGATCAACGAAGTCGTGGAAGGCACGGCGGCGTTCAACGAGACCGTGACGGCGACCAACCTGGCCATCAAGTCCTTCCTGCTGACCGGCAACCGGGACTACATGGCGCAGTACGACAGCCTTCAGGCCGAACTCGACCAGCAGATGACGAAGCTGGAAGCTCTTTATGGCGAAACGGCGCCGCAGAACGTTGCGACCTTCAAGGAAGCTGAAACTACTCTCAATCAGTGGCGCAACGACGTCATTGCCAAGCAGGTCCTGCTGATGCGCGACCCGATGACGGTGGAAACCGCCCGCGCCATCGAGGCGACCGGCGCCGGCGCGAAGCTGATGGACTCCTTCAAGGAGAAACTGACTGTCATCGATGCCGACATGAGCAAGATCGCCGCAGAGGCGCTTGTCCACGAAATGGCCGCGCTCGAATCGGTCGAGACGATCAGCCTTGCCGCATCGATTGTCGTCGCCATTGTCGCTGCCGTGATGGGCTTCCTCAACTTCCGCCTCGTCTCGCAACCGCTTGGACACCTGTCCGGCATCATGTCGCGGCTCGCCAATGGCGATCTCGACGTGCATGTCGAAAAGGGCGGCAAGGACGAAATCGGCCAGATGGCCGAAACGCTCAGCGTCTTCCGCGAGGCAGCGATCGCCAACAAGCGCCTCGAAACCGAGGCGGAAGAGAATCGCAAGCAGGCCGAGGCCGACCGCATCGCCGCGCAGGAGCGGGCAGAGGCGGAAGCCGCCGAACGTCTTCGCGTGGCGACCTCCGGTCTGGCTGGCGGCCTGAAGCGGCTTGCCGCCGGCGACCTGTCGTTCCAGCTGACCGAACCGTTTGCGCCCGACTTCGAGGCCCTGCGTCACGACTTCAACCAGTCGATCATGCAGCTCGGCACGGCCATGTCGGCGATCGCCAACTCGATCTCCACCATGGAAAGCGGTACCCGCGAAATCGCCTCCGGCTCCGACGACCTGTCGCGCCGCACCGAACAGCAGGCCGCCTCGCTTGAGGAAACCGCGGCCGCCGTGGAGGAAATCACCTCGAACGTCGCCAACTCCACCAAGCGCACGGAAGAGGCCCGCAGCGTCGCTTCGCAGGCCAACTCGTCCGCGACCCAGTCGTCGGAAGTCGTTGCCCGCGCCGAAGAGGCGATGCGCAAGATCGAGGGCAGCTCGCAGCAGATCTCCAACATCATCGGCGTCATCGACGAGATCGCCTTCCAGACCAACCTCCTGGCGCTCAACGCCGGCGTGGAAGCGGCACGCGCCGGGGAAGCCGGCAAGGGCTTCGCCGTCGTCGCCCAGGAAGTCCGCGAACTGGCACAGCGCTCGGCAAACGCCGCGAAGGAGATCAAACAGCTCATCCAGAATTCCAGCGCCGAGGTTTCCTCGGGCGTGGATCTGGTGCGCAAGGCAAGCGAAGCGCTCCGGACCATTGGCGGCTTCATCGGCGAGATGAACACGCACATGGACGCGATCGCCATCTCGGCCCGCGAACAGTCGACCGGTCTCACCGAAGTCAACCATGCGGTCAACGCCATGGACCAGACGACCCAGCAGAACGCGGCGATGGTGGAACAGTCGAACGCCGCCTCGGCCGCACTTGCCGCCGAAGCCGCCAAGCTTCGCCAGCTCGTCGTGCAGTTCAAGCTGGACGCCTCGATGGCCTCCAACCCCGCCGCCGCGCTTCGCGCCACAGCCCAGGCGATGGCCGAGCCGAGCCGCAGCACCCGTCCGGCGGCCTCCCGTCCGATGCCGATGTCGCACGGCAATGCCGCTGTCTCCCAAAAGGATTGGGAAGAGTTCTGATCCCTCCCCGGAACCTCTCCCGCAGCAGAAAGCCCGCCCCCTCCGGCGGGCTTTCGCGTTTCCGGCGCAAGGGCGAGCTCAGCTCTTCATCAGGCGCGGCGGCGGAACGCCAGGGGCGACTGCCCAACAATATTCTTGAATGCCCGGCCGAACTGGCTGACACCGTTGAAACCACACGCGATCGCGATCTCGGCGATCGACAGGTGGCTCTCGGCCAGCAGGTGGCACGCTTTTTCCGTTCTTAGGCGTGTCAGATACTGATAGGGCGGCTCTCCATATGTCGCCTTGAAGGCGCGTGAGAAGTGGTAGCGACTCAAGCCGCAGACAACGGCAAGCTCGTCGAGCCCGATATCGCCAGACAGATGTTCCTGCAGATAGTCGTTCAGCAATCGCTTCTGGCCATTTGTGAGCTGGCCGCGGCCATGGACATCCGGCAATTGCGGCACGGCGGTCATCGTCCGGAACATCTCAAGTGCAGCCGCAAGACCCAGTGTTTCGGCATAGACTTTCGAGACATGTTCGCCCTGCTCGCCCAACAGCTGGCCAAGCTTGCGCATTGTCGACCCGAGTTCGTCATCCTTGAAATAGATCCGAGGCCGGGCTTCAGCGACGCGAAATTCGGCCTGTAACTCCTCCTCCATCACGTCCGTATTAAAGTAGACGACAGTGAAGGCATTCAGCCTATGGGCCGGCTTCGCCCAACCTTCCAGTGTGACTCCGGACGGGACGTACGTCATCTGCTCGCGAAGGTCTCCGCCGGCGACGGGCGCTTCGCCTAGAACCTCCATTTCGCCATCCAGGAGCACGAGGTCATGATAGGCGAGGTAGTGGCTGTGGCCTTGCCATGAGAAGTCGTATTCGGCCGGCAGCTTGAGCCGTGAATACTCCACGGACACGCCCCGCAAGCTTCGCGCGGCATGACGTTCCAGTGGCTCCGCATCCCGCCCAAATTCGAGTCTGAGTTCCTCGGTATCTTCCATGGGTTGCTTTATGAATCGCTAACATTGCGTTGGGCTTACGTGGCCACCACCCCAGGCTCGACAGCAAAATGCGTCGACTTTGAGCAAAAACCGCTGTTTATCGTTTAAAGTTTACATCTTCTAAATTGTTGAATGCGACATTTGACCCATCGCGCGAGCAGGTGCCCGTAAGTGGGATCCCGGCGAACACCGCGTATCATTCTTAGGGGAACACCATGCTGGGATTTGGCAGCGATACAAAGGCCGTACTTGACGCCATGAGCAAGTCTCAGGCGATCATCGAGTTCAAGCTCGATGGTACGATTATCAGTGCGAACGAGAATTTCTGTCGGGCGCTTGGCTATCCGCTGTCCGAGATCGTCGGAAAGCATCACCGCATGTTCGTCGATCCGGCCGAGGCGGCAACGGCGGAGTATACGGAATTCTGGGCAAAGCTCGGGCGCGGCGAGTTCGACCGCAGGCAGTACAAGCGGATCACCAAGACCGGGGGCGAGATCTGGATCGAGGCCTCCTACAATCCCGTGTTCAGCGGCGGCAAGCCGTACAAGGTGGTGAAGTTCGCGACCGACATCACGGCGCAGAAGCTCAAAGCCGCCGAGGACGCCGGCAAGCTCGCGGCGATCTCCCGGGCACAGGCGGTCATCGAGTTCACGCCGAAGGGCGAGATCCAGACCGCCAACGAGAATTTCCTGAAGACGCTCGGCTACCAGCTCGGCGAAGTCCAGGGCAAGCACCACTCGATGTTCTGCGAACCGTCCTACGTCAACAGCGAGGACTATCGCACGTTCTGGGCGCGGCTGGCCGGCGGCGAGTTCTTCTCCGATGAATTCATGCGCATCGGCAAGGGCGGCAGGAAGGTCTTCATCCAGGCTTCCTACAACCCGATCTTCGACATGAACGGCAAGGTGTTCAAGGTCGTGAAGTTCGCGACCGACGTGACGCAGCGGGTGGAGAACGTCAACCAGCTCGGGCGGTCGCTCAACGCGCTGTCCGAGGGCGATCTGACGCAGGACGTGTCCAGCCCGTTCCTGCCCGCGCTCGACAAGCTGCGCGTCGATTTCAACAGTGCGGCGGCAAAGCTGCGCCAGACGCTGCACACGATTTCGCAGAATGCCGGCGTTATCGCGGCGGCTTCGCAACAGGTGCAGACTGCCTCCAACGAACTTGCCAAACGAACGGAGACCCAGGCCGCGTCGGTCGAGGAAACGGCGGCGGCGCTCGAAGAGATCACCACCACGGTTTCGGACTCCAGCAACCGGGCCCAGGAAGCTGGCAAGCTGGTGCGCGAGACCAAGGACAATGCGGAGCGCTCCGGCGACGTTGTCGGCCAGGCGGTGGACGCCATGGGCAAGATCGAGACCTCGGCCGGCGAGATCGGCAACATCATCGGCGTGATCGACGAGATCGCCTTCCAGACCAACCTCCTGGCGCTGAACGCAGGGGTGGAGGCTGCACGCGCGGGCGAGGCCGGCAAGGGTTTCGCCGTCGTCGCCCAGGAAGTGCGTGAACTGGCGCAGCGATCGGCCAAGGCTGCCAAGGAGATCAAGGAGCTGATCAACGCGTCCAACGGTCACGTGAAGAGCGGCGTGGCGCTGGTCGGCGAAACCGGCAAGGCGCTCCGGGAGATCGTCACCCAGGTGGTGCAGGTCAACGGCAATGTCGCCGCCATCGTCGAGGCGTCGCGCGAACAGGCGACGGGGCTGAAGGAGATCAACACAGCCGTCAACAGGATGGACCAGGGCACGCAGCAGAACGCCGCCATGGTGGAGGAAACCTCCGCAGCCGCCCACAGCCTGGCCCGCGAGGCCGAGCAGTTGTTCCAGCTGCTGTCGCAGTTCAACATCGGCACCGGCCCGGCGGCCTCCCGCGGCACGCCAAAGGCCGCGACCCCCGCCTCGAAGCCTGTCACCTCACCGGCGCGACAGATGACGGCGCGCGTCGCAACCGCATTCAACGGCAATGCGGCGTTGAAGGGTGATACCTGGGAAGAGTTCTGAGCGAGGCGTTGGAACAGCAATCGTCCAGGCCTGACACACACCGGCGTGGCAACTCTGCAAGCCACGCCGGAAACCGGGTGCAGTTCAGTTTTGGAGCGCCGTCCATGGCAATCATCCTGCCGTTCAAAGCGACAGATCAGGACCATCAGGAGACAGAGTCTTCGCAGTCCGCTGCTGTGCAAACAAGCTATCAGCAACGTCTGAAACACGCCCAGGCCGTCGAAAGCGCGCTCAGTGCCATCAGGGAATCTCTTCGGCAGGACGACTCGCAAGCCGGCACGTTGGGCAAGGTGGAATAATATCCCGCACGCCATCAGTCCCGCCGAACGATGCCTTTGCCATCGCCGGGGCGACACGGTCGGCGATCGATGCAGGGCACTCAACCTGCCCATCTCCCCCTTGCGGAGGAGACAGAGATTTCGATGACTTAGCCGTGGCGCAGCCACGGCTAAACATCTGAAATCGCACGGGAGGGGGATCGTTCCGAGGGCTTGACCCGAGGATCCAAAACCAAGCCCACCGGTGCACCCGCCCCCAAACGCTGAATGCGAATCCCGCCAATGCGGGTGTACACCCTCAGTCAGCTCACTCGTCCGCTGTCTATATTCTCACCAAGCCGAAAATTATCTCCCAACAAAATCAGCGCCTTAAAAGAAAATCCCTCCCACCCTCGAAAAAAATCTCACCGCTGCTTTCCCCCTTCTTTTCCACGCCCGTATCCTTGTTCCCGTTCCGTCGCGGATACACCACAAGGCGTTGTGGCGAGGCGGGGCCGGCCATTCGGCAAAGCCGAATGCGCTTGGCGCGGGGTGGAGCAGCCCGGTAGCTCGTCAGGCTCATAACCTGAAGGCCGCAGGTTCAAATCCTGCCCCCGCAACCAAACCAATCGATAATAATGAGACCCCTCCAACAAGACGGTGACCCGTGGTCGCCAGCAGAGACGGCAATCCGTCCTATTCCGGACGGTTTGACGCCGCCTGCGCAAGGAAGACGGTACTCCCGTTGCCGCAGGCGAGGCTCGCGACAAAAAAAGGTCCTACGTCGAGCTTCTTTCGTCTTGCGGGCATGAGGTCGCTACCTCTCAAAGCGCTTCCGAAGCCTTGTTGACGATAAACTTTCGTTTCCTCAGCTCGGCGAAATAGGCTTCAACGTCGAAATACGACTCCGGCGCCCAAACGCCGGGCTTCCGGGTGTTTGCAAGAATCAATTGGGCCGCAATCGACCCGTTCATTGATGTGCATGCGTCGACATAAGGGGCATACATTTCATCCGGGCGCACCACGACTTCGACGGTGATACGCACAGCTTGACCGTTTTTTCGCCCTCGGCCGACGGCGAAGTGTATCTCGTGGCTTTCCTGCTCGGGCAGCCTCTGCGCATTCTTCTTTATATTGCGGTTGATGACCTTGTTGAGCACATCGAGCGGTCGGACGTGCACACCGTTAACCTCGACCGCGTCGTCAAAGTCACCGAATCCGGCCTTTACCAGTCCGACCCAGGCCTCGTGCTCGCGATGCGGCAGATGCAGCTTCCAGGAGAATTCCTGAATGCCCTTGTCCTTTATGCCCTCTGCTAGCGGCACGGTGAGCTGCTCGGAATGGGGTGAGTGCATGAATTCGCAGCGCCCCCAGGGTTCAGGTAGATCGAGGTATTCCCGCCCGCTCATCGGTGGGCAGGTGACGTGTTTGCCGTCGTAGAATTGTGTGCTCGGATGGGCATACTCAGCCAGGACCGTCGAAACGCTGTAAGGCGGGACGAGGATCGGGTTTTCATCGCCGACAAGCTCAGCGGCCCAGTAGAGATTGATCGCGTCGATCTCGTCCAGTTCGTCGGCAACTGCCCGGCAGATGACGTTTGACATGCCGGGATCGGCGCCTGCGCCAATGACGGCCGTCACCCCGGCAGCCTTGAACCGCTCGTGCTCGGCCAGTTGTTTGACGGTATAGGTGCCTAGGCCCCCGAGGTCGACATAGGCGACCTTCTCCTTGAGGGCTGCTTCGAAGATGGCCATCTGGAAGCCGAGCAGAGTCGGTACGCAATTGATGCAGATATCGGCTCCCGAGACGGCGCAACGCAGCGAACCCTCGTCACTGGCATTGAGCTCTACCAATTGGATGCGCCGATCCGCGAGTTCGGTTGCCAGCTCCGTCATCCGGACGCGATCAGCGTCACAGATGCGAATCGCCGAGATGTCGATGATGGTACGATCGGAAACAAGGTCGCGGACGATACCGGCGCCCATGAGGCCGGCTCCACCGAGAATCGAGATTATCATTTTTTGTGTCCTGACTTGATTGGAAGGGAAACTCGGAAGCCTCAGACGTGCTTGCGGCCGCCGGCCTCGTAGAACCAGTCGTCGGGGTAGGGATACCACCACCCCTGCCTTTCCGGCTTGTGATCGATGATCACCATCTTCGACCGACGGAACGTGTCGAGCCCGAGGCGTGAAAGTTCGCGACCGATACCCGATTTCTTCCAGCCCCCGAACGGCAGCGCGTCGTTGTCGATCATCGGATTGTTGACCCACACCATGCCGGCTTCAAGCCGATCCGCTGCCTCGAGCGCCTCTTCCAGCGAAGTGGTAAAGACCGAGGCTCCGAGGCCAAATTCGCTGTCGTTCGCCAACGTGACGGCTTGGTCGAAATCGGCGACGCGGCAGACTGCGGCAACAGGCCCAAAACATTCCTCTCGCATGATCGCCATCTCGGGCGTGCAGCCGGTCAGAATTGTCGGTTCATAGAACCATCCGACAGGTTCAGACGAAGGAATTCGTCCGCCAATCTCGACTTTGGCACCTTTCGCGATAGCGTCCTCAACAAGCCGGATCACCTTAGCCCTTGCGGCTTCGGAAACGACCGGACCGATCTCGGCTTTGGAGAGCCCGTTCCCAATGCGAAGTCTCCTCGTTTCGGCGACGAACTTTTCGATGAACGCGTCGTGCACCGAATCAACGACGAAGAAGCGCTCGGCGGATGTGCACACCTGCCCTGACATATGAAACGCTGCTGTGACGGCGCCAGCGGCCGCGATGTCGAGGGGCGCGTTCGCCGTGATGATCATCGGGTCTGAGCCGCCCGCCTCTATGACCGCGGGCTTCATCTCGCCGGCAGCGGCCATGGCGACCGCCTTGCCGGCCGAAACCGAACCGGTGAACGCGATGGCGTGGGTCTTTGGCGAATGGATGAGGCTCTGCGCCACGTTTGCGCCGCCGGGAAGGCAGGCGATCAAGCCTTCGGGCAGGTCGGCAAAAACCTCCATGAAAATTAGCGTCGAAAGCGTCGTGGCCAGTGCCGGCTTGATGATGCAGCCGTTTCCAGACGCAAGCGAGGCCGCAACCGTCCAGCACATGAGCAGGATCGGGAAGTTGAAGGGCATGATGTGAACGGAGACGCCCAAAGGTTCGTAGCGGGCATATTGGAACGAGCCGACTTGTGTCGTTCCCGCGACCTTGCCGCCGTCATCGCGCGCCATCTCGGCGAAATAGCGAAAGGCACCGGCACAATTGGCCACTTCGCCGATCGCTTCCGGATAGGGTTTGCCCATCTCGCGCGACATCGTCTCGGCACAAAACCGCATATCGGTAGCCTCGATGCGGTTTGCGATTCTATGAAGGGCTGTCGCCCTGCTTTTCGCATCGAGCTTTGCCCACGCCTTTTGCGCTACACCGACTATCTCCAGAACCGAAGCGATCTCCGCATCGGTGGTTTCAGCGAGCATGCCGACCTTATGAAGTGTGGCGGGATCGATGACCTCGACACGTTTCCCGGTGCTGGCCTTGTAGGTTGCGCCCGCGAAGTAGGCGGGCTTGCTGAGGTCAAATTCAGTCATGCAGTTCTTGCTTTCTCATAATTGTCGGAGACGGTCGGAATTGCCGGCTTGTGACTGGCCCAGTAGGGCAGCCGACTTTCCATCAACTCGCGAATATCATCGAGCCGGGCTTCATCGAGAGCCTTGCTCAGCTGGCGCTGGACCCGTGGAATGAAGTCGAGGTAGCCATGCTTTCCGTCCCGTTTTGAAAGGCGCTCGAAATTACCAAGGATCTTCGTGTGTCGATGGGCCGCGAGAAGCCAATACTTGGCCATGAACGACGCCCTGTCGAGCTTGGGGCGCGCCCTGAGATAGCGTTCCACGAGGTGTTGCTCGAGACCTGGCGAGAGATCGCGTCGGGCATCCTGGGTAAGCGACACCAGATCATAGGCGGCAGAGCCCAAAACGGCATCTTGGAAATCGAGAAGGCCGCACGCAGCGATGCCCGAACGACCTTCGACCACCATCAGGTTATCAACGTGGAAATCGCGTAACACGAGTGTATCGCGGCAGCGGGCGGCATCCCCCAGAACGCGGCCCCATTCGGCGAGAAATGCTTCCTCGAACGCGGTCGCGTCGAGCATCGGCTCGCATTGCGGAACATACCATTTGGTGAACATCTCCAGTTCTTCGAACAGCGCGGCGGTATCATATGCCGGGACGTCCGAAGGCCTTTGGCTTCCGTGATCGTGCAAGTGGACGAGCGCATCGACGGCAAGCTCGTAAAGTTCTTGCTCCGATCGCCCCTCTTGCAACAGTCGCGTGAAGGTCTGCGACCCAAAATCCTCTACCAAAGCTAAACCTGCGGCAAAATCGACCGCATGGATTCGGGGCGCGGACAGCCCCAACCCGTTGAGGTGGCTGCTTATCGCCACGAACGACAACAAATCCCGGGCGTTCGGTGTCTCTTCCATTAGGAGAACGCCCCTGTTCGGGAGCCTGTAGTAGCGTCGTGCCGAAGCATCGCCGGCAAGAGGGACGGCCTCAGCTGGTTCGTAGCCCTCGGCGGAAAGAAATGCGACGCGACGATGCGCTGCTTCGGACAACATGGTACGCCTCGTGATATGGATCCGTCGATCAACGGATCATGTAGACCTTCTTGATCGTCTCATGGACTGTGCAAACACCCTTCCAGTCCTTCGGGAAGAAGGCGGCAGTATCTGGGGTGATCTCGATTACCTCCCCGGACTCGTGCACATAGGTGCTTCGTCCTTCGAGGAAATGGCAGAATTCGTCCCGAGTGACGTGGCATTCCCACTTGCCAGGCGTGCAGATCCAAAGCCCGCATTCGCTCTCGCCGTTCGGCCCTTTGTGGATCAGTTTGCCCGACACGTGGCTGACCCCCTCGATCATCGTGGGAATCGTACCCCAGTCGACCAGATCGGCCTGTTCGAGAGGTTTGCGCATGAGGGGAGCAGTCGTTGTCATGAGTGTTTCCTGTAGTTTTCAGCGGCACATGAAGGCCTTGGAAAGAGTCTTGGTGATGATGGAGCGACCGCTCCATCCCTTGGCGAAAAAGATGACCGAGCCTTTCTTCACGGGGATGACTTCCCCATCGTCACGGACATAAGAACCTTCGCCGTCCAGAAAGAAGCAGAACTCATCATTTGCGAACGTCACTGTCCGTTCGCCGGGTGTGCAGGACCAGATGCCGCATTCGCTCGATCCATCCTCTTTGACGGACAGAATCTTGCCACTCATGCGTGGGGACCCGGCGATCGCTGACTTGCTTTCGCCCCAGTCTTCCATTTCGACGATCCCGTGATCGGTCCAGTGGGTGTCGACATCGCGCCGTCTCCTAGGCCAGCATGTAGATGTTGCGCATCGTCTCGATCACGTTGCATTCGCCCGCCCAGCCGGCCGGGAACATGACCGCCGTTCCGGGTCCAATTTCGATCACTTCGCCTCTATCGGACGTATAGATAGCCCTGCCGGCAACGAAGTGGCAGAATTCGTCTCTTGGGATAGAAAGCCGCCAGCGCCCGGGTGTGCAGACCCATATACCGGTTTCGGGCTGGTTGTTCGGTCCCTTGAACAGAAGCCGGCCGGAGGACCTGGAGACGCCCTCGACTGCATCGGACTGCACGCCCCAATCGACAAGGTCATCGAAGGTGGTGGCGCCATGGATATGCGGCGCCGTCGATGTCAGGGTATCAGCCATTGAATTTCCCGCTCTTGACCAGTTCATCAAGAATGCCGGCGGCCTTTTGCGGACCGTTTTGGGCTTGCATGTGAGCGGCGGTTGCCGAAAGTTTTGACTTCATCGCGGGATCGTTGATCATCTGGTCGAGCTTTGCTGCCAGGTCCGCGTCGGTCCAATCGTAGCGTGGCATCTTGAAGCCATGCCCTGTTTCATCCACCCGCGTTGCGTTGTCGTGGCCGTCCCAGACGTAAGGCATGATGATTGCTGGTTTGCCGAAATAGAGGCACTCGGTGAACGAGTTGTTGCCGCCATGATGAATCGCCGCGTCGATCTGTGGGATCACCGACGGCTGTGGGAACCAGCTTTCGATGATGACGTTATCAGGCACCGCTTCGTACTGGTCCTTGTAGTCCCCGACATTGACGAGCGCGCGGTAGGGCAGCTTGCCGATAGTCGCGATGATGCGCTTCAGCAGTTCGGTGTCTCCGGCGCCAAGGCTGCCGAACGAGACGTAGATCAGTGGCTTGTCGTTGTTGGCCTTGAATGTCGGCACCTCGTAGGGCGCCTCCTTGCGCACGCAGCCTTCGAGATACTGGAACCGGTTCGGGGACAGAGGATGCTCGCGCTCGAATTTGACGGGCTCCGGATAGAGCAGCAGGTTCATGAAGGGCGATGCCTCGAAGAACTGGCCGATCGGATAGGCCGCTTCTCCCGTTGAGGCGAGAAAGGCATTGAAGTCGTCATGGATTGGCTTGATGACCTCGTTGAATTTCGTGCGATAGGCCTCATGGCAAGCGTAATCCTTGGCGCCACAGCCCGACAGATGCGGCGGAATCTTCGGGTCCTCGATCTCATTCTCCGAGCAGGAGATGATACGCACCCACGGTGTGCCATACTGTTTGATCGCGGGGAAAAGGATGACGTTGTCGACGCAGATCAGGTCCGGCCTGATTTTGGCCAGCACGCCCGGAAGATCCTTCTGCGCCCATTTGGCGCTATCGACGATTGCTGTCCAGCAATCCTTCACGTAGTTATCGATCTGGTCGTAGGGGCTCTTGCGGAAGTTCGGAATGTGGCCGTTGATGAAGTCTTCCCAGAACTTCGCCATCTGCTCGGCCGGCATCGGTTCTGACAGGTTTACGGGATGGGCCTCGAAGCCGTAGCCTTCATAGACGGAAACGAAGCCGGGGTCGGACAGGAAGACAGCCCTGTGTCCGAGCGCTTCGACAGCCTGGGCTATGCCGACCGAGTTCAATGCCGGCCCGAAGGCCGCCTCAGGAAAAAATGCGATCGTTTTTTGCGACATCGGGCTCCCCTTTTCTTAGTTTCTGTAAATACGGCACTTGGCCGGGTCTATTACCAGGACAATCGTGTCGCCGATTGTATGTGGCGCAGCTGTGTGGGCCGCGATGCGAACCTGAAGTGGCACGTCGGACGCGGTGGTCTTCACGTGGAGAACACGGTCAAGACCGTGATAAGCGACATCGACGATCACGCCGTTCAGACCTTCTCCCGAAGTCGAAAGCCGGATGTTTTCCGGCCGCACTGCGAGGGTCACCGCACCGCCAGTCCCTGGGTCGAGACCGAGGCTGAAACCGGCAGCCTCAAATCGGCCGCCGGTATCGATGTGACCGTCTATGAAGTTCATTACGCCGATGAAATTCGCGACGAAACGATCTCCCGGCTTCTCATAGACCTCTTCTGGAGAGCCGCATTGCAGAAGCTTTCCGTCCCGGAGGATCGCCATGCGGTCGGCCATGACGAGCGCTTCCTCCTGGTCGTGTGTTACGATGATGAACGTAATGCCGACCTCGTGCTGCAGGCGCTTGAGTTCCAACTGCATTCGTTCACGCAGTTTCTTGTCGAGTGCTCCGAGGGGTTCGTCGAGAAGCAGGACCTTCGGTCGTTTTATCAGCGCGCGGGCGAGAGCGACGCGCTGGCGCTGGCCGCCCGAAAGCTGCTCCGGCTTCCGGTTCGCAAATTGCGTCAGGTCGGTGACTGTCATGATCTCATCGACGCGGCGGTCGATCTCATTTTTGCTAAGCCTTTCCATTTCCAGGCCGTAGGCAAGGTTCTTGGCCACGGTCATGTGCGGAAAGAGCGCGTAGGATTGGAACATCAGGTTCAACGGGCGCTTTTCGGGCGCCAAGGGAGCGATATCCGTTCCTTCGAGCAGGATGCGTCCGCCCGTAGGGTTCTCGAACCCTGCCAGCATGCGTAGAAGCGTGGTCTTCCCGCAGCCCGACGGACCGAGGAGCGCGAAGAACTCGTTTTTGCGGATATCGAGCGAGACGCCATCGACGGCCATGACAGGACCGAAGCTTTTGCGCAGGCCATCTATCTTCAAGATCGTCTCATTTGTGGAGCGGCTGTCCGTCATTGCATCTGTTCTTTGTTGAGCCATTGGGAGATGAGCAGTGCGGTGGCGCTGACACCCATGACGATCGTCGCGAGCGCGTTGATTTCAGGGGTGATCCCGAAGCGGATCATCGAGTAGATCTGGATCGGCAGGGTGATCGAGGATCGTCCGGCGCCGGCGGTGAAGAAGGCGATGATGAACTCGTCCACGGAAAGCGTGAAGGCGAGCAACGCTCCTGCCACGATTGCGGGCAGAAGGACCGGAAAGGTGACGCGCCAGAACGTGGTCCAGCCGGAGGCTCCAAGATCGCGTGAGGCCTCGACGATCGAATAGTCGAAATTCTTCAGCCTTGCCCGCACGACCGAGCATACGAAGGCGAGGTCGAAGATGACGTGGCTGATGATGATGGTATGCAGCCCGAGCGTCAGGTTCAGTCGGGAGAAGAACGAAAGCAGTGCCACAGCGAGCACGATGTCCGGTATCACCATGGGCGCGAAGGCGAGTGCCTCTAGGCCATTGCTTTTACGGCGTCGTGCCTCCATGCCGATTGCCAGCATCGTGCCCAGCGCGGTCGAAATTAGCGTCGCGAAGATGGCGACGATGAGGGTGTTCCATGCGGCACGGAGGATCTCCGCATTGCGGAAGAGCTCACCGTACCATTTGGTCGAGAAGCCCGACCAGGTGGTCGGCAACCCAGCCTCATTGAAAGATAGCATCACGAGCACAGCAATCGGCAGGTAGAGGACGCTGAAGACAAGGACCAGAACCATTCGGCCCGGAAGACGCGAATTGGTCATCTCACAAATCCTTCCCGCCGGCCCGCTCGCCACTTGCGTGAGCTGTTGCCTTTGCCTGGAACATCAACAGCGCGACCATGATCGCGATCAGCGCCATGCCGAGCGCGGCTCCGAAGGGCCAGTCATTTGCCGTCAGGAACTGATCGTAGACCACATTGCCGATCATCTGGAAGCGCCCCCCACCAAGCAGGGCGGGCGTCACGAAATTGCCTATCGAGAGAACGAAGACGAAGACACCACCTGCAGCAACGCCGGGCAGGGTCAGCGGCAGGGTCACGCGGAAGAAGGTTCGGACTGGCCCGGCGCCGAGGTCGCGAGAAGCTTCCATCAGTTCCGGGTTCAGGCGCGACAACGTCGAGTAGATCGCGAGAATAACAAATGGCAGGTAGTTATAGACAAGCCCGACGATGACTGCACCTTCGGTGTAAAGAAGCGACAGCTCTCCATTATACCCGAACTGGCGCAGGAGATTGTTGAACAGGCCTTCCCGGTTCAACAGCACGATCCAGGCATAGGTCCGGATCAGATAGTTCGACCAGAACGGTAAAACGGCAAAGAACAGCAGCATTGGCTGGCGCGTCCGCGGCGCTCTGCTTATCGCATAGGCGGCAGGGTAAGCGATCAGGATCGCGAGGAGCGTTGCAAGACCGGCGATGCGGGCCGATGTCAGAAAGATCTTGGCGTAAAGGGGGTCGGCAACCCGGACGAAGTTTTCAAGATTGAAATTATACTCGATGCCACCCCAGACGCCGCGCTCGAAGAAGGCATAGCTCAGGATCAACACGCATGGCGCTACCATGAAGGCCATCAGCCAGCCTACGGCCGGCGCAGCAATCAGGTTCGGTCTGTTCGCCTGGTATGACACGAAAGGAATGCCTCTGGGATTAGCTCAGCGCGGCAGCAAAGCGAGTATAATCATAAGTACGGGGAACAGGCCGCCTTTCATCGAGAAGACGGCCTGGGTCAGGCTCAGTTCGCAGCCTTGATTTCGCTGACGATACGCGAGTAATCCCTTTGAGCATTGCCCAAGTCACGCAACAGTTCGTACTTTGTAAGCTCTTCCGGCGTCATCGCCATGTTCGGGTATTGCTCGAACAGGGCCTTGTCCAGGCTGTCCATTGCCGCCTTGTTGGGCACCTTGTAGAGGATGTTCTCTGCGGCCCAGGCATGGTTTTCGGCGGCCAGGACGAAGTTGATGAACTGCATCGCCTTGTCCTTGTTCTCCGAATTCTTCATCACGACGATGGTATCGATCCAAAGGTCGGAGCCCTCCTTCGGCACGACATACTTAATGTCTGCATTTTCGCCGATACCGTAATTGCACCACCCGTCCCACGCGTGCACGAGCGAAGCCTCGCCGGAAACGAGTTTGGAGTAGAACGTGGTATCGTCGTAGGCAAGAAGCGTCTTCTTTGCCTCGATCAGAAGGTTTTTGACTTCTTCCAGCTTCGCCGGATCCGTTTCGTTGACGGAATACCCCTTGGCAAGTTCCCCCGCCGCCATCAGCCAGCGGTCGGTTGCGAGCATTGTGGTTTTGCCCTTGAGATCATCCTCCGGTTGCAGCAGGTTCATCCAGCTGTCCGGAGCGGTCTTAACGAGATCGGAGCGATAGCAAAGCCCGGTGGAGCCCCAGGTATAGGGAACTGAATAGGCATTGCCCGGGTCGTAGGCCAGATTAGACGCCTCGGGATAGAGGTTGGCGATGTTCGGAATTGCTGCCTTGTCGAGTGGCTCCGCGAGACCTTGAGCATTGAGGATTTCGGCGAACGGCGAGGAGACGAACACGATGTCGTATCCCTTGCCCTGGCTCGCCATAAGCTTGCCCATGATTTCTTCGTTGGTGGCGTGGTTGACCACCTCAATCTCGATACCGGTTGCCGCCTTGAAGGTGTCGGCGATGTCGGGCGCCATGTAGCCGTCCCAGTTCGAGATAACCAGATCTGCGGCCTGGGCAGCCTGAAGGCTGCCAAGAACGAATACGCTCGCCATGAATTGCGTGCTCGCGGCCTTGAGCACGGACAGGTCTTTCGCTTTCACGGAAAACTCCCTTGTTTCGTTTGTTCCAACCTCTTCGGCGATGCCGCTTTGCACGGTCGTTTTCCGCCTTTCCATAAACGGTACTATTTTTTAAAAAAATACGTCAATAGGGATTCTCACCTTTTGCGAATTTGGCGAAAATTGGATATTGGTGGCTTGCTTAAAGCTACGTATCTCGTCACGTTGTGCTTGGAACTCAGGAACGGAGCATCATGGCAACGGATCAGCGGCGCCCGCATCACCGCCATGTCGAATTGGCGCAAAAAGTACTGGATATCGCCATTGAGCGTGGAATGTCGCCGGGAGAGCGTCTTGCGGAGCAGGCGATAGCGTCGCTTTGCAATGTGTCTAGGACGCCTGTTCGCAAAGCGTTCCAGATACTTGCTGATCGTGGATTGCTGACCGCGGACAGTGAGGGTGGCTATGTCCTTGCTGCCGACCCCGTCGCTATCACGAGGCTCGATGATGCTGAGGGCGGCGAAGCGGAGGCCGACCTCTCAGGTGCCATACTCCGTGACCTGGCGGCCGGTCGAATTCCTGAGATCCAGACAGTCGCGGCACTTCAGCGACGCTATGCGGTGTCGCGTCTGGCGGTACAAAACGCGCTAATTAAGCTGTCGGAGGACAATCTCGCCGAGCGGGGCGCCGGTCAGCAGTGGGTGCTCAAGCAATTTGCAGTGAGTGCCGAGGCAGCGGTTAAAAGCTACGAGTATCGGCTGGTCATGGAGCCGATGGCGTTGACTTTGCCCGATTTCAAGCGTGACACATCCGCCTTGATGTCCTTGAGGCAGTCGATGCTTCTTCTCAAGGGTATGGATGAGTTCAATTTCGACCGTCGCCTGTTTGAGCGGACGGATCTCGATTTTCACATGTTGGTGGCCAGGGGCTGCGGAAACCCCTTTGTGGCGGAAGCCCTTGCTAGCCACCATCGGCGGCGCCGCGCTCTCCCCCAAGTGGTTCACATAAACAACTATCGACTGATGCAATCGAATATTGAACATATGCAGATACTCGAGCAGATCGAGCGGGGACAGATGGAACTTGCCGCCAATTTGATGCGAGTCCATATACAGCTTTCACAGACGCAGAAGCCCCGAATCGCGGGCCGTGGCGTCCCTCCCGCCTTCAAGCTCGTATCGCGCTAACTGCTGCGAAGATCGTATGGTACAGCCCAAGACCATCGCCCTCTTTCCTGAAGCGAGCTTCGGCGCGGCGCTGAATTGCGTGGGCATCGCTCAGGAATTGCGGCGGCTTGGCGCGCGGCCAGTGTTCATCTGCCATCCCGGCTTCAGCGGTGTTTTTTCGGAGTACGGCTTTCCGGAGTATCAACTTGAGGATGCCGGCCCGACCGGCCCGACCGACTGGAACGATTTCATTTCCAAACATCAGGACGCATTTCGTCAGTCGCCGTTCGATCAGTTGGAATCCTATGTCGGTCCGACCTGGGATGCGATCGTCGATACCGCGATCCGGGCGGAGGAACCCCTTCGGCAGCTTCTGTCCCGTTTGAAGCCGGATGCTATCGTTCTCGACAACGTCGTCATGTTTCCTGCGATCGCGAATTGCGGGGTGCCATGGGTTCGGATTGTTTCTTGCGCCGAGACCGAGATCGGCGACCCTCTCGTTCCACCCCATCTTTCAGGTTGTGCCGAGACGCGTGATCAGGAATGGGATCGCTTTACCGTGACGTATGAGAAGGTTACGGCGCCTGCGCACAGACGCTTCGTGGCCTTTTTGCAGGAGTGCGGACTGAAATCGCCAGCGGCTGGATCGTTTCTGGATCCTTCGCCATGGCTTAATCTCCTGCTCGCACCAGACATTATCAGGCACCAACGACAACAGCAGCTGGACCCGCAGAAATTTGTATTCCTTAACGGTTGCGTGCGTCAGGAGGCGGCGTGGCTGCCTCCGCGATTTGCGAGCCACAACGAGGCGCCGCTTGTTTTAACGAGTTTCGGGTCTCTCGGCGCTATGGATGTCGACATGATGAAGCGGATGATCGGCGTGTTCGAGACGCTGCCGTTTCGCTTTCTTGTGAATGCTGGCCACTGGCGCGACGACTATACCCAAGTGCCGGACAACGTCTTCATTGATAGTTGGTTTCCGCAGCCCTCCGTGGTCGCCCAGTCGGGACTGTTCATTCATCACGGCGGCAACAACAGCTTCTGCGAGGCACTTTATTTCGGCGTCCCATCCCTCGTCATGCCCTATTGCTGGGACGGACATGACAACGCGCGTCGCGCTGAGGAGACGGGCGTGGGTCTTAGCCTCGGCCGCTACGACTGGGATGAAGCGGCACTTGGAACAGCAATATGTAAACTGCTCAAGGACGTCCCGATGCGGGAACGTCTCAAGGCGAATGCTGCGTTGATGCAGCAGGCTGAGGGCACCAAGAAAGCTGCCAAGTCAATCATGGGACTTTTTGAGAAAAGCAGAATGCCGGAGCAAAAAGCCGGCTGATCCAGAAGGGAAAAGGGTATGCGGGACAAGCTTTTCATCGACGGAAAATGGGTGGCGCCCGTCAAAGGGGGACACTTCCCGGTCATCAATCCGGCAACCGAAGAAATCTTTGCTCATGCTCCGGCTGGTACCGCCGAGGACATTGATTTGGCCGTCGCAGCTGCGCGCCGGGCATTTGATACCGGAACGTGGCCCAGGATGTCGGGGACTGAACGCGCCCGGTACATAAGGGCGATCTCCGAAAAGATACTCGAGCGCAAGCTGGATCTTGGGCGGCTCGAAGTAATGGACAACGGCAAGCCATTGCCCGAAGCCGTCTGGGATATGGAAGATACAGCCGGTTGCTTCGCATTCTATGCGGGCCTCGCCGAAGAACTCGACAGCAATTCCGAAGATGCTGTCTCTCTGGCGGAGCCGCGCTTCTCTTCCAAGGTCGTGCGCGAGCCGATTGGCGTTGCCGGTGCCATCATTCCGTGGAACTATCCACTTTTGATGGCTTCATGGAAGGTCGCGCCGGCACTCGCAGCCGGGTGTACGATGGTGCTGAAGCCCTCCGAGCTTACTCCGCTGACGGCGCTGGAACTTGCGGCGATCGCCGAAGAGGTAGGTCTGCCGGATGGCGTCTTGAATATCGTAACCGGATATGGGGCCGATGCCGGGCAACCGCTTTCCGAACACGCCGGTGTCGACAAGCTGGCGTTTACCGGGTCCGTGCCGACCGGTTCAAAAATCATGCAAGCCGCCGCCCGCGATATCAAGAACGTCAGCCTGGAGCTGGGCGGCAAGTCGCCTTTCGTCGTTTTCGCCGACAGCGACATCGACAAAGCGGTCGAATGGATCATGTTCGGTATCTTCTGGAACCAAGGACAGGTCTGCTCGGCGACCTCCCGGGTTCTAGTCGAGGAAAGCATTTATCCTCGTCTGATGGAACGGCTGATCGCCGAAACGGCAAGGATCAGCATCGGCAACGGTCTCGACGATGGCATCCTGCTTGGTCCTCTCGTTTCGAAAGGACAGCATGACAAGGTACTGGCGATGATCGGTCGCGGTTTGAGCGAGGGAGCCAAGGTCGCGCATGGCGGCAAACGCCCGGTTGGGCTTGATAGAGGCTACTTCTTGGAGCCGACGATCCTGACGGACATGGACGAAGACAATTTTGTCTGGCGCGAGGAGATCTTCGGTCCGGTGGTCTGCGTCAAGCCATTCAAGGATGAGGCCGATGCAATCCGCATGGCCAACGATAGCCGGTTTGGCCTGGCCGCCGCCGTGATGTCGAAGGACAAGCAGCGCTGTGAGCGGGTCGCCCGCGCTTTCCGCGCAGGAATCATCTGGATAAATTGTTCGCAGCCGACATTCACGGAAGCACCGTGGGGCGGCTACAAACAGTCCGGTATCGGCAGGGAACTCGGTAAATGGGGGCTCTCGAATTACCTCGAAGTGAAGCAGATTACTTCGTTCAACAGTGATGAGCCGTGGGGCTGGTATATCAAGTGACCAAAAAGCCGAAGAGCGGGTATGGCCGTCAATCTTGATCCCGCTCTTCGGCTTCGCTCGGTAAAGAGTTCTCTGCGATCCGCCGATCGTACATGATGAGCAGTTCGTAAGCGGCGTAGCCGGCAGCGGCAAAGAAGGCGATCGCCCATCCAACGGCGTTGTTGGAAAGTTCCACGAGTCCCCATGCGGCCGGCAACAGAACGGTCAGCCATCGGCGCCAAGCCGGTTTGAAGAATGGATGTTTCGGATCGAGAATCTGCACGGTCACTCCTTCCCATGTGATGACATGACGTATTCCGGAAACGCCATTAAAGTCAAAACGTCCCGAATGACGAAGCCACCTGTCGAGACGCTCACCCTGATCCCCGGGTAGAGAGCGGTGTACTTATTTCGGTGGCCGACGTTTCTTAGGAGATTCCGTAGCGGGATGATATCGGCTAAAAGCGCCCAATGGCAAAACGAGTCACCGGTCCCGAAATCGAAAAACTGATCCAGCTTCTGGCCAAGGTGCCTGGGCTTGGACCGCGATCCGCACGACGCGCGGCGCTGCACCTGATCAAGAAGAAAGACCAGCTGATGGGCCCTTTGGCGAGAGCCATGGGTGAGGCTCATGACAAGGTGAAGGTGTGTTCGAGGTGCGGGAATGTCGATACGATCGACCCCTGTACCGTCTGCACCGACGATCGCCGCGACCAGTCTGTCGTCATCGTGGTGGAGGACGTTTCCGATCTCTGGGCGCTTGAGCGCGCAGGCGCGATGAACGCCGCCTATCATGTTCTTGGTGGAACGCTGTCGCCGCTCGAAGGTGTTGGTCCCGAAGACCTGAACATCCGGACTCTGGTTGATCGGGCCGCCGAAAGTGGAGTTCGCGAAGTGATCATAGCGGTCAATGCGACGATCGAAGGACAGACCACTGCTCACTACATCATCGATCAGCTGGCGGGACTGGACATCAAGATAACTCGTCTTGCCCACGGCGTTCCCGTTGGTGGCGAACTCGATTATCTCGATGAGGGTACGCTATCAGCGGCCTTGCGGGCCAGAACGACAATCTGACTGTAAGGTCGAAAAAGAAGAGACGGAGGAGATGCCATGCGTCGTCTGCTGTTGACAGCCGTCATGATTTTCATCTGTTTGTCCGGTTCTTCTTTCGCCGTTGACCGGGCATCGGTCGAGCGGCAGTTCCAAGACTGGGTAAAGAGCGACCTGTGGCTGATGGCGCAGAAGGCCGGGATCAGCCGTGGTGGCTTTGACGATGCGACCGCCCGACTCACTCTCAATTGGGATCTTCCCGATCTTGTTCCGCCCGGGACGAGCCCACCGAAGGAGCGTAAGCAGACTCAGGCGGAGTTTTCGTCGCCGGGAAGCTACTTTTCCGAGAAGCGACTCCAGGGGCTGGCGGCGACAGGCAGGCGGCTTGCCGGTCAACATGCTGCGACCTTGAGGAAGATTGAGTCGGCATACGGTGTACCCGGTGAGATCGTGGTCGCTATCTGGGGACGCGAATCCGGTTTTGGCCAGGCGAAGCTTCCCTACCCGGCACTGGAGGTCTTGGCGACGAAGGCATTTATGTCAACGAGAAAAGACCTCTTCCTCCGAGAGCTGATTTCGGCCCTGCATATTATTGATGGCGGCGATATCGCGGCCTCAAAAATGTATGGGTCCTGGGCGGGTGCGCTTGGACAGCCACAGTTCCTGCCGACGAGTTTTCTGAAGTACGCAGTTGATTTCGATGGCGACGGGCATCGTGACATCTGGACCTCGGTGCCGGACAGCTTGGCCTCCATAGCAAACTACCTGGCAAAGAGCGGCTGGCAGAGTGGCCGGGACTGGGGTTTCGAAGTCCGTATCCCGCCTGGGGTGACCTGTGCGCAGGAGGGGCCAGATCGGACGAAGCCGTTGTCGGTATGGTCATCGGAAGGCATAACCCGCTTATCCGGAAAACCTTTCCCGAAGAGCGAGACAGATCGGGACTTTATGATGCTGGTTCCGGCAGGAACGCATGGTCCTGAGTTTCTGGTGACGTCGAACTTCTACGTCCTCAAGGAATACAACAATTCGGATCTTTATGCCCTGTTCATAGGCAATCTCGCGGATCGCATCGCGTATGGCAGCGGTGCTTTTGGCGCCTCGTGGGGCGATGTCGGCAAAATGCTGCGCTCAGACGTGCTTGCCATGCAGAAGGCGCTTGTCGCGAAAGGATATGACGTAGGCAATGTCGATGGACTTCCGGGTTACAAGACGCGACGCTCTCTTGGAGATTGGCAAAGCCGCAACGGCATGCAGCCCACCTGTTTTCCTGATGCCGGGCTGAAAGCAAAACTGCGTTGAGGGCCGGCGTTCAATGTGGCTCGATATGCTGGTGGAAGACGTCGTCGGATGGCGAGATTGCCTGCCGCTCGATCATCCGGTGCACGCGGGGCCTTGATGCGCCGCGATGCAAGGCCAGTAGCTGGTCGGCGTTTTCGGCATCTTGCTGAGTCCGCCGCTGGTTGTGTCGGACATAGTCCACCCAGGTAGGCGTGTGGTATGTCTCGATCCAGAGATGAGGATTTTCGAGATCTCGCATCAGTGTCCAGTTTCGCGCACCGTCGCGGATACGGATCCGCCTTCGTTCGATCATGAGGCTGAGAAACACGTTGAGATCGGAGTCGTCGATTTCATAGTCAATCTGAATAACGATAGGACCACTCCGGGGTCTGATGTCGAGCGCGAGCGGTGGTTCGTTGAAACGGTTCAGCGGGTTGAGGTCCAGCGAAGCCATCGCCGGCATTGGAAGGCGAAACCCTATAGCAAGCCCGACCAGCATCAGCAGGCTAGAGGCGTGAAGCGCATTGGCGGGGCCGTAGCTTTCGGCAAACATCCCCCACATCCAGCTTCCCGCCGCCATTCCACCGAAGGTGGCTGTCTGGTAGAGCGAAAGGGCTCGTCCAACGACCCATCTGGGGGTCGATAACTGGACAACAGTGTTGAACAGCGACAGCGCCAGAACCCAGCACGCTCCGGCGATCATCAGCGCCAGGCTGCTGACCAAAGTACTCGAGCTCGCACCGATGACAGCCGCCGCAAGCGCAAAACCGGCGAACGAGACGCGGACGATGTCCTCGCTGGACAGAAGTTCCCTCAGCCTCGCGCTGGAGACGGCGCCGCCGATCGCGCCTGCGCCGAAAGCGCCGAGCATTAAACCGTAGGTCAACGGACCACCGTCAACGAGGTCGCGCGCCACGATCGGCAGGAGCGCCATGATCGCGCTTGCGGTGAGGCCGAACATAAAGCCGCGAAACAACACTTTTCCAAGGTTCGGTGACATCGAAACATAGCGCAGGCCCGCCGCAATCGCGCTTCCGAGGCGTTCCCTAGGTAGGGTCGACCGGCCTGAGTCTGGCTTCCAGCGCCACAGCGCGTACATAAGCGCAAAATAGCTGAGGCTGTTGGCGGCAAAGGCCGCCGCCGCGCCTGCCGTTGCAACAATCACGCCACCGATGGCCGGGCCGACACTGCGCGTGATGTTGAAACCCATTGAGTTGAGGGATACCGCAGCCGGCAAGTCGTCCCGGCCAACCATGTCTCCGACGGAGGCCTGCCAGGATGGATTGTTGAGAGCTACGCCACAGCCGATCATGAAGGTAAAGGCGAGAAGCCCCCATGGGCCGATGAGATCCAGATACGCAAAGGTGGTCAACAGCGCCGAGACCACAAACATGAAAATCTGGGCCGACAGCATGACACGGCGTCGATCAAAACTGTCCGCGATTGCTCCGGAAGCAAGCGAAAACAGCATGATCGGCAGCGTGGTGGAGGCTTGCACAAGTGCCACCATGTTTTCCGACGTAGAGATGGACGCCATCATCCAGGCTGCCCCAACGCCCTGGATGAGCCCACCGAGATTCGATGCGATGCTCGCGAACCAGATGCTGCGAAATGTGCTGTTTCCAAGCGGAGAAAGGATTGATTTTCTGGTTGCCACCGGGGTGTCCATTGGCTCGTTACGTCTAAAATGGTATCATTAGCACTGCGGAGATTTGATGGTCCCTAGCGATCGATATTCTGCGGACCGAAAGGCCGAAGCTTGCAATCCCGCCGGGCGGTATGTATATAGGGCTAAATTCTTGATCGACAGATGAAGAGTGGGCCCGAAAGGACCCGCTCTTTTTTGTTGGCGATCGATCCATGCGGCAGGCTGCCGAGGAGTATGACGATTGTCGGATGCAATGCCACTGGTTAACGAACCAAGACTGGTTGTCGAAACGGGTCTCGACCGGCGTATCGCCGAAATAATAGAGCCGGTTATGACCGCCATGGGATTCTTGCTCGTGCGCGTCCGCCTTATGAACCAGAATGGCCTCACCCTTCAGATCATGGCGGAACGCGCGAACGGCACGATGACGGTGGAGGACTGCGAGGAACTGTCGATGGCTGTTTCTCCTGTTCTAGACGTGGAGGATCCAGTCGATAAAGCCTATCACCTCGAAGTGTCTTCGCCGGGCATAGACAGGCCAATGGTGAGAAAGTCCGACTTCAGCCGTTGGCAGGGTCATATCGTGAAATGCGAGACGTCTATTCTGATCGATAGTCGCAAGCGGTTTCGCGGCAAGATTCTCAATGTTGCTGATGACGGGTTTACCATCGAGCGCGATCAGGTAGCGTATGGTGAGCAGCCATCCGTTGACATTCCGTTCAGCGCTCTCGCTGAGGCGAAATTGATCCTGACGGACGACCTTATCCGTGAGGCTCTCAGAGCCGACAAGCTGGCGCGCGAGAGCGCGGCAAACCAGAACGACGAATCCGAATAACAGGCATCAAGGGCCGCCGGAATTCTGGCAGGCAGATGGAGACAAAAGACAATGGCAGTCAGTGCAAACCGACTCGAACTTTTGCAGATCGCAGACGCGGTCGCCCGGGAAAAGGTGATCGACCGCGAGATCGTTCTCGCGGCGATGGCCGATGCAATTCAAAAGGCTGCGCGGTCGAGATACGGCAGCGAAACGAACATTCGCGCCGATATCAATTCGAAGACCGGTGAAATCCGGCTGCAAAGGCTGCTCGAAGTCGTGGAAAAGGTTGAGGACTACTCGACCCAGATCGCCATTGAGCTGGCTCGTGACCGGAATGTTGATGCGAAGATTGGCGACTTCATCGCCGACCCTCTGCCGCCGATGGACTTCGGCCGCATTGCCGCGCAGTCTGCCAAGCAGGTTATCGTCCAAAAGGTTCGCGAAGCCGAGCGTGACCGTCAGTTCGACGAGTTTAAGGATCGCATTGGCGAGATCGTCAATGGTACGGTCAAACGCGTTGAATACGGCAATGTCATCGTCGATCTCGGCCGTGGTGAAGGTATTATCCGTCGTGACGAGATGATTCCGCGCGAAGCTTTCCGCTATGGCGACCGCGTGCGCGCCTTCGTTTACGACGTGCGGCGCGAACAGCGCGGCCCGCAGATATTTCTGTCCCGTACCCACCCGCAATTCATGGTGAAGCTCTTCACCATGGAGGTTCCGGAAATCTACGACGGGATCATTCAGATCAAGTCCGTTGCCCGCGATCCGGGCTCGCGTGCGAAGATCGCGGTAATCTCGAACGACTCGTCGATCGATCCCGTGGGAGCCTGCGTTGGTATGCGCGGCTCGCGCGTCCAGGCTGTCGTCGGTGAACTCCAGGGAGAAAAGATTGACATCATCCCCTGGAGCCAGGATCCGGCATCTTTTATCGTGAACGCCCTGCAGCCGGCCGAAGTGTCGAAGGTCGTTCTGGACGAAGATGCGGAACGTATCGAGGTAGTTGTTCCCGACGAACAGCTGTCGCTCGCAATTGGTCGTCGTGGCCAGAACGTTCGCCTCGCGTCCCAGCTCACGGGCTGGGATATCGACATCATGACCGAGCAGGAAGAGTCCGAGCGGCGCCAGAAGGAGTTCAATGAGCGCACCAACCTCTTCATGGACGCGCTTGATGTCGATGAAATGGTCGGCCAGGTTCTGGCATCCGAAGGTTTCGCTCAGGTGGAAGAACTGGCCTATGTGGATCTCGACGAGATTGCGTCTATCGACGGCTTCGACGAAGACACCGCAAATGAGATCCAGACCCGCGCTCGCGAATACCTCGAGAAGATCGAGGGCGAGATGGATGCAAAGCGCAAGGAACTCGGCGTATCAGACGAGCTGCGCGGAATTGATGGCATGACCTCGCAGATGATGGTTGCTCTCGGCGAGGACGGCATCAAGACGATCGAGGACTTTGCAGGCTGTGCCGCCGACGACCTGGTTGGTTGGACGGAACGCAAGAACGGAGAGACCAAGAAGTATGAGGGGCTGTTCTCCAAGTTTGATGTTTCGCGCGCCGAAGCTGAGAATATGATCGTGCAGGCCCGTCTGGCGGCCGGCTGGATCACCGAGGAAGATCTCGCAGAACCGGCGGCTCAAGACGGCGAAGAGCAGGAAGGCTGATGGTCGCTCGATCTGAGCGACCCTCGAACAAGCCGGAGGATGGCGAGGTGTCTGAAGCCAACGAGCGGACGTGTATTGTCACGCGCGAAGCGGGGACACCTGAGACGCTCATCCGCTTCGTTGCCGATCCCGGCGGACGGGTTGTCCCGGATATCAAGAGGGAGCTGCCGGGACGCGGCTGTTGGGTCACGGCACGTCGTGACCTGGTAGACAAAGCCGTCTCACGCAAGGCTTTTGCGCGTGCGTTGAAGGCTGATGTTGTCGCCGATGCGGAACTGGGTTTGATGGTCGACCGACTGCTGAGCAGTCAGTTGGCCGGAATGATGAACCTCGCCCGAAAGGCGGGGCAGTTCGTGACAGGCTCCGCCAAGGTGGAACTCGCTGTTCGGACAGGAGAGGCAATTGCTGTCTTTCACTCCACGGAAGCGGCAGCCGATGGGGTCCGAAAAATAAACCAGGCCCGCAAGGCCTGGCATCTGGGGATGGAGACTGAGGCGGAAATCCCGTCCTACAGTCTGCTGTCGGGGGACGAAATGGACGCTCTTTTGGGCGAGAACGCGTTTATCCATGCCGCAGCGCTTGCAGGGCAGGCGGGTGAGGGTGTAGTGAAACGCGCAAACCTGCTTGAGCGTTACCGCGGTGGCGAGCCGGGCATGCGGCGCGTTGCTGGAGCGACGAGACTATGACGCGGTCACCGGCCAAGGCCGGCTTCTGCGGAATGCGACAGGAATTGTACGATCGGTGATGACGGTTCAATCCGTTCCCGATCTGAAGGAACGGAACGGAATGACCGATAACAAAGACGACAAGACAATCAGCGTAACGGGAAAGAAGACCCTCACCCTCAAGCCATCGGGCGTGAGCCAGGGCACCGTGCGCCAGGATATGGGTCGCGGTCGTACCAAGGCAGTTGTGGTTGAAACCCGCAAGCGTCGCCTTAATCGTCCGGAAGATGAAAAGCCGATTACTCCGATTGCGCCGAAGCCGCCTGAGGCTGCGCCGACGCAGACTGCGGCTCCGCGTCCGCAGCCTGCGACTCCGGCCCCGCGAGTTCACCAGCCAAGCCCGCCGCAGCAACCGACCCAGCACCAAAGATCGCGGGTCAACGTGCTGCATGACCTGTCGGCAGGGGAGATGGAAGCGCGCCGGCGTGCTCTCCAGGAAGCGCAGGCTCGTGACGTAGAAGAGGCAAAACTTCGGGCGCAAGAAGAAGCGCGTCGTCAGGCCGAAGAGGAGCAGGCACGTATCGCCCGGGCGGAGGAAGCCAAGCGCGAGGCAGAAGCGGTCCGCGAGGCCGCACCCGCCGTGGCTGAGGCCCAGGCTGCGGCTCCGTCTGTCGCTCAACCGCGGTCGGCTGAGACTGTCAGGCCTGCGGCACCTTCTGCCCCTGCTCTTCCCGTTCGCGGCCGCAAGGTCGGTGACGAGGAGGAGGACGATCGCGGCTCGCCCCGAGGTGGGCCGGGTCGTGGTCGCGTGGCGGCTCCGGCCCCAGCAAAGGTCCCTGCTCGTCCGCGAACCGACGATGAACGTCGGCGCGGCAAGTTGACGATCACGACGGTCGGCGATGACGAGGAGGGCAGCGCACGCGGCCGGTCGCTTTCCGCGATGCGCCGCCGCCAGGAGAAGTTCCGCCGCAGCCAGATGCAGGAACCGCGCGAGAAGGTCATGCGCGAAGTGATCCTGCCCGAAACAATCACCATTCAGGAGTTGTCGCAGCGCATGTCGGAGCGTGCGGTTGACGTCATCAAGTACCTGATGAAAGAAGGCCAGATGATGAAGCCGGGTGACGTCATAGACGCCGACCTTGCGGAGATCATCGCCACCGAATTCGGCCACACTGTAAAACGCGTGTCTGAATCGGATGTTGAAGAAGGTATCTTCAACGTGGCCGACGAAGAGGGTGAACTGCAGTCGCGTCCGCCGGTGGTGACCATCATGGGCCACGTCGACCATGGCAAGACCTCGTTGTTGGATGCAATACGCGAAGCGAATGTTGTTGCTGGTGAGGCCGGTGGCATTACCCAGCACATCGGCGCGTATCAGGTCGAACAGAACGGCCAGAAGATCACCTTTATCGACACCCCCGGCCATGCCGCGTTTACCGCGATGCGTGCTCGTGGCGCCCAGGCAACAGACATCGCCATTCTTGTGGTCGCGGCGGACGACAGCGTCATGCCGCAGACGATCGAATCGATCAACCATGCCAAGGCGGCAGGTGTGCCGATCATCGTGGCGATCAACAAGGTCGACAAGCCGACTGCCAATCCGCAGAAGGTCCGTACCGAGCTTCTGCAGCATGAGGTATTTGTCGAATCCATGGGCGGTGAGGTTCTTGATGTCGAGGTGTCGGCAAAGAACAAGACCAACCTCGACAAGCTGCTGGAAGCGATCCTTCTGCAGGCGGAAATTCTTGACCTGAAGGCAAATCCGAACCGGACCGCCGAGGGCACTGTTATTGAAGCCGAGCTTGATCGCGGTCGCGGTGCGGTTGCCACTGTTCTCGTACAGAAGGGAACGTTGAAGCCTGGCCAGATCATCGTTGCTGGCGAGCAGTGGGGTCGTGTGCGCGCGCTTGTGAACGACAAGGGCGAGCACGTGAAGGAAGCCGGGCCGGCCATGCCGGTCGAGGTCCTCGGCCTGTCGGGCACGCCGCATGCCGGTGATAAGTTTGCTGTCGTCGAAAACGAAAGCCGTGCACGGGAAATTTCCGAGTACCGTCAGCGTCTGGCCCGCGACAAGGCGGCCGCGCGTCAGTCCGGTTCGCGTGGCTCGCTTGAGCAGATGATGAACCAGCTGCAGACCTCTGGCGTGAAGGAATTCCCGCTGGTGATCAAGGGCGACGTTCAGGGTTCGATTGAAGCAATTGCCGGTGCGCTGGACAAGCTGGGTACCGACGAGGTTCGTGCCCGTATTGTGCACTCCGCAGTCGGTGGTGTTACGGAATCGGATATCTCATTGGCGGAAGCGTCCGGTGCGGCGATCATCGGCTTCAACGTTCGTGCCAATTCACAGGCCCGCTCCCTCGCCGAGCGCGAAGGCATCGAGATCCGTTACTACAACATCATCTACGACCTGGTGGATGACGTGAAGGCGGCGATGTCGGGTCTGCTGTCGCCGGAACGTCGCGAGACCTTCCTCGGCAATGCCGAAATTCTCGAGGTGTTCAACATCACCAAGGTCGGCAAGGTTGCAGGTTGCCGCGTTGTCGAGGGGAAAGTCGAGCGTGGTGCTGGCGTGCGCCTTGTGCGCGACAACGTCGTCATCCACGAAGGCAAGCTCAAAACGCTCAAGCGCTTCAAGGACGAGGTCTCGGAAGTGCCGGTCGGCCAGGAGTGTGGTATGGCCTTCGAAAACTACGAAGACATCCGCGCGGGCGACACGATCGAGTGCTTCCGTGTCGAACACGTCACGCGTACGCTCTGATACTGGGCGTTTCGAACCAAGACTTTATCGAGCGCCGGGTTTTCCGGCGCTCGCTGTTTATGGGATTGGGTCTTCGCCTCTCGCTGGACCTCGAAAAACAGACGGCATGACGTGCACGGCCAGAACCATGGTCGCCTCATGCGAAAGGCAATTGAACCATGACTAGAGCAACCTCATCGGCACCTTCGCAGCGCATGCTGCGCGTCGGCGAGCAGGTGCGCGCCGCCATCACGCAGGTCCTGCAGCGCGGCGAAGTCCGCGACGATGTGATCGAGAAAACGGTGATATCCATCTCTGAGGTACGCATGTCGCCGGACCTGAAGATTGCGACCGCCTATGTGACGCCGCTTGGCGTCAAGGACCACGACATGGTGATCGCCGCGCTGAACAAGAACGCCAAGTTCATCCGCGGGCGGCTGGGTAATCAGCTGCGCCAGATGAAATACATGCCGGAAGTGCGGTTTCGAGATGACACGAGCTTCGACAACTATCAGAAGATCGATGCACTGCTACGCTCGCCAGAGGTTCAGCGTGACCTCGGCTCCGACGAAGATCAAGACTGAGAAAAGACCTTAGATGTCCAAACCCCGCAAGCCGAAGGGCCGCCCGATCTCGGGCTGGCTCATTCTCGACAAGCCGGTCGATTTCGGCTCGACTGAAGCCGTGGGCAAGATCAAGTGGCTGTTCAATGCTCAGAAGGCCGGTCACGCTGGCACGCTTGATCCACTCGCATCAGGCATGTTGCCGATCGCACTCGGCGATGCAACGAAAACCGTCCCCTATGTGATGGACGGACGGAAAATCTACGAATTCACTGTGACCTGGGGCGAAGAACGCTCGACGGATGATCTGGAGGGCGAAGTCACGCAGTGCTCGGATCGGCGGCCGACCGAAGAGGCGCTCCGCGCGATTCTACCGAGCTATGTCGGCACCATCAGCCAGATTCCGCCGCAGTTTTCGGCCATCAAGATCGCCGGTGAGAGGGCCTATGACCTTGCGCGTGAGGGTGAGACGGTGGAGATCCCGTCGCGGGAGGTTGAGATTTATCGACTGACGCTCCTGCGATGCGAGCCTGACAGGGCGCAGTTCGAGGTCGAATGCGGCAAGGGCACCTATGTGCGCTCGCTTGCGCGGGACTTCGGTCGCGAGCTCGGCTGCTATGGCCACATCTCTTCGTTGCGCCGAACTTTGGTCGCGCCCTTTGCCGAGGACATGATGGTGCCGCTTTCCGAGCTTTTGGCGCTGGAAGCCGTCGAGGATCGGGAAGAACGGCTTGCAGCTCTCGATGCTTTCCTTGTCGATACGGCTGAAGCCTTGTCTGCCCTGCCGCAGCTCCGGATCACTGAAGATCAGGCGCATCGGCTGAAGATGGGCAACCCGATCATCCTTCGCGGACGTGATGCGCCGGTCGCCGAACCGGAAGCAGTTGCTCTTGCGGGCGGCAAGCTCATCGCTATCGGCGAGATAGCTGGCGGAGAATTCCATCCAAGGCGGGTGTTCGGCTGAACCCATCCGTCGCCCGCTCTTTCCTTTCTTGTAAGAAAGGAGTATAGGCGGCGGCAGCTGGCACTTCGGGTGCCCGCGTTCACGGCCAATGCTGGACGACATCCCGGCTTTTGGCGTCCCTGTTTCCCGTAATCCAGAAAGGATTTCCGATGTCGATTACTGCCGAGCGCAAGTCTGCCTTGATCAAGGAATATGCAACGAAGGAAGGCGACACTGGATCGCCGGAAGTTCAGGTTGCAATTCTGACCGAGCGCATCAACAATCTCACCGAGCATTTCAAGGGCCACAAGAAGGACAATCACTCCCGACGTGGTCTTCTCACTCTCGTATCGAGCCGTCGTTCCCTTCTCGACTATCTCAAGAAGAAGAACGAAGCCCGCTATGCCGAGTTGATTGCGCGTCTGGGCATTCGCCGCTAAAAGTTTCGGCGGGTCCCGCGTGGGACCCGCCGATTTTCGTCGGACACTTATGATCCGATGACACGTCGGTGGTATGCCGCCGGCCGAAATGGTGGTCCGGATGGGCCGGAGCCGCCAGAAAACAACCGATGACCTGTCATGGGGCAGGATTGTTGGACGCTTCCGCATCCTCAAGGATGCATAGGCGGCAGACGCCGCGCCAGAAGCATCCCACTGTCTTGCCCGTGATGCGTCAGCACATTGCAGACCGACCCAGCCTGCCCCATCGGCAGGAGGAACGTCCGCATATGAAGGACAAGATATGTTTGATACGCACAGCGTCGAAATCGAGTGGGCAGGCCGCCCGCTGAAGCTCGAAACCGGCAAGATCGCCCGTCAGGCTGATGGTGCCGTTCTCGCCACCTACGGTGAGACCGTGGTTCTCGCCACCGTCGTTTCGGCCAAGGCGCCGAAGCCGGGTCAGGACTTCTTCCCGCTCACCGTCAACTACCAGGAAAAGACCTATGCCGCCGGCAAGATCCCGGGTGGCTACTTCAAGCGCGAGGGACGTCCGTCGGAAAACGAAACGCTGGTTTCGCGCCTGATCGACCGTCCGATCCGCCCGCTGTTCCCGGAAGGCTACAAGAACGACACGCAGGTCGTCGTCACCGTCATCCAGCATGACCTCGAGAACAACCCCGACATCCTGTCGATGGTTGCCACCTCGGCAGCGCTCACCCTTTCTGGCGTTCCGTTCATGGGCCCGGTCGGTGGCGCCCGCGTCGGCTACATCAACGGCGAATACGTGCTGAACCCGCATCTCGACGAGATGGACGAGTCGGTTCTCGACCTCGTCGTTGCCGGCACGCAGGACGCCGTTCTGATGGTTGAGTCCGAAGCCAAGGAACTCAACGAAGATATCATGCTCGGCGCCGTCATGTTCGGCCACAAGGGCTTCCAGCCGGTCATCGACGCGATCATCAAGCTCGCAGAAGTGGCTGCCAAGGAGCCGCGCGAATTCGAACCGGAAGATCATTCCGCTCTCGAAGCCGAAATGCTCTCGATCGCCGAAACCGAACTGCGCGCAGCCTACAAGATCACCCAGAAGGCTGATCGTTACGCCGCTGTCGACGCCGTCAAGGCCAAGGTGAAGGCACACTTCTTCCCTGAAGGCGAAGAGCCGAAGTACACCAACGAAGTCGTTGGTGCCGTCTTCAAGCACCTGCAGGCGAAGATCGTTCGCTGGAACATCCTCGACACCAAGAGCCGCATCGACGGCCGTGACCTGTCGACGGTTCGCCCGATCGTATCGGAAGTCGGCATCCTGCCGCGTACGCACGGATCTGCCCTCTTCACCCGCGGCGAGACGCAGGCGATCGTTGTCGCCACGCTCGGCACCGGCGAAGACGAGCAGTATGTCGACAGCCTGACCGGCATGTACAAGGAACGCTTCCTGCTGCACTACAACTTCCCGCCCTACTCGGTTGGTGAAACGGGCCGCATGGGTTCTCCGGGTCGTCGCGAAATCGGTCACGGCAAGCTAGCATGGCGCGCTATCCGTCCGATGCTGCCGTCGGCTGAACAGTTTCCGTACACGCTGCGCGTTGTCTCCGAGATCACCGAGTCGAACGGCTCGTCCTCGATGGCGACCGTTTGTGGCACCTCGCTCGCTCTCATGGACGCTGGCGTTCCGCTGGCCAAGCCGGTTGCCGGTATCGCCATGGGCCTGATCCTGGAAGGCGAACGTTATGCCGTTCTCTCCGACATCCTGGGTGACGAAGACCACCTCGGCGACATGGACTTCAAGGTCGCCGGTACTGCCGACGGCATCACCTCGCTGCAGATGGACATCAAGATCGCCGGTATCACCGAAGAGATCATGAAGGTCGCGCTTGCCCAGGCCCAGGGCGGCCGCAAGCACATCCTCGGCGAAATGGCGAACGCGCTGTCGGAAAGCCGTGGCCAGTTGGGCGAATTCGCTCCGCGTATCGAAGTGATGAACATTCCGGTCGACAAGATCCGTGAAGTCATCGGTTCGGGCGGCAAGGTCATCCGCGAAATCGTCGAAAAGACCGGTGCAAAAATCAACATCGAAGACGACGGCACCGTTAAGATCGCCTCGTCCTCTGGCAAGGAAATCGAAGCGGCACGCAAGTGGATCCACTCGATTGTTGCTGAGCCGGAAGTCGGCGCGATTTACGAAGGCACGGTCGTCAAGACCGCGGACTTCGGCGCTTTCGTTAACTTCTTCGGTGCCCGTGATGGCCTCGTCCATATCTCGCAGCTTGCGTCCGAGCGCGTTGCAAAGACCCAGGACGTCGTCAAGGAAGGCGACAAGGTCTGGGTCAAGCTTATGGGCTTCGACGAGCGCGGCAAGGTTCGCCTGTCCATGAAGGTCGTCGACCAGACAACGGGTCAGGAAATCGTTGCCGAGAAAAAGAAAGACGAGGGCGAAGCCGCCGAATAAGGCGGGCTTTATTCGCAATTCGGGGCGCGGGAGAAATTCCGCGCCTTTTTCGTTATCCAAAGAGCTGTCGCCATGTCACGTGAAACGCTGAAGACCCTTTTTCATCCCTTTTTAACCGAAGTCCTGCCGATGCCGGGCAAGGGAAAGCGCTATCTTTTCCTCGGCGCGGAGGCTGGCGAAGCTCGGCCCGCACAGTTCGAGGCGGACATCGACTGCATTCAATCGCAGCGGCCGCAATTCTTGAAACTGCAATCCACCGGCGCAAGGGTCCGACCCGACATCGCCGGTAGTGATTATGACGGTGCCTTGATATTGGCTGGTCGCCACCGTGCCGAGAACGAGAACTTCGTTGCGGAGGCTATGCATCGAGTGAAGCCTGATGGATGGGTCGTGATAGCCGGTAGCAAGGAAGACGGTATTCAGTCCCTCAGGAAGCGGCTGCACGGCTTGGGACTTCAACCTGAGCATATGCCGAAGTTCCACGGTGTTGCCGTCTGGGTCAAAGTGCCTTCAGATCCGCAGCCGATTGCCGAGGCGCTGAGCGCGCGCGAAGTTTTGGTGGAGGGGCTATTTCACACCGCTCCGGGCATGTTTTCCCACGAGCGGATTGACGAGGGATCGGAAATGCTCGCCTCTCGGCTGCCCACCGACTTCGATGGCAATGCCGCCGACTTCGGCGCCGCCTGGGGGTATCTGTCGGCGATGCTTGCCGCGCGTGCCCCGCGGACCGCGAGCATTGATCTTTTCGAGGCGGACTACGCTGCGTTGGAAGCGGCCAAGCAAAACATGAGCGAAGGCTATCCCGCAATGCTGGCGCGCTTTCACTGGCACGATCTGGTTGGTGAACCGGTAAAGTCGAAGTTCGATCTCATCATGATGAACCCACCGTTCCACCAGGGCCGAGCCGCAGAGCCGGGGCTCGGACAAGCCTTCATTCGGACTGCGGCGGCGAGCCTCAGGCCAGGTGGATCTTTGATGCTTGTCGCCAATCGTGGGCTTCCCTATGAAGCGGTATTGGCCGAGAACTTTAAGAGCCATGGTGAAACCTGCAGGAACGCGAGGTTTAAGCTTCTGTGGGGCAAGCGTTAGCATCGAGCGCTAGCTTCAATGTGACGTCGCACTCGACAATGAACGGCCCCAGGCTTAACCTACGGCGCCAGCTGGTTAACTCTGGGCGCCATCGTGTCAAATTTGACGAAAAGTCTGACGGATGAGATCACCAGCGTCGCGGGTATTGCCTCGGCGGTGTCAGCCCATGCGATGTCATATGGTATTGATATTGCTCCCATCTGCAGGGCACTCGACATTGATCCCGCACTGTTTCAGAGCCTGACCGAACGTATCAGCCTCGACCGCTTGTGCAGGTTGCTTGAGGCCTGTTCTGTATTGTCCAACGACGAGGCATTCGGGCTGCGTTGCGCCGAAAAATTTGTGGCCGGCTCCACCGGGCCGTTTGGCTATGGTCTCATGGCCGCCCCGACGGTGAACCGTTTCCTGCATTTCCTGGAAGATCACGTACAGTATGCGACGCATACCAGCTTTTTTAAACTGGCTTTAGGAGAGAAGTTTGTCGAGCTGGCTTGGACATTCGCTCCGGTGATTGTTAAGAGAGATCAGTATGTTGATATGTCTGTAGCCCTTGTCATGCAGCGGCTCCGTGACATCGTCGCAGGCAAGTGGGAGACGGTCGAGATGGATTTGGAGCGCCCTCGGCCGCGTAACCTCCAAATTTTTAAAGAGCTTCTGGCAAGGCGGATAAATTTCGGCGCTAAGATCAATAAGATTCGTGTACCGACAGAGCTGCTGTCTCTGCGCAACCCACGCGGAGACGAGAAATTGTTCAATCTAATGGACATACAGTGCCGGTCTATGAGACCGACGGAATCTGTCGGAAGCGATAGCTTCGTTGATCAGGTCCGTAACTACATGATGCTGCGGATCGCAGATCCTGCGATTTCCCTCAGAGACATAGCTCCATACTTCGGTATATCGGAGAGGACGTTCCAGCGACGCCTGTCGGAGCATGATACGAATCTAAATGACATTCGCGATCAGGTGAGGCGAGACCTTAGCCTGCGCCTGCTGACTGACAGCGAGCTTCCAATATCGGAAATATGCTATCGGCTCGGATATTCCGCTCCCAGTGCCTTCACTCGTTCTGTAACACGTTGGTTTGGAACGACACCTAAGGCCATGCGCGAAAGGCGGGCTGGCTGATCGGCGCTACCGGCCGCGATGTGAAGTTTTTGGCGTAAGACGTGAATTGCTCATTCAGCCGTTGGGTGTATATAGCCGGCCAAGTTGACGACGCGAGAAAGCGTCGGCGTTTCCCTTCACACATCAATACGACGCACGGCCGGCATACGGCTCGTTGCGTCATGCGGCAATGAGAATGCAGGAATCACACCTTTCGCATCAAGTCCAACGTCTCTCGCTTACGGATATTGAGGTTGAGTGTCTTTATCAGGTGGCGGAAGGGCGAAGGATCGATGATATCGGGGCCTCCCTCACTCAGGACAGGATGACTGCGGAGCGGCATTTGGCAAATGCACAGGACAAGCTAGGCGCACGCAACCTATTGCACGCGGTAAGCTTGGCTCTCGGCCTCGGGATTTTTGACGGCAAAAACGGATAGACCGGGGCAGGAGGGCTTTTGCCCGTCCTGGCGGACCATGCCCCGGTTGATCGCCTGACGCAGCATGAGGTTGCGTCAGGCTTCTTCTCTCAGGCTACTCGGTATCAGCCTTGCGGAGTTTGTCCAGCGTCGGCAGGGATGTGATGCTATAGCCCGCATCGACGTAGTGTACTTCGCCGGTTACGCCTCGCGACAGATCAGACAATAGATAAAGCGCAGATCCCCCAATATCCTCGATCGTCGGGGTGCGCCGCAGCGGAGCATTCTGCTGGTTCCACGTGTAGATTGCCCGCGCATCCGATATGCCGGCCCCAGCCAGTGTTCGTACAGGCCCTGCGGAGATGGAATTGACACGAATGTCACGTGGACCGTAATCCGCTGCGAGATAGCGCACGGAGGCTTCAAGAGCTGCCTTCGCCACACCCATGACGTTGTAGTTGGGGATTACCCGCTGTGAGCCGTTGTAGGTCAAAGTCAACATTGACCCTCCGGCATTCATAAGACCTGCGGCTCGTTTAGCCACCTCGGTGAACGAGAAGCATGAGATCACCATGGTTCGCGAGAAGTTTTCCCGCGTCGTGTCGGCATAGAGACCCTTCAACTCGTTCTTATCGGAAAAGCCAATCGCGTGAACCAGGAAGTCGAGGCTGCCCCAGCGCTCTCCGATTGCCGCAAACACCGCGTCGACGGAGCTAATATCCTCCACATCACATGGCACGACAAAATCCGAGCCCAGTTCGGCAGCGAGCGGCTTGACCCTCTTTCCAAGAGCCTCTCCCTGATAGGTGAAGCACATCTCGGCGCCTTGTGCAGCAAGTGTCTTGGCAATGCCCCAGGCGATGGAGTGGTTGTTGGCGACACCCATGATGAGGCCGCGTTTTCCTTGCATGAAACCGGTCATGAAGTCACCCGTTGAAGCGCTGGAACACCAAGGTAGCGTTGGTGCCACCAAAGCCGAACGAATTCGAAAGAACCGTGTCGATTTTGGCGTTGTCTATACGCTGCCGCACGATCGGCACGCCGTCGAACTCGGGGTCGAGTTCGTTGATATGCGCGCTTTCGCCAATGAAGCGCTCCTGCATCATCAGCAGCCCATAGATGGACTCCTGCACTCCCGCTGCGCCCAGAGAATGTCCCGTCAGCGACTTGGTCGACTGTATATGCGGGATCTTGTTGCCGAAGACCTCGCGGATTGCTCCAATCTCCTTGGAGTCGCCGACAGGTGTCGATGTGCCATGAGTATTGATGTAGTCAACCTCGCCCTTCACCGTCGATAGCGCCTGCCGCATACAACGGATTGCACCCTCTCCCGACGGCGCGACCATATCGTAACCGTCAGAGGTTGCGCCGTAGCCAACAATTTCGGCATATATCTTCGCGCCGCGCGCCTTCGCGTGTTCAAGTTCTTCCAGAACGAGAACACCCGCTCCACCCGCGATGACGAAGCCATCCCGGTTTGCGTCATAGGCGCGGGAGGCCGTTTCGGGTGTGTCATTGAACTTTGAGGACATGGCTCCCATGGCGTCGAACAAATTCGACATCGTCCAGTCGAGATCCTCGTGGCCGCCTGCGAACATCATGTCTTGCTTGCCCCATTGGATAAGTTCGGCCGCGTTGCCGATGCAATGGGCCGACGTCGAGCAAGCGGAAGAAATGGAGTAGTTGACACCATGGATCTTGAACCACGTAGCAAGTGTCGCCGAAGCGGTTGAAGACATCGCTTTGGGCACTGCGAAGGGACCGATTCGCTTCGGGCTGTTGTTCTTGATGGTGATCTCGGCGGCTTCGACGACCTGACGCGTCGATGGTCCACCCGAACCCATGACAATGCCGACGCGCTCTTTCTGCGCATAGTCGCCTTCTTCGAGGCCGGCATCGGCAATCGCCTGCTTCATCGCGACGTGGTTCCATGCGCCGCCCTGGGACAGGAAACGCATGGCGCGGCGGTCGACAAGATCGGTCGGATCGAGTGTCGGCCTTCCCCAAACCTGGCACCTGAAGCCGTGCTCGGCAAAGTCTTGCGAGAACGAAATGCCCGACTTCGCGGCACGCAACGAATTCGTCACTTCCGCGGCGTCGTTGCCGATGGAGGACACGATTCCAAGACCCGTTACAACTACCCGTCTCATTTCCTAGACCTTCTTTGTTTTCAAACGGACGAGCGCCGATCAGGCGGTCTTGTCCTTCGAGAGGCCGACGCGCAGATCGGTGGCCTGATAGATTGTTTCGCCATCGGCTTTAAGCCATCCGTCCGCGGTGCCCAGCACGAGGCGGCCACGCATGACACGCTTGAAGTCGATGCCATATTCCAGAAGCTTGGTGTCTGGTCGAACCATGCCCTTGAATTTGACTTCACCGGTGGAAAGCGCCATGCCGCGACCCGGCTCTCCAAGCCAGCCAAGGAAAAAGCCGGTCAGCTGCCACATTCCATCAAGGCCAAGGCAGCCGGGCATGATCGGGTTGCCCTGAAAATGACACGGGAAATACCAGTCGTCCGGACGCACGTCGTATTCGGCACGAATGTACCCCTTGTCGAATGCGCCACCCGTCTCCGATATGTCGGTGATCCGGTGCACCATCAACATCGGCGGGAGGGGCAACTGCGCGTTGCCCTGGCCAAACAGCTCGCCGCGGCCGCAGGCCAGGATTTCTTCGTAGTTGAAGCTGGATTGTCTTGTCGTCATGGTGTTTCTTTTTCTCCTCCCGTCGGCCTTATGAACCCTCGGAGGTTTAGAGCAAGACCAGATCAATGAGAAGTGCAACCTTGGCTGCCGTGTCCTCGACCTCGGTCAGGCTTTGTATTTCAATTTGACCGCTGTCGCATACAGGATGAGGCCGCCTACGACCAGAGGCCAAACGGAAAAATCCCGCAAAACCGGCCCGTTCTTATCCCGACGGCGCGGGTCAAGTATTGAAAGGCGATCCATTCAAAGTTATATCCGTACACGACAGAGATCGGTGCAATGACCGAGCGGAGATCGTCCGTATGGATGAAATGGCGATGATCGACATTGAAAGCAAGTTGCGACACTCGGGTCTGCGCCCGACGCGCCAACGTGTGGCGCTTGCAACGCTGTTGTTCGCAAAGGGAGATCGCCATCTCACGGTCGAGGAACTGCACGAGGAAGCGACGACGGCCAATGTTCCCGTCTCCCTTGCCACTGTTTACAACACCCTTCATCAGTTCACCGAAGCGGGCCTAATTCGCGTGTTGGCAGTTGAGAGCGCGAAGACCTATTTCGATACGAACGTTTCGGACCACCATCATTTTTTTGTCGAAGGCCAAAACGAGGTTCTCGACATTCCGATTAGCAACATTGAAATCGGAAACCTTCCTGACCCGCCTGAGGGCATGGAAATAGCCCATGTTGATGTCATCATCCGGCTGCGGGCGAAGGCATCCTAGCCCCTCACCCAAATCAATTGGGTATCTCGTCTGGGTGCCTGCCGGGTCGCGAGCGATATCTCGCGGTTGTCCATCCGAATTTCAGCGCACCGCCACGGATGGTGAAGGCCGTGAAAACGCCCGCGGCCGAAGACAGGTGCAAGCCCAGCCCCAGCGCATCGCACGCAGTGAAGGCACTGGCACCTGCGAGGGCGGCGGTTACATAGATCTCCGGTCTGAGCAGCACCGATGGTTCCCCGGCGACGACATCTCGGAGAATTCCGCCGAATGTTGCAGTGAGGGTGCCGGTGACGATGGCGACTGTCGGAGAGCCGGTGGCGGCCAGGCCCTTTACTGCCCCTATTACGCAGTAGGCCGAAAGTCCGATGGCATCGAGCCAAAGCAACAGTCGATATCGCGATTCAAGGTGAGGCGCCGTAAAGAAGACGATAACGGCTACCGCTCCACATACCAGCAAGTAGTTAGGGTTCAGAACCCAAAAGACCGGAAGCGTTCCGAGCACCAGATCCCGCAAGGTTCCGCCGCCGATGCCTGTGATCGAACCCATGAAGATGAAGCCGATGAGGTCCAGTTGCTTCCGTGAGGCAGCGAGTGCTCCCGTGGCGGCAAAAACCGCAACACCGGCATAATCAAACAGCTCAAGAAGCATTTTTTGAACCTTTTGCAGCCAAACTTGAGGTGAGTAGCTTTCGTGTCACAAGGACGATTGGATATGCATACCGCATTGAGGCCGCCATCCGCAAAGGTGGGGATGCTTTCACTGGCGCTGGCTCTTCTCGTGGTGAGCGCTTCGCCCCCTCTGGCGCAGCAGCAACTGCTGAACGATCCCGAGATGTATGAGAAACAACACTTCGAGAAGCGTTGTGACATTGTTCAGTACGAAGGCGACTTCATCAGCCGTATCGACATTAACAACGATGGCATTATTGATGCGGTGGTCAATGAGGGTGCCGTTGTTTGCGATGGCGATCGAGGCCCTGACTGTAGCGAAGAAGGATGCCCTTACAATTTTTACCTCCAGGTCAAGGAGGGCGGATACTTCATGATCGCTACCGCGCAGATGTATGGATACGATTTCATCAAGCGCTTCGGCAACATGGTTTTCGTGCTGAAGATGCACCCGCGTTACTGCGAGCGTACCGACAGCGAGCCCTGTGAGATGACGGTGCGTGTCAGGGGGACGAAATTCCTCACTATCTCGAGAAAGTAGCCGTTCAGTCTGGTCTCGGCAGCAGTTGATCGATACGACCCGACAGCCGGTAGGCGGCAAGCCCCAGCCACTCCCGAACCGCCGTGGACGTAAGCTGTGCGTTTGCGGTCGGCTGGGTGAAATCAAGCCTCAGTGAGACCTTGCCGCTAGTTCGGTAATCGACAGGCCAAGGCACGACCTCAAGACCTGCTTTGCGAAAGAGGCCGACCGACCTTGGCATATGGAACGCGGAGGTGATCAGGAGGCATGGAGGGAGGGCAAGTTTCTCGACCATCTCTTTCGTATTCTCAACGTTCTCCCGCGTCGTTCTCGATTTGGTTTCGCGGATCACGCGGGAAGCATCTATGCCCAATCCGCGAAGGAACACAGCCGAAGCCTCGGCGTCGCCCATATAGGTGCCACTGAACGATCCATCGCCGCCCGAAACGACGATCCTTGCATCCGGAAATGCTGTGGCCAGACGTGCCATCTCCAGGAATCGGTCGGCCGCTTGTGTGAACTCGAGCCGGCCTCGCGCGGTCGAAACTTCCGTCTCCAGCGCACCTCCAAGGACGATCATGCAACTGACGTCTTCAGAACCTTCACTCGAACGCGGAAAAATACCTTCCAATGCCTGCAAGCCGAACGCGCCGGCCGTGGTGAAGAGGGTTAAGAACAGGATGACGACAGCCGACGAGAGACATATCAGAGCGGTCCGGCGAAATGTCAGCCATAGAAGAACGGTGCCGATGAACAGCAGCGCGAAGGTGACCGAAAGAGGCTGAATCGCAAGCCAGCTGATTTTCGATAGCAAGAACATGCGGGATGTTTGTCAGTGCAGCTCGATCAAATCAACTAGCTAGTCAGACCCATCTCTGCACCGGACAAAAAACTGACTATGTAAGAAGATTTGGTGGAGCTAAGCGGGATCGAACCGCTGACCTCTTGCATGCCATGCAAGCGCTCTCCCAGCTGAGCTATAGCCCCATCAAGGGTCCGGCGATGCCGGTTCCGGGAACCTCCCGAACACCTTGCTCGACAGGTGGCGGCTTATTACTTCCGGTTTTCCGATAGCGCAAGCCCAAAAAAGCCGGTCCGAAAACTTTTGTGTGTCCGGACCGGAGATGGCGGGTGGGTTAGACTTCGTCCTCGTCACCCGAAACGCCGATGATGTCGCTCATGTCGTCGTCATCGTCGTCCTCGTCGGCTTCCAGGAAGGTGTCATCGTCATCATCGCCCAGATCGACATCATCATCGCCGATGTCTGGCAGGTCGTCGGAGCCACCATTCTCGTCAGCGTCCTCGAGTGACACCAGTTCGACATCGGTGTTCTCGGTATCGACTTCCGCGACGTCCTCTTCCTCCGCCTTTTCCATAATGGCAGCGACCGAGCTCTCCTCGAAGAAGGATAGTGGCCACGACTTGCCGGTATAAGGAGATACGATCGGATCCTTGTTCAAATCGTAGAATTTCTTGCCGGTGTCGGGGCAAGTGCGTTTTGTTCCAAGTTCTGCCTTCGCCACTGTCAAAGCCTCATGAAGTCGTGAAGAATAAGGGCATGCGCCAAGAGCCCGGCGCGAGGCCGGCCAAACTGTAGTCGGTCCCCTTAATCGTTGCGCCCACATCTGTCAAAGGCAAACTGAAGGGGCAAGGCCAAACGCCAGATCTCACGCCTGAATACGATTTGAACAAGGACCCGTAGCCGCGTGCCAGGTAGCTACGCTTGGCAAGAACTGCTCTCGCGGTTATCAGAACTCGGAAGGAACGCAACGAGGATTGGAATGATCATCGCAATTGACGGCCCCGCGGCGGCTGGAAAGGGAACACTCTCTCGACGGATCGCTGAAACCTATGGCTTTCATCATCTGGACACGGGGTTGACATATCGGGCCACGGCGAAGGCGTTGCTCGATGCAGGCCTACCCCTGAATGATGAGCGCGTGGCGGCCGACGTTGCACTCCGGATTGATTTAGGCGGCCTTGATCGGGATGTACTGTCTGCACATGACATCGGAGAGGCCGCGTCGAAGATTGCTGTAATGCCGGCTGTACGCAGGGCGTTGGTAGAAGCTCAGCGTCAGTTCGCGAGCCGAGAGCCGGGTACGGTCCTTGATGGACGTGACATCGGCACGATCGTTTGCCCGGATGCGAAAGTGAAGTTTTACGTGACGGCCTCACCAGAGATACGTGCACGACGCAGGTATGATGAAATCCTGGGTAAGGGCGGTGAGGCCGTTCTGGAGGATATCTTCGACGATGTCCGCAAACGCGACGAACGCGATATGGGCCGCGCCGACAGCCCACTCCGTCCCGCTGATGATGCTCACTTGCTAGATACCTCGGAAATGAGTATAGAGGCGGCGTTTATGGCTGCGCGCGGAATAATCGACGCGGCCATGATGAAATAGGGAAGACGAGGTCTTCGTCTCCAAAACCAGCCGATCGCATCGCCCCAGCGCCGGAAAGCCTTTGAGAAGGCGGGTGATAGATCTGGCCGTGTACAACGCGAACCCACCGGCGCACGCCGCATCCGAGACGGATGCCACTAGGAGTTTCCATGTCTGTTTCTACCCCGTCGCGGGAGGACTTCGCAGCCCTCCTCGAAGAATCCTTTGCCAAGACCGATCTTGCCGAAGGCTATGTTGCCAAGGGCATCATCACGGCCATTGAGAAGGACGTCGCTGTTGTCGACGTTGGCCTCAAGGTCGAAGGCCGTATCGCTCTGAAGGAATTCGGTGCCAAGGCCAAGGACGGCACGCTGAAGGTTGGCGACGAAGTTGAAGTTTACGTCGAGCGCATCGAAAACGCTCTCGGCGAAGCTGTTCTGTCGCGCGAAAAGGCGCGTCGCGAAGAAAGCTGGATCAAGCTTGAAGCCAAGTTCGAAGCCGGCGAGCGCGTTGAAGGCGTGATCTTCAACCAGGTCAAGGGCGGTTTCACGGTTGACCTCGACGGCGCCGTCGCCTTCCTGCCGCGTTCGCAGGTCGACATCCGTCCGATCCGCGACGTCACCCCGCTGATGCACAACCCGCAGCCCTTCGAAATCCTCAAGATGGACAAGCGTCGCGGCAACATCGTTGTTTCGCGTCGTACGGTTCTCGAAGAAAGCCGTGCTGAGCAGCGTTCTGAAATCGTTCAGAACCTCGAAGAAGGTCAGGTTGTTGACGGCGTCGTCAAGAACATCACCGATTACGGTGCGTTCGTTGACCTCGGCGGCATCGACGGCCTGCTGCACGTCACCGACATGGCATGGCGCCGCGTCAACCATCCTTCGGAAATCCTGTCCATCGGCCAGTCGGTCAAGGTTCAGATCATCCGCATCAACCAGGAAACCCACCGCATCTCGCTCGGCATGAAGCAGCTCGAGTCGGATCCGTGGGATGGCATCGCTGCCAAGTACCCGGTTGGCAAGAAGATCTCCGGTACCGTCACGAACATCACCGACTACGGTGCATTCGTCGAGCTGGAGCCGGGCATCGAAGGCCTGATCCACATCTCGGAAATGTCCTGGACGAAGAAGAACGTTCATCCCGGCAAGATCCTTTCGACCACGCAGGACGTCGACGTCGTCGTTCTCGAAGTCGATCCGTCGAAGCGCCGTATCTCGCTCGGTCTCAAGCAGACCCTCGAGAACCCGTGGCAGGCATTTGCCTTCAGCCACCCGGCCGGCACTGAAGTCGAAGGCGAAGTCAAGAACAAGACCGAATTCGGCCTGTTCATCGGCCTCGAAGGCGACGTTGACGGCATGGTTCACCTTTCGGATCTCGACTGGAACCGTCCGGGCGAACAGGTCATCGAAGAGTATAACAAGGGTGATATGGTCAAGGCCGTCGTTCTTGACGTAGACGTCGAGAAGGAACGCATCTCGCTCGGCATCAAGCAGCTCGGCAAGGACTCGGTTGGCGATGCCGCCGCTTCCGGCGACCTGCGCAAGAACGCTGTTGTTTCGTGCGAAGTCATCGGCATCAACGATGGCGGCATCGAAGTGAAGCTAGTCAACCACGAGGACATCACGTCCTTCATCCGCCGCAACGACCTGGCTCGCGATCGTGACGATCAGCGTCCGGAGCGTTTCTCGGTCGGTCAGGTTGTCGACGCCCGCGTCACCAACTTCTCCAAAAAGGACCGCAAGGTCATGCTGTCGATCAAGGCTCTCGAGATCGCAGAAGAGAAGGAAGCCGTTGCTCAGTTCGGTTCGTCCGACTCGGGCGCTTCGCTCGGCGACATCCTGGGTGCAGCCCTGAAGAACCGCAACAACGACTAATTGCGCGTTACCTGAGTTAGAGCGAGGCCCGTCGATTTCATCGGCGGGCCTTTTTCATGACCGTTAACCGTTCATGCCCAGCCGGCCATTTTCCAATAGAGATCGTGCGCGCTATCCGGTTCACGCAGGTGCGTCGCTCGCACCCCTTCTTCCGTCTTGTTGCCATCGGCATCTTCACTCAGCTCCTCGTCATCTCGAGATTCCGAAGAAGGTTCCTCGGGTTCATGGTTCCCTGAGGATGGCTGCTCGCCACCGCCGGAAGAATTCTCTTCGTCGTCATGGACAGATTTTGACAAACGACGAGGCTCCGGTTCTTCATCATCCAGATACGGGTAACCGACGACGGGATAGCCTATTGGCTCGTGCCCCAGACGTTGTGGAGCCGCAGTTTGCAGCATGGCGTCAGTGTTGTTTGCCGCCGCCGCACCTTTCTCCACCCGCTCAATCATTCCGGGCTCGGCATTTTGTTTTTCAGCAAGCTGTCGGTCGGCGACCACATCGAAAAGCCTATTCGTTGCTTTGGCCAACTTTTCGCTATTATTACCTTCCTCTCGTAGAGCCTCTGGCAACTCTGAGCCTTCAGTCTGAGTCGCTTGGCTTGTCGACATCAGGGAAGCGCGAAGGAATTTGGAGAACGGATCTTCCGCGTCGGCCGTTTCTCCCGTGACGGGTAGGAGTGAGAAGGCAGGCACAGGTCCTGGCTCTCCGATCGTTTTTGCGTCGCCATGGAACTGGGTATCTTCGCGTCTTGGCGCCAAGGTTCTCGCCGGTTTCTCCGTTGCCAGTGGTGGGCTTCGCCAATCCGCATCAGCGATTGTCGCCGCGTCGCGCGGGAGTACGGCCTTTTCCTTGGCATCACCGCTTTTAGTCGAGTTTGCCAACGGGGCAGGGTGGTCGGGCGGGGAGGGGTTGGATGCCCGTCCGTTGATTTCAATGGTGACCTGCGAGAACGAGCGGACGCTGCGGAAAGCTGACGGAGCGTAATCTGCCGCGTGGAAGCGCGAGCTGTCCGTTCCCTCTCCGCGTATCTCGATTGTGGGTCTTGCTGTGGCGAACGCGGCCGGAGTGTTGGAGCCGGGCAAACCCTCATGAATATCAGGACCGGCCGCTACGCCGAGAATCCGGAGTTGCGCGGGGTTACCGTTCGCTGCTGCGACAGTGATCAAACCGGGTGCTTTAGGTTGCAAACCGGTATCGTCGGCATCTATCCCGTAGCCCTGAAACGAGGATCTGGCGAAGCGGTGATCGACGTCGCCATCGGCTACCTCGAGGTGCAGTGTCATTATTGCGGCATCCGGTCCCGAGGGATCCGAAAACGCTGAGGTGATTGTCTTCAGAGCCAGACCATTGAACAGCTGCGACAATTGTTGTTCGACAATCTGGCGTTTCGATTCCGGCAGGGCGTTCAATGCCTCTGCGAGTCGTTTCATGAAGGCGATCTGCGTTTCACCTTCCTTCCGCGGAATTCCCAGCGAACGTCCTATGAGTTCAGCCATTATGGCAAAACTCTCTGCCGCTCGCTCTGGACCGGAGAGTAGCAGGATGCTTACCCGACCCGCGATAGCCGAGCGCAGATCAAGGCCGGTGGTTTCGGCCTCCGTTGTCCCGGTCAATACGGTCTTTGCGGAAGAGGCAAGTTCGGTTTCCTCGGACCGACGACCCTGGTATGCAACGCCACTCTGACTAATCTGAATCGGAGGCAGCATGCGGCACTCCCTTCTGATTGATGGCTGTGCGAGCAGGTGCGTACGCGCGCCGCTCATGCGGCGGGGGCTATCCACTTCGGCCGTGCATGATGAGGCGAGGATGAGCCCGATTACTCCATTTCAGACTATCCGAATTTGGTTAACGAATCGCTAACGAGCGCTGCTCTGGTGGTGCGCTTGCCGCATGACGGCGTGTCGCTTACGCTAGCCGTAGCGACGATTCACAGGCGCATGGACGCCGATTGTGGGCAGCAGGCGGATGGCATGAAGAATTTGATCTTGAACACTGATAGCTACAAGCTCGGGCATTTTCTCCAGTATCCGCCAGAAGTCCGTCGCGTCAGCGGGTATGTAACCACGAGGGGCAAGTCCTTTTGGCCGGAAGTCGTCTTTTTCGGCCTTCAGATGTTCCTGAAGGAATACCTGTCCAAGCCCATCTCTCGGGATGATGTTGACGAGGCAGAAGATATTGCAGGCTTGCACGGCCAGCCGTTCGATCGGGTTGGCTGGCAACGTATCATCGACGCGCACGGTGGTTATCTGCCTCTATCAATCGAAGCGCTTCCCGAAGGTATGACCGTTCGACGCGACACAGTCCTGGCCCAGGTCGTAAACACCGATCCACAGCTTCCCTGGCTGACAGGACATATCGAAACGTCCCTCCTGAGAGCTATTTGGTACCCGTCTACGATCGCATCGCTATCAAGGCGATTGAAAGAGACGCTGAGGCCATTCTACGAAAAGAGCAGCGATAACCCTGAGGCGCTCCTCGACGTGAGCGTAGCGGACTATGGGGCGAGAGCCACGACGACGTCTGAACAGGCTGGAATCGGGGGGCTGGCCCACCTGATTCATTTTCGACGAACTGACACGCTCGCTGCCGTGGTCTGCGGCCGCAGATATTATGGTGCGCAGATGGTCGGCTTCTCCCTGCCGGCATCGGAGCATACGACAATGCTGGCTTGGGGACGCGAGAAAGAGGCTGCGGCATTTCGTAATATGGTAGAGCAGTTTTCTGGCTCAGGTGCCTATTCGGTGGTGTCAGACAGCTTTGATCTCGCAAACGCAGTTTCGGAGATATGGGGTAAAGAGCTGCACGATATCGTGGTGCAATCCGGCGCGACTTTGATCGTGCGGCCCGACAGCGGTGACCCCATCGACACGCCGGTGCAGGTTGTTGCGCAATTGGCTTACGCATTCGGCACGCACCTCAATACAAAGGGCTACAAGGTCATCAACCATCAGGTTCGGGTGTTACAGTCAGACGCTGTGTCCGTCCAGGATATGAGCATGGTGCTCGGGCGACTGGAGGGGATGGGATTTTCGGCGGAGAATATTTCCTTCGGCATGGGCTCATCTCTGCTCCAGAAAGCCAGTCGCGACAGTTTTTCCTTTACGATGAGGTGCTCAGCCTATCAGGACGATAAGCATACGTGGCACGATATGGCCCGTCGCCCGGTTGTGCTGCGTGACAGTGAGATCAAGGCGGGGCGTCGTGCGGTGGTTTCCGACGACGGGGACACGTTCGATATCCCGCTGACCGAGCTCGGGCGTCGCGCGAATCTGCTTCAGCCGGTCTGGCGGAACGGCGAACTTTTGAAGGAGTGGACATTCGAAGACGTCATTGCGGCTACGGTGAGACGTTTATGAACATTCGATAAAGCCCCGCATCGTCGGAATTGACAGCCGATAGATGATCCTCGTCCTGGTCCGGCCACGGCTGTAAGAATTCGCGCATCGCATCGAGGAAGCTCGATCGTGACACAGTCTCTTCTTGCATGATCGTCCCAACGAGAACGGCTTCTTCGTCATCCAGCCGGGACATTGCCTGGTGATAGTGTTCAAGCGCTCGCTTCAAGGGATCGTCGACGACATTGTTGTAGGTGCCCCGATCCTCTTTGGGTGAGACTGTTTCCTCGTCGGTCGCCAGATCCATCACTATCGCCTCCTCGCTCGGCCTTTGGCTGCCCTAGAGGGCAGCCGATCCGATTGGCAAATGACGCTAGGGACGGTGCGTTAAAAAAGAGTATAGCAGCCGACTTGGGACCTTTTGCCGGGGTGACAAGCGGGAGGCATCCGTCGGCGCGAAACCTACCCGGCAGGTGACCGCGCAAAAATCGCCTGCCTCAGCTGTGCGCGAATATGTCGATCTCGTCCCAACCAAGAAGATCGAGTTTGGAACGCGTCGGTAAAAAGCGGAAACAGGCTTCGGCGAGTTCCATCCTGTCGTCACGGACCAGACGTTCAGCCAGGCGGTCGCGCAGCGCGTGAAGATGCAGTACGTCTGACGCAGCATATTCGAGTTGGGCCGGTGAGAGCGTGGGAGCGCCCCAGTCCGAAGATTGCTGCGCCTTCGAGATATCGACCTCCAGCAACTCCTTGAGGTTATCCTTCAACCCGTGGCGGTCGGTGTATGTCCGGCAAAGGCGCGACGCAATTTTGGTGCAGAACACCGGGTTGATGGTCACACCGAACGTGTGAAAGAGCACCGCGATATCGAACCGCCCATAGTGAAAAATCTTCTGCCTCTGCGGATCCGCCAACAGCGCCACGAGGTTTTCCGCTTCTTGCTGCCTCGGAGCAATCCGAACGATGTCAGCCGTTCCGTCGCCGGGTGAAAGCTGCACGAGGCAAAGCCGGTCACGGCGCGGGATCAGCCCCAGAGTCTCGGTGTCTACAGCAATGGCTTCCCCGTACCTGTCGCGGTCGGCGGATGAAATGTCACCTTCATGAAAGCGTATTGTCGTGGCCATCGGTACTCCGGATAGATAAGCAACAAGTGATTAAATCCCAACACCGTGCGGCGCTCCGTCAGCAGCCGCAAAAGGGTTGTCTCTGTCTGGCACGCGTGTAAAGGCTCCCCCGGAAGTCAGGACGGTGAATGCCAGTGTCTGGTCGAGATGCATTGCCCGCAAGGACAGTAGCTTTTCCGCATATCGTAGTCGTATCGAAAGGAAGTTCGGATCGTCAGCGAGGTTCACAAGTTCGAAAGGGTCCTCTCGCATATCGAACAGGAGCGGATCGAGGCCTGCAAAATGCACGTACTTGAAGTCTTGGTCCCGTATCACCGACAGATTGCATAGATTAGATGGCAGCCCGAAGTGATTCTCCTGACACTGCCCTTCTATGTCGCGGAAGTCGAACTCCCAGAAAGCATGATCACGCCACGCCGTGTTCTCTTCACCGCGCATGAAGGGCTGGAGAGAGCGACCGTCCATGTGATTGGCTGGCGCAATGCCCATCCTTTCGCATAATGTCGGCATGATGTCGGCAGCCGAGGTAAAGGCATCTATCCGACGGCCACCTTGCGTTTCATTTGGATCACGAATGATCAGAGGGATATGGTAGCTGCCCTCGTGGAACCCGCCTTTGCCGAGGCTCCAATGGTCGCCCATCATCTCGCCGTGATCGGATGTGAAGACGACGACAGTGTCTTTCCAGACATCTGCCGCTTTCAATGCCGTTACGATGCGTCCAAACTGCGCGTCCACCTCACTGATCATCCCAAAATAGATCGACCTGATGACGCGAAAGTCAGCGTCTGTGAGATCGGCTACCCTGCCTTCGCCACCGGACACGAAGCTTTTGAGCATTGGGCGGTCAAGGGCATAGGATATGAATGGATGAACAGAAGCTTCCTCTGGGCGACTCTCCGCCCTGGCGCTGGACAAGCCTGCCTCTGCCGGGGAGTACATTGTGTTGTAAGGTGCTGGAACGCAAAACGGCGGATGCGGCCGCAAGAATGAAAGGTGAGCAAACCACGGATCATCCTGTTCTTCCTGCCAGCGAAGAAAGGCGTCGACTAGGAAGGCGGTCTGCGTCTCGTGTTCACTGTAGCATGTGGGGGCTTTGCTGATTGGCTCGCCCTTGAGCGCGTGTATCGAGCGATCCCACACGTCCGAGTGCCCGCGCTCCCGAAGCCAGCTGAGCCATTGCTTCTCATCCTCCGTCAGAAGCTGGCGAACGCTGAAGCCCGGAAGGACGCCCTCGTATGAACGCAGATGCGGATCGTTAACATGCATGGACCGCGGATCCGGCGAAACGTCAGTATAGCCAAAAAGTGTCGGATCATACCCCGCCCGACGGGCGGCGAGCGCGACGGTGTCAAAACGGCGGTCCAGTGGTGTTCCGTTCACGCACACCCGATGGTTCATCTGGTAGAGGCCGGTGTAGATCGACGCACGTGCCGGAGAACAAGGGGCTGCGCCAGCGTAGTGGCGGCGGAAGAGCACACCTTCCGCGGCAAGGGCATCGAGGTTTGGTGTCTTCACCACGGAATGACCGACCGATGACAGGCAATCACCTCGCCATTGGTCCGCAGTCACAAGAAGGATATTGGGTTTCATGACGGTCAGTTTTTTGAGATTGTTGATCGATTAATAGCGTTTTATGGCGATTCAGCCTAGCGAGTTCGGCTACGACGTCTCGACATCGAGTTGTCGTCACGCTTGAAGGCGATTTGCCTCGAAAAAAGGCAAAATACGGCGGAACCTGCGGCAGTTTTAAGCGAGATATGCGCTAAATGCATTGCTGCATTGCGGCATCGGTGCTGTACAGTCAAAGCGTTTTGAAAGATAGTCACAACATCGAAGCGACGCACTCCTCCTCCCAGCGTCGTGAGATAGGATCGGCAATACTCCTCCTCCCAATTGCCGATCGAGTTTAAGAGCCTGACGCACCTCCTCCCGCGTCAGGCTCTTTTCATTTCTGGATACGGACTATCCGGAATCTTCACATAACAATCAAAGACTTGCTCTTTACTTTGCATCCCCGAATGGGGAACATGCAGCGATCTTGGTCGTTTCGCACTCAGTCGATTGAGTCAGTGAAAGGTGAGCAACGTGGCACCAAAATTCGGAACGAGCGGACTGCGCGGCTTGGCGGCCGAGTTGGAGGGCAAGGTTTCGGCACTCTATGCGACGGCGTTTGCGCGTTATTTGCTTGACCGCACGCTGTGCGCCTCGGGAGCGAAGATTGCAATTGGGCGAGATTTTCGCGATTCGAGTCCTGCAATCGCAGCCACGGTGATTTCAGCGGTCAAGCGCGCTGGGCTCGTTCCTCTCGATTGCGGGACCGTGCCGACGCCAGCGCTAGCGCTGTTTGCGATGAACAACGGAATTGGCGCGATAATGATTACCGGATCGCACATACCTGCGGATCGTAACGGGATAAAATTCTATCGCCCCGACGGCGAGATCGGCAAGGAAGATGAAGCAGCCATCTCGGCGCTGGCGTCTCAACTCGAAAACGACCCTGCGGTGGTAAGGCTCGATCAGGGTTCTGCGGAAGATTTTTCGAAGAGCGTGGAACAGCTCTTTCTTACGAGAAACATGTCGGTTCTGTCTCCTCAAGCCCTGGCGGGACAGAGGATAGGCGTTTATCAACACAGTACAGTCGCGCGCGATCTTTTCGTCCACATCCTGAGACATTATGGGGCCGAGGTCATCCCGCTGGGTCGTTCGGAAACCTTCATACCGGTGGATACCGAGGCGGTTTCCCCGGACACGCTCAAAAAACTTGCGACATGGTCCAGCGAGTATGGCCTGGATGCGATCATATCCGCAGACGGCGACGGCGACCGTCCATTGGTGGCCGATGAAAAGGGATTGCCTCTTCGGGGAGATTTGCTGGGGCTCATAACGGCAAGATTTTTGTCTGCTGAAGTTGTGGTCACGCCTGTGACATCGAACTCGGGGATCGAAGCAGCGGGTTCGTTCGGCGTGGTCAGAACCAAGGTTGGTTCGCCATTTGTCATCGCTGCGATGGAAGAGGCTGTAGCGGATGGACAGGAAGCTGTTTTGGGCTTTGAGGCTAATGGCGGATTGATGCTTGCTTCTCCGTTCGATCTTGACGGGCGCAGCATCGCGCCGCTGCCCACCCGCGATTGCTTCGTGCCGGTGCTTGCGGTTCTGGCACTTGCCGCAAGGCGTAAAACGACGCTTTCCAGGATAGTCGGTGAGTTCAGCTTGCCGGTAGCCGTTGCTGACCGGCTTGAGAATTACCCGAACGAGAAAAGCGCTGCGCTAATGGCATTTCTGCGCGCCTCATCCACCAATCTGGGTGATTTTCTCCGGCCTATCGGACAGATGTCCTCAACGACTGACATCGATGGGCTTCGCATAACGTTGATGACCGGCGATGTCATCCATTTCAGGCCGTCCGGCAATGCACCGGAAATGAGGTGCTATGTCGAGGCAGCAAACAAAGAAAAAGCTGACACGCTTCTCGCAAAGGGCTTGGAGGCCGCTTCAAACTGGCAGCCTTCCAAAGCATAGGGTAGCACGCCGTCTTGTCATCGACGTGCTTGCTGTATGCTCAGAACGGTAGCTTCATCCCAGGCGGGATCGGCAATCCCGCAGTCATTTCCTTCGTTTTTTCGGCCATTACCGTTTCGGCTTTATCCTTCGCGTCCTTGTGGGCGGCAACGATGAGATCCTCAAGGATTTCTACATCATCCTCCTTGAAGAGCGACGGATCGATTTTGAGGCCGCGAAGGTCACCTTTGCCGGTCATGATAACGGTCACAAGCCCGCCACCTGATTTGCCTTCGACTTCGAGAGCGGCGATCTCGGCCTGCATCTTCTCCATCTTTGCCTGCATTTCCTTCACTTTTCCCATCATGCCCATGAGATCCCGCATGGCAGTGCTCCTTGTTGTGTTTTAGGATTTGACCCTAGAAATCGATGTCGTCGCCCGGGAGGATATCTCCCTCCGCCGACTCGGCTGTCGCGGGTGGCGCCGCCACCACGTCGTCCGTCTCAGCCTCTGCCGCATGAATTCGTACGTCGGTGATCCTTGCGCCGGGGAAGCGGGAAAGGATGGCTGCGACATCGGGATCGGCGCGCGCATCGGTTTTACGCTGCTCCTTGGCCCGTTCCTCGGCTTCCACCAGCGTCGGCATGCCTGGCTCGTTCGAAAGCGTCACCCACCAGGTAATACCGGTCCACTCCCTGAGCTTGGACGTCAGGTCGGCAGCTATGGATTTGGGAGCGTCGGGCTCAAGATTGATTTCAAGTCTTCCGGGTTCCACCTTTACCAGTCGGACCGATTGACGGATACGGGCACGCAACACCGGTTCTCTGTTTTTCTGGCAGAGATCGGCTATGTCTTCCAACGAAGTGATTGGTACGAGCGGTGCGGGGGGCTCGATTGTCGTTTGCTCGGGCCGCTGCAGTTCTTCGGGCCGGCCTCCCGCCGTGGCGGGGACGGCTTGCAAGCGCGTGACGGGCACGGCGGCAGTCTGCTGCGCCGTAGGACCGGTGCCAACGGCCCTAGTTTCCATGACGGCCTGTCCAGAGCCGCTCCCTCCACCCTGGCCGGGGCGAGGCGCTGTCACCGCATTGTCGGTAGAAGAAAGATCAAGAAGTCGGCGTGCCGCGTCCTCCGGCGAGGGAAGGCTGGTGGCATGAGCCAGCCGGATAAGAACCATTTCCGCCGCACCGGCGGGACGGGCGGAGTTTTCCGCTTCCGGAATGCCCTTGAGGAGCATCTGCCACATACGGGATAGCGTAGTGACCGCCACGCTTGTCGAAAACTCGGTGCCCTTGGTGCGCTCGATTTCACTCAATGACGGATCCTGAGCCGTTGAAGGCACATATTTCAGGAGTGTGACGAGATGGGTAAAGTCCGCGAGATCGGTCAACACCACGGTCGGGTTTGCCCCGGCTTCGTATTGCCCCTGAAACTCGGCCAGGGCTCCGGCAACGTCTCCCGAAACGAGGTGCCCGAACAGATCAACGATGCGCGCACGGTCGGCAAGCCCGAGCATGTCGCGAACGGCATCGGCCTTGACGACGCCGCCGCCGTGAGCGATCGCCTGGTCCAGCAGCGAAAGGCCGTCACGCGCTGACCCCTCAGCGGCACGGGCGATCATCGCAAGTGCTTCCTCGTCGGCGGAAATGCCTTCCTTTGCCGCGATCGTGGAGAAAAGCCCAACGAGATCCGACGCGCTGATGCGGCGCAGGTCGAACCGCTGGCATCTGGACAGCACGGTGATCGGAACCTTCCTGATCTCCGTGGTGGCGAAAATGAACTTCACATGCTCCGGCGGCTCTTCGAGCGTTTTAAGCAAGCCGTTGAAGGCCTGCGTTGACAGCATGTGGACTTCGTCGATGATGTAAACCTTGAAACGCGCGGAGACTGGCCGGTAGCGAACCTGTTCTATGATTTCCCGTATGTCGTCGATACCGGTGTGGGATGCGGCGTCCATCTCGATGACATCGACATGACGGCCCTCCATGATGGCTTGGCAGTGCTCGCCCGGGACGCGCAAGTCGATGGTCGGCTTGTCGATTTCGGGTGTCTTGTAGTTGAGCGCGCGCGCCAGGATGCGGGCTGTCGTTGTCTTTCCGACCCCTCGCACGCCTGTCAGCATATAGGCCTGCGCAATACGGCCGCTCTCGAACGCGTTTGTCAGCGTTCGCACCATCGGTTCCTGCCCAACCATCAGGTCCGAGAAATCCTTGGGACGGTATTTTCTCGCTAGGACGCGGTAACCTGTCGTCTGAACACTGGCGCTCGATGATGTCGGTTCGACGTCGCTCATGGCCGGTGCCGGTTCCTCATTCGCCCGCTAGGGCAGCGCGTACCGGTGCTTTTGCGCTTCCGGTAATAAGGGAAGGTGGGAGGCTGGCACGGCGACCCGTGCCGGGCTCGTTGGGGCTGCTTCCTTCCGGACCTGACCCGGTTGGCGAGTGGCGCGTCCACCACCAACCTCCCGACGCCACATATCGGCAATAACGAACGCAAATGCAAGCCAATGAACCAAAAAACTGATAAGGGGTGTAAAACATAGGAGGTAGCACCTTGAAGCCATTTGAACTCGATGAAAGACTGGAGCATGACAGCAGGCTCTTGATAACGCTTGAACTTTGCCATGTTCGACTTATGAATGATCGGCGCTGGCCATGGATAGTTCTTGTACCGCAACGGCCCGGTGTGAGCGAGATCTTCGAGTTAACCCCACTTGACCAGGCGGTTCTCACATTCGAGCAGATGACGGTCGCCAGCGCATTGAAAACAGCGACGTCGGCTTTGAAGATCAATATCGGCGCGCTCGGAAACATCGTGCGTCAGCTCCATGTCCACGTCATCGCTCGTCAAGAGGGAGATCCCAACTGGCCGGGCCCTGTATGGGGGTTCGGCAAATCAGAGCCCTACGCCGCGGATGCAGAGCAAGAGTTTCATAAGCGCTTTCTGGATGTTCTTCACTCATGACCAAATCTCTGTTCGCGACCGATGGTCCCCATCCCGAGCCTAGTGATCTCACCGCTTTTGCCCGAAATGGCCTCCAGCGCCAGTCGGAGCACCGCGAAGACGATTGTCTGGAGAAAGCCTTGAAGGTCGATGGTGCACATATACTGGCGCTGTCAGGTCCTCATCTGGTCCTGAAGCACGAGAACCAGGTGCTGGACCCGCTGTTCTCACCTTATGAATTGGCGGATCTCTCTCCTGATTTTAGCAACGCTGTTCTCTTGGGCTTCCAGCCAACCGGTGAGCCGCGTCTCGCAGTGCCGGTCGGTCAGCCTGCTGAACATCTGGCGCACCAATATAAGACTGCCGACGCACGATCTCTTTATCGTGACGACCTTCTGGGGGATGATCTTCTGGGCGAGGCAGCCCAGGCACTGAGCCTCGTTCATTGGAACCGGGACAATCAATTCTGCGGGCGCTGTGGCGGAAAGATGAGGAGCGCGATCGGTGGTTACAAGCGGATTTGTGTCGCTTGCGAAAACGCCATATTCCCGCGCACCGACCCTGTCGTAATCATGCTGGCCGTTAGTGAGAAGCAGGATCGCTGCCTGCTGGGACGAAATCACCGCTTTCCTGAGGGAATGTATTCCTGTCTGGCGGGCTTCATGGAGCCCGGCGAAACCATCGAGAATGCGGTGCGCCGGGAAACTCTCGAGGAATCAGGTATCGAAATCGGCCGCGTGCGATATCACGCATCGCAGCCATGGCCGATGCCGCACCAGTTGATGATAGGCTGTTTCGCGGAGGCCTTGACGGACTCGGTAGTTCTCGACCCGGCCGAGCTTGCTGACTGCCGCTGGTTTGACCGGGACGAGGTTGCAGCGATGTTGTCCGCCCGATCTGAAACCAGGACGGCCCCTCTAAAGGGAGCGATCGCCAACCGCCTCATGTCCGACTGGCTGGATTGGCAGTGACCGCGCATACTCCCGCGCGGTCAAAGGCGACCGCGCATCGGATGTCCTTTGTAGACGCCGAGGATGCGCACCTTTTCTGAGAAGAACCTCAATTCCTCTAGGGCTCGCTCTACCGGTGCATCGTGCGGATGACCTTCAATGTCGGCGTAAAATTGCGTGGCGACGAACTTTCCACCGATCTGATAGCTTTCAAGCTTCGTCATGTTGATGCCATTTGTGGCAAAGCCGCCAAGGGCCTTGTACAACGCCGCAGGAATGTTGCGGACGTTGAAGACGAATGTCGTGACGAACAGGTCTTCGGTGTCGGAGCGCCGGGCAAGCGCCTCATCCCGAGACAGCACCACAAAACGGGTCACGTTGTTTTCGGTGTCTTCGACATTCTCCGCGATGATGTCTAGACCGTAGAGGTCGGCTGCAAGGCGAGGCGCGAGGGCGGCCATCGACCGATCTCCCACCTCCGCAACGAGTTTTGCAGCGCCGGCGGTGTCGCCGGCCACGACAGGCTTCCACCCGTTGGAGCGGATGATCTGGCGGCACTGGCCAAGCGCATGGATATGACTGTGCACCGTCTTGATCTCATCCCGTGTACCACCGGGAACGACCATAAGTTGGAATCGGATCGGCATGAAATACTCGCCGATGATATGGAGGCGGGACTCGGGCAGCAGGTAATGAATGTCGGCGACGCGGCCGGCGATCGTGTTCTCGATCGGGATCATCGCGAGATCGGCATCGCCGTTTTCAACGGCCACAAATGCATCTTCGAAAGTCGGACATGGCAGGGGCTCCATCTCCGGGAACATGTCACGGCAGGCCATGTCGGAGTTTGCGCCAAAATCTCCCTGGAAGGAAATCCGGTTCGTCTGGTTCATCGCTGACATTGTCTGCTTCCTACGCTCTGGCGGCAAGTATCTGCCGCGCCTTGTCCAAGTCAGCCGGTGTGTCCACGCCAAGCGGGACGGAGCTTATGATTTCGACATCGATCCGCATGCCCGCTTCCAGCGCGCGCAGTTGCTCGAGGGACTCTCGTTTCTCCAGCGTCGAGGGAGAAAGAGAGACAAACGTCTCAAGTGCTTTCCGTCTGTAGGCGTAGAGCCCGATGTGGTGGTAAAGCGGTCCGTTGCCATGGGGTGCGGTTGCGCGTGTGAAATAAAGCGCCCGCAAACGCTCATTCGCTATGGGAGATCCGACCACCTTCACAACATTCGGATTGGTCTTTTCTTCCTCATGTGTGATTTCCACCGTAAGTGTCGCAATGTCGGTCGAAGGATTGTCGAGCGGACGCAGCGACGCTCTTATCGAGTCGGGTTCGATGGTCGGAAGATCACCTTGGACATTGATTATGATATCGGCATGTTTGTCGGGGTCGATAAGGCACAAGGCCTCGTAAATCCGGTCGGAGCCTGACTGATGGTCGACGCGGGTCATCACCACGTCGAACCCCGCCTTCTTTACCACATCGAAAACTGCTTGATCGTCCACAGCGACGACAATCCGCCCGACATTGGCCTCCTGCGCCCGCTTGGCCACCTGAACGATCATCGGAAAACCGCAGATATCGGCAAGAGGTTTGCCGGGCAGGCGTGTGGAGGCCATCCTGGCGGGTATGAGGACGAGGGTCTTTGCAAAATCATGAGAGTTCATCACAGGGCCTTCTAATGCCGGAGAAAAAGTGGCAAAAAGTCTCAGTCTCGGGACCATAATCGTGTTGCAACTGTCAAGCAAAAGACATAGGTTCCGCGCGATTTCAAGATCGTCCGGTTCGTCATCCGCCGGCTGCAAGGGGAGCGTTTGCAGATGAATTCATACGTGAATATGGGCGCGGGAGCATTGCTCGGCACGGTCTTCGTGCTGATGTCTGTGTCGATCGCGTCGGAAGGCATCTTCCACTCCGAAGCTCCGGAGACGGAAGGCTATGCCATCGTCGCCGAGGCTCCGGCTGACGCCGGCGCTGGTGAGGCCGAAGCCGTGGTCGAAACCCCGATCGCCACGCTTCTGGCAAGCGCCGACGCGGCTGCTGGTGAGGCGGTGTTCAAGAAGTGCGCGAGCTGTCACAACGCCGACAAGGGCGGTGCTAACAAGGTTGGCCCGAACCTTTTCGGCGTGGTGGGACACCCTGTCGCTAGCCACGAGGGCTTCAGTTATTCGGCCGCATTGAAGGACTTTTCTCAAGGGGGCTCCGTTACCTGGACCTTTGAAAACCTGAACCATTTCCTAACGGCACCGAAGAAATTCGTTCCCGGCACGGCGATGGGCTTTGCAGGTTTGAAGAAGGACGACGAACGGGCAAATTTGATTGCCTACCTTCGCACGCTCTCTGACAATCCGCTGCCCCTCCCGGATCCGGCGGCTACAAACTGATTCGTTTCGGATGAAGTCGAGTGACCAGAAAAATGCCCGGCAAATGCCGGGCATTTTTGTTTAGAGAACGAGCCACGCCCAAAACGTTACAGAGACGACGCCGACAGCAGTCGTTAATGTGATTGTGGAGGCGGCCAAGCCATGGCCAACGCCAAATCTGTTGGCGATAAGCCAGGCGTTGATGCCGGTTGGAACCGACGAGGTCAGCACCATGGCTGCGGTCCAGGACGGACTGAGACCCAGCAGCAAGCTTGCCGTCCAGACCACCGCGGGCATGAGGATCAGCTTGAGCAACGATGTTGCGCTTGCGATCCCGAGGTTGCCACGTACGCCGTATTTGTGAAGCGCCATGCCCAGTGAAATGAGAGCTGCGGGCGCTGCTATGGCAGCGATCTGATGGACAATGCTCGTTCCAACCTCACCGAGGGGCAACCCCGTGACATGGACCAGAATTCCGGCTCCCAGACCTGCAATCAAAGGATTCTTTAGCAGATTGGTGGCGACCTGCTTCATGATGAGGCCAATGCCGCGACCCGATCCGCCGCTCACGCCCCGTTCTGCATTTTCCATCAGGATGGTGCCGACGACCATCATCAGCGGTAGGTGAACGGCCAGCAGGATAGATAGGGGGACGATGCCTTCCTCACCGACGATACGTCCGACAAGGGGGAGCCCGATGAAGACGTTGTTCGCGAACGCGGATGACACACCTGCAAGCACACCCACGCGAGCGTCCCGTCCGAAAAGCCGTGTCGCGATCACGTGACCCAGTGTCCAGGTAACGGCCACGCCGGAAAAGTAGGCGATCCATAGGCGGAAGGGGGATGCTCCATGAAAATCCGCTTCCGAGATCGTTTGAAACAGCAGCACCGGAACAGCTACCTTGAAGACGAACTCTCCAAGGGCCTCGCCTACCCCCGCGCCGAGGAGTCCGGTGCGGACCAAAATCCACCCCAGCAATATGAGTATGAAGATAGGAGCTACGTTCGTGGCGATGGCGGTCATGGGAGGCTTTCGCAGCGGAGGCAGGAAGTCTGCCTTAGCAGCCTCATGTCGGGATACGCAATCTCGCACGCGTCAGAAGAAAAAAGCGGAGCCTAGCCCCGCTTCTCTCATCCGGTTTTGAACCGGACAAAGTTCCGCCAGTTCATCCGTGGTCGGAACGTATTGTGGTGCACGTCATGCGCACCATAGAGTTCGTTAAACACGCCGAACTCACTTGTCGCGTTGATAGCGGGAGAATGTAACAGCGGAATGACTTCCGTCTTTTCACCTTCCCAACGATGAAAAAACCGCTATGAGGGACCGATGAACTTTCTTCAGAGAGCTTGCAAATGACTGGCTTCGACGTCCTTACGGTCGGCAATGCGATTGTTGACATTATCTCCCGATGTGATGACCAGTTTCTGACTGAAAATGGGATTTTGAAGGGGGCTATGAATCTGATTGACGCCGATCGAGCCGAAAGCCTCTACGACAAGATGGGGCCGGCGGTGGAAGCGTCGGGCGGGAGCGCTGGAAATACCGCCGCGGGGATCGCTTCCCTAGGCGGACGGGCTGCCTATTTCGGTAAAGTCGCCGATGATCAACTCGGAAAGATTTTCACTCATGATATCCGCGCCCAAGGCGTTCATTATGAAACCAAGGCCAAGGGTACGACGCCGCCGACGGCACGAAGCATGATCTTCGTCACGGAAGATGGCGAGCGTTCCATGAACACCCATCTGGGCGCATGTGTGGAGTTCGGGCCGGAGGATGTCGAGCCGGCTGTCGTGGCCGCATCCAAGGTGACCTATTTTGAAGGTTACCTCTGGGATCCGCCGCGTGCCAAGCAGGCAATTCTCGATTGCGCCCGCATCGCGCACGAGAGCGGGCGCGAGATGTCGATGACATTGTCAGACAGTTTTTGCGTGGCACGCTACCGAGAAGAATTCCTTGATCTGATGCGGTCTGGCACCGTCGACATCGTATTCTCGAACCGGCAGGAGGCACTTGCTCTTTACGAGACAGACGACTTTTCCGTCGCTCTCGATAGGATGTCTCGCGACTGCAAACTCGCCGCGGTTACGATGAGCGAGGAGGGGGCCGTCATCGTTAAAGGTGACGAGCGGATTCGCGTGGACGCAATCCAGATCCGGGAACTGGTCGATACCACCGGCGCCGGGGACCTCTTTGCTGCCGGCTTCCTCTTTGGCTACACCCAGGGCCGATCACTGGAAGACTGTGGAAGGCTGGGGTGCCTCGCGGCCGGTATCGTCATTCAGCAGATCGGTCCGCGCCCACTTGGCTCGCTGGCTGAAGCCGCCCGAGAGGCCGGACTTATTTAAACGCTTCCCCCGGATAGGCGCCCCAGATCTCTCCTTGGGAGACCCATCCTTGAACGCCCCCTGCTTCCGCGCGACACCAGTTTCCGGTGCATTCGTCGAGTTTGAGGACGACTCCGGGCTGGAGCTTTGCCACAATGGCCGCGGAGTCGAGCGTATCGCGCCGCATGTTGACGAACACCTCTCCGGAGTTGCCGCGCATCCACGGCGCTGCCACCGCCGTGCGTTCGCCGGTCAGCAATGACTGGTTGACCCAACCCTCCGTGCCATCGGCGTCACGAATCCGCCTCCAGTTCTCGTATTCCTGGATAATCTCCACCGGAAGTCCCGATTTGAGGTAACGCCACGAGACCGCATAGTCCGTGCCGGGTCCTATCCGAAGGTTTACACTCTTTGCCTTCAGGCTGACAAATCGAGGCAGGGGAAGCCCGCTTGGCCCCTTCGCCGTGGACTGAGCGAGTGACGTCTGCGCCCCAGTCATCAGGAGCATAGCTATGACGCTGGAGACAAGACCGATTCGGTGCAGAGCATTGGGCATTTCGGTTCCGCTGACTGATAGAGCTTTCGGCCTGCCCACCACCCGCAGCGCTCGCTAGAGACAGTTTTGCGGCCCACCTCTACGAGTTTTGTTTGTCTTCGGACGCGGGTTTGATAGAAATTGGCCTAGCATAAAGTTATCGCCCGTTTTGGTTAACGGGTTCTGAACAGGGCATCGGCGTTCTGCATGACAAGCAAGAAAAGACCCAGGGTTTACATCACCCGGAAACTGCCTGATGCAGTTGAGACCCGGATGCGCGAGTTGTTCGATGCCGAACTGAATATCGACGACGTCCCCCGCACCCAGCCTCAACTGGTGCAAGCGGTAAAGACAGCCGACGTACTCGTGCCGACGGTGACAGATCGTATCGATGCAGCGCTTATCGAGCAGGCCGGGCCGCAGCTGAAGCTGATCGCGAGCTTCTCGAACGGCTTTGATCACATCGATGTGGACGCGGCCGCACGGCGCGGGATCACCGTTACCAATACTCCCAACGTCCTGACGGAAGACACCGCCGATATGACAATGGCGCTGATTCTGGCGGTTCCTCGCCGTCTTGCTGAAGGCTCGCGGGTGCTGACCGAAAAGCCGGGCGCCTGGGCCGGCTGGTCTCCAACCTGGATGCTGGGACGCCGGATATGGGGCAAACGCATCGGCATCATTGGAATGGGGCGTATTGGCACTGCCGTTGCGCGTCGCGCCAAGGCGTTCGGGCTCTCCATCCACTATCACAACCGCAAGCGCATCAATCCGGCGACTGAGGAAGAGCTTGAAGCGACGTACTGGGACAGTCTCGATCAGATGTTGGCGCGGGTCGACATCGTTTCGGTGAATTGTCCATCGACGCCGGCCACCTACCACCTTATGTCGGCTCGCCGCCTGGCCCTGATGCAGCCTACGAGTTATATCGTGAACACGGCCCGTGGCGGGATCATCGACGAGATGGCTCTCATCAACTGCCTTCGCGAGGGAAGGATCGCCGGAGCCGGACTCGATGTCTTCGAGAACGAACCAGCGGTCAATCCGAAGCTCGTAAAGCTGGCGGAGCAGGGAAAAGTTGTACTCTTGCCGCATATGGGGTCGGCCACGATCGAGGGCCGGATCGATATGGGCGACAAGGTGATCATAAACATACGCACCTTTTTTGACGGCCATCGCCCCCCGAACCGGGTATTACCAGGCAGGACCTAGTCCCAGGACACGCGCTTGCGCATTTCGATGAATGTCGTGCGGTCAAAGCCTCTATGCCGGCCTTCGCTGAAGAGTTCGAATCCCATCGATCTAAAACGCCTGTGGTTGTCTGTAAGCTCGATTCTCGTTTCGAGTCGAAGCTGGCGATAACCGATGGATCGCGCCAGATCGTCAGCCCGTCCCATCAACCGTGTGCCGATACCGCGGTTTTGGTGCGACGGCGCGACGGCGAGCTTGCCTATATAAAGACAGCTCGGGGGTTCCGGCCGACAAAAAATGCAGCCTATCAGCTCATCATCTTCTCTTGCTACAAAGCCGATCTCCTGTCTGGCCTTTTCCCGAAGCGACTGAGGCGTCATCGAAAGAGCCGAGGACGGCGGATCGATGATCCCATTCATGTAGGAAAACGAACCTAGGATAAGCTCGAATAGCTCCTCCCAGCGGTCAAAAGAGAGGCCGATCGCAACGATATCTTCGTCCATGAAGATTAGCGTCTCCGTCGATACCTGATGGTATCAAATCGCGCGGAAAGGGAGTCATAGAGCAGAAGTCGGCCGATCAGCGGTTCGCCGGTCGCGGTAATAAGCTTGAGAGTTTCCATCGCCATCAGCGTCCCTATGACACCGGTCAGTGCACCGATGACGCCGGTCTCGGCGCAGGACGGCACCAGCCCCACCGGTGGTGGCTCCGGGAAGATATCACGGTAACCGGGGAGAAGGTCGCCGCTATCGTCATGTTCATAGGGCTTGAGCACTGTGAGCGACCCGTCAAACCGGCCGACAGCTCCTGTGACCAGCGGCTTTCTCGCTGTTTCCGCAAGGTCAGCCGCCAGAAAGCGCGTTTCAAAGTTGTCCGAACCGTCAACGATAATGTGGAAGCGTGCGAGATGCAGCTCTGCCCACTCTTTCGTGAAACGTTCGTGGAAACGCTCCGTGCGAACATGCGGATTGATTCGGCCTATTGTCCTGGCGGCGCTCTCTGACTTTTCGTGGCCGATGGTGCCGGTGTCATGAATGACCTGTCGCTGCAGATTGGATAGCGACACTGCGTCATCGTCGATGATGCCGATCGTGCCGACGCCGGCGGCCGCCAGATAGAGAAGTATGGGGGCTCCCAAACCGCCTGCGCCGATCACCAGCACTCGCGCAGCTTTGAGTCGCTGTTGGCCTTCGCCACCGATTTCGGGCAGCAGGATATGGCGCTGGTATCGGGCAATCTCGTCGGGTGTCAGAGGGTTCATCTGCACAGTCGTCCTGTGAGGGATGCGGGTGAGCTGATCTTCATAAAGATGTTATCGATCCGTGATCGACGTTCAAGAACTGTGCTCGGTCCCCCAACGCTGAAAACATCGATGCATCGGTGCCGGTCATAAAGGCTTGCCCGCCAATAGAGTCGATCCGATCGAAAAGCGCAGCGCGGCGATTTTCGTCGAGATGCGCGGCGATCTCGTCCAGCAGCAACAGCGGCGCATGGCCGGTCAGGTTGGAGACGAGGCGCGCATGCGCGAGAACGAGCCCGACCAGAAGTGCCTTTTGCTCGCCCGTCGAGCATCGCTCGGCCTCCATGTCCTTCTCGGCATGCCGAACCAGCAGATCGACACGGTGAGGTCCCTCCAGAGTACGCCCGGCAGCCGCGTCGCGATACCGCCCCTCAAGCAGCATCTCCGCGTAGAGATCCTCAAGGTCGACCGCCGGCCGGCCGGATTGCCCGTCCATGAATCCATTCAGTTCCAGACGTGCTGAGGGAAAAGCCTCTCCTCCCGGCTCCGACTCGATTAATGTCACCAGCAGGCCGAGAACCTCTTGGCGCGCGAGTGCCATGGCAATCCCGAGCCCTGCCATCTGCCTCTCGATTCCGGTCATCCACGCGGGATCGAATCGGCCTTCGCTGAGAAGACGATTGCGTCCCCGCATAGAACGTTCGAAGTCGCTGGCGCGCCTGCCGTGGGCCGGATCGATGGATAGGACAAGCCGGTCGAGAAAGCGTCGCCGATCGGCCGAAGAGCCCGTGAAAAGACCATCCATGGCGGGTGTCAGCCAGAGAAGCCGGGCGTGGTCTGTCAGTTCGTCCACGGAGCGCGCGGCAGTGCCGTTGATGATCACTCGTCGGGTTTGGCCTTCCTCTCCCGCCTCTGTGCCAATGCCGATCTCGACATCACCTTCCATTCCGTCCAATGCCGCAAAGATGCTAAACACCCCAGCGCCAGCCACATTGGCAACATCGGCTAGAACGGCGGTCCGCAGTCCTCTGCCCGGCGACAGGTAGGAAACGGCCTCCATAAGATTGGTTTTTCCGGCACCGTTCGCGCCCGTGAGCACGACGTGTCGATCGTCCAGCGACAAAGAGACATGTTTGTAATTGCGGAAATCCGTCAGCTTCAGCCGTTGGATCGAAACCTTGTGTGTCATGATGAATCGCGGTTGCCTCTTGAAGCACGTAGGCCGTCTGCTTGCCTAAGGCAAGACATTGGGTCGCAGGACTACGTTGCCCGGCATCCATCGACGTAGCGGGTAATTCCTGTCAGACTAGGGATCGACAACCTCGGTTGAGCTGCCATGACACGCGACCCTAATGTAGAGCTAACGCCCGAAGAAGCGCGCCGTGACCACTGGGAGATGCTACGCTTTCTTGCGACCAACGCCGGATTCGGATTTTTCCTTGGTCTGGGCGTGTCAGCAATGCTCTTCTTCTTTGACATTGGTGGTTTGGGGACCCATCTCGGCAGAGCGCGCGAGCCGATTCTGCCTGCGGTTCTGATTTCCATACCGCTTGCCCTCACCTTCGGCGCCGCCGTCACGGCATCGGCCATAATGCTGATGCCTTACAAAAAGAAGAAACAGCGGTAGCGGAGAACAGTTACATGGACAATGATCGGCTGATACGGCTTGAGGAGACGGTCGCCTACCAAGCCAAGATCATAGACGAGCTTTCGGATCAGTTAGCCGAGCAGTGGAAGGTCGTCGAACAGACGCGAAGCAAGTTGGACCGCCTGACGGAGCGTTTTCTGACGCTTGAGGAAAACAGTTTGGATGCGCCCGCGATCACCAGGCCTCCACACTATTGAGTACAAACGAAGCCGGCGGGATTTGCGCCGGCTTCGGAGGCAGCTCATTCGCTGAGCGTGTCGAAGAAGTCCTTCATCCGCGAGAAGAAGCCCGTCGATTCGGGGTTGTTTTCTTTGGACGAAATCTGCTCGAATTCTTGAAGCAGTTCCCTCTGCCGCTTGGTCAGCTTCTGAGGCGTTTCGATACGGATCTGTACATAGAGATCACCGGTTTGCGCGGACCGCAACACTGGCATACCCTTGCCTTTCAACCGGAACTGGCGACCGGTCTGAGTGCCTTCCGGCACCGTCACACGCGACTTCGTTCCATCGAGCGTAGCCACATCAAAGGTGCCACCAAGTGCCGCCGTGGTCATCGAGATCGGCACCGAGCAATAAAGATCCGCGCCGTCGCGCTGGAAGAACTCATGCGGCTTGACGGACAGGAAGATATAGAGATCACCCGCCGGGCCACCTCGCAGTCCCGCTTCCCCTTCACCTTGAAGACGAATTCTGGTCCCGTCGTCGATACCCGCCGGGATATTCACCGACAGCGACCGTTCCTCCGTCACGCGGCCCTGGCCATGACATTTTGTGCAGGGGTCAGAGATTGTCTGGCCTCGTCCGTGACAGGTCGGACATGTCCGCTCGATTGAGAAGAAACCCTGAGCGGCCCGAACACGTCCGGACCCTTGGCACGTCGCGCAGGTCGTAGGCTTTGTGCCCGGTTTCGCACCGGACCCTGTGCAAACGTCGCAAGTGATCGACGTAGGCACACGGATTTGAGCCGTCTTGCCGCTGAACGATTCCTCGAGCGAGATTTCCATATTGTATCGAAGGTCGGCGCCACGTTCCCGACCGCCCGTGGAGCGCTGACGGCCACCGCGGGCGCCGCCCATCATCTCGCCGAAAATGTCTTCGAAGATGTCAGAAAAGCCTCCGCCGCCGAAACCGCCACCCTGGAAACCACCTCCGCCACCCATGCCACCCTGCTCGAACGCAGCGTGGCCGAACCGGTCATAGGCCGCACGCTTCTGGGGGTCCTTCAGTGTCTCGTAAGCCTCGTTGATTTCCTTGAACTTCTTCTCGGCATTAGCGTCGTCTGGATTCTTGTCAGGATGATATTTCATCGCCAATTTGCGGAAGGCGCTTTTCAGCTCCTTCTCGTCGGCGGTCCGGGCGACCCCCAGGGTCTCATAGAAATCTGCTTTTGCCATGGTCCTACAAAGCTCTCAAAGCTTTCTCCAAGCCACTATGGCTGCCATTCTTCTGGCGATTTAACGTTTCGCACCCCTGCATGTCCTTGACGAAATCCGCAGCTGCGGCCCGTGCATCCGCGACAAGGAGTTTTCGTGCTTCGCCGCTATGCGCGAGAGCTTCAACGACGGACGCAGCAACGAAACCCAAGGAATGAGCGGCCATGTCGCAACTGCTGACGGCTTCCCCCCGATCTCGCTTGTTCAAGGCCGCTTCAATAAGTTTGCCAAGTGACGCGACGGATTTTCGCAGTGTCTTGCCATCTTTTGCCGTCACGGCAGCCGTCACGCGGCCTTCCTCCGCGGCGACAACGCGAAAAGTCTCGCGATCACTTGCCAAGGCGGAGGAAAAGCTTGACGTCGTAAGGAAGAGGGCTGGCCCAAGGACCAGCCACAGAGAGTTTGAACGCGACCGAACAGGGCGGCTTTTCATCAAGCCGACTTCTTCGTGTCTTCGTCCTTCACTTCCTCATAGTCCGCATCGACGACGTTATCATCGCCTGCCGGGGACTCCGAACCACCCTCAGCTTGCTGGGCTTCATAGATTGCCTGGCCAAGCTTCATCGATACTTCCATCAGCGACTGCGTCTTCGCCTGGATGTCGTCAGCATCTGGTTCGGCGACTTCAACCGCCGCACGCAGCGCAGCCACCGCATCTTCGATCGCCTTGCGGTCAGCTTCAGACACCTTGTCACCGTAGTCCTTCAGTGACTTTTCGGTGGAGTGAATCAGGCTTTCCGCATGGTTCTTGGCTTCCACGGCAGCGCGACGCTTCTTGTCTTCGTCGGCATGCGCTTCGGCATCCTTCACCATCTTCTCGATATCGGCGTCGGAAAGACCACCAGAAGCCTGGATTCGGATCTGCTGTTCCTTACCCGTGCCCTTGTCTTTAGCCGAAACCTGAACGATGCCGTTCGCGTCGATATCGAAAGTGACTTCGATCTGCGGAACGCCACGGGGTGCCGGCGGCAGGCCGACCAGGTCGAACTGGCCGAGCAGCTTATTGTCCGCGGCCATTTCGCGCTCGCCCTGCGAGACCCGGATCGTCACGGCCTGCTGGTTGTCGTCGGCGGTCGAGAACACTTGGCTCTTCTTCGTCGGGATCGTCGTGTTGCGATCGATCAGACGGGTGAAGACGCCACCCAGCGTTTCGATACCAAGCGACAGCGGCGTGACATCGAGCAGCAGCACATCCTTGACGTCGCCCTGCAGAACACCGGCCTGGATGGCCGCACCGAGTGCCACGACTTCATCCGGGTTCACGCCCTTGTGCGGCTCTTTGCCGAACAACTGCTTGACGACTTCCTGTACCTTCGGCATGCGGCTCATGCCACCGACTAGAACAACTTCGTCGATTTCGCTCGGAGAGACGCCCGCGTCCTTGAGGGCGGCCTTGCACGGTGCGACAGTCCGCTGGATCAGGTCATCCACCAGGCTTTCAAACTTGGCGCGGGTAAGCTTCAGCGTGAGGTGCTTCGGACCGGACGCATCAGCCGTGATGAACGGCAGGTTGATTTCTGTCTGCTGAGACGAAGACAGTTCGATCTTCGCCTTTTCAGCAGCTTCCTTGAGCCGCTGAAGCGCGAGCTTGTCGGTCTTCAGGTCGATACCATTGTCCTTCTTGAATTCGGCTGCGAGATACTCGACGAGACGCATGTCGAAATCTTCACCACCAAGGAAGGTATCGCCATTGGTCGACTTCACTTCGAAGACGCCATCACCGATTTCCAGGACCGAGATATCGAACGTACCACCACCAAGGTCGTAAACTGCGATGGTCTTGCCATCCTTCTTGTCCAGACCGTAGGCAAGAGCGGCGGCAGTCGGCTCGTTGATGATGCGCAGCACTTCAAGACCCGCGATGCGACCTGCGTCTTTCGTCGCTTGGCGCTGTGCGTCGTTGAAGTAGGCAGGAACCGTGATAACAGCCTTCTCGACCTTCTCGCCAAGATAGGCTTCCGCCGTTTCCTTCATCTTCTGCAGCACCATCGCCGAAATCTGCGACGGAGAATACTTCTTGCCCTGTGCCTCGACCCAGGCATCGCCGTTGTCGCCCTTGACGATATGGAAGGGGACGAGACCCTTGTCCTTCTCAACCGTCGGATCTTCATGGCGGCGGCCGATCAGGCGCTTCACTGCGAAGAGAGTATTGGTCGGGTTGGTGACTGCCTGACGCTTGGCCGGCTGGCCGACGAGACGTTCGCCGTCGTCACTGAAGGCAACCATGGACGGTGTGGTCCGCGCACCTTCCGAGTTCTCGATCACTTTCGCGTCCTTGCCATCCATGACGGCGACGCAGGAATTGGTCGTTCCGAGGTCGATACCGATTACTTTAGCCATGTCATTCTCTCCTTGAAGCAGACCGTCGGAACCCGGATCAGGCATTCCATTGACGGCCCCTTGACGTGGATTGTCTTAAGGTCTCGCAGCGAAGGCTGCTCGTATGCGGCGTATATAAGAAGCGCGTTTTCCGACTGCAAGGCTCCTTGTGGACCTCGCGTCGGGAAAACACGGCCACTCAAACTTTGACAGCGTTCGGTAGTCCGGATGTCACACGCCGCAACAAACCATGCATTTCCGATCTTGCTCCGACCTGTTGAAGCGGGGTGTTACTGACCCATGATTACGTCGAGCAGGGTCGTCCTTCGTGTTGCCGGCGCCTGCTGACCGATATCCCCGGGCGGTGTGGGCCCGACCGTCGCCGTAGGCCCAAAGTCAGCCTCGGGTGTTGCCGGTGCCGCCGCCGGAGTGGGTGGAGGCGGATAGGCCGTTGATGATTGACCACCTCCGAGAAGCATGTCGTGGATCATCGACGTGAGAGATGGTTCTGTCGTTTCCGGTGCCACCGTCCCGCCGAGCGGCGCTGGACGAAGACCCGCGTGCGCGGCGGTCATGAAATCCTTCCATGCCTTTGCCGGTAGCCCCCCTCCTGTCACTTTCTTCATGGACGAACCGTCATCATTGCCGAACCAGACGCCAGTTGTCAGATTTGCCGTGTAGCCGACAAAGAGCGCGTCGCGGAACGACTGCGTCGTGCCCGTCTTGCCAGCGACCTGCCAACCATCGAGGCGCGCGGACTTACCGGTTCCCTCGGTCACCACGCGGGTCAGCATCGAATTCATCGCACCGACGACGTGTTCGCTGAGGACCCGGGGTGGGTTCTGGTAGTCGGTTTCGTACAGCACTTCGCCGGATGCGTTGGAAATTCGGCGGATGATGTGCGGTGTTGCCTTGTAGCCTCCGTTCATGAACGGTGCGTAGGCTGCGGTGAGCTCGACGAGCGAGACTTCCGACGTCCCGAGCGCGATAGAAGCATTTGCCTGCAATTCGGACTCGATTCCGAGACGGTGGGCGAGCTTGACCACCTGCTGAGGTCCGACTTCCATGACAAGTTGGGCTGCGATCGTATTGAGCGAATTCGCCAGGGCATTGCCGAGACTGACTTCGCCGCGGTAATTCTGGTCGTAATTTTCCGGCGTCCAGTTCCCGATCCGGATTGGCGCGTCATTGCGGACGGACGAAGGGCGCATCCCTATTTCCATTGCCGCCGCGTAGACGAAAGGTTTGAAGGCCGAGCCCGGTTGCCGCCGTGCTTTGTAGGCACGATTGAACTGGCTGGTCGCGTAATCTCTGCCGCCAACGAGGGCGCGGATTGCTCCGGTGCCGTCTATCGACACCAAGGCCGCCTGAGAGGCATTCAGCTTCTGTCCTTCGGCCCCGAGCGCCTCGGTGATCGTCGCTTCGGCCTTTTTCTCAAGTGAGGTATCTATGGTGGTCTCCACCAGCAGATCTTCCTCGACGTTGCCGAGAAGCAGCTTCACGTCGTCCATGACCATATCGGCCACGTATTGGCCGGCGCCGCTCCAGTAGCTTTTCGCCTTGGTCGGAGATTGCGACATTGCCGTCTTCACCTCGTCATCGGTGATGTAGCCCTCCTCACGCATCGCGCCGAGAACGACCTGGGCGCGCGCTTCTGCTGCATCCGGGTCGCGGGCAGGCGAAAGTCGCGACGGCGCTTTGAGAAGTCCGGCAAGAAGTGCTGCCTCTCCCAGATTGACCTCGCGCGCGGACTTGTTGAAGTAGCGGCGCGATGCGGCTTCAACGCCATAAGCGTTCGAACCGAAGTACACACGGTTGAGGTACATCGCCAGAATCTGGTCTTTCGTGTACTTCTGCTCGAGCCAGAAAGCCAGCAGCACCTCCTGGACTTTTCTTTCGATTGTCCTGTCGGGGGAAAGAAACATGTTCTTTGCCAGCTGCTGGGTGATCGTGGATCCTCCCTGAATCGGCTGTCCGGTAAGGTTGTTGACGATGGCGCGAGCTAGGCCGAACGGATCGACCCCGAAGTGGGAGTAGAACCGGCGATCCTCGATGGCCATCACCGCCTGAGGAATGAACGGCGACATATCCTCCAGGGGCAGTGCTTCGCCGCCTGTGGCGCCGCGATTGGCAATCACCGTCCCGTCTACCGCAACGATCTTGAGGTTGGGCGGCCTCTCGGGAATGCTCCACGTGCTCGCGCTTGGCATGCGCGCACCATAATAGAGAACGATGCCGGCCACACCGATGCCGCCCCAAATTCCAAGGACGATGCACCAGTATATGAGGTTGCGGAGAAGCGAGCCCAAACCGCTCCGTTCCCGTGTCTCCCGCCGTTTCGACCTCGTGCCGGAACTTTTCTTTCTCGTTCTTTCGCGACCCGACTTCTTTCCGGCGGAGGAACCTCTGTCCCGCGGATCAAGCCGCAGCTCATCCTCGTCGTTATCCATAAGGTCGAGGGTCGGCTCTATACGTTGTTTCGGGTTTCGTCTGCCTGCCATAGCGAACCGGTGACGTTCCTCTGATAATATGTCGGGAGAAGGCGCCTAGTTTCAATCACGGCAACCTAGGCGAAGCCTGAACTTATTGATTGAATTTAAATGCGGCTATTTAAGGGGAGGTTAACCCTCGGTTTACGCACCATTTTCATTGCAGTCCGGCGCTTGGCAGAGGTCTATCCAAGTCGCCCGTGTCAAGGTCGCCATAAGATCGGGAGCGACTTTCACCGCCGCGTTGGTGGCTCCCGCTGCCGGTACGACTTCGGTGAACGACTTAAGAGAGATATCGCAGTAAACAGGTAGATCGCTTGCAAGCCCGAAGGGACAAACGCCACCGACCGGGTGGCCTGTCAGCGCAAGGACCTCGTCCGCGCCCAGCATTCGCGGCTTTGCGCCGAATTTCTCCTTGAACTTCTTGTTGTCAAGTCTCCTCGTACCCGCTGTCACGACCAGCATGACCGTGTCGCCGACCTTCACGCAGATGGTCTTCGCGATCTGGTCCGGTTCTACTCGATGGGCCTCGGCCGCAAGAGGAACCGTTGCAGAACTTGCCTCTGTGACAATCACCGCTATTTCCGGTGCGTGTACGGCAAAGAACGAACGAACTGATTCGAGACTCATTGACCTCTCCTTTGGCGTCGTCCTAAGGAAGTGGAATGTAAGACTTATTTAACCTAGATGCAGGACCATCCTGCTACAGAGAATGTAGAGACCGGACGGGTTTCTCATGTACTACTCGGAAAATTCGACCACGGATGTACTGGCGTTTTGTTCTGAGACGATGAAAAGGTCGGGCATGCCCGACCTTTTTGCGTTTTGATTACTTCCCAAGCGCATCAATGATCCGGATCCACGAGCGGATGCCCTTTTCAAAGGATTGAAGATCGTACTTTTCGTTCGGCGAATGGATGCGGTCATCTACCAGCCCGAATCCCACGAGAAGCGAGTCCATGCCGAGCATCTTCTGGAAATCGCCTACGATCGGTATCGACCCACCCATGCCGATCACGACAGCCGGCTTCGGCCATTCGTCGGAAAGCGCAGTCTTGGCCTTCGTCAGGACAGGAGAGTCGTAGGACAGTTGAATGGCGGGTGAGCCCCCGTGCTCATGGAATTCGACCGTGCAATCCGCCGGTATCTTCGAGCGGACATAGGCGCGGAAGCTTTCCCTAACCGCCGAAGGATCCTGTTGCCCGACCAGACGGAAAGATACTTTGGCGGAGGCTTGAGCGGCTATGACCGTCTTGAAGCCTTCTCCGGTATAACCGCCCGTGATGCCATTGACCTCTGCGGTCGGTCTTGCCCAGGTGAGTTCAAGTACGGATCGCCCCTTCTCGCCTGACGGAACAGAAAGGCCGACTTCACCCAGAAAACTCTCGGCACTTCTGCCCAGCTTTTCCCACGACGCCTTTATATTCGCCGGCGTTTCCTCAACGCCGTTGTAAAACCCCGGCAGCGTGACCCGACCGGTTTCGTCATGAAGTCCTGCCAGGATGTTTGCAAGGATGTGGATGGGATTGGCCGCCGCGCCGCCGAATAGGCCTGAATGCAGGTCGCGATCAGCGGCCTTGACGGTCACCTCCTCGCCGACCAGGCCCCGCAAGGCTGCGGCAATCGCGGGTGTATCCTTGTCCCACATGCCGGTATCGCAAACCAGGGCGTAGTCAGCTTTCAGTTCCGCCGCATTCGCCTCAAGAAAGGGCTTGAGGGATGGCGAGCCGGACTCCTCCTCTCCCTCGAACAGGATGGTAATTCTGATAGGCAGGCCGCCATGAATGTCCCTGTATGCTCTGCAAGCCTCGACGAAGGTCAGCAACTGCCCCTTGTCATCAGCCGTGCCACGACCGGTAATGACCTTTCGTCCGCCCTCAAGCTCTTGAATGGACGGATCGAATGGGTCGTTGTCCCACAGGTTGAGTGGATCGACGGGCTGCACGTCATAGTGACCGTAGAACAGCACATGTGGCGCATCCGGTGCCTTTGCCTCATGATGAGCCACCACCATGGGATGGCCTGACGTGTTGCGCACCGATGCCTCGAAGCCGAGCTCTGACAAGACTTTTGCCAGCCATTCAGCGGCCTTGCGGCAATCGGCAGCATAGGCTGGGTCGGTCGAGATTGACGGTATTCTCACCAGGTCGAACAGACGGTCGAGACTGGCGGAGAAGTTCTGATCGGCTCGATCGAGCACGGCTGAAAGTTGGGTCATGTCCAAGTCCTGCATTGCGAATGGACGCGGACGATAAACCAACGGGTCGGCTGTTTCGAGACTTCTTGGAAAAAATGCCGGCTAGAGTTTGCGGGCGTTGTCGATCGCCAGACGAATGTATTCCAGCATCAACTCGCGCTCGAAACGCCGGAAACCCTTAAAGAGCGCGTCATCGGCCTCGGATGCGACAGAGATGGCCTCGTCCCGCATCGAGCGTGCCTTATCCGTCAGATAGATGAGTTGCGCACGCTTGTCCGTCGGATGCGGCCGCCGCTCGATCAGTCCGTCCCGCTGCATGCGCGACAAAGTGTTCGCCATGGTGGCTTGCTCGACGTCCACGCGCTCGAGCAACTGAGCCTGGGTAAGGCCCTCTTCATCCCAAAGTTCCAGCAGAATAGGAAATTGCCCGGGAGAAAACCCGAGTTTCACGGCCTTGGTGTGGAGTGAGCGCGAAAAGCCCTTGGCCAGCTGTGCCGCGAGGTAGGTTGCAGAATCCATGTACTTGAAAGCCACTGTTACGAACGGCCGCAGTCTCACGCGAAACTTATAATAAATTGCTAGCGATCGAATGCGGCTTCAGGGAAATTTTCGCAGCGCGAATAAGCAAAAACCGCCACGGCTTGGAGGCGGGCCGTGGCGGTCTGAAAAAGTAGGACAAAGGCCCGGAGAGGGGGATAAGGCCTTTGCCCAAGTCTGACGCGGCGGGGGACGAGCCAACTATCAGACTGCGGCGTGATCAATCGCCGGTGACTAGGAAATGATAGGCCAAATATGGTTTTTCAAGGGAAGGGTGGATTACAATTCGGTAACGTTGGCGTGAGGCACTGAGCAGCCCGACGGTCAAGTTTCAATGGACCTTACGCATGGCCCGCGCTATCCATGCAGCCATGAAAAAAGGCGATCATCTCTTCCTCGTTGACGGCTCGGGTTTCATCTTCCGGGCCTTCCATGCTTTGCCGGCCCTTACCCGCAAGTCGGACGGCCTTCCCGTGGGCGCTGTGTCCGGCTTCTGCAACATGCTTTGGAAGTTATTGACGGATGCCCGCGACACCTCCGTCGGCGTAACGCCGACGCATTTCGCCGTAATCTTCGACTATTCGTCAAAAACGTTCCGCAAGGAAATTTACGAAGCCTACAAAGCAAACCGCAGCGCGCCACCGGAGGATCTGGTGCCGCAGTTCGGCCTGATCAGGGAGGCGACCCGCGCCTTCAATCTTCCCTGCATCGAAACGGAGGGATTCGAGGCCGATGACATCATCGCCACCTACGCGCGGCGTGCCGAGGCCGCTGGCGCCGACGTCACGATCATCTCTTCCGACAAGGATCTGATGCAATTGGTGACCCCCAACGTCCACATGTATGACAGCATGAAGGACAAGCAGATCGGCATTCCGGACGTTATCGAGAAGTGGGGCGTCCCGCCTGAGAAGATGATCGACCTGCAGTCACTGACAGGGGACTCGACCGACAACATCCCCGGAATCCCGGGCATCGGTCCGAAGACGGCGGCACAACTGCTTGAGCAGTTCGGCGATTTGGATACCCTTCTTGCGAGAGCCGGCGAGATCAAGCAGGACAAGCGACGCGAATCGATCATCGCCAACACCGAGCAGGCGCTTCTGTCGCGCCAACTCGTGACGTTGCGCGCGGACGTGCCTCTGGATCTGGATCTGGATGCGCTGGTTCTTGAGCCGCAAGACGGTCCGAAACTGATCGCATTTCTGAAGACCATGGAGTTCTCAACGCTGACGCGGCGCGTGGGAGAAGCGACTGGAACCTCCGTGAATGACGTCGAACCGGGCCATGTACCTGTGGAGTGGGGCGCCGCCGCCCACGGACCCGATCTGGATACGATCTCGGGAGGTGAAACTCCGGCGCCGCCGTCCGCCGCGACTATGTCCGGCACCGCAGCCTCTGCGACCCGGTCTGCCGGAGAGCAGAGTCCGCATGACCTTTCCGCAGCGCGATCCGCGGCCTTCCTGGGAGGGCAGATCGACCGGTCGTCCTATGTCACGATCCGCGACATGACCGTTCTTGCCGACTGGATCAGGGCGGCCAGTGAAGCCGGTATAGTCGCTTTCGACACCGAGTCGACTTCGTTGGATCCGATGCAGGCGGAGCTGGTGGGATTTTCCCTTGCTATTCCGGACAACGCTGCTTCGCCGGCCGGCCTGCCGGTCCGCGCTGCTTATGTTCCGTTGAACCACAAGAGCGGTCATGGCGATCTTCTGGGGGGAGGATTGTCGGATGGCCAGATTCCGGAGCGGGAGGCACTGGCGGCATTGAGGACCTTACTGGAAGACCCAGCAGTCCTGAAGATCGCCCAGAACCTGAAATACGACTACCTCCTGATGAAACGCTATGGCATTTCTGTCGCTCCCTTCGACGACACGATGCTGATGTCTTACGTGCTGGAGGCCGGGCGCGGCGCCCATGGAATGGACAGCCTCTCCGAGCGCTGGCTCGGGCATGAGCCGATCGCTTACAAGGACGTGGCCGGCTCGGGCAAATCGAGCGTCACGTTCGATCTGGTGGACATCGAAAAAGCCACAGCCTACGCCGCGGAAGACGCCGATGTGACGTTGCGGCTTTGGATGGTTCTGAAGCCGAAGCTTGTGGCTGACGGATTGATGCGCGTCTATGAGCGGCTGGAGCGGCCACTGGTTCCGGTTCTTGCCGAGATGGAAGAACGTGGCATAACCGTTGATCGGCGGATTTTGTCCCGGTTGTCTGGAGAGCTTGCCCAAAAGGCGGCTGGCATTGAAGAAGAGATTTATACCCTTGCGGGCGAGCGCTTCAACATCGGCTCGCCCAAACAGCTAGGTGATATCCTGTTTGGTCGCATGGGCCTTCCCGGAGGCACCAAGACCAAGACGGGCCAGTGGTCGACGTCCGCACAGGTGCTTGAGGATCTTGCAGCGGAAGGTGCTGAGCTGCCGCGCAAGATCGTTGACTGGCGACAGCTCACGAAGCTGAAATCGACGTACACCGACGCCCTGCCAGGCTACGTTCATCCGCAGACGAAACGCGTTCATACCTCGTATTCTCTCGCGTCTACCACCACCGGGCGCCTCTCCTCCTCGGAGCCCAACCTGCAGAACATACCGGTTCGCACGGCCGAGGGCAGAAAGATTCGAACCGCCTTCATCTCGACACCCGGCCATAAGCTCCTGTCCGCCGACTACAGTCAGATTGAGCTTCGTGTGCTGGCCCATGTCGCCGACATTCCGCAATTGCGACAGGCTTTCGCCGACGGGATCGACATCCATGCGATGACGGCTTCGGAAATGTTTGGAGTTCCGGTCGACGGCATGCCTTCGGAAATCCGTCGCCGTGCCAAGGCGATCAACTTCGGCATCATCTACGGCATCTCTGCGTTCGGTCTGGCAAACCAGCTTGCCATAGAGAGGTCGGAAGCCGGCGAATATATCAAGAAGTATTTCGAGCGCTTCCCCGGCATCAGGGACTACATGGAGGGTACCAAGGCCTTTGCGCGCGAAAACGGATATGTCGAAACGATTTTCGGTCGACGCGCGCATTACCCGGATATCAAATCGTCAAACCCGTCTATGCGGGCCTTCAACGAAAGGGCAGCGATCAACGCGCCGATCCAGGGATCGGCGGCAGATATCATTCGCCGTGCGATGGTACGGGTAGAGCCCGCACTCGAGGCGGCCGGTTTTGGCGCGTGTGCGCGAATGCTCCTGCAGGTCCATGATGAACTGATATTCGAGGTGGAAGAAGAGGCCGTTGAGGCGGTTATTCCACTGGTCGTTGATGTCATGGAAAATGCGGCCATGCCAGCTATCTCCATGAAAGTGCCGCTTAAGGTGGATGCACGTGCGGCGAACAACTGGGATGAAGCGCACTGACGGGAAGCGACTAACCGGCGCGTGATGCCACGTGCTCCCGAATAACCTGCTTCATGAGCGATAGAGCCGCACTCGGCTCCGACGTCGCTTGGGTCGTCAGACCCACCGCCCCCCGCGTCTCCTTCATGTCGACGGGCAGTTCGGCAAGGCCGCCTGCGGCAAGGTCGTTGACGACAGCGCCCCGCGAAATGATCCAGACGGCATCATGGCGCATTGTGTAGGCGCGACCGAACGAATCGGAGACCGTTTCTATCGTGTTTGGCAGATCCGGAATGCCGTTCGTCAGAAGCAGCCGGTCGACGAATGGCCGAATGACCGAGCCGGCGATCGGCATGAGTACGACATAGTTGGCGAGTTCGTTCAGCGTGAAGTTGCGACGGGCGGCAAGTGGGTGCGAGGGCCGTGTCACGATCACCACCTCCTCGCTATAGAGCGGCTCGAAAAACAGCCCCGTCATCCGCTCCGGGGCACCCAGTCTGCCAACCACCAGATCGAGTTCGCCTAGCCTCAAGGCGTCGAGCAGAACTTTGTTGTCTCCGGAAACGATGGTGACCTGGCTTCCTGTTTGATGTCGCAGAAAATCTGACACGGCATCCGGCAGGAAGGTTGTTGAGGCGGTTGGCAAACTGCCGATCCGGATGGGCGGCCCCTCCGACTTCTGCACCTCTGCTATCGAATCAATCCCTCTCTGCACGGCCGCCACGCATTCTCCTGCGTGCCGGAGAAATATATCGCCAAAATGAGACAGGCGAATACCGCGGCCCTCTTTCTCGACAAGGGCGACGCCAAGAATGGTTTCCAGTTCCCCAATCGTTCGGGAGACGGCAGGCTGCGTAACCGCAAGAGCATCGGCGGCCTTGCCGATGCTGCGATGCCGCCCGACTTCGAGAAACGTCTGCAAGTGGCGAAACTTGATCCGAGCGTCCAAAGCATTCCCAATCTGTTATGGATTTGGTCCGAAATATCATTTTACCTTGCTTATTTCACCGCCTAATTTGGTCTCAGAGGAGAAAATAATGGCTTTTGCCAACGTCAACCACACCACTGTCCATTACGAAATGATCGGCGACGCGTCCGCGAGGAAGGTAATCGTCTTCTCCAATTCGCTGGGTACCGACTTTCGGATTTGGTTGCCGCTGTTCGACGAGCTGGAGGACGACGTGTCGATCCTGCTCTACGATTCGCGCGGTCACGGGCTGTCAGGTCTTGGACCGTCGCCGTTTACGATGGATGATCTTGTCGACGATTTGATCGGCCTCGTGGAGCATGTCGGCATATCAAAAGCGGTCTTCTGTGGCCTGTCGGTTGGCGGATTGATCGTTCAGGGCCTCTGGCGGAAGCGGCCGGATCTCGTGAGACGAATGATCCTCTGTGACACCGCGCCGAAGATCGGGACGGCGGATGTCTGGAATGCTCGAATCGATGCTATCGAAAAAGGTGGCCTCGAATCAATCTCGCAAAGCGTAATGGAACGCTGGTTCACGCCCGCTTTCCGGACGGAGCGTCCGGAGGAACTGTCGGGTTACAGGCTGATGATGGAGCGCCAGTCCATCAGCGGTTATGTTCAGACCTGCAAGGCTCTGCGCGACACCGACTTCACCGATGTTTTGCCCACAATCACCGTGCCCGCCTTGTTTGTTGTCGGCGACGAGGACGGGTCGACGCCGGTCGATCTTGTGCGCCGCGCCGCCGACGGCGTCCCTGGCTCTCGTTTTGAGGTTATCGCGGAATGCGGACACATTCCCTGTGTGGAGCAGCCGGAGGCGCTCGCACGCCTCATTCGCTCCTTTACCGGCAAGCCATGAAAGGAAGAGCATGAGCGGAGAACAAAAATCGGCTCGCTTCAATCAGGGTATGGAAACCCGTCGTCAGGTCCTGGGTGACAGCTATGTCAACGGGACTGTTGCCTCCAAGACGGCGTTCGACGAGCCGTTTCAGGACCTTATCACCGAGGCGGCCTGGGGGCATGTGTGGTCAAGGCCCAATTGGACGAAGCGCGAACGCTCTATCGTCACCATCGCTCTACTTGCGGCACTCGGCCACGACGAGGAGGTGGCCATGCATGCCCAGGCGACCAGAAATACCGGTGCCACAAAAGACGACCTGATGGAAGCAATGCTGCACGTGGCAATATATGCCGGCGTTCCCGCCGCCAATCACGCCATCAAGATCGTGAAGGCCGCGCTGCAACAGATCGAAGACACGACCGTGTCGGAGGAGGGAAAATGAGGAACACCATGCCTGAAACGGGCGCATTTTTCGCCCGTGACCGCGAGATGCATCCGCCGGCCTATACACCGTGGTACAAGACGACTGTCCTGCGATCACCGCAGCGGGCCCTGATCTCCCTTGATGGAACGAAGAGCGAGATCACCGGTCCCGTATTCGGCCACAATATGCTGAACGAACTCGATAACGATCTCATATCCAACTACGCAAAACCGGGAGAGATGCCGATCGGTCAACGTATATTAGTGCATGGTCGTGTGCTGGACGAGCGTGGCGTGGGTGTCGATGGTGCGCTTGTGGAGTTCTGGCAGGCCAATGCGGGCGGCCGCTACCGGCACAAGAAGGAAACCTACCTGGCGCCGCTCGATCCGAATTTTGGCGGTGTTGGTCGCACGATTACCGATGAGAACGGCTACTACTGGTTCAAGACAATCAAGCCAGGCCCCTATCCCTGGCCGAATGGTGTCAACGACTGGAGGCCCGCCCACATTCACTTCTCGATCTTCGGACACGGCTTTGCCCAGCGACTGATAACGCAGATGTACTTTGAAGGCGATCCGCTGATCTGGATTTGTCCCATCGTGAAAACCATACCGGACGAGGAGGCGATCAAGCGCCTTGTCGCCCCGCTCGACATGAACAATACCATTCCGCACGATATGCGGGCCTACAAGTTCGATATTGTTTTGCGTGGTCGCCGTTCGACGATGTTCGAAAACCGCAAGGAGGGCAACTGACATGGTCCAGCCACTCGGCTATCTGAAAGAGTCCGCCTCGCAGACGGCAGGTCCCTATGTGCATATAGGCTGCACCCCCAATTTCAGCGGCATCCACGGGGTTTATGAAAAAGACCTTGGCTCCGGCCCGCTCTACAACGACAAAACGAAGGGCGAGCGTATTACCGTTCGGGGCTTCGTCTATGACGGATCCGGAACGCCGCTAAAGGACGCCTTGGTGGAGATATGGCAGGCCGACGCCGATGGCTTCTACCAGAGCCCATCGGAGATGCGTGGAAAAGCGGATCCGGAGTTCTTCGGATGGGCTCGATGCCCCGGAGACATGGCGACAGGTGAATTTGTTTTCGAGACGATCAAGCCGGGGCGCGTCCCGCACTCGAACGGGAAGCTGATGGCGCCGCATATCACGTTCTGGATCGTGGCCAGGGGCATCAATATCGGCCTCCAGACCCGCATGTATTTTCCGGATGAGGAAGCCGCCAACGCCGAGGATCCGATCCTCAGCCGCATCGAATTGAAAGTGCGCGTGCCAACGCTGATCGCGCGGAAGGACGGCAGTACCTACACGTTCGATATCCACTTGCAGGGTCAGAAGGAGACGATCTTTTTCGACATCTGATCGGAAGAGGAAGAGACGAAGCCCATCCGATCATGGATAGGGTTCATCTTTCGACTTAACGCTGAGGCTGCCGGCGACAAACACGCCGCGCTGGTATGGAGAGTGCGGATGGACAAGAGGATTGCGACGCTGGTTGATGCGGTTGCCGGTATCGGCGACGGCGCGACGGTGATGATCGGGGGGTTTGGCGGCTCGGGGGCGCCGATCGAGCTTATTCATGCGCTGATAGACAAGGGCCCCAGGAACCTTACCGTCATCAACAACAACGCTGGTAATGGGCATGTGGGCCTCGCCGCCATGATCGAGCAGGGATTGATCAGGAAGATGATCTGCTCTTTCCCGCGTTCGGCGGACCCAAAGGTGTTTACCGATCTCTATCTCGCGGCAAAAATTGAACTCGAGCTCGTTCCCCAGGGAACGCTCGCCGAGCGCATTCGTGCCGGAGGTGCGGGCATACCTGCATTCTATACGCCGACCAGCTATGGGACTGAATTGGCCGAGGGTAAGCCGGTCGCCGAGTTCGACGGGCGCCACTACGTTCAGGAGCGTTGGCTGAAGGCGGATTTCGCGATCATCAAGGCCGAACTGGGCGATCCTCTGGGCAACTTGACGTACCGAATGGCCGCGCGCAACTTCAATCCTCTGATGGCCATGGCTGCGACCCGGACAATAGCTCAGGTATCGCGGATTGTGGATGCAGGTGGGATTGATCCGGAGCATGTCATCACGCCAGGCATCTTCGTCGACGGCATAGTAGAAGTATCCGACCCGAAGCAGGAAGAAGTCCTCAACCGCGAGGGAGCCGTCTATCCATGAGCGACGCATTGAATAACATCAAGCTTTCCAATGAGCAGATCGCCTGGCGCGCGGCGCAGGACATCGAGGATGGTGCTTACGTCAATCTGGGAATCGGTTTTCCCGAGATGGTTGCGAAGTTTCAGCCGGGCGGACGGGAGGCGATCTTCCATACCGAAAACGGCGTGCTCGGCTTCGGTGAAGCGCCTGCAAAAGGCGAGGAAGACTGGGACCTCATCAATGCCGGCAAGAAGGCGATTACGCTTAAGCCCGGCGCGGCCTTCTTTCATCATGCCGACAGTTTCGCCATGGTCCGTGGCGGTCATCTCGACGTTGCGATTCTCGGCGCCTATCAGGTGGCGGAAAACGGAGATCTTGCCAACTGGTCGACAGGCAAGGGTGGAGTTCCGGCGGTGGGTGGGGCAATGGATCTCGTCCACGGTGCCAAGCGCGTTGCTGTTATCACGGAACATGTCACCAAGAATGGCGACCCTAAGCTTCTGCGGCGATGCACGATGCCATTGACCGGTGTCGGCTGTGTTACCCGCGTTTATACCTCGCTCGCTGTTGTCGACATCGAGAATGGTCATTTCGTCCTGCTCGAGAAGCTCCCGCAGATCTCCTATGACGACTTGCAGGCTGTGACCGGCGCGGAACTGAAAATCAAGGGTGCGATCGGCGACCTGATCGTTCCCGTCGTGTAGGAAATGATGACATGACCGAAGCCTACATCTGCGACTACATCCGCACGCCGATCGGCCGCTTCGGCGGCTTGCTTTCGTCGGTTCGGGCCGACGATCTCGGAGCCATCCCATTGAAAGCGCTGATGGAGAAACATGTAGGCGTGGACTGGGAAGCGATCGACGACGTCATCTTCGGCTGTGCCAATCAGGCAGGAGAAGACAACCGCAATGTCGCCCGTATGTCGCTTCTTTTGGCCGGGATGCCGGTTTCGGTGACAGGGACCACCATAAACAGGCTGTGCGGCTCCGGCATGGACGCCGTCATCGCTGCAGCGAGGGCGATCAAGTCCGGCGAGGCGGAGCTGATGATCGCGGGTGGAGTGGAAAGCATGTCACGTGCGCCCTTCGTGCTTCCGAAGGCTGAGACGGCTTTTTCCCGCAATGCCGAGATTTACGACACGACCATCGGCTGGCGTTTCGTCAATCCGCTGATGAAGAAACAATATGGCGTCGACTCCATGCCGGAAACCGGCGAGAATGTCGCGGAAGACTATCGTGTAAGCCGTGAAGACCAGGATGCCTTTGCGCTCCGGAGCCAGGCAAAAGCCGCTGAGGCGCAGGCGAACGGGCGGCTGGCGAGGGAGATCACGCCGGTGAGCATTCCGCAGCGAAAAGGCGATCCGCTACTCGTCGATCGCGATGAGCATCCGAGGGCAACGACGATGGAAGCGCTTGCCAAGCTCGGGACGCCTTTCAAGAAGGACGGTGGCACGGTGACAGCCGGAAATGCATCGGGTGTGAACGACGGTGCTGCGGCATTGATTATTGCATCGGAAGCGGCGGCGAGGAAACATGGGCTTACGCCGATCGTGCGAATCCTTGGTGGTGCTACAGCCGGTGTGCCGCCGCGTGTCATGGGTATCGGCCCGGCGCCAGCCTCACAGAAACTGATGACACGGCTTGGAATGAAGGAAAGCCAGTTCGACGTGATCGAGCTCAATGAAGCTTTCGCCTCACAGGGTCTCGCGACACTCCGTGAACTGGGGATTGCCGACGACGATCCCCGCGTCAACAGAAATGGTGGAGCGATCGCGCTTGGCCATCCCCTCGGCATGTCCGGCGCCCGCATCACCGGCACCGCAGCTCTGGAGCTTTCCCTCACCGGCGGTCGCTATGCCTTGTCGACCATGTGCATCGGTGTCGGGCAGGGCATCGCGCTTGCGCTGGAACGGGTCTGACGGATGTCGCTTAGCTCTCTCGCGTACCTCGACAGACTGCTCGGCGACGTCGAGATCGGCAAGCAGTTGGACGCAGACGCGGATATCGCAGTGATGCTCGCGTTTGAGGTGGCACTGGCGGAGGCGGGTGCAGACGTCGGCTTTATCTCCACTCCTGCCGTCGACGCAATTCGAGCCGCAGTGTCGTCTTTCAAGGTCGATATGGAGGCGCTTGCGGCGTCAACGCTCAAGGACGGTGTGCCCGTCCCCGGACTTGTCGACCAGTTGCGCCGATATGTTGACGGTGAGCATGCGAAGGCAGTGCATTTTGGAGCGACGTCGCAGGACGTCGTTGACACGGCGCTCGCCATGAAGGCGGCGTCCGTCCTGGACATCCTTGCGGGAAGACTTGAAGCGGTGGAACGAGAACTGGGGTCGTTGATCCTCCGGTTCGGCGAGAAGCCTCTTATGGCACGGACCAGAATGCAGGCAGCAATTCCGATCAGCGTCGCCGATCGGGTGGGCAACTGGCGCACCTCCGTTCGTCAACTGGCCGGCGAACTTCCCGTTGTCCGCGAAGGGATCGCCGTCGTCTCGCTCGGGGGCGCCGCAGGAACGGCTGAAAAGTACGGGGACCGTATTGAGCCAGTGCGCCGGAAGCTTGCAGACCGTTTGTCCCTTCACGTTCCGGATTATGTTCCACATACCGATCGCAGGCGGATCGCTGATCTTGCCAATTTCCTATCCAAGGTGACCGGGAGCCTTGGCAAGATCGGTCAGGACGCTGCACTGATGGTGCAGAATGGCATCGGCCAGATTTCAATCGGTGGCGGGGGCGGTTCGTCGGCGATGCCGCACAAGCAGAACCCGGTGCGGGCCGAAGTTCTGGTCGCGCTGGCGCGATTCAACGCAGTTCAGGTGTCCGCCATCCATCATGCGCTGGTCCATGAACAGGAGCGCTCCGGATCGGCCTGGACGCTCGAATGGCTTGTTCTGCCGCAGATGATGGAGGCGGCGGGTGTGGCACTAAACCATGCGATCTCGATGCTGTCGTCGGTCGAAAGCATTGGCGATCCCTGATCGGCGGGCGTGCCTGTGTCAGTTGCAGCCGATCAGAGGTTCGAGGATATCGATGAGCATGCGGGCCGCCTCGTCGACCTCGCCGCTGTTGTCTATCGAGATCACGTTGAACGGTCCATCGACTTGCAATGAACCGCGGGCCAGCCGGGCGAGAATGTCTTCTCGGCTCTCTCGCCCTCGCAATTCCAGCCGGCGCGCGAGCACGTCCGGTTGGGCGAAGATGTTGATGACCAGTAGGGGATCAAAGGCGGATGCGAACAGCGGCAAGGCTGAGCGCGATCCGTTGGCAATGACGAGGTGACCCAGTGCGAGCTTCTCGTGAACGCAGGCCGGTATGCCGTAGCTCAAACCATGCGCATCCCAGTCGACTGCGAATGCGCCGGCCGCGCGCATGGCCGCAAACTCTTCGGCAGTGACCCCCCGATGGTCTTCTCCGCCCGCGTTTTCCGGTCGGGTAATGACACGGCGCACGAGATGAACATCTTCACGGCCGGCGAACTGTTCCATAGACCTACCGATCAGCGTGTCCTTACCGGCGCCGCTCGGACCAACGACAACGACAAGCGTCCCGCGGGTTTGATCCGGTGTCGCTGTTGCGCGTGACATCAGGCGACCCGTTCGCCTTCCCGCCAGACGGAGCGCACGACAGGAACACCATGATCCCTGCGCACCCGAACAAGGTCGGCGCGAAGGCCAGGAGCAATGTGACCCCGGTCGTCCAGTCCAACGGTCTTGGCCGGTGTCGAGGTGACCATGGCAAGCGCCTGTGGCAGCGTTATGTTTTCGAATTCGTCGGCGAGTACGAACGGAGCGTGCAGCAGGCTAAGCGGCACATAGTCCGACGACAGCACGTCGAGTACGCCCCGCGAGGCGAGATCGCGAGCGGCTATATTGCCGGAGTGGGATTTTCCGCGGACCACGTTCGGAGCTCCCATCAGCACGCTCATGCCAGCCGCATGCGATGCGTCGGCCGCGTCAAGGCTCGTCGGAAACTCCGCGAGCCTCACGCCATAACCTTTGGCTTCCTCGACATGGGCGAGCGTCGCGTCGTCGTGGCTGGCAATGGTGATGCTACGCGCTGCGCACACGCTCGCAAGGCTTTCGCGATGGGGAGCCGCATAGCGCGCAGACGATTCCTGCCGACGGGCGACGAAGTGCGCGAATTCCTCGTCCGAGAGGCCGCGCTTCGTCTTGTAGTAAAGTGTGTACTGTTCCATCGTCTGGAACTGGCGCTGGCCAGGTGCATGGTCCATCAGCGACACCAGCCGAACGGCCGGATCGTTTTCGAAGTCGGCGAAGTGTTCAAGCACATCTGCTGCCGATACTTCGCAGCGCAGGTGCAACAGGTGATCGGCACGCAGGCGATCTTCACGGGCAGCCGACTGGATCGCGTCTGCCATCTCACGCATCTCGCCCTTGGCAAAGCCACCGTCCTCATCCGAGCCCATGCGCAGGCAATCGAAGACGGTGGTGATACCGGAGGTCACGACTTGCGCATCATGCGCCTGAATGGCGGAAATCTTGTTCCAGCGAACGCCCGGGCGTGGAGAGTAGTGGGCTTCCAGATGGTCGGTGTGCAATTCCACAAGGCCTGCGATGAGGTAGTCTCCCCCGAAGTCCTCGCCGATGCGCGAAGGCCCACTTGAGATATCAGCGATCCGCCCGTCGCGGATGATCACGGTCCCATCGACAATATCTTGATCGAGGACGATCCTGGCATTGGAGAGAACGGTTTCCTTCAACATGTTTTTCTTCCGGGTTCAGGCTGCGCCGAGTGGCAGCCAGGTGTGAACAATAAAAGGACCGCCCGGCTCTTCCTCACGAAAAAGACCCAAGCCTGCGATCGCCAACGGACGATCGACGAAAGCGGCAAAGCGCGATTGCAGAAGCTCGAGGAATGCTGCTTGTTTCTCCCTGGGAACCTGGCCGGTCAGCGTCAGGTGAAAACGGAATTCATCGAACACGTACGGATAACCCCAACGACCGAGATTGTCGCGCTGCGCCGGCGATAGGCGCTCAGGCTTGCGCCTTTCGATGTCCACCTCGGTCAGCGGCGCGCGGAACCGTTCAAATCCATGTACCACCGAAGCCGCGAAGTCCTGCAACTGAGGGTAAACCTTGTCGGGCACAATCGCGAAGAACGCGCCGATCTGTCCGAGGGTGACACGTGGGATCTCGATCGGACCCGTGGTGGCGCAAAAATCGGCGAAGGTGGAGAGAAGATCGCTTTCACCAAAGTCGGACGCCAGACGGAATGGTGCCTTCAACGTAGCGTGGAAGCCGTAGCGCCGTGGATCCGCCGTAAGAGCGAACAGGTCTTCTGATGACAGTCCGCTCTCCGCCGATAGCGGATAGACGGCCTCCGAAAAGGCATCTCTGCCGAGCCACCGGGCCGCCGCCTCGTTCAGGCGAGCCCCGGGGTGCGGGCAAAAGTAGATCGCGTAGCGCAAGGTAATGTCCCAGTTGGTTTTATGGCAGTCTGTTATGATACCAGAGCCGGTGTTGTCGATCGACAAAGACGGGCGACGGTCGCCTCGCCTCCGACTAGTGCATCGTTCTCCCGATCAGGCGCGACCGAATGGCGTTGGATATGTGATCGAAGATGAAAACGACGATCAGGATCAGCAAGACCATATAGGCCACGTTCTCCCAGTCGGAATTGGTCCGCATCGCCTCCCAGAGCTTGAGGCCGATGCCGCCGGCACCGACGGCGCCGATGATGGTCGCAGAGCGGGTATTCGACTCCCAGAAGTAAAGGGCTTGGGAGGCGAAGACCGGCATGACTTGCGGCATCACCCCGTAACGCTGCACCGCAAGTGCCGGAGCTCCAACGGATTTCACCCCTTCGCGCTGTTTATCGTCGATATTCTCCAGAGCTTCGGCGTAAAGCTTACCGAGCGTGCCGGTGTCGGTGAAGAAAATCGCTGAGATTCCGGCCAGCGGTCCCGGGCCGAACGCTCGGGTGAAAAACAGCGCCCAGATCAGCATGTCGACCGACCGAAGGAAGTCGAACAGTCTTTTCGTGACCTGATTCACCGGTCGGTTCCGGGTAATGTTGCGCGCGGCGATGAAGGAAAGGGGAAATGCAAAGAGCATTGCGAGCAATGTCCCCATGAATGCCATTACGATGGTCTGCAGCAACTTGGTCCACACATCGAGATGTTGCCACGAGGCATTATAGAGGATGTTGTTCCAAGCAAGTGACAGATTGCTCATGCTAGGATCAAGTCGTTCGCCCGACGTAACCGCGCGCCACACCTCACCGGCGGACATCCCAAAAAAGGGAGAATTCGTGTCAAAAACGAAATTCTCCCAGCCGAAGAAGCGCTTGCGCACGCGTACACGCTCCGATGAGACGTCGAGCCACCCTGCGGTGCCGAAATACGCAATAACGCGCCCGCCTTCATAGCGTTGCTCGACCCAGTCTACGGACGGCCCGTCGATGGTCACTGTGTCGGCCGCGGAATCGAGGAGCAGGCGTACAGTTTCCGCGCCGCGTGTCATTGTGACAGTGTCTCTTGTGATCGAGACGGTGGCGTTGCTACCGAGTATCATGTTTGCTTCGACAATCGCCTCTTCGCGGCTAGCACTTTGCGGTGCCAGCGCAGCCGGCGCTTCCGGCGTCATATTGCCAGCCTGTGGGCTTGGCGACGCCATGAAGCTGAAGGAGGAAGTGGCTTTCGGCATAGCCGTTGTCGCGGGCTTCTCCGAAGCGGCGGAGTTGTCACGCGTGATCATCTCCCGTTTGGTCTCTATCCAGTCTGGATCGGGATTTGGACCGATCGGATCGAAACGCGGGTAACTGAGGGTGATCGCTCCGTCGCGGTCCATCTCGAATTCCGGACGAATCTCGTACGATACCCAATCGGCGAGATAGTTGCCGGCTATCCCCCAATTGGCTTCGGAAAGTGTTTTGCCAATGGCAAAGAACCACCAGCAGAAAATCAGGTAAAGGGTAAGAACCAAAACCGAAAAGGGCGCCCTGTAGCGTTGCCAGAGGCTTCGCTTCAAAACTTCCGGATAACGGTGTTCGAGGCGGTTTAGCTCGGCAGCGGTGATAGTCGACATTTGAAACCTCACGAAACCGAGTGGAACGCCTGCTCGCCGACGAGCTTGCGTCTGAGCCAGGCGGAGAACTGGTCGACGGCGACAACGGTCGTCAGCAACAGGAGAATGATTGCAAGGGTTTTTGCTTCGTGACCCTGGCTGATTGACAGGCGCAGCACTTCGCCGATACCGCCGCCGCCAACTGCGCCGATGATCGTCGATGCGCGCACGTTGATCTCCAGGCGCAACAGAAAATAGCTCATGAAGTTCGGCATGACCTGGGGCGTAATTGCGAACCACACACGCTCGAACCAGTTCGCGCCAACGGCACGCAGGCCATCATCGGGGCGCATGTCCGCATTCTCGATAACTTCGAAGAAAAGCTTCCCGAGCGCGCCGATTGTATGGATCGTCACTGCGATGATTGCGGGGATCGGGCCAAGTGACAAAATGGCAAGGAAGAAACCGGCGATCACGACCTCGGGAAAAGCGCGAAGGATCTCCATGAAGCGCCGCACCGGCCAACGAATCCACGTGTAAGGCATCATGTTCTTGGCGGCGAGAAACGCGAGGGCAAAGCCCAGGATCATGGCAATCACCGTCGACATCAACGCGATGTTCACCGTCTCGATCATCTTGTAGAAGTATTCGGGAATGTAGAGGGTGTCGGTGATATAGAAACGGCCTTCCGGATAATTGAACTTCAAGCTGCCATCGTCATAGGGAGACGGAAGGTCAAACAAGGCTCTCCAGATTTCCCAGCCGTCACGTGGCACAAGTTCCCCAACGAAGTCGAAGAAATAGGGCAGACGGTCGAAGAACTTGCCGGCATTGGTTTCGTTGGCGAACCAGACCGATCCACCGATCGCAACTATGAGAATGACAACGCCGAGAATGGTGTACATCCTCCGCTTTGCTGCCAGTTCCTGCCAATGGCGCTCGACGGCTGCGCCGCGCTCGCTCAAATGTGGCTGCATCGCCGTCATGGCCATCGCCCGGTATCCTTCCGACTGCTGTCAACAACGGAAGACCGCCGATCGTCGAGCGACCGGCGGTCTCGGTATTACGGACTATATCAGCCGCCAATTGTTGCCTTGCGTGCGTCGATGATAGGCTTGTAGAAGTCGACGTTGACTTCGGCGAAACCCTTGAAGTCGCCGCCCTGGATGGCCGAGAAGCAAGCTGGGTCGGATTCCGGCAGACCCATCATGAATTCCTTGAACTTGGTCTTCATGTCGTCGTTCATCGAGCTGCGGATAACGATCGGGCCGTTCGGGATCAGCGGCGACTGCCAGAGTTCAACAAGGTCGTCCATATTCAGGATACCCTTATCGACCATCTTGCGCAGGTTGCCCGAGGTGTAGCCGTCCTTGAACTCGCCAACGCCGGATGCCCATGTCGTGCCCGCGTCGAAGGTGCCCTTCAGCACTTCAAGAACCAGGTTTTCATGGCCGCCGCCAAAGCCGGTTTCGGAGAAATACTCCTTTACAGGTCCGCCAATCGCTTCAGGCAGCGTAACGGTCGGGATCAGGTAGCCCGATGTGGAATCGGGATCTGCGAAGCCGAGCTTCTTGCCCTTCATTTCCTCAAGCTTGGTGATGCCCGAATCCTTGCGTGCGACCATCACGGAGTGATAGCCCATGGAACCGTCGGTCTGGACGGTGGTCAGGATCGGCTCCACGGCTTCGGCGTTTGCGAGGTAGACCTTGGCATAGCCGGATGCGCCCAGTTCGGCGTAGTCGAGCGTGCCGCCGAGCAGGCCCTGGATGACGCCGTCATAGTCTGCTGCCGGGAACAGCGAGACTTTTTCGACGCCGATGGCGGCCGGCAGCTTGTCGACCATGCACTGGAAATTGCGCAGGCGGTCGGCTTCGTTTTCGCCGCCCAGGATACCGATGCGGAATTCCTTGAGGTCTTCGGCGTGAGCGCCGCCGGCGAGTGCTACGAGGGCAGCCGTGGCGAGCAGGGTCTTCTTCAACATGAGTTCTCTCCTGTTTGTTGGATCAGTCCGGATAAGATCGCGTTATGCAGCGCCCTTTACGCGGGCCTACGATCATGGCGCTTCTCTCAAGCCTCGGCGGCAGCCAAGGGCTGGAGTTTCGGTGATGGGTGATGGGACGCGACCTTCTGTGGCGGCGTCGCATTGATGCTCGTTGAGGTGAGACTTTCGTCAATTCCGGCCCCGGTCGCATCCGTACCGTAGATTTCCGCCACCGCGTCGCTGGTCAGCTCTTCGGGAGTGCCATCAAACACGACACGCCCCTTCGCCATGCCGATGATACGTTCGCAATAGGCGCGTGCAGTATCAAGCGTATGAAGGTTGGTGATGACGGTGATACCTTCGCGCCGATTGATGTCGTGGAGCGCGTCCATCACAATCTTTGCGTTCAGAGGGTCGAGGGAGGCGATCGGCTCGTCAGCGAGGATCATCTTCGGCGCCTGCATCAATGCCCGGGCAATGGCGACGCGCTGTTGCTGTCCGCCAGACAGGGTGCCTGCCGGCTGGAGGGCCGCCTGCTCGATCCCCAGGCGCTCCAGTGCCCCGATCGCCATGAGACGCTCCTCGCGCGTAAACATGTTGAGCAGGCTGAGTGCGGTGGGTCGGTGATTGAGACGACCCAGCATCACATTCGTAAGCACGTCGAGACGCGGAACCAGGTTGAATTGCTGGAAGATCATGGCGCAGTCACGTTGCCAGTTGCGCAGCGCCTGCCCTCGCAGTGACGAAACCTCTAAATCTCCGAAGTGAATGGACCCCGAAGTCGGCTCAACGAGGCGATTGATCATCCGGAGAACTGTCGACTTGCCGGCGCCGGAACGGCCGATGATGCCGACCATCTGACCTGACGGAATAGTGACGTTGACGCGATCGACCGCAGTGTTCTCGCCAAAGCGGCGCGTCACATCTTTCAGCTGGAAGCGCATCATCCGTTCCCCCGTACTTTTTCGAACCGTTTCCACCTACGCGCGGTTGATGAAGCTCGAATGTCAGTTTTTTAACGGTATTGTGAAGCTTGCCAAAATTTTGAAAATAAAAGGGTTTATCGATATTTTTCGACGAACGCCTCAGCCGGAAGATCGCGAAAGTCGGAGAGCGCGGCCTGCAATTGGTCGTGGCTCCAATCCCACCAGGAAAGCTTGTCCATTTCTTCGCCCAACCCGGCGGCAAAACGGTCGCGAATGAGCTTCGCGGGCACCCCACCGACGATGGTGTACGGGGCGACATCCTTGCTGACAACCGCGCCTGCACCGATTACCGCGCCATTGCCCACATGTACGCCGGGAAGAATGGTGGCCCCGTGACCAACCCAGACATCGTGCCCGATAATCACCCGATTTTCCCGCCGCCACGCAAAGAAATCGGTGTCGTTGTCGACGCCCTCGAAATAGTCGGCGGCACGATAGGTGAAATGATGGAGAGTGGCCCGCCATGTCGGATGGTTCGTTGCATTGATGCGTACGGACGCGGCGATATTGGCAAATTTGCCGATCGTCGCACACCAGACGGCACCGTCTTGCATGATATACGAGTAGTCCCCCATCTCGACCTCGTCGAGGCGGCAGCGTTCTGAGACTTCCGTGTAACGACCGATCGTGCTGTTGGTAACGCGTGCGCTCTCATGCACATAGGGTTCGATGCCGAGCTTCCGGGTCATGCCGCAGCCCTGCGAGGCGAATACTGCGAAACATCCAGAATACGGTCGGCCACCAGTTCCCGCACTTCCTCGTCGTGGAAAATCCCAAGTAGCGCGACCCCCTCCTTTTTCTTCCGCCGGATCATGTCGACCACGACGGCGCGATTGGTCGCGTCGAGAGAGGCCGTTGGCTCATCCAGAAGCAGAATGCGGTGATCGGTGATGAAGCCGCGCGCAATGTTGACGCGTTGCTGTTCGCCGCCGGAGAATGTCGCAGGAGGCAGACCCCAAAGCTCGTGCGGGAGATTTAAGGAGGCGAGCAGTTCGCTTGCTCTTTGCCGCGCTTCATCGCCCGAGACGCCCCGGGCGGTCAGGGGTTCAGCCACGATGTCGAGTGTTCCGACACGGGGCACCGTCCTCAGGAACTGGCTGACATAACCAAGGGTATTCTTTCTTATTTCCAGAACGGTGCGCGGATCGGCCGATGCCAGATCGACGATACGGCCACAGTGGTCGATCAGGATCTGGCCGCTATCGACGCCATAGTTGCCGTACAGCATCTTGAGGATCGAGCTTTTGCCGATGCCCGATGGACCTCCGAGCACCACGCACTCCCCGCTAGCCACGGAGAAGGAAACGTCGGAAACGACCGGCAGGCGAATACCGTCGCGCAGGTGCATCGTGAAGCTCTTGGAGACTTCGGAAACGACGAGGGGTGTGGCCATGGTGAAACTCCCGGCTCAGACTTGCAGGATCGAGGAGACGAGCAATTGGGTGTAGGGCTCGCGCGGGTCGTCGAGAACGCGGTCGGTTAACCCGTGCTCGATCACGTTACCGTCCTTCATCACCATCATCCGGTGCGACAGAAGCCGAGCGACCGCCAGATCGTGCGTAACGACAATGGCTGACAGTCCGAGATCATGAACGAGACCGCGCACCAGATCGAGGAGTCTTGCCTGAACCGACACGTCGAGGCCCCCCGTCGGCTCGTCCATGAAGACGAGGCGCGGACCGGTCACAAGGTTTCGCGCGATCTGCAACCTTTGCCGCATCCCGCCGGAAAAGGCCCGAGGCTGGTCATCGATCCGGTCGGTGCTGATTTCGACCCGCTCCAGCCAGTCGCTCGCGGTTGCACGGATGTTGCCGTAGTGACGTTGCCCGACCGCCATCAGCCGTTCGCCGACATTCGCGCCAGCGGAGACCGTCATGCGCAAACCGTCGGCGGGGTTCTGGTGTACGAAGCCCCAGTCTGTCCGCATCAGGAAACGGCGTTCTGCTTCCGTCAGGTGATAGAGTTCGCGGTAGTTTCCGTCCCGCATCTGGTAGTCGATCGAGCCCGTCGTGGGCATCAGCCGTGTCGAGAGGCAGTTGAGGAGTGTCGTTTTTCCCGACCCCGACTCGCCGACAATAGCCAGCACTTCCCCCGCCCAGAGGTCGAACGAGACGTCCTGGCAACCGATCCTGTTTCCGTAGAATTTGGATATGTTGCGGACTTTGAGAAGAGGCAGATCGTTCATTCGGCTGCGTCCTTGGTCTGTGCCAGCATCTCGCCGACATGCCCTTTGGCGCGGCGATCCTCGCAATGGTCGGTGTCCGAGCACACGAACATGCGCTTGCCCTTGTCATCGAGGATTACCTCGTCGAGGTAGACGTTCTCGGCGCCGCAGAGCGCGCAAGGCTTGTGGAACTTCTGGATCGTGAACGGATGGTCCTCGAAATCGAGGCTGACGACATCCGTGTGTGGTGGCACCGCGTAGATGCGCTTTTCGCGACCGGCGCCAAAAAGTTGAAGCGCTTCGGATCTGTGCATTTTCGGATTGTCGAATTTCGGCGTCGGCGACGGGTCCATCACATAGCGGCCGTTGACCTTGACCGGATAAGCGTAGGTGGTGGCGATATGGCCGTTGCGTGCAATGTCTTCATAGAGTTTGACGTGCATCAGCCCGTACTCTTCGAGCGCATGCATCTTGCGCGTTTCCGTCTCGCGCGGCTCAAGAAAACGAAGCGGCTCGGGTATCGGAACCTGGTAGACGAGAACCTGGTGTTCCGAGAGTTTCTCCTCGGGAATCCGGTGGCGTGTCTGGATGATCGTCGCCTCTCGGGTACGTGTCGTGACGGCGACGTTCGCGACCTTTTGGAAGAAGGCGCGGATGGAGACTGCGTTGGTCGTGTCGTCTGCGCCTTGATCGATCACTTTCAGGATGTCGTCGGCCCCAAGGATCGATGCCGTCACCTGGACGCCTCCGGTACCCCAGCCATAGGGCATGGGCATTTCCCGGCTTGCGAAGGGGACCTGATAACCGGGGATCGCGATAGCTTTAAGGATCGCACGGCGGATCATCCGCTTTGTTTGTTCGTCGAGGTAGGCGAAGTTGTAGGCTGCGAGTTCGGTTGCCGGCGCACTCATTCTGCGGCCTCCTTCATCGCGTCCGGCGCGGGCCGGCTGGCGTCATGTTTCGAACGCATTCGCCGCACGAGATCGAGCTCCGCCTGGAAGTCGACATAGTGCGGCAGTTTCAGGTGCTCGACGAAACCCGTTGCCTGGACGTTGTCGGAATGGGAAATGACGAATTCCTCGTCCTGTGCGGGGGCGACGATATCTTCTCCGAATTCCTCCACGCGCAGCGCCCGGTCGACCAGCGACATGGCCATGGCCTTGCGTTCGCTCTGGCCGAACACCAACCCGTAGCCGCGGGTAAACTGGGGTGGAGCCTTAGCGGACCCCTTGAACTGGTTGACCATTTGGCATTCCGTGACGCGGATACGCCCGAGCGAAACGGAAAAGCCAAGTTCCGGAATGTCCATTTCCACCTCGACCTCCCCGATCCGGACCTCTCCGACGAAAGGATGCGTCCGCCCGTAGCCGCGCTGCGTGGAATAAGCGAGCGAGAGAAGAAAACCCTCGTCGCCGCGAGCCAGGGCCTGCAGCCGGAGATCGCGCGTCATCGGAAACTCGATGGGCTCGCGTGTGATGTCGCCGGCCAGATGGTCCTCCGGCAGGTCTCCATCGCTTTCGATCAGACCCTCCTGTGCCAGGATTTCCGAAACGCGCATGGCGGGTTCCGGCAATTCGGTGCGCTGAACGGGCTCATCGACGACGCCATCTTCCAGCAAGGAAGGATCAAGAAGGCGGTGCGTGTAATCGAAGGTCGGCCCGAGCAACTGACCGCCGGGAAGATCCTTGTAGGTCGCCGAAACCCGCCGCTCGATGAGCATGGTCCCGGTATCGACCGGAACCGTATAGCCGAAGCGCGGCAACGTGGTGCGATAGGCCCGCAACAGGAAGATCGCCTCGATCATGTCGCCCCGGGCCTGGCGGATGGCGAGAGCTGCAAGCGACCGGTCGTAGAGCGAGGCTTCCGCCATGACACGGTCGACAGCTAGTCCCAACTGCTCGATGATCTGCTCGATTGTCAGCGCGGGCAGTGAGCGGTCGCCGCGGCGGCGGTCAGCGAGGAGGCGGTGGGCGTTCGAGATCGCGGTCTCGCCCCCTTTGACGGCAACATACATTCGTCATTGCTCCCTAGCTGTTATGGTGCAGGTGCGCGGCAGGCAGACAAATTGCGCTCCGCAGGTGAGAATCACGTCGACGCCCCGTGGAAACTGCGCGCGATTATCGGCCCAGCTTCGAACGAAGGTCTCCGGCAAAGGACCGGGTGCAATGGCATGGGTGTCCTTAATGCCCGGACCGCGCAGTGTCAGGGGGATGCCGTCAGCGAGTTGGGCCACTTCAACGATCAGGGTCGTAGACCGGTCTGGATATTCCTGGGTGCCGGTTGAAAACAGTCCGAAGGGGGGGAGAGCCGCCCCTAGTTCGAAGAAGGCAAAACGCGCCTCTGTCTTCTCGCGCGTCAAAGGCGCTCCGGTATGAAACCCCAGCCATTCGCCGAAGACCGACTTGCCCAGAGCTGAACTCATCCAGACCGTTGTGTCATGGTCGCAGAGGCAAAGTGCGACGGCCCCGGCCGCCACGCCCACCGGTGGCGGTGGATCTACCTGTGTCGCCACGGTCTGTAGGGTGCCCGGGCGCGCCATTCCGTCCATCAGCGCCCGGAACACGGTCTGGGACTGGTAGACGGGCTCGCTGAAACCGCCGGTGAAAGCGTCAGTCTTGGGGATCATTTGTCCTCTCCGCGAACCATGGTGAAGAAATCGACGCGCGTGGCCGCGGTCTCCTCCTGCTTCTTGCGGTCTTCCGCCTCGAGGCGCGCGGCCACCGTGGCCAGCAGCGCTTCTACCAACGGATTTGTCTCCGGCTTTTGCCAAAGCGCGTCGAAGATCGCCGCCAGGCGCGCCTTGCTCTTTCCCGTTCCAAGTGTCTGACCGTGCCCGACCGTGCCGCAGGTCAGGCGGATCGTCGCTCGGCTTACCGTCGCTTCGCCGAGGTTGAAGGCTGCACCTCCACCGCCGATCCTGCCTTTGACCATGACCAGGCCGGTTTCAGGTCCGCGAAGCATGCTCACCTCCGGCTTCGGTTCCAAGCCTTCCCAGGCAAGTTGCAACTCCCTCGATGTGGCCTTCGCCAGCAGCGCTACGATGCGTTTGCGGGGCGGCTCCGTCATTCCTTCCGCTGGAAGCTCCATCGATCGCTCCTTGCTTTCCGACAAATGTCTATTTATATAGACAACTACACATCTTATTCTTTCCTTCTACGTTTGGCGAGTGACAAGAGTGTGACATGGGGCCAGTGAGAACAGTGCAGAGACAGAATGGCGTGGCGCTATGGCGCCAGATTGCGGACCGGATCCGCGTTTCCATTGCCGAGGGGCGGTATGACGAGACGGGTATGGTCCCGCCGGAGGCAGCACTCGCCGAGCAGTTCGGCGTCAATCGACACACGGTACGCGCCGCGCTCGCAGCACTCGGACAGGAGGGTATCGTAAGGCCCGTTCAGGGGCGAGGGACGCTGATCGAAAGACGCGAACGTTTCAACTTTCCGATCTCCCGTCGCACCCGCTTCACCGAGGGCATCGGCGAGCAGGCGAGGGAGATAGAGGGAATTCTTCTGTTTTCGGAGGTGGAGGCGGCGACGATTGAAGTCGCCAAATCGTTGGAATTGGAACGGTTGGCGCCAGTCCTGAGGATCGAAGCGCTCCGCAAGGCCGATGGTCGCGCCGTTTCGACGTCGACCAGTTGGTTTCCCATGCCGCGATTCGAGAATATGGGTGATGCCTATAAGCAGACCGGCTCGATCACGCGGGCCTTCGGACTGTGCGGATTGGAGGACTACGTCCGTGCCAGGACGGAAATAAGCGCCGCCCATGCCGAACAATCGGACCTGGCGGCGCTGGGCTTGGCTCCCGGAGCCATCGTTCTAATGACGAAGGCTCTCAATACGGATCTAGACGGTGTGCCGGTTCAGTACGCGGTAACGCGGTTCCCCGCAGACCGTGTGCAACTGACCGTCACCAATGGATAACGGCCAGCCGCCGACTCAGTGAGCGCCAGACATGTCGCCCAGCACATCCTTGGATGCGACCGTCGAATCGGCATTGAGGCTGTAGACCATCGGAACGCCCGTCGCCAGGTTGAGCTTGAGGATCTGTTCCTTGCTGAGCTTGTCGAGCACCATCACGAGCGATCGAAGGGAATTGCCGTGCGCTGCGACGAGTACCTTCTCTCCACGCAGCACTCGCGGAAGGATTTCAGTGAGGTAGTAAGGCCAGACGCGTGCGCCGGTGTCGCGAAGGCTCTCGCCGCCCGGCGGCGGAATGTCGTAGGACCTGCGCCAGATATGAACCTGCTCCTCGCCCCATTTCTGACGGGCATCGTCCTTGTTGAGGCCGGACAGATCGCCGTAGTCACGTTCGTTCAGTGCCTCGTCACGGATTGTCGTCAGATCGGACTGGCCAACATTGTCGAGAATGATCTGGCACGTCTTCTGGGCCCGGCTGAGCACCGATGTATAGGCCACGTCGAACTTGATGCCATAGTCGGCAAGCGCCTTGCCGCCGGCATTGGCTTCCTGCACGCCGAGCTCCGTTAGGTCAGGGTCACGCCAGCCGGTGAACAGGTTCTTGAGATTCCATTCGCTCTGGCCGTGACGGACGAGAACCAGGGTGCCGCTCATAGGGATCCTCCAAGGATATGTCAGTGGGATGATGAAAGCCCGAGCACGTCGAGCATCGAATAGAATCCAGGTTTGCGGTCGCGCGCCCATAACGCCGCTTTAAGCGCTCCGCGGGCAAAGATTGTGCGGTCTCCCGCATTGTGTGAAAGCGTCACGGTTTCTCCTTCGCCAGCGATGATGACAGAATGATCGCCGATCACCGATCCGCCTCTCAGCGTCGCAAATCCGATCGATCCCGCCTCGCGGGGCCCCGTATGTCCGTCGCGGACCCGCACGGAGTGGTCCGTTAGATCGATGTCGCGTCCCTTGGCGGCGGCTTCCCCAAGCAGAAGGGCAGTGCCTGACGGCGCGTCAACCTTGTGCTTGTGGTGCATCTCGAGAATTTCGATGTCCCAACCGGCGGCATCGAGCGCCTTGGCCGCCTGCTGTACGAGAACCGACAGCAGATTGACACCGAGGCTCATATTGCCGGATTTGACGATCCGCGCATGCCGCGCCGCTGCGGCAAATCTTGCGTCATCGTCACTGCTGCATCCGGTGGTGCCGATGACGTGGACGATACGAGCCTGGGCGGCTAGCACTGAAAATTCTACAGAGGCCGCTGGTGACGTGAAATCCACGACGCCGTCGGCTGCCACAAAGGCAGAAAGCGGGTCATCTGTTATCACGACGCCAATCGGACCAAGCCCCGCGATCTCGCCTGCATCTCTGCCGATATGAACTGAACCGGGCCGTTCGGTTGCGGCGTGTAACTCGGTATCGGGTGAGGCGTGGATGAGGCGGATGAGCGTCTGGCCCATCCGGCCGCCGGCTCCGACCACAACCAGTTTCATGGCCTGGGTCATGTATTCTCACCTCCCGTCGGCATCGTGACGTCGTGAACGGACGTCGCCTGCAGCTTGTTGAGGCGAGCGTAAAGTCCGTCGGCGCGGCGCGCAAGGTCGTCATGAATACCCTGCTCGACGACCCGACCGCCTTCCATCACGATGATCTGGTCTGCGTTCACGACTGTCGAAAGCCGGTGCGCGATAACGACAACGGTGCGTCCGCCCATGGCTTCGTCCAACGCCTTCTGAACCGCAGCCTCCGATTCGGTGTCGAGCGCGGATGTCGCCTCGTCGAGGAGCAGGATCGGCGCGTTTCGCACCAGCGCTCTCGCGATCGACAGTCTCTGGCGCTGTCCTCCTGAGAGCGTCAGCCCGTTTTCGCCGACAGGCGTATCGTAACCCATGGGCTGAGCCATGATAAAATCGTGAGCATAAGCGTGTTTTGCCGCGTCTTCGATCTCGGCGTCTGTCGCATCCGGTCTGCCATAACGGATATTGTCTCGGATCGTGCCCTCGAAGAGGTAAGGCTGCTGCGAGACATAGGCGATGTGGCGGCGAAGCGAGGCTTTGGTCACGTCGGCGATGTTTTGGCCATCGATCAGGATTTCTCCCTGGCCGGGATCATAGAAGCGCGGGATGAGCGTGATGATCGTCGACTTGCCGGCACCAGATGGTCCCACGAGCGCCGTGGTTCTGCCCCCCTCGGCCACGAAGCTGACGTCCTTGAGGATCGCGTTCTCACCATAGGCGAAACCGACGTGCCGAAACTCGATCCGTGCTTCGCTGACAACGAGATCCCTGGCGTCCGGCTTGTCGCGCTGATGCGGCTGGGAGTCGAGAATCTCGTAGATCATCCTGGCATTGACGACGGCACGCTCCATCTGCACCTGCAGCTTTGCAAGGCGCTTCGCAGGCTCGTACGCCATCAGAAGTGCGGCGACGAAGGAGAAGAAGGCGCCGGGCGGAACGCCGCCATAGATCGAGCGAAATGCGGCATAAGCCAGCACGCTGGAGATCGCGACGCCCGCGAACGTCTCCGTGATCGGCGATGTGCGCTCGCTGAGCCTTGCAATCCTGTTGGATCGATTTTCCGCAGCCGTGATGACGCCGTCGACCTTGCGGGTCAGTTCGGCTTCCATCGTGAACGCCTTCACGATGGCGATCCCCTGGATCGTTTCCTGCATCGCGCCAAGAACGCGGCTGTTGAAGATCACGGATTCGCGGGTCGCGCTGCGCAGGCGGCGCGAGATGTATCGGAGGGCCCACAGTAGCGGTGGTGCGACGACGAAGACGATCAGCGTCAGTACCGGATCCTTGAGCAGCATCACCCCGATCAACGCGATCAGGGTGAGCAGGTCGCGTGCCATTGAAGTGACCGTGAGGTTCAGGACATCGCGTATGCCGTTGATGTTCTGGCTTACCTGGGCCGAAAGGTGGGCCGAGCGGGCATCGGTGAAATAACCCACCGAGAGGTTCATAAGATGTGCGAACAAGCGCCGCTGGTAACGTGCAACGATGTTGTTGCCGATCTTGGCAAGAGCCACAGCCTGTCCGTAGGATGCGAAGCCGCGCAATACGAAAGCGGCAAGGATAGACCCGCAGATCAGCCAGACAACGTCAGCCCTCCGATTGGCGAACGCCTCGTTGACGACGGCTTCCATGATCCATGCGGTGAACGCCGTTGTGAGTGCCACGGTCGCCAGACAGGCGATCGCAAAGGCGTATCCGCGCCAGTGATCGCGTCCGTTCTCTGATACAATCCGCCTCAGAACCGCGCTGACGCTGTCGGGGTCGATCGCCGGGACCTTCTTTGTCTGGGCAGCCAATACGAAGACTTTCTGAATTCGCTTTCATGGAGGAACGCGCCGATCTGGCGCTAACCTCGCGGCTCTATAGCCATTCCCGTTGGCTTTGACCAGCGTTGCGCATGCCGCGCGTCACGAGGAGCGCCAACGGCGGCCTTCGGTGGCGAGGCCGAAACTGGACGGCGCTCGCGCATAGGCGGCAAGCCCCGAAAGTGCCGCCTGGGGATGGGTCACGATGAAGGTCGGAATGGATTTCATCATGGCCGAGTGAGGTGCCTTGTCTTCGAACGCTGCACGGAATTGATCCGTTGTAAGTGCCTTGGCGATCTTCTGTGAAATGCCACCCGAAAGATAGACACCGCCACGCGCCATGAAGATCAGCGCAAGATCACCGGCAAGGCGTGCGAGATAGGTTACGAACAGGGAAATGGTTTCTTCAGCGGCCCTGTCTGTACCGGCAAGGGCGCGCGACGTCACATCCGCTGGATCGTGCCACTGTGGCTCAAGGCCGTCTGCCTTGCACACCGCCTGGTAGATGTTCAAAATACCGCGTCCGCAGAGCAGTTGCTCCGCCGAGATTCGCCCCTCGATCGGAGTCAGATGAGGGAAGATTTGGAAATCGCGTTGGCTGCGGGGTCCGATGTCGACATGGCCGCCTTCGCCAGGCACTGGAAACCACGTGTCCTGCGCGTGAACAAGACCCGCGACACCGAGACCGGTCCCTGGACCCAGAACGACGCGCGACGCGACGGGGCTTTCCGCATTATCGCCGATCGGCTGCCGGTACTCGTCTGGCAGCGTAGCCACGGCGAGCGCCTGAGCTTCGAAATCGTTGACGATGAGGACATCGGAGAAGCCCAGTCCGGAGATCATGTCCCTTGGCTTGACCACCCAGTCGCAATTGGTAAGCGGTATCTCGTCGCCCTTGATTGGCCCCGCCACAGCGAGAATAGCCGATTTTGGCCGTACCGGGGTTTTGTCTAGCACGCATTGTTGAATGGCTGCGTCGATCGTGGCGAAATCGGCCGTATGGACGTTCGGGAACTGGTTCGGCTCCGCCTGCGCATCCGCGAGCAGCCAGAAACGCGCATTGGTGCCGCCGATATCGCCGATGAGAATCGGGAAGGGTGGGTTTTCTAGGTTGTGAGATCGGGGCATAGGGACGTCCAAGCAGCGAAGCGGTTCAGCGAGTGGCGTGGGCGATCATCAGTTCGGCTGTCGCCCTGTTAAGCGCCATGGGAATATCATAAACGGTTGCCAGTCGCATAAGTGCCTTGACATCGACATCGTGCGGCATGGCGGTCAGGGGATCGACGAAGAAGATCAGCATGTCGATCTCACCAGTAGCGATGAGCGCGCCTATCTGCTGATCTCCGCCAAGGGGTCCGCTTTTCATGCGTTGGACGGACAGACTGGGGCAGGCCTGCTGAATCCGCCCCCCCGTGGTGCCGGTTGCCACGATCTGCCACCCCGCAAGCACCGCCTCGTGCCTGCGGGCGAAGTCAGCGAGATCATCTTTTTTCTGATCGTGCGCGATCAGCGCAATAGAGGGTTTCCCTGCCATCGTTCCCCGCAGCCGGCCAGCCTTAAATCGATTTGATCACGTCTATATCAACATCGTGACATTTGGAAAGCGTTCACTCGTCGCCGGAAGGACGAGCCATCGGTATTGGAACTCTGGCCGGCAAATCGGCAAAGGTTAAAACGGCACCAGCACCAATGGCAGCGACGGTCGGCGTAAACCCGTTGCCCAAAGTGACCTCCGCTTCGCTGGCGGGGCCTGGCGCATCGAGAACACGGGCGCAAGCCTTCGGCAGATCCGCAAGCCTCGCAGGCTTCGGTTTCGGTGCCGGCTTGGCATTAGGGTCTTTTTTGGGCGGCGCCCACGGTTCGTCGGTGAACCACCATGCGAGGTCCTTGCCGCATCCGTCGCCGGCGGGAACGGCCGCCTGTTCCTTGCAGCCGGCGGAATCGGCCGGGCACTTTATCCGGACGTGAAAATGGTAATCGTGACCATAGTAGGGGCGCACCTTGCCGAGCGCCGAACGTTCTCCGCTCCAGGTTTCGCAGAGCTTCTTCTTGATCGCCGGGTTCACGAAGATGCGTTCGACCTCGGGATAGCTTGCGGCGCGCATGATTACCGCCGCGTGCGCCGGAGTCCAGATACTGGGATCGACGGTGAGGAAGGTATTCTTTTTCAGCATCGAGGTCGCCGAAATATCCTCACGCTCCTTTGCCGACAGCGTTCGTGATGGCATGGGCGTAAGCCAGATGTCAGCATCCAGACCAACCTGATGCGACGCATGGCCAGACAGCATCGGCCCACCCCGGGGTTGCGAGATATCACCGAGTAGAAGTCCAGGCCATCCATCATATTGGGCAGCGTCGCGTGAAAGACGCTCGAGCAGGGAGATCATCTGCGGATGTCCCCAGCGGCGGTTGCGGGACAGGCGCATGGCCTGCCAGGTCGGTCCATCGGTCGGGATTGCGACGGCGCCGCTGATGCAACCCTTCGAATAGAAGCCATAGGTCTCGGGCGTCGAACGGCTGGGAAGTTTCACCGCGCCGAAAAGCTCCTTGGCAGGCTTCTCGGTTGCTGTGCTTGCGTCAACCGACGCCAGCACCGATGCCGCAGCCAACAGCACCGTCATGATCGTTCTGTAGACGCCCATTTGTTGTCCTCGTTCTCATCAAAGCCGCGGGTTGCCGCCTCCGCCGATTTGGTCGGAGTGTATCGCGAAATCACACAACGGTGAATCCGATTGCGCGACTACGGCTCAGAGATGGCTGTTTTTTGACGAATTTCTCCCTATCCTGTCCGCAACAAGAAACAGCAAGGGGATGAGCATGATGGACATGCGCCGCCTGGCGATCGTGATTTTCGCGTGCCTGATCGTACCCTCGACGGGCTTCTCCCAGGAGAAGACCTGGTATCACGGTACATCGATCGTCGAACCCGTCAAATACCCGGAAGGGTTTGCCCATTTCGACTACGTCAACGTCGATGCCCCCAAGGGTGGTGACCTGCGATTGTCGGCAAGCGGCACCTTCGATACGTTAAATCCGGTGCTAGAAAAAGGCGAGTTGGCATCGGGGTTGTCGCCGAGGCTCTCGCTCGTCACCGAGACTTTGATGAAGCCGTCGCTCGACGAGATCGATGCCGAATACGGGCTTCTTGCCGAGGCCGTTCACTATCCTGACGACTATTCGTTTGCCACCTACCGTCTAAGGCCTGAGGCAAGATGGGCGGATGGTCAGCCCGTCACTCCCGAAGACGTCGTATTCAGCTTTGAACGGTTTAAGGAACTGACACCTCAGTACGCGGTCTATTACGCCCATGTCGTAAAGGCGGAAAAGACCGGTGAGCGCGACGTCACGTTCACGTTTGACGAAAAGAACAATCGAGAGCTTCCCAAAATCATCGGCCAGCTCGACATCCTACCGAAGCACTGGTGGGAGGGGACGGGCAGCGACGGCAAGCCGCGTGACATCACGCGCACGACGCTCGAACCGGTTATGGGTTCCGGCCCTTATCGGATCGCCGATTTCAAGCCTGGCGCTTACGTCCGATACGAACTGAGGGACGACTATTGGGGCAAGGATCTGAACGTTAACATCGGCTATCACAACTTCCGGACAGTTACCTATACCTACTATGCCGATCTGGACGTGGAATTCGAGATATTTCGAGCCGGCAATACGGACTTCTGGCTTGAAAACAAGGCGATGCGTTGGGCCAACAGCTACGATTTCCCGGCTGTCGCCAACGGCGACGTGAAGCGCGAAATGATTGAGAACGACTATCGGTCCTCAGGCGTCATGGTCGGCTTCATTCCCAATATGCGGCGCGACAAGTTCAAGAACAGGCAAGTGCGGCAGGCACTGAACTACGCGTTCGATTTCGAGGAACTGAACAAGACGCTGTTCTTCGAACAATACAAGCGGATCGACAGCTATTTCTATGGCTCCGACCTCGCATCGGCAGGCCTGCCCTCCGGCCAGGAACTGCAAATTCTGGAGCAGTACCGGGATAGGATTCCGCCGGAGATTTTCACTGCTCCATATAAAAATCCGGTTGCCGGTGATCAGACCAAACTACGCGAGAATCTTCGCCAGGCGATCGCGCTGTTCCGTGAGGGGGGCTATGAAATCCGCAACGGCCGGATGACGAACACGAAGACGGGGGAACCCTTCGTCTTCGAAATTCTGTTGGGCGGACCAACGATTGAGCCCGTGGCTCTGTCATTTTCCGAAAAGCTGCGTCAGATCGGCGTCGGAGTCAGTGTCCGCGTGGTCGACCAGGCGCAATACACCAACAGGGTTCGCTCGTTCGACTACGACGTTATCTATCTCGGATGGGCCCAGTCGCTTCATCCCGGAAACGAACAGCGGGACTACTGGGGATCGAATGCAGCGACGAGCGAAGGTTCCCGAAATTATGCGGGTATCAGCGATCCTGTCGTCGACGACCTCATCCAGCAGATCATCTTCGCCAAGGACCGCGACACTCTGGTCGCCACAACCAAGGCGCTCGATCGTGTTCTCCTTGCCAACGCCTATGTTGTCCCGAGCTACACGCTGAGGGCTTCCAGGCTTGCCTACCGATCCTGGTTGCAGCATCCCGAAGAACTGCCGACCTATTCCAACGGTTTTCCCGACATATGGTGGGCGAAAGCGCAGTGATGGCAACAGCCACTTGCGTCTGCTGCGACGTCGGCTACCAATGCGGGGAGCGAATCGAACGCGGTCTGCGTGGACCCAGCGGAAGGGGCAATATTTTGGCGTGTAACTGTCGCGCAGGCGACGAACGGGCGACAAGGTGCGGAGGTGGCCGCTGATGGGTGCCTATATCCTGCGTCGCCTGCTTCTGATGATACCGACCATGGTCGGCATCATGGGCATTTCCTTTCTGGTCATCCAGTTCGCGCCCGGAGGGCCGGTCGAGCAGGTGATTGCCCAGCTGACGGGTCAGGGCGACAGTGCCGACCAGCGTCTGTCCGGCGGTGGAGACCTTCTGAACCAGTTCGGTGCGGATGAAACGAGTTCGAAGTACCGGGGTGCTCAGGGTCTAGATCCCGATCTTATCAGGAAGCTCGAGGTCCAGTTTGGCTTTGACAAGCCGCCATTGACCCGCTTCCTTGACATGATGTGGGACTACATCCGGTTCGACTTCGGCGAGAGCTTCTTCCGGAACACCACGGTGATCGACCTGATCATCGAGAAACTCCCGGTTTCGGTGTCACTCGGCGTCTGGATCCTGCTGATTTCCTACACGATTTCCATTCCGCTGGGGATCAGGAAGGCGGTGAGGGACGGCTCGACCTTCGATATCTGGACCTCTGGCGTGATCGTCATCGGCTATGCCGTGCCGAGCTTCCTTTTCGGTATCCTGCTGATCGTGCTTTTTGCCGGTGGCTCGTTCTTCGATTGGTTCCCGTTGCGCGGATTGGTGTCCGACAACTTTGCTGAACTCACCTGGTGGGAGAAGATAATCGATTACTTCTGGCATCTGACACTGCCTTTGATCGCGCTGTCCCTTTCCGCCTTTGCGACCACGACGCTTCTGACAAAGAACTCGTTCATCGACGAGATCAAGAAGCAGTATGTCGTGACAGCCCGCGCCAAAGGTTTGTCGGAGCGTCAGGTTCTGTACGGTCATGTATTCCGTAACGCCATGCTGATCGTCATCGCTGGCTTTCCAGGCGCCTTCATCTCGGCATTCTTCACCGGATCGCTGCTGATCGAAAACATCTTCTCGCTCGACGGTCTGGGCCGGCTCGGTTATCTCTCGATCGTCAATCGGGACTATCCGGTCGTGTTCGCCACCCTTTATATCTTTTCCCTGATGGGCCTATTCGTCAGCCTCATCTCCGATCTGATCTACACCTGGATTGATCCCCGCATCGATTTCGAACGGCGGGACGTCTGACATGGCCGTGACCGATCACACTCCCGCTCTTGTGCCGCCGAAACGACCATGGCTGTCGCCCACGAACCGCCGGCGGCTGGAGAATTTTCGCGCCAACCGGCGCGGTTACTGGTCGTTCTGGATCTTCATGGTCCTGTTCGTTCTCAGCCTCTTCGCCGAATTTATCGCGAATGACAGGCCTCTCCTCGTCTCCTACAAAGGCGAGATTCTGGCGCCGGTTATCATCGATTATCCCGAGGAGAAGTTCGGCGGGTTTCTTGCCGTAACCGATTATCGTTCCTCCTTCATCCGCGACGAGATTGAGGCGAACGGATGGATGGTGTGGCCACCGATCCGCTACTCGTATCGCACGGTCAACTCCAACATCCCGCATTCGGCGCCCACCGCACCCTTCTGGTTGATGCCCGAAGAGCAGCGTTGCGCCGGCTACGCGCTGGGGGCAGAAGATCCCGATTGTGTCCTCGGCAATCTCAACTGGCTCGGCACGGACGATCAGGCCCGCGATGTTGCCGCGCGCATGATCTATGGTTTCCGGATTTCGGTTCTATTCGGGCTCATGCTGACGATCGCCTCCGCCTTTGTCGGGGTCACTGCCGGCGCCGTGCAGGGCTACTTCGGCGGAACGACCGACCTGCTGATGCAGCGCTTCATCGAGATATGGTCTTCGATACCGGTGCTTTACATCCTGCTGATCATCGCCTCGATCCTGCCACCCGGTTTCTTCGTACTCCTGGGCATCATGCTCTTGTTTTCGTGGGTCAGTTTTGTCGGCATCGTGCGCGCCGAGTTCCTGCGGGCCCGCAACTTCGAATATGTGAATGCCGCCCGGGCACTTGGTGTCGGCAACTGGACGATCATGTTCCGCCATCTGCTTCCAAACGCCATGGTCGCCACTTTGACCTTCCTGCCTTTCATCTTGTCGGGATCGATTACGACGCTCACCTCGCTTGATTTTCTCGGTTTCGGCATGCCGCCGGGTTCTCCGTCGCTCGGTGAGTTGATCGCGCAGGGCAAGCGCAACCTTCAGGCACCTTGGCTCGGCCTCACGGCGTTTTTCACGATGTCGATCATGCTGTCGCTGCTGATCTTCGTCGGCGAGGCCGTTCGTGACGCCTTCGATCCGAGAAAGACGTTCCGATGACCGCGCCGCTTCTCTCCGTTCGCGATCTCTCCGTTCTGTTCGAGCAGGGTGGAAAATCGAACCTAGCGGTCGATCATATCTCCTTTGATGTCTCTCCTGGGGAGATTGTTGCGCTGGTTGGCGAATCGGGCTCCGGAAAGTCGGTGTCTGCCAATTCGATCCTGAAGTTGCTGCCATACCCGGCCGCCAGCCATCCTTCAGGCGAAATCCTTTTCGAGGGCAAGGATCTGATGCGGATGTCGGATCGCGAACTTCGCGAAGTACGTGGCAACGACATCACCATGATCTTCCAGGAGCCGATGACCTCGCTCAATCCGCTTCACACGATCGAGAAGCAGATCGGCGAAATCCTCGCGCTACACCAGGGGCTCATCGGCCAGCAGGCAAGGGCACGTGTGCTCGAACTGTTGAACCAGGTCGGCATCCGCGAACCGGAAAAGCGGCTCGCCGCCTATCCCCACGAACTGTCCGGCGGCCAGCGCCAGCGCGTCATGATAGCCATGGCGCTTGCGAACCGTCCGAAACTGTTGATCGCCGATGAACCGACGACAGCGCTGGATGTGACCGTCCAGGCTCAGATCCTTGAGTTGCTTGGGCGCTTGAAGGCCGAGCATGGCATGTCCATGCTCTTCATAACGCACGATCTCGGTATCGTGCGGCGGTTCGCGGACAAGGTCTGCGTCATGACGAAAGGGCGCATCGTTGAGGCCGGACCGGTCGAGGAGATTTTTGGCGCTCCGAAACATGACTACACGCGGCATCTTCTGGCATCGGAGCCCCGCGGCGAACCGCCGCCGTTGGACTCCTCGAAGCCCGTCGTGATGGAAGGCCGGGACCTCAAGGTATGGTTTCCGATAAAGTCGGGCTTCCTGCGCAAGGTCGTTGATCACGTCAAGGCAGTCGATGGCGTTGATCTGACGCTGCGCGCGGGCCAGACCCTGGGCATTGTTGGCGAATCCGGATCTGGAAAGACGACCCTCGGTCTTGCTCTGGCACGTCTCATTTCCTCCAGGGGCCGGATCGTATTTCTCGGTCAGGATGTTGATCGTTTCTCCTACAAGGAGATGCGGCCTTACCGCGACCGTCTCCAGATCGTGTTTCAGGACCCTTACGGTTCTCTCAGCCCTCGAATGTCAGTCGGCGAAATCATTGCCGAAGGTCTTAAGGTTCACGAGAGGAACCTGTCGTTCGAGCAACGCGACGAACGCGTCTGCTGGGCTTTGCAGGAGGTCGGTCTTGATCCCGACACCCGCTGGCGGTACCCACACGAGTTTTCCGGCGGCCAGCGCCAGCGCATTGCAATCGCCCGCGCGATGGTGCTGAAACCACGATTCGTGATGCTGGACGAGCCCACATCGGCGCTCGACATGAGCGTCCAGGCCCAGGTCGTCGATCTCCTGCGCGATCTCCAGCAAAGGCATGATCTCGCCTACCTGTTCATCAGCCATGACCTCAAGGTGGTGAAGGCGCTTGCCAATGAGGTCATTGTCATGCGCCATGGCAAGGTCGTCGAACAGGGACCGGCCTCCGAGATATTTTCGGCGCCCAAGCAGGATTATACGCGTGCCCTGATGGCCGCGGCCTTCGATCTGAAGCCGGTCGATATCGCCGGTATCAGCCAATAATCTGGAGTTCTCATGTCTTTGGGTGGGGTTCTCGTCGATCTCAAATTCTCCCGTGACGCGGTGAAATCCGCGCTTGACGGGGCCTTCGCGGGCCGCGAGGTCGTCGACCTCGGAGACGAGGCCAATCAGAGCCGCGATCTCTCCGGCATACCTTACGCCGTTTTGTGGAAGCCTGATCCGTTCCTCTTGGAGAGGGCGAAAGATCTGAAGGTCATCTTCTCGGGCGGCGCCGGCGTCGATCACATCCTGTCGAACTACGACCTGCCCGATATCCCGATTGTCCGCTTCGTCGACCGCAGCCTGACGGATCGGATGAGCGAATGGGTTGTTCTTCAGTGCCTCGCCCATCTTCGGCGTCTGCCGGATTACATCCGGCAGCAACGTTCAGCGGTGTGGCACGATATCGAGCCGCAGCCGGAGGCGCGTGACGTCACTGTCGGAATCATGGGTCTTGGCGTCCTTGGACTTGATTCTTTGCGGAAGCTGAAGGTGATGGGTTTCAACGTCATCGGATGGTCGAGGGGAAAGAAACCTATCGAGGATGTCGACACCTATGATGCGGCCAGCCTAGAGGCTTTCCTCGGCAAAACCGACATTCTCGTCGGCCTGCTGCCGCTGACCTCGGAAACGAAGGGCCTCTACGATGCGAGGCTTTTTTCGCGGCTTCGGCAGGGTGGCGCGCTCGGCAAGCCTGTCTTTATCAATGCCGGTCGTGGCGGCAGCCAGGTCGAGGCCGATCTCGTGAAGGCATTGTCGAGCGGGATATTGGCTGGCGCCTCCCTCGATGTCTTCGAGCTGGAACCCCTTAATACTGACAGTCCGCTCTGGGCATTTGACACCGTGATCATTACGCCGCATGCGGCGGCGTCATCCGATGTCCAGGCGCTGTTCCGCCACACCGAAAACCAGATCGCCCGGTTCGAGCGAGGTGAGAGCCTCGAACATGTCGTTGACAGAAAGGCAGGCTACTGAGGTTTTCGAAGAACGGGAACTTCTCCGTCTCAAGCCCGTTGCTCAGGCATTGAAGGCCGCAAAGGCCCTGTTGAGAGCAAAGGAGCGGAACCTTGAACACACGAAGCGAGAGCCCGAAGGAAACCTATCCGGAGCGCCGCGAACATCCCGCCACACCGACGGAAGCGCGGCAGGGCTCCATTGGACGACCGGTCCTGATCGTCCTTCTCGGGGGCCTCATCATTGCTATGCTCGTATGGATTCCCGCGGAATGGTGGGGAAGCAGCATCGCGCCGCCGGAAGAAAACGCGGTCGAGCAGGCTTATCCTGAAAACACCATTGAACAGCAGCCGAGCGCGCAGGAGCGGCGCACGCAGCCCGAGGCTGGAAACTGATCCGTCTCCCCGGCCCTTGCTATAGACTTTCGTGCAAAATGTTTTGATAACGGGCGTCCGAAGCGGGCGCCCGTTTGGCCGCGTCGTAATGTCCTGATCCGGAGGCGGGCGACCACATGACGAAAACCGATATCGCGTCGCGCGTCTACAATCATACCTGGAAGCTCGATCCGATCGTTCGTAGCCTCATCGATACGGACTTCTACAAACTGTTGATGCTCCAGATGATCTGGAAGCTCTATCCCGAGGTGGATGCCACTTTTGAACTGATCAATCGCACGAAGACCGTGCGGCTCGCCGACGAGATCGATGAACAGGAACTGCGCGAGCAACTCGATCATGTGCGCACCTTGAAGCTTGCCAAGAAGGAGATGATCTGGCTCGCCGGTAACAGCTTCTATGGCCGGGCACAGATCTTCGAACCGGAATTCCTCGCTTGGCTGTCGAACCTGCAGCTCCCGGAATACGATCTCTCACGCAAGGACGGCCAGTACCAGCTGGAATTTCGCGGTAAGTGGATGGAGACGACGCTTTGGGAGATCCCGGCTCTCGCGATCATCAACGAGCTGCGCAGCCGTGCAGCAATGCGGTCGCTCGGCTTCTTCACCCTGGACGTTCTCTATGCACGGGCCAAGGCGAAGATGTGGGAAAAGGTCCAGCGTCTCGGCGCATTGCCAGGCCTCAGAATTTCCGATTTCGGCACTCGCCGCCGCCATAGTTTTCTGTGGCAGCGCTGGTGCGTCGAGGCGTTGAAGGAGGGTATCGGACCGGCCTTCACCGGCACCAGCAACGTCCTCCTTGCAATGGACTCCGATCTCGAGGCGGTCGGGACCAACGCCCATGAACTCCCGATGGTCGCGGCGGCACTCGCGAACAATGACCAGGAACTCGCCGAGGCTCCCTACACGATCTTGCAGGACTGGAACCGGCTTTACGGCGGCAATCTTCTGATCGTTTTGCCGGACGCGTTCGGAACTGCCGCGTTCCTCAAGAACGCGCCTGAGTGGGTGGCGGACTGGACGGGGTTTCGTCCAGACAGCGCGCCGCCGATCGAAGGCGGTGAGAAAATCATCGCGTGGTGGAAAAAGATGGGCCGCGATCCGCGTCAGAAGCTGCTGATCTTCTCCGACGGTCTGGATGTCGATGCCATCATCGACACTTATCGCCATTTCGAGGGGCGCGTGCGGATGAGCTTCGGCTGGGGGACCAACCTCACCAATGATTTCGCCGGATGCGCGCCAACGGAGAACGCTGGTCTCATGCCGATCTCCATCGTTTGCAAGGTAAGCGAAGCGAATGGCCGACCGGCCGTCAAGCTTTCCGATAACCCCCGCAAGGCCACCGGCGACGCAGCGGAGGTCGAACGCTATCTCCGCTTCTTCGGGGCCGAGGAAAGGGTGGAGCAGGTGGTGCGGGTCTGAACCCGCGTGTTGGTGATCGCTGTTCCTATGTCTATCAGGCTTTCCTGAACTTCCTATTGCGCTCTCCTCTCCGACCATAGAAATATGAAGCCGGAGATCGAGAACCATGACGCGTGGAGGCATCATGGTTCTGACGAGAGGATGAGGGAGGATATCTCATGGATATGAGTGGAACAGAGCGCATCGAGGTGCCTATCGAGAAGGTCTGGCAGGCGCTGAATGATCCTGAAATCCTTCGGCAGGCGATCCCCGGCTGCGAGAGCCTGGAAAAGACATCCGACACCAACATGACCGCCCGCGTCGTTTTGAAGGTTGGCCCGATCAAGGCAAAGTTCGAGGGTGCGGTCGAACTTCAGAACCTCAATCCGCCCACGTCCTACACCATCTCCGGGGAAGGCAAGGGCGGCATCGCAGGCTTTGCAAAGGGGGGCGCGGATGTATCGCTGCAGGCCGACGGGCCGGACGCCACAATTCTGACCTATGCGGTGAAGGCGGAGGTTGGTGGCAAGATCGCACAGCTCGGCAGCCGCCTGATCGATTCGACGGCAAAGAAACTGGCTGGTGAGTTCTTTGCCAAGTTCGGCTCTCTGGTCGGTGGAGAGGCGGCCGCATGAACGGCTTTCGCTCAGTCCGGCTCTGATAGAAAGACCCGACCGCCCGTGAGATCTCCGACAAGTTTCCCGATCTTCTCAAGCCGGCCGGTTGGAATTTCGAGCAGAAACGCGGCGCCGTCAGCCGCGTAGGTTTCCTCCGATATCGTCGTATCGGCAAGGGGAATGAGGCGAGCCTTGATTGTCGCGATATCGCTGAAGCTCCCTGTCACGCGACGAACCACGGTCGGAACGATTTCGATGGTGTCGGCGGCCCTGAGACAGGCCGCTGCAGTTCCGCCATAAGCCCGTACCAGTCCGCCTGTCCCGAGCAGAACACCGCCGAACCATCGCTGGACAATGACAGCCACACAGTCGAGTTCCTGTCCATCAATCGCCTGCAATATCGGCTTTCCTGCCGTTCCGCTCGGCTCGCCATCATCGTTGAAGCGATAGAGAGTGCCGACGCGATAGGCCCAGCAATTGTGGTTTGCTGATCCGTCCATGTGTGCCTGTATGAAAGAGCGTGCAAGTGCTTCGCTGGCAACGGGTGCGGCAACCGCTACGAACCGGCTTTTTCGAATCTCCTGTTCGAAACGATACGGTTGGCTCAATGTCCGCACGAACTTCCCTCAATCGGTGATCTTGCCTCTGCCCCGCTTTCGCCATGCCTGTCGACCATGGTCAAGCCCTGCGCAAGCCAGGTGACTTAGCCAAGGCATGAAGAGGCGACAACGAGCTAGGCAGGAGACCACGGAATGCCCATCGACCCAGAGCTTTTCCGAGAACAGCAGGAAACGGCGATCGCACGCATCCTCGCGGAAAACAGGGCCGATGAACTCACCGACATGCTTGTCGAAAGCCTGTTCGAGACCCTGCGTCTCCTCGACGAGGATCTTTGCGGCGACACCGTTCACTGATTCTCCTCGGTCGCATTGGTCGACCGGCTGTTTTCCCCGGATGATCGTAACGACGCCTTGCTGACGTCCGACGCCTCAGTTTGCCCTGATATCGGCTCACCTCGCCTTACGCGATAACATTCTGAAACTATGATTTTCGTGGAGAGTGGCGGACAGAGAGGGATTCGAACCCTCGATACGCTTTCACGTATACACGCGTTCCAGGCGTGCGCCTTCAACCACTCGGCCACCTGTCCTTAATCAGTCTGAGCGCGCTGGGCGGCATGACCGGTCGGGCGCGATATATACCGAGGATTCGTTCGGGATCAACCGAAATCTAACAGATTTTTGAATAGTGTCGTGAAACGTGTCACAGACACCATCTTGCGTACCACGTTATTCTAATATTGATTGTAGTGCCGCCGCAGGGCGGCGCATGTAGGGGTGAGTAGGGCGTCATGTTCAGGTTTGCGTTTCGGCTTTTGAGCCTTCTGACCCTTGTGGTTGCCGTTGGCGCGGCCACCATGGACTCGATCGAGTCCGTTGCCTCATCGGAAGTCGTGCTGACATCACTGGCCGCTGCGTGGACGGAAATGAGCCCGTCGAGCCTCATGTTGGCCCAGCAGGCGGCGGAAGAACATTTACCGCCCGCCGTGTGGCAGGCGCTGCGCGAGTGGCTGCTGCCGCAACCCGCCTTCGCGGCCTTCCTCGCCTTGTCGCTGCTGCTGTGGATGATCGGCTACAAGCGCGAGCATCCTGCTGGCCGCTTTGCCGTCTGAGGATGCCGGCCGGGCGGCAGCGGGTCGTTGAACGGGAGCCGTCTGATGTTTCTGATCGACATGTTCAACAAGAAAATGACGATGCCGTCCGCCGAAACGGCTTTGCCGGGTCGCCCGCGACCCATCGAAACTGCTGACCTTCACGTCATATCGGCGAGGTCGCTGCTTGCAATGCCCCCTGCCGGTTTCGCCACCATCTATCTGGGCTTGGGGAATTTTTGGGCCGCCGAGCGCCTCTTCTGGAATCTGCCTGGGATTTGGGTGACCGCCGTTGGCTTCCAGGGCGGCTTTACGCCCAATCCTACCTTTCAGGAGGTGATGACCGGCCTCACAGGCCATGCCTGCGTGGTCAAGATCGTGTACGATCGATCGTCCTTGCCGCTTCACTCCATATTGAAGCTGTTTTTCGAGGCTCATGATCCGACGCAGGGCATGCGGCAGGGAAATGACATAGGCACGATGTTCCGGTCGGTAATTTTCGGTGCCGATCAACAGTCCGTCGACCTCGCGATCCGGATGCGTGATCTCTATCAGAGTGCTCTTCTCGCCGCAGGTCGCAGGCAGACCGTGACCACGACAATCACCATAGCGCCAGAATTTTACCACGCCGAAGAATATCACCAGCAGTATCTTGCAAGGAACGTGGGTGCCTCCGCCGTTTTAAGGGGCACGGGCGTGCCGTGTCCGGTGCTGGATGATGCCGATCTCCACTGGGCGATTTCCACGTGATCACAATAGCTTGGATTGAGTTTTACCGGATGAAAAAAATCTGGTGAATTTTTCCTGCAGCCATGCAAGGATGAGCACAGCTAGGCCTCCGGCAGGTGGCCGGTGCAACCGCAGACATGCCCCCAAAGGGCTTGCGGGAGGACCCGATAAGATCAATAGCAACAAACAGGGCTGCAAAAATGAAGAAAACCCTCATCAGTCTCTTTGCCTTGGCCGCGATGTCGGCGACGGCGCTCGCTGCCGAAATCAAGCCTGCGCTTGTGTATGGCACCGGTGGCAAGTTCGATAAGTCCTTTAACGAAGCCGCCTATAATGGCGCTGAGAAGTTCAAGGCGGAGACCGGTATTGAATATCGTGACTTCGAACCGACGGGCGACACGCAGGGCGAACAGGCGATCCGCAACTTCGCGTCCCGCGGTTACAACCCGGTCGTCGCGGTTTCCTTTGCCTGGACCTCTGCTGTGGAGAAGGTCGCCGCCGAGTTCCCGGATACCAAGTTCATCATCGTTGATGCCGTCGTTGACCTGCCGAACGTTCGTTCGGTTGTTTACAAGGAAGAAGAAGGCTCATACCTCGTTGGCGTCCTGGCGGGCATGGCCTCCAAGACCGGCAAGGTCGGCTTTGTTGGCGGAATGGACATTCCGCTGATCCGCAAGTTCGAGTGCGGCTACGAGCAGGGCGCACGCGCGGCCAACCCAAATATCGAAGTCTTCCAGAACATGACCGGAACCACAGGCGCTGCCTGGAACGATCCGGTGCGGGGCGGCGAACTGACGAAGAATCAGATCGACCAGGGCGCTGACGTGATCTATGCGGCAGCCGGCGCGACTGGCCTCGGCGTGCTGCAGACCGCGGCCGATAACGGTAAACTCTCGATTGGCGTGGACTCCAACCAGAACCACCTGCATCCCGGTTCGGTCCTGACCTCGATGGTCAAGCGCGTCGATCTGGCTGTCTACAATGCCTACCTCGACACCCAGGGTGACAAGTTCACCGGCGGCGTCCAGGCTCTCGGCGTCAAGGAAGACGGCGTTGCTTATGCGCTCGACGAAAACAACGCCTCGCTGATCACTGATGACATGAAGGCCGCCGTTGAAAAGGCAAAGGCCGACATCATTGCCGGCACGGTCAAGGTTCATGACTACATGACGGACAATTCCTGCCCGAAGTGATCCGATGAGGGCGCAAGCCGGGTCTGAGGCCCGGTTTGCGCCCTTTTCATGTCTGCTATCCGGAGGTCATCGGTGAACCAAGCGCCAGCGATCGAACTCGTCGGCATCGATAAGAAATTCGGTGCCGTACACGCCAATAAGAACATAAACCTGACGGTGGCCAAGGGATCGATCCACGGTATCATCGGCGAAAATGGTGCGGGGAAGTCGACGTTGATGTCGATACTCTACGGCTTTTATCAAGCCGACAGCGGGACGATCAGCATCGACGGCAAGCCGGTCACGATTCGCGACAGTCAGTCCGCGATCGAGGCAGGTATCGGTATGGTCCACCAACACTTTATGTTGGTGGAGAACTTCACCGTTCTCGAAAACCTGATGCTTGGTGCGGAAGGCGGCGGTCTTCTTGCAAAGGGTGCTGAATCGGCGCGTCAAACCCTAAGAAAGCTCGCCGACGACTATGGCCTGGAAGTCAATCCCGATGCCGTAGTGGAGGAGCTGCCGGTTGGCCTGCAACAGCGTGTCGAAATCCTCAAGGCCATGTATCGGGGTGCCGAAATTCTGATCCTTGATGAACCGACAGGTGTGCTGACGCCGGCGGAGGCCGATCATCTCTTCAAGATCCTTGGCGTCCTGCGCGACCAGGGAAAGACAATCCTGCTGATTACCCACAAGCTTCGTGAAATTATGGCGATCACCGATACCGTCTCGGTCATGCGGCGCGGTGAAATGGTGGCAACCCGGAAGACGTCTGAGACGACTGTCGAGGAGTTGGCGGAACTGATGGTCGGTCGCCGGGTATTGCTCCACGTCGAAAAGGGCGCGGCAAACCCGGGAGAGGTCTACCTCTCTGTTCGGAACCTGACGGTCAAGGACAGTCGTGGGGTGACGATGGTCGACAACGTCTCCTTCGATGTCCGCGCCGGTGAGATCGTGGGCATCGCCGGCGTCGCCGGCAACGGCCAGAGTGAGTTGCTTGAGGCCATTACCGGCATCCGCAAACCGACGACGGGTGAAATATGGATCAACGGCAGGAATGTCGCCGGTCTCGATCCTGCTGCCCTCCGTGGTATCGGACTGGCTCACATCCCCGAAGACCGTCACCATATGGGTCTTGTTCTTCCGTTCGAGGAAAGTCAGAACGCGATCCTCGGCTATCACCGCGATGAACGCTATGGACGAGGCCCGTTCCTGGATCCTGAGGCGATCCGCAAGGCGGCCGTCGAAGAGATCGAGAAATACGACATCCGTCCGCCGAACCCTCGGCTGAAGACGGCCAACTTCTCCGGCGGCAACCAGCAGAAGATCGTGGTCGCGCGCGAAATCGAGCGTGACCCGAAGCTTCTGATCGTCGGCCAACCGACCCGTGGCGTCGACATTGGCGCCATCGAATTCATTCATAGCCGCATTGTCGAGACCCGCGACGCCGGCAAGGCAATCCTTTTGGTGTCGGTGGAACTCGACGAGATACGGTCGCTGTCCGACCGTGTCCTGGTGATGTTCGCCGGCCGGATCGTTGGTGAGAAGACGCCGGATACGGGTGAACAGACGCTCGGCCTGATGATGGCCGGTATCGCGGCATGAGGTTTCTATGAGTACTGCTTCCGTCCCGCTTCCGAACTGGATCAACTACGCGCTTCTGCCGCTGATCAACCTGCTGCTGGCATTCCTCGTCTCGGGCTTCGTTGTGTGGGTTATCGGCGAGGACCCGGTCGAGGCGCTGAAGCTCATGCTGCAGGGCGCGCTGGGACGCGGCGAAGGCATCGGCTTCACGCTGTTTTACGCAACGAGCTTCATCTTCACCGGTCTGTCCGTCGCCGTGGCCTTCCACGCCGGCCTTTTCAACATCGGCTCGGAGGGGCAGGCTTATGTTGGCGGTCTTGGAGCGGCGCTCGCGGCTCTCGCCCTCGATCACTACGTTCCGTGGTACGTTACCATGCCGTTCGCCATTCTCGGTGGCGCCCTGTTCGGGGCAGGCTGGGCTCTCATTCCGGCATGGCTCCAGGCCAAGCGCGGCAGTCACATCGTCATCACGACGATCATGTTCAACTTCATCGGCGCATCGCTGATGGTCTACCTGCTCGTCAACGTCTTGCGCGTGCCGGGAAAGATGGCGCCCGAGACGCGCACTTTCCTTGAAGGCGGCCAGTTGCCGAAGCTCGACGGGCTGATGTCGCTCCTTGGCATGAAGCTCGGCGCCGCGCCCTTCAACGTCTCCTTCCTGATCGCGCTTCTGATGTGTTTCCTCGTCTGGGTTCTCATCTGGCGGACCAAATTCGGCTATGAAATGCGCACCTTGGGCCTCTCGCGCTCCGCTGCTGCATATGCCGGCGTGCCCTATGTCCGCACCGTCATTCTCACCATGTTGATCTCGGGCGGTCTGGCCGGCATGATGTCATTGAACCCGGTGCTCGGCGCTTCGGCGCGCTTGCAGGTCGAGTTCGTCGGCGGTGCCGGTTTCGTCGGAATCGCGGTTTCGCTCATGGGGCGCAGCCATCCGCTAGGCATCATCCTGGCCGCGATCCTGTTCGGCATCCTTTACCAGGGCGGGGCGGAACTCTCGTTCGACATGCCCAACATCACCCGCGACATGATCGTCGTCATCCAGGGTCTGGTGATCCTGTTCGCGGGCGCGCTGGAATACATGTTCCGCCCGGCGATCGTCAGGGTCTATCAGCAGTTCGTGAAGGCTTGAGGGGACAGGAACCATGGATTTCTTCGATATCCTCGTCAGCATTCTCGGCTCCACCATCCGGCTGTCGATTCCGCTGATCTTCACGGCGCTCGCGGGACTGTTTTCCGAACGGGCCGGCATCTTCGACATCGGCCTGGAAGGCAAGATGCTCGCGGCCGCCTTCGCCTCCGCCACGGTCGCCTATGTCACGGGTTCGCCGTGGGTCGGGCTCCTGGCCGGTATTCTGGTCTCGATCTTCTTCTCGCTTATCCACGGCTTTGCCTCGATCACGAACCGGGGAAATCAGATCGTGTCCGGCGTTGCAATCAACTTCGTCGCCGCCGGGCTGACGGCCGTTCTGGGGCAGGCCTGGTTCAGCCAGGGGGGTCGCACGGCGCAACTGACTGGTGACGCCCGGTTCTCGCCGATCATACTTCCCGGGGCGGATCTCGTTCGTGACATCCCCATCATCGGCCCGCTCTATGCGAATGTCATCTCCGGCAACAATATCCTGACCTATATGGCTTTCCTTGCCGTTCCGCTGGCCGCCTGGGTTCTCTACCGCACCCGCTTCGGCCTGCGCCTACGAGCCGTCGGCGAAAATCCCGGTGCCGTCGACACAGCCGGCATTTCCGTCGCCTTCCTGCGATACCGCGCCGTCATCGTCGCCGGCTTCCTGTGCGGCTTCGCGGGCACCTACCTTGCGATTGCCCAGTCGGCTGCCTTCATCAAGGACATGTCGGCCGGCAAGGGCTACATCGCCCTCGCGGCCCTCATCTTCGCCAAATGGCGGCCGGTTCCGGTGCTCTTCGCCTGCCTGCTGTTCGGCTTCCTCGACGCGCTCGCGAATTTCATGCAGGGCAAGTCCGTTCCCTTGATCGGCGAGGTTCCGGTGCAGATCTTCCAGGCTCTGCCTTACATTCTCACCTGCGTGCTGCTCGCCGGCTTCATCGGCGCGGCCAACCCGCCCAAGGCCGGCGGCGTGCCCTATGTAAAGGAGCGTTGAGATGTCTCACGACCTGTTCGAAGCCGCCCGCGACGCCATGCGCTTCGCGCATGCGCCTTACTCCAAGTTTCCGGTCGGTGCGGCAATCCGCGCCGACGATGGAAAGATCTACACCGGCGCGAACATCGAGAATCTGTCCTTCCCGCAGGGCTGGTGCGCCGAACCCACTGCCATCGGCTGTATGGTCATGGGTGGTGGAAGGGAGATCGTCGAGATGGCGGTGATCGCCGAAAAGATGCCGCTCTGCCCTCCCTGTGGCGGATGCCGTCAGAAAATTGCGGAATTCGCTTCGGCCGCCACGAAGATTTATCTGTGCGACGAAGTCGGCGTGAAAAAGACCATGACCATGAACGAATTGCTGCCCTTCAGCTTCGAGACGGACCTCCTCGGATGAGGGCGGTCATCGATCTGCTCGTCGATCGCCTGGATGGCCTCATGCCGCGTGTCGGCATTGTTCTCGGATCGGGTCTCGGCTCGCTTGTCGATGAGGTCGAAGATGCCGTCCGCGTCCCGTTTGCCGACATGCCGGGCTTTCCGGTGAGCGGCGTCTCAGGGCATGCGGGCGAGCTGGTGGCCGGTCGTCTGGGTGGCGTACCTGTCATCATGCTATCCGGTCGTGTTCATTACTATGAAAAGGGCGACGCCAATGCGATGCGGTTGCCGATCGCGGTCCTGAAGGGCCTCGGCGTCAGGACGCTGGTCCTGACCAATGCGGCGGGCTCGCTGCGCGAGGAGATGCCGCCGGGATCGGTGATGCAGATTACCGATCACATCAATTTCTCCGGCTACAATCCGCTGATCGGCGAGCAGAGTGACGGGCGCTTCGTCGGCATGACCTCTGCCTATGACCAGAGTCTCGTTCTTGCCATGCGCGAGGCGGCGCTGGCGCAAGACATCCCATTGTCATCCGGTGTGTATATGTGGTTTTCCGGCCCCAGCTTCGAGACGCCGGCCGAAATCCGCATGGCGCGGATTCTGGGGGCCGATGCCGTCGGCATGTCGACGGTTCCGGAAGTCATTCTCGCGCGATTTTTTGGGCTGCGGGTGGCGGCCGCATCGGTTATTACCAATTATGGTGCGGGCATGACGGGTGGCGAATTGAGCCACGAGGAGACCAAAGACATGGCCCCCATCGGTGGACGCAGGCTTGCGGCCATCCTGAAAGCCATGATCTCGGGAGGAACGGACCTTGGATAGCCATCAAATGCGGGCGACTGCCGCAGTCGCATTGACCCTGCTGGATCTCACAAACTTGAAGGACGATTGCACCCCTGAGGCCATCGAAGCGCTTTGCAAGCGCGCCAGAACGCCCTTTGGTGACGTCGCCGCGATCTGCATCTGGCCACGTTTCGTTGCGCAGGCCCGGGCCATTCTCGGCGCCGGCGCTGCCGTTCGGATCGCCACCGTTGTGAATTTCCCCTCCGGCGATCTCGCGGTGGCAGATGTCGTGGCCGAGACACGGCAGGCGATATCGGATGGCGCCGATGAAATTGATCTCGTCATCCCCTACAAGGCGCTGATGGGCGGGAACGAGCAGGCAGTGGCTGAAATGGTCGCCGCGGTTCGCGGCGTGTGCGGTTCGGACGCGCTGCTCAAAACCATCCTGGAAACGGGAGAACTGAAGGACGCTGCCCTGATCCGGAGAGCGTCGGAGATTGCGATCGAGGCGGGCAGCAACTTCATCAAGACCTCGACCGGCAAGGTGGCGGTGAATGCTACGCTGGAGGCCGCCGATATCATGCTGCTGGCGATCCGCGACAGCCGTCGCCCGGTTGGCTTCAAGCCGGCGGGCGGGATCGGATCGGTTGTCGATGCCGGTCTCTATCTTCGCCTCGCGGCAACCATCATGGGAGACGATTGGGTCATGCCGTCGACCTTCCGCTTCGGGGCTTCCGGCCTCCTCGACGATATCTTGTCGATCCTTTCCAACGGAAAGTCGCTGGCCACCGGCACAGGATACTGAGTGTGATCATTCCGCAGGAGATCATCAGGCGCAAACGCGATGGCGAAGAGCTTGCCGCCGTCGAGATAGGCGCTTTCATCGAGGCCTTGAGCAACGAAACCCTGTCCGAGGGACAGGTCGCCGCCTTCGCCATGGCGGTCTTTTTCCGCGGCATGACGCCCGCTGAAATCGTCGCGTTGACCCTGGCCATGCGCGATTCGGGCGAGGTCCTGTCCTGGTCGGGCGTCGGCAAGCCGATCGCCGACAAACATTCGACGGGTGGTGTTGGCGATAATGTCTCCCTGATGCTGGCGCCGATGGTTGCCGCGTGCGGTCTTGCCGTGCCTATGATCTCGGGGCGCGGCCTGGGTCACACCGGCGGCACGCTGGACAAGCTGCAGTCGATTCCTGGCTACGACGTCATGCCTGATCCGGCGACCTTCCGCGGGACGGTTGACGATGTCGGATGCGCCATCATCGGCCAGACCGGCGATCTTGCACCGGCGGACAAGCGCCTCTATGCGATCCGCGATGTGACGGCGACCGTGGAATCGATACCGCTGATCACCGCGTCCATCCTGTCGAAGAAGCTGGCTGCCGGTCTCGAGACACTGGTGCTTGACGTAAAGTTCGGCAATGGCGCCTTCATGCAGCAGGTTTCCGATGCCGAGGCGTTGGCCGCATCCCTTGTCGAGGTAGCCAACAGTGCCGGCGTCAAGACCACGGCACTTCTGACCGACATGAACGAGCCGCTTGCCGATGCCGCCGGCAACGCTCTCGAAGTGGCAAACTGTGTGGACTTTCTGCTGGGTCGCAAGGAAGGTAGCCGACTGGAGACCGTCACGCTCGCACTCGGTGCCGAAATGCTGGTGAATGCCGGAGTAGCGCGCAATCTTGCCGAGGCAACTGACCGCTGCCGCACTGCCTTGTCTTCCGGCAAGGCTGCGGAATTCTTCGCGAGGATGGTGACAAGCCTCGGTGGCCCGGCCGACTTTGTGGAACATCAGGCCCGCTACTTGCCGGTGGCACCGGTCGAAATACCGGTGCTGTCTGCCGGTGACGGATATCTTTCGTCCTGTGCCACCCGAAGCCTCGGAATGGCGGTCGTCGATCTGGGGGGAGGCCGCCGGCGTCCGACGGATCCGATCGATCACCGCGTCGGCCTGAGCCAGTTGCTGCCGCTTGGCACGAAGGTTGAAAAGGGCGATCTGATTGCGGTCGTGCATGCGGCGGATCAGGCGAGTGGCGAGCGCGCGGCCCAGGTTGTGGCGGCGGCGTATGCGCTGGCCGAAACACCACCTATTTCGGCGCCGGCGATCCTAAAGCGTATCTGACCCACTAGCGTTCGAGCTTCAACACGCCATCTGCGACCGCATAGCTGTTAAGCCGCCGCAGGAAGCTGAGGCCGATCAGCGTGTCGGATAGCGCCGCGTCCTTCAGGACGAAAGCGTCGACGTCCTTCACCCGGATCGAGCCGATCTCGACGCGGTCGAGGACCACATGCGCAGCTACCGTCTGCCCGTTCGCGGTATTGATCGGGTATTTGAAATCCGTGCGCGCGGCGGTGAAACCGAGGCGACGCGCTGTCGATTCGTTGATCGCAATTACCGACGCTCCGGTATCGACAATCCCGTCGACGTCTTTTCCGTTCAGCTTGAAGGTAGCGAGGAAGTGGCCGCGCTCGTCGGCCTTCAAGGTCACCCGGCCGGGACGATCGCTCTGTTGGGTCTGAGTGCTTGCCTGAGCGACATCGACGAACGACTCTTCGATGTCAGTATCTCCGCTCAGCAATCGAGGCACTTCGACGGCGGTCACTCCAACGACCGCCAGGATCATGAGACTGCGTGTCAACATATTCGCCCTCCCTGCCCACTACTGCCCCTTTACGGACATAGTAGCGCCACAACCCTGAGAGTCGAACTAAGTTTTTCAGTAAAATACGTTGAACCCGTACGAATATCGTACGGTTACCGTCTTTTTGCTATTTGGTACCGTACATCCGGTCGCCTGCGTCTCCAAGACCGGGAACGATATAGCCTTTTTCGTTGAGGTGACTGTCGATCGACGCGGTATAAACTGGAACGTCCGGATGAGCGTCGCGGAAGTTCTTGATACCTTCAGGTGCAGCAAGCAGGCAGAGGAAACGGATATTCTTGGCGCCGCGCTCCTTCAGCTTGTCGACCGCGGCAATGGAGGAATTGCCGGTTGCCAGCATCGGGTCGACGATGATGATCAGCCGTTCGGCGAGATTCTCCGGAGCCTTGAAATAGTATTCAACAGGTTGAAGGGTTTCGTGATCGCGGTACACGCCGATATGCGAGACCCTGGCGGCCGGAACCAGTTCCAGCATGCCTTCGAGCAGTCCGTTTCCGGCACGCAGGATGGATGCGAACACCAGCTTCTTGCCTTCGAGGATCGGTGCCTGCATCTCTGTCAGAGGCGTCTCGATCGTCTCCATCGTCAGTTCGAGGTCACGTGTCACCTCGTAGCAGAGCAGCGTCGAAATTTCCCGCAGCAACCGACGGAAACTCGACGTGGACGTTTCCTTCCGGCGCATGATCGTCAATTTGTGCTGCACAAGCGGATGGTCGATGACAGTTACGCCGTTCATGGTCAGGCTTTCTCCGTGAGCTTTTTCTTATCTTTTTTCACGCCTCCCGCCCCTTGCGCAAGGGGCGCGTGTCGGTTTGGCATCTCATCCCCAGCTCCCCTTCAAGGCCGGATCAGATGTCAAGGCGCGTCAGAAGGTTGGCACGCGTCGTCTCGTCCACAAAGGCCGATTCGATCGCCGTTCGCGTCATGGCGTTTATCTCGCCTTCGGTGAACCCCATCGTGGTCTTCGCGAGCTCGTATTCACGCGCGAGCGATGTGTGGAAAAAGGGCGGATCGTCGGAGTTCAGCGTGACGCGCACGCCGGCCGCAACGAAGTCCCGCAGCGGATGATGCTGGAAGTCGGGGAAGACGCCGAGCGCGATGTTGGAGCCCGGGCACACCTCCAGCACGGTTCCGAGATCTGCAAGGCGCTTGACCAGATCAGGGTCCTCGATAGCCCGCACCCCATGGCCGATCCGGCTCGGCTTCACGAGATCGAGCGCGTCCTGAACGCTGAACGCGCCACACAATTCTCCGGCATGGATGGTGATGCCGAAACCCGCCTCGCGCACGATGTCGAAAGCGCGTGCATAGTCGGCAACCCGGTTCATTCGCTCCTCGCCCGCCATGTTGAAGCCTGTGATCAGCGGATGCGATTGCCGCGCTGTCCATTCGGCCCGGCGAAGGACATTCTCCGGACCCAGATGGCGTTCTCCGATCACCACCATACGGCATTCTATGCCGGCTTTATCCTTCGCAGCGCGAATACCAACAGCCAACCCCTCGACGTATTCTTCCGGGGAAAGCCCGACCTCCAGGCCATGATCGGGCGAGATGAACAGTTCGCTGTAGATGGCATTCTCCCCAGCGAGCTCTAGCAGGTATGCTTCCGCCAGATCGGCATAATCTTCTGCCGTCCGGAATACAGATGCAACCTTGTCGTAGCACCCGATAAAGCTGGTGAAGTCGGTCCACACATAGGCGCCGTCTCGGATGAAGTCCGAGCTGTCGATGCCGTACTTATCCGCCAGCCGCATGGTGAGCGCCGGAGGCGCCGCACCTTCGATGTGGCAGTGCAGTTCGGCTTTCTTGAGATGCTTTGTCACAGGAAACTCCGTCCGTGGCGGCCGGCCGCAATGCCGAGATGGGCAGCCACCGTTTCTCCGATGTCGGCGTAAGTGGGGCGTATCCCGATCTGCCTGGATCTTATTCCCGGCCCGAACGCCATGATGGGCACCCGCTCCCGTGTGTGGTCGGTGCCGCGCCAGGTGGGATCGCAACCGTGATCCGCCGTCATCAGCACCATGTCGCCCGGTTTCAGTCGCCGGTTCACCTCGGGGAGGCGCCGGTCGAAGGCCTCGAGCGCGGCCGCATAGCCTGGCACGTCGCGACGGTGGCCGAAGAGCATGTCGAAATCGACGAAATTGGTGAACACCAGGTCGCCGTCCTCGGCCTCGTCCATGACCTTCAGCGTCGCATCCATCAGGGCCATGTTTCCATTGGCCTTGATCACACGCGTCACGCCTTGGTGAGCGAAGATGTCGCCGATCTTGCCAACCGCGTGCACCTTGCGCCCCACCTCGATCAATCGGTCTAGCAGAGTCGGCTCCGGCGGCAGGACGGAAAAGTCGCGGCGATTGCCGGTGCGTTCAAACGTCGCCGCCGTCTCGCCGACAAATGGTCGCGCGATGACGCGTCCGATATTGAGCGGATCGACCAGTTCGCGCACGATCTGGCATAGCGTCATCAGCCGATCCAGGCCAAAATGCGTTTCGTGCGCTGCTATCTGGAAGACCGAATCCGACGATGTGTAGCAGATCGGCTTACCGCTGCGGATATGCTCCTCGCCAAGCCTTGCGATGATCTCAGTGCCGGATGCGTGGCAGTTACCGAGAATGCCGGGAAGCTCGGCCCGTTCGCAGATCGCCTGCACGAGGTCGGCGGGAAAGGCTTCTGTCCCCTCGGGAAAATAGCCCCAGTCGAACATCACAGGCGTCCCCGCGATCTCCCAGTGGCCCGATGGCGTGTCTTTTCCGCGCGACGTCTCGCTCGCTGCTCCGTGCATGCCGAAAACCCTCTCCGGGACAGGCATTCCGGCAGGATAAGTGCCGCTGGCAAGTTTAGCGATGTGCACCAGGCCGAGTGCCGACAGGTTGGGCAGGGTTAGCGGTCCGGATCGAAGACCAGCCCGGTCGCCGAGGCCGGCTGCGCAGAATTCAGCGATATGACCGAGCGTGTTCGAGCCATCGTCGCCGTAACGAGGCGCATCCGGTGCGCCACCGATGCCGAAGGAATCGAGAACGAACAGAAATGCGCGCACCATATATCACCCGAACAGGAGGCCTGCGGTCCGCAAGCGAAAGCGGCGATGATTAACGCGTCACGGCCATGTTGGCAAATGCCGTCAGCAGTCGCGGCAGCCGATCCCGGTCTCACCCAGGCGCTGCAAGTAGTAGTACTCACGATAGAACGTTTTCGTCGTCAGCTGCGAGCCCTTGAAGTTTGGCAGATAGATCATGAGCTCATGCGGAATGCTGAGTTCGGTATGAATGAGGAAGGAGTCCGCCTGCGCGAACTCGCCGATCGAGACGCTGTCTCCCTCCGTGTAGGGAGTGGTGTTGTCGTTTTTCCAGGACCATGCAATCTTCGCATTGCCGCTCGTGTCCACGGCGATGCCACTGACGGTCAGTTCAAGCCCCGCGTCGGAATAAGGAGCGAAGGTCGCGGCCGCGAAATCATTCATTCGGGTGAGGAAAGCCTTGTCGATATCGCCTTCCTGCTGGCTGACGAGGTCTGCGACCGAGCTCGCCGCGGCGGTTGCCCGCTTCATCACGCTGAAGCCGATCGTGAACTCGAAGGCCGCGAGATAACCGACCAGAAGTATCGGAAACAGCAACGCGAATTCCACACCGCCGATCCCGTTCCGGTCGTCGCGCAGCCGGGCGAGCAGATTGCGCAACGTCGCGCGCAACTGTTTTTGACGATGTTCCGGCGAAACCGTTCTCTCAAACACGGGATCGGTCATGGATAGTTCTCGTTCTGGAATGTCGTTGTCGCGACGATCAGGAAATCTGTCGGCATCGAACCATCGGCGGGACGAATGGTCGTGATCAGAGGACGGATGAGATCCGCTGTCACCTGCCAGCGATAGAAGGCTCTCACCATGTTGATCGAGCCCGGGCCTCCGGGGCTAAAGCTGAACGACGAGGTGTCGAGATCGGAAAACGCGTCGCCGCTGACTTTCGGAACGCCGATCGGGATGGTCGAGAACGCCGTGAAGGTGCGAACGTCCAGATAGAGCTGTCGCGGTTCGTTGATCTCGGTCTCCGAGCATCGCATCATGATGGAAATTTCGTCGCAGAACGCCGAGCGGAACTGCGTTTCCGTCATGTCCGTGTCTCGGCCAAGACCAAAGGTGATCTCGCCGGTACGAATCTGGCGCGCCATCTGGTTTGTCGCGTGCGACAACAGCTGCTCCGCGGAAAACGCGACAAATGTTTCGATGATCGCGAAGATGATCATGAAGTAGGGGATGGCAAGAATTGCGAACTCGATGGCCGCCGCGCCGTCGCGCGATCGTATCAGCCGTCGCAATATGCGGCGGTTTCGCGGGCTGATGTCACGCTTGGAATTCATTTCTTGCGCCCAGACAACGATTGTTCACGCGAACGCTACGCGGCAAACCTTGATTTTCCGTTGCCCGCCCCCGTCGAATTGTCCGCGATGCGTTAACTGTTCGGCAACCTTGAAGGCGCCGCAGATCAATTCGTTGAGGAGGTTGCCGCTTTGGCGTGCGTTTCGCAGTTGGGCGAGCAGGAGAGAACGGTTCTTTCTGTTGCCTTGAACACGCGCACCGTATTTCCCTCATCGATGGAAACGAGAATGCGCTCATCGACGATCGCGTTTCCATCTGCGTCGAGCAGAACCAGATTGGTCGTTCCGAAGTTGCGGCCCGTGAGCACGATGGTCTGCGGATCAGCGACGGTCGCGTCCGCTACCTCTGAATTGCCGATGATGACCTTGCTGACCGGCCGGTCCAGCTTCAACACGCGCGCGTGGTCCATATAGACGCGCAGCATGTCCTCTTCACCGTGCGCGGGAAACGAAAGCGCGGCGAACAGCAGAAGGGCTGTGATGGAACCGTGGCGAGATGACATGTGCTGCCCTTGATGGAATTCAGCCGAGGCCTGGAAGCGAAAGAAGCATGCGCGTGATTGGTGAATGAAGGGTTAAACGCACCATTGGCGGTGTCACACCCCGCGCCCCTGTGTAAATGAGGCACCCTCATGTCTTGCTCGAATACGGGGGGAATGGCTGCGTAGACGAGGCCTTTTTTGGGTCTTGAGCAACCCTGTTTCACTTCGGAGCGGCTCTGGGTCAGCCAAACAGGCCGCACCCCCGACGAATCGTCAGCGCGGTCTAATCATGAACTTAGGCAGAAAGTCTTGTTTCTCAGCTGTTTGCGGGCAGGCAAGAGATATTCTTTAAAATCCTCTGATTTGCTTTTATCACTCGTTCACTCTGCTTTTGGCTATGGCTTCTTCACAAGTCGGTAACTTTCTTTCTTAAGTCGATAGCAACACGCCCCGTGTAGCTTCCGGTCATCCGAGCAACGGCAAACAGTTGCCGGACGTGCTGATCAACATTGTGGAGTTAGGAGAGTACCATGTCCAAGATTTTTGCACGCTTCCTGAAGGATGAGTCCGGCGCCACCGCTATCGAGTATGGCCTGATTGCCGCTCTCATCTCCGTTGCCCTCATCACCGGCGCCACCACGCTCGGCGACTCGCTGGACGAGACCTTCCAGGCGATTTCGACCGAAATGTCGACCGCTCAGGGCAACATGTAAGTTGGCGGTTTAGATATATGACAAGAAGCCGCTCCCCAAGGGCGGCTTCTTGCTTTTCGGGATAGTGAAAGCGGTAAGGTTTGATTGCTAGGCTGCGGCCTCGACTTTACCGCGGGGAGGGAGTGCCGATGATCGCGAGCATCATTTTCCTGGTGTTTCCGCTCTGCCTCGTCATGGCGGCGCTGACCGATCTGATTGAAATGAAGATTCCCAACCGAATCCCGGCCATCCTCTCGCTGGCCTTTCTGTCGCTCGCGCCCTTTGTCGATCTTAACCTTCAGCAGTTTGCGTTTCATCTCCTCGCGGGCATTGTCGTCTTTGCCGGATGTTTCGCCCTGTTCGCCCTCGGCGCAATGGGTGGCGGGGATGCCAAGCTGCTGACAGCCGCAGCGCTCTGGTTCGGGTTCAACGGCAGTCTGGTTGGCTTCCTTGCCACCGTCGCATTTCTCGGTGGAATTCTGACGATCCTCCTTCTGATCGTCCGGGCACGCGCCAACACGGTCCTGGCCCTCGGCCTCCCCATCCCCAGCTCCATCGTCCTTGCCAAGAAGGTCCCCTATGGCATCGCCATCGGCGCGGCTGGACTGATCAGTTTCCCTCAGTCTCCGCTTGCGATATGGGCCATCCACGCAGCTGGCTGACAGCGCCGGAAACCGATCGTTAACTAAACCTGTAAGGTCCCTGTTAACCATAATTATACCAATTCCTGATCAATCTGGCGGGCAGAGTTCGCGTTCAAGGATCGGTCATGAAACCCGCCCGCATCATCATTCTCGCAGTCGCCGTCGTGGCGGCAGGTCTGGCAGGAGTGCTGGCAATGCGTCTGACAGGCGGCAAGCCGGCCGCAGTCAAGCAGATTGCCGACGTACAGAAGGTGCCGGCCGTGCGTGTTCTGGTGGCCGCCGAAAACCTTCCCGTCGGCGCCCGGCTGAATGACAAGTCCGTTCGTTGGATGCCCTGGCCCGAGAACAACGTCGTTGAAGGCTTCATCACCGACTCCGGTCGTCCCAAAGCCATTGAGGAACTCTCCGGCGTCGTCGTCCGCCTGCCGATGTTCGAGGGCGAACCGGTTCGCGGAGAAAAAATCGCCGACGCGTCCGGCCGGATCATGTCTTCGCTGCTGCCGTCGGGCAAGCGGGCTGTCGCCACCGAAATCTCCGTTGAGACGGGTGCTGGCGGCTTCATCCTCCCCAACGACCGCGTTGACGTCATCATGGTCCGCAAGGGCGAGACCGATGCCTACCTGACCGAAACCATCCTCACCAACATCCGTGTTCTCGCCATCGACCAGCAGATCGAGGAGAGCAAGGAGGGCGGCAAGGCCGTGCTCGGCGCGACGGCGACACTGGAGCTGACGCCTGACCAGGCCAAGGTGATCACGGTAGCCCAACAGATGGCGGATCGGTTGTCGCTGGCGCTGCGTTCCGTTGCCGACGCGCAGGAGGCGGATACCGCCGCAGCCGACTATCTGCTCAGCGGTCGTTCGGGCCAGTCTGCGGTACAGGTGATCAAATCCGGGGCCATCGTCGGCGCCGCCCAGGGTGCGTTGAAATGAGCGGGAGCAAGACAGTGGGTGGACTGAAACAGAAACTTCGCGCTTCCGTCCGCATCGCGGTGGCGGTCTGCGTTGCGGTCTCGGCTGTCGCCGGCAGCGCCGTTCCGCCGGTTTTCGAACGACCAGCCTTGGCAGCCGAAAGCGTCATCCGCATCGCACAGTCCGGCCCGGGCGCGCGGCGCACCATAAAGCTTGGTCTCAACAAGGCGCTGGTGGTCGATCTGCCCCAGGACGCCCATGACATCTTGGTCGCCGACCCGACGATGGCCGATGCCGTCACCCGCACATCCCGACGCATCTATCTGTTTGGCAAGGCGGTCGGCCAGACCAATATCTTCATCTTCGGATCGGGCGGCGAGGAGATCGTCAGCCTCGATATCCAGATCGAGCGCGATATCGCCGGCCTGCAGTCAAATCTTCGCCGCTTCATCCCGGAGTCGGACATCAATGTTGAAATCGTTTCCGACAACATCGTCCTGACCGGAACTGTACGGACCCCGCAGGATTCGGCCCGCGCCGAAAGCCTCGCTCAGGCCTTCCTCAAGGGTGGTGAGGCAACGACCCGCAACACCACAGCGAGCAGTTCAGCCCAGGGCGGTGATGTTGCGATCTTCGCGGAAGAACGCCAGACGTCGTCCATCGTCAACCTCCTGACCATCGAAGGCGACGACCAGGTCACGTTGAAGGTCACCGTCGCAGAGGTCAGCCGTCAGGTGCTGAAGCAGCTCGGCATCAACGGCCGGCTTTCGAGCGGCAATGACGGCTTTGCATTCGCCAATCCCGCCAACCTTGGCAATGCCATCAGCACCTTTGGATCTGGCGTCGTCAGTGGTTCGATCGGTTCTGTCAATCTGGCGGGTTACCTGTCGGCGATGGAGCAGGCTGGCGTGATGCGGACGCTTGCCGAGCCGAGCCTCACGGCCATCTCGGGTGAAGAGGCGAATTTCTATGTCGGCGGCGAGTTCCGGATGGCGAGCACGCAGGAAGTCGATATCGATCAGGATACCGGTGTCCCGACCGTCACCCGCGAAACGGAAACCGTCAATTATGGGGTCGAGCTGAAGTTTCGTCCCGTCGTCCTCGCCCCCGGACGGATCAGTCTCCGCATCGAGACCAATGTCTCTGAGCCAACCTATGAGGGCTCTGTCGTCACCGGCAACGGCACCGCGAGCACCATCCCCGGCAACACCTATCTATCGATCCGCCGGCGCGAGGCATCCACCAGCGTTGAACTTCCCTCGGGCGGCTCGATCGTGATCGCCGGTCTCATCCAGGACAACGTCCGGCAGGCTTACTCCGGCGTGCCAGGTGTCGCACGGGTGCCGGTGCTCGGAGCACTGTTCCGCAGCAAGGATTTCATCCGCAACGAAACCGAACTGGTCATCATCGCCACCCCCTATCTCGTTCGCCCCGTGGCGCGGAACCAGCTGCAGCGGCCGGACGACAATTTCAGCCCGACCGACGATTTTTCCAGCGTCTTCCTGAACCGCGTGAACAAGGTTTACGGGCGCAAGGAAGGTCAGGTGAACGGCCGCTACCACGGCGCCGTCGGGTTTATCTACAAGTGAGCCGGGAGCACCCCATGAAGAACGTGACGCAGCCCGGCCGGAAAATGGAAAACACGATGATCACCCTTCGGTTCAGGTCGGCTCTGACTGCCGGTGTCTTGCTGTCGGCTGCCCTGATGGCTGGCTGCGGCACGCGCGACGGCATGACAACTGGGTCGATTCGGGACGACTACCGCACGCGTCATCCGATCGTGCTGAACGAGGTGGAGCACGCTCTCGATATTCCCGTTTCCTCGGCCGATGTGCGGCTGACGACCGGGATGCGAGATGCGATCGGCGGCTTTGGCGCGCGATACAGCGAAAGCTCTTCGAGCATCGTCCAGATCATGGTGCCACAAGGCTCGCCGAACGCCGGCGCCGCAAATCACTTGCTGAAGCAGATACGCGGCACGCTTGCGTCGTCCGGCGTACCTGCCTCGCGTATCGTCCAGACCACCTATGTCGCCGACGCCTATGGTGATGCTGCGCCCATCCGTCTGACCTATGTCGCAATGACCGCAGTGACCAACGCATGCGGCGAATGGCCCGAGGATCTGGCCAACGACACCGTGATGAACCGCAACTGGGAAAACTTCGGATGTGCGACGCAAGCCAATCTTGCCGCCCAGATCGCCAGTCCGATGGATTTGCTGACGCCGCGGAAATCCGCTCCTATCGATGCGGCGCGACGTTCGGAGGTCATTTCAGATTACCGCAACGACGGAAACCCGGGGCTCTGAGTGCCGGAACACGGCGGAAACGGATGAGGATATGAGCGCGATAGAGTATAACATCGACACGGGAGCGACGGACCGCGAGGCGCCGAAGGTGGGCGACGTGGACAACCTGCGCCCCTTGCCGCGCATATCGGTTCACGCCTTCTGCATCTCCGATGCCATGCACCGCCTCATGGAAAAATGCGCCGTCGACCGGCGCATGGCCAAGGTGACGATGCGCATCACCAGCGGCAATATCGATGCGGCGGCGAACATGTTCGCGACGTCGCCGACCCCGAACCTCATCATTCTCGAAACCGAGGCCGAGCCCTCCGCGCTTCTGCCGGAACTGGCTCCGCTCGCGGAAGTGTGCGATCCGAGCACCCGGGTCATCATCATCGGCCGCTACAACGACATTTCGCTCTATCGCGAACTGATGCGCAACGGCATTTCCGAATACATGGTGTCGCCCGTTGCAATGGCCGACGTCCTCGGCGCCATCTCTGCGATCTTCGTTGATCCCGAGGCTGAGCCTCTCGGCCGCACCATCGCCTTCATCGGCGCCAAAGGCGGCGTCGGATCGTCGACGATAGCCCACAATTGCGCTTTCTCAGTATCCAGTCTGTTCGCGACCGAGACAATCCTCGCCGATCTCGATCTCCCCTACGGTACGGCCAATATCGATTTCGACCAGGACCCCGCGCAGGGCATGGCCGAAGCCGTGTTTTCGCCGGATCGGTTGGACGAGGTGTTTCTCGACCGCCTGCTGACGACCTGCTCGCAGAACCTGTCGTTGCTGGCCGCTCCGTCATTGCTCGATCGCTCCTATGATTTCGATGGTGGTGCCTTCCAGCCCATAATGGAGCTTCTGCAGCGCAGCGCACCAGTGACGGTTCTCGATGTGCCGCATCTGTGGTCGGACTGGACGCGCAGGGTGCTTGCCGACGCCGACGAGGTGGTGATCACCTGCATGCCGGATCTCGCCAATCTTCGAAACGCCAAGAACATGCTCGACGCCCTGAAGAAGCTTCGCCCCAACGACAAGGCGCCGCACTTCATCCTGAACCAGGTTGGCGTGCCGAAGCGGCCGGAAATATCGCCGGGCGATTTCTTCGAGCCGCTCGAGGTTGAGCCGGTAGCGATCATTCCTTTCGACGGCCAGCTGTTCGGCAATGCAGCCAATAGCGGCCGTATGATTGCCGAAACCGATGCGAAGTCGCCGACGGCGGAAACCTTTTCCCAGCTTGCCCACCTCGTCACGGGCAGGGCGACGGTGAAAAAGGCAAAGAAGAGCGGTCTTGGCTCCGTTCTCGGCCTTCTCGGCCGCAAGTGATTGACGTGAAAACGGCGTAGATAGGAAACGGAATGTTCGGCAAGCGCGGTGGCGATGGTTTCGGAAAGAGTGGCGGTGGCCCGGGCACCGTTTCGCCCTCCGTCGAAACGCTTGCGCCGACGGTCGCCCGTCCCGCCATCGCCGAACCAGCTCCTGTTCGCGAGGAAGCACCCGTCCGCCAGCAGGTCGCGCCGCCGCCGATGCAGACCCCGGCCCGCAAACGCCCGCAGCGTACCGAGGACTATTACGACACCAAGAGCCAGGTATTCTCCGCGCTGATCGATACGATCGACCTGTCACAGCTCGCCAAGCTCGATGGCGAAAGCGCGCGGGAAGAAATCCGCGACATCGTCAACGATATCATCACCATCAAGAATTTCGCGATGTCGATCTCCGAGCAGGAGGAACTGCTCGAGGACATCTGCAACGACGTTCTCGGCTACGGTCCGCTCGAGCCGCTGCTGGCTCGCGATGACATCGCCGACATCATGGTCAACGGGGCCGGCCAGACCTTCATCGAAGTCGGCGGCAAGACGATCGAATCTGAAATCCGCTTCCGCGATAATTCGCAGCTTCTTTCGATCTGCCAGCGCATCGTCAGCCAGGTCGGCCGTCGCGTCGATGAATCGAGTCCGATCTGTGACGCCCGTCTTCCCGACGGCTCCCGCGTCAACGTCATCGCGCCGCCGCTGGCGATCGACGGTCCGGCGCTCACCATCCGCAAGTTCAAGAAGGACAAGCTCAACCTCGACCAGCTGGTCCGCTTCGGCGCGATCACGCCGGAGGGCGCGCAGGTCCTGCAGATCATCGGCCGCGTCCGCTGCAACACGGTCATCTCTGGCGGTACCGGTTCGGGTAAGACGACTCTGCTGAACTGCCTGACCGGCTACATCGATCCCGACGAGCGCGTTATCACCTGCGAAGATACCGCCGAACTTCAACTCCAGCAGCCCCATGTGGTTCGTCTGGAAACCCGCCCGCCGAACATCGAGGGTGAGGGCGAGATCACCATGCGCGATCTCGTCAAGAACTGCCTCCGCATGCGTCCAGAGCGCATCATCGTCGGCGAAGTGCGCGGATCGGAAGTATTCGACCTTCTGCAGGCAATGAACACCGGCCACGATGGCTCCATGGGGACCATCCATGCCAACACGCCGCGTGAATGCCTCTCGCGTATGGAATCGATGATCGCAATGGGCGGCTTCAGCCTTCCGGCGAAGACGGTACGGGAGATCATCTCGGGGTCCGTCGATGTCATCATTCAGGCCGCGCGCCTGCGCGACGGTTCGCGCCGCATCACTCACATCACCGAGGTGATCGGCATGGAGGGTGATGTCATCGTCACCCAGGACCTGATGCGCTACGAAATCGAAGGCGAGGATGCCAGCGGCCGTATCATAGGGCGCCACGTCTCGACCGGCATCGGCAAGCCGCACTTCTGGGATCGCGCAAGGTACTACAACGAGGAGCGGCGTCTTGCGGCTGCCCTCGATGCCATGGAGAAGAAAGGCGCAACACTCTGATGTTTGGCCTCGATCCGACCATTCTCGCGATTATCGCCCTGAGCGCCGTGGCGGCGGGTGCGGTCGCCTATGGTCTGCTGTTCTCGCGCATCGAGGTCGAGAAGAAGACGACGAGCCGCATCAACCGCGTCAAGGCGGCCGAAACCGATCATGCCAAGGTCAAGGCGGCCCGCGACCGCGTTCAGGAAATCTCCAAGCGGCGCAAGTCGGTGCAGGATTCGCTGAAGGATCTGGAGAAAAAGCAGCAGGAGCGCGACAAGAAGGCCGCCAACATCAGCATGAAGGCGAAGCTCGTCCAGGCTGGCCTCAGCCTCAGCATCGCCACGTTCCATGTTCTGAGCGTCGTGGTTGGCCTCTTCGTTTTCGCCGTCTCTTTCCTGGGCGGCGTGCCCCTGCTTGTCGGCGTCGGGCTTGCCTTCGTCGCCGCCTTCGGTGTCCCCCGTTGGGTGGTCGGCTTTCTCATCAAGCGCCGGCAGAAGAAGTTCCTCTCCGAGTTTCCCAACTCCCTCGACGTTATGGTGCGGTCGATTAAATCGGGTCTTCCGCTGAACGACGCCCTCCGTCTCATCGCCAACGAGGCACAGGAGCCGGTTCGCTCGGAGTTTCGCCGCGTGGTGGAATCGCAGCAGGTTGGACTGAGCGTGCCTGAGGCCTGCCAGCGTATGTCCCTGACCATGCCTCTGCCGGAGATCAATTTCTTCGCGATCGTCATCGCCATCCAGAGCCAGGCGGGCGGCAATCTGTCGGAAGCACTGTCCAACCTGTCCCGGGTGCTGCGTGACCGCAAGAAGATGAAGGCCAAGGTGCAGGCGCTATCGATGGAGGCCAAAGCCTCCGCCGCGATCATCGGCGCCCTGCCGTTCATCGTTGCTTTCATGGTCTACATGACATCGCCCGAATACATTTCGATCCTCTTCAAGGATCCCCGCGGTCATCTGATCCTGGGTATATCCGGCGTGTGGATGTCGATCGGCATTCTCGTGATGCGCAATATGATCAACTTCGAGATTTGAGGGGCGGGCCATGACACCCGAACTGGCAGCCAGGCTCACCGACCCCGCCACGATCGTCGCCGTCCTCGTCGCGATCGCTGTCTTCGGGACGCTATATACCGTTCTCATCCCCTATCTCGAGAAGGGCGATCTCGATAAGCGCATGCGCGCCGTCTCGACCGAGCGCGAACAGATCAGGGCGCGCGAACGCGCGCGGATGAACGCCGACACCGGTGCGGGTCGCGGCAGTCTTCGTGCCACCAACAACCAGTCCGTCCGCCAGATCGTCGAGCGCTTCAATCTCAGGAAGGCGCTTGTCGACGATGCGACCATGGACAACCTCCGCGCCGCCGGTCTCCGGTCGCAGAACGCCCTGAATATCTTCCTCGTTGCCCGCTTCCTGCTGCCTTTCCTGTTTCTGGCGCTGGCCGCCGTCTGGATTTTCGTCCTTGGAGGGTTGGCCGACAAGGCGCTGCCGATTCGGCTTCTGGCAACCATCGTTGCAGGTTATGCCGGCTTCTACCTGCCCAACATCTACATCAAGAACCGGATGCAGAAGCGGCAGCATTCGATCAAGCGTGCCTGGCCGGATGCGCTCGACCTGATGCTGATCTGCGTCGAATCGGGCATATCGATCGAGGCCGCGATGCGCCGCGTCGCCGATGAGATCGCCGCGCAATCGCCGGAACTGGCCGAGGAAATGGTCCTGACGACCGCCGAGCTGTCTTTCCTCCAGGATCGTCGCACCGCGCTCGAAAATCTCGGCAACCGCACCCAGCTCGATGGCGTCAAGAGCGTGACGCAGGCGCTGATCCAGGCCGAGCGCTACGGCACGCCGGTTGCCCAGGCACTGCGCGTCCTTGCCCAGGAGGGACGGGACGAGCGGATGAACGAGGCCGAAAAGAAGGCCGCCGCGCTGCCGCCCAAGCTGACGGTGCCGATGATCCTGTTCTTCCTCCCCGTGCTGATGGCCGTCATTCTCGGGCCGGCCGGCATCCAGGTCTCCGATAAGTTCTGAGTCTACAAACGGAGATTGACCGGTCGCGATGGCTCCGGTCTGGCGCGAACGGACGCGCTTTTTGCTATCCGGATATTGATTGCGCTGGCTTCTCGCCCACTACGCCGAAACAGTCGTAAATCAGTTCGTGCCGCTGTCGCTCGCCTTGTCGGCCGAGGCGAGCTTCTTCCAGGAATTCTGTTGCGAGAGCATCGCGCGCAGATAGGCGAGGTTTGCGTCCGCCTGTTCCTTGGTCAGCTCGGCGGACGCGATCGTCTCCGCCTCGTTGAAGCGTCCCTGCAATCCGACCACGAGGGCGAGGTTTTGCCGTACCCGGCTGTCAGCCGCCGGCTGCTGTGAAGCCTTGCGGAGATATGTCTCCGCCGTCTTCAGATCGCCGCTCAGCACGTAGGACATGCCGAGATTCGAAAGAATGGAGGGCTCGTTCGGCTGGATGTCAAGGGCCATCCGGTAGCGGTTGCGCGCCTCCTGTGCCCGTCCCAGCTGGTCGAGAACCGCGCCTTCGGCCGAATAGAGCTTCCAGTCGGGGCGATCCGGAGTCTGGGCCCGGGTGATGGTCGTCAGCGCCTGTTCGAGCTGGCCTGCGGCGGCCTGGGCCTTGCCGTAGGCGCCGAGCACCTCTCGGTCGGTGGGATGGGCTATCGCCACCTGTTGCATCACCGCCAGCGCCTGGTCGGAACGGCCGGTCATCATCAGCACATTGGCATAGGCAAGACCGGTATTCCGGTCGCGCGGGTTCTTTTCATAGGCACCGCCGATAGACCGCGCAGCCTGCGCCAGTTCGCCGGCATTCATCGAATCGACAGGCTTGCTGAGCTTCGGGATCGAGCCGGTCGTCATCTTGCTTGGTCCGCTCGCACAACCCGACATCGCCAGAAGCGCCAGGGCAACGCAGGCGCTCGCCGTCAGCCTTGTTCTGAGGGAAGAATGCCGTTGGGCCATGGGATGATCCTTGCAGTCTGGGCGAGCCTTCGCGCATGGCGCGGCAACGCAATCTCCACTCAAGCAATAGTCTGTTAACCCTAATAGAGCGTTAATCCAGATCGGCCCCGATTCCCCAGCAGGCACACAATGGCACCCTTCCAGTACATCGACCGACCGACCCCGTTTTCATCCAAGGCCGGCAAGACCCTCCCCGTCTTCGTGGTCACCCCGGCGCATATCGAAACCGGCACCATCGATCCGCTGGCGCTCGACTGGGCACGGAAAGCCGGCTTCAAGGCTGAGCCCGGCTCGCTGCTCCTGATTCCCACCGAAGACGGCCACGTCGGCGGCGCCCTCTTCGGCGTCGGCGCCAATCCCTCGGATACGCCCTTCCTTAGCGGCCGTCTGGCGCGGTCGCTGCCTGCGGGTGACTGGCACATCGAGACGGCACCGCTGACGGCGAGCCGCCTGCTTCTCGGCTACGGTCTCGGCAGCTACTCCTTCCGGCGATATCTCTCCGAAAAGCCGCAGGAGCCCAAGCTCTTGATCCCGCAGGATACCGATGCCGGCGACATCCGCCGCCAGGTTGCCGGTGTCTTCCTTGCCCGCGACCTGATCAACACCCCGACCAACCACATGGGCCCGGCTGACCTCGAAAAGGTCGTCCGCGATCTGGCCGCCCACTACAAGGCCGAGGTCTCGGTGATCGAGGGCGATACCCTGATCGAGAAGAATTTCCCGCTCGTCCATGCCGTCGGCCGCGCCAGCACCAGCGCGCCGCGTCTGATCGAGATGCGCTGGGGCAAGCCTGGTCATCGCCGTGTCACTTTGGTCGGCAAGGGCGTCTGTTTCGACACCGGTGGTCTCGACATCAAGCCCGCCTCGTCCATGCTGCTGATGAAGAAGGACATGGGTGGCGCCGCCAACGTCCTCGGTCTCGCGCTGATGATCATGGATGCGAAGCTGAAGATCGATCTGCGCGTGATCATTCCGGCGGTCGAAAATTCCATCGCCGGCAATGCCTTCCGCCCGGGCGACGTCTATCGCAGCCGCAAGGGTCTCACCGTCCAGATCGACAACACCGATGCGGAAGGGCGTCTGATCCTCGCCGATGCGCTTGCCTATGCAGACGAGGAGGAGAGCGACCTGCTGATCGACATGGCGACCCTCACAGGCGCCGCCCGTGTCGCTCTCGGCCCCGACCTGCCGCCCTTCTTCACCGATGATGACGATCTCGCGGAATCGCTGGCCGATGCGAGCCTGGAGGTCGATGATCCGCTGTGGCGCATGCCGCTTTACAAGGGCTACGAAAAAGACCTGAAGTCCTCCATCGCCGATCTCACCAACGCCCCGTCCGGCGGCATGGCGGGCGCCATCACGGCAGCGCTTTTCTTGAAGCGCTTCGTCGGTACGTCGCGTCGCTGGGTCCATTTCGACATCTTCGGCTGGTCGCCCTCCGATCGCGGCCACGCCACCGTCGGCGGCGAGGCCCAGGGCATCCGTGCCCTGTTCCGACACCTCTCGTCGGGGGCGAAGTGAAGGCAAACCGTTTGGCGCTGCTCTTGCTTTGACCGTCCGATTGTCTGAAAACAGCGGGAACGGGCATCGTTGGAGTGAGAAATGAGTGTGGAACTGTCAGCTTCCGAGGCCCTCGGGCTTTGGCATCGCGTCAGTCTGCTGCAGGTCAAGCAGGACCAGCGCGACCTGACGCAGCGACAGATGGCAATCCTTCTCCACATCTACCTCGTTCCGCCGCCGCACACGGTCCGCGGCCTGGCGGCGACGCTGGGAGTGACCAAAGCCGTCATTACCCGCGCCCTTGATACCATGGGCGACATGGGCCTGGTCGACCGGGTGCGCGACGACATCGACCGCCGTAACGTCGTGATAAAGCGCACCGTCGGCGGCGCGCTTTATCTGGAAAAGCTCGGCGATCTCATCATTGAGCAGGGCCGCTTGCTCGGAAACTGAAAGCGGACGATATGACGCTGGACAGACGCTTCAACGCTTACCGCGAGGATCTCGCCGACATTGCCCTTGAGGGGCAGGTCGAGGCCGCCCGCTTCACCATGGGCGAGCCCGCCGGCGTTGTTGTCCCCGTCACCGGACTGCGCCCGAAACCCGATATGGCGTCTGGTATCGATACCGAACTTCTACTCGGTGAGGAGGTCACGGTATTCGACCGCTCCGCCGGCTGGGCCTGGGTGAAGGCGGCGTCGGACGGCTATGTCGGTTACCTGCCGGAGCATTGTGTTGGCGATCGCCAGCCATCGCCCACCCATCACATCGTCGTTCCCCGGACCTTTCTTTATCCCCGCCCAGACCTGCGCGCGCCGCTTGCGACGCCGCTCTCCATGGGCAGCCGCCTGGCCATTGTCGGCGAGGCGGAGACGCGTGGCACGCGCTATCATCTGCTGGCGGATGGCCGGGCCGTCATTGCAGCCCATTGTTTGCCGATCGGAACCTGGCCCGCGGACGACTACGTCTCGCTCGCGGCCCGCTTCATGGAAACGCCTTATCTCTGGGGCGGGCGGTCGGGTTTCGGCCTCGATTGCTCCGGCCTCGTCCAGCTCTGCCTGCAGATGATCGGAGCTTCCGCCCCGCGCGATTCAGACGTGCAGGGAAGGGAACTGGGCACTGCCATCGCGCGCGAGGACCTGCGTCGCGGTGATCTGGTGTTCTGGAAGGGACATGTCGGCATCATGGAAGATGCGGAAACGCTGCTACACGCCAACGGTCATACCATGACGGTTGCCCGGGAGGATTTCCGCAAGGCCGTCGAGCGGATTGCCTGGCTCTACGAGCAGCCGACCGGCTATCGTCGCCCGATGTGACCCTTCTTTTACGGCCATTGATCGCCTATATTGGTGGGAGAAGCCACCTTGGGCCGATGTCGGCAGTGGATTGGAAAAGGCGTTGGCGAGAAGCCCGTTTACTCATCTGGCGGTTATCGCGGCCATGGCGTTTGTCGGGCCGGTCGCGGCCGCACTTGCCGCCCCGCCGGTTCAAGGCGAGATATTCGAGGGCCTTCCCGGCGTGAAGCCGCTTGGGCCGGAGGAACCGGAATACCGTTGCCACACCGTGACACGCTATGCCGGCAAACGGAACGGTATCCGCTTCTTCGACGACAACATGCCGTATCTGGCTTATCGTTGCGAGAGCAAGAGCAACGGCGCCGTCTATGAAGGCGGCCGCCCGCCCGTGTCACCGCATTGGTTTCCAGGCATCAATCCGCATCACCTTCCGGAGTGAGCCCGTCACCGCTCGATCGCAAGATGTCGTCCAAGCAGATCGTCGTCGGTGAGCAGCGCCTGGCTCGGACCGCTGTAGACGGCTGCACCACGGTCCAGAATCACGGCCTCGTCGCACAGTGGCAGGATCTTCCGCGCCTTCTGCTCGATGATGATCGCCGACAGCCCCTTGCCCTTCACGATCGCCTTCAGCGCCGACAGCAGTTCGTCGATGATGATCGGCGCCAGGCCCTCGAGAGGTTCGTCGAGCAGAAGCAGTTTCGGGTTGAGCATCAGAGCCCGCGCGACGGCCAACATTTGTTGCTCGCCGCCGGACAACTGGCTGCCCAGATTGCCGCGCCTTTCTTTCAGGCGTGGGAACATCGCAAAGGTGCCCTCAAGCCCCCATGGGCCGGGTCTCGCGATCGCCGTCAGGTTCTCCTCCACGGTCAGCGAACGAAAGATGTTGCGCTCCTGCGGCACCCAGCCGATCCCGGCGCCGGCGCGGCGTTCCGGTCGCATCCTGGTAATGTCCTCGCCAACCAGCCGGATCGTCCCGCTGTGGTGGGTTGTCAGGCCCGCGATCGTGTCGACGAGTGTCGTCTTGCCGGTGCCGTTGCGGCCGAGCAGCGCCATGGTGCGCCCGCGCGCCAGTTTGAGGCTGATGCCGGAGAGCACGCTCGCCTCGCCATAGCCTGCGACCAGGTCCGTGGTTTCTAGCAGCCAGTCGGTCATTCGCCCTCTCCGAGATAGACAGCCTTGACCTTGGGATCGCGGGAAATCTCATCTACTGAGCCCTCGGCGAATACCGCGCCGGCGACCAGAACGGAGATGCGGTCTGCGAAGGAGAAGACGAGGTCCATGTCGTGCTCGATCAGCAGCACTGTGACCTGGGCCGGCAGGCTCGCGACGATGGAAAGCACTTCGTGGCGCTCGTCCTCGGGCACACCGGCCGCCGGCTCGTCGAGCAACAGCACCTTCGGCCGGGCGGCCAGCGCCAGCGCGATCTCCAGAAGTCGCTGCTTGCCATAGGGCAGGGTGGATGTGCGCTCCGTCGCCACCGACGAGAGCCCCAGTTGCTCCAGCAGATCCGCCGCCTCGTCGATGGCGCCGTGGTGCGATGATAGCGGCTTCCAGAGATTGCCGCCGCCATCGCGCTGGCAGATGGCGAGCGTCGTGGATTCGAGCGGTGTGAAATCGTTGAACAGCCGGTTGATCTGGAATGTTCGCGAAAGTCCCATGTGAACGCGCCGGTGCGGCTCTGTCCGGGTGATGTTTTCGCCACCCAGCCAGACCTCCCCCTCCGAGGGCGGCAAGACGCCGGTGAGCAGGTTAATCAGCGTCGTCTTTCCAGCCCCGTTCGGCCCAATAAGCGCATGCCGCGCCCCTTCTCGCACTTGAAGACTGACGTCATTGGTCGCCACGAAGGCGCCGAAGCGGCGTTTCAGGCCCTTGGTCTCGAGTGCCCAGCTCATCGCGGCCCCTCCGGTGCTTTGGACGCCTTGAGCCTCTCGGCCAACCATGTGAACGGGCTGAATAGCCTTTCCCTGCCGACCAGCACGAGGAGCACGAGGATCAGACCGATCCAGAACATCCAGTATTGCGGAGTTGCAATCGAAAGCGCGTCGCGCAACAGCGTGAACGCGATCGCGCCGAAGATGCCACCATAGAGATAGCCTGTGCCGCCGATAACAAGCACCAGCATCACGTCGGCGGAGCGGTGGAACGCAAGAACGTCGGGTGAGACGAAGCTCGTGGTTTGTGTCAGCAGAGCGCCAGCCATGCCGGCGATCGCTGCGGAGATCGTGTAGATCACCACGATCCGTTTTTTGGCAGGAATGCCGATCATCGCCGCGCGAACGGTATTGCCCTTGATCGCCTTCAGCGACAGTCCGAATGGCGAATAGGCGATACGGCGGGTAATCAGGATGCAGACGAAGAGCACGATCAGCGAGTACAGATAGCCGGTCTTGCCGAACAGGTCGAATTCGAACTGGCCGAGGATTGGTCCGGTGAAGAAGCCGGACAGGCCATCGGCGCCACCCGTGAGCCACGCCATCTGATTGGCTGCCTCCGCCATCATCATGCCGATGCCAAGCGTCGTCATCAGGCGCGTAAGGTCGGAGCCCCGCAGCAGCAGGAAGCTTGACAGGAAGCCGGCCACTGCTGCGACGATGGCAGCGAAGCACAGACCCGTCATGGGTTCTGCCGTGACCTTGAGCGAAAGAAGCCCGGCCGCATAGGCACCGATCCCGAAGAACACCGCATGGCCGAGCGAGACGATACCCGTGAAGCCAAGAATGAGGTCGAGCGACAGCGCGAAGAGACCGAGGATCGCGATCTCAGTCAAAAGCAGCATCTTCGTCGGCAGCAGGAAATAGGCCACGAAGGCAGCGATCCAGAACATCGGTTCGTAAAGTCGCATTCTGCCGCGCCGGGCCAGGGAAAGGCGCGCCGCTCCGGCGGGTTTGGATGGTTTGGTGATGCTCTGCTCCGCCATGGTCATCGACCACCGTCCCGCGAGAACAGTCCGTGCGGCCTCAAGACCAACATCACGATCATCAGGGCATAGATCACGAAGGCGCCAATCTCGGGCACGTAGTATTTGCCGGCGACATCGGCGATGCCAAGCATTAGGGAGGCGAGGAAGGGACCGGTCACGGTCGAGGTGCCGCCGACGGCGACGACGATCAGGAAGTAGATCATGAATTTCAGCGGGAAGTTCGGATCGAGGCCCAAGAGTTCGGTCCCGAGCGCCCCGCCGAGGCCCGCAAGCCCGGAGCCAAAGGCAAACGTGAGGGCGAAGACGAGCGAGACATTGATGCCAAGCCCGAGTGCCGTGCGCCGGTCATCGACAGCTGCTCTTAGCCGGCTACCGAAGCGGGTTTTCGCCAGGATCAACTGCAGTCCGACCGCCAGCATCGCGCAGATGACGATGATGAACAGCCGGTAGCGGCCGATCCCGACGCCGAGGATTTCCATGCGGCCCGAGAGTTCCGGCGGCAGCTGGATCAGTTGTTGCTGACCACCCATGAAATAGTCGGCCGCGGCGACCGCCATGAACACCAGCCCGATCGAAAATAGCACCTGGTCCAGATGGTCGGCGCCATAAAGGTGTCTGTAGAGCGCGCGTTCAAGTACCGCCCCGACCGCCGCCGCCACGATGAAGGCCGCCGGCAGGCACCAGTAGAAAGAAATGCCGTAGCGGTTCATCATCACGACGGTGACGTAGCCCCCGGTCATCGCGAAGGCGCCATGCGCGAGATTGATGAAGTTCATCAATCCGAGGGTCACGGTGAGACCGCAGGCAAGGACGAACAGCAGCATGCCGTAAGCAACGCCATCGAACAGGATTGTCAGCATCGGGTCCTTCTCGAATTAGAACCGGTTTCCGGATCATTCTGCTCCGGGCAAGTCGGCAGGGAAAGCCCGCCGCCGTCGGCCCCGTGCTGTTACGGCGCCTCGGCCTTTTCCGGATCCTTCAGTGCCTCGAATGTCGCGAACTCCACATTGTGCAGTTCGCCATCGACTTCCTTCACCTCGCGCACGTAGATGTTCTGGATGATGTCGCGCGTCTCCGGATCGATCGAGACAGGTCCGCGCGGGCTCGTCCACGAAAGCCCCTTCACGGCCTCCATGAAGGCTGGGCCACTGGCATCGCCGCCGGTCTTCTCCAGCGCTGCGTAGATCAGCGCCATTCCATCGTAGCCACCGACGGACATGAAGTTCGGCCGCATGCCGTCGTTCTCCTTCTTGAACGCCTCCACATAGGCCTTGTTCTCCGGGCTGTCGTGAGACGTTGCGTAGAAGTGTCCCGTGATCGTGCCGATCGCCGATGGGCCCATGCTGTTGAGGATATCGTCGTCGGTCACGTCGCCGGTGGCGATCAGCTTGATACCGGCATCTGCAAGGCCGCGTTCGTTGAACTGCTTCATGAACAGCGAGCCAACACCCGACGGCAGGAACACGAAGACGGCGTCCGGCTTTGCATCGCGCACACGCTGCAGGAAGGGGGCAAAATCGGGGTTCTGCAGCGGCACGCGGACGGCTTCCGTGACTGTGCCACCCTTCGAGGTGAACTCCTTGGTGAACCACTTTTCCGCGTCGAGCCCCGGCCCATAATCGCTGACCAGCGTCACGACGCTCTTGATGCCGTTTTGGCTTGCCCAGGTGCCGACCGGCAGCGAATACTGCGGAAGTGTGCCCGAGGTGCGGGTGATGAATTCGGACGCCTTGGTGATCGAGGCCGTGCCCGCCGCCATGACGATCGTCGGCACCTTGGCCTGCGTCGAAACTGGTGCGACCGACATCGCAAGCGGTGTCAGCCCGAAGCCCGCCAGGATCGCCGCGCCATCGTTGACGACGAGCTCCTGCGCCACCCGCCGCGTCTGGTCGGCCACACCTCCGTCGTCGCGGATCACCAGTTCGATCGTCTTGCCGCCCACCGTGGCGCCGTGCTTTGCCATGAAGGTTTTGGCGCCGGCCGAGACCTGCCGCCCGGTGGAGGCGAAGGGACCGGTCATCGGCAGGATCAGCCCTACCTTCACCACATCGTCCGCCGCCGCCGTCTGCAGGCCGGCGACTGTCATCGCGAGCCCTGCGACGCCTGCCAGAATTGCTCTGATCGTCATAAGTTCCTCCCAAGAACCACCCGGACAAACAGGAAGAGTGCCGCCCCGTCATCCGGGTTGCATGGCACCCGGTCTCCCTTCCCGGGGGCTTCATCCATAGTGGCTCGGCCTGGGCAAGGCTCATCAAAAGACCTGCCCCGGGTATAGGATATGGCTATAACACCCGGTCGGGTCACGACCGGGCGATACTGTCGACGGATTGCTTCGCCGTGACCGGTTAAGGCGCGACGTTCGGATCCCTGACCTTCGGATAGGTGGCGAATTCGACGTTGTAGAGCTCCCCGTCGACCTGCTTCACCTCGCGCATGTAGATATCTTGGATGATGTCCCGCGTCGCCGGATCGATGCTGATGGGCCCGCGCGGGCTCGTCCACTCCATGCCCTTCATCGCCTCGACCAGCTTCGTTCCGTCGGTATCGCCGCCGGTCTTTTCCAACGCGGCATAAGCCAGATGCATGGCATCGTATCCGCCGACCGACATGAAGTTCGGCCGCATGCCGTCATTGGACTTCTTCACCTCCGCCACGAAGGCCTGGTTTTCGGGGCTGTCGTGGTTGGCGGAATAGAAGTGGCCGGTGATCACGCCCTTGGCGACCTCGCCGATCCCGTTGAGGAGATCGTCGTCGGTCACATCGCCCGTCGCGATCAGCTTGATGCCCGCCTCGGCAAGGCCCCGTTCGACAAACTGCTTCATGAACAGCGAACCGACGCCCGAGGGAACGAAGACGAACACCGCGTCCGGCTTGGCGTCACGCACCCGTTGCAGGAACGGCGCGAAATCCGGGTTTTGCAAGGGAACGCGCACCGCCTCGACAATCTCGCCACCCTGCTTCTTGAACTGGTCGGTGAAACCCTTCTCGATGTCGTGGCCCGGGCCGTAATCGGTCACCAGCGTAACAACGCGTTTGAGACCGTTCTCCACCGCCCAGGTCGCCACCGGCACCGGCGATTGCGGCCCTGCCATGCTGACCCGGACGAAATAGTCCGACTGCTTCATGATCGCGGATGTCGTCGCCGAGGTGATGATGGCGGGGATCTTCGCCTGGTTCAGCACCGGCGCGACCGACATCGCAAGCGGCGTCAGCCCGAAGCCGGCCAGCATAGAGACACCCTCGTTGACCACGAGCTCCTGCGCGATGCGCCGCGTCTGGTCCGCAACGCCGCCATCGTCGCGCAGCACGATCTCGATTTTCTTGCCCGCCGCCGAGTCGCCGTTAAGCGCGATATAGGCCTTGACGCCCGCCTCGACCTGCCGGCCGGTGGAGGCGAAGGGTCCGGTCATCGGCAGGATCAGCCCGATCTTCACGATATCCTCGGCATAAGCCGGCGTTAGGGAAAGGCTCGCAAGCGCAACACCCGCCGCCAGCAGAACGCGTCTGGTAAGCATGTCTGTCTCCTCCGTTGTTTCAGCCGTGCCGCCCTGTCTCCTCCGGGGCGGGGCCGGCTTTATGGTCTTGCCTCTATCCTCATCGTCATACACCCGCGTCACGGACGTTTTCGTCGATCCGCTAAGGGTCGCTATGTATACAGCTTGTTGGTTGATCGGTTTGGGGACACTGCCGAGCGTGGCCTCGTACGGCGCACATTCCGCCCCGCAGCGAAAGTTTTAAATACAGCAGATGCAGGCCCAACGGATGTGTTCCGCAGCATGCGTTCTCCTCCATGTCTCCTCATGGTTGATAACATCATGTATACAAAACGCTGTCAATGTTGGGTGCCGCGGCGGCACCCGAGCCTGGCGTCAGTTGAACAGCAGTTGCGGCAGCGAGAGCACGATGGACGGCACCGCAATGATCAGCGCCACCACCAGAAGATCCGCCAGCATGAACGGCGTCACGCCCTTGAAGACATCGACGACGCTGACATAGCGTGAGGCGACGTTCTTGATGACGAACACGTTGAGCCCCACCGGCGGCGTGATCATCCCGATCTCCAAGAGCTTCACCACCAGCACCCCGAACCAGACAAGGCTGATGCCCTCCGCCTTCAGCACCGGCAAGAGCACCGGCAGCGTCACCAGCATGGCGCCGAAGGGCTCCATGAACATGCCAAGCACCAGATAGATGATCACGATGATCACCATCAGCTCGGTATAGCCGAGATCCGCTCCGGCGACGAAGGAGCCGAGGAAGCCCGAAAGCCCGGTAATGCCGAGAAAGCGGGTGAACATCGAGGCGCCGATGCCGATGATGAACAGCGAGGCGCAGGTCGAGAGCGTTTCGAGCAGCGAGACTCGCATTACCCGCATCGAGAGGTTCCCAGTGATTGCCGACAGCAGCACGGCGCCGCCGGCCCCGACGGCGCCTGCTTCGGTCGCCGTGAAGTAGCCGGAGAACAGCCCGCCGAACACCAGCAGCACCAGGAGGGCCAGCGGCCAGATGCGGAGGATCGCGCCGAAGCCGCCGGCTTCCTCGAAGCCGGAGGCGAGCGTGCGCGGCACGATATCGGGCCTGAGCCACCAGAAGGCCAGCACCACAAGGCAGTAGCTCAGCGCCGTGATCAGCCCGACGCCGATGCCGCCGACGAAGATCTGCGTGATCGACGTCTCGGCGAAGACGCCATAGACGATCATCAGGATCGAAGGCGGGATCAGCGCCCCGATCGTGCCACCGGCCGCCAGCGCGCCGCTGGCAAAACTTGCCCGGTATCCTGCCTGCACCATCTCGGGAATTGCGATCCGTCCCATCGCGGCGGCACAGGCGATGGAGGAGCCGCTGACGGCGGCAAATCCCGTGCAGGCGAAGATCGAGGAAATCGCAAGCCCACCCGGCACCCGCCAGAGAATGGCCTTGGCGGCCTGGAACAGGCTTCCGGTCAGTCCGGCGTGAAAGGCCACGAAGCCCATTAGCAGGAACATCGGCACCGCGCTCATCGTCCAGCTTGCGACGAAGCTGTAGGGTGTCGATGTGATGATGCCGATCGCCGGCTTGAAGCCGAGCAGATAGGCGATGCCGCCGAACGACACCGTGATCAGCGCCAGCGCCACCGGTATTCGCAGGATCAGCAGCAGGCCGAGGATCGCGATCCCGTAAAGTCCGGTCTCGACGCTCATGCGGGGTTCTCCTGCGCCTCTTCGGCGTGATTGGTGGCGATCTTGATGAAGCGGACGGCGGTAATGAAGGCGGCGAGCGCGAAGCCGGCGGTCGGCAGGAAGTAGCCGGGCCACGTGATGATCTTCGCCTGCAGCGCGATCACGAATGTCCCTGTGTTGAAGTTCTTCACCGCGGTCGCCCAGGTGGCATAGGTCAGCACGCAGTAGAGCGCGCAGGCAATCAGCGCCACCGAGGCATCCGAAATGCGTCTCAGTCGCGGGGATAGAACGAATTCGATCAGCTCCACGGTTACCATTCCGCCTTTCCACTCCACCCAGGCAAGCGGCAGAAAGGCGACCAGGACCATGTAGTAATAGGAAACGATCTCGACGGTCGCCGGCAGCGAGGCGCCTGTGATGATCCGCGCGATGATGTCGGCGCAGACATGGATCATCATCATCACAACGCCGATCGAGGCGACGAAGACCAGCATCCTGGACAGCCTGTCGGCCAGTCCGAACAAGTGCGACATGGAAAGCTCCCGGACCCTTGCGAGGAAGGAAAGCCGGCGAGGCTCAGGCCCCGCCGGCGTTTCGCGTCACATGCCGTAGGTGGCGAAGTCGACCTTGCTCCAGACTTCCTCGTCGAGCCGCTTGGTAATGGCGGCCGGATCCAGGTTGACCTCCTTGACGATGCCGTTCCATTTGTCGACCAGGCTGACGAAACGCGCCACTTTGTCGGAGGCATCGGCGAACCCGAAGCGCTCCTGCGACACCTTCGCGGCGGTTGCCTTGTCGGCTTCCGCAAAATCCTCGACCGCCTTGAGGAAAGCTGCATCAGGCTCGATGAACTCGATCCCCGCCTCCTGCGCCGCCTTCTTCGCCTCTTCCGCGATGCCGTAGCCCCAGCGCTGGGTGAAATCGACATTGGCCCGGTTGGCGGCCGTTGCCAGCTGCTTGCGCTCCTCCGGCGACAGGCTTTCCCAGGCTGAATTGGCGACGGTGAAGTCGGACGAGGCATGATAGGTGCCAAGCGGCACGAAGGTCACGCTCTTCACAAGTTCGACGAGGCGGAACGACAGGAGGTCGCCGATCGAGGCCATCGAGCCGTCGATCACGCCCTGCGACATCGATTCGAACGTGTCGCCGACGCCGATCGCCGCCGGCACCGCGCCGAAGTTCTCCGCCCAGCGCGAGAACGGCGCGCCGCCGCTGCGGAGCCTGAGGCCCTTGAGGTCGTCTGCCGTACGGACCGGCTTGGTTGTCAGCAGCGCATAGACGTCGGACGAGCCGGAGCCGAGATAGACGACGCCGAACTTCTTCAGCTCCTGCTGGCAGACCTCGCAGGTGACCATGTATTCGGTCATCGCCGCCGCCATCGCATGCGGTTCGCGGCCGGTCAGCGCCAGTTCACCGGCCAGCGACATGCTCGGCAGGTCGGCCGGGAAATAGAGCGGCAGCAGATTGCCGACCTCGACGAGCTGGCTCTGGAGTGCGTCTTTCATCTGGCCGAGGCTGACGACCTCTGGCCCCAGCATCTGCGCGGTGAGATTGCCGCCGGAGACCTCGGGCAGGTATTCGACAAGCTTCTGGTAAAGATGGCTGTTGGACGGGTGGGCCGGCGGGGCGCCGGGGGCGACACGCAGTTCGCGCGCGTCGGCGGTGGTGGCGGCCAGTGCCGCCAGGCCTGCGATGACAGAAAGTATGCGTTTCATGTTCAAATCCTCCCAGTTTGGAACACGTTGGCAGTATGGTCTCTAGAGCTTCAGCAGTCTCCGCGCGTTCTCCTTTAGAATGAGCGGGCGGACATCGTCGCGGATGTCGATATTGGCGAAATCCGCGAGCCATCGGTCCGGCGTGATCGCCGGCCAATCGGACCCGAACAGCATCTTGTGCTTCAGCAGGGTGTTTGCGTAGCGCACCAGGATCGTCGGGAAATATTTCGGCGACCAGCCGGAGAGGTCGATGTAGACGTTCGGCTTGTGGGTCGCGACGGACAGCGCCTCCTCCTGCCAGGGGAAGGAGGGATGGGCGATGATGATCGGCATGTCGGGAAAGTCGACGGCCACGTCATCGAGATGGATGGGATTGGAATATTTCAGCCGCATGCCCATGCCGCCGCGCATGCCGGCGCCCACGCCGGTCTGGCCCGAATGGAAGAGCGAGATCGCGCCTTCTTCGGCGATCGCCTCGTAGAGCGGATAGGCCATCCGGTCGTTCGGGAAAAAGCCCTGCATCGTCGGATGGAACTTGAAGCCGCGCACGCCGAATTCGCGCACCAGCCGCCGCGCCTCCCGCGCACCGGCCTTGCCCTTGGCGGGATCGATGGAGGCGAAGGGGATCAGCACGTCCGAATTGTCGGCCGCAATGCGTGCGACTTCCTCGTTTTCATAGCGGCGGAAACCTGTCTCGCGTTCCGCGTCGACCGGAAAGATCACACAGCCGATCTTGCGTTCGCGGTAGTAGGTGGCCGTCTCCTGCACCGTTGGCAGCATGCCTTGGGCACCTGCCGGGTTCTTGAAGTAGCGGGCCATGCCGGCCTGGAACTCGTCATAGCCATCATCGCGCGTCCCGCCGCAGGGTTCTTCCGCATGGGTGTGGATGTCGATCGCGATCAGCTCGTCGATATTCATGGTCTGTCCTCCTCCTCGATGCCGACGAATTTCCGCAGCAGCGAAACCAGCTGACTGCGTTCCTTCGACGTCAGGGGCGCCCCCGACTTCTCCTCGTAGGCAAAGAAACCCGGTGCCGTCCGCGCGATCTCGCCTTCTCCCTTCGCCGTGAGCGTCAGCTCGACGGCGCGGCGGTCCTCGTCGGGAATACGGCGGGAAACGAGGCCATTGTCCTCGAAGGCCCGGATCAGCTTGGTCATATGGGCGCGCTTGATCATCAGGCGCTGGCCGAGCACGCTCTGGCGGATGCCGGGGTTCTGGCCGATCACCCAGAGCACCGAAAACTCGCCGGGCTTCACCCCGCGCGGACCGTTGCCCGAAAAGAAGTCGTCGAAGGACTGCAGCTGCGCCAGCCTGAGCAGAAAGCCGAGCGCATTGGTGAGCTCACCCACCTTCACGTCGCCGGTACTGCGGATTGGCATGTCCATCGTCGGGACCTCAAGTATTGCCGGGGGTCTTCAGCCGCGCCGCACGCTTTTCGAGGAAGGCCCGCAAGCGTTCCTCGGCTTCGGGGCTGGTTGCGGTGAAGGAGGAGATGAAGGACTCGACGAACAGGCCATCCTCCTTGGCCATGTCCTGGATGCGGGGCAGCGCGTTGATCACGGCATAGTTGGACAGCGTTGCGTTCGCCGCAGCCGCCTTGGCGAGCTCGTGCGCCTTGGCGCGTGCTTCCCCTTTCGGCACGACATACTGCACCATATTCCAGCGTTCGGCTTCCTCCGCCGAGGCAACGCGTCCCGTCAACATCATGTCCGTCATCCGGGCGACGCCGGTCAGCCGGGCGACACGAACCGAGCCGCCGCCGCCGACGAAAATGCCGCGCTGTCCCTCGGGCAGCGCGAAGAACGCCGACTGGTCGGCGACGCGGATATGCGTCGATGCCGCAAGCTCCAGCCCACCGCCGACGACGGCGCCATGCAGGGCGGAAATCCACGGGATTGTGCCGTGCTCGATGGTGGAGAACACTGCGTGCCAGCGACGCGAGCCGCGAACGCCCTCGATCGGGGTCTTCTTGACGTGTTCGGCGAGATCGAGACCGGCGCAGAAATGATCGCCATGGCCGAAGACGACGACGGCCTTGGCCTCGTCTTCCGCGCGTTGCACGGCGGTCGCAATCGCTTCGACGAAACGGTCGCTGATGGCGTTGCGCTTTTCCGGACGGTTGAGCCCGATATGGGCGATCTCGTCCTTCAGCTCATAGGTGACGAATTCGCTCGTCGTCGCGCCACTCATCGTCTGTCCCTCCCAGCCCTCTCCGGAGCTTGCGATATTGTGTTCTCGTTGATTGTTTACACGGCGATTGTTTCCTTGTAAACAAAAATTGAGGACGACGGAGGTTGGTCCTCTGTCAGTTTTCGTGACGGATCTGGGAGGAGAGTCATGAACCAAAGCCGAGCCGGCGCGATCAAGGTGTGGTCCCCGCAATTGCAGTGGGAAAAGCGCGACGACGGGTGTTACGTTATCTGGCGCGTCGACCCACTGGGACCGCATCCGGACAAGATCACCGAACGCATGGTCCATTGGGCGACCGTCGATCCCGACCGCATCTGGATGGCGGAGCGAGACGATGCGGGCGGGTGGCGCAAGCTCGCCTATGGAGAGGCGCTCCGGCAGATCCGCGCCCTCGGCCAGCTCTTTCTGGACCACGGCCTTTCCGCCGACCATCCTGTCCTGATCCTCTCCGATAATTCCATCGCCCACGCGCTCGTGGCGCTCGCCGCGCAATATGTCGGCGTGCCCTCGGCCGCCATCGCCCCGGCCTATGCCACCCATGTCGGCGACTTCGGCAAGCTCGCCGACATCGCCGGCCAAGTGACGCCGGGGCTCGTGTTCGCTGACGACGTGACGCCCTTCGCCGCGGCCATCGAGGCGGTATTCGCCCCCTCCGTCCCGCTGCTTTTCTGCCGCAACGCCCCTTCCGCCTCCCGCCCGATGATCGGCTGGGACGAGGCGCTCGCCACCCCGCCGGGCCCGGCCGTTGACGAGGCCTACGCCGCCGTCGGTCCCGATACCGTCGCCAAGTTCCTCTTCACCTCGGGCACGACCGGATCGCCGAAAGCGGTCATCCAGACCCAGCGAATGCTCTGCTCCAACCAGGAGATGGTCGCCGACTGCTACGCTTTCCTGCGTGACGATCCGCCGATCGTTGTCGACTGGGCGCCGTGGAACCACACCGCGAGCGGCAACAAGGTCTTCAACATGGTGATTTACAATGGTGGCACCTTCTACATCGACAAGGGCCGTCCGACGCCCGCCGCCATCGGCGAGACCATCGCCAATCTGAAAGAGGTGTCGCCGACCTGGTTCTTCAACGTGCCGGCCGGCTACGAGATGCTGATCGCCGCCATGCGCAAGGACGACCAGCTGCGCGAGAGCTTCTTTCGCAATCTGAAGTTCATGCTCTATGCCGGCGCAGGCATGGCCCAGCACACCTGGGACGACCTGATGGCGCTGTCCGAGCAGACGCTCGGCTACCGCGTCTTCCTTGGCACGGGCCTCGGCGCCACCGAAACCTCGCCCTTCGCGCTCTTCTGCACCGAGCCGCAGGATGCGCCGGGTAATATCGGCATTCCCTCCCAGGGCATCACGCTGAAGCTCGTGCCCTTCGAGGAGAAATTCGAGCTGCGCCTCAAGGGTCCGAACGTCACCCCCGGCTACTGGCGCAACCCGGCGCTGACAGCTGCGGCCTTCGACGAAGAGGGCTTCTACCGGATCGGCGACGCCGTCCGTTTCGCCGTCCCCGACGATCCGACCGCCGGCTTTTTCTTCGATGGCCGCACGGCCGAGAACTTCAAGCTGCAGACCGGCACCTGGGTCGCCGTCGGCAAGCTCCGTGCCCAGCTCGTCGACCAGTTCGGCGGCCTGATCCGCGATGCGGTGATCACCGCCCCGGACCGTGAGGACCTTGGCGCGCTCGTTATCCCCTTCCTACCGGCCCTGAGGCCGCTTGTGCCAGGCGGCGACCAGATGTCCGACGCCGAGCTTCTCGCCCGACCGGAAGTGCGGGCAGCACTTGCCGACAAGCTCAAGGCCCACGCCAAGGCTGCGACCGGTTCGGCGAGCCGCGTGGTGCGCATCATGATCATGACCGAGCCGCCGCGCTTCGACCGTGGCGAGGTGACCGACAAGGGCTCGATCAACCAGCGGGCGGTCCTGTCCCACCGCAAGGACCTGGTGGAGGCCCTCTACGAGGGCGGACCCGACGTAATTGGCGTCAAGTAGGGAGACGACCTGATGAAGATAGAAGGAGTGAGCGCGCTGGTCACCGGCGGTGGTTCCGGCCTTGGCGAGGCGACGGCGCGGCGACTGGCGGACAAGGGCGCGCGTGTTCATGTGATGGATCTGAACGCCGAGGCTGCGGCCCGCGTCGCCAAGGAGATCGGTGGTGTCCCGATTTCCGGCAACGTCGCAAGCGAGGCGGAGGCGGAACACGCGGTCAGCCGGGCCAACGGGATAAGCGGCGGACTGCGCATCCTCGTCAACTGCGCCGGGATCGGCACCGCCGGCCGCGTCATCGGCCGCAATGGCGTGATGCCGCTTGCCGATTTCGAGCGCGTCATCCGCGTCAACCTGATCGGCACCTTCAACATGATGCGCCTTGCCGCCGCGGCAATGGCGGAGCTGCCGGAACTCGAGGACAAGGCGCGCGGCGCGATCGTCAACACCGCCTCGGTCGCCGCCTTCGACGGCCAGATCGGCCAGGCCGCCTATGCCGCCTCCAAGGGCGGCATCGTGTCGCTGGCCCTGCCGATGGCGCGTGAATTCGCCCGCTTCGGAGTGCGCGTCAACACCATCGCGCCCGGCATCTTCCTCACGCCGCTTCTCCACTCCCTGCCGGAAGAGGCGCAGCAGAGCCTTGCCGCCGCCATCCCCTATCCGGCCCGCCTCGGCGACCCCGGAGAATTCGCCACCACCGTCTGCTTCTGCATTGAGAACCAGTATCTCAACGCCGAGGTCATCCGTCTGGACGGCGCGATCCGCATGCAGCCGAAATAGGGAGGCTTCCCCGTGAGTTACCAGGACCAGGCGGCCCGCACGCTCGCCCTTCTGTCCGCCACGCCCGATTGGCGCCGGGTTCGCGACCTGCGCCCTGACTGCGACGACGCGACGGTGACGGCCATCGTCGAGGAGGCCGCCGCTTTCGCCGAAGGTGTGCTTGCCCCGCTCAACACCGTCGCCGACCGGATCGGCTGCACCGTCTCGAACGGCCGTGTCGTCACGCCGGACGGCTATGGCGAGGCTTTCCGGCAATTCGCCGAGGCCGGCTGGCTCGGCATGGATGTTCCGGAAGAGCATGGCGGCATGGGCCTGCCGCTCGCCGTCCAGTCGGCCTGCGAGCCGCTGTTCGACCGCGCCTGCGTCGCGCTGATGATGGCCGCCGGTGCCTCCCGCGCCGCCTGTCATCTGCTTGCAAGCACAGCCGACGCCGCGACGCAGGCGACCTGGATCCCGCATCTTGTGGCGGGGCAATGGGCGGCGACCATCTGCATTTCCGAACCCGAGGCGGGCTCGGACGTCGGCCGAATCCGCACGGTCGCTCGTCAGGACGGCGGCGTCTGGCGGATCAGCGGCCAGAAGATCTGGATCTCCTTCGGCGACCACGACATGACGGCGAGGATCGGCCACTGCCTGCTCGCCCGCACCAATGCGGCCCCCGGCACCCGCGGCCTCAGCCTCTTCCTCGTCCCCGACCGTCTCGACGACGGCAGCCGCAACGGCGTGGTGCTGGAGCGGATCGAGGAAAAGATGGGCCTCCACGGCTCGCCCACCTGCGCGCTGCGCTTCGAGAATGCTGAAGGCATCCTGCTCGGGCAGGAGGGCAGGGGCCTGTCGCAGCTCTTCGCGATGATCGAGCACATGCGCCTGCAGAGCGGCGGCCAGGGCCTGGCGCTTGCTTCCGCCGCCTGCGACATCGCCGAGGCCTATGCGGCCGAGCGGCGCCAGGGCGGTGCTCCCGACCGGCCGGCTCCCCCGATCGCCTCGCATCCGGACGTCATCCGCCAGCTCGCCCTCATGCGGGCCCGCACCGAGATCGTCCGCGCCGGCGTCACCGAGATCGCCGCTGCCATGGACCTGGCGGCGCTCGAGCCCGACATGGCGGACCGCGAGCGCCTCGGCCATTTCACCGGCGTCATGCTGCCGCTCATCAAGAATTTCGGCGCCGAGGCCGGCTTCAATGTGGCAAGTGCCGGCATCCAGGTTCTGGGCGGCGTCGGCTTCACGAAGGACTGGCCGCTCGAGCAGTATCTTCGCGACTCGCGGATCATCTCGATTTACGAGGGCACCACCGGCATCCAGGCGATCGATCTCCTGACCCGCCGCCTGTGGCGCGACGGCGGCATCGGCTTCGACATTTGCCTGGAGCGGGCCCGCGCCGAGATCGAGGCGGCGACAGTTCCCGAGGCGGCAAGGGCGAGGGAGGCGCTGGCGACCATCGATGCGCTCCGTGGCGCGATGATGGAGCTCGCCGCGACGCCGGAGAAGGGGCTGGAGCGCGCCGACAGCTTCATGCGCGCCGCCTGGGCCTTCGTCTCGGTCTGGCTGTCGATCCGGCTTCTTGAGGCGGGCTGCGACGAGGATGCGATCCGCCGGGCTTTCCCCGTTTTCCTGGCCGAGCTGGACATGCACGACCGGCTCTGCCGTTGAGGAATGTCAGGCAACAAAAAAGCCCGGAAAACCGGGCTTTTGCTTTGCTTCTGGACCATCTAGGACGGTCCGAAACGGGAATTTGGTGCCCAGAAGAGGACTCGAACCTCCACACCCTTTCGAGTACCAGCACCTGAAGCTGGCGCGTCTACCAATTCCGCCATCTGGGCGACGAGGAGCCATGTAAGGGGGGCGCCGGTTGCTGTCAACAGCGTTTTTGAAGTTTTCGTGTCGGCCGTCGGTTTTGCAAGAGAATGCGGTTTTCCGGTTTGCCCACGCAGCAACCGGACGCCCGTCTCGCGTCTTCGAAAAGACATGATCCCGTTCGACTTCTGAAGATGTTATGATGAGCGGCGCGCGTCGAGCGGGGGACCTCGGTCCGGCAAGGACGAGCCCGCGGGCGCCCGGCGGACATCCGTCCGTTCCGGTTTCGAAGAGAGGGCTTCGATGAGTGGCATTCGCAATTATCTGCTGGGCGCACTTGTGAGCCTGGCGACCGTCCTGCCGGCGCCGGTTTCGGCCGCGCCGCCGGTTCCGCCAAGGCCGCAGGTCTCCGGCGACGTGGAAAACGCCCGTGTCGTCTGCGACGACTATGGCTGCTACGACACCCGCCGTCCCTATCCGCCGGATCGGCGTCCGGGCTGGCATCCGCCCCCGCCGCGCCCGGGTTGGGATCCGCCGCGTCCGGGCTGGCGTCCACCGCCGCCGCCCCCGCCGCCCTATTATCCGCCGCCGGTCTACCGACCCCTGCCGCCGCCGCCTCTGCCGGTTTACCGGCCGCCACCGGTCTATGCGCCGCCTGTCTACGGCGTGCCGCCGGCTGTCTGGAGACGGCATGTCAACTGGTGCCTCAACCGCTACCGCTCGTACAATCCCGAGACCAACCGGTTCCTGAGCACCAGCGGTTATTACAAGGTCTGCCGCTCGCCTTATCTCTGAGGCGCCACGGGAAGACGGTTCGGGCGGCGTCGACAGATGCCGCCCTTTCCGTGTCAGCTGTCGAGGCCGGAATCGCCATGCGCGGTCCGGTCGACATGGCCGAGATCGCGGGCCGGATCGATCGCGTCGCGCACCCGCTGCTTCAGCTCCTTCGGTCCCGGAAAACCGCCGTCGCGCTTGCGCTCCCAGATGAGGTCGCCGTCGATTCGAATCTCGAACCTGCCGCCGGTGGACGGCACCAACGCGACCTCGCCGAGATCCGGCCCGAAGGTCTGCAACAATTCCTGCGCCATCCAGGCGGAGCGCAGCAGCCAGTTGCACTGGGTGCAGTAGAGAATGCTCACTCTCGGGGCTGATGCCATGTCGTTTTCCCGCCGAAGCGGTCCTCACGGAAAAGTTAAGCGAAGCCGGGATGCATATAGCGCCTTGTCCTGCACGAATGGACGGTCTGGTTCCCTTTTGCAGCCGCCGCTGTAGGCGGCGATAAGCATTTCCGCATGTAACCGTAGTCGGTCGGACGCAAAATTATATGGGTTCCGCCTTGGGTTGGATGAGATATGGTTGGATACATAATTTCTGGAGTTTTCGCTTAGACGAAAGGTTTTTGAGAGTGAATGAGAAATAAAAATAATATCTTCGTTTCGGCTTTGAAGCCGATATTTGGTGTTCCGACATTTCATCGTCGCGGTACCATTATCTGGGCAATTTTATCCTTAATAATATATAATAAATTTGAAATTCTTTCCATTTATTTTTACATAGTTTTCTTTGTTTCTTGGGCGGCGCTCTCCGTTTTCATTAATGCGGCGCTCTTCCGCAGTGAAGATTGAAAATGTTGGTCGTAGCTGCCGCTTGTCGCTTTCCCGCCGAAGCGGTCCTCACAGAAAAGTTAACTATTGTTATCATGTTTTTAGCCCGGCTGTCTTGAGGCGACGGCGGGTCTGAGTAGAAGGGGGCTTCCTCCCAATTCAGCAAGGACTGCATAGCATGACCCTCCCCCTCGACCGCAACCGCCTGGTCATTCCCCGTCTCGCTCCCCTCTATGCCGGCGGCCACGATGCCGTCGAAACCGTACTGCGCGTCGTCGCGGGCGTGCTGCTCGTAGTGCATGGCTACGGCAAGATCCTCGATCCGTTCGGCGCCGTTGGCATGGTCGAAGGGTTGGGTTTCTATCCCGGCGTCCTGTGGTCGCCGCTGCTGGCCGGCACCGAGTTCTTCGGCGGCATCCTGCTCGCGATCGGCCTCCTGACACGGCCCGCAGCCGTCGCCGCGACGATCGTGCTGCTGGTCACCGTCTATTTCCACTGGGTCGCGATGGACCAGGGGCTGTCCGGGGCCGAGAAGTCGATCCTCTGGGCTGCGATCACGCTCTATTTCGCCTTCCGGGGCGGCAACCGCCATTCGGTCGATGCAAGGCTTGCCCGCACGTTCTGACGTGATCGCCGGCGGCGGCTCTTGAATGGCGGCCGCCGCCGTGCTGATCTTCCGGAAGACCGAATCCGCCTGGGAGTTTAGATGCGCGTCCTGATCGTCGAGAATACCCGCAACACCGATCACGGCCAGGTGGGCCGCGCGCTCGCCGAGGCCGAGGCGAACGTCGACGTGGTCAAGGCCTTCGCCGGCGAAGCCCTGCCGGCGGATCATCGCGACCACGACGCGATCGTCGTGTTCGGCGGTGAGCAGAATGCCCGCGACGACGTCAAACACCCCTACCTGCCCCGTCTCGCCGACCTGATGCGCGGCTTCGGCGAGGCCGACAAGGCCGTACTCGGCATCTGCCTCGGCAGCCAGGTCCTGGCACGCGCCTATGGCGGTGAGAACATGATCGGCGCCGCGCCCGAATTCGGCTGGCAGGCGATCGCCGCGACCGAGGAGGGACGCCGTGATCCGTTGATCCTCGCCGCGGGCACAGCCGAGGGCGGCTTCCACTCCTTCCAGTGGCACGACGACACGTTTTCCCTGCCGCCGGGTGCGGCGCACCTTGCCGAAAACGGTGCGGCCCGCCACCAGGCCTTCCGGATCGGCCGCGCCGTCTATGGCACGCAGTTTCATTTCGAGGCCCATCGCGGCGTCGTCGAGCAGTGGAATTCCCTGTTTCCCGAGATCGCCGAGGCCAAGCGCCCCGGCTGGATCGGCGAGCACCATCCGCGCGAGGCGCCGACGCTTGGCGAACGCGCCGATGCCGCCGGTCTCGCGATCGCACGGGCCTGGGTGGCGCTCGTCTGAGGTCGGGCACCGCATCCGCATCTCAACCCTTGACCGAGTGCTTCTGGCCTCGCCCCTTTGGCCGCATGGGCGCTTTCACATATCTGCGGCGAAGCCGCTTCCACCGGGCGGGAGGATCGTCGTCCGTCGTGTGGAGGCCGGACATGATCCGGAGCGCGTCGTCCTGCGCGCGGCGGCGCTGGCCACGCGGCTCCAGGTGGTAGTCGCGCCCCTGCTGCAAGGTAGAGGTCAGGGCCATGCATTCCCGGACGATCTCCGCGATCCGTCGGCGGTCGCGCACCGAGGCAAGGCTCATGCAGAAGGGTTCGTCCTGCACAAAATCCTTCATGCCGCACCGTCGGTCGCGCCTGCAGCCGGCAATCGTGCAGAGCCGCGGGATCCTGGTGAGTTCCGCCGCCTGCATGGTGAAAAGATGGGTCAGTCCTTCGGTCTTCGTCGTCTCGTGATTGTCCATTTGTCCGCTCCTGAAAAAAATCGCACCCCAAAACCCCGCAGAGGCTCTCCCCCTCCGGTTCGGCATCACCTGTAATGTCTTCCCCGTCACTCGAAACAAAGGGGAAGCGGACGGGGTACCGGGGGCACCTCGTTAGTTTAGTATAGTGGTACCTTCCGGTACCCCGTTCGGCGGTTTTTATCCGCGACTTCGGTCTCTCTGCGGGAGCGTCGGGTTTCCGGTGGAGGATAAACCCCACCCCGCATGCGCCGCCGGGACTTGTCAGGTCCGTTGGCCCGCGCCGCATGCATACCCCGCGCTCCCCTCCGTGCCCCACAGGCACACCCGGCGCCCGGTTAGGGCTGGATGACGGGCCTGGCTGCAAACCCGTCCTCCCCCATGTCGCCGGAGGGAGACCATTTTCCGCGGACCCCGGTGGCAGGCTCTTGCGTCCTTCCCCTGCCACCAGCGCCGGCCCCGCCTCGCCACAACGCCTTGTGGTGTATCCGCGACGGAACGGGAACAAGGATACGGGCGCCGGGAAAAAGGGGGACGCGGACGGTGTGAGATTTTTTTTATGGTGGGGCTGGATTTCTTTTAAGGCTATGATTTTGTTGGAGGATAATTTTGGAGGAAACGCCGCCCGGCCTTTCGCTTTGGCTCAAGGCGTTCGGCGCTGCAATCGATTCACTGGATCGATTGCTCCGCTGCGCGGACCGCGCGTCACCCCCTCACCAACAAAATTTACGACTTAGCTTTGCTAAGATCGTGATTTTTGTCCAGCCAGAACTGTAAACATCCTATCCGGTCTAATCTGTAAACAACCTATCGGCTGGACACGCACCGGCGCGGAGAACGCCGCCTCCACCCTTGCGGGGGAGGACGGAAAATCGAAGGCTTAGGCGAGCGCAAGCCGCCTAAACTTCAGATTTTCCAGGAGGGGGCACAGTTCCTTGGGCACCAACCTCACCGAGCCCCTCTCTTGCGAAATCTGAGGTTTGGCCCTGATCGGGCCAATTCCTCGATTTCCCTTTCTCCCCCGCAAGGGGGGAGATGGGCACGCCACCGCTCCCGCCCGTCCCCACCGGCCCTTGCTCCAGCGCCTCTCACCAATCCAGACGGTTACGGGCGGCGTAGAGAAGGCGCCGCATAAACCGAAAGGAGCTGTCATGACCCTTCTCAACCGCCTGCTCCCCACCCTCACCGCAGCGTCCCTGCTGGCGATTTTATTCATGGTCCCGGCCCAGGCCGCCGATCTGAGGCTTGAGGACTTTTTTCGTGGCAAGACCTATGCCTACGGCACCTTCGGCGCCATCAACGGGCTCCAGCGCTCCTTCAAGGTCGATCTCACCGGCAGCGTGCGCGGCAATGTGCTGACGCTGCGGGAGGACTTCCGCTACGACGACGGCGAACGCGACACCAAGACCTGGATCTTTACCCGCACCGGACCGAACACCTATACCGGCACCCGGGAGGACGTTCTCGGCGAGACCACGGTGCATGTCTCCGGCAACACCGCCCGCTTCAGCTACAGGGTGGATCTCAACGCCGGTGCCGGCAAACCCAATATCGTCCGCTTCTTCGACAAGCTGGTGCTTCAGGAAGACGGCACGCTTCGCAACACTGCGCTAGTGACCAAGTTTGCCTTTCCGGTGGCCCGGGTGAAGGTCAATTTCGCCCGCAGCCGCGCCACGGCCGAGGCGATCCGGCCCTGACCGGACGGCGCGGCGTCGGGTTCGGCAAACAATAGACGTTGACCTCGCGGCCCGGGCCGTTCGCAACAGCACGACGCCACGATACGGTGGAACGGGTTCGCCGGCCTCGTCCGTCGCGTCAATCGAGACGATGCCGCAGCCTTGCCCAACCCACCCTTGCAGCCCGCGCGATGACATGCATTATCGCCCTGCGAACAAATCCCCCGGAGGGGGGCACCTCGGGAGGGGGGAGCATGCAGCATTTTCGACGCCGTGTGACGGCAGTGTTTTTTGCCATTGCGGCGATCCTTGTCGTGACGCAACCGGCATTGGCGGAGCGTCCGGCGACGGAGAGCGTCATTCGCGACTGGTACCGGCTGGTGCTGGAGCTTGTCCGCCATACGCCGACCTATTCCCCGCCGGTCGCCAGCCGCGCCTTCGCCTATCTCGGCGTCACGGGATACGAGGCGCTTGCCTCTGGTAATGACGCTATGGTCTCGCTTGCCGGCCAGCTGAACGCGCTTCAGCCCGTGCCGTCGCGCGAGACAGGCGCCGATTATGACGAGGCGGTGGTGCTGAATGCCGCGCTGCAAGCCTCGGCCACCGAACTCTTCAGCAATACCGGCCCGACCGGGCAGCGGGCGTTGAAACGGCTCGGGGAGAAGATGACCGCCGCCGTGTCGGACGGTTTGGCTCCGGACCTCCTTGCCCGCAGCCAGGAGTATGGCCGTGCGGTCGCCGCCCACGTCCTTGCCTGGTCGGCCGACGATGGCGGCGCCACGGTCGAGAACATGGGCTTTCCGCTGGAATTCGCGCTGAAGGAAGGACCGGCCCACTGGGTGCCGACCAACCTGATCAACCAGCAGCAGAAGCCGCTTCTGCCGCGATGGGGCGAGAACCGCACCTTCGCCATGCCGGATGGCAAGACCTGCAACCTGCCGCCCCCGCCTGACTACAGCGAGGCGGAGGGATCGCAGTTCCGCCACGAGGCAAAGGAGGTCTATGACGCCGTCAACGGCCTGACCGATGAACATCGCGCCATAGCCCGCTTCTGGTCCGACGACCCGATGCTGTCGCCGACCCCGCCAGGGCACTGGATCGTCATCGCGCTGAAGGTGCTGGGCGAGGAAAACACCGATGCCGCCGGCCATGCGGAGCTTCTGGCGCGTCTTGGCATCGGGCTTGCCGATGCCTTCATCGGCTGCTGGCATTCGAAGTTCGAATATGATCTCGTCCGGCCCGTCACCTACATCCGCCGCGTCATCGACCCGAAATGGGAGCCGCTGCTGATCACGCCGCCCTTCCCGGAATATCCGAGCGGGCACTCCACGCAGTCCGGGGCGGCGGCCGAGGTGCTGACGGCCTTCTTCGGTGACAATCACGCTTTCACGGATAATACCCACGAAAAGGACAACCTGCCGAACCGCTCGTTCGGCAGCTTCTGGGAGGCGGCGGAGGAGGCGGGTATTTCGAGGCTTTACGGCGGCATCCACTTCCGCGCCGCGATCGATCTCGGACTCGACCAGGGCCGCTGCATCGGCGAATACGCCACGGCCCTGAAGACACGCCGATGAGGATCGTCATGTCCTTGTTGCGTGCGCCGCTTCTCGCCCTGCTTTTAGTCTCCCCGGCAGCCGCCGCGGACGAGCCGCTGGTGCCGCGTTTTCTCGAGGAAACGGCCGCCGCCGGCATCGACAGCACCTATGCCGGCGACTGGGAGTTCATGGTCGGCGGCGGCGCGGCGAGCTTCGACTGCAATTCCGATGGCTTTGCCGACCTGCTGCTGGCCGGTGGCGAGAACCCGTCGAGCTTCTACCGCAATGCCAGTACGGCCGGCGGCGCGGTCAAGTTCGAAAAGCAGGAGTCCGGCCTCGAGCTCGACAAGGTGGTGGGCGCGTATCCGCTGGATGTGGATGGCGACGGTATCAAGGATATCGTGCTGCTGCGCTCCGGCGAGAACGTCGTGATGCGCGGGCTTGGGCAATGCCGGTTCGAGCGCGCCAACGAGGCCTGGGGTTTCGATGGCGGCGATGCCTGGTCGACGGCCTTTTCCGCCACCTGGGAAAAGGGGAGCGACTGGCCGACGCTCGCCATCGGCAACTACATCGACCGGTTCGAGGATTTCGAGCCCTGGGGTTCCTGTACCGACAACTGGCTGCATCGACCGGCGGCGGAGGGAAAAGGTTTCGCGCCGCCGCTGGCGCTCAATCCCTCCTTCTGCCCGCTGTCGATCCTGTTCACGGACTGGGACCGCTCCGGCACGCCGTCGCTGCGCGTCTCCAACGACCGCGAGTATTACAAGGGCGGCCAGGAGCAGATGTGGCACGTCGAACCGGGCCTGCCGCCGAAGCTTTTCACGCAGGAGGAAGGCTGGAAATATCTGCGTATCTGGGGGATGGGCATTGCCGGCTACGACCTCGATTTCGACGGCTATCCGGAATATTTCCTGACCAGCATGGCCGACAACAAGCTGCAGAAGCTGGCGGAAATCCCGAAGGAGGGGCGTCCGAAGCCCTCTTACGGCGACGTGGCGCTGGCGAAGGGCGTGACCGCGCACCGGCCCTATACCGGCAGCGAGGTGCGTCCCTCGACCGCCTGGCACACGGAATTCGAGGATGTCAACAATGACGGCCTCGTCGATCTTCTGGTGGTCAAGGGCAATGTCGCCAAGATGCCTGATTTCGCCGACCGCGACCCGAACAATCTGCTGGTCCAGAAGGTCGACGGCCGTTTCGTCGAGATGGGCGACAAGGCCGGCGTTGCCAGCATGGCGACGGGTCGCGGCGGCGTGCTCTCCGACTTCAATCTCGACGGCCGGCTCGATCTCGTCGTCGTCAACCAGGGCTCGCCGGTCGAACTTTGGCGTAATGCCACGGAGGGCGCTGGGCACTTCCTTGAGGTCGCGCTCCGGCAGGACGGGCCGAACCGGGATGCGATCGGTGCCTGGATCGAGGTGAAGCGTGGCGATATCACCATGCGGCGCGAGGTGACGGTGGGCGGCGGCCATGCCGGCGGCAAGACCGGCTGGCATCATGTCGGTCTCGGCGATCTCGGCGCGACCGAGATCCGCGTGCTCTGGCCGGATGGCACCGAGGGCGACTGGCAAAGGGTGGAGGCGGACGGCTTCTACATTGTCGAACGCGACCGGCCGCTCCGCCGCTGGCAGCCCGGCGAGCCGCTTTAGCACCGGTCTCCACAGCCTCTTTCGGCCTGCCGCTTTCCGAGGTCGTGGTCTACGCCTATTCTGGCGCCGACCCGCCGCATCGAAGGAGAGCCCATGGACCGCGCACATGACCCGAGCCAGCTGGAAATGGTGGTGCTGATGACGCCCGACATGGCGAACTTTTCCGGCAAGGTGCATGGCGGCGCGCTTTTGAACCTTCTCGACCGGGTCGCCTATTCCTGTGCCTCGCGCTTCTCGCAACAGTATGCGGTGACGCTGTCGGTCGACCAGGTGGTGTTCCGCCAGCCGATCCATGTCGGCGAGCTCGTCACCTTCCGCGCCTCGGTGAATTTCGCCGGGCGGACTTCGATGGAAATCGGCATCCGCGTCGAGGCGGAAAACATCCGCACCGGCGAGCGCCGGCACACCAACAGCTGCTACTTCACCATGGTCGCTGTAGACGAAGCCGGACGGCCGACGGCGGTGCCCGAACTCGTCCTCGATGGCGACGAGAAACGCCGCCGCGCCCGAGAGGCGGAACTGCGGCGCGAGCTGCGGCGCGAGGTCGAGGCCCGCTTCCGCGAGGTCAAGGAAGCGGCCGACTGAAACCGGTGACGTCAGACAGGGCGGCGGAACCAAAATCCGCGATCCGCATTTTCCCGTCAGTCCAACGGAGGAATGCGAAAATGACCTATGACCCGAACATGACCAACCGTCCCGATCTCCAGCCGACGCCGCAGCCGCCGCGTGGCCCGTCGTGGACCCCCTGGATCGCCGTCGCCGCCGTGCTGCTTCTGGGCGTCGTCGTCTGGTCGCTGATGAGCGCTCCGGGCACCGATCCGGCCACCACGTCCTCGACCACCCCGCCGGCCGTGACCGAAACCGCGCCGAGCGCCGAGCCGGTCGATCCGGTGGCTCCGGCGACCCCGCCGGCAACGGAAACCGCTCCGTCGACCACGACGCCGAGCACGACCACGCCGTAAGGTTCCCTGACGGGAACAAGGCCGTCCGCCCCGTGGCGGGCGGCCTTTTTTTATCGCCGCGGCCCGGCCTTGCCACAATCGGGCGCGACGATGATGGTTGGAGCGAAACAGTCAGGCAGGAGAAGTCCAGGTGACGATCAGAACGGTTGTGTGGGGCGAAAACATTCACGAGCACACGAATGACATCGTCCGGGGTCTCTATCCCGATGGTATGCACGAGACGATCGCCAAGTCGCTGGCCGGTGACGGCGAGATCGAGGTATCGACCGCGACGCTGCAGGAGCCGGAGCACGGACTTTCCGAAGAGCGTCTGGAGCGAACCGACGTGCTGCTCTGGTGGGGCCACAAGGACCACGGTGCCGTCTCGGACGACGTCGTGGAGCGTGTCGCGCGACGTGTTCACGAGGGCATGGGGCTGATCGTCCTGCATTCCGGCCACTTCGCCAAGCCGTTCAAGCGGCTGATGGGCACGCCCTGCGCGCTGAAATGGCGCGAAGCCGGTGAGCGCGAGCGCATCTGGACCGTCAATCCCGGCCATCCGATCGCGGCGGGCATTCCGGAAAACTTCGTTCTCGAGAACGAGGAGATGTACGGCGAGTTCTTCTCTGTGCCGGAGCCGCTGGAGACGGTGTTCATCTCCTGGTTCGCCGGCGGCGAGGTGTTCCGCTCCGGCATGACCTGGAGGCGGGGCGCCGGCAACATCTTCTATTTCCGCCCCGGCCACGAGACCTATCCGACCTATCACGACGAGACGGTGCAGAAGGTGCTGCGAAACGCGGCTCGCTGGGCCTACAATCCGGCGCCGCCGCTGAAGAGCGTCCATGATGCGCCGAACGTACCCGTCGAAAAGGCGCTCGAACCGATCACCGAGCGTGGACCCAGACTGCACGCCGACGGCGAGGAAGGATACCGCTGACATGCCCCCCATTCGCCTGCTCGTGGTCGGTACGGGCGGCATGGCCAATACCCATGCCATGAACTTTGGAACCGTTCCCGGCGTCGAGATCGTCGCCGCTGTCGATGTCGACATGGCAAAGGTCCGTGCCTACGCCGCCCGTCACAACATTGCCAACACCTTTACTTCGCTCGACGAGGCGCTTGCCTGGGGCGAGTTCGACGCCGCGACCAATGTGACGCCGGACCGTATTCACCACGCGACCACCATGCCGCTGATTGCCGCCGGCAAGCACGTGATGTGCGAGAAGCCGCTGGCCGAGACCTATGCCAAGGCGGCTGAAATGGCGGATGCGGCCGAAGCCGCCGGCATCGTCAACATGGTCAACCTGAGTTACCGCAATGTCGCCCATGTGCAGAAGGCGCGGGCGATGGTGATGGCGGGCGAGATCGGCAAGGTGCGCCATATCGAGGCCTCCTACCTGCAGAGCTGGCTGGTCTCCAAGGCCTGGGGTGATTGGTCTACGGAATCGCAATGGCTGTGGCGGCTCTCGACCAGCCACGGGTCGAACGGCGTTCTGGGCGACGTCGGCATCCACATCCTCGACTTCGCCTGCTATGGCGCGGCAACCGCGATCGACAGCGTCTTCGCAAGGCTGAAGACCTTCGAAAAGGCGCCGGGCAACCGCATCGGCGAATACGAGCTCGACGCCAATGACAGCTTCAGCATGACGGCCGAGTTCGAAAACGGCGCGATCGGCGTGATCCATGCGAGCCGCTGGGCGACCGGGCACCTGAACGAGCTGCGCCTGCGCATCCACGGCGACAAGGGCGGGCTCGAGGTGATCCACCGCGTCGATGGATCAAGCCTGAGGGCCTGCCTGAAGGAGGACGTCGAACTCGCGGTCTGGCGCGATGTCGATGTCGAGCCTGTCGGCACGAACTACGAGAAGTTCATCAAGGCAATCGGCCGGGGCAGCGCCCAGGAACCGACCTTCCGCCACGCCGCCAACCTGCAGAAAATCCTTGATCTCGCCATGGTCACGGAGCGGGAACGGCGGGAGATGGAGGTCTGAGGCGGCGACGGCGGACTGCTGAAGTCAGTCCACCTCTTCGACCGGCGCCTCGGCCGCCCGCTTCTGGATCGAGGCGACGCAGTTCTTGGCCGTCGACTTCGATTTGTAGGTTTCCGAGCGCACCATGATTTCGCCGTTTCCGGCCCGGAAGCGCACGAAGGTCTCGCCGTTCTTCGCCTTGTCGATCTCGAACCGGTAGCCGCTGCCGGTCTCTTCCTTGGTGAGATCGACGACGGGTGCCCCCGGCGCGTTCTTCTTCAGCGAGTCCACGCAATTCTTCGCGCTGGCTTTCGACGCGTAGTTTTCCGACCAGACCATGATCTCGGCATTGTAGACGAACTGGACGCGGAACTCGCCCTTCTCCGTCTTGACGATCTTGAACTTGTGCATGCCCTCTCCCTCTCGTTTTTATCACCCCATTAGGGAAGGCTACTGAAATTCATTCAAATGTAAATATGCGAGCCATCGACCTGCCGCCCGGCATTTTCCGCGAATGCGGTGAACAGGCTTAACTCTCTGAAAAGCCTGCCGTTACCCGCATCGCCGCCGTTAACAACTCGCTTAAGGTTGGCATTCCAGTCTCTCCCGCGACATGCAGGCAGGAGAAAATGATCCATGACGACAAGTGCCCCCAGACGGACCCCGATGACGATGCGGACACTGGCCACGGCGGGCCTTGTCGTGGCCATGCTGGCCCCGGTGCCGGCGCTGGCCCTGACACAGGCCGAGATCGACGCCGCACTCGCCACCCTCGATACGCCGGAAATGCGCGCCTGCCCGGAAGCGAATGGCTCGAAGCTGGAACTGCCCTACGAGGTCAGAGATATCAACGGCGACGCGATCGATGAGATCATCGTCCATGTGCAGGCGAGCGGCGCGGCCAGCTGTTTCGGTCATGCCGGCTCCGAGATCAGCCTGCTGATCTCCGACGGCAAGGGCGGTTGGACCGACGCCTTCGGCTTCCCCGGCTCCGACCTTGCCTTCCATCCGCGCGCTGACAGCGACTGGCCCGACGTCGAAATCCTTGGTCCCGGCTTCTGCTTTCCCGTCTGGCGGTATCATGAGGGCGAATACGGCATCTGGCGGACCTGTGAAGAGGGCAAGCTCGTCTATGCCGAGGGCCTGCGCGACAATGCCGTGCCGAGCGGCGTCATGAAGGTTGCCGCCCCGGTCGCTTCCGAAGCCCCGGCTCGAGTCCCTGCCGAGGTCCGGTCCGGAAACGGCATTGGCCGCCTGTCGGAGGTGGAGGTGATCGACATCGACACGCTCGATGGTATTCCCTACGACCACAATGGCTCGATCGTCATCGTCGACGGCGCCAAGGGGATCATCGCCTATGACCGGCCGAAGAAGTCGATCGCCGGCACGGTGAAGCGCGGCACGGTGCTGTTCCATGGCAAGCCGTGGACCATGGACAATCCCGATGGCGTGCTGATCGAGGGCATTGCCCACACCTTCAAGAAGGGCTGCCCGGCGACCGACTACGAGGTGCGCGGCCACTACCACATTACCTACGCCATGGCGCAGTTCACCCTGGAGGGCGCGGCCCCCGTGCGCTCCAAGACCAGTTGCGACATCACCGGCCATTCGCTGACGAGTGGCAACGCGACGCTTAAATTCGACATCGCCTGGGACTGAGCTCAGAAGCCCTGGAACAGGAAATCCGTGGCGGCGGTGATCTCGTCGGCGCGGGGCGAGAGGTCGGCGACGGAGGGTCCCAAGTCGGATACGGCAAGTGCGGAGAGGCGGTGCGTCGCCATGACATAGCTCTTGCCGCCCACCTCGAATCGCGGCGTCAGACGCGCGATGACCCAGGACACGTCTTCAACCGACTGAAGCGGTGCCACGACCCGTGTGGGCAGGTCTTGCAGATAGTCGGATTGCAGGTCGACGACCAGTTGGTCTCCCAATTTCAGTCGATGGACCCGAAATCGCGCCATCGCTACCACAGCCTGTATTTGGCAAGCGGCAGCCCGTGCTTGGCGACGTATTCGTTGTCGGCTTTGATCGCATCGGCATTCTCGATCTTCCAGCGCCGTTCCTTCTCCGCCTTGATGGCAAGCGCGATGCCCTTTTCGGCGGCGCCGGTCACATCAAGGCCGAGCTCCTCCGCCTCGGCGACGAGCGCTTCGCTGACGGTCACGTCATGGGGCTTTCGGGCATGGATCGACATGGGGCAACTCCGAAGATGTGCCATCATAGCGCGAAACGAGGTTGAAGAGTAGCGTCTTCAGCGCTGCCATGACAGGTCGGTGGCCTCATAGTGGCGCATTTCGGCGATCTCGCCGATGAAGGGCCGGATGGCGGCGAGGAAGGGCGGGAAATGCGGACCCTTGCGGAAGCCTTGCAGATGGTCGTCCGTCGATGTCCACAGGATGCGCAGCGTCAGGCTCGCAGGCTCCTCGACGCAGCGGGTCAGCTCGTATCCGAGGCATTGCGGCGCGGCTTCAAGATGCGGCGCCGCCGTCCGGTAGGCGGCGATGAGGTCGTCGGGTTGATGTTGTTTCAGATCGTAGCGGATATACTCGATGATCATGCCATGTCCTTTCCAGGGTTTGCCGCATGGTGACCAAATCGAGCGGGCGGGCAAGAGCTTACCCGGAGGTAAGCGGAAGGCGGCGGTGGAGATGAGCAAGATGGAAATCGACAAGATCCGCGACTGTCCGGTGTTCGCGACCATCAAGGTCATCGGCGGCAAGTGGAAGCCGCGCATCCTCTGGCACCTGCGCGATGGTGCCGCCACATTCGGCGAACTCCGGCGCGTGGTCGGTGTCTCGGAAAAGGTGCTGCATGAAAACCTGCTCGCGCTGACCCGCGACGGCATCGTCTCGCGCCGGCCGGTGAAGGAGGGCGAGATGGTCTATGTCGAGTATCGCTATACCGAACTTGGCCTGTCGCTGGTGCCGGTGCTCAACGCCATGGGGGATTGGGGAGTGGGGTATGCGCAACAATCGGGACTTGAACTGAAACCCGGTCGCCGCGTCAGTTGAGCACCAGAATGAAAGACGCCGGCGTTCGCCGGCGCCAATTTTTAACTCACTCGTCGCTCATCTTCAGCGCTGCGATGAACGCTTCCTGGGGAATCTCGACCTTGCCGAACTGGCGCATGCGCTTCTTGCCGGCCTTCTGCTTGTCGAGGAGCTTGCGCTTACGCGAAGCGTCGCCGCCGTAGCACTTGGCGGTCACGTCCTTGCGGAGCGCCGAGATGGTTTCGCGGGCAATCACGTTGCCGCCGATGGCGGCCTGGATCGGGATCTTGAACATGTGCTTCGGGATCAGGTCCTTGAGCTTTTCGCACATGTCGCGGCCGCGCTTTTCGGCCGCCATGCGATGGACCATCATCGACAGCGCATCCACCGGCTCGCCATTGACGAGGATCGACATCTTCACGAGGTTGCCCTCGCGATGGCCGTCGAGATGGTAGTCGAAGGAGGCGTAGCCCTTGGAGATCGACTTCAGGCGGTCGTAGAAATCGAAAACCACCTCGTTGAGCGGCAGCTCATAGGTGATCATCGCGCGCTTGCCGACGTAAGTGAGTTCGGTCTGGATGCCGCGCCGGTCCTGGCAGAGCTTCAGGATGCCGCCGAGATAGTCGTCGGGGGTCAGGATCGTCGCCTTGATCCACGGCTCGTGGATTTCCTCGATCTTGACCACATCAGGCATGTCGGCCGGATTGTGCAGCTCGCGCTCGGTGCCGTCGGTCATGAACAGCTTGTAGACGACGGACGGGGCGGTCGCGATCAGGTCGAGATCGAATTCGCGCTCGAGGCGCTCCTGGATGATTTCGAGATGCAGAAGCCCAAGGAAGCCGCAGCGGAAGCCGAAGCCGAGAGCGGCAGAGCTCTCCATTTCGAAGGAGAAGGAAGCGTCGTTGAGGCGAAGCTTGCCCATGGCCGCGCGCAGGTCTTCGAAGTCGGCGGCATCGACCGGGAAGAGACCGCAGAAGACGACCGGCTGGGCCGGCTTGAAGCCCGGCAGCATCTTTTCGGTGGGGCGCTTGTCCTCGGTGATCGTGTCGCCGACGCGGGTGTCGGCCACTTCCTTGATCGAGGCGGTGAAGAAGCCGATTTCGCCGGGGCCGAGGGAATCGACGGCAACCATCTTCGGCGTGAGCACGCCGACGCGCTCGATCGTGTATTTGGCGTCCGTGCCCATCATGCGGATCGTCTGACCCTTGGTCAGCACGCCGTCGAGGACGCGGACGAGAACCATGACGCCGAGATAGGTGTCGTACCAGCTGTCGACCAGCAGGGCTTTGAGCGGGGCCTTTTCGCCGCCTTCGCTCTTCGGCGCCGGAAGCTTGTGCACGATGGCTTCGAGAACGTCGGGAATGCCGAGACCCGTCTTGGCCGAGATCAGCACGGCCTCGGAGGCATCGATGCCGATGACTTCCTCGATCTGTTCCTTGATGCGCTCGGGCTCTGCGGCCGGCAGGTCGACCTTGTTGAGCACGGTTACCAGCTCGTGATTGTTGTCGATCGCCTGGTAGACGTTTGCGAGCGTCTGGGCTTCGACGCCCTGGGAGGCGTCGACGACCAGCAGCGAGCCTTCGCAGGCCGAGAGCGAGCGCGAGACTTCGTAGGCGAAGTCGACGTGGCCGGGCGTATCGATCAGGTTCAGCACGTAGGTCTCGCCATTGTTGGCCTTGTAATGCAGCCGCACCGTCTGGGCCTTGATGGTGATGCCGCGTTCCCGCTCGATCTCCATGTTGTCGAGAACCTGCTCCGACATCTCGCGATCGGCAAGACCGCCGGTCGACTGGATGAGGCGGTCGGCCAGCGTCGATTTGCCATGGTCGATATGGGCGACGATGGAAAAGTTGCGGATATGGTCGAGAGGGGTGCGATCGGTGCTCATGGCTCGCGCATATAGCAGTGCGAATCCCTGTCGCAAAGCGGAAAAGAGGGGGCGAAGCCCCGGCGGAGGCGGGTTTTCGGCAAGTACCGCCGGTCAGCGCTCGCCGTCGCCCGGCTTCTCGACCGAGGGATCGGTGATCACGGTCGCGTTCGGCACTTGCGCGCTGAGAATCTCGAAGCCTTCGCGCGCCTCCGCCGGGACCGGTTTCTGCCGGCCGAGGCGAAGCGTGACGAAGCCGGCATAGGCAAGCGCGACGATCAGCGCGGCGTAGATGAAGGTGGTTTCGCCGAAGACGGGGGTGAGCATGGTGACGAGAAGCGGCACGATGGTCGCCGCCGCCGACCAGGCGACCAGCAGGGTGGAGGAGAGCGAGACGTAATCCTCCGGTTCGGTCCGGTCGTTGGCATGCGCGTTGGCGATCGAGTAGACGGTCTCGACCGCGCCGGCGAAGACCGCGAAGACGATCATCAGGACGAGGATCTGCGAGAACGATACGGTCAGTGACACGGCGGCCGTCACCGCGATCAGCAGGCAGGTGGCGATCAGCACGATGCGGCGGTCGATCCGGTCGGAGAGCACGCCCATGGGATATTGGATGAAGATCAGACCGAACTGCATGACGAACATCAGGAGCGCAACGTCCTGCTGTCCGACATTGTTGGCGGCGGCATAGATCGGCGTGAAGCCCTGGACGACCATCGAGAGCCCGCCGGCGGCAAGAACGCCGATGAGGCCGACAGGAGAGCTCGACCAGGCAAGCTTGAGGTCGATCGAGACGCGGGCCGGCGCCGGTGGTGTGGGCAGGCGGGTGAGCCCGATCGGCAGGATGGCGAGCGCGGTGAACGCGATGGTGGCGAGCGGCGCGAGGTTGCCCGATGCGGGGATCTGCCCGAACAGCCAGGCGCCGAAGCCGATGCCGAACACATAGGCCATGTAGAAGCCGGACATCGCCTTGCCCCGCCAGGAATTGTCGGCGGCATGGTTGAGCCAGCTCTGCGAGATGATGAAATTGGTGTTGCCGGCGACGCCGTAGAGCCCGCGCGCCAGCACCCACACCAGCGGATTGGTGCCCGCCGCGATCATCACGGCGGCAAAAATGACGAGCGCCATCGAGCAGGCGAAGAGCCGCGCATGCCCGACGCGGCGGATCAGCGGGCCGGCGATCACGCAGCCGACGAGGCCGCCGAACGCGACGGCCGTGACCGCCGCACCCGCCATCCAGGTCGGCGCCTCGGTGGTGGCCAGCACGAAGGGCACGTAGGCGAACATCATGCCATTGCCGATGGCGACCGATGTCATCGACAGGACGATGGCGGCGATCGAGAGTGGGGAACTGGCGCGGATTGCGGGCGCTGTCGTCATTCAGAGTGTCCGGATCCAGAAGGAGAGCGGCTTGGGGCTTTCCCCGATGTCGTCCAGATCGCGCCAGACGAAGTGCGTGCGAAGCGCCGGATGGTGGGTATAGCCGCGCTTCTCCCAGAAGGCATTCAGCGGCACGTAGTCCGCCGGCCGGCGGGGATGGTCGGCGGGGCGCTCCACGGCGCAGAACGTGGTGTGCGGCAGGCCGAGCCGCTTTGCCTGCGCCTCGCGCTTCTCGAAGAAGGCGACGCCGATGCCGCGACCGCGATAGGCGGCAAGCAGCACGCTTTCGCCGAAATAGAAGTAGTCCGAGGGATCGCGACCGTCGGCGAGGAAGGGCGCCTTCACCTCTTCCGTTTCCGCCGCCATTGGCATGCCGGTCGAGGCTCCCACGACCTTGCCGTCGTCGATGGCGAGCACGAACACCGAGCCCTGCGACTTCGCGTAGGTCGAGAGGTAGGTGCGCTCGTAGTCGGCATCGCCCTCGTAGAGGTACGGGAAATCGCGGAAGACGGTGATCCTGAGCCGCGCGAGGTCGTCGAAGAACGGCGAAGCGTCGCTACCCGAAAAGGATTTGATGGTGAGGGCCATAGAGTGTTTTCAGTCCGTTGCGGAGCGGTTATACCCTCCGCGACCGCAAGGGTGAAGCTTGAGAAACGTCAGGAGTTTTGACATGACCGCCGCCGAGACGATCCGCGCCTATTACGACGCCTTCAACGCCAAGGACATGGAGACCTTCCTGTCGCTTTTGACAGACGATGTCGCCCACGACATCAACCAGGGCGGCCGCCAGACCGGCAAGGCGGAATTCGCGACATTCATGGACCACATGAACCGCTGCTACAACGAGGTGTTGACCGACATCGTGATCATGGCGAGCGAGGACGGCAGGCGCGGCGCGGCCGAGTTCATTGTCAACGGCGAGTATCTCGCGACCGACGAGGGCCTGCCGGAAGCCAATGGCCAGAAATACCGCCTGCCCGCCGGCGCCTTCTTCGACATCCGCGACGGCAAGGTTGCCCGCATTTCCAACTACTACAACCTGCCCGACTGGATCGCCCAGGTCGGCGGCTGAACCGTCGTTCGCATCGGCCTCCCATGACTTTTTTGATCCCCCGCGCCGGCCTCGTCGCGGGGGATTTTTCTTGCCGCCGCAGAGCCGGGACTCTCCTGTCGCCTGCAATTTAAGATTGATTCACTTCTCGTGCAGATAAGCCTCGCCGGCGGTGCCGATACACATCGAGTTTCGCGAATATTTCAGGAAATCGTAAACGCGTGATCCCTAGATTTGGCAGCGCGGAGGACCATGCGTTCGAGTCGGGCTGCGCGAAAGCCGGCACGAACGGTCTCTTTCAACTTTGTACGAACAGGTTCGACCGTCGCCTGCGGTCGACCATGACCGAGCGAGAGCAGAAAATGACGTTGCGCATGAAACTTCTGGGTTGCATCACGCTGCTGATCGCCGCGGTCGCCGGCATTTCGGTATTTTCCGTCTACGCCATGCGCCAGCAATCGGCGCTGGCGGGCACCATCGTGGCGGATCGCGTCATCCCGCTTGAACAGTTGAAGACCATTTCCGACCGCTACGCCGTCAACATCGTCGACACCGCCCACAAAGTGCGAGCCGGCACGCTGACGCCGGCCGAGGGTCTGGCAAGCGTCGATCAGGCGCTGGGCGACATCGAGGCCGAATGGACAGCCTACATGGCGACCTACCTGACGCCCGAGGAAGCGGCGCTCGCAGAGAATTTCGGCAAGCAGCGCACGCGCGCCGACGCGGGGGTCGCGGAACTCCGTCGGATTCTCGAGGCCGGCGATCGCGAGGCGATCGCCCGCTTCGCCGAGACCGATCTCTATCCCACCATCGATCCGCTGGGCGAGGATATCGCAAAGCTGATCGACCTGCAGATCCGTGTCGCCAAGGAAAACCTGGAGGCCGGCAATGCGCTGAAGGACCAGATGTTCGTGATCATGGCAACGCTTTGCGCGGTCGCGGTGACGGTGGCCGTCTTCTCGGTCTGGACTGTGACGCGCGGTGTCGTACGGCCTCTCGACGCCCTGTCGGATGTCATGGGGACACTGGCCGGTGGCAACAACGAGGTCGATATCTTCGGCGAGGGCCGTCGCGACGAGATCGGGCGCATGGCGGCAAGCGTTGCCGTCTTCCGCGACAATGCCTTGGAACGGGTGAAACTGGAACGCGAGGCTGCGGAAAACCGCGACGAACAGGAACGGCAGCGCCAGGAACGCGAGCGCGTGCAGGCGGCGGACGCCGAGGAAATCCGCTTTGCGGTGGAAAGCCTCGGCAATGCGCTCGGCGAACTCGCGGCTGGCCGACTGACCGTGCGGATCAATGACGTCTTTACCGCGCGTCTCGACAAGGTCCGCCAGGACTTCAATGATGCCGTGACCAAGCTTGACGACGCCATGCGGGCGGTGGGCGAGAACGCCCAGGTCATTGCCGCAGGCTCGGGCCAGATCCGCGCCGCGGCCGACAATCTCGCCAACCGCACCGCCCAGCAGGCGGCCTCGGTCGAGGAGACCGCCGCCGCGCTCGAGCAGATCACCAGCACCGGTGCCGATTCCAGCCGCCGCGCCGACGAGGCGGGCAAGCTGGTGAATGTTGCCCGCGACACCGCCACCCGGTCCGGCGCGATCGTCGGGCGGACGGTGGAGGCGATGCAGGCGATCGAGGCCTCGTCGCGCGCGATCTCAAATATCATCGGGGTCATCGACGACATCGCCTTCCAGACCAATCTTCTGGCACTCAATGCCGGGGTTGAAGCGGCGCGCGCCGGAGAGTCGGGCAAGGGCTTCGCCGTCGTCGCGCAGGAGGTCCGCGAACTCGCGCAACGCTCCGCCAAGGCGGCCAAGGAGATCAAGGCGTTGATTGGAAAATCCGGCGAACAGGTGCGCGACGGTGTCTCGCTTGTATCGGAAACCGGCAAGGTGCTGGACGCGATCGTCGAGCAGGTGATGGACGTCCGCTCCAATGTGGTCGCCATCGTCGAAGCCGCGCGCGAACAGTCGATGGGTCTCAAGGAGATCAATACGGCCGTGAACTCCATGGACCAGAACGTCCAGCAAAACGCCGCGATGGTGGAGGAATCGACCGCCGCAAGCCATTCCCTGGCACGCGAAGCAGAGGCGCTGTTCACGCTGATCGGCCGGTTCGAGGTGGGCGGAAAGGCGCGAACGCTCGCGGTGGATGCGCCGCCAAATAACCGTCAGGCACGGACGCTCAAAGCCGCGAATGCACCCGCGCGAAGAACGGTCGCCGCGACCCATGGCAACGCCGCCGTGGCCGAGCCCGCCTGGGAAAACTTTTGAGCGCGAACCAGACCCGGTGCAAGTCTGAACTTCAACGCACAAAGCCGCGGCATTCCGGCCGCGGCTTTGTCGTTTGAGGCATCCCGATCAGTTGATCGAGGTCCACTCGTTGCGCACCTCGTCGAGGTTCTTGCTGAGATGCACGTGCTCGTCGATGTGATCGATCCAGTCGAGCGGGATCAGGTGATGCTTGCCGTCGGGGGAATCGTTGCGGGTCAGCTTGATCCGGTTCGAGCCTTCGAGGTGGTCGACGGTGCCGACATGGGCGCCATCGAGGGCGCGGACTTCCATATGTTCGCGAATCTGGTCAGCGGAAATCATGGGTATTCCTCCTGTTTGTTTGACAACAACAGGAAAACACGAGTCCCGATCGAAGGTTCCCGCGCCGGGGCAGGGAACCGGAAGGCCTTTCGTCCATTGAAGAAGCCTGTGCGCACTGGCGCTCTTTCACAATGGGGGCTCACGACAATGCAGTCGCGAATCGCGATCATCGGCTCGGGTCCGACCGGGCTCTACACGCTGAAGGGGCTCGTCGAGGCAAACGTGCCGCTCAACATCACTGTCTTCGAGGCGGAAGCCGAGGCCGGCAAGGGCATGCCCTATCATCCGGGCCTCAACGATCCGGCCATGCTGTCGAACATTCCGAGCATCGAGATTCCTGCGCTGACCGAGACGCTGGTCGAATGGCTGACACGGCAAGGCAATGAAGACCTGGAGCGGCTCGGCATCCGCCGCGAGGCGATCGACGGGCGGGAATTCTATCCCCGCGTGGTGCTCGGTGAATACATGCGCGACCAGTTCCTGCGCATCGTCGAACGCGGTCTCGCAAACGGCCATAACATCGATGTACGCGAGCGGCAGAAGGTGATCGATATCGCGCTGCAGCCGCATAACGTGATGCTGACCGTAAGGGCAGGCGAGGACGAACCCGTCGAGGCGGTCTTCGATCACGTGGTCATGGCGACCGGTCACAACTGGCCGGACAAGACCGAGGTCAAACCCGGCTACTTCATCTCGCCCTGGCCGGCCGGGGAGCTGGCCGAAGTGCGCAATTGCCGGGTCGGCATTCTCGGGACCTCGCTGAGCGGCATCGACGCGCTCATGACGGTGGCGACCAGCAACGGCGCGTTCCACTACGATGCCGCAGGCGACCTGCAGTTTGCGCCGGCGGCGGAGAGCGCCGCGTTTCATGCGACGATGATGTCGCGCAAGGGCCTGTTGCCGGAAGCCGATTTCTATTGCCCGCTGCCCTATCGCGATCCGGAGGTCTGCACCAAGGAGGCGGTCGACGCGCTGATCGCCACCGGTCGGGGCGACCTGCTGGACGATCTCTTCGAACTCTTCCGCGCCGAACTGATGGCGGCCGATCCGGATTACGCGGCGAAGATCGGTCTGTGGCGGTTGACGGTGGAGACCTTTGCCGATGCCTATTATGCCGACCGCATGGAAGCCGATCCCTTCGTCTGGGCGGCGAAGAACCTGGCCGAAACCGAGCAGAACCGCGAACGGCGCTATACCGTGCCATGGCGCTACGCGATCCTGATCACCCACGAGATCATTGCCCGCGCCATTCCCCATCTCAACGAGACGGATCTCAAGCGCTTCCACAAGCATTTCAAGAATGTCTTCGTCGATGATTACGCAACGGTCCCGCTGATGTCGATCCGTCGGATGCTGGCGCTGCACCGCGCCGGCGTGCTCGATATCCTGCGGCTCGGACAAGACTATGAGATCGTGACGGAGGGCCGCGAGCGGGGGGCCGAGATCATCATCGGCGACGACAGCCATGCGTTCGATGCCCTCATCGATGCGACCGGCCAGAGCGCGCTCTCGGCGACCGACATGCCGTTCCCGACGCTTGTTTCACAAGGCGGCGTAAAGGAGGCGACGACCGTCAAGGAGCGGGTTGTCGATCCAGACGAGACGGCACGACAGGTGCGCACGGGCGGGATCGATGTCGACGATGCCTATCGTCCGACGGTTGCGACCGGTCTTTGCAATCGTCTCTATTGCGCGGCAATCCCCTTCCTGCTGCACAAGCAGCCCTTCGTACAGGGGATTACCAGCGCGGCGGAAATCGGCGAGGCCGTTTCCGAGGCGATCATCGACGATATCCATTCGGATCGCGGCGGCATGCTTCAGAAGTCGGCGTAAACAGCGTCGCCGACCGCGATGATACCGGAGGCGTGAGGTTCGCCGTAGACCCCGAGATTGCGATTGTTGTGCCGGATGACCGTGCGCAGCATCTCCGGTCTCTCCTCGATGCCAGGCTGGGCCGAGAGCGTCAGCCCGCATCGTCTCGTCGCCTCGGTGATCGCAACGCCGATATCGCCGATGACGATTGGTCGACCGATCCAGCCGTTCTCGACGAAACTGTCGCCCTCGTCCGTCTCGATCAGGATGGAGGGCCGGAAGCGCCGGCGGTCCGCTTCACCTGTTCCTGCAAGCTCGGCCAGCCGGGCGAGCGAGGCAGTGGTGACGATATGAACCGGCGAGACCTCGTAGCGATTGTAGACGGCGGGCAAGGTGCCGCTCGAGCCATAGGCGCCGGCCTCGGCCGCGAAGCCGAAATGATCGGAGAGGTGTGTCTTGAGCGATGCGTCGGAGAGGCCCATCACGGTCCCGTCGGGGAAGCGCAGTCGCGGCAGGTCGTCCTCGCCCGTTTCGGCGGAGAGGAACAGGGCGGGTCGCCAGCGCGGCTCTTCCTCGGGTGCGGCCGGATTGCCGGTTTCCGAATCGAACAGCGCAAAGCGGCGGTCGCCGACGACAGCGGTCGGCGTCACGGAAATCCGCTCCAGCTGCTCGCCGCCGACCGAACTGACGGGATAGCGCCAAACTTCCACGACACGTCCGATCTTTCGCATGGGCGGGTTCTCCGTTTCTATATGTGGTCACGATGCATAACGGATGAGAGACGCAATGGGCAGACGACCGGACGATTTCTTTCTATGGTCCGTGCACCGGATTCGTCCGGAGGCAGCATTTCCGGAAGGCACCCATGACCGAAACCACCCCGCGCTTTGAAAGCGGCATCCATCATGTCACGCTGATTACCCGCAAGGTGCAGGCGAATGTGGACTTCTACGTCGGTTTCCTGGGACTGCGGATCGTCAAGCGCACCGGCGGTTTCGAGGACGCCGAACAATTGCACCTCATCTACGGCGACCGCACCGGTTCGCCCGGCACGCTGATCACATTCCTTGTCTGGGAGGATGGCGCGCCGGGACGCGTCGGCAACGGCCAGGTCTCGGAGGTCTCCTTCGCGGTTCCGCAGGACACGATCGGCGAATGGCTGACGCGGGCGCTCGACCATCGCGTGACCGTCGAGGGACCGATGCGGGAATTTGGCGAAACCGTTCTGCGGCTGAAGGACCCGGATGGGGTCATCGTCAAGTTGGTCGGCGTCGCCAGTCCACCGTCCGAAGGGCATCGAATGGCGCCTATCCGCCTGCGCGGCGTCACCATCCTCAGCGATGCTGCCGAAGAGACGGCGGCCTTCATCACCCGTTTCGGCTACCGGCCGGGACCAATGAATGGCGCGCTGCAGCGGATGGTGTCGGAGACCGATATTGTCGATGTGCGCGATGCGACCGGTTATGTGCCCGGCATTCCCGGCACCGGCACCGCCGATCACGTGGCCTTCCGTGTCGCGGATGTCGATGCAGTCCGGCAGGCGGAGGCGGAGCTTAAGAAACGAAATTCGTCGGTCATCAACGTTCACGACCGCAAATACTTCTACTCGCTCTATGTGCGCGAGCCGGGCGGGACGCTGATCGAGCTTGCTACCGACGGTCCGGGTTTCCTGGTTGACGAGGACGAGGCGACACTGGGCGAAACGTTGTTCGTGCCGCCGGATGATATCGAGCGGGCCGAGGACATCAGGGTGCTGCTGCCGCAGTTCGCCATGCCGGGCGAGCCGCGGATGCCGGTTCGTGACCTGCCGTTCGTTCATCGCTTCTTCGTGCCGGAACAGCCGGGCGAGGAGACGATCGTGCTGCTGCACGGCAGCGGCGGCAGCGAGGCGGATCTGATGCCGCTTGGCCACCGCATCGCCCCCGACGCGACGCTGCTCGGCGTGCGGGGCCGGGCGACGGAAGAGGGTATTGCCCGGTGGTTCCGGCGGTTTTCGACTGTTAGCTTCGACCAGGCCGATATCGTCAGCGAGGCCGAGGCCTTTGCCGCCTTCGTCGAGGGGGCGATCGCCGGCTACCGGCTCGATCCCGGGAGCCTGACCTTCCTCGGTCTCTCCAACGGCGCCAATTTTATCGCCGCCGTGATGGCGCTGCATCCGCGGCTGATCCGTCGCGCGGTGCTCATCCGCGGCGTAACGGTGCTGGACGATATGCCCGATGTCGACCTGAAGGGTGTCGAGGTGCTGATGGTCACCGGCCGGGACGATCCGTTCGCCGACCGCGCCGGGCCGCTGGCGGCGTGGTTTCTCCGCTGTGGAGCGAGCCTGACCCATCGGCAGATTGAAGCGGGGCACGGCCTTTCGCCGGAGGATATTCCGACCGTACGGGCCTGGCTCGACGGGGCACGGTGACGGCGTTGCGTCTCTCCCGCTGAATTCCTCTTGACTCCATTATGAGAGAATTTAAATCTCCGATAATGGAAAATCACGATGAACAGTTCGAGACGGTCGTCGGCGAGCGGGTCAAGGCTCTGCGCGCCGAGAGGGGTTTGACCCTCGACCAGTTGGCGGAACTCTCAGGTGTCAGCCGGGCGATGATCTCCCGCGTCGAGCGCGCCGAGGCCAGTCCGACAGCAGCACTTCTGGCGCGCATCTGCTCGGCGCTCGGGGTTTCGCTGTCCGTGTTCTTCGCAACCGACAATGCCCCGGCCGTGCCCCTCGTCCGCCGCGAGGACCAGCCGGTGTGGCGTGATCCGGAAACCGGTTATCTGCGGCGCGTGGTGGCGCCGCAGGGCACCGGCGCCCGCGTCGACGTGGTCGAGGTGGAATTTCCGGCAGGCGCGGAAGTCGCCTTCGAGGGCCAGCAGGCGAGCCGCAACCAGTGGCAACATGTCTGGCAGTTCGAGGGCGAAATGGAGCTGCTGGTGGGCGAGTACGTCCACACGCTGCGGCCCGGCGACTGCCTCTACATGAATGTCGGCGACGTGCACGCCTTCCGCAACAGAACCGACAAACCCGCCCGCTACGCCGTGATCATAGATCTCGGCCCCCGCTGACTATCTTCCCGGAGCCTCCCATGACTGTCATTCGCCAGCTCGACGAAACTGAAGCGCTGAAGGCGTTGCCCGATCTTTGCGACATCCTTGCCGATTGCGTCGAGGACGGTGCGTCCGTCGGCTTCATGGCGCCGCTGGCGCCGGGCGAGGCAGAGGCCTTCTGGCGCGGCGTGATCGGCGGCGTAAAGCGCGGCGAGGTCCTGCTCTTCGTTGCGGAGGTGGATGGCCGGGTTTCGGGAACGGTGCAGGTGGGTTTCGCGCAGAAGCCCAACCAGCCGCATCGCGGCGACCTGATGAAACTGCTCGTCCATCGTCGCGCCAGGGGTCTGGGGCTTTCGAAGCACCTCATGAAGGCGGCGGAGGAAGCGGCCGCGAAGGCCGGTCGAGGGCTGCTGGTGCTGGACACGGCCACCGGCGAGCTGGCGGAAGGCATTTACGAAAAGCTCGGTTGGCAGCGTTCCGGCGTCATCCCCGACTATGCGCTTTTTCCGGACGGGCGCTATTGCGACACGACGGTGTTCTACAAGCGCGTGGCGCCCCTGCCCGGACGATAAGACAACCATTTTTGGTCGGGCGGACCGATTTTTCCTCTGCTATGAGAGAGGCACCCGAAAGGGTCATCAGAGGGGATCATCGCCATGTTCATTCGTCTTTCGGCAACGCGTCGTGTCGCGGGTGCCGTCCTTGTCTTGTCCACCGCTCTCGCAGCTGGCGCCGCGATGGCTTCGGACGTCACCTTCATCATGCGCAACGACCATCCGAACGCGGTCGAGGTGGAGCTCTACAGCCAGGATCGCGACTATGTCTGGCCGGGCAACAATCAGGTTTTCATGCTGGACGACGGTGAGACGAAGCAGATCCCGCTGTCGTGCGAAGAGGGTGAGAGCATCTGCTACGGCGCCTGGATTTCCGGCGATCAGGGCAGCTACTGGGGAACCGGGCCTGACAATGCCGAAGCCTGCGAGGACTGCTGCTATGTCTGCACCGGCGGCGAGACGGAGGAAATCCACCTGACCGAGTAAGGGCACGACCCGCGCGGCGCCGAGTGGCGTCCGCGCGGGTCCTGTGTTCAACGGCTGCGCCTTTCCGTCAGGAAGACGATGAACGCCGTGAGCGGCAGCGCGCCGCCGATCATGGAGGCGAGCGACCAGCCGCCTTCGGCAAAGGCCCAGGCGCCGACTGCCGAGCCGATGGCGCCGCCGGTGAAGAAGATCGCCATGAAGAGGCCGTTGAGCCGGCTGCGCAGATCGGCGCCGAGGCCGTAGATCGCCCGCTGCCCGGTGACGAGCGTCATCGTCACGCCGAAATCGATCAGGATGGCGGCGAGCGTCAGCAGTGCCAGTGCGATCGCGCTGCCGTCAGGCGCGATATGCGTGATCAGATATCCGGCGACGCCGCTCAGCAATCCGAAGGCGGTGGCGGGTCTGGCAAGGCCCCGATCGGCAAGCCGCCCGGCGATCGGCGAGGCGATGGCGCCGGCGACCCCGGCAAGCGCGAAAAGTGCGATTCCCGTCTGCGAAAGCCCGAAGGCGGGACCGGCGAGATAGAGCGGCGTCACCGTCCAGAACAGGCTGAAGCTCGAGAACTGGAAGGCCTGGTAGGCGGCGCGGCGCTGCAGCACCGGCTGGGAGACAAGAAGCCGTCCCATCGAGCCGATCAGCCCGAAATAGCCAAGTCGGGTCGAGGGCGCCCGGCGCGGCAGCTGCGTTGCGAGAACGGTCGCAAGCCCGACCATGACGGCGGCGGAAAGGAAGAACACCGCGTGCCAGGAGGCGAACTGCGCGATGAAGCTCGAGACCGGCCGCGCCAGCATGATGCCGACCATCAGCCCGCTCATGACATTGCCGACCACCTTGCCGCGCGCGTGGTCCGGCGCGAGACCGGCCGCGAACGGCACGATCATCTGCACCGCGACGGCGCCGAGGCCGATGGCGAGAGAGGCAGCGAGGAAAGGCCCCGGCGTGGTGGAGAGGCCCGCCGCGATGAGCGCCAGCGTGACGACGCCGATCATCGTCAGAATAAGACGCCGGTTCTCGACGAGGTCACCAAGCGGCACGAGGAACAGCAGGCCGAGCCCGTAGCCGATTTGGGTCAGCGTCACGATCAGGCCGGTGGCATGAACAGGCAGGCCGATCGATTCCGCGATCGGTCCGGCGAGCGGCTGGGCATAATAGAGGTTGGCGGCGATCAGGCCGCAGGCGGCGGCCATGACGAAGGTGAGGCCGGCGGAAAGACCGGCCGGTTGCGCCGGAATGGCGGCGGTGTGCGATGGGGTCATGGAAGGTGTCCTTGGGAGGAGATGGGATGCGGGAGGATCAGTCGAGTATTTTGAGGGCGGCGACGGCGCTGGCGCGGGCAACACCGGGGTCCTGACCCGACTTGCCGGCGATGCGGATGCCCTGGAGGACGGAAAACAGCGCGAGCGCCGCTGAGGGCGGGTCGACATGGAGAGGCACCGACCCGTCCGCCTGCCCGTCGCGGATGAAGCCCTCGATCTGCGAGAGGGTAAGCTTGTGGGAGCGCGTGACGCGCTGGTCAACATCGGCGTCGAACAGCGCCAGCTCGACCGCCGCGCCGATGGCGAGGCAGCCGCGCCGCCCGTTTTCGCCGCAGGCGGCGTCGGCGTAGAAGGATAGCATGCGATGAATTTTGTCGCGGCCGGTAACGGCATCCGCCAGCGCATCCTCCAGCAGTCCGGCGCGGACCTGCTTGTAACGGTCGAAGGCGGCGAGGAAGATCGCCTTCTTGTCCTTGAATGCCTTGTAGATGCTGCCGGCGGTGAGCCCCATCGCCTCCTTGAGGTCGGCAATCGAGGTGCCGTGATAGCCGCGCTCGGTGAACACCGCGATCGCCGCATCGAGCGCATCGTCGATCTCGAATTCGCGGGGGCGGCCGGCGGCGCGGCTGGCGGTGGACATTTCTGATCTCTTAGTTCGTTAATTTGGAAATGATCGTTTCCAAATAGTCCGCGACACGCTAAACGTCAAGCACTCTCCGCGACCGAGAGTTTTTTGGTCGTGCGACCGAATATTCTTCGATGCATCTTGCGAGCCCGCCAAGGCAGGCGTTAGGCTCGACGCAAGCGACAATGGCACGGTCGATGACAAGACGACCGGCCGGAGAAAAAGGGAACGAGATGCGGGTCTTCTATTCGGAAAAGCACAAGCTGCGGGACGCCAAGACGGAACTGCATGGCGGCATTCTGGTAAAACCGTTCGAGGGACCGTTCCGGGCCGAATGGATTCTCGCGGCGGTGAAGGAAGCGGGCTTCACCGACGTGCACGCGCCGCAGGAGCACGGGCTGGAGACGGCGAAGAAGGTTCATACCGAGGATTTTCTCGACTTCCTGAGCACCTGCTGGGACCGCTGGAGTGCCGCCGGTTATCCGGGCGAGGCGATCCCGACCGCCTATGCCTATCGCCGCAGCCGCGAAAAGGCGCCGCGCAACATCGACGGCGCCGTCGGTTACTACGCCAACTCGGTCGAAACCTCGATCTCCGCCGGCACCTACGAGGCTGCCATTTCCTCCATGGACGTGGCGCTGTCGGGCGCCGACTGGCTGAATGCCGGCAACCGCTTCGCCTTCTCGCTCTGCCGCCCGCCGGGCCACCATGCCGGCATCGATCTCTTCGGCGGCTACTGCTTCATCAACAATGCCGCCGTCGCGGCGCAGAGGCTTCTGGATCACGGGGCCAAGAAGGTCGCGATCCTCGACGTCGACTTCCATCACGGCAACGGCACGCAGGACATCACCTACCGCCGCGGCGACATCTTCTTCGCCTCGCTGCACGGCGATCCCGCCGATGCCTTCCCGTACTTCCTCGGCTATGCCGACGAGACCGGCGAAGGCGAGGGCGAGGGCCTGAACGCCAACTACCCGATGCCGGCGGGAACGCCGTGGGAAACCTGGGCGAAGGCGCTCGACGATTCGCTCGCGCGCATCAACGCCTATGGCGCCGAGGCGATCGTGCTGTCGCTCGGCGTCGATACCTTCGAGCAGGACCCGATCAGCTTCTTCAAGTTGAAGAGCCCGGATTACATCCGCATGGGTGAAATGGTTGCGAAGTCGGGCGTGCCGGTTCTGACCGTCATGGAAGGCGGCTATGGCGTGCCGGAGATCGGGCTCAACGTGGCGAATGTGTTGAAGGGGCTGGAGGGCTGACCGGCCCGTGGTTCGGTTAACCGTTAACGACAGGAGGCCCGGGTCATGCCCGGGCCTCCTTCGATGTCAGCGAATGAAACTCAGGGCGTACCCTGGCGCTGCTGGATCATCTGGTAGGTGTCGAAGCTGTATTCGGCGATCTGCGCCCAGAGATAGGCGTTCTCCTTGAAGGCCTGCTGGCTGTCGTAGAGCTTCTTGAACCACTCGTTCTTTGCCGAGATCTCCGCATAGGTTTCCTTGGCGGCCTTGTGGCAGGTGTCGAGGATGTCGGAGGAGAAGGCGCGGAGCTGCGCGCCGCCGGCGACGAGTTCGCGCAGCGCCTGAGCGTTCGAGGCGTCGTAGCGGGCGAGCATCCGGGCGTTCGCGGCAGCACACGCGTCTGTCAGGATGCGCTTGTAGGTGTCCGGCAGGCCGTTGAACTTGTCGAGGTTGAAGAAGGCATGCACGGTCGGGCCACCTTCCCACCAGGCCGGGTAGTAGTAGAACGGCGCGACCTTGTAGAAACCGAGCTTCAGGTCGTCATAGGGACCAACGAATTCCGTGGCGTCGATCGTGCCCTTTTCGAGCGCCGGATAGACGTCCGAACCGGCGATCTGCTGCGGCGTGACGCCGACCTTGGCCATGATCTCGCCGGCAAGACCGGCAATGCGCATCTTCAGACCCTTCAGGTCGTCGATCGTCTTGATTTCCTTGCGGTACCAACCGCCCATCTGCGCACCGGTATTGCCGGCCGGCAGGGCGTAGAGCTTATAGCTTGCGAGGAACTCGTTGATCATCTCGTTGCCGCCGCCGGCCGTGAGCCACGAATTGGTCATGCGGGCATTGAGGCCGAAGGGGATGGCGGTGCCGAGAGCAAAGGCCTGATCCTTGCCGATATAATAGTAGCAGCAGGTGTGGCCCATCTCGATCGTGTCGGCCGAGACGGCGTCGGCCACCTGCAGCGGCGGCACGATTTCGCCGGCGGCATAGACCTGAATCTCGAACTGTCCGTCGGTCGCCTTCGAGACGCTCTCGGCGATATCGGTCGCGGCGTCGAAGATGATGTCGAGGCTCTTGGGGAAGGAGGAGGCGAGGCGCCAGGTGATCTTGGGATTTTCCTGGGCGATGGCGGGGGCGGCGAGCGCCGCGGCGCCCATGCCGGCGACGCCGGCCTGCTTGAAGAATTGACGGCGTTTCATCTTAGTCTGCCTTGCTGTGTCTCATCGTTTTCTCCCCCGGCGCGGGGCATAGCCTCGCTGCGTGGGCGATTCAACCCGCGCGGTCAGGAAATGTCGTAAACGTCGCATTTTTGTTGTCTGAAATTGCGCCGGATGCGCGGCAGATGTGAGAAATGCTGTCGGACCGTCAGGAGTTGGGGTGACGTGCGGGATCGTCGAGGGCCGGATTGTAGAACAGCGCCATCGCCAGGCTGCGGGCGATGCGCTCGGCCGTCGCCATGAACCAGGCATGCGCCTGCGGATTGTCAGTCAGGTCCTCCAGCGTCTGCCTGAAGAGCGCCAGCCATTGCTGGAACAGCTCGGGATACATGCCCTCGACGCCCAGATGCGCCTGGACCGGCTTGCCGCCATAGGCGCCGGTCTTGAAGGCCACAGAACTCCAGAAGGCCTTCATCTTCGTCATGTGTTCGGGCCAGCGTCCGGAAAGCCTCGCCTCGAAGACGGGGCCGAGCATTTCGTGTGCGCGGATACGGCCGTAGAAGGTTTCCACCAGACGGTCGACGAAGGCGGCATCGACGCCGAGACGCGCCATGTCGGCCGCTGCGCGTTCCGTGATCTCTGCCCGATGCGCGGCACGCGCAACCAGTTCGTCCGTCATGTGAACCTCTCTGTTCCTGGGCTCTATGTCGGCCTTCCGTTGCCGTTCGTCAAATTCTGAGAGCGAGGCCCTTCGTCGCAGCACTCTTTGCCCGGCACTGACAATGACACCTTGATTCACGGAGCGTTGCGGCATAGATTTAGAATTATTCTAAAAAGGAATTCTCTCATGCTTCATCGTCTGTTCAGCGGATCCAAGCGCCCCTTCGACAGCCTGTCCGAGCAGGAAATACTTGGACTGGCGATCTCCTCCGAGGAGGACGATGCCCGCATTTATCTTGCCTATGCCGATCAGTTGCGGGATGCCTATCCCGGTTCCGCCAAGGTGTTCGAGGATATGGCCGAGGTCGAACACACCCATCGCAGCATGCTGATCGACATGCACCGCCGTCGTTTCGGCGATCGTATTCCGCTGATCCGCCGAGAGCATGTAAGGGGATTCTACGACCGCAAGCCGGACTGGCTGCGTCAGAACCAGTCGCTGGACCAGATCCGGTCGGAGGCCGAACTCATGGAGGAGGGCGCCGCCCGCTTCTATCGGGAAGCGGCCAAGCGCACGAGCGATGCCGAGACCCGAAAGCTGCTCGGAGACTTGGCTCTGGCCGAGGAGGGGCACGAGGAGACGGCACGCATGCTGGGCGAACGGCATGCGCCGGAGGACGTCCGGGCCGAAGAGGACGAGACCTCCCGGCGACAGTTCATCCTGACCTATGTGCAGCCGGGGCTGGCGGGGCTGATGGACGGATCGGTCTCGACGCTCGCGCCGATATTTGCCGCGGCCTTCGCCACCGGTGACACCTGGCAGACCTTTCTCGTCGGTCTCTCCGCCTCGGTTGGCGCCGGCATCTCGATGGGGTTCACGGAAGCGGCGCACGACGACGGCAAGCTGTCGGGGCGCGGTTCGCCGGTGAAGCGTGGTCTTGCATCGGGCATCATGACGGCGATCGGCGGCCTGGGTCACGCGCTGCCGTACCTGATCCCGCATTTCTGGACCGCAACGATCACGGCGGCCGTCGTCGTCTTCGTCGAACTGTGGGCCATCGCCTTCATCCAGAACCGCTACATGGAGACGCCCTTCTGGCGCGCAACCATGCAGGTGGTGCTCGGCGGCTCGCTGGTGCTCGCCGCCGGCGTGCTGATCGGGCAGGGTTGAAGGCTGAAACGCGAACCGCGCGGCCGTTTCGGGTCGGCAGCGGCGCTGGTGAAGGAAAACCCTGAAGGCCGTACTTTACTGGGTCGCGCCGACGAGAACGTCGCGGCCGTCCTCAATGGTCACCCAGCGGCCGGTATCGAAGCTCGCCTGGCGCTTGAGGAACGTATAGGGCGTGTCGAGCCACGACTTGACCTCATCGGAGAGGTTGTCGAGCACATAATCGCCCTGCGCGGTGCGAAGGGTGAGGACCGCGTGGCCTTCGCCGTCCGGTTTGCGCACGACCGTGATCAGCAGGTCGGAGACCGGGAAGCCGGCCTCGATCAGCGTCTTGCGCTTCAAAAGCACAAAGTCCTCGCAGTCGCCCACATCGACAGGATAGGTCCAGAGTTCCTCGCGACCGTAGATTTCGGCGTCCGTGAACGGCTTAATACTATGGTTTACCGAGATGTTGACGTTGCGGACGATCTCCCACCCATGGGCGGTGACCTGTCGGGGAGCGGTGGCGCGGGTTCGGATCGAACATTCCGACCAGTTGGCGCGACAGAACTCATAATGTCCGATCGGTTGCGAGGTAACCTTGCCGGTGACCATCGACAAATGCGTCTTCGGCGCAGTCCACGCCGCATTCATAGGCGCACATACGCCAACGCTCACCAACAATGCGGCAAGCACCCGCGAACCAGTCTTCATAGGCCGTCCCCAATATTCTTAACAAAACGTTAATAAAGGGGCGGCGCATCGTCAATCTACAAGGAATGGCGAGTCAGAACCTATCGTCCACTATGGTTAAAATGCAACGGATCAGGCCGGGTTTGCGACCGCCGTGATGGCGGCGACCATTCGCTCGATGTCTTGCGGTCGCGACAGCCTGTGGTCTCCGTCGCGGATCAGCGTCAGCACGACGTCGTCGGCGGGCAGATGCTCCACCAGGCGCAGCGCGTGGCTGTAGGGAACGTCCGGATCCTTCATGCCCTGCAGGATGTGAACCGGGCACCGCGTCTGGAGGATGCCGGCCAGCACGAGATTGCGGCGACCGTCCTCGATCAGGGCGCGGGTGAAGATGTTGGGCTCGGGGCTGTATTCCGAGGGTTCCTCGAAGTAACCCCGTTCCTCCAGCGAGCGCCGTTCGGTCTCGCTGAGATTGGGTTCGATAAGTTCGGCGGTGAAATCCGGTGCCGGGGCGATGAGGACCATACCGGCGATCTTCGGACCTTGCCCCCTCCGGGCGATCTCCTGCACCAGCCTGAGTGCCACCCATCCGCCCATCGACGAGCCGACGAGGACGACCTCTGAGCCGCCAGCATGATCGATCACGGCGAGCGCCTCCTCCAGCCAGCGGGAGATGGTGCCATCGCGGAACGCGCCGCCGGATGCGCCATGGCCGGAATAGTCGAAGCGCACGGCTTTGAGTCCGAGTCGACCGGCAAGTGCATCCATTTCGATTGCCTTTGTCCCGGTCATGTCGGAGCGATAGCCGCCGAGCCAGACCAGGGTCGGTCCTTCGCGGTCCGCCTCGCGGACGAGCATTGCGATCTCGCGAGCGTTCGGCCCATCGCCGACGGTCAGGATGGTCGCGATGTTTTCGGTCTGGTCGGTCATGATGCGGATTCCCGGTTGTTTTGCGGGTCTATAGAACAGATTCGCCTAAAACGGCACAGGAGGTGATTTTTCTCAACGAACGTGCTATTGACACCGGCGTGGTCGAGGCGCATCTCCGGAACAAAAGCAGCCCGGCCGCGTAAACCTCGCTGCAAACGGAAATAGTCTAGGAGAATACGACCATTCGCAGACCGTTCAAAGCCGACGCCCCCGTCAAGGATGGGCCGCGCTCCAACCGAGAAATACGAGTTCCCCGCGTACAGCTCATCAATGAAGAAGGTGAAAACCTCGGCGTCATCGCGACCGACGAGGCGCTGAAGATGGCTGAGGATGCCGGGCTCGACCTGGTGGAAATTTCGCCGAACAACGATCCGCCGGTGTGTAAGATCCTCGATCTCGGCAAGCTGAAATACGCCAACCAGAAGAAGGCGGCCGAAGCGCGCAAGAAGCAGAAGATCGTCGAAGTCAAAGAAATCAAGATGCGCCCGAACATCGACACCCATGACTATGAGGTGAAGATGAAGGCGATGAACCGTTTCTTCGAGGAAGGCGACAAGGTCAAGGTGACGCTCAAGTTCCGCGGCCGCGAAATGGCTCACCAGGAACTTGGCATGAAGCTCCTGCTCCAGGTCAAGGAAGACACCGCCACGATCGCCAAGGTCGAGGCCGAGCCGAAGCTTGAAGGTCGCCAGATGATGATGGTGCTGGCGCCGAGGTAATTCTTCGGAACGCTGTACCGCATGGACGCACCGGGCAGATGGCCGGTGCGTTTTGTCTTTCGCGGATAGCCTGATGCGAATCCGCGGCAAGACCCGTTGCGCTTTTGCCGCCTTGCGGTTATAAGCGCCCGTCCGAACGGTCCGGCAGGGCATGCCGTGGCCGTTCTTATGCTTGAGCCAGCCTCGTCAGCCGGCTCTATACAAAGAACAATGGAGTAAGCAAAATGCCCAAGATGAAGACGAAGTCCGCTGCCAAGAAGCGGTTCAAGGTCACGGCGACCGGCAAGGTCGTCGCTGCTGCCGCCGGCAAGCGCCACGGCATGATCAAGCGGTCCAATAAGTTCATTCGCGATGCCCGCGGCACGATGGTTCTGGCTGAACCGGACGGCAAGAAGGTCATCAAGAACTACCTGCCGAACGGTCTCTAAGACCCTTTCGCTGAACGGACCATTTAAGGAGATCATGACATGGCACGCGTAAAACGTGGCGTCACCGCACACGCCAAGCACAAGAAGGTTCTGAAGCAGGCCAAGGGCTTCTATGGCCGCCGCAAGAACACGATCCGCGCAGCAAAGGCTGCCGTCGATCGTTCGAAGCAGTTCGCCTACCGCGACCGCAAGGTCAACAAGCGCAACTTCCGGGCTCTCTGGATCCAGCGCATCAACGCCGCTGTCCGCGAATTCGGCCTGACCTACGGCCGCTTCATCGACGGTCTGAACAAGGCTGGCATCGAAGTCGACCGCAAGGTTCTGTCCGACATGGCCATCCACGAGCCGGCTGCCTTCAAGGCACTGGTCGACGCCTCCAAGAAGGCGCTCGAGTACCTCAAGGACGCCGGCACGGCCAACGAGTTTGAAAGCGCGGTCAAGTAACCAGCGCTTCCCAGACTGAATTCAAGTATTGGGAAACCCGCGCTGGCAGGGCTGGCGCGGGTTTTTTCATGTGATCTTCATGCCACCGTGGAAAGGGTGGCGCGACAACGGGGCAGGAAACGGAAACATGTCCGATCTCGACACTCTGAAAACCGAGCTTCTCGCTCAGATCGCCGCCGCGACGGATGAAGCGGCGATCGAGGCCGTACGCGTCTCCGCGATGGGCAAGAAGGGGTCGGTTTCCGAACTCCTGAAGACACTCGGCACGATGAGCCCCGAAGAGCGCCAGACGCGCGGCGCCGCCATCAACGCGCTGCGGAACGAGGTCACGGAGCAGCTTGCCGCCCGCAAGACGGAATTGCGCGATGCGGCGATCGATGCCCGCCTGAAGGCCGAGACCTTGGATGTGTCGCTACCCGTGCGCTCCTCGCCGGCGGAGCGCGGCCGCATCCACCCGATCAGCCAGATCGTCGACGAGATCACCGCGATCTTCGCCGACATGGGCTTCTCGATCGCGGAAGGTCCCGATATCGAGACCGACTATTATAACTTCACCGCGCTGAACTTCCCCGAGGGTCATCCGGCCCGCGAGATGCACGATACCTTCTTCCTCCAGCCGGACGAAAACGGCGAGCGCAAGGTGCTGCGCACGCACACCTCGCCCGTCCAGGTCCGCACGATGGAATTGCAGAAGCCGCCGATCCGCATCGTCATCCCCGGCAAGACCTATCGCCAGGACAGCGACGCCACGCATTCTCCTATGTTCCACCAGGTCGAGGGCCTCGTCGTCGACAAGACCGCCAATGTCGGCCATATGCGCTGGGTGCTGGAAGAGTTCTGCAAGTCCTTCTTCGAGGTCGACAGCGTCACCATGCGCTTCCGCCCGTCCTTCTTCCCGTTCACGGAGCCGAGCTTCGAAGTCGACATCCAGTGCGACCGGTCGTCCGGCCCGATCGTCAAGTTCGGCGAAGGCACCGACTGGATGGAAATTTTGGGCTGCGGCATGGTCCACCCGAATGTGCTGCGCTCCGGCGGTCTCGATCCGGACGAGTACCAGGGCTTTGCCTGGGGAATGGGCCTCGACCGCATCGCCATGCTGAAATACGGCATGCCGGACCTGCGCGACTTCTTCAACGCCGATGTGCGCTGGATGAGCCACTACGGTTTTCGCCCGCTCGACGTGCCGACCCTTTTTGGTGGCTTGAGCGGCTGATCGCCAAGGATAGTGACCGTGCCGACCAATCCGGGGCGGAGTAACGGAAAGGTGGTGAGCCCCGCCTATCCGGGTGAATGAAGGCAATGCAACGTGATTGAACATCTCGACACTATGCGACCGGTCGACCTTCTCTGCGACGACGACCTGCTGCATGTGGAATTGACGGACGGTCGGATCGTGAGCGTTCCGGTCTGGTGGTACCCGCCCCTCAAGGAGGCGCTGCCGGCCGAGCGGAACAATGTGGAATTCATGCCTGACAGCATTCACTGGCCCGATATCGATCTCGATGTCACGGTGGTCAGCATGCTCCTCGGAAGGAAGGCGTCGGACGCCTCGGGCAATATGCAGATGGGAACGAGACAGTGAGCTGTTCCCTTCCCTGAATTGGGCGACGTCGGATGGTGTCGATTGAGGGCTAGTGAAGCAGATGCCAACACTCCTTGTCTGGCATGGATACAAGTTCAGGTTCTATGCTCTCGATCGAGGTGAGCCCGCGCATATCCACGTGGTCAAAGATGGGAAGTCGCTGAAGGTTTGGTTGACGAGTTTGGCGGTGGCTAGGAATGTCGGGTACAATGATCGCGAAATTGAACGGATCTTGGCGGTAATCGCCGAACATCAAAGCGAATGGATCGAGGCTTGGAATGACTTCTTTGGAATTTGAGACCGAAGAAATGCGTCCGGTGAAAGCTTGGTGCACAAAGGACGAGGTGCATGTGACGCTTGCCGACGGGCGCACGATCTCCGCGCCGCTCTGGTGGTATCCGTTCCTTTCTGGGCTCGATCTGCAAGGATTGAACGACATTGAACTTATGTACGAAGGTGTCTGGTGGACAGAAGTTGATGAGGGCATTTCGGTGAAGAGCATGTTCCTCGGTGTGAAAGCGCCTGGGGCCAAGGCGCCCGAGAAGGCTGCTTAAGCTAGAGGTCGACACGGGCGACGGAATATTGAATTGCGCCACGGGCGCGCTGAGGAAGACGAGACAGTTCGATGAAATTCACACTCTCCTGGCTGAAGGATCACCTCGATACCGACGCCACGCTTGAACAGATCTGCGAGCGCCTGACCGCGATCGGCCTCGAAGTCGAGGATGTCGATGACAAGGCGGCGTACAAGCCCTTCGTCATCGCCAAGGTTCTCTCCGCCGAGAAGCATCCGGAAGCCGACCGGCTGAAGGTGCTGATGGTCGATGCCGGTGACGGAAAGCCGGTGCAAATCGTCTGCGGCGCGCCGAATGCGCGGGCGGGGCTCGTCGGCGCGCTCGCCCGGCCGGGCGTCTATGTTCCCGGTATCGATGTGACGCTCTCCGTCGGCAAGATCCGCGGTGTCGAGAGCCATGGCATGATGTGCTCCGAAAAGGAGCTCAACATCTCGGACAATCACGACGGCATCATCGACCTGCCCGAGGATGCGCCGGTCGGCACGTCCTTCGCGTCCTATGCCGGCCTCGACGACCCGGTCATCGAGATCAACCTGACGCCGAACCGTCCGGACTGCACCTCGATCTACGGCATCGCCCGCGATCTGGCAGCGTCCGGTCTCGGCAAGCTGAAAACGCCGAAGGCGCCGTCCTTCAAGGTCGAGGGCGAGACGCCGTACGAGGTCAAGATCGTGCTCGACGACGAGCGCCTCTGCCCCGGCTTCGCCTACCGTCTCGTGCGCGGCGTCAAGAACGGGCCGAGCCCGAAATGGATGCAGCAGCGCCTGCTGGCGATCGGCCTGCGCCCGATCTCGGCGCTGGTCGACGTCACCAACTACATGACCTTCGATCAGGGCCGGCCGATGCACGTCTTCGACGCCGACAAGGTCAAGGGTACGCTCGTGGTGCGTCGCGCGAAGGAAGGCGAAGAGATTCTCGCGCTCGATACCCGTACCTACAAGCTGAACCCGGCCAATGTCGTCATCGCCGACGACAACGGTGTGGAATCGATCGGCGGCATCATGGGCGGCGAGCATTCCGGCTGCGACGAGAACACCGTCAACGTGCTGATCGAATCGGCCCTCTGGGACCCGATCAATATCGCCAAGACCGGCCGTGCCCATGGCATTATTACTGACGCACGCTATCGCTTCGAACGCGGCGTCGATCCGGAATACATGGTTCCGGGTCTGGAACGCACAACGGAACTGGTGCTCGAAATGTGCGGCGGGACGGCCGCGGAGAAGAAGGTTACCGGCTACAAGGGTCACACGAAGAAGGTGGTCGACTTCCCCTATTCGGAAGTGAAGCGGCTCACGGGTCTCACGGTGTCGAACGAAGACGCGAAGCAGATTCTGACCGGTCTCGGCTTCGAGGTTTCGGGCTCGGGCGAGACGGTGAAGGTCGCCGTTCCCTCCTGGCGTCCGGATGTCGACGGCAAGGCCGATCTCGTCGAGGAAGTCATGCGCATCCATGGCGTCGACCAAATCAAGCCGGAGCCGCTTGCGCCGACAGGTTCGGTTAACGGCAAGATTCTGACCACGCTGCAGATCCGCAGCCGGGCGGCCAAGCGGGCGCTTGCGGCCCGCGGCATGCTGGAGGCCGTCACCTGGTCGTTCATCTCGGAAGACCATGCCAAGCTCTTCGGCGGCGGCAGCCACGCGCTGAAGCTCGCCAACCCGATCGCGGCAGACATGTCCGACATGCGACCCTCGTTGCTGCCCGGCCTTCTGACGGCGGCCCAGCGCAATGCCGACCGCGGCTTCGGCGACGTGGCGATCTTCGAGGTGTCCGGAACCTACGAGAGCGACACGCCGGAAGGCCAGCGCCGTGTTGCCGGTGGTATCAGGCGCGGCACGGCCTCGCTGGCCGGCAGCGGCCGGCTCTGGTCGAATGCCGCCAAGGGCGGCGGCAAGCCGGTCGATGTCTACGACGCCAAGGCGGATGCGCTAGCGGTGCTGGAAGCCTGCGGTCTGCCGATGAGCAATGTCCAGATCGAGGCGGGCGCCCCGGCCTGGTATCATCCGGGCCGCTCCGGCACCATCAAGGCCGGCCCCAAGGTGATCCTCGGCTATTTCGGCGAATTCCATCCGAAGACGCTGGGCGCGCTTGACGTATCCGGCGCGCTCTGCGGCTTCGAGATCTTCATCGACGCGATGCCGGAGCCGAAGAGGAAGGCGACCCGCACCAAGCCGGCGCTCGAACTCTCGCCGTTCCAGCTGGTGCGCCGCGACTTCGCCTTTGTCGTCGACAAGACCGTCGAGGCGGGCGCCATCGTCAGGGCCGCAAGCGGCGCCGACCGCAAGCTGATCTCGGGCGTCAACGTCTTCGATATCTTCGAAGGTGCCTCCGTCGGCGAAGGCCGCAAGTCTGTGGCGATCGAGGTGCTGATCCAGCCGGTCGACAAGACGCTGACCGACGAGGATTTCGATGCGCTGACGAAGAAGATCGTCGGCAATGTCGAGAAGACGACAGGCGGCGTGCTGCGCGCCTAACGTCCCTCGTGATACCGCCGTTCCTGGGTTTTCCCGCCGTAGCCATAGGCCGCGGCGCGGACATCTTCGACGTGGATGTAGCTCTCCTCGTGCAGCGTGCCGAGGAGAGCTGAAAATCCGTCGAACACCGCGCGGATATAGGCCGCCTTCTCGTCCTTGGTGTTGGTCTCGTCCGTGATCTTGATGTTCAGGTAGACGCTGGATTGCTTCTGTTCGGCAAGGCTCTTGCCGCCGACGATCCAGTCGCGCGGATCGATGTAGTCGATGGCAATCGCCGTCAGCGCCGGGTCCTTGCGCAGGATCCGCTGGGTGTGGTCCTGGAGCATCCGGGAGACGGATGCCGTGACGGCGTCGGAACGGACGCCGCTGATCTTGACGTTGAGGATGGGCATGGAACTCTCCTTGGTTAGCTATGCAACTATTTGGGTCGACATCAGGGCAAGCTGGCCCCGATGGACTTGATCTCATCGACGAACGTCCTGAACCGTTCGGCGCCGAGTTCGCCCTTGAACCTTGTGGTCATGGCCGCGCTTGCGGCTTCCAGATCATCGCGCAGGTCGAGCGCCGCCCCCGTCGGGTGGACCTCGCTTTCACGCCTGTCGCGATCGTTGGGTCTCCGCTGCAGCAGGCCTCGCGCCTCAAGACCGTCCACTGCCCGCGTCGCCGTGGCCCGGGCGATCTTCATTGTCTCGGCCAGCTCGCTCTGCAGCATTCCCGGCTTGCGCAGCACGGCGCGGAGCGTGAACGCCTGGGATGGCGTCAGGTCGAAAGGCTTGAACGCCTCCGTCCAGGCGCGCTCCAGCTGGCGGGCAAGGGAAACGGTGTTGAAGTAGAGGCAATGATCGAACATGGCTCAACCCTAGCAGATATAATTGCATATGCAATTAAAAAGTCGGAGCGCCGGACGCGATTGCGTCCCACGCCGCTTTTGGGGTGGAGGAAGGGCTTATCTTCCTGCCATCTTGGCCATCGCTTCGGGATAGCGCCCACCGGCCACCTTCGACGGCGACAGCAGGTCGCCGAGCTGGCTGACCTCGTCCGGTGTCAGCACGATGTCGGCGGCCGCGACATTGCTTTCGAGGTTGGCGATCTTCGTCGTCCCGGGGATCGGAACGATCAAATCGCCCTGCGCCAGAACCCAGGCGAGCGCCAGTTGCCCCGGCGTCACGCCCTTCTTGGCCGCCATCTCTTCCAGCAGCGTGATCAGCGCCAGATTGGCGTCGAAATTGTCCGCCTGGAACCGCGGCAGGCTCCGACGGAAATCGTCGGCGGCGAGCGTGTCCAGTTTCTTTAGGCCACCCGTCAAGACGCCGCGACCGAGCGGGCTGAAGGGCACGAAGCCGATGCCGAGCTCGCGGCAGGTTTCCAGCACGCCGTTTTCCTCCGGGTCGCGGGTCCAGAGCGAATACTCACTCTGGACAGCAGCGATGGGGTGGATCGCATGGGCGCGGCGGATGGTATCGGCGCTGGCTTCGGAGAGGCCCAATGCCTTGACCTTGCCCTGGCTGACGAGCTCGGCCATCGCGCCTACCGTCTCCTCGATCGGCACGGCCGGATCGACCCGGTGCTGGTAGTAGAGGTCGATCACATCAGTATCGAGCCGCTTCAGGGAGGCCTCGGCGACGGCGCGAACGTTTTCCGGCCGGCTGTCGGTGCCGACCATCATGCCTGCAGCCGGCTTCGTCGGATCGATGCGGAAGCCGAATTTGGTGGCGATCTGAACCTTGTCGCGGAACGGCTTCAGCGCCTTGCCGACGAGAATCTCGTTCGTGTACGGGCCGTAGACTTCCGCCGTGTCGAACAGCGTGACGCCGAGCTCCACGGCCCGGTGCAGCGTCGCCGTGGAGGACACGTCGTCTCCGGTCGGGCTGTAGCCGTGGCTCATCCCCATGCAGCCGAGGCCGAGGGACGAGACGGAAAGGGAACCAAGTTTGCGGATCTTCATGGAATGCTCCTTCGAACGGGCTATCGATCGAGGCGCAGAATATGCCGGTATCACTCTTCTGAAAATTGCTGCAAGAAGGAACAGCTTGATCTATCAGTTAGAACAATGAATCGGACTCAACTCGCCCAGCTTGCCGTTCTTGCCGTCGTCGCGCGCCACCGCAATTTCCGGCGGGCGGCGGAAGAGCTGGGTGTTGCACCATCGGCCGCAAGCCACGCCGTGGCGGCGCTTGAGGAACATCTCGGTGTCAGGTTACTGGCGCGAAACACCAGGAGCGTCAGGCCAACGGAAGAAGGGGAGCGCCTGCTCGAACGCCTTTCGCCGGCACTGGCGGAAATCGAGGCGGGTCTCTCGGCGATCGCCGAAAGCGGTGGTCGTCCGGCGGGACCGCTGCGCATCACCATGCCGAGGCTTGCCGCGGAGGACCTGATCGTCCCGCGCGTCGGCGCCTTTCTGGAAGCCTATCCGGATATCGAGCTGGAGCTTGTGCTGGTCGATCGGTTCGAGGACATCGTCGAGCAGGGTTTCGACGCGGGTCTGAGGCTCGGCGAAAACCTCCATGCCGACATGATCGCCGTGCGCGCCAGCGGCCCTTGGCGCGGCGTCATCGTCGGCTCGCCCGGCTATTTCGAGAAACATCCGGTTCCGCGTTATCCCAATGATCTCATGCATCATCGCTGCATTCGCAGGCGGTTTTCCAGCGGGCGCATCTACCGATGGGAACTGGAGAAGGACGGCAAGGAGATCGCCATCGACGTATCGGGTCCACTGATCCTCTCGGACCAGAGCCTCATCCGCGCCGCCGCCCTGGAAGGCGCCGGCCTTGCTTTCATCTTCGAGAGGAAGGTTGAGGAGGACCTGAAGGCCGGCCGACTCGTCGAGGTGTTGTCGGACTGGTGCCAGCCCTTCGACGGTTTCTACATCTACTACGCCTCGCGCCGGCAGATGCGTCCGGCACTGCGCGCCTTCATCGATTTCTTCCGCCATGGCGGCGGCTGATCACGTTAGCCTGATCCGGTAGCGGATGTGCCCGTCTTCCTGTGCGTAGGTGTCGTAGAGTTTCCGCGCCGTCTCGTTGTCCCGGTTTGTGTGCCAATAGAGCCGCGACCAGCCTTTCGCCTTCGCCAAGAGGATAAGATCGTCGATCAGGGAGCGCCCGATGCCTTGGCCGCGAAAGCGTTCGTCAAGGTAGAGGTCCTCCAGGTAACAGTCCGGCGTCTTCACCCAGGTCGAATCGTGGAAGTGGTGGATTGCGAAGCCGCCGAGTTCACCGTCGAGCTCGGCGACCCGCATGGCGACGCGGGATGCGGGATCGAGAATCGTCGCCCAGGTGTGGTCGGTCACGTCGTCGGGGAGATCGACCTTGTAGAAGGCCAGATAGTCGTTCCAGAGCCGTCGCCATGCCTGCTCGTCGTCGGGCGTTGCATCCCGGATCGTCAGCGCCATCGTCAGGCTCCGGCCTCGTTCAGAAGCCGCATCTGTGCCTCGCTGAGCTGAAGCCTGCCGGCAGCGATGAGGCTTTCGAGTTGCCGCAGGCTGGTCGCGGAGGCGATGGGGGCGGTGATGCCGGGCCGGGCGGCGACCCAGGCGATCGCGACGGTGGCGGGATTGGTTTTGGTTTCTGCCGCGACCTGATCGAGCGCGGCCAGGATACGGTAGCCCTTGTCATCGAGATAGCTGCCGACCCGGTAGCTTCGCGCGACGCCCTCGGTATCCTCCGTCTTGCGATACTTGCCCGTCAGGAAGCCAGCGGCGAGCGCGTAGTAGCTGATCACGCCGATTTCCTCGCGGATGCAGAGGTCGGCGATCGGGCCTTCGAACCGGTCGCGGGTGTAGAGATTGTATTCCGGCTGCAGGACGTCGAAGCGTGGCAGGCCCTTCGCCTTCGCGGCATCGAGCGAGGCCTGCAGCTCTTCGGCGTCATAGTTGGAGCAGCCGATCGATCGCACCTTGCCTTGGGTCTTCAGCTTCTCGAAAGCTTCGAGTGTCTCCTCGATCGCGACGTCGGGGTCCGGCTTGTGGGCGAGGTAGAGGTCTATGTAGTCCGTTCCGAGGCGTTTCAGCGAGGCCTCGGCGGCTTCCGCGATCCAATTGGCGCTGAGCCCGGTCTTCCGCTCGCGGTTGTCGAAGCCGACCTTGGTGACGATAACGGTCTTGTCGCGCGCCACATGCCCGCGCTTCAGCCACTTGCCGATGATCGTCTCGCTTTCGCCGCCCTCATGGCCGTCGACCCAGGCGGAATAAACGTCCGCCGTGTCGATCGTGTTGTAGCCGGCGTCGAAGAAGGCATCGAGCAAATCGAAGGAGGTCCTCTCGTCCGCCGTCCAGCCGAACACATTGCCGCCGAACACGACGGGAGCGATGGTAAGGCCGGTCCGGCCAAGGGGGCGCATCTTCATGGGGAGGTCTCCGTGATCGACTGTTCGGGTGCTGTGAGGCGAACCTAACAACGGGGTGAATGATCCACCATTCAATTTGTTTGATCTCATTGCGGCTGGGGCAGGCTTACTCGCCGGCGATCCGGTAGCGGCTGGGCGGCAGCGCATTGTGCAGCCGCCAGACGCGGCGAAGGTGGCGGGTGGAGGCAAAGCCTGCGCGCTCGGCCACGCTCTCCATGTCGAGCCGCGACTGGCTGATCAGGTCGCGGGCAAGCGTCACGCGCATCAGGTTGATGTAGTCGACGACCGACATTCGGGCATGCTCGCGGAAAAGGCGCGACAGATGCCGTTCGCTGACGCGGGCGAGTGTGGCCAGGCGGGGAACGTCCCAATCCGAGGCGGGATCGGCCATGATCGCATCCTGCACCCGGTGAATGGCCGGATGGATGTGGTTGCGTCCGGCAAGCCAGGGCGACAGCTGCGGATCGCCGCCACTGCGCCGCATGTAGAGCACCATGTTGCGTGCCACCCGGATCGCCACCGCCGGCGAGGTAAGCCGTGAGACGAGATGCAGCGCCAGATCTATGCCGGTCGACACGCCCGCGCTTGACAGGCGCTTGCCATCCTCGACATAGAGGCGGTTCTCGACGACGCGGGCGAGCGGCGCGACCGCCTTGAGAGCGTCGAGACAATCCGCATGGGTCGTGCATTCGCGCCCGTCGAGCAGTCCGGCGGCGCCGGCGAGCAGGGCGCCCGAGCATATCGTCACGAGAGTCACCTCCGGCGTCACGACCCTTTCAAGCCAGGTCGAGATTTCCGCCCGCTGTCGCTTGACATCAGGCTCGTCGCTTTTCCCGATCAGGCTGCCGGAAACGATCACATAAGCGTCGTCCGGCAGGGATTGTGGCAGGGGTGCGAGGCGGGCCACGGCAAGCCCGATCGATGTCGGTTGCATATCCGCAGGCGACACGAAACGGCAGTCGAACACCACCTCGTCCTGTTCGGTATTGGCATCGGCCAGCACCTCGATCGGCCCGGCAACGTCGAGCAGCAGCGTGTGCGGCGGCAGGACGACGTAGATCGGAACGATGCGAGGCCGGGGTCGAAGCTCCGTCATGCAGCCTCGATCGCGGCTGCAAGAGCTTCGTTGACGGTTGCTATGCGGGCAAAACGGTCGGCAAGCACCAGTTCTGTGCGGGTCTTGATATCTTGTGCCGAGAACACCGCGCCGGAGGCGTGCGTCATCGGAAAGGTCAGCGTCGCGTCCGTGACGAAATCGACCGCGTAGCCGCTGTCGGCGGCATGCCGTGCCGTGGTTTCGCAGCACTGTTCGGTGCGGATGCCGGAGACGATCAAGCGGTTGATGCCGTGTTCCGTCAGCCAGATGTGCAGAGGCGTACCGACGAAGGCCGAGTGACGCGTTTTCAAGAACGTGACGTCGGGCTCGATCTTAAGTTCGTCGAGCGTGCGGACAAATCCGCTCTCCACCCGGAACTCTTCGTCATTGTCTGTGTGGAAGATCTGCACGACGGGAATGCCGGCGGCCTTCGCGCCGTCGATCAGGGCCTGCTGATGCCGGAAGTAGTCGGGCAGTTCGTTGGCGTCCCAGTACGGGGCGTGGCGAAACGATTCCTGAGCATCGACGACGATAAGTGCGGTCTTGATGGCGGACATTTCTTTTCTCCTCGTTTGCAAAGTCTGCAACAGAATATCGCCTTCCCAAAGCGGAAAAATGCCGCTTCCGGACACGTGGCGGACATTTTCGGACATCGCGTGGATGAAGCCGGATGCCAATCCTCTCTCGCCATTGCTCCTGTCATGCAGACTGGCTAGATTGCGGCCTTTGAATCGATTTAAGGGAGAGGACCATGCTGCGTTTCGGAATTCTGTCGACGGCGAAGATCGGCCGGGAACTGGTGGTGCCGGCGATCCAGGATGCCGAGAACTGTGTCGTGACCGCGGTGGCGAGCCGCGATGTGAAGAGGGCGCGCGAGATGGCCGACCGCTTCTCCGTCCCGCACGCCTTCGGCTCCTACGAGGAAATGCTGGCCTCCGACCTCATCGATGCCGTCTATATCCCGCTGCCGACCTCGCAGCATGTCGAATGGACCATCAAGGCCGCCGACGCCGGCAAGCATGTTCTCTGCGAAAAGCCGATTGCGCTGAAGGCTGATCAGATCCCCGCCCTCATAGAAGCCCGCGATCGCAACAAGGTTCTGGTGTCGGAAGCCTATATGGTGACTTATACGCCGGTCTGGATGAAGGTGCGCGAACTGCTGGCCGAGGGTGCGATCGGGCAGCTACGCCATGTCCAGGGTGTCTTCACCTATTTCAATCGCGATCCCGGCAATATGCGCAACATCCCGGCGCTGGGCGGCGGCGGTCTGCCTGATATCGGCGTCTACCCGACCATGACGACTCGTTTTTCCACGGGACGCGAACCGGTCCGCGTCCAGGCCGTCACCGAACGCGATCCGGAATTCGGCACCGACATCTATTCGAGCGTGAAAGCCGATTTCCGCGACTTCGAGCTGAGCTTCTACATCTCCACCCAGATGGCCAATCGCCAATCCATGGTGTTCCACGGCACCGAGGGCTATATCGAGGTGAAGTCGCCGTTCAACGCCGACCGCTGGGGCGCGGAGGAAATCGAGCTGTCCAACCGCTCGCATGGCCATTCCCAGATCTTCCGCTTCCAGGACAGCCGCCAGTATCGTCGCGAGGCGGAAGCCTTCGCGCGCGCCGCGGCAGGCGAGAAGGCGGAGGTGGTGACGCTCGAAAACTCGCTCGCCAACCAGCGTTTCATCGACGCTATCTACCGGGCGAGCGAAAAGGACGGCTGGGAAATCGTCTAAGCGTCAGCGACGGAAGACGAAGCGCGAATAGCCGAAGAAGCTGAACGCCATGGCGGCGGTGGAGGAGACGACCAGCGCCGCCAGCGGCTGAAGCGTTGGAAACAAGATGAGCAGCGCCGAATAGACCAGGTAGTTGACCAGCGCCGACGTCAAGCCCACCGAGCCGTAACGGAAACCTTCCCGCACGATGGAATGCCGCGAGGCGCCGAACGTGAAACGACGGTTGAGATACCAGGTCGCCATCATCGCCAAGGCGATGGCGATGGCGCGCGATATGAACGGTCCGAGCGGCGTGAAGCCCAGCAAAAGCGCGAGGATGCCGGCGTCGACGAGGAAGCCGACGGAACCGACGATACCGAAGCGCAGCAATTTCGCCATGCGTTTACCCGTCCCGACCGATTGTCTCTCCGGCAACGCGTTATCACGGTCGGGCAGAGGTCACATTTTACTATTTCTTGATAAGGTTAAGGCTAGGTTTCCGGCCAACAACGCAGGCGGTCCCGCCGCCCGCGTCGAGCGCGTTCGATGATATGGGGCCGAGGCATGGGGCAAGCCGCTGAAACCGCACGTTCAGGTCCGGCGTGGTGGCAGCGTTACGGCCTTTCCGTGGCGCTCTATTCGGGTGGCCTGATCGCCGCGATGGCGCTCCTCAACATCCCGATCGCCCACGATTATGTCGGTCCCGACAACGACGATGTCATGCGGCTCGTCCAGGCCCGTGATTTTCTCAACGGACAGCGCTGGTTCGACCTGATGCAATATAGGCTAGGCCTCGAAGGCGGCACGCTGATGCACTGGTCTCGTCTCGTCGATCTCCCGATCGCAGCGTTGATCCTGCTCTTCGGGCTGTTCTTTGATCAGCCGCGGGCCGAGATGCTGGCACTTACCGTCTGGCCGCTCTTTCTTGTCCTGCCTCTGATGGCGGCGGTGGGGCTTGCCGGCAGGCGCATGGGCGGCCCGCAGGTGATGCATGTCGCCATGGGCCTGACGGCGCTGTTGGTCGCGACCGGCAACCGCTTCCTGCCCGGCGCGATCGATCATCATAACGTCCAGCTGGTGCTGGTCGCAGCGCTCGCGGCCATGCTGGTCGACGAGCATTACCGCCCCTCGAGCATGATCCTTGCCGGTGTGCTGACCGCGACAGCCATTGCCGTTGGCACGGAAACGACCCCGATCCTCGTGACCGCCTGCTTGATCGTCGCGGTTTCCTGGGCCGTGCTCGGCAAGGTCTACGCCGCCGCCGCCAAGGCCTTCGCCATATCGCTCATTCTTTCGATAACGGCGCTTTTTCTCGCCACCACGCCGCCGCATCTCTACGCGGTCGTCGCCTGCGACAGCCTGTCCATTGCCTATTACGGACTGGCCTCCATCGGTGGCATCTTGCTTCTGGCCTCTGTGATGTTCGGCTCCCGGCTTGGTATCAGGGGTCGGTTCGGCCTGCTTGCCGCCGCCGGCGTCGTTATCTTGCTGGCCGCGCTTGTCCTCGCACCCGAATGCCTCCGCAGTCCGCTGGCGGACCTCGATCCGATGCTGAAACGCCTCTGGCTGGAACGCGTCGTCGAGGCGCAATCGGTGTTGGATCAGCTGCGTCAGGATCCGGGTCTGTTCGGTGCCTTCTACGCCGTCGGCGTTTTCGCCATGGCCGTTTGCGTCTTCCGCATCGTGGAGCGCGATCGCGTGCGGTTGCATGCTGTGTTGCTGCCATTGATCGCGGTCGCCTGGACCGTGGCGCTGGTGCAGGTGCGTGGCGCCGTCTTCGCCAATCTGCTGGCCGTGCTGCCGCTGGCGCTGCTGATCGGCCAGTTGCGCCGAGCGACCAATCGCGACCCTGAAAATCTCGGCCTGAGCTTCGCCTTCGTGATCACCGTGCTGCTGTCGGTCCCCAATGTCTGGGCCTTCTTCGGCGTGATGTCGACGGAAGGCACCGCCGGTCTCATTAACCGCCTGCGGAACGTCGTGCCGCAGGTGGCCGGCCCGTCGACGGATTGCACGTCAGCCCGGGCCCTGCGGCAACTGGCGACCCTACCGGAAGCGACGGTGGCAGCGCCGAGCGAAAGCGGTGCCTCGATCCTGCGCTTCACCCACCACCGCGTTCTGTCCGCACCCTACCACCGCAACCAGGGCGGCATGCTGACGGAGCTGCATATCAGTCTCTCCCAGCCCGACGAGGCCCCGGCCTTCCTGCGCGGATCGGGGACGACGATAATCGCCTTCTGTCCGTCCGATCCGCAGACTACACTGCTGATGGATACGAAGCCCGACGGGCTTTATGCGGCACTCGGGCGAGGTGACGTCCCGCCATACCTGAAGCCGCTGCCGGCGGCAGATGCGTCTGGCTTCACGATCTACGAGGTCCACCTGGCGGACGAATGATGGAGATTTCTGACCGACTTGAATAGGTCAGGCTGTGCGGAGACGGTCGACGACGAACAGACCGATCACGAGGTCGATCAGACCGAGATTGTAGCCGGCGATGGCCCAGAGCAGCGACATCATCGGCGGTGCGGCGGGTGATGTCAGCATGGCGACCGCGAAGGCGACGCAGATCAACACGGCGACGAGCGCGATCACGGTGACTGACCGCATCAGCCCCGCCGCTATTCCGATACCCATGGCCGTAAGGAGGATCACTTTCCTGCTCCCAAAACGCACTACAATGGGAAAGGGTATAGCGTGATCCTCCTAAGGTTCGGTTGCGCCGAAAGGTAAACTTATCGTTAGACGAGTCCGACGATATCGGCCGCCGTCGTACCCGTGGCGGCGACGCGGCTGGCGCGTATCGGCAGCAACGTTCCACCGGGGATCGCCTTCAGCGTGACGGATGCGCCGGAGGCGAACAGGACCGATACGTCCCCTCCCGTTCCCACATAGAGCGCGCGGGTGGTTTCAGGCAGCGGCACGGTATCGCTGGGTACGACGGGAAAGCCCGAGAAGGCGGGGCCCGAGAGCGACGGTGAGGTGGTTGCGAAGCGGTCTGTCATGGCGGCATCTCCTTTTTGCTGGCCGTGAGGCGTCTATGATCCCACCGCCGGGGAAAGGGGGGACGCGGGCCGCGTGAAAAAATCCTGGGTCTGTGATTCCGGGGGGCGCCGTTTGCCATCCGAGGCTGATCTTCCGCCTGATTTGCGCTAGGAAAAACCATGGCCAGCATGTTCGGCGATGATTCGCCCACCAATCTCACCGAGTTCTCGGTTTCGGAACTCTCCGGCTCGATCAAGCGGACGATCGAGACCGCCTTCGATCACGTGCGCGTGCGCGGTGAGATATCCGGCTATCGCGGACCGCATTCCTCCGGTCACGCTTATTTCTCGCTGAAGGACGACAAGGCGCGCATCGACGCCGTCATCTGGAAGGGGTCCTTCTCGAAGCTGAAATACCGGCCGGAAGAGGGCATGGAGGTGATCGCCACCGGACGCATCACCACCTTTCCCGGTTCGTCCAAGTACCAGATCGTCATCGAGCAGATGGAGCCGGCAGGCGCCGGCGCGCTGATGGCGCTGATCGAGGAGCGCAAGCGACGGCTGGGCGCAGAAGGCCTCTTCGATCCCGCCCGCAAGCAATTGCTGCCCTTCATGCCGAAGGTGATCGGGGTCGTCACGTCACCGACGGGCGCCGTCATCCGTGATATCCTGCACCGCATCTCCGACCGTTTTCCGGTCCACGTGCTTGTCTGGCCGGTCAAGGTGCAGGGCGAGGGATGCGGCGAGGAGGTGGCAAACGCCATCGCCGGCTTCAATGCCATGCAGCCGGGTGCGGCGATCCCCCGCCCCGACGTTCTGATCGTCGCGCGCGGCGGCGGCAGTCTCGAAGACCTCTGGGGATTCAACGACGAGGTGGTCGTGCGGGCCGCAGCGGCAAGCGAAATCCCGCTGATCTCGGCGGTAGGCCACGAGACCGACTGGACGCTGATCGATTATGCAGCCGATGTGCGGGCGCCGACGCCGACGGGTGCGGCTGAAATGGCCGTGCCGGTCCGCGCCGAACTGGAAGCGCAGGTGGCAAGCTACGGTGCGCGCCTGTCCGGCGCCATGAGCCGCCAGATGGATTTCCGCCGTCAGAACCTCCGCGCCCTTGTGCGCGCCCTGCCGTCGCTCGACCAGTTGCTCGCGCTGCCGAGGCGACGGTTCGACGAGGCCGCCGCCGGGCTCGGCAGGAGCCTCGAACTCAACACCATGAACAAGCGCCGAAGCTTCGAGCGCGCCGCCTCCCGCCTGTCGCCGGAGACGCTGGCGCGCCGGCTGATGGAGCGCCGACAGCGGGTCGCCGACCGGGCATCGCTGGCTGAACGGATCATCGAGCGGTTGATCGAGCGCAACAAGGCACGGCTCGGCCGGTTCGATGCGACGCTGACGGCCGTACCGGCACGGCTGAAGGCGATGACGGAGCGCTCCAGGGATCGGCTGGAAAGCCTCGGACGGCGCACCGACAGCGCCGTGGTCAACGATCTGCGCCGCGCCCGGCAGGCGCTCGTGGCGCAGGACCGGGTTCTGCAGTCGCTCTCCTACAAGAACGTGCTTGCCCGAGGTTATGCGGTGATCCGCGACGAGAATGACCGGCCCGTTTCGCGCGCCGCCGCTCTGTCGACGGGTCAGGCGCTCGCGATCGAGTTCGCCGATGGCCGCATCGCCGCCGTCGCGGGCGAGGGACAGGAGCCGCCGGCGCCCCGGCCTACCACCACGTCGAAGCCGGCTCCGGCGGCAAAGCCCGTCCGCAAACCTGATCCGCCGGCCGGGCAGGGGAGTCTGTTCTGATGGCCCAGAGGCGTGTCCTCGTCGTACTCGCCCACCCGCTGCCCGACAGTTTCGCCGCTTCCGCTGCAAGGACCGTCCGAGAGGCGCTTGAAACCGCCGGGCACATTGTCGATTTTCTCGACCTCTACGCCGAAGATTTCGACCCGCGCCTGACGGCTGCCGAGCGGGCTGCCTACATGACGCCCGACTATGACGCCTCGGCCGTAGCGCCGCTGGTCGCGCGGCTGAAGGCGGCCGACGCGCTCGTCCTCGTCTTTCCGCAATGGTGGTTCAACCTGCCGGCCATCATGAAGGGCTTCATCGATCGCGTCTTCGTGCCGGGCGTCGCCTTCGATCACGACAAGGCGGGTGGTCGCATCGTTCCGCTGATGACCAATATCCGCAGCTTCTCGGTCGTCACCAGCACCGGTTCGCCCTGGTGGGTCGTTCGGTTCTACATGGGCGATCCGGTCCGCCGCATCCTGAAGCGCGGCGTTGCCGCCTTCTGCGCGAAAAGGCTCGATTTTCGCATGTTCGCTCTGCATGACATGGACCGTGCGGATGACACCGAACGTATGCGTTTTCTGGAAAAACTACGGCGTAGCTTCATATACTTCTAAAGATTTTTACGGCGTTTCGAAAATATTTCTCGAAACTGACGCTAAATAATTCGCCGGACTTTCATGTTTTTCCGTATGAAAACAACGCCAGGTGCGAGAGAATTTTTCTAACCAAGACTTTCGGTTGACTTTGGGGTGGGCAACATCCATATTGTGTCTGTCGATATTTGTCTGCCTAGCTTTGGTTACCGCGCTTCAGCGCTTTGAGCGAACCTTCCTTTCAAAAATCGTTATCACTTCGGCAGCGCATCCGCGCTGACGGCAACTCTATGCGCTATGAAAGGGTTCATCATGACCACTGGCACAGTAAAATGGTTCAATTCCGCCAAGGGCTTCGGCTTCATTCAGCCTGACAACGGCGGCCCGGACGCATTCGTCCACATCTCGGCTGTCGAACGCGCCGGAATGCGCGAAATTGTCGAAGGCCAGAAGATCGCCTACGACATGGAGCGTGACAACAAGTCGGGCAAGATGTCTGCTTGCAACCTGCAGGCCGCCTAACAAATCCGGGATTGGCTTTCCCTTGACCACGGATGTACTGGCACTGTTGAAAGCATGATCCCCGTGAAGGTCAGGCCCCGCGCCTGGCCTTTTTTGTTACCCCGAACTCTCTAGGTTTCGGAAGGAGAAGAGAGATGACCGACAATCTGAACAAATCACGCCAGACGGCGGAAGTGGCCTTCGCCAAGGCGCAGTCGCAATTTCTGGCCCGCACCCGCGCCGTCGACGAGCAGGATACCATTGCGTCGCAACGCGAAGAAAAGACCCAGCGTCTGCGCGAAGCGCGTCTGGCCAAGGAACGGCAGGACCGGGATAGTGCGACCGCCGCTTTGATCGCCAAGCGCTCCACCAAGCCCTGACGTCGATCGCCGCATATTCCATTTTCCGGCAGACTTCCTATCTCCTCTGGAGAGACCAGAAGGATGCCGCCATGAGAATTTTCCCCGCCCTGCTCGCCGCTACCGCGATCGCAGCCGTCGCCGCCCCGGCCGCCCACGCCGACGACATGCAACTGAGCACAATCCTATTCGGCCGAAATTACAACGACGGCGTGATGGCGGTGGAGATCACACCGGGAGGAGCGGATGACCGGCCTTCCATCCCGTTCGCACGCTATCCGTTCCCGGCCGACATGCGCGCCGCGCAGTCTGCCGTCTCGCAGGATCCGGAGTTGATAGCGGCGATCGAAAGACGCAACATTGCGCTTCATAATGTTCTGTGGGTGCAGACCGCCGCCAATGGCGGGCGGATCATCTACTACCGCTGACACATATCGCCAGGAGCCCCACCGTCGGCGGAGCTCAGTCACGCCACGCTATCAGGCCCATTCGCCCTTGCGCATGACCGGCGCTCTGGTGCCGTCGGGCCTGATGCCGTCGATATCGACCTGATCGGAGCCGATCATCCAGTCGATGTGGATGAGGCTCGAATTGCCGCCCTGGGCCTTGATCTGATCAGGCGTCAGCGAGGCGCCGTCGAGGAAGCATTTCGAATAGCACTGTCCGAGCGCGATGTGGCACGAGGCGTTCTCGTCGAACAGCGTGTTGTAGAACAGGATGCCGGACGCCGAGATCGGCGAGGAATGCGGTACCAGCGCCACTTCGCCGAGCCGGCGGGCACCTTCGTCCGTGTCCAGCACCTTGAGCAGCACTTCCTCGCCCTTCGATGCTCTGGCCTCGACGATCCGGCCGCCCTCGAAACGGACCTGGATGTCGTCGATCAGCGTTCCCTGGTGCGACAGCGGCTTGGTTGAGGAGACGGTGCCCTCGACCTTCAGTGCATGCGGCGTGGTGAAGACTTCCTCGGTCGGAATGTTCGGATTGCAGGTCACGCCATTCTTCGCCGTCGAGGCGCCGCCATGCCATTCGTGGCCATCAGCAAGGCCGACCGTGAGATCGGTGCCGGGGCCAGTGAAGTGAAGCGCGGCGAATCGCTCGCCGTTGAGCCACGCGGAGCGCTTGCGGAGTTCCCCATTGTGTGCGGCCCAGGCGCCCACAGGGTCCTCCCGGTCGACGCGTGAGGCGGCGAAGATGGCGTCGGCGAGTTTCCGGACGGCCTCTTCGATCGGCAGATCGGGAAAGACGAGCTTGGCCCAGGACGGGTTCGGGTAGGAGCAGATATTCCAGTTGATGTCGAAATTGGCGATATGCTCCAAAGCCGGCTTGTAGGCGATCGAATTCGCCTTGTTGGCGCGCGCCACCTTGGCCGGATCCTGGGCCGACAGCAGCATCGGATTATCGCCTGCGACGGCAAGCCGCGCCGCGCCGTTCTCGTATGCTTTCGCCATGCCCTCGTAGAGCCAGGAAGCCGCCCTGTCGAAGCTCTCGTCCGAACCGTGTTGGAAGCGGGCGAGTGTCGTCTCTTCGTCGGAATAGAAGGTCGACACGATGCCGGCCCCTGCCTTGTAGGCATGCTTCGTGATCAGCCGCACCAGCGGCAGCGACACGATGGGAGCGGTAATGACCAGATCCTGGTCCTTCTGCAGCTGCAGGCCGACCTTCACGGCGACCTCCGCCAGCTTGTCGAGTTTGACGGGATCGACGGACTTCGAAAAATCGGGGAGGGTCATGCTCTGTCCTGCATTCGTGTATGGGAGACCAGAGACTTAAGGCGCTTTGCGGCGAAAATGAAGAGCGGCCCGTGCCGGTTATGCCTGAGCGGGCCGTCTGAGGGGACAATCGACGTCGGGGATCAGCCTCGGAATTGATAGCGTTCTATGGATTCCGGCTTCATTTCGATAGAGAAGCCGGGAAGCGTCGGCGGCATGTAGGCGGCATTCTCGATCCGGCAGGGATCGATGAAATGTTCGTGCAGGTGGTCGACGAACTCGATCACCCGGCCTTCCTTGGTGCCGGAAACGGCCACGTAGTCGATCATCGACAGGTGCTGGACGTATTCGCAAAGCCCGACGCCGCCGGCGTGCGGCCAGACAGGGAGGTCGTATTTCGCGGCCAGCAGCAGCACGGCCAGCACTTCGTTAAGGCCGCCCATGCGGCAGCTGTCGATCTGCACGATGTCGATCGCGCCGCCGGCGATCATCTGCTTGAAGATGATGCGGTTCTGGCACATCTCTCCGGTCGCGACCTTGACCGGCGCGACGGCCTGGCGAATCGCCTTGTGCCCCGCGACGTCGTCGGGGCTGGTCGGCTCCTCGATGAAGAAGGGCTTGTAGGGCTTGAGTTCCTCGATCCAGTCGATCGCCTGGCCGACCTCCCAGACCTGGTTGGCGTCGATCATCATGAAGCGGTCGTCGCCGATCACCTCGCGAGCGATCCGGAGGCGCCGCTTGTCGTCCTCGAGATCGCGCCCGACTTTCATCTTGATGTGACTGAACCCCTGGTCGATCGCCTCCTGGCAGAGACGGCGAAGCTTTTCGTCGTCGTATCCGAGCCAGCCGGCCGAGGTCGTGTAGCAGGCATAGCCCTCCTTCTCGAGGATGGCGATGCGTTCCGCCTTGCCGGCCTCCGCCTTCCGGAGGATGGCGAGCGCCTCGTCCGGTGTGAGCGCGTCGGTGAGGTAGCGGAAGTCGACGATCGACAGAATGTCTTCCGGGCTCATCTCCGCGACGAGGCGCCAGACGGGCTTTCCTGCTTCCTTCGCCAGCATGTCCCACACTGCGTTGACGACGGCACCGGTCGCGAGATGCATGGCGCCCTTGTCCGGTCCGATCCAGCGCAACTGGCTGTCGCCGGTGATGTGCCGCCAGAAGCGGCCCGGATTTTCGCGCACCCAGTCAAGGTCCAGCCCCACGACGAGATGATCCAGCGCCTCGATCGCCGCGCAGCAGATCTCGTTGCCGCGGCCGATGGTGAAGGTGAGGCCGTGGCCTTCGAGACCCTCCTTGTCCGAACCGAGCACGACATAGGCCGCCGAGTAATCCGGATCCGGATTCATGGCGTCCGAGCCGTCGAGACTCTGGGACGTGGGAAAGCGAAGGTCGATCGAGCGGAGGCTGGTGATCTTGGTCATGGGACTGGGTTTTCCGGTATGTGTCAGGCGTCGGCGCGGAAGGTCTGCTTCTGGGTGCCAAGACCCTCGATGCCGAGTTCGACGACGTCGCCGGCCTTAAGGTAGCGCGGCGGCTTCATGCCCATGCCGACGCCGGGAGGGGTGCCGGTGGAAATGACGTCTCCGGGATGAAGCGACATGAACTGCGAGAGATAGGAGACGACATGCGCGATGCCGTAGACCATGGTCTTCGACGAGCCGTTCTGCATGGTCTCGCCATTGACCTTCAGCCACATGCCGAGGTTCAGCGGATCGGCGATCTCGTCCTTGGTTACGAGCCAGGGACCAATCGGGCCGAAGGTGTCGCAGGACTTGCCCTTGGTCCACTGGCCGGCGCGCTCGGTCTGGAAGGCGCGTTCGGAGACGTCATGGCTGACGCAGTAGCCTGCCACGTAGTCGAGCGCATCCGCTTCGCTAACATACTTGGCGGTCTTGCCGATGACGACGCCGAGTTCCACTTCCCAGTCGGTCTTTTCCGAGCCACGAGGAATAAGCACGTCGTCGTTCGGGCCGACGATGGCCGAGGTGGCCTTCATGAAGATAACAGGTTCCGGCGGGACCGCGGCGCCCGTTTCAGCCGCGTGGTCGGAATAGTTGAGGCCGATGCAGATGAACTTGCCCGTGCCCGCGACGCAGGCGCCGATACGATCGGCCTTGAGTTCCGGCAGGCTCTTCAGGTCGAGAGCGGCGATCTTGGCGAGCCCTTCCGGGGATATGGCGGCACCGCCGATATCCGCGACGTGGGCCGACAGGTCGCGGATCTTGCCGTCCGCGTCGAGGATTGCGGGCTTTTCCTGGCCGATGGGGCCAACGCGCATCAGTTTCATGTCAGAATTCCTTTCGAATGTCAGATGGTCCAGCCGCCGTCGATGGCATAGGCCTGGCCCGAGGTATAGGTGGCGCCGGCGAGATAGACGGCGAGATCGGCGATTTCTTCCGGCGTCCCGAGACGTCCCATCGGCTGACGGGAGATAAAGGCGGCCCGCGCCGTCTCGTAATCGCCCTGGGCCCGCATGCGATCCTGCAGCGACGGGCTTTCCACCGTGCCCGGGCAGATCGCGTTGCAGCGGATGCCCTGCGTGACATAGTCGGCGGCGACCGACTTGGTGAGACCGACGACGGCCGCCTTCGTGACGGTATAGGCGCAGCGGTTCGGCACGCCCTTTACGCTGGAGGCGACGGACGCCATGTTGATGATCGAGCCACCCCCGCGGGCAATCATCCCGGGCAGGACGGCGCGGATCGTGCGGATCATCGCCCGGACATTGAGGTCGAAGGCGAAATCAAGGTCCTTGTCGGCCATGTCGAGTACGGTGCCGCCATGGACGACGCCGGCGCAGTTGAAGAGCACGTCCACGTCGCCGAAACCGGAAAAGACGCGATCGACGTCGTTCTGGTTCAGCACGTCCAGCTTGGCCGTTTGAAGCGCCGGAGAACCGGCTTCATCGACGAGACTGGCGAGCGTCGCCTCGTTGATGTCGGTGGCGAGCACCTGGGCGCCGGCGGCAAGGAAAGCGAGCGCGCTTGCCCTGCCGATTCCCTGGCCGGCGGCCGTGACCACCACCTTCTTGTTGGTGAGAGATGCCATGACGGAAGTTTCCTCCAGTGTTGTCATGTTGTCTGACGACTAAGGTCGACGATTGACAATGTGAATGTGATCGGCGGCGAGCACAACCTCCCCCCGCTGATTTATGACTTCCGTGCGCTCAACGACACGCCCCACCTCCGCACGCTTGGGATCATCCTCCTTGGAATGGATGGTCACGCGCGTGTGGATCGTGTCGCCGATGAAGACCGGACGGACGAAGCGCAGCCGGTCGTAACCATAGGAGAAGGCGGCCGGATTGATGACGCTGGCGGTCAGGCCGATACCGATCGAGAACACCATCGTGCCGTGGGCGATGCGCTGGCCGAAAGGCTGGGTCTTCATGAACTCGGCGTCCATGTGGTGCGGGAAGAAGTCCCCCGTGTGGCCCGCGTGGACGACGAAATCCGTCTCCGTGATGGTGCGGCCGGTCGTCAGGCGCTGTTCGCCGATGACGTAGTCTTCGTAATATCTGAGCTGTTCCATTGGGCAGTCCTTATTCCGGTCTTGCCGCCAGCGGCGTGGCCGGCGCGGCATTCGAGGCGTAGAGCGCCTCGACGAGTGACATCGTCATCCAGGCATCCTCGACCGAGGAGACCAGTTCCTTGTCCTCGCCGGCAGCGAAGCGCTGAAGGTTGGCCATACGACCGACAAAGGCATCCGGGAACCAGGTGCCATCCAGCGGAACCGTGATCCACTCCTTGCCGCCCTTCGGGTAGATTTCCAGAATGTCAGGCTCGCCACGCGGGTAATCGAGATTGACGCCGAGCTGGACGTAAGCCGCCCCTTCCGTTCCGGAGACTCGGAACTCGCAGGCCTGGTGTTTGCGACCGAACTTGTGGTCGTGATTGATCGAGACGGCGCAGCGCACGCGATCGCCATAGTCGAGGATCGCGGTCGTCCGGGTCTGGGCCATTTTGTGGTTCGGGTGGCCGATCGATTTTGCATGTACGCCATCGGGGTCGCCCAGCACCTGCCGGATGAGATCGAGATAGTGGATCGAATGCATCGCGATCTCGATGCGCGGCAGACCTTCGAGGAAGGCCCAGAGCTGCCAGGGCGTGTCGAGGGCGAGGTAGACGTCGAAGTCGACGACCTCGCCGAGCAGCCCCTTGGAGATCGCGTCCTTCAGCGCCAGCATCATTGGAGCGAAGCGGAGCTGGAAGTTGACCGCGGCCTTGAGATTTTTCCGGCGGCAGATCTGCAGGATTTCCGTCGCCGCGTCGAGATCGGAGCCCATCGGCTTCTGGATCAGCACGGGCGCGCCATCCGGAAGGGCAGACAGAACCTTCGAATGCGCGGCGGGCGGCGTGGCGAGATCGAAGATGGCGTTTTCGACGGAGACGGCTTCCTCCACGGACCGGTAGGCGGTCACACCCCAGGCGTCGGCCAGTGCCTTTGCCTTGTCATGGTCCGGATCGTAGAGCCCTGCAATCGGAAAGCCGCCCTTGCGATAGGCCGGGTAGTGCGCATCGCCGACGATCGAGCCGGCGCCGAAGGTGACGATCGGGCGCGGATTGGAGGGCAGAGCCCACGATTGGGATAGCGACTTGGGATCGAAGCTCTCAGGCATGGAAGAACACCTCCGGCATGGAGGCCCACCACTCGCCTTCCTTGCGGGTCTCGAGCGGCTGCTGGCAGGGCATGCAGACGGACCACCATTCCTGCGTCTTGGGGTCCGAGGCCATCTTCGCCATGTCGGCATCGTAATCGCTGCCGTGATACTCGAAAAACGAGAACAGCAGGTTTTCCGGCTCCTTCAGGAAGATCGAGTAGTTCTTGATGTTGCAGGCCGAGATCATGGCGAGCACCTCGGGCCATACGGCCGTGTGCAGGCGCTTGTATTCCTCGATCTTTTCCGGCCTCACGCCGATGACCATGCCGATGCGCTGCATGATGTCCTCCCTTAGCGGATGTCCCGGTTGAATTCCGGGATCGAGCGGTTGTCGATGGCGTCCCAGTCCCATGCGATGCCGAGCCCGGCTGTCGTCGGCGCAAGCGCCATGCCGTTTTCGATCACGAGACGCGACGTCGTGATGTCGTCGAGCTGGGGAATGTACTCCACATATTTGCCGTTCGGCACCGCGCAGGTGAGGCTGACATGCAGTTCCATCAGGAAGTGCGGGCAGACAGGCATGTCGAAGGCCTCTGCCGCATGCGCGACCTTCAGCCACGGCGTGATCCCGCCGATACGGCCGGCATCCACCTGGACGATCGAACAGGCACCCTTCTGCATGTATTCGCGGAAATGCCGGATGGAATAGAGCGATTCCCCGATCGCGACCGGCGTCGCGGTCGAGCGGTTGAGCCTGACGTGGCCCTCGATGTCGTCGGCCGGAAGCGGTTCCTCAAGCCAGGCGAGGTCGATGTCCTTGAGCCGTTCCGCCCGTCGAATCGCCTCGTCGACCATGAAGCCCTGGTTGGCATCGGTCATGATCTCGTAGGCGTCGCCGACTGCCTTGCGCACGGCTGCCAGACGGGCGAAGTCCTCCGAACCGGAGGGTTTGCCGATCTTGACCTTCGAGCCTCGAAAACCCTTGGACTTGGCCTCCAGCGCATCCTCGACCAGCGCCTCGGGAGCAATGTGCAGCCAGCCGCCTTCGGTCGTATAGAGCGGGCAGCGATCCTTGGCGCCGCCGGCGAGTTTCCAGAGCGGCAGGTTCTGCTTGCGGGCACGGAGGTCCCAAAGCGCCGTGTCGACGGCGGCGAGCGCTATCGAGGTGATGGCGCCGATCGTGGTGGCGTGGGTGGCGAATTCCAGCTCGTGCCAGATCGCCTCGATCTGGTCGGCGTCGCGGCCGATCAGGCGGGGCGCCAGATGATCGGCGAGAAGCCGCATGACGGAGGATCCGCCGGTGCCGATCGTATAGCTGTAGCCGGTGCCGGTCGCGCCGTCGCTATCGGTTATTGTAACGATCGGCGTCTCCTGGCTGACGAAGCTCTGGATGGCGTCGGTGCGCACCACTTTCGGCTTCAGGTCGACCATCTTGAGTTCGACGCGTTCGATCCTGGCCATGTCAGCTCCTCAAGGTCTTTCCGCTCGCGCCATCGAAGAGATGCGCCTGCGAGAGGTCGAAGCAGAACGGCACGACCTCACCGGCATGCACGGCGCGTGGATTGAGCATTCGGCCGACCCACTCCGAACCCGCGAATTCCGAAAAGACGAGCGTTTCGTTGCCGAGCGGCTCGGTGAGTGTCACCTTGAGGTCGGTCTTGCGGACATCGGCTTCGTGGCCTGAGTGAAGGCCGTGGCCCTCCGGGTAGAGGTCATCGGGTCTGAGACCGAAGGTGACTTTCTGGCCGGCGGAGACGCGGTCGAGGAAGTGCCGCGGAACGGGCAGGCTGTCGCCGTCGGCGAAGACGAGACGACCGTCGGCAATCTCCGCCTCCTTGAGGTTCATTGGCGGCGATCCTATGAAGCCGGCAACGAACCTGGATGCCGGGCGCTGGAACACCTCTTCCGGCGTTCCGACCTGTTCGATATAGCCGTCACGCATGATAACGATTCGGTCGGCAAGCGTCATCGCCTCGACCTGGTCATGGGTCACGTAGATAACCGTCGACTTGACCTTGGCGTGCAGTTTCTTGATCTCGACGCGCATCTGCGTCCTGAGCTTGGCGTCGAGGTTCGACAGCGGTTCGTCGAACAGGAAGACATCAGGGTCGCGGACGATCGCGCGACCCATCGCAACGCGCTGACGTTGGCCGCCCGAGAGCTGCGACGGCCGGCGATCGAGCAGCGCTGTGAGGTCGAGCGTCCGGGCGGCCTCCTCCACGCGCGGGGCGATCTCTTCCGGCTTCATGCCGGCAATTTTCAGAGAAAAGCCCATGTTCTCCCGCACGGTCATGTGCGGGTAGAGCGCGTAGGACTGGAACACCATGGCAAGGTTGCGCGCCCGCGGGGGCAGGTCGTTGACCACCCGGCCGCCGATCCTGAGATTTCCGCCTGATATCGGCTCGAGACCGGCGATCATCCGCAGAGTCGTCGATTTTCCGCAGCCGGACGGGCCGACGAGCGCGATGAATTCGCAGTCGGCCACTTCGAGATCGATGCCGTGCACCACTTCGAGGGCGCCATAGCGCTTGACCAGCTTTTCAAGGGAAACGGTTGCCATGGTCTTATCCTTTGACTGCACCGGAGGTCAGGCCGGACACGAGATGCTTCTGCACGATGAAGGTCAGCACGAGCGCCGGAATGATCATCACCACGGCGAGCGCGCACATGCCGCGCCAGTCGATGGTGAATTCGGCGGTGTAGTCGAGCAGCCCGACCGGCAGGGTTTTGGAATTGACGGAACGGGTCAGCTGCGAGGCAAGCGCAAACTCGTTCCACGAGGTGAGGAAGGCGAAGATGCCGGCGGATGCGATGCCGGGCCCGGCGAGCGGAAACTCCACCTGCCAGAAGGCCTGCCAGCGCGTGCAGCCATCGATCTGCGCAGCCTCGGCGAGATCCTTCGGCACCTGCCGGAAGAAACCATCGATCAGCCATATCGTGAAGGGCACGTTGAGCGCCACATAGGTCATGATCAGACCGAAATGCGTGTCAATGATGTTGAGACGCGAGTAGACGAAGAACAGCGGCAGCGACAACGCGATGCCGGGCACGGTGCGAGTGAGCATCAGCCCGAGGAAGATCGCCGACTTGGCCTTGAAGCGGAAGCGGGCGAAGGCATAGCCGCCGGACATACCGATCACGATGGCGATGACCGTCGAGGTTACGGAGATGATCAGCGAATTGGTGAAATACTCGACGACCGGGATGCCGCCCTGACCGACGCCGGAGAACATCGCGACATAGGCATCGAGCGACAGGTCCTGCGGGATCCAGACCGGCGGCTTGGCCATGATTTCCACCGTTGGCCGGAAGGATGCGAGCACGATCCACAGCCCCGGCAGGCAGATCACGGTCATCGCGAGGAACAGGCCGATCTTGTGGGCGGCGGAAAGAGCGAGCGTCTTCAGACGAGCTTGTGCGTTTTCGTTCATCCTACCACTCCGCCGCAATCTGGGTCCGCGCTGCCGCGAGCTTGCGGAAGAAGTAGACCGTGAAAATGATCGACAGGAAGATCGCGAAATAGGCCATGGCGTTTGCAAGGCCCATCCGCGCGTCGGAATAGGCCGTGCGCGAGACCAGGGTCCAAAGGAGCTCCGTGCGCTTGGCCGGGCCGCCATCGGTCATGATCTTCACGATGTCATAGGCACGGGCGACGTCGAGCGAGCGAATGGTCATCGCGATATAGGCGAACGGCATGATGAACGGCCAGGTGACGTATCGGAACGTTTGCCACGGCGTACAGCCATCGACACGCGCGGCCTCGATCGGTTCTTTCGGCATCGCGAGCAGGCCGGCGAGGATGAGAATGGCGAAGACGGAGGTCGACGACCAGATTTCAGCGATCAGGATAGCGATGAAGGCGAGCTGCCCGTCGATCAGCCACGGAATGGCCTGTTCTGTGAGCCCCAGCGACTGAAGCGCGTTGTTCACGAGGCCGATATTGTCGTTGAACATGAACTTGAACTGGAAGCCGACAAGGATCGGCGAGAACATCATCGGAAACATCATGATGGTTCTGAGAGTCCGCTGGCCGGTGGAGGCCTTCTCGACAAGCATCGCAAGCCCGAGGCCGAGCAGCATTTCGACATTGAGCGCGATCGTCAGAAGCAGCACGGTGCGGCCGAACGCCGTCCAGAACTCGATATCCGTCAGCAGCCGCTCATAGTTCCGGAAGCCGATGAAATTATAGAGCGATGCCGGCTGGGTCAGCCGGAAGGACGTGAAGCTGGAATACAGCGACAGGAGAAGGGGAAAGATGACGACCGCCGCAAGGACAATGACTGCGGGCAGCAGAAGCAAGAGCGGCGCCGGTGGCCTCCAGCCTTTCATGAGCTTCTCCTGATTTCCTTAGAATTGATGTCTGTTGTCCACCGGCAGGGCACGGCGGATCCGCGCAAAACGCGGAGCGCAAAAAATGGCGCCGGAAAACCTCCGGCGCCACGATAGACTTAGAGTTCGCCTGCGTCTTCGAGGATTTCGGTCGCCTTTGCAGCAGCCGTATCCAGCGCCTCCTTGGAAGTCTTGTCGCCAAGGATGGCGGCCTGCAGTTCAGGATAGACCGCGTTCGAGATTTCGATCCACGACGGCGTCTGCGGTACCGGGAAGGCATGCTGCGCAGCCTGCTGGAAGGCGATCAGGACCTCCTTCTTGTAGGGGTCGTTGAGCGCCTGCTCGATCACCCAGTCCCAGACGGCGCTGCGGGTGGGCAGCGGACCGGCGGAGGATTCGAGCTTCTGGCTGTCCTCGTTGGTGAGGAACCAGACCAGCGACGCGGCCGCTTCCTTGTTGGCGCAGTTTTCCGTGACGGAGAAGCCGTGGTGACCGGACCAGCCGGTACGCTTCCCGGACGAGCCCTTGGGCTGCACCTCGACGCCGACATTGCCTGCGACCTTGGAAGACTTCGGGTCATTGAAGAAGCTCGCCCAGCCAGGCCAGTCGAGGTTGAGAGCGATGGTGCCGGAGGCGAAGCCCTGGCCGAGATCGTCCCAGAGGTAGTTGGTGGTGCCGGCCGGAACGGCCTTGGCCTTGTAGAGGTTCACGAACCAGTCGAGAGCCCGAACCCCTGCCTCGGAATTGAAGGCGGGCTTGCCGTCGGCATCGAGATATTCGCCACCTTCGGCGACCAGCATTTCATAGAAGCGGCCGTTGATCGCCTCTTCCTTGCCGGCGAACTGCGTGCCGTAGAAATCCGGTGGGCTGGCGAAGAAGATCGCCTGGTCGGAAACCTGTTGCCATGTTTCCGGCACCGCGAGGTCGTAACCGTACTTCTCCTTGAAGGCAGCCTTCTTGGCGTCGTCCTGGTAGAGGCTCTTCTGATAATAGAGGGCCGAAACGTCGAACTGGGCTCGAGGCAGCATCACCAGCTTGCCGTCCAGTGTCGAGGCGCTGATGTTGGCCGGGACGAACGCGTCGATCTCCTCCTTCGGAAGAAGGGCGGCGAGGTCGGTGTAGATGCCTGGATACTGCGGCGCGAACGAAGAGTGGTTCGAGCCGACGCACCAGGTGATGTTGCCGGTCGCGATGTCCGACTTGATTTCCTTGTCGAGCTCGAAGTGGTTCTTCTTCGAAAGGACGTTGACCTTGGCGCCAGTCGCCTGCTCCCACTCCGCAATGCGGGCGTAGAGCGCTTCATACTGCTGGCCGCCGATAAGCTTGGCGTCGATGGTGACGCCGTCGAATTTGCCGGGCAGGTCGGCCGCGGCCGCTCCTCCCACCCATGCACATATCAATGCTCCGGCGGCAACGCCGGTCCACAAAGATCGCATGACTCTCCTCCCAGTTAGCCTTGCAAACTCTCACCAATAAGAGCTTCATTTATATACAAACGATTTTGCGTCAATTCGTCAAGGCAAAAGTGTTGCGAGGATCGATCCATGCGTATATGAAAGAGATCATTCACAGAAGGGGTGCGTTGTGATCGACGATGAAACTGACCGCTATCGCGCGCCGGCGCTCGACAAGGGACTCGATATCTTGGAGCTGCTGGCAGCGGTGGACGGCGGCCTGACGCAGGCGGAAATCGCCAAGCGCCTCGATCGCAGCACCAACGAATTCTACCGAATGCTCGACCGGCTGGTGAAACGCGGCTACGTCACGCGCATCGACGGTGATCGGTTCGCGCTGACGCTAAAACTCTTCGGGCTGGCACAGCTTCACGCCCCCGTCCGCCGGCTCGTCTCCTTCGCGGTGCCGCTGATGCGCGAACTCGCCGAGGCCTCGCGCCAGGCAAACCAGCTCGTTGTCTTCGACCGCGGCTATCCCGTGGTGATCGCACAGCAGGAAGCGCCCGGTTACTGGGGCATCTCGATCCGTGTCGGCTCGCGCATCTCGCTCTTCGATACCGGCTCCGGCCACGTCCTGCTGGCGTTCCATTCCAAGGAGGAGCGCGAGATGATGATCGCGGAAAATCTGGGCAGCAGCGGAGATCACGGCAAGGTCACGCCCGAATTCGTATCGCGGCTCGATCAGATAAGAGCCCGCGGATACGAGATGATGCCGAGTGCCCAGACGGCGGGTGTGATCAATCTCTCAGCCCCGGTTCTGGGCGCCGACGGCAAGGCAATCGCGGCGCTGACGACGCCCTATATCACACTGATCAATTCGCCCGGAGCGCCTGACATAACCAACTCGATTCATCTGGTGGTCGAGACCGCGCGAAAACTTTCGGAGCTGGCGGGAGCCAGCATGGGCGCAAGCAGCTGACATGAAAATTCGTATTTGAATGGCCTCTTCTTCTGTGGCAGGTTGCCACGGCGTCGAGGAGGGCGTTTCATGATCATCGACACCCATCTCCATCTGATCTACCGGGACCGACTGAGCTATCCGTGGCTCGCAAGCGTGCCGCCGCTGGATGCCGACTTTCACTACGAGGCATATCACCGTGAAGCCAGACGGCTGGGGATCGCCGGAACGCTCCATATGGAAGTCGATGTGGACCCTGCGGAAATCGAGGCGGAAACCTCTCTCGTCGGCCAGCTCGCGGCTGCGGAGGGCAGTCTCTTGCGCGGCGCGATCGCGTCATGCCGGCCTGAGGAGGAGGGGTTTGCGGGCTATCTGGAAAGGCAGCTGGCAAATTCCTTCGTCAAGGGATTCCGTCGTGTCCTTCATGTGGTTCCGGATGATCTGTCCGAGGGCCAACTCTTCCGGGAGAACCTGAAGCGTCTTTCGCGAACCGGGCTCACCTTCGATCTCTGCGTCCTGCCGCACCAGATCCAAAAAGTCGTGGCGCTGGTCGATCTCTCCCCCGATGTCTCGTTCATACTCGATCATTGCGGTGTGCCGGACATCAAGAGCGGTGGCTTCGAGGCCTGGAAGACGCCGCTCGCCGAGATCGCCCGGCGGCCGAACGTCACCGTCAAGTTGTCCGGCCTGCCCGCCTATGGCGCGACAGACTGGACGCTGGAGGATATGAAGCCCTACTTCGCGCACGTCGTTGACAGCTTCGGCTTCGATCGCATGGTCTGGGGTAGTGACTGGCCAGTCTGTACGCTGGGTGGGGGATTGTCGGTCTGGGTCGGCGCCACGCATGCATTGCTGTCTGGGGTCAGCATCGCCGACAAGGAAAAGGTCCTTTCGGCGAACGCGAAGCGAATATGGAGCCTATGACAGGAGCGGGAAGGGTGTAGGCCCTTCCGCCGGTCGGTAAGCATCACGCCTTGAAGCTGTCGCTGAATGCCTCGTTCAGCTTGCCGATGGCTGCCTTGGTCGAAATCGCACCTGTCACCGCATCATTGACGATATGCGACGCCGCCTCCTGCAAGGGCATGTAGCCGTTGTGCCGGGGACGCAGCCAGGCACCTTGAAGTGTCGTGCGGGTGGCACGGTAGAATTCCAGCGACGTCTCGTTGGCGCCGTCATCCTCCCAGCCGGCCGCATGTCCGGGCTGGCCGCCGCTCTTCCAGTATTCGTTCGCCTGCACCGGGCCGCTGGCAATCCAGTAGGCAAAGTCGACAGCCGCGTCCGGCGCTCTTGAAAAAGCCGACACCGCAATCCCTGTCCCGCCCAGCGCCGAACCGATGGGCCCCGTTTTGCCGATCGCCGGTATATCGGCAAAGGCGATGCGCCGGTCGCGGAAGCCCTTGAGCGAATAGCTGACATAGCCGTAGATCAGCGGCGACACCGCCACGGTCGAGCCGGCCTCGCCCATGCGATCAAGCACGGCGATCGGGTCCATCGCCAGACAGGCGGGATCGATATGCGAGGCCAGTTCGCGGATCGCCTCAAGCGCCGCGACCCCCACGTCGGGATCGGCAAACGGTTTGTCCCGCCCGACCGAGCACGCGCGGCCGAGATTGCCGCAGAGGGTGAAGAAGCTCATCAGAGAATGGGGCGGACGCAGTGGCAGCAGGAGCCGTCCTGACCGCGCTAGATCCACAACCTCAGTCCAGCGCCGGGGCGGCGCGTCGATCAGGTCCGGCCGCCATGCGAGCACCTGCGTCGCCGCGTCGATCGGAAAGGCCCATTGCCGGCCGCGCCAGTTGTAGCTGGGAAACGAGGCGCCGACCGTGCCGGATGCCAGCTCGGCGAACTCGGCCTGGCGTTCAGGTCGGTCAAGCGGCGCAAGGCAGCCTTCCTCGGTGATCTGCCCGACATGCGGATGGTCAATGACGATGAGGTCATACTGCCGGGCGAGCTCCTCGACCGGAAAGCTCTCGAAATCCTGCAGCGACCGCTTGTCCCATTCGATCGCTATGCCGGTCCGCTCAAACCAGGTCTTGGAGCAGGCGACCATGGGATCGTAGCCCCGGGGATGGCTCCAGGTCATGCCTTTCAACGTGGTAGCTGTCATTGGCCGAACTCCGCGCGAATCTGTGCCGTGTGCTCGCCAACGAGTGGTGCAGCCCGTCTTACCGGTGGTCTTTTTCCGTTGATCCGGATCGGGCAGCGCGTCGTGTCGATCGCGACATTGTCCTCGCGTTTGACCGTCTGCAGCATGTCGAGCAGCTTGAAGCCCTCGCTCGACAGGAGCTCCGGCCATTCGAGCACTTTAGAACACCAGATGTCGGCGGGTTCCAGGATAGACAGCCAGTGGTCCACGGTCTGCGTCGCGATCCGGGCGGCGATGATCTTCTTGATCGCGTCGCGGCTGGTGAACCAGGATTTCGGATCGGCACGGTAGGCCCCAAGCTCGGCGATCTCCAGCAGATCCTCAAGCCGCCCGAGCGGCGTCATGGCGATCGCAAGATAGCCATCACGGGCCGGATAGACCCCGTAGGGTGCCGACAGATAGGCGTTGGCGTTCCGGAAGCCCGAACGCTGCGGAAGTCGGCGACCGTTGTTGAGGTGCGTCGTCAGCAGTTCGAATTGCAGGTCGACGAGGCTCTCGAGCAGGCTGGTCTGCACATGCGCGCCCTGGCCTGAAATGCCCCTTCGGACGAGCGCTGCCAGGATCGCCTGGCAGGTATTGGCGCCGGCCAGCATGTCGGCGATCGAAAGCCCGAGCGGAACCGGCCCCTGGCCCTCGTCTCCGTTCAGCCACATGACGCCTGAACGCGCCTGGGCAAGCAGATCCTGTCCTGGACGACCGACCCACGGACCTTCCTCGCCGTAACCGCTGATCGAGGCGTACACGATCCGAGGATTGATACGCCTCACAGCCTCGTAGTCGAGGCCGAGGCGCTCGATGACGCCCGGCCGGAAATTCTGGATCATCACGTCGGCTCTGCCGAGCAGTGTTTCCAGAAACGAGCGGTCCTCGGCGTTCTTGAGATCCAGCCCGAGGCTTTCCTTGCCCCGGTTTATGGCATGAAAGAGCGTGCTGTCGCCGCCGACTTCGGTATCGGAGAGATAGAGTTGACGAGAGAGGTCGCCGCCATCGGGTCGCTCGATCTTGATGACCCGGGCGCCGAGATCGAGAAGCCGAAGCGAGCAGTAAGGTCCCGAAAGAAACTGGCTCATGTCGACGACGAGCAGGTCTTTCAAAAGGGGTTCGCTATCGGCCTGCATGATGTTCCTCCTCCCGGGCACAAACGGCTTACCGCCATGCGACATTCTTATTTGAATGTATCTTTCACATATGGAGAAAAGTTTCAAGGCTGAAGGACATGCGTCGTCGCTCGGGCATTCAACCGAGAGGTTCCACGGGAACGGGTGTTGATCAACTGACGAGTGGGGCGGCGATAGCGGCAAGCGCCTTTTGCGCGTCGGCGGGTGCAAGGCGGACCTGAAGGCCGCGCTGTCCGCCGTTGATATAGACCTGGTCTTCCTGAAGCGCGGCGACCTCGATCGCGGTCGGGACGGTCTTCTTCTGGCCAAATGGGCTGATGCCTCCGACGACATAGCCGGTGAGCTTCTCCGCCATGGCGGGCTTCATCATGGCGGCATGTTTTCCGCCTAAGGCAGCGGCGAGTTTCTTCATGCTGACCTCGCGGTGGGAGGGCACGACAACGCAGACCGGCTTTCCGTCGAGTTCAGCCATCAGCGTCTTCAAGACGCGATGCGGGGCCTCCCCGATCGCCTCGGCGGCCTGAAGTCCGATCCGCTCTGCCGTCGGATCATACTCGTAGACGTGCGTCGTAAACGCGATGCCGGCTTTCTCCAGAAACTGCGTCGCCCGCGTCGTCTTCGCCATGGTGTCAGCCCTGAAGCTCGGCTGCGTAGAGCTCGGGCTTGAAGCCGACCAGAAGCCGACCCGCGCCTTTGAGGACAGGTCGCTTGATCATCGAAGGCTGGGTCAGCATCAGTTCGATGGCTTTGGCCTCGCTGATGTCGGCCCTTGCCTCTTCCGGCAATTTGCGGAAGGTCGTGCCGGCACGATTGAGCAGGGCCTCCCAACCGACCTCCTTGACCCAGTTCTCAAGCTCGGACCGATCCAGACCGGCTGACTTGTAGTCGTGGAAGGCGTGGGAGTGGCCATGGTCGTCCAGCCAGAGCCTTGCCTTCTTCATGGTGTCGCAGTTCTTGATCCCGTAGATTGTCAGCGTCATGAAAACCCCGTTTTGCGATCTCCCTGACTTACCCACGGGTCGCCACATTCGCAAGCGGCTCCATGGCTGATCCGGTTGCTCTGCTGCCGTAGCGGTACTCCGCCAACAGAATTTGGGATTTGTGTTCCTGCACGAATAATGCAGTCTGACGCTGGCTGGCGCGGCGCAAGTTTCGGCCCGGACATCAGGGGTTGGCGATGAAGGCAGGTCTTTGAAGAAGTATCTGACACTCGTCCTGGTCATGACGGTGCTGGCGGCGGGAGCCGTGATGACCCTGCTTGCCTGGGACTCCGAGAGACGCGCCACTCGCGCCGCCTTCGATGTGACGAGCGACGAATTCGTCCACCGTGTCGAAAGCCGGCTGCAGCAGCATATGGCGCTGATCACGGCGACCGGCGCGTTCCTCGAAGCATCGGGAAGCGCGACCACGAGGGCATCGTTCCAGACGTTTGTCCGTGGGCTGAGGCTTGAAACCGACTTCGAGGGTATCCGGGGGATAGGTATGGCACTTATGGCTCCGGCCTCTCCGGCCGGCGATTCGGCGATCGAGGCGCTTATCCAGCGGAGCCATGATCTTGATCGACCCGTGTGGCCGCAGACCGACCAGTTGCAGCGCGCGGTCATCGTGTTGCTGGAGCCGCAGGACGATCGCAACCGCGTGGCTCTCGGCTTCGACATGTTCAGCGAGGGGCGGCGACGCGAGGCGATGCTGAAAGCGCTGCAAAGCGGCCACATCCGCGGCTCGGCGCCGGTGGAGCTGGTTCAGGAGTATACCAACGAGAAGCAGCTGGGCTTCCTGCTCTATTTTCCGGTCAACCGCGCCCTCAACTCGCCGGTGTGGCAGGACGAGCCTTCCGGAATGGGTGGTTCAGGCTTTGCCTACGCACCGTTCCGTGCCGGCGACTTCTTCCGCTCCGTGCTCAAGAGCTTTCCAGACGGCTTTATCGAGGTCGAGGTCAGCGACACGGCGGGCGACGTTGCGGAAGTCCTGTTCCGCACGCCGGGCTTTTCCGAGGGGATATCGGATGCGGTGATGACCCGTTACGTGGTCGCTGCCGGACGCGAATGGACCCTGAGCGTTTATCCCGGTCCATCCTATCTCGTCACTCCGCATGTCTACACTGCGCTGATTGCCTTCATATCGGTGTTGCTCACGGTAACGCTGGCGATGGCGATGCGCTGGCAGGCGCGGGCGATGGCGGCGGTGGAGGCGCTGAACGCCGTTTCGCAGCGGACCATCGGTGAAAAGGATCTGATGCTGCAGGAGATGAAGCATCGCATCAAGAACTCCATCACCCGCATCCTCGCCATGGCGCGCCAGACAGCGGCGCACTCGGCGTCCCTGGAGGATTTCACGGCCTCGTTCTTCGCCCGCCTTCAGGCCATGGCCAATGCGCAGGAAATGCTCACCAGATCGCGCTGGCAGAGGGCCGATCTTCGCGCGCTTCTCGAAACCGAGTTGAAACAGGTCTTCGGAGAGCAGAACGCAGGCGCCTTGCTGGAAGGCCCTCCCGTGGAACTTACCGAAGCAGCGACCCAGGCGCTCGGACTGACGTTTCATGAACTGGCGACCAATGCCCTGAAATATGGGGACTACGACACCGGCGCCGGCACGTTGTCGGTCCGCTGGAGGATCGAGAGACACGACGATCGTTCGTGGCTGCGGCTCGATTGGCAAGAAGCGACCCGGATCGACACGAGCAAGATCACAAAGGCGGGCTTTGGCACGCGGCTGATCGACGCCAGTATCAGGCTCGAACTGGGCGGCGTGATAGAGCGTGATATTGCCGGTGACGGTCTTCGGATCCGCATCGAGATCCCGCTGACTTAAAAAATCGCAGAATCCGCGATGCGAGTGGAACCAGAAGCCGACCTCCACGTTTGAGAGGTGGCGAGTGTACCCCGCCCAATCTACTCGCCCCGTCCTGCCTCAAGGCAGAAGGGGAGAGGTCGCACGCCCCCAGCGACCTCTCCCGCTCCGGCCTCGAAACACGCGAGGCCTTAGGAACCTTAAGGGAGATGGCTCGTTTAGGCAGTTATCTTCAGCATCTCAAAGGGAGTCTATGATGGCCGTGGCAAAAGCAGAAAACGACATCGCGAACGAAGCGCAGGATTTGGAGCGCGATGTCGATATCGCTACTTCGGACGTAGAGCAGCAGTTGTCCCGACTCCGCGAGGATGTGGCTGGGCTGGTTTCGGCCCTTGCTGCCTTCGGTGAGCAAAAGGCCGTCGATTATCGTCGAAAAGCTGGAGAACTGGCCGAAGACGCCAAGACTGAGCTTGCCGGCTGGGAAGGCGATCTTGAGGAGCGCATCCGCAGCAAGCCGCTTCAATCCATCGCGATTGCCGCGGGAGCTGGTTTCCTTGCAGCGCTTCTGACGAGGCGCTGAGCGGCTATGCTGTTCCTCGAAAATCTTCTTTTCGGAATTCGTGCTGACGCGGCGTACACAATTCGCCGGCTTAGGCGCACCATACTTTTCGGTGCGATCGCCGCCGTCTTTTTGCTGACGGCCTACGGGTTTGCGATCTTTGCTCTTGCTGTGGCTCTGGCGCGTGATTTTGGCGTTGTCGGCGCCGCTTTGGCCGTGTCCGGTGGCGCCATGGCTTTGGGAGTGGCGATCATTGCCTATGTCTTGGTTGTGAACAGCTTCGAGCGACGCGCTCGTTTGCCAATGTCTGTGCGCCTCAAGATGGCAACGCAACAGGCGGGTATGGCTGCCGCAGGGACAGCATTGTCCGGTGGGGGGATGTTGGGGTCTCGACCGCTCGTTTCGCTGGCGACGGTGGCAGTTGTGGTTTTTGCCGGAACGCGGCTAGGACTGTGGTCGAAAAAATAGTACCGTCAGCCGTCAGGTTTCGCGCCGCGCAGCGGCGGCGCGTTCGGCAGCATCAAGTTTTTCCAGAAGATCCAGGAGCCTGTCAGGTGTGCCTTCTTCGACAATGTCGTCATAGAAGCTCTTGAGCTTCATTGAGATCATCTGGTCGACGGCGTCCTTTTTGCCGGGTGCGATAGGACCTTTGCCACCCGCCTTTTGCTCCTTTGTCATTCCAACTCTGCCTTGCCTGTTAGCCCTGGATATAGTGTAGGTCATGCGGTAACGGGAGCGTTAAAAAAAAGTTCCGGTGGATGGAACTTTTTTTTCTCTGTAGCATTTGTAGGGCATCCATATCTCTGGGCGTTAGGAGAATACTCTATGTCTTTGACCACCCGCGTCGCGGCTCACCTGCCGTATCTGCGTCGTTATGCTCGTGCTGTGACGGGTTCTCAAACTTCGGGGGATGCATACGTTGCCGCTTGCCTTGAGGCACTGATCGCGGATCTCTCGGTATTTCCGAACGCGTCCGATGATCGTATCTCTCTATACAAACTGTTTGTATCTATTTTTCAGTCGGCTGACGTCGAGGTCCGGCCGATCGAATCGCCGTTCGCTTGGGAGCAGCGTGCGGCTGCCAATCTCGCTCTTGTGCCAACTCAGGCGCGTCATGCGTTCCTTCTCGTTTCCGTCGAGGGATTTTCGCGAGAGGAAGCAGCAGAAGTCCTGAGTGTCTCTCCGCAGGAAATCGACAGCCTTCTGTCGGAAGCCTCCACGGAAATCTCCAGGCAGGTTGCCACGGACGTGATGATCATCGAGGACGAGCCGCTGATCGCTCTGGATATCGAGCAGATGGTCAGCGATCTCGGGCACAACGTCACGGGTATCGCCCGCACGCACACGGAAGCGGTGGAACTCTTTTCTCGCACGAACCCCAAAATGGTTCTAGCCGATATTCAGCTGGCGGACGGCAGCTCCGGCATCGACGCCATCAATGACATCTTGCGGGTATCTACCGTTCCTGTCATCTTCATTACGGCTTTCCCGGAACGACTTCTGACGGGCGAGCGACCGGAGCCGGCCTTCCTTGTGACCAAACCATTCAATCCGGACATGGTGAAGGCTTTGATCAGTCAGGCGCTTTTTTTCAATGATGGTGAGCGCAAGGCTGCCTAGATTCCCGCTGTAGCAGATCAATTTCGGCCGAACCGCAATGGCTTCTCCGCGGTTCGGAAGGTCGCGCGATCTGTGAACGATGGAGCGAATGTGTGGTGCAACGGCTGAAATGGCACAAGCAAGGCCTGGCCGACGATACTTTGCTTGAGTTCTTCATCTCGACCCTCGTCGAGATGAAGGCTTCGCTTATCCTCCAGGACACGGATCTCAACTATCTGTGTGTTACGGGCCTACCGGAATACTGGACACTCATGCCCGACGATACGCCGAGTGACATATCGGTGTTCGGCGAGGAGCATGGCGTGAAGCTCGAGGATCTCAAGCGGTCATTGCTAACGACTGGAGAGCAGGCTGAACTCGAGCTGACCATGGCACCGGACATGGTCTTCCAGTTTCGCATCCATACGTTCAAAACGGCGGACCGCATATACATAGCCACTGTCGTGCTCGATCGAAGCGAGGACTTGCGTCGGGAGAAGCTCCTGCGGGCGCTCCTGCGCGAGGTGAGTCATCGCTCAAAGAACCTTCTGGCGATCATTCAGAGCATCGCGGCGCAGACGGCCAGGTATTCCGACAGTCTATCCGGTTTTCTGGAGAAATTCCGCGGGCGGCTCCATTCCCTGTCGCAATCCCAGGACCTGATCACAGACTCAAGTTGGCGGGGCGCCTATTTCGTGGATCTTCTCCGCCATCAGACGGACAAGTATCTGGCCGACCAGACCGATATCATCGAGCTGTCCGGTGACGACACCTTGCTGTCGCCCAACGCGTCGCTGCATCTCGGACTCGCTCTCCACGAGCTGATCGTCAACGCGGTCATTCACGGCGATATCGTTGGCAGTGGGAAGCGGATCAAGGTTGCGAGTCACAAGATCGACAGGAATGGTGTTCCTCATCTGAGGATCACGTGGCACGAACCGCGAAGCATCGGTCCCGAAATGGATCCGGATGGTAAACGCGCAATGTCCTTCGGCAGCACCGTGCTGGAGCGCGTTGTTCCCGCGTCCGTCAACGGAACGGCCACCTATAGCATCGGTAAGAGCGCCGTCAGCTACGAGCTTGTCTTTCCGCTCGATGAGGCGGCCGAATAGGCCGTTCAGCCTGGGGAACAATTCTGATCGCTTGACGTTTTCTGGCAAACGCCGGGGCGGTCAATGGATTTTCGCGCAAATATACAAGGCAGAGGCCCCGCGAGGCGGCTCGACTTGCAGAACACACTCGCTGTCGCCAGCCAGGTCGCTATGATCGCCCTGGCGCTCATGGCGTTTATTTACACGCTCGACTACGCAAAGGTTATCGTCGCACCCGTGTTCCTGGGGGTGGTGATTGGGCTCATGTTCTCGCCTGTCGCCACACGGCTGGAGCGGATCGGGCTTCCAAGCTGGTTGTCAGCCCTCATCATCATGGTTCTTTTCGTTCTGCTGGTGATTGCCGCGGCTGTCGCATTCTCTGTGCCTTTGTCGGCCTGGATCGAGCGCGCTCCGCAGATCTGGGAGGCGCTGAAACTGGAGATCGCCAGTTGGCGGGATCTGTTTACATCCGTTGCCGCGTTTCGCCAGCAGTTGACGGAGATCGCCGGGCAGGCGGGCGCGATGACTGTCAACGTCGCTGACGAGGGGGCGCTTGGCGGGATGGCGACACTGGCACCGGCCATCGTGGCCCAGACGCTCCTGTTTTTCGTGAGCCTCTACTTTTTCGTGGCGACCAGGCAGCAATTGCGCGTGGCCATCCTACGGCTCTGCATGACAAGGCGGGTGCGGCTTCGGACCGCCCGCTTCTTTCGTGAGGTCGAATACCTGATCGCCCGATATCTGCTCACCATCACGGCCGTCAACATCGCCATGGGCGCTGCGGTGGCGGTGGCGCTCTGGTTGCTCGGCGTGCCGTCACCGCTTCTGTGGGGCAGCCTCGCCATCGTGCTGAACTACGTGATCTATGTCGGCCCCGCCATCATGGCTCTGATCCTCTTTGGTGTCAGCCTGGCGACAGGGGAGGGAGGACTGGGCGTTCTCCTGCCGTCGGCCGTCTATCTCTGTATCAACCTTGTCGAATCCGAGTTCGTGACAAATCAGGCCCTGGGCGTCACGATGACTATCAATCCCTTTGCGATTTTTCTCGCTTTGACGTTCTGGTTATGGCTCTGGGGGCCGATCGGAGGCTTCATCGCGGTGCCGTCGCTACTGATCCTTCAGGCGCTCGTGCGTACCCTTCTTCCACTTTCGAAAGGCCAACAGGCCAGGACCGGATTTGCCCAATGAAACCCTACACCTGCTCAAACTGTGGCAATCTCGTCCATTTTGATAACGAGGTCTGCGTTCAATGCGGGCTGCGGTTGGGGTATCGCTGCTGGTCGGACGACATGGTCGCCCTCGATCCGGCAGGACAGGTCGCTGTCGACGGTCAGTCTACGGCGCAGTCCGCTTTTCTGTGTGAGAACGCAGCCCAGGGTGTCTGCAACTGGTTGGTGGAGGATGCAGGAGCCGCACGCCTTTGCCGCGCCTGCCGGCATAATGTCGTTATTCCGGACTTGGCCGTTGAAGGCAATGTCGAACGATGGGCCCGCATGGAGCAGGCGAAACGTTACGTCATATACTCGCTCCGAAGATGGGACTTGCCGCTGCCGGGACCGGACGACGCAGGCAACCGCCATCTGAGTTTTTCCTTCCTCGCCGACGTGCAAAACCTGGACGGCGGTGTGGAGCCGGTGATGACGGGACATGATTCCGGTCACATCACCATCAATGTCGCGGAGGCGGATGACGCGGAGCGCGAGCGAATCCGCACCGAGATGAAAGAGCCTTACCGGACGCTGGTCGGGCATTTCCGTCATGAACTCGGACATTTCTATTGGGACGTTCTCGTCGACGACGGGGGACGGCTTGAGCAGTTCCGGTCGATCTTCGGTGACGAACGACAGGACTATGGCCAAGCGCTAATGGCACACTATGAACATGGCGCGGCAGCCGATTGGCCGAACCGCTTTGTCAGCGCCTATGCCAGTGCCCATCCCTGGGAGGATTTTGCGGAGACATGGGCGCACTACATTCACATGACCGATGGACTGGAAACCGCCTTGTCCTTCGGACTTCGGCTGACAGTTGGCGCCTCGTTGTCACAGCCCCGCACCGATGGCAGCTTCGATCCCTACCGCGCCGCAAGCGCAGAAGATCTGACGCGCCGCTGGATCCCTGTCAGCATCGCGCTCAACAGCATCAATCGGAGCATGGGCCAGCCGGATGTCTATCCCTTTGTTCTCTCCCCTCCGGTTATAGAGAAGCTGGAGTTCATCCATAGCCTCGTTCAACGGAATGGTCGTCCCGGTAGCGCGGCTTAAGCGACTGAATTATGGTCTATCGAACAAAATGGCGCCTGTGTGGAACAAAAAGGCGCGAGTGGCATTCTAAGCACACGCACAACTCCAATATCCTCCCAATCAAAGTGACGGCTGGACAATGAAGACACTTGAAACCCATCGTGCCGACGAGATCGCTTCGCGCAATCTCGACGCCACGCCTGAAAGCAGTGACGCGATATCGCGCCGGCTGCGGCATTTTTACGACTCCGTGCAGGAAGAAACGATTCCCGACCGTTTTCTGCAACTGCTGGAAATGCTGGAAGAAGCAGAAGAGCGCCATGCAGCTCGCAACAATAGAGCAGAGGGCTGAACCATATGACCGTTGACGCGACTGCCGAAGACCGTGTCTTCAAGCGGGATTTGCTTGCGGCCCTCCCCGGTTTGCGAGCCTTTGCCGTATCCCTGAGCGGCAATCACGACAAAGCAGACGATCTGCTTCAGGACACAATCATGAAGGCGTGGGCGAAAAGGGACAGTTTCCAGCCGGGGACGAACCTGAAGGCATGGTTGTTTACGATTCTGCGCAACGAATTCTATAGCCAGATGCGCAAGCGCGGGCGTGAGGTTCAGGACAGCGACGGCTTCTTCTCCGAACGACTGGCGACACACCCGGGTCAGTACGGCGCGCTCGATCTGCAGGACTTCAAGAAGGCGCTCGAGCAATTGCCTGACGACCAGAGGGAGGCCATCATCCTCGTGGGCGCATCCGGATTTGCCTATGAGGAAGCTGCGGAGATTTGCGGCTGCGCGATCGGCACGATCAAGAGCCGTGTGAACCGCGCAAGACGTCGCCTCCAGGAGTTGCTGCAGGTCTCCGGTGAATCGGAATACGGACCCGACAATCAATCGGCTGCGGTCACCAAGACCGCATTCGCAATCTAGCCGGTGTCCGAACGTCGCTGAAGGCGTTCAGCGGCGACGAAAAGCGCGTGGACGAGCCTCTCATCGAGGAAGGGCAGGTCGACCACCGGCCAACCACGGCAGCTGTCCAGCAAATACCCTTCGGGAGTAACGGTGGAGGCGAAGACGATCCCACGTCCCTTCGCCTCCGCCATTCTTGCGTGCTCAAGATTCTGGCGCGGGTTGCCCCCAAGGCGCGTTAGCGCCACATCGAAGGCCTCAGTCTCAAGTGCATCTTGCAGGTTCGCCGGGAGTATGACAGCCTCCCATCCAGCGACGTCCATGATCGCACGCTGAAGATCGAGCGCGATGAAGTATTCCATTTCCAAGACCGCAACACGCAGTATCGGGGTGCTCATGAATCGGTTCCTCGTTAAGAAACCACAAGGTGCCGAAACGACATCGATGTCATTTAAAAATGACATAGTGGAGGCACCTAACGCCGTAGATGAGATGCATCCGTAATGGCTCGGCAGGTTGTGCATCACGCAGCTCGGGTGCCGTGCCACGAATGTCCTCTGAGAGAGTGCAGTCCGTTTCGTGAGTTTACGGAGCCTGAACTCGACTTCATGGAGGGCTTCAAGAAGGGCGAACTGATTACCGACAGGGGTACGACGATCGTCGCGCAGGCCAGCCATGGCCCGCATTTTTACACAGTCCTTTCCGGCATGGCCTTTCGTTACAAGTTGCTCGAGGACGGCCGGCGCCAGATCCTGAACTACCTCTTTCCCGGCGACCTTATGGGACTGCAGTCGGCACTCCTGGACGAGATGCAGCATTCGGTCGAAGCGCTGACACCGATGAAGCTCTGCATCTTTGAAAAGGAAAAGATCGGCGAGCTCTATCGCAAGCATGCCGGTCTCGCCTACGACATCACGTGGATCGCGGCACAGGAGGAGCGGATACTCGACGAACATCTGCTGAGCGTCGGTCGCCGGTCGGCCATCGAGAGGGCGGCCTATCTTCTGGCATTCCTGTCCATGCGGGCCAAATCACTGCGGCGCCAGGCTGGCATCAATGGAGCACTCCCGATCACCCAGACGCACGTGGCCGACACGCTGGGCCTTTCGATCGTCCACACCAACAAGACGCTGCGCAAGCTGCAGCAGCGCGGCATGGTGCGTTGGCTGGAGCGGGGCTGCGAGATCCTTGACGAAACCGGGCTGCAGGAACTGGCGGGTTGGGAAGCGTCCCCAGCGGGTCGCCGTCCGTTTATTTGAGCAATGGAACCTTCTGTATCATCCGGCCGTTGTCAGGGCGGTAGAAACAGAAGGAGACATCACATGAACTGGGATCAGATCGAAGGCAAATGGAAGCAGGTCAAGGGTGAGGCAAAGGCTCAGTGGGGCAAGCTCACCGATGACGACCTCGACCAGATCAACGGCAACCGCGAAAAGCTTGCCGGCAAGCTGCAGGAGCAGTACGGCAAGGATAAAGAAACGGCCGAACGCGAGATCGACGACTGGATGTCGAAGCGCCACTAATCTGCGCTCTAGAAAACAGAGCCGCTTCAGGTATGAAGCGGCTCTTTTCTTTTGTTTATTCCCATTCGATCGTACCTGGTGGTTTCGACGTCACGTCGTAGACGACGCGGTTGATGCCGCGCACCTCGTTGATGATACGGGTCGCCGCACGACCGAGGAATTCCATGTCATAGTGATAGAAGTCGGCGGTCATGCCGTCGACAGAGGTGACGGCGCGAAGCGCACAGACGAACTCATATGTCCGGCCGTCTCCCATGACGCCGACGGTCTGGACCGGCAGCAGAACGGCGAACGCCTGCCAGATCGCATCGTAAAGACCAGCCTTGCGAATCTCGTCGAGGTAGATGGCGTCGGCCTCGCGCAGGATGTCGAGCTTTTCGCGCGTCACGCCGCCAGGGCAGCGGATGGCAAGCCCCGGACCCGGGAAGGGGTGGCGGCCGATGAACGAGTCGGGCAGGCCGAGTTCCTTGCCGAGCACCCGCACTTCGTCCTTGAAGAGTTCGCGCAGAGGTTCGACGAGCTGCATGTTCATGCGCTCGGGCAGTCCGCCGACATTGTGGTGCGACTTGATCGTCACGGAAGGGCCGCCGGTGAAGGAGACGCTTTCGATGACGTCGGGGTAGAGCGTGCCCTGGCCGAGGAAATCGGCGCCGCCGAGTTTTTTGGCTTCTTCCTCGAAGGTCTCGATAAACAGACGCCCGATGATCTTGCGCTTGGTTTCCGGGTCGCTGACACCTTCCAGCTCGCCGACGAACCTGTCGACGGCGTCTACATGGATGAGGTGCAGGTTATAGTGTTCCTTGAACATGGCGACGACGTCCGCCGCCTCGTTCTTGCGCATAAGTCCATGGTCGACGAGGATGCAGGTCAACTGGTCGCCCACGGCCTCGTGGATCAGGAGTGCGGCAACCGACGAGTCGACGCCGCCCGAAAGTGCGCAGATAACACGCTTGTCGCCGACCTGATCGCGGATCGCTTGAACCGCCTTTGCGCGGTAGGCGGACATGGTCCAGTCGCCCTTGATGCCGGCAATCTTGTGCACGAAGTTTGCGATCAGCTTGGCGCCGTCAGGCGTGTGCACCACTTCCGGGTGGAACTGCACGGCGTAATATTTACGCTTCTCGTCGGCGATGAAGGCAAAGGGCGCGTTGGCCGAGGTCGCGACAACCTCGAAACCCGGCGGTATAGAGGTTACCCGGTCGCCGTGGCTCATCCAGACCTGGTGCCGGGAGCCGGCCGACCAGAGACCTTCGAACAGGGCGCAATCCTTGCCGATGTCGAGGAAAGCACGACCGAATTCGCGATGGTGGCCGCTTTCGACCTTGCCGCCGAGCTGCGCGCACATCGCCTGCTGGCCATAGCAGATGCCGAACACCGGCACGCGGCTATCGAAGATCAGCTGCGTTATGCGTGGGCTGCCCTCGTCGAGCGTCGACGCCGGGCTGCCCGACAGGATGACGGCCTTCGGCTTCATCCGCTTGAACGCGGTGTCGGCGGTCTGAAACGGGGCGATTTCGCAGTAGACGCCCGCCTCGCGCACACGGCGCGCGATCAGCTGGGTTACCTGGCTGCCGAAATCGACGATGAGGACACTGTCTGGATGTGCTGGCTGGGTCATGGCGAGGCTTTAGTGAAAACCGATCCTTGTTTCAATCGAAGAATTGTCCCGATTGTCGGCCGCGCGGCCTACAGCCCGAATATGCCATCTTCAAGAGCTTCGAACAGGCTATCAAGAGCAAGAGCAAGCTTCTGATCGACGACATGGAGATATTGCCTCCAGTCATCGACATGCTTCAGGTCGTGGCGCCCGTCCGAGATACCTCTAAGGCCGATCAGAGGCAGATTGAAGGCATGACAGGCGCGCAGCACCGCAAATGTCTCCATGTCGACCATGTCCGCGTCGATCGCCTTGTAAGTCTCTCCAGATACTATATTGGCGCCTGTCGACAACGTCGCGGCGGGAAGCTTCGGAATGCGCAGCGGCAGCTCGACAGATGCCGGCAGGTCGAGAAACGGGGTGTGACCCTTGGGAAAACCAAGCGGGGATGCGTCCATATCCCGGTATGAGACGGCGCTCACCTGGTACACTTCCGTCTGTTCGAGGATGCTGGAGCCTGCCGAACCCAGCGATACGACCAGATGAGGCGGTTCCTTTTGTGCATCCAGCGCGGCGAGCGCGCGCGTCAGTTTGACGGCCGCCTCGACCGGGCCGACGCCGGTCATCAGCGGATCGATCCGCGACTTGAGGAAAGGGCCGTACTCTGCTTCGACGGCCATAACGAAGAGGATATCCTTGCCGCCGACGGATTTGATTTCGAACGTCATTCGCTGATCCCTTCGCGGCCTCGGATCACCATCAGCGTGCTCGTCATCGAGGCGATCAGTTTTGCGGGGCCATCGCTGACGGCGTAGCCACGGCCGTCTGCGACGATGATTGTCGAGCCCGGCTTGGTGATCTCGCCGCGAAACAGGAACCGCTCGCCACGTCCTGGCGACATGAGATTGACCTTGAATTCGATGGTCAGGATCGAGGCTTCCGGTTCGATCAGTGTGTAGGCGGCATAGCTGCAGGCACTGTCGAGCGCGGCGGAAATCACGCCGGCGTGGAGAATGCCGTGTTGTTGGGTGAGCTTCATATCGAAAGGCAACTCGATTTCGACCACGCCCGGGGTCACACGTGTCAATTCCGCCCCGAGGGTGCGCATTGCGCCCTGACGCTCGAAGCTCCGGCTGATCCGCTCGTGGAAGTCGCCGTGGCCGTTGTCGATCATGATCTGCCCCTTTCGCGGCCGCGAAATTGGCACGCTGCCGAGATGGCTGCAAGATGCGCGGAACCAATCAGTTGAGGATCAGGATCGAAAGATTGAGAAGGGCCGCAAATCCGACCCAGGCGGCATAAGGCAGGAAGAGATAGGAGGCAGCACGGTCGATCCGCCGGGCAAGCACGATGAAAGCGATCACCGCCACCAACATGGAAAGAACCACCACCAGGCCAAGTGCCGGGCTTTGCAGCCTGAAGAAGGCCGGAGACCAGAGAAGGTTGAGGACAAGCTGGCCAAACCACACCTGCATCGCTGCGGAGGCCGGCGCTTTCAGCCATATCCGCGCACCGGCGATACCGATCATCACATAGAGCGCCGTCCACACAGGTCCGAACAGCCAGGCGGGCGGGTTGAAAAAGGGCTTCTCCAGCGTCGCGTACCAATCGCCGGGCGGATTGATCAGGCCGGAAAACATTCCCAGTCCGACGACGATTACGATGAAGGCGATATAGGTCAGAATTGGTTTCATGGCGACGAGATAGGGCGTTGTACCTGATCTCCAAGGTCAAGCAGGCTGGGAAAGGCGTGCGATGTGCTGATCGAACGCGACGGGGAGATGCACTGAGCCAAAATTACCGCGGTAGCTGGACACGACGAAATCGTGTCCGCCAGCGGCGATACCGGCCGCGTCGGGTAGACGCGTCCGTTCGATGACCCGACCGCTCTTGGCATCAAGTGTCACCGCGAGCCCGCCCTTCGGCGAGGTTGCGCCCACAAGTCCACGCTGCCGGTTGACGGCTATAGCTCCGACATAGTTGGCGAGGCCGGCGGTGATTTCATCCGGAAGATCGACGAACTGGAGATCTTCCCCTTTGGAAAAATGGCCGATGAGGGGCGGCAGGTCATTCCTTGGCCCTTCATATTGGCAGGCGAACCAGATGGCACCGTTTGCAGCCAGAGAGATATGGCGGGTGGAAAGCTGGCGCAGCCTGTCCGGAAGGGTATGCTTTTCGATCAGCCGCCCGTCGTTGGCGTCGATCAAGGCGAGCGATGGCTCCATCCGATCGAGATTGAGCTTTGTTCGGCCGAACTCCGGCCTGGTTTCGATCCCGCCATTCGCGGCAATCAACATGGTGCCGTCGTCACTCACGGAAAGATCGTGCGTTCCGATCCCGTAGGCGTCGAACTCTGCTATGCGTCGAAAGCCGTCATCAGCGTCATAAACGCCGATGACGCCGCGATTGCCCTCGAAATCGTTCTCGCTGGCATAGAGACGGCGCCCATCCGGCGAAAAACAGCCATGGCCATAGAAGTGACGCCCATCGACGGATGTGAGGATGACGGGGTTTGTGCGCTCGTGGCTGTCAATGGCCATGGCAAACGTGCCGGGCCGACGCGCAAACGCGACGGTCATTCCAGTAGTCACGCTATAACAGAGGCCATGAACGCGACCGGGAAGGTCGATCTGTGCCACGAACGCGCCCTGCTCGCTCATAAGGGCAAGCCCGAACGTGCCGTCGGGTGCGCGATATCCGGACGCGTAGACGGCGTCGCTGCGCTCCAGCGCGAAGGCACCCCGGGCGGACAGTGTTGAGGCGAAAGCAACACCCGCCGCTCTCATGAAGCTGCGCCGGTCGATCAAGGCTCCCCTCACCATCGTCAGTCTCCGTCAGAAAAGGAGAAGCCCGCTCCAAGGCCGATCGCGCCGCCATAGCCATCGTTGAGACGGACGATGAGATCGCGACTGTTGAGCAGCAGAAAGTCGAGCTTGGCGCGCGGCTTTTCTGCCGAGACGGCCTGGTCGACGGCGGGATCGATATCCTGGCTGATGCGGATCAGGGATTTCAGCACGAAGTCGATCGAGGTGACGATCGACCGGACGCCGGGATCCAGCAAATCGGCCATTCCGGCACCTTTGAGCAGCATGTCCAGGCCCGTGAGGTTTTCCGAGATCGAGACGAATGTCAGGCCAGATCGCCAGTAGATCGCCTGTTTCGGAAAGGCGGCCGCATCCGGGCCCCTGTAGAAGGTCTCCAGTCGCTGGTCCCGGATCGCTTCCGCGCCATGGACCAGAACGCCGAGCAGCCCGGTCACCGCTTCCCGTGCGTCCCGGTAGACCGGGTTATCAGGTCCGGGCGCTTTCCATGCTGCCGATACTCCCTGCGGATCGTCCCAGGCGGTCGTCAGCTCGGAGCCGAGGCGCACGAGATTGCCGGCAATCGCCTTCCCGTAGCGGCAGCGATAGCTGTCGGGCGTCCCAGTCAGTTCCTCGTTGCCGGTGCCGTAAAGGATAAATTCGAGGGCGCCGAGGCCCTGCATGGCAACGCTCTTGTCTTTGAGCGTCTCGACCGAGGTCGTCGTCTCGTCATTCTTGGCAAGTGCTGCCTGCACCTGCTTGAGGCCGGTGCTTTTGCGGTCGGGGTAGAATAGGATGCGCTCGAAACGGTTTTGTTCGATCACGGGCCCGACACGCACGATCTCGATGCGCGACCAGGACCGGACGGTTTCCTCGAAGCCTTGCCGGGCCTTGCCGAGTGTTTCATCGTCGGGCGTGGCGCAAAGGGCGGCCATATCCGTCTCGAGGATCCGCGCCGACTCGAGGAAGGCGTGGTAGCCGGGCCTGATGAAGCCGTCGACCGCTTTCTCCATGACGCCAGGTACGGCCGTCTCGTCGAGCGAGGGGACAAAGGCATCTCCTTCCTGCGCTACGGCCGGAAGCGCCAGCAGGATACCGGCCAGCAGAGCAAAGGATCGTTTCGGAAAGGGCCACATCAGAGGGACTCCAGAAATGAGATGAGGTTTGCACGCGTGCTGGTGTCCATAAGGGCGAAGGCATCGCGGGCAGCCTGGGCTTCCCCACCGTGCCAGAGGATGGCCTCTGCAAGGTTGCGGGCTCTGCCGTCATGCAGGAAGAACGTATGGCCATTGACCCGGTCGGTCAAACCGATGCCCCAGAGCGGCGGGGTGCGCCATTCGCGGCCGCTTGCATCCCCGACCTGCTGGCCGTCGGCGAGACCCTCGCCCATGTCGTGCAGCAGAAGATCGGTATAGGGCCAGATTAGTTGAAAGGCATGGGCCTTGTTGTCCGCCCGCCGGCTGGTGACATATTTGGGCGTGTGGCAGCTGATGCAGCCAGCCCTGTAAAAGGCGGCCTTCCCCGCCAGGACGCTGTCATTGTCGACATTGCGCCGGGCAGGAACGGCAAGGTTCTCGGAGTAGAACGTGACGAGGTCCAGAACGGGATCGGGAGCCTCGGTGTCTCCAAGGCGGGTTTGCACGCCGGTCGGCATCGCCAGGCACGCCGACTGCGCATCGGTGCAGTCGCCGAAGTGGCGGGGCGCATCGGGGCTCGATATGCCGATATCGCCGGCGAAGGCGCTGGCGCTCTGATCCCGAACGGATGCGTTCTGCGCCTTCCAGCCGAAGCGGCCGAGTTTGAGTTCGCCACTTCGATGATCGCGGGCCCGCGCGGCCCGCCCTGAGATGCCGTCTCCGTCCACGTCCTCCGGGTCGGCTTTGGCAAGGATGTCGCTCTCCGCGATCGCCTGCAGCAGTCCCATACCGATCATCGGATTGGCGATCCGGGGCGACAGCGTCGTTTCTTCGCCGATTGGACCGTAGCCGAGGTTGGAGACACCATAGCTTGGCCTTCTGAGGGAGACGACCGAGCCATCGCCTAACGTTACGGCAACCTCCTCGTAGCGGATCGTCATCTCGCCTTCGGATGCAAGTCCGGGTACGGCCATATCCTGGAATTGGCTGCCATAGACCGCGTCCGGGAAGTTCACGACATCGAGATTGTCGAGCGCCTGTCGTTCCGCTTCGGTTCGCGCTGGACGGGCAAGACGCAGGAACATCGATGTGGCGTCGGCGCCACCTTCCGGTGGATGCCCGCGGCCGTCCTTCAAATGGCAATTCTGGCAGGCCCGTGCATTGAACAACGGTCCGAGACCGTCTGAGGCCTGAGTGGAGGAGGGGGAGGAGACCCACAGCTTGCGAAAGAGCGCGTTGCCGAGCTTGAAAGTCTCTTCTTCCGCAAAGGTGATATTGGTCGAAAAGTGCGAAAACGCGTCGCTGCTCAGTGGATGCCGCGAGGTACCGGCACCGCCCTGCATGAGTTCGAAGGCTTCCGGTTTGCTGAAATCGGTGGTCGGCCGTGTTACGCGTTCGACGCGTGCTGCGTCCTTGGGCGTGAGATCGCTCCGGTGCTCCAGGGGCTCGGCCCCTATGGCTGAAGGAACGAAAAGCGATCCTGCTAGAAGCAACACAAGGCGGTGGCAGAGGATGCCGGTCATGTGAAGTGTCGGGCTGCCGGATCGCACCGGCAGCCCGCCTTTTTTCTTATTGGAAGACCGCCTCAGGATTATCAAGGCTGTCGGAACCTTCAAGCTCGATCGTGCCAAGGTCCAGCGACGCAATGACGCGTTCGATGGTCTTGGTCTGGTCGATCAGGCCATCGATGGCTGCCTGAACGGTGGCGTTGCCTTCCGCATTGCCTTCGCCGATCATCTGGTCATAGGCCTCGACGGTCTCGGCACGATTTGCCATCGCGTTCATCGCGTCCAGGGTTTTCGTCAGCTTGGCCTTCATTTCCGTATCGAGGGCAGCATCCTTTGCCGCGACAAGTTCGGAGAGCGACGGTCCGGTCATCTTCGAGCCGTCGGCGCGAACATATTCACCGATATAGGCCGACTGGATGCCGACGGCATCGTTAAGATGCGAGGCATGCGTGTTGTCGGAGAAGCAATCGTGCTCCTCTTCCGGATCGTGAAGCAGGACGCCGAGCTTCATGCGCTCGCCGGCGAGCTCGCCGTAGGAAAGCGAGCCCATGCCCGTAAGAATCGCGCTGATCCCGGCTTTCGGATCCTCCGTCACGGCCTTGGTCGCCTCACCTTCGGGCTGCCAGGCTGCGACCATTTCTTCCAGGTCGGAAACCAGAAGCTCCGAAGCGGCCTTCAGATAGGCGGCACGTCGATCGCAATTGCCACCAGTGCAATTGGTCGTGTCGAAATCCGTGTAGGGTCTCGCGCCGGCGCCCGGGCCGGTACCGTTGAGATCCTGACCCCAGAGCAGAAATTCGATGGCGTGGTAGCCTGTGGCGACATTCGCCTCGATCTCACCGGCCTCGTGAAGCGTTTCGGAAAGCAATTCCGGAGTGATCTTCGAGGCATCGACGTCCTGGCCGTTGATCTTGATGGCCGGGTTGGCGATCACATTCGCGACGTAGAGCGTGTTCTGGTCGCTCTCCGTTCCATAAGAAGCGTCGACGTAGTCGATCAGGCCTTCGTCGAGCGGCCAGGCGTTTACCTTGCCTTCCCAGTCGTCAACGATCGGGTTGCCGAAGCGATAGACTTCCGACTGCTGGTAAGGCACGCGGGCCGCGATCCAGGCAGCCTTCGCGGCCCCCAGCGTTTCAGCGCTCGGCGCGGCGATCAGGGCGTCGATGGCAGCATCGAGGGACTTGGCCGTGGCCAGGGAGTCCTCGTATTTCGCCTGCGCCATGGCGGCATAATGCTTCACCACGGCATCGGGCGTCGTTTCGGCACGCGCCGGCGCGGCGAACACCACGGTCGCCGCGAGAAGCGCCAGGGTTGCGCGGACACTGCTTTTCCGGATCATGATCTCTCCTTCGACGCCGGAGCGTCACTGCGTTGAATGGCAGCCCTACTTGGAGCAAAAAGAAAGTAGTGTCAAATATTCCAGTATAGCGACGTTTCGTATGGACTTCCGTCAAATTCGTCGACGGGATCGCCTAAGCCCGCCGGCGCATGCGGCAGAAGAAAAAGCCATCCGTGCCCGTTCGCGCGGGGGTAAGGGTCAGGCAACCATCCTTGCTGGAATAGGGTTGGCGCGCGGTCGGCCCGAAAAGCTTACCCCAGCTTTCTTCGGCGGAGACGATTTCGAAGTCGCTGTTTCGAGTACAGAATTCGCGAACCTGTTGTCCGTTTTCCTCCGGTAGGACGGAACAGGTGACGTAGATCAGGTCACCACCTGGTCGGACATACCTGGATGCTTCCGCAAGCGCTTCGGCCTGCTGGCCGGTTCGCTCCTGCAGATTGCGGGCAGTCAGCCGCCACTTGGTATCGGGCCGGCGGCGCCAGGTACCCGTTCCCGTGCAGGGAGCGTCGACAAGGACCTTGTCTAGGCGTCCTTCAAGCGGCGCCAAAGCCTTGACCTTGTCGTGAACCTGCACGTTGTGCGTTCCGGCGCGCTTGAGACGTTCGATGATCGGAGCAAGCCGCTTGCTGTCCGCGTCGAAGGCGTGCACCTGCCCCTTGTTTTCCATCGCGGCGGCCATTGCCAGCGTCTTTCCGCCGCCGCCGGCGCAAAAGTCGAGAACTTTCTCGCCCGGGGTCACGCAGGTGAGGTCTGCCACAATCTGCGAGCCCTCGTCCTGAACTTCGAACCAGCCCTTCTGGAAGGAGAGTTCAGCGGTAACGTTAGGGAGGCGGGAAGGACCTTCTCCAGCCGGTATGCGCATGCCGAAACGCGCGATCGGCGCCGGTTGGGCGCCCGTGTCATGGAGCGCCTTCAAGACCTTGTCCCGGCCTGCCTTCAGCGTGTTGACACGAAGGTCGAGCGTCGGGCGTGTGGCAAGGGCCTGAGCCTCGGAAAGCCAGTCGCTTCCGAACTCCGCCTGGAACGACGGCAGAAGCCATTCAGGGATATCCGCCTGGATATGCGGTGCCGCTTCGCCGAGTGTGCGCTGGAAGAAGGCTCCACCGGTGAGCGCCAAGGGCATGGCCGGCGCGTAGTTGTCGCCTTCCAGCGCCGCGGCGAGCGTATCGTAGGAATAACCCCATTGGCGGATGAGAACGGCATAGCCCAGTGCGAGAGGACTGTCGTCATCCATAAGCCAGGCATGGGACAGTTTCATGCGAAGGGCATCGTAGACGATGTTGCCGATGGCGGCCCGATCGCCGGAACCCGCGAAGCGGTGCGACAGGCCCCAGTCCTTCAGGGCATCGGCGACAGGGCGCCTGCGGGCTTCGATATCGCCCAGGACTTCGATTGCTCCGGCCAGTCGTCCGCCCAGTCGCATGGATCACGCACTCCTTGTCAAAGCTCGCGTCCTAAAGCCGAAAAGGCTCCATAGCAAGGGAGCCTTCAGTAGAGCCTCAGCCGAGGATTTCGTAGCAGACCTTAGCATGACCCGAACGGACCATGCCGATATTCTGCGCGGCCGCCTTCGAGAGGTCCAGAACGCGGCCGCGGATGAACGGGCCACGGTCGTTGATGCGAACCACCACGCTTCGTCCGTTATTCTGGTTGGTAACCTTCACCTTCGTCCCGAAGCGCAGGGTCTTGTGGGCCGCTGTCATGAGCGCCGGGTTCATACGTTCACCCGAAGCAGTCTTCGAGTGAAGGGCATACCAGGAAGCACCGCCACAGGACGTTGCTGCCGATGCACTGTGGCTGATGCCTGCGGAAGCCAAGACAATCGTCACAGCGGTCAACATGAATTTCCGGATATTCGCCAATTCGTCTTCCTTCATCCTTGCGAGGAGCTTAATTTTGCAAGGTTCGGCTTGAATCGGTCGAAAAGTGGCAAAAACGTGCTAAGTGCGATCACGACATATTACAGGATGTAACATTCGTGATAATCGCGGGTGTGACTCGGAATGTCCGAATGAACAATATGTCGGACAAAAGAGCTGAAATTTCAGGCAGAAAACCGCAACTGAAATTAGGTTTCAGCGAACAGTGCCTGTTCACGAAAAAAATCGCGCCGATTTTGAAGGTTTATCAAAAAAGGCGGTGAAACGACCCTGAATAAGAGGAAAATCTTCCTCCGCATCCTTCCGGGTGGCGAGGGGGACGGGCCGTTAGGTTGGATGCGAAGGAAGATTTCAGGCTTAAAACGCGGTCTGCTGCGGTTTGTTCCAATTTTTTTTCGCCCACATGTCCGCGAGCGATTGCCGGTAGTTCGGGTGAGTGAACTTGAAGCCCATAGCTTTCAGCCGGGCGTTCGAGACCCGCTTGTTTTCGCCATAGAAAGATCGCGCCATTGGGCTGAGCTCGGCGCTTTCGAAGTCCTGCTCCGGAGGAGGCTCGATGCCCATCAGCCGCGCAGCTTCGGCAACCACATCCTGCGGGGGCGCGGGTTCGTCATCGGTGACATTGATGATGCCGTCGTAAAGCCGCTGCGCGAGAAAAGCCGTCGCGGTCGCGATGTCTTCCACGCGGATTCTGTTGAAGACCTGATCCTTCTTGACCAGACGACGGGCGGTGCCGTTGGCAAGGTTCACGAAGCCGTTTCGGCCGGGCCCGTAAATGCCCGACAATCGCAGGACCGACAGCGGAATCCTCTGCCCTGCGGCCAGCGTTTGCCAGGCCTGCTCAGCCTCGACGCGCTCGACCGAGCGATCCGACACAGGTCGGCAGGCCGTGTCCTCGTCGACCCAGGCGCCTTTATGGTCGCCGTAAACGCCCACGGTCGAAAGATAGGCGATCCATTGGAGGCGGGGCAGAAATCTCTTCGGCTCGTTGTCAAAAAGGCGGATAAGCGGGTCGCCGTCCCTACCGGGTGCGATCGACTGCACGAGATGCGTCACGTCCTTCATGTGCTCAAGCAAATGATCGCCGATCATCGCACCGTCAAAAACAACCGGACTTATCCCGGCTTCGGTCAGCTGTCCGAACCGGCTCGCTGACCGCGTGGTACCGACGACCGGAATACCTTGCGCTGCAAACAGCGCGCCGATTGCGGTGCCGGAATAGCCCGCGCCAAAGATAGCCACCTTCATGTTCTGTGTTCCTCTGTAGTCCACTCGTCCCTCACCATCCCATCTTCGTCCTCGCCCCGGCTTTGTCTAAGATCGTCCCACTCGGACGCTGGCAACAAACATCGCAAGGCCCAGACGGCTGCCCCACGCACCAGAGGCGAAGCATCGTCGAGCAGCGCCAGGCAGGCAGGTGCGAACGCACTTTGTCCTGAGTTGCCGGCGGCGATCAGAACGTTCCGGATGAAGCGGTCGCGCCCGATACGCTTGACGGGCGAGCCGGAGAAGAAACTCCGGAACGCTTTATCGTCAAGCGTGAGAAGGAAAGCGATATCCGGCGCCTCCAGATCGGGTCGAGCCCGCAGTTTCAATTCCCGTGCGGCCTGGGCGAATTTGTTCCACGGACAGGCCGCCAGACAGTCGTCGCAGCCGTAGATCCGGTTGCCAAGATGCGGGCGGAGTGCCTTGTCGATCGGACCCTTGTGTTCGATCGTCAGATAGGAAATGCAGCGCGTGGCGTCGATCTGGTAGGGGGCGGGAAACGCATCCGTGGGGCAGGCATCGAGGCAGGCCCGGCAGGAGCCGCAATGATCAACCTCCGGCTTGTCGAAAACGAGGTCCGCGGTGGTGAAAAGGCTGCCCAGGAAGAGCCAGGATCCAAACTCGCGACTCAGGAGATTGGTGTGTTTGCCCTGCCAGCCGATCCCCGCCGCCGCCGCGAGCGGCTTTTCCATCACCGGCGCCGTGTCGACGAAAACCTTCACGTCGGCACCGGTTCGCGCAGCAAAACGGGTCGCGATTTCCTTGAGCTTTCCCTTGATCACATCATGGTAGTCGCGATTGCGGGCATAGACGGAAATGGCCGCCTTTTCCGGATGCTCCTGCAGCGCCCTGGGATCGTTGTCCGGGCCATAGTTCATCCCGAAGAGCACAATGGAACGGACATCCGGCCAAAGCACCCGCGGATCGGCACGTCGTTCCCGCGTTTCGTCCATCCAGGTCATGGTGCCATGGCGGCCCGCCTCGAGAAATGCCTGAAGATGGGCCGGTGCATCTGGAATGCTGTCCGGGTGGGTAATCCGGCAGATGTCGAAGCCTGCCGCGGTCGCCTCGCTTTTCATGAGCGAGGTCAGGCGGTCACGAGTGGTGTCGCTCGCCTCGGACGGGGGCAATGGCGACATGTCCCCCTCCGTTAGAAGTCCAGATCCGCGTAATGGGATACCGGGGTCAGGCCGCGGATGCGTTCGGTCAACAGCGGGCGGAAGGACGGTCGCGACTTGAGGCGCTGGTACCAGTCCTTTGCCACGGGCGCCTCGGTCCACTCAATTTCCCCGAGATAATCGAGGACGGAGACGGAAGCGCCGGCTGCGAGATCGGCGTAGCTCAGCCGGTCGCCGGCGAGCCACGGCCGGGAGCCCGCGAGCCACGAGAGATATTTCAGGTGCTGGCGGATATTGCCGCGCGCCGTCCTCAGGACCTTGGAATCGGGCGCTCCTCCCCCGAGTGTCGGTGGCATCTGGAGCTTGTGGACCCGCTCGCGCACAAGAGGCCGGGTCACGTCCTGCTCCATCTTGTGCAGGAACCATTCCGTCAGTCTCCGGATTTCGGCACGTTGGAAAGGGTCTTCGGCGAACAGGCGACGGTCCCGCTTGAGAACGCCGTGGGTTTCGTCAATGAATTCGGAGATGACGAAGGCACCTGCAAGCACCCTCATGCTGTCGTCAACATACACAGGTAATGTGCCGGCGGGATTAAGCGACAGGAATTCCCGCCTCATTTCCCAGGTTTGCTCTTCCACGAGCTCGGCTTGAAAGCCGTATTCCGAGAGGACGAGCCGAATGAACCGTGACGCCGCGGACATCGGGTGGTGATACAAGGTGGGCATGACAACTCGAATTCGATCTTCTTTTGCCATCAACAGGCGTTACTGTCGCGGCGCCGCTGGCAATCGTTGCGGCATCCAAGCTATAGGTGCTCCTACCTCCCAATACAAGCGAATCGCGCCCTCCCGGCGGTTCGTACCCCAGCCCAAAGAGGAAGAAACATGGAAGACCAGTCGATTGTCAGTGCGCTGATTCTTGGCCTGATCGAAGGCTTGACCGAGTTCATACCGGTCTCATCGACGGCCCACGTGTTGCTCGCCGGTCACTTCTTGGGCTTTGAGTCGCCCGGGAATACCTTTGCGGTCCTGATCCAGCTCGGTGCGATCCTGGCGATCCTCACGGTCTACACGGCAAAACTCCTGCAAGTCGCGTTGTCTTTGCCAACAGACCCGAAGAGCCGTCGCTTCGTGCTGTCGGTACTGGTCGGCTTTTTGCCCGCAGCGGTGATCGGCGCTCTGGCGCACGGCTTCATCAAGTCCGTGCTCTTCGAGACGCCGATGCTGATCTGCGTCGTCCTGATCCTCGGTGGTCTGGTCCTGCTCTGGATTGACAGAGTGAAACTGGAGCCGAAATACACCGACGCGATGGATTATCCGCTGTCGCTTGCCTTCAAGATCGGCCTTTGCCAGTGCGTCGCGATGATCCCGGGAACGTCCCGTTCTGGAGCAACCATCGTCGGTGCGCTTCTGCTCGGAGCGGACAAGCGGTCAGCCGCCGAGTTCTCATTTTTTCTGGCCATGCCGACCATGGCAGGCGCCTTTGCGCTCGACCTCTACAAGAACCGGTCGGCTCTGACCTTCGACGACGGCGCAATCATTGCCATCGGCTTTGTCGCAGCCTTCGTTTCCGCGCTTCTCGTCGTTCGTTCACTCCTGAACTTCGTCTCGAAACGCGGATACGCACCATTTGCGTGGTGGCGAATTGCTGTTGGTTTTGTTGGGCTAATCGCCCTGCTGGCGGGACTTTAATCCCGCCTTCCCCAGCGCTCAATTGGCCGGCGCAATGGATGCGGTCGAGCAGGGATCTACCCCGTAGGCGGGAGCGCAGCCCTTTTTGGCGGCGACTGTCGTCGGCGCCACGAAGGACCCTGCGATGATGACCAGAGCCGCACACGCAAAAAAGAGTGCGATTGACTTGCCCATGTGCGATTGACCCTCAAGTTCTGATGAAGGCCCGATCGACAGGAGTGCCGATGGCCCGATTGTGTCGCGCTGTTTACGCATTGCTAACGAAAACATCAATAGCGTTTCTTGTTGAATCCGGCGTTAACGCAGCGCTGTATGCGGCTGCGTCTTTCCTGCAACGCAATACCCGTTGAGAAGGTTCCGACAGGCGGTCAGGCGGCCTTCCCGGAGCCGGTATATTGGCCGTGGGGGCGATACTGCACGAGGTAGGATGGCAGTATGGAAGCCAGCATTGTCGGCTGGATGCCGATGCCCTGCAGCGTCCTTCCTTCCTTGACCGCAGCCTCTGATACGACGTTGTCGCTCTTCAGAAGAGTAACCTGATCGCTTGTCAGAGGCGGATCGACGAATGGCACGAGGGAGGCAACGCTGCCAATCAACGAGGCGACGCCGAACGGCAGCGGCAACAGCGGTTTGCGCCGGTTGGTGGTTTCGAGCATCATCTCGAGACACTGCTTGAAGGTCAGAACTTCGCGCCCGCCCAGCTCGTAAATGCCCGGCGCCACGAGACCGTCAACGGACCGTGCGACGGCTTCCGCGACATCTTCGACGAAGACCGGCTGGAATTTCGTCTTGCCGCCGCCGACGAGCGGCAAGAAGGGCGCTATGCGTGCCATGGCCGCAAACTTATTGAAGAAGCCGTCTTCTGGTCCGAAGATGATCGACGGCCGCAGGATGATGGCATCCGGTTTCGTCGCCAGGATAGCGTCCTCTGCCCGACCTTTGCTGGCCGCATAAAGGGATTGCGACTTTGCGTTTGCGCCAATGGCGGACACATGGGTGAGGCTGGCGCCGGCGGTTCGTGCGGCTTCCGCCACGGCCCGTGCACCGAAATCCTGTACCGCGTCAAAACGGTTGCGACCGCTCTCGAACAGAATGCCGACGCAGTTGACCACATGATCCGCGCCACGCACGGCGGCATCGATAGACGACCGGTAGCGGAGATTGGCCTGGACGAAGGAAATCTGGCCTACGTTTCCAAGCGGCTGCAGAAAGCCGGCAAGGTCCGGTCGGCGCACCGCCACCCGGATCCGGTACCCGCGCTTTGCCAGAGCCCGGACCACATGACGCCCGACGAAGCCCGACCCGCCGAAAACAGTGACGAGCGGCGGAAGATTGGACAAGGTCATGGCAAGATCCCCGGTGTTGGAAGGCAGGAAGGCTCTACTCGCCGCTTCTTAGCCGAATCCCGGATCGAGGTGAAGCGGAAAGGCGGCGTAGCGACGCTTTGTCAGACGCCCTCGACGACCAGGATCTCGCCATCGGCAACCTCCTGCCGGATCTTGGCGGCGATTTGATATTCAGGCGAGTTGTAGCAGTCGACCGCAGCCTGAAGCGACGGAAATTCAACGACGACATTGCGCGCCCTGGCTGGCCCTTCAAGGACTTCGACCTTGCCGCCCCGCGCTAGAAAGTTCGCGCCATATTTTTCGAAGGCTGGCTTGGCCGCAGCAACGTAGTCCTTGTAGCGCTCGGTGTCGCGGACATCGACTCGCGCAATCCAGTAACCCTTGGCCATGTCGTCCTCTCCGTTTTTATGGTCGACGCGGTTTTGGGATAAATCACCTGTGCGGTCAAGATCGTTCATCCCGGAGTTAGATTTGAACCGATAGACTGCGAATCAGATCGATTGCGTCCATGGAGAACCCGTTGAAAACCCTGACCGCACCCTCCACCCTTCCTCTGATGCTGTTGGCATGCGCAGCGGCGATCGCATCCTATGTCGGCTTCCCGACCGATGCGAAAGCCGAGGCTTGCGACGCGGCTTTTTACGACAAGCTGCGCAGCCCGCCGAAGGGCAAGGATGACCGTGTCGTCGTCAAGTGCGACATCAAGCTGAAACCCGAGGATGTCATCACGCGTAAGCTGGTTTTCGCGGGCGAGGCAGCGTCGGGACTGACGCTCGATTGCCGCGGCGCGACGCTCGGCAGTACCAAGCTCAAATATGGGGGCAGCGCCCCCACGCTCCTTGTGAGGTCGCAAAAGCTGAAGGATGGCTCCGGCTGGAGTGTTCCTCGCGACATAACCATCAGGAACTGCAAGATTATCGGGAATGTCCGTCTAACCGGTCTCGGGCCGAACGGCGAAGCGGAGGAAGTCCGGAAATCGTCTCTCAAACGAAACCATACGGCAAACGCCCAGTCGAACGCGCCGACTGGCATAGTTCTGGACAGGATCACGCTGACTTCGACCGGAGGGATTCCGCTTTATTTCGGGCCGGGTGTCACGCGTTCCTCGGTCCTCGATTCGACATTCCGCGGCAAATCCTCGAAGACCGCCATCTACCTTGACGCCGAGTCTGCCGAAAACGTCATCTCTGGCAATCGTTTCGCAATGAAAGTCGGCCGGGAGATGATCGCGATCGACGGCTCGGCACGAAATGTGATTTCTGGAAATACCTTTGAAAACCCTGAAAAGGGTGGCGTGTTCGTCTATCGCAACTGCGGTGAAGGCGGAACCATCCGCCACCAGGAGCCGCGCAACAATCGCATTGTCGACAACCGTTTCATCTACAAGTCCAGCATTATTGCCTACCCGGCGATCTGGTTGAACCAGCGCGATGTCGGCAAATGGTATTGCGAACCCAATCCGAAATACCCCTTCGGCAGCAGCCTGGATCCGCGAGACCGGGCGATCGACAATGTGGTCGGCGGTAACAGTTTCGAGGGCGCCCTGTCGCCGATGGTGGTGAATACAGAGCGGAAATGAACGGGTGAAACGGTGCAAGCCGGTGCTAGAGAACCTCCGCCATTTCGGCAAGAATATCGAGTGCGGCTTGTTTCGGATCGGCGGCTTTGACGATCGGACGGGCCACCACCAAGTGGCTCGATCCCGAACGCAGGGCTTCGGAAGGGGTCATAACGCGTTTCTGGTCGCCTTTCTCGGCTCCGGCCGGCCGGATGCCGGGCGTTACCACCGCGAGATCCGGACCGATAATGCGACGCACGGCCGAAACCTCTTCCGCGGAGCACACGATCCCGCCCATGCCGGCAGCCAATGCCTGTTCGGCCCGCCGTAGAACCAGCGTGTGCGGATCGTATTCATAACCGGCGTCCAAGAGGTCCTGCTCGTCCATCGACGTCAGCACGGTAACCCCTAGCAGGCAGAGGCCGGAACCTTCCGCCGCCGATACCGCCGCTTTCATGGCTTTCGGATAGGCATGCAGGGTCAGCATGGTCATGCCCATTTTGACGATGTTCTCGACGGCTGACGCGACCGTATTGTCGATGTCCAGGAGTTTCATGTCGAGAAACACCTGCTTGCCGTCCCGCGCGAGATCACGGGCAAATTCAAGGCCGCCCGCGAACGCTAGCTGGTAACCGATCTTGTAGAAGCCCACCGCGTTTCCGAGTGTGGATACGATCGCCTCGGCTTCGCCGACAGTCGGCAGGTCGAGCCCGACGATCAGTCTGTTCTTTGCGGCCATTTGTCGTTCTCCCGCCAGTTCTCGATGGGGGTCCAGTCGCACGAGAGGGAACGGTCCGCAAGGGAAAATGCGAAGAGATTGCCGCCGCCCCCAGGTTGATCGTGAGCACGGGAAATCGGAACGCCGGCCAGGTGGCATTTCAACAGTGTGCCGACCGCGCCATGGCCAACGAAGGCAATCGGGTGAGAGGCATCGTGGTTGTCGAGGACGGACATGACCTCGCGGACGATACGGCTCTGCGCATCGGCGGCGCGTTCCCAGCCGTGGAAGCTCTTGTCAGGATTGGCAAAGAACCAGTCGGCGGCCTCCTCGAATTCCGACGGCGCTAGAAAGCCGGTCGCCGACCGATCATTCTCATGCATTGCTTCCACGATCTCGACGTTGATGCCGGTCACCGACGCCAGGATCTCCGCCGTCTCGATCGCCTTGGTTTCCGCGCTGGACACAATACGACGCAATCGGCCCACCCACGGACGGTCCTTGATGGTGTTCGCGCGCGCCACGCCAACCTCGGAAAGGCCCCATAGCGGGACCGGCACGGTCGGATCAATCCGGACCTGTGGATGGGTGATGTAGAGGGCAACCATCGGAAAACCTTAGCCGCGACGGTAAATCCACAACTGGGCGGGCGGGATATTGCGCACGATAAAGTCGAAGTGCTGGATGTGGTAGCTGCCGGGCTTCGCCACCACGGGCGACACCGGACCATAGGTAATCTGCACGACCGGTCGTCCGGCCGGGATACGGTCTAGAAGCGACTCGAGCAACTCGACCCTCCGCGGCATCGGAAAGCTGAGAAGCGGCACGGCCGAAATGACGCTGTCGAACATCTGATCGTGACGCGTCCCCAGCGTCTTCTCGAGATCGAAAGCATCGCCGTGAATGAAGTTGACGCCCGGGTAGCTATCGACGAGATGCTGGTAGAAGTCGGCCGAATATTCGATCGATACGAGGTTCTCCGGCTTGATACCTTTGGCGAGAATCGCCTTCGTTATCACGCCCGTACCGGGACCGAGTTCAAGAACGGGAAGACCCGAACGGGTGTCGATCACGCTCGCCATCTTCCGGGCGGTGACAGAAGAAGTCGGAACAATCGCGCCAACTTGCTTGGGCCCCTGCATCATGCCCTTGAAGAAACGGATTTCCTCATCGAACTTTTTTTCGAACCGTTCCTTCAGGCGAAGCGCCATTGCTCTCTCCCTACCTTGACCAGCGGTTCATCCGCATAAGGCAATGTTGGCCTTGTTTGTCGCAAAAACAAGACCAAATGGCGCTGGGCGACAACTTTATGCCAGCATTAGCTACACGCGCATCGGCATCAGCACGTAAAGCGCGTCGTCGCCGGCGGTGTCGCGGATCAGGGTCGGCGAGCCGGCGTCCGCAAGCATGAAGATCGCGTCGTCTCCCGAAAGCTGGGCGGTAATGTCGAGCAGATACTTGGCGTTGAAGCCGATTTCCATCGCGTCGCTCTCGTACCCCACGGCAACTTCTTCGGTCGCGCTTCCGGAGTCAGGGTTATTGACGGTTAGGATAAGGTGTCCGTCGCTGAGAGCCAGCTTCACCGCGCGACCGCGCTCGGAAGAAATGGTCGACACGCGATCGACGGCCTGGGCAAAGGTCTGGCAATCGACGCGCATTTCCTTGTCATTGGCGGTGGGTATCACCCGCTGGTAGTCCGGGAACGTGCCATCGATCAGCTTCGAGGTGATCACCACCGAACCGATGGTGAAGCGGATCTTTGCGTCCGAGAGTTCGATGGTGATGACCAGATCCGGGTTGTCGATGAGCTTCTGCAGTTCGCCCACCGTCTTGCGTGGGATGATGATCCCCGGCATTCCTTCGGACCCGGATGGGGCCTCGACATCGGCACGCGCGAGACGGTGGCCGTCGGTCGCGACGGCGCGCAGCTTCAGCGCATTCTGGCTTTCAATCGTGTGTAGGAAGATACCATTGAGATAGTACCGCGTTTCCTCGGTCGAGATCGCGAACTGCGTGCGGTCGATCAGCATCTTGAGATCGCTGGCTTTCAGCTTGAAGGAGTGGCTGAAGCTGCCGGCAGTCAGATCCGGGAAATCGGCTTCCGGCAGGCACTGCAGCGAAAACTTGGATCGTCCGGATGCGACCGTCATGGATGACCCGTCCGGATTGGTCGACAGCAGGACTTCCGATCCATCCGAAAGCTTGCGCACGATTTCGTAGAGAAGATGCGCCGGTACGGTCGTTGCGCCAGCCTGTTCGACCATGGCCGGCGTCGCCTCGGTGATTTCGAGGTCGAGGTCCGTTGCCTTCATGTCAAGCTGCGCACCTTCTGCCCGAAGCAACACGTTCGACAGGATCGGGATGGTGTTGCGGCGCTCGACCACCCGATGCACGTGATTGAGCGACTTGAGAAGATTGGACCGTTCAAGAGTAATACGCATGAATGCTACCGCTTTCGACCTGAGCGGACCCACGGACGCGGGGCCTCGAATATTGCTGCCGGCCCATCCCGGCCGGACGATGTGGACGGGCAAAATGCCAGCAATTCCCTGAGAATTGCAAGGGCCTCGCTTTAGCCGCATGCCTGATACAGACAATTCTCCCGCCTATGCACAGAGGATGGCGGCCTTGCGTCGCGCATGACCCTCCAGCATAAAGGACTGAAGCTGCCCGGGACGATTGAAGTGAGTGTAACAGAAGACAAAGACGAGCGGCCCGCCGCTGCCCGGACTTATCGGGTAAACGACGTGGCCGTGGCCGCGCGCCCGATAGAAACAGCCCTTTATCTGGTGGCGACGCCGATCGGGAACCTCGGCGATATCACGCTGCGCGCATTGGAAACTCTGGCCGCAGCCGATGTGCTCGCCTGCGAGGATACGCGCGTCACGAGGGTTCTGCTCGATCGCTACGGCATCGCAACCCGGCCTTATGCCTACCACGAACACAATGCGGACGAGGTCGGCCCGAGGTTGATCGAGGCGCTCGCCGCTGGCAAATCCGTGGCGCTCGTGTCCGACGCCGGCACGCCGCTGGTGTCTGATCCCGGCTACAGGCTGGGACAGCTCGCAATCGAAGCCGGATACCGCGTCGTGCCAATACCCGGCGCGTCGGCGCCGCTCGCCGCGCTCGTCGGCTCCGGCCTCTCGAATGATACGTTCCTGTTCGCCGGCTTCCTCCCGACCAAGGACAAGGCGAAGCGCGATCGCCTTGAGGAATTGCGGCAGGTGCCCGGCACCCTGATCTTCTTCGAATCGCCCCATCGTATCGGCGCGACGCTGTCGGCAGCCGCTGATGTGCTGGGGGGAAGACGCCGCGCTGCCGTGTGCCGCGAACTGACGAAGACGTTCGAAGAGTTTCGGCGCGATACTCTTGCACAATTGGCGATGGATTATGCGGACAGGACGGTCAAGGGCGAGATTGTCCTGGTGATCGCTCCGCCGGATCCGCCACTGCCACCCGGCGAAAAGGACGTCGACGAACTGCTTCGTCGTCTTTCGTCCGACCTGTCGGTCGGAAAGGCGGCCTCCGAGGCTGCCCGACAGACCGGGCTGCCGCGGCGGGACCTTTATCAGCGGCTGATCGAGCTGAAGGACGATCATGCAGGCGGTCGATAACGGCGGACGGCGACGACGGGCAGAGCGGTGGGGCCACCTCGCCGAGTGGCTCGGAGCGCTTTTCCTGTTGTCGCGGGGCTACCGCATCCTGGCGCTGCGCTACAAGACGGGCCTTGGAGAAATCGATCTCGTGGTTCGCAAGGGCAATGTGATCGCCTTCGTCGAGGTGAAATCCCGTCGAACCCTGCAGGCCGCTGTGGATGCCGTGAACGAACCGACGAAGCGGCGGATCCGCGCTGCGAGTGACCTCTGGATCAGCCGGCGCCGCGACGCCCATCTCCTCGCACGCCGCTATGACATTCTGGCGATCAGGGCGTGGAGGCTGCCTGTTCACTTCAAGGATGCATTTTGACTCGGCACCGCCGTTCCGGCCGCGGCCGGGAATGTAATTTTTCTGTCACGAAAGTGTAATTCGGCCGTCACGCGACATGGCTATTGCCTCCGTGCCCCAACACTGGCGGAGAGGATTTTTCCCATGTTCAAGACTTTTTCCATGGCCGCGCTGGCCCTGTCCATGACCGCATCGACCACGCTTGCCGCGACCAACATCACCTGGTGGCACGGCATGGGTGGCCGTAACGGCGAAGTCATCAACGAAGTTTCCCAGAAGTTCAACGAATCGCAGAGCGAATGCGTTCTGACCCCGGTTTCCAAGGGCACTTACGAAGAAGCCCTGTCTGCCGGCATCGCCGCCTTCCGGTCGGGCGAACAGCCCAACATCCTGCAGGTGTTCGACGCCGGCGCGGCGACGATCATCAATGCCAAGGGCGCGACCATCCCTGCCGAGGACCTGATCAAGAACGCCGGGTTCGAATTCGATCGCGAAGCCTTCATCGAGGGCGTTCGCTATTTCTATGCTGATTCCGAGGGCAAGTTCGTCGGCATGCCGTTCAACTCGTCGGCGCCGATCATGTACATCAACACCGAAGCCCTTCAGAAGGCCGGTGTCGAGGCTCCCAAGACCTGGGAAGAGTTTGAAGCGATCGCGCCCAAGCTCAAGGAAGCCGGCTACACCCCCCTGGTTCAGGCCCAGCTGACCTGGCAGTTCACCGAGAACTTCTTCTCCCGTCATAACCTGCAGTTCGCCTCGAACAACAACGGCTATGACAGCGTCGTCGATACGACCATCAACGTCACCGACCCGAACCACGTCATGATGTACGAAAAGCTGAAGGAGTGGTACGACGCCGGCTACTTCGGTTACTATGGTGCTGGCTGGAGCGACAACCAGAAGCCGTTCGAGGAAGGCAAGGTCGCCCTCTGGATCGGTTCGTCCGGCTCGTTCGGTGGTCTCCAGAAGACCGCGACGATGCCCTTCTCGGCAACCTTCCTGCCCTACTGGAAGTCGGTTCATCCGGAAGGCGTCCATACCTTCATCGGCGGCGCTGCCCTCTTCGCGATGGCCGGCAAGTCTGAAGCCGAGAACACCTGCACGGCGTCCTTCTTCCAGTTCCTGACCTCGCCGGAACTGCAGAAGTTCTACCACCAGGCCACCGGTTATGTCGCCATCACCAAGGCTGCCTATGAGCTTGCCAAGTCCGAAGGCTACTACGAGAAGACCCCGGTTGCCGAGGTTGGCATCCAGCAGCTTTCGCTGCCGGGCGCCGAGTGGGATAAGGGCTACCGTATGGGCTTCTACCCGCAGATCCGTTCGGTGATGGAGCGCGAATACAACCGCATCTTCGCCGGCGAGACCACGCCGAAGGAAGCCATGGAAACCATCAAGAAGGAAGCCGACGAGCTGCTCGCCCGCTTCGCCAAGACCGCCGGCTGATATCAGTCGCCTGTCCAGTCCTGAATCCCGGGGGCGAAAGCTCCCGGGACTTTCCTTGAGGGGTGTCCGATGAAGCGTGTCCAGTTCGACTCGCGCTATCTTCCGTACCTGTTCCTGCTGCCCCAGTTCGCGATCATCTCGATCTTCTTCTACTGGCCGTCGGTTCAGGCGATCCAATCGTCCTTCTACATCGAAGACCCTTTCGGCTTCGGCTCGAGCTTTGTTGGCCTGAGCAACTACATGGATGCGTTCGCGTCCGCCGAATATCGACGGATCGCGCTTTTCACGATCGCCTATAGCGTGATCGTCACGATTCTCGTGCTGTCTGTCGGCCTCCTTCTTGCGCTCAAGGCGGATGCGGTGATCCGCGGTCAATCGACCTACAAGACGCTTCTGATCGTCGTTTACGCCATCGCCCCGCCGGTCGCCGGTCTGATCGGCATGATGTTCTTTGACCAGCATATCGGACCATTCGTGAAGTTCGTGGCGCTGTTCGGCTGGGACATGAAGATCGGCCTGAACTATTTCGACACCGCCTTCGCCATGGTGATGATCGCGGTCTGGAACCAGATTCCCTACAACTTCATCTTCTTCCTGTCGGGGCTCCAGGGCATACCCGCTTCCGTCCGCGAGGCAGCCGCGATCGACTGCAGATCCGGCACGCGCCGGTTCTGGACGATCATTTTCCCGCTGCTGATGCCGACGGCCTTCTTCCTTCTGGTCATCAACATGACCTATTCGCTGTTCGACACTTTCGGCGTCATCGATGTCATCGTGAAGGACAAGCCGGCCAACAATCCGATCACGCTCGTCTACAAGGTCTACACCGACGGCTTCCGTGGCAACGATCTGGGCTCGTCCTCCGCCCAGTCGGTCATCCTGATGATTGTCGTTCTCGTGCTCACCATGATCCAGTTCCGCTTCATCGAGCGGCGCGTCCACTACGGTTGAGGGGCCGGTGATGTATCGTACAAAGTTTTTCGACCACCTGATCCTCATCGCCGGAGTCGTTCTGATGCTCGGGCCGATCGTGGTCGCCTTCATGACCTCCACCCACACCGCCGCCGAAATCCACACGAAGGGTCTGATGCTGACGCCGGGCGACAACCTGACGGAGACCTACGGAAAGGTTCTCTTCAGCAGTGGCGGCTTTACGGGCCAAGTGACCGGCCTGACGATGGCAGCCAATTCGCTCATCCTCGGTTTGGGCTTTGCAGTCGGCAAGATCGTGCTTTCGATGCTTGCGGCCTACGCCATAGTCTACTTTCGCTTTCGTTTCGCAACGCTGGCGTTCTGGCTGATCTTCACGACTCTGCTTCTGCCATTGGAGGTCCGGATCATGCCGACCTACAAGGTGATGAGCGACCTTGGCCTGCTCAACAGCTATACCGGCCTGATCCTCCCTTTGCTCGCGTCGGCGACGGGCACCTTCTTCTTCCGGCAGTTCTTCAAGTCCGTGCCGGAGGAACTTCTGGAGGCTGCCCGCATCGATGGCGCGGGGCCGTTCAAGTTCCTGATCGACGTGCTGGTGCCGCTGTCGCGGACAATGATCGCGGCCGTTTTCATCATCATGTTCGTCTATGGCTGGAACCAGTATCTCTGGCCGATGCTGATGACCACGGACGAGAGCTTCTACACCCTCATGCGCGGCATCAAGCAGATCCTGCAGGTCTGGGTCGGTTCTCAAATCCCCGATTACAACGAGGCCTTCGCCATGGCTGTGCTCGCAATGCTGCCGCCGATCGTGGTGGTGGTGGTGTTCCAGAGCTGGTTCATCAAGGGCCTCACAGAAAGCGATAAATAGGAAAGGGCGCTCCCATGGCTTCCATAGACATCTCCAAGGTCTCGAAGGTCTATGACGGCGGCGTTCGCGCCGTGAAGGACATCGACATCTCGATCGCCGACGGCGAATTCATCGTGCTTGTGGGCCCATCCGGCTGCGGCAAGTCTACGCTGCTGCGCATGGTCGCGGGTCTAGAGAGCATCAGCGAGGGCACGGTCAGCATCGGCGATCGCGTCGTCAATCGCATCGACCCGGCAGATCGCGATATCGCCATGGTCTTCCAGAACTATGCGCTTTATCCGCACATGAGCGTTTACGACAATCTTGCCTACGGGCTGAAAAACCGGAAAACGCCGAAGAGCGAAATCCACGCACGCGTACAAGAGGCCGCGAAGATGCTGGAGATCGAGAAATATCTCGATCGTAAGCCGCGTGCGTTGTCGGGCGGTCAGCGGCAGCGGGTCGCAATGGGCCGTGCAATCGTCCGAAAGCCGGCCGTTTTCCTCTTCGACGAGCCGCTGTCGAACCTTGATGCGAAGCTGCGCGTCACGATGCGCGGCGAAATCCGCAAGCTCCAGCGCCGGCTCGGCACCACCGCGATCTATGTCACGCATGATCAGCTGGAGGCCATGACGCTTGCCGACCGGCTTGTGGTTTTGAACGGCGGACAGATCGAACAGATCGGCACGCCTCTCCAGGTCTATCATCGTCCGGCCTCGACCTTTGTGGCCGGCTTCATTGGCTCTCCGGCAATGAACCTGCTCAACGGACATGCGCACGGCTCGACAGTCTCGGTCGATGGGGTGGAACTCTCGCTTCCGGGACTTGAGGGATTGGAAGGTGAGGTGACCGTCGGCATTCGCGCGGAAGACCTGATGATCGATGCGGCTCCGGGCAATATCATGTTGCCGCTTGAGGTCGATCTGGTGGAGGAACTGGGTGCCAGTCGCCTTGTTCACGGCCTCCTGGGTGGCCAACCGCTCGCTGCGGTGCTGCCGATAGATGCCGAGATCACGGGGCGCATGGGGCTCGCTGTCGACCCGGCGCGCCTGCACTTCTTCGGCAAGGACGGTCGTCGCATCGATCGTGGCGACGCCAGCGTCGATATGAGCCGCGCCGTTCGCTCCACGCAACCGCTGATGCCAGCGCTCTAGGTCAGCTCCGTCTGACGGCCCGGATCGTTAAAATCCTACAGAAGGCATCGAGCCTTCCTTCACTCCTTTCGTGATAGTTTTTCACGGTTGAGCCAAGAGGGGAGAAACGATGGCTGTAAAGCTTTTGCTGGCGGGTATGGCAGGGGTGATGGCGGCAGGTTACGGTCGCATGCCGGTTGGCGGATCACCACCGTTGGTCACCGCGAATAGTCACGAGATGCATCTTGAGCCTGATCCGATCAATCCCGACTGGATCATTCGGGGAACGCCGGTCGCTCGTATGTCGCGACATTCCGAGAGCGAGGACAAGGCTGGCTGGACGGCGCTTTGGGATTGCACCGCAGGCGAGTTTCGCTGGTATTTCGGTTGGGACGAGACGGTTGTCATCCAGGAAGGCGAAGTTCTTGTCACAGCGGAAGACGGCACCCAGCGCCTCCTGCGTGCCGGCGACATAGCCTATTTCCGCGGCCGGACATGGGCCACCTGGCGTATCGATAACTACGTGCGGAAGGTTGCCTTCCTGCGGCGACCAATGCCGGCGGCCATAGCCGCGCTCTTCCGTCTCCGCGACGCCCTGCGCTCTGGTGGCCCTGCCACAATCGGTGGCTGAGGCGCTTCGGCAACGGCCTGGCGAAAGAACGGCCGCTGCCGTTGCCATCACACGGAAGCCATCCTAAATCAGGGTGGCTTTCAACGAGGGGCGGCGCATGGCCAAGATCAAAAACGTGGCGGTCCAGATGGACCATGTCTCCGGCATCAATATAGCGGGGGATTCCACCTTCGCCATGAGCCTTGAGGCTCAGGCTCGCGGCTACCGGCTGTTTCATTACACGCCGGATCGCCTGTCGATGCGCGATGGCAAGGTGTACGCCACCGCCGAGCCCATGGAGTTGCAGGACGAGAAGGGCAATCATTTTACTCTGGGTGAGCCTGAACGAGTCGATCTTTCGACCATGGACGTCGTCCTGCTCCGCCAAGACCCGCCCTTCGACATGGCCTACATTACCTCCACTCATATGCTGGAACGCCTTCAACCGAAGACGCTGGTTGTCAACGATCCTGCATGGGTGCGGAATTCTCCGGAGAAAATCTTCGTCACCGAGTTTGCTGACCTCATGCCGGCAACGCTGATTACCCGTGATCCAGCAGAGATCGCGCGCTTCCGCCAGGAGATGGGCGACATCATCTTGAAGCCGCTCTACGGCAATGGCGGTGCGGGTGTGTTCCACTCGACACGGGATGACCGCAACTTTTCATCCCTGATGGAAATGTTCCACCAGATGTTCCGCGAGCCCTTTATCGCTCAGGCTTATCTGCCTGCGGTGCGCAAGGGGGACAAGCGCATTATCCTTGTGGACGGGGAGCCGGTCGGAGCGATCAATCGCGTTCCTGCCGAACATGATAGCCGATCGAATATGCATGTTGGTGGCAGGGCGGAGGCCACAGAGCTAACGGCGCGGGAAAAGGAAATCTGCAGCCGCATTGGCCCGGCGCTTCGCGAGCGAGGCTTCCTTCTGGTCGGTATCGACGTCATTGGCGACTATATGACCGAGATCAATGTGACGTCCCCCACTGGAATTCGTGAGGTGAAGAAGTTCGGTGGGGCGGATATCGCAGCGCTTCTTTGGGATGCCATCGATCGCAGGCACAATCGTCCGCCCGCATAACCTGATCCGCTTTCGTTCTGCATTTACAACCGGTTGCAACCGGGCGGCGATTTTCTCGCGCTTTGTTCGCTGAATGTTCTTGTCTGTCGGCGAGAGTCGTGCCAATCTCTCATTGCACGCGATGGATGTAGGGTGCGTGCGGGGACCGAGGGGGCAGGCGATGGTAGCTCGTGTCAGCACGGTGGCGTTTCAGGGCATTGAAGGCGTTCCGGTGGAAGTCCAGGTGATGGTGGCGCCGGGAAAGATCAACATGCATATCGTCGGGCTTCCCGATAAGGCGGTGGCCGAAAGCCGCGAGCGTGTGCAGGCGGCCCTGCACGCCTCGGGACTTGCTTTGCCCGCCAAAAAAGTGACGATCAATCTGGCGCCGGCAGACCTCCCGAAAGAGGGATCCCATTTCGATCTGCCGATCGCGCTAGGATTGATGGCGGCTCTTGGTGCGATCCCGGCGGACGCTCTGGGCGGCTATGTCGTCATCGGTGAGCTCAACCTTGATGGCACGATAGCCCCCGTTGCAGGTGCATTGCCGGCGGCGATCGCCGCCAACGCCATGGACAAAGGTCTGATCTGCCCGGCCGAAAGCGGACCCGAGGCAGCCTGGGCCGGTTCTGACATCGACATTCTCGCACCGCGCAGCCTGATTGGCCTTGCCAACCATTTTCGTGGAACACAGGTTCTGTCGCGACCGGAGCCGGCGGTAAGGACCAGCCCCGCCAACTTGCCTGACCTCGCTGACATCAAGGGTCAGGAAAGCGCAAAGCGCGCTCTGGAAGTCGCGGCGGCCGGAGGACATAACCTTTTGATGGTGGGACCGCCAGGTTCGGGGAAATCCATGTTGGCGGCGCGCCTGCCATCGATCCTCCCGCCGCTGTCGCCCGCGGAGCTGCTCGAGGTATCGATGGTGCACTCGATCGCCGGGCAGTTGTCGGGCGGCAAGCTTTCTGACCGAAGACCCTTCAGGACGCCGCACCATTCCGCCACCATGGCGGCGCTTGTCGGCGGCGGCCTACGGGCAAAGCCGGGCGAGGCATCGCTGGCCCATCACGGCATTCTTTTCCTCGACGAGTTTCCGGAATTCACGCCGCAAGTGCTGGACGCGCTTCGACAGCCCCTGGAGACCGGCGAATGCGTGATCGCCAGAGCCAATCACCGCGTCAGCTATCCGGCGGGATTCCAGTTGGTGGCAGCCATGAACCCCTGCCGATGCGGCATGGCTGGCGAACCTGGCCATACCTGCGCTAGGGGACCTCGCTGTCAGTCGGACTATCAGGCGCGCATCTCCGGACCGTTGATGGACCGCATCGACATCCGCATCGACGTGCCGGCCGTCTCGGCCGCCGATCTCATCAGGCCGAAGCCGGCGGAGCCGAGCGCCGACGTCGCACGTCGGGTGGCCACGGCGCGTGAGCGTCAACGCGAGCGGTATTCCGTCGCCGGTGCCTCCACCGTGCTTGTCAATGCAAAGGCGTCTACCGCGCAGATTGAGAAGCTGGCGGAAATTGACACGGGAGGTCTTCAGTTATTGAGGGATGCGGCCGAGAAATTCCAGTTCTCCGCACGCGGGTATCATCGGGTGCTGAAAGTGGCGCGAACGCTCGCGGATCTGGACGGCTCGGATAAGCTGGGGCGGATTCATCTGGCCGAGGCGATTTCCTATCGTATCCCGGCCGAAAGGCTCGTCGCCGCAGCCTGACGTGAGTACATTTCGTCCCGCGCCGATCTTCAACTGGCTTTGTCGGTGCCCAGCATGTCGAGCGGCAGTGTCAGGCGAACGGTGACGCCACTGGGCGGGAAAGCGATTTCTGTCCGTCCCCGAACGCCCGCGACAACCCGTTGAATGAGAGTGGAGCCGAAACCACCTGTTCCAGATTGCGGCGCGATCGGCACGGGTCCGCCTGTCTCCAACCACTCGATGACAAGCTGACCCGTCTGGTCATCGGAGGCATCGAGCACATGCCACTTCAGGGCGAGATGGCCGTCGTTAACGCTGAGCGCGCCATACTTCGCGGCGTTCGTTCCCAATTCGTGCAGGATCAGACTCAGGATGACAACGGTCTGGCCGCCGACCGGGACCCTTGGACCGGAAGCGGAAAAACGCGACGTACCGACCACCGCAAACGGCTCCAGCGCCTGGAAGATAACGCTCTGCAACGAGGCATCCTCGCCTTCGCGAAGGCCGCGCAGCAGGAGGTTCGACCGCCCTAGCGCGTTCAGGCGCTCGCGCAGGCGCGCCGCCAGTTCCTCGGCGCTCGATGCGTGTTTAAGCGACAGGCTGATGATCGCGTTGATGGTGGCGAAGATGTTCTTGAGCCGGTGATCGAGCTCCTGCGCCATCACCTCCTGGCGGTCGGCGAGCCGCTGGATCTCCTCCCGCGCATCGATTTCGACACGATAGGCGCGCATCACCAGATAGATCAGGGTCAGATCGGTGACGATGACGAAAAGATAGAGCCCCATTGCAAGAAGTGTACCGGCTGATACGTCGAAGCGACCGGGACTTATGAAGAAATACCAGGCCGATATCCCGGAGAGGACCGCCACCAGCAGTCCCTGGCGAACGCCGAATACGAACCCGCAGATAACGACGGCGGGAAAGAACGTGAGGAAAGGAAAGCCGACGGGTAGGACCGGGTCGAACCAGTGTCGCACGGCGAGGGCAATACCGAAAACCACGAGGCTCGCGACGTATGTCAGGATCGTGCCGGTTTTCGACAACCGGTTCTGAACGGAGGCAAAGGCCGGCAAGGAATAGAGAAAAGCGCGCATGGCCTCGGAGATACGTATCAACTATCGAAGAACAGTGTAATTACCCGACACCCCCTTGAACCGCAATGCACTGCCGAAAGGGCGGGAAACAGGTTCCCGCCCCTTGCCGCTTGTCAGTCGCCGAGGCCTGCGAACAGTGCCGTGGACAGGTAACGTTCAGCGAAGGAGGGAATGATGACCACGATCGACTTGCCGGCGTTCTCCTCCCGCTGCCCAACCCGGATCGCCGCAGTCAGCGCTGCTCCCGATGAAATGCCGACCGGAACACCTTCAAGGCGGGCGACCAGTCTCGCGGCTTCGAACGCCTCGTCATTCGTGACGGTGACGACCTCGTCATAGACTTTGGTGTCGAGAATGGCGGGCGCGAAACCTGCGCCGATACCCTGGATCTTGTGCGGCCCCGGATTGCCGCCGGACAACACCGCACTGTCTGCCGGCTCAACGGCAACGACCTTGATGGACGGCTTCCTGGCCTTTAGAACCTGGCCTGTACCGGTAATCGTTCCACCTGTCCCGATACCGGAGACCAGAATGTCGATCGCGCCGTCCGTGTCGTTCCAGATCTCTTCCGCGGTCGTCTTGCGGTGGATCTCAGGGTTGGCCGGGTTCTCGAACTGTTGCGGGATAACGGCGTCCGGTGTGGTCTCGGCCAGTTCCTGAGCCTTGGCGATCGCTCCCTTCATGCCCTTCGGCCCTTCGGTCAGAACCAGTTCCGCGCCGAGCAGCGCGAGCATCTTGCGACGTTCCATCGACATCGTCTCCGGCATCGTCAGGATCAGTCGATATCCCTTGGCCGCTGCAGCGAAGGCAAGCGCGATGCCCGTATTGCCGGAGGTCGGTTCGATAAGCGTCGTCTTGCCGGGCGATATCTTGCCCTGCGCCTCCAGGCTCTCCAGCATCGCGACCCCGATCCGGTCCTTCACCGAGGCGATCGGGTTGAAGAATTCCAGCTTTGCCAGCAGGTGGGCCTTGACGCCCTTCTCCCGCGCAAGCTTGTCCAACCTGACAATCGGTGTGTCGCCGATCGTTTCGGTGATCGAGGAATAAATCCTGCCCCTGCCGGGCTTTCTGGCTTCGCTCATGATGTTTCTCCCTGTCTGCCGTTTCGAGAGAACATAGGTGTAAACGGCGATTGTCGCCAGAACTCTGGTACCAGCCTTCAAGAGTAGGACGGAAAATGTTTGCTCAGGCAGCCTTTGCCGCGATGTAGGCTGCTGTCCCCGCAAGAATGCCCGCGGCTGATCGGTTCAGCGCCTGGAGTGCCGAAGGTCGTTTCAGCAACCCGCGAGCCTGAGCAGCGAGCAGAATATAGGGAAGCAAAACGGACATCAGGACGATGAAGGTTAGTCCGACGAGCATGACGCAATCCGCGGGCCCGATCGCTTCCAACGGCAAGAGCGTCGGCACGAGCGCGACGTAGAACAACATGGTTTTCGGGTTGCCGAGGGTTACCAGGAGCCCGGACAGAAAGGACATCCAAGGGTTCGTCGCGCGTTCCGCCTTGATATCCTGCGGCAAAAGGCCGGCGGTCCAGAGCTTCCATGCGATATAGACGAGGTAGAGAACGCCAAGAAATTTGATGATGACGAAGGGGAGTACGAACGTCTTCGCGACAAGGGCAAGCCCCAGGATTACGGCGGTGAGGTAGATCAGGTCGCCGAGAATGAGGCCCAAGCCCATGAAGAAGGTAGGCCGAAAGCCTGAACCAAGCGCGCGTGCCACGATCGCGGTCATCCCGGGTCCCGGGATGGCTGCCGCGATGAACAATGCCCCGCAATAGGCGACAATCGTGGTCAACGTCATGGTGATGCTCCTCTCTCACGGCGTTCCTAAAACGCCTTACGGAAACTTGCAACGGTGACAACTTCGCCCGTTGCGGGGGAGAGAGCAAACGCCGTCTATTCGGCCGACGCTCCTATCGGGTCTTTACATGCCAAGTTTTCCGACTTTTCTCGCCTTCGGCCTCATCTGTCTCGGCATGGTGCTGACACCGGGGCCCAACATGATCTATCTGGTCTCTCGTTCGATTTGTCAGGGATCGCTGGCAGGGCTTATCTCGCTTGGGGGCGTGGCGCTCGGCTTTGTCGTCTACATGCTGTCATCGGCGGTCGGGATCACCGTTCTCCTGCTCGCGGTACCGCTTGCCTTCGAAGCGCTGAAGATCGCGGGTGCGCTCTACCTGGGTTGGCTGGCGTGGCAGGTTTTGAAGCCTGGCGGACGCTCGCCCTTTCAGGTGCGGGACTTACGAAAGGACCCGCCGCGCCGCTTGTTCGTCATGGGTCTGGTTACCAGCCTGCTGAACCCGAAGGTGGCAGTTCTTTATCTGTCCTTGCTGCCGCAGTTCCTCGATCCGTCGCGCGGTAGCGTCTTCCTGCAGTCCATCGTGCTAGGCTTCACCCAGATCACCATCAGCGTGTCCGTGAATGCCACCATTGCCGCCATGGCCGGAAGGATCGCGATTTTCCTCGCGCGGCATCTGTTCTGGATCGTGATCCAGCGATGGTTGATGGGCACGGTTCTCGCTGGTCTTGCCTTGCGGATGGCGCTGGAGGTTCGGCGCTAAGGCAGTTTTCTTCAGGCTGTGCCGGTTGAGCCAAAGCCGCCTGCGCCTCGCACAGTCTCGGTCGCCGAAGTAACCTCGCTGACGGCCGCCTGAACGACAGGCGCGATCACCATCTGGGCAATCCGCATGCCTCTGATGACAGTGAAGTCCTCGTCTCCGAGGTTCACCAGCAGAACCTTTACTTCCCCACGATAGTCGCTGTCGATCGTACCCGGCGTGTTGAGACAGGTTATGCCGTTCTTGAAGGCGAGGCCCGAGCGCGGCCTGATCTGTATCTCATAACCCGCCGGTATCTCGAAGACGAAGCCACTCGGCACCAGGGCGCGCTTGCCAGGAGCGATCACCAACGGCTCTCCGTCCGGCACCGCGGCGCGAACGTCCATGCCGGCAGCGCCCGCTGTTTCGTAAGACGGAAGATCCAGTCCCGCGCCGTGGGGCAGCCGGACGAGTTTCAGGGTGGGGCGAACGTCATGTTGAATGCTCATGATGCCATGTTCCCGGTCGGGTTCGTCGAGGTCAATTGCAATAAGACCGTTTAGTCGCTAGATAGCCGGCAACTCACAGGATTCATGCACATGGCCGAAACGCTCGCAGAGGCGGTCTCCCGCCGCCGCACCTTTGCTATTATCGCGCACCCGGATGCCGGTAAGACGACGCTCACCGAAAAGCTGTTGCTGTTCGGCGGCGCCATCCAGCTCGCCGGCGAAGTGAAGGCCAAGAAGGATCGTATCCAGACCCGGTCCGACTGGATGAAGATCGAGCGCGAGCGCGGCATTTCTGTCGTCACCTCGGTCATGACGTTCGAGTATGACGGAAACGTCTTCAACATCCTCGACACCCCCGGGCACGAGGACTTCGCCGACGACACCTATCGCACGCTCACGGCGGTGGATGCGGCCGTCATGGTCATCGATGCCGCAAAGGGTATCGAGCCCCGGACTCTGAAGTTGTTCGAAGTCTGCCGCATGCGCGATATCCCGATCATCACCTTCGTCAACAAGATGGACCGCGAGAGCCGTGATCCCTTCGAGATCCTGGACGAGGTCGAGGAAAAGCTGGCGCTCGATACCGCGCCGATCACATGGCCGGTTGGCCGCTCCAAGACCTTCTGCGGCTCCTATCATCTGGCGAACAATACCTTCCGCGGCAACGATGCCCAGGTCGAGCCGCTGCCGGTCAACGGTCCGCAGAGCGTTGCTGACAATCTGCCGGAGAACGAGCGCCAAGCGTTCATCGACGAGCTTGAACTCGCCCGAGAAGCCTGCCGCCCGTTCGATCGCCAGAGCTTTCTCGAAGGGCACATGACGCCGGTGTTCTTCGGATCGGCCTTGCGCAATTTCGGCGTTCGCGACCTGATCAACGCGCTGGGGGACTTCGCGCCTCCGCCGCGCGACCAGGTGGCAGATATCCGCAAGGTCCATGCGAACGAAGACAAGATGACGGCCTTCGTCTTCAAGATCCAGGCGAACATGGACCCCAACCACCGTGACCGCATCGCCTTCGCCCGCATCTGCTCGGGCAAGCTTGAGCGGGGCATGAAGGCGCGACTGTCGCGCACCGGAAAACAACTCGGCCTGACGGCGCCACAGTTCTTCTTCGCCTCGCAGCGACAGCTAGCGGACACGGCCTATGCCGGCGACGTCGTCGGCATTCCGAACCACGGAACGCTCAGGATCGGCGATACGCTGACCGAGGGCGAGCCGCTGGTCTTCCAGGGCGTACCCAACTTCGCGCCGGAAATCCTCCGTCGCGTGCGCCTTGAAGACGCGATGAAGGCGAAGAAGCTGAAGGAAGCGCTGCAGCAGATGGCGGAGGAGGGCGTCGTTCAGCTCTTCTCTCCCGAGGACGGCTCGCCAGCCATCGTCGGTGTGGTCGGAGCGCTGCAGCTCGACGTTCTGAAGGAGCGTCTGTCGGCCGAATACGGCCTGCCGGTGTCCTTCGAAATCGCCCGCTTTTCGGTGTGCCGCTGGATTTCGGCGGAACAGCCGGCAGAGCTTGAGAAGTTCATCACCCAGCGTCGTGGTGATATCTGCCGCGACCTCGATGGCGATCCCGTCTTCATGGCGCAGGATACCTTCTCGCTCCGCTACGAGGCCGAGCGCTATCCGGCGATCAAGATGGTCGCCATCAAGGAGTATCAGGTCGCGAAAGCGGCCTGATGCTCAAGCGCGTCGTGCAGGCCGCAACATACCGTCTGCATCTATATCGACAGTAAGTTCCTCGTAGCTCGCAATCGTCGGATGACGGGTCGCTAGTGCATGGCTGTGGGTTGCAGTCACCACCATGACGTCAGCGCCGGCTGCCTCGCCGGCAAGAACGCCGGCCATTACGTCCTCGAACACCAGGCATTGTGCGGGCTCGGCACCGATGCGGCTCGCGCCGAGCCGGTAACCGGCCGGATCGGGCTTGCCGAGCGTGACATCCTCGGCCGTGACGATCACCGACGGTTGCGGAAGACCGGCGGCTTCGATACGGGCCCGGGCCAGCGCGATCGGCGCCGAGGTGACGATCGACCAGCGATCACGGGGCAGGGCATTCAGGAAATCGATCGCACCGGGTAGCGGCACGACACCTTCGACGTCCTCGATCTCTTCGCGTTCGATGACTAGGGCTTCTGCCTCAGCGTCGATCCCGGTGAGGCCGACGCCGCGGATCGTGTCGATGCCACGTTTGCCATGCATGGTCGGTAGGAAAGCCTCCACGTCGAGCCCGTGCCGTATCGCCCACCGGCTCCAGACCCGTTCCGCAGCGGCAATGGAGTTGAGCAGTGTCCCGTCCATGTCGAAAAGGAAACCGGCATAGCTCCGGCTGAAGACGGTCTGGTCGGTCATGGAGTGATCCTTGCGGTAGGAGAGGCAGGTTCGGAACTAACCCGGTTTCGATGCGCGCGGCAACGTGTTCGCGCTAGCAACCGCAACGGGACCTTAGCCAAAATTGACGGCGGTCGTGTTTGCTCCACAAACGAGAACGGCAAGTTTTTCGCCCGGTTCGGGCACGTATCGTCCGGAGAGAAGCGCCGCGAATGCCGTGGCCCCGCCGGGCTCTGTCGCGATTCTCGCATGATCCCACAGAGCCTTCTGTGCGCCGACGATTGCCTCGTCAGGCACGAGCACGGATTGGGCGACGTGCGCCCGCGCGATCGGAAACATCAGTTTGCCGATCTGTCTCGGCGCCAGCGAATCGGCTGCGACGCCGCCAGCCGGCGCATCGACCGGTTTGCCGGCCGCAAGCGCATGATTGAGCGTTGGTGCCATCTCGGGCTCCACCGCAATGATGCGCACACGATCCTCGAACCATGCCGCGAGACCGCCGATCAGGCCGCCACCGCCGACAGCCACGAGAAGCGTGGTCATTTCCGGAATGTCATCCTCGATCTCTCCGCCAAGCGTTCCCTGGCCCAGCAGCGTTTCCACCTGGTCATAGGCGTGGATAGGAAGGGCGCCGGTCCGGGCCACGAACTCCTCGCTGGCCGCCAATGCATCGGCATAGAGATCCCCGCCGACAACGAGGTCCGCCCCGTAACTACGAATGCGGTCCGTCTTCGCCTTGGTGCTGATGGTTGGAACGAAGATCGTCGCCTTTATGCCGAGTTTCTGCGCGGCGTAGGCGACAGCGGCGCCATGATTGCCGCCCGAGGCCGCAACGACGCCCGCCTTCGGAATTTCCCGCGTCAGAAGGCTCGCGAAGGCTCCGCGCGCCTTGAAGGAACCGGAATGCTGCAGGTATTCCAGCTTCAGGTCGATCGGACCGCCATCGAGACCAAAGTCCTGCGCGCCGACGGAAAGAACGGGGGTATGGCGCACGTAGGTCCGGATGACACTCGAAACTTGTTCTATGCGCTCACGCGTGACTGGGCCGATGGACACTAACGGTACCTCCCTGGATTGACAATTCTTCGTTACTTCGCAAAATAACGAAATGCAAGACGTGGACCTGTACAAAGCGCTCGCCAACGAAAAGCGATTGGCCATTCTCGAATGGCTCAAGTCGCCGTCCACGCATTTTCCACCGCAGGCGGATGGCGATTTCGGTAGCGATGGCGTCTGTGCCGTTTTCATTGCGCAGAAGCTGGGCATATCCCAGGCCACCTTGTCGGAACATATGCGCGTTCTGGTCGGTGCCGGGCTGGTTCGACCGAAGAAGATCAAGCAATGGATTTTCTATCGCCGCGATGAGGATCGCATCGCCAGATTGAAGGCGGAAAACCTCTCCCTGCTTTGACGGACGCTCCCACCGAAGAGAGCCCGCGTGGAATTTTCACGTGACAGGCCGGCGAAAGCCTGCCAATCATAACCCCGCTTGAGAGACAGGGGCGCTCGTGGTCACACGGGCTGAGATGTACCCTTTGAACCTGAACCAGATAATGCTGGCGGAGGGAGTCGCTCGGAGCCGACGCCCGTGTCCCAGCGATAGTCGTCAGCTCCTGTCGATTTGCCCGCCACGAAAGGGCAATGAGATGACTTCCAGCACTCCCGGTAAACACTTGGCGTCCATGCGCGATGCTGCGCCGCTCGTCCAGTGCATCACCAATTATGTCGCCATGAATGTCGCCGCCAACGTTTTGTTAGCGGCAGGAGCGTCGCCCGCCATGGTGCATAGCGTCGAGGAGGCCGGCGAATTCGCCGCATTTGCCGGCGCTCTGACGATCAACATGGGCACGGTGTCCCCGGATTGGGCGGACGGGATGAAATCTGCCGCCGACAGTGCTGCTGCCGCCGGACGGCCCTGGGTGCTCGATCCGGTGGCCCACATGGCGACATCCTATCGCCGCAAGGTCGTTACCGAGCTGCTGGATCTGCGGCCGACGGTCATTCGTGGCAACGCCTCCGAAATTTTGGCGCTCGGCGGTGGTAACAGCAGCGCTAGAGGCGTCGATGCAGGGGATGCCGTTGCGGCAGCCGAGGATGTCGCAAGGCAACTTGCGCTTTCACGGCAATGCATCGTCGCGGTGACCGGACGAACAGATTTCGTGACCGATGGCACGCGAACGGCCCATATCGACGGCGGCTCGGTCTGGATGCCAAGGGTCACGGCGCTCGGTTGCTCGCTTACCTGCCTGGTCGGTGCTTATGCCGCGGTCGAACCGGACGCCTTCACCGCCACTACGGCAGCGCTCGCGCATTTCGCAGTCGCTGGCGAGCTCGCGGAACGCGATGTATGCGGCCCCGGAAGCTTCGCGGTCGCTTTCCTCGACGTGCTCGCAAGCGTGGACGGGAGGGCCCTTGATGAGAAGGCGCGGGTACGCCTGTCATGAGGACGTTTGATCTTTCGCTCTATCTCGTGCTGGACCCCGTTCTGTGTGCCGGCATCGGCATGGTCGAGACTGCCCGCCTTGCGGTTGCCGGAGGTGTCACGATGGTACAGCTCCGCAACAAGCATGCCTCAACGGATGATCTGGTCGAAACCGGGCTTGCTCTGAAGGCGATCCTTGCGGGTACGGGTGTCCCAATCATCGTCAACGACGATGTGGAGGCGGCGATCATCATGGGCGCCGCGGGAATTCACGTCGGCCAGGGCGATGCGCCTGTCGCCGAGGTGCGAGAAAGAATCGGCCACGAAATGATCCTGGGTCTTTCGATCGGCTCGATCAGTGAAGCCGCCCGGATCGATACGGCTGTCGTCGACTACGTCGGCGTCGGCCCCGTCTTCCCGACAGCCACCAAACCCGGCCATCCTCCCGCGATCGGTTTTGCGGGACTTGCCGATGTGGCGTCTGCGAGCCCGGTGCCATCCGTGGCGATCGGCGGTCTCAAGAAGGCACACGTGGCCGATTGCAGGAGATCGGGCGCCTCAGGCGTTGCAGTGGTTTCGGCCATCTGCGGCCAGGTGGACCCCTCAGCGGCCGCCGCCGAGCTGGTGTCAGCGTGGAAGGGGGTTGGCGCATGATCCGGAATGTCCTGTCCATTGCGGGCTCCGATCCGTCCGGCGGTGCCGGAATCCAGGCCGATCTCAAGAGCTTTTCGGCCCGGGGCGTATACGGCATGGCCGCCATCACCGCGCTGACGGCGCAGAACACTCGAGGCGTGTCGGCCTTTGTGCCGGTCGAGGCCGACTTCCTCGCCGAGCAGATCCGCATGGTTTTCGCCGATGTCCGCGTGGACGCGGTGAAGATCGGCATGATCGCGACAGCCGCCAATGCCATCGCAGTGGCGGAAGTCCTGCGGGCTCACACACGTGTTCCGATCATCCTCGATCCGGTCATGGTGGCAAAGGGAGGGGCATCGCTTCTGGATGCCGATGCCGTGGACGCCGTACGCCAGCATCTCTTACCGCTTGCGACCGTAATCACGCCCAATCTACCGGAGTCAGCAGTGCTTTTGGGGATGGAAGAAGCCTCCGACAGAGCCACAATGGCGGATCAGGCACGCCGACTGATGGCCTTGGGGCCGCAAGCCGTTCTCCTCAAAGGGGGACATCTTGGCGGCGATGAAAGCCCGGATGTCCTCATCGGCCCTTCCGGGACGGAGTGGTTCGAAGGGCCGAGAGTCGAGACCGAGAGTACCCATGGTACCGGTTGCTCGCTGTCGAGCGCGATCACGGCCGAACTTGCCAAGGGTTTGTCCCCGCGAACCGCCGTGCGTGTCGCCAAGGATTGGCTGACCGGCGCGATCGAGGAAGCCGAGACCTTGGCGGTCGGCTCCGGACACGGCCCGGTTCATCATTTTCACCATCTCTGGAAGGGAGGATTCTGATGGCTCTGCCATTGAAGGAACAGGTCATCATTGTGACAGGCGCGGGGCGAGGTCTGGGCGCCGCGATAGCCACAGCCTTCGCCCGCGAAGGTGCACGCGTTGCGATCAATTATCGCGAAAGTCGGGAAAAGGCGGAAGCGCTGGCGAAAACGCTCGGCCCAACAACGGCGGCGTTCAAGGCCGATGTCCGCGATCCGCGCGAGGTCACGGCCATGGTGCGTGCGGTCACGGAACACTTCGGAGCGCCTACCACCGTGATCCACAATGCGCTGGCTGATTTCGTCTTCAACGGTGACGCCCGGACGAAGCTGTCGGATTTGACGTGGCAGGACATCTCGGTGCAGGCCGAGACCGGCGTCGGCGGCGCGCTCAACCTGATCCGCGAAATCCGGCCCGCCATGGCCGAAGCTGGCTTTGGGCGACTGATCCTGATCGGGACCAACCTCTTCCAGAACCCGGTCGTGCCTTACCATGACTACACGGCCGCGAAGGCGGCACTGCTGTCGTTGACGAGGACGGCCGCTGCTGAACTCGGCCCCTTGGGCGTGACCGTAAACATGGTGTCCGGCGGCCTGTTGCGGGTCACGGACGCAAGCGCGGCGACGCCCGATGCCGTCTTCGACCTCATCGCCGGCAGCACCCCGTTGAGACAGGTGACCACACCCGAGGAGTTGGCGGACGCCGTTCTCTTCTTCGCGAGTCCCTGGGCGCGGGCGGTTACCGGACAGAACCTCATCGTCGATGGAGGCCTTGTATTCGGATGATCACCCGCACCAAGCTCAGTGCTCGGCCTTGATGAAGGTGCCGTTCTGCAGTTCCCGCATCGCCTGCATCAGTTCCTCGCGCGTGTTCATCACGATCGGACCGTGCCAGGCGACGGGTTCGCGGATCGGCTTACCCGAGACCAGCAGGAAACGGATGCCTTCGTCCCCGGCCTGCACCGTAATTTCGTCTCCCGTGTCGAAGACGACCAGCGTGCGGTTTCCGGACAGGTCGCGGATGTTCAATTCCTCGCCCTGAAACTCCTTTTCGACCCTGACACCGAAGGGACGGGAGGCGTCGCGGAAGCTGCCCGATCCGGCAAAGATATAAGCAAAGGCCTGGCGGTAGGTATCGACCGGGAAGCGTTTGCGCTTGCCGGCCGGAACGGAGATGTCGAGATAGACGGGTTCTGCGGCAATGCCGTCGACAGGGCCGGCCTTGCCCCAGAATTCGCCCGATATCACCCGCACCACCGTGCCGTCGTCATCGACCACGACCGGAATGTCGGCCGATTTGATGTCCTGGTACCGGGGAGCCGTCATCTTCAGGGACGAGGGCAGGTTTGCCCAGAGCTGGAAGCCGTGCATGCGTCCGGCGAAGTCGCCCTTCGGCATTTCCTGGTGCATGATTCCGCTGCCGGCCGTCATCCACTGGATGTCCCCGGCGCCGAGGCTACCATGATTGCCGAGGCTGTCGCCGTGTTCAACGGTGCCTGCAAGAACATATGTGATCGTCTCGATGCCGCGATGCGGATGCCAGGGGAAACCGCGCAGATAATCTGACGGATTATCGTTGCGGAAATCGTCCATCATCAGAAAGGGGTCTGTCATCGACGGATCGCCGAAGCCGAACACCCGGTTCAGTTTTACGCCCGCGCCCTCGATGGCTGGAGTGGCGCGACTTTCATGCTTCACAGGACGAATGGACATAGCCTTGGATCTCTTTCTGCTCGGCGTTGCGTTGAGCCGCAATATAGCCGCCGTCGGACGCATTGCGTAGATTTGCAGCCGGAACGGACCGTTCACAAAAGCGCCATTTGAAACGGAACGACCTTGGTTTGCCCGAAGCAAGGCCACAAAACGGGCGCGGTTAAGATTTTGTTAGGCGAACAGGCAAACACTGAACATAATCGCCGCAGATGCGGTAGCCGGAGTAGAACGCAACATGTGCCGTTGGGCAGCCTATCGTGGCGAACCGCTTTTTCTGGAAGAACTGGTCATTTCGCCGGCTCACTCGCTGATCGAGCAGTCGCATTGTGCCACAAAGGCGAAGACCGCCACCAATGCGGATGGTTTCGGGATCGCATGGTACGGCGACCGGCCTGAACCCGGTCGCTTCCGCGATGTTCTCCCCGCGTGGTCCGACTGCAATCTGAAGAGCCTGGCACGCAACGTTCGCTCTCCCCTGTTCCTGGCTCATGTCCGGGCCGCGACTCATGGTTCCACCCGCCGCGACAACTGTCACCCCTTCGTCAACGGCCACTGGTCCTTCATGCACAATGGCCAGATCGAGCACTTCGAGAAACTTCGTCGGCCGATGGAAGCCATGCTCGACGACGAGCATTTTCATGCACGGCACGGAACGACCGATTCCGAATTGCTCTTCCTGTTGGCCCTGCAACTGGGCCTTCGGGAACGACCGCTCGAAGCGATGGCCGAGGCGGTCGGCTTTGTCGAGCAACTGAGTACCAGGCTGGTGGGAGCCGCGTTCGTGAAGCTGACGGCGGCATTCTCTGATGGCGAGAGCCTTTATGCGGTGCGCTATGCAAGCGACGGACAGGCCCCGACGCTGTTTGCAGCGCCCATGGGCGGAAAAGGCGGGTATTGCCTCGTTTCCGAACCGCTGAATGACGAAAAGGACACCTGGGTCGAAATCCCTTCAGGCAGTGCCGTCATCGTGGGAAAGGGCGGGCTGGATGCGGCGGCGTTCGCCCCGCGTATCGAACGCTTCTCCGAAGCTGCCGAATGATCTGGCAGCGACGCGAGCGATCCCCTGCTCTCGTCAACCCTCTCGCAGCATCTCCGACATAAGAGAGGCCAGTCGCTCCGCGACCTCATCCTTGGAGAGGTCCGGCCAGTCCGAAACCTGCAATTTATCGATGATTTTCACTCGGTTGCGTGTGCCCCCCATGATGCCGGTCTCCGGCGACACATCGTTGGCGACGATCACGTCCGCGCCTTTCTTCTCGAGTTTGGTGCGACCATTGGCGACCACATCCTGGGTCTCGGCGGCGAAACCAACCACGATGGTCGGTCGCTGTCGGTGATGTCCCACGGTCTTCAGAATATCAGGGTTCTCGGCGAGCTGCAGCGGGGCAGGAGCCTCGCCCGGCTTTTTCTTGATTTTCTGGTCGGCCGAAGCTGCGACACGCCAGTCGGCGACGGCCGCGACCATCACGGCGATATCAGCCGGCAGCGTCGAGAGGACCGCATCCAACATCTCCTCCGCCCGCTCGACATGGAGTGTCTTCACTCCGATGGGATCGGGAATAGAGACCGGACCTGACACCAATGTAACCTCTGCTCCAAGGCGGGCGAGGGCGGCCGCGATCGCATGGCCCTGCCGCCCCGACGAGCGGTTAGCGATGTAGCGGACGGGATCGATGGGTTCGTGTGTCGGGCCTGACGTTACGATCGCCTTGCGGCCCTTGAGAGGCTTTGGAGCTTCGTCAAGCAGCGCTTCAATCGCCGCGACGATCTCCAGGGGTTCGCACATGCGTCCCGCACCTGCTTCGCCGCTCTCCGCCATCTCGCCCTTAGCCGGACCGATGAAATGGATGCCGTCGCGGCGCAGGGTTTCGGCATTGCGCTGCGTCGCCGCGTGCTGCCACATCTTCGGATTCATCGCTGGCGCGATCAGTACGGGACGGTCAGTCGCAAGCAGAACGGTCGAGGCGAGATCGTCTGCAAGTCCGTTCGCCATCTTGGCCGTCAGATCGGCCGTCGCCGGCGCCACGACGATAAGATCGCAGTCGCGCGCGAGCCTTATATGGCCGACATCCTGTTCGTCTTCGCGTGAAAAAAGGTCGACATAGACGTGGTCGGCTGCAAGAGCTCCCACGGCAAGCGGCGTGACGAATTTTTGCGCCGCCGCGGTCATCACCGGCCGTACTGCCGCGCCGCGCTCCCGAAGTCGGCGGATCAGGTCAAGGCTCTTGTATGCAGCAATCCCGCCCGCAATGATCAATAGAATGCGTTTGTTTTTAAGTGTCATACGCTACATCCGGAACTTGCTCGTGCCGAACCTATGCCAAAATCCCCCGAATGGGAAAGGACCAATGCCGACCGTAGGTTAAACAGATTTCTACGGGGCAATCGGCGCACATTCGCAGTCCGCGGAATCGCCGCTGCCTGCCTCACTCCACCGCATCCGCCATCACGCTGATCTTCAGCGGAACCTCGGCGATGGTCCCGCCGCTTTTTTCGACATATTGAATGCCCGCGCCGAGGCTCGCAGCCATAGACTTGACGATCCGGCTACCCAGTCCCGTACCTGTCGGCGCGCTGTTCGGGACGATACCGATCCCATCGTCCTCGACGCGCAGCAACGCATCATTCTCCCCCGTCCGCCTAAGGCTCACGCGGATTTCGCCTTGTTGTCCGTCCGGATAGGCGTATTTGAACGCGTTTGTCGCCAGTTCGGTCACCACCATTCCGACGGTAACGGCACGATCGGCCGAAAGAACGATCGGGTCGGCGGAAAACACCAGTTGGATGCGGTGATCAGAACGCTGCATGGTTTCGGCGATCTGGGATGTCAGCCCCCGGAGGTAGCGGTCCATCTCAACTCTGCTGACATCATCGGAGGTGTAGAGACTGCGATGCATGCCGGCGATGGCGGTAATCCGTGCTTGAGTCTCGGCCAGTTCTGCCTTGACTTCCTCGCTTGGGGAGTTGGCGATCTGCAGCCTCAAGAGACTAGCGACGAGTGCAAGCGAGTTTGCCACGCGATGATTGACCTCGGCCAGAAGAGCCTCTGCTCGTTCTTTCGCCTGTCGTATCTCTTCGTCTGCCCGCTCTTTTTCGGCACGAAGACGTGCGTTGGCGACCGTTTGCTCGATCGCGCTTGAAAGCAGGTGCAGGAAATCGTCGCTGACGCTCTTTATAACGTAGTCGGCGGCTCCTGCCTTCATCGCATTGATGGCAATGCTCGCCTCGTTAGACCCAGTGACATACACGACCGGCGTCGTAACGCCGCCAGTCCGCAGATGATCGAGGATCTCATGCCCGGTTGTGTTACGGAGATAGTGATCGAGGACAATGGCGTCGAAGGCATGTTCGGATAGGTGTCGCATCGCCGTGTCGAGGTCTTCGGCGTGCAGAACCACGTGACCGAGACGACCGAGCGACTTTTGAACGAGTCGCACGAAAGCCGCATCATCATCAAGATACAGGATGCGAACGCTCATCGGGCGCTGCCACTGTCAGGGCACTTGCATGACGGAGAAGAACAATCCGAGTTGCCGGATCGCGTTTGCAAAGTTGTCGTAGTCGACGGGCTTGGTGATGTAGACATTGGCCCCCAGGTCATAGCAGCGCTGTATCTCGCGTTCATCGTCCGTGGTGGTCAAGATCACGACAGGGAGGCGGCGCGTGTGCGGGTTGGATTTGATCTTGTCGAGGATATCGGTGCCGGACATATCCGGCAAGTTGAGATCGAGCAAGATCAGCAAATAGCGGTCCTTGGACACCTCGCCACTACGGTCTTGGCCGAGGATGAAATCCAGAGCGGTCGTTCCGTCGGTAAACGGCACGATTTCGTTATTGACGCCGGCTCGACGCACGTTCTTTTCGATCAGACGGGCGTGACCCTCATCGTCCTCGACCATCACGATGGTGACTTCCTTACCTGCGGCTTTCATATCTCAACTCCGTACTACGCGTGTCAGGTCCGATGGCAGTCGCAAAACGAACGTCGAGCCCTTCCCCAGCTGGGACCGAACGGTTATTTCGCCGCCCAGGTTCCGCACCAGAGACTGAACGTGCGCAAGTCCTATACCCTCACCGGCCTGGTTCTGGTGTCCGGATCGGCGGAACAGCTCAAATATGCGCTCGTGGTCTTCGTCTGCAATGCCACGACCGTTGTCTTCAACCTCGATGCGCGTCAGGGTCCGGATATCCGGCATGACCCGCACGGTGAGACTGAGCGGCCGATCGGCTTGCTTATACTTCACAGCGTTGTCGAAAAGGTTACCAAGGATCTGTTCCAGTGAAAATCGATCGGTCACGATGTTCGGCACACGAACATCCAGCTCGACTTTGCCGCCCGCTTCGCTGACTTGGTGGTGCACGCTTGCTGAGGTGGCTTCGAGAAGAGCCTTGAGATCGATCCTCTCCGGCTTCAGCGGCCGGCGTCCGTCGCGGGAAATCTTCAGGATGGCGTTGATCAGGCCGTCCATCTTTTTCGTGGATGAGCGGATGAAATCGATGGCCTCGGGCAGATCTTCCGATGCCGCTAACCGCGCTTCGCGCACCTCATCCTCGGACGGGGCCTTGTCATCGGCAAGCACATAGGCCTGCAGAGACCTCAGGGAATTCTCCAACTCGGCAGTGAAACCCATGACGTTGACGAGCGGCGCCCGCAGATCGTGGGTGACTATATAGGCGAAACGCTGGATTTCCTGGTTCGCACGGATGAGGTCCTCTGTCCGCTCGTTGACCCGCTCCTCTAGGTTCTCGTTGAGATATTCGACCTCCCGGCGTGCCTTGGACAGGGCTTGGACGTGTTGCGTTATGATGGTAATCGCGCCGCCCATCACCAGTAAGATGGCTGCTGCTCCACCGATTGTGAAATAACGTAACTGCTCGTTGGCCGCCGTTTGTGCCTCGACACCGGCCTGGAAATTGGCGTCCGACTGTTCCTTGAACATATCCAGGATGATGCGTATTCTATCCATTAATTCCCGACCTAGTTCGGTTTGCACTCTGGCAACCGCTCCAGCCTGGTTGCCGGCGCTGGCAAGAGTGATGGTCTCCTCCATTTCGGATAGCTTCGTCTCGATCGACTGGCCCAATTCGGCGAGCTTTTTAGCTTTGGCGGGTCTGTCCGCCACGAGCGCCTGAACCTCGGCCCATTCGCTACGGATTTGCTCCAAAGCCTGATTATAGGGTTCGAGAAAGCTCTCATCCAGCGTCAGGATGTAGCCGCGCTGGCCGGTTTCGGCGTCGGTAAGTGTTTGCAACAGGTTGGCGCTCGCCCGACGGATGTCGCGTTCGCGGATGATGGCATCGAACGTGCCCTGGGTCCGCTCAACCAGCCAGAGCGACGACAGGACAAGAGCCACAAGAATGGCCGTTCCTATCGCCAGCATCAGAAGCGTCGCGCGCGCAAAGCTGGCATTCGTGGCGGACATGGGCATCTCCTGGAGAGCGTGGGCAGAACTGGACGTGCAGGGATGGGCGCTCGGTGCGATGACCATCGTTCCTCTCTACAAGCGGTAGAAAGAAACAATGATGAGATCAACCCATCTGGATCGCGATTGCGACGAGAGCGGCAGCAATTATCCAGAGGGCAAGCCGACCCCATCTGGTATGGCGCGCCTCCGCTTTGCCGATCGCTTCAGCGGTTTCCGGGTCGAAACGAAGACCATTCTCGCTCATGTGCATGAGTTCCGAGTGCAGCTTCTCTGTCTTCGTGGCGATTTCGGGCAAGGCTTCCGCCAGCCGCACCGCCGCCTTCACGCCGTCCTTGAGATCGGTCGCTATCCGCCTTGGCCCGAGATTGTCGCGGATCCATTTTGACACGACCGGATCGGCTGCCTTCCACATGTTGAAGCGAGGATTGAGAATCCGCGCCACGCCTTCGACAACGACCATCGTTTTCTGCAGCATCACCAGTTCCGGGCGGGTTTCCATCTCGAAAAGCTCGGTGACCTCGAAAAGAAGCGTCAGCAGACGCCCCATCGAAATCGTTTCCGCCGGTTGACCGTGGATAGGCTCGCCGATCGCCCGGATCGCCTGCGCGAAACTGGCGACATTGTGATGCGAGGGGACGTAACCCGCCTCGAAATGCACCTCGGCGACGCGCACATAGTCGCGTGTGATGAACCCGTAGAGGATTTCGGCCAGGAACCGGCGCTCCTTTTTACCGAGCCGGCCGGAAATGCCCATGTCGACCGCAACGATCATTCCCGTCGGATCGACGAAAAGGTTCCCCGGATGCATGTCCGCGTGAAAGAACCCGTCACGGAGGGTATGGCGCAAGAACGACTGTATCAACGTATCTGCCAGGGCATCGAGATCATGGCCGGCAGCCTTCAAGGCCTCGACGTTCGACATTTTAATGCCGTCGATCCATTCCATCGTGACGACGTCGCGTCCGGTGCGCTCCCAATCGACCGCCGGAACCCGAAAACCAGGATCGTCCTTAGTGTTCTCGGCGATTTCCGAAAGGGCAGCAGCCTCCAGCCGCAGATCCATCTCAACCTTGGTCGTCTGTTCGAGCGCGCGCGTCACCTCGACCGGTCTCAGCCGTCGGGTATGCGGCAGGAAACGCTCCTGCAGCCGGGCGACCAGATACATGGCTTCCAGATCGGCGGAAAAACGTCGGCGAACACCTGGTCGGATCACCTTGACGGCGACCTTCCGCGGGCCGTCGGCAGTGATAACCTCACCAGGATGGACCTGCGCTATGGATGCCGCCGCGATCGGAGGATCAAGCCGGGTAAAGAGTTCCTCTACCGGACGGCCGAGAGATCCCTCGATGGCCGCTCTCGATGCCTCGATCGGAAAGAACTCCATCCGATCCTGGAGGCCGGCAAGATCCTCTGCCAAGTCAGCGCCGACAACATCGGGACGTGTCGCAAGGAACTGTCCGATCTTGACGTAGGAAGGGCCGAGCCGCGCCACGGCCTTCGCCAGGCGATCGGATCGTTGCTGCGACTTGCTGCGGCGTCGCGCGAGGAGGCTGGCCGCCGATTTGCCGAACGCCACCATTGGCGGCAGGCCCTCCGCCGGCAGCGACTCGATGACACCTTCGCGCATCAAGACCCAGCCGACCCGCGCGAGACGGAAATATGCTCCGAGTGTGCTCATCTAGCTCAGAGTTTCCAGCCGGAGTGCAGGCAGGCAATGCCACCGGAATAATTGGTGAAGGTGACACGCGAGAAGCCGGCAGCCGAGATCATCGCCGCGAAATCCCGCTGGTTCGGAAACTTTCGGATCGACTCGACGAGATACTGGTAGGGTTCGGCATCGCCCGTGATCATCTTCCCGAAGCGCGGTATCGCCTTGAATGACCATTCGTCATAGAAACGGTCCAGCAAGGGCATCTCCACGTCCGAGAACTCAAGAACGAGAAGGCGTCCGCCGCGCTTCAGAACCCGGTAGGCTTCCTTTAGCGCCACATCGATATGGGGTACGTTCCGGATGCCGAAGGCGATCGTGTAGGAGTCGAAACTACCACTTTCGAACGGGAGCTCTTCCGCATTCGCTTCAACGAAGGTGAGATTTTCGGAAAGCCCCCTTTTGGCGGCACGCTCCGACCCGACCTCCAGCATGGAGCCGTTGATATCGAGAACAGTGGCCTGCGCCTGACGGTCAGACGCTTCCACGATCCGAAATGCGATGTCGCCAGTCCCGCCGGCAACGTCTAGAACGCGAAAGTCGGGGCTCTTGCGGGGATGGAGCGCAGCAACCATCGCATCCTTCCAAAGCCGATGAAGTCCGGCCGACATTACATCATTCATAATGTCGTACCGTTTTGCGACCTTGTGGAAGACTTCGTTGACCAGCCCCTGCTTCTCGGTCTCGGGGACTTCGCGAAAGCCGTAGGACGTTTCCATGCCGCCCTCGGACGAAATACGGCTTTTGGTCATCCGGTCGTGCTCCTTACTCATACGGGTCCGAAGACCATAGCGAAATTGTCTTTCGCGGGCTATCTCTGCACGCGACATGCGCCTGCGGCCACTTGGCGCTGTTCTATAGCCGAGCGCCGGTCGCGTTTAAACAGAAAGATGGGATGCCATGCCCGAATTGCCAGAGGTGGAAACGGTGAGACGGGGTCTTGCGCCGTCGATGGAGGGGAGCGTGCTGTCTCGGCTCGAGCTACGCCGACCGGATCTACGATTTCCCTTTCCTGGACACTTTGCCGAGCGTGTCGCCGGACGGCAGATCCTGGGGCTCGGTCGCCGGGCGAAGTATCTGCTGATCGATCTCGACGGCGGCTTGACGATCATCGCTCACCTGGGAATGTCCGGCTCCTTCCGCGTAGAGGAGGCTGATGCACCAGGAAATTTCCATTATGCCCGAGCCAAGGATGAGAAGCATGATCACGTGATCTTCCATCTCGCCACTTCTGGCGGCCCGGTGAAGATCATCTATAACGATCCCCGTCGTTTTGGCTTCATGGACGTTGTTGAGCGCACGGCGATCGATGATTGGCCAGCTTTTCGTGGCCTGGGCCCAGAGCCAACCGGCAACACACTCGATGCGCGATATCTGGCGGCCCGTTTCGCGGGTAAGCAACAGCCGCTGAAACAGGCGCTCCTCGACCAGCGCGTCGTGGCCGGCCTTGGCAATATTTACGTCTGTGAGGCGCTTTGGCTTTCCGGCCTCTCGCCCGAGCGCCGGGCGGCAACACTCGTGACCGCCACCGGAAGGCCGACGGCGGCACTGGGCCGTCTGGTTGACTCTATCAGGACGGTGATTGCCGATGCCATCGCGGCGGGTGGGTCATCGCTCCGCGACCACATCCGGACCGATGGATCGCTGGGTTATTTTCAGCATAGCTTCAAGGTCTATGACCAGGAAGACAAAGCTTGCCAGTCCCCGGGCTGCAACGGTACCGTTCACCGTATCGTGCAGGCCGGGCGATCTACCTTTTTTTGCCCGCGCTGCCAGAAATGAAACCGCTGTCAACGGTTAGGGAATGAGACAAATGAGCTATGAAACCCTTCTCGTCGAGATGCGCGGACAGATCGCGCTCGTGACGCTCAACCGCCCGCAGGCGTTGAACGCGCTCAATTCGACGGTCATGGAGGAACTGGTTGCGGCCCTGGAGACATTTCAGAACGATGCCGAGGTCGGAGCGGTCGTCCTCACCGGCTCGGAAAAGGCGTTCGCCGCCGGCGCTGACATCAAGGAAATGCAATCCCTCGAGTTTGTGGATGCGTATCTCGGCGATTTCATTGCAGGCTGGGATGGTGTCGCGACCTTCCGCAAGCCACTGGTAGCGGCCGTCTCTGGCTTCGCCCTGGGTGGTGGATGCGAGCTCGCGATGATGTGCGATTTCATCATCGCCGCGGAAAACGCGAAATTCGGCCAGCCTGAAATCACGCTGGGGGTCATCCCCGGCATGGGTGGAACCCAGAGGCTTGTGCGCGCAGTTGGCAAGGCAAAGGCGATGGATATGTGCCTGACTGGGCGCATGATGGACGCCGCTGAAGCTGAACGTTCGGGCCTCGTTGCCCGCGTGGTTTCCTATGACCGACTTCTGGATGAGGCCGTCGAGGCCGCGGTCAAGATAGCCTCCTTCTCGAGGCCTGCGGTGGCCATGGCGAAGGAGAGCGTGAACCGTGCCTTCGAACAGACGCTGACGGAGGGCCTGCGTTTCGAGCGCCGGTTGTTTCATTCCCTCTTCGCGACCGAGGACCAGAAGGAAGGGATGGCTGCCTTTGTCGAAAAGCGGAAGGCGCTGTTCAAGCATCGCTAGCGTTTCGGCGCGTAGAGTCAAATGACTCGCTTTCCGGGTGGTTTCGTCGAAATTGCGCGTTGACGGATGATCGCTTTCCCGCTATACGGCCGCCCACGACACGGAAAACCTTCCGGTTCTTCCGCGATTGCTCCCCAATGCTGGCTTGACCGTCTGTTGCGGCCCGACGCGGCGATATGGGAGTTTGGTTTGAATTCGAAGAGAGGCATCCATGGCCAATACAACTTCGGCTAAGAAGGCGACCCGCAAGATCGCACGCCGCACCGACATCAACAAGGCACGTCGCTCGCGCGTTCGTACCTTTATCCGCAAGGTCGAGGAAGCTCTGGCCGCAGGTGATCCGGCGGTTGCCAAGGAAGCCCTTCGTGCGGCGCAGCCGGAGTTGCAGCGCGCAGCCTCCAAGGGTGTCGTTCACGCCAACACTGCGTCGCGGAAGATTTCGCGTTTGGCGCAGCGTGTGAAGGCCCTGTCTGCCTGATTTAAGACATTTTTCTGCCGCATTTAAAGTGCCCGGTCATTTGATCGGGCTTTTTGCGTTGTGTCGTTCATGTCTTCCCTGGGCCGGCGAGGACGTAACATTTAAATGACGGCCGCGTGACAGAAATTATCGTTTAATTACAATAATTTGTTAGAGGTTCATTCGTGTTCTTGAACCTCACTTTACGGCAAGCTGCCCCGTTTTTGAGTCAAGCGAATTTTTATTTTTCTGGCCCTACGTCCGCTCGTCATCACCTGAAATTTGAATCTCCTTGATTCCAAAGAGAATATTTTTCGAGGAATTGTGACATTGAAAAAGACGCCTCGGAGTCAATGGGCAGGTCTTAATTTGACGTAAAAATTCGCGGTTGATCTTGGTCTGTGATCCTGCCTTAATACCTCTCGGCAGACGGCGAAAATTGGTCGGATGGGCGTGAGGGCTTAAGCCCCTTTTCACCCGCTTCCGGTTGATGTTGTCTGTGGACGAGGCGTTTCCGCCTCGTTTTTTCAAACAGTCGCGACGTGGCGCCGAAACTTTCCCTGTTTCGGAGCGTGGGTCGTTTTGTCCGTTGTTCGTGGAAGACGGGAACGAATTCGGATGGAGAGAGAGGCATACGGAAGGGGTTGATCGTTCATGACGAGGATGGGCGATCATAAGGCGGGGACAGGGTTGGCTCAGGCGATCGATGTTAGTCGATGCCGGTTGATCCTTAATGTGGCGGCGACAGCCGGCATCTGAAAATGAAAAGGCGGCAAATAATATGCAAATGAATTCATCGATAGCCGGCGCACCGGATCATGACGGTGCTCGCCAGACGACTGTGGCCGTTTGCAGCGAAACGGCGGAGGGTAATCCCGAAATGAAGCATGATGCACTGTTCGAGCGTTTCAGCGCGCGGCTGAAGGCTCAGGTCGGCCCGGATGTGTTTGCGAGCTGGTTCGGACGCCTCAAGCTTCATTCTGTATCAAAGAGTGTCGTACGCCTTAGCGTGCCGACAACCTTTCTGAAGTCGTGGATCAACAACCGCTATCTTGATCTCATTACCTCGCTGCTCCAGGCGGAAGATCCGGGCATCCTGAAGGCCGAAATTGTCGTGCGAAGCGCAAGCAGGAGCGTCAAGCCGGCAACAGAGGGCCGCCTGCAGGTAAACGAGCCACAGAACGTCCAGCCGCGCCGACAGGGTCTTCAGACCGTCGGTCAGGCTGCTCCGACGCCCCAGTCCGCCCAGCCGGCACGGGTTGCAGCCGGCAGCCCCTTCTTCGGCTCGCCGCTCGATAGCCGCTTCACGTTCGACAGCTTTGTCGAGGGCGCTTCCAACCGCGTCGCGCTGGCTGCCGCCAAGACGATCGCGGAAGCCGGTGCGGGTGCCGTGCGCTTCAATCCGCTGTTCATCCATTCCTCGGTCGGGCTCGGCAAGACGCACCTTCTCCAGGCAATCGCAAACGCCGCAGTTCAGAGCCCGAGGGCTCCGCGTGTGGTCTATCTCACGGCGGAATATTTCATGTGGCGCTTTGCCACCGCGATCCGCGACAACGACGCCTTGACGCTGAAGGAGTCTCTTCGCAACATCGATCTCCTCGTTATCGACGACATGCAGTTTCTGCAGGGCAAGATGATCCAGCATGAATTCTGCCATCTGCTGAACATGCTGCTCGACAGTGCCAAGCAGGTTGTGGTGGCCGCGGACCGCGCGCCGTGGGAGCTGGAGTCGCTCGATCCGCGCGTCCGTTCGCGCCTTCAAGGCGGTGTTGCCATCGAGATGGAAGCACCAGATTTCGAGATGCGCCTCGAGATGCTGAAGAACAAACTTGCCTCAGCCCGCCAGGACGACACATCGCTCGATATTCCCGAGGAGATTTTGGTGCATGTGGCGCGCAATATCTCAAGCAGCGGTCGCGATCTGGAAGGTGCATTCAACCAGCTCATTTTCCGTCGGTCCTTCGAGCCGAACCTGTCGATTGACAGGGTCGATGAGCTTCTCGCGCATCTGGTCGGTGCGGCCGAGCAGAAGCGGGTGCGGATTGAGGATATCCAGCGGATCGTTGCCCGCCACTACAACGTGTCGCGGCAGGAGCTTGTCTCGAACCGTCGCACCCGGGTGATTGTCAAGCCGCGTCAGATCGCGATGTATTTGTCGAAGACGCTGACGCCACGCTCGTTCCCGGAAATCGGTCGGCGGTTCGGCGGTCGCGATCACACGACCGTTCTGCATGCGGTCCGCAAGATCGAGGAACTGATCGGTGCCGACACGAAACTCAGCCATGAAGTTGAACTTTTGAAGCGGCTGATCAACGAGAACAACGCGTGATAGCGCGCGAGGTGGGGGCTCGTTGACCGATGGCGAGCGCCAGCCTCGCCATGTACGATTTTTGTGAGCCCGTGCGGCAGGCGAATGATGCGCTATGGCGGATCATTCGCGACGACCTGACGAAAGCCGGATTTTCCGCGCCTTCGAAGCTTGACCGATCCTCCCGTTATGATGCGTTGTGGCGAAGAGAGGATTTGGTTTTTGCGCAGACCTGCGGCTATCCGTATATAAAGCAATTGCGTGGGCATGTTCGCCTTGTAGGCGTCCCGATTTACCGGTTTCCGGGCGGAAATGGTATCGATCGCGCGAGCCTTGTGATTGTTCGTGACGCCGATGGGATCGGCGGTATCGAGGATCTGCGGAACCGGCGGGTTGCTGTGAACGATCCGATGTCGAACTCCGGCATGAATCTGCTGCGTGCGCTGATCGCGCCCCAGGCAATTGCGGGCCGTTTCTTCTCAAAGGTATCCTTCACCGGAGGCCACCTGATGTCACTTGCCGACGTTCTTGCCGGTCACGCAGACGTCGCGGCGATAGACAGTGTGACTTTCGGCCTTCTCGCCGCGCATTCGCCGGACGCCCTAAAAGGGGTGAAGGTTTTGATGCAAACACCCGCTGGACCAGGCTTGCCGATTATTTCGCGGAAAGACGCCACGGATGCGGAGGTATCGGTTGTCCGGGAAAGCCTGTCGCGGATAGCGACCCAGCCGGCTTATGCGGCGATCAGGGAACCTCTCGGCCTGGTCGGCTTCGAGGTTCCTGATCAGGCGGCATATGACGCGCTGACCGAACTTGAGGACTTCGCCCTTCGCAGGGGCTATCCCGTCATCAACTGATCGGTATAGGTGATTTCGGTCGCCACGCTAGTTTGGCCAGCCATGTGCTGCGGGTGGATCGGCTCGTGATGCTGTCGGAAAAGATAACGCCGCGCGACATCGAGATAGCCGTTATAGACCAGCCCGCCATTGAGCTCGATGAAGGCCTGCCGTTGAGCATGATAGAGCCCCGGTATCTTGTACCATGGCAATTGCGGCAGGCTGTGATGCACGATGTGGAGATTGTTATAAAGGAAGAGCAGGCCGAATGCCGGGCTCTTTTCGACAATCGCCGTGCGCTCCTCCTTCGTGCCAGCATAGCGGTGCTCGGCAAAGGAGCGGAGTCTTGAGAAAGCCAGGCCTGAATAGGCAAAGGCGACAAGATAAATCCATATCGGCATCTGGCAGATGACAACCACCCAGAAAATAACTGCAGCAACGCCGACGAGATGCCAAAGCCAGACGGCGGCATGTGTTGCGTCGCCCCGGACGAAGCGTGCGGCTTCCGATCCCCAGAGCGCGGCGACTGCAATCAGCGGACCGAGGGTCAGTCGTCCGGCCAAGGTATTGTTGACCCGGCGGATCATCTGTCCGATCCGACCTGTTTTGTTCCAGCCGTCATCGGTAAAGTAGTAGGATTCCGGATCCTCGATCGGGTCCGTCAGCCATTCGTCATTATGATGTTTCAGGTGAGCGTGCTTGTAGAGCGTATACGGTAGCCACAAGGAAACCGGTGGCCAGCCGATTGCGTCGTTAATCCGTCGAAAACGCGTCGGATGTCCGTGCAATACTTCATGCTGCAGGGAGCCATGCCAAGCGATTGTCCATCCTCCGAGCACGAACAGGACGATGAACGGGAAAGTCGTCCAGTAGAAAGTCAGAATAAACCAGGAAAGGTATATCGTGCAGGTCAATGCAAGCGTGGGAAGTTCTACCGAAAAGCGCGAACGCTTGCGGCGGTGAAGGTCGTCTGAAATGTATGACATGTGTTGCCGTGAATTCAGCAATCAGGTTCCGAACGCGGAGAGCAAATCATCCTGGCGCTACCTGATCGAGATAGGAGCGAAAGCAACCGGAATCGTCAAGAGAACGAAAAGTGTACTGCCCGGCGGCGCGTAATTTTCTTCTCGTCAGCGTTCGCACGTTGTCCTCGAACACAATGTGTTTGCAACCGTGGCCGAAAAATCCGGACAACGGCGGAAAGTGATCGGGGTTCGGAAGACCGTTAAATGTCAGCTCGCAAGATCTGCGACCACGCTGTCGAGAATGAGCATGCCTTTTGGCGTGCAGCGCAGGCGCGAATTGCCGAGGCGTTCGATGAAGCCGTGTTCCAGTAAAAAGGTTTCGCGATCCGGATCCGGATCGCGACCGGAAAGCTGCTGCCACCGCGCAAGGTCTACACCCTCGCGCAATCGCAGTCCCATCAGCAGCAATTCGTCCGCTTGTTCGTCGCGTCCCAGTCTCTCCTGGTCAACGATGCCCTCGCTGCGCTGCTCGACCAGTTCGAGCCATTGTTCAGGGTTGCGTTCGGTCGCTGTGGCGAGCTTAATACCCTCCCGGCTGATCCTGCCGTGCGCACCCGGCCCGATGCCGGCATAGTCGCCGTAGCGCCAATAAGTCAGGTTATGACGGCTCTCCGCACCCGGACGGGCATGATTGGAGACCTCGTAGGCCGGCAATCCTCTTGCTGCCGTGATGTCCTGGGTCGCCTCGTAGAGGTCAGCCGCGCGATCGTCGTCAAGTGTGGTGAGTTTGCCGGCCTTATGGAGGCCATAGAAGGCCGTCCCCTCCTCAATCGTCAGCTGATAGAGCGAAAGATGATCCGCCGCATATGAAATCGCCTCCTCGAGTTCCTCTTCCCACGCCTGAACGGTCTGGTCCGGGCGGGCATAGATAAGGTCGAACGACATGCGCGGAAAAATCTCTCGGGCGAGGCGGATCGCCTTCAAAGCGTCGGCGACGTCGTGAAGCCTGCCGAGGAACTTCAGATCTCGATCGTTGAGCGCCTGCACACCCATTGAAACACGGTTGACGCCTGCGGCGCGATAGCCGCGGAAACGCTCTGCCTCGACGCTGGAGGGGTTAGCCTCCATCGTCACCTCTATCCCGTCCGGCACATGCCAGTAGCGCGCCACACCATCAAGGATCGTCTCGATGGTTGACGGTTCCATGAGCGATGGTGTGCCGCCACCGACGAATATGCTGGTGACGGTCTTTGGACCGGAGAGGCCACGCATATGCGCCATTTCTCGAAGGAATGCCTGCGCGAAGCGTTCCTGATCGACCGGTTTATGCCGGACATGGCTGTTGAAATCGCAGTAGGGGCATTTCGCCGCGCAGAAAGGCCAGTGCAGGTAAACGCCAAAACCCGGTTCCCCCGTGTCGGGCAGGATGAAGGGCGTCGGCTGCAACATATCTCAGCCTTCCAGGCAGGTTTCGACGAAAAGCTTGAACGCACGCGCCCGATGCGAAAGCGCCGTTGCGTCACCCTGTTTCCAGCCGTGTTTCTCGTCTGCGCTCATTTCTCCGAATGTCGCTTCGTAGCCCTCCGGCTGGAAGACGGGATCATACCCGAACCCCTTGGCCCCGCGCGGGGGCCAGACGACCCGTCCCTCCACCTCCCCACGGAAGAACTCGGTATGGCCGTCAGGCCACGCCAGGCAAAGAACGCTGACAAAGCGCGCCGTCCGTTGCGAGGGATCGAATGCACCTTTCTCCTGCAGCGCCTTCTCGACCTTCTCCATAGCCATGACGAAGTCGCGCGACCCGTCCTCCCGTTCGGCCCAGTTGGCCGTGTACACACCCGGCGCCCCGTCAAGTGCGTCAACGACCAGTCCGGAATCGTCTGAAAGCGCCGGCAGTCCCGCAGCGCGTGCCGAGGCGAGAGCCTTGATCGCCGCGTTCTCCTCGAATGTGGTGCCCGTCTCGTCGGGCTCGTCGAATTTCAGCTCAGCGGCCGATTTCGCTGAAAACCCGAAAGGCCCGATCAGGTCGGCGATCTCCGCGATCTTGCCCGCGTTGTGACTGGCAACGACGATGGTTTTCGTGTCGAGCTTTCTCATGGCGTGTCCTGTTTGATGTTCCAAAGGTGAGCTTCCGCGCACTCAAGACTATTGCCTGCCGGGTCGCGAAAGTAGATCGATCGCGCTCCGTTGGGCCAGCGGAAATCCGCCTCGATTTCGACCCCGGCCTCGGCCAGCCGCTCGCAGAGAGCATCTATCGCCGGTCCGGTTGCACGAAAGCACATGTGGCCGGGGCCATGGGCACCGTGGGGTGGAACGGGAAGGGCTCCCTTGTTGGCTTCCTTGCTACTCTGATCCGGATTGAAGATCAGCAGGATACCCGCTCCGCACCGGAAAAAGACGTCGCGGTCGCCATGGCGGACGATACGTTCGAGTTGCAGCAGGTCGCCGTAGAAGGCCTCCGCGGCGTCGAGATCGTCCGCATAGAGAGCTGTTTCCAGTATGCCGTCGACCAACGCGGCCAAGACGTCTCCCTCGGCCTCAGACGATGGCCTGCTTTTGCATCTCGACCAGTTCTGCAATGCCGGTCTTAGCAAGTCGCATGAGGGTCAGGAACTCCTCTTCCGAGAAGGGCACGCCCTCAGCGGTACCCTGGATTTCCACGATGGCTCCCGAGCCGGTCATGACGAAATTCGCATCTGTCTCGGCCGCTGAATCCTCAAGGTAGTCGAGGTCGATGACCGGCTGCTTCGCGAAAATCCCGCAGGAGATGGCAGCAACATGATCCTTCAGCACCTTGTCCGCCTTGATCATGTTCCGCGTTTCCATCCATTTCAGGCAGTCGCGCAGTGCAAGCCAAGCGCCGGTGATCGAAGCCGTCCGGGTACCCCCATCCGCCTGGATCACGTCGCAGTCGAGAGTGATCTGACGCTCGCCCAGAGCTTCCAGGTCAACGACCGCGCGGAGCGAGCGCCCGATCAGGCGCTGGATCTCGAGCGTCCGACCACCTTGTTTGCCGGAGGTTGCTTCGCGCTTCATGCGGTCGCCGGTCGCTCGCGGCAGCATTCCGTATTCGGCGGTCACCCAGCCCTTTCCGGTGTTCCGCAGCCATGGCGGGGTCTTTTCTTCGAGACTGGCTGTGCAGAGAACATGCGTGTCGCCAAATTTCACCAGACAGGAGCCTTCGGCGTGTTTGGAAAAGGCGCGCTCGAACGAAACCTTGCGCATCTGATCGGTGCGTCTGCCGGATGGCCGCATTGCTAGCTCCTTCTTATGGTCTAGGGTCTTCTACGGGGGGATGCGCCGATTTGCAAAGAAAAAGGACGGGTCGTCCAAGCGCCGTATCGCCGAATTTTCCGGTTTGTTATCGCCGCTGGAATGCTTATATTTTCCCTCAGTGTCACGTGCGATCAGCTTTGGGAAATGGGCATAACGCGTATTACCGCCATGGATACAGGATCGGCATTGGACGACCGCTCGCGGGAGATATTCCGCCGCATCGTCGAAAGCTACCTCGATTCAGGCGAGCCGCTAGGCTCGCGTAACCTGTCGCGTATCCTGCCGATGTCGCTCTCGCCGGCTTCGGTGCGAAACGTGATGAGCGACCTTGAGGAGCTCGGTCTTATCTACGCACCGCATGTCAGTGCCGGTCGGCTTCCGACTCAGGCGGGGTTGCGGTTCTTTGTCGATGCTTTCATGCAGGTCGGCGATCTCTCTGTGGAAGAGCGTGGTCAGATTGAACGGCAGATTCGGCCTACGGGTGCCGACATGCCTATGGACAACCTGTTAACCGAAACAAGCCGGATGCTGTCCGGCTTGTCGAGGGGCGCGGGTCTGGTGATCTCATCGAAGAATGATCCGGTCCTCAAGCACGTCGAATTTGTCCGTCTGGAGCCGACGAAAGCTTTGGCTGTTCTCGTTGGCGACCACAATCAGGTTGAAAACAGGATCATCGATCTGCCGGCGGGAGTTACTGCCTCTCAATTGACGGAGGCCGCGAACTTCCTCAACGCTCATCTCAACGGCCAGACTCTGAGCGAGCTGCGGAGCCAGCTCGTTCGCCTGCAGCAGCAGGTCGAGATGGAGCTCGATTCCCTGTCGCAGGATCTGGTTGAGCGCGGCTTGGCGGTCTGGTCCGGTGGTGCCGAGGACGAGAAGCTGACCCGCCTTGTGGTTCGCGGTCGCGCCAACCTGCTCGAAGGAGTGGAGGGCGCGGAGGATATCGATCGCCTGCGTCTCCTTTTCGACGATCTGGAGCGGAAGGAGAGCCTGATCGAGCTTCTCAATCTAGCAGAAGCCGGACCGGGTGTGCGCATCTTCATCGGCTCCGAAAACAAGCTGTTTTCCTTGTCCGGCTCTTCGCTCATTGTGGCACCATTCCGGGATGCTGAGGAACGCATCATAGGCGCGGTCGGGGTTATCGGCCCCACCCGGCTCAATTATTCGCGGATCGTTCCGATGGTTGACTACACCGCTCAGCTGATGGCGCGCCTTTCTCGCTGACCTCCCACTTCTTTCTGTCAAAGCCTTGATTTTTCCGCGCCAAGCGCTGATATCGGGCACGATTTCCATCCTCAACCGGAGAACGTCATGACCGACCACGAAACCAAGAACGGACCTGACGCAACGGCTGTCGACCAATCCGAAGCAGCTGAAATTCAGGAACCGATTGCCGAGACCACTGAGCCGGATCCGATCGAAGCTCTTCAGGCTGAGAATGCCGAGTTGCGCGATCGCTATCTTCGCCTTGCGGCCGAGATGGATAACCTGCGCCGTCGGACCGAACGCGACGTGAAAGACGCCAAGGCCTATGCCGTCACAGGCTTCGCTCGTGACATGCTTGCTGTATCGGACAATTTGCGCCGCGCTCTGGATGCCATTCCGTCGGAAGCGCGCGAGGCGGCCGACGCAGGCCTGATGGCGCTGATCGATGGCGTGGAGATGACCGAAAGGGCGATGCTTTCAACGCTCGAGCGTCACGGTGTCAAGAAGATCGAGGCCGAAGGGCAGAAGTTCGATCCCAACTTCCATCAGGCAATGTTCGAAGTTCCGAACCCCAATGTGCCGAACAATACCGTCGTTCAGGTCGTCCAGGCTGGCTACGTTATCGGCGAACGAGTCCTGCGTCCGGCCATGGTCGGCGTGGCCAAGGGGGGGGCAAAGCCCGAAGGAAACGGATCCGAACAGCCTGCGGAAGCAAAGCAGTGATCAGATGAGAAAAGCCCGCTTCATCGAAGCGGGTTTTTTGCAAATGAGCCTCGTCAGGCAGCGTTTGATGCCTGTTCCTCGTTGAGGAAGGTGAAGATGGCTTGGGCAGAATCAGTGGCGCGAAGCTTGCTGACCATGTCCTGATCCCGCAAAACGCGCGCTATACGGGAGAGCGCCTTAAGATGATCGGCCCCGGCACCTTCCGGCGCAAGCAGCAGGAAAGCGAGATCGACCGGCTGGTCATCGAGGGCCTCGAAGTCGACCGGTGTTTCCAGTCGGGCGAAGACCCCAACAATGCTCTGGATACTGGTGAGCTTGCCGTGCGGTATGGCGATGCCGTGGCCAACGCCTGTGGAGCCAAGGCGCTCGCGCTGCAAGATGACGTCGAATATCTCCCGTTCCGGAATGGATGTGATCTTGGAGGCTTTTGCCGCCAGTTCCTGCAACAACTGCTTCTTTGAATTCACCCTCAGAGCGGGGATGATCGCATCCTGTTGCAGTAGGTCTGCCAAGGCCATTTTAAAATCCTTCACTCCGCAGAGATGAATGACACGGACCGGCCAGAGCCGGCCCGTGGCTGCATCAGCCCTTGATGTTGGTCGAGTCGATCCAGCCGATGTTGCCGTCGTTACGGCGATAGACGATGTTGAGGCCGTCCTTTCCCGGGCTGCGGAAAAGCAAAACGGGCTCGTCGGTCATGTCGAGCGCCATGACGGCGGATGCTACCGTCATCGTTCGTAGCTTCTTGGTGCTTTCCGCGACGATCGTCGGCGCGAAATCCTCGGGAACCTCTTCCTGTTCCTCCGGCATCGCATCCATCACGGCGTAGGCAACTTCGACGTGGTTGCCCGAATTCGTCGCATGATGGTCCTTAAGCCGACGTTTGTACCGGCGCAGACGCTTTTCGATCCTCTCAGCCGCGGCGTCGAACGCCAACTGCGGATCGTTCGCCTGACCAGCGGCATGCAGGTTGATCCCCGTATCCAGATGAATCATGCAATCGGCCGAAAAGCGCGATGACGATTTCGTGACGGTGATCTGTCCTGAATACCCTCCGTCGAAATATTTGGTGACTGCGTCGGAGACGCTACCCTCGATTCGCTGCCGGAAAGAATCACCTATTTCCATATGTTTGCCGGAGACACGCACACTCATGGAGTTTCCCTTCTTATTCTAATTTACGGGTACCAGTTTACGCCAAGCCGTGCGTGCATCCAAGCGTTTCGAGCATTTGATGTCGCTCGTCTTATGGATAAGAGGTCTTCACCGGCGAAGCTCTGTGTGTGACATTTTCCCGGTCTGTCGGGGCGGGCTTCTAGCCCCGGAGCTTTGCGGAGTCAACGCCGCAAAGCCTGCCTTCGGCCTCTTATCCGGCCGAAACCTTGGCAATCGCTCGCTTCTCGCGACGCCTTTGCACGGACGAGGGAATGTTCATGGCCTCTCGGTACTTCGCGACGGTTCGTCGCGCAAGATCGACGCCGCCACGTTTCAACGTGAGCACGATGTCGTCGTCCGACAGAACAGCTTCAGGGCTTTCCTGGGCGATAAGCTGGCGAATGCGGTGGCGAACGGCTTCCGCCGAATGCGCATCCCCATCGTCGGCTGAACTGATCGAGACGCTGAAGAAATATTTCAGTTCGAAGAGGCCACGGGGGGTCAGAATGTACTTGTTGGTCGTGACGCGACTGACGGTCGACTCGTGCATTTTGATCCCGTCGGCAACCGCCTTGAGGTTCAGTGGCCGGAGGTGGTCGACGCCCAGCCGCAGAAACGCATCCTGCTGGCGGACAATTTCGCTTGCGACCTTAGCGATCGTCTTTGCGCGCTGATCGAGGCTGCGGGTCAACCAGTTGGCGTTTTGCAGGCAATCGGACAGAAAGGCCTGGTCAGCGCCGCGAGATGTTCCCTTCTTCGAGACCTCGACGAGGTAGCTCTGGTTAATTAGTACGCGCGGCAGGACATCCGGATTGAGCTCTACGATCCACCCGCCATCGCGACCGGCGCGAACGATTATGTCCGGTATCACGGCTTCGCTCACTGACGTCTCGAAGCCGCTTCCGGGTTTGGGATTCAGCTTGCGGATTTCCCCCAGCATGTCGATGAGGTCTTCCTCATCGACGCCGCAAAGACGTTTCAGCGTGCTGAAGTCACGTTTCCCCAGTAGTTCCAGATTGTCGACGAGGGCACGCATCGCAGGATCGAGACGGTCGCGAAGCTTGAGTTGTATGGCCAGGCACTCGCTGAGGGTGCGCGCGAAAACCCCGGGTGGATCGAGCGTCTGCAAAGTGTTCAGCACGTCCTCGATGTGGCTGGAAGTGGTGCCGAAGCGTTCCACTACCTCACCCATGTCGGCACGCAGGTAACCGGCTTCGTCGAGCTGATCGATCAAGGTGAGCGCGATCAGTCTGTCTCCGGAGTTGGTTATTGCGAACGGCAACTGCTGCAGGAGGTGGTCGCGAAGGCTCGTCTGACCCGCGACGAAATCATCCAGATCGAAGCCATCGCCGCTGGTTGCCCCCGGCATGGACTTCCATTGGCCGATCAGTTCCGGAGCGTCGGCCCTTCCGGGGCTTGCCTCGTCGGCGTAGGCCTCGCCGAAGTTCGCATCCAGCCGGTCGTCGAGGGTGTCGCCTTTGCCGCCTTCGTACCAGTCGCTGGCGAGCGACGGGGCCGCCACGTCTCCGTCGGCATGGTCGGTATCGGCGCCGCTCTCGTTGCCGCCGGAATAGGCATCGTCGCCCGAATTGTCATCATCAGACGATGGAATTTCCAGAAGTGGATTTTTTTCCACTTCCTGGGCAATGAATTGGGTGAGTTCCAGATGGGTCATCTGCAGCAGCTGAATGGACTGCATCAGCTGCGGAGTCATGACCAAAGATTGACTTTGTCGCAGGTAAAGATTGGCCGACAATGCCATGGCGGACGCTAAACTCCCCTACACTTGCCCCCTGGCACGCCCTCGGGAATACCAGTTGCCCCAACTGGCCCAAAAATTGCTTTTTTAGATCGTTTGGTCAAGCGTTCATGCCGGAGGGAAGAAATTTTCTCCCTATGGGCGCTTACAAACTGAATTTGTCGCCGAGGTAGAGGCGTCGAACGTCCGCATTGTTGACGATGTCGTTGGCCCGCCCATGCGTGAGCACCTCGCCCGCATGTATGATATAGGCTCTGTCGATGAGACCCAGTGTTTCGCGAACATTGTGGTCGGTGATCAGGACACCGATACCGCGCGCCGTCAGATGGCGGACAAGGTTCTGGATATCGGACACGGAGATAGGGTCGACACCCGCAAACGGTTCGTCCAGCAACATGAAAGTTGGGTCTGTCGCCAGCGCGCGCGCGATTTCCAGGCGACGGCGTTCACCCCCGGAGAGAGCCACAGCGGCGGATTTGCGCAGTTTCTCGATGTGGAATTCATCGAGCAGTTCATCGAGCTTCCGTTCGCGCTTCTGCCGGTCACTTTCGTGCACCTCCAGCACTGCGCGGATATTGTCTTCGACCGACAGCCCACGGAAGATCGACGCCTCTTGCGGCAGGTAGCCGACGCCGAGCCTTGCGCGGCGATACATCGGCATCGTTGTCACATCGTTGCCGTCGATGGCAATCATGCCCATGTCGACGGGAACGAGACCGGTGATCATGTAGAAGCATGTCGTCTTTCCCGCGCCATTCGGGCCAAGCAGGCCGACAGCTTCCCCCCGCCGCACTACCATGGAGACGCCGTTCACAACGCGCCGCGAATTGTAGGTTTTCGTCAGGCCGCGAGCGATCAGCGTGCCATCGTAGCGCGCTTTGTCGAGCGTCGGTGCCTCGGAACCGGTCGGCTGGTCGTGCTTGGCGCCGAAAAGAGCAGGGAGTCGGGGAATTTTCACGTCAATCCGGTCTCAGTTGTTTTGCCGAGACTTCGGATCGAGCTGTATCTGTACGCGGCCGCCGCAGCTTTCCAGCCTTGCCTCTCCCGAGCGCATTTGCACTGTGAGTTTGCATCCGACGAAAACGTTCTGACCTTCGGAAAGGACCACACGATCGCCTTCCAGAACGAAAATTTCGGTATCGAGGTTGAAAAAGCCCTTTTCAGCCGTCGCCTGCTGGGTGCCCGACGACAGGAAAACGGTGTCGGAGACGTCGATCTTCTCGATATCCGCGTTACCCGACGTCACGGCTGTTCCCTCGCCCCGGTAGTGTACGACCATACGCCCTGAGCGCAGCATGGTCGTTCCTTGCACGACCTTCACATTGCCAGAAAAGATTGCCGACTTTTCCTGTTCGCGAAACTGCAGTTCGTCGCTTTCGATCTGGATCGGCTGGTCGTTAGACAACTTCAGCCCATCCATGTTGCTGGTGGTGTTCTGCGAACGGGCTATCGCGGGCGGCAAAAGCGCCAAACCGGCGGCGATCAGCATTACCGAAAGTCTACCTTTGCGTATCATCTTGCCGGCCTTCAATTGCCCTGTTTGCGAATGGCGGAGGGTTCGATGTTCACTCGAACCGCTCCCGAGAAAACGATCGTCCGACCGTTATCGGTTATCTTCATGGAGTCTGCAACAATGGCCGCTTGTTCTGCCTTGATCGAAACCGGATCGGGGGTTTCCATCTTGCCGCCCTTGACGTCAAGATGGGCGGATTGAAAGCTGGCCTCGACACCGCTGCTGAGACGGATCGTGAAAGGTGCCGTCATGTCGAGCCTGTCCGAAGACCGGTCGAAAATGCCGCTGATCGCCTCGACTCTCGCGATCACCTTCTCGTTTAGCGGTACCGCGGCCGCGATCGTTTCAAGCGTGATGATGTTGGGGTTGGCAATATCCTGCAGGGCGCGCTCGGCCCGCATCGAGTAGCTTATGCCGTCGCGGTTCCGGCCCGATATAGCAGGCTTCTCCATCACCACTTTGCCGTTTTCTATGCGCGCGCCTTCAAGTTCGATGTTTTCCGGCAGATAGGCACGGATGACCGAGACGGCGATGAAGGAGAGGGAGATGAGGATGGCCGCGATCGGCAGCAGGACTTTTAATCGCTCGACACGACGGGTGTGCCGAACCGCTGCCGCATAGGCGCTGTTCGCCGTTCCGGCGGCGGGCGACTGTGCCTCTGCTAACCTGTTCAGCATCAAGGGACCTTGTTGAATTCCGGCATTTGCAGGGCCGCAGCGATAGCGCCCGTGCGTTCGGCCGGAGAATTCGCATTATTGCGGGCGATTGCCAATATGGAAATTGCATCGCGGTTTACAAGCCCGTGAAGGCCTTGCGGCGCCGGAGAGGGTCTTGAAATGCGAGGGTGGGAAGTTGTTTCTTGACGGTACTGACCATGTTTGGCACTTTGTGCCCTCTTTCATGAAGTTGTTCAGGGGGCAACCGTGATCAAATCGGAACTGGTGCAGATCGTCGCCGCGCGCAATCCGCACCTTTATCATCGCGACGTCGAAAACATCGTAAACGCCGTTCTCGATGAAATCACCGATGCCCTTGCTGCGGGTAACCGCGTCGAGCTTCGGGGCTTCGGAGCCTTCTCGGTGAAAAACAGGCCATCTCGTTCAGGCCGCAATCCGAGAACCGGTGAGACAGTGTTTGTCGAGGAGAAGTGGGTTCCGTTCTTCAAAACAGGTAAGGAACTGCGCGAACGGCTGAACCCCGGCATGGGCGACGACGATAGCGATTGATCGACCGCCTGACTGTTCCCTATATGTAGGTTCGATCGGCACCCGGCTGTTCGCCGAGGTGACTGCCGTTGCATAGCAGAGGGAAATACCATGCTCCGCAAGATCATCACTCTCGTCGTCCTCGTACCGCTCGGTATCGTGCTGATCGTCCTTTCGGTCACGAACCGCCAGAGCGTGACCCTTGCGCTCAATCCCTTCCGCCCCGAGGATCAGGTGCTGTCGCTAACGGCGCCGTTCTTCGTGTTTCTCTTCGTCGCATTGATGATCGGCCTGTTGGCGGGTTCCTTTGCCACCTGGCTGTCGCAGGGCAAGCACCGCAAGCGCGCCAGGGTGGAAAAGAAGACAGCGCTGAAATGGCAGGCGGAGGCCGACAAGCACAAGAACCGGGCCGAGCAGATCGCCGTGCAGGCCCTGCCAAGTCCGCAGTCGAAGTAACGGGGCTTTCCCTGGGGCAGGTGGAATGGTAGTTGCGCCGTCTTTGGTGGCAACAGAAGTCGGAAGTCGCGTTTTGAAGAAGAGGGAACAGAGGTCGGGCAAAGGATCGCCATCACAGCGCGGCGCCGGGGGAGCACCGAGACGCGATGGCCGCCCGGGCGTTCGCAATGGCGACCAGCAGCGAAAGGCGGCGCCTATCGCCGAAACGAACACGCCGTCGGCTGAACCGGCGCGCGGACTGTCGCCGAGAAGCGGCGAGCGTCCCGCCGAGCGGGTGCCGCTCATTCTTGAATCGCATGCGGCGGGCGATTTCCACCTGATCGACAGTGGGAACGGTCAGAAGCTCGAACAGTATGGATCTTACCGCATAGTTCGTCCCGAAGCCCAGGCGCTTTGGAAACCCTCATTGCCAGACCATGTTTGGAATGGCGCCGATGCGGTCTTTACCGGAGACACTGACGAGGACGGCATTGGGCGCTGGCGCTTCCCCCGGGAGGCTCTTGGCGAGACCTGGCCCCTTTCATTGCTGGGTGTGGATTTTCATGGGCGTTTCACGGCTTTCCGCCACGTCGGGGTCTTTCCGGAGCAGATCGCGCATTGGTCCTGGATGAAAGAGCGGATCGAGACCGAGAAGCGAACACTGAAAGTGCTCAACCTCTTCGGCTATACGGGTGTCGCTTCGCTGATCGCAGCCGCTGCAGGCGCGGAGGTGACGCATGTGGACGCCTCCAAGAAGGCGATAGGCTGGGCGCGTGAGAATCAGGCCCTCAGCCGCCTCGACAAGGCGCCGATACGTTGGATCTGCGATGACGCGATGAAGTTCATTCAGCGCGAAGAACGCCGCGGCAACCGCTATGACATCATCCTGACGGATCCTCCGAAGTTCGGCAGGGGCCCGAATGGCGAGGTCTGGCAACTGTTTGATCATCTGCCATTGATGCTCGATATCTGTCGCGAATTGCTGTCGCCCAAAGCGCTCGGTCTGGTGCTGACCGCCTACTCCATACGGGCAAGCTTCTACTCAATCCATGAACTGATGCGTGAGACGATGCGCGGAAAGGGTGGCTGGGTCGAATCCGGGGAACTGGTGATCCGCGAGACGGGTCTCGACGGCAAGGCGCCAAATCGTGTTCTTTCAACTTCCCTTTTCAGTCGCTGGGTGCCGAAATGAATAACGACATCAGGCACGACGGTGCCCGGCGGGTCGGTCAGGTCAAGGAGGTCACCAGCCTTGCCAATCCCATCGTCAAGGACATCAAGGCACTGTCTCAAAAGAAGACGCGCGACGAGACGCGATCCTTTATCGCGGAGGGCCTGAAGCTCGTCATCGACGCGCTCGATCTAGGCTGGACGATCAAAACCCTCGTCTATTCCAAGGCTGCCAAGGGCAAGCCGGTGATCGAAAAAACCGCCGCCCGGACCATTGCGGCCGGTGGCCTTGTCCTGGAAGTCAGCGAAAAGGTCATGTCCGCGATCACCCGTCGCGACAACCCGCAGATGGTAGCGGGAGTTTTTGAGCAGCGATGGATGCCGTTGAAAACGATATCGCCGGTTTCGGGGCAGACCTGGATTGCACTGGATCGCGTTCGTGATCCCGGCAATCTCGGTACGATCATTCGCACGGCTGACGCCTCCGGAGCATCGGGGATCATTCTGGTCGGTGATTGCACTGATCCTTTCTCGATGGAGACGGTCCGCGCAACCATGGGCTCCGTTTTCGCGGTGCCCGTGGTCAAAGCAACGGTCGCGGAGTTTCTTGCCTGGAAACGTGCGGCAGGCGTGAATATCGTCGCCACCCACCTTGCGGGTGCGGTTGACTACCGGACGATTGATTACCGGTCGCGTCCCGTCGTGCTTTTGATGGGCAATGAGCAGTCGGGGCTCCCCGACGAACTGGCCTCGGCGGCCGACTCCCTCGCGCGAATTCCCCAGTCAGGCATGGCGGATTCGCTCAATCTCGCTGTCGCGACGGGTGTCATGCTGTTCGAAGCAAGACGGCACCTGCTCTCGCTCGGAGACCATGCCTGATGGCCGGACGCACCTTGTTTTCACGTCCGATGCCGGCGGTGATCTTCGTGGTTGCAATGCTGTTTCTCGATCAGTTGATCAAGTATCTCGTCGAGATCGAACTGCCGATGCACGAACTGGTCCCTGTCATGCCGTTCCTCGCGCTCTACCGGACCCATAACCTGGGAGTGGCGTTTTCAATGCTGTCGGGAATGGACGGCTGGTTCATTGTCGGTCTTCGGATTGTCATCGTGGGCTTTGTCCTATGGATGTGGCGGCGCACGGACTACACCCATCACTTCGCACATCTCGGTTACTCACTGATCATCGCAGGTGCCATCGGCAATATCATCGACCGTTTCGTGTACGGGCATGTCGTCGACTATATTCTGTTCTACACCGGCACATGGTCGTTCGCCGTGTTCAACCTCGCAGACGCCTGCATAACGATCGGAGCGGGACTCGTTCTGGTCCAGGAGTTCCTCGTACCTCACCCGAAGGACAAGGCCTGACCTGCTTTGCGTCAGTCGCGGCAGCGTGGCTTGCGTCACGAAGTTGTCGTAGAAGCGTGGTTTATGACCCGGAAAAGTAGGGCGGAGACGAATCGCCATGGGCATCGAAATTCTGGATCGCTCGACAGTCGCTGACGCAGTCACCGGACCGTCAACAGCCGATACGCAGACCATTCTTGACGTTCTTGGCCGGATCGGAAATCTTGAGACCCGTCTGGCGCGCACCGAGCGTGAAATAGACGCTGCCCAGGCGCTGCGGTTCAAGGTGTTTGCCGAGGAGATGCACGCCATCCTGCCACCGGAAGCGATGCGTCGGCAGCGTGACGCCGACCAATGGGATGCGGTCTGCGATCATCTACTCGTCCTGGACCGCTCGCTGGAAGGTGATGCGGAGGACCAGATCGTTGGAACCTACAGGCTCCTCCGACAGGAAGTCGCCTTAGACCATGGCGGGTTCTATTCTGCGTCGGAATTCCAGGTAGGTGATCTCCTGTCCCGGCATCCCGGCAAGCGCTTCATGGAACTGGGGCGCTCCTGTGTATTGCCCCCGTATCGAACCAAGCGCACCGTGGAATTGTTGTGGCAGGGGAATTGGGCCTATGCTCTCAGATACGGTGTCGATGCCATGTTCGGCTGCGGATCCTTCCCCGGGGTGCGTCCCGAGGAGCATGCCTTGGCGCTATCGTTCCTCCATCACAACGTAGTTGCAAAAGGCGACTGGCACGTCAGCGCGCGTCCGGAACTTCATCGCGAGATGGATCTCATGCCGAGCGAAGCCGTGAATCCGAAGCGGGCGCTACTGGCAATGCCGCCCCTTATCAAGGGTTATTTGCGCCTCGGTGCGATGGTGGGTAGTGGCGCGGTCGTCGATCAGGCCTTCAACACCACAGACGTGTTGATTTTGCTTCCCATCTCCAGCATTTCCGACCGCTATATCAATTACTACGGTGCTGACGCCGGACGCTTTGCGAGCTGAGGCGGCAGCTGACTTTTTCACCAAGACGATGTATCGCGGGGATCAAGCGGCAAGTCGCCGACTTCGCGCAGACTCATCCGGGTCACCGCAGGGTGTATCAGGGGATCACGCCGCCAACCTTCGGCGACGCCTTTCTCTGTCAAAAGCGTCCGGACAATCAACGAAATCTTATAGAATATCTTGAGCATGGGACGGGCTCCTCAGCTGGTCGCCCTATTCGGTCGACCTCAATTGCCCAAAATACAGGGATGTCACCGTATCTCCCATTGATGCTTTCGGCATAGAGCTATAGATTTTCTGCATGAGGAACTTGAATGTCATGACCCTGAACGGTCTTAGGGCGGTGGAAGCCGTGGGGCGGCTGGGATCGCTACAGGCTGCGTCCGACGAACTGGGTGTGACCATCGGCGCGGTCAGCCAGCAGGTGATCAAATGCGAGACACAGCTGGGCCGGTCGCTCTTCGCACGCGAGCCGCGCGGTCTCGTAGTCTTGCCGGGCGCTCGAGACTTCGTGACGCGACTGACCGAAGCCTTCGGTGGCTTGTCCCGTGCCATAGACTGGATACGACACGAGAGGGAGGACGTCCTGACGATCTCCGTCGCTCCGGTCTTTGCGGCGAGATGGCTCGTCTTCAGGCTGGGACAGTTTGCCGAGCTTTACCCAGACATCCGCATCCGCCTGGACGCTACCGACCGCCTGATCGATCCAAATGTAGGCGATGTCGATCTTTGCATTCGCGTTGGAAAGGGTCGATGGTCCGGCGTGCAGGCCAACCTTTTGCTGCAGCAGCAGGTCTTTCCCGTCTGCTCCCCGGCAATGGCATCGAAGCTGTCGGCACCCGCTGACATTCTGGACATGCCGTGGGTTGTCGATGCCCGGGCGATGTTTTCGCGAGACCTTTGGCTGGGTCGCGCCGGTCTTCCAATCGGCCGGGTGGTAGCCCGTCACGTTTTCAATGAAGCGTCGCTGTGTCTCGACGCCGTGATCGCCGGCCAAGGTGTGATGCTTGCGTGGCAGACGCTTGCCTCGCACGCCATCCAAAGCGGCCAGTTGGTCGTTCCATTCGGCCCGTTTGTGGCGACCGGCGATGGCCATTATCTGGTGACGGCGGAAAACGCGGCACGCGACCCGAAAGTCGAGGCTTTTGAAGCTTGGCTTCGGCAGGCGCTTAAAGACGACATGGCGGCACTGAACGCCTTCGTCCGAACGGCAGGCATCGAGCCGGCCGCGCTTTGAGTCTCTAGTGGGCGTTGTAAGCAGCGATTGTCGCCATGTTGACAATATCCGTATCCTTGGCGCCGTACTGTGCGATCTGCACCGACTTCTGAAGGCCGACGAGCAATGGCCCGATGACCGTCGAGCCCCCGAGTTCCTGTAGCATCTTCGTCGAGATCGCCGCAGAATGGATGGCGGGCATGACCAGCACGTTCGCGGTGCCGGAGAGGCGGCAGAACGGATACTGCTCCATGCGATGCGTGTTCAGTGCCACATCCGCGCCCATCTCCCCGTCATATTCGAAATCGACGTGACGCCGGTCGAGGATTTTCACCGCCTCGCGCAAACGCTCAGACCGCTCTCCGGTCGGATGTCCGAAGGTCGAATAGGCAAGCAGCGCAACGCGCGGCTCATAGCCCATGCGGCGGGCGACGCCTGCCGCTTCCTCGGCGATGTCGGCAAGTTCCTCTGCCGTCGGCATGTCGTGCACTGCCGTATCGGCCACGAGAACCGTACGACCGCGCGTCAGCGCCAGCGACACGCCGATAACCCGGTGGCCTGGCTCGGCGTCGATGCACCGACGGACATCCTCGAGCGCCGTCGAATAATTGCGCGTCGTACCCGTCACCATGGCGTCGGCATCACCAAGCGCGACCATGCAGGAGGCGAAATGGTTGCGGTCCGTGTTGATCAGGCGCTGGCAATCGCGATGGAGATATCCCTTCCGCTGCAGCCTGGAATAGAGATAGTCCGTATAGGCCTCGACGCGCGTCGAAACGCGGGCGTTGACGAGTTCGATGCCAGGCCGGTCGAGATCGATGCCGGCTCTGGCCGCTGTCGCTTTCAGTGGCTCGTCGCGACCGAGCAGGATCGCCGTGCCAAGCCCCTGCGTCGCGAACGAGATTGCCGCGCGCATCACCTGTTCCTCCTCGCCCTCGGCGAAGACCACGCGCTTCGGATGCTTCTTCACGCGCTCGTAGAGCCGCTGTGTCGTCGCGGCGATCGGGTCGCGTCGCGCTGAAAGTTCGCGCGCATAGGCATCGAGATCCTCGATTGCCTTTCCAGCGACGCCGCTTTCCATCGCTGCCCGCGCGACGGCAACAGGAATGGCGGAGATCAACCGCGGATCGAAAGGTACGGGAATGATGTATTGCGGCCCGAAGCGCGGACGGTTGCCCTGATAGGCTGCCACCACGTCGTCGGGCACGTCCTCGCGGGCGAGATCGGCGAGAGCCTGCGCAGCGGCGATCTTCATCGCCTCGTTGATCTGCGATGCGCGAACGTCGAGCGCGCCCCGGAAGATATAGGGAAAGCCCAGGACGTTGTTCACCTGGTTCGGATAATCGGAACGCCCGGTCGCCATTATCGCGTCGCTCCGGATTTCGGCGACCTCTTCCGGTGTGATTTCGGGATCGGGATTGGCCATGGCGAAGATGATCGGGTTTGGCGCCATCGAACGGATCATGTCGGCGGAAAAAGCGCCCTTCTGCGACAGGCCGAACACGACGTCGGCCCCCGCCATCGCTTCGGCCAGTGTTCGGTTGTTGGTCTTCACCGCGTGCGCCGATTTCCACTGGTTCATACCTTCGGTTCGGCCTTGGTAGATCACGCCCTTGGTGTCGCAAAGGGTAACGTTTTGTGGGTTGAAGCCCATGCTCTTGATAAGCTCGACGCAGGCGATCGCCGCCGCGCCGGCGCCGTTGCACACCAGTTTGGTCGTCTTGAAGTCGCGGCCCGTGAGCGCCAGCGCGTTGATGAGACCGGCTGCCGCGATGATCGCCGTGCCGTGCTGATCGTCGTGAAAGACGGGGATATCCATCAATTCGCGCAGGCGCTGCTCAATGATAAAGCAGTCGGGTGCCTTGATATCCTCGAGATTGATGCCGCCGAACGAAGGGCCGAGATAGCGGACGCAGTTGATGAACTCGTCGACATTCTCGGTGTCGACTTCGAGGTCGATCGAGTCGACGTCTGCGAACCGCTTGAAGAGAACGGACTTGCCCTCCATCACCGGCTTGGAGGCAAGCGCACCCAGATTGCCCAGACCGAGAATGGCAGTGCCGTTCGAGATGACGGCCACCATGTTGCCGCGCGTGGTATAGTCATAGGCCGTCCTTGGATCGGACGCGATTGCCTTGACCGGTACCGCCACTCCGGGTGAGTAGGCGAGCGAAAGGTCGCGCTGCGTTGCCATGGCCTTCGTTGGCGTGATCTCAAGCTTGCCAGGGCGGCCCTGCGCGTGAAAATCCAGTGCTTCCTGTTCGGTGACGGACGTCTTGGCCTTTCCGGCCTTGTCGTTTGTCGGCATGTTCCCTCGACCTAGTTGTGGGCAGCGTCTCGCGCGGCCGCCCTTGCTGTTGTTTTTGGTCTCCCAAGGCCGTTAGTGTTGCACGTCGCTTTTTGAAAGAAAACATTCCGCTCGTGAGCATCAACAACCCCCTTGATATTGAGGTCCTGAAGGCCGCCGAACTTGCCTCGGAGGAGAGCCGTGCCTCGGCGACGCCGATGATGGAGCAGTTCATCGAGATCAAGGCGAACAATCCCGATAGCCTGCTATTTTACCGAATGGGGGACTTCTACGAGCTGTTTTTCCAGGATGCGGTAGAGGCTTCCCGCGCGCTCGGCATTACGCTCACAAAACGCGGCCAGCACATGGGTCAGGACATCCCGATGTGCGGCGTGCCGGTGCACGCGGCCGACGATTATCTGCAGAAGCTGATTTCCCTCGGCTTTCGTGTCGCCGTTTGCGAGCAGGTCGAGGATCCCGCTGAAGCAAAGAAGAGAGGATCGAAGTCGGTCGTTCGCCGGGATGTGGTGCGTCTCGTGACTCCCGGCACGCTGACGGAGGAAAAGCTTCTTTCCCCTTCCGAGTCGAACTACCTCATGGCGCTTGCCCGCATACGCGGCGCGTCGAGTTCCATGGCGCTCGCCTGGATCGATATCTCGACCGGCGTCTTTAGGCTAGCGGAGACCGATGAGCAGCGGCTGCTGGCTGATATCCTGCGGATCGAGCCGCGGGAACTGGTGCTGGCCGACAACCTGTTCCACGATCCCGAATTACGTCCGGTCATGGATGTCCTTGGACGTATCGCCGTTCCTCAGCCGGCGGTGCTCTTCGACAGCGCGACGGCCGAAGGACGTATAGCCCGCTATTTTGGTGTTGCAACGCTGGAAGGCTTCGGCAGTTTTTCCAGGGTCGAGATGGCTGCCGCCGCCGCTGCCGTGGCCTATGTCGAGAAGACCCAGATTTCCGAGCGTCCGCCGCTTGGCTTGCCGGAACGGCAGAATGCATCGTCTACGATGTTCATCGATCCGGCAACGCGCGCCAACCTTGAGCTCGTCAAGACGCTGTCCGGCGATCGCAACGGTGCGCTCCTCAAGGCGCTCGACCGGACCGTGACCGGCGGCGGGGCACGATTGCTGGCCGAGCGTCTGATGTCACCGCTCACGGATCCGGGACTGATCGCGGAACGACAGGAGGCAATCGCCTTCCTGCTCGCCGAACCCATGTTGAGCGACCGTCTTCGCGATCTGCTGAAACGGGTTCCGGACATGCCCCGCGCGCTGTCGCGTCTGGCACTGGACCGCGGCGGACCTCGCGATCTCGGCGCGATTTGCCTCGGTCTTGGCGCTGCCCGCGACGTTGCCGGGCTGCTTGCAGATCATATCGGCCTGCCGGACGAACTGGCAAACGCGCTAGCCGATTTGGAGGCCCTCCCAAGCAGTCTCGAAGAGAGACTCGCGGCGCTGCTTGCCGACGACCTGCCGCTTTTGAAGCGCGACGGCGGTTTCCTGCGGGATGGTGCTCGCCCGGATCTGGACGAGGCGCGCGCGCTCAGGGACCAGTCAAGGCGCGTCATCGCCGGCCTCCAGCTGCAATATTCCGACGAGACCGGGATCAAGTCCCTGAAGATCAAGCACAACAACGTGCTCGGCTATTTCATCGAGGTCACAGCCAACAATGCCGGCCCGTTGACGGAAGGGGAGGCGAAGGCACGCTTCATCCACCGTCAGTCGATGGCCAACGCGATGCGATTCACCACCACCGAATTGGCCGACCTCGAAACGCGGATCGCAAACGCTGCCGGTCAGGCTCTTGTGATCGAACTGGAAGCCTTCGATGCCATGACTGCCGATGTCGTGAGCGCCGCCGAGGCGATCAAGCGCGGGGCAAAGGCGCTCGCCGTTGTCGATGTAGCAGCCGCTTTGGCGGCCTTGGCCGAGGAACAGGGCTACTGCCGTCCGATGGTCGATGACAGCCGCATGTTCAGGATCGTTGCCGGACGTCACCCCGTTGTCGAGCAGGCATTGCGTCGGCAGTCGGCCGGACCGTTCATTGCGAATGGTTGCGATCTTTCGCCTGTGGCGGACGGAAGCGATGGCGCGATCTGGTTGCTCACCGGCCCCAACATGGGTGGTAAGTCGACTTTCCTTCGCCAGAACGCGCTGATCGCTATCATGGCGCAGATGGGATCCTTCGTGCCGGCGGGCGCAGCCCATATCGGTGTCGTTGACAGGCTCTTTTCCCGCGTCGGCGCTTCCGATGACCTGGCGCGGGGGCGGTCCACGTTCATGGTGGAAATGGTTGAAACGGCCGCGATCCTTAATCAGGCGAGCGAACGCTCGCTGGTGATCCTCGACGAGATCGGTCGCGGAACGGCCACCTTCGACGGCCTGTCAATCGCCTGGGCGGCTGTCGAGCATCTGCATGAGGTCAATCGCTGCCGCTCTTTGTTCGCCACCCATTTCCATGAACTGACGCAACTGTCGGAAAAGCTGCCTCGTCTCTCGAATGCGACGATGAAGGTGAAGGAATGGCAGGGCGACGTGGTGTTCCTGCACGAGGTTGGACCCGGCGCGGCTGACCGTTCCTATGGCATCCAGGTGGCTCGTCTCGCCGGCCTGCCTGCATCCGTGGTAGCTCGCGCCCGTGAAGTGTTGACGCTGCTTGAGGATGCCGACCGCAAAAATCCGGCCAGCCAGCTCATCGACGATCTGCCTCTGTTCCAGGTCGCCGTGCGGCGCGAGGAAACCGCTCGGTCTGCTTCGCCGCTTGCCTCGAAAGTCGAGGATATGCTCCGTGCGCTCGATCTGGACGATCTTACGCCGCGTCAGGCGTTGGACGCGCTTTACGCTTTGAAGCAAGAACTTGGCAAACCTTGATCGCTAATATGCTGTAACCGGCCCCTCAAAAGCGCTATAGCGCAGTCACTGCGCGTGCTCACCAATTGAAAGCGAAGACGCCATCCATGGCCCAGCCGACGATAGACAATAGCGATATCCTCGATACCGCCGCCTTGAAGGCAGAGTGCATGAAAACCGCCGTCGCCAATGCCGGACACGTGCTGAACGCCCGCGCAGCTTTGCTGCCGGTGCTGAAACAGGCCGTCGCCGAGGCACGTGAGGTCGCGCGACGGAAACTTTTCGAAGATGGCAGCGGTCTCGCCTGTGCACAGCGTCTGTCCTGGCTGCAGGACCAGTTGATCTCCATCGTCTATGAGGCCGTTGTCGCCCACATTTATCCGGAAAAGACCGATTCCATCGCCGTAGCCGCGGTCGGTGGCTACGGTCGCGGCACCTTGGCACCTGGCTCGGATATCGACCTTCTCTTTCTGACGCCGGCCAAGGTTTCGCCCAATATGCACAAGGCGGTTGAGTTCATGCTCTACCTGCTCTGGGATATTGGCTTCAAGGTGGGTCATGCCACGCGCACGCTTGACGAATGCATCCGCCTTTCAAAGACCGACATGACCATTCGGACTGCTGTGCTGGAGTCCCGCTTCATTTGTGGCAAGGCCGACCTGGTCGCTGAGTTGATCCGCCGGTTCGATCTCGAGGTGGCGGAAGGCACGGCGCCGGAATTCATCGCCGCCAAGCTTGCCGAGCGCGATCAGCGCCATCAGAAGGCCGGCGACACCCGTTATCTGGTCGAGCCGAACGTCAAGGAAGGCAAGGGCGGCCTCCGTGATCTCCAGACACTCTTCTGGATCGCCAAATACAAGTACAATGTCCGTGATGCCGAGGACCTCGTGAAGCTCGGTGTACTCTCAAGGCAGGAATGGCGCCTGTTCCAGAAGGCGGATGATTTTCTCTGGGCCGTGCGTTGCCACATGCACTACCTGACCGGTAAGCCCGAGGAGCGCCTGTCCTTCGATATCCAGCCGGAGATCGCCCAGTCACTCGGATATCAACCGCGCCCCGGCCTTTCTGCCGTCGAGCGTTTCATGAAGCACTACTTCCTCGTCGCCAAGGACGTGGGCGATCTGACACGGATCATCTGCGCCGCGCTTGAGGACGAGCAGGCCAAGGCTGCGCCGGGACTAACGGCCGCGATCGGCCGTTTTGCCAACCGCCCGCGCAAGATCCCTGGAACGATCGAGTTCATCGAGGACAAGGGGCGCATCGCGCTCGCCCGACCCGACGTCTTCAAGCGGGATCCGATTTCCATCATCCGCCTTTTTCACGTTGCCGACCTCAACGGCCTGGAATTTCATCCTGATGCGTTGAAGGGTGTAACGCGATCCCTGTCGCTGATCGACAATGACTTCCGCGAGAACGAGGAAGCCAACCGCCTCTTCATGGCGATCCTGACCTCCCGTCGCGATCCGGCGCTGATCCTGCGGCGCATGAACGAGGCGGGTGTCCTTGGTCGCTTCCTGCCGGATTTCGGCAAGGTAGTGTCGATGATGCAGTTCAACATGTATCATCACTACACCGTCGACGAACACCTCATTCGGACGGTTGGCGTGCTGTCTGAGATTGAAAAGGGACAGTCCGGCGATATCCATCCATTGTCGGCAAAACTGCTGCCGAGCATCGAGGATCGGCAGGCTCTATACGCCGCCGTGCTGCTTCACGACGTTGCCAAGGGCCGCCAGGAGGACCATTCGATCGCCGGGGCCAAGGTTGCGCGTAAGCTCTGCCCGCGTCTCGGCCTTTCGCCGAAGCAGACGGAACTCGTGGCGTGGCTCATCGAGCAGCATCTCCTGATGTCCATGGTGGCTCAGACCCGCGACCTGCATGATCGCAAGACGATCACCGACTTCGCCGAGAAGGTCCAGTCGCTTGATCGCCTCAAGATGCTGCTGGTGCTGACGGTCTGCGACATCCGCGCGGTCGGTCCCGGTGTCTGGAACGGCTGGAAGGGGCAATTGCTCCGCACGCTCTACTACGAGACTGAATTGCTCATCTCCGGCGGTTTCTCCGAGGTTTCGCGCAAGGAACGCGCCAAACATGCCGGAGACATGCTCTCTGAGGCTCTGGCAGACTGGAGCACGCGCGAACGCGAGACGTATATCAAGCTTCACTACGAGCCGTATCTGCTCGCCGTCGCTCTTGAGGATCAAGTCCGCCACGCAAATTTCATCCGGCAGGCCGACAAGTCCGGCCACGCTCTGGCGACGATGGTGCGGACTCATTCGTTCCACGCCATCACTGAGATAACGGTTCTGTCTCCCGACCACCCCCGGCTTCTCTCCATCATCGCGGGTGCCTGTGCCGCCGCCGGCGCCAACATCGCCGACGCGCAGATTTTCACGACGTCGGATGGACGCGCGCTCGATACGATCCTGGTCAATCGCGAGTTCCCGATCGATGAGGACGAGATGCGTCGGGCCGGCACGATCTGTCGCATGATCGAAGACGTTCTTTCGGGCCGCAAGCGCCTACCTGAGGTGATTGCCACGCGTAGCAAGGGGAAAAGGAAGAACAAGACATTCCCCGTCCAGCCCCACGTCACGATCTCCAACGGCCTCTCGAACAAGTTCACCGTGATCGAGATCGAGTGCCTCGATCGCATCGGTCTGCTGGCTGAGGTGACGGCGGTTCTCTCCGATCTCTCGCTCGACATCCATTCGGCCCGCATCACCACGTTCGGTGAGAAGGTCATCGACACCTTCTACGTAACCGACCTGATCGGCCAGAAGGTCACAAACGACAACCGCATCGCCACCGTCACCGGGCGACTCAAGGCGGTGATGGCCGAGCAGTCCGACGAACTGCGCGACAAGATGCCCTCCGGCATCATCGCGCCGGCGCCGCAGCGTGGGACGTTGATCCAGAAAAAGCTGAGAGCCTGAAATGAGCCTTGTCCGGAAATTTGCGACGGTCGGCGGCGCGACCCTGGGCAGCCGTATCTTTGGCTTCGCCCGCGAAACGCTGATGGCGGCCGCTCTGGGCACGGGACCCATGGCGGACGTCTTCTACGCCGCGTTCCGGTTTCCGAACCTGTTTCGCCGTCTCTTCGCCGAGGGCGCGTTCAATGCTGCCTTCGTGCCGCTTTTCTCAAAGGAAATCGAGGCGAATGGCGTGGCCGGTGCCAAGCGCTTCTCCGAGGAAGTCTTCGGCGTTCTCTTCTCCGTACTGCTGGTGATCACGATCGTCATGGAACTCTCCATGCCGCTTCTGGTGCGCTGGATCATCGCGCCTGGCTTTGCTGACGACGCTGAGAAGTTTTCCCTGACGGTCCGGTTGGCGGCCGTGATGTTCCCCTACCTCATGTGCATGTCTCTGACGGCGATGATGAGTGGCATGTTGAACTCGCTGCATCACTTTTTCGCAGCCGCCATCGCCCCGGTCTTCCTGAACGTCATCATGATCGGAGCGCTCCTGTATGCGCTCCATACCGGAGCTGAACCCGCCACCACCGCGTGGTATCTCTCCTGGTCGGTCTTGGCGGCCGGGCTTCTGCAACTCGCTGTAGTCTATATTGGCGTCCGCCACGCCGGAATGAGCATTGGTTTTCGCTGGCCCAGGATCACGCCGAACGTTAAGCGTCTGCTTGTTCTGGCAGTACCGGCCGCGCTGACGGGCGGGATCACCCAGATCAACCAGATCATCGGACAAGCGATTGCCTCCGGCAAGGAGGGCGCGATCGCCGCTCTCCAGTATGCGGATCGCATCTACCAACTTCCCCTCGGTGTTGTCGGCGTTGCGGTGGGGGTCGTGCTGTTGCCGGAACTCTCCCGCGCCCTCAAAGGTGGCCATCAGGTCGAGGCTGCCAATATCCAGAATCGCTCGATAGAGTTCGTCCTTTTCCTGACCCTCCCCGCAGCCGCCGCTTTGTGGGTGTTGTCCGACGAGATTATTCGGGTGCTCTATGAACGGGGCGCCTTTTCCGAACAGAACACCGCCGTGGTCGCATCTATCCTGGCGATCTACGGGATAGGCCTGCCCGGCTTCGTCCTCATCAAGGCTCTGCAGCCAGGCTTTTACGCGCGTGAAGATACGAAAACCCCGATGCGTTTCACCGGCATATCCGTCGCGGTGAATTCCACGCTTGCGATATCCCTGTTTCCCCTTATCGCCGAACGCGGTATCGCCACTGCGGAGGCGGCCGCCGGCTGGATCAACGCGGTGCTGTTGTTCGTGACGCTTCTGCGCCGCGGCGACCTGATGTGGGAGTGGCCGCTTGTCTGGCGCGCCGCAAGGCTGGTTGTCGCCTCCGCTGTCATGGCGATGGTGTTGATCTACCTTTCGGATCGCTGGAGCGCGTGGCTCAGCCCTTCATCGGGTCTCCTGGAGCAGGTTGCTGCGCTCGGCGCTCTGATCGGTATCGCGATGGTCGTGTACTTTGTAACAGCATTCGCCATTGGCGGTGCCAGTCTCGGAATGATTCGCCGAAACCTGCAGCGTAGGGGCCGTCAGCAATAGGTCCAGTTGCGGCGCGGTCCGATATCGACATGGACGATGCCGTTGCAGTACCGACCCACGCCGCCAATGCCGGGAGCATGCTTAGCCGCGGCAACGATCTTTCGTTCAGAAACGCCGGGCACGCGGATGTCGGCGGCGTAACAGCGGCTGTGTTGCGACTTCCCGGACCGGGGTCGATGACCGGATGTGACGATCGGTTTCCGGCCGGTCTCGCTGGCGATGTGAGCGAGGATACGTTGAAGCTTTTCCGGAAAACATCCGACCTGCACGCTCGCTCTCTGGACGGTGTAGGCGGCAGAGTAGCTGTGCTTCATGAAGAAGGTAGCCTTGCGCTTTTCATCCATGGCGGTGGCGTTTGGGCTTGTCATGGCAATGGCCAAGAGACAGGCAATGGCGACGCGATACATCATGCCGGGGCTCCTGTAAAAAAAGAAAATTATCGCTTGATGGCGAGGTTGCGATCGGAGGCGGGTATTTCCTTCCGAAAAGTGACCTGAATAAGGAGGAATTTGCTCTAAATCGAGAATTTCGCGCCGTATTGGTTAATGTCCGTTAAGGATACTTGCGCAGCACAAGGAGTGACCAATGGCCTTGCAGGAACTTTTTCTCGTCACGCTCGTGGTAGACGACTACGACAAGGCGAAGACCTTTTACTGTAATGCGCTTGGCTTCGATTGTGTCGAGGACACCCAGATGGATGCCGTCAAGCGCTGGCTGGTGGTTCGGCCGCCGGGCACGTCCGGTGCGGCCCTTTTGCTGGCGAAAGCCGATGGTGAGGACCAACGGGCGGCGGTCGGAAAACAGGCCGGCGGCCGGGTCGGTTTTTTCCTGCGAACCGATGACTTCGCCCGCGATTACAAGGCCTTGCTTGCAAATGACGTACGGTTTGTCGGAGAGCCGCGCCACGAAGTTTACGGTACCGTCGTCGTCTTTGAAGACCTCTATGGCAATCGCTGGGATCTTCTAGAACCGGTCTGAAGCAGTGTTGTGTCGGCACTTGATTGTGCAGAAGGCGGGGTGCATAAGCGCTGGCGGAAATCAATCGCTAGATCAGGCCTTCCACCCGCCTGTTGGGGACGTACATGAGTGAATTCAAGCCGCTGGTTTTCTCCGGCGTTCAGCCGACCGGCAATCTTCACCTCGGCAACTATCTCGGCGCCATCAAGAAGTTCGTCGCACTGCAGGCAAACAACGATTGCATCTATTGCGTCGTTGATTTGCACGCGCTGACGGCGCAGCTTGTGCACGAAGACATGCCGAACCAGATACGCTCGATCACGGCTGCCTTCCTTGCATCGGGCATCGACCCGAAGGCGCACATCGTGTTCAACCAGTCGGCGGTGCCGCAACACGCGGAACTGGCCTGGATCTTCAACTGCGTGGCGCGGATCGGCTGGATGGAGCGCATGACCCAGTTCAAGGACAAGGCCGGTGGCAAGAACGCCGAGCAGGTTTCCTTGGGACTGCTCGCCTACCCGAGCCTCATGGCCGCCGACATTCTTGTGTACCGGGCCACGCACGTCCCCGTCGGCGACGACCAGAAGCAACATCTGGAGCTGACCCGCGATATCGCGATGAAGTTCAACCTCGATTTCGCAAGCCAGATCCGCGAGACCGGGGCGGGAATCGATATCAAGGTCGGCGACCAACCGGTCCATGCCTATTTCCCGATGGTGGAGCCGCTCATCGATGGTCCGGCGCCGCGCGTCATGAGCCTGCGCGATGGCACGAAAAAGATGTCGAAGTCCGATGCCTCTGATCTTTCGCGCATCAACCTGATGGATGATGCCGAGACGATCTCGAAGAAGATCAAGAAGGCCAAGACCGATCCGGATGCGCTTCCGAGCGAGACGGAAGGATTGAAGGGTAGGCCGGAGGCGGACAACCTGGTTGGCATCTTCGCTGCCCTTTCAGACAAGTCGAAAGCTGACGTGCTGAAGGACTTCGGCGGACAGCAGTTTTCCGTTTTCAAGCCGGCCCTCGTTGATCTTGCGGTCGAGACCCTGGCTCCTGTGAACGGGGAGATGCGCCGGCTGATGGGGGATCCCGGCTACATCGACACGGTGCTTCGTGACGGTGGCGCACGGGCCCGCGCCCGCGCGGAAAAAACCATGAAGGAAGTCCGCGACATCATTGGTTTCGTGCAGTAAGGTCGAGTGTGTCGCGCGGCGGGCAAACCGGAGTCCGTCGTGACGCGCGCGGTTGTGACCGGTCCGGAGGCTGGATTTCCGAATGGTTTCGAAACGACTGTCACGACTTGAAGGCCACAGGCGCAAGTTCATGGCGATCATCGACGGGACGCCGGAATGCTACAAGGCGGTCCATTATGCGGGACGCCGCGCCAAGAATTCGAACGGCGGCCTGGTGATGCTGTACATCATTCCCGAAGGCGACTTCCAGCAATGGCTGGGTGTCGAGGAGATCATGCGCGCCGAAGCCCGTGAGGAAGCGGAAGCGGCGATGGCAAAAGCCGCACAGACGATTCGCGAATCGATTGGGGTGGAACCGGAGATCGTCATCCGCGAAGGCAGTTCGGCGCAGCAGATCAACGCAGTTATCGAGGAAGACCGGGATATCGCGATCCTGGTCCTGGCGGCCGGATCAGCCAAGGAAGGGCCGGGCCCTCTCGTATCGATGATTGCCGGCCGCCCGGGAGCCTTTCCCATACCGGTCACCGTGCTGCCGGATACACTGAGCAACGAGGAAATCGACGCGCTCTGCTGATCGATGGGTTATCTTCCGCTTTTGACTTGAAGACGCCGATATTCGGTCTTATTTTTGAAGAATTCTAAATTTGGCCGCGAGCCCGGGAGATACCCATGTTCATCCAGACTGAAACGACGCCGAATCCCGCTACGCTGAAATTCCTGCCGGGGAAGGTCGTCTTGGAGAGCGGGACGGCAGAATTCCTGGGCGCTGAGGCGGCTCAGAACTCTCCATTGGCGAGCCGGATCTTCTCCATCACGGGCGTTACCGGCGTGTTCTTTGGCTATGACTTCGTGACGGTCACCAAGGACGGCCCGGAATGGCATCATCTGAAACCAGCGATACTGGGTGCCATCATGGAGCATTTCATGAGCGGCCAGCCGGTCATGGGAGCAAGCAGTCGCGGCGACTCCGACTTAGATGGTGAGTTTTTCGACGCCGGCGACGAGACCATCGTTGCCACGATCAAGGAACTTCTCGAGACGCGGGTCCGTCCCGCCGTTGCGCAGGATGGAGGCGATATAACCTTCCGTGGCTTCAAGGATGGCAAGGTCTTTCTGAACATGAAAGGCGCCTGCGCCGGTTGCCCGTCCTCGACGGCGACGTTGAAGCACGGTGTTCAGAACCTCTTGCGCCACTTCGTGCCCGAAGTGCAGGAAGTCGAGGCCGTCTGATGTCTGGCATTTCCGCCCGATGATCGTCCTCGCGCTCGACACGGCTGGAACCGATTGCGCGGCAGCGCTCTACGATACCGCAACCATGAAAATATTGGGCGAGGTGACCGAGAACATCGGGCGTGGCCATGCCGAGCGGTTGATGGCCATCGTTGATCTGGCATTGGACCAGGCTGGCGTGGATATCTCCGACGTCGGCCGGATCGCGGTCACGGTAGGACCGGGATCCTTCACCGGCATACGTGTTGGTGTGGCGGCGGCACGAGGTTTCGCTTTGTCGCTTGGCGTGGAGTCTGTCGGGATCTCTACGTTGGAAGTGCTTGCCGCAGAAGCGATCGACCGCCGACGGCGCGAAGGCGATGACGATGGCAGGCCGATCCTTGTTTCGATCGATGCTCGTCGGGGCGAAGTCTATCTGCAGCTCTTCTCTGCGACCGGTCGCCCGCTCCAGGACGCGTCTGTCCTGTCGGTGGACGCCGCCAGAGAGATTGCCGCGTCGGGCGCGGCGGAGGTTGTTGGTTCGGCCGCAAGCCTCCTTGCCGGCAATGAGGTCGCGACGTCCGCGGACCATTTTCCCATTGCCCGGGTTGCGCAACTGGCTATCGCCGTAAAGCCGGGGAAGCCGAGACCACTTTACCTGCGGGGACCGGATGCGAAGCCGCAGGAAGGATTTGCCGTAGCGAGGGTATGAGCGGGAATGCTGGAAAACGTGTTTTCACGGAAGCCCGAGTTCGAGATCGTGACGATGTCGGCCGACGACTGCCGCGAAATGTCGGAACTGCACGGGCAGCGGTTCGCTCGCGGGTGGAATGACGGCGAGTTCGTTAACTTGCTTCTGCAGCAGAACACGTACGGGTTCGTTGCCCGCCAGACCAACGCGCTCTTGTTCAAGCCGTCATTGGCCGGTTTTGTCCTGGCTCGCGAGGTGGCGGGTGAGGCCGAGATACTGACGATTGCCGTGCAGGAAAGGCTTCCCAGGGCCGGTCTTGGATGGCGACTGATGCTTGCCGCGATGCGGGAAGCTCAGGCGCGGGGTGGTCTCTCGATGTTCCTGGAGGTTGATGACGGCAATGGTCCCGCCCTTGGACTGTATCGGAAACTCGGTTTCGAAATCGCCGGTAGGCGCGACTCCTATTATCAGGACGCCGAAGGTCGAAGATCCGCGGCGCTTGTCATGAAGCGCGATCTTGGCTAACCACCTTTTGGTGGACGGGCCTTGCATGTCGGATGTGATGAACGAAGTTTCGAAAACCCTCGAGGATCTTTGTGTCGAACGCGGCATGCGAATGACGGAGCAGCGACGCGTGATCGCGCGTATTCTCGAGCGTTCCGACGATCATCCCGACGTTGAGGAATTGTACCGCCGTTCCGTTCTTGTCGACTCGCGGATCTCGATTTCAACCGTTTACAGAACGGTGAAGCTGTTCGAAGACGCCGGGATCATCGCCCGTCACGACTTCCGCGATGGCCGGTCCCGCTACGAGACTGTCCCGGAAGAGCATCATGACCATCTCATCGACCTGAAAACCGGTGAAGTCATTGAGTTTCATTCTCCCGAGATCGAGGCGTTGCAGGAAAAGATTGCTCGCGAGCACGGCTTCAAACTCGTTGATCACCGCCTGGAACTGTATGGCATACCGCTGAAGAAGGACGAAGGCTGAAGCGTTCGACATGACCGGCGGAAGGGAACATAGACGGTGATCGACGGCGTGCGCATCGGCATCGTGTTGTCCCTCATCGCGTTGATGACGCTGGTGATGCTTCCGATACAGGCATTGGGGCTCTACTTCGATTTCCCTTACAGGCGTTGGCTTCCCGGTTATTGGCACAGGATGGCCTGCAGGCTTCTCGGCATACGCCTGCACGTTCACGGAGGACTGGAGAGCCGTCGCCCCTTGATGATTGCCGCCAATCATGCCTCCTGGAAGGACATCCTCATCCTCGGAGCGCTCGCCGACGTTGCGTTTATCGCCAAGACCGAAGTGGCGTCCTGGCCGGTGTTCGGTCTCTTCGCGAAGCTCCAGAAGAGCATTTTCGTGGTCCGCGAGGAGAAGAGTCGGACCGGAGAGCAGGTGAACGAGATTGCGACGCGAATGGCCGATGGCGAAATCGTCGTGCTCTTCCCCGAAGGCACGACCTCCGACGGCAACAGGCTACTGGGCGTAAAGTCGTCACTGTTCGGCGCTGCTAGCGCCGCCTTGCCGCTTGCGCCCGATGGCGTCGTTCATGTCCAGCCTGTAGCGATCGCCTATACGGGCGTGTACGGCATGCCGATGGGGCGCTACCACCGTCCGATTGCCGCATGGCCCGGCGATATCGGCTTGTTGCCGCACCTGATTGGCATCCTGAAGGCGGGTGCGATCGATGTCGACGTCAGTTTCGGCGAGGTGATAGAGTTTAGGGTGGGTGAAAACAGGAAGCTCCTCAGCGCGCGGGTCGAGGCTGCCATCCGGTCGATGTTGGTCGACCATCTGCGCGGGCGCTCGACGCGGGGCGGTTGAACATCGGAAATTTTCTGTTTTATCCCGCGCAGAAAAGCACTAGATAGCCGCCATGACCGAGGAAATTGCAGAAATGTCGCCACTCGCGGCTGTGACCAGCGGTGAACCTTCGCCGGGCCGCAAAGTCTTCATCAAGACCTATGGCTGCCAGATGAACGTCTATGATTCCAGCCGCATGAGCGATGCGCTGGCCGCGGACGGCTACGTGCCGACGGACGTTATGGACGAAGCCGACCTGGTTCTCCTGAATACCTGTCACATCCGCGAAAAAGCCTCGGAAAAGGTCTATTCCGCCTTGGGCCGCCTGCGGCAGATGAAGCGTCAGCGGGCCAGCGAGGGTCGCGAGTTCATGATTGGCGTTGCGGGCTGCGTTGCGCAGGCTGAAGGCGAGGAAATTTCGCGTCGCGAGCCATCTGTCGATGTGGTGATAGGCCCGCAGACATATCACCGCCTTCCTGACGCGTTGAAGCGTGCCCGCAAGGGGGAGCGTGTCGTCGACACCGAATATGCGGTTGAAGACAAGTTCGAGCATCTGCCGAGCATTTCCGCACCGAGAGGAAAGGCCCGCGCCGTTACCGCGTTCCTGACGGTGCAGGAGGGCTGCGACAAGTTCTGCACATTCTGTGTTGTTCCCTACACACGTGGCTCAGAAGTTTCCCGGCCCGTTGCACAGATCGTGGCCGAGGCGGAGCGCTTGGCCGGTGAGGGCGTGCGGGAACTCACGCTGCTCGGCCAGAATGTCAATGCCTGGACCAGCGCCGGTCCTAAAGGCGAACGCTGGGGTCTCGGTGATCTCCTCTACCGTCTGGCGGAAATCCCGGGTATCGCCCGCCTTCGCTACACCACCAGCCACCCCCGCGACATGGATGATCGTCTCATTGAGGCGCACCGCGATCTGCGCATGCTGATGCCTTATCTGCATCTTCCGGTGCAGTCGGGTTCCGACCGGGTTCTGAAGGCAATGAACCGTCGCCATAATGCGCACGAATATATCGCTCTGATCGATCGCATTCGCGCCGCGCGCCCCGATATCGCCCTCTCTGGTGACTTCATCGTGGGTTTTCCGGGAGAGACAGAAGCGGATTTCGAGGCCACTCTGGAACTCGTTCGGCGTGTAGGCTACGCGCAGGCCTATTCGTTCAAATACTCCTCCCGCCCTGGAACGCCAGGCGCGGATTTGCCGGATCATGTTGATGAAGAGGTAAAGTCTGAACGTCTCGCGCGGTTGCAGGAATTGCTGCTCATGCAACAAAACCGCTTTGCTGCGAGTTGTGTGGGCAAAACGATTGATCTCCTGCTCGAAAAGCCGGGCCGAAACCCGGGGCAGTTGATCGGTCGGTCGCCGTGGCTTCAGTCTGTGAATGTTGATGCAAAAACATCGCAAATCGGTGACATTATAAACGTACGAATCACCGCAACCGGACCAAACAGCTTGTTTGCCGAGGTGGCATGAAGCTAGAGTGGGTTCCGAGATACTCTGACTGTGGAGCCAGACCCGATTGAACGCACAGGAATTGGCACTTTCATCCTCGCGTAACCCACGTACCGCAGCGACCGACGCCAATCACTTCATCTTGACGTTCGAGAACAATCGGTTTGCTAGTGAGCTTTTCGGGCAGTTCGACCAGAATTTGAAGCTCATTGAAGAGCGCCTGAACATCAGCGCTCGCCCGCGTGGCAACTCCGTATCTATCTCCGGCGACCTCGTCGCCACCAACCAGGCGCGCCGTGCTCTGGATTTTCTTTACGACAGATTGCAGAAGGGTGGCACTGTGGAGCCTTCGGACGTTGAGGGCGCTCTTCGCATGGCCGTGGCCGCCGATGACCAGTTGAGCCTGCCGACGATGGAACGCAAGGCAAAACTATCCATGGCGCAGATCACGACGCGCAAGAAGACGATCGCCGCTCGCACGCCGACGCAGGACGCGTATATGCGTGCGATGGAGCGATCCGAACTCGTGTTCGGCGTCGGTCCCGCCGGCACAGGCAAAACCTACCTGGCAGTCGCCCACGCAGCCCAGTTGCTGGAGCGCGGGGCGGTCGACCGGATCATACTCTCTCGGCCCGCCGTCGAGGCCGGAGAGCGTCTCGGCTTCCTGCCCGGTGATATGAAGGAAAAGGTCGATCCCTATCTACGGCCGCTCTATGATGCGCTCTACGACATGATGCCTGGCGACAAGGTCGAGCGCGCCATCACGGCGGGCGTCATAGAAATTGCACCACTTGCGTTCATGCGCGGCCGTACCCTTGCAAACGCGGCGATCATACTCGACGAGGCGCAGAACACGACGTCAATGCAGATGAAGATGTTTCTGACGCGCCTTGGCGAGAATGGCCGGATGATCATCACCGGCGACCCGAGTCAGGTTGATCTTCCGCGTGGGGTCAAGTCGGGTCTGGTCGAGGCGCTGCAGATTCTTGAGGGCGTCGACGGTATCTCGATAACGCGTTTCAAGGACGTGGACGTCGTGCGCCATCCGCTCGTCGGTCGCATCGTCAGGGCCTACGACGCCCAGTATGTCATCCAGGACGAAAGCGAGCAGATCGACCGTTGAGCACCGGCCGGCTATTGGAATGACCGAACTGGACTTGCAGATTGCCGTCGAGGACGACGGTTGGCCGGAGGAGGCGTCGTTGCGTGCGCTAGGCGAGCGCGTGTTGGCCACCGCCCTTCGCTATCTTGTCGAGAGCGAGAGGCAGCCCCTGCCGAAACAGCCGCCGGAACTCTCGCTTGTGTTCACCGACGACGCGTCGATCCGTGAAATCAACAGCGAGTGGCGCGGCCAGGACAAGCCGACCAACGTGCTCTCCTTTCCTGCCTTCCCGCTTCAACCCGGCAAGATGCCGGGCCCGATGCTAGGTGACATCGTGATGGCGCGGGAAACCTTGGAGCGGGAAGCAGAGGAACTCGAAAAAACCTTCGATGAGCATCTCTCGCATCTCCTCGTCCATGGATTCCTGCATCTTTTCGGCTACGATCACATGAACGACGAAGAGGCTTCGGTCATGGAAGGACTGGAGACTCGCATTTTGGCCCAACTTGGCCTATCTGATCCCTATGCAGGGCAGGACCCTGTCTGACAGTTTGGAACGATGAACGACTATTCGACGAAAACGGCCTCCAAGGCCAGCGAGACCGGCGACACTTCCTCCGACGACGGTTCCAGTAGTAGTACCGGCAGGCCGGAACCCGCCGCGCGTGCCATCACGTCATTCTGGACCCGAGCCGCCCGACTCCTCCGGCCGCAGCAGGCTTCTTCTCTCCGCGAGAACTTGACCGACGCTTTGTTGGCGGACCCCGGCATTGGCGACGTCTTTTCTCCGGAAGAACGAGCGATGTTGAACAACATCCTGCGTTTCCGTGAAGTCAGGGTTGAGGACGTGATGGTCCCCCGGGCGGATATCGATGCGGTCGATCAAAGCATTACGATCGGCGATCTGATGACCGCGTTTGAGGAAACCGGGCGCTCGCGCATGCCGGTCTATTCCGACACGCTGGATGATCCCCGCGGCATGGTCCATCTGCGCGATCTGCTCGCTTACGTGACAAAACAGGCGCGCAACAAGCGACGTCCGGCCTCTCGACCCGCGGATGCTGCGGCGAAGGCGGAAAAGCCGGCACGTGCGCCTCGGGCGACCTTCGATCTTGGGCGTGTCGACCTCCTCAAGCCCGTGTCGGAAGCTGGGATCATTCGGCCGATCCTCTTCGTTCCGCCGTCGATGCACGCATCCGACCTCTTGCAGCGCATGCAGGCTGCCAGGACGCAGATCGCCCTCGTCATCGACGAATATGGCGGCACCGACGGCCTCGTTTCCCACGAGGACATCGTGGAAATGGTGGTCGGCGATATCGATGACGAGCATGACGACGAAGAGGCGATGTTCACGCGGATATCGGAAGACGTTTTTGTTGCCGACGCCCGCATCGAACTCGAGGAGATCGCCGACGCGATCGGTCCGGATTTCGATATCCGCGATAAACTCGATGACGTCGACACTCTCGGTGGATTGATCTTCGCCACGCTTGGACGAATTCCAGTCCGGGGCGAGGTAGTGCAGGCAACGCCCGGATTCGAGTTCCACATCCTCGAAGCAGACCCCCGCCGAATCAAGCGCATTCGGATCATCCGCAAGCGCCTCGCCGTACGCCGGCGCCTGTCGAAAGGCGAGAGCGAGAACCAGCCAGCGGCGGGACGCGAGGACGCTGCGCCGGAAGACAAGGCGGAACAGTCCATGCCGGCGGCCAACGCCAGCACCTGAAGCGCCCAGCCGAATGCCCGGCGGGAGACAGGCTGACGTTTTTTTGAAAGACTGCCGCCGGTGATTCGTTGGGACGGAAGGGGTGCCGCATGGACCGGCTGGCAAGCAGGATCATGCTGACGTGGGGTTTTCGGAGGGTGCTCCTCGCTATCCTGGTGGGTGCGCTCGCCGCCTTGGCGCTTCCTCCGATCAGTTTCGTCGCGATTTTGTTCGTTTCCTTTCCGGTCCTGGTCTGGCTTCTCGACGGTGCGACCGGAAATCCCGACAAAGGATTTTCACGAGGCTACCGAACCGCCTTTCTCATCGGCTGGAGTTTTGGCTTCGGCTATTTCGTTGCTGGGCTCTGGTGGCTGGGCGGAGCTCTTCTTGTTGAAGCCGACGAATTTGCGTGGGCTCTGCCGTTGGCAGTCTTGGGTCTGCCGGCCGTGCTCGCCATTTTCTACGGACTTGCCACGCTCGCGGCCAAAATCCTGTGGTCTGACGGTGTAGGGCGGATCGCGGCGCTTGCGGCAGCGTTCGGTACGGCCGAATGGCTTCGTGGCTTCGTTGCCACCGGCTTTCCATGGAATGCTATCGGTTATGGCGCGATGCCTGTGCCCGTGATGATGCAGTCGGCGCAGCTGATTGGCGTCTACGGAGTCTCCGCTCTCGCGGTCTTTGTGTTTGCGGCTCCCGCGCTGGTGGGGACGGGCAAAGGCAGGCGGATCGGCTTGACGGTGGCGCTCACTCTCGCCCTCGCGCATTTCGGTTATGGCATATGGGTGCTTGCCCGACCAGACCAGCAGACGGACGAGACATTGACGGTCCGCCTGGTGCAGCCCGCCGTCGATCAGGCCCGGAAGATGGAAAATGCCGACCGCGAGGAGATATTTTCTGATCTGCTGCGGCTGACGTCCGCGCCGCCGCCGGAGGGGGGCGCAAAGCCGAACGTGATCGTCTGGCCGGAGACGTCGGTGCCTTTCATCCTGACGGAAAATCCTGATGCGTTGACCCGCATTGCCGATGCGCTCGATGATGGGCAGACATTGCTGGCGGGTGCGGTACGGGCCGAGGATCGCGGGGCGGGGCTGCCGCCGCGTTACTATAATTCGATCTACATCGTCGATGACAAGGGCCAGATCATCGGCGCGTCAGACAAGACTCACCTGACCCCGTTCGGCGAGTATGTTCCCTTCGAGGGCGTGCTGCGGGAGATGGGCGTCGACAACCTTATCAGCCTGCCGGGCGGCTTTTCGGCGGGCGTCCAGCGCAGCCTTCTCGATCTGCCCGCAGGTGGCAGGCTCTACCCTCTGATCTGCTACGAAGTCATTTTTCCGCAGGAGATGGCTGACGTTTCCGACGACGCAGGCGCAATCCTCAACGTAACCAATGATGCCTGGTTCGGTGCGACGCCCGGTCCTTACCAGCATTTTCAGCAGGCCCGCGTCCGGGCCGTGGAAACTGGCCTGCCGCTGATTCGCGCGGCCAACGATGGTATCTCAGCTGCGGTCGATGCTCGCGGCCGGATTATTTCTGGTTTGAAGCGCCATTCGAAAGGTGCTATCGATACAACGATAAGTTTACTTAACGTTTCCGTTCAGAACTTTAGTGGGCGTCAACGTAACTTCTGGTTGATAATTTCCTTTTTGTTGTTGGTCGCCGTAGTTTCCCGCCTTAGTTTTATTTCCCGGAAGAATTGACCAAAAACCCCTAAAATTGCATAGTGGATGCCGCCGGAAATCTGCCACTATGCTTCGAGTTCTTGACGCTTTCGCTGCGCCTCGTTCTGACTCACCTGCAAGCAACGCGGGTTTTGGTATCGGATGCAAACCATTTGTCAGGATCAAATCATGATCGAAAATAAAAAGAAGCCGAACCCGATCGACATTCATGTCGGGAGCAGGATTCGGCTGCGGCGCACCATGCTCGGCATGAGTCAGGAAAAGCTGGGCGAAAGCCTGGGCATTACCTTCCAGCAGATCCAGAAATACGAGAAGGGCACGAACCGCGTTGGTGCCAGCCGACTGCAGAATATCTCCAGCATTCTCAATGTGCCGGTATCGTTCTTCTTCGAGGATGCGCCTGGTGATCAGGCGTCTGGCGCTGGCATGGCGGAAGCCTCGAGCTCGAACTACGTGGTCGACTTCCTGTCCTCCTCGGAGGGTTTGCAGCTTAACAGGGCTTTTGTGAAGATCACCGATCCCAAGGTGCGGCGTCGGCTGGTCGAACTGGTCAAGACGCTGGCCGCCGAGGCGGACGCTGAATAGACCCGCGCGCGGATTTCTTGAGAAGCGGCCTCACCGGCCGCTTTTTTTATGCCTGAAATCAACGATAAAGAAAGGATATAAAGACATATTTATGTCGTTGTGCGCTTGTTTTTCGGCAGTGAAATGACTAACAAGATCATGGCTTGTTCTTTGAGGGGAATCCCGCATGCGCGCGAACTATCTTTTCACCAGCGAATCCGTTTCGGAAGGGCATCCCGACAAGGTATGCGATCGCATTTCCGACGAGATTGTTGATCTGGTCTATCGGGAAGCGGCCAAGACCGGTGTCGATCCTTGGACTGTCCGCGTGGCGTGCGAAACCCTGGCGACGACGAATAAGGTTGTCATAGCGGGTGAGGTGCGACTTCCCCCTAGCCTGATGAAGAAGGACAAGAACGGAGCGGATGTCATCAACCCGTCGAAGTTCAAGTCTGCCGCCCGCAAGGCTATCCGCGATATTGGTTACGAGCAGTCCGGTTTCCATTGGAAGACGGCGAAGATCGACGTGTTGCTGCATTTTCAGTCTGCCCATATCGCTCAGGGCGTCGACAAGGCGGCTGATCACGACAACAGCGAAGGTGCCGGCGACCAAGGCATCATGTTCGGCTATGCCTGCCGGGAGACGCCGGATCTCATGCCTGCGCCCATCTACTACGCGCACAAGATCCTGCAGTTACTTTCCGCTGCCCGCAAGAAGGGGGAGGGCGACGCTGCGAAGCTCGGCCCGGACGCGAAGAGCCAGGTCACAGTGAAGTATGTCGACGGCAAACCGTCTGAGGTGACCTCCATCGTTCTCTCGACCCAGCACCTCGAGGAAAACTGGGATTCCAAGAAGGTGCGGACGGTTGTCGAGCCCTACATTCGCGAGGCTCTCGGTGACCTGAAGATCGCGGCCGACTGCAAGTGGTACATCAACCCGACCGGCAAGTTCGTCATTGGCGGCCCTGATGGCGATGCTGGCCTGACCGGACGCAAGATTATCGTCGACACCTATGGCGGAGCTGCGCCTCACGGCGGTGGCGCCTTCTCCGGCAAGGACACCACGAAGGTTGACCGTTCTGCCGCCTATGCCGCTCGTTATCTTGCCAAGAACGTTGTCGCGGCCGGTCTGTCCGACCGCTGCACGATCCAGATCGCCTACGCGATCGGCATTGCCCAGCCGCTGGCGATTTACGTCGATCTTCATGGAACCGGCAAGGTCACCGAGGAACAGGTCGAAAAGGCGATCCGCAGCGTCATGGACTTGTCGCCGACGGGTATCCGACGCCATCTTGACCTGAACAAGCCAATCTATGCCAAGACCTCGGCCTATGGTCATTTTGGTCGCAAGGCCGGACGCGACGGTTCCTTCTCCTGGGAGAAGCTCGATCTCGTGAAAGCCCTCAAGGACGCGGTCAAGCAGTGAGCAGTTCTTCGGACGGGGAAGTCCGCCGCACACGGGCGACCGAGGCCTTCTTCGGTCGCCGCAAAGGCAAGCCTTTGCGCGAGCAGCAGGTCGGGCGCATGGAGACTCTCCTGCCTGCGCTGAAAGTCGATCTGTCTGCGGAGACGCCTGAAAACCTGGCGGACCTGTTTCCGCGGCCCGTCGAGCGGATTCGGCTCGAAATCGGGTTTGGCGGTGGCGAACATCTTGTCCACAGGGCATCGTCCGAGCCTGCCACCGGCTTCATCGGCGTCGAGCCGTTCGTCAACTCGATGGCCAAGCTTCTGGCGAGTGTCGAGGACAAGGGACTCACCAATATTCGTGTTTACGATGATGATGCCACCGAATTGCTGGACTGGTTGCCAGACGGCTGTATCGACCAGATCTATCTTCTCTACCCCGACCCATGGCCGAAGCGCAAACACTGGAAGCGGCGCTTTGTTTCGCAGGTCAACCTCGACCGCTTCCACCGGGTATTGAAGCCTGGCGGTCTGTTCTGCTTTGCATCAGACATCGACACCTACGTGAACTGGGTGTTGATTCACTGTCGCGATCATGGTGGTTTCGCCTGGACGGCGCGGCAGTCTTCGGACTGGTTGACGGCCTTCGCCGGGTGGCCTGGCACGCGATACGAAGCCAAGGCCAGACGTGAAGGCCGCTCTTCAGCCTACCTCACATTCGAACGGGTTGATCAGGCCGAATGACACTGTCAGTCGCAGCCTCGCTGATATCAGTGCAGGCTGACTGTCTTCAACTCGTCTTCGGCGGCCTTGTAGAACGTGCTGGACCGGTTGTCGGTCAACAGGATTGGGGTGCCGTCCGCTCCGAACAGTGCCCAAAGATCGAGGCTGGGATCGATATCAGGCGCTTCCGGGAAACAGCGGGCCACTTCCTCCGAGCGCATTTTCCGGATGTAGCCGATTTCGCCTGAGCCGAGATGCGCCAGTTCGGATTGCGTCAGCCGGGCAGTAACTTCTCTCAATAACATTCCGATCCTCCACGGTGTGGGAGCAACGGCACATCAGGCCGTTGATGATCATTTTGACCGGGAAATGTTAATTTTTCGCACCGTTTCGACATGATCGGGCTCGACCAGTTCGATCGCCAGGAGACCCCTAGAGAGGCGCGCGGAGGCTACATCCGCACCTGGAGGAAGCAGGAATGTCCGCTGGAACTGTCGCGCGGCTATACCGCGAAAAAGATAGTCGGCTTCGCCTTGATCTTCATGACGCCCGCGGATGACGAGCTCGCCGCCGGCGATCCGGATGTCGAGTTCCGAAGCATCGAAGCCCGCGACGGCTATCGTCAGCCGCAGTCGCGCGCCTGCACCGTCCGGCAGGCGCTCTATATCATAGGGAGGGTAACCGTCACCCCGCCGGGCTTCGATCACCAGACGACCAAAGGCGAGGACCCGCCGCGGTGCCGATTGATCTCGTGATCCTGCCATGAATGCCTCTGGTGTCGCGCGAGGGGCTGATCGTTCAGTCGCTATATGGGCGGCGTCCGCCTCTGCTGCAAGTGTAGGCCAAACTTGACAAATGTCGCTCCCGGTGATTTTCAGGCCACTTTTGCGAGCCAGGAAACGCACCCATGACGTCACCCAGAAAGATCATCATCGATACCGATCCAGGACAGGATGACGCCGCCGCGATCATGCTCGCCTTCGCGAGCCCGGGCGAACTGGAAATCCTCGGCATCACAGTCGTCGCGGGCAATGTGCCGCTCCGGCTGACGAGCCGCAACGCCCGGGTGGTCTGCGAACTGTGCGGCCGGACCGATGTCAAGGTATATGAAGGTGTTGACAGGCCGATGCGCCGCGATCTGGTGACGGCCGAGCACGTTCACGGCAAGACGGGCCTCGACGGAGCCGAATTGCCTGAACCGACCATGGCGGTGCAGTCTGAGCACGCGGTGGACTTCATCATCGAGACCCTGCGCAAGGAGCCGGCTGGAACGGTAACGCTCTGCACACTCGGCCCGCTGTCGAATATCGGCAATGTTCTTGAGCGTGCGCCTGATGTCGCGCCGCGCATCCGGGAGATCGTCATGATGGGCGGTGGTTATTTCGAGGGCGGTAACATTACGCCAGCCGCAGAGTTCAACATCTATGTCGATCCCCATGCGGCGGAGATCGTTTTCCGCTCGGGAGTGCCGCTGGTCGTGATGCCGCTCGACGTCACGCATCAATTGATGACGACCAAGGCGCGTGTGTCCCGGATCGCCGCCATCGGCACTCGTCCGGCGAAGGTGATGGTGGAATGGCTGGAGTTCTTCGAGCGTTTCGACGAGGAAAAATACGGTTCAGACGGCGGCCCTCTGCACGATCCGACCGTTATCGCCTATCTGCTTGAGCCCGAGCTTTTCTCCGGCCGTGACTGCAATGTTGAGATCGAGACCGCGTCGGAGTTGACCATGGGCATGACGGTTGTCGACTGGTGGCGTGTATCCGGACGCCCGGCCAATGCCCGTGTCATGCGCAATGTGGATTCGGACGGATTCTTCGCTCTGTTGACCGACCGGTTTTCCCGCATCTGACCAAAATAGAAGGGTCGCCGATTGTCGGCGACCCTTCGGTCCTTGGTCAACCTGGTAGCTTCTCAGAACTCTTCCCAGTCCTCGGCGACTTTGGCGTTCGCCACTGCCGGCCGTACGACCGGGCGGGAGGCCGCGCGGACAGGGACAGAACGGTCCGCCGCCGACCGCAATGTTGTCGCCATTGTCTGCAGCCCCGCGGTCATGGATGCGTCGCTGACGCGGAACCGCGTGATCAGCGACTTCAGGTTCTCCGCTTCGGCATTCAGCATCTGGCTCGCGGCGGACGTTTCCTCCACCATCGCCGTATTCTGCTGCGTCACCTGGTCCATCTGGTTGACCGCCGAATTGATTTCCTTGAGCCCCACGGCCTGCTCGCTCGCGGATGCCGAAATCTGTAGCACCAGGCCGTTGATCTGCATGACCTGTTCGGCGATCTTTTGCAGCGTGTTGCCGGCCTGGCCGACGAGTTCGACTCCTTCGGAGACCTGCGAACCGGAGGTGTTGATCAGCGTCTTGATTTCCTTCGCCGCCTGAGCGGAGCGCTGGGCAAGCTCACGTACTTCCTGTGCGACGACGGCAAAACCCTTGCCGGCTTCACCGGCGCGGGCTGCTTCAACGCCGGCGTTCAGCGCCAGCAGGTTGGTCTGGAACGCGATCTCGTCGATAACGCTGATGATCCGCGAAATTTCCTGGGATGATTGCGCAATACCATTCATGGCGGCCACGGCGCGGCTTACAACCTCTCCGGAGGCCTCCGCGTCGCGGCAGGCGAGGTTGACGGTCTTTGCCGCGGTGTCGGCATTGTCGGCGCTCGAATTGACCTGCTCGGTCAGTTCGTTGAGCGCCGCCGCTGTCTCCTCGAGGCTTGCCGCCTGCTGTTCTGTCCGCTTCGAGAGATCGTTGGCGCCACGGCTGATCTCCCCGGTGCCGCTGTTGATGCTGTTTACGGCTACGCTGACAGCCTTCAGGGTTTCCTCGAGGCTCGCAACCGTCGCATTGAAGTCGGACCGCAGCTTTGCATATTCAGCTGGGAACTCCTCGGTGATCCGATAGGTAAGCTGTCCTTCGGACAAAGCCGCGAGGCCGGTGCCGAGCACGGAGACGATATGTTGCTGCTGCGCGGCGGATGCCTCGCGCTCTGCTTCGGTTTGATGCCGCTGCTTTTCGGCGGCCTCCCGTTGGCGAAGCGTCTCGCCTTCCAGAACACGGGCGTCGGCAAGCCGGTGGCGGAAGCCTTCGAGCGACTTCGCGACGAGGCCAATTTCGTCAGCGCGATCTTGGCTTGCAACCGGCTCTTCATAGCGACCATTGCTGAGTGTGTTGACCGAACTAATGAGGCCGTGCAGCGGCCGCTGCACGAAACTCCGCACGGCAGCCCAGAGTGCGGCAACGACCGCCAGCAGGACGATCAATCCGCCGACGACCATCAACTGGGTCTGCGCATTGACCGGTCCGCTGATCGCGCTCTTCGGCACGTCGACGATGACGGCCCAGGTGGTGTTCACGCCCGGCACCGCGAACGGATAGATAAGTCGGTCGAAGCTTGCTCCGTCGGCTCCTTCCAAGTCGGCCAAAAGTTCACTCTGACCGCCGGAAAGCGCGGCCGCCAGCACAGGCGCGCCCGCCTCCTCATAGGGCTTCATCAGAAGCTCGTCATTGGGCGCCACCAGCCACTGACCGCCTTGTGCGACCAGAAGCACGCGACCATCGCCGAACGGCTTGATCGCCTTCAGCTTGTTGGACAGGGACAGAAGTGAGATGTCCACGCCCGCGACGCCGATCATCTTGCCGGCGGACATCACCGGATAGGCGATCGAGCTCATTGTCGTCGGAACTTCGGTACCCTCGGCCAGGTACGGCGCGGTGATGGCGCCTTTCCCGGAATCCGCCGCCAGCTTGTACCACTCGGCAGCATAGTCGTTGTTGAATGTCGAGAACTGAATGCCGCCGGCCTGTGTCTTCGACCAGTAAGGGGTGAAGACGCCCTTGTCGTTCGCGCCGAGATCGGTCTGGCCCGCCAGTTCCTCCATCTTGCCATCAAAGGCCTTCTCCGCCTCGCAGAACCAACTGCCAAAAGCGAACGGATTTTGCTCGACATTGGCCTTGAGGATGTTGATCGCGCCCTTCCGGTCGAAGGACTGCCCTTCGTGTCCGCGACCGATGACACCGGCCATGGAGCGCGCGGCGCTCGCCATCGCGCCGACGTCGGCCGCGACTTCATTGGCGATCGCTTTCGCTTCGATCCGAGCCTGGTCCATCGTCAGGACCTCGACACGATCACGTGTTTGGGAAATCAACACGAGGTTAGAAAACACCAGAACCAGCGCGATGGCGAGCCCGGTGACGACGAGAAGCTTGGTTGCAATTGACATGTTCTTGAAAAGCATCGGTTTGCCTCGAGCGACGGCGCCGCGGTTCCGGAAATTCGGATGCGGTGTGTTGAACGCCCCTTCATGGAGCCGAACGGAAGACATGCAAGGGATGAACCCGCCGCGAGGCTATGCAGCAGTCCTTAAAAGTCTTTGAACGGCAGGCGTCGGAAGGCGCTGCATTCGCTTGTTTTGCTGCAGTGCGACATGCGATGGCGCAAAGGGGATCTAAAGGCGCGCTGCGACGTCGTCCGAGGTGGGGATGGCCGGCTGTGCGCCGGGTTTCAGGCAGGCCAGGGAACCCGCGACGGCGGCCCGACGCAGAGCGGTCTTGAATTCCAGTCCCTGATCGACGGCAGCGGCGAGATAGCCGCAAAACGTGTCGCCCGCCCCCACGGTATCGACGGGCACGATCTCAAGGCCGGGTACCGCAACGAGATCACCGTCCTTCGCCGCGATGACGCCGTCAGCTCCCAGCGTCACCACCACGATTTGGCCGGTTTCCCGGTGGACGCGCAAAAGTTCATGTCGGCGTTCCTCGGCGCTCATCCCGCTTCGTGCAGCCAGTCGCTCGAACTCCGTTTCATTGGCGACGACGATATCGGCAAGCCGTGCCACCCTCGCCGCGTCCGGTGTCAGCGGTGCGATGTTGAGGATCGTCTTGATACCCTTGTCGCGCGCGAGACGAAGGGCCTTGTCGATGGCCTCCGTCGGCACCTCCAGCTGCAACATCAGGATATCGTCATGACCAAGCTTCCCGATCGCCTTCTCCGCATCATCGCCATTCACATCGCCATTGGCACCCGGAACGACGACGATCATGTTCTCGCCATCAGCACTGACCAAGATGAGTGCCGTGCCTGTAGGCTTATCCACCTTCTTTACTAGGGACAGGTCTGTACCGGCCTCTGCAAGCAGCGCCAGCGCGTCATCGGCAAATCCGTCTCGTCCGACAGCACCCGCCATCCGGACCTTCGCGCCAGCGCGCGTGGCAGCCAGCGCCTGGTTCGCACCCTTGCCGCCTGCCGCCGTCGAAAAAGTCTTGCCGGCAACCGTTTCGCCTGGTTGGGGCAATCTTTCGCTGGTTGCGATGAGATCCATGTTGATGGAGCCGAAAACAGTGATCATGCGCGCGCCTTCAGTTGTCGGCAGGAGTTATTCGACAAGGATCACTCGTCGTCAACCACTCTGAGCTTCAACATTCCGGTCCGGCTTTCGACGCTTGGTGGCGCGCCACCCCCGTCACCACCAGAGGTCTTGCCGCCCGCCGACTCGAACTCCAGCGCCTCGATTTTCGCACCACGCCTGTTGAGCTTGTCGGCCGAGGTCAGGATCATGTCGACGTCCTTCTGGGCGGCCAGGAAATGACTCTGAAGCTTGCGCGTCCGGTCGTCCAGCCTTGCCAGGTCCTCCATCAGGTGGATCACCTCGCCCTGTATGAGGTGCGCCTGCTCGCGCATCCGCTGGTCTTTCAAAACCGCCTGGATGACCTGGATCGACAGCATAAGCAGGGAAGGAGAGACGATGACGACGCGCTGCTTGTGCGCCTTCTGTACGACCCCTTCAAAGTTCTCGTGGATCTCGGCAAAGATCGATTCCGACGGCACGAAAAGGAACGCCATCTCCTGCGTCTCCCCGGCGATCAAATACTTTTCGGAGATGTCCCTGATATGGACCTCGATATCCCGGCGGAATTGCTGGCTGGCCGTTTTCTTTTCGTCCGACGATTGCGCATCGCGGATGGCATTCCATGCCTCCAGGGGAAACTTGGCGTCCACCACCAGCGGCGGCGAGTTGTTCGGCATTCGGATGGTGCAGTCCGGACGCGATCCGTTCGAGAGCGTCGTCTGGAAAGCATAGGCGCCCATGGGCAGGCCGTCCGCGACAATCGTTTCCATGCGTGACTGCCCGAAGGCGCCGCGGGTCTGCTTGTTGGAGAGAATCGCCTGAAGGCCGACGACGTCCTTGGCGAGCGACTGGATATTGTTCTGTGCTGCGTCGATGACCGCCAGTCGCTCTTGCAGGTGGCGCAGATTTTCGTGGGTCGATTTTGTCTGTTCTGTGATCGTCGCGCCGATCCGCCCGGCCATGCCGTCAAGGCGCTGGTTGACGGCCTGGTTGAACTCGGATTGCCGGCTGCTGAAAACCTCGGTCATGGCAGAGATGCGTCCCTGCATCTCCGACTGGATCTTCAGAAGCTCAGCCATCCGCGCCTCCGCCGCCGCTTCCCTGCGTAGCGCCTCCTCAGCGGCGAGCGCCCTTGACCTCGCAGCTCCACGCAGCACGAACAATATCGTCGCGATCGTCAGAATAACTAAAATTACGGCCGCCAGCAGTAGGTGTCCGGCCGTAAGCATGAGATCGCCGATCCTGAGGATCGGAAGGTCGAGGAAGAGTTGCTGCGTGTCCATGCCGGCACCCTATCAGATTCGCGCTCAGACAACAGATCAAAACAAGAACGGAGGCTGCTGGCATCGCAATCCTGCGACCTGTCGCCCCGATTATCCCCAAGCCATAAATTTCATAGGGTTCTTTATATGTTATTTACCGGTCGTTCAGCATGTTGAGGGCTCGGCTTGGCTGCCGCATAACTCTTGAGAGATTGAAGCGATGAATGACCTGCAGGATCAAGCGCTATCGGAGCGCCTGGCGTTTCTTGATCTGGACGAGAAGAGTTGCGAGACCCTGACGGAATTGCGACCGACGCTCGATACAGAGCTCGGCCCGGTGCTCGATGCCTTCTACGCCAAGGTAGGCGCGCATCCGCGACTCGCCCGATTCTTCCGCGACGGCAGCCACATGGCGGCGGCGAAGAATGCGCAGGTTGGACACTGGGGCAAGGTTGCGAGTGGCAGATTCGATCGTGCCTATGTCGACGGCGTCACATCCATAGGTCGGGCGCATGCCCGCACGGGTTTGGAACCCCGCTGGTACATTGGCGGCTATTCGATGCTGCTGGTCGGGCTGATCGACCGGGTTCTGCACAAGCACTGGCCGTTTCGCTTCGGCCGCAGGCACGCCGAAGCGCTGAGCCGGAAACTCGGCGCGCTGGTCAAGGCATCCATGCTCGATATGGATTACTCCATATCGGTCTATCTCGAGGCGCTGGAGCAGCAGCGCCAGCAATTGGAACAGGACCGCCAGCGATACGAGGCGGACCAAAAAGTGGCGATGGATCACCTTCGCAAGGGTCTGGAGGCTCTGGCGCGCGGCGATTTCGAATCGAAGATGACCACCGATCTGCCCGAAAATTTCCGCCAGATGGCGGTCGACTACAACCAGACCGTCGAACGGCTGAACGAATCCTTTGCCGCAATTCGTCGGGCATCCGAGGAAATACTCGACGGCACGGAGAACATTGCGGGCACATCGGGGAATCTCGCCGATCGGACAAACCGTCAGGCCGCAGGACTTCAGGAGAGCTCGACCGCCCTGCAGCAGTTGTCAGTGAGTGTCAGCCAGACGGCCTCCAATGCCCAGCGCGCCTCCGCTGTGGTCAAGGATGCTCAGGATCAGGCTCGCAGTTCGGGCGCCGTTGTTGACAAGGCCATCGACGCGATGGCCGGGATCGAGCGGTCCGCCAGCGAAATCTCCAAGATTATTGGCGTTATCGATGAAATCGCCTTCCAGACCAACCTTCTGGCATTGAATGCCGGCGTCGAGGCGGCGCGAGCTGGCGACGCCGGCAAGGGCTTTGCTGTCGTCGCGCAGGAAGTTCGCTCGCTGGCCCAGCGCAGCGCCGATGCGGCCAAGGAGATCAAGGCGCTCATCACCCAGTCCAGCGACCAGGTTAACGTCGGTGTCGATCTTGTCAGCAACACTGGCTCGGCTCTCACCGATATCATCGAACGCATCACGGCGATCAATACGATCGTGTCGGACATCGCGACATCGGCCCGCGATCAGGCCCAGGCGCTGAACGACGTTAATCTAGCCACGCGCAACATCGACGAATTGACGCAGCAGAACGCCGATATGGTCGGTCAGACGTCGCATGAAACGCAACGTTTACGCAGCGAAGTGGCGCATCTGGTCGCCCTGCTCGGTGATCTCAGGACGCGTCAGGAACCGCGCGGTGGGGAACTTAGGGGATCGGGAACGCGCCGCGCTTCATCCGCTCGCGCGGCCTGATCCGCAGGCGCCCCCGGCGCTTCCGTGACAGGCGTTTTTCGATTCCATAGCGCGAAGAGATCGGCTAAGGGATGGCCATGACGATCAAGCCTCTTATCATTCTTCCAGATCCCATCCTGCGCCAAGTTTCCGCGCCGGTTGAACGTGTCGACACGGACCTGCAGAAACTCGCCGACGACATGCTCGAAACGATGTACGACGCGCCAGGGATCGGTCTTGCTGCGATCCAGATCGGGATCCCCCGTCGCATGCTGGTCATCGACGTGTCCCGCGAGGGAGATCCTCGCGAGCCGCTGGTCTTCATCAATCCGGAGATCATAGCCTCTTCCGACGAGCGCTCGGTCTACGAGGAGGGATGTCTTTCAATCCCGGACTACTACGCGGAAGTCGAGCGCCCTGCGAAGGTCACGGTCAAGTCGCTCGATCGTGATGGCAAGGAAATCGTCACCGAAGCAGACGGTCTGCTGGCGACATGCCTGCAACACGAGATCGATCACCTGAACGGTGTACTCTTCATCGACCACATCTCCCGGCTGAAACGTGAGATGGTGATCAAGAAGTTCACCAAGGCCGCGAAGTCCGGCGGCAAGCTCTGACAGCATCGTCGCGTCTTGGCGACGAGCAACCGAGGTGGGCATGGCTCTCCGTATCGTTTTCATGGGAACGCCGCAGTTCTCCGTCCCGACGCTTCAGGCGTTGGTAAAGGCTGGACACGATGTCGTAGCCGCCTATACCCAGCCGCCCCGGCCCGGTGGCCGCCGCGGCCTTTATTTGCAGAAATCGCCCGTTCATCTGGCGGCCGAGGCGCTCAGGATACCCGTCCATACACCGCTGAACTTCAAAGGCGAGGAAGAGCGCGAGGTATTCCGGTCGCACGATGCCGATGTCGCCGTTGTGGTGGCGTATGGTCTGCTGCTGCCGGAGGCCGTGCTCTCGGCGCCGAGGCTTGGCTGCTATAACGGCCACGCCTCTCTTCTTCCACGTTGGCGTGGTGCCGCTCCCATCCAAAGAGCGATCATGGCTGGCGACGCGGAAACCGGCATGATGGTCATGAAGATGGAGAAGGGCCTCGATACCGGCCCCGTGGCTCTCACGCGCCGGCTGGCGATCTCGCCTGATATGACTGCGGGAGAATTGCATGACCGACTGATGGAAGCAGGCGCCGAGGCTATGGTCGAGGCGATGGCAAGGCTTGAGGCGGGAAACATGCCTTTGGTACCTCAGTCGGAAGAGGGGGTCGTCTACGCAGCCAAGATCGACAAGGGCGAAACACGGATCGATTTCAATCGTCCGGCCCGCGAAGTTCACGACCGCATCCGCGGGCTCTCACCCTTTCCCGGCGCCCGGTTCGACGTTGATCTCGGTGGACGGCGGGAGCGCGTCAAAGTTCTCGCCAGCGAACGGCTCGAAGGGGCGAAGGGGATCCCTGGAGAGGTGCTCGACCCAGAGATCGTTTCCGCCTCGGCCGGACGGCTGGTCGTGGCCTGTGCAGATGGCGCCGTCGCTTTGACGCGCCTTCAGAAGGCCGGCGGCAAACCACTCGACGCGGCGGAATTCCTGCGGGGAACGCCGGTTCCGGCCGGCACGAGGCTCGTCTGATGCCCCGTTACCGCATGACGGTCGAATATGATGGCTCATCCTATGTCGGCTGGCAGCGGCAGGAAAACGGGCTCTCCGTCCAGGAAGCCGTCGAGACGGCGATCCTCTCGTTGACCGCAGAGACGGTATCGATCCGCGCTGCCGGCCGCACCGATTCCGGCGTGCACGCGCGGGGTCAGGTCATCCACGCCGATCTTTCCCGCACCTGGGTGCCTTACAAGCTCAGGAATGCCCTGAACGCGCATCTTGCCTTGGCATCGCAAGCAGTATCTATCATTGATGTTGTCGAAGTATCGGACGAATTCGATGCTCGGTTCTCGGCCCTCCGCCGCCATTATCTCTACCGCATCATTTGTCGGCCTTCGCGCCTAGCCATCGAGGCCAACCGCGCATGGTGGGTGCCAAAACCGCTGGACCACGAACAGATGCACGAGGCGGCGCAACAGCTCGTCGGCCACCACGACTTCACGACCTTTCGCTCGGCCCATTGCCAAGCAAAGAGCCCGATGCGCACGCTCGATCGGCTCGACGTGTCGCGCAGCGGCGATCTGATCGAGATCAGCGCATCCGCCCAGAGCTTCCTCCACAACCAGATCCGATCCTTCGCGGGCACGCTGAAACTGGCGGGCGAGGGCAGGATGAGTGTCGGCGATGTGCGTGCGGCGCTGGAAGCCCGCGATCGGGCGGCCTGCGGTCCGGTGGCTCCGCCCGAGGGGCTTTACTTCATGAAGGTCGACTATCCCGGCGACGAGGACTGACACAAGTCAGCCCGGATAGACGCCGAGAAACCGTTCGACGATATCGGAAAGAAGTATCGAGGGAACGAGAAGAAGCAGGGTCGTCGCCGCTGCGGTCAGCAGATGGCCGTCGCAGATCATCTGCAGGACGCGCATGTAGACGCCGATGAGGGCCAGCAGCAGGAAAAGCCACAGCAACGCCACCAAACCGCTGAGCATCGGCGCGATCATCAAAAGCAGTATGAGAAACGCGTAGGCGTAGCTGAACGGTAGAGTTAGCCAGTTCACGGCCGTCACGATCGCGGAGTAACGCGAGCCGATGCCGATCGCCCAGGCAAGAGCGCCCGCGAGCACGAGCGGCACGATCCAGTTGAGCCCCTCAACGAGTGCCAGGCGGAAGAAATAGAGCGCGTCGGCGCTCGTTCCTTCGGGCATTGCGGCCAGATAGCCGCGGCGCAACCATAACCAGGAGATTGCAATGGCCGGCAGGGCGTAGACGATCGACCAGAACGAGCGCAGCGCGCCCCTGTCGCTGAGATCGAGATGCTGGAAACCTTTCGGATCTTGCCAGAGCAGCAGCCAGAGCCCTGTCAGGTAATGCTGGACTTCCCTAACGCCCGGCATGCGCGAACCAGTTTTCGATGAAGGTCTCGTAGATCCGCGTCAACGTTTCCAGATCGGCGACCGCGACGCGTTCGTCCACCATGTGCATGGTCTGCCCCACCAGGCCAAATTCCACGACCGGGCAGTAGTCCTTGATGAAGCGCGCATCCGATGTCCCGCCTGTCGTCGACAGCTTTGGCGTCATTCCCGTCACGACCTCGACCGCCTGGCTGAGTGACCCGATCAACGCATCGTCTCGAGTCAGGAAGACGTGGCTGGGACGCTCGGCCCACGCGAGTTCATAGCGAAGCGGTTCCCGGCCCGGCCGGAGCATCGTATCGGCCGCCGCCTCTGCCAGCCTACGCTCTATTTCCGCCTGTAGGCTCTCCGCCGTCCATGTATCGTTGAAGCGGATGTTGAAACGCGCCGTCGCCTTGGCGGGAATAACGTTCGTCGCCGGATTGCCGACATCGATCGACGTCACCTCCAGATTCGACGGCTGGAAATTGTCCGTGCCGTGGTCGAAGGGCGGATGCATCAGCGCTTCGGTAAGCCGGATGATGCCGCGTACCGGATTGTCGGCGAGATGAGGATAGGCCGCATGGCCCTGCACCCCTTGCACCGTGATCGCGGCGGAGAGCGAACCGCGTCGTCCGATCTTGATCATGTCGCCCAACTGGTCCGGATTGGTCGGTTCGCCAACAAGGCAGGCATCCCAGCGCTCGCCCTTTGACACCGCCCATTCCAGCAGCTTGATTGTGCCGTTGATCGCCGGACCTTCCTCGTCGCCGGTGATCAGAAGCGAGATCGATCCTTCCGGCTGTCCCTTTCGTGCGATCACCCGCGCAACAGCCGCAACGAAGCAGGCGATCCCACCTTTCATGTCGACGGCGCCACGCCCGTAGAGCATGCCGTCGGCAATCTCCGCCCCGAAGGGCGGACGGCTCCAGTCGCTCTCCGCGCCTACCGGCACCACATCGGTATGGCCGGCGAACATAAGGTGTGGTCCCTCACTGCCGATACGCGCATAGAGGTTCTCGATGTCAGGCGTATTGGCATCGGTTGCGATGATCCGGGAAACCGCGAAGCCGAGCGGCTCAAGCATCGACTGAAGAGCGGACAGTGCGCCGCCTTCAGCCGGCGTCACAGATGGGCAGCGTATGAGGGTTTGCAGATTCTCGATCGGATCTTGGGATGCCATGACGTTCACGAAGCTGGGGGCCAAACGGGCCGGGAGGTCGTTCGGAGGTTTATCCGATTGGCTCGCCTCTGTCATCCGGCGAGCCCTGCGACAGAAAGGGTCTCGTCACCGGGATCAGGACTGCGGCCAGTCCGTTTGCGGTCCGAACCTGTTGGAGCCGGGTGACGAGGGCCAGAGGCAGAGCGCGAACAGGAAAACAAACGAGAGGATCGGCACCACCATCAACACCGATACCGGAGCGGGAAGTCCGACGTCGTGAAGCCGTTTGATGGTCATCATGATTGCCGAGGCGACGGAGAGCACGACGCTGACGATGAAGACGAAGCCCCAGACGGGCATGGTGCCGTCCTCGTCCTGCGACAGCGTCGCCTTGGTCAGCGTGTAGGAATTCACCATCATCCAGAACAGCCAGCCGAGGATGAACACCAGCCGCCCCGCCCTGCCGGACGGGCTGAAGAACAGCCATCCTACACTCGCTTGCCGGGCCGCCGCAGCCGTCATTGTCAGTCCCGCAGAAGTTCGTTGATGCCGGTCTTTGAACGGGTCTTCTCGTCGACGCGCTTGACGATCACGGCGCAGTAGAGCGCGGGACCCGGCTTGCCGTTTGCCATCGGCTTGTCGGCCGGCAGCGAGCCTGCGACGACCACGGAATATGGCGGCACTTCGCCATAGGTGATCTCACCGGTCGCGCGGTCGACGATCTTGGTCGACTTGCCGATAAAGACGCCCATCCCAAGCACCGATCCCTCGCGAATGATGCAGCCCTCAACCACTTCCGAACGGGCGCCGATGAAACAATTGTCCTCGATGATCGTCGGACCGGCCTGCATCGGCTCCAGTACCCCGCCGATGCCGACGCCACCCGACAGATGTACATGCTTGCCGATCTGGGCGCAGGAGCCGACGGTGGCCCAGGTGTCGACCATCGTGCCTTCGCCGACATAGGCGCCGAGGTTGACGAAGGAGGGCATCAGGATCGCGTTCGGCGCGATATAGGCCGAGCGGCGAACGACGGCGTTCGGCACGGCGCGGAAGCCGGCACCGCGGAACTGGTTTTCGCCCCAGCCTTCGAACTTCGAAGGCACCTTGTCCCACCACGTGGACGCGCCCGGGCCGCCGGGAACGACCTCCATGTCATTGAGGCGGAAGGAAAGCAGCACCGCTTTCTTCAGCCACTGGTGCACGGTCCAGTTTCCGTCGTCGCCGCGCGTGGCGACTCGCGCCTTGCCGCTGTCGAGCAACTCGAGCGCTGACTCGACAGCGTCGCGGACCTCGCCTTTGGTCGACGTGTTGACGGTGTCGCGATTGTCAAAGGCGGCTTCGATGACGTGCTCGAGAGCGGAGTGTTCCGTGGCGCTCATGGGAATTCCTTAAACTTCGTTGTCTATCGTCAGGTTCGGACGGCAATCGGACCGGCGATCTGCTCTAGCGCATTCGCACGGGGATGAAAACATATCCCCGTCGCCGGCGTTGTCGTTTCTGCGGACACGGCTGGTTTCAAGGCGTCAATGACGGATGGCCAGATGTGAGCCCGTGATTGACGCATCTGAAAGGCATGGGAATGGCAAAGGCAAGAAACGGCGAACCAAGACGCAAGGATGGGGTCTGGGACCCTCTGAAAGACAGTTCGCAAGACCGCCGGAGCGCCTCGGTTGTTCCGAAGACCCCTCAGTCCGTGTCGCCGTCCTATCGCCTCGCTTATGCCGACGACGACTTTATGTGCCGCGAGGAGCTGCGTCCGGTCCGCTTGCAGCTCGAGCTTCTCAAGGCGGAAATGATCCTGTCCGAAAAGGGCATCAAGTCCACGGTCGTCATGTTTGGCGGCGCGCGCATCCCGGCGCCTGGCCAGTCCGCCTGGGCCGCACGAAACGACGTCCAGCGGAAAAACCTGGAGGCCGCCTCGGTTTACTACGAGGAGGCGCGCAAATTCGCCCGCCTCTGCTCCGAGCATTCCGCCACGCACGATCACCGCGAATACGTGGTTGTCACCGGTGGTGGCCCCGGCGTGATGGAGGCCGGCAATCGCGGCGCCGCCGAGGTCGCAGCACCCTCTATCGGTCTCAACATCGTACTGCCGCACGAACAGGCGCCGAACCCGTTTGTCACGCCGGACCTCAGCTTCAACTTCCACTACTTCGCCATCCGCAAAATGCATTTTCTCATGCGTGCCAAGGCGATCACGATTTTTCCGGGTGGCTTTGGCACGCTCGACGAGCTGTTTGAATCATTGACCCTTATCCAGACCAAGCGCATGGCGCCGATCCCGCTGATCCTCTTTGGTGAAGCCTTCTGGCGCGGGATCGTGAATTTTGAGGCCTTGGCCGAATTCGGCACCATCGCGCCGGAGGATGTTGCCCTGCTCAACTTCGCCGAGACGGCGGAACAGGCCTGGAAAATCATCAGCGACTACTACGAACACTGAACGGAAGAAGCCGCCCGCCTTGCGGCGAGCAGCTCCTACTTCTGACTGCGAACGGTGGAATTAGCGCAGCCAGCCAGGATTTTTCGGGAAATCGTCGGCAGAGATGACACCATCATCGTTGCGATCCATGCGAACGAACATCTTGTCGGCCATGGCAAGGGCCTCCGGCTTGCTGATCTGCCCGTTCTCGTCGACGTCGGCCTGACGCATCATCCGCCCGCCCATGGGACCGGGTCCGCCGTGACCCTTGCCTGCGGCCTGCTGCGGGCCATGTTCGCCACGCCAGCCATGTCGGGGTCCGTCCTCGGAACGGTTCCAGCCCCAGCGAGGTCCGCCGTCTTTGCCTTCTCCATGGCGACCTGCATGCTCCTCGCGTCGCTGTTGCCGGCGCTCGGCCCGGTCATCCTGGCGCTGCGCCCGCCATTCGTCGCGTTCTTCGCGCCAGTCTTGCATCATCGCCTGACGATGTTTGCGAAGCTCGCCCGGTGTTAGTGACCCGTCCTTGTCGGCATCGATGGCGACGAACAGCCTGTCGACCGCGGCGTTCGCCTCGTCACGCGAAATCTGGCCATTCTTGTCGGTATCGGCCTGCTGCAGCATGTGGACAAACATCGCGGCCCTGGCCTGACCCTTCATAGGTCCGTTGCCTTCAGGCGCGGCAAAGGCCACTGCCGATGTGCCAACCGCAAGGCTAGCGGCGATACCCGCGATAATCAGCTTTGTCTTGGTCATGATCCATTCCTTTCCTCGTTGCTGAAAACGAGCATAGGAGCCGCAGATCGCCGGACCTACTTAAACATCCGTAAGGCAGATGAAACTTTCGTAAGCTTTTGCGAAAGTTAGCGGAGCAGAATGGATTGCAGGAACCCTGTCAGATCGTCCGTGATGTAGTCGATCGCGTCCTGGGTATCGCTGGCGTCCGCGCGCTCGAAGCTTTCGAGGACGGTATCTTCCAGATTGCGCGGCACGAGCAGCACCGTCCGCATGCCAAGCGATTTGGGAACGGTGAGATTGCGCGGCAGATCCTCGAACATCGCCGCGTTCTTCGTGTCGACGCGGTTGAGGTTCAGAAACTTGTCGTATGTGCTGCCGGCCGGCTTCGGCACGTAGTCGGCCGCGACAATGTCGAAGATGTGGTCGAAGTGATCGAGAATGCCAAGCGCCCCGGCCGCCGCTTCTGCGTGTTTCACGGTGCCGTTCGTAAATATGAATTTGCGCCCTGGCAGTGCCTTGATCGACCGACCAAGCTCGGGATGCGGCAGCAGCGCCGAATAGTCAATTGCGTGAGCCCGCTCCAGAAAAGCGTCGGGTTTGACGCCGTGATGCAGCATCAGACCCGCCAGCGTCGTCCCGTGGTCGTGATAATACTGCTTCTGCAACTTCTTCGCTTCGTCATGCTCCAGTTGCAGCAGTTCAGCCACGAACCCGGTCATGTTCCGGTCTATCTGTGCGAACAGGTTGATGTGATGCGGATAGAGCGTGTTGTCGAGATCGAACACCCAGTCGGTAACATGGGCGAAGTCGGCGGAATTGGCAGTGGTGCTGAGGGCGTTGGTCATCCGGCGGTTATGCACGGATCGGCGGGCAAAGAAAAGGGACCGGACCGTTCACGATCGAACCGGCCTTGGCGACGGGTCGGGGCGGGTGTATGCCCGCTGTCATGGAACTCTGGATCCCCGTCACAGTCGCAGCCGCCTTCCTGCAAAACCTCCGCTCCGCTCTTCAGAAGCATCTGAAGGGACGCATGGGCACGACGGGCGCTACCTTCGTACGCTTTGGCTATGGTGTTCCCTTCGCGCTCGCTTATCTCGCTGTCCTGCACCTCGCGCTCGGTCGGCCGCTTCCCGTTCCGAATGCGTCGTTCGGGCTATGGGCCGTCCTCGGCGCTTTCGCCCAAATCGCCGCGACCTTCCTGCTTGTCCATCTCTTCGCCTTCCGCAACTTCGCCGTCGGCACAGCCTATTCCCGGACGGAGCCCGCTCAGGCGGCCATCATCGCTCTGCTTCTGTTCGGCGAGGGCATCGGCTGGTCGGTCATCGCGGCGATCGTCATTTCGGTGGTGGGCGTCATGTTGATCTCCGTCGCCCGAACCGCGGTCACGCCAGCCTCGCTGCTGACGTCCGTCGCCAGCCGAACCGCCCGCATCGGCCTGATGTCTGGTTTCCTGTTCGGTATTTCGGGCATTGCCTACCGCCAGGCGTCGCTTGCGCTTGCTCCCAGCCTGCCACATCCGGATGCCGTCATGCAAGCGAGCTACACGCTCGTCGTCGTGATCGTGATCCAGGCCGTCGCGATGTTAATTTGGATGGTGAGGTACGATCCGGATGAGCTGCGTCGCGTCGTCGATGCACGGCGTGTCGGCCTGCTTGTCGGCTTCGTCGGCGCCACGGCATCCTTTGGATGGTTCACGGCCATGACCCTGCAACAGGTTGCCGTGGTCAAGGCGTTGGCTCAGATCGAGATGCTCTTCACGTTCGCCTCCTCGGTCTTCGTCTTCAAGGAGAAGATCAATGCGCTAGAACTGGCCGGCTGCCTCCTGATCGTGCTCGGCATTCTGGCGCTGCTTCTGCTGTGATCGCGTTGCCCACAATGCATCGTGGGCTTATGATCGTCTGATGGACACCGTCGTTGAAGTCTTCCGACAGCCTTTGTTTTCCCAGTGGTTTGCCTCACCGCTCGGCGACATTGTCGCCGTGGCCGACGACACACATCTGCGTGTCCTTTCCTTCTTTGAACGGAAGGGTGAAGTCGAGGACCGGGCGACCCTGTCTCGATATGGGCATGGCGAGGTGCGTCCGGAAGGAAATTCGGTCACATCGACGATCGGTCAGGAGCTGGAGGCCTATTTCGCTGGCGAGAGCAGCGACTTCTCTGTCCCGATCAGTCCGGCCGGCAGTGAGTTCGAAAAGGCGGTCTGGTCCGAACTGCTGAAGGTCCCGCTCGCCGAGACATGCTCCTATGGCGATATCGCCAGGAATGTCGGCGGGATGGAAACGGTGCGCGCGGTGGGTAAGGCCAATGGCGCCAATCCCATCGTGATCGTCATCCCGTGCCATCGCTGCATCGGATCGGACGGATCCCTTGTCGGTTATGGTGCCGGCCTGTGGCGCAAGAAATGGCTCCTGCGCCACGAAGGCAAGATGCGCCCCGTCGGCCTGTTCGCGCTCTGACGGAACCGGGGCTGGTCCTCAGGGAACGATGAGCGTGCCCGCGCCACCTTCGGTGAAGATTTCGAGCAGCACGGCGTGCGAAACCTTGCCGTTCAGGATGACGACGCCCTGAACGCCCGCATTGATCGCGTCGATGCAGGTTTCGACCTTGGGGATCATGCCGCCGGAGATCGTCCCATCCTTGATCAGCGCGCGGGCTTCGGACACGGACAGTTCCTTGATCAGTTCGCCGTTCTTGTTCAGCACGCCTGGAACATCGGTCAGGAAGAGCAGGCGGGTAGCACGCAGAGCGCCCGCGATCGCGCCGGCAAACGTATCGGCGTTGATATTGTAAGTATGTCCGTCGCGGCCCGGAGCCACCGGCGCGATCACTGGGATCATCTCGGACTTGGCGAGCAGGTCGAGCAGGGTACGGTCGACCTCGACCACCTCACCGACGAACCCGAGATCGAGGACCCTCTCGATATTGCTGTCCGGATCGGTAATGGTCTTCTTGGCCTTCTCGGCAAAGACCATGTTGCCGTCCTTGCCGCAAAGCCCGATTGCCCATTCGCCGGTCTGGTTGATCAGGGCGACGATTTCCTTGTTGATCGATCCAGCGAGAACCATTTCGACGATCTCGACCGTCTTCTGGTCGGTGACGCGCAGGCCGCCCTCGAACTTCGATTCGATGCCCATCTTCGTCAGCATCGCCCCGATCTGCGGCCCGCCACCATGCACGACAATCGGGTTGACACCCGACTGCTTGAGCAGCGCGATGTCGGCCGCGAATGCTTTGCCGAGCTCGGAATCGCCCATGGCGTGGCCGCCGTATTTCACGACGATCGTCTTGTTCTCGTAGCGCTGCATGTAAGGCAGCGCCTGGGCGAGCAGCCGTGCCTGGATTTCACCTTCCGAAGCGGTCATGGAACATCCCTTGTGTTTGTCGCGGCCTTTTAGCGTAAACTCTACCGCGATGGAATAATCACGGCGGAAGATAACGCGCGGATGATCCATCCCGCTCGCGTCTTCGTAGCCTACAGGTAGCAGCGCGCGCCGGCGATGGCGTGCCCGGGAAGAGGACGCGAGCTGATGTCTGCCGACTTGACAGCGCTCCTGGGGCGGATCGCCCTCAAGGATCGCGACGCGTTTTCCGGTCTCTATCGGGAGACTGGACCGAAACTTTTTGCCGTCTGCATTCTTATGTTGCGAGATCGGGCCGAAGCCGAGGATGCCCTTCAGGAGGTTTTCGTGCGCATATGGCAGCGCGCTGACACCTTCGCGGGGACCGGTGCCAGCCCCATGGCCTGGTTGTATTCGATCGCCCGGCACTATTGCATTGACCGGCTGCGGGTGGTCCGCCGGCCGGCGTCAACGATCGAGGAAGCCGCAGACCTCGTCGATCCCGGCCATAACCCGGAAACGGTGGCGGTTATATCGAGCGAGGGAAAGCGCATTGACAGGTGCATGGAACAGTTGGAATCTGAGCGCGCGCAGGCGGTACGATACGCCTATGTCGAGGGACTGAGCTATCAGGAGCTCGCCGATCGGTTCAATGTGCCGTTGAACACAATGAGAACCTGGCTTCGCCGCAGCCTGCTGAAATTGAGAGAGTGTTTGGAGACATGACAGGGCCGGACCAGAGCAAGGGCGATCGATCCCGCGACGAGGTGCTGGCGGGCGAATACGTGCTGGGTGCCTTGGATACGGACGCCAGGCGTGAGGTCGAGGAGCGCATGCGTCGCGACCGGCAATTCGCCGCCATCGTCTGGCGCTGGGAGGAGAACCTCTCACAGTTCAGCGAAACCTACGCGGAAGAGCCAGTCCCGGCCCAGACGTTCGCGCAGATCGAGGCGCGGCTCTTCGGTCCGGCGGTGGTTGCTTCTGTTTGGACGAGAGTTTGGCAGTCCTTGCCGTTCTGGCGCGGCCTCTCGTTGGCGGGGTTCGCCGGATTGGCGGCGTTTACCGCTTTCGCTGTGGCTCCTGGCCTGGCACCGGAACCAGCGCCGCTGGTTGCCGAAATGGCGGGCGAGGATGGTGCTGTCAATCTGCTCGCCCGCTATGACGAACGATCCGGCCGGCTGAGCGTGACACCCGTGGCAGCCGGCGATGGTGCGGAAAAGTCGCTCGAACTCTGGCTGATCGTCGGCTCTGGCGCGCCGCGCTCGCTTGGTGTTCTGCCGCAGACGGGCGAAGGCGAACTGGCTGTCCCCACAAACTTGCGCCGCGACCTTGCCGCTGGCGCCGTGCTCGCCGTCAGCGTCGAACCACTTGGTGGCTCGCCGACCGGTCGAGCGACCGGGCCTGTCATTGCCGTCGGACCGATCGGTTTCTGACGGCGAAAAAATAGCGACGTTGTTTCAAAGGCTTGATTCCTCGTTTGCGATTTTCCTCGATGTGCTGAAACTTCTTTTCCGAACGTCTCGTCTTTTTTGAAGATCCCGCAAGACGGATCGCCAACCCCGGTCCCGGACGTCGATCCGACAAAGTGACCGGAGAACAAGGAAGAGGAGATCACCATGACCAAAGCCCGTATCCGCATGCTTCTTGCCGCAACCGTCATCGGCCTCGGCGCCTCGGTGGCCCACGCCGAAAACCCGATGGTCGGCGGTGCCGCCATGTATGAAGACAAGAACATCGTCGAGAACGCCGTCAACTCGAAGGATCACACCACCCTCGTCGCCGCCGTCCAGGCCGCTGGTCTTGTTGACACCCTTTCCGGCGCCGGACCGTTCACCGTTTTTGCGCCGACCAATGAAGCCTTTGCGGCGCTGCCTGCTGGGACTGTCGATACCCTGCTGAAGCCTGAAAACAAGGACCAGCTGACCAAGGTCCTGACCTGCCATGTGGTCGCGGCTGAGGCAATGTCGTCCGCCGTGGCCAAGATGATCGCCGACGATGGCGGCGAGCACGATGTGACGACCGTCGGCGGCTGCGTACTGAAGGCGAAAGAGGACATGGGCAAGATCACCCTGACCGACGAGACCGGCGGCGTCGCCACCGTCACTATCGCCGACGTCAAGCAGTCGAACGGCGTAATCCACGTCATCGACAAGGTTCTGCTGCCGAAGTCGTAAAGGGTCAGGCAGTGGAATAGGGGTCTCGGGGTCGCGTCAGGCTCCGAGACCCACGGCCTCGTTTATCGCGGCTCTCAACTCGTCGAGGCCTCCACCCTTTTCCGAAGAGGTTGCGATCACGACGGGGTAGGCGGCGGGCCGCTTGCGGATTTTCTCCAGTGTCTCGGAGACGAGCTTCGGAACGGCGGGATCCTTGATCTTGTCGGTTTTGGTGAGCACGATCTGGTACGACACGGCCGCCTTGTCGAGCAGGCTCAAAACCTCCTCGTCGTTCTTCTTGATGCCATGCCGGGCATCGATCAGCACATAGACGCGCTTCAGCGTCGAGCGCCCTCTCAGATAGTCGAAGACGAGCTTGGTCCAGGCGTCCACCTGTTCCTTCGGCGCCTGGGCGTAGCCATAGCCCGGCATGTCCACGATCGCCGTCGGCGGCAGGTCGCTCGCATCGCCCGTATAGCCCTCGGGCACGAAGTAATTAAGCTCCTGCGTTCGCCCCGGCGTATTGGAGGTCCGTGCCAAACCCTTGTGTCCCACCAGCGCATTGATCAGCGACGATTTGCCGACATTGGACCGCCCGGCGAAGGCGATTTCCGGCGGACCTTCCGGCGGGAGAAATTTCATTGCCGGAACGCCGCGGATGAATATCCACGGATTGCCGAAGATGGGGCGCGTCGTCCCGTCGCTGCTGCTGGTCATCATACCGTCTTCCGTTGTCATCCGGCGGAATCGGTGTTTTGCGGCCCGGAGTCAAGCCTTCGCGCCGATTCGGTGGATGAACGAGCGCTGCGTCAGATGGTCGGAGGTACCGCCCGGGGCGTCCTGGGGTTCTGCCGCCGCAGTTCGAATCCGAGGTAGACGACGAGTGCAACGAGAATGACGCTGCCGCCGACAACCGTCCGGCTGTCGGGGATTTCCTCATGCAACAAAGCCACCCAGATCGGCCCTAGCATCGTCTCCATCGTGCCGAGCAGGGCAGCGAGCGCGGCGGGGATCGTTCGGGCACCGGTCACGAAGAGGGCCATGCCGAGGCCGAGGTTGAGAGCGCCGAATGCGAAGAGGAGAGCGAGATCAGGCGCCGAGACCACCCATGTGCCCGCAAGGCTTCCCGCAATCGCCGATGCTGCGAAGCAGCCGACGCACGCAGCCGGTGTCATTCTCACATGCGGATAGCGTCGGGTAACGACGGTGGTCAGGGCAAACACCACGGCGATCAACAGGGCGAGACCATTTCCGATCGGCGATATCCGTCCCTCGAGCGAGCCGGATACCATGATCGCAACACCCCCAATCACCGCCGCGATCGCCGCCCAAGTTATCCGGGAGATGGGCTCCCGGAAGATCAGCCAGGAGATCAGCGCGGCAAACAGCGGTACCCCTGCCTGCAGCAGCACCACGTTGGCGACCGTCGTATAGCTGATCGCGATGATGAAGCAGGTCGATGCGGTCGCAAAGCCCATGGCAACCGTCAGTCCGGGCCATCCCATGTCGCGGAACAATCGCAGGGTCCCGCGACCGCCATCGCGAATGAGCATGAACGTTAGCAGGAAGATACCCGCGAACAAACAGCGCCAGAAGACGATTGTCCAGCTATCCTGAACCTCGAGATAGCGCGCGATGGCACCGCCGAAGCTCCAGGCGATTGCCGATCCCAGCACGAGCGCGACACCGCCGATGTCCAGCCGTCCGGCCTGTGTCGCAACATTTCCGACACGCGTCATGTCGCTCATGCCTGTGTCTCCCGCTCATGCCTCGACGGCATGCTCCACCACTCTGCAACAGATTTAAAGCCCGGCCATGCAGCGCAATGCGCCGGCGGCGACCAAGGCTGATCCGCTTGCGAACACTCGAAAAGAAAAAAGGCCGGACAAGTGCCCGGCCTCCCGATCATTTGCTTGCGGCAGGTTTTCGCCGGAAAATGTTCTTGATGTTGTCGAGCAGTTCGATCTTCACCCCGTGGCGCTTCATGATGATCGACTGCTGCAGGACCGAGAGCGTGTTGTTCCAGGCCCAGTAGATCACGAGACCGGCCGGGAAGGTACCGAGCATGAACGTGAAGATCACGGGCATCCAGTTGAACAGCATCGCCTGGGTGGGATCCGGCGGCGTCGGGTTCATCCGCATCTGCATCCACATGGTGATACCCATGATGATCGGCCAGACGCCGAGATGCAGGAAGGTCGGACCCTCGAACGGAAGCAGGCCGAACAGGTTGATGAAGGTCGTCGGATCGGGAGCCGACAGGTCCTGGATCCAGCCGAAGAACGGTGCATGACGCATCTCGATGGTGACGTAGATCACCTTGTAGAGCGCGAAGAACACCGGGATCTGCAGGAGGATCGGCCAGCAGCCGGCCACCGGGTTGATCTTCTCGTCCTTGTAGAGCTGCATCATCGCCTGCTGCAGCGCCATGCGGTCATCGCCATGCTTGGCCTTCAGCTCTTCCATTTTCGGCTGCACGCGCTTCATATTGGCCATGGAGGCGTACTGCTTGTTGGCGAGCGGGAAGAACAGAAGCTTTACGACGATCGTGGTGAGCAGGATCGCCACGCCGAAGTTGCCAACCATCCGGAAGAAGAAATCCATCAGTTTGAACATCGGCTTGGTGATGAAGTAGAACCAGCCCCAGTCGATCAGGAGATCGAACTTCGGAATCGAAAGGTCGGCTTCGTAGCTGTCGACGACAGGCACTTCCTTCGCGCCGGCGAACACGCGGGTGGTCATCGCCACGCTCTGTCCGGCGTCGACTGACACTGCATCGGTCTTGTAGTCAGCCTGGTAGCGCGTCTGGCCGTCGGTAAAGTGCGAGAAGCGGCTTTCGTAGGCGGTATCCTGTTGCGGGATGATCGCCGTCGCCCAGTACTTGTCTGTCACGCCGAACCAGCCCCCGGTCGCCTTGGGCGCGAGATACGGTTCTTCTTCGATATTGCTGTACTTTTCCTCGACAAGCCCACCATCGGTTCCAAAGACACCGAGAAAGCCTTCGTGCAGGACATAGATCGATGGAGTGGACGGCTTGTTGTAGCGCGTCACGCGGCCATAGGGCGAAAGAGAAGCGGTCGCCGTCCCCCCGTTGCTGACGATATCTTCCACCGTGAACATATAATGTTCATCGACGGAAATCTTGCGCGTGAAGGTAAGGCCCGCATCGTTTGTGTAGGTCAGCGTGACGGGCGTCGTTTCCGTCAGCTTGTCGCCTTCGGAAAGCGTCCAGACCGTTGCAGGTCCGGGCACACTGCCTGCTTCGCTTGAGCCGACATAGCCAAGCTCGGTGAAATAGCCGCTGCGGCTGTCGGCCGGGCTGAGCAGGGTGATGATCGGGCTGTCGTCATCCACCGTCTCGCGGTAGTCCTTGAGCTTCAGGTCATCGAAGCGGGCGCCGGCAAGGTTGATGGAACCGACCAGCGCGTTCGTCTCGATTGCAACGCGCGGGGATTTGGCTATGGCCTGCTCGCGTGTCGCCTCGGCGGTTGCCTGGATCGCACCGGGCAGGGCTCCGTCGACCGCCGGCGCCTGGGCCGGGCTTGCTGGTTGGGCGGCCTGCTGCTGTGCCTGCTGCGCTTCCTGTGCCTGCTGCGCCTGGCGCTGCGCCTCGATCCTCGGATTCATGTAGAGGAACTGCCATGCCAGCACGATCAGCACCGACAGCGCGATGGCAATGAAGTAGTTGCGTTTGTTTTCCATCATACCTTCCTGGAGCGAGGGCCGTTGGACCGCTCGTTTCTGGGTCTGGCTTCTATACGTTGCGTCAGTTGACTGGCAAGTTCGTTGAAAGGCGCGGTCAGCGCGTCCCTTCGGCCGACGATGACATAGTCGTGTCCCGGCTTCATTGCAAATGCCGCCGAAAGGCGAACAGCCTCTCTGAGGCGTCGGCGCATCCGATTGCGCTCGACGGCGTTGCCGTGTTTCTTGGTAACGGTGAAGCCGACGCGGGGCGGTGCTTCAGGATCTCCATGGTCGAGGACCTCGAGGAGAAAGAAGCGGCCCTTGCGCTGTTCGCCTGCGCGAACCGCAAGAAACTGCGGCCGGCTTTTCAGCCGGCCGACAGCCGATTTGGAACCATGAGTGCGCTTATGCCCGGGTTTGCTCACGGGCGTGCACTGTATGTTACGCCGACAGGCGCGCGCGACCGCGAGCGCGACGAGCGGCGATAACCTTGCGGCCGCCCTTGGTGGCCATGCGCGCACGGAAACCGTGGCGACGCTTGCGAACAAGCTTGGAAGGTTGGTAGGTACGCTTCATTTATTTGATACCGCGGTGTGCGGCCCTTCTTGGTTTTGCAACAAGTGCAAGAGCGTTGGTTTGATCTCCGGCGGCGTTAAGTCGCAGCACGACGAGCCTGTCCGAATGACGGCGGCTTATACGGGCGAAGGCTGTCGGAGTCAATTGCCGCATAGGCTCCTTTGTCGCGCAAACCGTGCCGCGGTCCCGGTTGGAAAATCCACCATGATGTTCTAAAGTATAAGTGCGCAAAACGACTGTGGAACAGGCACGGTCGACCGAGGAGATCAGACGATGCCGGGCGGGCAGGCCGACGGACAGCAGCGTGATGAGATAGAGAGCGCCGCACCCCGTCTGGTGAGGGGACTGTCGACGCGTCTTCTCTGGCTGACAGTCATGTTCGTGATGATCGCCGAGGTCCTCATCTTCGTACCCTCCATTGCCAATATGCGGCTTGCCTGGCTGCGGGACAGGCTGAACACGGCCGGCGCGGCGAGCGTTGTGATCGACGGGCTGCAGCCGATCGAGCTTCCGCGCGCGGTCCAGGACAGTGCCCTTATGGCGACCGGCACCAAGGCGATCGCACTCCGCAGTGACGGCACCTCCAAACTTTTGGCGGTCGAGAACATGCCGCCGCAGGTCGACCTCACTTACGACCTGCGCGACGTGCCGATGCTGGATGCTGTCCGCGATGCCCTGTCGACGCTCCTGTTTGGTGGCGACCGTATCATGCAGGTCTATGGCCCCGTTGGAGACAGCGATACAGAGATAGAACTCCTTCTGGAGGAAAGTAGCCTCCGCAACGCCATGCTGGCTTATGCCCGCCAGGTGTTCAGCGTCTCGATCATCATCTCGCTGTTCACCGCCGTCCTCATCTTCCTTGCCATTAACCGAATGATGATCGTTCCCATGCGCCGGCTGACCCGCAGCATGCAGGCTTTTGCCGCCGAGCCGGAAAACCCTGCCCGCGTCCTGCGAGCCGGAAGCGGCGGTGATGAGATCGCGGTCGCCGAGCGCCATCTGGCCGCCATGCAGGAGCAGCTGCAGAAGACGCTGAAGCAACAGAAGAACCTTGCCGATCTTGGTCTGGCGGTCTCGAAGATCAACCACGACATGCGCAACATTCTCGCCTCCGCCCAATTGATGTCGGACCGTCTGGTCGATGTCGAGGATCCGATGGTGAAGAGCTTCGCGCCGAAGCTGTTGCGTACCATCGACCGCGCTGTGGGCTATACCAGCGAGGTGCTGGCCTATGGTCAAGCCTCCGAAGCCGAACCGCGCCGCCGACGTTTCCCGCTGTGTCACCTCGTCCAGGAAGTGCGCGATATTCTCGCTATAGATCCGGCCCACGGCATCCAGTTCGTGGATGTGGTGCCCGAGGATTTGGAGGTCGATGCCGACAGCGAGCAGCTTTTCCGGGTTATTCACAACATCTGCCGAAACGCGGTCCAGGCGCTGTCTAATCATCTCCCTTCGGATGCATCGCAGGAGCGATGTGTGACGCTGACGGCACACCGCGTCGGAACCGTGGTGTCGATTTCGATCGACGACACCGGTCCCGGCATGCCGCCGAAAGCTCGCGAAAATCTCTTTGCCGCCTTCCGCGGTTCGGCCCGTTCCGGCGGCACGGGGCTTGGCCTCGCCATTGCTCGCGAATTGGTCCTTGCCCATCGCGGCACCATCGCCCTGGTGGAGAAGCCCGATCCGGGAACGTTATTCCGCATCGAGATTCCGGATCGGCCGGTGGCGCTGGAAGACTGGCGTGCCCGCCTCGAGCGTCAATGACATCGGCCAACGGATCCACCGGAGAAAAAGCTATCGTCGTTTTTTTCCGAAATCCTCTTGCATTCGCTTCGCTCTCGCTTTAGAGGATCGCCACGCAGCCGGCGACGCCGGTCTGAGGCAAGCACCCGTAGCTCAGCTGGATAGAGCACCAGACTACGAATCTGGGGGTCAGGAGTTCGAATCTCTTCGGGTGCGCCATTTTTTGTAATTCCCCAGCGTAGCGAAGAGAGATGCTATGCGGGATGCGGTTGTGTGTATTTTACACATCGTCTATTCTGATTGAACTAACTGGATTTTCCGAAAAATATCCACCTGCACATTATCAATGCTGCATCACTTCTATAAAAAAGTTTAGCACGTAAATAAACGAGCAAGTGATCGCTGGCGTCGTTAGCCATTACGTCGATTTAAAGGATTGTGATCCCGCCGTAGGTACATTCCTAGAATCACGTATTTCGGACATTGGCCGACAGGAGAAGGCGCCCGTCTCCGTCGATGACAAAATCAGACCCGGTAATTATGTGGTTGAGACAGTCTGTGGGGAGTCCGACCTCCGTAAGAAATTTATCGAGTCTTACAGCAGTCACAAAGCTGCTCACGTTTTTAGAGCTTGGTCGAATTCCGTTCGCGGCCGCAGCAATATTTTGCATTAGCTCCTTTGGCAGAGTCAACACATACGTATTACCCCCTTTATGCTTCAATGCGGGATGCAATGACGGTGATGGCAGCCTCAATATGCCAGCCTCCCGAGCCCTAATTGTCCCGCCATCAATGGTAACAGGTGTGTTGCCCACTATTCCCACACCATACTTAAATCCGAATATTCCAACGTCCTTCAAAATCATGTTATCCTCGCAGGGATTTATAAACCTCAAGACAAAATGAGGCCAGCTCAATGCCATGCGAGCTTAACCAAGAAGATAAACCGCTTTGTACAGCGATATTCTCGAAATATTTCGGAGTAATAGCGTCGCTCGGATTAAGTTTCAGTTGTAAATCAAAATTTTCCCATTGTTTGTCCGGAATTATTGACAATATTTTACTTTTTTTCCTTGTCTCGCGGATTTCGCGAAATATAGCATCGAAATCGCCATGGATTTGAGCGTTGTCAGTTACTAGAACTTCTATTTTTTCATGTGGCTCACTTTCAAGCCTAATGCCGTATCGACCTCCCCGTATCGATGCATTTCCCATAATTTTCAATTTGAACCCATCATCAAAGCTCATCGTCGGTTCCTTCTATCTACGAACGGCACGCATTAAATATAACGCTTAAATTGCAGAAAATAAGCATATTCTTTTGTAAAAAATTATATTCCACCCCTGGCGCTATCTGAAGCGATACTCAGGATGCAATGAGAATGCTAACTGTAGTCATCATCATGCATTGACTGCCTTTGAGTTGTCTTTGGGCGCTTAACGATAGCCGTGCGTAAATCGCATTGCTGCCCTGTTTGGCCTTTTGATAAAAATCAATGTTGCGGCGCCGATCTTCCGCCATCTGGTACTGCGGCCTTTATTTCTGGGCCGGCGTCCAGGCCGATTTTCAGGAGCAACTCATGCTGCGTGACCGCATTCGCCATAAATCGCTTCTCGATCGAGTCATCACCGCCGATCAGGCTGCCGCGATGATTAGGGATGGCATGACGGTGGGCATGAGCGGTTTCACGCGGGCTGGCGAAGCGAAGGCCGTGCCGCTGGCGCTCGCCGAGCGTGCGAGGACCGATCCCTTGAAGATCACGCTCATCACCGGTGCCTCCCTCGGCAATGACCTCGACCGGACGCTGGCCGAAGCCCATGTCACGGCCCGCCGCATGCCCTTCCAGTCCGATCCGGGGCTGCGCAAGCTCATCAACGCAGGCGAGGTGATGTTCATCGACCAGCATCTCTCCGAAACGGTGGAACAGCTCCGCACCGGACAGTTGCAGCCCGTCGACATTGCGGTCATCGAGGCGGTCGCCATCCTCGAGCATGGCGGCATCGTGCCGACCACCTCCGTCGGCAATTCCGCCAGCTTCGCCATTCTCGCCGACAAGGTGATCGTCGAACTGAACATGTCGCAGCCGACCACCCTGGAAGGCCTGCACGACATCTTCATCCCGCAGCGCCGTCCATCGCGCATGCCGATTCCAGTGGTGACTGCCGACAGTCGCATCGGCCTGCCCTACATCCCGGTGCCGCCGGAAAAAATCGCCGGCATCGTCATCTCGGAGAAGCACGATAGCTTCGCCAATGTCGACAAACCGGACGACGACACCCGCGCCATTGCCGGCCACCTGACGGATTTCCTGCTGAACGAGGTCCATAAGGGCCGCATGGGCTACGATCTCCAACCCCTTCAGGCCGGCATCGGGACGATTGCGAACGCCGTTCTCCACGGCTTCATTGACGCTCCCTTCCATGACCTGAAGATGTATTCCGAGGTTCTGCAGGATTCGACCTTCGAACTGCTCGATTCCGGCAAGCTGACCTTCGCCTCGGGTTCGTCGATCACGCTCTCGAGCGAGATGAACGCCCACATCCTGCCGCGTTTGGCGGAATACAAGCATCACCTGATCCTCAGGCCGCAGGAGATCAGCAATCATCCGGAAGTCATCCGGCGGCTCGGTCTCATCTGCATCAATACCGCGCTTGAGTTTGACATCTACGGCAACGTCAACTCAACCCATGTTGGAGGCACCCATATGATGAACGGCATTGGCGGCTCCGGCGATTTCGCCCGCAACGCCTACATGTCGATCTTCGTCACAAAGTCCACGGCCAAGAAGGGTACAATCTCCTCCGTCGTGCCGATGGTAAGCCACGTCGATCATACAGAGCACGACGTCGACATCCTGATCACCGAGAAAGGCCTTGCGGATCTGCGCGGGCTCGCCCCGCGCGAGCGCGCCGAAGTGATCATCCGCAACTGCGTTCACGAGGATTACAGGGATGCCCTGGCGGATTATTTCGACCGGGCAAGAGCGCGCGGCGGACAAACACCGCACGTCATCGAGGAAGCTCTCTCCTGGCATGTCGCTCTGCGCGAGCGCGGCACGATGATGCCGGTCTGAGCGCCGGCGCCCGTCACGTGGCCATCTAGGCGACCGCGCGTGCGGCGAAACCGGCCTCGTCGGTCCTGACGGCGATCTCGTAGTCCTCGTTGTGCACCTGGATGCCATTTGGCAACACGCGGATGATGCCGTAGGCGCCGGGCTCGTCGACGGAGGAATCGGAATCGCTCACCTCGAAGGGCATGGGCTGCTGGTGCACCGGGCTCTTGAAGATGGAATAGGGCGTCCCGCGATAGCTTCCGCTAATGGTGCGATGCACATGACCGGCGAAAATGTGCCGGACATTGCCGAACCGGCCGATGAGGTCGTGGAAGGCTTCGCCATTCGTCAGCTTGATCTCGTCCATGCCGACGAAGCCCGTATCGTGGGGCGGGTGGTGCATGAAGACGAGCACGGGCCGCGCGTCGGCGGCCGCGAGCGCGCGCTCGAGAAAGCCGAGGCGCAGATCGCAGAGTGTTCCGGCCGCGTGAAGCGGATCGTCGGCAAGGCGCTCGTGCGCGGTATCGAGAACGATGACGCGGCAGTCCTCGAAATCGACAACGCGCTGGATGAAGCCGTCGTCGTCGGGCATCACGTCCGCGAACACCGAGCGGAAGATCTCGCGCCGATCGTGATTGCCGATCGTCACGACCATCGGCGGCAGGAGGTCCGCCAGCAAATGCCGAAGCCGCCGATACGATGCCTCGTCGCCGTAGTGGGTAAGGTCCCCCGATATGATCACGAGATCGGCGTCCGCCTGGTATCGGTTGATGTGCTCCACCGCCCGGCCGATCCTGGTGAAGGGATCGAGGCCGATGATGGTCTGGCCTTCCGGCACCATGTGCAGGTCGGTAAGCTGGATGATCTTGGTCATGAGGCGGTCTCCGAAGCGTTTGACGCGTGCTCTAGGGGCGGTCTTTGACAGGATGATGAACGGGCCGGTGCGTCGCAACGGCGAAGAAAACCGTGGTCAACGCAATGCGCCTGATATATCACAAGTTATAAGTTTGCGATCCAGGCGGCGCGTGGCACACATGTCCATTCGCGCGGACACGGAAGGGATGACGTTCATGCGGTGGAAGCGCACGATCCAGCTGATCGACGTTCATTGCGAGGGAGAAATTGGCAAGATCGCCGTCGGCGGCGTGCCGAAAATACCCGGCGCCACGATCGCCGAACAGCTGCATTGGCTGAATACCGATCCGAAAGGCGAGGCGCTTCGCCGTTTCCTCGTTCTCGAGCCGCGTGGCGCCCCGATCGGTTCGGTCAACCTGCTCCTGCCAGCGAAGCACCCCGACGCCGACGCCGGCATGGTCATACTACAACCGGACCAGGCGCATGCCAGTTCCGGTTCCAACTCCATCTGCATGACGACGGCGCTGCTCGAAAGCGGTATCGTCGAGATGAAGGAGCCCGAAACGGTCGTCGTTCTCGACACGGCGGCGGGCCTCGTCCGTGCGGTAGCGACCTGCCATGACGGTCGCTGCGAAAAGGTCACGCTGACAATGGTGCCGTCCTTCGTCGATACGCTCGACCTTCCCATAGCGACCGAAGAATGGGGCACCATCAGCGTCGACATCTGCTTCGGCGGCATCTTCTATGCGCTGGTTGATGCCGCATCGATCGGCGTGAAGATCGAGAAGGCCAATGCCCGCAAGCTGGTCGAAGCCGGCATGGTTCTCAAGGATCTGATCAATCGCACCGTTCCCGTGACGCATCCTGAAATCGAGGCGATTTCCGGCGTCGCCTATGTCATGTTCCGCGATATCGATCCGGATGGCGCCGTCCGCACCTGCACCACCATGTGGCCGGGCCGCGTCGACCGCTCCCCCTGCGGCACGGGCAATTCCGCAAATCTTGCGGCGCTTTACGCCCGCGGCAAGGTCAAGGTCGGCGATGTGTTCAAGTCGCGGTCGATCATCGGGTCCGAGTTCGAGGTGGGCCTTTCCGCCGTCACGACGATCGCCGGTCGTTCCGCCATCGTGCCGACTATAGCCGGGCGCGGCTTCACCTTCGGTCTTCATCAGGTTGCACTCGATCCCTTCGATCCTCTGGGCGACGGCTTCGCCCTGACGGACGTGTGGGGACCCTCGGCTGGAACTATTCTCTAGCCAGGCCGGATCCGGCCGACCGCCGCGTTGTCTTCGCCCTTTATCAGCGTCTTCTGAATTGGACGTTTTTTGGCGCACATCGGTAAAATTGTCCGGATTTGCTTCAGCCAATTTCAGTCTGCTTTTGATAAATCCTCGTGGATACCGGCACTCCTCCAGATGAGGCTCTGCCGCAGGCGTATCGGGGTGGACTGACGGCGCTGCCGTCGACGGGAGCAGTTATGGCGATCTTGATCATTGAGGACAACGCGACCAACGCAATGGTGCTCAAGCACCTTGCGAAGAAGGTGACGACCGACGACATCGTGATTGAGGCTGATCCGGTCCGTGCTCTGGAGCTTTGCCATCACACGCGTTTCCGCCTGTTGATCGTCGACCATGTTCTGCCGGGCATGAATGGCATCCAGTTCACCAAGGCGGTTCGCATGATGGAGCGCTATGACGACGTTCCGATGATCATGGTTACGGCAGACAGCGAACCAGGGCTTCGCCACGCGGCGATCGAGGCAGGCGTCACGGATTTCCTGACCAAGCCGGTCGAGGCAATCGCGTTCCGTACGCTGCTGTTTACGCATTACGGGCGGGCAGACGCCGCCCTCGCCGGTTGAAACGGGTCGGCCATGAAAGCCGTGCGTTCGCAGCTCCCGTCCTTGGTGATGTCGTCACCGGCACCGGTCCGGACGCGGTATTGCGAGGCGACGCTATGAATCGCTTCTCCAACATCAGCGGCGACATCATCCGCAAGGCCGGCAAGACCACCCTGATCCTTCAGGTTCTGTCGGCCGCGCTGCTGATCGTTCTTGTCATGCTGTTCGCCGATATATCGAGCCGGTTCCGGGATCTCCAGGACGGGATCCGTGAGAACGTTGTGTGGTCGGCTTATCAGCTGGACCGCGAGGTGAGGGGACTGGACCACGATCTTGCCGAACTCGCCTCTGGCCGCGCAGCGCACCCGACGCAGACTCAGGCATTGTCGGCGCTGGTTCGTCACTACAAAGACGTCTCCAGCCGGGCCGCCGCAATCCGGCAGTCGCTTCAAGCTGATCATTTCTCCGGCGACCGCGTTGTTGACGCCATGGTCACGGCGATAGAGGCGGACGTGCAGGAGCTAGCGCCTCTGATCGACGGGCTGGTGCCGACAGGTGACCTCAATCGAGCGGCTGTCTCTGCGCTCGATCGGGCGATCGTTCTGCTCGCCGCCAGAACGGATGAGCTGTTGCTCCACACCAATGAGAAGCTGAAGGACGAGCGGGCGGAGAGTCAGGCTGCGGTGCGCGAGCTTGAGAGAACCTCGGTCATCATGCTCGTCCTGTTGATGGCGTCGGTGATTTTTCTCGTCGTCACGCTGCGGCGCCAGTTGAAATCGGTCCGCGCCGCCGGCCTGAGCCTGGAAGCGATGACGCACGAACTGACGGACGCCTATGAGGCGGCCGATGCCGGCAACCGTGCTAAGTCGCAATTCATGGCGACTATGGGACACGAGATTCGCACCCCCCTCAACGCGATCCTCGGCATGGCCGAGCTCCTGCAGCTGTCGAAGCTGCCGGACGATGCAGCTGCCAGCGTGAAGACGATCCGGGCCTCGGGCGAGGCGTTGCTGGAAGTCATCAACGAGATCCTCGACTATTCGAAGATCGAGCACGGCAAGCTCGAACTGGAGGAACGCGCGGTCGATATTCGCAGCCTCGCCGAAAGCACCGTCGGCATCATCCGCGGTCGCGCGGACGAACACTGCAACACCGTCGTTCTCGATATCCCCGATTCGCTCCACGCCCGCTACGTGCGCACCGATCCGACGCGCTTGCGCCAGGTTCTGCTGAACCTGCTCAGCAACGCGGTGAAATTCACCAGCGAAGGCACTGTCACCCTGCGCCTGCGCGAGTTCTACCGTGACAGTGCCCTGATGCTGCGGTTCGAGGTCGAGGATACCGGCATCGGCATCGAGGAATCAGGCATTGAGAAACTGTTCAAGCCCTTTTCCCAGGTCGATGCCTCGATCAGCCGCAAATACGGCGGCACCGGGCTCGGCCTCACGATCTGCAAGCAGATCGTTGAAAAGCTCGGCGGCGAACTGGGCATGAGCAGCACCGTCGGCGTCGGCAGCATCTTCTGGTTCGAACTGGCGGTCACGCCCACCGTTCGCGAGGAAGTTCGCCACCAGACACGGATCAACGAACTGTTGGAGGACCTCCCGCACCTGCGGATCCTTCTCGTCGAGGACAATGCCGTCAACCAGCAGGTGGCCGTCCGCTTCCTCGAACGCCTCGGCCAGGACGTAACAGTCGCCGCGGATGGCGTCGAAGCGCTTGATCTAACGTCTCGCGAGGACTTCGACCTGATTTTGATGGATATGCAGATGCCCGTGATGGATGGAATAGAAGCGACGCGTCGCATCCTGGAGCGCGGGGGCCGGGCAGCCGCAACGCCGATCGTGGCGATGACCGCAAATGCCTCCGACGATGATCGCCGCCGCTGCGCCGAGGCAGGTATGTCCGGCTTCGAATCGAAGCCGGTGACGATGGAGCGGCTTCGCAGCGTCATCGCTCATCACGCCGCCGGCCCCGAGCCTCAGGTCGAGGTCGACTACACTGCGGAAGCCGCATCGGCCGAAGACCTCAATCCCTTCGCCGGCATCGACGAACTCGTCGGCTTCGATGAGGCGCGTCAGAATGAACTTCTCGACGCTCTGGGAGAAGATGTCTTCCGCGAGCTGATGGAATGTTTCTTCACGGATGCCGACCAGTTGATCGGTGAGTTGCAGGATGTCGTTGCCAAGGGCGAGCCCCAGGCGGTCGACCGTGTCCTGCATACGATCAAGGGTGCTGCCGTGAATGTTGGACTGAACGGCATCGCAGAGCGCGCCCACGCCCTGCGCCAAACCCCGCCCACACCCGCCGATATCCAGGATCTCAGCGGCGAAATCGAATTCATGAAATCAAGGCTTGTCGCCTGAACGGCACGGAGGAAGTCATGCGTATTCTCCTGGTGGACGATAACAACACCAACCTGAAACTGATCACGAAGCTGGTGGCCAAGCTCGACGGCTGCGAAGCCTTGCCCTTTTCGAGTCCCGACGCCGTGCTGTCTGCGCTGCCGGATCTCGATTTCGATGTCGCTATCCTGGATTTCCAGATGCCGGTTTACAACGGGGTAGAGCTCTACACCGAAATCGCCCGCTTCGAAAAATACGCGGCGGTCCCGGTCATCTTCATCACAGCTGACACCGATATGACGACGCGCATGGAGGCGCTGAATGCCGGCGCGATCGATTTCCTGACGAAGCCGGTCAATCCTGTGGAGTTCCACGCTCGCGTCCACAATATCGTCAGTCTCGCCGATGCGCGCCGCAAGCTCGCAGACCAAGCGGAATGGCTGCGCCGCGAGGTAGACAAGGCGGTGGTTCAACTGCGCGAGCGCGAGCAGGAGATCATTCATCGCCTGACGCTTGCCGCCGGTTACAAGGACCCCGAAACCGCCCGCCACACCAAGCGCGTCGCCGCCTATTCGGAGGCCATTGCGCGCGAACTGGGTCTGTCCGAAGAGCAGTGCCGCGATATTCTTCTCGCCGCGCCCATGCACGACATTGGCCAGGTCGCCATTCCCGATACGGTCCTGCTCAAGCAGGGTCGGCTGACGGAAGCCGAGTATCGCCAGATGCAGGCCCACACGCAGGCCGGAAGCGATATCCTCGCCCGCACACATTCTTCGCTTCTGCAACTGGCATCGGAGATTGCCGCCAGCCATCACGAACGCTGGGACGGACAGGGATATCCGAACCGGCTCGCTGGCGAGGCGATCCCGCTTGTCGGCCGCATCGTCTGCATCGCCGACAATTTCGATGCGCTGACGACCGAGCGTCCTTATAAGTCGGCCTGGACCTACGAGCGCACCGTGGAGCACATTCTCGGCCGTGCCGGCACCCAGTTCGACCCGGCTTGCGTCGCAGCGTTCGAACGTGCCCTTCCTGTCATTCGCCACATCATGGAGTTGGACCGCTGTGAGCGTCTGCTTGAGGCTGCGGAAAAAGCTGGCGACATGGTGAGGGAAAAAATCGCCTGACAACAGGCAATCTCCTTGTCTTGGCGGCATGACGTGGTATCGACGGGCAACCTTGAAACAGCGTGAGGCCCGTCATGAAAACCCTGAGCATCCGCCGTCCCGACGACTGGCATCTGCATCTGCGCGACGGGGCGATGCTGGAAGGCGTTGTCGGCGATACGAGCCGCCATTTTGGCCGCGCCATCATCATGCCCAACCTTGTTCCGCCTGTTGTCACGACGGCGGATGCTGCGTCCTATCGCGATCGGATTCTGGCGGCGGTGCCTCCTGGTGATGCCTTCAAGCCGCTAATGACGCTCTATCTGACGGAGCACACCGATCCCGCCGACGTCGAGGCCGGCCAGCGTTCGGGTCTGATCACCGCCGTCAAGCTTTATCCTGCCGGGGCTACGACTAACTCCCACGGCGGTGTCCGTGACATGGAAAAGGCCATGCCGGTGCTGGAGCGCATGGCTGACATCGGCCTGCCGCTCTGCGTCCACGGCGAGGTGACGACGCCAGAGGTCGACATCTTCGATCGCGAGGCGGTCTTCATCGAGACGGTTCTCGATCCGCTGCGTCGCCGTCTGCCAGAGCTCAAGGTGACGATGGAGCACGTCACCACGAAGGAAGGCATCGACTACATCAGGTCGGCTGAGAAGAACCTCGCGGGGTCGATCACCACCCATCACCTGATCATCAACCGCAATGCGATCCTGGTTGGTGGTATCCGCCCGCATTATTATTGCCTGCCGGTCGCCAAGCGCGAGCATCATCGTCTCGCTTTGCGCGCCGCCGCGACGTCCGGCGATGCCCGCTTCTTCCTCGGCACCGATTCCGCCCCCCATGTCGATCCGTTGAAGGAGTGCGGCTGCGGATGCGCCGGCATCTACACCTCGATCAACACGATGAGCTGTCTCGCTCATGTGTTCGAGGAGGAGGATGCTCTGGAGAAGCTGGAGGCTTTCACCTCGCTCAACGGTCCTGCCTGGTACGGTCTGCCGGCTAACGAGGACAGGATCACCCTGGTGCGGCGGGAAGAACCGGTTTCCTATCCGGCAAAGATCGAAACCGGCGCCGGCCCCGTCACCGTCTTCGATCCGATGTTCCCGCTGCACTGGGCGGTCGAGTAGTCGTCTTCAAGACCATTTTTGCGCCTATAGATGCCGATCCCGTTGTCCTGCGCAGGCAGCCAGCGTAAATCTCACCTGCGTGGGAGTTTGCAAGGGATCGTAGAAAATGGATTTTCAAACCGCAGTCCGCACAGTTCTTTCGAAATATGCCACCTTCAACGGACGCGCATCGCGCCCTGAATTCTGGTGGTTCGTCCTCTTTGTTTTTCTCGTCAACATCGTCACGTCGATAGTCGACAGCGTGATCTTCGGGACGCCACTGCTGAATTCCATTGCCGCGCTCGGCTTATTGCTGCCGCAACTCGCCGTCGGCGCCCGCCGTCTCCACGATACCGATCGCAGCGGCTGGTGGCTTCTGATTGCGTTCATCCCGCTGATCGGCTGGATCGTGTTGATCTACTTCAACGTCCAGCCCAGCCAGCAGGGTGACAACCGCTTCGGCCCTCAGCAGGCGGCCTGACATTTAAGAAATGCCCGGGACCTATGTTCCGGGCATTTTTTGTCATACGCGGGCTACTCAGCTCATGACCTGCGGTAGCAGTCCGGCAAGGCCGATCAGGATCAGGTATATTGCCACAACGTAATTCAGCAGGCGTGGCATGATCAGGATCAGAATGCCGGCGATCAGGGCGATCAGCGGCTGGATGATGAGATAGTTGTTCATGGGGTCTCCTTTGTAAGTCCGGCGTCGTCGGTCTGGGTTGTGGACGGTATGCCGCGCGCGCGTTCGAACGCGGCCCGAAGTTCCTGTTCCTTCGATGTGTCGAGATTGGTGCGGATGATCCGGCCGCCGTGCATCGACAGCTTGTCGATCACCTTGTCGGAGGCTGCACGATCCGCCAGAACGAAGAGCGCCGCCTGGCCGGGTTGAAGAACGCCGGCCACGTCCTTCATGAAGTTGTCGTTGATGCCGTAGTCGGTCAGCGCGCCTGCAAGCGCGCCGGCGCCCGCGCCGGCCGCCACGCCAATCAGCGGATTGAAGAACAGGATGCCCGCAAGCAACCCCCAGAAGGCGCCGCCAGATGCTCCGATGCTCCACATCGACACCATCTGGTGCAGCTTGATCTCTCCGCTGTCGTTCGCTTCCGCGACGACCGCATCCTTGATTTCGACGAGATATTCCTTCGAAAGCTGATAGAGCGTGTTGCGCGCCCCTTCTGCCGTCTGGCTGTCTGGATAGCCGATGACGATGAGTTCAGACATGGAAGTCACTCCTCTTGCCCTGACGGGCTGGTGGTTGGCTCATTAACAAATCTGATGTGGGGAAGGTTCCGGCCGGCCGTTAGAGGCGCGCGGATTAATTCTGGGTCATCTAACGGTTCGCTATCGCCGCCTGGGCGGTGCATCGTCTGGTCAGTCGGGCCTGTTGCTGCTATGGCGCTCTTGGCAACCAGCGACAGGAGCGAGCGATGATCCAGACCACTTTCCCCGAACCCGCCGTGATGGCCGAGCTCGTCGCGAAAATGCTCTGGGAGATCAAGGCGGTCCATTTCTCTGCCGACAAGCCTTATAAGCTCTCCTCGGGCATGATGAGCCCGGTCTACATCGACTGCCGCAAGCTCATTTCCTATCCGCGCGTCCGTTCCGCCGTTATGGATTTCGCCGCCGCGACAATCATGCGCAATGCCGGCTTCGAGCAGTTCGACGCGGTCGCCGGCGGCGAGACCGCGGGTATTCCGTTCGCGGCTTTCCTGTCGGAGCGTCTCGGCCTGCCGATGATCTATGTCCGCAAGCAGCCCAAGGGCCATGGCCGCAACGCCCAGATCGAGGGCCATATGCCGGAAGGGGCCCGCGTCCTCGTTATCGAGGATCTGACCACGGCCGGCGGCAGCATGTTCAAGTTCATCGAGGCCATCCGCGCCGCCGGCGGCGTCGTCGACCACGGTATGGCGCTGTTCTTCTATGGCATCTTCCCGGAGGCGCATGCCCGTTTCGACAATGGCAAGGTGAAGCTCCACTACATCGCGACCTGGCGCAACGTGCTCGCCGTGGCGCGCGATCAGAAACTCTTCGACGAGAAAACCCTTGCCGACGTCGAGGCATTCCTCGACGCTCCGCTCGAATGGTCCGGCCGCAACGGCGGCGTAAGTGAGCTTTCGCTCTAGTAAGTTGGCAAAAGCTCAGTTATCGATTTTGGTACAAGAGTTAGCATCGGGAGGACATCATGATTGTATGTTGCGGCGAAGCGCTGATCGACATGTTGCCGCGTGAAACGACGCTGGGCGAAAAAGCTTTCGCTCCCTACGCCGGCGGTGCGATCTTCAACACGGCGATCGCGCTCGGCCGACTCGGCATCGAGACCGGCTTCTTCACCGGCCTCTCCGAGGATATGCTGGGCGACATCCTGCGCGAGACGCTGAAATCGTCAGGCGTCGACTTCAGCTACTGCGCCACCCTGTCGCGCCCCTGCACGATCGCGCTCGTCAAGCTCACCAACGGTCAGGCGACTTATGCCTTCTACGACGAGAACACCGCCGGCCGCATGATCACCGAGGCCGATCTTCCGACCTTCGATGACAGATGCGAAGCCCTGCATTTCGGCGCGATCAGCCTCATCCCGGAACCCTGCGGCTCCACCTACGAGGCTTTGATGACCCGCGAGCACAAGGCGCGCGTCATTTCGCTCGACCCGAACATCCGCCCGGGCTTCATCAAGGACAAGGCGGCCCACCAGGCCCGCATCGCCCGCATGGCCGATATGTCCGACATCCTCAAATTCTCCGATGAAGACCTCGACTGGTTCGAACTGACAGGCAAGCAGGACGAGCGCGCCGCCCATTGGGTGACGCGCGGCGCCAAGCTCGTGGTCCTGACCAAGGGTGCTGAAGGGGCCACCGCCTACACCGCGAACTTCAAGGTCTCTGTCCCCTCTGAAAAGGTCGAGGTCGTCGATACGGTCGGCGCCGGTGACACCTTCGACGCCGGCATCCTGGCTTCCCTCAAGCGTCAGGGCCTGCTGACCAAGGACAAGGTTGCCACGCTCTCGGAAGACGCCGTGCGCGAGGCGCTGATAGTCGGTGCGAAGGCAGCGGCCGTGACAGTCTCGCGAGCCGGGGCAAATCCCCCGACGGCGGCGGAGATTGGTTTCTGAGGGAGCAGGCGTGGCTCAGACCGCCCCATCCTCGCGAAATTCGAGGATGTCCCCCGGCTGACAGTCGAGCACGCGGCAGATGTTCTCCAGCGTGTCGAAGCGCACGCCCTTGACCTTGCCCGACTTCAGCAGGGAAATGTTCTGCTCGGTAATTCCAACCCGCTCGGCCAGTTCCCTCGATCGCATTTTTCTCTTGGCCAGCATCACGTCCAGGTTCACGACGATCGGCATCCGTCAGACGAAGCTCCGATAGTCGGCCTCGAGGTCTGCCCCCACCGCCATGATATGGCCGAGCAGGACCAGCATCCCTGCGAGCAGCAGGAGGAAGAGTTCCGTGGTCCCAAATGCCAATGTCAGCATCTTCTGCCCCGGCGGATTGGCGTAGGTAACCGCCAGGATCGCGGCCGTCCGCGATACGACGGACGATAAAGCGCCCGCAAAGGCGAATATCCCTGCCCGACGTAAGAGCACACCACACCGCGCGGAAAACACCTCGCCATGTGCGTAGCGATCGAAGAGTGACCAAACGGCGAGCAAACCTCCGGAGGCGATGACCGTATTGATACAGGCGATGAGGATGAGCACGCCAATGGCGACGGGCGTGAAGGTCATCGGCAAGGAAGCACCGGACAGGTAGCGTCCGATGTCCGTCGTGAAGTTCTGCAAATCAAACGAAAGCCTCCAGGCACAGTAGGCAAGGGTGGCACCGCCGGTGAGCGCGATGGCCATCACCAGTAGTTTCAAGACTTCGCTCAGGCGGCGGATTTTCTGAAAGGCGTCACCAGTCATGATAATTTCCCGTTGCTTTTCGTATAAAAATTATCGTAAAACAATAAATCAATATCGTCAAACAATATGTGAGCAACGGGATGTCCTCTTCACCTCAGCCTGCCGTCGCTGCGTTCGTCTTGGTGTTGTCACTCCTCTCCTCGTGCACAACGGTCGATCCGCAATCGGCCGCGAAACTTGCCGCGATCTCACCGCTTGATGCCGATCCTGGTCGGTTGCGTGTCGCGATAAAGCTTCCTGCCCCTCTCGAACTCGGCAACGGCAACGCGCTTCTGACGATGGGCTGGTCGCCGGGCGGCGGAGTTCCGATCCGTCATACATACAGATTGAATGTAACGGAAACTCCGAATGCCATCGCCGGACTGGAGGTCCTCCCGGGGCCGGGCGAAAAACTGGTCGTCCTGTCGCTCTCCGCTCGCGATGTCGTCGGCCTGCGCGCCTTTCAGGCGAAGATCCGGGCGGAGAAGCAGGAGGGCAGCCACGGCAAGGGCAGCCTCAGCGTCCGAATTTCTGGTGGCTGTTGGAAGGGCGACTTTCCGGCCACCACCAGCAGATTGCCGTTCGAGATATGGTTGCGGACATCTCCGCACGAAAACTATCTGCCGCTGGTCCAGAAGGCGAACCTCATGGACGTCTTGGGCCCCGCCGGAATGACGACCATCCAGAGCTGTTCTTGAGGCGCTCGGGTCACCCCCGCGCCTTGAGCAGCGCCTTCACCAGTCCCACCGTCGAGCTGTCGTGCCCCTCGGCGCTGTCCTTGCCCTGCACCACCGGCAACAGCCCCGTCGCCAGTTCCTTGCCGAGCTCCACGCCCCACTGGTCGAACGAGTTGATGTCGAACAGCGCCCCTTCGACGAACACGCGGTGCTCGTAGAGCGCGATCAGGCGTCCGAGCGCGAACGGCGTCAAGCGGTCGTAGACGAAGGTGATCGACGGGCGGTTGCCGGCGAAAACACGGTGCGGCGCGATCCGCTCGACCGCGGCCTCGTCCATCTTGCCCTTGAGCTGCGCCCGAGCTTCATCGAGGCTGCGTCCCTTCATCAGCGCTTCCGACTGCGCCAGGCAATTCGCCATCAGCAATTCGTGCTGGTGGCGGAGGTCCGGCTCGAAGCCGTTGGCGGCGATCATGAATTCCGCCGGAATGATGTCCGTGCCCTGGTGGATCAGCTGGTAGAAGGCGTGCTGGCCATTGGTCCCTGGCTCGCCCCAGACAACGGGGCCCGTTGGCCCGGCGACCGCCTTGCTGCCGATGGTGACACTCTTGCCGTTCGATTCCATGTCGAGCTGCTGCAGATAGGCCGGAAAGCGCGACAGCCGCTGGTCGTAGGGCAGGATGGCGCGGGTCGGATAGCCGAGCACGACGCGGTGATAGTAACCGATCAGGCCGAGCAGCATGGGCAGGTTCGAGGCCGTCGGCGCCTCGCGGAAATGCCGGTCCATCGCATGAGCGCCGTCGAGAAAAGCGCCAAAATTGTCGGGTCCCATCGCGATCATCAGCGGGAGGCCGATCGCCGACCAGATGGAATAGCGTCCGCCAACCCAGTCCCAGAACCCGAACACGCGGGATCCGTCGATCCCGAAGGCCGCAACCTTGTCGAGTGCGGTGGAAACAGCCGCGAAATGATGTCCGACAGCTGACTCTCCCAGAGCATGGGCGATGAATTTTCGCGCCGTCTGCGCGTTGGTCATCGTCTCGATCGTCGTGAAGGTCTTCGAGGCGACAATGAACAAAGTCGTTTCGGCATTCAGAAGCTTCAGCGTATCTGCGATATGCGCCCCGTCGACGTTCGAGACGAAATGCAGGCGTGGCCCGTTGTGGAACGGCGCAAGGGCGAGCGTCGCCATCGCCGGCCCGAGATCCGAGCCGCCGATTCCGATATTGACGACATCGGTAATCGCCTTGCCGGTCGCGCCCTTGATCGTGCCGTCGCGGATACCGTCCGCGAACGCGCCCATGGCCGCCAGCACGCCGTTGACGTCGGGCATCACATCCTTGCCGTCCACCATCACAGGCGTGTTCGCCCGGTTGCGCAGCGCCGTATGCAGCACGGCGCGGCCTTCGGTGAAGTTGATCGGCTCGCCGGCAAACATCGCGTCGCGCTTCTTGGCGACACCCGCGGCATCGGCAAGCTGGCCGAGCAGATCGATGATCTCGCCATTCACCGCGCACTTGGAATAATCCATCAGCAGGTCATCGAGCCGCGCGCTGAACGTCGAAAACCGAGACCCGTCGGCCTTGAAGGCGGCGCGCAGGTCGGTGGCCTTGGTGGCGGCCACGGTGTCTTTGAGTTTGGCGATGATGGATTGCATGGAGCGCTTCCTCCGGCTGGCATGGAGGCGCAAACTAGTCCTGTTGAGTGACGTAAATCAAGTTCACCCGAGGCTAAAAAGCGAACGGCGCCCGAAGGCGCCGCCACGTCGAACCCCGCGGCCAAATCTCAGCCGCGCAGATCCTTCCTCAGGATTTTGCCGACATTCGTCTTCGGCAGTTCGGTGCGGAATTCCACGAATCGCGGGCGCTTGTAGTTGGTCAGGTTCTGGGCGCAATGCGCCTTCACCTGTTCCTCGGTAAGCGCCGGATCCTTCCGGACCACGAACAGCTTCACCGCCTCGCCGGAATGGGGGTCCGGAACGCCAATCGCCGCCGCCTCCAGGATGCCGGGATGCATGGCCGCGACTTCCTCGATCTCGTTGGGATAGACGTTGAAGCCCGAGACCAGGATCATGTCCTTCTTGCGGTCGACGATCTTGATGTAGCCGCGCTCGTCCATCAGCCCCATGTCGCCGGAGCGGAAGAAACCGTCGGCGGTCATCACATTGGCGGTGTCCTCGGGACGTCCCCAGTAGCCCGCCATCACCTGCGGCCCGCGAATACAGATCTCGCCGACCTCGCCGATCGGCAGCGTCTTGCCATCCTCGTCGCGGATTTCCACATCCGTCGAGGGTAGTGGCAGTCCGATCATCCCGGAGAATTCGGTGCTGTCGAGCCGGTTCACGGTGGCGACGGGCGACGTCTCCGAGAGACCGTAGCCTTCCGCGATTGGGCAGCCCGTCATCTCGCGCCAGCGCTCGGCGACAGGCCGCTGCACCGCCATGCCGCCGCCGAGCACCAGCAGCAGCGAGGAAAAATCGACCTTCGCGAATTCCGGATTGTTCATCATCGCGTTGAACAGCGTGTTGAGTCCCGGAAACACGTGCGCCTTGTGCTGCTGCAGTTCCTTGAGGAAAGCCGGGATGTCGCGCGGATTGGCGATCAGCAGGTTGTGACTGCCGGTCGCGATCCCCATGAGCGAATTCACCGTCAGCGCGAAGATGTGATAGAGCGGCAGCGCGCAGACGAAGGTCATCGTCTCCGGCCGACCCTTGCGGATGAACACATCTTCCAGCCAGAGGCTGATCTGCATCTTGTTGGCGAGCAGGTTGGCATGCGTCAGCGTCGCGCCCTTCGAGACACCGGTGGTGCCGCCGGTATATTGCAGGAACGCCACGTCGTCCCTCTTCACGCTCGCCGGTTTCAGGGACAGGCCACGCCCGCCCTTCAGGGCCTGCTTGAAGCTTGTGTGGCCAGGGATCGACCAGGCCGGCACCAGCTTTTTCACGCGACGCACGACAAGGTTGACGATCAGGCCCTTGGGCCCCAGCATGTCACCCATGGTCGCAACGACCACCTTCGTCACAGAGGTCTGCGGCAGCACCTGCTGCACCGTGTGGGCAAAGTTCTCCAGAACGAAGATGATCTTGGCGCCGGCATCGTTGAGCTGATGCTGCAGTTCGCGTGGGGTATAGAGCGGATTGACGTTCACCACCGTATAGCCGGCGCGCAGGATACCGTAGACGATCACCGGGTTCTGCAGGATGTTCGGCAACATCACGGCGACCCGATCGCCCTTTGCCAATCCCTGCGCCTGCAGCCATGCGCCTATTGCGCGCGAATGCGCCTCGATCTCGCCGAAGCTCATGCCGCGGCCCATGCTCGAAAAGGCGAGACGATCACCGTACTTCGCACAGCTTGCCTCGAACAGTTCGCCGAGCGAGTTGTACTCAAACGCCGGAATTTCGGCGGGTACGGATGCCGGATAGGAGGAAAGCCACAGCTTTTCCTCGGCTTTCCCGCTCGGACGTGTCGAAAGGTCCGTCATTCTTCTTTTCTCCTCCCTTGGCACTCCCAACCGGCGACTGTCCTCCTTGCCGGAAAGGCTTCCTCGCTAGCCTCGTCGCAGATTATGCCATTGCAGTGTCACGGCAAGAGGCAATAATCTGAATTTACCTTAACGTAAACGTTAAAACGATTCGTGCAACGGCGCGCTTGTTTTTGCCTCCGTCCCCATGCGACACGCAGCTGTCATAAAAGCCCGTGTCCGCTGGCAGGTCTTGCTCCGACTTCGCCGACCCCTTAAGACTTTCGCAAGGACCCGCCTCGGAGATGTCGATCATCCATGACTGCTAAGCCCGTTCTCGTGGTTGGGGGTGCCGGTTATATCGGCTCCCACACCTGCCTCCACCTGTCGCGCAAGGGCTTCCTGCCCATCGTCTACGACAATCTCACCAACGGTCATTCCGAATTCGTGAAATGGGGGCCGCTCGAACAGGGCGATATCCGCGACCGCGCCCGTCTCGACGAGGTCCTCGCGAAACACAAGCCCGTCGCGATCATGCATTTCGCCGCTCTGATCGAGGTTGGCGAGAGCGTGAAGGAGCCCGTCGCTTTCTACGAGAACAACGTCATCGGGTCGCTGACCCTGCTGTCCGCTGCCCAGGCGGCCGGTATCAAGACCTTTGTGTTCTCCTCGACCTGTGCCACCTATGGACTGCCGCAGCAGGTGCCGATGGACGAGACCCATCCCCAGGCGCCGATCAATCCCTATGGTCGCACCAAATGGATCATCGAGCAGGCGCTCAAGGACTACGACGCCTATACCGGCTTCCGTTCGGCCATCTTGCGCTATTTCAATGCGGCCGGCGCCGATTTCGAGGGTCGCATCGGCGAATGGCACACGCCCGAGACTCACGCGATCCCGCTTGCGATCGAGGCGGCGCTCGGCCGGCGCCAAGGTTTCAAGGTCTTCGGCACCGACTACGACACCCGCGACGGCACCTGCGTGCGCGACTACATCCACGTCATGGATCTCGCCGATGCGCATGTTAGGGCGCTGCAGCATCTCCTCGATGGCGGTGGTTCGGTCGAGCTCAATCTCGGCACCGGTACCGGCACGACCGTCAAGGAACTGCTGGAAACGATCATCCGGGTCTCCGGCAAGGATTTCCCGGTCGAACAGACGGACCGGCGCCCCGGCGATTCACCCGCTCTCGTGGCCAACAATGCCAAGGCATTCGAGGTGCTGGGCTGGCAGCCGCGCTGCACCCTCGACGAGATCATCGACACCGCCTGGCGCTGGCACTCGTCCAGCAACATGCACGATTGACGCAACGATATTGTAAGGCTTGCTGCTTGCCCGACCGTGCTTCTGCACTGGTTGTCGCGGGATGTGGCGCGGGCCTCTGGTCATTCGGGTGTTAACCCTTCGCTGATCGTCCCCTTGGCTTGTTCCTGGGCAGGCGCTATGGCTTCGGCTCGCGCTGCCGGTAGCATAACCTGCAGACAGCGCGTCACCATCTTTGGGGAGTGATTTACGTGCGCATCGCGATCATCGGTACCGGTTACGTCGGCCTCGTGTCCGGCGTGTGCCTTTCGGAGTTCGGCCACCAGGTTGTCTGCATCGACAAGATCGCCGACAAGATCGAGCGGCTGAAAGCCGGAGAGGTGCCGATCTATGAGCCCGGCCTCGATGACATGATAGCCCGCAACGTCGCGGCCGGTCGTCTGTCCTTCACCACCGATCTCGCAGCTCCGGTCGCGGATGCTGACGCGGTCTTCATCGCCGTCGGCACACCCTCGCGTAAGAGCGATGGCCACGCCGATCTGCGCTATGTCTTCGCCGCCGCCGCCGAAGTCGCACGCGCGGTGCAAGGCTTCACCGTCGTCGTGACGAAGTCGACCGTGCCGGTCGGCACCGGCGACGAGATCGAGCGCATCATCCACGAGGCCAACCCGCACGCCGATGTCGCCGTGGTCTCCAATCCCGAATTCCTGCGCGAGGGGGCGGCGATCGAGGACTTCATGAAGCCCGATCGCGTCGTGATCGGCATGAACGACGATCGTGCTCGCCAGATCATGTCCGACATCTACAAGCCGCTGGACGCGGAAAAGCACCCGGTCGTCTTCACCGCGCGCCGCACCTCCGAACTTATCAAGTACGCCGCCAATTCTTTCTTGGCGCTGAAACTCGCCTATATCAACGAAATCGCCGATCTCTGCGAACACGTGGGCGCAAACATTCAGGATGTCTCGCTCGGCATGGGCCTCGACACGCGCATCGGCCGCAAGTTCCTCAATGCCGGTCCCGGCTATGGCGGTTCCTGTTTCCCCAAGGATACCCTCGCTCTCGTCAAGACGGCGCAGGACCACAGCGCTCCCATCCGTCTGATCGAAACCATCGTCGGCATCAACGAAACCCGAAAGCGCGCCATGGCCCGCAAGATCGAGCTCGCCGTCGGCGGCGATCTGCGCGGCAAGACGATTGGCATTCTCGGTTTGACCTTCAAGCCTGACACTGACGACATCCGGGAATCACCGGCGCTGTCGATTGTTCAGGCTCTGCTCGACAAAGGCGCCCGGCTGAAGGCTTACGATCCCGAGGGCATGCCGGCCTTCAGCGAGACCATGCCCGACCTCGATTACAAGTCAGGCATCGGTGAAGTCGCCGATGGAGTGGATGCGCTTGTGATCATCACGGAATGGAGCCATTTCCGCGATCTCGACTTTGCCGATCTCGCCAAACGTATGAAACGGCCGGTTCTGGTCGACCTCCGCAATATCTACGACCGAAAGGCCGTCGCGGCGGCGGGCTTCGAATACCATAGTGTCGGCCGCGCCGACTGAAGAGCCGGGTTTCGATGAAATGAGTCAGTTCGTTCGCGGTGGCGGTGAACTCTCCGCCCGGTCTTCAGCCTCGAATTCGCGAACGAGGCCGAAAAAGGCGCGCATGAACCGCTCCATGATCCCGATCGAGCGATTCACCTCGGCATCGCTCGGCAGGTTCTCGCCGGACGATGAAAGGCCCGTGGCACCGGCCTTGTCCTCCAGCGCCTTCACCCGCTTTTCCAGCCGATCGAGCTGTTCTTCATAGGCCGCCCGCTCGTCCGCTGCCATCCGGCAGATGAGGTTGCCGTCCCTGTCCTGGCAGAGCGACATCGCGCCGGTGCGGGTATCGAGCCGCACGATGCCGTTTTCTGTGCGCTCCAGCTGGAATCTACCGCTGTCCGCGACTTGGGCCGCAGCCACTCCCGGCATCGTGACCAAGACTGCAAAGGCGATGGGGCGTATGGCCGACACGGTTTTCTCCTCTTGGACTGCGCTTCGCCTCGTTCCCGTGCCGCATGGACATGCGCTGCTTTTCTCAGTATGCGCTGGGCGACAGCGTAAGGGACAGGCGGCGAGATGACCACAATCTACAAGATCGTGCCGGAAGAATTATGGCAGCCGGTGCGGCAAACCGGCGAATTCGCCGGCGCCCCGATCGATCTGAAGGACGGATTCATCCATTTTTCCACCGCCGCCCAGGCTCGTGAGACCGCGCGGCTGCATTTCGCCCGACAGGAAAACCTCCTGCTTGTGGCGGTCGATGCCGAAGCTCTCGGCGAGGCACTTCGCTTCGAGGCCTCCCGCGGCGGCGACCTTTTCCCGCATCTCTATGCCACTCTGCCGCTCGGGGCGGTTCTCTGGGAGGCGCCGCTACCGGTCGGCGCCGACGGTCTGCATGTGTTTCCGGAGCTTCACCCATGATCGATCCTTTCAAGATCGGCCGTCGCGGCCTCTTCCTGTTCGATCCCGAAACGGCGCATGGCCTGTCGATCGCCGCGCTGAAATCCCGCCTCGTTCCCTCATGCCGGTCGCCGCATGATCCGCGTCTCGTGCAGCAGGTCGCCGGGCTCACCTTCGCCAATCCACTGGGCATGGCCGCAGGATACGACAAGAACGCCGAGGTTCCGGACGCGCTGCTGAACCTCGGGTTCGGCTTCGCCGAAGTGGGCACTCTCACGCCGAAGCCGCAGTCAGGTAACCCGAGGCCCCGCATCTTCCGCCTTGAGCGCGACAATGCGGTCATCAACCGGCTCGGTTTTAACAACGAGGGCCACACCTCGGCCCTTGCCCGGCTACAGGCGCGCAAGGGTGTCGGCATCGTCGGCGTCAACATCGGCGCCAACAAGGATAGCGAAGACCGCATCGCCGACTATGTAACCGGCATTCATCGCTTCTACGGCGTGGCAGGCTATTTCACCGCCAACATCTCCTCGCCGAACACACCTGGCCTGCGTGATCTGCAGGCGCGTGAAAGCCTCTCCGCTCTCCTCAAGGCGGTGCTTGCCGCCCGCGACGAGAAGGCTCTGTCCGCCGGCATCCGCCGCCCCGTCTTCCTGAAGATCGCCCCCGATCTGACGGAAGAGGGCATGGACGACATCGCCGAAGAGGTTCTTGCGAGTGGCCTCGATGGCCTCATCGTCTCCAACACCACCCTGTCGCGCGAAGGCCTGACCGACACGCGGCAGGCTTCCGAAACCGGCGGCCTGTCAGGCGCGCCGCTGTTCGAAAAATCGACGGCGGTACTCGCCCGAATGCGCAAGCGCGTCGGACCCGACCTGCCGATCATTGGCGTCGGCGGCGTCTCGTCGGTGGAAACGGCGCTCGAGAAGATCCGCGCCGGCGCCGATCTGGTGCAGCTTTACTCCTCGATGGTCTACGAAGGCCCGGCACTTCCCGGCCGCATCGTGCGTGGTCTCTCGAAATACTGCGCCGACAATGGCCTTTCCTCGATCCGCGACCTTCGCGATACCAGGCTCGATCACTGGCTGTCAGCGAAAGTCTGAGCGAGCTTCGGCTTCAGCCGCGCAAGCAGGAACAGCCCGCGCATCGCCAGAAACAGGTTGAGCGCGATCCAGAGGCCGTGATTGCCGAGCGTCGGGACCAGAACCGCCAGCGACACCATGTAGCCGGCGAACGCCGCCAGCATCATGTTGCGCATGTCCCGCGACCATGTTGCACCAATGAACACCCCGTCCATCTGAAAGGCGAGCGCCCCGCTGAAAGCCGTGATCGCCGCCCAGGGAAGATGCTGGTAGGCGGTCGCGCGTACCTCTTCCGACGTCGTCATCACGTCGATCACATTCGCTCCGAAGATGAGGAAGAAGGCGGTCGTGACGCCTGCGAGGCCGAACGACCAGATGGCGGTGAGCCTGACAGCCCTGACGAAACCGGGTTTGTAGTTCGCGCCGATCGCCCGTCCCGTGATCTGCTCGGCGGCATTGGCGAACCCGTCGAGATAGTAACCGGCGACGAGAAAGATATTCATCAGCACGGCATTCGCGGCAAGTGCGACGGGACCGAAGGTCGTGCCGATCCGGGTCATGGTGGTAAACGCGATCAGCAGCGCGAACGAACGGATCAGGATATCGCGGTTGATCGAGAACAGCCGCCGCAGTTCGGTAGCATCCAATATCTCGGCAAGGCTCGGCTTTTCCCTGCCGCGGCCCCCTGCCAGCACGATCGAGAGCCCGATTATCATGGCGACCGCCTCGCCGATCACAGTCCCCCAGGCAACGCCGGCAATCCCCCAGCCAAGCGTCAGCCCCAGGTGGATCGATAGCACGATATTCGTCCCGTTCAGCAGCGCCTGCAGTAAGAGCCCCGTCTTGCCACACCCCTGTCCGAGCACGAAACCCAGCAGTGTGAAGTTCGCGAGCGTCAGCGGCCCCGCCAGGATGCGGATCAAGAAATAGGTCGAAGTTGCCTCCGCCACCTTGCCCTCCGGTCCCATCAGCCAGAGCCCGGCCTGAAGCAGAAGCGGCGACAGGAGCAGTAGGGCAAGTCCCAGTGCAACGGACAGAACGAAGGATCGCCAGAACACTGCCTGCTGTTCTTTCCCGTCGCCCCGCCCGTAGGCCTGCGCCGTCAGCGCCGTCGTGGATGCCCTGAGAAAACCCAGCGACGCGAAGATCAGGTCGAAGAGAGCCGCGCCGATCGCCAGCCCCGCGAGCGCGGAGGCTTCGCCGGTCCGCCCGACAACGGCTGTATCGGTCAGTCCGAGCAGTGGTGTCGTCAGAAAGCCGAGCGTCATCGGAATGGCGATCGACAGCACCAGCCGGTTGGTGACGTCGAAAGGTCGGGACGCGGGGGAGGGTAGTTGCATGGGGTGCTCTCGGTAATGCCGAGATGCCAGAATCGCCTCAGCTGGACAACACCATGGCCCAATAAGGCCGCCCACCGGAAGAGGGATTATGCGCGACCGCGACGCCGAGCGCGGTATAGCTGCCGAGCATGTTTTCGCGATGCCGGGCCGAGTCGATCCACGCCTGCACGGCCCTTGAGACGCTGTCTTGCCCGGCCGCCACGTTTTCGGCCGCCGGAAGTGGCACATTGCCGGCCTTCATCCGGTCGAGAAAGCTGTCGTTCGGCGACAGAAGGTGCGCCATCTTGCCGGCCGCCGCCATCCGTCGTGCCTGCACAACAGCTGCGACCTCCGCCGGTTCGCCCTTCGTAAGCTCAGGTAAAGACGATTTTTTCCGGAGTGCGTTGACCATAGGCAGCGCTTCGTCCGTATGCGGCGTCGCGAGATCGTCACCAGTCGGCAGGATGTCCGTGCTGCGGCAGCTGGCAAGGCCCGTCGCAAGCAGACCGCCTCCAAGGATCAGGAGGCGCCGCCGCGACGGGAGAAGAAGGGCGCGTGCATCCATGTCAGGAGCGGGAACTCATCAGCCGGATCACGATGAACACCGGGATCACCACCGTCGCGCCGAGCAGAAGATAGTCGCCTATCCGTCCCAGCGCGGCAAAACCCGTATGCCAGAGATCGAGGATGAAGTTGCGGATACTGTACAGGATGTCGGCCGGCACGACCCCGAACACGGCCATGATGAAGCCGACGATCAGGGAAACGACCACCAGCTTGACGATGGTCCGGCCGGGCGTATCGCCCAGGAATCGGTTGACGCTGTCCGACATTGGCAAATCTCCTGTTTGGGGCAGAGATAGGCGGCAAATGCGGCGCTCGCAAGCTCTCGGCATGCTTCGATGAGTTTGCGCTTGAGTTTTTCCTTCGGATCGGCGAAGAGCGCGCACCTTTCTCGGAAAACCTCTGACATGCACCCGATGCAGTTCTCCTCCGGCGACGTCGTGACAGACCGTCGTGCCGATTACGCGAAGATGCTCGATGACGCCGGCGATCCCGCCGCTGCCGCCGAACTGATGGAACAGGCGCTGGAACTCGCCCCCCGATGGACAGCCGGCTGGCAGCAGCTCGCTGACTACCGCGAGAAGTCCGGTGACGAAAAGGGCGCCGAGACGGCCCTGCGTCGTGTTCTGGAACTCGATCCAGAGGACATCTTTGCCGCCTCGCTCAAGCTCGCCCGTCTCGGCGCCATCGAGGTCCCCGACCAGCCGCCGAGCCGCTATGTAGAGGCGCTGTTTGACGACTATGCCGACCGCTTCGAGACAGCGCTCGTCGAGAAGTTGGATTACAGCGTGCCGCCCAAGCTCTCGGCGCTTCTCCGCCGCGTCGCGGGCGAAGGACGCCGTTTTCGCCACGCGGTCGATCTCGGCTGCGGCACCGGATTGCTCGGCATCGAAATCCGCGATCTGGCTGACCGGCTCGAAGGCTTCGATCTGTCGGCCGGTATGCTCGCAAAGGCCGAGGAAAAGGGCGTTTACGATCTTCTCGCCCAGGCCGACCTGTCGCTCGACTCTCCTGCGTCGGGCCTCTTCGCCGACGGACTGGCCGAGGCCCGTGTTGATCTCGTCTGTGCCGCTGACGTCTTCATGTATCTCGGCAGCCTTGAGGCGACCCTGGAGCTTCTACAGCGGCTTGCGGCAACAGGCGCCATGCTCGCCTTTTCCGTCGAGGATGGCGGCGACGTTGACGGTTTCGGCCTCGCAGAGTCTTTGCGCTACGTGCATTCAGAGACCTACGTTCGGAGCCTGCTCGACCGCTTCGGCTTCAAAACCCTCTGCATCGAAAAAACCACCATTCGCATGGATGGCGGAAAACCTGTCTTCGGCATTCTGTTTGTTGCCGTGCGGGATGCCTGACGGCAACAAGATTGCGAAGATGTCGATAGGTCAGTATTGTTGACTTATCGCCCTTGCGAACCAGCGGATCTGCGGTACCCTTTGTCCCCTGAGGCTTCTTCTGGAGACGAAATCATGGCGCATATGAGCAGCATGCTTGGTATCTGGAATACGAACCCGTCCCGCCACACCCCCGCCGAGGACGTTCAAGGGATTCTTGCCGGTAGCATGATCGCGGCGCTCGGCCTCTATCTTCTTGCTAAGGTCGGCCTTCTGACCGGTGGCATGGCCGGCCTCGCCTTCGTCATCCACTACTGGAGCGGCCTAAGCTTCGGTCTGCTGTTCTTCGTGCTCAACCTGCCCTTCTATCTGCTATCGCTTCGCCGCGTCGGCCTCGATTTCACGCTGAAGACATTCGTTGCCGTCGGCCTCACATCCTTCCTCGTCGAAATCGAAAGCCGCTTCCTCGTTATCCAAGAGATCGCGCCCATATGGGCCGCCATCCTCGGTGGTCTGCTCGTCGGCTTCGGCCTGCTTGCGCTCTATCGCCACCGCGCCAGCCTAGGCGGCCTCGGCATTCTCGCGGTCTACATCCAGGATCGCTTCGGCATTCGCGCCGGCCTCGTCCAGCTCGGCTTCGACCTCTGCGTCATGGCGCTCGCCTTCGCCGTGCTCACCCCTGGCGTCGTTCTTTACTCCATCCTCGGCGCCGTGGTGCTCAACCTCTTCCTCGCCATCAACCACCGCTCCGACCGCTACATCGCGCTCCGCTGAGCGGTCGGTTTGGCTTTGCCGTTACGTCGGCCTCCTCTTGATCCCCACCGATGATCGGGACTAAGAGACGGAAAAGCTAAGCAAGGAACGATAGACGAGATGGCGCAGACCCGGTTCGGCGAATGGATCACCTCCACCCCTGATCGCCATTCGGTGATCGAGGATGCGCAGGGGCTCGCCGCCGGCGCCATCATGGCCTCGCTCGGCGTGCTTTTCCTGTCGAGCGCTGGCCTGCTGACCGGCGGTACCGCCGGCGTCGCCTTCTTGCTGCATTACGCGACGGGCTATGCCTTTGGCCTCGTCTTCTTCGCGGTGAACCTGCCGTTCTACTGGCTGGCCTTCCGCCGCTTCGGCCTTGCATTCTGCGTCAAGACGTTCATCGCCATCGCAGCCACCTCCTTCCTCAGCGAAGCGGTGCCGCGCGCCATCGGCATTTCCCATATTGATCCGCTGATCGCCGCGATCTTCGGTGGCCTGCTGATCGGCACGGGTCTGCTCATCCTCTTCCGCCACCGCGCCAGCCTCGGCGGCTTTGGCATCCTGGCGCTCTATCTCCAGGAGCGCTTCGGTTGGCGCGCCGGTCTCGTGCAGCTGGTCTTCGACGGCTGTGTGCTTGTTTTCTCCTTCTTCCTCGCCAGCCCCTTCATCATCTTCTGCTCGGTCGTCGGCGCCGTGGTGCTGAACCTGACGCTCGCCATCAATCACAGGAAAGACCGCTACATCGCGATGTAAGGAGCGGGCGCCGATCAGGGCTTCTCTTTTCGACCGCCGCCACTACCTTTTGAGCGTGAACGCCGCTGATTCCGCCTGCCTGGTGCTGCCCGATCCCTTTCTCCGCTGGTTCGCGGACAAGGGCTGGTCGCCGCGCGCCCACCAGCTGGAGCTCGTGCGTCGTGCCGAGGCCGGCGACAGCACGCTGCTGATCGCTCCCACCGGCGCCGGCAAGACGCTCGCCGGCTTCCTGCCCTCGCTGGTCGATCTTTTGCATCGTGGAAAACGAAAGCCTGGCGCCGCCTTCACCGGTATCCACACGCTCTACATTTCCCCGCTGAAGGCGCTCGCCGTCGATATCGAGCGCAACCTGATGAAACCCGTCGGCGAGATGGGCCTGCCGGTCACAGTGGAGAACCGCACCGGCGATACCCCCCAGGCCAAGCGCCAGCGCCAGAAGCTCAATCCGCCTGATATCCTGCTGACCACGCCCGAACAGCTCGCGCTGCTGCTGGCCAATGGCGAGGCCGACCGTTTCTTCAAGGATCTGCGCTTCGTCATCTTCGACGAACTGCACTCGCTGGTCACCACGAAGCGCGGCCATCTGCTGTCGCTCGGCCTCGCGCGTCTGCGCCGCCATGCGCCAGATATGCAAACCATCGGCCTCTCGGCCACGGTTGCCGATCCGCCGGAACTGCAGCGCTGGCTGGTCGGCCAGACGCCTGGAACCGAAGCCATGGCTGGCCTTGTCACCGTGGATGGCGGCGCGAAGCCCATCATCTCGATCCTGACGACCGAGGAGCGCATCCCGTGGTCCGGCCACTCGGCACGCTACGCCATGCCGGAGCTCTATGAGACGCTGAAGCATTTCGCGACGACGCTGATCTTCGTCAACACCCGCTCGCAGGCGGAGATGCTGTTTCAGGAACTCTGGACCATCAACGACGACAACATGCCGATCGCGCTCCACCACGGCTCGCTCGATGTCGGCCAGCGCCGCAAGGTCGAGGCCGCCATGGCCGACAATCGGCTGCGCGCCGTCGTCGCCACCTCCACATTGGACCTCGGCATCGACTGGGGCGATGTCGATCTCGTCGTCCATGTCGGAGCACCCAAGGGTGCCTCCCGTCTGGCCCAGCGCATAGGCCGCGCCAACCACCGCATGGACGAGCCGTCGCGCGCCATCCTCGTGCCCGCCAACCGCTTCGAGGTCATGGAGTGCCAGGCGGCGCTCGATGCCAACTATCTCGGCGCCCAGGATACGCCGCCGATGGGCGAGGGGGCGCTCGACGTTCTTGCACAGCACGTGCTCGGCATGGCCTGCGCCGACCCCTTCTCGGCTGACGATCTCTATTCCGAGGTCGTCAGCGCCGCCCCCTATGCCGAACTGCCGCGAGACACTTTTGACCGCATCGTCGAATTCGTCGCCACCGGCGGTTATGCGCTGAAAACCTACGAGCGCTACGCCAAGATCCGGCTCAACAAGGACGGCCTCTGGCGGGTCTCGAACCCGCAGGTCGCCCAGCAATATCGGCTAAACCTCGGCACCATCGTCGAAATGCCGATGCTCAACGTCCGTCTCGTCAGGCGCAATCATCTTGGCTCCATCGGTCGCGGCGGCATGACGCTCGGCAAGGTCGAGGAATACTTCCTGGAACAGCTGTCCCAGGGAGATACCTTCTTGTTCGGCGGCAAGGTGCTGCGCTTCGAGGGCATCCGCGAAAACGAATGCCTGGTCTCCAATGCCTTCTCGCAGGACCCGAAGATCCCCGCCTATGCCGGCGGCAAGTTCCCCCTCTCCACCTATCTCGCCGAGCAGGTGCGCGCCATGCTGGACGATCCCGGCCGCTGGCGCGAACTGCCGGATCAGGTGCGCGACTGGCTGGAGATCCAGCGCGAGAAGTCCGTCCTGCCGAAGCGCGGCGAACTGCTGATCGAGACCTTCCCGCGATCGAAGCGCTTCTTCCTCGTCGCCTATCCGTTCGAGGGCCGGCTCGCCCACCAGACGCTCGGCATGCTGCTGACCCGCAGGCTGGAGCGCATGGGCGGAAAGCCGCTCGGCTTCGTCGCCACTGACTACTCGCTCGCCATCTGGGGCTTGGAGGACATGGGCTCGATGATCGCTCGGGGCCGCCTGTCCCTGCAGGACTTGTTCGACGAGGACATGCTGGGCGACGATCTGGAAGCCTGGCTTGACGAAAGCTGGATGCTGAAGCGCACCTTCCGCACCTGCGCCGTCATCGCCGGTCTGATCGAGAAACGCCATCCCGGCAAGGAAAAGTCCGGACGCCAGGTCACGGTGTCCGCCGATCTCATTTACGATGTATTGCGCAGCCATGAGCCCGATCACATCCTGCTGCAGGCCACGCGTCAGGATGCCGCTCGCGGCCTGCTGGATATTGCCCGCCTTGCAGATATGCTAAAACGAATCAGGGGCCACATCACCCACAAGCGGCTCGACCACATCTCGCCGCTCGCGGTGCCGGTCATGCTGGAAATCGGCAAGGAGCCGGTGGTGGGAGAGGCCCACGAGGATGTCCTGGCCGAAGCCGCCGACGATCTGATCGCCGAGGCAATGGCCTGAGGATGTGGCGTGGGCAACGGACCGTGGAAAAACGGCTGGGAGACTGCCGGCGATAGGGATTGGAACGGCTGCCGCGAGTCCCTTCTCCCCGCAGGCGGGGAGAAGGTGCCGGCAGGCGGATGAGGGGCGTCTCGCAAAGAGGCCCGAACGAGAGACGGAATGACTGGTCTGACGGCAAGGCGCCTCGTTGCGCCGGAAACAACCGCTCTGGCGGCCGAGATCGAGTTCAACGGCGCGGCCGCCGTCTGCGATCCCTTCGGCGCGCTTTACCTGCCGGATGTCCGCGCGCTCGTTGTATCGGACCTGCATCTGGAGAAGGGGGCAGCCTTCGCCCGTCGCGGCCAGCTTCTGCCGCCCTACGACACGCTGGCAACGCTCCGCCTGCTCGATGCCGTGATCACCCGCTACGATCCGGCAGTCGTCATCAGCCTCGGCGACAATTTCCATGACCGGCGCGGATCGGCCGAACTGCCGGATGCCTTCCGCCGCATGATTGCAGCCATGGCGGCGGGCCGCGAGTGGATATGGGTCAACGGCAACCACGATCCGGATGGCGTCCACGACCTGCCTGGCATTTCGGCCGATGAACTCGTCTATGCGGGACTGACCTTCCGCCACGAGCCGACGCTGCGCTCCTCAGCCGGTGAAGTCTCAGGTCATCTTCATCCTTGCGCCACGGTCCGCCGCCGCGAAAAGGCCGTGCGTCGCCCTTGCTTCGCGATCGATGGGAGGCGGTTGATCATGCCCTCCTTCGGCGTGACGACAGGCGGGCTCGACCTACGCCACAAGGCCTTTACCGGCCTCTTCGACCGGGCGACGCTGGTCGCGCACCTGATGGGGCGCGACCGCATCTACTCGGTGAAGTTCTCTAACCTCATCGGTTGATCGACAGGATCAGCTCTGATCGTCGCTCTTGGTCAGTCGGAGGATCGTCGATCCGCCGCCGCCGCGCTGCTCTGTCACCGCGAACACGCTGCCGTCAGGCGCCACCTTCACATCGCGAATGCGGGCGTCGAGATTGACGCGCTCCTCATGCGCCACGCGGTCACCCTCCATGTGCAGCACCACGATCCCGCGGCTCACAAGCCCGCCGACAAGAAAGGCGTTCTGCCATTCCGGAATGGCCTCGGCATTGTAATAGGCCATGCCCGACGGCGCGATGACAGGGTCCCAATAGTAGACCGGCTGCTCCGTGCCTTCCTGCGATGTAATGCCGTCGCCGACCGCGCGGCCGCTGTATTCCACGCCGTAGGTCACCTCTGGCCAGCCGTAGTTCTTGCCGGCTTCCGGTCGGTTCAACTCGTCGCCGCCTTTGGGTCCGTGCTCGATCGTCCACAGTCGCCCGTCACCATCGAGTGCCGCCGCCTGCACGTTGCGGTGGCCAAGACTCCAGATTTCCGGCAGCGCACCATCGGTGCCGACGAACGGGTTGTCGTCGAGCGCTTTGCCGCTGGTATTGATGCGGAACACCTTGCCGAAACCGCTTGCCAGATCCTGGGCGCCGGTCCGCACCTCCGCATCCGAACGCTCTCCGACCGTCACGTAGAGTTCGCCCTCGGGCCCGAACACCAGGCGCGAGCCGAAATGCTTGTTACCGTCGTAGCCCGGCATCTGCTGGAAGATCACGTTGACGTCCTCCAGCCGCGCGGCGCCATTCTGGCCCTCGACCAGCTTCGCGGATGCGACCGACGTGCCGTTGCCGTCCTCGCGCGGCTCCGAGAACGAGAAGTAGATCATATTGGATGTTTCGAAGTCCGGCGCCAGCGCCACGTCGAGCAGACCGCCCTGGCCATTGGACATCACCGCCGGCACGCCCTCAATCGCCGGACCTGCGGAGCCGTCCTCCTGCGAGACGATATGCATGTCGCCCTGCTTTGCCGTCACCAGCATCCGCCCGTCCGGCAGGAATTCCATCGACCAGAGATGCGGCAGATCCTCCGCCACCGTTTCCACCTCGATCTCGGGCGAAGCTTCCGGCAGCGGCGCCCGCGTCTGGTTCTCGAAGGCCGGCGTCTGGCTGGGTGCGTTGGGTCGTTTGGTCTCCGCCGTCTGGGCGAACGCCACGGGCGCGGCGAGCGCGGCGGCGAGAATGGTGCTGGCGAAAAGGGTTCCTGTCCTCGGCATGATGTTATCCTTTCGGTCGCGTCGTGAAATCGGGGATGGCACGGCCTGGGCGCCTCGACAGGATTAAGGTTGGGGAGCCCGTTTGGTTTCGGAAGATGGCATCAACATAAGTTTATCGACGCGTGACAGCTCTCCGCCGTCAAAGTTGCAACCGTTTGTCCGGCCATGGATTGAGACCGTCGCGAAGCCATAGCAGGCTATCGATCCAGAAACCGCCGGCATGGCGGTCGTGAAACAGGTCGAAGTGCCCCAATCTTTCGAAGCCCAGATCGGCGGGTGAGAGCAGCACCGCATTGTGATCCGCATTCCTATAGTAATTGAGCGTCCGACGGATCGCGCGGGGCGTCGCAAGTGCGTCGTCCGTCACGCCGATGGCGAGTATTGGCCCGCGGAATTCCGCGAACCGTCGCAGTACGTCCTCCCGTTCCCGGCGCGGATGCGTGTCCTCCATCCGCCTTCCGCGGAACGCCCATTCGAGCGCCACACCGGATGGCAGGTCCTCGAGCCAGCCCAGCCGCTTGCCCGGAAAATAGCCGCAGGCCGCCGTCAAGGCCGGCATCGCCACATGCCATTTCAAGAAGAGCCGGAGCCTCTGCCGCCGATCATAGTCCCGCCACCACGCATATTGCGCCCCGACCGTCAGCATCCGGTCGATAAGGCGCGCATTGTCCGCCAGTCCAGAAAGATAGCCGCCTATGCTGTGCCCGACGACCAGCACCGGACCAGCCGCCGTTTCGCTGAGCAGGAGGTCGAGCGCGGCTCGAAAATCCTGTTCGCCCCAGTCGCGCCACCGGTACCCGCAGCCCCGAAGTATCTCCGGCCGCGACAGTGCGATACCCCGGTAGTCATAGGTCAGCACCTCGAAACCACGGGCCGCAAGAAACTGCGCATAGCGGTGATAATAGCGCGCGGCGACGCCCGTCGCCGGGTTGATGATGACCCGGCCGGGCGTCGATCCCGTTGTCCCCCGCCACAGGTGGCCGCCAAGCTTCACACCGTCCGCGCAGGTCACTGTCACGGCTTCGGGCCGTCCGGCGACGTGTGTTTCGGCTATCGCACCGGCCTCGCCCATTGTCATGGCTCCCTGTTCTGTCAGCCACCGAGGCTTAGCAACTTCGCGCCGTTGTGGACACTCACTGGTCGGTATACATTGACCACATGGACATGCCATCGACCTCAACTCGCGACCGTATCATCGCCGCCGCTGCCAAGCTCTTCTACGACGAGGGCATAAGGCGCGTCAGCGTCGATGCCATCGCCGGCGAGGCCGGAGTCACCAAGCGCACGCTCTACTACCATTTCGAGAGCAAGGACGATCTCGTCGCTGCCTATCTGGAAGGCCGCGACCGGCCGAACTTCGCCTGGTTCCAGCGCTGGTATGCGGAAGCCGAAGGACCGCTGCCGGAGCGCATTCGCGCCCTGTTTCACGGTCTCTCCCGGGCCGCGCGCCACGAAAAATGGAAAGGCTGCGGCTTCCTGCGTACCGCTGCAGAACTCGCCAATCTACCCGGTCATCCGGCGATTGTCTTAGGCAAGGCCCACAAGCAGAGGCTTGAAGATTGGCTGTGCGGTCTCTTTGAGCAAGATGGCATCAGGGAGCCGCGCGCACTGGCCCGCCAGATGGTGCTGCTGATCGATGGCGCTTTCGCCGTCGTTCTCCTCAATCGCGATCCGAGCTATATGGAAACCGCCGGCGCCGCCGCCGCCACGCTCGTCGAAATGGCGCCGAGGGCGATCCGATGATGGCGAAAACGATTGAGGAACACCGCTCCGGTTGCCCCATCAATCTCACGCTCGAAGTGCTGGGCGACCGCTGGAGCCTGATCGTCATCCGCGACGTGATGTTTGGCAATCGCCGCCATTTCCGCGAGATCCTGCGCAATTCGGAGGAGGGCATTGCCTCCAACATTCTCGCCGACCGGCTGAAGCGGCTGGTCGAGTCCGGAATGCTGACGCGCGAGGACGATCCCTCGCACCGACAGAAGGCGCTCTACAGCCTGACCGAGATGTCGATTGCGCTGGTCCCGCTGCTCGCCGAGATGGGCGCCTGGGGACGCCGCTTCAGGCCGGTCTCGGAAGACCTCGCGATCCGCGCCGAATTGCTTGAAAACGGTGGGCGTTCGTTCTGGAACGAGTTCATGGACGAGTTGCGCGATCTGCATCTCGGCAAACCATTGCCTGCAGGCAATCCCTCGGCGCTGGCGCGACTCACCGATGCCTATCTCGAGGTCAAGGCGCGCCAGGACGCCGCCGGCTGATCAGTCCTTGCGGAACAGCACGCTTGCTCCCCAACCGGTGATCAGCGCCAGCATCACCGAAAACAATCCATAGCCGAGCGGGCTCTGATGCGCCGCCTCGGTGATGGTCTGTTCGAGACCTGTCTTGATCACCCTGAGCGGCAGTTCCTTCTGGGTAATGAATTCGCCGCTCTTGAACAGATAGGCGTGAACGATATGCACTCCGTCCGGAATGTTCGCCGGCAGCCGCAGCGTTGCCTTGAACAGGCTGGAGGAGACAAAGCGTACACCGTTCGTCTCGCTCTGGTAGAGCCCGCCGCTCTGCTTGAGCCGGCGATAGGCCTCGCGAAAGTCACCCAGGCTGTTGGTGCTGGAAAAGTAGCCGACCGGCGTCAACGGAATATGGTTCAGCCCGACGCCCAGCTGGTTCAGCACCTGCTGGTCGGCGATATCCTCCACCGGCCGGGTGCTGGCGAGCGAATAGGATTCCGGCGGACGCTCGAACGTCATCGAATAGCGGTTGATCCAGATACCGAAAATCCGTTCCTTCTGCCGCACGGTGGCGTCGGCCCGCGGTCCTTCCAGCGTCACGATCACGTCGTATTGCCCGATCGCAAGCAGCAGCGTGTCCGGATTCGTCAGCGCGCCGAAGATCGTCAGGTCCGCGCCGCGAAAGTCGGAGGTGATGGCGATTTCGCTGGTCGAGGTGCCGATATCCAGTCCTTCCGTGCCGTCGACGCTCGGCGTCAGCGGGCTCTGCGCCATTGCCGAGGTGGCGCAGAATATCAGGCCGGCAAGGAGGGAAACGAGAGGGCGCATCAGTTGGCGAAGCTCCCCACGGCAACGGAGAACAGGTCCTCCGGAGTGATGACAAGCTCGATCGCCAGACGCAGGCCAACAGCAAGGACCAAAAGCCCGAGCAGTGCGCGCAACTGCTCGCCGCGCAGCCTTTGGCCCACCCTGACACCATATTGCGCCCCGATCACGCCCGCGATCATCAGGATGAAGGCAAGCACCACATCGACGGAATAGTTGGTCATCGCCTGCACGACGGTCGTGTAGGCCGTCACGAAGATGATCTGGAACAGTGAGGTTCCGACGACGACATTGGTGGGAATACGCAGCAGGTAGATCATCGCCGGCACCATGATGAAGCCGCCGCCCACGCCCATGACCGAGGTCAGGATGCCGATGCCGAAGCCGAGCGCGATCACCGGGATGACGCTCAGGTAGATCTTCGATTTCTTGAACCGCATCTTGAAGGGCAAGCGGTGCACCCAGTTGTGCTGGCCCGGCCGCTTCAGGTTGATCGGCTGGTTGTTCGCCGCCCGCCGCAGGGCTCTCAGGCTTTCCATCAGCATCAGCGAGCCGATCGTGCCGAGGAAGACGACGTAGAGCAGCGAAATGATCAGGTCGAGCTGGCCGAGGCGTCTGAGCCACGAGAAGATGCCGACGCCAGCGGTGGCGCCGACCAGGCCGCCGGCGAGCAAAACGAGTCCAAGCTTGATGTCTAGCGTGCCACGCCGGAAATGCGTGATCGCGCCTGATACCGATGACGCGACAACCTGGTTCGCGCCGGTCGCAACCGCCACGACGGGCGGAATGTTGTAGAAGATCAGGAGCGGCGTGATCAGGAAGCCACCGCCCACGCCGAACATGCCGGACAGGAATCCGACAGCCGCACCCATCCCGAGGATGATGAATACGTTTACAGACAATTCTGCGATCGGCAGATAGATTGTCACGATCGGGCCCCGATATGTGATTGGCCGCAGCGGAGACCTGCTCCATCGGGGCCGTGCCATGGCCTTCGGGAGCAGTTGGCGAAAACACCCAAGCCTTTGGCGTGCTTGGCTTTGCGTTGGTTTTCGTCATGCGCCCCCGGGGCGCGTGAGTCAATTCTGGTGTCGTCGATAAGGCCCGATTTTAGACCTTTTATGACGCTGGCGTCACTTGTTGCGCGCCAGCAGTTCGGTCACCAGGGCATCGTCGATTTTGCCTGTTTCCTTCTGGCCGATCGATTTCTGGAAGGCTTTGATCGCAGCGACGGTTTTCGCCCCCATAACGCCATCGGCAGGCCCGGCGTCGAAGCCGTTATTGCCGAGAATCGCCTGAACGTTGCGGATTACCTTGCTCATGTCGACGCTGGCCGTCTTCGTACCCTTGCCGACCCATTCGTCCGGCAGGTCAACGGCATTGGCATCGACGTCGAGCGGACGGACCTTGAAACTCTCGACCTGCGCCTTGGCGCGTTCCAGCTGTTCCGGCTTCATGGCGTTCGCCACGTCATCCCGCTTCTGGGCGGCATCCTTGTCGCCGTCGCGTGCGGCGATCGCGAACCATTTGTAGGAGGCTTCCAGATCCTGCGGAATGCCATTGCCGCGCGCATAAAGGATAGCGAGGTTGAACTGGCTGTCGGCCACGCCGAACTCGGCCGCCTTGCCGAACCATTCGGCCGCCTTGGCATAGTCCTGCTCACCCATGCTGCCGTTGGCATAGAGCACGGCAAGGTTATGCATGGCACTCGCATTGCCCTTCGCGGCGGCCATCTCATAGAGCTGGCGCGCCTGTTCCATGTCGCGCTTAACGCCCGTGCCCTTTTCGTAAAGGTTCGCCAGCCGGTATTGTGCCGGCGCGAAATCCTTCTCCGCCGAGCGCTCGTACCAAAGCGCGGCTTGCGCGAGGTCGGTGCCCAGTCCGCCGTGGCCTTCGGTGTAGCGCGCGCCGATCTCGAACAACGCCTTCGGATCGCCATCGGCGGCCGCCTTGGCCAGCGACGGCGGCGTGATGGATGCCGGAACTTCGTAGGTTGGCGAAGCCGGCGGGGTCGATGCGGCGGCTTCGGACTCGCCTCCGTCCGGTGCGGTGTCGGCCGTCAGGCTATCGGTTGCCGGCGCCGGCTCTGCCAGCGGTGCGACCGTCATGTCGTCCTGGCCGACATTCGTCTCTCCGGCCGAAACCTCTCCGGTCTCGCTCGGAGCGGCAAGCGTGGCGATTGCGGGATCATTAGCGCCTGGTGGTTCGACCAGCCGGCTGCTTTCGTCCGTAGGGCTCTCTTCAGTCGGCGCTGCAAGCGGTGCGGCGGGCGCTGTTGCTTGCGGCTCCGGCACCGTCGCCGGTGCCACATCGGTTTGTTTGGTTGTCGTCTCGATGGTCGGCTGAGGAGCGCTGGCGCCCTTCGTCAGCGTGCGCACCAGCGGCATCGCCATGACGACCAGCAGAATCGCGCCCGCCGCCATCAGGATCGGCCGGCGATAGCGCGACAACATCGACGCTCCGCCACTGCCGCCGGCAGGCTTTTCGCCTGCGACCCCCGGTGTCTGGCTCGCCTCGATGGCTGCCGCCTGTGCCGCGCGACGCGCTGCTGCGATATAGTCCGCGCGGTCGCCCTCGGCGAGCGGTGGCAGGGAGCCGGCCTCGCCGCCACGGGCCTTGGACGCGCGCACCCGTTCCAGGATCTTGCGCACATCAGGCGCTCCGGAACCGGGTTCGATCAGTTCGTTGGCCTCGTCCGACGGCAGCACGTCTGCGGGATCGATGGACGGCGATGGCTCCACCATCTGCCGCGCCGCGAGCGCGCCATCGTCCTTCTTGCGGCCAGGTATCAGCCGCTTGCCGAGCCCGGCGAGCAGGCTGGGTTTTGACGGTGCGCGGGGCTCCGCGTCCGTGTGCACGCCATCGTCGGCGAGAAGGTCCAGCGGTTCGTTGTCAAGGGCAAATGCCGTTGCTTCCTGCTGCGGCCGGCCCTCCGGCGCGCCACCTGCAAAAGCCATCGCCGGCTGTGGCGGAACCGGGTTTGCCGCCACGTGTGATGCCGCCATCGGCTCGCGGTCGAGCTTTTCCAGGCGGTCCGCGATGTCGAGCAGGGTCGATTGCAGGCTTTCCAGCGTCCGGTGGCTGCGTTCCTCGGTGTTGCGGCTGATGTCCTGCAGATGCTTCAGGCTGTCGGCAAGGGCCGCGACGGTCTCGGCGTCCGCACCTGTCGGCGCGCTTCCGCCACGACCGGACTGCGCATAGTTCGCCATCACGGCTTCGGCTGCCTGGCGGGCCGCCTCGATGATGTACTCGTCGCTCGTCGCCACATAGTCTTCAAGCGCCGTGATACGCCCGGTCAGTTCACCGCCGCCTTCGGCGAGGTTGGGTGAGGCGCCGTTGAAGAGGCTTGAGAGATGGGCAATCTGGTCCTCGAGGCCGCGAAGCGCCTCGCTGTCCTGTGCCGGCGCCCGCAGGGTGTCATCAAGCCGCTCGGCGATCATGGCCAGCCGGTCGTCCAGGCTTCGCAGCAACCGGTCGTCGGCCGGCGCCGGTTGCGCCGTGCGTTCTTCCAGTCCCTCGATGACGCGTGCCAGCCGCTCGAGCCGTTCGGCAAGCTGATCGTTGACGGCGCCGGTTTCGAGCGCGTCGATCTTGCGCGAAATGTCGTAGAGCGCATCGGCCAGATCCGGCTGCGCCGTATGCTGTTGTGGCTTTTGCAGCAGTTGCGCCAGATGGTCGAGCCGTTCCTCGAGCCGGCCGGCTGCGCCATCGCTCGCCAGTTCCTCGACCCGGTCGGCCAGCAGGTCGAGCCTCCGCGCCATCTCGTCGACGCCGCTGTCGCGTGCCGGCGGCTCGCTGAAAAGGGTGTCGATCTGGCGGGCCAGTGCCGCGATCCGGTCTTCGATCCGCTCCATTGCCCGCGTATCGACCGGCGCGGAGCTGCCGCGATTGCTTGCCACGATCGCGCGGCTGATCTCATCGAGCCTGAGGTCGAGGCCGGCAAACTGTTCCTGCAGCCGCTGCTCGCCCGGATCCATGTGCGATCCGATCTGCTCCAGCGCTTTCGCCACCGTTAGCAGCTTGTCCTCGACCGAGCGGATCGCGCGATTATCGCCAAGGCCGCCGATCTGGGTCTTGATGTCGTCGAGCCGCATGGCCAGCCGGCCGAGTTCGTCCTGCAGCAGTTCGCCGTCCAGGCTCTCCAGCCGTCCCTCGATGCCACGGACCGAGTCCTCGCGTGCCAGGCCGTCCATCAGCGAGCGCAGCTCTTCGAATTCGCGCCGCAGCGCATTGCCGGATGTCCCGGCCGCCGGTTCGAGCCGGCCGATGCTTTGTGCCAGCCGGTTCATATCGGCGCGCAGATCCTCGTCGGGTGTATGTGTGGTCGCGATCGACTTCAGGTCGCGCAGTTCCTGACGCACGTCGCGCAGTTCGCGGGCGAGGTTGTCGGAGAGATCGGCTTTCAGTTCCTGCCGCAGGGTGAGCAGCGCCTGCGTGATATCGGCAAGCGGCGCCTCCTCGCGGGTCGCAGGGGTCTCTCGACGCGGCGGCGCCATGCGGTTTTCCGAGGAGCGATGGCGCGACGCTTCAAGCGCTCTCTGCCGCTCGCGGATTTCCTGCAGCGGGTCGAAGCGATCCGCCCGCATCGGTGCTGCGCGTCCGCGCAAGGGCGCATCGTCGCGCGCCGGCATCGGCCCGCGTGTCGACGTGCTGGTCATCAGCCCCTCGATTCGAGCTTCCAGTCCTTCGATCGTCCGGCTGAGCGCGTCGAGTGAAGACGTCTTGTCCGCGCGGGGTGGGTGAGATCGCGATCGGTTCATTCTGCTGCTCGCTTCGACGGTTCCGGGGATCATCCGCCGGCCATTTGGTCTTGCGGTACGCTGGCTTGCGGGGTGAGCCGGCTCGCGTCCGGTGGCTCGGCCCGGCATGCTTCGCCGCGTCGTGTTTCATCGGCAACAATTCACGAAACGTGGTAAACAACGCGTTAAGCGATCTAAAAAATTTTTAACGAATTGTAGAAGCGCGTCCGCCATGATGACTGGTGGGAAGGGGCTCGCGTGGATGCGGCTGGGGAGGTCGGATCGGGAAACTTTTCCATTGACGTTTACGCAAACGTCAATATTTATTGGAAGCATGATCTGGCCGGCCCGCCGGCGATACGTCTTGGAGGAAGATGACCCATGCCTGTCTACAAGGCCCCGGTGAACGACACGCTTTTCGTCCTGAACAACGTCCTCGGCATCGACCGCTATCACAACCTGCCCGGCTTCGAGGATGCGACCCCCGACATGATCGAGGCGATCGTCGGTGAGGCGGCGAAACTCGCCGAGGAACAGCTGTTCCCGGTCAATCTGTCCGGCGACCAGGAAGGCTGCACCCGCCACGACGATGCCACGGTCACCGTGCCGAAGGGCTTCAAGGAAGCCTACGACGCCTATTGCCAGGGCGGCTGGCTGGGCCTTGCCGTGCCCGCCGAATACGGGGGGCAGGGACTGCCCTACACGCTCCATTCCGCCGTCGGCGAATACATGTCGTCCGCCAACATGGCGTTGATGATGTATCCGGGTCTGACCCAGGGCGCGATCGCCGCGATCCTCGTCCACGGCTCGGAGGAACAGAAGGCCACCTATCTGCCGAAGATGGTCGAGGGCACCTGGTCCGGCACCATGAACCTCACTGAACCCCATTGCGGCACCGATCTCGGCCTGCTGCGCACCAAGGCGGTGCCGAACGGTGACGGCTCCTACAAGATTTCCGGCCAGAAGATCTTCATCTCCGCCGGCGAGCACACGATGACGGACAACATCATCCATCTCGTTCTCGCCCGCATCGAGGGCGCGCCGGAGGGCACCAAGGGCATTTCGCTCTTTATCGTACCGAAGTTCATGGTCGGCGCGGATGGCTCCGTCGGCGCCCGCAATGGCGTGACCTGCGGCGCCATCGAGCACAAGATGGGCATCCACGGCAATGCCACCTGCGTGATGAATTATGACGAGGCGACCGGATACCTGATCGGCGCCGAGAACAAGGGTCTGGCTGCCATGTTCGTCATGATGAACGAGGCGCGGCTCGGCGTTGGCCTGCAGGGCCTGTCGATCGCCGAAATCGCCTACCAGAACGCCGCCAACTATGCCCGCGAGCGCATCCAGGGCCGCTCGCTGTCAGGCGTCAAGGCGTCCGACAAGAAGGCCGATCCGATCATCGTCCACCCGGACATCCGTCGCTCATTGCTGACCATCAAGGCCTTCACCGAAGCCGGTCGTGCCTTCACGCTCTGGACCGCGCTCCAGTCCGACATCGCCCATCGCTCCGGTGACGAGAAGGAGAAGCAGACGGCCGACGACCTGCTCGGCCTGATGACCCCGATCCTCAAGGGCGTGCTGACCGACAAGGGCTTCGACCATGCCGTCATGGCCCAGCAGGTCTATGGCGGCCACGGCTACATCGAGGAATGGGGCATGAGCCAGTACGTGCGTGATGCCCGCATCGCCATGATCTACGAGGGCGCCAACGGCATCCAGGCGCTTGATCTCGTCGGCCGCAAGCTCGGGCTGAACGGCGGCCGCGCCGTCATGGCCCTCTTCAACGAGATTGGCGCCTTCTGCGAGGAAAACCGCGGAGACGAGAAGATGGTGGTCTACACCAAGGGGCTGAAGAAGGGCCTGAACGACCTCCAGGCCTCGACCATGTGGTTCATGCAGAACGCCATGGCCAAGCCAGACAATGCCGGCGCCGGCTCCACGGACTACATGCACCTCTTCGGCCTCGTCGTGCTCGGTTACATGTGGGCAAAGATGGCAAAATCCGCCAACGAAGCCCTTGCCGCCGGCACCGGCGATGCCGACTTCTACCAGAACAAGCTTCTGACCGGCCGCTTCTACATGGAGCGCATCATGCCCGAAACGGCGCTGCGCAAGACCCGCATCGAAACCGGCGCCGACACCATGATGGAAATGGCCGCGGAAGCGTTTTGAGGTGGTGACCCCTCACCAACAAAATCTGGCACTTAGCTGACGCTAAGCTGCCGATTTTGTAACCTCTCCCACAAGGGGAGAGGGAGCGCCGCACCGGCGGCGAGCTTGGCTCTCCCCTTGTGGGAGAGAAAGCGATTTCAACATCTTAGCGTCAGCTAAGTGTTAGAAATCGCAAGTGAGGGGGCATTGCCGCAAGGGGTAGGGCCAGTCGAACTGGCGGAAGCAAGAGAATTCCAAGGCAACCCGGTTGCCAGCAAGGGAGAGAAACCAATGACAGACGCCTTCATCTACGATCACGTGCGCACCCCCCGCGGGCGCGGCAAGAAGGACGGTTCGCTGCACGAGGTGCCGACGCCCCGCCTTGCGGCAAAGACGCTGGAAGCCCTGCGCGACCGCAACGGCCTTGATACCAAGGCCGTGGACGACATCATCTTCGGCTGCGTCGATCCGGTCATGGAAGCCGGCGCCGTCATCCCCAAAGCCGCCGCCTTCGAAGCCGGTTACGATTTCAAGGCGCCGGGCATGCAGATCTCCCGCTTCTGCGCCTCGGGCCTCGACGCCATCAACCTCGCCGCCGGCAAGGTCAAGGCCGGCTCCGACGACATCGTCATCGCTGGTGGTGTCGAGAGCATGTCCCGCGTCGGTATGGGCATGTCCGGCGGCGCCTGGTACATGGACCCGTCCGTCAACTTCCCCGCCTACTTCATGCCGCAGGGTGTCTCCGCTGACCTGATCGCCACCAAATATGGCTTTAACCGCGACGACGTCGACGCCTATGCTGTCGAAAGCCAGAAGCGCGCCGGCGAATCCTGGGCCAAGGGCAATTTCGCAAAGTCCGTGATTCCGGTAAAGGACGTCAACGGCCTCGTGATCCTCGACCGCGACGAGCACATGCGCCCCGGCACCGACATGCAGTCGCTGGCAAGCCTCCAGCCCTCGTTCCAGATGCCGGGCGAGATGGGTGGCTTCGATGCCGTCGCCATCCAGGCCCACCCGGAAGTCGAGCGCATCAGCTATGTCCACCATGCCGGCAACTCCTCAGGCATCGTCGATGGTGCCGCCGCCGTGCTGGTCGGCTCCAAGGCCGGTGGCGAGGCCATGGGCCTGAAACCCCGCGCCCGCATCCGCGCTTTCACCAATATCGGCTCCGACCCGGCTCTGATGCTCACCGGCCCGGTCGACGTCACCGAAAAGCTGCTTGCCCGCACCGGCATGAAGATTTCCGACTTCGACCTGTTCGAATTGAACGAAGCCTTCGCCGCGGTCGTCCTGCGCTTCATGCAGCGTTTCGAGATCGACCATTCGAAGATGAACGTCGCCGGCGGCGCCATCGCCATGGGCCACCCGCTCGGCGCCACCGGCGCCATGATCCTCGGCACCGTGCTCGACGAACTGGAACGCCGCGACCTGAACACCGCCCTCGTCACGCTCTGCATCGGCGCCGGCATGGGCACGGCCACCGTCATCGAACGCGTCTGATCGTCGGGAGGAGAAAAGCTATGACCTACAAGAATTTCACCATCGAAACCGACGCAGACGGCATTGCTCTCGTCACCTGGGACATGCCCGACAAGTCGATGAACGTCTTCACCGTCGAGGTGATGGACGAGATCGACCGGATCGTCGACGAGACCGTCGCCGACGACAAGGTCAAGGGCGTGGTCTTCACGTCGGGCAAGAAGACCTTCTCCGGCGGCGCTGACCTGACCATGCTCAAGGGCATGTTCTCGATGATTGAGGAGGAGCGCACCAAGGACCCCGCCGGCGCCGTGAAGAAGCTCTTCGACGCCGCCGGTCGCATGACATGGCTCTGGCGCAAGATCGAGTTGAACGGTAAGCCTTGGGTTTCCGCCATCAACGGCACCTGCATGGGCGGCGCCTTCGAACTGTCGCTTGCCTGCCATGGCCGCGTCGCCTCCAATGCCAAGTCCGTCAAGCTGGCGCTGCCCGAGGTCAAGGTCGGCATCTTCCCCGGCGCCGGCGGCACCCAGCGCGTACCGCGCCTTGCCAATGCGCAGGATGCCCTGCAGATGATGACGACGGGCTCCAGCCTCACCGCCGCCCGCGCCAAGGCCATGAACCTCGTCCATGAGGTCGTCGAACCGGACCAACTGATCCCGGCCGCGAAACAGATGATCAAGAACGGGCTGAAGCCCGTCGCCCCCTGGGACGAGAAGGGCTTCAAGGCCCCCGGCGGCGGCATCTGGACGCCGGCCGCGGCCCAGCTCTGGCCGGCCGCCTCCGCCATCCTGCGCCGTGAAACCGCCGGCAACTATCCTGCGGCACTCGCCATCCTGAAAAGCGTCTACGAGGGCCTGCAGGTCCCGTTCGACACCGGTCTGCGCATCGAGCAGCGTTACTTCACCCAGATCCTGCAGACCACCGAAGCCTTCTCGATGATCCGCTCGCTTTTCGTCTCGATGCAGGAACTCGGCAAGGGCGCCCGCCGTCCGGCTGGCGTCGAGAAGACGGAGCTGAAGAAGGTCGGCGTCGTCGGCGCCGGCTTCATGGGCGCCTCGATCGCCTATGTCACCGCCGCCGCCGGCATTCCGGTCGTCCTGATCGACCGCGACATGGAGGCTGCCGGTAAGGGCAAGACAGTCTCCGAAGGCCTCGTCACGGGCTCCATTGGTAAAGGCAGGATGACCAAGGAGGAGGGCGAGAAGCTGCTTTCCCTCATCACGCCCAGCGACGACTACAATTCCCTGAAGGACGCCGATCTCGTCATCGAGGCGGTGTTCGAGGACCGCAATGTCAAGAAGGACGTGATCGAGAAGGTCGAGGCCGTGCTGCCCGAAACGTCGATCTTCGCCTCCAACACCTCGACACTGCCGATCACGGGTCTGGCTGAGAACTCCAAGCGCCCGGCCCAGTTCATCGGCGTGCACTTCTTCTCGCCGGTCGAGAAGATGATGCTGACCGAGGTCATCCTCGGCAAGGACACCGGCGACAAGGCGCTGGCCGTCGCGCTCGATTACGTCGCGGCGATCAAGAAGACCCCCATCGTCGTCAACGACACGCGCGGCTTCTACGTCAACCGCTGCGTCTTCCGCTACATCAACGAGGCCTATGACATGCTGGCCGAGGGCGTGCCGGCGGTCATGATCGAGAACGCCGCCAAGTTCGCCGGCATGCCGGTCGGCCCGCTCTCGCTCAACGACGAGGTCGCGGTCGATCTTTCCCAGAAGATCATGCGCGCCTCGATCGCCGATCTGGGCGAGGCCTCGGTCAAGCCTGGACACATGACGCTCATCGACAAGATGGTCGACGAGCTCGACCGTCGCGGCCGCAAGAACGGCAAGGGCTTCTACGAATATCCCGCCAAGCCGGCGAAGAAGTTCCTGTGGCCGGGCCTCAAGGACCTCTACCCGCAGAAGAACCCCGCCGATGTCGATATAGAGGTGTTGAAGCAACGCCTGCTCGTCACCATCGCGCTGGAAGCGGCCCGCACCATGGAGGAGGGCATCGTCACCGATCCGCGCGAGGCCGATGTCGGCTCCATCCTCGGCTTCGGTTTCGCCCCCTATACCGGCGGCACGCTGTCCTACATCGACGGCATGGGCGTGAAGACCTTCGTAAGCCTCTGCGAACGCCTCGCGAAGGAGTACGGCGACCACTTCGAGCCGACGCCTCTGCTCAAGGAGATGGCGGCCAGGGGCGAAACCTTCTACGGCCGCTTCGATCCCTACGGCGAAGGCGCCAAGGCCGCCTGACCGGCGCGCCTGGGCTGGGTCGGCTGGTCCGCCTCAGCCCATCGCCGCCATGTCGGCCCAGACCGCCTCGAACACGTGGCCGTCGGGGTCTTCGAAAGTCCGGTTGTACATCCAGCCTATATCCTTCGCCGGCGTCGGATCGGCCTTGCCCCCGTTGGCGCCCGCCGCCTCGACGATGGCGTCCACCGCCTCCCGGCTGTCCAGCGTCAGCGCCAGCAGCATGCCGGTCGCCGCATGCGCATCGGCCAGCGGCTTGGATGTGAAGGTCGCGAAGTAGGCGGGTGTCATAAGGTGCAGGAAGATCGCCTCCGACCACACCATGTTCGCGGTCTGGTGGTCGCTGAACTGTTCGTTCTTCACACAGCCGATCGCCTCGTAAAACCGCGTTGCCGCCGCGATGTCCTTCGCCGGCAGGTTCACGAAAATCATCTTGCTCATGTCTCTCTCCTCCTACCCGTGATTAGGCCAGTTCCTGCCGGATCGTCTCGTCGGGATGGATGCAGACGATCTCCAGCCGCTCCGTGCCGATATTCTCGAACCGGTGCGGCACATTAGCCGCCGCCACCACGATGTCGCCCGGCAGGGCCCGTGTGCGGGCTTCTCCTACGGTGAATTCCACCTCGCCTTTGCGCACCACCCAGGTCTCCGCATAGGGATGCACATGCAGCGCCGAGCCATGGCCGGGCGGCGCATCGACAAGAAACAGCGAAACCGGCCCGCTGAGCTCCCGTCCCTCGAAGCGGACGGTGCGGCTGGCCCCGGCGGCGGGCTCCTGATGTCGTCTGATGCTGAACATGATCTTCTCCTCTCGGACAAAATATCTTTGCGAGAAGATAATTTGCGCAATTTATCTTCTCGTCAAGACAAATATCTTCGCACCAAGATATCTTGGCCTTTCCCGCCGCAAAGTGTATGTTTCGGCTGGGTAATTGAGGGAGTTGCAGGTGGAGGAAGAGAAGGGGTCCGTCTCCGGCGCGGCGGAGGATCATGTCGATCGTCTGCGCCGGCAATGGGCAAGTGAGCTGCCGGACCTTGATACCGCCCCGATGGCGATCCTGGGCAGGGCCTACAGGCTCGTCAACCTCGTGCGTCCGTCGATCGAGGCCACCTTCGCAAGCTTCGGTCTCGATCGGGGCGAATTCGATGTCATCGGCACCTTGCTGCGCTCCGGTCCGCCCTATCGCCTGACGCCGAGCGACATGTACGCCCTTTTGATGATCTCCTCCGGCGGACTCACCCACCGGCTCGACCGTCTGGAAAAATCCGGCCTCGTCCGCCGCGAACGTTCGCAAAGCGACGGCCGAAGCGTCGAGGTGGTCCTGACCGAATCTGGCCGCGACCTCGCCGAAAAGGCCTTCCGCGCCGACATGGAAAACGAGTCCCGCTTCATGACGCCCCTCGACGCCACGGAGCGTGAGGCGCTCGCAGCCCTGCTGCGCAAGCTGATCGTGAGTATCGACGAGATGGACAAAGGGTAGGGGCCTCTGGCCAAAGGATCCTACCGGCGGCTGGTGCTCCACAGCTGTCCTGCCTTGGATGATGGCGTCCTAAAGCACCCGCTCGAACATGATCACCGGCTTCTCGTGATAGCTGCTGCGTGCGAAAGGTTTCAGCCCCACTTTTCCGGCGATTTTCAGCGATGCGCTATTCTCGGGCGAAATGATCGCGGTCGCCCGTTGCCCGGCAAAGTTTGCCGATCCCCAGTCGAACAGCGCCATCGCCGCCTCGCTGGCATAGCCTCGTCCGCGGACGTCGGAAAGAAAGGTCCAGCCCGCTTCCAGCGTGCCCGCGAGTGACGGCTTGATGTCCCGTTTCAGATCCTGGAACCCCACCTGTCCCACCAGGCGGCCGCTCGCCCGTTCGGTCACGGTGAAATAGCCATAGCCCATGTAATGCCAACCGCCCGCCTGCCGCAGGAACCGTCCCCAGATTTCCTCCTGCGAAAACCCCTTCGGCGAGATATGACGCCACACCTCCGGATCCGACCACATCGCCGCATAGGCCTCGAAGTCCTCCATGTCCGGCCGCCTGAGCTCCAGCCTCTCCGTCGTAATCATCGCGTCTGCCTCTTTGTCATGTCCGCTTCTCCTTGCGGCAGAGCGCCTGCCAAGTCCACCCCGCCTTCGCCAGAGCTCAAGGCGGTCGTTGCTGCCCTCTCTCCAGCCTCATGCTGAGGTGCGCCGCAGGCGCCTCGCAGCATCGGGACTGGCCGCTGGTGGTGCGGGGGTGTGCCTCCGATGATCCTTCGAGGCCCTCGCGTTCGCGAGGGCGCCTCAGGATGAGGGCGTGCCGAGGGTGTGGCGGGGCACGCCGCTTCCCCATCTCCCCCCTTGCGGGGGAGAAAGCGAAATCGAGGAATTGGCCCGATCAGGGCCAAACCTCAGATTTCGCAAGAGAGGGGCTCGGTGAGGGTGATGCACACGGAACTGCGCCCCTCTCCGGGAAAATCTGAAGTTTAGGCGGCTTGCGCTGACCTCAAGCCTTCGATTTTCCATCCTCCTCCGCAAGGGGGGAGGTCGGCGGCGGCGGCTATCTTCGCTGCCCCTCATCCGGCTGCCGCCACCTTCTCCCCGCTCGCGGGGAGAAGGGACTTGTGGCACCGCCGGCGCTCCATCCTCCTTCTCCCCGCCTGCGGGGAGAAGGTGCCGGCAGGCGGATGAGGGGCATGCGCTGTCGTCTCCAAGTGTCGCTGCACCATCCATCTCCTTAATCCCATTCTCCATCCTCTCACAAAAATTCCGCGCACCCCAAAACCCCGCAGAGGCTCTCCCCCTCCGGTTCGGCATCACCTGTAATGTCTTCCCCGTCACTCGAAACAAAGGGGAAGCGGACGGGGTACCGGGGGCACCTCGTTTAGTTAGTATAGTGGTACCTTCCGGTACCCCGTTCGGCGGTTTTTATAAGGGTATGATTTTGTTGGGAGATAATTTTGTGCGGCGTTGGTGCGGGCTTTGGGAGTCCCAGTTGGCTGACCGCAAGAAGCCGGATTGGCGTGGTTTTTACTACCATCCGTGATCGGAGAGCACGGTGGGCCGTGAATGGATCCTCGGGTCAAGCCCGAGGATGACGAAGTGTGTGGTGGACGTTGGTGCCACAAGAGAGGTTGCCGCAGATTAGAGGCCTCTTGTGGCACCGGTCGCCCCCTCATCCGGTCGTCATCCTCGTCCTCGGGTTTAACCCGAGGATGACCCGAGGATCCAAAGCCAAGCCAACCAACGTCGCTCAGGGCCAAGCCTCAAATTTTGCAAGACAGGGCACCACCAGCGGCCAGCCTCGTGCTTCGAGGCGCCGTCGGCGCACCTCAGCATGAGGCTGGAGAAAGATGGGCGTCTCGGCTGACGGGAGGGGCGCTGTGCCGGCCTTGGTATAGGCCGTCATGCCAAACCCCTCACTCCGCCGCCGCCAATATCGAATCCCGCGTCGCCGAAAGATCGGTGATCAGGCGCTGTAGCGTCTCGGGGGAGAGGCCGGTGGCGGTGCCGATGCAGGGGGGGATGGATTTGGCTGTTGCCTTCAGCGCCTTGCCGGTGTCGGTGAGGCGGACGCGGACCTGGCGTTCGTCGACGGGGTCGCGCGTGCGGGTGATATAGCCCAGCCCTTCCAGTCGCTTCAAAAGCGGGGTCAGCGTGCTGGATTCCAGAAAGAGCGTCCGGCCGATGTCCTTCACCGTCACGTCATCCTGCTGCCATAGGGTGACCATGACAAGATACTGCGGATAGGTGAGGTCCAGCGCGTCGAGAAGCGGGCGGTAGATCTGGTTGAAGGCATGGCCGGCGGAATAGACCGCGAAGCACAGGAACGTGTCGAGGTCGAGCGGCGTTTTTTCGGGTTCGGTGGTGGTGTCGGACATGGGAGATTTTTGCTCGTTCATCATGTGACATATATAATCGCGCACGATTTAATCGCAAGCGCTTGACATCCGGAAAACAGAAGTGCATATAGATCGCACACGATTAGATCGTGAACGATTTAAATGACCGACCGGCCGGGTGCCGGATTGAAACCGAAGGAGTTTTGCCATGACCGAGACTTTCGTGAAGACCGCAGACGGCGTCGACATCTTCTACAAGGACTGGGGCCCGAAGGACGCCCAGCCGATCGTGTTCCACCACGGCTGGCCGCTGTCGAGCGACGACTGGGATGCCCAGATGATCTATTTCGTCGGCAAGGGCTACCGCGTGATTGCCCATGACCGCCGCGGCCATGGCCGCTCCGCCCAGGTTTCCGACGGCCACGACATGGACCACTATTCGGCCGACGTCGCGGCACTCACCGAAAAGCTGGACCTCAGGAACGCCATCCATGTCGGTCATTCGACCGGGGGTGGGGAAGCCGCCGCTTACGTTGCCCGCCATGGCGCCGGTCGCGTCGCCAAGCTGGTGATGGTCGGCGCTGTTCCGCCGATCATGCTCAAGACCGAAAACAACCCCGGCGGCCTGCCGATGGAAGTGTTCGACGGGTTCCGCTCGGCCCTTGCCGCCAACCGCGCGCAGTTCTATCTCGATGTTCCCTCTGGCCCGTTCTACGGCTTCAATCGTCCGGGCGCGCAGGTTTCCGAAGGCGCGATCCGCAACTGGTGGCGCCAGGGCATGATGGGCAGCGCCAAGGCCCATTACGAAGGCATCAAGGCCTTCTCCGAGACCGACTTCACCGACGACCTGAAGGCGATCGACGTGCCGACGCTGGTCATGCATGGCGACGACGACCAGATCGTGCCGATCGACGACAGCGCCAAGCTCGCCGTCAAGCTTCTGAAGAACGGCACGCTGAAGGTCTACGAGGGCTATTCGCACGGCATGCTGACCGTCAATGCCGACGTGCTGAACGCCGACATGCTGGCCTTCTTCAAGGCCTGAGGCTGACCAGTCCGAAACGGGAAGGGCGCGGGATCGGTTCGCGCCCTTTTTCCGTTCGCCATGGTCTCAAAGCGTTGGCAGCATCGCGCGGATGTGCTGCGCGAACGCCCTTGTGATTGGCGAGGCGCGCTGGTCGTCCATGCGCACGGTAAGGCCGATGGTCGGCAGTTGGGGTAGGCCGTTGCCGGAGAGGATGGCGAGGTCGTCGGGCACGGCGGCGCGGGTCAGCACCGCGATCGCCTGGCCGGAGCGAACGACGGCGAGCAGGCCGGCGAGGCTGCCGCTCGCATAGGCGAGCTGGTAGGGCCGGCCGATCCGCTCCAGCGTGGCGATCGCGGCGCGATGGTCGAGCGTGTCAGGATCCCCGAGCGCCAGCCGCAGCGGCCCGGAAGACTGGCCGCCGTCCCGCGCCCCGACCCAGACGATATCCTCATGGCGCAGCACCGAGCGCTCCGGCGCAAGCGGCACGGAGGTGAGCGCGAGCTCGAGCCCCTTGCGCTCGAGCTGGGCCAGAAGCCTCGGCGTCGAGGCGCAGACCACCTCGATGAAGGCCTGCGGGTGCAATTCGGCGAAGCTGCGCAGGAGAGGCGGCAGGAAGGCGTCGGCATAATCGTCCGGGCAGCCGAAACGCAGCGTGCCTGCGAGGCTGCGGCCCGAAAGCTCGGCGAGCGCGTCGTCATGCGAGCGCAGGATGCGCTTCGCATGGGTGAGCAGGCGCTCGCCATGCACGGTGAGCGAGACCCCGCGACCGGAGCGGTTGAGCAGCGTCTGGCCGACGATCTCCTCCAGCCGCTTCATCTGCATGCTGACGGCCGCCTGGCTGCGGCCGACGCGTTCCGCCGCCCGGCTGAGCGTGCCGGTTTCCGCGACGATGGAAAAGCAGCGCAGGAGATCGATGTCGAGTTGGACTGGCATAAGTTTTCCTGAAGTCTCGGCTCAGAACTATAAGCTACCATGAGGAGCAAGCTGTCCATAGTCTGGCGCCATGTCACCAACCGGGATGGATTTCATGAGCAAGAACGCCGATGCGGATTTCTGGGCCAAGGCCGACAAGCACCTGATCCGCTATGGCGGAACCTTCGAGCGCATGATCGTCGAGCGGGCCGAGGGCAGCTTCGTCTACGACGCCGACGGCCGTGCGATCCTCGATTTCACCTCGGGCCAGATGAGCGCGATACTGGGTCACGGGCATCCGGAAATTGTCGAGGTGGTCTCGCACCATGTCCGCAATCTCGACCATCTCTTTTCCGGCATGCTGAGCCGTCCGGTGGTGGAGCTGGCGGCGGAACTGGCGCGGGTCGCGCCTGGCGGCCTCGAACGCACCATGCTGCTGACGACAGGCGGCGAGGCCAACGAGGCGGCGCTGCGCATGGCCAAGCTCGTGACCGGCGGCTGGGAAGTGGTGAGCTTCGCCCAGTCCTGGCACGGCATGACGGCGGCGGCGGCGTCCGCCACCTACAGCCACGGTCGCAAGGGCTACGGCCCGCCGACGGTGGGCTCCTTCGCCATTCCGGTGCCGAACGCCTATCGTCCGGCCTTCGAGAAGAACGGCGCGCCCGACTGGCGGGCCGAGCTCGACTATGCCTTCGCGCTGATCGACCAGCAGTCCACAGGCAATCTCGCCGCCTTCATCGCCGAGCCGATCCTGAGCTCCGGCGGCATTATCGAACTGCCGACCGGCTATCTGGCGGCGCTGAAGCAGAAATGCGAGGAGCGCGGCATGCTGCTGATCCTCGACGAGGCGCAGACCGGCATCGGCCGCACCGGCCTGATGTTTGCCTGCCAGCGCGACGGCGTGACGCCCGACATCCTGACGCTGTCGAAGACGCTCGGCGCCGGCCTGCCGCTCTCGGCCGTGATGACCACGGCGGAGATCGAACAGCGCTGCCACGAGCGCAAGTTCCTGTTTTATACGACGCATGTCTCCGACCCGCTGCCGGCGGCGGTGGGGCTGAAGGTGCTGGAGATCGTCGAGCGCGATCGCCTGGTGAACCGCGCGGTGGAGGCCGGCGCGCGGCTGGCCGACGGGCTGCGATCGCTGCAGCAGCGGTTCGACTGCATCGGCGACGTGCGCGGCCGGGGCCTGCTGCTCGGCATGGAGATCGTCGCCGACCGGCAGACGAAGACGCCGGCGCCGGAGCTTGGCGGGCGCATCACCAGCCGCTGCATGGAACTGGGGCTGTCGATGAACATCGTGCAACTGCCGGGCATGGGCGGCGTCTTCCGCATCGCCCCGCCGCTCACCGTATCGGACGAAGAGATCGACATGGGCGTCGAGATCCTGGGGCAGGCGATCGCCCAGTCGGTATGAAAAATTTCAGGCGGCAGCCGCTGGCGTGCGGCTCGGGGGATAGCCGACGACGCGCTTGAAGGCGCGGCTGAAGGCGGCCTGCGAGCCGTAACCGAGCCTCAGCGCCGCCGTTTCCACCGGAACGCCATCGCGGGCGATCCATTGGGCGGCGAGCCGCATGCGCATTTCGGTCAGGTAGCGCAGCGGCGGTATGCCGGTGGCGGCGACGAAGCGTTCGGCGAAGACGGAGCGGGAGACACCCATCTGCCGCGCGAGCTCGGCAAGGGTCCAGGTGCGGCCCGGTTCGCGGTGGAGCGCCACCAGCACGCGGCCGAGCTTGGGATCACGAAGGGCCGCGATCCAGCCGGTGGCGTCGCCGCAGCCGCATTCCACCCAGGCCCGCACGATCGAGGCGGCGACCACGTCGGCGAGCCGGGCGAGGATGCCGGCATAACCGGCGCGTCCGTCGCGGGCCTCGCGCGCCATGGCCTCCAGCATCGGCAGGATTTCCGGATAGCGGTTGACCAGCGTGTCGACCCGCATCACCTCCGGCATCATCGAGATCAGCGGATGCATGCTGCCGAGATCGAAATCCATGCAGGCGGAGAACAGCAGCACGCGGTCGGCGGGCGGGCAGGCGAAGTCGTCGCAGGCCTTGATCTCGCTCACCAGCGTGCAGAGCGGCGATTTGCTGAGCTTGCCGAGATCGGCGCAGGGCTGCGACAGGTCCTCCGACGAGCCGAGAAGATGCAGGCCCCCGCGTGGCAGGAGTGCCGCATCGCCGGCCGTCATCCTGTGCAGCACGCCGGACGGAGAGCGCAGCACGACGACGCCGCGCGCCACGAACAGGAATTTCGCCCGCGCATCGCCCTCGCCGAAGGCATAGGAAAACGGCGGCGAGAGCTCGACGCGGCGGTAATCGACGCCGACGAGACGCATGCCGAGCAGGAGCTCGCTCACCAGATCGGTGTCGAGCGGTGCGTTTGACGAAGCATTTCCGGACGGACGATCAAGCATGAAGGATTTTGTGACATAGAAAGTCCGGCCCGTCCAGTCTACTTGTTGTCCCGTCTTTTCCTCCCGATCCAAAGGACAACACCGATGCTTTCCAACACCACAACAGCCGCCGACGAGAGCGCGGCGAGGGCGCCCGCCTGGGCCGCCGTCGCCTCGATGACGCTCGGCGCCTTCAGCCTGGTGGCGGCAGAATTCCTTCCCGCCAGCCTGCTCACCCCGATCGCCGCCGACCTCTCGATCAGCGAGGGCGCCGCCGGACAGGCCGTCACCATGACCGCCGTCTTCGGCTTCCTCGCCGGCCTGCTGATCGCCACCGCCGCCCGCACCGCCGACCGCCGGCACCTGCTGATGGGCTTTTCCCTCGCTCTGATCGTCTCCAACCTGCTCGTCGCCTTCGCGCCAAGCCTGCCGCTGCTGCTGCTCGGCCGCATGCTGCTTGGCGTGGCGCTCGGCAGCTTCTGGGCGCTTTCGACCGCCGTGACCATGCGGCTCGTACCGCCGGCGCTGGTGCCGAAGGCGATCGCGGTGCTGATGAGCGGTGTCTCCGCCGCGACCGTCTTCGCCGCCCCGCTCGGCAGTTTCCTCGGCGACATCGTCGGCTGGCGCGGCGTCTTCCTGCTCGCCTCGCTGCTGGGGCTCGTCGCCTTCGCCATGCAATGGCGCAGCCTGCCGTCCATGCGCCCCGCCTCGAGCGCGAAGCTAAGCACCATGGTCGAGGTGCTGATGCGGCCGGGCACCGGGCTCGGCATGGTCGCCGTGCTCCTGGTCTTTGCCGGCCACTTCATCTTCTTCACCTATCTGCGCGCCTATCTTGAAACCGGCAGTGGCTTTACGGTCGAGGCGATCTCGTCGATCCTGCTCGGCTTCGGTATCGCCAACTTCCTCGGCACCTTCCTCGCCGGCCGCATGGTGGCGAAGAGCCTGCGGCTGACGCTGGTGCTCGTGCCGCTCTTGATGGGCACGCTGGGGCTTGTCATGGTCGGCATCGGTGCGTCGCCGCTGACGGATATCGTCGGCACGGTGCTCTGGGGCATGCTGTTCGGCGGCATCCCGGTTGCCTGGTCAAGCTGGATCGCGCGGAGCATTCCCGACGAGGCCGAAAGCGCTGGCGGCCTCTTCGTCGCCTCGATCCAGCTTGCCATCGCGCTCGGCGCCGGCTTCGGCGGTCTCATCTTCGACCTCGCCGGCGGCACCGGCACGATCGCCGCCAGCGGCGCCGTGCTGCTGCTCGCCGCCGTCAGCATCATGCTCGGCGTGCGGACACGGGAGCCGGTGGCGGCTGCCGCCTGAGGCACGGCTCGATAACGACGACATCAGGGGCGGGGGTTTCGACCTCCGCCCATTTCGTGTCGGGTGGCTCAAGACCGGTTGTCGAAGCGGGCCTGCGCCTTTTTGAGGTCGGCCTGATGATCGAGCGCCCAGTCGTAGAGCGCCAGGAACGGGTCCTGCAATGTCCGGCCGAGCGGCGTGATCGAATATTCCACCGCGATCGGCGAGGTGATCGTCACCGTGCGCTCGATCAGGCCGTTGCGCTCCAGCCGCCTGAGCGCCTCCGTCAGCGCCTTCTGCGTGATCCCGTCCATCCGGCGCTTCAGCGCATTGAACCGCTTCGGCTCCTGGCAGAGGAAGGTGAGGATCAGGATCGACCACTTGTGCGCGATCTGCTCCAGAACCGGCCGCACCGACGGCAAAGTTTCGATGACCTGGTCTTCCGTGTAGGGCATGGCGGTTTCCTCGGCGATACCTGGGCTACTTCAAGTGCGTAATTGACACCTAGTACACAAGATATACCTCTTGTCCATGCTTTCCGTCATAAACCCTGGAGATCGACATGACACAGCCCCGCCCCGCCACATCCGCCTACACACTGGGCACGGCCATCGTCACAGGCGCATCCTCCGGCATCGGCCGGGTCTATTCCGAAAGGCTCGCCGCGCGCGGTCACGACCTCATCCTCGTCGCCCGCCGCCGCGACCGGCTGGAGGCGCTGGCAGGCGAGCTGAAGGCGCGGTTTTCGGTGAACGCCGAGGTGCTGGTCGCCGACCTCGCGACGCAGGACGGCGTCGCGTCGGTGGAGCACCGGCTGGCGACCGACGCCTCCGTCTCGCTGCTTGTCAACAATGCCGGCTTTTCGGCGCTGAAACCGCTGACCGAGACGCCCGCCGACACCATCGGCGGCATGATCGCGCTCAACATCACGGCGCTGACGCTGCTCTCCAAGGCAGCACTCACCGCGTTCAGGCGGCGCGACGCGGGAACGCTCGTCAATATCGGCTCGGGCGCCGGCTTCAGCCCCTATCCCGGCATCCCCGTCTACGGCGCCACCAAGGCCTATGTCTTCCTCTTCACCCGCGCCCTGCAGCAGGAGGTGGAGGGCACGGCGGTGCGCGTCCAGCTCGTCCTGCCGGGCGCTGTCATCTCCGAAGGCTGGGAGGTCGCCGGCGGCGACGCGCTGGAAGCGCTGCCGGAGAGCATCGTCATGACGACGGAAGACTGCGTCGATGCGGCGCTAGCGGGCCTCGACCAGGGCGAACCCATCACCGCCCCCTCGCTCCACGATATCTCCCTGCTGGAGGAGTATCTCGGGCTATCGGGCAGGATGCTGGAGTCGGTGTTCGATGCGCGGCCGGCGGGGCGGTATGGGGTGGGAGGGTGAGTGAAGACTCTTTCGCCACCAGCAAGGGGCTCTGATGCGCGAATGGGAGCAAACAGCCGGCGACGACGCAAAATGACAAACGTTTACTTACAAAAGTTGCACAGAGGATAACGAACTCAGATGTGGCCGTCTCCGGATGGGGCCGCTACTAGGAAGCGCTAGCCAGTAAGCTGCCGTTTTGGATCTGCGTGATCCCAGCATGCGCGACTATCGGCAGTGGGAGCTGACGGTCGGCCTTTCCTTCAGTTGCCATAGCGGGCAATCATCCGCGCAGCTGTTTCGCGAATTGCTTCGGTCTGCCGGGATCATGATGAAATGCCGCGCGGGATACCCACTTCCCGTCTCCCCCGCTGACACAATCTTCGCCTGTCTGAGCGACCACCAGCGCCGCAGGCAGATTGAACCGCCGCAGCGGCCAACAGGTTGAGGCGTGCAGTTCCGCGAGCGAAACCAACCCGCCACCTGCTAGGAGCCAGTCGAGCCCAACGGCGAGCCGGAAAAGAAGCTGTCGAAACCGATCACAGTGCCATGAAAGGATTCTGTCGAGGGAATGAGCCCGGAGCGGCCCGACTGCCTTCAGTGTCAGAATTTGAAGCAGTCATTCAACCAACTAGACTGGGGCTTGCTCTGCGCCCAGAATGCGACGATTCTCAGCTTAACGATCATGCGTAGCATCATGGGTCGCAACGGCAACGACTTTTCAGAAAGAACCAAACTTCTGCTCGCCCAGAGGGTGGGGTGGCTATGCTCGAAACCGGGCTGTCCGAAGCCGACAGTCGGGCCCAAAAAGGGATCCGATGGGGTCGTCAAATTGGGAGAGGCGGCTCATATCACGGCAGCGTCGGCTGGCGGCCCACGATACGATGCATCGCTTAGTTCCGAAGAGCGGCGCAGCTTTTCAAACGGTATTTGGTTGTGCCGTGATCACGCCCATCAAATTGACCATGACGAGGAACATTTCACCGTCGCAATGTTGCGCCAGTGGAAGCGGGATGCCGAGGCACGAGCCTTTGAGCAACTCACGACAGGAGGTTTAGCCCGGACGGTCAATCTCGGCCCTGAACTGATTGAAGAACTCAAGGAGTTGGCAGCCTCTCTGTCCCTTCCGGCGGAAGATGACCTGCTCAATGTAAAGCGGCGTTTGCAAGAATCAGTATCGAAGCATCTCGACGCCTTTGAATCCCTCCCTGAATGGCCGGTACACACGGTAAAGCTGAGCTTGGAGGCCCAGCTGCCCCACGACAAATCCGGCATTTTCGATGTTGATCGGCTAGGCCCGGCATTACAGGCCGCCGGAGAGGTGTCTATTGTGGCTCCTCCCGGAACCGGCAAGAGCACCACGCTTGTCCAGCTCGGCAGGAAGCTCAATGAAGGCGGCCCTATTCCCTTACTGATCCCACTAGCGGAATGGGCATATGATGGCGGGGATATATTTGCTTGGACGGCCAACAGGAATGCATTCCTCGGCATCCGCCCAGAACACCTGAAGTTCCTCGCTCATCACGGCGAGCTCGCCTTATTGCTCGATGGATGGAACGAGCTGGAGGGTGAAGGACGCAAGAAGCTTCTAAACCAGCTAAAAGGGCTTCGCCGCGACTATCCACTTTTGCTGGTGTGCATGAGTACGAGGCAGCAAGCCCGTGAGGTACCGGTCAGAGGGCCACAGGTACGAATCCGCCCGCTTTCCGAAGAACAGCAATTGGTCGTTGCTCGGGCGCTCAAGGGACATGTGGGCGAGAAAGTGCTCGACCATGCTTGGCGCACGACTGGCTTGCGCGATCTGACAGGTATCCCACTGTATTTGAGCGTCCTCATCGAGGTCTCCGGGGACAATGGGTTACCGGAAACAAAGGAGGAAATTCTTCGACGCTTTGTCGAAAAGCACGAAAGTGTGCCTGAGCGTGCCGAGATACTCGACCAAGAGCTGCATGGACAGCATTCGAAAATACTTGAAGGATTGGCGGTAGAAGCCACGATTGCAGCGAATACGACCATAGCAGAGGCGAAGGCGTTCTCCGTGGTGAAGACCGTTGAAGATCGTCTGGTTGAAGATGGCCAACTCTCGTCAGTTCACCAGCCGAAATTGGTACTGGAGGTATTGGTAAATACGCACACCCTGGAAAGCACCGCTTCGTCGGGAGTTTCTTTCCAGCACCAGCAATTTCAGGAATGGTATGCCTCACACGAAGTCGAGAGGCAGATGCTGGATGCTCACCGAACGGGACTGGGCTTAACGGACGAATTTGCAATAGCAGTTCTCAACAACCCGGCATGGGAAGAGGCGGTACTCTTCGCTGCTGAAAGGTTGTCTCGCCGAGACAATGACGGCGTTGCAGCAGTTGCCACTGCCATTACAACCTGCCTTCAGATCGATCCACTGTTTGCGGCGGCGATTCTTGCTCGCAGTGCGTCAGGTGTGTGGGACAAAGTTGGTGAAGCAATACAATCATTCGCGCGACAATGGCATCGACCGGGCCGAGTGGATCGTGGCCTGAGTTTCATGGTCGCCACCGGACGGCCGGAGTTTGCCGATGACATTTGGCCGCTTGTGACAAGCAGTGACTCGCAAGTCCAATTGCCCGCGCTCCGTACAGGCACACGTTTCAAAATAAGTGTCCTTGGCGACCATCTACAGCGTAGCCTCACCTCATTGGATGAGGCGACCCGCGAGCGCCTTCTGTCCGGGCTCGCCTATGAGGGCGATATATACGCTCTCGAATTGGTCGCCGATCTGGCTAAACGAGATGACAGCACCAAAGTTCAAAACGACGTCTTTGATGCATTGATGTTCCGCCTCGCAGAGCGGCAGGCATTGGAATTGCTGCGATCTGGCAGCAATGACGTCTGGAAGCATGTGGCTGCGCGTGGATACGCGCGAGAAATTTCCGACCCAGAGATAGCAGCACGACTTCGAGCTATTGAAGATGAGCTACTTAACGAAACGGCGCGACCCGAGCGAACACTGGCCGCGTTGGTAGGATTAGAACCGGTGCCGCCTGATCGTGTAACTGAATTACTTGCTACCCCTGAATTTGACTTCAAAGCCGACAATGCTGGATCGTCACTTTCCCGCGCTCAAGAGAGATTACCTAGCGCAGTGGGAGAGGCGATGAGACAGCGCCTTGCAAAAGGGCTGCCGCTGCCTTGGCGACCTGACGACTTTTTGACGACCGTTCCGGACCAAGACGAGGGACCAATTGCACAAGTGGTTCTGAAGGATGAAGTTGATCAGGAACGGCGAAAGGAAGCGGCACGCGTTGTCGGCTCGCGCACCATAAGAGCCATGGTGGAAGAGTGCATCCGACGCTGGATGGATATCAAAGCGTTGGACCGGCGTCCCGCACAAGGTGAATACGAGCGACTGCGGTCACAACAGGACTTGATTGCTGTGACACGTCCACCAGCATTTTTTAAAGCAATCTGTTCCTTCGGCGATGAAAGCGATGCAGATATAATTGCGGAGCTTGGTCGCCTCGTGGCCCGACATGGTGGAGATCCCAATCAAGGCGAACTCATTTTAGACGCTGAACTGCGAACGCACGTGGTTGCGGTGATGAACAAATGGGCCGAGAGCCTGCTTTCCTCATCGACCGCAACGCGTCATCACTTCGATGAGGTGGTGCGGGCTATGAAGCGGTTGCCGGACCCTGCGCAATTTGTGCCTATTTCGAGGATGTTGAATGAAGATTTGACGCGCTGGCGCGCAGCAAAAGAGAGATGGCGCACGAACAGGCAAAGGGGAAGCATTCCCACGGATGTTTCACATTCCTACACGTGGACGTATCGCGACGCACTTGCCGCCATTGGTACCGAAGAGGTCAAAGATTTGCTTGTTGAATACCTCGACGATCCTGATTTCTCCCAGGAAGCCGCTGTAGCGCTGAGGCAAATTTGGGACAAGGCGGTCGCTGGGGGAGAAAAGGATATTAAACCATTTCGATCTTGGCCAGATTTCGGTCTTGCGCTCGCGAACCTTGCAAGGCGCGAAGCAAATCCGACGGCAACGACGGACGCCGCCGAAGCGATATTGTCGGCTGCGACCAAAATTATCTCTAGTGATTCCGACACTCCCCAACTTTCTAAGGCTGCTGCATTGGCTGGCGTTGCGGTCACGATGCCTCATGGCAACAAGAAAGAATTGCTTGAGGGTTTAGTCGCAACGAATATTCCGGCTCGAGCAAAGCTTGACCTGATGACGCGAATGGTAGTTGGCGGCCTAATTGTCGAAGCCGACAGCTTGATGAAAGGTTTGCATCAGCTATTTGAGGAAGCCGAGACGCAGTCATGGCTGATGGGTAACGATAACTCTGAAGTATTCAAGTGGCTCAAGCTATTCCCATTCTCCGATAACCCGCTCAAGGTTCTCGACGCTCTGGAGTCGATCCAAGCCGGTTTTCGGCAAGTGAGACCATGGCATCTGAGAGGCCTTCTACAGGCTATCGGCAAAATGCCGGGGGAAGGCGCAATTGAGGTGCTTTCACTATTGGCAGAGAAAGAACCTGGTCTTCTTCGCGAATACGATTGGTACCGTGCCCTTGTCGCGCAATGGGGCCAAGGCTCTCTTGAACTGCTGGAGGCCGTTGCGGCGGGCAGGTTTGGCAACGCGGATGCCGTAAAGTCTGGCGGATATCAGCTGCCGGGCGAAGTAGCGGCATTAATGAAAGAAACGCGCGAGGGTGAGAAACAGTTGATCGCACACTTCAAAGAGGCAACAAATGATTCCCAGAAGGCGTTCCTGGCGGCAGTGATTTCAGAGTTCGGAAGCACCAACTCATTTCTAGCGTTGGTAAACGACCCCGTCGGTCGGGCAGCCGCAAAGCAGCAGCTTCATAGCACGTTGATGGAGCTAACCTATCGAAAGGACCCTGTCAGCCCGGATGGGAACGCATATGAGTTGGTACCGGTCGATGCCACGGCGCTGCGCCGTGCGTTATTTAAGCTGTCTGTGTCAGATCAGACGGAAATAGCTTCTTTTGCAGTGCTATGCCTCGAAATGATAGACGAACTGCGAGACGAGTATGACGGTATTGATACCGAGCCACGTCATCCCGATATCTCAACCGGTCGCCCTTGGCCGCCAATTGGGCGAGAAGGGGCCGTTCTCGATAACAATGCCGGAACGTCTGCTATCGGGTGAAGCCAAAGGCTTACCTGAACGTCGTGTTCGACGGAGCAATCCGGCCGTTCGGCGAAAAGAGCTTCTAGTCCACCAAGATTAGACAGGCGTATGTACCGGGGGCGCACGTTCGAACTGCGCACCCCACACCCCTCAATACAACACACTCGCCCCCTGATCCGCCGGCCCCGCCACCCGCCTGAGCGGCGCGAACAATTCCCGTCCCATCCCGTATTCATTCCCCGAGAGATCGGGCATCACTGGTGTCCGCTGTGCGAATTCGGTGGCGTCGACCATGACTTCCAGCGTGCCGCTGGTGGCGTCGAGGCGGATCATGTCGCCGTCCTTGATTTTGGCGATCGGGCCGCCGTCGACGGCTTCGGGGGTCAGGTGGATCGCCGCCGGGATCTTGCCCGACGCGCCGGACATGCGGCCGTCGGTGACGAGCGCCACTTTGTGTCCGCGATCCTGCAGCACGCCGAGGGGGGTCGTCAGGCGGTGCAGTTCCGGCATGCCGTTTGACTTCGGGCCCTGGAAGCGCACGATCGCGACGAAATCGCGGTCGAGCTTGCCGGCCTTGAAGGCGGCCTGCAGCTCTTCCTGGTCGTGGAAGACGACGGCGGGCGCGACGATCTCGTGGCGCTCCGGCTTGACGGCGGAGATCTTGATGACGGCGCGGCCGAGATTGCCGGCCAGCATCTTGAGGCCCCCCGTCGGCTGGAAGGGCTCCTCGACCTTGGCCAGAACCTTCGGATTGCCGCTTTCCTCCGGGCTGGGCTCGCGGACGACATTGCCGTCCTCGCCGAGCTTGGGATCGATGGCATAGGCGGCGAGACCCTGGCCCCAGACGGTGCGCACGTCGTCGTGCACATAGCCCGCCTTCAGGAGCTGCTTGATCAGGAAGCCCATGCCGCCTGCGGCATGGAAATGGTTCACGTCGGCAAGCCCGTTCGGATAGACGCGGGCGAGCAGCGGCACCACGTCGGAGAGGTTGGAAATGTCCTGCCAGGTGAGCTGTATGCCGGCCGCGCGCGCCATGGCGACGAGGTGCAGCGTGTGGTTGGTCGATCCACCAGTGGCATGCAGGCCGACGACGCCGTTCACCACCGAGCGCTCGTCGATCATCTCGCCGACGGGGGTGAACTCGTTGCCCTGGGCGGTGATCGCAAGCGCGCGCTTGGCGGCTTCCTTCGTCAGCGCATCGCGCAGCGGCGTGTTCGGATTGATGAAGGAGGCGCCGGGCGTGTGCAGGCCCATGATCTCCATCAGCATCTGGTTGGAATTGGCGGTGCCGTAGAAGGTGCAGGTGCCGGGGCCGTGATAGGACTTCGATTCGGCTTCCAGAAGCTCGGCGCGGCCGACCTTGCCTTCCGCATAGAGCTGGCGCACGCGGGTCTTTTCGTCGTTCGGCAGGCCCGAGGTCATGGGGCCGGCGGGAATGAAGATCGTCGGCAGGTGGCCGAAGGTGAGCGCGGCGATCACGAGGCCGGGCACGATCTTGTCGCAGACGCCGAGATAGACGGCCGCGTCGAACATGTTGTGGGAAAGGCCGATGCCGGCCGCCATGGCGATCACGTCGCGGGAAAAGAGCGAGAGCTCCATGCCCGGCTGGCCCTGGGTGACGCCGTCGCACATGGCGGGTACGCCGCCCGCGACCTGCGCCACGCCGCCCGCTTCCCGGGCCGCCTCGCGGATCATCGCCGGATAGGTCTCGAACGGCTGGTGGGCCGAGAGCATGTCGTTATAGGAGGTGATGATGCCGAGGTTCGGGATGGTGTCGCCCGAGAGCGCATCCTTCTCGGCGGGGGAACAGACCGCGAAGCCGTGCGCGAGGTTGCCGCAGGAGAGCACCGAGCGGTGCACGCCCTTCGACGCCGCGCGGCGCACGCGGTCGAGATAGGGCTCGCGGGTGGCTTTGGAGCGCTCGACGATGCGGCGCGTGATCTCTTCGATGCGGCGGTCGGCGGCCATGTCCATGTCCTCCTTGGGATCTCACGTTGGGCTCGCGGGGCATGCGCCCGGTGGCTTGGCCGGACGTTCCTCTCCGCGTTCTAATATACCGCAAAGCCTGCGGCAGGTCGCGGGCGCTTTATGGCGCCCAGTAGATGTCGACCGGCGTCGCCGCCCGGTTGAGCGGGGCGCGGACCGGCAGTTCGGATTCGTCGGTTCCGGCAAGGGCCGCGTCGAGAACGGTCTTCTTCTCCGCGCCCTCGATGTGCAGCGCGAGAAGGCGCGCGTCATGCAACGCCGAGAAGGAGAAGGTGAGGCGGGGTTCGCCGGCGCCGTCTGCCTCCATGGTGAGAACGCGCCGGGGCAGCGTAAGGTCCAGCGATTGCGCCAGATGATCGCCGCCGGGGAAGAACGAGGCCGTGTGGCCGTCGGTGCCCATGCCGAGAATGACGACGTCGAACGGCAGCGCGAGAGCGTCGAGCCCGGCGGTCACGGCTTCCGCCGCCTCGCCAGCGGTCGCGGTGTCACGGTAGAGCGGCAGGAAGTTTGCCGAAGCCGCCTTGTTCTTCAGCAGATGCGTGGCGACCAGAAGGTGGTTCGACCGGGCATTGTCGGCCGGCACGAAGCGCTCGTCGACGAGGGTGATCGTCACCTTGTCCCAGGCAAGCTCCAGATCCGAAAGCGCCTCGAAGAAGCCCTTTGGCGTCGAGCCGCCGGAGACGGCGAGCGTCGCCGTCCCCCGGGCCTGGATGCCGCTTCTCAGCGCCGCCGCGACGGTCTCGGCAAGCGTGCTGGCGAGGGTCGCCCGGTCGGAAAAGCTGTGGAAGCGGCTGGTCATCTGGGCCTCAGTCGTTTTCGTGCCAGGTGCGGCCATCCCGCTCGATCAGCGCGATGGCCTGGCTCGGACCCCAGGTGCCGGATGTGTAGCCCTGGGTCTTCTGGCCGGTCTGCTCCCAGCCTTTCAGGATCGGGTCGATCCACTTCCACGCCGCCTCGACCTCGTCGCGGCGCATGAACAGCGTCTGGTTGGAGCGGATGACGTCCATCAAGAGCCGCTCGTAGGCGTCCGGATTGCGCACGTCGAAGGCCTGGGCGAAGCTCATGTCGAGCGACACGTGGCGAAGCCGCATGCCGCCCGGGCCGGGGTCCTTGATCATCAGCCACTGCTTGACGCCCTCGTCGGGCTGCAGGCGGATGACGAGCTGGTTGGCGACGACGCGGCCGGCAGCCTCGTCGAAGATCGAATGCGGGATCGGCTTGAACGAGACGACGATCTCCGACATGCGGCTCGCGAGACGTTTTCCGGTGCGCAGATAGAAGGGCACGCCGGCCCAGCGCCAGTTGTTGATCTCGGCCTTGATGGCGACGAAGGTTTCGGTGTCCGAGGGACTGCCGAGTTCCTCCAGGTAGCCGCTGACCGGGCCGCCGGCCGAGGCGCCGGCGCGGTACTGGCCGCGCACGGTGAGCTTTTCGACATCGCCATCGACGATCGGCTTCAGCGAGCGCAGAACCTTGAGCTTCTCGTCACGCACGGCTTCCGCCTCCATGGAAGCAGGCGGCTCCATGGCGACGAGGCAGAGCAACTGCAGGATGTGGTTCTGCACCATGTCGCGCAGCGCGCCGGCCTTGTCGTAGTAGCTGACGCGGCCTTCGAGCCCGACCGATTCGGCCACCGTGATCTGCACGTGGTCGATATGGGCGGAGTTCCACAGCGGCTCGTAGAGCGCGTTGGCGAACCTGAGCGCCATCAGGTTCTGCACCGTCTCCTTGCCGAGATAGTGGTCGATGCGGAAGATCTGCTCTTCCTTGAACACCTTGCCGATCGTATCGTTCAAGGTCTGCGCCGAGGCGAGGTCGCGGCCGATCGGCTTCTCGACGACGATGCGGGTCGACTTGGTGATCAGCTTGTGGTCGCGGATCTTCTCGGCGATGTCGCCGAAGATCGATGGCGAGACGGCGAGGTAGAAGGCTCGCACGAGGTCCTTGCCGGTATCGAGCAGCTTCTTGAGCTCGTCCCAGCCCTTGTCGTCCTTGGCATCGACGGCGACATAGTGCAGGCGACCGGCAAAGGTGTTGATCTGGCCGTCGTCCCACTCGTCCTTCTTCAGGAATTCCTTCAGCGCCTTGCGCGCAAAATCCCGGAACTCCTCATCCGTCATCGGGGTGCGCGAGGCGCCGATGATCCGGGTCGGTTCCGTCAGTTGTCCCGCAAGCTGGCGATGATAGAGCGCCGGCAGGAGCTTGCGCTCTGCGAGGTCGCCCGTGGCTCCGAAGACCACGTAATCGAACGCCTCGACGGGAATGATCTGGCTGCTCATGACAGGCCTTTCCTTATCCGCAGTGTTGTTGGGTGTTGTAATCTAATCGATTTAAAAAAGCCAGTGGGCAGCGCAGCAAAATGGCTGCGCCCACCCTCAGAGCCGATCTTTCAGCGCGTACCAGGTCAGCGCGAGAAACAGCAAAGGCTTGCGAAGGCTGGCGCCGCCGGGGAAGGCGGGAACCTTGAGGTCCTTGATCAGGTCGAGTTCGGCCGAGCCGCCCAGGACGGCGTCGGCGTAAAGCTTTCCGCAGTAGTTGGAGAGCATCACACCGTGGCCGGAATAGCCGCCGATCGCCGTGACGCCGGGCATCACCTCGCGGGCGAACGGCTTGCGCGGCAGGGTAATGCCGACGGAGCCGCCCCAGCCGTGGCTGATCGTGATGTCCTTGAGCTCCGGGTAGATCTCGGTGATCTGCCGGCGGATGTGCTCGGAAATGTCGCGCGGCGTGTCGGATGTATAGGCCTCGCGGCCGCCGAACAGCAGCCGTCCGTCGCGTGTCTTGCGCCAGTAGCGCACGACGAAGCGCGAATCGGCGAGCGCTTCGGAGCCTGGAATGACGCTCGGGAATTTGTCGAGCGGTTCGGTCGCGGCGATGAAGGAGCGGATCGGCATGACATGCGCCGCCATGACCGGCTCCAGGTTCTCGATATAGGCGTTGGTGGCGATCAGCACCCGGTCGGCGGTGATGGTGCCGGTGGCGGTCTCGATCATCGTCTTGCCGCCGGACTGGCGGATCGACTTCGCCTTGGTCATCTCGAAGACTTCGGCGCCGGCCGCCTTTGCCGCCTTCGCCAGCCCGACGACCAACTTCAGCGGATGGATATGGCCGGTGCCGGTGTCGCGGGTGCCGAAATGGAAGCGCCGCGAGCCGACCCGCTCGGCCGTCTCTTCCCTGTCCATGAAGGTCATGTGCTGGTAGCCATAGCGGGTCGTGATCGCCTCGACGGACGCGCGGTACTCCTTCTCGTATCCAGCCTTGTGCGAGACATTGAGCTGGCCCGGCAGGAAATCCATGTCGATGCCGTGTTCGGCCGAAAAGTCGAGCAGGTGCTGCTTGGCGTGTTCCGCGAGATCGAAGAGCGCCTTGGAGCGTTCGAAGCCGAGATCGTCTTCGAGTTCGTCCGGATACCAGCGCTGGCCGGTGCCGAGCTGGCCGCCATTGCGGCCCGAGGCGCCATCGCCGATGCGGCATCCCTCGATCACCACGACCGAGACGCCGGCCTTCGCCAGCCCATAGGCCGCCTGCAATCCGGTGAAGCCGCCGCCGATGATGGCGACGGACACCTGTTTCGACCCGTCGAGGGCCGGATAGTCCGGCCGCTCGCCAACAGACTCCTGATACCAGGAAATTCCTGGCGCGATGGGGCTTTGCCAAGCCATGAGGGGATCTCCTTGAATGCGGTTCAGACGTTCAGAAGCAGGAATTCCCGCTCCCACGGGCTGATCACCTGCATGAAGGTCTCGAATTCCCCCCGTTTGACGCCGGCATAAAGGCCGATGAACTCCTTGCCGAAGACCTCGTTGAAATCCTCCTCGGCTTCCATCAGAGCGACGGCCTCCAGCAGCCCGCGCGGCAGATCGACCGATCCTTCGTTGGCCGAGCCCTCCGCCGCCGCCGTCGGTTCGATCTGCTTGATAATCCCCAGATAGCCACAGGCAAGCGAGGCTGCAAGGGCGAGATAGGGATTGGCATCGGAACTCGGCAACCGGTTTTCGACGCGCCGGGCCGCGGCATCCGACACCGGGACGCGGAAGGCCGTCGTCCGGTTGTCGTAGCCCCAGGCATTGTTGACCGGGGCGGCCATGTCGGGCGTCAGGCGGCGATAGGAATTGACGTAGGGCGCCAGCATGACCAACGCGCCCGGGACATATTTCTGCATGCCGCCGATGAAGTGGAAAAACTCCTGCGAAGGCGAGCCGTCGGGGTTGGAAAAGATGTTCTTCCCCGTTTTGGCATCGACCACCGACTGGTGGATGTGCATCGCCGATCCCGGCTGACCCTGCATCGGCTTGGCCATGAAGGTGGCGTAGATGCCGTGCTTCAGCGCGGCCTCGCGGATCGTGCGCTTGAACAGGAAGACCTGGTCGGCAAGCTCGATCGGATTGCCGTGACGCAGGTTGATTTCGAGCTGCGCCGGTCCTTCCTCGTGGATCAGGGTGTCGATCTCGAGGCCCTGCTTTTCGGAGAAGTGGTAGATGTCGTCGATCAACTCGTCGAACTCGTTGATGCCAGCGATCGAATAACCCTGTCCGCCGACGATCGAACGGCCCGAACGGCCCTTCGGCGGGTGCAGCGGGTAATCGGGATCGTCGTTCATGGCGACGAGATAGAACTCGATCTCCGGCGCGACGACCGGCTTCCAGCCCTTTTCGTCATAGAGGCGCAGCACGTTTTTCAAAACGTTGCGCGGCGTATAGGAGACGTTTTCGCCATCGACATTGACGATGTCGCAGATGACCTGCGCCGTTGGATCCGTTTCCCAGGGAACGACTGACAGCGTCGAAAGGTCAGGCACGAGCTTCAGGTCGCTGTCGCGCGGTTCGTAGCGAAAGTTCTCGGTTTCATCAGGGTATTCGCCCGATATCGTGTGGCGATAGAGCGCCGAGGGCAGCGCCAGCGAGGTGTTGGAGGTGAATTTCGACGACGGCATCATCTTGCCGCGCGGAACCCCGGCGAGGTCGGGGGTGATGCACTCGATGTCCTCGATGCCGCGGGCGCGAAGCCAGGTGGCGGCTTCCTTCCAGGTATTGACGCCACGGGTGTGCTGGATGTCTGGGGGGATGGATGCCTTCTTGGATGCCGCGCCTTTGGGTCTGAGCATATTCTTCTTTGGAGGCATGTCTCACCAGTTGGTTGTTGAATGGCCCATCATAGCCGGACTTTGCCGCTTGGCGAGGGGGGAGAGCCGATTGACTTTGCCGCAGCCATGAAAAAAGAAGGCGTGGAACAGTGCGAGACAGCTTCGTTGCAGACCTATGACGTGATTATTCTTGGCGCCGGTGCCGCGGGCATGATGTGCGCGATCGCCGCCGGACGGCGCGGCCGCCGGGTGCTTGTCATCGACCACGCGAAGGCTCCGGGCGAGAAGATCCGCATCTCAGGCGGCGGCCGGTGCAACTTCACCAATATCCATGCCGGGCCGAAGAATTACCTCTCGAACAACCCGCATTTCGCCCGCTCGGCGCTTGCCCGCTATACGCCCGCCGATTTCATCGCCATGGTCGACAGCCACGGCATCGCCTGGCACGAGAAGACGCTGGGACAATTGTTCTGTGACGTGAGCGCCAAGGACATCATCCGGATGCTGACCGACGAGATGAAGGCCGCTGGCGTGGCGCTCAGGCTCGGCGTCTCGGTAGATGCCGTGGAAAAGACTGCCGCCGGTTTCGAGGTGGTGACGTCGGAGGGGAAAATCCGGGCCGAAAGCCTTGTCGTGGCAACGGGCGGCAAGTCGATCCCGAAGATGGGCGCGACCGGTCTCGCCTACCGCCTCGCCGAACAGTTCGGTCTCGCTGTTACGGAAACGCGGCCGGGCCTGGTGCCGCTGACGCTCGATCCCGCGCTTCTGTCGGAGCTCTCCGATCTGTCGGGGGTTGCGGTAGATGCGGAGGTCCGCCATGGCAGGACCGCCTTCCGCGAAGCCCTGCTACTCACCCATCGTGGGCTCTCGGGACCGTCGATCCTGCAGATATCGAGCTACTGGCGCGAAGGCGACGAAATCGCCGTGGCCGTCGAGCCGGCCATCGATTTCGCGGCCCTGCTGAAGACGGCCAAGCGCGAGAACGGCCGCCAGGCAGTCCAGACCGTTCTTGCGCAGTACCTGCCGAAGCGGCTTGCGCAATATTGGACGGAGAAGCATGGCCTGACGCGTCCGCTCGCCGACCTGCCGGACAAGGCACTCGAGGCGCTCGGCCAATCGTTGAAGGACTGGCGCATCAAACCGGCGGGCTCGGAAGGTTACCGGACCGCGGAGGTGACGCTGGGCGGCATCGACACCGACCATCTGGACCAGAAGACAATGGCGGCGAAGGCGGTTCAAGGCCTCTACTTCGTCGGCGAATGCGTCGATGTGACCGGCTGGCTCGGCGGTTATAACTTCCAATGGGCCTGGGCATCGGGATACGTTGCCGGCCTTGCCGCCTGACCGTTCCGGCGCACTGGCGTGCCAACCCGGACGTGCGATATTTAATCAAATTTAATCGTTTTAAGCGAGCCTGCGACCTTTAGGAATTCCGGCTTTACAAATTTAGCATCCGGAAATGGGACGGAGGCCATATGTTTATCGACAAGCTGCTGTCGCGCTATTCTATCAGGACCAAGGTTCTGGCGCTCGTCGTGCCCTTCGTGGCCAGCATTTCGGCGGTGGGTGTCACCGGTCTCTATGCCTCGGGCATGTTGCAGCACCGGATGGATATTTCCAACGACACGATGCGGGCGCTGAGCGGTTTTCGCGATGTCGGCGAGGCCATGAACACCTATCTCGACGCCACCAGCGAAGAAAGCCGGGCAGCGGTCGTGACGCGCCTTCAGGAGCAGCAGGCCGATCTGGAGGAGAGCCTTTCTGCACTGGACGCCGCCGCCGTCGGTCGCGACAGCCTGGAACGGGCGCTCGCCGAAACGCGCGACGTTACGGCCCGCATCGACGAGATGTGGGCGCTGTTCCAGACCGAAGAGTCGTTGTCGCAGGCGCTGAACGAAAGCATCAAGGGCATGGTCTCCGCCCAGATCAAGCTGTCGGATGAAGCGCAGAAAATGCAGCGCGCCGTTGCCAACCAGGAAAACGATGCCAAGACCGCCTTTCGCGAGGCCGATCGTCTGGCATCCGGCGCAAGCTTCATCGAGACGGTCGCGGCGGCCTATCGCGCCGAGGTCTTCCCCGAGCAGCAGACCGCTGTTCTGGCCGACGCCATGCCGGAACTGGTGAAGACGCAGCGCCGCACCGGCACCGCCCTTCCGAAGGAACGTGCCCCCGTCGGCAAGGAGTTCCAGGCCATCAATTCCGATCTGTCCGCGCGCGTCAAATCCGGAGATGTCAGCCTCGAGAACATAGACGAGATCCGTCGTCTGGTGCTGAAACTCGAAGCCGTCGGCGCGGAACTGGCAGCCGGGGCGCGGGAAAAGAGCGCACTGTCGGTCGAGCGCTTCGGCGCCGTCGATACCGAGCTTGTGAAGACCAACGAAATTCTCGACCAGAGCCGCAAGCTCGTCTCGGACGTCTACGACCTGCGCATCAATGTCACCGCTTTTCTCGCCAACCGGACGGAAGAGGGGCGCTCGCCGCTCGTGCGCCAGGCCGATCTCATTGCCTCAAACATGGAAACGCTGGGTGCCTCGATCCAGAACGATGCGCTGTTCGGCGACCTGACAAAGCTGGTGACCCCGGCGCTGGCGGCGCTGAAGGCCGACAGCGCCGACCTGGTGGCGGCAAGCGAAAAGCGGACGGCGGGCTTCGCCGAGGCCGCTGCCGTGATCGATCGTGGCTGGGTGGCGCTCACCGAATTCGCCGAAGCCCAGCGGGACGCCGCCGGAACAGAAGGGCGCGAGGCCAATACGCTGTCGCTCGGCGCCACCACGCTCGGCATCCTGCTCGCGATCGTCGGCGGCGTGACGCTGATCCTGACGCTGCAACGTCCGATCGGCCAGATCACCGGCATCATGCGCCGGCTGGCGTCCGGCGACCTCGAAACCTCGATCGCCGGCGAGGCACGCGGCGATGAGATCGGCGCGATGGCGCGCGCGCTTGGCGTCTTCAAGGCCAATGCCCGCTCCAAGATCGAGATCGAGGCGGAAGGCGAACGCGAACGTGCCCGCGCCGAGGAAGAACGCCGTCGCAACGACGCGGAGAAGCAGGCGCTCGACGCCGAGATCGACGAGGCGGTGACGCAGCTTGCCGCGGCGCTCGAACGTCTTGCATCGGGTGACATCTCCTTCCAGATCGAAGGGCGTTTTGCCGGACGGCTGGAGCGGCTGCGCACCGACTTCAACCTCTCCGTCTCCCGCCTGCGCGATACCATGACCCGGATCACCGACAATGTCGGCATGATCCAGAACAACGGCCGGCAGATGGCGCACTCGGCCGCAGCGCTCTCCAAGCGCACGGAACAGCAGGCCGCCTCGCTGGAGGAAACCGCCGCTGCCGTCGAGGAGATAACCGCCACCGTCCGCGCCACCGCCGGGCGGGCCGAGGAGGTGAACGGGGTCGTCAGCGAAACCAAGCGCAATGCCGAACAGTCCGCCGTGGTGATGGGCGATGCCGTTTCCGCCATGGACCGGATCGAGGAGGCCTCGCGCAAGATCGAGCAGATCATCGAGGTGATCGACCAGATCGCCTTCCAGACGAACCTGCTGGCGCTGAATGCCGGTGTCGAGGCCGCGCGCGCGGGTGAGGCCGGCAAGGGCTTCGCGGTCGTGGCGCAGGAAGTGCGAGAGCTCGCGCAACGCTCTGCCACCGCCGCCAAGGACATCAAGGTGCTGATCCACGGGTCGACCGAGGAAGTGGCTGCGGGTGCGGCGCATGTAAAGGGCGCCGGCGAGGTGCTGTCGCGCATCGGCGGCCAGATCGGCACGATCAGCCAGCTGGTCGAGATGATCGTGACGGCGAGCCGCGAACAGTCATCCGCGCTGCAGGAGATCAACGGCGCCGTCAACCAGATGGACCAGATGACCCAGCAGAACGCGGCGATGGTAGAGGAGGCGACGGCGGCAAGCCACGATCTCGCCGGCGAGACAGACGCGCTGGTCGAGCTCGTCCGCCAGTTCCGCCTTCAGTCCGCCTCTCCAGTCCGCGCCGACAGGGCCGCCTGAGCACACGATTTCACCGACAGGGGCGATTTTGTCGCAGGCTCACGTTTTCGTGAGCCTGTACCGTTCGCAACGAATCCGACATAATTTAGCTCTTGTTAACGGGCCTGAGTCACTCTGGTCCGATGCCGGGGTTCCGTCGTGGCGGAACCGGACATGACGTCGGACCGGACTACGCCTCAGGCATGATGAGATTTCGAACGGCCATTGCCAGGAAACCGTGATGAACAGAGACAATCGCAAGCCCCGTGCTATCGCCATCGCCAAGGCCCAGGAAGCGGACGCCGCCGCCTACCGGACCCTTGCAATCATCTGCGCAGGCGCTTGCATCGCCTTCGTTTCGCTTGCCTTCTCCCTGATCGGCTGATCGGGCGGCGGAAGGTCGAAGAACCCGCAAGGGTACCCGATGCGTCAGGCCGTGTGCCTGCACCCGTCGTGATGCCGGGACGGCATGTCCGCTTGCCCGGTTGCGATCCGCGCCTTGACGTGACGGATCAGCCGCGAGACCGCTGACAGCGGATCGCCCGCATATGCCTCGTAAAAATCATCCTCCGCTTTGGCCGGATCCGCCGGCGACTTGAGGTTTTTCCCATGCACCAACAGGGCTGCCGCGACTTCGTACATGATGGATCTCCGTCTCTTCGTTGAACCATCACACCATCTATACCTCCAAATCCGCTTCATGAAGCGACTGACACGCGCTATGTCTTTCAATTATGAAAAACGTAGCCTGGGATTCCTATCAGCTCTTTCTCGACGTCGCCCGTGGGGCCGGGCTGACCGGCGGCGCCGAAAGTTCGGGCCTCAGCCCGGCGACGCTCGGGCGGCGAATGCTCGATCTCGAGCAGCGACTGGGTGCGGTCCTCTTCGAGCGCAGCCAGACCGGTTACCGCCTGACGGGCGAGGGGCAGCGGCTGCTCGACATGCTCTCGGGCATGGAGGCCGCGGCGCGGGAGGTGGATGCCTGGCGCCAGGAACCCGCCGCTTCCGCGCTTGTCCGCATTGCCGCCGGCACCTGGAACGCCTGGCTGATCACCGAGAGCTTTCCGGCGATCCGGGGTCCGAGGGACGATTTCCGTATCGAGCTGACGGTCGCCGAGCAGCGGGCACAGCTGGCCCACCGGGAAAACGACATCGGCATCCGTTCCTTCGAGCCGGAAGAGCGCAATCTCGCCGCCGTGCCGACGGGGGAAGTGGCCTATGCCGCCTATCGCGCCCGCCATTCCGGGCAGGCCGGCGCCGATCACTGGATCGCCGTCCACCGCGACGAGGCGATTTCCTCCTATCTGCGCTGGCCCCACGAACAGAAGGCGTCCTCGATCGTCGTGACGGTCACCCGCGCCCGCTCGCTGCGCGATCTGGCGCTCTCGGGCGCCGGTATCGCCGTGCTCCCCTGTTTCGTCGGCGATCTGGAGCCGCGTCTCGAACGCGTCGGCGCCGAGATCCCGGAACTGCGCCACCGGCAATGGGTGGTCATGAACAATGACGACCGTCACCGCCGACCGGTGCGCACGGTCGCGGACAGGCTGGTGAAGCTGATGAAGGGGCATGCGGAGTTGTACGCAGGAAAACGGCCGGGTCGGTCGGTGTGATCCGGCGGGCGGTGGCGGGATCGACCACCTCGGGGTAAGGCACCATCTGAACGAAGACGGCACAGCACGGCAAAGGGCGCGAACATGCAAGCGGACATCATACTCGAAACCGGGCGGCTCATCCTGCGCATGCCCGTCATCGGCGATTTCGAGACCTACGCGGCGCTGATGGCCTCATCTCGGTCCACCGGCATGGGCGGTCCCTTCGACAAGCGGGGCGCCTGGGGCCTGTTCTGCCACGACGTCGCGCAATGGCAGCTGCTCGGCCATGGCGCCCTGATGGTGGACCTGAAGCAGACAGGTGAGTGCGTCGGTCAGGTGGGGATCAACGGTGGCCCGCTGTTTCCCGAAAACGAGCTCGGCTGGCTTCTCTACGATGGCTTCGAAGGTCGCGGCATCGCCATGGAGGCAGCACTCGTAATGCGCGACTGGGGCCGTGACGTGCGCGGGCTGCCATCTCTCGTCAGTTATGTGAGCCCCGACAACCATTCCTCGATCGCAGTGGCGGAGCGTATTGGTGGCGTGCTTGATAACGATGCGGCTCGGCCTGAGCCGGATGATCTCGTCTTCCGCCACTTTGTCCGGTGAGGATTGATCGCCAAACGCCGAAGGGCCCGGCTTGCGGCCGGGCCGGTTGATCGGTGAGGCGGTATCAGCGCGCCTGGGTGACGATCACGGGGATCAGGAGATCACCCCAGTTTCCCTCGCCGCCGTGATGGCGGGCGGAGCGGACGAGCTCGACGGATACGCCGGCATCGACGGCCTTCATGACCGACTGGTTGAGACGGTGCAGGTCGTTGGCGACCATGCGGATCGTCGCCTGCTGGTCGGGGCTCATGGCGGAGGACTGTTCTTCCGCGCGTTCCTTGACCCGGGTCTGGGGTGTCATGGCATTTCTCCTCTTCTATTCGGGGTTCTTGAATGGTTGATCTTCAGGGTGGTTCTGTCTGGCTGTCGCCCCTCATCCGGCTGGGGGATGAGGGGCAAGCCCTTATTCCGCAGCCGGCTTGAACTGCTCGGTTTCGGTCGATTCCTTCATCGCCGTGGTTGACGACTGGCCGGCGGTGATGGCGAGCGAGACAGCGTCGAAATAGCCGGTGCCGACCTCGCGCTGGTGCTTGGTCGCGGTGTAACCGTTGACCTCTGCCGCGAATTCCGCCTCCTGCAGCTCCGAATAGGCCGCCATCTGGCGATCCTTGTAGCCGCGGGCCAGTTCGAACATGCCGAAGTTGAGCTGGTGGAAGCCGGCGAGCGTGATGAACTGGAACTTGTAGCCCATCGCACCGAGTTCCCTCTGGAACTTGGCGATCGTCGCGTCGTCGAGGTTCTTCTTCCAGTTGAACGACGGCGAGCAGTTGTAGGCGAGCTTCTTGCCCGGATGCACCTTGTGCACGGCCTCGGCGAACTTGCGGGCCTGTTCGAGATCCGGCTTGCCTGTTTCCATCCAGATCATGTCGCAGTAGGGAGCGTAGGCGACGGCGCGGGCGATGCACGGATCGATGCCGTTCCTGACCTGGTAGAAACCTTCCGCCGTGCGGCCGGCATCATAGTCGACGAAGGGCTGGTCGCGCTCGTCGATGTCGGAGGTCAGGAGCTTTGCCGCCTCCGCATCGGTGCGGGCGACGATCAGCGTCGGCGTACCCATGACGTCGGCGGCGAGCCGCGCGGCGGTCAGGTTGCGGATGTGGGCCGCCGTCGGGATCAGAACCTTGCCGCCGAGATGGCCGCACTTCTTTTCCGACGCCAGCTGGTCCTCGAAGTGAACGCCCGCGGCGCCGGCTTCGATGAAGGCCTTCATGATCTCGAAGGCGTTCAACGGTCCGCCAAAACCGGCTTCCGCGTCGGCGACGATCGGCGCGAACCAGGTGTCGACCGAAAGGCCCTTGCCTTCCTGGGTCTCGATCTGGTCGGCACGCTGGAGCGTGCGGTTGATGCGCTTGGCAAGCTCTGGTGCCGCATTGGCCGGATAGAGCGACTGGTCCGGATACATGGCGGACGCCGTGTTGGCGTCGGCGGCGACCTGCCAGCCGGAGAGATAGATCGCCTTGAGGCCGGCGCGGACCATCTGCATGGCCTGGTTGCCGGAGAGCGCGCCGAGCGCGTTGACGAAGGGCTCCTCGTTGATCAGCTTCCAGAGCCGGTTCGCGCCCATTTCGGCCAGCGTATACTTGATCTCGACCGAGCCGCGCAGACGCTTGACGTCTTCCGCGGTATAGGGACGGTCGATGCCGTCGTAGCGGCCCTTCGGTGCATTCGGAACGAGATTGTAAAAATCAGTCATAGCAAACTCCCTGCTGGTCTTGAGGGCGGGAAGATCAGGTCGGGAACCGAAATCGTCGCGCCGTTGATGTGACTGAATTTACAGTGCGCCGCACAAACTGCCAGAATAAAAGCGATTTTTCAGAGCGGAAAGAGGTTAGGCTGTCTTGTCTTTCACAAATTCGGAATGTAAAAATGTAAATCTTGTAAAAGCGCAACTTGGTGCGCGGCGCGGACGTTTGTAAAAGGTCTGTCAAATGGCGGAAAGCAAGATCTTCGCGGGACCGAGGGTGCGGCGTATACGAAACGGGCTGGGTCTGACCCAGACGGCGATGGCTGAGGCGCTTGCCATCTCGCCCTCCTACCTCAATCTGATAGAGCGCAATCAGCGTCCCCTGACGGTGCAACTGCTGCTCAAGCTCGCCTCCGTCTACAAGGTCGATCTGGATGAACTGCAGGGTGAGGCAGGCGGCACGGCGAGCCAGCTGCGCGAGGTCTTCGCCGATCCGCTGCTGTCGGGAGAACTGCCGGGGGAGCAGGAGTTAATAGAAGTAGCCGAGGCCGCTCCCAACGCGGCAACCGGTATCGTCAAGCTCTACCGTGCCTACCGCGAACAGGCCGCTCGCCTCACCGATCTTGCCGAACTGCTGGCGCGCCAAGGCCATGAAACCTCGCTCTCCGGCGCCAGGCTGCCGAGCGACGAGGTGCGGGAGCGGTTCGAGAAGCGTCCGAACTTCTGTCCCGGCATAGAGGATGCAGCCGAAGCCTTTCACGCAAGCCTCGGTCTTTCGCCCGGCGACGATCTGGCGGTTTCGCTCAAGACGTGGCTGCGCACGAAACACGGCATCGTCGTCCGCTCTCTGCCGGTGCATGCCATGCCCAACCTCCGCCGCCGATACGACCGACACTCCATGCGGCTGTTCTTGTCCGAGCGGCTGTCGCCCTTCGACCAGTTGCGCGAGATCGCCATGGAAGCGGCGCTGCTGGCGCTGGGAGACGAGATCGCCGCCGAACTCGAGGCGCTTGCGTTTGTCAGCGGCGAGGCAAATCGGCTGGCGCGCTTCGAGCTCGCCCGCTACGCCGCCCATGCCCTGATGATGCCCTATGGCGCATTTCTGGCGGCGGCCCAGCGGGCGCGCTACGATATCGACGTGCTGCGAGCCCGCTTCAATGTGTCCTTCGAGCAGGTCGCCAATCGCCTGACGATGATGCAGCGGCCGGGCGCGGCAGGCGTTCCGTTCTTCATGCAGGAGACCGACATCGCCGGAAACCGGTTCCGGCGTGCCGGCGCCCAAGGGTTTCCCCACGCGAAATTCGGCGGCGCCTGCCCCAAGCTCAATGTCCATGCGGCGTTCGCCCAGCCGGCGCAGGTGCTCGTCGAGGCGGTGGAAATGCCCGATGGCACCGGCTTCCTGACCATCGCACGCACGCTGGAAGGACCGCAGGCGGGGTTTTCGGAGCGGGTGCGCCGCACGGCGGTCCTTGTCGGGTGCGACATCGCCCTGAAGGATGAGATCGTCTACGGTCAGGCGCTCGCAGCCGTTCCTCCGGTGGCCGTCGGTTCGGCCTGCCGGCTCTGCGAACGGCAAGGTTGTCTTGCCCGATCCGAGCCGCCGGTGACCCGTCCACTCGGCCTCGACGAAATGGTGACGGGCCTCTCGGCCTTCGATTTCCAGTGAGGCGAGGGCCTTTTTCATGATCGGGCGATCTGTGTGCGGTGCCCACATTTTGTCTTGTCGGGCGTCCAATTCCTTCTTAGTCTGTCAAAAAAAACAAAGGGAATAGGTGAAGGGCGTCCGCCCGCCTGATCAAGGAACAGGAGAAAACATGAAAGCCGATTTCATTCGCTGGGCTTCCGTGGCCGTGGCCGCGCTGGTCGTTGCCGGTGGTGCGAACGCGCAGGAACGCGTCGTCCACGTATACAACTGGTCGGACTATATCGATGAATCGGTGCTGGAGGACTTCACGAAGGAAACCGGCATCAAGGTCGTCTATGACGTGTTCGATTCCAACGAACTGCTTGAGACCAAGTTGCTCGCAGGCGGTTCGGGCTACGACGTCGTCGTGCCGACCGGTCCCTTCCTCGCCCGCCAGATCCAGGCCGGCGTCTTCCAGAAGCTCGACAAGTCCAAGCTGCCGAACCTCTCGAACATGTGGCCTGACATCATGGAGCGCCTGGCCAAATACGATCCGGGCAACGAATACGCCGTCAACTACATGTGGGGCACGACCGGTCTCGGCTACAACGTCGACAAGGTCAAGGCCGCGCTTGGCGACAGCTTCACAGTCGACAGCTGGGACGCGCTGTTCAAGCCCGAGAACGCCGAGAAGCTGCAGTCCTGCGGCATCAACATCCTCGACGCGTCGGACGAGACCTTCGCGATTGCCATGAACTACATCGGCAAGGACCCCGACAGCAAGGAACAGGCTGATCTGGAAGCCGGCGGCGACGTCTATATGAAGATCCGCCCGTTCGTGAAGACCTTCAATTCGTCGGCCTATATCGACGATCTCGCCAATGGCGATATCTGCGTGACGATCGGCTGGTCCGGCGACATCCTGCAGGCCAAGGCGCGTGCCGAGGAAGCCAACAATGGTGTGACCGTCGACTACGTGATCCCGAAGGAAGGCACCTATATGTGGTTCGACAACCTGGCGATCCCGGCGGATGCCAAGAATGTCGAGGAAGCCCACGAGTTCATCAACTACATGATGAAGCCGGAGGTGATCGCCAAGGCCTCGAACTACGTCCAGTATGCGAACGGCAACCTCGCCTCCCAGCAGTTCCTCGACGAGGAGGTTTTCAAGAATCCGTCCGTCTACCCGACCGAGGAGACGGTGAAGAAACTCTTCACCATCTCCCCCTACGGCCCAAGGGAACAGCGCGTTCTCAACCGGGTCTGGACGCAGATCAAGACCGGCAGCTGATAGCAGGACATCAACACCGGGCGGACCTTCCGCCCGGTGTTTTCAAATCGGCATAACCGTAAAAATCATAACCGTACAATTGGGGATAACGGGTCGGGCAATGGCGAAATCACTTGGGCCGGTAAAGCGTAAATTCTCACCTTGGAACGATCCGGCCGCGCGCCCGTTCATCCGCTTCGAAAACGTCACCAAACGCTTCGGCGACTTCACCGCCGTGGAGAACCTGACGCTCGACATCTACGAGCGGGAGTTCTTCTCGCTCTTGGGACCGTCGGGCTGCGGCAAGACCACGCTGATGCGCATGCTGGCGGGCTTCGAGGATCCGACGGAAGGCCATATCCTGTTGCAGGGCAAGGACATCTCCGGCACGCCGCCCTACAAGCGGCCGACCAACATGATGTTCCAGTCCTACGCGCTCTTCCCGCACATGTCGGTCGAGAAGAACATCGCCTTCGGCCTCGAGCAGGACAACCTGCCCAAGGGCGAGATCGAGGCGCGCGTGCAGGAAATGCTGAAACTGGTAAAGCTCGAACAGTTCGCCAAGCGCAAGCCGAGCCAGCTTTCCGGCGGCCAGCGCCAGCGTGTTGCGCTCGCCCGTTCGCTCGCTAAGCGACCCAAGGTGCTGCTCCTCGACGAGCCGCTCGGCGCGCTCGATCGCAAGCTGCGCGAGGAAACCCAGTTCGAGCTGATGGACATCCAGCAGAACCTCGGGCTGACCTTCCTCATCGTCACGCACGACCAGGAAGAGGCGATGACCGTGTCCGATCGCATCGCGGTCATGGACAAGGGCGTGATCGTCCAGGTCGCGACGCCCGCGGAAATCTACGAGGCGCCCAACAGCCGCTACGTCGCCGACTTCATCGGCGACATCAACATCGTCGACGGCAAGCTGGAAAAGCGCGAGCAGCTTGGCGATGGCGAAATGGTCACGGTGGTCTGCGAGGGCGGCTTGAAGGTGCAGGTCGAGCAGCCGGTCTGCGCCGCCGAGCCCGGCGCCGGGGTCGCCTTCGCCATCCGTCCGGAAAAGGTGCGCATCTCCGTCGACCCGCCGGCCGATACCTCGGTCAACGCGCTCCACGGCGAGGTCTGGGACATCGGCTATCTCGGCGACTTCTCGGTCTTCATCGTCAAGCTCGCCAACGGCACGATGTTCCGCGCCGCGCAGGCCAACGTCGCCCGCCTCGTCGATCGGCCGATCACCATAGACGACAAGGTGTGGCTTACCTGGACGCCGGATGCCGGCCTCGTCCTGACACGCTGAGGAGAGGGCGATGAGCGATACTGCGACAGCCCATTCCTCCTCGCCGAGCCGCTGGCTCGTCGTCCTGGTGCCCTATGTCTGGATGGCGCTCTTCTTCCTGGCGCCCTTCCTGATCATCGTGAAGATCTCGCTCTCCGACACCGCGATCGCGATGCCGCCGTATCTGCCGGTGTTCGACGGATTCGGCATGATCGGTGACTTCTTCTCCAAGCTGGATTTCGAGAACTACATCTTCCTGACGGAGGATTCGCTCTATTACAGTGCCTATCTGTCGTCGCTGCGGATCGCGGCGATCTCGACGCTGCTTCTGCTGTTGATCGGCTATCCGATGGCGCTCGCCATGGCGCGCGCCTCCGTCACCATCCGCCCGACCCTGCTGATGCTGGTGATCCTGCCGTTCTGGACCTCGTTCCTGATCCGCGTCTATGCGTGGATCGGCATCCTGAAGCCGGAAGGCCTGCTGACCATCGCCTTGCAGAGCATCGGCCTGATGGGGCCGGACGATCAGGTGCAGATCTTCCGCACGGAGACGGCCGTCTTTATCGGCATCGTCTATTCCTACCTGCCGTTCATGGTGCTGCCACTCTATTCGGCGCTCGAAAAGCTCGATGGCACGCTTCTGGAGGCGGCGAGCGATCTCGGCTGCCCGCCCTGGAAAGCCTTCTGGCGCGTCACCTTCCCGCTGTCGATCCCCGGCGTGATCGCCGGTTCGATGATCTGCTTCATCCCGATCACCGGCGAGTTCGTGATCCCCGACCTGCTTGGCGGTCCCAACACGCTGATGATCGGCAAGACGCTCTGGACCGAATTCTTCGGCAACCGCGACTGGCCGCTCGCCTCCGCCGTCGCCGTGGTGCTCCTGCTCCTGCTCGTGGTGCCGATCATGATCTTCCAGAACCAGCAGCAGAAGGTGTGAGCGATGAAGCCCGGCAAGTTCGACGCGACCTTCCTGACGATCGGGTTCGCTTTCCTCTACATCCCGATCGTCATCCTGGTGATCTATTCCTTCAACGAGTCGAAGCTCGTCACCGTCTGGGGCGGCTTTTCGCTCAAGTGGTATGCCTCGCTCTGGTCGAACCAGGGGCTGATGGACGCGGCCTGGATCACGGCGCAGGTAGGACTTCTCAGCGCCACGCTGGGTACGGTGCTCGGCACCATGGCGGCGCTGACGCTGGTCCGCTATGGCCGCTTTCCGGGACGCATGCTGTTTTCCGGCATGGTCTACGCCCCGCTGGTGATGCCGGAAGTCATTACCGGCCTGTCGCTGCTGCTGCTGTTTGTCGCCGTCGGCCTCGATCGCGGCCTGATGACGGTGATCATCGCCCACACCACCTTCACCATGTGCTATGTGGCGATCGTCGTGCAGTCGAGGCTGCTGACCTTCGACATGAGCCTGGAGGAGGCGGCACAGGATCTCGGCTGCCCGCCGGTCAAGACGTTCTTCAAGATCACCCTGCCGCTCATTCTACCGGCCGTCATCTCCGGCTGGATGCTCGCCTTCACGCTGTCGCTCGACGACCTCGTGATCGCCTCGTTCACGACCGGCCCCGGCGCCACCACGCTGCCGATCAAGATCTACAGCCAGGTCCGTCTCGGGGTGACGCCGGAGATCAATGCGGTGTGTTCGATTCTGATCGGGTTTGTAACGATCGGCGTCATCATCGCCTCGATCACGACAAAACAGCGCGAACAGCAACGCCAGCGCGACGAGCACTACGCGGCGCAGACGCCATGAACGGGATCGTCCGCACGGCTCAGTAGTCGCGCGGCGGCAGGAAGATCCAGGTCACCAGCCAGACAGGCAGGACGATGAAGGCGCCGAGCATGACGTTCGGCGCCGCCCAGGCGATGAAGCGCCGGCCAAGCTCGATCATGCTGTCGGGGGTCTGCCCGATGAGGCCGAAGATCGTCTCCAGCGTGACGCCGAAGAAAGACAGGGCCGCGCCCGCCATCAGGGACGCGAGCAGGATCTTGAAGAGCACTGAGACGTAGTGGAACACCCAAAGCCCTCTCTGGTGATTCTTTCGACTACTCTAATGGATCGAGCCGCGGCGCCGCCATCGGCGAGACGACCACATCCGGCCAGGACCCGCCGACGAACAGCCGGAGTGGTGGTTCCGCACGACTTTTTTGGTCATCATCTTCGACGGACAGCGCGAGCGCCAAGCTTCTGGTGGCAAGCGGGATAATGCCGTCGAGTGTCAGGCGGCCGACATCGCTATCGGCAAAGGCCTCGGCAATGTCTGCGATGCCATCGTGAAGCTCCAGGTGAAGCGATGCAGCGGTGAAATCCAGTTCCCCGCCTGGCGCGTCGGCGAGGCGGAAGAACGGCCGCTCGCGGGCGAGCGCGGCGATGGCGGACAGATCGAACGGCCGGATTTCGCCGTCCGCCGCGCGAATCTGGAGGGAGCCGGAAAGATCCGCAAGGGTCATCGCGTCGACCGGGCGCGGCAGGGCGAGCACGATGTCGGCGGAGGCCCGCGTGTAGGGAAGCGGCCCAGAGAGCGCCAGGCGCCCGAACAGGGTCTCGAGATCGATGCCCGACAGCGTCGCCCGCAACTCTCCTGGCATTGATCCGCTTGCGTCGGTGAGCCGGGCGGTGACGCGACCGTTTTCGAGTGTTCCGTCCAGAAGGTCGAAGCGGCGGCTGTCGCCGACGACAACGATACTGGCGGCGAAGTCGTCGACCTGGATGGGTGCGAAAAGTGCCCTGTCAGCCGAAAGGGTCAGGTCGGTGTCCAGCCATCGCGTCAGCCCGGGCGCCTTGCCATCCGGATCATGCGGGCCCGGCAGCAGGCGGAAGGCATCGAGCAGGTCGGCGAGATCGATGCGATCGAAGGCAAGCGTGCCACTGAGACGTGCCTTGCGGTCGTCCGAGGGTGGGGTTAGCTCGATGATGCCGGTCGCATCGCTGCCGTCGAAAGATGCCTTCAGCCCATCCAGCCGGTAGCTGCCGCCGATCGTCGTCAACTGACCTGAAACCCGCGCCTGGCGGATGTTCTCCGTGCCTCCGAGCTTGAGGCCGGACCACGTGATGAAGCCGGCGAGATCGCTCGCCTCGATTTGCAATGGCCCGTTCAGCAGATAGTCGCCCGAAAGGTTGGCGGTCCCTTCGAAACTGGTGGTGAGATTTTGCAGCCGCAGCGCCAGCCGCGTCTCCGCGTCCCTGCCGCCAAAGAGCTGGAGGGGCTGGCGCGACGCGAGGTCGAAGCCGAATCGCCTGCCGCGGATGCTGGCGTCGGCGGACACCGTCATCGCCGAGGACAAACGTGGCCAGTCGAGCCGCGCGTCGATGTCGTCGAGCGAGAAGGATCGGCCCGTGACTGCGTCCTCGACCCGCAACCGCCCGTCGATAACGGTCACCTCGCCGATCGCAGCGTCGACGACGGCGGCATCGCCCGTATCGGACGTGGCCGCGCCGATCGCCGCCGTCAGCCGGCCGTCGCCGTGCCAGTCGATGTTGCCCTCTTCGTCACGGCGAAGCCAGACCTCCGGCCGCAGGGCCACGAACTCGCCGAGCACCGGCCGGCCGAACATGCCGTCGATCAGCCCGAATGAGGCCGACAGACGCTCGATGCGGGCGAGCACGACATCCTCGCCGCCCGCCCTCCTGCTGATCGTCACCGAGGGCAGGGCGATCTCGGGTTCGGGCCAGAAGGTCAGCTCCGGCGTTCCGCCGATGGTAGCGCGGTGACCACTCCACTCCGAGACGGCATCCTCCAGCGCTCCGCGCACGGCACTGGTCGAGACGAGGAGCGGCGCCAGGATGAGCAAAAGCAGATAGAGCAGGAGCGGCGCGACGACGACCAGCAGCATCGGACGCCGCCAAACGATCGCGCCGAAGCCGCGCCGACGGTCGTCGCGGTCCTGCTCGGGGATGGGAGGCTGTTCCGTCATGCGCATCGTCCACCGGCCGTGCTGCCGGTCCCTTTGGTAATCTGGCCTGCCGGATATAGGAAATGCCGCAATCTGGCAATTTCGAGGGCGTATCTGGCCGTTCGTCGCACTTCATATTGCACTGCAAGCTGCTATACAGCTTGCACGGTTTTTGGAGGATTGGAATGCATCAGGAACAGCCGCTCTGGTCGCCCTCGGAGGAATTCCGCCGCGCCACGCCGATGTACGGCTTCATGACGTGGTGCGAGGCGCGCGCCGGTCGGCCCTTCGCCACCTACGACGACTTCCACGCCTGGTCGATCGAGGATCGAGGCGCCTTTTGGTCCGCTGTCTGGGATTATTGCGACGTGAAAGGCGACAAGGGCGGGATCGCTCTTTCGAACGGCGATCGCATGTTGGAGGCCCGGTTCTTTCCGGAGGCACGGCTCAACTTCGCGGAAAACATCCTCGCCGGCGCCGGCGACGGCGATGCGCTGATTTTTCGTGGCGAGGACAAGGCCAAGGACCGCTGGTCCTGGGACCGCCTGACGCAGATGGTGTCCCGCCTGCAGCAGGCTTACCGCGCCATGGGCATCGGCGAAGGCGACCGCATCGCGGCGATGATGCCGAACATGCCGGAGACTGTCGCCTGCATGCTGGCCGCCACCTCGATCGGGGCGATCTGGTCGTCCTGCTCGCCGGATTTCGGCGAACAGGGCGTTCTCGACCGCTTCGGGCAGATCGGGCCCAAGCTGTTCATCTGCTGCGACGGCTACTGGTACAACGGCAAGAAGCAGGATGTCGCCGACAAGGTGCGCGCGGTCGTCGCAAGCCTCGGCGTGCCCGCGGTGATCGTGCCCTATGCCGGTGATGCGCCGGCGCTCGCCGCCTCGCTTCCCTCGGGCCGGACTCTTGAAGTCTTCGTCGCACCTTTTGAGCCGAAGGCGGTGGACTACGTCCGGCTGCCCTTCTCCCACCCGGTCTATATCCTGTTTTCGTCAGGCACCACCGGCGTGCCCAAATGCATCGTCCACGGCGCCGGCGGCACGCTGCTGCAGCACCTGAAGGAGCATCGCTTCCACTGCGGCCTGACGAAGGGCGAGCGGCTGTTCTACTTCACCACCTGCGGCTGGATGATGTGGAACTGGCTCGTCTCCGGCCTCGCCTGCGGCGCGACGCTCTGCCTGTTTGACGGCTCTCCCTTCGCGCCCGACGGCAATGTGTTGTTCGACTACGCGGCCGAGGAGAAGTTTGCCGTGTTCGGCACGTCGGCCAAGTATATCGACGCAGTGCGAAAGGGGGGGCTGACGCCAAGGACGACGCATGATCTCTCCTGTCTCCGCCTGATGACCTCCACAGGCTCGCCGCTGTCGCCGGAAGGCTTCTCCTTCGTCTATGAGGGCATCAAGCCGGATGTGCATCTCGCCTCCATCTCCGGCGGCACCGATATCGTCTCCTGCTTCGTGCTCGGCAATCCGTTGAAGCCGGTCTGGCGCGGCGAGATCCAGGGGCCGGGCCTGGGGCTCGCGGTGGATGTCTGGGACGACGAGGGCCAGCCGGTGCGCGGCGAGAAGGGCGAACTCGTCTGCTCGAAGGCCTTTCCGTCGATGCCGGTGATGTTCTGGAACGATCCGGATGGCGCCAAGTACCGTGCCGCCTATTTCGAGCGCTTCGACAATGTCTGGTGCCATGGCGACTTCGCCGAATGGACCGAACATGGCGGTCTCGTCATCCACGGCCGCTCCGACGCGACGCTCAATCCGGGTGGGGTGCGCATCGGTACGGCCGAGATCTACAATCAGGTCGAGCAGCTTCCGGAGATTGCCGAGGCACTCTGCATCGGCCAGGACTGGGACGACGACGTGCGCGTCGTGCTGTTCGTGCGGCTTGCCGCCGACGTCACCTTTACGGACGAACTTGCAGGGGCGATCAAGACGAAGATCCGCACCGGTGCCTCGCCACGCCATGTCCCGGCCAGGATCGTTCCGGTGGCCGACATCCCGCGCACCAAGTCCGGCAAGATCGTCGAACTGGCCGTTCGGGAAGTCGTCCATGGTCGCCCGGTCAAGAACAAGGAGGCGCTTGCCAATCCGGAGGCGCTGGAGCTGTTCCGCGATCTGCCTGAACTGTCGAAATAGCGAGATTTCGCACGCCATATCTGGGGTGCCGTCCTGTCCCGCTCCGGGGCGGGTGCTAACCAAATATTAGGAAACCTTTGACATACGTTAATGCAACTTGGGTGCGCACGATGACCGTGACGCGGATCGCCATCTGGCGAAATCAAACATGATGTTGATCACTCGAGCTTCCGTTTGAACAGCATACCTCATCACGGGCGGCGCAAGCCGCCCTTTTTTTATCCCGTCGCCTGGCGATCAGGACCGCCGGCGCTCGTCGAGCGTGCGTGACACGAGGAGGACCGGAACGAGACCGGCAAGGATGATGATGAGCGCTGCGACGGAGGCATCTTCGACCTGGGCCCGCGAGGCGTCCTCGTAGACCAGCGTCGCCAGCGTGTTGAAGTTGAAGGGTCTGAGCAGGATGGTCGCCGACAATTCCTTCAAGGTTTCGATGAAGACGAGTAGCGCTGCTGTCAACACGGCGGGGCGCAGGTTCGGCAGCAGCACGCTGGTCAGTGCCTGTCCGGTGGATCGGCCGAGCGTGCGGGCCGCCATGTCGAGATGCGGTGATAGCTTCTGGAAACCCGCGTCGATCGTTCCCTCGGCCATTGTCAGGAAGCGCGCGGTCGCGGCATAGACGATGGCAAAGCCGGTGCCGGACAGCAGAAGACCGGTCGAGATGCCGAGATTGGCCCTGAGGAATGCATCGAGCGTGTTGTCGAAGGTGGCAAGCGGTATCAGCACGCCGATCCCGAGCACCGTGCCCGGAACGCCGTAGCCAAGCGAGGCAAGCCGACCCGCTGCCCTTGTCGCCGGCGAGCGCGAGGCGCGGGCGGCATAGGCAAGCACGAAGGCGAGCACGACGGCGAGCATCGCCGCCGAGGACGACACCACGATCGAATGTTCGAGTGCCTTCAGCAGCCGCGGTTCGGCGAAGTGGTCCAGCCGGCGGATCGCAAAGTCGCCGAGCACGAACACCGGGATTGCGAAGCCGACGATGACGGGCATCGCGCAAAATATGGTCGCGAGGAGTCCGCGAGCCGTTCCAAGCCTGGGGCGAACGATATCGTGGACGGCGGCCGTCGTCTTGTGGCTGGCGAAACGCTGGCGCCGCCGTGCCCAGCGCTCCAGCGTCAGCAGGCCGACAACGAAGACGAGCAGCACGCAGGCAAGCTGCGCTGCACCGGCCAGGCTGCCACGGTTGAGCCAGGTGTCGTAGATCGAGAAGGTGAGCGTGTTGACGCCGAGGTATTCGACAGCGCCGATGTCGTTCAGGGTTTCCATCATCACCAGCGTCAAGCCGACCGCGATCGCGGGTCGGGCCATCGGCACCTGCACCTCGAGAAAGACGCGGAGCGGACCGGCGCCCAGCGTACGCGCGACGTCGGCGGCCGCGCGCCCCTGCATCAGGAACATCGACCGGCAGGCGAGGTAGACATAGGGATAGAGCACGGCGCTCATCACGAGCACCGCGCCGCCGAGCGAGCGCACATCGGGGAACCAGTAGTCGCGCATCGACTGGTAGCCGAAGATCTGGCGGACGAGGGTCTGAAGCGGGCCGGTGAAATCGAGGAACTCGCCGAAAGCATAGGCTGCGAGATAGGAAGGAATAGCGAGCGGCAGAACCAGCGCGATCGACAGGAGCCGGCGCAGCGGAAAGTCGAAGGAGACGACCAGCCATGCCGTTGTGATGCCGAACAACGCGGTCGTCAGGCAGGTGTAGAACAGCAGTTCGAGCGTCCGACCGGTCGCGCGGGGCATGACATTGCTGATGATATGCTGCCAGCTTCCGCCGTCCCCGGACAGGGCGATCCAGAGAATGGCGCCAATCGGCATGGCGACGACGGTCGCGACGAGGCACGCGGCGGCAACGAGGCCGTGCGATCGCTGTCGGGCGACGGGCCGAGCGGTCAAGCCATCGGATGTGTGTGTCGACAAGCCGGTTCTCCCTCTCGCCTCTTGCCGACCCTCTAGCGCAAACGCCGTGGGAAGGAAACCGCGACGGTGGAAAGGCGATGTCAGGGGAGTCGGTGCATCGTGCTTTAAATCATATCAAAATATAATTGTTTACACTCAGAAGTAGAAGGCGGTGTCCTTCAAGGGACCAACATCGTCCGCCCGGCTGCGACAGGCCTCATGTTGACAGGAAGTCTGCTATTCTCACAAGAGAGCGCCCTGCAAACCTACACCTGCAGCTTGTAAACGGGAGAGCGGCTGGCATGGATGAACGTGCATGGATCATGGAGACGCCGGACGACCGCGAGGAACAATACTTCGACGGCGGCGGGGTGATGAATTTCGACGATGGTCCGTTTCGCGGCTTCATGGAGAAGCGGCTTCTGCGGCCGGGGATAAATCTCTACCGGGTTTCAGCAACATCCGACCGGGACTGGTCGATGACACCGGATGGCGATGCGCCTGCCGGACATCTTGTTCTCGGAACCATGCTCAGTGGAGCCGGTACTCTCGAAGCGGCCGGCAACGAGCGCCGGATATGGCGAGGCGGTGGCCGACCGTTCGCCGTCAGCCTGGCCGAGCGTCAGATCACGTACAATGTCGGAGCCGGGGAGCAATGGTCTGCCGTCACCCTCCTATTCGAGCCTGCGACGCTGGAAGACCTGGTGTCGCGTGATGTCGTGCCGCCGCTGGTTCGGGCTGTTTTGAAGGATGGCCGATTGCCCGTCTCGGAGGTTCTCGATGCCGACCGGGCCCTGGCGCGGGCCGCCCAGGAGATATTCAACGCGCCGTATCGCGGAACGATGATGAACCTCTGGCGCGAAAGCAAGGCGCTTGAAATGCTTGCCTGCCATCTCGACCGGCTCGGCGGCGAGGAACCGCAGCGTGCCGCGCTGACGACGCGGGAATTGCAGCGGGTTCGCGAGGTCCATGAACTTCTGCTGTCGGATTTGCGGACCCCTCCCAGCCTGCAGGTTCTTGCAACTGCCGTCCGCATGTCGCCGCGTCGGCTGAACCAGTGTTTCCGTCTCGTGCATGGAGCAACGGTGTTCGAAGCGCTTCTGGAGGCGCGCATGCAGGCCGCTCGGCACATGGTGCGAGAGTGTCCGGAAGTGCCGCTGAAAACCCTGGCATGGCAGGTGGGCTACAACCAGCTCTCCAACTTCATCAACGCCTACCGCCGTCGCTTCGGCGTCTCGCCGGGCCAGCACCGGCGGATGGGCGAATCGTGACCATCCGGGCACGGCGCTCTGAAGGATGCATTCCCCGGCACACCGAATCATTTTTTACCAGGCGGAAAAAAGTTATGCGCTGGCGCTCAAAGTTATGCAGATGCGCGCCAATCCAGACGGCAGCACTCAACCATTGGTGGACGCTGCTGCGCTGAAGAATGTGCGAACGACGCAGCGAAAGCGGATACGTCTGTCGAAAAGTTATGCCCGACCGGCATTGATTATGCCTTGGTCTCGGCTGTGTTGATCCAACCGGCGCCTCCCGCCAAGACATCGACGATCCGGCTCGGCCCGGAACCTGAGCGACACGGAGGTGACCATATGCAAGCCCTGATTCTCGCTGCGTTGATGCGTCTGGTGGTGCGGCCGATCCGCGTCATCAGCGGCAGGAAGGACACATGAAATTGTATCTCGTCATCGTCATGCTGGCGGTCTTGACCGGCTGCAGCCAGACGGGCGGTCAAGCCTCCGCCGACGCTTCGAAGAAGATGTCGGCGAATTCCGTTGAGCAGAGCCGGGACAAGTCTGCGGCTTCGGCGTGCGAGGATGCCATCCGTCACCAGACCAACTCCGCGATGATGGGGTCGGCACTCGGCATGGTCGGTGGTTTCGGAGGCTTTGGCGGACGTGGTGGCGCGGTTGCCGCCAACGTTGCTTCCTCCGCCGGGGGCATGGTCGCTCAGCAGCAGGCGGCGCGACACCAGCAGGACGTGGAACGGAACTGCTATTGAGATTAGGACTGCGATCCCGGCATCGTCCGGTGATCACGAGGCCCAGCCATCCGCGGCATTCGCAACGGCAGGGGATTCATCTCCCCCGCAATTTCCTGCCGCGCCGCGATGGCGGACGTGGAGCGACGGATCTGAGGCGCGTCCCGCCGGCGGACCCCGTCGCTCCACCGTTTCCTTTTTCATATCAATGTCAGTCGGCGAGTACGCGCGGTGAAGGGAAGGTAATTTCCACCAGCGTTCCCTCGTTCGGGGTCGACGAGATCGCGAAGGTCGCGCGGTTTGCATCCACCATCGCCTTGGTGAGCGGAAGCCCTAGACCGGTGCCATCGCCGCGATTGCGCGCGCCGGGCGATACCTGCCGGAACGGTTTCATCGCCTGCTCCAGCTCCGTTCGGCTCATGCCGATACCGGTATCGCGGATGCGCAGCACGACGCTGCCGTTCGCCTCGTAAGCGGTGGATACGATGATCTGCCCGCCCGAGGGCGTGAAGCGGATCGCATTCGCCAGGATGTTGAGCACGATCTGTTTGATCGATCGAAGATCGGCGACGACGCTCGGAACGGCTTGCGACAGGGCGGTCCGGATGATCACCCGCTGGCCATTGGCCTGCGGCTGCACGATCGCGACCGCCTGCGACACCGTCTCGTTGAGGCCGACGGCGGTGAAATCGAGGTCCATCTCGCCCGCCTCGATCTTCGAGATGTCGAGCAGGTCGTTGACGATGTCGAGCACGTGGCGGCCCGAGCGCACGATGTCGCTCGCATATTCGGCATAGCGCGGGTGACCCACGGGACCGAAATGCTCGTTCGCCATGATGTCGGCAAAGCCGATGATGGCATTGAGCGGCGTGCGAATCTCGTGGCTGACGCGGGCAAGGAACTCGCTCTTGTGGGCGTTGGCCGTCTCCGCCGCGCGCTTGGCGCCGCGCAACTCTTCCTCGGTGCGCTTCCACTGCGTGATGTCACGGATGACGGCGCAGTAGCCGTTCGAGGAGGTGAGGCGGCCGATCGTCATGAACAGGGGCAGGAAGCCGCCGGACGCCTCGCGGCCAATGACCTCGCGGCCATCGTTGAGGACGCTCGCGACGCCATGGCCGGCGAGCCCCGAGAGGTAGTCGAGGATCGCCCGCTGGCTTTCATGCGCGAAGAGCATGACGAAGGGTTTGCCCTTCAACTCCTCGCCGTCATAGTTGAACAGGGCCGACGCCGAGCGGTTCATCGAGCGGATCTCGCCCTCCGTACCGATGATCACCACGCCATCGGTAGCGGTTTCGAGGATCGACCGCATTTCCTCCGCTTCGACCCTGAGGCGTGACAGTTCGCTTGTCTCTTCCTCCACGATAGCGGGAGCAACGACGGTCTCGGGTGCCTCCACCGGTACGAGCGACAGCATCAGTGCGCTGCCGCCGGCCCAGCGGATCGACTGGAGCTTGGCGTTGACCGGAACGAGCCGGTCATCGGCACGCACCACCACGATCCGGCTACCCTTGCCTTCTGCCTCGTCGAGATCCTCGCGCTGCAGGAGCGCATCCAGCCCGCCGGCCGAGGCCAGCGCATCGAGGTCCGCATAGCCCGTGAGCTTCAGGAATTCCGGATTGCCGTGGATCAGTCTGTCCGCAACGTGGACCAAGAGGGCGACCGGCATCAGGTCGACAATATCTGCGGACAGACCGAGGTCCCGCTGCTGTGGCGTGAAGGCGGCGGCGTCGGGCACCGGGCGAAACACCGGCGGTTCCGGCGACCGGATCGCCGGTGACACGGGGGTGGGCGGTGTCGGCGCGGGCGGGATGGTGGTTGTCGCGACCGGTGTCTCCTGCACCGTTTCGTGTGTCGGCTCCGGATTGTCCTGGCTTGGCCGGATCGGGTCCAGCTTGCGGGCGATCTCGCGGAATGCCGCGGCCTCGCTGGCGCTCAGGCCGTCGCGATTGCGGGCGCGATGGTTCTCCAGCTGGATGATCTTGTCGGAGATCAGCGGAATGACGGTCGCGGCCTCTGTCTGAACGGATGCCCCGCCGTCCCCGGTCTTTGCCGTCTCGTCCTGTGCTTCCGCCTCGCCGGCATGGCCGGGATCGATCTCCGAGGCGCGTCTTGCCTGAGCTGTCATCGCATCGGCCTCGCTCAGGATATCAGGCAGCACCTCCGATGCCTCCGCATCCGGCGTCTCGTCGGAGACGGACGGTTCCTGCTCTTCGGCCGGTACGTCTGAGGACATCGATTGCGAGCCGAGCGTCAGACCGCTTTCCAGCGGATCCTCGACGGCGTCGGCCAGGCGCACGACGCCGAAGCCCCGGAAGCCATCGAATTCGCGGTTGCGGGTATAGGTGGGCAGTGCAGCAAGGTCGACGGGGACACGCAGGCTGGTGCCCTCGACCGGCCAGTAGACCGTCTTGCCGGACCATGTGTCGCGGCGGTTCAACAATTCCCCGAGCTTGCCGTCCGGATCGAGATGGAAGAGCGCGTCGATGTCGGTGAATGCCACGCCCTCGATGGCCGCGGCGCGCGGGCCGACGGCGGCGGCGAATTCGCGCGAGACGTCGGTAAACCTGCCCTCGGCGTCGATCTTCCAGACGAAGCGCGTCGCCCGGTTGGTCGGCTGAAAGACGAAGCCATCCTCCTCGGTGCTGGGCGCGGCGGGAGCGGTGTGGTTCGCCAATGGCGCGACCGGTTCATCCGCAGGTGCCGCGACGGGTTCGGCGCTCTCCGCGGCTGTAGCCTGCGGTGTCTCCGAAACCGGTTCCGGAGACGCGGGCGTCTCCATGGCCGGGGCAGCCTCTTCCTCTTCCATGTCGGACGGGGATGCCGCCGCGGGCTCCTCGTCAGCCGGGAACGATGCGCTTGGTTCCGCTGACGCGTTGATCGAATCTGCAGGAGCCTCTTCGGAGGAGATGGTGGCGGCCTCCGGCAGGGGCAGGGCCGCGACCGGTTCGGCGGGCGCCGACGCCACATCAGCGGTTGGGCTGGCGTCCGCGGGACGGAAGTCGCCGAGAATGGTTTCGACCGCCAGCAGCAGGTAAAGGTCCGGGGAGTCCGAGACCTTGCCGATCGCCGCTGGCAGATGGCCGCGAACAGTCGACAGCGGGCGCTTCAGAAGATGCGCCGGCTCGTTTTCGACCATGGTGATAAAACCGCGCGCCGAGGCCGCGCCGATGCCAAGCCCGGCAAACCCCGGCGAGGCCGCGACGATTTCGCCAGAGGAGTCGAGGACCGCCATATGCGTATCGGGATCGTCGAACCCGGTCAGCATCCGCTTTGCCAGCGCCTCGGTCGAGGTCGACTGGCCTGCCGCCGGAAGACAGAACAGCACAGCCCGCTCGCCGCGAATGTCGATGAGTTCGACCTCCGCCTGCACAGGAACGCTGCGGAAACCGGAGGCTATGCGGATGACCAGCGTCCGGCTGTCGCCGATTGCCGACAACTGGCCGGCGCTCGCCGCAAGCTGCCGGAACGAAAGCTCGCTCCGGTCCGGACCCTGGTCGAGGAAATCGTAGATCGATGCATTGCCGAAATGGGCTGCACCCGGTCCGTTGGCCCAGAGCACGGTCTGCATGTCGGCTGAAAACAGCACAAGCGCTTCGCCCCGCGCGAAGCGCGCCCGCACGGCATTGTGCACGGCGACATCTATGAACGGGTATTGAGCTGCGGGCATGTTTGACAACCTGTAGCGCCTGGCACCTTCATGGACCGGCAAATTAACAGAATTTTAATATCTGCGCACCGGTTTCGGGTCCAGCGTTGGGCGACGGTTTCGCCAATCAGGGTTAACCCTAAAATTTTAATTATTGTGCACCGCACAACGATATTGCAATGCACAATAAAATGCTCTATATAGAGTTCATCTAATGCACTCAGGGGCTGCAAGGCCCGAACCAAACAGGAGCATATCATGGCTGCAAAAACCGCCGACGTCTTTTCTTTCGCTGCCTTCGACCCCTCCAAGCTGTCGGAAGGTTTCCGTGAATTCGCCGAGAAGGGCGCTTCCCAGTCCAAGGAAGCCTACGCCAAGATGAAGGCCGCGGCCGAAGACGCGACCAAGACCATCGAGACCACGATGGAAACCGCCCAGGCCGGCACGGTCGAGCTCGGCCTCAAGGCCATCGACGCCCTTCGCACCAATGCCGACATGTCGCTTTCCCACATGGAAGCACTCCTCGGCGTCAAGTCGGTCGCCGAACTCGTCGAACTGCAGACCGCCTTCATCCGCAAGCAGGCCGAAATGACCGTCGAGCAGGCCAAGGCCATGCAGGACACCGTCAAGAAGGTCGCTGAGACCGTCGTAAAGCCGGGCAAGGACGCCGCCGAAAAGGCGATGTCGACCTTCAAGGCCGCCTAAGCAATCCTTTCCTCCCAAGGAAGACTGGGTCGGAACGTCACGTTCCGACCCTTTTTTGTGGGTCAGCAGAAAGGACTTGAAAAAAATCCCGTCTGCCCGTATTTGACCCCAACGCGGCGCATGGCGCTGCTTGTGCGGTTGTAGCTCAGTTGGTTAGAGCGCAGGTTTGTGGCACCTGAGGTCGTAGGTTCGATTCCCACCAACCGTACCATTTTCCCTTTGCAGGCTTATCCTCCGACAACCGGCAGTACTTCGCCGGTGATGTAGCTTGCCATTTGCGGCGAGGCGAGGAAGACATAGGCTGGTGCCAGTTCCTCCGGTTGCGCCGGTCGCTTCATTGGCACCTGGCTTCCGAATGTCGACACATCATCCGCCTCGCGATCCGAGGGGTTGAGCGGCGTCCAGACCGGCCCCGGCGCAACGGCGTTCACGCGAATGCCGCGCTCGATCAGGTTTGAGGCGAGCGCCTTGGTGAAGGCGTGGATGCCGCCCTTGGTCATCGAATAGTCGAGCAATTCCGGACTGCCCTTGAGGCCGACGACCGAGCCCGTATTGATGATCGAGGAGCCGTTGCGAAGATGCGGCAGTGCGGCCTTGGCCATGTTGAAATAGCCGTAGAGATTGGTCTTGATCGTTTCGTCGAAATGCTCCTCGCTCAGGTCTTCCAGTTTCTTCGTATGCACCTGGAAGGCGGCGTTGTTGACGAGGATGTCGAGCTTGCCGAATTCGTCGACCGTGTTCTGCACGAGCCTCTTGCAAAATAGCGGATCGCGCACGTCGCCCCGAACCACGAGGCAGCGGCGGCCTTCCTTCTCGATGCATTTGCGCGTCTCCTCGGCGTCCTCGTCTTCCGCGAGATGAGCGATTGTGACATCGGCACCTTCCCGGGCAAAGAGGATGGCGACGGACCGGCCGATACCCGAATCGCCGCCGGTGATGAGCGCCACCATGCCTTCGAGTTTGCCGGAGCCCCTGTAGAACGGAGCGTCGTACATGGGCGCCGGATCGATGTCGGCTTCGTGGCCCGGTTTCGGATGATGCTGCTTCGGGAAAGGCGGCTCGGGGTATGCCCGCGCGCCCGCCTGCACGGCGCCCTTCTTGTTTCCGCCCTGCTGCTTCTGGTCGTTTTCGGCAACTTCCTTCTGGATGTCGCGCTGTTCCTCGACGGTCTTGTCGGCGCGGGATGATCCGTGGTCCATGGTTCGGCTCCTTGAGGTGAGTGACGCGTGGGTGGTTCACTCGTCCGAACGTGTCGCGGTCCCTTCCTGTTCCCGCTTTTTCCGGTCCTTGAGGTCCAGCCGGAATTCAACCCGTCGCAGCAGCGACAGCACGATCACCGCAGCAATGGTCGCGAGCGCCGCCACCTGCCAGAAGCCGAGGCCGCAGGCGAGCCCGATCGCACCGGCAAGCCACATGCCGGCACCAGTGGTCAGGCCGAGCACGCGGCCACGATTGAAGACGATCATGCCGGCGGCAAGGAACGCCACGCCGCTCGTCACCGCCTCGATCAGGCGGATCGGGTCGATCCGGATTTCGGTGCCGCCGAAGGTCGGCAGATGCGTGATCTCGATCGCCACCAGCGCGATCACAGCGGCCGCCATGCTGACTAGGATATGGGTTCGAAGCCCGGCCGCATGGCTCTTGTATTCGCGCTCGAACCCCACGACCGCACCGCAGATCAGCGCCAGCAGCATGCGGGCCGCCATGGCAAGCGGATCGAGAAAGGTGGGATGGGTAAAGTCGGCAATGAGTGCATCCATGGCGTGGAAACACGTGACTCTGCAAAGTGTTCCTGCCGCTTGCCTCAGCCGAAGATCGCCCGGCTCTCCGCCACCTCTTCCTGCAGGAAGGCGACGACGGCGCGCACGCGAGCAAGCTCCCGGGCGCTCTCGTGGAAGGTTGTCCAGTAGGAGCGCTGGATTGCGATCTCGGGCAGAACGCGGACCAGTTCCGGATACTGCCGGGCGATGTAGCTGTGCAGGATACCGATGCCTGCACCGGATCGAACCGCCTCGGTCTGGCCGGTCGCCGAGGAAATCTCGAAGGCGGCGTCCCAGTTGCGCATCACCTCGCCGGTAAAATTGAGCGACGGGGAGAAGATCAGGTCCTCGACATAGCCGATACGGCGGTGGCCGGCGATATCCTCGATGGTCGCCGGCGTGCCGGCCTTTTCCAGGTAGGCGCGCGAAGCATAAAGCGCCAGCGTGTAGTCGGTGAGCCGGGACGAGACGAGGCGTCCCTGCTCAGGCCGCTCGATGGTGATCGCGATGTCGGCTTCGCGCTGCGACAGGGAAAAGGCTCGCGGCACGGGCACGAGCTGGATCTTCAGGTCCGGGTACCGCTCGGTCAGCCGGCCGAGCCGTGGTGCGAGGAAAGCGACACCGAAACCATCCGGCGCGCCGATGCGCACGGTCCCAGCGACGGCGCGGTCGATGCGGCCGATGTTCGACTGGGCCGCTAGCATCTCGCTCTCCATCCGCTCCGCCGCATGCAGGAAGATTTCTCCCTCCGGGGTCAGTTCGCAGCCGTTCGTCCGGCGTGTCAGCAGCTTGGTTTCCAGCGTTTCCTCAAGGGCGGTGACGCGGCGCGACAGCGTGGCATGGTTCACACCGAGACGCCGCGCGGCGGCGAGGAACTGGCCGGAACGTGCGACGGCGAGAAAGATGCGAACGTCATCCCAGTTCATCGGCGGGGCTTTCAGCGATGGCGTGAGGGTAAACGGGTCCGAAGCGCATGGAGGTCAGTGGTTGAAATTGCACACACCAAGCGTAGCGGCATGAAGCTCGTTGTGCAAATTTCCCTCATCAAGTCTTGCGGCATTCCCCCGTATCCCGGTGCGGCGTAAGCCCAAGCTCCGTCATCTTGCGTTCGAAATCGTCGGCGATGTCGGAAAGTCGGATCGCTGAAAAGCGCGAGAGAATGAGCGTCTCCGCTTCGCGACGGGCGTTCTCGAGCGCCTCGTTGACGGCGATCTCGACGAGGCAATGGGCGTGGTCGGACGAGGGGACGAGGCAGAAAAGCTCCGGCCGGTCGAGTGCCTCGTAGACGTCGAAGAGGGTTATCTCGCTCAAAGGTCGCGAGAGCGTCCAGCCGCCGCCGTGACCCTTTTCCGAATGCACATAGCCGCGATCGCGAAGCCCCGCCATGGTCCGGCGGACCACCACAGGATTGGTGCCAAGCATCTTGCCAATCATCTCTGAAGTCATAGGGCCGCCGCCGCGCTCCAGATGGATCAGAACGTGCAGCATCCGCGAAAGCCGGCTGTCACCGCGCATCGATTACCTCATTGGTTCCGGCAACAGCTATCACATGTCCACTCACGAAACAAATCATGTTGCGTGTATTGACGGTGTCGAAGATTCGTAACATAAAAAGATACGTAAAACGTCTGGAGTATCGACATGGATGAAATTCGTGATGTGATCATTGTCGGCGGCAGCTTCGCCGGCTTGTCCGCTGCGATGCAATTGGTCCGCGCCCGACGGAGCGTCCTGCTCATCGACGCGGTTCGGCCGCGCAATCGCTTTGCGCAGGCCTCGCATGGATTCCTCGGCCAGGATGGCGTGGCGCCAGCGGAAATCAGGCGGCGGGCGCTAGAGCAGCTTGGCCGATATCCGACCTTCGAACTGCTGGAGGAAACGGTGTCCGCCGTGGATAAACGGGAATGCGGGTTCATCCTAGGGCTCGACTCCGGCCGGGCCGTTGCCGCCAAACGCGTGATCCTGGCGGTCGGCGTCACCGATACCCTTCCAGAGGTCGAGGGACTGGCCGCGCTCTGGGGCAGAAGCGTCTTCCACTGCCCCTATTGCCACGGTTACGAGATCGGCGGCGGTGCGATCGGCATCCTCGCATCCATGTCGCTCGCGCATCATCAGGCGGCGATGCTGCCGGATTGGGGTGAGGTCACGCTGTTTACGGAGCCCGGCGTCACCTTCTCCGACGACGAGAGATGGATGATGGAGGGCAGGGGCGTTGCCATCGAGCGGTCGCGACTGGTGCGTTTGCTGGCCGACGGAGAACACTTGAAGGCCGGTGAATTGGCCGATGGCCGGCAGGTACCGCTAAAGGCCTTGTTCGTGCAGACGAAGGTAAAACCGGCCTCCCCGCTGGCCGAAATGCTGGGAGCGGAGATGGTGGTGGGGCCGCAGGGGCCTTACGTGAAGGTCGACGACTGGGGCGCGACGAGCATTCCCGGCCTCTTCGCCGCCGGCGATGCCGCAAGCCCCGCTCACAACGCCACCTTCGCCAGCGCCGCCGGCGTCAAGGCCGGCGTCATGGCGCACCGGTCCCTGATGATGGGAGATTGAGAGCTCGCAATACGGATGCTGCCACCTTTTGGCGGGAGCGATGCTAGCGTGCCGACGTCACGGCGGAACAGGTCGCAGATGTGACGAGTTCCGGACCGGTGTCGATGCAACGGGAGGACATGCCATGCATATCGCCAAGAATACCATCTGCCTCTGGTACGAAAAAGGCGCCGAGGAGGCGGCCCGTTTCTATGCATCGCTCTTTCCGGACAGCGAGGTGACGTCGGTGTTTCACGCACCTTCCGATTTTCCCTCCGGCAAGGCCGGCGACGTACTGACGGTCAACTTTACGGTCGCCGGCATCCCCTGCATGGGGCTCAACGGCGGGCCAACATTTGCCCAAAGCGAGGCCTTTTCCTTCCAGATCGCCACCGACGACCAGGAGGAAACCGACCGCTACTGGGATGCCATCGTCAACAACGGTGGGCAGCCGAGCGCCTGCGGCTGGTGCAAGGACAAGTGGGGCGTCTCCTGGCAGATCACGCCGCGCGTGCTGACCGAAGCACTGGCGGCCGGTGGCGGCGAAGCCCAGCGCGCCTTCGAGGCAATGATGACGATGGGCAAGATCGACGTGGCGACGATCGAGGCGGCGCGAAGGGGATGAGACTTATTCGTCGACAGTATTGTGACGATTTTCGCACAACGGATGCGTGGTTCCTCGCATTGCTTTGTGCAAATTAAAGCGCATACTGGCTCCAGGTTTATAATTCCCTGGAGGAACACCCATGCGTCAGATCGGTCACTTCATCGGCGGCAAGCAGGTTGCCGGCACCTCGGGTCGCAAGCAGCCCGTCTACAATCCCGCAACCGGAGAGATCCAGGCAGAGGTGGCGCTGGCCAGCGACGCCGAGTTGAATGCCGCTGTCGAAAACGCCAAGGCCGCCCAGCCGAAATGGGCGGCAATGAACCCGCAGCGCCGCGCCCGCGTGTTCATGAAGTTCGTCGAGCTTCTGAACAAGAATATGGACGACCTGGCGGTCATGCTGTCGAAGGAGCACGGCAAGACCGTCGAGGACTCCAAGGGCGACATTATCCGCGGCCTCGAAGTCTGCGAATTCGTCATTGGCATCCCGCATCTGTCGAAGAGCGAGTTCACCGAAGGCGCCGGTCCGAACATCGACATGTATTCGATCCGCCAGCCGGTCGGCATCGGTGCCGGCATCACGCCGTTCAACTTCCCGGCTATGATCCCGATGTGGATGTTCGCGCCGGCGATCGCCTGTGGCAACGCCTTCATCCTGAAGCCGTCCGAGCGCGATCCGTCGGTTCCGATCCGCCTTGCCGAGCTGATGATCGAAGCCGGCCTGCCGGAAGGCATCCTGAACGTCGTCAACGGCGACAAGTCGGCGGTCGACGGCCTGCTCACACATCCCGACATCGGCGCAATTTCCTTCGTTGGCTCAACGCCGATCGCCCGCTACGTCTACGGGACGGCAGCATCGAACGGCAAGCGCGCCCAGTGCTTCGGCGGCGCCAAGAACCACATGATCATCATGCCCGACGCCGATCTCGATCAGGCAGCCAATGCGCTGATGGGCGCAGGCTACGGCTCGGCCGGCGAGCGCTGCATGGCGATCTCTGTCGCCGTTCCGGTGGGCGAGGAAACCGCTAACCGCCTGATCGAGAAGCTGACCCCGATGGTGGAATCGCTGCGTATCGGTCCCTATACCGATGACAAGGCCGACATGGGCCCGGTCGTCACCAAGGAATCCCAGGCCCGCATCAAGTCGCTGATCGACTCGGGCGTCGAAGCCGGCGCCAAGCTCGTGGTCGATGGCCGTGATTTCAAGCTTCAGGGCTACGAGGACGGCTATTTCGTCGGCGGCTGCCTGTTCGATCATGTCACGCCTGATATGGACATCTACAAGACCGAAATCTTCGGTCCGGTTCTCTCGGTGGTCCGCGCCAAGAACTATGAAGAAGCCCTCGACCTGCCGATGAAGCACGAATACGGCAACGGCGTTGCGATCTACACCCGCGACGGCGATGCCGCCCGTGACTTCGCAAGCCGCATCAACATCGGCATGGTCGGCATCAACGTGCCGATCCCGGTTCCGCTCGCCTATCACTCCTTCGGCGGCTGGAAGTCCTCCTCCTTCGGCGACCTGAACCAGCACGGCACCGATTCGATCAAGTTCTGGACCCGCACCAAAACGGTCACCAGCCGTTGGCCGTCCGGCATCAAGGACGGCGCCGAGTTCGTCATGCCGACGATGAAGTAAGCGAGTACGTTTCGCTGACGTCCGCGCCACCCTGCCGAAAGGCGGGGTGGCGTTTTCTTTTTGGCGTATCGGCCGTATCGGTGCGCCGCTTTTGCGCGTGAAGGCTTGAGGTTGGCGATCACTCGTGATCATTGTTGGCGGCGCCATGGGGATAGGCGCGCGGTATACGACCTAACGAGGGACACTTCATGCAGGAGATATCATTCGGACGCGCGTCCGCCCTGACGCGCGGCGAATTTCGCGGCAGCGCGTCGGAATATTTTGGCATCTGGATCGTCAACATCCTGCTGACGATCGTGACATTCGGCATTTACTCCGCCTGGGCCAAGGTGCGCCGCAACCGCTATTTCTACGGCAGCACCTTCGTCGACGACCACTCCTTCGACTATCACGCTCGCGGGCTGCAGATCTTCATCGGTCGCGTCATCGTGCTCGTCATCCTCATTGTCATCAATCTCGTCACCACCTTCGTTCCACCGCTGGCGCTCCTCGCGCCGGTGATCTTCATGATCGTCCTGCCCTTCCTGGTGGCGCGGGGCCTTAGATTTTCGGCGCGCGTGACCAGCTACCGAAATGTGCGCTTCGACTTCACCGGCACCACATGGGGCGCCTTCAAGTCGATCATCCTTGGCGGCCTCGTCGCGCTGTTTTCGCTCGGCATCCTGGCGCCGCTCGCGAGCCGCTGGACCTATCGCTACATCTTCAACCATCTGCGATACGGGGATCGGCGCTTCTCTGCCGATCCCCGCCTTGGAAAGCTCTACAGGGCCTGGTGGCCTGCCTTCGCGATGATGCTGATCGGCCTGCTGATCTCGATCGGCATCGGCATCGTCATCTATATGGCCGCGACACCCGACCCGTCGGGAACGGTTGAGGACGAACAGCTGATGCAGCTTGCCGCGCTGTTCTACGGTTCGGTCATTCCGTTCGTGCTGCTCTATTCCATCGCCGCGATCGTTTACCGCGTCGGCGTGCGCAACGTGGTGATGAACGCCGCGGCTCTCGACGGGCGCCACTGCCTGTTCAGCGACATGGGCCGCCGGCGCTATCTCTGGATTGTCATCTCCAACCTGTTCGTCACGATCATCAGTCTCGGTCTGATGCGGCCTTGGGCGGCCGTGCGCGAGCGCCGCTACATGGTCGAGCATTCCGGCATCACCTTCGATGGCGATATCGGGGTGGTGCTGGCCTCGATGGAGGAAACAGGTTCGGCCGCGACGGCCGAATATCTCGACATGGAGGGCTTCGACTTTGGATTCTGATCATCGGAGCAACGCCCCGCAACTGATTGCGAAAGGACGTTGGCATCCCGCCGGCTCCAGCCAAAGCGAAGCGGCGACTCTCGTGCTCAGGGATCGCATGCTGACGGTCGGGCTGGACCAGCGACCGGGCGATCCGGTCGCCTTCAACGACCTCGGCACGGTCACGATTTCGGATCGTATCGGCCGGGTGCCGCGTCGCATCACCTTTGCCAACGGCTCGCTGTTCGAGACCGACGACAACGATGCGATCGATCGCCTGCTGCGCGGCCGGCGCGCCAATCGCACCGGCTGGATCCACGAGATGGAGCGATTTCATCCACGCCTGATCGTGGTGGTCGTGGCTGTCGTGCTGCTTGCCGGCGCAATCTACCGCTATGCCATCCCGGCCATGGTGGAGGTTGCGGTCCTCGTCACCCCGCCGGCCGCCACACGGGCGCTCGCCGCCGGAACGCTGCAATCGCTCGACCAGGCTGTGTTCGAGGAAAGCGAGCTTCCCGAGGCTCGGCAGAAGGAGATCGATACGGCGTTTCGCGCGCTTGCCAGTCACGCGGAGCGCGGCCCGGATGGCTATTCGCTGAATTTCCGCAAGGGCGGACCGATCGGTCCCAACGCCTTCGCCCTGCCGGACGGCACCATCGTGCTGACCGACGAACTGGTCGAGTTGGCTGATAAGGATACCGACGCGATCCTCGGCGTTCTGGCCCACGAGATCGGCCATGTCGACAAGGAGCATTCGCTGCGCCAGCTCTATCGGGCAGCGGGAACGGCCGGCCTTATCATGTTGGTCGCCGGCGATATCGGCTCGGCGGGGGAAGAAATCCTTACCAATGGCGCGGCGCTGCTAACGCTGTCCTATTCCCGCTCGGCCGAAAGCGAGGCGGATCAGGTTTCCGTCACACTGATGCGCAAGGCCGGCCGCGATCCGGCGGCGATAGGCAGGTTTTTCGCGCTGATCGAGGAGAAGTTCAAGCTTGAGGACGACGAGACCTCGTTCCTCTCCACCCATCCGGGACTCGGCGAGCGCCGCGAGCAGATCGACAGGCTGATCGAAGAGAGCAAATGAAAACGGGCGGCTTGGGAAAAGCCGCCCGCCGATTCTCACGATGTTGTGCCGAGGCTTACATCGACGGGCCTTCGTTGAGGCCGACCTTGTCGACGAGCTCGGACGCGATCTTGCGGTTTGCCGCGATGTCGGCGAGCGGCAGTGCGTCAGGCTTGATCTCGCCGAAGGCCTTGACGATGTCGGAGGGTTCAGCACCTGGCATGACCGGATATTCGAACACCTGCTCAGCATAAATCTTCTGGGCCTCGCCGGACGACAGGAATTCCATCAGCTTGACGGCATTGTCCTTGTTCGGGGCATTCTTGGCGAGCGCCATGCCGGAGATGTTGACATGGGTGCCGCGGTCGGCGGTGTTCGGGAACAGGATCTTGATGGCGTTCGCCCACTCCTTCTGTTCCGGTTCCTTTTCGTTGGTCTGCATCAGGCCAACATAATAAGTGTTGCCGAGCGCCAGGTCGCATTCACCGGCCATGATCGACTTCGCCTGGCTGCGATCGTTGCCATCGGGCTTGCGGGCAAGGTTTTCCTTGAAGCCTTTCAACCAGGTTTCGGTGTATTCGGCACCGTGATGGGCAACCATCGAGGCAAACAGGCCGATGTTGTAGGAGTGCTGGCCGTCGCGAATGCAGATCTTGCCCTTCCACTTGGGATCGGCGAGTTCCTCGTAGGTGATCGTGTCCTGCGAGACGCGATCCTTGGAGGCGTAGACGACGCGGCCACGGGTCGTCAGGCCGAACCAGTCGCCATCGGGGTCGCGATACTGCGCCGGGATATCCTTGTTGACAGTTTCGTTCTGCAGCGGCTGGGTAACGCCGCCTTCCTTTGCCTCGACCAGACGCGCGATGTCGACGGTCAGGATGACGTCCGCCGGAGAGTTGGCACCCTCGGCATTGATTCGTTCGACCAGGCCCTTGTCGAGGAAAAGGACGTTGGTCGTGATGCCGGTTTCCTTGGTGAAGGCATCAAGCAAAGGCTGGATCAGCTCGGGCTGGCGATACGAGTAGATGTTTACTTCGCCGTCCGCCCAGGCCGCCCCGGCGCCCATAACGGTTGTCGCGGAAAAAACGGCAGCCGCGCGCAACATGTTGATCCGGGTCATTGATTTCATCTCCCTCACTACCCATCGTTATAGTTGAGTTGGATATTCATGAATTGGCATGTAGTGTCAACGTGCGGTCCCGAATCATCACAGACACGTGAACTGTTAACTTGAGTATTTTGGAATTGTTCAAAACTGCGAAGAGCGTTATATAAGGGTTGAAACCCATCGAGGAGTGACGCATGCGTTTGACGAAACAGACAAATTATGCCGTGCGCATGCTGATGTACTGCGCTGCCAACAAGGACCAGCTGAGCCGTATTCCCGAGATCGCGAAGGCCTATGGCGTGTCTGAACTGTTCCTTTTCAAGATTTTGCAGCCGCTCAACAAGGCCGGCCTGATCGAGACTGTGCGAGGCCGCAATGGCGGTGTGCGCCTCGGTCGCGCCGCTGACAAGATCACCCTGTTCGATGTCGTGCGTGTCACGGAAGACAGCTTCGCGATGGCGGAATGCTTCGAGGATGACGGTGATGTCGACTGTCCCCTGATCGACAGCTGCGGCCTGAACGCCGCGCTGCGCAAGGCGCTGAACGCCTTTTTCGACGTCCTCACACAATACACGATCGACGACCTCGTGAAGGCGCGCCCGTCGATCAACATGCTGCTCGGCATCGACGATCTCGCACCGCGCCGCACGGTTGCAGCGCCGGCCGCCTGATAACGGCAGCCATTTGACAAAGCCCCGTCGCCGGAGAAGGCGGCGGGGTTTTTTGTTGCCTGTTTGACAGAAAAAGTCAGTCGGCCAGCGGCGCTTACCCCTTGAGCGTCAGGACTCTCCGCCGTACGCTTACGTAAAAGGAAGATTGTGACGGGTGCCGGGAGACACCACGTCCATCTTCCCGTCGGGTCTCGGGGAGGATGCCTGGCATGTTTGACTATGTCATCGTCGGCGGCGGTTCGGCGGGCTCGGTTCTGGCGGCGCGACTGAGCGAGGATCCTGATGTCCGGGTCTGCCTGCTGGAGGCAGGTGGCGACGGTCGGAACCTTCTGACCCGTGTTCCATCCGGCGCGGCGGCGATCGTGCCGGGCCATATCAGGTCCGCCAACTGGGCATTTGAAACCGTTCCACAGGCAGGACTCGGCGGGCGCAAGGGTTTCCAGCCACGCGGACGCGGCCTCGGCGGCTCCAGCAACATCAATGCCATGCTCTATGTGCGCGGCCATCCCGGCGACTACGACGACTGGGCGTCGGCAGGTTGCGCGGGCTGGTCCTACGCAGATGTGCTGCCGTGGTTCCTGAAGGCCGAGGACAACAGCCGCGGACCGAGCGACCTCCATGGCGTCGGGGGACCGTTGCAGGTCTGCGATCCGCACTGGGCACGTCCGGTCAACGAAGCCTTCCTTCGCGCAGCCGAAAGCAGGGGCGTACGCCGCAACGACGACTTCAACGGCCCCGACCAGGAGGGCGCGGGCGTCTTTCAGGTCACCCAGTTCTGGCATGGAGACCGCAAGGGCGAGCGATGCAGCGCCGCGGCCGCCTATGTGCACGGCCGCGAAAAGCCGAACCTGACGATCATGACGGGAGCCCATGCCACCCGAATCCTGTTCGAGCGCGGCCGCGCCACCGGTGTCGCCATTCGCCAGTCTGGCAAGGAGCTCGTCGTGCGGGCCGAGCGGGAGGTTCTACTGTGTGCCGGTGCGCTACAGTCCCCGCAATTGCTTATGCTCTCCGGCATCGGCCCCGCCGACGAGTTGCGACAATACGGGATCGATGTCGTCGCGGACAGCGGAGGCGTCGGCGCCAACCTCCAGGACCATCTCGACTACACCTTCATTTATCGCTCCAACGACCGGGACATGATCGGGCTCGGCCTGTCCGGCCTCTCTGATATCATTCGCTCGGCGAGGGAATGGCGCCGCGAGGGCATCGGGCATCTCCGCTCGACCTTTGCCGAATCCGGGGCGTTCTTGAAGACCGATCCGGCGCTGGCCCGACCGGACGTGCAACTGCATTTCGTGGTCGCGATGGTGGAGGATCACGCCCGCAAGCTCCGTCTCGGTTACGGCTATTCCTGCCACATGTGCGTGCTGCGGCCTCAATCGCGCGGCAGGGTCTCGTTACAAAATGCCGATCCTTTCCGGCCGCCGCTGATCGATCCTGCCTATCTCTCCGCGCCCGAGGATATGGCCGGAATGGTGGCTGGTGCGAAGATCACGCGCGCGATCATGGAAAGCGGCCATTTCTCGTCCTATCGTCGGCGTAACCTGCATCCTCTCACCGATGGCTCCGATGCCACATTGGCTGCGGCGATCCGTGCGCGCGCCGATACGATCTACCATCCCGTCGGCACCTGCCGCATGGGCGTGGACGGCGGCGCTGTCGTCGATCCCGACCTGAGGGTGCGCGGCGTGGATGGTCTTCGCGTCGTCGATGCCTCCATCATGCCGACGCTGATCGGCGGCAACACCAATGCAACTGTCATTATGATGGCGGAAAAGATTGCCTCCGCCATGCGGGCCGCCTGACATGGCGGTGTGATTGGAGCGCGCCAGATCAGTCGTTGACAGGCGCGGTCGCATCTGGTCAGGCATGCCGCGTATCGATCAGCGGAGACAGGGCATGCAACGTGCAATCATCGTCATGGGCGTCAGCGGCTGCGGCAAGTCCTCGGTCGGGGACCTGCTTGCCAGGCGCCTAAATCTCGCCTTCGTGGAGGGCGACAGCCTGCATCCCGCCTCGAATGTGGAGAAGATGGCGAAGGGCACCCCGCTGACCGACGAGGACCGCGGGCCCTGGCTGGAGACGATCGGCGCGCTGATGGCGGACAAGCTCGCGAAGGGCGAGGGGATCGTCGTCTCGTGCTCGGCCCTGAAAAAGGTCTATCGCGACCGCTTGCGCAATGCGGTTGGCGGGAACCTCGCTTTCGTCTACCTGTCCGGCTCCTACGAACTCCTGAAGGACCGCATGGGCGCCCGCACCGGCCATTTCATGCCGCTTTCGCTTCTCGATTCCCAGCTCGCCACGCTCGAAGTGCCGACCGGCGAGCCGGGCGTGGTGACTGTCGATATCGACCAGAGCGTCGAGGGTATCGTCGACGAGGCGATGCGGGGGCTTTGAGGCCGGCCCGCGTCGCGTCCCGGCATTAAGAGATACCGTCCATCGACATCAGCGGCCTGTAAAGCTCCGGCCGGCGATCGCGGAACAGGCCCCATGCGGCGCGCTGCTTCGCGATCCCGTCGAGGTCGAAGGTTGCCGTCAGCACGCTCTCGGTCACCCGGTCGGCCTCGGCGAGTTTCTCGCCCGTCTGGCCGGCGATGAAGGACGAGCCGTAGAAGGTAAGTTCGGTGCCCTTGCGGCCCGGTTCGACGCCGATGCGGTTGGAGGCGATCACCGGCACGATATTGGCGGCCGCATGACCCTGCATCACGCGCTGCCAATGCGCGGCGCTGTCGATGGTCGGGTCCTGCGGCTCCGAGCCGATCGCCGTCGGGTAAAACAGCAGCTCCGCGCCCTTCAGCGCCATGGCGCGCGCGGCCTCCGGAAACCACTGGTCCCAGCAGATGCCGACGCCAATCGTTGCGTGCTTCGTTTTCCAGACGCGGAAGCCTGTATCGCCCGGCGAGAAATAGTATTTCTCCGTATAACCGGGGCCGTCCGGAATATGGCTCTTGCGGTAGTTGCCGAGCACGGTCCCGTCGGCATCGACGATCGCCACGCTGTTGAAGAAGGCTGACCCTGCTTTCTCGAAATAGCTGATGGGCAGAACCACGCCGAGTTCGGCGGCGACTTTCGAAAAATGCGCGACGAGCGGATTGCCCTCGAACGGCTTTGCCATGTCGAAGAACTCGCTGATCTGGTCCTGGCAGAAATAGGGCGCCTCGAACAGCTCCTGGATCAGCACGATTTGGGCGCCGTCAGCAGCGGCCTTGCGGATCAGGCTCTCGGCCCGGGCGATATTGCCTGGAATGTCCCAGGTGCAGGCCATCTGGGTGGCGGCGACGGTGACGTGACGCATGGTGGTCTCCTTAGATCCCGAGCTTGTCGCGCATGCCGTACCACCAGGCGCCGAGCACGGTCAGCGGCACGCGGAAGGTCTTGCCGCCGGGGAAGGGATAGGCGGTCAGCGTCGACCAGACGTCGAAGCGCGAGGCATGGCCGTTGACGGCTTCGCCGAGGATCTTGCCGAGCAGGTGCGTCGTGGTGACGCCGTGGCCGGAATCGCCATGCGAGAAATAGACGTTGTCCGCCAGCCTGCCCATGTGCGGGATGCGCGTCAGCGTCAGCGCGAAATTGCCGCTCCAGGCAAAGTCGATCTTCGCGTCCTTCAACTGCGGAAAGGTTTTCAACATGTTCGGCCGGATCACGCCCGTCAGGTTGGCCGGGTCCTGTCCGCCATAACCGATGCCGCCGCCATAGAGGAGGCGGTTGTCGGAGGTGCGGCGATAATAGTCGAGCACGTAGTTGGCGTCCTCGACGCAATAGTTCGCCGGCAAGAGTTCCTCGATCAGCGCCTTGTCGAGCGGCTCCGTCGCCATCACCTGGCTCGAAACCGGCATCATCTTGTCGGTGATCTTCGGCAGCATCGAGCCGAGATAGGCATTACCGCAAACCAGCACGTATTTCGCGGTGACCTGGCCCTCGGCGGTCTTCACAATTGGGTTGGCACCCATCGTCAGGTCGATTACCCGGCTGTTCTCGAAGATATTGCCACCGAGGCTTTCGACCGCGGCAGCCTCGCCCAGCACCAGGTTGAGCGGCTGTATGTGGCCGCCGAGCCGGTCGATCATGCCGCCGGCATAGCGGTCCGCCTTCACGTATTTGCCGACATCGGCCTTCGAGACCATTTCGAGTCCCGTATGGCCGTGCTTTTCCCAGTGAGCCTTCACATGCGCCATTTCGCGGATCTGCTTGTCGGTAAAGGCCGCGAAGAAGCCGCCGTCGACGAGATCGCACTGGATGCCGTACTTCGCCACCCGTTCGCGGATGATTGCGCCGCCTTCCAGCGACATTTTGCCGAGCGCATTCGCCTTGTCCTGGCCGTAGCGTTTGGCGATCGTTTCCAGGTCACGGCTGTATCCGTTGACGATCTGACCGCCATTGCGCCCCGAGGCGCCGAAACCGATGCGATCGCCTTCGAGCACGATCACCTTGAAGCCGGTTTCGGCGAGCTGAAGCGCCGCGGAAATCCCTGTGAAGCCGGCGCCGATGATACAGACGTCGGCGTCATGCTCGCCCCGGAGTGTTTCGCGCACGCGCTTGTCGTCTGCGGAAAAGGCGTACCAGGTATTGGCGTGGCCGGGATTGGTGGGCGAGGTCGTGTTCTGGCTCATGATCATACCGTCCGGATATAGGCGTCGTATTCGACATCAGTGACGCGCAGCGAGAATTCGGAGATTTCCTGATGCTTGCAGGCCGTATAGAGGCTGCGGAATTTCGGCCCGAGCGCCGCATAGGCAAAGCTCGACTTGCCGAAGCGCTGGATTGCATAGTCCCAGTTGGTGGGCAGCGGCTCGTGATTGATGGCGTGATCGTCGCCGGTGATCGCCCCGCCCGGCGCCAGTCGCTCGCGCATGCCGGCAAGCGCCGCCGACAGGATCATCGCCACGACCAGATAGGGATTGGTATCGGCCCCGGCGACGCGGTGCTCGATGCGGGTGGCGGGCTTGGAGGCGGTGATGACGCGCACGGCGGCGGATCGGTTGTCGAAACCCCATGAGGCATAAGTCGGCGCGTGCTCGGAGGGGCGCAGGCGACGGTAGGAGTTCTGGTGCGGAGCGAAAATCGCCATGCTCTCGCCCATGTTCTCCAGAAGCCCGCCGACGGCATGCATCAGCTTCTCGGTCGGTCCGTCCTCGCCGATGAAGATGTTCTTGCCATTCTCGTCAAGGATCGAGAAATGCACATGCATGCCGCTGCCGGCCTGGGTGCCATAGGGCTTGGCCATGAAGGTTGCGTCGAGATCCTTGGCGCGGGCCACGCCCTTGACGATGCGCTTTAGGAGAACCGCGTAGTCGGCGGCGGCGAGCGCGTCCGGCACATGGTTGAGATTGATTTCGTACTGGCCGGGACCGTTTTCCCGCAGGGTCGTGTCCGCGGGTACGTTCTGGGCGCGAGCGGCGGTCGAGATGCCGTGGAACACCTCCTCGAAATCCTGGAGTTCGGAGATCGACAGAACCTGCGTCTGGCCGGTGTGCCACCGACCGTCGCGCGTATTCGGCGGACGCACCGGATCGAGCGCGGAGCGCACCGGGTCGATCAAGTAGAATTCGAGTTCGGTCGCCACGACGGGCGTCAGCTTCATCGCCTTGAAGCGCTCCAGCACATTGGCGAGCACCTGGCGCGGATCGGCGTAGAACGGCTGGTCCTCCACCTTCATCTGCAGCAGGACCTGTGCGGTCGGACGTTCGAGCCAGGTCACGCGCGACAGCGTGCCGGGCACCGGAAAGCAGATACCGTCAGGATCGCCCGTTCCTTCGGCAAGACCGGCGGCGTTAACGTCGCGGCCCCAAACGTCGAGCGCGTAGACCGAGCGCGGCATCGCCATGCCCTTGGTCAGCACGTCGAGCGCGCGTTCCCGGGGAATCCACTTCCCGCGCGGCACGCCGTTGACGTCGATGACGAAGGCTTCCAGCACTTCGATATCGGGATTGGCTTCGAAAAAGGCTTTGGCTTGGCTTTCAATGTCCATGAGGCACCGGCAGTGGTTTCGACGATCTGATCCTCGCACGGCGGACGCCATGCGCAAACGTGGAAAAGGGCGACGCTAACGGTCGCCGACATCCGCGTCGTAGGTCAGAAAACGAACCATGCCTTCGCCTCTACACTCTCCGGCCGGGCGCGACGCACGCTGCGAAAGGACCCAGCGTCTGGCCCGGCGATTCCGCCTTCCGACGGAAAATTGGTCATGTGACTAAAAATCGTCGTAACACGAAATGTCCGCATTTGCCAGCCCGAGGCCATGTCGGTGGTATCATTGCAGCAGTTCGCTAGGCCTTGAACCGCTCCGGCCGCCAGGCGCTCATGTCGAGGAAGGGCTTTTCGCCCGTCATCGCCTCGGCGATCAGACGTCCGGTCACAGGCCCTAGCGTCAGGCCGTGGTGGGCGTGTCCGAATGCGAACCAGAGGCCGTCGTGGCGGGGCGCCTTGCCGATGATCGGCATCATGTCGGGCGTGCAGGGGCGGGCGCCCATCCAGGGCTCGTCGTCCAGCCGCTCGCCGAGCGGGAAGATGGTGCGGGCCACCTTTTCGGCCCGTTCCAGCTGCACGGGCGATTTCGGCGCGTCGCGATCGGCGAATTCGGCGCCTGTTGTCAGCCGGATGCCCTTTTCCATCGGCGCGAGGAAATAGCCGCGCTCCTTGTCCATGGTCCAGTTGTTGAGCACGGCATTGCCGGAGGCCGCGTAGTGCATGTGGTAGCCGCGCTTGACGCCGACGATGAAGCTGTAGCCGAGCTTCCGCGTGACATCCTCGGACCAGGGGCCGAGCGCCAGCACGACTTCCTTCGCCTCGACCATGCCGTCGGCGGTGCTGACCTGCCAGCCCTTGCCGTTTGGCGATAGGGTGGTGGCGTCGCCGTTGACGAACTTGCCGCCCAGGCTTTCGAAATAGGCGAGATAGGCCATGGTCAGCCCATGCGGGTTGGTGACTGACCAGGGATCGTTCCATTTCAGCGCGCCGACGAATTCGCCGGTCAGGTGCGGCTCGACGCGGGCGAGATCATCAGCCGTAAGCACCGTGAAGCTGATGCCGGCGACCTTGCCGAGACGTTCGGCCTCGGCGACTTCCGTGTCCATGGCGGCCTTCGTCCGGAAAGCCTCCATCCAGCCGTCCTTGCGGATCAGGTTGTCGGCCTTGGCGGCCTTTATCAGGTCCGCATGTTCCGAGATCGAGTTCTCGATCAGCGGGGTATAGGCGTTGGCGATCGCCTTGTGCCGGACATTGTTGGAATGCCACCAGTAGCGCGACAGGAACGGCACGAGCTTTGGGATGGCGCTGGCGTGATAATGCGCGTCGATCCGGTTGTTGAGGCCGTAGCGCACGAGCATGCCGACTTCCTGCGGGAAGCCGTAGGGCACGATGCCCTCGCGCTGGATCAGGCCTGCATTGCCGAACGAGGTTTCCTCTCCGGCTCCGCGCCTGTCGACCAGAACCACCGAGCGACCCCGGCGCGCGAGGTGGATTGCGGTGGAAACGCCGATGATTCCGGCGCCGAGGACGAGCGTATCTGCAGACATGATTTTAGATTTCCATGCGAAATGTGACGCTACGCAAGATGCTATCGCCAATGATGCGGCGCAAACGAAAAAATGCCGCAAGTCACGGAAATCACGCGCGGCGTTGCAAAAATGCGGGAGAACTCACTCCTGGATGGGTGGAGCGCCGTGGGCGATGAACGACGGATTGCCGAAAGCCCGCTCCGGCGCCTGATCGCGCTTGCCGTAGCGGAGCGCTTCACCATCGAGGCCTAGCGTTCGTCCCCCGGCAGCGCGCAGTATTGCATCGCCGGCCGCGGTGTCCCATTCCATCGTCGGCGAGAAGCGGGGATAGATGTCGGCCCGCGCCTCGGCGACAAGACAAAACTTCAGCGACGAGCCGACGGCGCAATATTCCGTCACGCCGGCCGCAACGAGGTAGGCGTCGGTTTCGGCATTGCCGTGGGAGCGGCTGGCGACCGCGACGGGCGGAGCTACTGCGGGCCGTGCCCGGATCGGTTCGCGTGTCGCGATGGAACAGTCGCCGCCGATCGTCAGCTTTTCGGCGTGACCGTTTTCCCCGAGATAGGCGAGGCCCTTTGCCGGCGCGACGACGACGCCGGCAATTGGTACGCCGTTTTCGATAAGTGCGATGTTGACGGTGAAGTCCGCGCGTCCGTCAATGAATTCGCGGGTACCGTCGAGCGGGTCGACGAGAATGAAGCGGCCGCCAGAAATGTCCGGCACACAGCCTGCCGCGACGGCTTCTTCCGCGACGACGGGGATGCTGGGATGGTGCGCGGCCAGCCTATCGAGAATGAGCGTCTCGGCACGACGATCGGCCTCCGTGACGGGGCTGCAATCCGCCTTCAACTCGACTTCGGGGCCGGTTTTACGGACCGAAAGTATGATCCGGCTCGCCTCGAGCGCTGCCTCCAGAAACGACTCCACCATCACCAGTTTACGGACTCCCCTCCGTATCGTTTGTATTGCTCAAAGCCTTAGCATCGACCGTCGCCCCTTGTCGCCTCGCTTTTTTGAGGTGGCCGCGCCTCGCCGCCGGGTCAGTCCGGAACAAACCCTCTCAGGCGGGGTTTGCCAAACAAGGACATTTTCCCGAACCGGAAGGAAAGATGATGATCGATTATCTCTGGCTCCTCGCCGTTGCCGGTGGACCGTTGCTTCTCGCGGGCGCCTTCGTCTACGCCATTATCCGCCAGCGCAGGCTGACCACGAAAGAGCGGGCCGACCAGGTGGACGCGGAAGACAAGCTCTACGGTCGCAAGGACGCGTAAAGGAGCGGCGGCATCAGCACATCGTCAGCCAGGCGACCCCGACAAAGCAGAAGGTGGAGATGACGGCCGCCAGATTGGCGAGGTTGACGATGCGGATGAAATGAACGGTTTCGCCGGATGGTCGAAGTCGAAGGCGGATCACCAAGAGCATGCCGACCGTTGCCAGCAGGCTCACCAGCAACAGAACCCTCAACAGCGAAATCCCGCCGAGGTCGACGGTTTGCCAGCCGAGATGGCATCCGGTGGCCTGCAAGCCGTAGAGGAAGAGGAAGGCGGCGGACCAGACGACAAAGCCTGCCAGAAGGGCGATGAACGGATTTCGCGTCACGGACTTGCTCCCACAGCCGGCAGCGCCTGAAGAATGAATGGAAAAGCAAGCGCGATGAGGCCCGCGAGGGCGGTGAAATCATGCCAGAGCCTGCCCAGTCGCAGATCGAGGCTGCGTTTCGGCGAGACGAAGCCGGTTTGAAGTCTCCAAAGTCCGTAGAGGCCGTAGACGATGCCCATAAGCGTGTGGAGGGCCGAATGAGTCCAGACAGCAAGGATGCTGGCGGGCGAGGCGTGCTGGCTCGCGAGGTCCGAGATGCCTGCCACCATGAACACCAGAATCGTGAAAGCGCCAGCCTGACATAACGTTGTCAGCCAAAGATGGGTCGCGGCCCTCGGACCGGCCGAACTGGCGGCACGGCCGAACAGGCTGCCCCCGATGAGCAGGACCGCCGCGGTGGCGGCCAGGAAGAGTTCAGGCTCCACCATCTCACGACCGTCCCAGTTCGGGGCCGACAGCCATAGGAAAAATGCGCCGAACAGCAGCGAGACGTAGAGGGTTGCATCCGCCGCAAGCGCAAATGTCAGTGCCCAGAACGACGGTGGCTTTTCCGTCTGGACATGGGACGGAAGCGCGACACCGAGACCGATATCGAGATCGTTCTCATCCTCTCGGAGACCGGTTGTTCGGGTCCACAGGAGAAAGAGGCCGATGACAAGAAGCATGGCGAGCGGCGCCATCCAGTAGAGCTTCAATAGAAAGAGTGCGAAAAATGTGCCGGTCGCGACCGCCGTGACGAGTGGCAACCAGGTCTGCGGGGGAAGGATGATCAACTGGTCCGGCTTCCCGGTGACCATATCGACTCCGAGTATCTCCATGCGCTCGCGACGGACGAAACCCAGATAACCTTCTCCCGCCGCGAGCTTCGGCCCAAGGCTGTCAGGGTCGAGGCGATCGGCACGCGCGGTGATCTCTGGCAGCGAGGCAAAGGCGTAGGCGGTTGCGGGCGTCGGGGCCGCCCATTCAAGTGTGCTGGCTTTCCAGGGATTGCGTCGGAACGGTTTTCCGAACAGCGCGAGCAACAGCAGATCGAGCGCGACCAGCGCAAAGCCGATCGACATTACGAAACTGCCCATGGACGATATGAAGTTCAGCGTTTCCCAGCCGGCATTGGCCGGATAGGTGTAGATGCGCCTCGGCATGCCCAAGAGCCCCGTCAGGTGCATGGCGAAGAAGGTCGTGTTGAAGCCTATGAAGATCATTGCGAAGGCGGCATGCGAAAGATGCTGCACGGATTGTCGGCCGAAGATGTGCGGCATCCAGTAATAGGCTGCCGCGAGCATCGGAAAGACGAAACCGCCGACCAGAACGTAGTGCAGGTGGGCGACGACGAAGTGGGTGTCATGCGCCTGCCAGTCGAACGGCACCATGGCCAGCATCACGCCGGTGAGCCCGCCGAGCACGAAGACGAAGAAAAAGCCGAAGACATGCAGCATCGGGATCGACCATCGCGGGCGACCATGTGCCAGCGTCGCGAGCCAGGCGAAGATCTGGATGCCGGTCGGGATCGCCACCAGACCGCTGGCGGCCGAGAAGAAGGAGAGCGCCACGTGCGGGATGCCGACTGTGTACATGTGGTGCACCCAGAGGCCGAACGAGAGGAAGCCCATGGCGAGGATGGCGGCGACGACGATCTCGTAGCCTTCCAGCGGACGCCGGGCGAGGGTCGGGATAATCGTTGAGAGAGCGCCCGCCGCCGGCAGGAAGATGATGTAGACCTCCGGGTGGCCGAATAGCCAGAACAGATGCTGCCAGAGAAGCGGATCGCCGCCACGCGTCGGATCGAAGAAGGGCAGGCCGAAGGCACGCTCGGCCTCCAGCAGAATGGAACCGAGGATCAGCGGCGGAAAGCCGATCAGCATCATGCCGGCGACAACAAGCATGTACCAGGCAAAGATTGGCATGCGGGTGAGCGACATGCCCGGTGCCCGAAGCTTCAGGATCGACACTAGGATTTCGATCGCCGCCGACAGCGCGGAGATTTCGACGAAGGTGATCCCAAGCAGCCAGACATCGGCATTGACGCCGGGGGAAAACACGCGCGACGATAGCGGCGTGTACATGAACCATCCGCCATCGGGCGCGATGCCGGCGATGAGCGCGATGATGAGGAAGGTTCCGCCGAACAGATAGCACCAGTAGCCATAGGCGGACATGCGCGGGAAGGCGAGGTCGCGGCTTCCCAGCATTTTCGGCAGCAGATACATCGCCAGCCCCTCGAAGAACGGAATGGCGAAGAGAAACATCATCACCACGCCATGCATGGTGAAGACCTGCGCATAGGCGGCGGCGTCGAGGAAGGCGCTGTCCGTGGTGGCGAGCTGGGTGCGGATCAGCATCGCCAGCACTCCGCCAATGGCAAAGAAGACCAGCGCCGTCAGCATGAACCGCTTGCCGACGACCGTGTGGTTGACCGCCTTGAATTGGCCGAAGCCGGGTGGCGTGCCCCAGATCGCCGTGAGTTCGCGGTGTAGGCGAATGGCCTTGCTGCCTGGTACGGGTGTCAACGTGCCTCTCCCTGTCTGAGGGCGTCGAGAATGCCCGCGAAGTCTTCCGCCTCATGCGCCTGTACCTCGAAGCGCATGCCCTCGTGTCCCGTGCCGCAATATTCCGCGCAGATGCCGCCATAACGTCCAGCCCTGTCGGCCAGCAGCCGGACCTTGGCGGCGTGGCCCGGAATGGCGTCGATCTTGCCGCCGAGACGCGGCACCCAGAAGCTGTGGATCACGTCGTCGCTGGTGGCGGTCACCTCGACCACTTGGTCGACGGGAATGTGCAGCACACCCGGGCTGGAGATGATGTCGCCAGCATCCGCGTATCGAAACTCCCATTGCCACCGTTGCCCGTGCGCTTCCACCCGGAGCATGGCGCTGTCGTCCTCGCCCTTCAGAAGGTATTCGCCCTGGATCAGGCCATGGAAGATCAGCGCGACGAGCACGGTGAGTGGCAACACGAACCCACCGGCCCAGATCCAGGAAGATGGCGAGAAGCGGGAGCCGGTTCCGCGCCTGCGCATGACGATCAGGAAGAGGCTCAGGACGAGCACGAAAATCACGGTGGCGCCCGCAAACATCAGCCACCAGAGCCGCGCGATCGCGCCAGCGAACGGGCCGGCAGGATCGAGCGCCGACAGGTCACCCGTGCATCCCGCAAGCATGGGCAAGAGGCCGAACGCTACCACCCGATGGAACCGGAAGCACCCACCGCGGATTACCGTGGGAAAAGGAGACCGCAGATGGAAGAAAGCGAAGACAAAGGCAATCCTGTCATAGAGCAGCTTGAAGAAAAGGATGTCTCTTCCTTCGTCGCGGTCGGAGGGCACCCGCTGCATGCGATGAGCGTGCATTTCCCCATCGCCTTCGTCTTCGCAACGTTCGGCATCGATATTCTCTATTGGTGGACCGGAGATCCCTTCTGGCTGCGCGTTACTGTTTGGAGCACCGGCGCTGCTTTCCTGTTCGGCGTCGCGGCGGGGGTGGTCGGGACGGTCGAACTGCTCGCGGTTCCCGGCATCCGCGCACGCGCCGCAAGCTGGGCCCATGCGATCGCCGCCATGACCCTGATCTCGGCGATGGGCATGAACTGGGGCATTCGGCTGGTCGACCCGGCGGTCGCTCTGCCGCATGGGTTTCTTCTGTCGTGCCTTACCTGCGTCCTCGCGGGCATTGCCGGCTGGCATGGTGGCAAGCTGATCTTCGATCACGGTGTCGGCCTCATGGTATCGGCCAAGGACTGACGCGGTCGTAGAGCCGCTTCAGTCCGCCGGGTTCAAAAAGGTCGGCAGGCAGCGAAATCGCGATATGAGGCTTTGCCAACACGATGAACAGAATGGCGAGAACGACCGCGCAACTGATCGCCGTGGCCATGACAAACCGCCAAACCGGATAGACCTCTCCCTCCCGAAAGAGACGGATGACCACTAACCCCGTCATGACGTGGATGATAGCGAGTATGGCAACGAACCCCAGCTTGGCGGAAAACCAGGGTTCGAACGTCTCGCGCAGGAAGATGAGCGCGGTGCCGCTCATGATGGCGAGAAAGGCCGCGGGCGAGATGATCGCGACGAAGGCGAAGCGCACCAGCGTCTGCAGCCGGTAGAGGTCGTTTCCGCTTTTGACATGCGCACGCTGCACATAGAGCCCCGGCAGGCTTATGATGCCCGCCGCCCAGATCGAGATGGCTGCGATGTGCACGAACTTCACGATGCCGATCATGGGGCGTTATTACCCTCCGCCTCGTCCTGAAGAAGCGTGCGTAGTCGCATAAGTGCCACGATCAAATAGGGCAGGGCCGCAGGTACCCACATGAGCACGCCGGCCAGTTGCTGGTCCTGCAAGGGGGTAAGACCGAAGGCGCTCGTGGTCAGGAAATGCGCCTCGTAGAGCGGGCCGCGCGAAAACGTCAGCAGCGCGGCGAGCATGCCCATCTGCAGGATGCTGCCGAGAAGGAGCGTGAGCGCCGTTCCGGCCTGGCAGTGCGGCGACAGGATGATCGCCCAGACCCAGAGCGCTGAACCGAACAGACTGGCCTGCATCAGCCAGTACGCGGCATCGGACGACAGCGCGAAGGCATAGGCGGCAGGCGAGTGCCAGAACCAGAACAGCAGAGTGTGGATCCCGAGGATCAGACCGGGCGATAGCAGGCGCGGTACAGGCAGGGTTTTCCAAGGGAGTGCGACGGCAAGAAGCGGTGCGGCGCCCGCGACCAGCACGACGTGATGCAGCACGCGGGCGGAAAACAGCGCCGAGGCAAGTGCGCAGAGCGGCGAGACAAACGCAACGAACAGCAGGAGCCATCCCGTCAATCCGGAGAGGGTCGCGGTCTTTCCTTGCGAACGATAGAAGATCAACACGGCGAGAAGGCCGAGCGCGACGAGCAGCGGTGGGTCGAAGTTCCAGCGGGACCATAAGGTCGACGGGTCCGGTGCCGGACCGCAATACGGGTCTGTGATGGCAATGGACGGCATCACGCGGTCCGTGCCGTGTGGATCTGTTTCATGGGCGCCCCTTCGACCTTCTCCGGAGCGAAATCGTCGGGAGACGATTTTGTTCCCTGCAAATCGACGGGAGCACTCATTTGTCCGCCATTGACACCCAGATAATATCCATTATTCTGGATATATGGATGAAAAACGAACGATAGAAGCCTTGGCGGCGCTGGCTCAGCCGACGCGACTGCAGACTTTCCGGCTTCTGGTGTCACATGAGCCGGATGGTGTTCCGGCCGGTGAACTGGCGAGGCTGATCGGGGTGCCGCAGAACACCATGTCGGCGCACCTCGCGACGCTGTCCCAAGCGGGCCTTGTCGCGGGAGAGCGGCAGGGCCGCTCGATCCTTTACCGGGCGGACCTCGACCGGTTCCGCGCCGTCGCTCTTTATCTCCTCAAGGACTGCTGCGGCGGCAATGCCAGCCTCTGTCAGCCGCTCATCGACGATCTCACGTGCTGCACTCCGTCCCTTCAATCGTCCAGAGCCAACTGAGAGGCCCGCCATGTCCGGAAAGACCTGCAATGCGAATGGCGGTTGACTGAAATGGCCGATCTGTCCCGCCGTCTGGCAGCCGAGGCCCTCGGCACCGCCATGCTTGTCGCAACCGTCGTCGGTTCGGGCATCATGGCGGACCGGCTCTCCGACGACGTCGCCGTCTCCCTGCTCGGAAACACCATCCCGACTGGCGCGATCCTCTTCGTGCTGATCACGATCCTGGGGCCGATCTCTGGTGCCCATTTCAACCCCGTGGTCACCATGGTCTTTGCCTTGCGCAAGGAACTGGAGAGTTTCGCCGTCCTGCCTTACATGCTCGTGCAGATCCTCGGCGGCATTGCCGGCACGCTCGTGGCCCACGCCATGTTCGACCTGCCCGTCTTTCAGGTCTCGGAAACGGTTCGGTCAGGCGCGGCACAATGGACGGCGGAAATGGTCGCGACGTTCGGACTGCTGCTGACAATCCTGGGCGGGTTGCGCTTCCGGACGGAGGCCATCCCGATGCTGGTCGGGCTCTACATCACGGCCGCCTACTGGTTCACCGCCTCGACCTCCTTTGCCAATCCGGCCGTGGCGATCGCCCGCAGCCTGACCGACACCTTCGCCGGCATCCGCCCGATCGACCTTATAGGCTTTATCCTCGCGCAAATCGCCGGCGCCTTGATCGCGGCCGCTGCCGCCGCCTGGCTCTTCGCCGAGAGCCGCAACGAAATCCCTCCGATCGTACCCGAAGGAACGGAACGTCCATGAATGTCACAATCTACCACAACCCCGCCTGCGGCACGTCGCGCAACACGCTCGACCTCATCCGCCATGCCGGCATCGAGCCTGTCGTGATCGAATATCTGAAGACGCCGCCGAGCCGCGAGACGCTGGTGAAGATGATTGCGGACGCCGGACTGGAGGTGCGCCAGGCGATCCGGGAAAAGGGCACGCCCTATGCCGAACTCGGCCTCGACGATCCGGCCTTGACCGATGATCAGCTTATCGAGGCCATGCTAGCCAATCCGATCTTGATCAACCGCCCCTTCGTCGTCACCCCGATGGGAACGCGGCTGTCGAGGCCCTCGGAAGTCGTGCTCGACATCCTGCCCGCCGATGCCTTCAAGGGACCTTTCGTGAAGGAGGACGGCGAGGCGGTGCTGGACGCGGAGGGCAAGCGCATTGTCTGATCTCCCGGCGGCCGATGCAGCGCATCTTCGCCGGCCCGACCCGACACTGCTTCGTCCCGTCTTTTCGACGCATGCGCCCCGTATCCTGATCCTCTACGGGTCGTTGCGGCAGGTCTCCTACAGCCGTCTTCTGGCGGAGGAGGCAGGACGGCTGCTTGAACACTTCGGCGCCGAGGTTCGGTTCTTCAATCCGTCGGGCCTGCCGCTTCCCGATGACGCGCCGGCCAGCCATCCGAAGGTCGCGGAGCTGCGCAAACTGTCGGAATGGTCCGAAGGGCAGGTCTGGGTCAGCCCGGAGCGCCATGGAACGATCACCGGCATCATGAAAGCGCAGATCGACTGGATTCCCTTGTCGATCGGGGCTATCCGCCCGACCCAGGGCAAGACGCTCGCCGTCATGCAGGTCTCCGGTGGATCCCAGAGCTTCAATGCCGTGAATGCGATGCGCCTTCTCGGTCGCTGGATGCGGATGATCACGATCCCCAACCAGAGCAGCGTCGCCAAGGCCTTTCAGGAGTTCGACGGAAACGGGCGGATGAAGCCGTCGTCCTATTACGACCGCGTCGTCGACGTCTGCGAGGAGCTTGTGAAGTTCACCCTGCTGACGCGCGACTGCTCCGCCTACCTCACCGATCGCTACAGCGAACGGAAGGAGGAGGCCGCCAAGCTCGAGGCACGGGTGAATCTGAAGGCGTCGACGTGATGACACACTATTTCGACGTTCGTGGAAATAGCGCTTGACGCCCGCTTCGAGCGTGGATACCTTATTTCCATGAACGTCGAAAGAGCTGCATCCCAACTGGAAGCCCTGGGCAATACATCCCGCCTGAAGATCTATAGGGCGCTGGTGAGGGCTGGCCATGGCGGACTTCCGGTCGGGCAGTTGCAGGAGCGTGTCGGCATCCCGGCCTCCACGCTCTCGCATCATCTGAAGCGGCTAGTGGAAGCGGGGCTCGCCTCCCAGGAACGGCAGGCGACGACCCTCATCTGCCGCGCGGATTATGAAAGCATGCAGGGCCTGATCGGCTTTCTCTCGGACGAGTGCTGCATCGAGGAAGGCTCTGGGAGGCTATGAAGGATAATCGAGTGTTCGCTGGTCCCTTCCAGGTGCCCATTGTGGCGCCCCCCCACCCTGATGGCTCGCCAAACGATGTCTGATGCAGTCAATCGCAAACTGCCCTTGTGGGCGCTGGCCGGACTGGGGGCGACCCAGGTCATCGGTTACGGCACACTATATTACTGCTTCAGCATTCTCGTGCCCGCTGTCGCACGCGATTTCTCGACTTCGGAGCAGTGGGTGTTCGGCGCGTTTTCCCTCGCCCTGCTGATTGGCGCCTTCGCCGCGCCAACTGCCGGTCGCCTTGCGGACCGATGGGGGGCAGGGCGCCTGATGGCGTTCGGCTCGATAGGCTCGGCGCTCGGCCTTTTCCTGCTGGCGTCGGCGCCGGAACGCATAAGTTTCGCGGTCATCCTCGCTGCCGTCGAGATTGTCTCCACCGGAGTACTTTATTCGACGGCATTCACCGCGATCGTCCAGGCCGGCGGGCCGACGGCGCGGACCTCCATCGTGCACCTCACCTTGATCGCCGGCTTTGCCTCCTCGTTGTTCTGGCCGCTGACGAACTGGCTTTATGGCATGATGTCCTGGCGGGAGATCCTCTTAGCCTATGGCGCGCTGCATGTTTTTGTCTGCCTGCCGGTACACCTCGCCCTCTCGCGGCTGACGACCGGTGCCGTCATCGCCGATCGGCAGGCTCCGCCGGTGGAGTCCGATACGGCGACGTCGCACGGCGGATCGCTGCTCTTCACCCTCATGCTGCTCGGCTTCGCGATCGAGGGTTATGCGCTCTCGGCCATTCTCGTGCATATGGTGCCGTTGACCCAGGCACTCGGTCTCGGCGCGGCCGGCCTTGTGGTCGCCTCGCTGTTCGGGCCGGCGCAGGTGGCAAGCCGCTTCGTCAATCTGATCTTCGGCAAGGGGCTGTCGCAGGCCTGGCTCGCGGTGATCGCGTCGATCCTGATGCCTCTGGGGCTGGTGATCCTGCTGTCGACCACGCCCTGGTTTGCCGGCGCGGTTCTCTTCGCGATCTGCATGGGACTAGGCTCCGGCCTCAACAGCATCGTCGCCGGCACGCTGCCGCTCGAACTCTTCGGTCGCAAAGGTTATGGCCGTCTGCTCGGCTGGTCGACGGCGGCCAAGCAGGTGATGTCGGCGGTGGCTCCGCTCGGAATGTCGATCTCCATGGCCGGCCTTGGAGTCGAGCCTTCGCTGTGGGTCGTCGTGGCGACCGGACTTGCGGGCGCGATGGCGTTCGTCAGCATTCTCATTGTCACACAGCGCCGACGCCCGCGGATGGCGGTGGATGCGCTTGGCTAAGCGGCGGCGTGGGAGCGTAAACGAACGCTAACGATACCGACGTAGGAAATCGGTATCGTTCCTGTGTTTCCAGGCGGAAACCCATTGGCCTGAAGCAGCGAGCCCCCACTTGTCGGCCACGGCCCGGCCGTCCGCCAAGGAGATGAGCGCGAGCCAGGCACGTTGCGGCCGGTAATGAAGCAATGGCTGCCCGCCGATCGTGCGGCGGATGTTTTCGGCCAGGATCGGACCCTGACGGACGGCGAAGACCCCAGCCTTGGGCCGCGGATCGGGCAGGGACGCGATGTCGCCGGCAGCGAAGATTTCCGGGTGTGAGACGGAGCGTAGCGTCTCGTCGACCCGGATGAAGCCGGCCGAGTCCAGCGACAGCCCCGTGTTGGTCAGCCAGCCCGCCGCGCCGCTCGATGTCGTCCAAACCACCTCGTCGACGGCAAGCCGCCGGCCATCGCGCGCCGCGACTTGCCCCCGGTCGAAGCCTACAACATCGAACAGCGGGTGATGAGCGATCCCGGCCTGCTCCAGCGCGCGTGCAACAATGCGCCGTGCCAGCGCCCCGCGTTCCGGAATGAGCACCGGCGCCCGTCCTACGAGGGCAATCTCTACGGGATGTTCCGTCAGCCCATCCAGCCGATGCTTGAGTGCCAGCGCCACCTCGACGCCGGCCACGCCCTGACCGATCACGGCAAGCCGTAGCGGTTCATTCTGTCGGGTGGCCAGAGCATCCAGCTGGGCAAGCCGTTCGGTGAAACTCGCGATCGGCTTGACGGATACGCCGCCCGACACGCGTTCGGGAAGGGACGGCGTCGAACCGATGTCGAGCGACAGCAGGGCGTAATCCAGAATGCGCCCATCCGAGAGCGAAACGCGCCGATGGGTGGGATCGATGCCTGTGGCGGCGGCTTCCAGAAAGGACACGCCATATCGCGCGCAAAGCCGGGCGAGATCGATATGGAACTCATCGAACGTATACTGCCCGGCGATGTAGCCTGGCAGCATGCCGGAGTAGGGGGTGTGGCGCGATGGTGAGACCAGGACAATCCCCCGGTCGAGTGCCAGAGAGCCCAACTGCCTGACGACCTCGACATGGGCGTGGCCGCCGCCGACGAGAATGATCGGGTCCTTGTTCGTCTCACTCATGGCCTCGCCTCGATGCTATGGATCGGGCCGGCGGCAGCGACGGCATCCGCTTCGTCATGGGTGACCAGGATCACCGGCAGGCGAGCCTCTCGTGCCTTGGCGAAGACCAGGTCGCGCATTTGCGTGCGAAGCCCCATGTCCAGCTTCGAGAACGGCTCGTCCAGCAACAGCAGCCGCGGACGCGAGACGAGGACGCGTGCGAGCGCCACCCGCGCCTTCTGCCCTCCGGACAGCGTTGCCGGGTCGCGGGTCTCGAACCCATCCAGATCCATTTCCGCGAGAATCTCGGCTGCGATCCGATAACGCTCCTGTCGATCCGTGAGGTTGGCCGGCAGCGCGAACGCCACGTTGGCGCCGACGGACATGTGCGGGAACAGCAGCGCATCCTGAAACAGGATGCCGGCACGCCGCGCTTCGGCTGGCAGGGAAAGCAGGTCGGTATCGCCGATCGATACCGCGCCGCTGGCCTGGAAGGCCGGATCGAGAAACCCGCCGATGAACGACAGCAGGGTCGATTTCCCCGAGCCCGACGGTCCCATGACAGTGAGGACCTCGCCCGGCGCTATGCTGGCGGACAGATCGATGAGGATCGTTTCATTCAGGCGAATGACGACGCTCGACAGGCGCAGGTTCCGGTTCGGATCGGCTTGAGGCACGGATCAAATCCTCATGGCGCCGCGATTGCGGTGAAGGACAGCGGGCAGAAGGGCGGCCAAAGCGAAGGCGACGAACGGCAAGAGGGTCTGCAAGAGGGCATAAACTCCGATGACACGGCGATTGTTGCCTGACGCGAGAGCGACTGCCTCCGTCGTTATGGAGGTCAACCGACCCTCGCCAACAAGCAGCGTCGGCAGATATTGCCCGACCGAGACCGCGAAGCCAACGGCGGAGGCTGTCAGAAGCGGCCGCAGCAGCATTGGCAGGCGGATGCGCAGCAGAACCGTGAGCCGGGATTTTCCGAGCGCTGTCGCGATAACCTCATAGCGGCGATCGAGCGAGCGCCACGGATCGGCGAGCGAGAGAAAGACATAGGGCAGCACGAAGACGAGATGAACGAGGACCAACGCGGCAAGGCGATGCTGGCTGCCGCTGCCGATGAACAGCAGCTGCAGGCCAAAGACGAAGGTGATCTGCGGCACTATCAGCGGCAGATAGAGGATCAGCAGGCCTTTATCTCTGCCTGTCCGTCCTGTCTGGGTCTCCCGTTCCAGACACCCGATTGTGAGAAAGAGAGCAATGAGGGTCGAGACGAAACCGGTCGAAAGCGTTGTGACCAGCGGCCCCATGATGCGCGGCAGCGCGGTCTGCCAACTGCGGAGCGTCAGGGATTGAGGCATGAGATCGGGAAACTGCCAGAGGCCCGCCACGGACCAGACGGCCAGGATGCCGATACCGGCAAAGACAGTCACGCCAATGGTGCCGATGATGAGCGCGGACAGGCTTCGCAGGGTGCCGTCGCGAACGGCGCGGTACCCGCGGTCCCGCCAGAGACAAACCAGCGTCCCGCAGAACCGCTCCAGCAAATGCCAGAGAAGCAGCGCCGCAAGCGTCACAGCGAGCTGCAGCACGGCGCCTGCCGAGGCGAGAAACCGGATGGAGAGGTCCGGGTCGTTCATCCACTGCACGAGCCGGGCGGCCAGCGTGCCCGGAAGGTTGGGCCCGAGGATCAGCGCCACGTCCACCACCGAGGTGGAATAGGCAATGACCGCGTAGACCGCAAACCGGATCTGTCGGTAAAGCGAGGGCCAGATGAGGTAGACGAAGCCGGCGATCCGCCCGTAACCGAATGACGCGGCAAGCCTGCGAGTGGCGGCGAGATCCACCTGGGGCAGAGCCGCAAGCGTTACGAGAAACAGGAATGGCGTTTCCTTGATCACCAGCCCCGCGATCATCGTCAGCCCCATCGGATCATGCGGGATGAGGATGTCCGGCGGCCGGTCGATACCGAAGAGAGGGGCGACAAGCCGGATCAGGTAGCCGGAGGGGGCAATCAGGAAGGCCAGGCCGAAAGCAGCGGCGGCGTGCGGCACCGCCAGCAGCGGCGAGAGCAGATGCTGCAGGCGCGAGAGTGCCGGCGTGCCAGCAAATCCCGCAACGAACACCAGCGTGATCGAGAGCGAAAGCCCTGTTGCCACAAGCCCGGACGTGAGGCTCAAAATTGCCCCCTGTGCGATGCCGGGTGCTTCAGCCAGCCGGCCGAACGCCTTCAGTCCGAACGTGTTGCCGCCAAGCGCCGGAAGGTAGCCGAAGGCGGGCAATATGGTACCGGCAAGACCAAAGGTTATAGGCAGCACCAGAAGCGCGAACGTGAGAAGAACCGCCGCCCTTGCGAAAAGAGCGACGGCTTGGCCGGATCCGGTTGTCGAGATGCTGTGGCCGGGCACCGATCAGTTGCCGCTCGCGTAGCGCCGGCGCCACTCGGTTTCGATCCGCTCCATCCAGCTTGCATGCGGCTCGGCGATGACCGGGCCGAGCTTGTCGGGCGACAGCGTAGCGACGCCGAGATCGAGCGACTGAAAGGCGGTCCGGTCCGCCTCGGGCAATTTGGCGAGCGAGAGCACGGTCGGGTCGCCCCAATAGGTCGGATCCTGCTTGCGCAGTTGCGCTTCCGGCGAAATCAGGAAGTTGGCCGTTAGCAGGGCCCCTTCCTTTGCATTGGCGTTGTAGGGGATGGCGACGAAGTGGGTATTGCCGAGAGTCCCGCCGGAAAAGGAGAAGGACCGGATCGTCTCCGGCAGTTCTCCGGCCTTGATGCCTGCCGAGGCCTCGGCCGGATTGAACGCGAAGATGATATCCAGTTCCCCGTCGGCGAGTTTCTGCTTCATGTCCGGATAGTTCTGCGGGAAGGCCTTGCCAGACCGCCAGGAAACCGGATGCAGTTGGTCGAGATAGGCAAAGAGCGGCTCGACATCGCGTTCGAACGTTGTCTCGTTCACCGGTATTGCAAGTTTCGAAGGATCGTCGATGACCTCGCTCAGTAGCTGCTTCAGGAAGGAGGAACCGATGAAATCAGGTGGGGCTGGATAGGAGAAGCGCCCAGGATTGGCCTTCGCCCAGTCAAGCAACTGCGCTGCGTTGTCCGGCATTGCCGAAGGATCTGTCCGGGCGCTGTCGTGGAAGAACACCATCTTCGCGCCGCCCCACGGGCTCTCCAGACCCTCGGTCGGCTCGGTGAAGTCGGTGAGGATGGTCGGCTGGTTTTCGGTGTCGACATATTGCCAGTTGGGCAGCGACGTCGCCCAGCCGGGCGTCAGAAGCAGGCCCTGCTTCTTCATCGACACGAAGTTTTCGCCGTTGATCCAGATAAGGTCGACCGATCCTCCCTCGTCCTTTCCGGCCGTCTTTTCCGCCACCACCTTGGCGACCGCGCTTGCGGTATCGTCGAGCTTTACCTGGACGACGGTGACGTCATAACGCTTCTGCATCTCCGAACCTACCCATTCGAGGTAGGCATTGATGTTTTCGGAACCGCCCCAGGCGTTGAAGTACACCGTCTGACCGGCCGCGGCTTTCTCGATGGCCGCCCAATCCTTGGCGTCAGGTTCGGCTGCCATGGCGTTGAAAGCCGCAAGGCCGGCAATAGTGCCGGCGGCAAAAACTGTCTTGACGAATCCCATTCTCATTCATTCTCCCATGTTTCGTTTTTGTCGTTCGGCACTGTCGGTGCTTGCCCTGTCGGCACTGATGCCGCCTGTCCCCGGTCTCTTCGAATATGCCTGAGCAAGGTAGGCACGGCGGCGATCACGGCCAGTCCCAGGAACGCAAGCGTGATGTCCCGAGTCACCAGCTCGGCGATCTGTGCCTCGCGTCCCGCCGCCTGCGCCGCGATCAGCACGCTGTCGACGCCTTGCCCAAGGTAGGCGTAGGCGAATGTGCCTGGCAGGATGCCGATGAAGGTTGCGGCAACGAACCGCGCAAGGCTGATATCGAAGAGCGCGGCAGCGATATTGACCACGAAGAACGGGAAGACGGGCGCCAGCCGGATCACCAGCAGATAGCCGAAGGCGTTTTGCCTGAAGCCATCGGCAAGCCGCTTCACGACACCATCGACGCGGTGGCGCAAAAAGCCGCCGAACGCCGATCGCGTTGCCAGAAAGAGGATGGATGCGCCGACGGTTGCCGCAATCGCCACCAGAGCGCCCCCCATCAGCCATCCGAACAGGAAGCCGCCGAAGATAGTCAGGATAGACGCCGCGGGAAAGGAAAACGCGACAGCAAGAACGTAGATCACGACGAACACTGCCGCAGACCAGACCAGATGTTCATCGACGTAGGCACGCAAGGCCTCGCGCTGATCGGCGAGATAACCGAGGCTGAGATAGTTCTGCAGGCCGAAAAGGTAGCCGAGCAGCAGCCCTATCGCGATGAGCAAAAGCGGGAGGTAGCGGGTTGCAGCGGCACGGCTTGACATCATTCGCTCCGATCGCCCGAGAATACCACCCACGCCTGCCGCCAGCGGATCACGGTGGTAATGCCACACATCAATGCGAACGCGTAGGCGATGGCAGGAAAGGCGGCCGGCAAGAGGCAGATCGCGATGAAGACCACGATGGTCTCGAAGCCCTCCGCCAGCCCGCCAGCATAATAGATCCCCTTGGTGGGAAATTCGGGCGCCTTGCGGCCCATGCGGGATGCCACGGCGGAAAACGCCAGGAACGAAGAGCCCGTGCCGACGAAGGAAACGATCAGAACGGCCGCCGGCAGCGCATTGAACTCCGGAGACTGGACGGCAAATCCGAGCGGGATCAGCGCGTAGAACACCATGTCGAGTGCGATGTCGAGAAAGGCACCCCGATCGGTCGGGCCATGGATCCGGGCCACGGCGCCATCAAGCCCGTCAAGCAGTCGGTTGCCGAGGATCAGCGCCAGCGCCGCAAACCAATAGCCGAAGGCGAGGGCGGCGAAGGCGCCGACGCCAAGCGCGAAGCCGGAGAGGCTGAGCGTGTCGGCCTTGACGCCGCGCCGTGCGAGAAATTCGGCGATCGGCTGCAGCACGCTCCGTTGTAGCGGCAGGATGCGGGCGTCGATCATCCGCGCCTCCAGGTCTGGAACCGCTTCAGCAGCGACAGCAGAAAGCCGTTGATGTGGTTGCGACGCCACGTGCCGGCGACCATCTTGTTGGCCTCGGCGAGTGTCGGATAGATGTGGATCGTGCCGAGGATCTTGCCGAGCCCGTGCCCATGTTTCATGGCGAAAACGAACTCCGCCAGCAGGTCTCCCGCATGGTCGCCAACGATCGTTGCCCCCAGGATGCGATCCTTGCCTGGAACCGTCAAAACCTTCACAAAGCCGCGCGCCGAACCGTCGGCGATAGCCCGGTCGAGATCGTCGATCCCGAACCGGGTGACCTCGTACGCAACCTTCCGTTCCGTCGCCTCGGTCTCTGAAAGGCCGACGCGTGCGACCTCGGGATCGGTGAACGTGGCCCACGGGATGACGCTGTAATCAGCCTTGAAGCGTTTCAGATCGCCAAACAGCGCATTGACCGCCGCAAACCATGCCTGATGGCCAGCAACATGGGTGAACTGGTACGGACCCGCGACATCTCCGGCCGCCAGGATGTTTGGATAGAGGGTCTGGAGATACTCGTTCGTCTCGATGACCCGATCGACCTTGATCCCGAGTTCCTCGAGCCCAAAGCCCGTGAGACGTGGCGAACGGCCGACCGCTGCGATGATCTCGTCAAACGCAATTCGGGTCTTCCCGCCGTCATGGTCGACATCGATCCATTTCTCTCCGTCGTCTACACCGCAGGCGACGGCCTTGTGCTTCGTCAGCACCCTGACGCCGTCTGCCACCAGGGAGGCAGTCACGAGCTCCGCCGCATCCTCGTCCTCGCGCATCATCAGCCGTGGCGCCATCTCGATCTGGGTCACCTCCGAGCCGAGCCGGGCAAAACTCTGCGCCAGCTCGCAGCCGATCGGCCCGCCGCCCAGTACCACCAGCCGCCGCGGCACTTTCGACCGGTCCCGCAACCGATCCCAGAGCGTGTCGGAGGTGAGGTAGCCGACCTCCTCGATGCCGGGGATCGGAGGAACGAATGGCCGCGCTCCAGTGGCCAGGATGATCGCGCGTGTCGTGAGACTTTGGATGCCGCCGTCGTTCAGTGCGATCTCCACGGTCCAGGGATCGATCAGTTTCGCGTAGCCCTTCAGCACCTCCACGCCCAGATCGGTGTAGCGCTCGACGCTATCATGCGGCTCGATGTCGGCGATCACCCGGTGAACGCGCTCCATCACGGCGGAGAACGGCACCTCTGGCTCGACCGCCTTGAGGCCGTAGTGGTCCGCATGACGCATCTGATGCGCAACCCGGGCGCTTTTGATCAGAGCCTTGGAAGGGACGCAGCCGAAATTCAGGCAATCACCGCCCATCTTGTGGGCTTCGACCAGCGTCACCTTGGCCTTGGCGGCGGCTGCGATATAGGCCGAAACAAGGCCGGCCGATCCCGCGCCGATCACCACCAGATTTCTGTCGAACCGCTTCGGGCGGGTGAAGCTGCCCTTGCTCGGCTGGAGGGTTTCATCGGGCGATACCATAAAGGCTCCTGGTCGGTTCGGCGGCCTCGCAGGCGCCAACAATTCAATCGAAGTCTTTGCCTAATACGCTCGCAAGACAAGGATGGTTACGCTGAGGCGCAGTTTTTATGTCAAACCAACGTCCAACGCGGCGGAGGATGGTAATTCGCGCTTCGACCCGCCGGCCGATCTCCAGAGGCTTTCTCATCGTTCCGCGGGCATCCCATGCGCTTCCCGGATAATCAGGTCGACGATCCGGGACGTCTGCTGATAGAGCGCGAGTTCGCCGGCGTCGCGAAGAGGCTGCATTCTGATGCGCTTGTTTCGGTTCTCGATCTGCCGAAAGCCAGCCTCGTCAAAGACGCCATCCTCCGTTGGTGCAAGCCAGGTCAGGGGTATCTTCAGCGCCTCGACCGCATCGTCGATGTCGGAACGCGCCAGGATAAGCTCCCGGACGAAAGTGGAGTGCCCCTGGGCGAGCAGGTGCGCGCAAGCGTTGCGGATGAACGGTGTGAGGTTGGCATCGGCACAGGTCGAGTAATCGCGAGGACGGGTGCGGTAGGCACGCTCGATATACCAGTCGACACCATAGGTCTGGATCATTCGGTGAGCCTGTTTGGCCATGAGATCCACAAGCCACGGCATCATCCCCGCCAGACGCATCATGGCTTGCTGGGTGGGTTGCAGACGGCGTATTCCGCTGCGGTCCAGGACTCCTGTATAGCCGATCGCGATGAGGGACCGGAAACGATCGGGGTGTGTTTGCGCTTCGGCGAGGAGGGGCACCAGTCCGTTGCTCAAACCGATGCCGACACAAGGTTCACCGACCACCTTATCGAGGAAGCCACGCAGCGCGGCGAGATTGTCCTCAAGCGGTGACAACTCGGCATGCTGACTGGAGTTGCCAAACCCCGGACGCGAAAGCGCCAAGAGCTTCACACCCGCCTCCGTGAGTTGGTCTTCGATGTCGGGTGGAAGAAGGTAACACATCGGCAGTCCGCGACAGAGAATGACGGGTCGCCCATCGGGATGACCGAGCCACGTCCAGGCGATCGCGCGTCCGCCGGGCAAAGTCAGGATTTCCTCGCGTCCGAGGGGATCGCGCCAGGAATCCGTTTTGCCCTGGCGGTCCTGGATTGCGCGCCCCGCCGTCATCGCCAGAAGGCGCATCAGGTCCACCTGCGAAGGCGCTTCCGTCTTCGCCATGATGCTCTTCAGCTGTGTCCTTACCGTCAGCAGCGAGACGCCCCGCTTTGCCGCGATCTCGGCGACATCGCGGACCTTGAAGAAAAGTCGGGCGATGTCGATTTCTGCCACGGAGAGGCCGAACGCCTGTCCGAGCATGTCGGAGGCGCGTTCCGTCCATTCGATCTCAAGGGAGCGGATGACCACGAAATCGGCGTTGTGCCCGTCGCGGGACAATAACCAGGCTTCCGCGAGGATGGTATGATCACCTTGCAATGGCATAAGGCGCAGGATTGCCTGGGAGCGGTTGGCACGCTTGTTGGCGGCGCGCATCAGGGTCCGATACGTTTCGAGGGAGCGCGGGTCGATCCTGTCGGCGTCAAGGAAGCTGCCCTGTCGCGCACCCAATGCCGACGCCGCCTCGGTATTCGTGACAGCAACTCGCCCCTCGGGTGAAAGGACCAGAGCCGGGCCGGGAACCTCCTGAACGGCGCGGACGAGAGGATCATTCTCCGTCGGCAGGTCAAGGCTTTCGAGGGTGTTACGTGCAAGGGCGAGCTGGGCAAGAAGCGCCGGGGACAGGCGCCGCGACCCATTCTCATCATCGGGGATGCGCCGGAGCTTCGTCTGCCAGCTCGCAATCATCGCGTCGAACGCTTCCTGATCGATGATCGCCCGATAGGTATTGGATATGATGTCCAGGTCGACGTCCGGATCTATTTCGCCCGCCGTCGATCCGTTCGCGCCGTCGGAACCGCTTCCATTTGCCTGCACTTTGATATCCCAATGCCTGGACTGCGAAGATAGTCGTTTGATACCCTATTTGGTGTATGCGCCAAAAGGCGATTGTTACTAGGACTGCAGATGTCACGGTTTGCGGAAGGGTAGCTACATGACGATACTGTCGATCAAGTCGAGAGACTTCAGCCGCGCGCAGCGGGTCGAGGAGTTTCGCAATGTCGTCGCCAACATGACCAAGGTGGACTTCATTCCGGACGATCGGCAGGACTTCCATTCGGAAACGTCCATAGCTGTCCTGCCTGGAGTGATTGTCGGCCATGGGCGTCATTCCGCGTCCACGGCGATCCGTAGCCGGATGCATGCCGCCGATTGCAGCGACGACGTCATGTTCCATATCCCGCTCGCCGGTGGTGGCTCCATTACTCAGACAGGTGGTCTCGAGGAGGTTCTGCGTCCCGGCGTTGTCTATGCCGATCCGGGCGACGTCCCGGGAACTGTGCGTTTTGGGGGGGAGTACATGGAGGGGATCTATGTATCTATTCCGCGTGCCCATCTCGGCCCGGCGGCGGCGGGACTGGAGGCGGTGCTGAAGCGCGCGAGCCCGATGACGCCGCAATGGCGGTTGTTCCTGAACTATGCACGCACGCTCCATGCCGAACTGCCCGCTCTCGCCCCGGAAGAGGCGGCGCAATGCGTGACGCACGTCCAGGATCTGGCGCTGATGGCGCTAGGAGCGACGCGCGAAGCTGCCGAGATCGCCGCGGGGCGAGGTATCAGGGCCGCCCGGTTGAAACAGGTGAAGGCCGAGATCGAGCGCAGCCTCGTTTCACCCGGACTCAGCGCCGATGGTGTGGGTAAGCTGCTTGGCCTTTCACCTCGCTATGTCCGATCCCTGTTCGAGCGCGAGGGCACGTCCTTTCGCGACTATGTGGCGGGCCGCCGCCTCGCGCTGGCCTATCGCATGCTGGCCGATCCGTCCTTCCAGCACCTCAACATCGCCCAGATCGCCCTGGAGGCCGGCTTCGGCGACCTCTCCTGGTTCAATACCCGCTTCCGGCAGACCTATGGCATGACGCCGAGGGACGTACGGCCTCGGAAGCCGTAACGCATTTCCGGCAGGCGACCTTGTCTGTGCCATCGGCCCCGTAACTCGGTGCCGCCCAGCCCAAGACCCTGACATTGCCCAATCCTAATCTCCACGCAGCAGGCACTCCCTCGCCCGGGAATGCCGCTACTTGACCGTCAAGGATGCTCCTTCATGTGGAATTTCAGCCTTTCAGGTGCTCTGGCGCTCATGGCCCGCACCGCTCCTTTCCTTCTTTTTCGCATGGCCGTCTATTTCGGCATCGCCTGCGCCTATGTCATCGCTACCGGCACGGGCGCGGCCATGGGCTATGGCGTCGGCCACTTCGGTGACGCCGACTTTCTGGCCTCCAGCACGGTCATCGGCGGCGTGACAGGCTTCGGCCTTGTCGCGGCTGCGTTCTATCTGCTTCGGGAATATATCCTCTACATCGTCAAGGCCGGGCACATCGCGGTTCTCGTTGAACTTATCGACGGGCGGCCATTTCCCGCCGGCGAAGGGCAGGTGGCTTATGGCAGCCGGATGGTGCGCGAGCGTTTTGCCGAGGCGAGCGTGCTGTTCGGCGTCGACCAACTCGTAAAAGGGGTGATATCGGCCATCACGGGTCTGATCGAGGGGATTGCATCCATCCTGCCTATCCCCGGTCTTGAAACAGCGACGGGCATGTTGCGCAACTTTCTGAAGGTTGCTGTCGGCTTCACTGACGAAGTCATCCTCGCCCATGCCCTGCGAACTCGAGCCACCAATCCCTGGGCCTCGGCGGAGGAGGCACTCGTCCTCTATGGCCAGAATTACAAGGTCATGTTCCGTAATGCGGCCTGGCTGGCGATCATGATCTACGGGCTTTCGTTCGTCGTATTCCTGCTGGCGCTCGCCCCTGCGGCGGCGCTTGTCTATCTCATGCCCGGCGCGCTGAGCGCAGGCGGCTTCGTTTTTGCCATCCTTTTCGCCTGGGCGTTCAAGGCGGCTCTGCTCGAGCCGCTCGCCATCACCTGCATGCTGCTGGTTTTCTTCAAAACGACCGAGGGACAGGTGCCGGATCCGGAATGGCGGGCACGCCTGCAGGAACTTTCCGGCAAGTTCAGAGACATCGGCAGCAAGGCCGCGGCTTGGGCATCGGGTCGGAAAGCACCTGTCCGCCCGGTTGCGGTATCGGCTTGAGAGGGACGAATTCATGAAAACCGCTTTGCTGAAAATCGCCGGTCTCCTTGCCGGCGTGCTGCTTGCTCAGATCCCGACGGGGCACGCCGAGGAATCACCACGCACGATCATCGTCATGGATGGCTCCGGCTCCATGTGGGGGCAGATCGACGGTCGGCCGAAACTTGAAATCGCCCGCGAGGCAGTGGCTGACGTGGTGACGCGCCTGCCGGTGGAACAGGAACTCGGGCTCATCGCCTATGGTCATCGCTCCAAGGGTGATTGCGGCGATATCGAACTGCTCGTTCCGCCAGGCAAGAACACCGGACAAACGGTTGTCGGCGCGGTCAACGCGATGCGCTTCCTGGGCAAGACGCCTCTCTCGGCAGCCGTGCGTCAGGCGGCCGAAGCTCTGCGCTATGGCGAGGAAAGTGCAACAGTGGTGCTTGTCACCGACGGACTGGAGACCTGCGAGGCGGACCCATGTGCGCTGGCTTCGGAACTGGAGGCGGCGGGCGTCAATTTTACCGCTCATGTGGTCGGCTTCGGTCTGTCGAAGGAAGAAGGCGCGCAGGTGGCCTGCCTCGCCGAAAATACGGGCGGACGGTACATCGAGGCGGCAAATGCCGGCGAGCTCAGCGATGCCCTTAGTGAAGCGATTACCATGGCGCCGCCGCGAGAGACGCCCCACTTTCCGGGCCGCCCGCTCATGCCCAACATTCAGCTTCAGCCGACAGGGCAATCGTTCGGGCCTGAAGTTGCAGCCCCGCAGCAACCCGATTTTCCCCGCAATGGCACAGCCCAGGATTGCCGGGCATTGGCCGAAGCTGATGCGACAACTGCTGCCTGGATGTTCGAGCCCCCCGGAAGTTATTTCGTCGAAGAGCCGCGCTGCCGCCTTTTCAGCTATTCAACGGAGATGGATTGGGTGGAATTGCCGCCGGCAGACGGCTGGGTCTCCGGTTTCAAGACGGACGCAATACTCTTTGTGCGTCCGCTTGAGGAGGTTGCAATTGAGCCCGGTAAGGCGGGCATGGTGAACCGCGGGCCTTACGCTGTGGGCGTTGCTCAGATTGAGCTCGGCGTACTTGCGGAAGGAAGCGAGACTGGCGGCGCAGCACTGGCATTGAGGCTCTACCCATCCGGTGACGCCAGTCCAGACGCCGCCATAACCTATAGTACGGTCGAAGGAACCGAAGGCGCCAAGGACGCTGCGATCGAGCTTGCTGCGCCTGGTGCGTATCTTCTCAGACTCGAAACCTGGGGCGGCGACAAGCTCGACGAAATGGAAATCAATGTCGAGGCAGACCCTGTCGTAACGCTCAAGGCTCCATCTGTCGTCGCACCGGGCGCCCCGATCGAAATTGAAACCACCGGCAGTCAGTTGCGCAGCGACGGGATCGAGATATGGCAGGGCGAAAACCAGATCGACTGGGGCCGAACACTCAGCGAACTTGCTGCGGGCCAGCCTCTGACTGCGCCGACTGAACCGGGCACCTACGATCTCGTATACAAGGGTTACGATGCGTCTGGTGAGCGCAGGGAGAAGGCGCGTATCTCGTTGGACGTCGGAACGCCAGATGCGACGCCACTGGCAGGTAATCTGCCGAGACAAAAGGCGGACGCTGGCCCCGGCGCAACCAACGGCTTGGGCGAAGATGTTGCCTATTCCTGCGACGGTCCGTCGCCCTGCCAGATCGGCGACGCTGCAACCGGGCTGTCCTTCATGCTGCCAGCTGGCTGGTGGACGGATTATCCCTCGACCGATCCGTATACTGCAGGGGCGCAGTCGGCTGGAGAAAAACTGCCGCCGCACGTCAATTTCTTCAGAAATGGCACAGATGATTCGCTGGTCCTTGGCCCACGCCAGTGGGTTGCCATGAACGGCCCATGCGAAAATGTGGGCGCTCTCGGCCAGTTCTGCATGTTCCAAAGCGATGATCCGCAGGTGCTTGCGGCCTATCAACTCGTCAAGGCGACGTTGAAATGGGAGCAACAGCAGGCGACACAAAAGCAAGGTGGACAGCCTGGCTTTACAGATGGCTTGACGCCCGTCACGTTCCGCGTGCCTTCGGAATATCCCCAAATTCCGCGCGAATGGTCAGTCGTACCGGCAGGAAACAATCCTGCAGGTGACGCTGCATGGACGTTTGAACCGGAGACTGTTTTCAACACCGAGCTGACACCGGGGCAATGGGAGGTCACCGCCTCGAAAGTAGGGACGGTTAACAAGGAATTCCGTGCGGTCATTGAAGTCGTCGCCGGCCAGCCAAAGGATTTCATCATTCCACCTGCCGACGAGAATACGACACAGGCTGAAACAGGTTCTCAGCCCGATTTCGCAGCAGGCGTCCAGCAGGGCCTTGCCGGGCAGGACCAGCAGACCAAAGCGATGATCGGTGCGCTTTTGGGGGCGGCACAAAATGTCGGGCCGAATGGAGAGATTGATCAAAAAGCCATCATGGGCGCATTGCTTGGTGCCATGCAGGGCGCGGCTCCGGGTGCGGCGCAGGGTTGCGATGATGGTCAGGGTCACGGACCGGACAATTGCGAAAATGGCAAGGAAGTGGGCAAGGCCTGGACCGATTATCCTCATCGCTGCCTGCCCGGTGATAAGACGGTTGAAAGTTGCGACATGCGGGACGCTGCGACCAATCTTGCCTTCTACCTGCCGGAAGGTTGGGTGGCGGACGTTACGCCGGCCACGCCATTTCCACGTGTCGAGTTTGCGGAAAACGCTGGTTCCGCCCATTCGATCTGGCTCAATCCGGCTGATTGGCAGCTTGGCGAGCGGGGTTGCGAGATCACCCGTGTCGGGCGGCTGTGCACGGACCCGGATCGGGCTGATGAGAAACTTGCCTCTGTCTTCCGTACCTTACAATTTACGCTGACAACAGGACGCGTCCTGCGCCGTTGCGGCGACGAACCCTGCGCCTTCGGTTTCGAAGGGTCACCCATCTCCGGTCATTTGCCTGCACGCTGGTCTGTGGAGTTCGGCGAAACCCTGCCGGATGGCCGCGTGAGCACATGGTTCTGGGATATGGGTCGCGGCGGCAATTTCAGGCTGATGGGGCTTAATCAGCGGGGGGGCGATAACTGCTGGGAACTCCAACCCGGCGATGAAATCTGCGAATTCACCTCAAATATCCCGCAGGAGGAAAGCAACCTGATCATCAATATGATTGTGCCGCCAGCGCCACAGGACCGCAAACCCGCCTCGCAAGCAAGCCCACCAAGGACGCTAAAGCCCGACGATATGAAAGCCCTGCTGGACCTGATTGGGAGGAATTGAGCCATGCGATTTTTGATAACAGCCATCGCCACTTTACTGGGTTCTTCCGCTTTGGCCTGCGAGCCGCCCGTGGTTCATATTGAAGCCGATGGCAATGCGCGGTGGATCGATGTTGGGCGGGGAGAACGAGGATCGATGGAAGCCTATGCCGGCCCCGCACCCTCGGCCCAGCACATTCTGGTGATCGATGAGGACCAGTCAGCTACCCATTGGTACACACCCGGCAGTACCCCGGCCGACATAGCGCTTGCCTTTGGTGTCAATAACTATGTCTATTCCGGCTCTGAACGTTGCGCACCTCCCGGCATGCCGCGCGACCTCGATCGTCTCCCTGATGATCCTCCGCCTGAGGAGTTGCCCCCCGGAAAGCCCCCCATAGAGCTGTTTCCTGATGAAACCACTCTCGGCATCCGGCCGCGATCCGGCCTCTGGCAAGCCCGCCTTGGCAAGGGCCGCCTTGAAGGATGCCCGCCCCTGATGCAGCAGGTCTTCCCGAAATCGGCCGGTGCGCTGCCTTCAGAATGGCTGGAGCCGCGACGACTTGAGTTCGAGGCGCCGTTCCATCCCGACCAGCTTGAAATGTCCCGCCGACTTTCCGCTGAAGGCCTGAGCCGGGTCGCATGGCGCGCTGCCGGGGAGGATGCATGGCAAGCGGAGATATTTTCGAACCTTTTCGGGCAGATTCCGGCAGGGCAGGGCGCAGGCAGCAAGATGACCTGGCGGCTGACGCTGAAGAGCGAGACGGAGATCGAACATGTGGCGACCGTCCATATCGTTCTTCCGATCGAAGCCTCCGCCGTTCTCGGCGGAAGCGAAAACTGCCGAATGGTCAGCCGCAACCACTGGGTCAGGGTTTCCGATTGATCAGCCGGTGGGATTTTCTCCCCGGAGAGCCACGGGAACGGGCGAAGGCATTCTGATGGCCCCTTGACGTCGGATCCAGCGTTCCCGGCTGCCCGCGACCGGTCATCGGGGCGCTGACCCAAGATTCGATCTCACCGATAATAATCCTTGGCATCAGGTCCCCAATGACGCCAAAACGGGATCCGGCACGACGGAAACACGTAGGAATCATGGTTTTTTGAGAGAATTGGCTGGGGAACCTGGATTCGAACCAAGATTAACGGAGTCAGAGTCCGCCGTTCTACCATTGAACTATTCCCCAACGGGCGGCGGATCGTGTCCGTACCGCGTCGGTGTGGCGGGCTTATAAACAAATCGCCGCGGCTTGCAAATAGGGTTTCGGAAAAAAATAGACGCCTCGCGCTGCCTCTATCCGGGCAGTGTTGCCGGTCATGAGGCAATGTCGCGTGGGAAAAACCGGTTGGCGAAGCTGTTGGTCGCTGGTATGATCGACGCAACGTAAAACAAATCGTGCCTGCAGCATGCGTTTCTCGGCTTTGCGCGGCACGGAGGAATAGTACAGTGACTGACCCCGAAGGCGGCAACAAGCCGCAACCCCAGGGGGCGTCGGCGCAATCGCGCAGGGATGGCAAGTCCACCCGGCGCGGCAGGAGCAAGCGGAAAGGATCACGGCCACCGTCCGTGACATCCGGCTCCGTGGAAGCCGGGGCTGCTTTGCCCCCAGGCCATGCCGAACGTTCCGATATGACGGGCGGACAGCCCTCTCGCAAGCGAAAGCGTCGCCGTCGTGGTGGTGGTCATGCCGCCGAGCCGCAGACGCGGCCTGTGCAGGCGCGGGAAAATCACTCGGCCAACGCCGCCGGTGCTGTCTCCGAACCCGGCAAGGCCGGAAAGTTCGGCAAGAGACGGCGACGCAACCGCAATCGCCGTCACCATACGCCGCAACAGGTCGCCGCAGTCGCTACCGTCGTCGAGGCGATCCGTCCCGTTGCGCCGCCGATGCAGGCGCGTGAGGTAGCACGAGAATCCGGACACCACGCGCCGCACGTTCCCGCGTCTCACAGCGGTCCGGTTGACCTCTACGCCGCGCTCGATCTCGGCACCAACAATTGCCGCCTGCTGATCGCTCAGCCGACCCGGCCAGGCAGCTTCCGCGTTGTTGATGCGTTCTCCCGGATCGTCCGTCTCGGCGAGGGACTGGCTGCGAGCGGAAGGCTCTCGGAAGAGGCGATGGACCGCGCCGTCGAGGCATTGAAGGTCTGCTCGGTCAAGCTCGCCGGGCGGGATATCCGCCGCATGCGACTGATCGCGACAGAGGCTTGCCGGGCGGCCGCAAACGGCGAGGACTTTCTCTCCCGCGTGACCACCGAAACCGGTTTGAAGCTGGAGATCATCAATCGCGAGACCGAGGCGCGGCTTGCCGTATCGGGCTGCTCGTCGCTTGTGGGTCGCGAAGCCCGTTCCGTGGTTCTGTTCGATATCGGTGGAGGGTCCTCCGAAATCGCCGTCATCCGCATTGGCGAAAATCGCTCCAGCCGACTTGCCAACCACATCACCCATTGGACCTCGCTGCCCGTGGGTGTCGTGACATTGTCCGAGCGCCATGGCGGCCGCGACGTGACGCCCGATGTCTTCGAGGCGATGATCAACGAGGTCGAGATCATGCTCGGGCGGTTCGAATGCCCGCCGCTGCAGGAAGGTCATGATTTCCATCTGATCGGGACATCCGGAACGGTGACGACCCTTGCCGGCGTCCATCTCGACCTGCCGCGCTACGATCGTCGGCGCGTCGACGGCCTGTGGCTGAGCGATGCGGAAGTTTCGGCCATGCAGGCCAAGCTGCTGTCGTGGGGATATTCCGAGCGCGCGGCCAATCCCTGCATCGGCCCAGATCGGGCCGATCTGGTGCTGGCAGGCTGCGCTATTCTGGAGGCGATCCGTCGCCGCTGGCCGGCGGGGCGAATGCGGGTTGCCGATCGCGGTCTTCGCGAGGGTCTTTTGACCGACATGATGGCCGATGACGGCGTCTGGCGTCGGGGTCGCGGCCGTCGCCCGCCGCGCGAGAGGGAACACGCATGACGAAGCCGCCGATCGGCCGCAAGCTCGGCCAGAAGGTCAAGAAGGGCAAGCTCAAGGCCTCGTCCCGCCGTTGGATCGAGCGCCATATCAACGATCCCTATGTGCAACGCGCCAAGCTGGAAGGTTATCGCGCCCGCGCGGCTTTCAAGCTGCTGGAGATCGATGAAAAGCACCAGATTCTCAAAGGCGCCAGGCGCATCATCGACCTCGGCGCCGCACCCGGCAGTTGGTCGCAGATCGCCGCCAAGGTCACCGGTTCGACGGAGGAGGATATCCGCGTCGCCGCGATCGACTTCCTGGAAATGGCGCCTTTGCCGGGCGTGAAGATCCTGCAGCTCGATTTCCTCGATCCGACGGCGCCGGAGAAGCTGATGGAAGCGATCGGCGGCGCGCCGAACCTCGTCATCTCCGACATGGCGGCGCCGACGACAGGGCACCAGAAGACCGACCATCTGCGCACCATGCATCTCTGCGAAGTGGCAGCCCATTTCGCGGTCGAGGTGCTGGCCGAAGGTGGACACTTCCTCGCAAAGACGTTCCAGGGCGGCACCGAACGCGACCTGCTCAACATGCTGAAGCAGAATTTCCGCCAGGTTATCCATGTGAAGCCTGCCTCGTCGCGGGCGGAATCGGTCGAAATGTTCCTACTTGCCAAGGGGTTCAAGGGTCGTAGGTCCGAAGAACAAGTCGACGACGACGATGCGAGCTGAGGATGTCGGACCATGCTTCTCTATCTGACTCTTGGAACGAACGATCTCGCCCGCGCCATCCGGTTCTATGATCCAGTAATGGCAACACTCGGTTATGACAGGTTGCGGACCGAACCGGTGGAAGTAGGTTATGCCCGCGTCGACGACACCCGTTGCAGGCTCTGGATAACGGAGCCGTTCGACGGCAATCCCGCCACTTTCGGCAACGGTACCATGCTGGCGCTCGATGCGCCCGATCGCGCTGCCGTCGATGCTTTCCATCGGGAGGCGCTTGGCCATGGCGGCACGGACGAAGGCGCCCCTGGTCTCCGGCCATACCACGCCCATTTCTACGCCTGTTATGTGCGTGACCCGGACGGCAACAAGCTCTCGGCCGTCTGCGAGAAGCCGGAATAACCTCTTCCGCTATTTTGGTGGAACATCGTCCGTGGCCACCACCCTCCGGTGGCCCGAGACATTGGCGCCCGTTTCCGGTGGCAGGGCCAGGAAGGGCAGGACGGCCGTTAGCGACAGGACCGCCACCACGCCGAAAGCGGTGTGGAAATCCGCAAGCGACAGAGCGGTGCCCTTCAGGTGCGTGCTCGCCTCCAGGATGGCCGCCGCTGCGGCGACACCGAGCGCAAGGCTGATCTGCTGCAATACCGAGCTGGTGGCTGTTGCCTGGCTCGCTTCCCTGTCATCGATCTCCGCATAGGCAAGTGCATTGATGCCGGTGAAGAAGAATGAACGGCAGAAGCCTGCCACCAGCAGCACGCCCATGATCAGCGCGATTGATGTGCCCGGGTGAAAGAACGCATTGGCGGCGGTGGTCGCGGCGCCTGTCACGGCGGCGGTGATCAGGACCGTGCGAAAACCTGCCGCGGCGAACACCTTGCGCGCAACCGTTTTCGTCGTGATCGCGCCGATGGCGCCGACGAAGGTGATCATGCCGGATTCGAATGGCGTCATGCCGAAGCCGAGCTGCAGCATCAGCGGCATCAGAAACGGTATCGCGCCGGCGGCGATCCGAAAGACCGACCCGGCCGTCACCGAGGCGCGAAATGCGGGTTTTGAAAAAAGGCTCAGGTCTATAAGGGGGGCCGGATGGCGACGAGCATGGCTGACATAGAGCGCCGCCGCGATCAGTCCGATCAATGTGGTGCCGATACCGAGCGCCGGTGGAAGCGCCGGAAGGCTGACAACGGAAAGGCCGAACACCACGCCTGACGCCGCCAGCGCCGAGTAGACGAAACCCAGCCTGTCGATTGGCGGCGGGTTCGTCGACGGCACCTCGGGCAGGAATACGGTCGCTGCCCAGATGCCGATCGCTCCGATCGGCACATTGATCAGGAATATCCAGTGCCATGAGAAATAGGTGGTGATGAAGCCGCCGATCGGCGGTCCCGTCAGCGGTCCCACAAGTCCCGGGATCGTCAGCAGCGCCATGGCGGAGACGAGGTCACTGCGTTTCGTTGTCCTCAGCAGCACAAGGCGCCCGACCGGCGTCATCATCGCGCCGCCCATCCCCTGGAGGAAACGGGCTCCGACAAAGAACGCCAGCGAATCCGCCATCGCACAGAGGATCGATCCAAGCACGAAGACGACGATGGCGAGCCGGAACACACGCTTGGCGCCGTAGCGATCGGCGATCCAGCCGGAGATCGGAATAAAGATCGCGAGCGCCACCATGTAGGCTGTCAGCGCGAGTTTCAGCGTGATCGGCCCGACGCCGAGATCCGCCGCAATCGCCGGAAGGGCCGTCGCGATAACGGTCGAATCCATCTGCTCCATGAAGAGGGCGACGGCGAGGATGAGCGGGACGATTCGGTTCATGAGCCGACGGTCGCGTGAGGGAAGGCGGGTCTTTCTACCGTGTGTCTTCGGCCGTGCCAATCCATCGCGGTGCCATTCCTCCGAGGCCACGCCGCCTCCCGGTCACGGAGAGTTTATTGAATTCGACCGGAACCGACTTCGCATTGCTTTCGTTTGGCCGCTTTCATCGTGCCGCAATAGGTACACGCCCGTGGAGGAGTGGGTAGAACCCTGCCTGGTTCGTCAGGTGACGTTTGCGGGTCGAACCGAAGCGTCCTGACGATCTCTAACATCGGAGACGACATGGACGTTATGCCTATCAACGCGCCCGGGGAGCCGGAACCCGAAAGCGTCCATGTGCTCGCCGAAGTCGCGAGATGGATCCTGGAGGTCGAAACGTCAGGCATGATGGCCTTGGACCGAAGCGAGACCGCCACCGCGGAAGCCGCGTTCCTGGCCGACATGCTTGACGGTTGACGGTCTCCACTATGGCCCGTCTCCACCGTTCCGGATCACGTGTGCGTGAGCCCCGCTTTCCGCGGAAGCCATCCCATCTAGTTTTAGCCTCGCGCACACCGAGAGGCGCCTTTCTAGAGATTTTGGAGGATGAGATGATTTCGCTGAAAAGAAGAGGTTTGCTTGGCGGCGCTGGTATGGTTCTCGCAACGCCGATGCTGATGAACCGCGCGGCCTTCGCCCAGGAACAAGTGGCTCCGGATCCCTCCAAGGCCGCTGACATCGACAAGATCATGCCGCCGGATACCCACCGGTTGAAATTGGGTAGCTTTGAAGTCGTCGTGATCAAGGATGGGTCTCGAGCCTCGGGCGCACCGCAGGAGACTTTCGGAACGAACCAGTCGGCCGAGACCGTCGGCGCGCTTCTCGAACAGAACTTTCTTCCGGCAGATAATTTCGTCAACAGCTTCTCGCCCGTACTTGTGAACACCGGATCTGACGTGATCCTGTTCGACACCGGACTTGGTGAGGGTGGCCGCGCCAACGGCATGGGTCGTCTGATTGAAGGTCTGATGGCCGCGGGCTACACCCGCGAGGACGTGACCGTCGTGGTCATTACCCACATGCATGGCGACCACATCGGTGGTCTGATGGAGGGCAGCGAGCCCGCTTTCCCGAACGCACGCTACGTTACCGGTCAGGCGGAGTATGATTTCTGGGTCGATCCGGCTCGAGAGGGAACGGCTGCCGAGGGCGGCCACAAGACCGTGCTCGCAAAGGTCAAGCCACTTGCCGACAAGATGACGTTCATCGGCGATGGTGGCGAAGTGGTATCGGGCATCACCGGCATGGCGGCGTTCGGGCATTCGCCGGGCCACATGATCTATAACCTCGAATCGGACGGCCGACGGCTGCTTCTCACGGCCGACACCGCCAATCACTTCGTTCTGTCGCTGCAGCGGCCGGAATGGGAGGTTCGCTTCGACATGGACAAGGCGGCAGCTGCGGCGACGCGCAAGAATGTCTTCGATATGGTCGCTTCGGATCGCATTCCGTTCCTCGGCTACCACATGCCGTTCCCAGCTGTCGGCTATGCCGAAAAGCTCGATACGGGTTATCGCTTCGTGCCTGTCAGCTACCAGTTCGACATATAGGGTAACGATGGCCGCGCGGGTTGTCCGTGCGGCCATGTTCCGTGTCAAACGTGATAATAGAGTTCGTCTGCTGCCTGTTCCAGGTACTGGTGCATGCGGCTCGCGATCTCGGCCTCCTGCACGGGAACCCGCGCGTTGGCGAAATCCTGGCGAATACGGTCGAGCAGCCGGTGCGGTTCGACGATCTGAGTGGTCGCGAGCGATCTTGCATAGGCCTCGACGTCATCGATGCCCATCACATAGCCTGCCCAACGTCCGATCATGGCGGCGCCACGTGCGTCGGCCTTGAAGCGAAGTTCCTGCTGGCGGGCGAACTGGGTTTCGAGCGCACGCGCCCGTTCGTTCAATGCGGTCATTTTTTGCCCCTTTTGTTGATGCGTCCGGTTGCCCCCCGCAACGCATGAGCCCGTTATAGACGGGGAAGTTTCAAGCCTCGTATAAACAGAGGCTAAAATTTGAACGTTCTACCGGATTTCTTCCCCCGGGCGCGCTTCGCCTGTCGCGATGATAAGTCCAGGACGTTTTGCTATTCCCTTCCTGTCATGAACGTGTTACCAGCCCTCGCCAACTTCCAAGCATTTCATGCAGAAGCGACCCGGTGAGGACAGTCCTTTTCCGGTGGACTCTGCCTATTCGAACGAAGGACTTTGGCAATGGCACGCATCGTAATGTCGGCAACCGGCGCGGAAGCGCTCACTTTTGACGACGTCCTCCTGCAGCCGGGGCACTCCGAGGTGATGCCGGGGCAGACGAATATCGCGACCCGGATCGCAAAGGACATCGACCTCTCCCTGCCGATTCTTTCCTCCGCTATGGACACGGTGACCGAAAGCCGCCTGGCGATTGCCATGGCGCAGTCGGGTGGCATGGGCGTGATCCACCGTAATCTCACCCCGGTCGAGCAGGCCGAGGAAGTCCGCCAGGTCAAGAAGTTCGAAAGCGGCATGGTCGTCAACCCGGTGACGATCAATCCAGAGGCAACGCTCGCGGAAGCGCTGTCGCTGATGAAATCGCACGGCATCTCCGGCATTCCCGTCGTCGAGAACGGTGGCCGCCCGGGTCGCCTGGTCGGTATTCTCACCAACCGCGACGTCCGCTTCGCCTCGGATCACTCCCAGAAGATCCACGAGTTGATGACGAAGGAAAACCTCGTCACGGTCAGGGAAAACGTCGATCAGCAGGAGGCCAAGCGGCTTCTGCACTCTCACCGCATCGAAAAATTGCTGGTGGTCGACAATGACGGGCGCTGCATCGGCCTGATCACCGTCAAGGACATCGAAAAGTCCCAGCTCAATCCGAACGCCGCCAAGGATCTGCACGGTCGTCTGCGTGTGGCCGCCGCCATTTCGACCGGCGATGACGGCCGCGAGCGCGCCGAACGCCTGATCGAGGCGGGTGTCGACGTGATCGTCGTCGACACGGCCCATGGCCACTCCCAGAAGGTCCTGGATGCGGTTGCGGTCACGAAGAAGATGTCGAATTCGGTACGCATTATCGCCGGCAATGTCGCGACGGGCGAGGGTACTCGCGCCCTGATCGACGCCGGAGCGGATTGCATCAAGGTCGGCATCGGGCCTGGTTCGATCTGCACCACCCGCGTCGTCGCCGGCGTCGGCGTGCCGCAGCTGGCGGCCGTCATGGCTGCCGTTGAGGAAGCCAACAAGCATGGCATTCCGGTCATTGCGGACGGCGGTATCAAGTTCTCCGGCGACGTCGCCAAGGCGATCGCCGCGGGCGCCTCTGCCGTCATGGTGGGTTCGCTGCTCGCTGGCACCGACGAAAGCCCGGGCGAGGTCTATCTGTACCAGGGCCGTTCGTTCAAGGCTTATAGGGGCATGGGTTCGGTTGGTGCGATGGCCCGCGGCTCGGCAGACCGCTATTTTCAGGCTGAAGTCCGTGACACGCTGAAGCTGGTGCCCGAGGGTATCGAAGGCCAGGTCCCTTACAAGGGTCCGGTGGCGGCCGTCCTGCATCAGCTCGCCGGCGGCCTGAAGGCGGCGATGGGGTATGTCGGCGGTGTCGATATCAAGGATTTCCAGTCGAAGGCGACCTTCGTGCGCATCTCCGGCGCAGGTCTTCGCGAAAGCCACCCGCACGGTGTTACCATCACACGCGAAAGCCCCAACTATCCGGGCGCAGCTTGAGGCTTTGAAGGCTCGGGCGGCACAATCGCCGCCCTCCTTCCAAATGCATACTGAAAGACATTTGGATGACTGGTTTCGAGATATTCTGGCCGATCCTGGCGCAGGTTCTGCTTGTCTACGCACTCTACGGTCTGCTGCGTATTCGCCGCCGCAGCATGGTGCGCGAGGGGCGGATGGACGACGACGGCATTCGCTGGAGCGCAAATGATCCCCCACAAAGCCTTGTCGTCAAGAACTGCATCGCGAACCAGTTCGAACTGCCCGTTCTGTTTTATGTATGCTGCATCCTGCTCTACATAACCGAAGCCGACAACCTGCCGTCGGTTGTCGCAGCCTGGGCGTTCGTGGCGTCGCGTTATGCCCATGCGGCCGTGCACGTCACAAGCAACCGGGTGTCGGTGCGATTCCCCCTGTTCATGGCCGGTTTCATCCTGCTTGGCGGCTTGTGGGGCTGGCTCGCGCTTTGGATGGCGACCTCCTGAACATTGACATCTCACGCGCTTGTGTCTTTGCGCGCGGGGCGCCTGTCCTATCTTCCTTCTCGCCGGCATCGAAGCCGGACGGCGACAGGAGGAAGACACATGACGACTCCGGGTATCACCCAGGCGATGATCGATGCCTATGACGAATACACGCACCTGACACTCGATCGGCGCGGCTTCATGGAGAAGCTGACGAAGCTTGCGGGCTCCGGCGCTGCCGCGGCGGCGATCATGCCGATGCTGGCCGCCAACAAGGCCAACGCCGCAATCGTAGACGAGGCAGACGCGCGCCTCGCTGCAGAGGACATCACCTATCCAGGCGCCGGCGGCGAGATGAAGGGCTATCTCGCGATACCGAAGGATGCCGCCACAACCTTGCCCGCCGTCATCGTCATCCATGAGAACCGCGGACTAAACCCCCATATCCGCGATGTCGCGCGCCGCATGGCACTGGAAGGCTTCGTCGCGCTTGCATCCGATTTTCTCTCACCGCTTGGCGGCACGCCTGAAAATGAAGATCAGGCGCGCGAGATGTTCGGCACGCTCGACATGCCGGCGGCGGTGGCGAACGGCGAGGCGACGCGTGCCTTCCTCGCTGCCCACGAGAAGGTCAACGGCAAGGTGGGCGCGATCGGCTTCTGCTGGGGCGGCGGCATGGTGAACCGTATGGCGGTGGCCTCTCCGGAACTGGGAGCCGGAGTCGCCTACTACGGCTCGCAGGTGCCGGCCGATCAGGTGCCGCAGATCAAGGCGCCGCTGATGCTGCATTACGCCGGTCTCGACGATCGCATCAATGCTGGCATCGAGGCCTACAAGTCGGCGCTCGATGCGAACGGCAAGACGTATGAACTCCATATGTATGACGGCGTAAACCACGCCTTCAACAATGACACGTCGGCCGCACGCTACGACAAGGCGGCTGCCGACCTGGCCTGGAGCCGGACCGTGGAATTTCTGAAGAAACACCTGGCTTGAGCGGCGGTGAGGGGCGAGGCGTCCGCCTCGCCCTTTCGTGACCGTTTCATGAAACTTCGGCGCCATTGATATTGATCAAGCGACCGCGCGTCTCGCCCCACTACCTTCCTGTCACGCCCGCATCGAGAAGGATGCGGAACAGCGATAGCGTGACAGTCAAGGAGTCTAGACATGGCATCGACAATGAAAGCCGCAGTCGTCAGGGAATTCGGAAAACCTCTGGTGATCGAGGAAATGCCGATACCGGAGCCGGGCCCCGGCCAGATTCTGGTGAAATACGAAGCAACAGGCGTCTGCCATACCGACCTGCACGCCGCCAACGGCGACTGGCCGGTGAAGCCAAATCCTCCGTTCATCCCCGGACACGAGGGCGTTGGTTATGTCGCGAAACTGGGTGCCGGGGTGTCGCGCATCAAGGAAGGCGACCGGGTCGGCGTTCCTTGGCTGCATACGGCCTGCGGCTGCTGCTCTCCATGCCGCACCGGCTGGGAAACGCTCTGCGGCAGCCAGCAGAATACCGGCTATTCCGTCAATGGCACCTTCGCGCAATATGGCCTGGCCGATCCCGATTTTGTCGGTCGGCTGCCTGATAATCTCGAGTTCGGTCCTGCTGCCCCGGTGCTTTGCGCCGGCGTCACGGTGTACAAGGGCCTGAAGGAAACCGAGGTCAGGCCGGGCGAATGGGTGGTCATTTCCGGCATCGGCGGTCTCGGCCATATGGCCGTCCAGTATGCCAAGGCGATGGGCATGCATGTCGTTGCCGCCGATATCTTCGATGACAAACTGAAACTCGCCAGGGATCTTGGGGCTGATCTGTGCATCAACGGCAAGGCCGCGGATGCAATCGACCAAGTGCAGAAGGCGACCGGCGGCGTTCATGGAGCGCTCGTCACCGCCGTATCACCAAAGGCGATGGAGCAGGCCTACGGGTTTCTGCGGTCCAAGGGTACGATGTCACTGGTCGGCCTGCCGCCCGGCTTCATCTCCCTGCCGGTTTTTGAGACGGTGCTGAAGCGCATCACGGTGCGCGGTTCGATCGTCGGAACAAGGCAGGATCTTGAGGAGTCTCTGGTCTTTGCCGGTGAAGGGAAGGTCAAGTCTCACTTCTCCTGGGACAAGATCGAGAACATCAACGACATCTTCCACCGGATGGAAGAGGGCAAGATCGACGGCCGTGTCGTGCTGGATCTCGCGGCCTGACAAAGCGATGCAATGCAAGCGGAAGCCAGTAGAGCTGCTTCCGCTCGCATTTTAAGAAAACCGGAGTAGAATCGTTCAAAAAGTGTGAATTCGCCTGCCTTATAACGTGCCAACAGGTCCACGATCGGGCCTTTTCCGGTGGGGGAGTGCGATGAGCGGGGGAAAGAGCGGCAAGGCCGGGGGGCGTTTGCAGCTCAGGAAAAAACCGCAGCAGGAGCGAAGCATCCAGCGGCTAGAGGCCATCCTCGCCGCAGCCCGCGAGCTCGTCGCCGAAAAAGGCGTCGAAGGGTTGAAAATGACCGAGATCGCCGCCGCCGCCGGTATCCCGATCGGGTCCCTCTATCAGTTCTTTCCGGAGCGCGCAGCTGTCATTCGTGCCCTTCACGATCTCTACACGTCTCGGGTTGAGGACGGAACGCGGCGCGTTTTCTCGCAGATCACCACTCTCGCTGCGGCGGAGGAACAGCTTTCCTGGGCTATCGATGCGGCCTATGACTCTTTTCGAGGCGATCCCATTTACCTGCCGGTCTGGTTGTCCTCGATGTCAGACCGGGACCTGCAGACCTTGAATGTCAATCATCAGCAGCGCCTGACGCAGATTCTCTGCGATGCGTTCAGACCGCTTCTGCCCCAGGGCAGTGCGATCGATCTGGAAACGCGCGTGATGCTGTTCGTCTATCTTTCCGGAGCGGCAGTCCGGCGGGCCATGATCGAGGACGACGCAACGGCGCGCCGCATCCTGGACGAGTTCAAGGCATCCGTTCGCAAAACGCTGTTTTCCGCCTGACGCGTTGTCTTACCAGCCGGGGATCATGTGTCCGGCGCGAAGGCGCGGATAGTAGCGCGGCAGACCCTTGATATCCCCTTCGAGCTCGTCGTCCACCGCCTGGGCCGGGGTGATGTTGTCGAGGCAGGCCGTGATGTGGTCGGTGATCGCATTCATCAACGAGCTGGAAAGCCCGGGTCGTTTCATCAGGCCGATCTGTACCGGTGGCAACGGCGGGAAACCATCCGATTGCGTCAGCACCTTCATGCCGGTTCGAAGGGCCGATTCTGGCAGGACCGACACCGCCATCCCGGCAAGGACGGCGGCGGCGACGACGGTCGACGACCAACTCGTGAACAGCACCTGATAATCGCGACCATCCGCATCCAGGGCTGAGCAGGCAAGCTGGCGCCAGTTGCAATCGCGGCGGCCGACAGCCAGGGGCACTGGGGCGTCGTCGCGAAGCGGGTGGTTGGCGGAGGCAACCCAGCAGAGCGGTTCGGTCCGTACGACGTCGGATTGGCGCAGCCTCGGATTGTGCGTTACAAGCGCGATATCTAGCTCGCCGCGGGACATCTTTTCAGAGAGGTCTACCGAGGGCTCGCAGACGATGTAGAGCTCCACATTCGGATGAGTCTTCGCAAATCGCCCGATGATCTCCGGCATGTATCGGTCGGCGTAATCGTCGGGCGTTCCGATCCGCAGCGTCCCTTCCAGTCGATTGTCGTCGAAAGCGGCCAGCGCCTCTGAGTTCAGCCTTATGATGCGACGCGCATAGTTGAGAAGCTTCTCTCCCTCGGCAGACAGGCGGTTTCCTCGGCCGTCCTTGACGAACAACTGCTTGCCGATCCGCTCCTCCAGGCGCCGCATCTGCATGGAGACGGCCGACTGTGTCTTGAAAACGCGACCGGCCGCTTTCGTGAAGCTGCCTGTATCCACGATCGCTATGAAGGTCTGCAATTGGTCGATATCGAGCGGCGCTGACATGGTTTCTCCCATCAGAAGGGCTGATGATAACTATTAGAAACATTCGTTGGACTGATCAATAGGTATACTTCATTCTCACCACCGTCACAGAGAGCGCAGGGGCAGATGCCGGATTGGCCGGCACCGGCAGCCAGTGAACTTTCCCACCACGTGGGAGAGAGCGCCTATTTGTGCCTGGACGAGGAAGGACCAACGCCATGACCATGACAGGACGGCTACTCGAACTGGATATTGAACGGCCGGTTGCGCAGCGCGGCTTGGGCGTCAATCGTCTGTGGTCCCTCCTTGCCGATGTGTTCAGGGCGCTCGTCAATCGCCATGCCGCCACACGTCTCGCAGACCTCGATGACGCGCTGCTGAACGACATCGGTCTCACCCGTTCGGACGTGGAAAGAGTACTTCGTACGTCGCCTCTTTCCGAAGACCCGACGCGGCGCCTGTCACTCGTGGCGCGGGCGCATGCGATGCGGGCCTTGCCTCCAGTTTGATCCACCGCACCCATCCCCGCAGGGTTGTGCCAATGCACCCTGCTCCTTGCCCGATGAAAGCCGCCTTTCATCGGGCTTTTTTCTTTCAATTTAGGACAAATTGATCCGATTTCGGCTGTGGAAAAGCCGCTGTGGTAACGGATTTCTAACCGCGTCACGTGATGCTGGTTTCAACCATTCATACTCGTGCGCCTTCTGAGCCGGAGCCTTACTCATGCGCCTTTCCAACAAGCTTCCCTTTGCGGCGGCAATGTTTGCCCTTGTCTCCATCGGAGCATCTACCGTCGCGAGCCTCTATCTCGAATACGGGCAGCTGCAGCAGCAGGTCTATGAGAAACTGGAAGCCACGGCCGACGGCCGCCGGAACGAGGCGCGTGGCTATCTGGAAGGTGTCCGCCTCGACATTTCGTCGCTGTCTTCGAGCTTTACCACCCAGCAGGCGCTGTTCGGCTTTAGCGGCGGCATGAATTTCCTCGGTGACGATCCGGCCAAGGAGTTGCATGCGCGATACATTGACGGCAATCCGAACCCGGAAGGCGAGAAATACAAGCTCGATACGGCGAAGAAGGACGCCTACGACCGCGCTCACAAGCAATATCACCCAGGCTTCCTCAAGCATCTTCAGGCGCAGGGATATTACGACGTCTTCCTCATCAATCCCGCAGGCGTCATCGTCTACACGGTGATGAAAGAGAGGGATTTTGGAACGAACCTGCTCTCCGGACCCTACAAGGAAAGCGGTCTGGCCAAGGTATTTCAGACCGCCATCCAGTCCAAGGACGGCACCGTTTCCATGTCTGAGTTCGAATCCTATGAGCCGTCAGCCGGCGCCGCCGCGTCGTTCGTGGCCTCTCCCATTCTCCAGAACGGTCGGCCGATCGGTGTCCTCGCCTATCAGTTGCCGAACGACCGCTTCAACCGGCTGTACGCAAACAGCAAGGGTCTTGGGACAAGCGGCGAAACCATCCTGGTCAGCACGCGCGGCGAGGTCATCAACGACAGCGTTCATACGCCCGGAAACGATTCCCTTGCCGTGAAGGTGGATGCTCCGCTCGTCACTGCCGCGCTCAGCGGGCAAGAGTCGTTCGGCGAACTTCCCGGCTACCGCGACATGACCAGCTACGCGGCATCCTCGCCACTCGAATTTGCCGGCAGCCGCTGGGCGGTTGTCGCACTGGTCGATTCCCGTGAGGTCGCGGCAAAGCTTTACACATCCGCGATGGCCTCGATTGCCATTGGTGTCGTTCTCATCGTTCTCGGCTCCATCGTTGCCCTTGTCTATGCGCGTCGCCTGACGGCGCCGATCTCCAGACTTGTCGATGGGATGGCGGAACTTGCACGGGGCAACACGGACATCCGGCTTGATGGGCAGGAGCGTGCTGATGAAATCGGCGACATGGTTCGCTCCGTTGCCGTCTTCCGCCAGGCTGCCCTCGACAAGCAGATGCTCGAGCGCGAGGCTGACGAGCGCCGGAACGCAACCGACGCTGACCGCCGCGCCCGCGAAGCCGAAAAGGCCGCGGAGCAGGCGCAGCTCAGCGAAGCAATTGAGATTCTCGGAAACGCGCTGCAACGCCTCGCCAATGGTGACCTGACGGCCCGGATCGACCGGCCGTTCGGCTCCAATCTCGATCGTCTGCGGGTCGACTTCAACGCCTCTCTCGAGCGACTGTCGCAAACGGTTGCCTCCGTAAGAGCCAACGTCACCGAAATCAACGGCAAGAGCGGCAAGGTCGGCAGCCTCACCGATGATCTGTCGCGCCGCACCGAGCAGCAGGCCGCCGCCCTGGTCGAGACCTCCTCGGCAATCCGACAGATCATGGAAGCCATTCGTCATTCGTCGGAGCGCGCGGAAATCGCCTCTAAGCTGGCCGCCGACGCACGCGGCAATTCGGACCGCTCCGGCAATATCGTTGGCGATGCGGTCAGCGCCATGGAGCGTATCGAGAATGCCTCGTCGGAAATCTCGAAGATTATCAACGTCATCGATGAGATCGCCTTCCAGACAAACCTGCTGGCACTCAACGCCGGTGTCGAAGCCGCCCGTGCCGGCGAGGCGGGCAAGGGTTTTGCTGTCGTCGCCCAAGAGGTGCGGGAGCTCGCCCAGCGTTCCGCGAATGCCGCCAAGGATATCAAGGCGCTGATCACAAAGTCGGGCGAAGAGGTGGCAAACGGCGTGGGTCTCGTGAAGGAGACCGGGTCTGTGCTATCGACGATCGCCGGACAGGTCGTGGAAATCAACGATCATATCCATTCGATCGCCGGTGCGGCACGGCAGCAGTCCGCCGGTCTGAAGGAGATCAGCGGCGCGGTCGTGCGGATGGAGGACTCCACCCAGAAGAATGCTCAGGCCGCGATGCAGACGAATGCCGACATGCGCCACCTCGCGAGCGATGCCGAGGGGTTGGCGGCGCTGATCGATCAGTTCACCGTGGATGGCAGCGATACGGCAGGTTTGTCGCGTCCATCGAATACCCGCTTCGAAAGTGCCGCGTCCCCGGCGCCCGCCAACATTGCCGCCCCGGCGTTCCGCGCTGCGCCGCGCGTTGCCCCCGCCACGGACAAGGCGCGACCGGTAGCCTCGCCCGCCCGCTCGCTTCTTAACAAGCTGTCGGCGGGTTTGGGCGGTGGCAAGCCCGCACAAAACGAAAAGCCCGCCGGCGATGCGGACTGGCAGGAATTCTGATCCGGCCTCGTGAAGACCGATACAAAAAGGCCGCTGCGTGATGACGAGGCGGCCTTCTTCGTTTCAGATTGTTATGCGGATCATGCCGGCTTGGAGTTCTTTGGCTCCGGCCCGTCCGTCTCTTCCGAAGTCGTGGACTGGGCGGACGTCGAGGCCGACAAATAGCTGTCGAAGATCTGCTCCATGCTTTTTTGGTAGCTCTTCTGCACTTCAAGCCCGCTGTCGAACATCGAGTTGACCATGTCCTGGAACGCCGTGGCACCGCCGTTCGCAGACGGCTTTGCCTCAGGAGTCGGGCTCGCGGCCTGACCGGATGCCGAGCCCATCATCTCCTGAAATGCCTTGGCAAACGGATTGTCCATGAACGGGTTTGCCGCCGCCTTCGATTGCGCGGTCGGCGCCATTCCCATCATCTGCTGGAATGCCTGGGTGAACGGGTTATCGAAGGGATTGGCCGCCGGTTCGGGTTTCTTTGGCGCAAAACCCGCGCTTTCCAGCCATTGCTCCATCATCGCGCCCATCGGCGTGTTGGCGAAAGGATTGGACGCGGGCAATTGCCCTGTGGCCTGCTTGAACAGCCCGCCCATCAGGGTATCTGCCATTGCCGGCATCATTTGCTTCAGGATCTCCTGGCCAATGCCCGTCATCTGTGCCGCCTGGGCTGCTATCGCCCGCGAAACCTCTTTCGAGCCGAACAGATGCTGGAGCACCGTGTTGCCGTCGGCCACGCCCTGCGGCGTGAACGCCTTCGTCATATCCTCGAAATACTTGGCGTAGTTTGCCGAGCTCATGGAGGCGAGCAGGGCGGAGAAATCGTAAGGGTTGGTCGCACTTCGCTTCAGTCCCGATGAGAAGGCCGGCGTCAACGCTGCCATCGCCTTCAGCACCTGTTCCTGCGCCAAGCCGAACTGCTTAGCAGTCGCCTCCATGGCCGCGCCGTTTTGAGCCTGTAGCATCATGTCGAACAGCGGCAACATCGGCGATCCTCTTTCGGATGGAGCGAAGCATCTATACGTCACTATATCCGGAAACGTGCGTCCGCAAACCGGCTTTTTACCGCCGGTGGCGCAAAGTCACAGTGAAATCGGCAGGTTGCGGACGACAAGCGGTCGACGTCAGTACTGGTACTCGTCGAAGACGGGTTCGACCGAGCCGTTCCAGCGGCCCTTGTAGAGCGACAGGAGATCGTCCGCGAGCGTGGCGCGCTTGGCGAGTATTTCGTCCAGCGACCCGAGGAAGACACTCTCGTCCTGGCCCTCGCCATTGAGCCGTCCGCGGCGCTTCAGTCCCCCGCGCGAAATCGAAACGGTCTCCCGCGCGACGTCGTAAGCCGTGCCAGCTGCGAGCGGCGCGTCGAGACCGCCGGTCGGTACTGCGTTTCGAAGTGCGATCACGTCGGCATGCGACCAGGATGCGGTCAGCGCATCAGCGGCGTCCAGTGCATCCTGATCATAGAGCAGACCGACCCAGAAGGCTGACAGGGCACAGATACGCCGCCAGGGTCCACCATCCGCTCCGCGCATTTCGAGGAAGCGCTTGAGGCGTACGTCGGGGAACAGTGTCGACAGGTGGTTGGTCCAGTCGCCGAGAGTCGGTTCCCAATCCTTGATCTCACCCTTTAGCGCGCCGTTCATGAACTGGCGGAAAGTGATGTGGGTACAGTCGTGATAGCGCCCGTCGCGGACGACGAAATACATCGGCACATCGAGCGCCCATTCGACGTAGTCGGCGAACCCAAAATCGTCATTGAGCGTGAAAGCCGGCACGCCGGCGCGCGCATTGTCGGTGTCGCGCCAGATTTCGCCGCGCCAGGATCTGTAACCGTTCGGCCTGCCCTCGGTGAACGGCGAGGACGCGAAGAGCGCCGTCGCGATCGGCTGCAGTTTCATGCCGACGCGCATCTTCTTGCGCATGTCGGCTTCCGAGGAAAAGTCGAGATTCACCTGAATCGTGCAGGTGCGGTACATCATGTCGAGACCGTGGCTGCCGACCTTCGGCATGTAGCGCGTCATGATTTCGTAGCGAGATTTGGGCATCCGGGGCGTTTCGGCCAGCGACCACTTCGGGCTGCCGCCGATGCCCAGGAACCGGATGCCCATCGGCTCGGCGATCTCCCGCAGCATGGCGAGATGCTGGTTGGATTCCTTGCACGTCTCGTGCAGCGTCTCGACGGCGGCGCCGGACAATTCGAACTGACCGCCCGGCTCGATCGAGATGGCGCCCTGACCGCTGCCGCCGGCGAGGCCGATAATGTTCCCGCCGTCCATGATGGGTTCCCAGCCAAGCGTCTTTTGCATGCCGGTCAACAGCGCCGAGATGCTGGCCTCGCCGAAATACGGAACGGGAGAGTGGTCCGTCTTGAAGAAGGCGAACTTTTCATGCTCTGTTCCGATGCGAAACGCGCTTTCGGGTTTGCAGCCCCCGGCGAGATAGTCGGCGAGTTCTCCGACGGACTGGATGGGCGTCTGGTCGGTGGTGTCACGGGCCATGTGGAATACCTTGTGGCAGTGCCGGCCCGCGGGGGTCACGGCGTATCTCTGGCTGATTGGACCGGATTGAGCCGGTTCGCAAGTGAATTTCTTTCAACGGCTTGTCAAAGGCTGTAAACGGCGGCTCGCCCTGTTGTCGAAGCTATAGGGGAGTCAGGCCCAGTCCCCGACAGTCGCCTGGATAACGGCCATTGCCGCGACCGCCGCCGTGTCTGCGCGCAGTATCCGCGGACCGAGCGGGATCGCGGTGACGAAATCGCGGCTTCGCAAAAGCTGCCGTTCCTCATCTGAAAACCCGCCTTCCGGTCCGACGAGAAGCGCGAGTCTGCGTTCACGGATCGCCGAAAGCGCCGGGAGAGGGTTTTGCGTGCTGCTATCCTCGTCGCAGAAAATGATGCGCCGATCCGTCGGCCAGGCGTCGAGCAGGTCCTTGAGCTTCTGCGGCGCCTTTACCTTCGGAATTGCCAGCACCCCGCACTGTTCCGCGGCTTCGACGGCGTTGGCCTGGAGACGGTCGATGCTGCCGAGCTTGCCCTGCACGTGCTGGGTCATCACGGGTTGCAGAATGCCCGCGCCCATTTCGACCGCCTTCTGCACGAGGTAGTCCATCCGCCCGACTTTGAGCGGTGCGAAGAGAAACATCAGATCACAGGGCGAAGGTTGGGGTCGCGTCTGTTCCACAGCCATCATGACAATCTTCTTGCGGCTTGGAAACTCGACACGCGCTTTCCATTCGCCGTCGCGTCCGTTGAAAAGCAGCAGTTCGGTGCCTGCCTCGTATCGCAGCACGTTGGCGAGATAGTTGAACTGTTCCGGGCTCGCCTCGATCGAAGCTGCCGCCGAGAGAGCGGCTTCGATGTAGAGCCGCTGCATCTTGTAGTTCGCACGCATTGTCGTTCCGTTGTCCCTAGACGAAGACGGCGAACATAACCCAGTAGAGCACGGCGGCAAGGCCGGCCGATGCCGGAACGGTTACGATCCACGCCGCAACAATCGTCATGAAGTGGGAACGGCGGACAAGGTATCGGCGGCGCATCTCATCCGGGTTTGGTGGACGCCGGTCTTCGATCTCCCAGCGGTCCGCCTTCATCCGCATGTATTCCATGCGTCGCTTCGAGTTCCTCGTGTACCACTCGCGGAAGAAGCCGACACCGAAAACCGCGCCCACGGCTATGTGTGTGGAACTGACCGGAAGGCCAAAGGCGGAGGCGACGATGACGGTCAGCGCCGCCGAAAGCGCAACACAGAAAGCGCGCATCGGATTGAGCTTGGTGATCTGTTCGCCCACCAGCCTTATCAGGCGCGGACCGAACAGCAGAAGTCCGAGCGAGATGCCGGCTGCGCCGATCACCATGACCCAGAGAGGGATGTGAACATTCGAGGCGATCTCGTGGGATTGGGCTGAATAGACAATAGCCGAAAGTGGCCCGATGGCGTTCGCGACATCATTTGCGCCGTGGGCAAAGGATAGCAGCGCCGCCGAGAAGATCAGTGGCAGTTGGAACAGCCGCCGCAGTGACTGGTTCCGGTTTTCAAGTCCTTCGGACTGCCGCCGGATGAGCGGCACCGCGAGCACCCAGGAGGCGAAGCCGATTACAAGACCGATCAGGAGCGCGACCGGGAGCGTGATCGTCAAGACCCTGTTCAGCCCTTTCAGAGAGATGTAGGCCGCGAAAGCGCCGGCCATCACGGCGATCAGGACAGGAACCCAGCGACGCGCCGAGTCGATCTTGTCGTGCCGGTAGATGATGAATTCCTTGATGAAGGCGAGAAAGAGAGCCGCGACGATGCCGCCAAGCAGGGGTGAAATCACCCAGCTGGCCGCAATGCCACCCATCGATATCCAGTTGACGGCGGAAAAGCCTGCGGCGGCGATGCCCGCACCCATGACGCCGCCGACGACCGCATGCGTCGTCGAGACGGGTGCGCCGATCCATGTTGCAAGGTTTACCCACAGGGCCGAGGAGAGCAACGCGGCGAGCATGGCATAGGTGAAGGCATCGGCATTGCTGACAGAGGCGGGATCTATGATGCCTTTGGATATGGTGGAAACAACGTCGCCACCGGCAATCAGCGCGCCCGCCGTCTCGAACACGGCGGCGATGATCAATGCCGTGGTCATGGTCATGGCGCGCGAGCCGACCGCGGGGCCGACATTGTTGGTCACATCGTTGGCGCCGATGTTCATTGCCATATAAGCGCCGATGGCGGCGGCCGCCACCACGAGCAAGGCACCGGGTTTGTCCACGACGGTGACGCCGGCGATAAGCGTTGCGGCGATCAGGAAGATGAGCGAGAAACCGAGCGGAGCAAACCGGCGGGAAACGTGCTGCGTCGCCTCTTCCACATAGGTGATCTTGTCCAGATCCTTGTCGAGCGTGGGCTTGTAGAGCTTCGGCTTGGCCTTTGCCATAGACAGTATCTTTCCCGTCCGGGAGCCGGTTATCCGGCTCGGGAGCTATCGTTGTCGCAAGTTCGTGACATCTGGACGTCTTTCCGAATGGAAAACCTCCATCAATGGGGAGACTGCGTAACCGCAATCCCGGTCGCGATCAACATGACATTTCTGTGACAGGCTGATATTCTCAGGAATTCAGGGGCTTCCCGCTGCCAAGGCCATCATTTTTTGCGATTTGCTGCAGCTTGTGGAAAAGGACCTTCAATTCGGGTTCCTGCACCCGTGCGGCCGCCTCCTCGCAATTGACCCATTCCAGCCGACGGGAAGCTTTTTCGGGAAAGTCCTTGGACATGTCCTTCACTTCCAGCAGATGAACCTGCACCTGACAGGTGATCTTCAGGCCGCTATCCATGCCTTTCGGATAACGGAATGTGCCGAATGGCTCGCGCTCTGCCTTGCCTTTGACGCCAGCTTCCTCCCAAGCCTCCCGTTCGGCGACGGCGTGGGATTTCTTACCCTGCATCGGCCAGCCTTTCGGAATGACCCAACGTCCGGTATCGCGGCTCGTGACCAGCAGCACTTCGATGTCCTGTTGCTTCTTGCGCTTGCGATAGCAGATCGCGGCATATTGCTGGCGCGGTGGGCGGCGCAACATCAGCTGAACGTCATGGGCGATGCGGGTTATCAGGGTCAAGGTTGGCAAATCCTCCTACAGGAAAAGATAATGTACGGGGCTTGCGCGACAATGGTGTGCGCAGCCCATCAAGCAGAATCGATAGTTGATATGACTATCGCTGGTATCGTTTGCTACTGGTCTGGAACCGTCAAGCCGCGTTTTCTTTGCGCACCAACGGAAAAGTGACCATTATTGGTCGAGCCAGCGGCTGAGGCCTTCCACGATACCGTCCGCCTCGTCTTTGGTGGCGTGGTAGAAGCGGGGTTCGTTCCCGACGATACGCCTGAGTTCGTCCCGACCATTCCGCGGAATGATACCCCGGACATTGGGAAGCTCGAACATGGCTGCGTCATTGCCCGTGTCGCCGGCGACGACGACTTCGTCCAGGGCAATGTCCAGTCGCCCGCATATCCAGCGGAGTGCCATACCCTTATCGGCGGTGGCAGGAAGGATGTCGAGGTCGCGGTCGCTGGAGTAGACCACCTTCACAGACAAACCCTCCGCCCGCAGGCGCGCTTCCAGTTCGTCGAGGCTTTCTTCTGTCGCATCGTGAAAATACCAGCTGGACTTCAATGCGTGCTGATACCGGTCAGGTTGTCGCTCAAGGCCGGGCAGGCGCTGAAGCACAGCGGCGACCCGTTCGCTGTCGTAGTTTTCGCGCAGTGTCGCCGAATAGATATCTGACAGATCCGGGTCTTCGCCCGCGTGAAGCATCGTTCCGACGCCGCCGATCACGATATCGGCTTTTGGTAGGCCTTCGCCGGCCGTGAATTCCAGTATGTCGTCGACCAGCCGGCCGCTATTGTACACGAGCAGGGGGCGGGTGGACGCATCGAGAGTGTTCCAGAAATCGGCAAAGCGACGGGACGCGTCGCGGTTTCCCGCAAGCGTCCCATCGATATCCGATGAAAACAACCGGATCGCCATCAGTCGCCGTCGTTCCACGGTTCAGCCCAATCGCCCTCGTCCAACATGGCCTGCGCTGCCGGACGGCCCTCGACCAGCGAGATCATCTGCTGCGCGATCCCGGTCCAGGTAAACAGGCTTCGGGCCTTGTGAGCACCCATGCGTGACAGTCGACCGTAAAGCCGTGCGTGCTTGAAAGGCTTCATCATCGTAATGCCAAGATCCTCCTTGTCGAAAGGATCGGCGAAAAGGGCATGTCGGCCGTAGCTGACAGCACGGAAGAGACCGCCATGTACGGTAATGACGGTTGGCGTTCCGCTGGCCATGGCCTCGATGGCTGTCATGCCGAACGGCTCGTAGCGGCTCGACAGCACGAACATATCGGCGGCCCGGTAATAGTCGGGAAGATCTTCGTCCGCGATGAAGCCCGAGAAATCCACACGATCCTCAATGCCGAGTGTTTTTACACGTTCATGCAACTCGTCCAGGATCTTCTGCTCCTGCTCGTCCAGGTTCTCCCCGCCGAGCGCAAGATGCAGGCGCGCGTCCGGCACGCGTTCCGCCATCACCGAAAATCCGTCGATCAGAAGGTCGTAGCCCTTGTTGGTCGCAAGTCGACCAAGTGCCAGGACCACCTTGCCTTCGAACCCAAGGCGGTTGCGGATCATCTGTCGAGAAGCGTTCGAAACCGGATAGAAGCGATTGTCGTCATAGCCGGGCGGGATCATGTGCACGCGGCTCTTCGAAAGACCGTAGTCTTCCTGAAGCATGTCGAGCTGGATGGGCGTCGTCGCCACGACCAGCTGGCAGCTTCGGTAGATGATCAGCTCGTGCTGGATACGTTCCTTGAAATTAAACTCTTCCTCGAACTTGTCCGCACGCTCGGGATAGTCCGTCTCCATCTGGCGCTTTTTCCAAAGACCGAGAGAGTGTGGTGTGTGGATGTGCGGAATTCCCAACGCTTCCGACAGTCGCTGACCTGCCACGCCACCGTCCCAGTAGTGGCTATTCACGAACTGGTAGGTGAGTTGTTCGCGCTTTATGAAGCGCAACGCCTTCTCACCCCATTCAGTGAGGTATCGGTGCAGATATTCCTTGGGAATAAAGTCTTTTCCACCGCACGGTATGCGCACGACCCTGACAAGTTCGTCAACCTCGTCTATTTCCGGCTGGTCTTCGAAGCGACGCGTGTAGATGTCCACCTTGTGGCCGAGCTGCGCCAGTTTCTTGGCGAGCTCAAGCACGTAGACGACCTGGCCTCCTGTATCCGCCGCGCCCAGAGGTGGGTGGGCAGCCACATAGCCGTGGGTTGAAACCAGCGCAATACGCGGCACTTCGGACGTGTCGTTGTGTGTGTGCATGGTGATCCAATGTTAGAAATGTCTTGCTGCTGAAGCAAGATAAAAACGTTATGGGCTCCTATTTGTTCCTTGAAAGAGAATTTTTTTCCACCCTTGTGCCGGTAAATACTCCAGAGGCTGGCCAAACATCCCAATGTGTGGCGATCAGCAGAGTTTGGAGCGGATCAGCATCGGTTGAGGTGCTGCGTCAGGGAGTAGTTGGTCCCTGTCGTTGCAGAAGCCTCAGCCGCGAGACACGCCCGCGTTCGTCCGCACGTTCGGCATCATCGACAGCCTGCCTGACGAAGTCGATATGCGCCTGGGCAGCGCCCTTGGCGGCGGCCGCGTCGCTTGCCATGATCGCATTGTGAATGTCCAGATGCTGAGCGAGCAGGGCAGCGCCCGAATTGCCGTAGCGGAACACGGCCTGGCGATTGAAGAATATGCCTTCGCTGAGGAGCCGGTAGCAGGCGCGCATCGTGTGTAGCAGGATGATGTTGTGTGCTGCTTCGCCGATTGCGTTGTGAAACTCCACATCGGCTTTGAGTTCATCCTCCGCCCGTCCTTCGGCATGAGCCTTCCTCATGTCGTTCAGGATACGGGAAAGCAGCGCCTTGTCGGTGTCTGTTGCGCGGACGGCGGCCAGTTCGGCGGTCAGACCCTCGAGCTCCCGACGGTATTCCAGATAGTCCCGGCTGGCGCGCGGGTGGCGGGAGATCAGTTCGGTCAGCGGTCGGGAGAAAACCTGTCCGATGATGTCAGCGACAAACGTGCCGCCTCCATGATGGCTGACGAGAAGTCCGCGACCTTCGAGCTGCTTCAGCGCCTCCCTCAGGATCGGACGCGAGACGTCAAGTTCTGCGGCGAGGTCACGTTCCCCCGGCAACCGGTCGCCGTCGCGCAGCACGCCGTCAAGGATCAGGCCCTCGATCTGTCGCACCACCTCGTCCGCGGTGCGACCATGACTGATACCGGAAAACAGCTTGTTGTCGTCCACGGGCGGCCTCCTCAGAGGATGTCTACCGGTGCGCGGAGGTATGGTCAAATAATTGATCCACTTTGACGGCATCAGTGCGAAATGCGGCAAAAGAGTAGACTGCCGCAGGCCCCTGATATTTGTTAAGGATGAAGGAGACGGGCAACCGCTGGAGGGATCGCGTGGCAGGTGGTGGATTTGCGTTTCCGGTTGCACCGGAGCGGGCTCTTGTTCTGGGGGAGATACACGCGCGTCCATACGCGCTGGTCAAAACGAGCCGCGTCATTTTTCAACTTGCCTTTATGATGGACGGCGGCTCGGCTGTGCACCACTCCGTCATATCGGAACTCGCGCGCGCCCGCGGCGTCTCTCCGCCCGACAAGAATGCCAGGCATCACGCGATGGCCTGGGGTCAGGGCACGCTCCGGTGGGAGCGGCATACAGAGTTTTCAACCTTCTTCTGGGACGGACCTCTTCCGGAAAAATTCGGCGGCGAGGTGGCGGTCCATCCGTTTGGCGACGGTTTCTCGCCTCCTGGCTCCCTGATGTCTGGCATACGCCTCGAGATTCGTCCGGATGGTCCCGAGGCAGAGGCCGCGATTGCCTGCTTCGATCCGGCAAGTCTCTGCTACAGCGATCTGAAGAAGGGGCAGGCGGCGGTTCTCACGGACTTCTGTCAGGACGGTAACGGTTTGACGCAAATTTTGCTCATCGATCACGGCCTGACCGATGCGGGGCGGGGGGCGGTGGTGCAGAGGCTGCTCGACATCGAGACCTATCGCACGCTCGCGATGCTCGGGCTGCCGCTCGCACAGACGCTCTCGCCCGAGATGCGACGGATCGAGGACGGGCTGACTGCGGTGACGCAGCGGATGAAGGCGAACGCCCGGGAAGAATCCGACGCCATCTTGTCGGAGATCACTCGGCTTGCTGCCGAACTCGAGGCCAATGCCGCGCTCAGCCTATACCGTTTCGGCGCCTCGCGGGCCTATGATGGCATCGTCCGCGAACGGGTGCGCGCCCTCGATGAAAGCCCCGTGCCCGGTTACGAAACATTGGGCTCGTTTCTGGAGCGGCGCCTGGCGCCCGCCATGCGCACCTGTCAGTCCGTGGAAGAGCGCCAGGCGAACCTCTCCCGCAAGCTTGCCCGCGCGACGGGGCTCGTCCGCAGCTGGATCGACGTGGAGATGGAGCGCCAGAACGGCGACCTACTGGCCGCGATGAACCGGCGGGCGGAGATGCAGTTGCGCCTGCAGCAGACCGTCGAGGGACTCTCCGTCGCGGCCATCTCCTATTACGTCGTGGGCCTCTTGGGTTACCTCTTCAAGGCGATCCCGCACGAGATACTGCCGGTCGATCCGGCGATGCTGACGGGACTTTCGGTGCCGATCGCAATTCTGGGTGTCTGGTGGGTTGTCCGCCGGATCAGGCGGCATCACGACGTCTGATCCGGTCGTCTATCAGGCCGTTGCCTTGAGAGCGTGTCGTTTACCCTTGCCGATTGCTGGCAGAAAGATCGTCAGCAAGCCGAGCAGCGGCAGGTAGGAGCAGATCGTGTAGACGAATTCGATGCCCTGGCTGTCGGCGATCACGCCGAGCACGGCCGCGCCGATACCGCCGACGCCGAAGGCAAGGCCGAAGAACAGCCCGGCGATCATGCCGACGCGTCCTGGCACCAGTTCCTGGGCAAACACCACGATCGCCGAGAAGGCGGAGGCGAGCACGAAACCGATCACGACCGTGAGCACGATGGTCAGCGTGTAGCCCGCATAGGGCAGTGCGAGCGTGAAGGGCAGGGCGCCCAGGATCGAGAACCAGATGACGAACTTCGTGCCGAACCAGTCCGACATCGGGCCGCCCGCAATCGTTCCGACCGCCACCGCGCCAAGGAAGACGAACAGCAAAATCTGTGCCTGCTGCACCGAAACGCCGAAGCGCTCGATCACATAGAACGTGTAGTAGCTCGACAGGCTCGTCATGTAGAGGTGCTTGGAAAACACAAGCACGGCCAAAACGGCGATCGAGAACAGCACGCGGTTTCGCGACATAAGAATCTGCGGGATGGCGACGGGGCGTTTGGCGTTGGTCCTGCGATGATCCGCATACCAGCGCCCGACGCGCCAGAGGATCGTCATGCCGACAAGCGCGATGACGGCGAACCATGCGACGCTCTCCTGGCCGCGGGGCAGGACGATGAAGGCCGCGAGCAGCGGGCCTATGGCCGTGCCGAAATTGCCGCCCACCTGGAACAGTGCCTGAGCCAGTCCATGACGCCCGCCCGAGGCAAGCCGTGCGACGCGGGAGGCCTCGGGATGGAAGATTGAGGAGCCCAGACCGACGACGCCGGCGCCCAGAAGCAGCATCCAGTAGCTGTGCGCATAGGCAAGCAGCACGAGGCCAGTGAGCGTCGAGGCCATGCCGGCGGCCAGCGAATAGGGAAGAGGACGCTTGTCGGTGTACATGCCGACCAGCGGCTGCAGGAGCGAGGCCGTCACCTGAAACACGAACCCCAGCAGGCCGATCTGGGTGAAGTCGAGCGCGTAGCTTTCCTTGATCATCGGATATAGCGCCGGGATCAGAGATTGCATCGTGTCATTGAGCATATGGCAGATGCTGATCGCCATAATGATACGGAAGACAGTGTCTTCTGCCCCAGGGGCACCCACGCTCATCGTCGTATTGCTCACGGAGATGTTTCCTCGATTTGTTTTTCGTCATGTCATAGGTTGGTTGTCGTTCGGCGGCTTTCGTGATTTGGTCCAGTTGTTTTGCAAGTGGGCCAAGCCGGGAGCGCGCAGATGGATTTCGAGTTTCTGCACAGCCTGAGGGAAATCGACGGTGCCAATCTTCCGGTGAAGTCGATGGCGCGCCGCTACGCCGCTGGTCACCAGGTGCCTGCGCACAACCACAATCGCGCTCAACTGCTCTATGCCAGCGAAGGCGTGGTGATCGTCTCGACGAGGGAGGGACGGTGGATGATCCCGCCCGAGCATGCGCTGTGGATTCCGCCCCATGTGGAGCATGCGGTGGAGATGCTGGTGGATGTGAAGATGCTGTCGCTTTACCTCGCCGCCGATATCGTGCCCGGCCTGCCGGACGCCTTCCGGGTCATGAACGTGACCGACCTCGCGCATGAGCTGATCGTCGCCGCCGTCGAGCCCGCGCCGGAGGATGACGTTCCGGGACGGCTCGAACTGGTAACACCGCTGCTGTTGCACGTCATTCCAACGCTGCCGCAGGTGCCGCTCGGTTTGCCCTTTCCTGCCGATCCGCGCTTCGCCGCCCTTTGCCGCCGTTTCATGGCGTCACCCTCGCCCGATGTATCGATCGAGCATTGGGCGGCTGAACTCTCGATGAGTCGGCGATCCTTCACCCGTGCGTTCCGGCGACAGACGGGACTCAGTCTCTCCACATGGCGGCAACAGGCGTCGGTCTTTTCCGCTTTGCCGCGTCTGGCTGCCGGCGAACCTGTTACCGGTGTTGCGCTCGATATGGGTTACGACAGCATTGGGGCCTTCATCACCATGTTCAAGCGGGTGCTCGGCGCCTCGCCGCGCGCGTACCTGACAGCCCGCGGCGGAAATCGGTCTCAGCGTTCCCAGTAGGGGGTAGGGCCATAAAGGTCGGCGAGGAAGTCGATGAAGAGACGCACTTTTGCCGGCAGAAATTGCCGGCTCGGATAGACGGCGGAGAGCTGGACATTCGATGAACCTTCATAGTCCGGGAGGACCTGAACCAGCCTGCCGGCCCTCAGCTCGGGGCCGACATCCCATGTCGAGCGCAATGCAATCCCGAGGCCGGACATCACGGCCTCCCGTATCACTTCGCTGGAATTGGTGACCAGCATGCCCTCGGGGCGAATGTTGATCGTGCCCTCCGGTCCCTTGAGGCGCCATGAATCCTGGTTGTGGGCCGGCAGGCACCGATGGTGTTTCAAATCCTCGATCGCCTTCGGAACACCATATCGTTCGATGTATCCGGGCGCGGCGCATAGAACGCGTCTGACGGGCGCCAGACGCCGGGCGACAAGGCTGGAGTCGGTGAGTTCGGCGATCCGGATCGCAAGGTCGAAACCGCCGCCGACGATGTCGGTGAAGTCGTCCGAAAGCACGAGGTTGATAGCGAGCTCTGGATGGGTCTCCATGAAGCGGATCAGATGCGGCGCGATATGCATGCGCCCGAACGAGGTGGGCGCGGAGATTTTCAGTGTACCGCGCACCTCCGAGGAACGACCGGCGGCGAAGGCTTCCGCCTCTTCCAGACCTGCCAGCACCGCCAGCACGCGTTCATGAAAGCCCTGTCCAGCTTCGGTAAGGGAAATCTGCCGCGTCGTTCGCTGCAGCAGGCGAGTGCCCAGCCGATCCTCAAGTCGCTTGATGCGTTTGGAGACGACCGCGGGCGACAAGTTCAGCGCGCGTGCCGCAGTCGACATGCTTCCTGTCGAGATCACACGGGCAAAGACTTCCAGATCGCCGAGATTGGTCATGAGCTATTCTTTCCGAAATCGTCATAAGTCTATACCATTGGCGCCTTCGCGGGTGAAGTGGTAAAGAAATAATACCAATTGCGGGTGTGTGGCCGCATCGTGTATGCCTTTATCAAAAGGGAGGCCTTCATGACGGAAGCGATAGCGTTCATCGATCCCGATCCGACGATCCTGTCGCGGCGGGCCGAAATCGTTGCCGACCTTGCCGATTTCCTGCCGCCCGAGCGCTTGATCCACGAGCCTTTCGAGCTCGTGCCGTTTGAGACCGATGGATTTCTCGCCTATCGGCGTCGACCTCTGGCGGTCGCGCTGCCGGAGACCACGGCACAGGTGGCGGCGGTCATGCGTTATTGCCACAAGTATGGGATCCCGGTCGTGCCGCGCGGAGCCGGCACCTCCCTTTCCGGCGGCGCGATACCGCAGGAGGATGCGGTCGTGATCGGGTTGTCTGCGATGACCCGCATTCTTGAGGTCGACTACGACAATCGATGTGCAACGGTTCAAGCCGGTGTCACCAACCTGTCGATTTCCGAGGCGGTGTCCGCCGATGGTTTCTTTTACGCACCTGACCCATCGTCGCAGCTCGCCTGCACCATCGGTGGCAATATCGGCATGAATTCTGGCGGCGCGCACTGTCTGAAATATGGCGTTACGACCAACAACCTCCTGGGCGTGAAGATGGTGCTGGTCGACGGCACGATCATCGAGCTCGGCGGCAAGGCCCTCGATGCTGAGGGGCTTGATCTGCTTGGTCTCGTCTGCGGCTCCGAGGGCCAACTCGGCATCGTCACAGAGGCGACGGTCCGCCTGCTCGCCAAGCCCGAGGGGGCAAGGCCGGTTCTTTTCGGTTTTGACAGCTCCGAGGCTGCCGGTGCCTGCGTTGCCGATGTTATCGGCGCCGGAATTGTTCCGGTCGCCATCGAGTTCATGGACAAGCCGGCCATCGAAATCTGCGAGGCCTTCGCTAAGGCCGGCTATCCCCTTGATGTCGAGGCCCTGCTGATCGTCGAGGTCGAAGGATCGGAACAGGAAATGGAGGCGATGCTCGCCAGCGTCGTCGAGATCGCCAAGCGCCATGGCGTCCTGACCGTGCGCGAAAGCCAGTCGGCGACCGAGGCAGCGCTGATCTGGAAGGGGCGCAAATCCGCTTTCGGGGCGACGGGACGCATAGCCGACTATATCTGCATGGATGGCACCGTTCCGCTCGGGCAGTTGTCCTATGTGCTGCGCAAGACGGAGGAAATTGTAACGCGCTATGGCCTGCGTTGCGCCAACGTCTTCCACGCCGGCGATGGCAACATGCATCCGTTGATCCTCTACAATATCAATGACCCCGAGGACGCGGCGAAGGCCGAGGCCGCCGGTATGGATATTCTAAGGCTCTGCGTGGATGCTGGCGGCTGCCTGACCGGCGAGCATGGTGTCGGCATCGAGAAGCGAGACCTGATGCGCCATCAGTATACTGACGCCGACCTGGCTCAGCAGATGGCCGCCCGGGCAGCCTTCGATGCCGACTGGATCCTCAACCCGTCGAAGGTGTTTCCGCTCGAGGGGAGAGGCTGATGCTGTCGCCGAACACGGAAGCCGAAGCCGCGGATATCATCCGCGCGCACGCCGACAAACACATGCCGCTGCAAATCGTCGGCGGTGGTACTAGGGGTGGGCTGGGAAACACGGTTCGAGCCGATGCGGCGATTTCCTCTGCCGGCCTGACGGGCATCGTCGCCTACAACCCGGCCGAAATGGTCATCACCGCTCGCGCTGGCACCACGATTGCCGAGATCGAGGCGGCCTTGGCCAAGAACGGTCAGATGATGGCCTTCGAACCGATCGACCATCGCGGGATCATGGGGACAACAGGCGAGCCCACCGTCGGTGGACTGTTTTCCACCAATGCCTCCGGACCCCGCCGTCTGTCTGTCGGTGCCGCGCGTGACCACCTGCTTGGCGTACGTTTCGTCAATGGTCGTGGTGAGGCGGTCAAGGCCGGCGGACGGGTGATGAAGAACGTTACAGGCCTGGATCTCGTCAAGCTGCTCGCCGGATCGCATGGTACGCTGGGTTTCCTGACCGAAGTCACCTTCAAGGTCCTTCCGCGTCCTCGCCGCACCGAGACGCTGGTGCTCTCGGGGCTCGACGACGAGCTGGCGACAAAAGCGATGGCCGCGGCCATGGCGCTGCCGCTCGAAGTGTCCGGCGCCGCTCACCTGCCGGAAAGCGTCAGGGGTCGTTTCATCGGCGGCCAGTTGCCCGACGGTCCCGCGACCGTGCTTCGCATCGAAGGGCTCGACGCCTCGGTTTCGCTGCGAATGGAGAAGCTGACCGCCGCGATGAATGGCTTTGGTTCCGCCGAACGTCTTGGCCCTGACCAGACCGCCGGACTGTGGTCGCAGATTCGCGACGTCGCACCCTATGCCGATGGTACTATGCGCCCGCTATGGCGTGTCTCGGTCGCCCCGACGGCGGGTGAAAAGCTCGTCGCCGCCCTGCGGCTGGAAGCGGGCGTCGATGCCTTTTACGAGTGGCAGGGCGGTCTCGTCTGGATGCGTATGGAAGCCGACCCCGAGGCGGACCTCGTCCGGCGTTACGTGAAGGCGCTCGGCGGCGGCCACGCCACCCTTGTCAGGGCCGCGGCGCATGCGCGCGAAGCAACATCCGTTTTCCAGCCGCTGACCCCGGCCGTAGCCGCTCTCACGGAGCGATTGAGAGAAAAATTTGACCCGGCCGGCATCTTCAACCCCGGCCGCATGGCAAGAGGAGAAGCAGCGTGACCGACCCGTACTCGCAGATCCCGCAGCGTCCCGAGCAGAGCTGGTTGGAACCCGGCAAGCTCAATGTCCAGCTCGTCTACGGTCTCTATATCGCCAGCCTCGTGCTCGGCGTCAGCTCGATCGTCGGCGTCGTCATTGCCTATATCAATCGGGGCAAGCTCGGCGGCTGGGTCGAGACGCACTACACCTGGGCGATCCGCACCTCCTGGATCGGGCTTCTCTACTCGCTGATTTCGCTGGTGCTGAGCTTCATCGTCATCGGCGTGCTCGGCTTCATCGCCACGCTCGTCTGGTTCGTCGTCCGTGTCGTGATCGGGCTTCAAAAGGCTGGTCGCGAGGAGCCGATCAGCAACCCCGAGGGCTGGATCGTCTGAGGTCGAGACCTCGCAACTGGAGTACCATCGTGCAAACCAATTTCACCGCCGAGCAGCTCGCCGATCCGCATGTGGCGGAGGCCGAGGGTATTCTGCGCAAGTGCGTGCATTGCGGTTTCTGCACGGCCACCTGTCCGACCTATGTGACGCTCGGCAACGAGCTCGACAGCCCTCGTGGCCGTATCTACCTGATCAAGGACATGCTGGAGAACGACCGACCTGCCGACAAGGATACGGTCACCCATATAGATCGCTGCCTCTCCTGTCTCGCCTGCACGACGACCTGTCCCTCCGGCGTCGATTACATGCATCTGGTCGACCACGCCCGCATCCACATCGAAAGGACCTATCGCCGGCCGTTCATGAACCGGCTGACGCGTAACATCCTGGCGCTGGTGCTTCCGTATCCTGCACGGTTCCGCGCGGCCCTGACGCTTGCGAAACTCGGCCGTCCGTTCGCGGGCATCTTCAAATCGATCTCACTGCTGAAGCCGTTTGGCGCAATGCTGGAGTTGGCCCCGGCGAGGATACCGGCGTCGTCGTCTTTCGCCCGTCCGGCAACGCACACCCCAACGACTGCAAGACGCGGTCGGGTCGCCATCCTCACCGGCTGCGCCCAGCCTGTCCTCGATCCGAAGATCAACGAGGCAACCATCCGTCTGCTGACGAGGCTCGGTGTCGAGGTGGTCGTGCCCGAGGGTGAGGGTTGTTGCGGTGCGCTGGTCCACCATATGGGCCGGGAGGAGCAGTCGCTGGAGGCCGCTCGTCGTAACGTCGACGTCTGGATGCGGGAGCTCGAAGACGGTGGCCTCGACGCGATCATCATCACCGCATCCGGCTGCGGCACGACGATCAAGGATTACGGCCACATGCTGCGCCTCGACCCGGCCTATGCTGACAAGGCCGCCCGAGTCTCCGCGCTTGCGAAGGACGTGACAGAATACCTCGTTTCGCTGGATCTGCCGCTTCAGGAGAAGAAGGGCCTGACTGTTGCCTATCACTCCGCCTGCTCAATGCAGCACGGCCAGAAGATCACCATGCTGCCGAAGCTCCTTCTGAAGAATGCGGGCTTTGCGGTGAAGGACCCGGCGGAAGGGCATCTCTGTTGCGGTTCGGCCGGCACCTATAATATCCTCCAGCCGGACATCTCTGCCAGGTTGAAAGCCCGCAAGGTCAAGAACATCGAGGCGACGAAGGCGGACGTCATCGCCGCCGGAAATATCGGCTGCATCACCCAGATCGCGAGCGGCACCGCCATTCCAATCGTCCACACGGTCGAGCTGCTGGACTGGGCCTATGGCGGCGAACGGCCGGGGGCGCTGGCCGACCGGTGACCTGTCCCACGGTGATACGATTGCCCGCTCGGTCGCTAAGTTAGAAATTAAGAATTTCCCGATAAAGTCGTCGCTTGAGGGCATTCGACTTGCCACCTGGAGGAGGTGCGACATGAACGGACGTCTAGCGGCATTCGGCGCGATCGTTCTCGCCCTGTGGCCGGCTGTCGCCGCCGCGGATCTGGTCTATTGCGCGACCGACGACAAGTGGTTGAAGTTGTCGGTGGAGACCATGCTCTCCGATGACAAGGACAAAGAGCCCGTGCGATTTCGCGGAGCTATGTTGCTGAAGCAGGCGGCGATGCCGGGTGACCACAGGGCAATGCGTTTCAACGGATCGATGATGCGGCGATACTGGGGCGAGGGCGACGACGTGAAGCTTCGCCTGTCCTCCGAAAGTCGTTTCGGCAAGCCGTTGTTGACGCTGGATATTGATCTCGGCAATCGCCAGGCCGATATCGGCCGCATACGCTTCTCAGGATCCTATTCGATGGTATTGGACCCCCAGGCGAAACCGCAGTCCGGTACGGACGCCGCCCTGAAGGGCCAGCTTCTCTGTCAGGTCCGCTGATCACCAACTGTATGTGAGCCCGGCGTTGACCGCGTTCGTGAGGATGCGGGTCTTCAATGTCGCGCCGCTGTCGATCTCGGCGTCGACCCAGGAATAATTGCCCTTGTACTCCACGAATGCGGACCATGCATCCGTGAACCTGTAGGCGACGCCGGCCTGCGCCTGGATTGTCGGTCCACCGATCTGGTACTCGCTGGTCTCGTTGCCGTTACGCGTTACCTCGACATGCGGAATGTTGACGCCGGCGCCAGCGCCGACATAGGGCACGAATCTCGAGCCCTCGATCGGAAAACGATAGAGGGCATTGACGGTCAGAAGATTGATACCGTCGGTGAATTCGAAATGGTCCCAGCCGCTCTTAGCCAGCGTTTCATCGTCCGCGTAAACCTTGGCATGGGTGTAGTCGATCGACAGGCCGAGATTGGGTCGGCCGAAATCCTCCAGCCACCATGTCGCCCGCGCGCCGTAATAGGGCGGCATCGAAAACGACTTGCCCTCCCAGCCCGCCGTGAAGTCCGGCTCGTCCGAAACCTCGACCTCGCTGTGCGGCGCCGACTGAAAGCCGCCATAGATCGAAACAGCCATTTCCGCTTTTGCTGGCAGTGCTGCCATGAAAACGGCGAGGGAGATCCCGATGAGTGTCAGGGCAGGCTTCTGAAACATGAAAGGTGTCCGCGCTTGAATATATGCGGCGCACCTTACAGGCCTTTTGTATCGGTTATTTGTCTGCCTTTGTGACAGGCTCGAACAGCAACAAAAAAGGCCGGACAAGGCTTCCGCTGTCCGGCCAGATGAGCTGATTGGGTGCGGTCAACCGCCGAACATCGTGCGCAGAATGTCGATGCCCTTGTCCTGGAAGCTTACTTCGCCTTGGCGGTTTCCGGGTCCGACCACGATGACCTTGGTGCCGACATCGGCCCGAGCATAGAGATGCTCCACGTCCTTGTTCATCATGCGAATGCATCCGGACGACATGTTCTGACCGATGGTCCAGGGCTGGTTTGTCCCGTGAATGCGGAAGATCGTGTCGCGTCCGCCCTTGTAGAGGTACATCGCGCGTGCGCCGAGGGGATTGTCTGGGCCGCCCTTTTGGACGATCGGCAGGATATGGCCCTTGGCGGCTTCGCGAGCGCGCATCGATGCCGGCGGGCGCCATTCCGGCCATTCCGCCTTTCGGCCGATCTTCACCACGCCGGACCAGCCGAAGCCGTCGCGACCGACGCCAACGCCATAGCGGGTCGCGCGGTTCTTGCCTTCGACGTAGTAGAGAAACTTGTTGTTGGTATCGATGATGATTGTGCCGGGCTTTTCGTCCGTCACGAGATGCACTACGCGCCGCTTGTACTTTTCCGCCACCTGCTTCTTCTGGGCCACGAGGACCACGTCGCTGCGGCTGTCCGCAGGCACGGCGTTCCCGGCATTTGTAAACGCGTGTGCGGATACCGGCGTCATGACGCTGGTAATGGCCAAGGCAGCAGCGGCCGCGGCATTGACGTATTTCGACATGATAATCCCTCTCAATCCTCAGGGGCGAGAGGTTTACCCAAGTTTCGCCGCAATTCAAGGCCGAGCCGTCACGGTAAAGCGGAATTGAAGATCTTCCGGCAGTAAAGTTATGCCGGAAGATCAATCATTGGCAATTCAGATCACGATGACCTTGGTTCCGACGTTCACGCGCTCGTAGAGGTCGACGACGTCCTCATTGCGCATGCGAATGCAGCCGGAGGAAACACCCGAGCCGATCGTCCATGGCGCATTGGTGCCGTGGATACGGTAGAGCGTTGAGCCGAGATACATTGCACGCGCGCCGAGCGGGTTTTCGGGGCCGCCTTCCATGCGTGCCGGAAGGTAATGGCCCTTGGCAGCTTCTCGAGCGATCATCTCCTTCGGCGGCACCCAGCTCGGCCATTCGCGCTTCGCCGTGACCTTATGCGTCCCGGCCCATTCGAAGCCCGGTTTGCCGACCCCAACGCCGTAGCGGCGTGCTTGTCCGCCTTCCATCACGAGATAAAGGAAACGGTTGTTCGTATCGATCACGATCGTGCCCGGTTTCTGCGCCGTCTCGTAGGCGACGATCTGCGGCAGGAACTGCGGTTCGATCTGTGTCTTGACCGGATTGTTCGGCCGCACCGCGACCGGCTGCATCTGCTGTTGGCCGCGCAAGATCTGGCGGGCAGGCGATCGCGGTTGGGGCGCCGCCGGCCGCGCGTAGACCCGCGGGCGAACGTCGGCGCCGCCAAGTTGCATTACCCAGGGCGCGCTGAGATCGGGACTGACGATCACGGGTGGCCGCTGCTGATAGCGGTCATTGGCCGTGGCCGGATGCAACGTCGCCAGCACGAGGCCGGCTGCCAGAAGCAGGGGTGTCTTCATCATCGGATCTACTCGCTATTATCAACCGAAGGACGGGGAGCACGGTGCTCCATCCCCGCGATGCTGGCATCATGCACCTGCCCATTTGGTAAAGAGAGGTTCATGAAAAGGCCGCCGATCCCGTAAACCTTTCGTCAGGGTTAGCGCCCGGTTTTGAAATCCGGTGAACAAATGGTAAACGCCTCCGACCAAGACGGAGAATCATCCCGATGCACACCGACGGCCTGATCACCGGCGAAGACTGCCTTTCCCGCTGCTTCTGGCACGGTGGGATGGAGGATTACCGGCGCTATCACGACGAGGAGTGGGGCCGTCCCGTCACCGACGATCATCGCCTGTTCGAGAAGATCTGCCTCGAAGGTTTCCAGTCGGGTCTCTCGTGGCTGACAATCTTGCGGAAGCGCGAGGCTTTCCGGGATGCCTTTGCCGGCTTCGATTTCCGCAAGGTTGCGGTCTTCGGCGATGATGATATCGCCCGTTGTCTCGCCGATGCAGGCATCGTCCGCCATCGCGGCAAGATCGTCTCGACCATCAACAATGCCCGCCGCGCGGTCGATCTGGTGGCGGAATTCGGCTCGCTGGCGCGTTATTTCTGGAGTTTCGAACCGCCGACCTCGGAACGCCCCCCGACAATGGACTACGCCACGCTGAAGGCAAACCCGACCTCGCCGACCTCCGTGCGCCTGTCGAAGGACCTGAAGAAGCGTGGCTGGACCTTTGTCGGCCCGACCACCGTCTATGCCTTCATGCAGGCCATGGGCCTGGTCAACGACCATATCGAGGGCTGCTGCTGCCGCGACAAGGTCGAGGATATGCGTCGCGCCTTCAAACGGCCCTGACCTAGTCGATCGTGACCGCCAGCACGCGACTGATTTCGGTCAGCGACCGGCCTGACTGGCTTCGCCACGTGTTGAAGGCCTGCTGAACCGCCGCCATGTCCCGCGCCGAACTCGGGACCTTGTCGACCACGCCTTCCGCGATCAAGCGGTTCACGACGCTTTGCGACAGGATGAAACTCTCCAGGCCGGAGAACCGCAGGAAATACTGCCCTGTATTGCCGCCCAGCCTGGCGCCGCGCTTTTTCAGGAGATCCAGCAGTCCAACATAGTTCTCCGACGGCCAATCGGCGAAGAACCTGCCGGCGCTTCCATGTTCCGTCGCGATATCCGCGATGAACCGTGCGTTCTCCTGAACCGCCCTGATCTTCGGACCATGCCGCACAATCCGGCTGTCGGAAACGAGCCGCTCGAAATCCTCGTCGTGCAGCATGGCACATCGACCGATATCGAAGCCGTCGAAGGCAGCCTCGAACCCTGGCCACATGGCCTCCACGACCTTCCAGTTGAATCCGGACTGGAAGATGCACTTGGTCATCAGTGCCAGGAAACGGTCGTCCGGCGTGGCGATGATCTCTGTCCTCGGCTTTGGAAACTGCAGCGTCGCTTCCAGCTCGGCGGCACCCTTGCGCTCAACCGCCATCGCCCACAACTCATCGAACGTCCGCATGTCTCCCCCTCTTTGACGATAGTTAGCGAAGCTGTTCGATCAGGTCGGGCAGTTCACCCAGATGGCCGATCTCCCGAAAACGGGGGGCATCGGCGGGTTTGTCCACATGCTCCAACACCCAGGTCAGTTCGTGCGGCACGAACACGCCCCAGGCACCGGCGGCGATCGCCGGCACGACATCCGACTTCAGCGAATTGCCGATCATCATCGCCCGCTCCGGTCCCTCGCCGTGTTTGCCGAAGATCCGGCGGTAGGTGGTGGCGGACTTGTCGGACACGATCTCGACCGCGTCGAAATAGTCGCCGAGCCCCGACTGCGCCAGCTTACGCTCCTGATCGAACAGGTCGCCCTTGGTGATCAGCACGAGGAAATGTTTTCCGACAAGCGCTTCCAGCGCTTCCCGCGCATGCGGCAGGCATTCGACGGGATGGTTGAGCAGTTCGCGGCCGATCGACAGGATATCGGCAACCACTTTCGTCGGCACCCGCCCTTCCGTAATCTCAAGCGCCGTCTCGATCATCGAAAGCGTGAAGCCCTTGATGCCAAATCCGTAGTGGCTGAGGTTACGCTTCTCCGCCTCCAAAAGCCGTTCGGACACATGCTCGCCCTCGGCAAAGTCTGCGAGAAGCGAGCGGAAATGCTCCTCGGTCAGCCGGTAATACTGTTCGTTCTGCCAAAGCGTGTCGTCGGCGTCGAAACCGACAACGGTGATGGGATGCTTGCTCATCGGACGATCCGTCCTGTCTTGTCGCGTTCTGCGAACCATAGGAGGCGGTTGCGGCGAAGGGAAGGCCGTCACGGTATTCCGAGCACTGCGATGAGGATAAGGCTCAATCCGCCGAGCACCAGCAGCGAGATCACCGCAGCCAGCATCACGCGACCGCCGGCTCGTGCCGTATGGCGGATATCGACCGAAAGCCCCAGCGCCGCCATCGCCACGATCGTGAGCATGCCGGATGCCTCTGCCAACGGTGCAAGCGCCATCGGCGGAATGAGATCGAGCGACCGCATTGCCATGAGCAATGCGAAGCCGACAATGAACCAAGGTACCATGTGCCTGAGCGAGGGTCGCTGATGTCTCCCGCCGTGAATGAGGCCGAGTGCGAAGATCACGGGTCCGAGCATAAGCACACGTATCAGCTTCACCAGGGTTCCGGTCTGGATACTCGCGATACCGATCGGTGCGGTCGCGGCGAGAACCTGCGGCACGGCATAGACCGTCAGGCCGGCAAAGGTGCCGTACTGGATGTCGGAGAGGCCGGCGACGGTGTTGAGAACAGGCATGCCCAGCACGACTGCCACGCCCAGAACGGCGGTAAAGGCGATCGAAGCCGCCACATCGTCGGGTTTCGCATCGATCACAGGCGCCGTTGCAGCGATTGCCGAATTGCCGCAGATGGAATTGCCGCAGGCGATCAGCGTCGCGAGCTTGGGCGGCAAGCCGACAGCACGGCTGACCCAATAGCTGAGCAGGATCGAGACGACGACGGTGAGTGCGATCCCGGCGACTAGCCAGGCGCCGGCGCGGCCCAAGGCTTCGAGGCTGATCGATGCGCCGAGCAAGACCACCGCGCATTCCAGCAGGATACGGGCGGAAAAGTCGATGCCGGGGTCGAAGCGTCGGTGAAGACTGAATGTCGAGCGAACCAACGTCCCGACCACAATCGCCAGCACCAGGCTTTCAAGCCAGCTGCGGCCGAATACGCTGAACTCAAGCTTTTCCAGCATGACCGCCGCGAGTGTAACGAGAAGGCTGAGGGCAATGCCGGGCAGGTGACGGATGGATTGGGAAAGTTGGGGCATTGAGGATGATCCGTTGTTCATCCGCATTTCCCATACCTTCATGTGGCTTTCCATCGAATAGTATGTCAGTGTTCGTTCGATGAAATCGAATGATGCCGCCTCATGACTTTTGAACAACTTGCCATCTTCATCGCCGTGGCTGAACGCGAGCATCTGACGCGTGCCGCGGATGCAATCCATCTGACGCCATCGGCCGTCAGTTCCGCGATCCGCAAGCTTGAAGCTTTCTACCGGGTGACGCTGTTCAATCGTATCGGGCGCCGAATCGAACTGACGCCGGAAGGGCGCGCCTTCCTGCCGGAGGCCCGTGCGGTTTTGGCGCGTGCCAAGGCAGCCGAGCTCATGCTTGCTGAAATGGGTGGCCTTGCCCGCGGCTCGCTCGCCGTCCGGGCCAGCCAGACGGTGGCAAGCTACTGGTTGCCGCAAATGCTTATGCGCTTCCATGCCGATCATCCCGGTATCAACCTCGCCCTAACGACCGGCAATACGGCGACCGTGACGCGTGCCGTCCTCGATGGCGAAGCCGATCTGGGTTTTGTCGAGGGACCGGTCGACGAGCCGGCGCTATCCGTGACGAGGGTCGCCGACGATGAAGTCGTCGTGGTCGTGGCGCCGGATCACCCTTGGGCGGCGGGACAGGCGCTTGAATTCGGGTATCTGGCGGAGAGCGGACGCTGGGTCATGCGCGAGGCGGGTTCCGGTACGCGCGCCGTCTTCGAGGATGCCCTCGCGACGAACGGCATCGACCGTGCCCGGTTGGTGATCGTGCTGGAACTTCCGTCCAACGAGGCGGTCCTGTCGGCTGTCCGGACCAGTGGCTGCGCGGCTGCCGTTTCCCGCATCTCTGCGGAAACGCTCTTGTTGGAAGGGCATCTCGTCAGGGCGAACATTGCGCTCCCGGCGAGGCAGTTTTCGCTCCTGCGCCACAAGGAGCGCCGCGTCAGCAAGGCCGCGCAGGTGCTGACCGAACTCTGTCTTTCCGTGTCCGACGCGCCGGAGATGGCATGACCGGCCGGCCTTGCAATGCATGAACCGCTCTGCATGATGACGGGCTGATGGCCACCGGGAGGACCAAACGGCGTCGCCATCGACCAAGCAAGGCAGGCAGCGAGGAGTTTGGTACTTGAAGAAAACACGGATTGCGCTGGTCGGCCTCGGTATGGCCGTCACGCCCCACGCCCGGGGGCTAATCGATCTCGCCGACACCGTCGAGGTCGCCTACGCCTTCAGCCCGAGCGAGGCGCGGCGGCGGGCCTTCGGCGAGAAATTTCCGTTTCCACTTTGCGACGACATCGAAACGATCCTCGCGGATGATAGCGTCGACGCCGTCGCTATCTTGACACCGGCCAATACGCATGGCGAACTGGTCGAGCGCTTCGCCCGCGCCGGCAAGCACGTGTTTCTGGAAAAGCCGCTCGATATCACCACGGACCGCGCGGAAAAATTGGTGGCGGTCTGCCGAGAGGCTGGCGTCAAGCTTGGCGTGGTGCTGCAGCACCGGTTCCGCCCGGCGGGGGAGACGCTGGCGAAACTGATCCGCGACGGCGATCTCGGAGCGATTGTCGGTTGCTCCACCATCATCCGGCTCTGGCGTCCACAGGGCTATTACGATGAACCCGGCCGTGGAACCTTCGCGCGCGATGGCGGCGGTGTGCTGATGTCGCAGGGTATCCATACGCTAGATCTGATGCTGAGCTTGGCGGGACCCATCAGCGACGTAACCGGTTTCGCCGTCACGACGCCGGTGCATCGCATGGAGACGGAAGACATGGTCTGCGCCGCCGTGCGTTTCGAAAATGGCGCGATTGGCACGATAGACGCGACCACGGCCGCCTTTCCGGGTTTCGCCGAAGAAATCATCCTGACCTGCGAGAAGGGCACCGCCGTGCTGCGGGGAACGGAACTGGTCGTGCAATTGCAGAACGGCCGCCGGATTGCGATTGAACCCGACCGCTCGGCTGGCGGCACCGGCGCCGACCCGATGGCGTTCCCGCACGACTATCATCGCGCTGTGATGGCGGATTTCGTCGATGCGATCCGGAGGAACCGCGAGCCGAGAGTGACCGGCGAGGAGGCGCTCAAGGTCCATCGCCTGATCGACGCTCTCATTGAAACGGGCCGCACCGGCGGACCGATGCGGCTTTCTTCGTGAGACTTGCGGCTACTGCTGGCCGTTCTTCGCCAGCCAGTCCCGCATGAAGGCGATTTCGCCTTCCTGCGCAGCGATCACCTCTTCGGCAAGCTTTCGGATCTCCGGATCCGTGCCGTGTTCCAGCACGATCCGCGCCATGTCGATGGCGCCCTGATGGTGCGGGATCATGCCGCGCACGAAATCGACATCGGCATTGCCGCTATAGGCAATCGCCATGTCGGTATGCATGCGCGCATTGGCCTCTTCGAAGGCCTTGGTTGAGGGCGCGGCATCCTCCGAGTGACCCATCGCGGTATGGCCGCTGTGATCGGTGGCCTCTTGGGCATGGGCGATGCCAGCGACGGCGATGACGGTCGCGGCGAGAAGTGTCTTCAAGGACATGATGTTTCCCTTTCTGAACGGGACAGAATCTAAACTCTGCCGGCTTTCCGGCGGCTGCATTCGGTCGCGTCAGTAACGGGGAGGAGGATCGAGCGGTGCCCGTGTAAGCGAAACGAGGCGGATGGAGTTCCGCGCGGCTTCGGCGGCACGCGCCGGTTTGCCCGGCAGGGGCGAACGGAAATCCGCCGGCAAGGTCAGGCAAGCCGTGCAATGGGCCGTCGGCTTCAGGGTTTTCGCTGGAGCGTGCTTGGTACTATCGTTCATCACCGACTGGTCGGCTGTGTGCACAGCGGAGTGGGGACAATCCGCCTCCATCGTGCCTGCCGGCAGTTCGGCCATAACGGCGGCCGACGCCACGCCAACCATGGCGGTGAACGGCATGGCGCCGTAGGCAAGCGCCGAAAGGACCAGCAGGAGGCGGATCATCGCTGTCATGGCGTCGACTTTATCCGCCCTCGTGTCCAAAGTCAGGCGGCGTTTGGTCACATCGTGGTGTTCGTCGCGGCGATGACCGTATGCACGATCTTGTAGTCGCCGCTCTCCTCGCCAAGGGGCGCCACCGGCCATTCCCATTGTGCGCTATGATCCGGCGGAGTGACCCCGAACAGCAGATCGAACGCCTCATGCAGGTGCCCTGTCCGGTCGATCACAGCATACGATATGTCCGTGACCAGACACGTCGCGCAGGGCAGGTGTCGCATGCCCTCGATATGTGACGAAACGAGCGCATGTGCCGGGCCGGCCCAGTCTTTCCCTACCAGCTCCATCCGACGCTTCACCGCCATGCCCATCTGCGAGGCGAGATTGGCCGAAATGACGAAGTCGAGATAGGGAACCTGCCGCAGGAAGGCGAGCGGTTCCGGATCCTGCACGCCGCTGCCCGCATCGAAACCCGAAACATCGCGTTCGATCAATCGCACGTTATGCAGCCGCTGTCGCCGAAGCCTGAACCGCACGCTGGCGAGATGCACGAGGTCGACCAGCACCACCGTGTCGAAGATCTGCGACAATTCGCGGATCGGCACGTCGCGCAGCAAGCCGGAGCCGAGCACGACCGCCGTTCGCCTCTGCTTCAACGTCGCGGCGGCGGCAAGGATCGTCGCCTTCGTCTGGTCTTCGTGCCCGCGCCACGCCTTCGCGCAACGGTTCGCGCGGGACCAGAGGTTTACGGAATAGCGGATCGCACCGCGATGCGCGGGCGTGGTCAGCGGCCATGTCGCCGCATAATTCAGGACTTCGAGGATCATGGATTTTTATGTCTGCAAAAGGCGACTATTGCGTCCGGGCGTCGTTTGGCGCGTCGGGGCTTTCGCCGTCGACAGGCGCGGATGCATCAGGCTCGCGCGCGGCGCGGGTGATCACCATGTCGCTGAGATAGGCTTGGAGGCTGAGGCCCGCGTCGGCCGCCTGCTGCTCGAGCGCGGCGCGCATCTCTTCCGTCATCTCGATCGTCATCTGCTTCTTCAACGGCAGGCCCCCTCGTTTTAGAGGGTGAACATATCACCCGTTTGAAGCCTGTTCCAGCCTTCGCAAGTGTTCCGCCCCTTGCCGCCAAAACCTTGATCCTCTAAGACACCGGCACCTGAAAATCACAAGAAATCCGGTGCCCGCATCATGAGCGACAAGAACAAGAAGCCCCAGAAGCTGAAGGCCCGCCTGCCGCGTGGTTTCGTGGATCGCGAGGCCGCCGATATCAGGGCCGCCGCGGAGATGATGGAGAAGATCCGCGAGGTCTACGAGCGCTACGGCTTCGACCCGATCGAGACCCCGCTTTTCGAATACACCGACGCGCTCGGCAAGTTCCTGCCCGACTCGGACCGCCCGAACGAGGGCGTCTTTTCGCTGCAGGACGACGACGATCAGTGGATGTCGCTGCGCTACGATCTGACCGCCCCCATGGCTCGTCACGTCGCCGAGAATTTCCAGGAAATCCAGCTGCCCTACCGCACCTATCGCGCCGGCTACGTCTTCCGCAACGAAAAGCCAGGCCCCGGCCGCTTCCGCCAGTTCATGCAGTTCGACGCCGATACCGTCGGCGCACCGGGCGTCCAGGCCGATGCCGAAATGTGCATGATGATGGCCGACACGCTGGAAGCGCTTGGCATCAAGCGCGGCGACTATGTGATCCGGGTGAACAACCGCAAGGTTCTCGACGGCGTGATGGAAGCCATCGGGCTGGGTGGAGAGGAGAATGCCGGTCGGCGGCTAGGTGTGCTGCGGGCGATGGATAAGTTCGACAAGTTGGGAATTGAAGGCGTACGTTTGCTGTTGGGCAAAGGTCGAAAGGACGAATCCGGCGACTTCACAAAAGGTGCTGAACTCGATGATGAACAGATTCGAATTGTCACCAATGCGCTGTTTTTTTCACCATCAGAAACAGTCGAAGATGGTGCTATAGTCCATAGTAATCAGCGCGTTCTGGCGTTTCTAGCAGCTAACCAGCGGTCCAATGACTCGCTGCAGCAAGGCTATGACGAACTCTGGTCGATGTCCGAAATGTTCAGATCGGCCGGATATAAGGAAGATCAAATTCGAATTGACGTGTCCGTCGTCCGCGGCCTGGAATACTACACCGGCCCCGTCTACGAAGCCGAACTCACCTTCGACGTCACCAATGAAAAGGGCGAGAAGGTCGTCTTCGGTTCGGTTGGCGGCGGCGGGCGGTATGACGGTCTCGTCTCGCGCTTCATGGGTCAGCCGGTCCCGGCCACGGGCTTCTCGATCGGCGTCTCGCGCCTCATGACGGCCCTGAAGAACCTCGGCAAGCTCGGTCAGGACGACGTGCAGGGTCCGGTCCTCGTCACCGTCATGGATGGCGATGTCGAGAGCATGGGCCGTTACCAGCGTTTCACGCAGGCTCTGCGAGCCGAGGGCATCCGCGCCGAAATGTACCAGGGCAACTGGAAGAAGTTCGGCAACCAGCTGAAATATGCCGACCGCCGCGGCTCGCCGATCGCCATCATCCAGGGCGGCGACGAACGCGAACAGGGCGTCGTGCAGATCAAGGACCTGATCGAGGGCAAACGCCTGTCCGGCGAGATCACCGACAATGCCGAATGGCGCGAGGCCCGCGTCGCGCAGGAGGTGGTGCCCGAGGCGGAACTGGTCGCCAAGGTGAAGGGCATCCTCGCCGCCCAGGCGGAAGATCGCCGCCGGGCGAAGGGCGGCTGAAATGCCCCGGACCGACATGCCGGAATTCGCTGGCACCATTCTGCAGGAATTCGGCTCGCGTGGCACCACACGCGTCGACACGCCGGTGATCCAGCCGGCCGCCCCCTTCCTCGACATGGCAGGCGAGGATCTGCGTCGTCGTATCTTCCTCACGGAAAACGAGCGCGGCGACAGCCTCTGCCTGCGCCCGGAATTCACCATCCCCGTCTGTCTTCGCCATATCGAAACAGCAACAGGCACGCCGAAACGATATGCCTATCTCGGCGAGGTTTTCCGTCAGCGGCGTGAGGGCTCCAACGAGTTCTATCAGGCAGGCATCGAGGATCTCGGTGATCCCGCCGTTGCTGCCGCTGACGCAAGGGCGATCGCCGATGCGCAGGCAGTGTTGGCGCGCCTCCTCCCCGGTCGTCGTCTGTCGATAACGCTGGGCGATCAGAGCGTGTTCGAGGCAGTGGTCCACGCGCTCGGCCTGCCGGCCGGCTGGCGCAAGCGGCTCATCCACGCATTCGGTGACGCCGATCATATCGAGCAATTGCTGCTGAAGCTCGCCTCGCCGCAGAATGGCAGCGGACTGGAGCCACAGGTCGCGACCCTTCTTGCACGCGGAGACGAAAGGGCACTCATTGCCCATATCGATAAAACCATGCAGGAAACCGGCTATTCCACCAATGCCAGCCGCTCACCAACCGAGATCGCCCAGCGCCTGAAGGAGAAGCTGACGCTAGCCGAAACTCGTCTCGATGGCGCTGCACTTCTGCTTTTGCGCGAGTTCCTCTCGCTCGAACTGCCGTTGTCGGAAGCCTCCGCGGCACTCTCCGGTTTCGCCGATGCGGCGGGTCTGAGGCTGGGCGACGCGGTGTCGCGCTTCGACGAACGCGTCGCGGCGCTCGCCAATCTCGGCGTCGATCTCGAGGGGGTTGTCTATCGCGCTGCCTTCGGCCGTCCGCTCGACTATTACACCGGCCTTGTCTTTGAAATCGCGATGGAAGGCCAGGGCGCCATCCTCGCCGGCGGCGGTCGCTTCGATCGCCTGCTGACCTTGCTCGGCGCCGAAACCCACATTCCGGCGGTCGGTTTCTCGCTCTGGCTCGATCGCATCGAGAGCGCGAGGAGCGTGCCATGACGATCACCATCGCACTGCCGTCCAAGGGCCGGATGAAGGATGACGCCACCGCTGTCTTCGAGAAGGCCGGCATGAAGATCGCTGCCGTCGGCAATGACCGATCCTATCGCGGTCGCGTCGAAGGCTGCGATGATGTCGAGATCGCCTTTCTTTCAGCGTCGGAGATTTCGCGCGAAATCGGTAATGGTACGGTCGATTTCGGCGTGACGGGGGAAGACCTCGTACGCGAGGGACTGGCCGATGCGGATGGTCGCGTGGAATTCTGCGCGCGCCTGGGCTTCGGCCACGCCGATGTCGTGGTTGCTGTTCCGGAAATCTGGCTCGATGTCGACAGCATGGCCGATTTGGGCGACGTGGCGGCGGATTTCCGAACACGCCATGGCCGCCGCCTGACCATCGCGACGAAATACTGGCGTCTCACGCAGCAGTTCTTCTCCCGCCAGCACGGCATCCAGCTCTACCGCATCGTCGAAAGCCTCGGCGCGACGGAAGGTGCGCCCGCTGCCGGACAGGCGGACATCATCGTCGACATCACCTCCACCGGCTCGACGCTCCGGGCAAACCATCTGAAAATCCTGTCCGATAGCGTCATCCTTCGATCCGAGGCCTGTCTGGTTCGAGCCCGCAAGGCGGAGCATGAAGCTGACGCGACGGTGGCGCGGATCGTCAGCGCGATACAGTCGGTGCTCTGATGGATGAGGCCGAACGGATCGTTGGCCTTTACGAGCGGCATGCGGTTGCCTTTGATCGCATAAGAGGCCGGAACCTGTTCGAGAAACCATGGCTCGATCGGTTTGCGGAAGGCCTTTCGACGAATGCTGCGGTGCTCGATATCGGGTGTGGTTCCGGTGAACCGATGGCCGCCGAGCTTGTAGCGCGAGGACTGCGTGTCACCGGCATTGACAGCTCGGCGACGCTGATCGACCTCTGCCGCAGCCGGATGCCGGGTTCCGAATGGCTGGTGACTGATATGCGAACGATGGACCTTGGGCGGCGCTTTCAAGGTCTCATCGCCTGGCACAGCTTCTTTCACCTCACGCAGGATGACCAGCGATCTATGTTTGCCCGCTTTGCCGCGCATGCGGCGGCGCGCGCGATGCTGATGTTCACCTCCGGTCCCGCCGACGGCATAGCAATTGGTGAATTCGAGGGTGAACCTCTCTATCACGCGAGCCTGGCGGCGGAAGAATATCGGGTACTTCTGAAAGACAACGGCTTTGTCGTCGTCGATCACGTGGCGAATGATCCTGATTGCGGCGGGGCGACGGTGTGGCTGGCGCAAAGGGTATGAATTTGCCGGTCCCGCCAGCCTTCTGACCTGTCCCTACTTCATCGTGATATGGACCCAGCCGCCTGTTTCACCGGTCAGCACACCCTGGTCGGCCGGAGCAGGGCGCTCGAGAGCCTTGAAGAGAGTCTCGGTCTTCGTCCAATAAGGCACATACCATTCGCGATCGACATCCATGATCAGAACCCGGTCCGTTGCGGCATCATAGGCACCGATCGGCGACACGTGCGGTCCGTCCCAGTCTCCGGTAACCACACCCTGGTTGAAATAGACCAGCATGAGGTCCTTTGCCGATTCCTCGTTCGCGGCCAAGAGCGCGCGGAACGCATCAAGTGTCGCCGTCGTGTCCTTCGTCGGCTGCGCGGCCTCGACCTTCGCATCAATGTTGAATGCTTTCAGACTCTGGGCGGTATCCTCGGTGAGGTCGGCGAAGGTCACGCCGTCCCCCTCGTCGGCTGCCTGCTCGGCCCAGCGTTCATCCTTGGTCGCTTCCAGGAGGTTGTCCTGGGTCACGAGGGTGTCCTCGGCCATGGCGGGCAGTCCGCGAAGCGTGTTCACCGCAATCGTTACCGATGCGAGCGAGCATGCCGACGATGTTTGTTGGTGGATGTAGAACGGGGAAATTGCCCAGTAGTCTGGCGCGGCGGCGGTTTTGAGATAAGCGTGATCGGCCGTGATCGGTGTCGCATCGGCTCCAAGTTTCGGCTTCGGCGGGTCGGCCGCTATGGCAGCGCCATTCGCCGTCAGCAGTGCGATCGACAGGGTTGCTGTTCGTAGGAATGTCATGTCTGCCTCTCCGATCATTTGACGAGGCACTATCCCACAAAGGCAAGCGAAAACAAGAAGAGGCCGCCGAAGTTCTCCGGCGGCCTTCCGATCAGTTCTCGACGGTGTATCAGGCGATTGCGGTAGCGGCGCCGCGGCGGGCGTCGATCGAGTAGGCGCCGGCGCCGATGACGGCGAGAAGGATATAACCGCCGGCGAGGGTGATGTTCTTCATGACCATGATCTGGTTCAGCGTGTTGATCCAGCCGAGCGCGCCTTCCGGCCAGCCTTCGATGGCCACGGTGCCAGTGTGGAAGACGAGACCGGTGAAGACGCAGAAGAGCGCCACCGTCCAGGCGGTGATCCGGGTCTGGAAGCCGACGAGCAGGAAGAGGCCAGCGATCAGTTCATAGAGGCCGGCGAGGTAGGCAAGTGCGGTTTCTGCCGGGAGACCGGCGCCGGCGATCATGCCAGCGGTGCCGGCCGGATCGGCAAGCTTGCCAAAACCGGACATGATGAACATGAAGGAAAGCAGCACGCGGGCAAGAAGAATGAGCACGTTATTGGTCGAGGACATGTGTTTCTCCTGAAACGATGGAACGGACTTGCTATGCGCAGTGGCCGCAAGATGCGTTTTTTCCATCGTCTCGCATAGATAAACAACGATGCACATTTCGTTCGAGAAACGTGAACAGTAGTCTTTTAATGCTGCTGTCGTCTTACGCGAGCCGGGCGAGGGCGGCGGCGGAAATCTTGAACTTAGGAAACAGAAAGACGCCGGCCATGGTGCCGACTTCGGCCTGTTCCTCCAGTCCTGTCGATTCCCCGATGCAGAACACCGGCTGGCGTCGACCATCGCCGTGATGGATTGTCGTGGAGTAGCAGAAGGACGACGAGGTCGTCGCGGCTTGTTCGAAAAGTCCCAGGATGTGTGCCCTGTCCTGGGTTTCGTAACACCGCATCATGCTCAGCAGCCCACACTCGGGCCCATCCACACCGTGGAGCGCCTTTGCATATTCGCCAAGGCGGATGACGCCATTGGCAAGGTCGCCGACCCAGCCCTCGGCCATTGAAAATCGATTGATCAGGTCCAGGCCACTCTCATCCGTGGCGTTATGCGATGCGTCGAAGGCTTCATCTACGCTGGACTTGCATATTTTGAACAAGACGATCCCCCAAAAGTCTTAAGCCAAAGCAGGCTTCTCCGGCAGCGCGGAGAATTTTAAGAAGATTGCCGCCAACGGCCCCCCGGGGCGGCAAATTCAGTATCAGTTTTACGCTACTCGACCCCTCGACGATACGATTGCAACCAATCGTCGTCACCGGCCCCGCAATATGTTTCCGTCTGACGCATGTCCGATCGCCGCCGTTGATTTTTCCATCGGAAGCCCTCGGACATCGAAATATTCCGAACGACATCTAATGCGTTGGCGGGTGATTGAAACTCGGGCAGCGTTATAGTTGCTTTTTCCTCTTCGGCAATTCTTTTTTGCATAGCGACGAGAATGCTCGCCTAAGTCATTGTTTTTGCCGTTTGTGTACCATTTCGTTACAGTTCATTTTTCCACATGTCGCGTTCGACCGTCGGAACTCCCGGCGCCGCTGGCGTGGTGATGGTCGTAGACCCCTGGCCAGAATTCGCGTCTCGCGGATTGCGGTCTTCCTTTTTTAGAAACTCTAACATCACCGATATATAAATCAATTGCCGATTGAGCCTTCCCCTCGGGCCTGTTCTTTGCTTTTTGGAGTAAAGCCAAAGAAAAGGGCGGCCCGGAGACCGCCCTTCCAAATGAACCGGCTGGTTCAGATATGAGGCATATGCCTCACATCATGTCCATGCCGCCCATGCCGCCCATGCCGCCCGGCATGCCGCCGGCAGCTTCCTTCTTCGGAAGTTCGGCGATCATGGCTTCGGTGGTGATCAGCAGCGATGCAACCGAGGCTGCGTTCTGCAGGGCGGTACGAACGACCTTGACCGGGTCGACGATACCCATGGCGATCATGTCGCCATATTCCGACGTCTGGGCGTTGTAGCCGAAGTTGTCGGTGTTGCTTTCCAGGATCTTGCCGACCACGATCGAAGCTTCGTCACCAGCGTTGGTGGCGATCTGGCGAACCAGCGACTGCAGCGCCTTGCGGACGATGTTGATGCCGGCTTCCTGGTCGTCGTTCGCACCCTTGACGGTGATCTTAGTGGACGAGCGCAGCAGAGCCGTGCCGCCGCCGGGAACGATACCCTCCTGAACAGCCGCGCGGGTCGCGTTCAGGGCGTCGTCGATACGGTCCTTGCGTTCCTTGACTTCGATTTCCGTCGAGCCACCAACGCGGATCACGGCAACGCCGCCAGCGAGCTTGGCAAGACGTTCCTGCAGCTTTTCGCGGTCGTAGTCCGAAGTCGTTTCTTCGATCTGAGCCTTGATCTGGGCAACGCGGCCTTCGATGTCCGACTTCTGGCCGGCACCGTCGACGATCGTGGTGTTTTCCTTGGAGATCGAGACCTTCTTGGAGCGGCCGAGCATGTCGAGCGTGACATTCTCGAGCTTGATGCCGAGATCTTCGGAGATCACGGTGCCGCCGGTCAGGATCGCGATGTCTTCCAGCATGGCCTTGCGGCGGTCGCCGAAGCCCGGAGCCTTGACGGCAGCGATCTTGAGGCCACCACGCAGCTTGTTGACGACGAGCGTTGCGAGAGCTTCGCCTTCGACGTCTTCAGCGATGATGACGAGCGGCTTGCCGGTCTGGACGACAGCTTCGAGAACCGGGAGCATGGCCTGAAGGTTCGAAAGCTTCTTCTCGTGCAGCAGGATGTAGGCATCCTCCAGGTCAGCAACCATCTTTTCCGGGTTGGTGACGAAGTAGGGCGACAGGTAGCCGCGGTCGAACTGCATGCCTTCGACGACTTCGAGTTCGGTTTCAGCGGTCTTGGCTTCTTCGACGGTGATAACGCCTTCGTTGCCGACCTTCTGCATGGCTTCCGCGATGTCACGGCCAACCTGCGTGTCGCCGTTTGCCGAGATCGTACCGACCTGGGCGACTTCTTCCGAAGTCGAGATCTTCTTGGCCTTGGCCTGGAGGTCCTTGACGACTTCAGCAACAGCAAGGTCGATACCGCGCTTCAGGTCCATCGGGTTCATGCCGGCGGCAACGGCCTTGTTGCCTTCGCGAACGATGGCCTGGGCAAGAACGGTTGCGGTCGTGGTGCCGTCGCCGGCGATGTCGTTGGTCTTCGAAGCAACTTCGCGGACCATCTGCGCGCCCATGTTCTCGAACTTGTCTTCGAGTTCGATTTCCTTGGCGACCGATACACCGTCCTTGGTGATGCGCGGAGCGCCGAAGGACTTGTCGATGATGACGTTACGACCCTTCGGGCCGAGGGTAACCTTCACGGCGTCAGCGAGGACGTCGACGCCATGCAGCATCTTTTCGCGCGCGGTGCGGCCGAATTTGATTTCTTTAGCAGCCATATTCAAAACTCCCGGAGCTTAGCTCTTTGGTGAATTGTTGATGTGGGATACGGATCGGCAGATCAGCCGATAACGCCCATGATGTCGGATTCCTTCATGATCAGAAGGTCGACGCCATCGAGCTTGACTTCGGTGCCCGACCACTTGCCGAACAGGACGCGATCGCCGACTTTGACGTCGAGAGCCACCTGCTTGCCGTTTTCGTCGCGGGCACCCGGGCCGACGGCGACGATTTCGCCTTCAGCCGGCTTTTCCTTGGCGGTGTCCGGAATGATGATGCCGCCCTTGGTCTTTTCTTCGGACTCGACGCGCTTTACAACGACGCGGTCGTGCAGGGGGCGGAAGTTGGTGCTTGCCATTGTCTAATCCCTCGATCAAATGACATTGGCGGATCTCAGGGACCCGCGTGATGATGTTAGCACTCGCCATTGAAGAGTGCTAGCGACGTCGATTTAGGGATAGCATCGTGCGGAGTCAAGAACGGCTCCGAAAAAACCGTGAGCCGCACCTGATTGGGTGACTAGAGTGCGCGAGGCAGCGCTGGCGGTCAGAGCGGCATCATCTGAAACACGCCGAAATGCCCAGCTATGCGGTTCTCCGCCAGGAACGCAGCGGGTTCGAATTGCGTGCTCTCGTAGAATGCGTCGACGGCCGCCTTGGCCTGGCGGAGTGATGCCGCGTTTTCCCATTCCACCACCGTCACCACTTCGATCCGATCCTCGACTTCCATGATCGCGACCCTGTTGTAGAGGCAGCCGGACAGAGTGTCGAAATAGCCATGGATGAGCGCGAGACGGTCTGCAAAGGCAGCAAGGCTGTCGCGAGGGCAGTCGAAGCGATCAATACGGAAAATGCTTGCACTACGAGGAAACACGGAAGCGGCGTTCATGAGGGTTCTCCGGAAGAGTTGTCATTGAATACCGCAGACGATAGAACCTCAAGTAAACTTGAGATCAAGGGCAAATGATGACGAGTGGCAGGAAAATGACGGACGGGTTTCTGACGGTCGGCGAGGTCGCGTTGCGCGCCGGTATCGCCGTCTCCGCTCTTCACTTTTACGAGCGGGAGGGTTTGATCGGCAGTTGGCGGACTTCCGGAAACCAGCGCCGCTATCCGCGCGGCGTCCTTCGACGGGTCGCGCTCATCAAGACGGCGCAACGGCTCGGAGTGCCTCTCGCCGACGTCCGCGAAGCGCTCGCCACCTTGCCGCAGGACCGCTCGCCGACGGCCGCTGACTGGCGGCGGCTGTCAACCAATTGGCGTAGTAAGCTGGACGAGCGCATCCGCACGCTCGTGGCACTCCGGGATCAACTTGACACTTGCATCGGATGCGGCTGCCTGTCGCTGGATGATTGCCCGTTGCGCAATCCGGATGACAGTCTTCGCAAGGAAGGTCCAGGCCCGCGCCTTATGCCCTGATAGCGCTACGCGGCAAAAGACCTTGCCTTTGGCCTCCGCCTTTGCAATGTGGGCCGCTGACTTCATCGAACCGGGATCGGGGTACATGGCCGCGCGCATCGAAAACCTGAACGCTATCAGCGATCGTTATGACGTCGTGCTCTGCGACGTATGGGGCGTGCTGCACAACGGCGTGGACGCCTTCGCGTCGGCGTCGGACGCCCTGTCCCGCGCTCGGGAGAACGGCTTGACCGTCGTTCTTATCACCAATTCGCCTCGCCCGTCGCCGGGCGTCATCAGCCAGTTGCGGATGATCGGCGTCGCCGATACCGCCTATGACCGGATCGTGACATCGGGAGACGTGACCCGCACGCTGATCGCCGCAGGCCCGAAGAAAATCTTCTTCCTGGGGCCGGACCGGGACCTGTCGCTCCTTGATGGCATCGATGTCGTGCCGACAGACGTATCGGACGCCGAAGCCATTGTCTGCACCGGATTCTTCGATGACGAAAAGGAAGTTCCGGAAGATTATCACGAGATGCTTGCCGGCTTCTCCGCCAGGAGCATTCCGTTGATCTGCGCCAATCCGGATCTCATCGTTGAGCGTGGTAGCCGAATGATCCCGTGCGCCGGAGCCATCGCCGCCTACTACCAGCAACTGGGTGGAGCGACCCGGATCGCTGGAAAGCCGCACAGCCCGATCTACGAGGCATCGCTCGTGGCGGCCCGCGATGCCCGTGGCGGCGAGGTTGATATGACGCGCGTTGTCGCCATCGGCGACGGTATGCCCACGGACGTGCGTGGCGCTCTCGATTATGGCCTGGACCTGCTCTACATCTCCGGCGGCATTCACGCTGCCGAATACACCGTAAACGGTAAGCCGGACGAGGCGATCCTCAATGCTTGGCTCGAACGCGAGAATGCGACACCGAAGTACTGGATGCAGCGCCTCGCCTGAGAGAATTCCCGATGACGGTTTTTCATCGCAACGAGAAGAAGGACCTGCTGCCGGACCGCCTGAAAGGCGGTGTGGTCGCCATCGGTAATTTCGACGGCGTACATCGCGGACATCAGAGCGTGCTGGACCGTGCGCTGGAACTTGCCGGAGACCGCGGTGTTCCGGCGCTCGTGCTGACGTTTGAGCCGCATCCTCGCACTGTTTTCCGTCCCGATGCCCCTGTGTTCCGGTTGACGCCGGCGCCATTGAGGGCACGCCTCCTGGAGGCGATGGGTTTCCACTGTGTGATCGAGTATCCCTTCGACATGGAGTTCTCGCAACGCTCTGCCGAGGAGTTCGTGAGGACCATTCTTGTCGATTGGATCGGCGCCAGCGAAGTGGTCACCGGTTTCGATTTTCACTTCGGCAAGGGCAGGGAAGGAGGGCCAGCCTTCCTGATGAACGCGGGGAGCCGCCACGGCTTCGGCGTCACTCTCGTCGATGCGTTCCGGGATGAGGGATCTGAAGTGGTCTCGTCCAGCCGTATCCGCAAACTGCTGTCGGAGGGCGCCGTTTCCGAGGCCGCCGGGCTGCTTGGCTATCGCTTCACTGTCGAGGCGGAGGTCATCAAGGGGCAGCAACTGGGCCGGACCTTGGGCTATCCCACGGCGAACATGGCCCTTGCTGCAGAGTCTGAACTGAGGCCCGGCATCTATGCCGTCCGCTTCCGCCGACAGAACGGAACTCTCCACGACGGCGTTGCGAGCTTCGGCTATCGTCCGACGGTCACCGATCACGGCGCCGCACTGCTTGAGACCTATGTCTTCGATTTCGCAGGAGATCTTTACGGTGAACTCTGTTCCGTATCCTTCTTCGGCCACCTGCGGGACGAACTGAAGTTTGATGGACTGGAGCCCCTCGTCGCTCAGATACGGCAGGACGAAGATGAGGCAAGAGCGCTTCTTTCGGACGTGCGGCCGCTTGGCTCTCTGGATGCCTCCATTTCGTTCTGAATGCTGTTTTTCGAACGAGTTTTCGGCTAGTCCAAACGAGAATACGACTTCATCAATTATTCTGAAACCTGTTGCCTATCTAATGTAACAACACACAATTTAAAATAGAAGTGTTGGATGCTCGATCTCAGTACGGTCTTTCTTTATACCGCGCTGCTTAATCTCGCGGTTGCGATAGCGACAACAGTTGGCTGGCTGAGCAATCATCGTCAGAAAGAGCTGTTGATCTGGTGCCTTGCTGCCTGGTCCATCGTTGTCGGCGGCATGATGATGGCCATGCCGAAGACCGTTGGCTTGCAGGCGATCGAGTATATAGGTGGCATCGTTTATATCTGCATGGCCGGCCTTCTGGCGCTCGGCTTCAAGGAATTCTTCGGACTGCGCTACCGCTGGTGGGAGGCGTTCGTCGTCTCGCTAGTGGTGTCCATTTGCCGGGTTGGTCTGAAAGTCATGGATTTTCCGATTTCGGCCCACGTTCCTCTCATTTACCTTGGCACAGCGGCGAATCTGGTGTTCGCGGCGACCGTGATTCACCGGGCGACGCGTGGCAGGAAGCTGCCCTCCAGTCGCCTGGCGGTGGTGGTTTATAGCCTGTTCGCATTTGCCAATGCCGTGGTGGCCGCAATAGCGGCTGTATCTCCATTGCGCATCGAAGATGGTCTTCCGGTCGCGTCCTGGCTCGGCCCGACCAGTATTCTCCTTGCCATCTTCACGTTGAGCGCATTTCTGCTGACGATCGTCTTGAAGCTTGAACGGGTGAGCGAAGACCATCGCAGGCTCGCCGATACCGATTACCTGACGGGTATTCTCAATCGCCGCCGGTTCATGGAGGAGGCGGAACTGCTCTCACGCACAACGGGCGGCGCGATCGCGTTGATCGATATCGATCATTTCAAGCGCATAAACGATACCCACGGCCATGCTGGCGGGGATGATGCGCTGGTTCAGTTTTGCGAACATGTTGTCTCGGCAATGCCGGCGAACGCCGTCTTCGGCAGGTTAGGCGGAGAAGAGTTCGGTCTTTGCCTGCCGCGCCACGACCATGCGGCTGCGACCATCGTCCTCGAACATTTGCGGAGTGCGATCGCCGCCCGCGAAATCCGCTCCGGAAAGAGTGCGTTCTACCTTACATTCTCATGCGGCTTTACAGTCATGGATCGCGACGACCGGGCGCTTGACGCATGGGTGGTTGAAGCGGACCAAAGCCTCTACGTCGCCAAGACGGAGGGCCGCAATCGTGTTGTCGCGACTCCGGTCAATCGTGAGCCGTCGACCCCAACACACGTCTATTCCCGTACGGCCTGACCGACCGCGAAACCGTTTCGGGAAATAATAGTGCGCCCTTTGTCGGCCTCCGACATTCTTGTTCCCGACCTCTTCCTTTTCCCCGTAAAACCGCTTAAACAACCGCCACCATGACCCGGGTTTGGCTGCGTATCTCTATTCGAATTATTGGCCCGGCCTTCCGCGCGCTTTGAAAGCTGCCGGAGGGTCCGGGTTCTCGGCGCTTTTCCGGCGCCTCCTCAACCGCCAGATTTCCCGATTTTTTCCGGCGCATACGCGCCGCTGCGATGGCTAGATCATGACCGATACCGCTGAAAAAGTAGACTACTCCTCCACCCTCTATCTGCCCGAGACCGACTTCCCGATGCGCGCCGGCTTGCCGCAGAAGGAGCCGGAAATGGTGAAACGCTGGCAGGAGATGGGCCTCTACAAGCGCCTGCGCGCCTCCGCCGCCGGCCGCGAGAAGTTCGTCCTCCACGACGGCCCGCCCTATGCCAACGGCAACATCCATATCGGCCACGCGCTCAACAAGATCCTGAAGGACGTCATCAACCGCTCCTTCCAGATGCGCGGCTTCGACGCCAACTATGTGCCCGGCTGGGATTGCCACGGTCTACCGATCGAGTGGAAGATCGAGGAAGAGAACTACCGTTCGAAGGGCAAGGAAAAGCCCGACCTCAAGCAGCCCTCGGCGATGATCGAGTTTCGCAAGGAATGCCGCGCCTATGCCGAAAAGTGGATCGGCGTCCAGTCGGAAGAGTTCAAGCGTCTCGGCATCGAGGGCGACTTCGACAATCCCTACACGACGATGAACTTCCACGCCGAAGCCCGCATCGCCGGCGAACTGCTGAAATTCGCCAGCTCCGGCCAGCTCTACCGTGGATCGAAGCCGGTGATGTGGTCGGTCGTCGAGCGCACGGCGCTCGCGGAAGCGGAAGTCGAATACCAGGACTACGAGAGCGACACGATCTGGGTGAAGTTCCCGGTGACGGAAGGGCCGGCCGATCTCAAGGGCGACTTCGTCGTCATCTGGACGACGACCCCGTGGACCATGCCGGGCAACCGCGCGATCTCGTTCTCCTCGCGCTTCGCCTACGGTCTCTACAAGGTCAAGGCGGCTGAAAACGACTTCGGTCCGCAGCCCGGTGAAAAGCTGATCTTCGCCAAGCGGCTCGCAGACGAATGCGCCGCCAAGGCCAAGGTGACCTTTGAATTGGTTCGCGATATCGAAGGCGATGAACTCGCATCGATCACCTGCGCCCATCCGCTCGCCGCACTCGGCTACGACTTCAAGGTGCCGCTCCTCGACGGCGACCACGTCACCGACGACGCTGGTACCGGTTTCGTGCACACCGCGCCCGGCCACGGCCGTGAGGACTTTGACGCCTGGATGGACAATGCCCGGGCGCTTGAGGCTCGCGGCATCTCGTCCCGCATCCCCTTCACCGTCGACGATGCCGGCTACTACACCAAGGATGCTCCTGGTTTCGGCCCGGATCGCGCAGGAGGTCCGGCGCGCGTCATCGACGACTCGGGCAAGAAGGGCGACGCCAACAAGGTCGTCATCGAAGCCCTGATCGCCGCGAACAACCTGTTCGCTCGCGGCCGCCTGAAGCACACCTATCCGCATTCCTGGCGCTCCAAGAAGCCTGTGATCTTCCGCAACACGCCGCAATGGTTCGTCTACATGGACAAGGACCTCGGCGACGGCTCGACCCTGCGCTCGCGTGCCCTCAAAGCCATCGACGAGACCCGCTTCGTGCCGGCCATGGGCCAGAACCGCCTGCGTTCGATGATCGCCGACCGTCCGGACTGGGTTCTGTCGCGCCAGCGCGCCTGGGGTGTGCCGATCTGCGTATTCGCCGATAGCGATGGCAATGTGCTGAAGGACGAGAAGGTCAATGCCCGTATCCTCGAGGCCTTCGAGGCCGAAGGGGCGGACGCCTGGTTCGCCGAAGGCGCCAAGGAGCGGTTCCTCGGCAACGAGCATGATCCGGCCAAGTGGACCCAGGTCATGGACATCCTCGATGTCTGGTTCGACTCGGGCTCGACCCACGCCTTCACGCTCGAAGACCGACCGGACCTCAAGTGGCCGGCCGACGTCTATCTCGAAGGCTCCGACCAGCATCGCGGCTGGTTCCATTCGTCCCTGCTCGAAAGCTGTGGCACGCGCGGCCGCGCACCTTACAACGCCGTCATCACCCATGGCTTCACCATGGCGGAAGACGGCCGCAAGATGTCGAAGTCGCTCGGCAACCAGGTCTTCCCGCAGGACGTGATGAAGGAGTCGGGCGCCGATATCCTGCGTCTCTGGGTCATGACCACCGACTACTGGGAAGACCAGCGTCTCGGAAAGTCGATCATCCAGACCAACATCGATGCCTACCGCAAGCTTCGCAACACCATCCGCTGGATGCTCGGCACGCTCGCCCACGACAAGGGCGAGGAGATCGACTATGCCGACATGCCCGAGCTCGAAAAGTTGATGCTGCACCGCCTGTCGGAACTCGACGGCATGGTGCGTGAAGGTTACGACCAGTTCGATTTCAAGAAGATCACCCGCTCTCTGATCGATTTCTCCAACATCGAGCTGTCGGCCTTCTACTTCGACATCCGCAAGGACGCACTCTATTGTGACGCGCCGTCGTCGCTGCGTCGCCGGGCGAGCCTCGCGGTCATCCGCAAGCTGTTCGATTGCCTGGTGACATGGCTCGCGCCGATGCTTCCCTTCACCATGGAAGAGGCCTGGCTGTCGCGTAATCCTGCCGCCGAGTCCGTTCATCTCGAACAGTTCCCGGCCGTTCCCGCCGAATGGCGCAACGACGCGCTGGAAGCGAAGTGGGCCAAGATCCGCGACGTGCGCTATGTGGTCACCGGCGCTCTCGAAATCGAGCGCAAGGACAAGCGCATCGGTTCCTCGCTGGAAGCCGCCCCGGTCGTCCATGTCGCCGATCCGGAACTGCTTGCAGCGCTCAACGGGCAGGACTTCGCCGAGATCTGCATCACCTCCGCTATCACGGTCGTGGGTGACGAAGGTCCGGCGGATGCTTTCCGCCTGCCGGAGGTGGCCAAGGTCTCGGTCGAGCCGAAGCTTGCCGAAGGCAGGAAGTGCGCCCGCTCTTGGCGGATCACCACCGATGTCGGCTCCGATCCCGATTACCCGGATGTGTCGGCGCGCGATGCGGCGGCACTTCGGGAGCTTGCGGCGCAACGTTAAGGAAAAGTCACCGGATGATTTGCGCTTTCGCGGGTCATCCGGTAAATTTGCCTGAAATTGGCCGGAATTTTCCGTCAGGCGGTGGACAAAGGTCGTCTGTACGGCGGGCCGGCAAGGCTGGAAGGTTTTCATGATCAGGGCAGACGCGTTTCGAGTAACCGCTGGTTTGGCGGGCATTTTGCTGGGTTGCGTGGGGCTGACGGGCTGCGTGGGGAGCCCGACCTACGGCACCGACAAAACGGCAATGGAGCAATTGGTCGATGACCTCGGGTCAGCCGTGTCCGTCGGGGCGTCACCGAACAAGAACGCCAACGTCAAATACAATCCACGTCCCGAACTCGTGATGCCGCCGTCTTCGGCGCAGACCGCGCTCGTGGCGCCGCAGCCCTCGGTCGCCAATCGCGAACTGAACCCGGAATGGCTGGAAACGCCGGAAGAGGCGCGCGAACGTCTTCGCAAGGAAGCGGACGAGAACGCCGACAATCCGAATTACAAGTCACCGCTGCTTGAAGGCTACGGCACCAGGGGAACGATGACCGAGAGCCAGAAATGGGAAGCCTTCCGCGAAGCGCGTCAGATCCAGAAGGGCGCCTATCTCGATCAGCGCCGTTTCCTCGCCGACCCGCCGACGCAGTATCGTACGGCGTCGGACCCGGCCGTTCTCGAGGACTTGGGTGAGCCGGAACTCAAGAAGGAGCGGCGCCGCAAGAAGGAAGCCAAGGCCGCGCAGCAGACCAGCCAGTGGTGGATTCCCTTCCAATAAGCTGAATTCCAAAGGTACTATCATAGGCAGGCCCATGGCCTGCCTTTTTCTTGAGGTGACCATGAATTTTGAGGTGCGCGACTCCACGCCGGCCGATGTAGGCACGATCCTGCGTTTCATCACCGAACTCGCCGACTATGAGAAGGCGGTCGATCAGGTCGAGGCGACGGTCGAGAGCCTGACCGCCACCCTTTTCGGGCCCGGCGCGGTCACCAGAGCGGTGCTACTGGAGGCCGATGGTGTTCCGGCCGGCTTTGCCGTCTGGTTCTACAGCTATTCCACGTGGCAGGCCAGAAACGGCCTCTATCTGGAGGATCTCTACGTCTCGCCCGACTATCGCGGATCTGGTGCAGGCAAACTGCTGCTGCGCCATCTGGCGAAAGTGGCGGTCGAAAGCGGATGCGGGCGGTTCGAGTGGAGCGTCCTCGACTGGAACGAGCCGGCGATCCGCGTATACGAGGCGATCGGCGCAGAGCCGCAAACGGAGTGGATACGCTACCGTCTCGCGGGTGACCAACTCCGCGATTTCGCCGCCGGATAGATATGTCTGGCTCAAGACAGGTTTCGGGTCTGTCGTCCGATCAGCGCAATATGCAGAAGGTGTACGACCGGGCCGACCACCGATAAAATCAGCAGCGCGATGTCGCGCTCGGCAAGCTCGGTTTCAAGCGCTATCACAAGCAGCATGATGGCCGAGATCAGCAGCGGCGTCAGGGAAAGAGCCACCAGCCGCGGCGCGGTCCAGTTGACCCTGCCGGATACGGACCATTGCATCGGCAACCGTCGCATGCCCGGCGCGACGATGAAGTAGGCTGAAGCCGATATCGCTCCCATGCCGAGCACAGCCAGAATGGCGACCAGGATCATCCCACCTCCCTCTTCTCTAGGAAGAATGAGCGAAGCAGCTCCGCTGCCTCGCTTTCGGCCAGCCCAGAATAGACGTCAGGCGCATGGTGGCAAGTCGTCTGGGTGTAGAAGCGCCCCCCATTGTCGACACCGCCGCCCTTCGGATCCTCGGCGCCGTAATAAAGCCGGCGGATACGGGCGAAGGAAATCGCCGCGGCGCACATCGCGCAGGGTTCGAGCGTGACGTAGAGATCGGCGCCCGACAGTCGCTCCTGACCAAGCAGCGCGCTCGCGGCGCGTATGGCCTCGATCTCTGCATGCGCGGTGACGTCGTTCTTCTCCCGTGTCCTATTTCCGCCTCGCCCGATGATCGTTCCGTCGAGCACCACGACCGCGCCGACCGGCACTTCGCCCCGCTCTGCGGCTGCCTTTGCCTCCGTCAGCGCGGCCTGCATGAACCCGTGCGATTCCGCCATATGACGAATTCCTCTTAACCCCGGCGTCCTGACCTGATAGGAGACGGACAAAGCTCAAGGCAAATATCAAATGACATCCAAAGACAAGCCCAGAAAATCCGCAACCGGGCCATCCGGTCGCGGCGGAAAAGACGCAACACGCAAGCCCGCGCCGGACAAGGCGAAACGGTCGCCAAAGCCCACCGCAATGGCAGCGGCTGCCACTCCTGCCGCCGATGAGGCAAAGCCGGAACGGATCTCGAAGCTGTTGGCCCGTGCCGGCGTCGCATCCCGTCGCGACATCGAACGCATGATCATGGACGGCCGCGTGCGGGTTAACGGAAAGGTCCTGGACACGCCGGTGCTCAATGCCACGTTCGCCGATCGCATCGAAGTGGACGGACAGCCGATCCAAGGCATCGAGCGGACCCGTCTCTGGCTTTATCATAAGCCTGCCGGTCTGGTGACCACCAATTCCGATCCGGAAGGTCGTCCGACCGTCTTCGAGAATTTGCCGGAAGATTTGCCGCGCGTCATGTCTATTGGTCGCCTCGATATCAACACCGAGGGACTTCTACTTCTCACTAATGATGGCGGACTGGCGAGGGTGTTGGAACTTCCGACCACCGGCTGGCTCCGGCGCTACCGTGTCCGGGCCCATGGCGAAATCGACCAGGCGGCGCTCGACGCGCTGAAGGATGGCATTGCCGTTGACGGCGTGCTCTATGGATCGATCGACGCCACGCTCGATCGCTCGCAAGGTCGCAACGTCTGGATCACCATGGGTCTGCGCGAAGGCAAGAACCGCGAGATCAAGAACGTGCTTGGTGCGCTCGGCCTCGATGTAAACCGTCTGATCCGCATCTCCTACGGTCCGTTCCAGCTCGGCGATCTCGGCGAAGGCAAGGTCGTCGAGGTGCGGGGCCGCATGCTGCGCGACCAACTTGGGCCACGACTGATCGAGGAGGCCAAGGCCAATTTCGAGGCGCCGCTTCACGACCGCAAGGCCGTCGACGCCGAGGATGAGACCGAAAAGCCCGCCAAACGCGCGAAGCCAGCCCGTGAATGGGGTCGTGACGACCGCGAGGCGGCCCGTGACCGTCTCGACACGCGCAAGCCTGAGGGCCCTCGTGGTGACCGGAAGGGCAAGTCCGAAGGCTTCCGTCGCGATGATCGGGACCAAGGACGTGGCGGTGTTGGCGACCGGCCGAAGCGGACGCCCGCGATGAAGAGCCGTACGAGCAATGTCTGGATGGCGCCTGGCGCCCGCCCCATAGCGGAAAAAAAAGCCGGCGACGAGTCTGCTTCCGCCAAGGCTCCGCGTCGCGAGGCGGCAGGTCCCGGCAAGCGCTATGGGCGGGACAAGGACGGAAAGCCGACAAAGGGAATGACGCGCTTCGATCCCGATCGGAAGAGTTTCGATGACCGCGGTCGCCGCGACGAGGGGCCGCGGGTTCAGGTGAGCCGTGCCCGCGACGAGGATGGCGAATGGATCCGCGCCGAGTCGCCCGCCAGCAATCCGCGAGGCGGCGACGATGGCAAACGCGGTTTCGGTGAACGCGGTCCCCGGCGAGATTTCGGCGATCGGCCGGAGCGAGGCGATCGTCCGAAATTCGATCGCGGCGAGCGTTCGGGTGCGCCGCGGGGTGATCGGCCGACATTCGACCGAGGCGACCGCCCGGCTGGCGATCGCGCCGATCGTCCGCGTGGAGCCAAGCCGTTCGGGGATAAGCCGAAGGGTGGAAAATCGTTTGGCGGCAAGCCCGCCGGTAAATCCTTCGGCGGCAAGCCGGGTGGCAAGCCTTCCGCAGGCCGTCCCGGCGGCAAGGGACTTGGCGGCAAGCCGTCGGGCGGCGGCCGTGGTCCCGGTCGTGGTCAGAGGTAAACCGCTGTGAGGGTAGTCGGCGGTGAATTCCGTGGCCGCTCGCTGGCCACGCCGAAGTCCAATGCGATCCGACCGACGACGGACCGGGCGCGCGAGAGCCTTTTCAATATTCTGGCGCACGCTTATCCCGAAGCTCTGGACGGGACCCGGATACTCGATCTGTTCGCCGGTACCGGTGCCGTCGGCATCGAAGCGCTGTCGAGGGGATGTCGATCGGCACTGTTCGTCGAAAACAGTGTCGAGGGACGCGGCCTGATCTGGGAAAACATCGATGCCTTGGGCCTGCATGGCCGTGCGAGGATGTTGCGTCGGGACGCGACATCACTCGGGTCGGTCAGTAACATGGAGCCGTTTCATCTCCTCTTTGCCGATCCGCCCTATGGCAGGGGTCTGGGAGAGAAGGCGCTGAAAGCTGCGTTTCAGGGTGGCTGGCTGTTGCCCGACGCTCTTGTCGTTCTGGAAGAAAGCGCGGATGTGACCGTCGTCCTCGATCCGGTTTTCAGGCTGATCGAGGATCGCGATTTCGGCGATACACGCATGCATTTCTACCGCTACAAGCCGACCTGATGCAGGAGGCTCCATCAGGCCGGCTGAGAGAGATTACTCCGTGACAGACAACGCCACTCCGTCCCTGAGCAAAGCGAATGATCCGACGGTGGCTATTGCGCTCGGTGCGGGCGGTGCCCGCGGTTTTGCCCACATTTCCGTCATCGAGGCGCTCGACGAGATGGGCATTCGCCCTGTCTGCATCGCCGGCGCGTCGATGGGAGCCTTGATCGGTGCCGGCATGGCGGCCGGAATGCGCGGCCGGGAAATTCGGGAATATGTTCTCGAAACGGTAGGGAAACGGTCGACAGTCGCCAATCGTCTCTGGAATCTGGGGCCGGGAACCATGCGGGACGCGCTCGGCGGCTTTCGGCTGGGGCAGTTCAACCTGGAACGCATCCTAGCCGCGTTCTTGCCGCCTGAACTGCCGGCGGACTTCTCTGCGCTGCGTATTCCGCTGAAAGTGGTCACCACCGACTATTATGCCCAAAGCGAGTCGATCCGTGAGGAAGGAGCGCTGCATCCTGCGCTCGCCGCGTCTGCCGCGATACCGGTACTTTTCATGCCGGTCGAGATCGATGGTCGCATCATGGTCGATGGCGGCATCGTCAATCCCGTACCCTATGAACACCTTCGGCCTCTGGCGGACATCGTGATCGCCGTCGATGTCGTCGGAGCCCCGGATGGGGAGGGCGTGCCCAATCGCTTCGACAGCCTTTTCGGCGCATCGCAACTGATGATGCAGTCCATGATCGCACTCAAACTCAAGCTGTCAAAGCCGGACATCTTCCTGCGGCCGCCCGTCAACGCCTTCCGGGTTCTGGATTTCGTCAAGGCCCGTCAAGTGCTGGAAGCAGCGGATGGCGTAAAGGATGATCTGAAGCGGCAGATCGAGACCGCGATCGAGGTGCGCCTTCGCAGTGCGATCGCCTAGCGATCCATCTCCTCGCCAACGGCCTCGGGGAAGCGAGCAGCAGACTCCCCGTCGTCGCTCTGCCGCTTCGGCTTGACGAGAGGCTCGGGACGCACCGGTCGGTTGTGGAGCATGTGACGTCCTGCCAGGATACCCTCGGCAGCCTGTATTTGCAGCCTCTCCTCATCGCGGACGCGAATGTCGTCCAGGATCGCTTGTGCTTCGGTCTCTGTCATTCCGAGTGCTTCTAGCGTTTTGCGACCAAAAAGCAGACCCGATTCCAGCGTCTCTCGCAGTTCGTATTCGACGTCGCGCGACCGGAGCGACAGGCTATGGATACGGTCGTAGGAGCGGACGAAGAGCCGCGCCTCGGGATACTCCTCCTTCAGGAGGTCGACGATCCGATCGGTGGTTTCCTTCTTCTGCGTACAGATCGCGACGATCTTCGCGCGTTCGATGCCGGCGGCGCGCAGCACGTCGAGCCGCGTTCCGTCGCCAAAATAGATGCGAAAGCCGAAGGAGGCGGCCTGACGAACACGGTCGACGGAATCGTCTATGATCGTCACGTCCCTTCCGCTTGCAAGCAGGATTTGCGCCGCAATCTGACCGAAGCGGGAGAAGCCCACCATGATGACATCGGCATCGGCGCCTTCGAAATCCTCGTCCATCTTCTCAGCCGCGTCTTCCGTTTGAAGACGCCGCGCAAGGATTGCACCGAGCGGCGTCAAGGCCATCGTAAGTGTCACCATCGAGATGAGCATGGAGGCAGTCGCCCCCGATAGCAGTCCGACAGTGGTCGCGGTGGTGAACAGCACAAAACCGAACTCGCCGCCCTGGGGCAGAAGGAAGGCGACGCGGATCGCGTCGTCACGGCTCGATCCGGTGGCGCGGCAGAGCAGATAAAGGACGATCGCCTTCAGGATCATGATGACCAGTACGCCGCCGACGATCAGAAGGAGATTGTCGAGGATCACGTCGATCTGCATCGACATGCCAACTGCCATGAAGAACAGCGCCAGCAGGATGCCGCGGAACGGCTCGATATCCGCTTCAAGCTCGTGGCGATAAGACGACTCCGCGAGCATTACGCCCGACAGGAAAGCGCCCATGGCCATGGAGAGACCGGCGACCTGCATCAGAGTTGCGGAACCTATCACGACGAGCAACGCTGCTGCGATCATCACCTCTCGCGCGCCTGTCCTGGCGATGACGCCGAACATCGGCGTCAGGATGTAGCGACCGGCAACGAGCATAGCCACGATCGCGCCAACCGCGATTGCCGCTTCCTGGTAGAAGGGCGTCTCCGCCCCCTCCGCCTGGCCTCCGAGAAGGCTGACCATCGCAAGCAGTGGGACGATGGCGAGGTCCTGCAGCAGAAGAATGGAAAAGGCTCGCTGGCCATACCGCGTGTTTCGGTCGCCCTGGTCGTTCAGAAGCTGGAGCGCGAAGGCCGTGGACGAAAGCGCAAGGCCAAAGCCGATGACGAGGCCACCGCGCCAGTCCACCAGTCCCATCAACACCGGAAGGACGGACAGGATCAGCCCGCTGACGACCACCTGTGCCGTGCCAAGGCCGAAAATATCGGCGCGCATGTGCCAGAGGCGCGATGGTTTCAGCTCAAGGCCGATGATGAAGAGCAGAAAGACGACACCCAGTTCGGACACGCTGAGGATTTCCCCCGTCTCCGAAATGAGGTGCGCCAGCGGTCCGATGACCACGCCCGCCGCCAGGTATCCAAGCACCGTGCTGAGGCCCAACTGCCGAAACAAGGGCGCTGCCACCACCGCTCCGCCGAGCAACAGAAGCGTTTCGGTGAACATGACGTGCGAGGTGCTCATGCCTGGTTGTTCCTATTTGGGTGGCAATCCGGGGGAGATGAACCCTTTTTCCGGTATTCGACGCCGGCGGCCTTGATGACCGTTGTATTGCACAATAAATGGTGCCGGAACGAAAGGCCAAGCCATGTCTTCTGAAATCGACTCCGGAAACCTTCTGTCGCGTGCCGAGCAATTGGTCAACCTGGCGCGCGCCGCCGGCGCGGATGCGGCCGATGCGGTCGTTGTCCGGTCGCGGTCGCGGTCGGTATCTGTCCGCCAGGGCAATGTGGAGTCAACGGACTCCGCTGAAAGTGACGACTTCTCGTTACGGGTTTTTGTCGGCAAGAAGGTTGCCAGCGTGTCCGCCAACCCGGGCTTCGATCTCAAGGCCTTGGCAGAACGAGCCGTGGCCATGGCGCGCGTTTCTCCGGAAGATCCGTTCGCGGGACTGGCGGACGAGACCGATCTTGCCCGAATGCCTCTGGATCTTGAACTCTTCGATTCCACGGAGATGTCGAGCGAAGCCTTGACCGAGGCCGCACTTGCCATGGAAGCGGCCGCTCTGGATGTTTCAGGGGTCAGCAAGTCTGCCGGGGCTGGCGCGTCCGCCGGCATGGGTGGGCTCGTGCTGGTCACCTCACACGGCTTCTCCGGCAGCTACAAGGCCTCACGCTTCGGCCGGTCCGTTGGTGTCATCGCGGGCGAAGGCACGAAAATGGAGCGCGACCATGATTTTGACAGTCGTCTCTACGCCGCCGAACTGGATGCGCCCGAACTGATCGGACGTCGCGCCGGTGAACGTGTGGTGCGGCGCCTGAATGCACGTCAGGCGGATACGGGGTCGAACATCACGGTCGTCTTCGATCCGCGTGTTGCACGGGGATTTGTCGGACACATAGCGGGCGCCATCAACGGCGCGGCCGTCGCGCGCAAGACCTCCTTCCTTCGCGATCGAATGGGTGAGCAGGTCTTGAAGAAGGGCATCAACATCACCGACGAACCGCTGCGTGTTCGTGGCCCCGCCTCTCGCCCCTTTGACGGCGAAGGTGTGCGGGGAGAGCGATTGGTCATGATCGAAGACGGTGTTCTCAAGCACTGGTTCCTGTCTTCCTCCACAGCACGGGAACTTGGCCTGCGCACCAATGGTCGCGGCGCTCGCGGTGGAACGACGGTCTCCCCTTCATCCACGAACCTCGCATTGGAGCCCGGAGATATGTCACCGGAGGATCTGATCCGGTCGATCGGTACTGGCTTCTATGTAACCGAGCTCATCGGGCATGGCGTGGACATGATCACCGGCGAATACAGTCGGGGCGCCAGCGGTTTCTGGATCGAAAACGGCGAGCTGGCGTATCCCGTATCCGAAGTGACGATCGCATCGAACTTGAAGGATATGTTCATGCGATTGACCGTGGCTAATGATATCGATCGTAAGTTCGGTGTGGCCGCTCCCACGATTGCGATCGAAGGGATGACACTGGCCGGCCGCTGAACCGCCGTAGACTAGGGGTAAGGCCGATGGTGGCCCTCGCACAAACTGACTGGCTCGCCGACCTCGCTTTGATCGGCGAGGCTGCCCGCCGCGCAGGCGAGGTGGCTTTGTCGTATTTCGGGCAGTCGCCCGATGTCTGGTTCAAGAACGAGGGCCGTTCACCCGTCAGCGCGGCCGATCTCGCCGCGAACGAGATGCTGGAAACCATGCTCCGTGGTGCGCGACCCGGTTATGGTTGGCTTTCAGAAGAGACCGATGACGACCCCGCCCGGCTCTCCCACGATACCGTATTCGTCGTTGATCCGATCGATGGCACGCGTGCTTTCATTGCAGGTGAAAGAACCTGGTGCGTCAGTGTCGCCGTCGTTCATGAAGGGCGGCCGGTGGCAGCGGCACTGTATGCTCCGGCGCTCTCCGAGGAATATCTTGCATCAACCGGAGGCGCCGTCCGGAAGAACGGCGAGCCAATCGAGGTCGCGGGGCGCGATGGGCCTCGCCTTCGCGTCGCGACGCCGCAAGACATGCTGAACACGATAGATCCGATGTTTCGCGAGGGACTGGAGCGCGTAGCCCATATTCCCTCGCTCGCTTACCGTATCGCCATGGTGGCGGACGGGCGGATACACGCCACGTTCGTCAAGCGCAACTCTCATGATTGGGATCTCGCCGCTGCCGATCTCATCCTCGAACGCGCCGGCGGTCGTCTCACCGATAGCGCGGGAAGCACCTTGCAGTACAACCGGCCGGAAGTGCGTCACGAGGTGCTTTGTGCCGCAGCCGCCCCGTTGCTGCCATCCCTTCTCGCACAGCTTGCGCCAGCCTCTCGCGGTTGACCTTTGGAGCGAAATCGCGCAGATGAAATGTCGGTGAAATCATACTGGAAAGAACATCGCTTATGACGGAAACCGACGGTAAGAAGCAGCTTCTTCACCTGGTCTTTGGAGGCGAACTGTCGAGCCTTTCGGAGGTACAGTTCCGTGATCTCAATTCGCTGGATATCGTGGGCATTTTCCCGGATTATGCGAGTGCGCTCGCAGCCTGGAAGTCCAAAGCGCAGCAGACCGTGGACAACGCCCATATGCGTTATTTCATCGTCCACATGCATCGCCTGCTGAACCCGGCCGATACGCAGTGAGAAATCCGCGCCCGGAAGCTGTCGTTTCCGGGCGCCTCTATTTTAGCATAGTTATTGCGCATTGGATTTGTATGACAAACGGCAGAACGCCGGCAGACCCCTCCTCGAGAGTGATTGGGTAATCGGAGTATGAGCAGCGGGATGGCATCGGTCGCTCTTGCCGCCTATCGATGGGCCAGCGTCGTCGTCTATCCATTGACGGGGCCGTTTCTGGCCGTGCGCGCTGCCAAGGGCAAGGAAGACCGGGCCCGTCGAGCCGAACGGTATGGGTATGCCAGCCTGCCGCGTCCGGTCGGGCCGCTTGCGTGGGTGCATGCCGCCAGTGTCGGCGAGACGCTTGCTGTGGTGCCGCTGTTGAAGGAACTCCGTCGGCGCGAGATAAACGTCTTGCTGACCACAGGCACGGTCACCTCTGCAGAGCTGGTCAAGACGCGCCTGAGCGACGATATCATGCACCAATACGTTCCTCTTGACGTCAAGCCGGCCATCAAGCGGTTCCTGAGATATTGGAGGCCGGATCTGGCAATCTCGGTCGAGTCGGAGATATGGCCGGTGACAATGATAGAGCTGCAGCGCCGGCACGTGCCGCAGATCCTCGTCAATGCCCGCATTTCGGACAGGTCATTCGAACGTTGGCGCAATCATGCCTCGATTTCGGAGGCTCTGTTCGGCAAGCTTGCCCTGGTCGTCGCGCAGTCTGACCTCGATGCCGAGCGTTATCGCGATCTTGGTGCCTGGCCGGTGACAATCGCAGGCAACATCAAGGTCGATGCCGAGGCGCCTGCTTGTGATGCGGCCCTCGTGGAGCGCTACCGGCAACAGATCGGCCGTCGCAAGAGTTGGGCGGCGATCTCCACCTTTGAGGGTGAGGAAAAGGTGGCTTTGATGGTCCACCGCGCCCTTAAGGCGCACACCGGTCTCCTCACCATTGTCGTTCCACGTCATCCCGAGCGGGCTGACGACCTGGAAAAAATGATGCTGGAAAAAGGCTTCAAGATTGCACGCCGCAGCCGTGGTGACGTCGTGACCGACGATACCGACATCCTGCTAGGCGACACGATCGGTGAAATGGGCCTTTATCTTCGATTGACGGAAGTCGCCTTCGTCGGGCGTTCGCTGACGGCCGAGGGAGGGCAGAACCCGCTTGAACCGGCCATGCTGGGAACCGCCGTCTTGTCCGGCCCCCACGTTCAGAACTTCCGTGACTCCTACCAGAAGCTTGTGCGCTGCGGGGCTGCCCGTATCGTGCGGGACCCTGAAATGCTGGCCAAGGCCGTCCATTTCCTCAATACAAATGATCTGGCGCGCCACAAGATGATGGATGCAGGCACCGAATGCCTGCAGGACATGCGTGGCGCACTCGCCGCGACGATGAAGGGTCTCGAGCCCTTCATAAACCCGCTGACCGTCAAGGCACGGCTACAGCCGAAAGTGGCTTCGTGATGACAATCCTGAAAGATACGGCTTTGCCTCGGGATGAACGCCTGTCCAGTATCGAGGGCATTCTGTTCGACAAGGACGGCACCCTTCTGGATTTCGACGACAGTTGGGGGCCGGTCAACCGCGAAGTCGCGCTGCTCGCGTCCGGTGGCGACGCTGCGCTTGCGAGTACTCTTCTCAGGGCTTGCGGCATGGACCCCGAGACCGGCCACATCGTGCCAGACAGCCTGCTTGCTGCGGGTAACACGCGGGAAATAGCCGCAGGTTTCGTGTCAGCCGGCTCGCTCCTCGATGTGGAATGGCTGGTTCCCCGGATCGATGCCATGTTTGCGGGTGCTGCCGAAAAATCCGTGCCGGTCACCGATCTGGCAGAGTTGTTTGCCACGCTCAGTCGCCGGGGACTAAGGCTGGGCATCGCCTCCAGCGACAACGAGCTCTCCATCCGCCGGACAGCGGAGCGTTTCAGTCTTACGCCCTATGTCGATTTCATCGCCGGCTATGACAGCGGCCACGGCGTCAAGCCGCAGCCGGGCATGGTGCTCGGCTTCTGCGCGGCGACCGGCCTTGATCCTGCGCGCGTGGCCGTGGTCGGCGACAACAACCACGATCTACACATGGGCCGCAATGCAGGGGTCGGATTGAAGATCGCGGTGCTTTCAGGCACGGGATCGCGCGATTCACTTTCCGCATGCTGCGACATCATGGTGGACGACGTTTCCCATCTGCCCGGGCTTTTTTCGGTTCAGGCGGGCGAAGTCTGATCTCCTGTGACGGCTGACGCTTGCCGTCGCGTATCAGTTTCGTCTAAGTGGCATCCTTGGCCGGGGGGCACATGGGAGAGGCGAAGGATGATATCGGAAGCACCTCCGTTCTGGTGGACCGAAGCTGACTGGCGTGCAAGGCTCCTCTATCCGATCTCGCTGCTTTATGGTGCGGTTGCGGGATGGCGCATGCGAAACGCCAGTCGCAATGCCGTCTCGGTTCCCGTCATTTGCGTGGGCAATTTCACCGTCGGGGGGGCGGGCAAGACGCCCACCGCCCTCGCGATCGGCCGTGCCGCCAGCGCCAGGGGATTGAAGCCCGGTTTTCTGAGCCGGGGATATGGCGGTACTCTCGACGTGACCACGATTGTTGATCCTGAGCATCACCGCGCTGTCGACACGGGTGACGAACCGCTGCTTCTCGCCCGCGAAGGTGTGACTGTCATTACCCGTCGGCGCATAGCCGGCGCGCGTCTGCTCGTGGAGCAGGGCGTTGATCTGATCATCATGGATGACGGGTTCCAGAGCAACACGCTGCTTGCCGATGTCTCGCTCGTCGTCGTCGACAGCTATCGGGGCATTGGCAACGGACATGTCATGCCGGGCGGCCCCGTTCGCGCACCGATATCCACACAGATGAACCGTCTCTCCGCAATTTTGAAGGTCGGGGATGGTCCTGCCGCCGATGCTCTCGTGCGCAGAGCGTCGCGGGCGGGACGGGCCGTTCACATCGCTTCCGTGAAACCCCGACAGGATGCGGGTCTCGCAGGGGCTCGTGTTCTCGCCTTCGCCGGCATCGCCGACCACGGCAAGTTCTACCGCACGCTGGAATCCTTGGGCGCGACGATCGTCGAGCGGCGCGATTTTGCCGATCATCAGCATCTGGGCGACGACGAGATCGACGATCTGCTGGCAAAAGCCTCAGCGGAAAATCTGCAATTGGTCACGACGGCGAAAGATATCGTCCGGCTTCGCCATCACCATGGCAAGGCCGAGGAACTCGCCACGCGTTGCAAGGTTGCCGAAATCGATATGGTCTTCGATGATCCCTCGGTTCCGGACCGTCTCATCGACGAGGCGATCACAGCATGCCGCGATCGCCTGCTGAGAGACGCCAGGGACGAGGCGAAAAGATGATCAGCGCCGTTGGTTCGGCAGTGTCCCGGCTCTTTTTTCCGCCTCGAACGATGCCGCGGCGTCAGCATAGGGTTCCTGACGTCTGACGCTCCAGTACTTGAGTTCGTCGAGGATGATCGGGCGACCGGTCATCGCGCAGACGACATGGGTGCCAGGCGAGAGAATCTGGAAATCGGCATCGAGATAGCGGACCTTGGCCTCCCTGTTTCCGCCGCCTTCGAACCGGTTCATCATCGCTTTTCCTCTACGCTTGCGCCTGGACTGAAATAACGTGCGCAGGAGTTGAATTCCAGAAAAATCGCGCCGTCTCATCAACTGCGCCCGAACAGCCGCTCGATATCGGAGAGCTTGAGTTCCACATAGGTGGGGCGTCCATGGTTGCACTGGCCGGAGCCCGGTGTTGCCTCCATCTGGCGCAGGAGCGCGTTCATTTCCTCAACCCGCAGAACCCGGCCGGAACGGACCGAGCCATGGCACGCCATTGTCGCCGCCACATGGTCCAACTTTGCCGCCAGTCCGTTGGCCGTGTCCCATTCGGCGACCTCGTCTGCGAGCTGTCGCACCAGGGCAGCAGCATCCACCTCGCCAAGCATTGCCGGTGTTTCCCGCACCGCGATCGCTCCGGGCCCAAAACGCTCGATTGCAAGCCCCAGGCGGTCCAGTTCTTCCGAATGCGCCGCCAGTCTATCGCAATCCTCCTCCGGAAGATCGACGATCTCGGGTATCAACAGGCCTTGCGAAGGTAGCCTCTGGCCGCGAAGTGCCTCTCGCAGGCGTTCGAAAACCAGGCGTTCGTGCGCGGCGTGCTGGTCGACGATGACGAGTCCATCCTCCGTCTGGGCCACGATATAGTTGGCATGGACCTGCGCCCGTGCAGCGCCGAGGGGATGAGCCGCCGCCGGCTGTTCTCTCGCCTCGGGCGCGGGGGCGGTCAGTGGCTCGCTTCGTGCCGCAGGGACGGATAATACGTCGAACCGCGCCTGGGATGGCGCCGAGAAGCCGGACGCGGAATACGACACCGGCCGGGTGGGGGACGAATTGGCGTCCCAGTTGGCCGCCTGTCTCGACTCCGGCCGGAAGCCGGGTCGAAAGGCACGTATCATGCCCTCCGCTCCGGTGGTCGAAGCCCGGTCGCCCTCCCGGTGCAACGCCTCGCGAATGGCGCCGACGATCAGGCCCCTGACAAGCCCGGGATCGCGGAACCTGACGTCGGACTTCGCTGGATGGACGTTGACGTCGACGAAGGCGGGATCGAGCGTGATGGCAAGCGCGGCGACGGGATAGCGGCCTTGCGGAATGGTCTCCGCATAGGCACCCCGGATGGCCGACAGGATCAGTTTGTCTTGAACAGGCCTTCCATTCACGAACGCATACTGATGCGCCGAGTTGCCGCGATTGAACGTCGGCAGGCCGGTAAAGCCCGTCAGTTGCACATCCTCGCGTTGCGCGTCGAGTTCGATCGCATTGGCCCGGAACTCCACCCCGAGGACCTGGGCGATGCGTGCCAGGTGGTCGTCTCCTGTAGCCGGCAGTTCCAAGGTCGAACGATCGCTGCCCGACAGTGTGAAGCGGACTTTCGGAAAGGCGATCGCCAGCCGTTTCACGGTTTCGGTGATGGCGGCTGCCTCCGCCTTTTCCGTCTTCAGGAATTTCAGCCGCGCCGGCGTGGCGAAAAAAAGGTCGCGGACTTCCACCACCGTTCCGGGATTGGCCCCTGTCGGACGGATGGGTGACACCCTGCCACCGACGACGCTGATCTCCGCGCCTTCCCCCATGTCGCCGCGGCGGCTGGTGATCGAAAGCTTCGCCACCGAACCGATGGAGGGCAGCGCTTCGCCCCGGAATCCGAGGCTGCGAATATCCTCGAGCGAGCCGTCCAGCTTGGATGTGCAGTGCCGCCTCACGGCCAGTTCCAGGTCGGCGGCATCCATGCCGGAGCCGTTGTCCGTCACGCGCAGGAGACTCTTGCCGCCGCCAGCGGTCGCGATCTCGATCCGCGTCGCCCCGGCATCGATGGCGTTCTCGACCAGTTCCTTGGCGGCACTTGCCGGCCGTTCGATGACCTCGCCGGCCGCGATCTGGTTAATGAGGGTTTCAGGCAGTTGTTTGATGACCATGCACTATTTTCGCGGATTCGAGCCGTCGAGGAAAGGGCGATGCCGTGACAGCCTGTGCATGACCATGCGGTTCCTTGCAACCGTCCTTTAAGATCGCCTTAAGGGAAGGGTTATAACTTTAATCGTGAATGGTCGATCCGGACCGAGGAGGGGAGTGGCGTGACTGCCGGGTTATCTGAGATGACCGGCGCGAAACGCAATCTCTGCGGTGTGCAACCCCGGCGGCGGCACGCGGTGATGTCAAAGGGTCGGAGCCCGCGTGAGGGGTATTGAGGCGTGGACTTAAGCGAGTTGGCCAAGGTTTCGGGAAGACAGTCCGATCCGGCTGCCGCGTCCGCGGTGGAACTTCAGGCTGGTTTGCTAGATGCCATGGAGGAGGCGCTTGGGGCCGCTTTCATCGTCTACGACGGTAATGACCATATCGTTCATTCAAGCCGGCAGATCGGACATTTTTTTCCTGTCGCCCCACATTTCCTGAGGCCGGGAACACGCCTGCGCGATTTCCTCGGAGCCGTCTACGACAGGAAAATCGCAACCAATCCTGCACGATCGGCGACGGAAAGTGCTGGTCGCGAAGAGTGGATCGCCGAAAGCATAGCGACCCATTGGAAAGAGCGAACCGATTTTCAGCAGCAGGATGCGCTTGGACGCTGGCTGCGCTTTTCCAGGCGCAGGCTCCCGAATGGCTACGGTCTTTGCATCGTTACCGACATCAGTGAACAGAAGAAGCGCGAGGAACAGTGGCGAGCCGATATCGAACGGGTCCAGCTGACAGAGGAGATTCTCGACAATCTGCCATATCCTGTCGTGGTTCAGGATCGGAACATGACGGTTGTCGCGGTCAACAAGTCGTTCTGCAGTATGTGGAATGCCAATTATGAAACCGCTCTTGGCAATCCGGTCGCGTCGGTCTTCGACGAGCCTTTGGCCAGTGGGATGGTGGCGGCTTGCCGCCACACGCTTGACACCGGCGTTCCCTCCGTCGTGGCTGAAACGATAGCGTACGAAAATGGCGAAAGGGATGAGGTCAGGATTCGCAGCCACCGCGTCGGGAAGCCGGGTCGGTACTTCGTGGTCAGCGGGTTCGAGAGCGAGCTTCAACATCAGGACCATGATGGACCCCACAATCCCGCTCCGTCGCGGCAGAATACCCTGAAGCGTGTCGAGGTGTCGGCCGTACGGCCTTCACCAACTGTGCTTGCCGGCCGAAAAGTGGTGATCGTCACAGCCGATTCCGCCTTCGACGCAGCTTGCATGAAGGTCTTGACCGCAATGGGCGCCGAGACGTGCTCCGTGCGAAATGAGCGAGAGGCCGAAGCTCTTTTCGAGGTTGCGGCATCCGTAGCCGTTGTCGTGGATTTCGCCGTCGTGGATACGCAGATGGACCTGCGCTGCCTGGAAATTGCCGATTGCCACGCACGCGGCGTCATCGCCCTTGATCGCTACCGGATCGATACCGACCTTGCACCGCGTCTGCTGGGGCAAGTCAACGATCAGCCGCCAAGAGCACCTCTCGCGGATGATTGGGAAATCTCGATCCCGGAACAAGGACACCCTGTCGGGCATCAGTCGACTCCCGACGTTCTGGTAGCAGAGGACAACCCGGTCAACCAGATCGTCTTCTCTCAGATCCTGGAGGGGTTGGGTTACCGTTACCGGATCGTCGATACGGGCAACGAAGCCGTCCGCCTCTGGGAAGAATTGCGCCCTGCCATCGTGCTGATGGATCTGACATTGCCTGGGCTGAACGGTATTGAGGCCACCCGCGAAATTCGCCGCAGGGACGAATGCCTGGGCTATGCGACGCCGATCGTGGGTGTGTTGGTGCAGGCATTCGACAACACCGCCGACGACTGCATCGCCTCGGGAATGAACGACGTCGTGGTGAAACCCGTGAGCCCTGACATGATCGATGCCGTTTTGCGCCGTCTGGCACCGACACTGGCTTCAAAGACGCTTTCCTGATCGCCGGAAGCTGTGTCAATACCCGCGAACGGAGGATGCAAGGCGAGTGTTGATCCGCGGGATCGCTATGATTTTCTTAAGGTTTCCGACGCATTCTCGTTTTCGAAGACTGGGATAACCTGGAAAATCGAATGCCAGAGCCCGACGCAATATTGCCGGTCCCCACTCCAACCGACCTGCATGCAATGGCCTATACGGACTTGTTGACCGGGCTCGGCAACCGCTATCGCTTGCGCGACAAGGTCCGATTGCTTGCCGCCGAGCGGGCGTCAGATCCCGCTCCGTTTGCCGTGTGCATCGTCAATCTGGACGGCTTCAAGCCGATCAACGATCTTTTTGGCTCCCATGCCGGCGACGAAATTCTCTGTCAGGTCGCGCACCGCCTGAAAGCCTGCATCCCCGATGGCGCGACCGTGACGCGTCATGAGGGCGACGAATTCGCGATCGTACTGCCATTGGTCTTCGAGCGTATCAGCGCTGAACGCGTCGGGCAGATGATCAAGGACGTCCTTTCGGCGCCCTATGATCTCGGCGATCGAAACGTTCGCCTCTCCGCTTCCCTCGGCTTTGCTATTCATCCCTTCGCAGGCAGCGATTTCGACGAACTGATGAAGAGCGCGGAGACCGCGCTTTACCGGGCCAAACGCCGGGGACGCGGCAATATTGTCGTCTATTCCAGCGAAATCGCCAACGAAATGAAACGGGCGACAGAACTTGAGCAGGCGCTGCGCAATGCGATCATCAAGGATGCGGTCGACGTTCATTTCCAGCCGATCGTGCAGTTGAAGGGCGGCAACGTTGTCGGCTTCGAGGCGCTGGCGCGATGGAACGATCCGGACCTTGGCTTTGTTTCGCCAGCCGTCTTCGTTCCGCTGGCAGAGGAACGTGGTTTCATCGACATGTTGTCCGACGCACTTCTGCGCAAGGCGGCCGAAGCCACGCTCGCCTGGCCGCGCGATCTCTTCCTGTCGTTCAACCTTTCGTCCGCGCAGTTGACCGATCCGAGAACGGCATCGAACACGCTGTCTATTCTGACAAGCGTCGGTTTTGACCCGCGTCGGCTCGAGATGGAAATCACCGAAACCGCCGTGATGACGGCACCTGATACGGCCCGCCGCGTGATTGCGGATCTTCGCCAGGCTGGTGTCCGCATCTCGCTCGACGACTTCGGAACGGGGCAGTCGAGCCTCGGACGTCTGCGTGATTTTACCTTCGACAAGGTCAAGATCGATCGTAGTTTCGTTTCCTGCATCATCGACGACAGGGCTTCCGAACATATCGTCAAGGCGGTGATCGCGATGTGCAACGGTCTTGAGCTGGAGGTCGTGGCGGAAGGGATCGAGACGGAAGCGGAGGCCTTGAAGCTTCGTCAGATGGGTTGCGGCATGGGGCAGGGCTATTTCTTCGGCAAGCCCGCGGACGCAACGGCAACCTTGCGCTATCTGCAAAGCCATCATCACGAGTTTACCGTCGTTGACCGCGGTTGAAGCCGTACCGACCGTTCTCGCGTCTACCTGTCACGACCCTGACTGACGAGCCAGTCCCGCACCCGCGCCGCATGCGCATTCAGTTCACGCGCTTTCGGCCAGACGACGTAGAAGGCGAGATCCGAACGAAGCGCGTGGCCGCCCACCTCGATCAGTTGCCCTGATGCAACCTGCCGCTCGATGAGATGCCGCCAGCCGAGCGCCACACCTTCCCCTGCGAGAACCGCCTGGATGACGAGAACGTAGTCGTTGATCGCGAGCCGCCGGCCACTGGGCCGATACGCTATGCCGGCGCTTGCGAACCATTCGGGCCAGCTGCAGGCCTGGCGCACAGGTTCCTCCAGCCAGATCAGCCGATGCGTCACGAGATCCTCGGGGCTGGAAGGCATGCCATGGGCGTCGATGTAGCTGGGGCTGGCGACGGCGCTGATGGTCTCCGGCGCGAGAAGTTCGGCGTTGTATTCCGGCCAGTCCGCCGGATCGCCACCCCGCACGCCGAGCGGTATCGCCTCCTCCATCAGGTCGAGATCACGCACGCTGGTCTGGATGCGCAGGTCGATATCCGCGAGATCGGTGCGAAGTTTGCCAAGACGAGGCAGCATCCACATGGACGCAAACGCGGTGGAGGCGGCAAGTGTTACATTGGCCTGGCGGCCCTTCGCCCTCAATTCCTCCGCCGAACGGCTGATCCGGGAAAGTCCTGCTGAAACGTCGGCGTGAAACCGCTCACCCGCTTCGGTCAGTTTGGCCGCGCGATGCAGACGAAGGAACAACGGCGTTCCCAACTGATCCTCGAGATTACGAATGGCATACGAGACCGCGGCCTGTGACAGCCCCAACTCTTCAGCTGCCCGCGTGAAATTTTCATGCCGTCCCGCCGCCTCGAAGATGACGAGGCTGTTGGGAGAGGGCAGTTGCCGACGGACGTGTTCCATAAATACAGCTTATTGCATTCCTCGATATTTTCCAGCGTCACAAAGATTTTTTCGGCGGATAGCATCAGCCCAAACGAAGGGAGAACTATCATGTCGATGGACATCGTCGAACCGGAACAGAGGGAAAAGCGCAGCCGCGGCGGCCGTTCCAATCGCCGAGAGGCGGGATCGATGGTTGTGAAGGTGCCGTATATCCGCCGCAGCATCCCGACCTACGACATTCTCTCCGAGGAGAATCTAATCCGGATTGAGCAAACGGCGGACCGCATTCTCGCCGAGGTAGGGATCGAGTTCCGAGACGATCCGCAGGCTCTGGAACTTTGGCGCAAGGCCGGAGCCAAGGTCGATGGAGTCCTCGTGCGGTTCGAACCCGGAATGTTAAAGGAGATCGTCTCGTCGGCGCCGGCGACCTTTACGCAGCATGCCAGAAATCCGGCCAACAATGTCGAGATCGGCGGCGGCAACGTCGTGTTCTCCCCGGCCTATGGCTCACCCTTCGTCATGGATCTGGATAACGGCCGCCGTTACGGCACGATCGACGACTTCCGCAATCTGATCAAGCTCGCCCAGTCGAGCCCCTGGCTGCATCATTCCGGTGGAACGATCTGCGAGCCGGTCGACCTGCCGGTCAACAAACGCCATCTGGAGATGGTCTACAGCCATATCAAATATTCCGACCGCGCTTTCATGGGCTCAGTGACGGCAGAAGAGCGGGCGGAAGAATCCATCGCGATGGCACGCATCCTGTTCGGTGCCGACTTCGTCGACAGGAACTGCGTGATCCTCGGCAATGTCAATGTCAACTCGCCGCTCGTCTGGGATGGTACGATGACGAAGGCGCTCCGGGCCTACGCCCGCGCCAACCAGGCGGCGGTGATCGTTCCGTTCATCCTGGGCGGCGCGATGGGCCCAGTCACCAATGCCGGAGCGATCGCGCAGTCCTATGCCGAGACCTTGGCCGGCTGCGCGCTGACACAGCTGGAACGCAAGGGCGCGCCGGTGATCTTCGGTAACTTCCTGTCGTCAATGTCACTGCGGTCGGGCTCGCCGACCTTTGGCACACCGGAGCCGGCGATTGGCTCCATGGTTATCGGGCAGCTCGCGCGGCGGCTTAAACTGCCGTTGCGTTGCGCCGGCAATTTCTCGAACTCCAAGTTGCCGGATGCCCAGGCGCTGCAGGAAGGCGTGATGTCGATGATGTCCGCCATCCATTGCGGTGCCAACTTCATCCTGCATTCCGCCGGCTTCGTCGACGGACTGCTGTCGATGTCCTACGAGAAGTTCATGATGGACTGCGATTTCTGCGGTGCGCTCCATTCCTATCTGGCCGGCGTCGTGGTCGACGACAACACGCTCGCCATGGATGCCTTCCTGGAAGTCGGACCCGGCAGCCACTTCCTCGGCTCCGCGCATACCATGCGCAACTATACCTCGGCATTCTGGGATTCGGCCGTCTCCGACAACGAGCCGTTCGAGAAGTGGAACGAGGCCGGCGGCACGGACATGGCCACGCGCGCCAATCGGCTATGGAAGAAGACGCTCGCCGAATACGAGGCGCCGCCCTTGGATATCGCCATCGACGAAGCGTTGCGCGACTATATCGACCGTATCAGCCGGGACCGGCCGGATGCGTGGTATTGAACGGGACCCGACTACTGCATGACCAACAACAAGGATCCATTGCTCCAGCCCTTCCAGCTGAAGCATCTGACCCTCAAGAACCGGATCATGTCGACAGCGCATGAACCGGCTTATTCGGAAGGCGGCATGCCGACGGATCGCTACCGCCTCTACCATGTGGAAAAGGCTAAGGGCGGCATCGCACTGACAATGACGGCCGGCTCAGCAAGTGTCAGCCGGGATTCGCCGCCCGCCTTCGGCAACCTGCTGGCTTGGAAAGACGAGATCGTCCCCCACCTGAAGCGGCTCGCCGACGACTGTCATAGCTATGGCACGGCGGTCATGATCCAGCTCACCCATCTCGGGCGCCGGACGAACTGGAACAAGGGCGACTGGTTGCCGGTGCTTGCGCCGTCCCCGATCCGTGAGCCGGCCCACCGGCACTTCCCGAAGGAGATCGAGGACTGGGATATCGAACGCATCGTCGCCGACTACGCGAGCGCGGCCCAGCGCATGCAGGAGGCGGGTCTCGACGGTATCGAGTTCGAGGCCTATGGCCATCTGATGGACAGCTTCTGGTCGCCGGCCACCAACCGGCGGGAGGACGAGTTCGGCGGCTCGCTGGAAAACCGTATGCGCTTTTCCAATATGGTCGTTGATGCCGTACGACAGGCGGTGGGACCCGACTTCATCGTCGGAATCCGCATGGTTGCCGACGAGGATTGGGACAAGGGTTTGTCGCGTGAGGAGGGCGTGGAGATCGCCCGACGTTTTGCGGCGTCCGGAAAGATCGATTTCCTGAACATTATTCGCGGCCATATCGATCACGATGCGGCGCTCAACGACGTTATTCCGATCCAGGGCATGGCTGCCTCGCCGCACCTCGACTTTGCGGGAGAGGTGAGGGCGGCGACGAGATTTCCGGTCTTCCACGCCGCCCGGATCGCCGATGTCGCGACTGCCCGTCATGCCATCGCAGAGGGCAAGCTCGACATGGTCGGCATGACCCGTGCCCATATCGCCGACCCGCATATTGTCAGAAAGATCATCGATGGCCGCGAACAGCAGATCCGTCCCTGCGTTGGTGCCACCTATTGCCTCGATCGCATCTATGAGGGCGGAGAAGCACTCTGTATCCACAATGCGGCGACCGGCCGCGAGGGGCTGATCGCTCATGAGATCGCGAGAGCGGAAAAGCCACGGAAGGCTGTAGTGATTGGTGCGGGGCCTGCCGGACTGGAGGCAGGCCGCGTGCTGGCCGAACGCGGCCACTCCGTCGAACTGTTCGAGGCGACCGGCAAGGCCGGCGGACAGATCAACCTGATGGTTCGCAATCCGCGTCGCAAAGAGATGATCGGAATCGTCGACTGGCGTCTCGCTGAGCTGGAACGACTGGGTGTTCCCATTCACTATGACACCTATGCTGGTGCTGAGGATGTGCTGGCGCTTTCCCCGGACCTTGTCGTCGTCGCGACCGGCGGCTTCTCGCAGTCTCCGGAGTTGGACGCCGGCGATGATCTTGTTGTCTCCTCCTGGGACATCCTGGCAGGTACCGTGAAGCCGGAAGGACCAGTTCTGCTGTTCGACGACAATGGCGGCCACCAGGGCATGAGCGCGGCAGAAGTCATCGCCAATGCCGGGGTTGACCTCGAAGTCGTCTCGCCAGAGCGTTTTTTCGCGCCTGAAATGGGAGGTATGAACCACGTTCCCTATGCCAGACTTTTCGCCGAAAGGGGTGTCCGAATAACCATCAACACGCGCCTAAAGTCGGTCAGGCGCGAGGGAAATGGCCTCGTTGCGACGCTCGGGTCTGATTTTTCCAAAGGCACGATGGAGGAGCGTCGCGTGGCGCAGGTTGTCGTCGAGCACGGAACGGCCGTAAACGCCGATCTGTATTTCGAACTCAAGCCGCATTCCCGAAATATTGGTGCAGTCGACTATCCCGCCCTTGTGGCCCGACGTCATCCACTCCCGAAGCGTAACCCGGAAAGCGGGTTCGATCTCATACGCATCGGCGACGCGATTGAGAGCCGCAACATCCACGCATCGATTTACGACGCCTTGAGGTACTGCTCGCTTCTCTAGCAAAAATCGGCATGACAAAATGGATTGATAATGAAAAGGCGGCGCCGAAGCGCCGCCTTAAAGATTACGAATTCGGCTGGGGTTTAGTTGCCCGTCGACGAAGTCGTGGTTTCATCTGTCGGCATCGTAGTTGAGTCCGAAGCGTCTGCCTGCTCTTCGAGCGTCGTGAATTCCGGAGCCGCCTTGAGGGTTTCAGCCGTCTCCATCGTTGTGAGACGAACGTCCTCGCCATCGCCGTCCTGAGAAATGGTGATCTTGCTCATCGGCAGGGCGACGTTCTTCTCGCCGATTCCGAGGAAGCCGCCGACACCGATCACAGCAGCGGCAACACGGCCATCCTTCTCGATGATCAGATCATTGATGTCACCGATGCTGTCCTCGCCGGTATAAACAGGGGCACCGATGAACTCGTTGGCGCTAACCTGAGTAGCCGACTGCTCGGTCAGGTAGGTATCCGTCGTTTCGGTCTGCGCGAGCGGCTGTGTTGCAGCACCCGACGACATCGAGTCAGTCGACGAAGTAGCCGGAGCTTCGGTAGCCGGAGCGGCAGGCGCCGTTGCGTCCTGGGCCATGGCGACCGGAGCGATGGCGGTGGAACCCAGCAGGGCGGCGGCGGCGATCAGGTTGAGCGACTTTTTCATATCGGTATCCTTTCCTCTCGGTTGACTGGCGCGGTGTGCGGGAGGAGCACGCCGCGCCGGTTCGGCAGGAAAATGCGCGTAACCGACTGGAGTTCCGAAAAAAAACGCCGGTGGCAAAATTGCTGGCAGGCGGAACCCAATGCTATTTGACGCGTTTGGGCCGCCCTCTCAACCCTTTGACTCAGAGACGGAAATCGGGTTCGGCGCGGCCTTTCACGGCAATGCCGAGATCGAAAGTCTGGCCGTCGCCGTCGGTCGCCGTATCGCCAAGGCCGTCACGGGCGGACGTAACGAGAAGCCGATCCAGTCCGCCACCGATGAAAGCAGGGCAGGTAACCTGTTTCGCCGGCACGGCATAGCTCTCGACGTGGCGTCCCGCGGGATCGTAGCGGTCCACGCATCCCGCCCCCCAACGCGCGTTCCAGATAAATCCATCCGCATCACAGACCGAACCATCGAAGTCCCCGTCTCGGCCCTGTCCATCGACAAGTACCGTAGGCGCGGCGGTTGGCATTCCCGTCGCCGGATCGACGGCCACCGACATCAGTTTGCCGGCTTTGGAGTCGGTGAAATAGGCCGTCGCCCCGTCGGGAGAAAAGCAGATGGAATTGGGGATCGAGACGCGCGGATACAGCAGCGTCACGGACTTGCCGCGGACGTGATATATAGCTCCGGCTTCGTCCTCGCCCGACTTGCCCATGGTCCCGATCCAGAGCGCTCCGCTCTGGTGCATGCGTCCGTCGTTGGAGCGGTTCCAGGGCTTGTCAGCCTCCAGCTCTGCCAAAATGGAAAGTTCTCCGGTCGCGACTTCTCGGACGAACAAACCGTCTTCGGCGGCGATCAACTGGCGTTCGCCATCAATTCTCGCCAATGCGCTGGCCATGAACGGCAATCCATGAACGGTCTTTCGTCCTGAAGGCAGGTGCAGTTCGTGAAGGGCCTTGCCCTTGATATCGAACCACCACGCCGTCTCACGACCCACGTCATAGGTCGGACCTTCCCCCAAAGTGAGGCCGGCAGCGCAAAGAACCTTTCCACCAAATGGTGTGCTCTCTATCATGGGTAGTCGTCCTTCTTCTCAAGAATGGCAGTCACGCCCGATCGGGGAGGTTGACCCGATACCATAAAAGACGCGACTAGACTGCTGCTGGCTTGTAAGGCTATGTTCGCGCGTTGAAAAGAACGAGATTCGAATTTTATCTGACGCATCTGCTCACTACTTCGATGTAACCTGTTTAGTTGTGGGTGGTCTATCTTTCATTTTTACTTTTCGGAGATTTGGATTGTATCGGATCTTTCCATCGAGAATGCGTGATAGATTGGGTTTCGCCTGTTTTTCACATATTCCTACATGTACATTTTTGCAGCGCACATAAATTCCAAAACGCGTTCATGATAACCGAGAGTTTAGTGGCAGTCGTCTAAAGCTTGCCACGGTTCGAGATAAGAAGAGCCGGATATGTCCGAAGTCGAAAGTTATTCCGCACAACGACCCATAGGGGCGTTGATTGACGAATTGATCAGTTACAAAACCCAGTTCGACGTCTTTCGTTTCATGAAACGCGCAACGGAAATTTTCGGCGCGCGAACATTCATGGTGTTCAATCTTCCTGCTCCCACGTCTCTGGATCTCTCCAGCAACTCGATCATCACCAATTGGCCCGCGGAACTGTTGAGTGCGTACGACCAGACCCAACTGCTGAGCGACAGTCCCGTTATTCTGCATTTGCGAACATCGACCGTGCCTTTTCAGTATGATTTCGACAGGCCTGGTGGACGCTTCACGTACTCGCGCCCATTTGAGGAGCCGCGAGACCTGTTTTGCCGCTTCGGACTGCCACGCGGCGCGCATTTCCCGGTGCACGATTCCTCCGGAAGCCGCGGCGCCGTCTCCTTTGCCGGAGATCGTCCTCCATTTTCACTCAGTGAGCTCATCGAGCTTAGCTATCTGTCCATGTATGTCTACAATCGTCTCGCGGAGATACGCGACATGGACAATCGCGCCACCGAAATGCTGACCGAGCGCGAGATCGATTGCCTGAACTGGACGGCCGCTGGCAAAACGAGCGTGGAAATCGCCGAAATCCTCGGGCTCTCGGAACACACGATCAACCACTATCTCAACAGGGCGACGAAGAAGCTTGATACGGTCAACCGAACCCAGGCCGTAGCAAAGGCCTTGCGCATAGGCCTCATCAAGTAGTCGTGCTCCTCGTCCGGACCTCGCCGATGTTGCCGATTTTTTGGGCGACACCGGCGGCAATATAGGCGTCGCGCCATCAAAAACGCATCAGAGTAGCCCGAAACGGGCAAAACAGCTGAGTTAGGCGAATTGGCACGGTTTCTGCATTCCGTAACGGCAGGTCCAGAGGGGACTGGTACGAGAAGCGCCGCCAGAGGCCGCTCCGATCGGGCCGTCGAACCGGAATGGTTCGGCGGCCCCCAATCTTCGAGAGATCTGTGCGTCACAGCCCAATCCGTTTTTCCAGTTGGCGAAAAACGCCCGCTCCACTATCTACGCAGGAGATCGATGTGGAGTGGCAGGCATGACCGACGTGACCAAGAGCGCAATCCTTGAAAAACTGAGGACCGTTCGCGGGCCAGATCTCGAGGGCAACATCGTCGATCTGGGCATGGTGTCGGACATCTTCATTTCCGACGGTAAGGCTTACTTCTCCCTCAACGTGCCGGCGGCCAGAGCCAGAGAACTTGAGCCGCTGCGTGCCGCGGCGGAGAAAGCCGTCAAAAGTGTTGATGGCGTCAAGGGCGCGCTCGTGACACTGACGGCGGAGAAGAAAGCGGGCGCGGCTACCGAAGCGCCGCCGCCACCGCACTCCCATGCAGGTCACTCTCATGGCGCAGCTCCCGCCCGCCCTGCCAAGGCCGGCGTTCCAGGCATCAGCACGATCATCGCCGTCGCCTCGGGCAAGGGCGGCGTCGGCAAGTCGACCACGGCTGTCAATCTCGCACTCGCGATGAAAGCAAACGGCCTTCGCGTCGGCATACTTGATGCCGATGTCTACGGACCTTCAATGCCGCGACTGCTTGGAATTTCCGGGCGGCCGAAGCAGATCGAGAACCGCATCATCGTGCCTATGGAAAACTATGGCATCAAGGCGATGTCCATGGGCTTCCTGGTGGACGAGGGAACCGCGATGATCTGGCGTGGTCCGATGGTGCAGTCGGCGCTTATGCAAATGCTGAGGGAAGTCGCCTGGGGGGATCTCGATGTCCTCGTTGTCGACATGCCGCCCGGCACCGGCGATGCACAGCTGACGATGGCGCAACAGGTTCCACTGACCGGCGCTGTCATCGTCTCCACGCCGCAGGATCTCGCGCTCATCGATGCGCGCAAGGGCATCAACATGTTCAAGAAAGTCGAGGTGCCCGTCCTAGGCGTCGTTGAGAACATGAGCTACTTCATCGCTCCCGACACAGGCGTCCGTTACGACATCTTCGGCCATGGTGGGGCAAAGGCCGAGGCGGAGAAGATCGGGGCACCATTCCTTGGCGAAGTTCCACTGACGATCGCCATCCGCGAGACCTCGGATGCCGGTACGCCGGTTGTCGTCTCGGATCCCGATGGTCCGCAGGCCCGTGTCTACCGCGAGATAGCGGCAAAGGTCTGGTCGGGTGCAACGGGAGCCCCCACGCGCGCGGCGCCCGCGATCGTTTTCGAGTGAAAGAGACAAATCGCCTCGTGTGGGAGGCATCGACCAAGTCGTTGAAGCGAGCGGTCGAGCAGGCATGGAGGCCGGATCTTGATCAGAGCCTATCACGTCAATGGGCGGGCGGAGGAGATTTCCCCCGCCAACCCACAGACTGAACTTGCGAGTGATATCGTCTGGCTAGACCTGATACGCCCGGATCGTGATGAAGAAGCGCTCGCTGAAAATCTTCTCGGCATTCCCCTTCCGACGCGCGACGATCTGAAGGACATCGAACCGTCGAGCCGTCTCTATGTCGAGGATAGTGCTGTCTACATGACGGCGTCGCTGATCTGGAAAGTCGAGACGGAACTGCCGGAACTGACAGACATAGCTTTTATCCTGGCCGGGCACCGGCTGGTGACGATCCGTTACGCCGAGCCGCGTGCCTTCGAACTCTTCAGTGCCGGTCTTCTGCGAACGCCCGGCCGCTGCAAGACCGGACCGGAAATGGTCGCCCGTCTGCTCGAGACGATCGTTGATCGGACCGCCGAGATTCTTGAGCTCGCGGTGGCAAGGGTCGACGCGCTTTCCGGAGCGGTCTTCGTCAGCCGGAAGGAGGCAAAACGCCGCGCTCCGAAATTCCTGGAAGACAAGCTTCTCGACATCGCCAGTCACCACCGGCTGGTCAGCAAGGCGCGTGACAGCCTCGTCTCGCTGTCACGCCTCGTGATTTTCCTGCGTTCGCTGCAACTCGTGCACAAGGACCAGGAGGCGGACGCCCTTTGCCGCACGGTCGCCCGGGACATCCAGTCGCTTGCCGAGCATGCCGGCTTCGTTGCCAATAACATCACCTTCATGCTAGATGCGGCCCTCGGTCTCATCAACGTCGAGCAAAACGCCATCATCAAGATCTTTTCGATCGCGTCCGTGGTGTTCTTGCCGCCGACCCTCGTGGCATCGGTCTACGGTATGAATTTTCATTTTATGCCGGAACTCGACTGGAACCTTGGCTACCCCTTTGCCCTTTTCCTGATGCTGATGTCTGCCGTCATCCCTTTTTTGTTGTTCCGCTGGAAAGGCTGGCTCTGAAAGCCAGGTCGCCCCATGAATTCAGAACCCGAACTTGCTTCGGCTGAACCTGCCTCGGTGCGCAGGCTGCTCGCGCTCGCGCTCGGTTCCGTCGGTGTCGTCTATGGCGATATCGGCACCAGTCCACTCTATGCCTTCCGTGAGGCGCTTAAACCGATCGGGCATGACGGAGTTACGCGCGTCGAGATCATTGGCCTGATCTCCCTGATGATCTGGGCGCTCACCATCATCGTCACGATGAAGTATGTTCTTTTCCTCCTGCGCGCCGACAACGACGGCGAGGGGGGAACGCTTTCGCTGCTGGCTCTTCTGTCGAAAAAGGCAAGCCGCCACGCCTCCGCCTTCATGGTGCTCGGCCTGATCGGTGCCGCGCTCTTTCTCGGCGATGCGATGATTACGCCTGCGCTCTCGGTACTTTCCGCGGTCGAGGGGCTGAAGCTCGTCGCGCCCGACATGTCCGGCTATGTTCTTCCGATCTCGGCCACGATCCTCGTCCTGCTTTTCGCGGTGCAGTCGCGCGGGACCGAGGCCGTGGCAAATTTCTTCGGGCCGGTTACCGCGCTGTGGTTCTTGGTCATGGCGGCGGGCGGTCTGCTACATATCTCCGACGACTTCGGCATCATGGCAGCCTTCAATCCCTGGTATGCCGTGAGCTTCATGATCCGCGAAGGCTTTGTCGGTATCGTTGTGCTTGGAGCGGTCTTCCTGACCGTCACAGGCGCCGAAGCACTCTACGCCGATCTCGGACATTTCGGCCGCAAGCCGATCCAGCTGGCCTGGTTCGCTCTGGTGTTCCCGGCCCTCGTGCTGAACTATCTGGGGCAGGGCGCCCTGGTTTTGAAGCATCCCGAACGGGCCAGCGATCCCTTCTTTCTCATGTTTCCGGATTGGGCTTTGCTGCCTGTCGTCATACTCGCCACGGCCGCCACCATCATCGCCAGCCAGGCCGTGATCACCGGTGCCTTTTCCATGGTTCGACAGGCAATCCATCTGGGCTTTCTGCCGCGCATGCAGATTTTTTTCACCTCGGAAACCCATACCGGGCAGATCTACCTACCAGCCGTAAATACCCTGCTTCTGTGCGGGGTCGTCGCGCTCGTCCTCCTCTTCGGAAGCTCCGAGGCGCTTGCAACGGCTTACGGCATATCCGTCACCGGAGCGATGGTCGTTACCACCATCATGGCGTTCCAGTTCGTGAAGACCCGCTGGGCTTGGCCAACTCCGCTGTCGATTGCTGTCCTTTTGCCGCTGCTTCTGCTGGAAATCGTGTTCCTGGGAGCCAACGTGCTCAAGATTCACGATGGCGGTTATGTGCCGGTTGCCTTTGCGGCGTGCTTCACAATTCTGATGTTGACGTGGCGAAGCGGCAGCCGGATTCTGTTCGAGAAGACACGACACGCCGACATCCCGCTTTCGTTCTTCGTCGAAACGATCGAGCGTGGCGGCGAGCACGGGCCGGTGATCGTCCCGGGCACCGCGATTTTCCTCACCAGTGATCCCCAGACTGCTCCGGCCGCTTTGCTCCACAATATCAAGCACAACCATGTCATTCACGAGCGGAACATCATTCTGACCATCAAGACGGTGGGAAGGCCCCGTGCAACGGATGAGCAGCGTTTCGAGGTCGAGACCATTTCCGAGCATTTCTCGCGTGTGGAAATACGGTTCGGTTTCATGGAGACGCAGAATGTCTCGCGGGCGCTTGCAAGCCTGAGACGCGGCGGGCTCAAGTTCGATATCATGTCGACCTCCTTTTACCTCGGTCGTCGAAAGCTGGTTCCCGATGCCAAATCCGGCATGCCCTATTGGCAGGACAGGGTCTTCATCGCCATGGCCAACGCCGCTGCCGACCCGTCCGATTACTTCCGGCTGCCTGCGAACCGCGTGATCGAACTGGGCTCGCAGGTGATTATCTAGAATGTCCGATTCACGGCAATGTTATCTTCGCGGTCAAGGCTTCCGCCCCGGATGGAAGAGCGGCTCCATTAGCGTTAACTGCGCGTCAAGGTTAATGAGGCATTTTCTTCAGGTCTGACCGATGTGCGTATGGAGTTCCGGTTTTGCCTCCGAAGACCCGTTTGACGAGAAGCCCCAAGTCCGCTGCTGCCGACTGGGTATCGCCCGTACTGTTCGGCCTTTCCGCCTGGCTCGCCTTCCCCTCCATGGCCGCGCACGCGGATTTGGCGGCCATGATCGCCGGCTTGGACGGCAATGGCGCGGCCCGCTGGCGCATGGTTTTGACGGAGTCTCCCGCCGGTTCCGTGCACACGGCCGAACTGGTTTTCAAGGATGGTGCGCCAGCCGCGGCGGTTTCCGGTGATGCAGGCATGGTTATGCCCGACGGCAGGACAATCGCGTTCTCGGAATTGCACAAGCCCACCGTGGAAACCCCGGACGAAGCCCGTGTGACCCGAAGCCTCAAAAAGAGCCGGGTCGTTGCCGTGGAGCCGATGTTGCCGCCGAAGGCGTTTACCGCTGGATCGATCCTGCAGCGCACGTCCTCTCTGATGCAACCGGTGGAGAAACATGGCGAGCAGACGGCCTTCGTCAGGACCAAACCCAAGAATGTCGAAGTGGCGAGCTTCTACCATCGTCAGGACGAGCCCAAGGCCGTCGGCGTTCCGACCATGCTGGCGGATCTCGTGACCAATCGTCAGGCGGATGTTCTGGCGACCGCCTATGCTCCGCCCAAGCCGGACTATGCTCGCGTATCACCGTTTGATTCGATTCTGGCCTCTCCGGACTCCGGACGGTTTCGGCCGAAAATCTCGCCGCAGGATCATGCCTGGGCGGCAAATGTGCTTCCGGCGGAGGTGTTTTCCGCCAAGGAGCAACAGTGTCTCGCCTCCGGCATCTATTTCGAGGCCCGTGGGGAAACCGTGAAAGGGCAAGCGGCGGTCGCTCAGGTGATATTGAACCGTGTGCGTAACCCCGCTTATCCCGATACCATTTGCGGCGTCGTCTACCAGAATGAGGATTGGCGGAACCGCTGCCAGTTTTCCTTCGCCTGCGACAACATCAAGGACCGCGTAAACTCCAAGTATCACTGGAAAATCGCCCGAGAAGTCGCGCTCGCGGTCACCGCGGGCAAGATCTGGTTGAATGAGGTTGGCTCGGCTACCCACTATCATGCCGTTTACGTACGTCCCGGCTGGGCTCGCACCATGAAGAAGGTCGGACGCATTGGCTTGCATGTCTTCTACAGAACATATGGTGGCGGCTGGAGCTGACAGGCCCCTGATATCCTGCACGCAAGCTTCGGCAGGGAGTCGCGCCGGTGCTGCGGCGAAGTGGCCTGTTTTGCCGACTGTCATTCGGGTGGAATCTGTGAACTAGGCGTAAGCGATTGATTTAGAACAATATATTTGTTCTGAATCTACCCTTTCGTATGCCTTGACTATAGTGCCTCGCAAAATTATGGTGCGCCCGACTTCAAAACGGGCCGGACGCATATATTTCCGAGCCGTTTGCTTATCTGTTTCGGGCGCTAAATGTGATCCTGTAGCGGAAATCGGACGGAGGAAATGCTATGTCTGGCGACCACGAAGAAAGTCTGGAAGAGCGCCGCAGGCGTCTTGGCACCGAGCTTGCCGGGATACGTGCGGAGGCGAGGGACGAAGAGGCGAACGAAGCAAGGTCCGAGCAGAGCCGCAAGGGTTATGCGCAGGCCATGAAGCTTTCGAGCGAATTCATCTCCGCCATCATTGTAGGTGCGCTTCTCGGCTATCTGTTCGACCGTTTTGTCGGTACGGCGCCCTGGGGACTGGTTGTTCTCCTGCTCCTGGGCTTCTGTGCCGGAGTACTGAATGTTCTTCGCTCCGCCGGCGTCGTGGCCGCGCCCCATCCGGCGGACCGCAAGACAGGAAAAAGACCGGGTGAGGGCTAAGGCGGAAACGCCGGCGTCCGAACCAAGATCGAGAGAATTCCGCTTCGGCGGCAAAGCGAGAGAGCAACACGGTGGCAAACGATCCGACTCATCAGTTCCTGGTCCAGAAGATTGTACCGATCGAAATCGGCGGAATTGATTTCTCGTTTACCAATGCTTCGCTGTTCATGGTCGCGACTGTCGGTGCTGCCTCGGCGTTTCTCTACTTTTCCACCGCAAGCCGCGGCCTGATTCCGAACCGCATGCAGTCGGTTGCGGAGATGTCCTACGAGTTTATCGCATCCATGCTGAGGGAAGGCGCAGGAAGCGCGGGAATGAAATTCTTCCCGATGGTCTTCTCGCTCTTCATGTTCGTTTTGACCGCGAACCTGCTCGGCATGGTGCCGTATTTCTTCACCGTCACCAGTCAGATCATCGTCACCTTCGCGCTGGCGCTGTTCGTCATCGGAACGGTCTTGGTCTATGGCTTCTACAAGCACGGCCTCCACTTCCTGCAGTTGTTCGTTCCATCGGGCGTTCCCGGCGCGCTTCTGCCGCTTGTCGTGGCGATCGAGGTTATTTCGTTCCTGTCGCGCCCGATCTCGCTGTCGGTTCGTCTGTTCGCCAACATGCTGGCGGGTCACATCACGCTCAAGGTGTTCGCGGGCTTCGTTGCCTCGCTTGGAACCATGGGCGCACTGGGCATCGGCGGAGCCGTACTTCCCCTTATCATGACGGTCGCCCTGACCGGTCTCGAGTTCCTCGTCGCCTTCCTGCAGGCTTATGTCTTTGCGGTACTCACCTGCATGTACCTCAACGACGCGATCCATCCTGGCGGGCACTAAGGATAACGACATTGGCGTCCTGAGGCGTCAGTCATCAGCCGCAACAACCCATTCGAAGGAGTTTTCACATGGAAGCGGAAGCAGCAAAGTTCATCGGCGCGGGTCTGGCTTGCTTTGGCATGGCCGGTACGGCTCTCGGCCTCGGCAATATCTTCGGCAGCTACCTCTCGGGCGCCCTGCGGAACCCGTCTGCCGCTGACAGCCAGTTCGGCCGCCTCGTATTCGGCTTCGCCGTTACGGAAGCTCTGGGCATCTTCTCGCTGCTCATCGCTCTCCTCCTCCTGTTCGCCGTCTAATAACGGCCGGGATCGGGATCACGGCAGGCGCTGACGCGTCCGCCGTGATCTCACGCTTTTGAAGTACACCTGGAGGTGAGCATGCTCGTGACCCCCGCCTTTGCCCAGGAAACTCCTGCAGAAGGCCAGCTTCACACGGAAACCGGTGTTGCCCATGACGAGGGCCACGGTGGCGGCGTATTCCCGCCGTTCGACCAGTCGACGTACGCCTCCCAGCTTCTGTGGCTGGTGATTACGTTCGGCCTTTTCTACATGCTCATGCAGAAGGTCATCGTCCCGCGCGTCGGTGGCATCCTTGAAAACCGTCACGACCGGATAGCCCAGGATCTCGACGAGGCTGCGCGCCTGAAGTCTGAGGCCGACGCCGCCATCGAGACCTATGAAAGAGAATTGAGCGCCGCGCGCGCCAAGGCTGGTCAGATCGCCGCAACCGCGCGCGATGAAGCCAAGGCCAAGGCCGACGCTGAGCGTGCGGCCGTCGAGGCCGAACTGAATGCGAAGCTGACGTCTGCGGAAGCCCGCATCGCCGAGATCAAGACCAAGGCATTCGCAGAGGTCGATGAAATCGCCAGTGACACGGTCACAGCCATCGTCGATCAGTTGATCGGCGCCAAGGTCACCAAGGCTGACGTGAAATCGGCCCTGACCGCATCCGGCAAGGAGGCCTGATCCTATGCATTTCGATGCAACCTTCTTCGCCTTTGTCGGCCTCATCCTTTTCTTTGCTCTGATCGTCTACCTGAAGGTGCCGGGTATGGTGACCAAGTCGCTCGATGAGCGCTCGGACCGCATCCGTGACGAACTGGCGGAAGCCAAGCGCCTCCGCGAGGAAGCGCAGCATGTGCTTGCCGAATACCAGCGCAAGCGCAAGGAAGCTGAAGCCGAAGCCGCTGGCATCGTCGCTGCTGCAGAACGCGAGGCAGCCATGTTGGCAGCTGAGGCCAAGCAGAAGACTGAGGAATTCGTGGCACGGCGCACGGCTCTCTCCGAGCAGAAGATCAAGCAGGCAGAGACGGACGCCGTAAACGCCGTACGCGCCGCCGCCGTCGACCTGGCAATTGCCGCCGCCGAAAAGGTGCTTGCCAAGAAGACGGATGACGCCGTCAGGGCTGACCTGTTCAAGTCCGCCATCGGTGAGGTAAAGTCTCGGTTGAACTGATCGTGGCCTGAACGCCGTCGCGTTGAAATTCAGGGAGCCTCGGATCGTTCGATCCGGGGCTCTTTTTCGTTGGAGGATCTGCATGCTGGAGAATCTGCGATTGACCGGATTTGGTCTCATAAGCGCCTGCGCAATAGCCGTCCCGCTCCTGACAGTCGGACCAGCCACCGCTGCGCAGAGCGTCGACGGCGACGCCTGCGACATCTGGGCGTGGTCGATTGATGATGATCCAAAGGGTCTCAACGTCCGGAGCGGCCCCTCAACGGCTCATGGCGTGATAGCGGTCCTGCCGCCGCCAAAGCGGAAAGAGGGTTACGTCTTCCGGACGGAAGTGGAGGTCAAGGAGAGCCAGGCCGGTTGGTTCCGGATTACCCAGGCTGTCGTTCCCGACTATTTGGATGAGGGTGGCGACCAGACGGTCTTCGAAGGGGAAGGATGGGTATCCGGCGGCGGTCTTGGATTGCTGCTCAACCGTATCAAACTATACGAAGCGCCATCCACCGAAGCGACGGTGGTCGCAGAACTTCTTGATGGAAATGTGGATGGTCCTGATAGCTTTACCGTCGAACGGCTATACGCCTGTACCGGCTGGTGGGTTGAGGTGGAGGCGACGCTCGGGGAACGGCGGCACCGGGGCTGGGCGAGTGGGACATGTTCAAACCAGGTGACGACCTGTCCCTGACGCGCGGGACTCTAGTCCTTGCGCAACGGCCGGAAGCTCATGCGATGCAGGACGCAGGCGCCGTGGACGACGATCGCGTCACGATGCGTGACGGTCGCATATCCGGCATGGGTTTCGAAACCGTAGGCCGGGAATACGCGACTTGCTCTGGCCATCATCCTGTCGCGCGATACCTTTGCGACGATCGATGCCGCAGCGATGGAATAGGAGCGGCCATCTCCCTGAACAAGGGCGTCGGCGCCGCAAGGGAGGCCTGGCGGTATGTCCCGGCCGTCTGCCAGAACATGCGCAGGCGGCACGGGTAGGCCAGCCACTGCACGTCGCATGGCGTCCAGGCTCGCCTTGCGGATGTCGATCCTGTCGATGAGTTCGGCGCTGGAGGAGGCGATGCTCACAGTGGCGCGCAGAAGGATTTCATCGAACAATTCGTCCCGTCGCGCTGCCGTCAGCTTCTTCGAATCGTCCAGCCCGTCCGGGATATCGTCGGGATCGAGGATGACGGCTGCGGCCACGACCGGACCCGCAAGCGGGCCGCGACCCGCTTCATCGGTGCCCGCGACCGGCCATATGCCCCTTCTGTGCAAACGCATTTCCGTCGAGAAATCCGGTCCCTTTGGAAGGCTCTCGAATAAAGGCGGAGAATCGGGCGGCGTGCGAAACTTCATGCGGCAGAAGTTGCACGCCGCCCGACCACCTGCAAGCCCCCGGTTCGGCGGTGCCAGGGAACTGAACATCCGCCGAGGCGGCGTCCAGGGGCTCGACCGGCGCTGGGCGGGGATGGGCGCGCCGGTAAGGGAATGAACATGCGACGCGGCGTCTTCCGCCGCGCTCTAAAGCAGTGACAGTTGCACGCCACTGCCAGTGGGCGGCACGAAGAGATCATCGCGCATCTGAATGCCACGACGAATGAGGCCGAGGCGCTTGGTCGCCATCTCGAACCTGCGGCTGATCTGCCAGGCATAGGGACCGGCTCCCTTCATGCGCTTGCCGAACTCCGCATCGTAGTCCTTTCCGTCCCGCATCGACCGAACGAGCGACATGACGTGGCGGTAGCGATCCGGATAGTTCTGCAGCAGCCAGTCGCGAAACAGAGGGCTAACCTCAAGCGGCAGGCGAAGCAGCACATAGCTTGCCTCGCTTGCGCCGGCGGCCTTGCCCGAATCCAGAATGCGCTCGATCTCGTGATCGTTGAGCGCCGGGATAACAGGAGCGACCATGATGGCAGTCGGGATGCCCGCTTCCGAAAGCGCCTTCACAGCCTCAAGCCGGCGCGTCGGCGTTGACGCGCGTGGCTCCATCGTCCGTGCCAGCTTGCGGTCCAGTGTCGTCACCGAAATCCCAACCTTGGCGAGACCGCGTGCCGCCATGGAGGAGAGGATATCGATATCGCGCATCACCAGCGCGGATTTCGTCACGATCGCAACCGGATGATTGGCGCGGTCCAGCACTTCCAGGATTTGCCGCATGATTCGCCATTCCCGTTCAACCGGCTGGTAAGGATCGGTATTGGTGCCGATTGCGATTGTCCGCGGCTTGTAGCCAGGCTTTGAAAGTTCACGCTCCAGAAGCTTTGCGGCATCCGGCTTGGCAAACAGTTTCGTTTCGAAATCGAGACCCGCCGACAAGCCCATGTAGCTGTGTGTTGGCCGTGCAAAGCAGTATATGCAGCCATGTTCGCAACCCCGGTAGGGATTGATCGAGCGATCAAAGGGAATATCCGGCGATTCGTTCCGCGTGATAACGGTCTTTGGGCGCTCCACCTGCACCTCGGTGCGCAGGACCGGCATGTCCTCGAAGCTCTGCCAACCGTCATCAACTGCCACCCGCTCGGTGGGTTCAAAACGTCCAGCAGGGTTGAGACCCGCCGCCCGCCCGCGACGTCGCGACAAGTCGACCCGCAAGCCGGAAGCGTTGACCAGTGCATCGGCAATATCCGCCGTATTCGCAGGCTGGAAGGCAGCCTGCGCCATGGAAGTCAGTTCGCTCATCGTTAAATCTCCCGCGGGATGTCAGTCCCGTGTCAGTGACTTTATTCCTAATGCGGAAAGGAGAACAATGCAAGAACAAAATTGAAAATCTCGGTGTGGCAATTCTTTGTGCAATGCGATAACAATGGGCAATGCTGACAGTGATTATGGAATGCCGCGATCATGAACCTGAGCTTGCGCAAACGCTTGCGGGCTTGGTGGCCGGAGCTGTCGAGGGTTTGGTGAGCGATGTCGTGATTTTGGATCACGGCTCCACGGACGGTTCTTCCCGTGTTGCGGAGGCGGCCGGCTGCCGCTTTTATGAGCAATGGGACATGCAAGAGGTTGTGCGCGCCGCGCGTGGCGAATGGCTTTTGGTGGTGGAGCCCGGTGCTCGTCCAGCCGGTAGCTGGATAGACGAGATTTGCGAGTACATAGCGCTGAACACGGCGCCTGCGCAGTTTTCTCCTTCACGTAATCATCGCCTTCCGCTGCTGCGTCGCCTTGGACGAAAAGCCTCTCCCCTTGAGGACGGACTTCTTCTGTCAAAACGACAGGCCATGGACCTTGTCAAAAGCGGGACAAAACTTTGCGAACTGCCGCGCGGGTTGCGGATGCGCTCGCTGTCAGCGGAACTCGTGCCGGCACGCGTTGCACGTCAAACCCGTGCCGGCTTGCAGCAGGCGCTCAGAGGATGAAGTCGCCGCGCGACATGCTGGCCAGGCCGTTCATGTCGATCTGAAAGTCCGCGGACCGGTCTCCATTGACGTCGGCGCTAAGGATGCCGTTGTCGTAGCGCAACTGGCCGGCTGCCGAAAATGCAGCGTCACCAATAAAGCTGAAAGCTTGGTTTCCGCTGCGCGTCGTGTTCGCATCCAGCGTGGAGAGGTCGATCTTGTCGCCCTGGCCACGGTTGAAATCGGTAATGATGTCCCGGTTGGCAGCGCCGTTTGCGCTTTCGTTCAGCGCATTGTAGTCGAACCTGTCGGCGCCGCTGCCGCCTGTCAGTTGGTCCTTGCTGCGCCCTCCGGTCAGCACATCAGCCCCCCCATTCCCCTCGATTTCGTCGCGTCCGTTGCCGCCAAAGAGTTGGTCATTGCCGCCGAGACCAAGCAGCAGATCGTTGCCATTCAGACCCTCAAGCTTGTTGGCCCCGTTCGTGCCGTTGATTGCGTCGTTCGCATTGGTTCCGGCTGCATCCTCGATGCTGATGAGGGTCTCGAACCGGTTGTTGCCGGTCTGCGCCAGTCCCGTGGCAAGATCGATCGTGACGCCGGAGCCACCCAGAGTGGAGGAATCGTCGCGCGGTTCATAGGTAATACGGTCGCGCCCGGAGCCGCCGTTGAAGACGTTCTGCCACCCTTCGGAGGCGAACTTGTCGTTTCCGGCGTCGCCGAAATAGCGGCTCTTGAACGTGCTGACGGCGATCAGGTCGTTGCCGTCACCGCCGCGGACCACGTCGCCGATATCGCTGCCAAAGGAGCCGAAGCCGGTCCCGACATAGGTGTCATTGCCGGACCCGAGACGGATGTCGTTGCCGGATTCCTTGGCATTGGTCACGCGGTCGTTTCCCGACCCCGCATCGACGAAATTGCCACCGCCCAAATCGTCGCTTCTGTTGATGATGATCGTATCGTTACCGCCGAGGGTAAAGAGCCTGAACTCGATCGTGCTGGAAGTATTGCCCTGTACGAAACGGTCTGCACCCGAGGTGCCGCGAAAAGTCTGTCCCATGAACGTGTCTCCCTTTGCTCTGGATCACGTTCTATCGTTTTTTTTGCCCGCGCTAGGTGTCGCGCGTCACACCCTCGCCGACTGCCAGAAAAGGTCCGCCAACGAGAAGCTTCTACATCATCCCCGTCGCCGCAGATGTTCGTCGAGACGCGGCATGATCTCGACGAAGTTGCAGGGCATGTGGCGATAGTCGAGCTGCCATTTGAGGATACCGTCCCAGGCATCCTTGCAGGCGCCCGGAGATCCAGGCAGAACGAAGATGAAGGTGGAGTTTGCAACGCCGCCTGTCGCACGAGATTGTATCGTCGATGTTCCGATCTTGTCGTAGGAAATTCGGTGGAAGACTTCCGAAAAGCCATCCATGCGTTTTTCGAACAGGGGCTCCACCGCCTCGGGCGTCACGTCTCTGCCTGTAAATCCGGTTCCGCCCGTGGTGATCACCACGTCGATCTCGTCGGAAAGTGTCCAGGCATGGACGCGCGCTGCAATCCGGTCCTTGTCGTCGGGAACGATGGCCCGGTCGACAAGACGGTGACCCGCGTCCGTGATTCTTGCTGCCAGTGTGTCACCGGATTTGTCATCGGACAGCGTACGCGTGTCCGAGACGGTCAGGACAGCGATTCCGATCGGCAGAAAGGGCCGGGTATCATCAATGCGCGTCATGGTTTGGTCCCTGCAATAGTGCGCGTCAGCAGCACATACCAGTCCGGTTTGAAAGCGGAAAGGGCAAGGGCGGCCTTGAGTGCCGCCGCGTCGTCGCTGTAAAGACCGAAGCACGTTGCTCCCGAGCCGGACATCCGCACCAGTTGCGCTTCACTTTGCCGAAGAAGTTCTCTCGCCTCCGCGATTTCTTGGACAAGTGCTACCGCGGGCGTTTCCAGGTCGTTTCTCAGGGTCGAGAGCGCGGATATCCAGCGCCCCCCCTCTTGACCGTCCGGAAGCTCTCCAATCGGCAAATTGTCCCGCCGCTCCAGCCCTCGGAATACCTCTGGTGTCGAAACCGCTTTCAGCGGATTGACGAGAACCATAGGGAAGGATGGCATGGCGACGGGCTCCAGCGTCTCTCCGATGCCACGTGCCCGCAGTGGAACCGAGGCAAGACACATTGGAACGTCCGCGCCCAGCCGCAAGGCGATGCCAGTCAGGGTGGTATCGTCCAGTCTGGCGTTCCAGAGACGCATCAGTCCGCGCAGCGTGGCCGCGGCATCCGCTGACCCGCCGCCGATGCCGGAAGCGACCGGAAGCATCTTTTCAAGCGCGATCATCACCGGCGTGTATGGCTGACCGGTGTCATCAAGCGCGGCACGCAGCATATCGCGCGCTTTGACCACCAGATTGTCGCCATGCTCCGCGCCTTGCAGGGACAGCAGCCCCCCAAAGCGGCCTCCCAGTTTGAGGTCATCCTCGTCGCTTTCCTGAAAGACCAGTTCGTCGCCGTCCTCCGCGAACGTGACGATGCTGTCCAGCAGGTGATAACCATCCTCACGCCTGCCGGTCACATGGAGCGCAAGATTGACCTTTGCGGACGCGGTTTCGCGGATTGCGCCCTGTTCACTGAAGTGCATGAGGTCAAGACTTCTTGTCGACCTCGGTGGTCGCGGCCGGCGTCTCCACCGGCTTTTCCGCTGTTTCGCCAGCCTTGTCGAGAGGCGGCAGGCCGTTGGCGATCTTGGCTTCGATCTTCGGGATTTCTGCCGCTTCGGGAGATGACGCCAGCGCCCGCTTCCATTGGTAGACGGCTTCCAGCGTTCGTCCCACACGCCAATAGGCGTCACCCAGATGGTCGTTGATCGTTGCATCGCCGGCTCTGAGCTCAACCGCCCGTTCAAGCTCGGAAACAGCCTCTTCGAAACGCCCAAGGCGATAATAGGCCCATCCAAGCGAGTCGACGATGTACCCGTCGTCCGGCTTCAGCTCCACCGCTTTGCGGATCATGTCGAGGCCTTCTTCCAGGTTATCGTTCATGTCGACCCAGGAATAGCCAAGATAATTAAGCACCTGCGGCTGGTCGGGGTTCAATTCGAGCGCCTTGCGGAAATTGGGTTCCGCCTGCGGCCACTTCTTCAGGCGCTCATAGGCAATGCCCCTTTGGAAAAAGACCGGCCAATGCCCCCGTGTCGGGGTCGGCCCGATCATCGCCGCGGCCTTGTCATAGGTTTCCGCCATAGCCTCGTAGTTCTTTGCGTCGGAAAACACGCTGCCAAGCGCGAGATAACTGCGGAAATCGGATGGATCTGCATCGATCAGCGACTGCAGGTGCTGCGTCGCTTCATCGGTCTTGCCTGTCTGCGCGAGCGCGAGACCCAGTTGCATTTCCGAAAGCCGCCGCATCGGTGAGTCTTCCGGTACAGAACTGTAGTAAGCGATCGCGGCGTCCGTCTTATCCGCTTCCTCGGCAATGCCACCGAGCATGATCAGCGTGTCCGCCGACTTTTGATCGAGAGCCCGGGCAAACTGCAGATAAAGCATCACGGTGTCTTCCGCTCCGGGGCGGTTGAGGGCACCGGCGATCGAGAACAGAACACCGGAAGCACCCTCTGAGGCGTTCGTCACGACGGGATCGAGTTTCTTGCCAGCATTGATACGGTCACGAAGCGCCTTGAAGGGAGCGTAGTCGTTGAGCAGCGCGTCTCCGGCCGAGACAGCATCGAGCGCCTTCTGCTTGTTGCCCTGATTGGCCTCGACGGTTGCCAGGGCAATCACGGCGCGTACGAAGAGATCGGTTGCCGTTGCGGCACCTTCACGGTCGGTTACAGCACTCGTCAGATGCTTGCGCGCGGTATCCGCATCCCCAAGCATCGCTGCCGCCACACCCGCGTTGTAGTTTTTGAAGATGGCATACCAGGGCGGGCCATCCAGCGCAGCCATCTGGGCAACGGCTTCTTTCCCCTTGCCTGCACCGAGGCGAGCCCATCCGCTCAAGAGCGAATTGATCAGCCGGTCGAGATCGTTCGGACCCTTGTAGGAGAGGATTTTCTCCGCCGTGTTGTATTCACGGTTCCTGATGGCGTGGAGGCTTCGAGCCACCGTCGTCACCCGTTCGACCGAAGCATCGTTCTTCAGGTCATTGGCATAGCGGATTGCGGCGTCGAAGTCGCCGTGCATGAACAGCGCAAGCATCAGCCGTTCGCGAATCTCCACATTGCCCGGCTCTGATTCGAGAGCTTTCTTGTAAAGCGCGACCGCATTCTCGTAGTCCCTGTCCGCATCGGCGGTTCGCGCCGCCAGGAAGGCGCCTGCGAAGGTATCCACTTCGGCGGGATTGAATACCGTCTCCGTCTTCTCCTCAACGGCGGGTGTCTGGGCGGCTGTTGCCGACAGTCCGGCGAGGGATATCAGTGCGGCGAACGCGACGCTGGAGAACAGACGGGTGGCAAGATTTTGCCGCATGAACAGAGCCTTTCAACGAGCGACGCCGGCTGTTGCCGGCAACAAAAGCGATCCGGGATGCGCGAAACGATTCCCGAACACCATGGCTTTTTTGAAGCGGGGTCGCAAGGCAGCGCCGGTTTTCGCCTCAGTTCACGCGTTCGATACAGAAGTCGATGACTTCCAGCAGCGCTTTCTTCCATGGACCTTCCGGCAACGGCGCGAGCGCGTCGCGGGCGATCGTGCCGTAGTGAACCGCGCGAGCGATCGTGTCGCCGAGGCTACCGTATTTGTTGATCAGGCCGAGTGCCTTCTCGAGCTGCTCGTCGTCGGACTGGCCACCCTCGATGGCATCGCGCCAGAATTGCCGCTCCTCCTGCGTGCCGCGTCGATAGGCAAGAATCACCGGCAAGGTGATCTTGCCCTCGCGGAAATCGTCGCCGACGTTCTTGCCGAGATCGGCCGCCTTGCCACCGTAATCGAGCACGTCATCCACGAGCTGGAATGCCAGGCCGAGGTTCATGCCGTAGGATTTCAGCGCGTTCCGCCCGGCCTTGTCTGTGCCCGCGATGATGGGCCCCACTTCCGCCGCCGCCGCAAAAAGAGCTGCTGTCTTGGCCCTGATCACCTGCAGGTAATCGTCTTCCGTCGTCTCCATGTTCTTGGCGACGGAAAGCTGCAGAACTTCGCCCTCGGCGATGACGGAGGCTGCCGTGGAAAGCACATCCAACGCCTCGAGAGAGCCAACCTCCACCATCATTCGAAACGCCTGGCCGAGAAGGAAGTCTCCCACCAGCACGCTTGCCTGGTTGCCCCATATCATCCGGGCTGTCGACTTTCCGCGGCGCATGTCGCTCTCGTCGACCACATCGTCATGCAGAAGTGTCGCGGTGTGCATGAACTCGACGCTTGTCGCGAGCTTCACGTCGCCGTCGCCCTCGTAGCCGTAGAGCGCGGCCGAGGCGAGTGTCAGCATCGGCCGCAGCCTTTTGCCACCTGACGAAATCAGGTGGTTTGCGACCTCCGGGATCATCTGGACGTCGGATCCGGCCTTGGAAAGGATCAGCTGATTGACGCGCTCCATCCCCGGGCGGGTCAGATCCACCAGTGGTTTGACCGAAGCCAGTTTGTTTTTGTTTTCGCCGAGCGGTATGACTACACCCACCGGAACGCACTCCTGTTCACACGTGGGACAGACAATAGTAAACGGGTTACGCCGACGGCAAGAGGCGAATTGTCTCGTCTGGTCCAAATCACGGGAGTTTTAGAGGAAATGAGGGAGCTGATCCGCACCAACGATCCTGTTGTCTTGAGTTTTGCGGAGAGTTTGATGCGGGATGCTGGAATTCATTGCCTGATCGCTGATCAGGCAATGAGCATCATGGAGGGTTCGCTGGGCATGCTTCCGCGGCGCTTTCTCGTTGAGAACGATAGGGAGAGCCAGGCGCGCCGGATTCTATCCGAAGCCGGTCTCGGCGCCGAATTGCGCGACGATGGGTAAGGATATGGTAGTGCCGGCCCCAGCCATCGCCGAAACCGTCGATGCTTTCCATCGCGGCCGCTTCTATCTGGTGCAGCCGTCAGGGCGTGGGCATCGGGCCGGCATGGACGCAATGTTGCTGGCATCCCTCGTCGACGCTTCCGGACCCATCCGCGTCGCCGATCTCGGCGCAGGCGCTGGGGCAGCGGGCCTTGCCGTTGTGTCCCGGCTATCTTCGGCTAGCGCCGTTCTGTTTGAACGCTCGCCGGAGATGGCGGAATTCGCGCGCAAATCCCTGGTTCTGCCGGAAAACGCCGGGCTTGCCGACCGCGTCTCGGTGGTCGAAGCCGACGTGACACTGACCGGCAAGGCCCGCAACGATGCGGGTCTTGTCGACGACAGCTTTCACCACGTCATCATGAATCCGCCGTTCAACGACGCGGCGGACCGTGCCGCACCCGACCGGCTGAGGGCCGAAGCGCACGCGATGACAGGTGATCTTTTCGAAAGCTGGATACGGACGGCGGGCGCGATCATGATGCCCGGTGGTCAGCTTTCGCTGATTGCCCGTCCGCAATCGATCGCGGAAATCCTCGACGCCTGCGGTCGGCGCTTCGGCGGGATCGAGATCACGCCACTACATCCGCGTCCAGGCGAAAACGCGGTTCGCATCCTCCTGACCGCGATCAAGGGATCGCGCGCTCGCCTGCAACTGCGTCCGCCGCTCGTCATGCATGATGATCCGAGCTCGCATTCCTTCTCCGCCTTTGTCGACGACCTCAATAACGGGCGCGCAGCTTATCCGCGCAAATCCTGACGATTTTCAGGACCGTGTATTGAGTTCGACCCTGCTGACATTACATGTCCCTCACAATGTAATTGCAGGAAGTACGGAGCATGATGGAGCGTTTGAAGAGTTTGTTGCCGGCCCGGTTCAGGAAGAAGAAGACCGTCATCCCGGTTGTTCGCCTTGAAGGCGCGATCATGACCGGAGGCAGCAAGTTCAAGCCGGCACTCAACCTTGCAAGTGTCGCTCCAATGCTCGAGAAGGCGTTTTCGAAGAAAGATGCTCCGGCCGTTGCGATCGCGATCAATTCGCCTGGCGGCTCGCCCGTGCAGTCTCGCCTGATCTTCGAACGCATCCGCGCTTTGGCGGACGAAAAGAAGAAGACGGTTCTCGTCTTCGTCGAGGATGTCGCGGCCTCGGGCGGCTATATGATCGCGCTCGCCGGTGACGAGATTCACGCCGACCCGACGTCGATCGTCGGTTCGATTGGTGTTGTCTCCGGCGGCTTCGGTTTCCCGGAAATGCTGAAGAAGATCGGCGTCGAACGCCGCGTCTATACAGCCGGTGAAAATAAGGTGATCCTCGATCCCTTCCAGCCCGAGAAGGAAAGCGACATCGAATATCTGAAGTCGTTGCAGGTCGAAATCCACCAGGTGTTCATCGATATGGTGAAATCTCGTCGCGGTGCACGTCTCGCGGACGATCCGACGTTGTTTTCCGGCCTGTTCTGGACCGGGATAAAGGGTTTTGAGCTCGGTCTTGTCGATGGTCTTGGTCATATGCGCCAAATTGTTCGCGAGCGCTATGGCAAGGAGGCGAAACTCGAACTCGTCACCGGGTCCCGCGACTTCTTCGGCCGCCGCACGCCGGGTGTCTCCGGTTTGTCGGCGGAACGCATCGCTGCAGCTGCTGCTACCGGCCTTGCCGAGACTGTTGAGGAAAGGGCATTGTGGAGCCGTTTCGGGCTTTGATCGGCTGAGGGGGATTTATGCCGCAACTCGTATTCCTGCTTTTGCTCGTCGGTGGCGCGCTGCTGCTCTATCGTCGGTTCGTCGCCGACGCTCAGAAGCTGCAGAAGCGGTCCCAGGAGATGCAGAAGGAGCAGGAAAACGGCGCGATCGGCACGTTGGTGAAGGACGAGAAGACGGGGGAGTATCGCGTGAAGCGCGATGATGAGTGATTTGAGCTCGATGGCGCGCGCCTGTCGCATCCCTTGACCCATGAACGCCATCGTGGCACCAGTCGGGCTAATTTCCAGACCCAGTTGCCGGACCGAAAATTCAATGACCGATACCAGCCTCGCCCCGCACATGGACCCGAAGCGATCCTTCCAGGCGCTGATCTTGACGCTGCACAACTACTGGGCAGACAAGGGCTGCGCCGTTCTGCAACCGTACGACATGGAAGTCGGCGCCGGCACCTTCCACCCGGCGACGACCCTGCGTGCGCTCGGCCCCAAGCCCTGGAAGGCCGCCTATGTGCAGCCGTCGCGCCGCCCGTCCGACGGCCGCTATGGCGAAAACCCGAACCGTCTGCAGCACTATTACCAGTATCAGGTAATCCTGAAGCCGAACCCGTCGAACCTGCAGGAACTCTACCTCGGCTCCCTAAAGGCCATCGGTCTCGATCCGCTGCTGCATGACATCCGGTTCGTCGAGGACGACTGGGAAAGCCCGACGCTCGGCGCCTGGGGGCTCGGCTGGGAGTGCTGGTGCGACGGTATGGAAGTCTCGCAGTTCACCTATTTCCAGCAGGTCTGCGGCATCGAGTGCTCGCCCGTCGCGGGTGAGTTGACCTACGGTCTCGAGCGCCTCGCAATGTATGTCCAGGGTGTCGACAACGTCTACGACCTGAATTTCAACGGTCGCGAGGGCGAGGAAAAGATCTCGTATGGCGAAGTCTTCCTGCAGGCAGAGCAGGAATATTCCCGGCACAATTTCGAGTTCGCCAACACCGAGATGCTGCATCGTCATTTCATCGATGCCGAGAAGGAATGCCAGGCGCTTCTTGCCGCCGGCGCGCCCGCTGACAGCGAGAACCAGCGCCTGCACAAGTGCGTGTTCCCCGCCTATGACCAGTGCATCAAGGCATCTCACATCTTCAACCTGCTCGATGCCCGTGGCGTGATTTCCGTGACGGAGAGGCAGAGCTATATCGGCCGTGTGCGCGCGCTCGCCAAGGAATGCGGAGAAGCCTTCCTGTTGACCGATGCCGGCGGTGTAAACTGGGGCAGGGCGGCCTGAGGCGAAACGAATGCCGCTTGAACGACTGCGTCGACGACTGAGGATCGCGGTCTTTTTCTGGCGGCTATCGGCAGTCGTCACTGGCATTCTGGTGGTCATTGGCGGTGCCGGCGCGCTCTATCTGTCCGCTTTAAACCATCAGTTGGCGATCGGGACTTGGATCGAACGCGCGCTGTTCGACCGCAGTTCGGTTGTAGCGATCGTTACATGGCTGCCGCTTTTTGATCTCAGCCTGATCGGCCTATCGATCTTCACGATCTATTTCTGGCTGCGCTGGATCGCCGTCGCAGTGAGGGCCGCCCGGTCGGTCGAGAGCGGTGCTGTTCGGTATTCGCCTGCGGTCGCGGTTCTGGGTTTCCTGGTGCCGGTAGTGAATCTCTGGATGCCGCTCTACACGCTGTTGGACCTTGAGCACTTCGCCGCATCTGTGAACGGCGAAAAGGCGAGCCCCTTCGTCGTGAGGCCTACGATGGTGGTTTTGCTTGGCTTGTTGGCTTTAGGGCTCATCCGCTCCGTTGGCCTTCACGCGGTCGATGACTTCTCGATGCCGGAGGAGGGGCGCTGGATGATGCTCGGCGTAGCGCTTGCCGCGATCATGGCGCTCATTCTGCTGATGGTCCTCGCCTCCATCATGAGCGATTTCAATCGAGCCGCGGACAGGGTGCTTGTCGACGGGCCGGAGGCAAGCGTATTAACGCATGACTTTGGTACGGCGAGCGGCTAGTTTCCGCCCCATCACAGGTTGGGAGGGGTTCCTTCATGTATGTCACGCTTGCAATTCTGGTCGCAATCGCGCTCTACGCCATCGTCATCTACAACGGATTGGTGAAATCCAGGCAGATGGTCGAGGAAGCCTGGTCTGGTATCGACGTTCAACTGAAGCGTCGCGCCGATCTCATTCCGAATCTGATCGAGACCGTGAAGGGTTATGCTACCCACGAGAAGACGACGCTTGAGGAGGTTGTCGCCCTTCGCAACAAGGCGCAGTCGGTTCCGACCGGCGATGTCGAAGGTCGAGCCCAGGCTGAGGGGCTGCTCGGCCAGGCATTGGGCCGGGTGATAGCACTCGCCGAAGCCTATCCGGATCTGAAGGCCAACGAGAACTTCCTCGAATTGCAGCGCTCTCTTGAAACGGTCGAGGGCGAAATCCAGATGTCGCGTCGCTACTACAATGGAGCCGCACGCGATCTCAATGTCAGGGTCGAGAGCTTCCCGTCCAATCTGGTCGCTGGCCAGTTCGGCTTTTCCAAAAAGCCGTATTTCGAGATCACCAACGAGGCGGACCGCGCTGTGCCCGCCGTGAAATTCTAATTGCGGGATATCCGCTTCGAGACCACGCATGAAAACTGACAAGCTGACCATTGTTCCGCCCGGCGGCCCTCTCACCGGGCGTGTGAGCCCGCCCGGGTCCAAGTCGATCACCAATCGCGCCCTGTTGCTGGCCGGTCTTGCGAAAGGGACGAGTCGGCTGACGGGCGCGCTGAAGAGCGACGATACCCGCTATATGGCGGAAGCCCTGCGCGCGATGGGTGTGATTGTCGACGAGCCGGATGCCACGACCTTCGTCGTCACCAGCATGGGTGAACTGAAGCCCCCGGCCGGACCGCTTTTCCTCGGCAATGCCGGCACGGCCACCCGCTTTCTGACGGCAGCGTTAGCGCTGGGCAACGGACGCTACGTCGTCGATGGCGACGAACACATGCGCAAGCGGCCGATCAAGCCGCTGGTCGATGCTCTGAAATCGCTCGGCGTCGCGATCGATGCGCCGACCGGCTGCCCGCCCGTGACCATCGACGCAACCGGTGCATTCACCAGCAATCGCGTGGTCATCGATGGCGGTCTCTCCAGCCAGTACGTTTCCGCCCTGCAGATGGCCGCGGCCTGCGGATCGGAACCTTTCACCATTGAGCTCGCCGGCGCCGAGATCGGCGCGCGCGGCTATATCGAGCTGACGCTCGCCGCCATGCGTGCGTTTGGGGCGAAGGTCTCCCAGCCGACGCCGGCTTCCTGGCGCATAGAGCCCACCGGTTATGCGGCGACCGATTTCCACATCGAGCCCGACGCCTCTGCAGCCACCTATCTCTGGGGCGCCGAAGTCCTGACCGGCGGTACGATCGACATCGGCACGCCCGCCGAAACGTTCACCCAGCCCGACGCGAAGGCCCATGCGGTGATCGCCGCCTTTCCGCATATGCCTGCTGTCATCGACGGCTCGCAGATGCAGGATGCCATTCCGACCATCGCGGTGCTCGCCGCCTTCAACGAGACGTCGGTGCGTTTCGTCGGAATCGCCAACCTGCGGGTCAAGGAATGCGACCGCATCCGGGCGCTGTCGACGGGCCTCAATAACATCCGGCCGGGCCTTGCGACGGAGGAGGGGGATGACCTTATCGTCGCCTCCGACCCGGCGCTCGTGGGTCAGACCCTCCCTGCCGAGATCGACACCTTTGCCGATCATCGCATCGCCATGAGCTTCGCGCTCGCCGGCCTGAAAATCTCCGGCATCACGATTCTCGATCCCGGCTGCGTTGCCAAAACATACCCTGCGTACTGGGATGCCCTGTCCTCGCTTGGCGTCAAATATTCCTGATGTGTCGGGGAACATTCTGATCGTAAAGGCATTTTCCGCTGGCCTTGGCGCGCAAGGGCGTGCGCCGCATTTCAGGGGAGTATGTTCATGAGCCGCACCAACGGTCTTTATCTCGTCATCGGCGCTCTGGTTGTCGCCGTCATCGGCCTCGGCGCTTACGTCTATCAGGAAGAGACCGAGCCGAAGGGCGTCGAACTCAGCATTGGCCAGAACGGCATTTCCGTTGAGGAAAACTGACGGACGGGAAGGCGGGCCGCAACTCGCGGCCCAGCCTCTTTGAGGGTCTCGGTGGATGTTCCATCAAGCGACCCTCTCCCTTATAAGAAGACCTCCATAACGGAGGCATTTCATGAGATCGCTTTTCGGCCTGGTTCTGACGCTCGCCGTCAGTCTACTTCTGCTGCAGCAACCTGCCCTCGCCGAGGAATATATCCAGTCCTACCATTCCGACATCGCCGTTGAGCAAGACGCCTCGCTGACGGTAACCGAGACCATAACGGTCAACGCTGAGGGAAATAACATTCGTCGCGGCATCTTCCGCGATTTTCCGCTGCGGACGAGGTCTCAGGACGGCCGGATCGTCGATGCGGATTTCGAGCTGATCTCCGTCGAGCGGGATGACGAGCCGGAAGACTATCACACAGAAACGATTTCCGGCGGCATCCGCATCTATGCCGGATCGGCGGATGTCCTGCTCGAACGGGGCCTTCATACCTACCGCATCACCTACACCACCGATCGCTGGATCCTTCGCTATCCCGAGCAGGACGAACTCTACTGGAACGTCAACGGCACTGGCTGGCAGTTCCCGGTAAGGCGGGTTTCGGCGACCGTGACGCTGCCCGATGGTGCTCGTCCGACAGAAACCGATTATTTCACAGGAGGTTACGGCGAGGAGGGCAAGGGCGCCCGCGCGCGCAGCGAGGGAAATATCGCCCGCTTCGAGACGACGCGGCCGCTTGGGGCCAATGAAGGTTTGACGATTCTGGTGGGCATTCCCAAGGGTGTGCTGGCGGAGCCCTCGGATGCGCAGCAGCTGCGCTGGTTCTGGCGCGACTACGCGGCCGCCTTCATCGGCTTCGGCGGTCTCGCCGTTGTATTCTTCTATTATCTCCGATCCTGGATGTTCGTGGGACGCGATCCCGCCTCCGGTGTCATCGTTCCACGCTGGGACGCTCCGGATGGCCTCTCGCCGGCGCTGGTCAACTACGTCGACAACAAGGGCTTCTCCGGCGCCGGCTGGACCGCCTTCTCCGCCTCTGCCATCGATCTTGCAGTGAAGGGGTATGTTGAATTGGATGACCTCGACAGGGAGGTCACCATCAGGCGAACCACGAAACCGGTCCCCGGCGACCTTCCGGCAGGACAGCGTGCGCTGCTCAAGGAGGTCGACGCTGCCGGCGGTATCTTCATGATCGACAAGGAAAACGGCCCGGCGGTCCAGAAGGCCGGCAAGCGGTTCCGTGACGCGATCGAGCGCGAACATCGCGGCAAGTACTACAAGCACAATGCCGGCTATGTGTTCGGCGGCGTGGCGATCAGCGTCGTCTTCCTCGTCGCGCTGTTCTTCTTCGGCAATATTCCGGAGGATTCCGTACCGCTTATGGTCCTCCCGATCTTCTTCTCCGCCTTCTTTGGTTTCTTCTCGATCAATGTCGGTCAGAGTTTTCGCCGTGGACGATCGCTTGCCTCCCGTATCGTCTCGGTTCTCATGATCGCCTTTTTCGGGTTCGCGGCGATCTCCACCGCTGGGACGATCGTCCTGACTGTTATCTTCGAGGTCATTGAGGCAGGCGGGCTTGCAGCGCCGATCGCGGTCGCTGGCATCGTGCTGTTGAATGTCGTCTTCTACTTCCTGATGGGCGCTCCCACCCCGCTTGGGCGCAAGCTGATGGACGGGATCGAAGGGTTGCGCACCTATCTGACGCTGGCCGAGAAGGACCGGCTGAACATGGCCGGCGCGCCGACCATGTCGCCGCAGCACTTCGAGACGCTCCTGCCCTATGCGGTGGCTCTCGGCGTCGAGAAGCCATGGACGAAAGCCTTCGAGGCCTGGCTCGCGACAGCTGCTGCCGGTGCCGCGGCCGCCACCGCCTACAGCCCCGCGTGGTATCACGGCGGCTCCATGGGCGATTTTTCAGACCGTATCGGCGGTTTTTCCTCCTCCATGGCGTCGACCATCGCGTCCACCATCCCGCAGCCGAAGTCGAGTTCCGGCGGTGGCGGCAGTTTCTCGGGCGGCGGTGGCGGCGGCGGCGGCGGTGGCGGCTGGTAGGCCAGCGGACATGATCATGACGAAGCGGGCCGATCGTGTTCTGGCTGTGATCGCGTTACTGGCGATCTTCATGCTGTTGGCGGCGTTCTTCAGCAGCGACCGCTTTTTCGAATGGGCGTTCGAGCGGCACCAGAACACGGCATCCTGGGCCGTTCGTCCGCTGCTTTTGCTGCCGCTTTGCTACAGCGCGTGGCATCGGTCGATGGCGGGCGTCATGCTGAGTGTCCTGGCGATCCTGTCATCCATGTTCTGGTTTCCGACACCGGATGAGGTACGGCCGGATGTCGAGAAGTTCCTTGCGATGGAAAGAGCGGTGTTGCGAAATGGCTGGACGTCGTCCTCGATGGCCGGTTTGGCCGCGATCCTCCTCTATGCCACCGCGTTGATTGCCGCCTTCTGGCGTCGGTCATGGCGTCTGGGACTTGCGGTGGCGCTTCTCGGAGCTGCCGGCAAGATAGGGTGGAGCGTGGCCGCTAGCCCAGGGGCGGGCAGCGCGGTCGTCCCCTTCGCGCTCGTCGGTGTCACAGCCCTGGTGGCCGGCCTCCTGCTTTGGCGTAGGCTTTTGAACTAGCGGCCATCCGCCAGTCGCTGCGCATCCCCTCAGTTTCCCTTGGCTTTTCCCCCACGGCTTGCTAAGTCCGCCGCAACCCCAAGCAACCGACGAAGCTGTTTCCCATGCCCGATCTTCTGCTCGAACTCCGCTCCGAGGAAATTCCCGCCCGCATGCAGCGCAAGGCGGCCGGCGACCTGAAGAAGCTCGTCACCGACGCGCTGGTCGAGGCCGGTCTGCATTACGAGGGCGCCCGCGAATACTGGACGCCGCGTCGGCTGACGCTCGATATTCGCGGCCTTTCCGCCCGCTCGGCCGATGTCCGCGAGGAAAAGAAGGGCCCGAGCGTCAGCGCGCCGCAGCAGGCGATCGAAGGCTTCCTGCGCGGTGCAGGCCTTTCATCCATCGATCAGGCCGTGGTGAAGACCGACCCGAAGAAGGGCGATTTCTACGTCGCCTATCTCGACAAGCCGGGCCGCGCGGCGGAAGAAATCGTCGCCGAGGTCATGCCCGGTATCATCCGCACCTTCCCCTGGCCGAAGTCGATGCGCTCCGGCGCGGCCTCCATGCCGAAGGGCTCCAGTTACGCCGGGATTGAAGGCAAGGGTTCGGAAAGCCTGCGCTGGGTCCGCCCGCTGCAGTCGATTGTCTGCACCTTCGGCACCGAGCACGACGAAACCCAGGTCATCCCCTTCGAGATCGATAGCATCGTGGCCGGCAACGTCACCTACGGCCATCGCTTCCACGCGCCCGAGGCGATCACCGTGCGCCGCTTCGACGATTACGTCTCGAGCCTCGAAAAGGCGAAGGTCGTGCTCGACGCAGAGCGCCGCAAGCAGATCATTGCGCAGGATGCCGCGAACCTTGCTTTCGCCAACGGCCTGGACCTCGTCGAGGACGAGGGGCTTCTGGAGGAAGTGTCCGGTCTCGTCGAATACCCACATGTGCTGCTCGGCACCTTCGAGAGCGACTTCCTGTCGATCCCGGCCGAGATCATCCGTCTGACGATCAAGACCAACCAGAAGTGCTTCGTTACCCGGCCGACCGGCGAGACGGACAAGCTCTCCAACCACTTCATCCTCGTCTCCAACATCGAGGCGAAGGACGGCGGCAAGGAGATCATGCACGGCAACGGCAAGGTCGTGCGCGCGCGGCTCTCCGACGCGCTCCACTTCTGGAAGCGCGACCAGGGCGACCTGCCGGACCTCGAAACGTTGAAAGCCTCGGCCGAAAAATTCGGCCTCGACCTCAAGAAGCCGCTCGACCAGCGCATGGCAAAGCTCGACGCGCTGAACGTCACCTTCCACGCCAAGCTCGGCACGCAGGGCGAGCGCGTCGCCCGCATCCGCGATTTGGCGAGGGAACTCGCCCCGATCGTCGGAGCCGACGCCGCGCTCGTGGATCGCGCCGTCGTGCTTGCCAAGGCCGACCTGCGCACCGAGGCTGTCGGAGAATTCCCCGAACTCCAGGGCGCCATGGGGCGCAAGTACGCGCTTTTGCAGGGCGAAGATGCCTCCGTTGCCGCAGCCATCGAGGACCACTGGAAGCCGAACGGCCCCTCGGACCGTCTGCCGGAAGACAAGGTGGGGCTGACGGTGGCGCTGGCGGACAAGCTGGATACGCTCGTCGGCTTCTGGGCGATCGATGAGAAGCCGACTGGATCGAAGGATCCCTATGCGCTGCGGCGTGCAGCGCTTGGTGTGGTGCGTATGATCTTGGAAACTGGCATTCGGTTAGGGCTAGTCAAACCACTGACCGAAGTAAATCTGTCCTTCTACCCAAATGCAAAGCGAGTTGACGCAAGAGCGCTTTTGACATCCATCAATCCCTTGAGAGGCGGGTTTGAAGAGGAGGCTCTTTATGAGAGAATCTCTGACAGTAATGATTATTCGAATGGGGTCTTTGTCCCTAGACCTTCGGTTTATTCGCTCCTCTCCTTCTTCCACGACCGCCTAAAGGTCTACCTCCGCGATCAGGGCGCCCGCCACGACATCATCGATGCGGTGCTCACCCCAGAGTCTGACGACCTGCTGATGGTCGCCCGGAAGGCCGAGGCGCTCACCGCCTTCATCACCTCGGAAGACGGCATCAATCTGCTGGCCGGGACAAAGCGCGCGACGCAGCTTCTCGCCGCCGAGGAGAAGAAGGGGACTGTCGTCGCCGACGCCGTGTCCGAGGCGCTGCTAAAGCTCGACGCGGAAAAGGCGCTGTACGCGGCGATCAAGGTCGCGACGACCGAAGCCGCCGACGCCGTGGCGAAGGAAGATTTCCGCTCCGCCATGCAGGCGCTGTCGAAGCTGCGCGGCCCGGTCGATACCTTCTTCAACGATGTTCTGGTCAACGACGAGGACGCCGCCATCCGCGCCAACCGCCTGGCCCTCCTGAAGGCCATCCGCGAGGCGACCGGAACAGTCGCGGACTTCTCGAAAATATCAGGCTAAGCATTCCTGGCCCCGCTTCGGCGGGGTCTTTCACGACCTGACAACCGTTTCCCGACACCGGCGACCTGTGATATCGTTCGACCTCAGGCAGACGGAGACTTCCGCATGAACAAGCCAGTTCAGGTCACCATCGCAGAACCTTACGACAGCTTCATCGACGCCCAGCTCGAAAGCGGGCGCTTCAGTTCGCCCGAAGAGGTGGTCGAGGCCGGCCTCCGTCTTCTGAAGGAGGAAGAGGCCCGTGTGGAATGGCTGCGCAACGCCCTGATCGAGGGGGAGAATAGCGGGCCATCCGTGCCCTTCGAGCCCGAAGACCTTATGGCATCGGTTCGCGAGAGATGGAAGAACCGTGGCTGAGGTTCGACTCAGTCCTGCTGCGCGTCAGGACTTTCTCGACATCGGCGACTACACCCGTGATCGTTGGTCCGAGATACAGGCCGAGCGGTACCTGAGGCAAATTCTGAGCATGATTGCCGAAATTGGGGCGCATCCGTTCTCTGGTGGCGAGGTGACATCCTTGAGAACAGGCTATCGTCGTCGTCGTTGCTGCTCGCATCTTATCTTCTATGTCATTCAGGAAGACGGCATGGTCGAAGTCCTTCGCATACTTCACGAAAGAGCCGATACGTTGCACCAACTGGACGACTAATCTCATGCCCGCCAACATCCTCATCAGCGCCTGCCTTCTCGGCCGTCCCGTTCGCTATGACGGCAAGGGCAAGCCTCTGTCGCATCCCGCCATCGAGCGTTGGTCGGCGGAGGGAAGGCTGGTCGGCTTCTGTCCCGAGCAGGCCGGCGGCCTGCCGACTCCGCGTCCGCCCGCCGAGATCGAGAACGGCATGACGGGTGAGGATGTCCTCACGGGACGGGCGCGCGTGATTGAGATCACGGGCGGTGACGTGACGGCACAGTTCATCGCCGGCGGCAACAAGGCGGTGGCATATGCCCTGGAGCGGGGGTGTCGCTACGCTCTGTTGATCGACGGTAGTCCGTCCTGTGGCTCAGGATTCATCTATGACGGCTCGTTTTCTGGCGCGCGCCATGAGGGCCAGGGCGTGACGGTGTCGCTTCTTCGCCGCGCCGGCATCATAGTCTTCTCCGATCGCGAGATCGACGGGCTTGTCGCACGGATCGATACCGCCGGCGAATAAACTGATGCCGTCCCTTTATTTATTAGACTGAGTGGTCTAATAAATAAACATGATACTGATCGAGCAGGCAAACAAGGTGGAGGCTGGTGGCGACCAGCCGCGTAAGCGCGGCCGGCCGCCGCGTGACATTGTCGATGCCGAAGTTCGAAGGCGACTTGTCCGGTCCGGCCTGATTTTCCTGACGGAGAGGGGTTATTCCCCCGTTGGCCTCGATGAAATCCTGCGTCATGCCGGCGTGCCCAAGGGCGGCTTCTACCACTACTTTTCCAGCAAGGCCGATTTCGGCCGCGTGCTGATCGCAGCCTATCATGCCTATTTCGCCGAGAAACTGGACCGCTGGTTTCTCGATGAAAGCCTGTCGCCGCTCTCGCGCCTGCGGGCCTTCGTCGCCGATGCAGAGCAGGGCATGGCGCGCCACGATTTTCGCCGCGGCTGCCTGATCGGTAATCTTGGCCAGGAGATGGGTGCGCTACCCGAGGAGTTTCGCGACTTGTTGGTCTCCGCCCTCGATGGTTGGCAATCCCGCACCGCTCGATGCCTTCGCACCGCGCAGGCGGAAGGCGAGATCGCCAGTCGACACGATCCCAACGCGCTTGCTGCATTCTTCTGGATCGGCTGGGAGGGAGCGGTGCTACGCGCCAAGCTGGAACGCCGCGCTGATCCACTGTCGGCTTTTGCCGACGGCTTCTTCGCCATGCTCACCTGAACACGGGAGGTTCTGATGTTCGATGCAATCCTGATCGAGAAGACCCAAGCGGGCCAGACGGTTCGCCTCACGTCCATGGATACGGCGCAACTGCCCGCCGGTGATGTGCTGGTCGAGGTCGCCTGGTCGACGCTGAACTACAAGGACGCCCTGGCCATGACCGGTGCCTCGCCGGTCGTACGCAGCTTCCCTATGGTGCCGGGTGTCGATCTGTCGGGGACTGTCCTTGAAAGCGACAATCCCGCCTTCAATCCGGGCGACCGGGTCGTGCTGAATGGCTGGGGCGTCGGCGAAAAACACTGGGGCGGCCTTGCCGGCCGCGCGCGCCTCGACGGAGACTGGCTGGTGCCGCTGCCGGAAGGCATCACCCTGCGCCAGGCCATGGCGATCGGCACGGCCGGCTACACCGCGATGCTTTGCGTGATGGCCCTCGAAAAGCACGGCGTCACCCCGGAAAGCGGCGAAGTGGTGGTGACCGGCGCCGCCGGAGGCGTCGGCAGTGTCGCTGTGGCCTTGCTGGCGAAACTCGGTTACGACGTCGCGGCCGTGACCGGACGTCTGGATGAATCCGACTACCTGACCAGCCTCGGCGCCCGGACCATTGTCGACAGGGCGGAACTGTCCCAGCCGGGGCGGCCACTGGCCAAGGAACGTTGGGCGGGCGGCATCGATGTCGCCGGTGGCGTCGTCCTCGCCAATGTTCTTGCTGCCACCCGTTATCGCGGTACGGTTGCCGCCTGCGGCCTCGCCGGTGGTATGGACCTGCCGACGACGGTCGCACCGTTCATCCTGCGGGGCGTCACGCTTGCCGGTGTTGATAGCGTCATGTGCCCAAAGCCGGACCGCATCGCCGCCTGGCAGCGCCTGGCCAAGGATCTGGATTTCGACAAGCTTGATGCGATGACCACGGAATTGCCGCTGGCCGACGTCATCGCTCGTACGCCGGATTTCCTCCAAGGCAAGGTACGCGGCCGCGTCATCGTGCCCATCAATCCCGCGCTCAGATGAAGGCTGCCTGCCTCATTCCGGCATTGCCAACCCCGTAGACGGATCTTCGCGCCGATGACACGCCGCCTTTCCGACATGCCGAATTGGACCTACCTGCTCCAGGAGTTCGAGGCGCTCTATCGCTTCGGTTCCGCGGGGGGCAGCAAGGCGATCCGCAGCCATCGCAAGCGCGTGCGCGAAATCCTCGCCGGCATCATCGACGCGGACCCGCCGCTTCTTGATCGGGAGCCGGCGTCGAAACCGGTGGTCGCGCATTTCGGGCGCGCCATCGATCTGGGCAAGCGTAGTGTGATGGCCAATTTCAGCCGGGCGCTGGAGCGGTTGCAGGAAGAACTGACCTGGGAATATGGCTACGTGCGGGTGCCGAAGACGCTCGAACGCAAATACGCCTATTGCGAAGTTCTCGGACCAAAGGGGCCCGTCAAGTCGGATGCGCTTATTCTCGGCTTCGTACTCTTCGCTCCGAACACCACCTATCCGCAACACAGTCACAAGGGTATCGAGGAGAGCTACCTTTCGATCGCCGGTGCCTGGTCGGAAAACGATGCTGCCGTCTACGCGCCGGGTTCGCTGATCCTCAACAAGGCCGAGCAAGAGCACCGGATCACGATCGGAGAAACCGAGCCCTGCCTGCTGGCCTATGCCTGGGTCGGTCCAAGCGAGCGCCTGGCATCGCCCGGCATGACGTTCTCTGCGACCCGCAAGCCGAAGTGAGGAAAGACAGCGCCCGAACATAAAAAGACCGCCGGAATTGCTCCCGGCGGTCTTCGGCGGTGGATGCCTTTAATCAGCCGGCTCGACGCATCTGCTGGGCTGTGTTGTTGAGGTTACTGGCGGACGAGCCGGAGACCTTGAAGCTGCGGATGAGGCTCAGCAGGTCGCCAGTGTCGTTGGCAAGCACTTCCGCCGAAGCCGTGGTCTCTTCGGCCATGGCGGCGTTCTGTTGGGTCGCCTGGTCGAGTTGGTTCATCGACGACGAGATCGAGCGCAGAGTCGTGTCCTGTTCCTGGGCGCTGTGCGAGATCTTCGAGACGATGTCGTTGGCGCTCGCGATCTGATCGGAGATCCGTTTCAGCGCCTCGCCGGCTTCGCCGACCAGTTGCACACCCTGTTCGACCTGCTGCGAGGACCGGGCGATCTGATCCTTGATCTCCTTTGCTGCGGCGGCGGACCGCTGGGCGAGTTCCCGCACTTCCTGGGCTACGACGGCGAAACCCTTGCCGCTTTCCCCAGCGCGAGCAGCCTCGACACCGGCGTTCAATGCCAGCAGGTTGGTCTGGAAGGCGATTTCGTCAATCACGCCGATGATCTTGGTGATCTCGGCGGAGGACTGCTCGATGCCGCTCATTGCGCTGATGGCGCGGCTGACGATCTCGTCGCTCTGGCGCGCCTCGGCGCTGACCGAGCCGACGCGGGTGGCCGCGTCGCGGGCGCCATCTGCCGTCTGGCGTACAGCGACAGTCAGCTCGTCCAGCGCGGCAGAGGTCTCTTCGAGATTGGCCGCCTGGCGCTCGGTACGGCTCGCAAGCTCGCCGGATGCGCGCCGGATTTCTTCCTTGGAGACGGCGATGTCATTGCCCTTGAGGTTGACGCGGGCCATCGCTTCTTCAAGACGGGCAAGGGCGTCGTTGAAGTTATCGCGCAGCGCCGCATATTTCGGTCCTAGGTCGGCACAGCGAACGGTCAGGTCGCCGTCCGCGAGCTTTTCAAGCGACTGGCCGATGGTTGAAACCACGTGCGCCTGCTGGCGAGCTTCGGCGAGCTGCGCCTCGGCATTCTGGCTACGCTCGCTGTCGAGCTCGCGCTTTTGTTCTTCCTGGCGGGCAGCCATGGCATGGCGTTCGCGTACTTTTTCCTGCAGCGACCGCGTTGCCTTGGCCATCATGCCCACTTCATTGCCCATCTCCGTGTGCGGGATGGCGATTGTCACGTTCTCGTCCGCGACCGCTTCTAGCGACCTGTGGATCGCGGCGAGAGGAACCGTAATCCCGCGAATGACGTACCAAGCGGCGGCGGCGAGCAGCAGCATGACAAAAAAACCGATACCTGAGGCTTTCAGGATCATATTGCGAATCTGGGCCTGGAGGTCGTCGACGTAGACACCGGTGGCCAGAACGATGCCCCAAGGCTCGAATGCTTTTGCGTAGGAACTTTTGAGATAGTTGCCCTCGGGCTGACCCGGCTTGACGGTGCTGTAATAGTCGACAATGCCACCGCCCGCTTTACCCACGCTCACCATTTCGTCCCGGTACATATGCCCGGTCTGATCGGGCTTGCCCTTGCCGCTTTCTCCGACCTTGCTAGCAACGGGATGGATGCGCATCACCACGTCGTAGTCGTATGCGAAGACATAGCCATCGGGATTGTACCGTATGGTCGATACCGCCCGATACGCCTGTTCCTTCGCCTCTTCAGTGGTCAGCTCGCCCGCCTTTTCGCGATCATGGTAGGACTGCATGATGGAGAGTGCGGATTCCACTTGCGTCCGAAGCATCGCATAACGCTCGGCATAGATCGAATCGGTCGCCATCTGGATCTGGTAGTAAATCAGACCGGCTGTGGCGACGACCATGCCTATGACCAGCAGGAAGAGCTGGCGGGAAATCTTCAAGTTTTTCATTGGTCGGCCTCGGAAGGGAGTAAGACGAAGAGCTGGCGACGTCCAATCATTTGACGTTTGCCAAAATTGCATGGGCTCCGGGCCGTCATTGCCTCGTGCACGATCCATTCAGAAGAACATTACCGCGCAATAGGTAATAAAACGATAAAATTGTCTGTAATCCGCCTGATGTTGGTCGTAGACGTGATCGTTGTGGGTTGCTTTCACTAAACGTTCAGCGTGTCGATACTTGGCGCACGTATTGATCGCCAAGCGCCAAGGAAAGAGGCCGCCGGAGAGTTCGTCCGGCGGCCTTCTGGCGGTAAATACGTGTAATCAGCTTGCGCGGCGCATCTGATGGGCGACGTGGTGAAGGCCGCTGGTAGACCCACCGGACACTTTGAAGCCGCGGATTAGGTTAAGCAGCTCCTCCGTATCGACCGCGAGCGCCTCGGCCGAAGCCGTGGTCTCCTCGGCCATCGCGGCGTTGTGTTGGGTCGCCGAATCGAGCTGGTTCATAGATGACGAGATTGAGCGCAGCGTGGTGTCCTGCTCGGCCGCCGAATGGGCGATCTTGGAGACGATGTCACTTGCCGACTTGATCTGGTCCGAGATGCGCTTCAGCGCCTCGCCGGCCTGGCCGACGAGCTGCACGCCGTTTTCCACCTGGCCGGATGAGTTGGAGATCTGGTCCTTAATCTCCTTGGCGGCAGAGGCCGAGCGCTGCGCGAGTTCACGGACTTCCTGGGCGACGACGGCGAAACCCTTGCCGCTCTCGCCAGCGCGCGCCGCTTCCACCCCGGCGTTGAGTGCCAGCAGGTTCGTCTGGAAGGCGATGTCCTCGATCACGCCGATGATATTGGCGATCTGCTGCGAAGACTGCTCGATGCCGCTCATGGCGTCGATTGCTTGCGAAACGATCCCGTCGGACTTCGAAGCCTCGGCGGCAACGGTGCCTACACGCTTGGCTGCTTCCTGGGCACCCTCGGCCGTCTGGCGAACGGCAACAGTGAGTTCGTCAAGGGCCGCCGATGTTTCTTCGAGATTTGCGGCCTGGCGCTCGGTGCGCTGCGACAGTTCGTTGGAAGCACGGCGGATCTCCTCCTTGGAACCGCCGATGTCGATCCCCTTGGCGTTGACCTTGGCCATGGCGGCCTCGAGGTGGGAGAGTGCCTCGTTGAAGTTGTCGCGCAGTGCCGCATATTTGGGGCCGAGATCACCGCAGCGGATCGTCAGGTCGCCGGTGGCGAGCTGTTCGAGGGCAGCGCCGATGGTCGAGACGACGCGGGCCTGCTGCTCGGCTTCGGACCGTTGCATATCTGCGTTCTGCTGACGCTCGGCGTCGAGCTGATGCTGCTGCTCTTCCTGACGGGCGGCCATCGCGTGGCGTTCGCGCACCTTCTCCTGCAGCGAGCGCGTGGCCTTCGCCATCATGCCGACTTCATTGCCCATGTCCGTATGCGGTATGGCAATCGCAACGTTCTCGTCCGCGACCGCTTCTAGAGACTGGTGAATGGCCTTGAGGGGCTTTGTGATGCCACTGATCAGAATGTAAGCGCCAATTAGGCCGAGTACGACAACTATACCGCCGATCGTACCAGCTTCGACGATCATCGCATTGATCTTCACCTGCAGGTCGTCGATATAGACGCCGGTGCCGACGACGATCTTCCACGGCTCGAACGCTTGGCTGTAGGCCGCCTTCAGATACACGCTGCCATTCGGCTCCGTCGGCTTTTCCCAATAGTATTCGGTTACGCCGCCGCCAGCCCGACCCTTGGCGATCATTTCCTCACGAAACAGATTGCCCATCTTATCCGGCTGGCCCGCCTGTTTCAGGCCGACCTGCTTTTGAACCGGGTGGAAAAGCATCGTCACGTCATAGGCGAGACCAAAGAGGTAGCCATTTGGCTCGTACTTCATCGATGTCAGGGTCTTGAAGGCTTCGGCCTGCGCCTGCTCCAGGGACAGCTCACCACTTTTCACGCGCTCGTCGTAGGCCTTCAGAATGGCGATGCCGCTCTCCACCTGCGTGCGCAGCATGTCCGTGCGCTCCGCATAGATGGCGTGAGACGCCGTGCGGATCTGGAAAATCGTCGCAATGCCGAAAGCAATCATCAGCGCGCCGATCAGCGCGAACAATTGTTGTGAAATCTTGATGTTCTTCATTTTATCCTCGCAATATCAAATTTGTTTTTGCGAAGCGCGAAGAGGGTTCCGTGATGCGGAGCGCTCTTCGGCTCCAGGCCGAAACCTCCCATGGCCTCGGAATCTCCCCTAGAAATGCATGGATTATAGGTAAAATTCTATGAATTGACGTGGCCAAAAATCCAACGATAAGAAATCGTATAAAGGCGATGCAGTTGGGATCGACGGGCCTAAAAAAGAAACGCCCCTGCCGAGGCAGGGGCGTTGGACCGTCTTGCGGCGGTCATCCCCGACGGCCTGGATCGTTGGGCCGGGTGGGGCAGGGAAGGGCGATCCGAACGAGCCTCAGGGTAGCCGAAGTTCGAAGGATGCCAGATCCAAAGTCTTTGTCTGATCGATGGCCGCGGTCGTCGCGGTGCGGTCGATCTCCGATGCCATCGCCATGGCGGTGCCGCTGGCATCTGTCTCCCAGTAGGGAGCCTTGCTGACGAACACCACAGGCGAACCGCCCATCCAGGATTCGGTGCGCAACAGCGTACGCTGGCCATCGCGCTCGACCATTTCCACCTTCTGGGCGCCAGCCGGCAATGCCGGAACGACGTAATCCGCCACCCCTTCCCTTGGCTTCAGCGGTGGGCAGGACTGGCATCCGATTTGCGTGATGCTGGAAGCCGTCACCGGAGCCGATGCAACGACCTCAATGGATGACGCCGCAGCCGGAGCTGCAACGCTGAGCGTCGCGATGGCGGCGAGCATAAGGTGGCGCATGACGAAGACTCCCCTTGATCTTTACCCAGGAGAATATGCGCCGTTCGTTTCCATCGGGTCACGACGAATGGTAAAATTTGAATGAGTTGACGATTTTTGCCGCGCCTGATCAGGCTTTTTCGCGCTCAATCGCCCGCCAGCCGATATCGCGGCGGCAAAAGCCGTTCTCCCAGGAGACGCTGTCCACGAGGGCGTATGCTTGTCGTTGCGCTTCGGCGACGGTCGGTGCGAGTGCAGTTGCGTTGAGGACCCGGCCGCCGGTGGCAACGAGCTTGCCGTCTTTCAACGCTGTCCCGGCATGGAACACCTTGGCACCGTCAGTCTCGGTGGGGATAGCGTTGATCGCCGTATTCTTGTCGTAGGAACCGGGATAGCCGCGCGAGGCCAGCACAACCGTCAACGCCGGTTGATCATGCCATTCGGCGCGCACCTTATCGAGTGTACCGGTGGCGCAGGCGTAGAGGATCGGCAGCAGGTCGCTCTTCAGCCGCATCATCAGCACCTGGCATTCCGGGTCTCCGAACCGGACATTGTATTCGATCAGCTCCGGCCCTTTTTCTGTGATCATCAGGCCGGCGAAAAAGACGCCCGAGAAGGGGTGACCCATTTCCGCCATACCGTGCATCGTCGGTGCTATGATCTCCCGCATGGTCCGGTCCACCATCTCCGGCGTCATCACCGGTGCAGGAGAATAGGCGCCCATGCCACCGGTGTTGGGTCCGGTATCGCCATCGCCGACCCGTTTGTGGTCCTGCGCGGCGGCAAGTGGCAGCAGCGTCTTGCCATCGCAAAGGCAAAAGAAGCTTGCCTCCTCGCCATCGAGAAAGGCCTCGACCACGACCTCGGCGCCGGCGGCACCGAACGCACCCTCGAAGCAATCGTCGATCGCCGCGAGCGCCTCGTCGATTGTCATGGCGACCGTCACACCCTTGCCGGCGGCGAGGCCATCCGCCTTGATCACGATAGGCGCACCCTGCTGGCGCACATAGGCCTTTGCCTTCGGCGCGTTGTTGAAGCGCTGGTAAGCGCCGGTCGGAATGTTGAAGCGGGCGCAGATATCCTTGGTGAAGCCCTTCGAGCCTTCGAGCAGGGCTGCGGCAGCGGAGGGACCGAACACGGCGATGCCTTCGCCACGCAGAACATCAGCCAGGCCTGCAACAAGCGGTGCTTCCGGGCCGACGACAACGAAGTCGATCGAGCGTTCCCTACAGAAGGAGACGACAGCGGCGTGATCATCCACATCGACCGAAACAAGTTCGGCGTGCTCTGCGATTCCGGGATTGCCGGGTGCGGCGAAGAGCGTCGTCAGGAGGGGCGACTGGGCGATCTTCCAGGCCAGCGCATGCTCGCGTCCGCCAGAACCGATCAACAGTACCTTCATTGCCAGATCTCCGCTTGCCTTGATAGCCGGCGGTTAAGGGGGGACGGTGGAAAGGTCAAGGAAAAAGCCGCCGCCGCCCTGGTCGCTTTCCTGTGGAATCGTTGCCTGCGCCGTTGCCTTGCCGTTTTCGCGAACTACAGTCCGCCCACACTTTGCGAAGGAACCCCACGCCTCATGGCTGACGACATCAAGTCCATTTCCGGAATAATCGCTGCGGAGATCAAGGCGCGGCCAGAACAGGTGACCGCCGCGATCGGCCTTCTCGATGAGGGCGCGACCGTGCCCTTCATCGCGCGCTACCGAAAGGAAGTGACCGGCGGTCTCGATGATACCCAGCTTCGCGATCTGGCCGAGCGGTTGACCTATCTTCGCGAGCTCAATGCCCGCCGCAAGTCGATCTTCGAGTCGATCACCTCGCAGGGCAAGATGACCGACGAACTGGCCGTGAAGATCGCGGGAGCCGTGACCAAGGCGGAGCTGGAAGACCTCTATCTCCCCTACAAGCCGAAACGCCGGACCAAGGCCGAAATCGCCCGCGAACGCGGCCTTGGCCCGTTGGCGGAGGCGATCCTGACCGACCGCATGGTCGATCCGGCAAAACTAGCCGAAGCCTATGTGGCCGGGGAAGTGACGGATGTGAAAGCGGCGCTGGAGGGTGCCCGCGACATCGTCGCCGAGCAGATCTCGGAAAATGCCGACCTGCTCGGACGCCTGCGCCAGGACATGCGTGATCGCGCGATCCTCTACTCGAAGGTCGTGGATGGGAAAGCCGAAGCCGGAGAAAAATTCGCCGACTATTTCGATCATTCCGAACGCTGGGCGACCGTTCCGGGTCATCGTGCGCTTGCCATGCTGCGTGGCTGGAACGAGGAGATGCTGACGCTGTCGATCGAGATGGATCGTGACGACGTATCGCCCGTCAAGCCTGCGCAGCGCACCATCGCTGCGGCGCTCGACATCCGCGAACGCGGCCCCGCAGACAAGTGGCTTATGGATGTCGCAGGATGGACGTGGCGCGTAAAGCTTTCGATGTCGCTGTCGCTCGACCTAATGCGGGAACTGCGTGAGCGGGCCGAAGAGGAAGCTATTCATGTCTTCGCCCGCAATCTCAAGGATCTTCTGCTGGCCGCTCCCGCCGGTTCGCGTCCCACGATGGGGCTTGATCCCGGTATCCGCACCGGCGTGAAAGTCGCGGTCGTCGACGGCACCGGCAAGGTGGTCGAAACCACGACGGTTTATCCGTTCCCGCCGAAGAACGACGTGCGCGGCACCCAGGTCGAACTTGCCTCAATGATCCGCAAGCACAAGGTCGAACTGATCGCGATCGGCAACGGCACTGGCAGCCGCGAAACGGAAAAACTGGTTGCCGACATGCTGTCGCAGTTTCCGTCGACGCAGCCGAAGCCGACCAAGGTCATTGTGTCCGAGGCGGGCGCCTCCGTCTACTCGGCCTCCGAGCTTGCAGCAAAGGAATTCCCGGGACTCGATGTTTCTCTGCGCGGTGCCGTCTCGATCGCCCGCCGGCTGCAGGACCCTCTCGCCGAGCTCGTGAAGATCGAGCCCAAGTCGATTGGCGTCGGCCAGTACCAGCACGATGTCGACCAGGGTAAACTCGGCCGCTCGCTCGACGCCGTGGTGGAAGATGCGGTGAACGCCGTTGGAGTCGACCTCAACACGGCTTCGGTGCCGTTGTTGTCGCGTGTATCCGGTTTGTCGAACTCGATTGCAGAGGCGATCGTTTCGCACCGGGACGTCACCGGTGCGTTCGAAAGCCGCAAGGATCTCCTGAAGGTCGCGCGTCTCGGTGCCCGCACCTTCGAACAGTGCGCCGGCTTCCTGCGCATCCCGAACGGCAAGGAGCCACTTGATGCATCCTCCGTGCACCCGGAAGCCTATGACGTTGCCAAGCGCATCGTCGCAGCCTGCGGCCGTGACCTTCGCTCATTGATGGGGGATAGCGCAGCACTCAAGAAGCTGGATCCCCGCCAGTTCATCGACGAACGGTTCGGATTGCCGACGGTGAAGGATATTCTTTCGGAACTGGAAAAGCCAGGCCGCGATCCACGCCCGTCATTCAAGACCGCGACTTTTGCCGAAGGCGTAGACGAGATCACCGATCTCAAACCCGGCATGACGTTGGAAGGGACGGTGACCAACGTGGCCGCCTTCGGCGCTTTCGTTGATATCGGTGTGCATCAGGACGGCCTCGTGCATGTCTCGCAACTCGCAGACCGGTTTGTGAAAGACCCGCACGAGGTAGTGAAGGCGGGCGATGTCGTGAAGGTGCGCGTCGTCGAGGTAGACGTGAAGCGCAAGCGCATTGCCCTGTCGATGCGTAAGGACGGGGGCGAAGCACCGCCTCCTTCGATGCGCGAAAACCGGGGCCCTTCCGCTGGGCGGCAGGCACCGGGGCGTGCACCCTCTCGACCCGAGCAGAATGCCGTCGGTGGTCTTGGCGCGGCTCTCATGGATGCGCTTCGCAAGAAATGAGCGGTTTCGCGGCGCCCCGTCCAGCGAATCTGATCATTTGTTAAGAAAATATGAAGCCTGCAAATGCATCCCAAGCTTGTTTCTTGGGCTGCATGCGCTAACCTCTTGGCATTGGTATCTGTTAAAAATACTGTGTTGTGGAGGTGTTGATGGCCTCATCACTCCGTATTCTTCTCGGTCGCATTATTCGACAAGGCAATTTGAAGGTCGTCGGTGCGGATGGTCACATCCAGCATTTCGGCGATGGCAGCGGAAAACCGCTGACAATCCGCTTTACCGACCAAAAAGCCGAAGACGAGCTTTACAGGGATCCGCAGCTGAAGCTCGGCGAGATCTACATGGACGGTCGCCTCCTCGTCGACGAGGGGGAGATCTATGACCTTCTTGCGCTGGTGAAGTCCAACACGCTTGCTGAGGACCTGTCGTTCGGCATGGTCTGGCGCGGTGTTGCTAGACTTGCGTGGCAACGCTTGAGCGCCGTCATTCCGGTCAACCGCAACAAGCGCAATATAGCGCACCATTACGATCTCTCGGCCAGGCTCTACGACCTCTTTCTCGATCCGGACTGGCAATACTCCTGCGCTTACTTTAACCCGCCCGGGATATCTCTCGAGGAAGCGCAACTCGCCAAGAAACGGCACATCGCGGCCAAACTCATGGCCGAACCGGGCCAGACAACGCTCGAGATCGGCTCCGGCTGGGGCGGCATGGCCCTCTATCTCGCGGAATGCTGCAATGTCGAGGTCACCGGAATCACGTTGAGCGAGGAGCAGCTCAAGATATCCCGGCAGCGGGCGGCAAAACGCGGCCTGGCAAAGAACGTCCGCTTCGAGCTCGAGGACTACTATAACCTGCCGCCCAGCAAACGATACGACCGTATCGTCTCGGTAGGCATGTTCGAGCACGTCGGACGTCGCAACTTCCAGCGATATTTCGACAAGGTGAACGACGTGCTCGCCGATGACGGCGTCATGGTTCTGCACTCGATCGGCCAGCCCTATCCGGCCTTCATGAATAATCCCTGGATCGAAAAATACATCTTTCCCGGCGGCTATATCCCGTCCCTGGCCGAGGTGCTGCCGCGCGTGGAAAAGGCCGGCCTCCTGGTCGCCGACATCGAAATCCTGCCGATGCACTACGCCTACACCCTGCGGCAATGGCGCGAGCGTTTCATGGCCCGGAAACAGGAAGCGATTGCCCTCTATGACGAACGCTTTGTGCGGATGTGGGAGTTTTATCTGGCCGGATCGGAAATGGCCTTCACCCACGAGAGCTTCTTCATCTTCCAGATGCAGATCGTGAAAAGCCGCACGGCAGTTCCGGACAACCGCGACTACATCTATGAGCGGGAGAGGAAGCTCAAGGAGATCGAGCAGCAACGCTCGCCGCTTGACCGGATTGCGGTGTGAGTGTTGGCGCACGCTCCTATCCTCGTCGTCTTGACCGGGCCTGCCGGCAAGCCTAGACCTTGCCCCGTTCGGACGTATCGGGAGCTTTGCCATGACGCACATCGACGATCTCAATGACCGCGTCGTTGATGCGCCTTCAGACAACTGGGTTTACAAGGTCTTGCCGCGCCCGGTCTGGCCGTATGCGCAACTGGCGCGTTGGGACCGGCCGATCGGCTGGCAGCTGCTGATGTGGCCGTGCTTGTGGTCTTCGGCGCTTGCGGCAAACCATCTCGCCGCTGGTGGCGTCCTCGATCTGCGGATTTTCGTCTTCCATCTGGTCCTGTTTGTCATCGGGTCGATCGCCATGCGCGGCGCCGGCTGCACCTACAACGATCTGGTCGACCAGAACATCGATATGGCCGTGGCCCGCACCCGGTCGCGACCACTACCCTCGGGGCGGGTCAGCCGGACGCAGGCGAAACTCTTCATGGTGGCGCAGTCGTTGACGGGACTTGCCGTTCTGCTTTGCTTCAACGGCTTTGCAATCGTGCTGGGTATCGCCTCGCTGGCGATCGTGGCGATCTATCCCTTTGCCAAGCGCTTCACCGACTGGCCGCAATTCTTCCTGGGGCTCGCCTTTTCCTGGGGCGGTTTGATGGGATGGGCCGCTCTGGTTGGCAGCCTGTCATGGGCGGCGGTCGGCGTTTACGTCGCCGCGATCACCTGGACGATCGGCTACGACACGATCTATGCCCATCAGGACAAGGAGGATGATGCCTTGATCGGCGTTCGATCCACCGCTCGTTTGTTCGGAAAAAGGACGCGTCAGTGGCTTGTCGCGCTCTACGGCCTAACTCTTCTTCTGCTGTGGCTTGCCTTCATGCTCGCTGGAGCAGGTATCCTGGCCTATCTGGGACTGGTCATTGCCGGAGGTTTGCTGGCCTGGCAGATCCTGGTGCTCGATATCGATGACCCGGTTCAATGCCTGGCGCTCTTCAAGTTCAATTCGCGTGTTGGCGCCGTCATTTTTGCGGGGCTTGTGCTGTCGCTCGCATTCGTCTGATCGGACATGGGTTGGATACGTAAAGGCCGCCAGCGTCTTTCGACTGGCGGCCTTTGTCACTAATCGCGAACGCCTTAATTCCGCGCAATGATTTCTTTGCCGGAAATCTTCATCGTCACGCCCAGATCGCCGGTCGAGCGACGCACGAGAAAGCGGGGACGCCGCTTGGCGAAGTAGGAGTGGCGGCGACGGGGCTGCAGGTCCGATGTCCGGACGCCGCCCAGATGGACTTCCAGAGGGCGCGCGATACCGTCTGCCTCTACCATCAACATCGGAATGCGAAACGCCTCTGCCCAGCTGCGCCAGTCGGCGGCGATGTCGCAAAGATCGTGGGCGACCAGCAGCGGAATGCAGAGTTCCGGATCATCGTGATGCAGTTCCAGCGTCACGGTCACGCCACCGTCACCGTGATCTATGGCACGGGCTGCTACACCCTTGAAGGCGCCGGCCGGGAGAGCGAAGGAAAGCGGGAGACCGCTGTGCGGAAGGATCTTGCGAAGCACGGCGCCACGTTCGTCGATGGTGATGGACACGTCGCCGGGAGCCCCGCGCAACGCATACGTCACCTGCTGCGGAAACCGTGTGGGATCGAGCCGCAATGTCGCGCCTGCCCATGCGGGCTTCAAAACTGTGTTTGTCATGCTCAAGCTACCCTTGTTTTACCCGAGAGCCGTTTGGGGTCTTCTCGTCGGGACTTTTTCGTCCTCTACCTCCAAGCATAGGGCGGGCCTGTTCCGGACAGCTTAAAAATCGCGGTTAAGAAAACTTTGCCGTGTCAAATGGTTAGCATTCTCGCACGCGTTAGGGTTTCGATTGGGTGAATGGATGGGTCTCTGAAGGTGACAGTTCGGGACAAGCTTTGATCGCTAGGGTCGGTCGACCGCGACGTTTCTCGGAGGCCGTTTCATGGTGTCGACCTATCTCAGCTACAATCTCGTGATGCGCGACCTGAAGTCGAGTCTCGATCGGGTGGAGTCCGACAGTGTCGTCGCACGCGAGTCAGCCTACTACGAGGAAAACATCGGAAAGGTCACCTCACTCGAGGAGTTCCTCGACGACTATCGCCTGTATAATTACGCGATGAAGGCGCATGGCCTCGAAGAAATGGCTTACGCCAAAGCCTTCATGAAAAAGGTTCTGGAAAGCGACCTCTCCGACGAGAACAGCTTTGCCAACCAGTTGTCGGATGAGCGTTACCGAGACTTCGCGCAGGCGTACCAGTTTAATGGCCAGACAAAAGACGCGCAGACAGAGTTTCAGGAAACGGAAATGCTGTCGCTTTACGAGGAAGCCATAGCCGCTGAATCGGACACGATCGAAACCGAGACGAACTACTATGAAAAGACCATCAACACGGTCACGACCGCGCAGCAGCTTGTCCGGAATTCTCGCCTCTTCAACTATATGGTCGAAGCCTACGGCATAGACCCGACCTACTATTCCAAGGACCATTTCGTGAAGGTGCTGACGAGCGACGTCAGTGATCCTGACAGCTATGTCAATCAGTTGGTCGCAAGCGGCGCGGCCTCGGCCGCAGCCTTCCGCCAGATGGCATTGGGTTACAACTTCGAAGCCGATGGAACGCTTGCGAGCGGCGTAAGGCCCCAGACGGACTCACAGATAACCTTCACGGTCAATGAGTACATCGACAGTGCACAGACCTATGTCTCGGAGTTCTATCTGGAACGCGAGCGAGAATACTATGCATCAAAGATAGGCAGCATCACCTCCGTCAGTGAGCTGACCAGCGATAGCCGGCTGTTCAATTACGTGAAGACAGCTTTCCAGCTGGATTCGACCGTAACCTCGACCGTCTTTAAAAACATTGTTACGAGCGACCTGTCGGACCCTGCCAACTATGCAAACGTTAATGGTGGCGACGCCTGGGTCAAGGTCGCGCAGGCCTTCAATTTTGCAACCAATGGCACAGTTAAATCCGGTCTGAGCGCCCAGCTCAACTCTCAGATTGTTACGACAAACAGCGGCTTTACGGAATACTACGATGATGCCGATGTCGAGAAGAAGGAATACTTGCTCGGCTACTACACCGACAAGATGGCCGATATTACCGAGGTCGACGACATCTTCGCAAACGAGTCATTGCGCATCGTTCTGCTCAGGGCATTTGGGCTGGAGCCAGACGAATACACCAATGCCGAGCTGAAAAAGGTACTGACCAGCGATATCACCGATCCGAAGAGCTATGCCAACAAGACCAAGGATGACCGCCTGATACAGATGGCGACGCTCTTCAATTTCGATAGCGAAGGACAGGCCGCTGAACCGCTGCTCGCGCAGAACCAGGGCACGATCACCACAGTCGCGGCAAACTACATCATCAACAAGATCATGTTCCTGGAAGGCGACGAGAGGGATGCTGCGCGGGAGAAGGCGGACGCCGAGTCGAGCTATTATTCCGAGAATATTCTGGGCATCCGTACTGCGGAGGACTTCCTGGCGGATCGAAGACTCGTGGACGTGGTGCTGATCTCGAACGGCTTTGATCCAGATGAGGTTACGGACGACTTCCTGAAGCAGGTCTTCGCATCCGATCTGACAGACGACAAGAGCTTCGTCAATCAACAGTCCGACGGTGCCTGGGCGGAATTGCTGGCATCGTTCAACTTCGACGTCGAAGGCAACCTGACCCGCGACACCGTCGGGACGATCCAGCAGCGGGGTGCCGCCCTCGAGACCATCAACCAGTATGTCCGTCAGACTCTGGAAGAGAACGAAGGAGCCAGCAACGAGGCCGTGCGTCTGGCGCTTTACTTCGAGCGCAAGATCGAGGGAATCACAGACGCCTATGAAATCATCGCCGACGATGCACTTGCGGAGGTCTTCCGCGTCACATTCGGCTACACGGAAGACTTTGCCAATCTTGACGTCGACGTTCAGGCCAAGATCATCGACAAGAACCTTGATCTGTCTGAGATGCGGGATCCCGCCAAGGTCGAGCGCTTCCTTCAGCGGTTCACCGCCATGTGGGATATGGAAAACGGCGCTACCGATCCTGTCCTCAACATCTTTTCCAACGGCTACCAGGGTATTAGCGCCGATCTTTTGATGTCGATCGCATCCCTCCGCTCCGGCTGATCGACGCTCGCGGCCGGCTTGCGGATATAATTCTTTTCGGCTACCGATATATCCTGTGAAATATATCGATTCCGTCGGAGGCGTTATGACATTCATGTTTGGTATTTCGAGTCGCCTGCGCGCGATTTCCTTGGCGCTTGCTTTTGCGTTGGCGCCGCTCGGAACCGCTCTCGCGGAGGGACCGACTGTCTTCGCCGCGGCAAGCCTCAAGAATGTACTCGAAAGCATCGCGACCTCTTGGAAGGACGAAACCGGAAAGGAAGTGACGTTGTCGTTTGCCGGTAGCTCTGCGCTTGCCAAGCAGATAGAGCAGGGCGCTCCCGCCGACCTGTTCATTTCGGCGGACCTCAATTGGATGGACTATCTCGATAAGGCCGGTCTGATCGACAAGGAAAGCCTCCGCAATCTCCTCGGCAACTCCATCGTCCTTGTCGCGCCGAAGGAGTCGCCCGTAGCGCTCGTGATCACCAAAGATTTTCCGCTCGCGGAAACGCTGGGCGACGAAAAACTGGCGATGGCCAATACCGATTCCGTTCCCGCCGGGGTCTACGGGAAGGCTGCATTGACGTCTCTTGGTGTCTGGGAGGCGGTTCAGGGCAAAGTTGCGCAAGCGGAGAACGTCCGTGCGGCTCTGTTGCTGGTGTCGCGGGCTGAGGCGCCCCTCGGAATCGTTTACGCAACGGATGCAAAGGCCGACCCGGACGTAAGAGTTGTGGACACCTTTCCGGAAAACAGTCATCCGCCAATCGTGTATCCGGGCGCCGTCATCAAGGCCTCGCAGAATGCTGACGCAGGTGCCTTCCTTGACTATCTCTCAAGTCCCAAAGCCGTCGAACAGTTCGAAGCCGCCGGATTCACCGCGCTCGCGGCCTCCAACTGATCGTTTGCGGGGCCGGCTTGGAGTTCACTGAGGAAGAAATCACCGCGCTGATGCTCAGCCTGAAGGTGGCCGCCACCGCCGTTGCCTTCTCGATCCCGCTTGCCATCGCCGTGGCCTGGCTGCTCTCGCGGGGTCGGTTCTGGGGGAAGAATTTGCTGGATGCGGTCGTCCATCTCCCGCTGATCATGCCGCCGGTGGTGACCGGCTATCTCCTGCTGCTGACCTTCGGGCGAAAGGGCGCGGTCGGCGCCTTTCTCGACGAGTGGTTCGGCATCGTCTTTTCGTTCCGGTGGACAGGGGCGGCCCTCGCTGCCGCCGTCATGGGTTTTCCTCTGATGGTTAGGGCCATCCGTCTCTCGCTCGACGCGATCGACAGCAAGCTCGAAGCGGCCGCATCCACACTCGGTGCCGGTCCCCTTTGGGTGTTTCTCACGGTGACGCTGCCACTCGCTTTGCCCGGCCTCGCGGCCGGTGCCGTGCTCGCCTTTGCCAAGTCCATGGGGGAATTCGGGGCCACCATCACCTTCGTCTCCAATATCCCGGGCGAGACGCAGACGCTGGCCTCCGCCATCTACACCTATACCCAGGTTCCCGGCGGCGAGCTTGGCGCCATGCGTCTCACGATCATTTCCATCGCCGTTTCGATAGCCGCCATGCTTGCGTCGGAATGGCTTTCGCGACGCATCGCAGACAAGGTGGGTGGGCGATGACCCTGTCGATTGCCGTCAGCCATCGGCAGGGTGAGTTCGATCTCAAGGTCGATCTGGAGATCGGCGTCGGATTGACGGCGCTTTTCGGCCCCTCCGGCTCGGGGAAGACCACGCTTATAAACCTTGTCGCAGGGCTCGCTCGTCCGATCTTGGGCCGGATCAGCTTTGCAGGCGATGTCTGGGTCGACACGTCGGACGATCGCTTCGTACCGGCCCATCGCCGCCGCATCGGCTATGTCTTTCAGGAGGGGCGGCTTTTCCCGCATTTGTCCGTCAATAGCAATCTGCGCTACGGAGTTCGCTTCTCCGCCACGCCACCGTCCTCTCGCGACGTCGACCAGCTCGTGGACATGCTGGCGATCGGGGCGCTTCTCGGTCGTCGCCCCGGCGACCTGTCGGGCGGCGAAAAGCAGCGGGTGGCTCTCGGACGCGCGCTGATGTCAGGACCACGCCTTCTCCTGATGGATGAGCCGCTCTCGGCACTCGATGAAGGTCTTAAAGGATCGATCCTGCCCTACATTGAGCGCATCCGCGATGAAGCTGGCATTCCGATCATTTATGTCAGTCACTCCATCGAGGAGGTCACCCGTCTCGCCACCCGTGTCATCTCCGTGTCTGAGGGACGCGCCGCGACGGTCATGGACACGGCGTCACACCCAGGCGAGACGTCGTTCATTCCCGGCTCCGGCCCGCTCGAAAACTTCATCGAAGCGACGATCATCGAGCAATCGCCGACGGAGGGACTGACCATCGCCGAGAGCCGATCGGGTCGCCTTTTTCTCCGTCATGCTGATCTGCCAGTCGGTCGGAGGGTTCGGGTCTACATACCGGCCTCGGAGATCGTTCTTGCGAAAGGCGAGGTCGGGCAGGTGTCCACCCTCAACCGCCTTTCCGGCTCCGTAGAGCAGCTGGATGAACGACAGGCTGGCGTGTCGGTGCTGGTGAATTGCGCGGGGGAACGACTGGTCGCCAATATAACGAGGAGATCAGCCACATCGCTTGGGCTGGCGGCAGGCATGCCGGTTACCCTCCTGTTCAAGGCTGTCTCGCTTGCGGCCGAGGGGGTCTACCGCCATCCACGGTACTGACGCTTTCTAGTCGTCATCCGCGGCACTGTTCTTTTCGAGCTTATCCTCGTACTCGGACGACATCGCGGCCTCCAGCCACCGAAGATCGTCTCCGATTGCCTTTCGGCTGTCGCTTTCCATCTGTCGCGCCCGCCGCAACAGATCCTCGCCGAACGCGGTCAATACTGCCCCGCCGCCGCTCTTGCCGCCGTGCCGCGTCAGGATCGACGGCTCCCGAAACATGCGGTTTATCTCGTCGCCAAGCAGCCAGGCGCGCCGATACGACATGCCCATTGCCGCGCCGGCGGCCCGGATCGAGCCGTGTTCGGCAATGCCAGCGAGCAGCGCGATCTTGCCGGGCCCGAGCCGAGCGCCGTTGACGAGATCGATACGCAGCGTCACGCGGCTGGTCTTGCCCTTCATGGCAGCGGCACCACCTTTCCGGGGTTCATGATGCCAGCAGGGTCAAAGGCCTTCTTGATCCTGATCATCAGTTCCGTCTCTACAGCGGGCCTGCTCGCGGCCAGCTCGTCGCGCTTCAACTGGCCGACGCCGTGCTCCGCTGAAATGGAACCGCCGTGCTTGCGCACGATCGCGTGGACGATCTCGTTGACTTCGCGCCAGCGGGCAATGAAGGCCGCCTTGTCGGCGCCGACCGGCTGGCTGATATTGTAGTGGATGTTGCCATCGCCGAGATGGCCGAAGGCGCAGATCCGGGCGCCGGGTACCGCAGCCATGACGGCCGCGTCTGCCTCTGCCATGAAGCCGGGCACACGCGACACCGGCACCGAAACGTCATGCTTGATCGACCCACCTTCAGGCTTCTGCGCATCCGACATGCTTTCCCGCATCCGCCAGATGGCATCCTGCTGCGCCACCGAGGTTGCAATCACGGCATCCTGGACGAGACCGGCCTCGACACCTTTTTCCAGCACGGCCGTCACCATCGTCTGCGCAGTCTCGGCTGAATCGGAGGTCGAGATATCGATCAGGACATACCAGGGGTGCACGGTCGAAAGTGGATCCCGCACGCCCGGTATGTGCCGGGTCGTGAAGTCTACGCCGATGCGGGGCATGAGTTCGAAGCCGGTGAGCGCCGCCCCGCAGATGGCCTGGGCATGCTCGAAAAGCGCCAGGGCGTCCTCCGTCGAGTGAAGCCCGGCAAAGGCCACCTGCCGACCCAGGGGCTTCGGAAACAGCTTCAGCACCGCGCCGGTGATAACGCCGAGGGTACCTTCCGCCCCGATGAACAGATCCCTCAGATCGTATCCGCTATTGTCCTTCTTCAGTCGCCGGAGCCCATCCCATATCTCACCCGTCGGCAAAACGACCTCCAGCCCTAGGCAGAGCTGGCGCATATTGCCATAGGCAAGGACTGCAGTTCCCCCGGCATTGGTCGACAGGTTGCCGGCGATGCGGCAGGAGCCTTCCGATCCCAGAGAGAGGGGAAAGAGCCGGCCAACATCATCGGCCGCCTTCTGGATGTCGGCGAGGATGCAGCCGCCATCCGCGACGATGACGCTGGCCACGGTATCGACCTCGCGGATCCGGTTCATTCTTTCAAGCGAGAGAAGGATGTCGCGGCCGTCGGCACGCGGAACCTGACCACCGACGAGGCCAGTACGCCCGGACACCGGGACGATAGGAGTGCCGGTTTCAGACGCGAGCGTCATGATGGCGGACACCTCGGCGGTCGATCCGGGTTTCAGCACAAGCTGGGTCGCGCCGCGATAGAGGCCGCGACCCTCCACCAGATAGGGCTCTACATCGTCCGAGGTCGTCAGCGCTGCGGCTTCGCCGACGATTGCCACAAATCGGTCGATGAGATCCTGGGGATAGATGGCTGCAGCGGTCATGGTCCCTCTCTGTCAACTGTCCCTGGGTGCTGCGGCGCGCGCCAGACGGTCGTTGATCGCCTCTCCGAGGCCTGCCATCGGAATGGGAGCCACAGCGATCGTCCGCGCGCCAGCGGCATCGGCGCGTTTCATGAAATCGAAAAGGTTGGCCGCCGCCTCTCGCAAATCGCCGGAGGGGCTGAGGTTCAGCACCGCCGTAGCCCGATCCGCACCTGCCACCGTCACGTCGCCAAAAGTGATCAGCGCCTCGTCGGGCGATACGTCCGTCACATCGAGACGCATGCGGGCAGCGGGTGCGTAGTGCGATGCCAGCATGCCAGGAGCCTCGATGGACGCGCCCGCAGACTGGGGCCGATCAACCTTGATCCCCGTGACAGTCTCGATATCTTCAACCGCGACGCCGCCGGGTCGCAAGAGACGGATGCGCCCGTCCTCGACTTTGACGATGGTGGATTCGACACCCACGCGCGAGGCACCGTCGTCGAGGATCAGATCGATCCGGTCGCCGATATCCTCGTTGACGTGGCGTGCCGTCGTCGGGCTGATCCGTCCTGACAGATTGGCGCTCGGCGCGGCGAGGGGACGGCCGAAGGCAGAAATCAGGCGCCGCATGAACCCGAGCGGTACGCGAATGCCGACCGTATCAAGCCCCGCCGTTGCCAGCGGATGGATTGCCGAACCGTCCCTGATGCTGAGGACCAGCGTCAGCGGCCCCGGCCAGAAATGCTCCGCCAGCCTCCTCGACACCGGATCGAACACAGCATGACGTTCGGCCATGGCGAGATCGGCCATGTGGCAGATCAGCGGGTTGAACTGAGGGCGCCCCTTCGTCTCGTAGATCGCGGCGATCGCTTTGGGATTGGTGGCATCCGCCGCCAGTCCGTAGACGGTCTCCGTCGGCAACGCGACGGGGTGGCCGGCGACAAGCAGGGTCAACGCCTCCGTCAGGGCGACATCGCTTCGCTGTTCGATCGGTATCAGTTTGGCCATCAGTCCTGTCCGGCAGTTCAGGGCTCAATACCGCGTCTAGGGCTTGCTGATCAAACAGTCTTTTTCTCTGCTTCGGATCGTCTTGGACCGATCGTTAAACATTTAAGGATCGTTGTAAGAGAAAGATGGAATTCCTCGTGTACAGTCCGTTTCGTTCTGACCATCGTTTATCTTTCGGGGTATCCAAGTCGATGCAGCCATTGAAAAATCCAGCTTCCAGCATCGCGTTGCGGGTTGCCACCGCCATGCACCAGATGGGCATCGACGGCCTGCCGCGAAACTACGAATTGGTCTACGAAGCCTACTCGGGCAGCAACCCCGACCTGGTGCGAGACTTCATCGCCCTCGGGAAGAACAAGACTCAGGAAGCGCTGGACGAACTCGGCCGCAAATATCTGCCGCATCACCATGAGGAAGGTCTCCTGGCGCAGCAGAACGGCAAGGTCCGCGCCGAGATGAGCAGCTTCATCAGTCTCCTCAACGAGGAAAAGATATCGCTCAGCGACTACGGCCGGCTGATTGGCAACGCCTCGAAGGTGATCCTGACGGACGGCGAGATCGATCACGCCGAGCTCGGCCAGTCGATCCAGGCGCTCAAGGTGGCAACGGAAAAGCGTGCCAGCGAGAACAGCAATGTCGTCCGCACCGTTGTCGGGAAGACCGCGGCATTGGCCGACATGCAGCGCCAGGCGGAAGATGCGGAAACGGCGAAATTCGTTGATCCGCTCACCGGTCTCGGTAGCCGCCGTGCCTTCAACAAGGCGCTCGCGAAGGTCTATGTGAACCCCGAGATGCCGGTCTTGTGTGGCCTTGCTGTCGGTGAAATCGATGACTATGCGCGCCTTGCGGAGCAAATGGGCCCGGCCGTCGGGGACCGCTTCCTGAAACAGGTCGCCAAGGTTGTCGAAGCCGTTGCCGGCACCGAGGATCTTGCCTGCCGTTTCGATGGCGGACGCTTCGGCCTGTTGTTCTATACCAGCGATCAGGACGAAATCAGCCGTATCATCGAACTGGTTCGCTCCAAGTTGCGGGCGACCGCAGTCGTGAATTCCGGCTCGGGACGCGCGACCGGGCAGATCGGCATGTCCTTCGGCATCTGCCTGTCGCCGCAGGCGCCGAATGCGTTCGACTTCATGAGCTTCGCCGAGAAGGCACTGGCCACCTCCAAGGCTGCCGGCGGCAATACCGTCACGATCTACAGCGACGGCTCCTATGTTCCGAAGGATTGGCTGATCTACAAGAAGGAAGTCCGGCCAGCCTGAGGCGTATCGGCTACTCGCCCACTCAGAGGCGATCGATGGCGGCACGCAGTTCCGGCGTCGCCGCGCCGAGCTTGAGCACGTTCTTCAGCGCTTCCTTTGGATCGTGCGTCCGGAACAGCAGCCCGTTGTCGCGGATGGAGCGATCGATCTTCAGGGTTTTCAGCGCCTTGTCAGGCTCGATGGCCACGGCGAAATACATCCTCGAGTATTGCGTCTGGATTTTCTCGAAGAACTGCTCGGCGTCGCCGATCTCCGAAAAGAAGTTGGCGATGTAAAACGACCATTTCACGTCGGCAAATTTCGCGAAGTTCGTCTTCGCAGCCGTGACGTGGCAGTAGCCGAGATGCGGGCTGTTTGCGAGCGTGCGGTGAAAGATGATCTTCGGGAACTGGATCGAGCGGTGAAAGCCGTTCAGGCGCGTATGTGTCGTCGTAGCGGCGTTTTCCAGTTTTCGGCCGGTCTTTTCAGCCACTTCTTCATAGGTGAGGTAGCGGCGCTCCTCCGGCAGCCAGTCGTCGCGGCGCCTTGAAATCCGCCCGGTTCGCAGGAATTCCGAGTGGATCGCGGGCGGCAGACCCGGCTCCGGCGCTTTCTGTTCGGACTTGGCGTAGTATCTGAGTTTGGTCATGCCCGGCCTCTCCGCCTTGTCGCGGCGAGTTTCATTGTAGTGCGTCGATATTAACGCCCGCTTGCTGGGGACCCTGCCACCGGTCGGTTTCGCGAAGCTTGCGGAAACCAAACGCGATCAGATGCGTTATCGGGGCAGCGAAAGCCCGAGTGCGAGATTTTCATCCGACAACCTCGTTAATCCCGGGTTCAGCTTGGGTTTATTAGCATCTTAAAAGGCTGTGGAGAGCCAGGAGCACACCACTCGGGACGCTCGCCTCTCGATGAGCCCGCGAAGGGAGAAAGTCATGAAGATCTCGATCAAGAACTTGGCGGCTATGGGCCTCGCAGCGGCGATGGCTGCTACGAGCTATCTGCCCGCACAGGCGGCCATGCCGCTTCCGGCACCCGTTCTGCAGAAGTCGACGGATGTGACCCAGGTCCAATATCGTCGCCACTATAACAGGCACGGCAACGGCTATTACCGCGGCTACCGGGGCTACCGCCACCATCGCCACGGCTATCGCTACCACAACGGTTACTGGTTCCCGCTTGCAGCGTTTACGACCGGTGCAATCATCGGCGGCGCGATAGCCCAGCCGGCACCGCCCCGTGCGGCCGGAGTGAACCCGCGTCACTACCAGTGGTGCGCGAACCGGTATCGTTCGTATGACGCCCGGTCGAACACCTTCCAGCCCTACAACGGCCCCCGCCAGCAGTGCTACTCGCCCTACTATTGAGCGAGGCACGAGACAGTGAAGAAGCCCGGCCACCGTGCCGGGCTTTTTCGTTGCCTACATCAAGGTGTCGGCGCGTTTGGCGGATCGTCACCGTCTTGCGTGGTTCCTGAAGGCTGGACGGCCGGCGCGATTTCGGTTTGAGCGGGGTTTGCTATACCCGTTTCCTGGTTTCCGGGCCGTTGGACCCCGTTTGATCCCCCGTCCTGAAATCCTTCTGCAGAATCGGTCTGATCCAGCGCCGATGTCGAGGCCTGGGGCGATTGCGGTGGCATTCGATCTGTTCCTATGGGCTCGGGAACGACCGTGCCGTCTGCCGGCGCGACCCGCCAGACCGTATTGCCCGCGTCGTCGGCCACAAGCAGCGCACCGGTCCCGTCGATGCCGACACCCACTGGCCGCCCCCGTGCCTGATCGCCATCAAGGAAGCCGGTTACGACATCCTGGGCCATGCCGGTCGGCATCCCGTTTTCGAAGGGGATGTAAACGACCTTGTAGCCGTTGAAATTCGTCCGGTTCCAACTGCCGTGCTCGCCGACGAAGGCCCCGTTGGCATAGGCCTCCGGCATTGCAGACCCCATGCTGAAGGTCAGGCCCAGAGCCGCGACGTGGCTGGAAAGCGCATAATCCGGCTTGATAGCCGTCTCCACCATGTCGGGACGCGGTGGATGGATACGCTCGTCAACATGGTTTCCGTAGTAGCTCCAGGGCCATCCGTAGAAGCCGCCCTCCTGGACAGAGGTCATGTAGTCAGGAACGAGGTTGGGACCGAGTTCGTCCCGCTCGTTGACAACGGTCCACAGCGCGCCGGATTGGGGGTTGATCGCAAGTCCATTTGGATTTCGAAGGCCGGAGGCAAAGACTTTGGCGGCTCCTGTCTGGCGGTCAACGAGCCAGATGGCAGCACGACCTTTTTCAGCTTCCATGCCGCGCTCAGCGGCATTGGAATTGGACCCGACCGAGGCGTAGAGGAAACGGCCGTCGGGAGACAAGGCCAGGTCCTTTGTCCAGTGGTGATTGATGGGGCCGCCCGGCAACGGTGTCAGCACCGTCGGCTCCGCGGAAATCGTGTTTTCTCCCAGCTTGTAGGGATAGGTGAGGATCGCATCGGCTGCTGCGACATAAAGCGTATCATCGACCCAGGCCACGCCGAACGGGGAGCTGAGTCCCTTCAGGAGGTCGTGACGCTCGTCGACGGTTCCGTCCCTGTCAGCATCGCGCAGCAAAGTGATGAGATTGCTTTCCTTGCTTTCTCCGCCGCCACCCTTGGCAAGAGACATGATCCACCCGCGGATGTAGTCCTTCGGGCGCTCGAGCGGTTTGCCTCCGGGCGCCTTGCCTTGCACCACCAGGACATCGCCATTGGGCAATGTGTGGACAGTTCTCGGATTCGCGAGATCCTTTGCGTAGGCAGTGACGGTGAAGCCCTCGGGGACGGCTGGCGTTTGCCCGTCTTCCCAGCCGACGACTTCCGCAACCTTGAGGTCCGGCATCAGTTCTGCGCTTGGCTCGGGCAGAACCGGATCTGGCCCGATCTGCTGAGAGATGTCGAAATCATCTGAATCGCCGCAACCAACAAGTAATACGGGGAGTGCGATTGCCGAGGCCATCAGGATGCGGTGGCGATTTTGGACGGGGTGTCTCATGGCAGCCTCCAGTGAATTGCGGTGCGGTGTTCGGCGGAAATGAAAACGGTGACTACGATGACAATGACCGTGACCGCCGAGAGGATGAGGCCGTAGGGCACGACTGCGGTCCACCCATCGCCGGCGTGGACGAAACTGTTGACGAATGCGAGCACCAGGGTCGCAACGAATGCGATCACCGCCGACAGTGTCGGGCGCATATCAAGCGTGCGCGGACGCAGCAGGTCGATGGCGCCGGCAATCAGAGCCAATGCACCACCTATGAGACCGGCGAAGAGCAGCCAGGCCGAAAAGTTCTGCCACATCAGATACGACGACTGCCAGTAGGCAATGTCGGTAAGAAGGGCGAGAATGAAGCAGACGAATGGAAAAGGGACGAACAGCCCGTAAAGGGGATATCCCCTGGCGGTCAGGGCCAAAGCTGGCGACGTGCTCATCGAGCGCCTCCCGTTATTGTTTTGATTGGACACAGAAGGTCGTACGGTTGAGACGCGGTTTTGTTCCATCCCGTCCAGGAACAGGCGTGGGTAAGGAAAGATAGCTAGAGGATCCCGGCGCGCCGCAGCACAAGCCAGGAGAGGAAAACCGAGAACGCGATGAAGCCAAAAGCGCTCAACGTGCCGTGAAGCCCGTCCGCGAACGGAAGGCCGGTCGTGTTCATGCCGAAAAAGCCGGTCACCAGTGATGCCGGCAGCAGGAAGGCCGTCATCAGCGACAGGATATAGAGATGCCGGTTGGTCTCTGACGATAGCTTCGAATCGATTTCTTCGTGGAGCAGGCGGGCGCGTTCCTGCAGAGCATGCACATCGTGGTCCACCGACTCCAGCCGGGCGCACAGCCGTCGCGCGACCTCATCGAAGCCGAAAGGCATATCTTCCTCGTCGCTGGCGGCGGCGCGGCGCATGAGCGACAGCAGCGTGCGCAGGTGGCGATAAAGCCGCACCACCACCCGCCGCACGGAAGCCAGTTGGCGGCGCTCGTCCCGCAGTTCGCTGTCGTAGACGATATCCTCGATGGCGTTTAGCTCCTCTGTCATCTCCATCACGACCTTGATCAGGCCGCGCTGAAACTCCGCGACCAGCATCTCGAACAGTTGCATCGGGTTGCCGCACTTGCCGGGGTTTTTCTCCAGCGCGGCACGCACGCGGTCGATCGAGCGGATCGGTTGCAGCCGGCTGGTGATGATGAACCGGTCCGAGAGCGCGAAATGCAGCCAGCCGATGTCCCGCGTCTCGGCATCGAATTCCCGCTGGAAATCGACCAGCGTCCCGAAGGCCAATTGTTCGTCGACGGTGACCGCAGCATGCGTTTCATGTGTCGTCAGCGCCGTATGCGCTTCGGCTGACAGTCCCGGAAAGTCGTCGAGGAAAGCGCTGACCCGCGTATCGACGAGGTTGAGATGCAGCCAGAGAAACCCGTTTCCGTCGGCGAACGAGGGAAGTTCGCCGTCCGGCTCCAGGCGAATTGCCGTACCGCCGGCCGGGTCGACATAGTAAGCCCAGACGAGGCCGGGAATGGAACGGGTTGGCGACAACATGAACAGCTTTCCTTGATTGCTGGCCGGTCGCGAGAGGCGCCGCTGAACGATTTCTATCGATGTGCATCGCAAACGAAAAGCGCGCCGTCGCCGGCGCGCTTCCAAGTTGGTGGCACTGTGCCGGTATCAGCCGACCAGCGCGTTATCGTCGCGGCGGATCGCCACAATTGTCGACCGGGGTAGCTTGCCGTCGCCATCCGGGAAGGGAGCGGAAGGATGCTGGATGCCCGCGAACATGGTGCGCTTGTCGGCCGTCCACGTCAGGCCCGTGACTTCCGAACCCTTCGGGCCGGTGAGGAAGCGTTCGATACGGCCGGTGACGGGATCGCCGGCGAGCATCTGGTTGTTGCCCTGGCCGGCGAAATCGCCTTCGTCGGAATCTTCGCCGTCCGTCAGGATCCAGACGAGACCGGTCGAGTCGAACATCATGCCGTCAGGCGAATTGAACATGTTGCCTTCGTTGATATTGGACGAACCGGCATAGAGCGTGCCCTGGTGCACGGTGGGATTGCCTGCCATGGCGAACAGGTCCCACTTGAACGCTTCGCTGGTGTGATCTTCCGCGTCCGGATACCAGCGGACGATCTGGCCATACTCGTTCTTTTCGCGCGGGTTCACGGCGTTGACAGCCATCTCGTCACCGCCGGCATTGGTGCGCAGCTTGCCATCCTTGACCTCGCCGCGACGGCTGTTGTTCGTCAGGCAGCAATAAGCCTCGATGGCGACCGGGTTGACGGCGACCCACTCCGGACGGTCCATGGTCGTTGCGCCGACCTTGGAGGCGGCCATGCGGGTGAAGACGCAAATCTCGTCCATCTTCATGCCGGTCGTTTCTTCCGTCAGCGCCAGCCACTGGCCGGTGCCGTCGTCGGAGAACTTGGCGACGTAGAGCGTGCCCTCGTCGAGCAGCTTGGAAGTGTCGCCCCCCGGAACGTAGATGCCGTTGGAGACATACTTGTAGAGGAACTCGCCACGCTCGTCGTCGCCCATGTAGACGACCACGCGACCGTCGCGGGCAATGGTGACGGCAGCGTTCTCATGCTTGATGCGGCCGAGCGCGGTGCGCTTGATGGGGGTCGAAGAGGCGTCCGACGGATCGATCTCGACGACGTAGCCGGCGCGACGCGGTTCGTTCGGGTTCTTGGCGACATCGAAGCGTTCGTCGAACTTTTCGTAGGCGTAGCGGGTTTCGGCGGCGATGCCGTATCGCTTGTAGTCGTCGGGCATCTGGAAGTCGGCATTCGTGGTGCCGAAATAGCCGTTGAAGTTTTCTTCGCAGGTGAGGTAGGTGCCCCAAGGGGTCTTGCCGGCGCCACAGTTGTTGAAGGTGCCGAGGGAGTCGGTTCCGTTGGGATCAGCTGCAGTTTTCAGGAGCTCGGAGCCTGCTGCGGGACCCGAGATTTTCATCGGTGTATTGTGATGGATGCGGCGGTTGAACGGGCTGTCGAGCACGATTTCCCAGCCGTTTTCCCCTTCGGCGATTTCCATGACGGTAACACCCTGCATGTTCTGCAGGATCTTCACGTCGTCAGCCGACTGCGGCACGCCTTCCGGCGCGTGCGGCAGGTTGATTTCCGGATTAACGTATTCGTGGTTGACCGCGATGACCTGATGGGTGCCGATCAGGAAGCTCTCCATGCCATCGGTGTTTTCCCCGAAGACCTTGTCGGAATGCTCGACGGAAACGCCCTTCTCGTGGTCGATATCCGGAACGTTCGAGAACAGCGGCTGGCCCCACTTGGCAAGCGGCTTCCAGCTGTAGCCTTCCGGCACATGCACGGTCGCATCCGTCTGGATCGCGATCGGCTTGAACGGGAAGCGCGAGGCGGCTTCCTGCGCCTGGGCCGATGTGGATGACATCAGGTTGCCGAGCGTGCCCATGGCGGCAGCGGCAGAGCCCATGGCGAGAACGCCACCGAGGAAGCCGCGGCGCGAAATTGCCGATTCGACCACTCGGTCGAAATCGGTCACGGCCGGGGGCGGATTGTGCAGTTCGTCCCACTCGTCCCACGATAGGTGGTTCTTGTTCACTTCGGTCATGATGGCCTCCGAGAGTTGGTTTCTGGAATGGTTCCAATCTCTGGACTAGTCACACCGGGTAACAGCGATGTGACGAAATCCCGGCAATGCGGTGGATCAGAATTCAATCATCGAAAGCGAAGCTGCAAGAGGGCAATATTTACGGCTCTAAGTGTTTGACGCCCCTTGGTATTGCCGGTCCGGGTCGGTCGCCGAAATATGCTGCGTTATGGTCCGTTCACATAAGCTTGTTCGCGCGCCGATAGGTTCGTTGCGTGTCCTCGGCAGGAGGGTAAACCAACTTCCAAAAGATTTGACGTTTACGTAAAAATCAATTAGCCAGAAGGATGAATAAGCCGCGCCTCCTGGGTGGGAGTCTGGGCGTGGCATAGAGCATACGCCAGATGGAGGAGCACGTCATGTACAAGGCGCCCGTTGAAGAGATCGCGTTCACCCTGAAGCACGTCGCGGGCCTTAGCAAGGCCATCGAGGACGGCAAGTTGGGCGACCTGAGCGACGACCTGGTCGACGCGATCCTGACAGAAGCCGGCCGCTTCGCCTCAGATGAAGTCGCCCCGCTCGCCGAAATCGGTGATAAGCAGGGTGCCCGCATGGTCGACGGCAAGGTCGTGGTTCCCGATGGCTGGGACAATCTCTATCGCGCCTGGGCCGAAGGCGGCTGGAACTCCCTGACCGCATCCGAAGATTTCGGCGGGCAGGGGCTTCCCCATATGCTGAACGTTGCGGCGCTCGAAATGTGGAATTCCGGCTCCATGGGCTTTGCGCTTGGACCGACGCTCACCATGGGTGCCGTCGATGCCGTCACCGCCCACGGCTCCGACGCGCTGAAGGCGAAGTACCTGCCGAAGATGGTCTCCGGCGAATGGACCGGCACCATGAACCTGACCGAGCCCCATGCCGGCTCCGATCTCGGCGTCATGAAGTCCCGAGCCGAGCGTCGTGATGACGGCACCTACCGCATCTTTGGACAGAAGATTTTCATCACCTGGGGCGAACACGAGGTCACCGAGAACATCATCCATCTGGTTCTGGCCCGTCTTCCCGATGCACCCGCCGGCACCCGCGGCATTTCGCTCTTCCTCGTGCCGAAATACCTCGTCAACGACGACGGCTCGATTGGTGCCCGCAACGACCTTTACTGCCATTCGCTGGAGCACAAGCTCGGTATCCACGGCTCACCGACCTGCACCATGATCTATGGCGACGGCAAGTTCGGCGACGAGCCGGGCGCGATCGGCTATCTGATCGGCGAGGAAAACAAGGGCCTCGCCTGCATGTTCACCATGATGAACAATGCTCGCCTCGCCGTCGGCATGCAGGGTGTCGCCATCTGCGAAGCCGCGACCCAGAAGGCCGTGAAGTATGCGAAGGAGCGCACCCAGGGCAAGGCACCGGGCTGGACGGGGCAGGGCATGTCGCCGATCATCGAGCATCCCGATGTCGCCCGCATGCTGGTGACGATGAAGGCGCTGACGCAAGGCTCCCGCGCGATCTGCTACGTCTGCGCCCACGCCACAGACATGAGCCATCACGCAGACGGCGATGAGGCCCGTCATTGGGCCGAGCGCGCAGCGCTGCTCACCCCGATCGCCAAGTCCTTCGCCACCGACGCCGGCGTCGATGTCGCCTCGCTCGGCATCCAGACCCATGGTGGCATGGGCTTCATCGAGGAAACCGGAGCCGCCCGCTTCTGGCGCGACAGCCGCATCGCTCCGATCTACGAGGGCACCAACGGCATCCAGGCCGCCGACCTCGTGACGCGCAAGTTGCCGCTCTCGAACGGCAATCACGTCCGCGGCTTCATCACCGAGCTGAAAGAAATCGTATCCGTTGTCCGCACCTCCAATCTCGAAGGTTTCGGCGACACCGCAGCCCGTCTCGACGCAAGCCTCGCCGACCTCGAAGACACCACAGAATGGCTTCTCTCGCAGTTGGCCGCCGGCAATGCCTCGGCCGCACTGGCAGGCGCCACACCGTACCAGCGGCTCTTCGGTCTCGCGTTGACGGGCGTCTACCTCGCCAAGGGCGCGCTCGCCGACGAAGACCATGGCCGGGACAACCGTCTCGCGCTCTGCCGCTTTGCCGCGGAGAACCTGATCGCCGAGACCGCGGCGCTGAAGGATCGCGTCATCAATGGCGAGGCGAGCCTCAACGCCGCACGCGCTCTTTTTGCATAAGGACCGTCCAATGACCGACCACATTCTCATCGAACGGCCCGACGAGCATCGCGGCGTCCTCGTCCTGCGCTTCAACCGCCCGGACAAGAAGAACGCCATCACCCAAGCCATGTACGAGAAGCTGACCGCAGGCCTGCTCGAAGGCGAGGGCGACGACACGATCCGCGCCATCGTCTTCCTCGGCACCGAGAAGTGCTTCTCCGCCGGCAATGACATGGCCGACTTCCTCGGCTTCGCGATGGCCGGCGCCGTCGGCGAACCTGCCGCCTTCGGCCTGTTGAAGGCACTGACCGAAGTCACCAAGCCGCTGGTTTCGGGCGTCGATGGTCTCGCCATCGGCATCGGCACGACGCTGCACATGCATTGTGACCTGACGGTCGCCTCCGACCGCAGCCTGTTCAAGACGCCCTTCGTCGATCTGGCTTTGGTGCCGGAAGCCGCTTCCAGCTTGATTGCCCCGCGCATCATGGGTCACCAGCGCGCCTTCGCCATGCTCGCCGCCAGCGAAGGCTTCTCCGCTGAACAGGCCCGCGAGGCAGGTCTCATCTGGAAGGTTGTCGCGCCCGATCAGGTCGAGGCCGAAACCCTGAAGATCGCGTCCTCGCTCGCGTCCAAGCCGCCAGCGGCGATGAAGATCGCCCGCGCTCTGGTCAAGGGCAGCGCCGACGAGGTTCGCGCCCGCATGCAGGAGGAGCTCGTCCACTTCGTCGCCCAGCTGAAGAGCGCTGAAGCCCGCGCCGCCTTCGAAGCCTTCATGAAGGGAAGAGGATGACGTCAGAGCCCGTCTCCGCCTAAAATGGAACGAAATCGCGCGGCAGGGTTTGAACTGAGACCGGTCGCGCGGTGCGGCCAACGAGGGTTTGGAAGAACATGTTCAAGCGTATTTCCGTCGCCATGATGATTGCGGCTATGACGACTTCGGTTGCTGTCGCGGACCAATTGCTGCCCGCGCAGTCCTACCAGTTGGCACAGGTGCCACAGGACCCTGACTTCAACGGAAGCATCCAGAACGGAGATTCAGATCGTCCTGGCTATCGGCCCGGCTATCGCCCGGGTGCGGTTCGCGACCGGTACTACTGTGTTCTCTCCAGCGGAAGCTATTGCTCCGCCGGGGAGCAGCGCGTCGGCGGCGTCTGCCGGTGCCCGAACCAGATCGGCAGCGGACGCGTGATCGTCCGCTGAAGCGGAGCGTCAGCCCTTCGTCAGCGTAGCGACGACCTCCACATGGGAAGACCAGAGGAACTGGTCGATCGGCGTCACCGTCTCGATCCGGTATCCTCCCTCGGCGAGGATTGAAAGGTCGCGCGCCAGCGTCAGCGGATTGCAACTGACGGCAACGATCTTCTTTACCGACGAGCGGGCAAGTTCCTTGCACTGTGCCTCGGCTCCCGCACGCGGCGGATCGAACACCACCGCGTCGAAAGCCTTCAGTTCCTGTGTCATCAGCGGGCGTCGGAAGAGATCGCGTTTCTCGGCCTTGACCGGTTTGAGTCCCTGGGCGTTGCGGGCCGCGTGATCAAGCGCCTTCATCGCCTTTTCGTCCGACTCGACGGCATGCACCTGACCCACCCGCGCGAGCCGCAATGAAAACGTCCCGGAGCCGGCGAACAGGTCGGCAATGCGTTTGGCCTTGCCGACATGCGCCAGCACGAGTTCCGACATTGCCTGCTCGGCCTTCTGGGTCGCCTGCACGAAGCCTCCCGGTGGCGGATTGACCGTCACGCCGCCAAAATCAAGTGCGGGCTTCACCGGCTCGATCAGGATTTCCCCGTTCGCCGAAACACGTGCAATGCCACGCAACGACAGCACGACCTGTGTTACCGCTCGTCGTTGACCATCGGAAACCCCTTTGAGCCCGTCCACCGCGATGTCGAGACCCGAAAGGGTTTCGAGGACGGTCATCCTGAACGGATCGGCGTTCGTGGACAGCGAGAAACCGATCTTCCGGATCGCTTCCAGCCGGGAAACGATTCCCGGAGAGGCGATCGGACATTCCGAGATCGCCACGATGTGATGGCTCTCCGCCTGATGGAAGCCGAGAAGCAGACCCTTTTCGGTGCGGCGTGCGGCCAGCACCACCCGTCGTCGTTCGCCTGGCTCAGCTTCGATGATCGGCCGCACGTCGGCGGCTAATCCCTTGGATTTCAGGGCGGAGATGACGAGGTCGCGCTTGAAGCCGGTGTAGAGCGGACGCGACATATGCTGCAGCGAACAGCCGCCACATGTGCCGCCCTCTCCATCCGGTCCGAAATGGCGGCAGGGCGGCGCCACCCGTTCGGAGGACGCTTTCGCCATGGAAATGATCGTGCCTTGCGCTTTTACCCTGGCGATCGCCACGGTCTCGCCGGGCAGGGCGAATGGCACATAAACTGGGCCATTCTCGGCGTGGACAATGCCGTCGCCCTGGGCGCCAAGGCTGTCGATGGTGACTGTTTCGGCGCTCATTCTGTCGTCTCCGGTTTCCGTCCCGCCAGCAGGAATTCCTGGTTGCCGTCGCCGCCCGCGATGGGCGAGGGGATAAGGCCGAGACTTTCCCATCCCATGTCCTCCACCAGCCATTGTTCGAGCTCGGCCGCCACCATCGGTGCCGTCTCCGGCTCCTTCAGCAGCCCCGCCTTGCTGATGGCATCCCGGCCCGCCTCGAACTGCGGCTTGACCAGCAGCACGCATAGGGCACCGGGCTCTGCCATATCGAGGGCCGGCGGCAGGGCGAGCTTCAACGAGATGAAGGAGACGTCAGACACGACGAAGTCGATCTGCCTGTCCTCGATGTCCTCTGCCGTCATCGCGCGAGCGTTCAGTCCTTCGATATTGGTCACGCGCGGGTCGTCGGCGACGTCGGGGTGCATCTGCCCATGGCCGACATCTACCGCCGTGACATGGACTGCTCCACGTTCGAGCAGAACCTGCGTGAAGCCGCCGGTCGATGCGCCGACATCGAGACAGTTCTGGTCCCTCGGGTCGAGACCGAAATGATCGAGCGCCGCCACTAGCTTCAGCGCTGCACGCGAGACATACGCCTGGGCCGGGTCGTCGATTTCGAAGCGATGCTCGTGCGAAAAGACCAGGGCTGGTTTCGTGACGGCCTTACCGTCCACCTTCACCGTCCCTCGCTGAATGGCGTCCCGGGCGCGGGCCCGGCTCGGAAACAGGTTGAGGGCGACGAGCAATTGATCGAGGCGCTGGGGTTCTGGTGGCTTCTGCATGGCCCGTCATGGCTGTGGATGGCGCGACATGCAAGGCTTTTGTGCACGGCGCCTCTGCCGATGACGAACGTAAACAAGCAGCAATGCAAATAGACCCTATTCCGGTCGTTGACAGTTTGCCGCTTTGGTCTCTAACTCGCCGCCATCAGCTCGCGCAGGCGATGCTTCTTGGGGGACGTGACGATGGTGAAATCCTTTCTTGCCTTGGCGACAGGCACGTTGATGGCCGGCTCCTGCCTTGCCAATGACACGATGGCGGAGGTGAAGGGTGGCGGACTTGTCTATGTCGTGTCGCCCGATGTCTCGATGGCCGAGGAGGATTTGTTCATTTCGCCGACCAAGGTCACGGTCGACTATGTCTTCCGCAACCAGGGGGACGAAGATGTTGAGGCAACCATTGCCTTCCCCATGCCGGACATCAAGGGGGACCCAAATACGAACGTCGCCATTCCGGACTTTGAAGTGGATAATTTCCTTGGCTTTTCGGTAACCCAGGACGGAGAAGAGATCGAACCCGAGCTGCAGCAGCGTGTGTTGAGCGCGACTGGCGTCGATGTGACCGACGAACTTACGGAACGCGGCGTCCCGCTGCTGCCAATGAGCGATGCCGCGCGCGCCGCTCTTGCCGAGCTTCCGGAGGACGTTCTGGCGGACTGGCTCGTTCGCGGTATTATCATGAAGGATGAGTATGATGCCGGCAATGGCTGGGAAAGCCATCCGACTCCGATCTGGACGCTGCGTTCGGTATATCACTGGCGCACGACATTCCCGGCCGGCGAGGACGTCAACGTCCATCACGAATACAAACCCGGCGTCGGTGGCACGACCGCAATCAGCTTCCTGTATGACGGGAAGCCGAACGACTACAACTTCGAGGACTACAAGACCCGCTATTGCATGGACGATGGCTTTGTCCGCACCGCCACCAAACTCCAGAAGGCGTCGGAGGGAGGCCAGGGACCTTATTACATGGAGCAATGGCTGTCCTACATCCTGACGACCGGCGGGAACTGGGCGGGTTCGATCGGCAAGTTCCGCCTGACGGTCGACAAGGGTTCGGAGAAGAGTTTCATCTCGTTCTGCGGCAAGAATGTGAAGAAGACCGGGCCGACGACCTTCGAGATGACGGCGACGGATTTCTTCCCCGAAAAGGACCTGCAATTTCTTCTGCTTGTCCCGGTTGAGTAAACGGCTCGATCTCTTCATCTGCTAACCAAATGATAACGGCACGCGGCTTTAATGGCGCCGGTGGAGCGCGCGCCCGCGTTCACCGGATGCCAGACACGCCGGTGGCTCAAGCGTCCGGGTGAACAGTGGCAGCGATATCGGCCGTCTGGTTCCTTCCTGATGAGTAATCCCATGTCGTTGAAAAACCTTTCCCTGAGCAAGAAGCTGATCCTGACGTTCGTCGGCATCATGGCGAGCTGCTTCCTGGCAACCGCCATTGTCTTCGTCGAGCAGTACCGAGCGCGTCTTGCCTCCGAAGAACTGGTGAAATCGGAACAGATTCTGGCCCAGTCGGACCTGGCGCTCGAGGCAATGCTCGAGCAGGTCGCGAACCAGCGCGGTTTCCTCCTGCTTGGCAGCGACAGCACCTACAATGGCGTCCTGGCGAATCGTGAGAAGATGCTGACCAATCTCGCGGAGGCGAAGCGGGTCGCGGCCGGCGAGCCAGCGATCATCGCTTCGCTGGATGCTATGCAGCAGGCTGCGGATGCCTTCCACAACCAGCTGACCGTCCCTCAGCTTGCCGCCCGTAAGGCAGGCGCGCCGCTGGATGACGTTACAGAACTCGGCCATGATGCGGGTGGGCAGATCGATGCATTCCGCAGCGAAGCGGCGAAGATTAAGGAGCTGGTTGGTCAGCTCTCCGCCAGGAACCATGCCGCCCTCGAAAGCGCGCACTTTCAGTTGCAGATGGCGCTTCTGGTTGGCGGCGGTATCGCAGGTGTTGTCGCCGTCGTGCTGATCTGGCTCCTCGCCGGCGCCATCGTCACACCGATCGTTGGCATGACGCAAGCCATGACCCGCCTGGCGTCCGGTGACCACAATGTTGAGGTTCCGGCTCTCGATCGCGGCGACGAGGTCGGCCAGATGGCAAAGGCCGTCGTCGTCTTCAAGGACGCCGCCGTCGAAAAGCTTCGCCTGTCCAACGAAACCGAGGCCATGCGCGCCGCTTCCGAAGAGGAGCGCCGGCGCGCTGAAGCCGAGAAGGCGAGGGAAGCCGCCGAGGTGACCTTTGCGGTCGATAACCTTGCGCGCGGCCTGTCGGCCCTCGCTGACGGCAACGTGGCCTATCGTCTCAATGAGCCGTTTACCGGCCGGCTTGATGAGTTGCGCACCAACTTCAACGCCTCCCTCGACAAGCTTCTGTCCGCCCTGACCGCTGTCGGGCAGACGGCATCGGCAATCAATGCCGGCGCCGCTGAGATTCGCTCCGCCACCAACGACCTTGCCAAGCGCACCGAGCAGCAGGCCGCGTCGATCGAGCAGACGGCGGCCGCACTCGAAGAGGTCACGACGACGACCAAGGACAATGCCGCGCGCGCCGAGAATGTTGGCCACCTCGTGACCACCACCCGCACAGGCGCCGAACGATCCGGCGAGGTTGTTCGCAACGCGGTGGCTGCCATGACGGAGATCGAGACATCCTCCGGCGAGATCGGAAACATCATCGGCGTGATCGAGGACATTGCCTTCCAGACCAATCTGCTTGCGCTGAACGCAGGCGTCGAAGCGGCGCGCGCCGGAGAAGCAGGCAAGGGCTTCGCTGTCGTGGCTCAGGAGGTGCGCGCGCTCGCCGAACGGTCCGCGAATGCCGCCAAGGAAATCAAAACGCTGATCGCCAAATCCAGCGAAAACGTCGGCAACGGCGTTACGCTCGTTGGAGAAACGGGACGGGAGCTCGAAAAGATCGTCGCAGCCGTTCAGGATATCAGCGAACACGTGGCTGCCATCGTCACCTCCAGCCGCGAGCAGTCGACCGGCCTTTCCGAGATCAACAGTGCCGTCAACGCGATGGATCATGGCACGCAGCAGAACGCGGCCATGGTCGAGGAACAGACCGCCGCAAGCCACGGCCTTGCGTCCCAGGCGGAGGCACTGGCCGACCTGCTGCGTCAGTTCAAGCTCGCCGAAGGTGCCATCGGCACGCGTCCCGCGGCTGCCAGATCGTCTGCTCCGACCTCACCCGCAGGCGCTCTCACCAACCGCGTCGCCCGAGCCTTCTCCGGTGGTTCCGCGGCGGCGGTGAAGCAGGAATGGTCGGAGTTCTGACCACAGAGCTGAAACGCAAAAAAAAAAGCCGGGTTCGAGCCGGCTTTTTCATTTCTTAACAATGGCGTCAGACGTCATCCTCAACATCGGTAACGGGTCTGTCTGCACCGTCGGCGTGTTCACTCCGCCACTGTCCGCTTTCATCCTGATAGCTGATCTCAGCGTCGCTCCCGGAAAGCCGGTGCTCAGCTGCTGCGACCCGAGCTGCTTCCAGGGCTTCCTCATGCGTGGGAAACGGTTCCGAGTAGACGTCGTCCACCCGGTAAGCATAACCATCGTCATGGGCAACCACGTGGTAGACGACCTCGCTCATCACGACGCCCCTCAGTTCCAGCGCCAGCGGGAATCACGTTCCGGGGTATGGCCTTGGCCGAGCAGGTAGCCGATGACACCACCAATGAGGCCGATGGTCAGCAGGGCTGTCGATGTGGCAGTGGGATGTTCCCGGGCGATGCTCGCCACGCTGCTGGCTTCGTCACGCGCATAGGACGCGGCGTTGCGGGCGCGGTCGGAGGCCTGACGCATCGCGATGCTGCCGCGTTCGCGGATATCGTCCGCTGCAGTGCGGCCCTCTGTTCCGATCATGTCCTTGAAATGTAGAACCTGCGCTTCGAGGCTCTTCAGTTCCTTCATCAGGTCGCGATTGTTCAGGCTCGCCATTTGGATGTCTCCTGTCGTTGAAAAACTCGACAGGGGAACGCAACGAACTCTCGATTGTTCCGCCTTACGGCGTCAACGAAGGACGCCGAGCCCGCGCTCGGTACCGGCCAAGGCGGCGAACACCTTGGATACGATGGCGGGGCTATCGAGCCCGGCCTTGGCATACATCGTTTCCGGCTTGGCCTGATCCATCCAGATATCCGGCATGACCATCGAGCGCACCTTGAGGCCGTTGTCGAGCAGGCCTTCATTCGCGAGGAAGTGCAGCACCTGCGAACCGAAGCCGCCGACCGACCCTTCCTCGACTGTAATTAGCACGGCGTGCTCGCGCGCAAGACGTCGTACCAGGTCGTCGTCGAGCGGCTTGGCGAAGCGGGCATCGGCGACGGTGGTCGAAAGACCGGCGGCATCGAGATCCTCGGCCGCCAGCAGGCAATCCGCGAGCCGCGTGCCGAACGACAGCAGCGCCACCTTCGTACCTTCCTTGACGATCCGCCCCTTGCCGATCTCGAGAATCTCGCCACGTTCGGGCAATTGCACGCCAACACCTTCGCCGCGCGGATAGCGGAACGAGATCGGGCCGTCGTCGTAGGCGGCGGCGGTCCGCACCATATGCTTGAGTTCTGCTTCATCGGCTGCTGCCATTACGACGAAGCCGGGAAGGCAGGCGAGGAAGGCCGTATCGAAAGAGCCCGCGTGGGTCGGGCCGTCGGCGCCGACGAAACCGGCGCGATCGATCGGAAACCGTACCGGCAGCCCTTGGATCGCGACGTCGTGCACCACCTGATCGTAGCCACGCTGCAGGAAGGTCGAATAGATCGCGCAGAACGGCTTGTAGCCTTCGGCCGCGAGGCCGGCGGCGAACGTCACCGCGTGTTGTTCCGCGATGCCGACATCGAAGGTCCGGGCGGGAAATACCTCTTGCAGCTTGTCGAGGCCCGTGCCGGACGGCATGGCCGCCGTGATGCCGACGATCTTGTCGTCATGCGTGGCCTCCTGCACCAGCGCTTCTCCGAAAACCGCCGTATAGCTCGGCGCGTTCGGCTTTGCCTTGGCCTGCGTTCCGGTAATGACGTCGAACTTGTTGACCCCATGATACTTGTCGGCCGCGGCCTCGGCTGGCGGATAGCCCTTGCCCTTCTGGGTCACCACGTGGATCAGCACCGGGCCCTTGCCGTTATCGCGGACATTGCGCAGCACGGGCAGCAGGTGTTCGAAGGAATGTCCGTCGATCGGTCCGATATGGTAGAAACCCATCTCCTCGAACATCGTGCCGCCTGTCACGTAGCCGCGAGCATGCTCGACCGCACGGGTAATCGCCCGGTCTATGTTCTTGCCGAGATAGGCTGTCAGCTTCTTGCCGAACTCGCGGAAGCCCATATAGGTCCGCCCGGAGGCAAGGCGCGCGAGATATGCGCTCATGGCCCCCGTTGGCGGGGCGATCGACATGTCGTTGTCGTTGAGGATGACGATCAGTCGCGCGTCGAGCGCACCCGCATTGTTCAGCGCCTCGTAGGCCATGCCGGCACTCAGGGCGCCGTCTCCGATCACGGCGATGACCTTTCTGTCGGTCTTTGAAAGATCGGCCGCAACCGCCATGCCGAGACCGGCGGAGATCGATGTGGAGGAGTGCGCCGCGCCAAACGGATCGTATTTGCTCTCCGCACGCTTGGTGAAGCCGGACAGCCCGTCTTCCTGGCGCAAGGTCCTGATACGGTCCCGGCGGCCGGTGAGAATCTTGTGCGGATAACACTGGTGGCCGACGTCGAAGATCAGCCGGTCATCGGGCGTGTTGAAGACCTTGTGGATCGCGATCGTCAGTTCCACGACGCCGAGACCTGCGCCCAGATGCCCGCCCGTTTTCGACACGGCGTCGATCATCTCGTCGCGCACTTCGCGGGCAAGCTGCGGCAGATCCTTGTCCTCGACAGCGCGAAGATCGGCGGGCAGCTTCACCGTGTCCAGGAGCGGCGTATCGGGAAGGGATGTCACGGGCTCTTGCCTCTTTTTTGCGTCTTTCGGGTCGGCGATATCATCCCCTGACCATCAGGGCAAATCTTCGGCACCAACCGCTTATATAGACGTCAAAAGCCCTCGGGCAAAGGCACGAATTCCTCTTCGTCACCCGGTACGATGTCGAAGCGTCCGGTTCTCCACTCTTCCTTCGCCTGTTCGATCCGCTCTTTTGAGGACGAGACGAAGTTCCACCAGATGTATCGCTTGGAGTTCAGCGCCGCGCCCCCGAAGAGCATCACGTGACAGCCTTGGGCGCCTCCTTCCAGCGTGATAGGATCGCCGGGGCGGAAGACGAGCAACTGGTCGGCCGCGAACCGGTCGCCGGCAACGACCAGTTCTCCGGATAGAATGTAGACGGCCCGTTCCTCCTGCGTCGCGTTGAAGGGAAAACGTCCGCCGGCAGTCAGCGTGACGTCCACGTAAAGCGTGTCGGAGAAGGCTTTGACCGGCGAACTCAAGCCCCCGGTCGAGCCGATCACGACGCGTCCTGTTGCCCCGTCCGCATCGAAATCCGGCATGGCGCTACGGGCTGTATGCGAAAAAGCTGGATCGATCTCCTCCTGCGCATCGGGCAAGGCGAGCCAGGTCTGCAGGCCGGAGATCGAGAGCGGCCCGCCGCGCAGGTTTTCCGGGGTACGTTCGGAATGCACGATGCCGCGGCCGGCGGTCATCAGATTGATGTCTCCGGGCTCGATCACCAGTTCTGTGCCGAGACTGTCGCGGTGCTTAATCTCGCCGTCGAAGAGATAGGTGACAGTCGAAAGCCCGATATGAGGATGCGGCTTCACATCGAGCGCCTCGCCCGGTTTCAGGATCGCCGGCCCCATTCTGTCAAAAAAAATGAAGGGACCGACAAGACGCCTTTTGGCGGTCGGCAACGCGCGCCGCACGGCAAAACCGCCGATATCGCTGGAGCGGGGAATGATCAGGTTCTCGATGGCATCGCAGGCGAACGCGTCGCCGGGCAGGGGGTCTTTTCCGGGAAAGAAGGACATGATGCACCTCGTGTTTCAGCTGCGGTGAGACTAACACGTCGCGACGGCCGACATAGTGCCCTGCGGCGGAACGGTGTGTCTTCAGACACGCACCGGAGTGCTGTTCATTTCGAACAGGGCGTGATCACGCTGTCCTCGCCGGGCTTCTCTCCAAGCGTCAGGCATCCCTGTGAATGGCACAGTCGCCAGCCCCCGACCGTCGCGCCCGACGATGCCAGTCGGAGCTCCGGGATGGTGGGAAGCTTGGGCGCCCAAGTCCACCAGCCGTTTTCCAACCGGGCATTCTCTCCAGGTTCCATGCCGGCTCCTGAACCTTTGACCGACGCCATCTGCAATTCCAGGCCCGCCTCAGTCACGACCCAGTTCTCTCTCCATTCGATCCTCTCGACGGAATGAACCCACGAGAGAGAGAAGGCTACTGCCGGTATGACAATGGCTTTTCCGGCGATTGCGATGCAGAGGCTCATGCAACGCCTGTCGGAGGCGGGCCCGTTTCGGTCCGAACACCGTCACGTCCCGGGAATTTCCAGGCGAGGAAGCCGAAGAGGAATACGAGTGCGAAGCCGATTTCGTCGGTGATCGGCATGGCGGCGACCAGGAAGAAGGCCGCCATGACAGCGACGATCCGATGCAGCACCGGCAGCGGCGCGTTGAAATAGCCGATGACCGCCACGCCCCAAAGGCCGATGGACAGGCCGGCTTTTATGACAATGTAGATCACGGCGAGGGGATAGCCGATCGCGTTCGCAAGTGCCCCTCCATCCTGCAACATCAGCGCCGGCGTATAGACCGCCATGAACGGGATCACGAATCCGGCCGCCGCCACCTTCACTGCCTCAAGCGAAATCCTCAGCCCCGACTCCTTGGCAATGGGAGCAGCCGCGAAACAGGCCAGCGCCACCGGCGGCGTCAGGTCGGCGAGGATGCCGAAGTAGAAGACGAACATGTGGCTGACGATCAGCGGCACCCCGAGTTCCAGCAATGCGGGTCCGGCGATCGACGAGGTGATGATGTAGTTCGGGATCGTCGGGATACCCATGCCGAGCACGATGCAGGTGATCATGGTCAGCACCAGCGACAGGAAAAGACTGTGGGCTCCCACCGCGACCACGAACTGGCCGAAGGTATTGGCGGCCCCGGTCAAAGTCATCGTTCCGACGATGATGCCGACCACCGCGCAGGCGATCCCGACCGGCAGCGCCGTCTTCGCCCCGTCCGCCAGACTGTCGACACTGAGCTTCAGCGCCTGCCGCCCTCCGGATGTCACCGCATTCCAGGCAATCAGGACCAGGATCGCGATCAGCACGGCATTGAACCCGTACCGGAAGAACGCGGCGCCGGCGATGCCGACGCCGATCCAGAAGATGGTTCGGATCACGATGTTCGGCAGGCCGAGCGCGATCGAACTGCCGAGCACCAGCAGTATGGTGAGCGCAAGCCCCGCTGTTCCGGCAAAGAGCGGCGTGTAGCCTGAGAACAGCAGCCAGACGAGCGCGATCAGCGGAAGCAGCAGATACCATTGCTCGCGGATCGCCCGGAGTGGGGAGGGCAGTTGATCAGGGTCGAGCCCCATCAGACCGCGCTTGCCGGCCTCCAGGTGCACCATCCAGAAAACCGAGGCGAAGTAGAGGATAGCCGGGATGAGGGCCGCCTTCACGATCTCGGCATATTCCACGCCCAGAGTCTCGGCCATGATGAATGCCACGGCGCCCATGACCGGCGGCATGATCTGCCCGCCCATGGAAGATGTCGCCTCGACCCCGCCCGCGAAAGCCGGCCTGTAGCCGAAACGCTTCATCAGCGGGATGGTGAACTGACCCGTCGTGACGACATTCGCCACGCCTGAACCCGAAATCGTTCCCATCAATCCCGAAGAGATGACCGAAACCTTGGCCGGTCCTCCGCGCTTGTGGCCTACGAGACCGAGCGAGACATCGGTGAAAAGCTTGATCATGCCGGCACGTTCGAGGAAGGAGCCGAACAGGATGAACAGAAAGATATAGGTCGACGACACATAGGTCGGCACGCCGTAGATGCCCTCGGTGCCATAGGCCATGTGGTCGATCACCTGGGCGAAGTCGTAACCCCGGTGATTGAGCGGCGCCGGCAAATATTGCCCGAAGAAGCAATAGGCGAGGAAGATACCGGAGATGATCGGCAGCGCCGGCCCCATGATCAGCCAGGAGGCGGCAAAAACGGTGAAGATTGCGACCACGCCAAAATAGAGGTCCCTCGGTTCGAGGTCTCCGGCGCGGAATATCAGGTCCTCGTATTCGATGAACTGGTAGGCGGCGACAGCGACGCCCAACGCCGCGAGCAGCCAGGCGAGCGCCTTGAACAGCGCCCCTTGCCGAAGATTGGCCATGACCAGCGGAAAGCCGAGCAGCAGCAGGAAACCGACATGCAACGCCCGAACGACCTGGCTCGGCATGTCGATGAGATGGGCCGCCGTTGCGATCTGGAAGAGTGAGAAGACGATCGCTATGCCGTAGAGAAGCCTGCCTTCGATCGTTTCTGGAAACCGCTGTTCGTGACTGTCAGGCGTATTCGCCGCATCGGTTGAGGCGCTCATGGCAAACCCGTCGAAGGATAAGGCTGAGAACCCGGGAGACCTGCGGGCCTCCCGGAAGGATTTTCATCGGCCGCCGCGCTCAGAGCAGGCCCTTTTCCTTGTAGTACCGCTCGGCCCCCGGATGCAGCGGGATCGGCATACCCTTGGTGGCATCTTCCAGCTTGATGTCCTTGGCCGCGTTGTGTGCGGCCAGCATGTCCGGCAGATTCTCGAACAACTGCTTGGTCATCTCGTAGGCAAGGTCGTCGGACACATCCGAGTGCGTGACCAGGAAGTTGACGACGGCGACCGTCGGCACATCTGCCGTCTGGCCCTCGTAGGTGCCGGCCGGGATCGTGGCGGCGATATAGGGGGCGCCGAGTGTGTTGGCAACGTCTGCCGGAACGGCGACCAGCGATACCGGAAGCGAGGTGGAAAGGTCCTTCAGCGAAGCGACCCCGAGACCCGCCGATTGCAACGTCGCATCGAGCTGGCGGTTCTTGATCAGTTCTACGGATTCGGCGAACGGCAGGTATTCCGTCTTGCCAAGATCGTCATAGCTCATGCTTGCGGCGCCGAGGATAGCGCGCGCGTTGAGTTCAGTGCCTGATTTCGGCGCACCGACAGAAATGCTCTTGCTCTTGAGATCGGCGAGCGAGGTGATGCCGGACTCTTGCGTGGCGACGATCTGGATGTAGTTCGGATAGATCGCGGCGATGCCGCGCAACTTGTCGAGCGGTGCCTTGAAGCCCGCATCCGCATTGCCTTCGGCGGCGAGTTTGACGCTGTCGCCGAGCGAGAAGCCGATTTCGCCCTTGCCCTGCTGCAGGAGGTTGAGGTTTTCAACCGAGGCCTTGGTCGCCTGCACCTGCGTGCGGACATCAGGAATTTTCTCGCCGTAAATCTTCGAAAGCGCCACGCCGAGCGGATAGTAGACGCCGGACGTGCCGCCCGTCAGGACGTTGATGAACTGTTCCGCCCGCGCCGCGCCGCCGACCATTGTCACAGCGATGAGCGAGCCTGCAATGACTTTGGAAATTGTGCTGATCTTCATGATGGTCCTCCCAAACCAGTCTGCCGATGACGTCATCATGGGGACGCCGCGCGGCTGCGTCAATCTTCGTCATGCGTTTTTAGCAAGGCTCCGCGATTGTTGACGGTCGGCATTGCAAGCGTCATCAGTGCTTTTGATGAAGCGGTGGAGCGAATGAAGATGAACGGATTGCGGATTCTCGATGGCGGAATGAGCCGTGAGCTTGTCAGATTGGGAGCGGAATTGAAGCAACCGGAGTGGTCGGCGCTGGCCCTGATGGACGCGCCGGATATTGTGCGACAGGTCCACGAGGAGTTCATCGCAGCAGGCGCCGATGTCGTCACCACAAACAGCTATGCACTCGTCCCGTTTCATATCGGAGAGGAGCGGTTTCTGGCGCGGGGCGCGGAGCTCATCCGTCTGTCCGGCAAGCTCGCGCGAGAGGCAGCCGAATCCGCAGCGACCGAAGTGCTTGTCGCCGGTTCGCTGCCGCCGATCTTCGGTTCATACGAACCCGAGCGCTTCGATGCGGATCGCGTGCAGGGTTATCTCTCGGTGCTGGTCGAAAATCTGGCGCCCTTCGTTGATGTGTGGCTCGGCGAAACGTTGAGCCTCATAGCTGAAGGTGACGCGGTGCGTGTCGCCGTAGCGGGAACCGGCAAGCCCTTCTGGATCTCCTTCACACTGGCCGACGACCCCGAACAACTCGCAGGTAGCGAGCCGAAGTTGCGGTCCGGCGAGACGGTGCGGGCGGCGGCAACATGGGCGGCCGGCTCGGGCGCGTCGGCGCTTCTCTTCAACTGCGCGAAGCCGGAGGTCATGCAGGCCGCCGTCAAAACGGCCTCGGCGGTCTTCCGGGAGGCGGGAGCAAATCTGGAGATCGGGGTCTACGCCAATGCCTTCGAAACCGAAGTCGGAGAGCATGCCGCCAATGAGGGGTTGAGCAGCACGCGGGAAGACCTGAACGGTGATGTCTATTCCCGATTCGCCTGCATCTGGGCGGATGCCGGCGCAACGCTCATCGGCGGCTGCTGCGGCATCGGGGCAGCGCACATTCACAGGGTGTCGGAGACGTTGAAGGCGAGGGGCTAAGCGCTCTGCTATTCCCGATCTAGGGGCTCGGTGCCCTGCGGCTTGCCCGCGCGGTCGAGGCGAATCTTCTCGATGCGGTTTTCGGCGGCCGACAGGAGCGTCTCGCAGTGCTTCTTCAAAAGCTCGCCGCGCTCGTAGATCGAGATCGACTCGTCCAGCGCCACATCGCCGCGTTCAAGCCGCGCCACGATGCTTTCGAGTTCCGCCACAGCCTTCTCGAACGAATAGGACGCGATGTCGCCTGCCGTCTCGGTCATACTCAACCCTTCATCAGTCTCAGGATATGCAGGCCTGCCGATTCGGCGAGGCCCTCCAGATCATAGCCGCCTTCGAGTAGGCTGACGACCCGGTTATGGGCAAATCTGTCGGCGACTTCCATCAGTCGCCCCGTCGCCCAGTCGAAATCCTCGCCGACCAGATTGATCTGCGCCAGCGGATCGCGATGATGCGCGTCGAAGCCGGCCGAGATCAGGATCAGGTCGGGCGAGAAGTCGTTGAGCGCGGTCAGCACCCGAGATTTGAACGCCTCGCGGAAGTGATCCGAGCCGACATTGGGCGACAGCGGCGCGTTGACGATATTGTTCTTCACGCCTGTTTCGTCCCTGGCGCCGCTGCCCGGATAGAGCGGCATCTGGTGGGTCGAGCAGAACAGCACTGACGGGTCGTCCCAGAAGATGTCCTGGGTGCCGTTGCCGTGGTGTACGTCCCAGTCGACGATCGCGACCCGCTCGACACCATGGACGCGCTGCGCATGGCGGGCGGCGATCGCAACAGTGTTGAAGAAGCAGAACCCCATGGCCTTCGCCTTTTCGGCATGGTGTCCCGGAGGCCGGGCAGCCAGAAAAGCGTTGTCGGCCACGCCGGTCATCACGTCATCGACGGCTGCCATCGCGCCGCCGATCGCCGTCAGCGCCGCCTGCAGGCTTTTGGGAGAGGCATATGTATCGGCCTCGATCTGGTTGATCTCGCCCTCTTCTTCCGGGATTTGCCGCATCACCGAGAACAGATGTTCCTCCGGATGGGCGAGCGTCACCGCATCCTCGTTGGCTTGCGGCGCGTCCTTCCTGTCGAGCCCGGAAAAATGAGGATGTCCAAGCGCGACGTTGAGCGCTCGGATGCGGTCGATCCGCTCGGGATGCCCGGCCGGCGTCACGTGTTCGAGAAAGATCGGATGTTCGTAAAGGCGCGTCGTCATCGTCTATCCCTTGTGGGCCTTACCATAGGCAGCCGTTCCGGTGGGGTCTACTGGAGGTCGTTCCTGGCGGATATTTGTCAACAGATGCTGTCATCGGAACTTTTTTGACCTGCCCCTGTTCGGCGTTGATCGTTCGCCCTAGACTGCGGTCAATGGCTTAGCAGGGTTTTTTGCATGGAAGATGTAGAACGCGTCGAAACGAGCGAGGTTCGCATTCCCTATCGGGATATCGACCCGGACGGACGCATGCGCGCCGCCGCCTATGTCGATCATGCCGAAATGGCGCTGGCACATTTCTGGCGCTACCGGCCGCCGCTCGAGGACGAGCCCTTGTTCGTGACGAGCAAGGTGGAGTGCCGCATCTTCCAGCCGCTTTGCCTCGACGACAAGGTCCGCATGGTGGTGACCATCGACAAGATCGGTGGCAAGTCGATCGGCTTCAACGTCTCGATGGAGCGGGGCAGCACGACCGCCGCCGAGGTCGAATTGGTTCGCACCGCAGTCGAGCGCGACGGCGGCGAGCCGACGGGCCTTCCCGAGGACACGCGCGATTGGCTCTACAGCTACCTGAGGTAGGAGCGGGTCAAGCGCGGTGTGGCAGCAGCGGATAGCCGACCATCACCGTCCGTCCGGCGAGTGCCGCGATCACCGCCTTGATCAGGTCGCCCGGTATGAAAGCCATCGAACCGACGATTGCGTTCCGCAGGCCGACATGGAAGGCGAGAACGCCGATCCCGAGCAGATAGACGACGGCGATGCCACCGATGACCGCTGCCGCGAAGAACCCGACGGTTTGCGTCGCCGGCGAGATGGCCCGACCGAACCGTTCCGCGATCAGCCCGGTGACAAAGGCGCCGGGAACCCAGCCGAGGAGGAACCCGACCGTCGGTCCGGCGAACACCGCGAGCCCGCCGCGGCCGCCCGACAGCACCGGAAGCCCGATGACCACCAGCAGGATGACCAGCAGAGCCGCCAGAGCGCCGCGCCGGGCGCCGAGGATGACGCCAGCGAGCATGACGCCCAGCGTCTGCAGCGTGATCGGCACGGGAATGAAACCGAGCGTGATAGGCGGCATCAGTCCGAGTGCCACGATGATGGCGGCAAACAGCGAAACGAGTACGAGGTCGCGGGTTTTCATGGCATCCCCCTGAAACAGTCTTGTCGGTCGTTCATCGCTTGCGAATGCCCCGCGCGTCAATGGCGTCGGCAACCTTATCCGCATCGCGCAGCGTCAGGATGATCAGCGGACCGAGAAGCGTCAGCGGTTTCGATTTCAGTCCGCGAGCCTGGTGGGCAAGCTTCAGCGCGTCGTAGCGGGAGACGATATCGGGAAGGAACCGGATAACAAGACCGACGGCAAGTCCGATATCGTCGGCGCGTACAAGGCCGAGGCTTTCGAGCGGACGCGCGGCCATCGTGATCGCGGCGATGAAGTCGCCGATCGGCGTGGTTGCCGTGACGGTCGCGGCCGCAAAAACGAGCGCTGTGAGACGCAGCACCGTGACCAGTGCATCGTCGAGCGAGACGAAGACGAGATTGAAGAGAGCGACGATCGTCACGGTCAGCAGGACGAAGGTCAGCGGTGCGATCGCGGACCGTAACCGCTGTCCTAGGCCGAAATAGGATGCGCCGGCCAAGAGCAGACCGAGGCCGAGCCAAGGCACCTCGCGCGTGAGGAACAGAAGAACACCGAAGACCATGAGCGCGGCGATCTTCGCACCGGCGGGCATCCGGTAGAGCAGGCCCCGACCCTCGACATAAAGTGTTCTCATCGGCGCGCGATCTCCCGGTAACGCTGTATCGCCTCCAGTGGCTCGCCATCGAAGGCAAGTGCGCCTCTGTCGAATACCAGCACGCGATCGAACCCCTCGACTAGGGCAAGGTCGTGGCTGATGACGATCGCCATGCTGTCCAGTCCGGCGACCGCCCGTTCCACCTGCGCCCGGTTTTTCAGGTCCAACTGGTTGGTCGGTTCGTCGAAGATCACGACATCGGGCTCCGTGACCAGCACCGCGGCCAGCGCCGCCAGCTGCAGTTCGCCCCCGGAGAGCTCGTGCGGCCGCCGCGCCTGCAAATGAGCGATGCCGAGCTTGGAGAGAACGGCCTCGACCTTCTCCACGATTTCTGCCTTTCCGAACCCCTTGCCCTTAAGCCCAAGAGCAACGTCGTCGCCGATGATCGGCAGGACGATCTGGTTCGCCGGATGCTGGAATATGAAACCAGTCCTGCCGCGCAGCGCTTCCGCGTCGACCACAGTGTCCAGACCCGCCAAGAGCACGCGCCCCTTTGTCGGCTGCGAAAGTCCCACGATCAGCCGGGCGAAGCTCGTCTTCCCTGAACCGTTGAGCCCGATCACCCCGATGCGGCGTTCCACAAGCGTCAGGGAGAGCGGTTCGAGGGCGGTGTGACGATCGTAGGTCAGCGTGGCGGCATCGAACGTGATGTTCAAGCGGAATATCCCTTCTTTCTCGCTGTCTTCCTATGACCTGTCGCAGGGGCAGTCAAACCAACCAAATGCCGGGGTTCCGGCACGAAACAGGAAGCGCTGCCAACAGGTTGAACATATCGGGAACATGGGGTAGCGTCCGGGTATGGCGATTCCGATTTCGAATGCTCACGCGCGACGTATCTTTATGGAACGACAGGGATTGTCGCGACCACCCCAGCGAAGCCTCGGGGCGGCTGAACTCTACCAGCTCATCCACGATCTCGGCTTCGTCCAGCTCGACAGCATTCAATGGGTGGAGCGCGCGCATCACCACATCCTGTTCACTCGCAATCAGACCTACAGGCCGGATCATTTGTCGCCACTTGTCGAGCGGGATCGCCTTCTGTTTGAGCACTGGACGCATGACGCCTCCTTCATTCCGAGCGCTTTCTTCCCCTATTGGAAGCATCGTTTCGCGCGGGAGGAGGCACGTATCCGGGCCAGCTGGCAGAAATGGCAGGGCGACCGCTTCGACGAGAAGAGTTTCGAGGAGACCTTGTCCCACATCACCGAGCGCGGGCCACTGCTGGCGCGAGACCTCAAGTCGGACGACCACAAGTCGGGCGGCTGGTGGAACTGGCATCCCAGCAAGACCGCGTTGGAATTTCTCTGGCACACCGGCAGACTTGCCATCAGTGCCCGGGAGAACTTCCAGAAGGTCTACGATCTCTCCGAGCGCGTCATCCCCGCGGAACACCATGGTGCCGAGGTCGACCAAGTCACCTTTGTGGATTGGGCCTGCCGCGAGGCCCTCAAGCGCCTCGGTTTTGCGACCCATGGTGAACTCGCTGCTTTCTTCGATCTGGTGACGCCGGAGGAAGCCAAGCAATGGGTGTCGGATCATCGCGACGAGCTGGCGGAGGTTTTGATCGAGACGGTCGACGGCAAGCCGCGCGCCTCCTTTTCCTTCGTGGCCGATCTGGACAGGCTGCTGGATGCACCGGAACCGCCGGCACGGGTGCGCACGCTCAGTCCCTTCGATCCCCTGATCCGCGATCGCAACCGGACAGAACGGCTGTTCGGTTTCTTCTATCGTATCGAAATCTACGTCCCGGAGCCGAAGCGGCAGTATGGCTACTATGTCTTTCCGATGCTGGAAGGGGACCGCATCATCGGCCGCGTCGATATGAAGGCGGATCGCAAAGCCGGGGTGCTCGACGTGCGGCGGCTCTGGCTGGAAACCGGTGTTCGTGCATCTTCCGGTCGGATTGAGAAGGTAGAGGGCGAGCTTGCACGTGTCGCGCGGTTCGCCGGCCTGGACAGTGTACGGTTACAGGATGGTTGGCTGGGTTGAGGCGGGTGCTTGCCTCCCCGTTTCATTCCATTATTCCTTGCTTCATCGAAACCGTTCGGAGGACGTCCCGGTGCGCCGCTTCTTGTGCTCTTTGTTTTTCGTGCTGGCGGGAGCGTTGCCGCTTCGCGCTGCCGGGGAAGGCGTCGTGATCAAGCCTTCGGGTTTGTCCCCCGTCACCATGGGGATGACAGTCGAGGCGGCGAAAGCAGCGCTCTCGGACTTCCTCATCCCCGATGAAATCGACGAGGCCTGCTTCCTCGCGGCGACGAGCGCGCCAGAGATGGATATGATGTTCGAGGACGGAACGCTCACACGCATCTACGTGATCGATCCGTCGATCAGGACAGAGAAAGGCGTGCATGTCGGCAGCAGCGAAGAAGAGGTCAGGGCTGCCTACGGCGAGGCTTTGAAGATCGAGGTCGGCTTCTACGACGAGACCACCAATGTCATGACATATCTGGACGGCGAAAACGGTCTTGTCTTCGAGACCGACGGGATGTCGGTAATAACGATCAGTGCGGGCACAAGAGCCGCCCTCCAATACGTGGAAGGCTGCTCTTGAGGAATCCGTGCTCTTACGCGATTTCCGTGCCGCTGATGCGGATGCCGAATCCCTCAAGGCCCACATAGTGCCGTTCGCGCGACGCGTAGAGTTTGATTGATGTGACACCGAGATCCTTGAGGATCTGCGCGCCGAGACCGATCTCCAGCCATTCGCTCTCGCGCGCCTGGGCCTCCTGGTGTGCTTCGCGGTCGAACTTGCCAGCACGGGCAGTCGTAGACGCGCCGACACCCACCGATCCCTCACGAAGATAGACGATGACGCCGCGGCCCGCTTCGGCGATCCGCTTCATGATCGCCTCGATCTGTCGATCCTTTCCGAACACATCCTTGCCGACATGCTCTAGGTGCAGACGCACCGGAATGTCCTCTCCGTCCCTGATATCGCCGAAGACAAGAGCGAGATGCTGCATCGGATCCCAGGGCAGCGAATAGGCATGCGCCTTGGCCCGACCATAGGGCGTTTCGACATCGAAGCTCGAAGCAAGCTGGATCAGCGTTTCCTTGCGCTGACGGTAGGCGATGAGGTCAGCGACCGAAACCTGCTTCAGCCCGTGTTTTTCGGCAAAGGCCGTAACCTGCGGCCCCCGGGTGACCGTGCCGTCGTCATTGACGAGTTCGCATATGACGCCAACGGGTGGCAGCCCGGCGAGTTTGCACAGATCGACTGCGGCCTCGGTATGGCCTGAGCGCATCAGCACGCCGCCCTCCCTGGCGACCAGCGGAAAGATATGGCCCGGGCGCACGAAATCGGCCGCCCCGCTGTTCGGATTGGCAAGGTTGCGAACCGTCAGCGTCCGATCGTCGGCAGAGATGCCCGTCGTCGTTCCATGCTTGAAATCGACCGACACCGTGAAGGCTGTCGTGTGGGCACTGTCGTTTTCCGCCACCATGGCGGTCAGGTTGAGACGCTTGGCTTCTTCCCGGGGCATTGGCGCACACACGATGCCGGAGGTGTGGCGGACGATGAATGCCATTTTCTCGGCGGTGCAATGGACGGCCGCGACGATCAGGTCGCCCTCGTTTTCGCGGTCGTCATCATCCGTCACCACGACGATCTCGCCGGCCTCAAAGGCACGGATGGCGTCGACGACGCGTTTCTGGTCATAGGCCATTGGCAAACCTCACTTCAGGCGGCCGGTCTGGCCGCGATCTCTCAGATAATGGTCCGCCAGGATGCAAGCCAGCATCGCCTCACCGACAGGTACCGCGCGGATTCCGACACAGGGGTCGTGGCGGCCCTTGGTGCGGACGTCGACATTCTTGCCATCAGCATCGATCGACTTTCGTTCCGTGAGAATGGAGGAGGTCGGCTTGATCGCGAAACGCGCCACGATGGGTTCGCCCGTCGAGATCCCGCCGAGAATGCCGCCGGCATGGTTCGAGAGGAACAGCGGCTTTCCGTCATTGCCCATGCGCATTTCGTCGGCGTTTTCCTCACCGGTGATCGAGGCCGATTCGAAACCGTTGCCGATCTCCACACCCTTGACGGCGTTGATCGACATCAGTCCCGCGGCGATCTCCTGATCGAGTTTGCCGTAGATCGGCGCGCCAAGACCGGCCGGCACACCTTCGGCCACCACCTCGATCACAGCCCCCACGGAGGAGCCGGCTTTTCTGATCTCATCGAGATAAGCTTCCCAGACGGGAACGATGGCAGCATCCGGAGCGAAGAACGGGTTATTGTTCACCTCGTCCCAGTCCCAGTTGTTTCGGTCGATCTTGTGCTTGCCGATCTGCACAAGCGCGCCGCGGATCGTTACGTTGGGCAAGACGAGCCGTGCAATGCCGCCAGCGGCCACACGGGCTGCTGTCTCACGCGCGGAGGAGCGCCCGCCGCCGCGATGGTCGCGGACGCCATATTTTACGTCATAGGTGTAGTCGGCATGTCCGGGACGGTACTGCCGCGCGATCTCGCCATAGTCTTTCGAGCGCTGGTCGGTGTTCTCGATCATCAGCGAAATGGGCGTGCCGGTGGAAACGAGGCTGCCATCCTCTTGCGGCATGACACCGGAAAGAACCTTGACGAGATCGGCCTCGCGCCGCTGCGTCACGAAGCGCGACTGGCCGGGTTTGCGCCGGTCGAGCCACACCTGCAGGTCCTCCGGCGTGAAACGGAGACCGGGCGGGCAGCCATCGACAACGGCGCCGAGCGCGGGGCCGTGGCTTTCGCCCCAGGTGGTGACGCGGAACAGGTGACCGAAGGTATTGTGCGACATCGCGTTTATGACCGGCTGCGGAGCGTCTTTGCCCCTCTGTTTTCAAGCGGGCACACTCTTACGGGAAAGCCGGACGGCGGGAAAGCCCTTCCTGTGCATCCACGCAGGACACGCTGTTCACCGGTCGACGGATCAGGACGCCTTCGGCAGCACGGTCGTATTGGCGAGTTCGACAAACTCGTCGAACGACAGCGGCTTGGCGAATGCGAATCCCTGCAGGATGTCGCATCCGAGTTCTCGAAGCAGATGCGCGTGTTGCGGTGTTTCCACCCCTTCCGCCACCGACTCGATACCCAGCGAGCGGGCGATGTCGATGATCGAGCGCACCAGCGTCCGTTCCTGAGGAGAGTCGAGGATCGGCATCACAAGCTGCCGGTCGATCTTCAGCCGCTTGGGCTTGAGCTTCAGCAGGCTGACGATGGAGGTGTGGCCGGTGCCGAAATCGTCAATTTCGATGTCGATCCCCAGCGCTTTGATCCGTTCGATGTTGTGGACGGTGACATCGTCGCTGTCATCGAGAAAGATCGATTCCACCAGTTCGAAGCAGATTTCCCCGGGAGACAGGGCAAGCCCTGTCAGGCTGTCGATCAGCGCCTCGTCGTGAAGGCGCTTGGATGACACGTTGACGGAGATCTTCGGTAGCATGATGCCGCGTGCTGTCAGACGCATCTTGTCCCGGAGGGCAAGTTCCAGCACGAGCTGATCGATGCGTGCCATGACGTTGAGTTCTTCGGCCGTCTTCAGGAACGCGCCAGAGGGCAGCACACCGCGTTCCGGGTGATTCCACCGAACCAAAGCCTCCGCTCCGGTCATATGCATCGTGCTGGCGTCATATTGCGGCTGATACCAGACGGTGAATTCGTCGCGCTCCAGTCCCGCCAGCATTTCATCGGCCATGCGCTTGCTGTTGACGATGTTCGCTTGCAGTTCGTGGGTGAAGAACTGGAAGCCGTTTCGGCCCTTTTCCTTTGCCTGGTAAAGCGCGATGTCGGCGTTCACGAGGATCTTTCGAGCGTCGATATGCGTGCCGTGAGCCTGGGCGATGCCGATCGAGACGCCGCAGCGGCATTGGAAACCCTCGAAATCGACCGGGCGGCTCATTTCCTCGATGATGCGCGAAGAGAGTGCGGCAAGCGCGTCCGGGCCTGATGTCTCCGTCGCCAGGATGACGAATTCGTCGCCGCCGATCCGCGCGACGATGTCTCCCCGCCTGACGTGGCGCATCAGAACTTGCGACGCGTGCACCAGCATCGCATCGCCCGCGGCATGTCCCAGGGTGTCGTTGATCGTCTTGAACCGGTCGAGGTCGAGATGCAGGATCGCGAACTTGATGCGGCGCGATTGGCTTTCTCGTGACAGGGCATCAAGCTCCATGTCGATCTTGCGGCGATTGCCAAGTGAGGTCAGAGGGTCGTGCAGCGAGTTGTATTCGATGCGCGCCTTCGTCAGCTCCAGTTCAATATTGCGGGCGTCAGCCTCCTCCTTGGCAACCTTCAATTCCTCCGTCAGGAGCACGTCGGCAGTCACATCGAAGGCTATCCCGATGATTTTCTGGTTTCCGTCGCGACCCGTGTGCACCTGGCCGACGGACCGGACGTAGCGGAAATCCCCATCGGGCAGCAGGATGCGCTGGATGCTCTGCAGGGTGGTATGGCGGCGGATCGCCTGGTTGGTCGTATCAAGCACGGATCGGCGGTCGTCCGGATGGATGCAGCCCAGCCACTGCTCTTCCGTCACGCGCTCGGCGCTGAAGGGGAGACCGTACAACTGATGCATGCGCTCGTCCCAGATGGCACCGCCATTGGTCAGGTCCGCTTCCCAGATGCCGCAATTATAGGAGGCGAGGGCGAGATCGAACTTGTGCGACAGCTCGGCCAGCTCATGTTCCCGGCTCGACAGTTCGTCCAGCGCCAGCTCAAGCTCGGCGTTCTTGATGTCGCTGGTTTCCTTGGCGTTCTGCAGGTCACGGTTCATCAGCACGTCTGATGTCACGTCCCAGACGATGCCGGTAAACTTCGTCTTGAAATCGGGGGTGGTCGAGCAGGAACTGACGAGCCGGAGATGGCGGATCGAGCCGTCTTCCAGCCTCACCCGGTAGATGATGTCCAGAATCTGGTTCTCTCCGGCCTTGCGGAGAAAGCGGAAGGAATCGTCGACGAATTTCATGTCGTCCGGATGGACTGCCTGTTGCCAGTCCGAGATACGGTTGACGCTTTCCTTGTCACAAGGAGCGCAGCCGTGAAGTTGCGAGCTGCGGTCGTCCCAGTAAAGTCTATGTTCCGGCTCCCACGCTTCCCAGACGCCGATACTTGCGGCGTTCATGGCGAGGTCGAACCGCTGCGACAGCTCGACCAGCTTCTCTTCGCGCGTGCGCAGCGTGGCGATGTTGCGGTTCCGCTCTCCGAGAAGCAGCGTTGCGAAGAAGATCGGCACGATCAGCATCAGCGAGGTTGCCGCTACAAAAACGCGGAAGGATATTTTTGCCGGATTTTGGACGTCCCAGCCGCCGGCGGGGACGGCAATGATCTGCCATTTACCCCCCGGAACAGGAATCTCGCGAACCACCGGCGCGAGGGATTGAGGCACATCCGGACCATGGATCATCGTCACCTTGCCATCGTCGGCTATCTGCCGGATCGTCAGCACGAGATCGACACCATCCGCCGCCGACCGCTCCGCAAGGGAAGTCAGGCCAACGGCCTTCATCAAATCATCCTTGTGCAGCGTTAGAGCGAGCGCGCCCCAGTCCTGCTTGGACGTGCTGTCGCCTAGGGTCATCGGGACGGCAAGCGAGAGAAAGCCGCTCGGATCATACTTCATCGATGCTGAGGTCGATCCGTTGTCGCGAGCCGCTTTCAGTTCATCGATGTGTTGGCGGGTCAGCGCGCGGGTGTCGCCCTTGAGATCGGGAGCCGGTCTCACCGAGTGCAAGCCGTAGCCGGGCGCAAGTCCCACCGAGGCGATGTGATCGTGCCGCTCCATCAGCCGGTCGGCCATTTCGCTCAGGTCATCGAGGCTCGTGTCCGCGCGTGTGCGCAATGTGTCTCTCAGCTGTTCGGCGGCTGCAAGGTCGGCCGACAATCGATGTTCGACCGCCGCGGCAACCATGGTCACATCCTTGCCGATCATATCGATGAGCGTGGCGCGGTTCGCATCGCTGTTTTTCTGATCGAGATGAAAGGCCGCGCCGATGATCGCAAGCGCGGCGAGGACGGCGCCGGTGAACATCACCAGCGAACGGGCGCGCGTGCCCGGAGCTTGATCTTTTCCCGATAGTGTCAGTCTCACTCGTGATCGCCCCCGATGCCCTTGTATTTCAGAGGTAATTCTTCGCGGTTAATTTATGATTGAATGGACTGGCGACGCGTCAGGCATCGCCTCCAAAAAGGCATTATCCGGGGAAAAACAGCCGTGCCCTGCTGCCCGTCTTCGCGTCCGGCTTGATTGCGAGGCGTAATCCGGTCATCAATCTCGGAACTGTCATGTTTGCGAGCAACTTTCGCCGTATTTGGGAGGATAGTTTTGTTGAGCCGTTCGTTTCTCTCGATAACTGCCAGGGTTGTTCACATGCGACTGATGATTTCCGTGCTTCTGGCAATTGCCGGTCTTCTTTCCCCGCTGCACGCCAACGCCGAAAGCGCGGATGTGGAGGCCCGGATCAGGAATGTCGATGTCAATGGTCTCAGCCTGACGCTTGAAGATGGCAAGACCTACGCTGTCCCCGAAGAATTCAACTTCGAAGGCCTGGAAGCCGGTGTGAACGTCATCGTGTTCTATACCGAGGTCGACGGAAAGCGTGTGGTCGATGATCTGGAGATCATCCAGTAACGACAGTGTTTACCGGCCTGTCACAGCCAGCTGGTGATGCCGTTGTCGCGGTCTATTTTCAGAATACGATCCTGGGGAATATTCATCTCGCAGGCGTCGTCGGCGGGTCGTCCATCGACGAGTTTCATGACGGTGCGCATGACCCCGCCATGGGCAACGCAGATGGTCGGCCGGGACACCTCGCCGAGCCACGCGCCTACGCGCCATGACAGGATTTCATAGCTCTCCGCGTCCGTTCCAGGCGGAATGAAGTCCCATTTACCTGCGGCCCGCGCAGCGATCTTGTCTGGAAACTCCAGTGCCAGCTCGTGGAAGGTATGACCCTCCCAGTCGCCAAAGCTGATTTCCTTCAGCCGGCCGTCGGTTCGGTAGGCAAGGGGAGGCAGGCCCATTGCCGACCGTAGCAACTCCATCGTCTCGCGTGTCCGCGACAGAGGCGATGCCACGAAATCATAGTCGGCTGCCGCGTCCCCGATCAGCGACGCGAGCATTTCACCATTGCCGGTCGCCTGACCGCGACCGGTGTCGTTGAGCGGGATGTCGTGTTGCCCCTGGAAGCGCCCTTCGGCATTCCAATCGGTTTGCCCGTGGCGGATCATGTAGATGAGCACGGGACCTCCGGGCCACTCACTCCTTGACGACGGAGATGTCAGGCGCGTCCACCGCCTTCATGCCGACCGTGTGATAGCCGGAATCGACATGGTGCACTTCGCCGGTGACCCCGGTGGAAAGATCGGACAAAAGATAGACGCCCGACTTGCCGACTTCCTCGATCGACACCGTGCGCTTCAGCGGTGCGTTGTATTCGTTCCACTTGAGGATATAGCGGAAATCGCCGATGCCGGAGGCGGCCAGCGTCTTGATCGGACCGGCCGAGATCGCGTTGACGCGAATGCCGCGGCCGCCCATGTCGACCGCGAGATAGCGCACCGACGCCTCGAGCGCCGCCTTGGCGACACCCATGACGTTGTAGTGCGGCATGACCTTTTCGGCGCCGTAATAGGTGAGCGTCAGCAGCGAACCGCCGTCATTCATGATCGCTTCGGCGCGATTTGCAACGGCCGTGAAGGAATAGACCGAGATATCCATCGACTTCGCGAAGTTTTCGCGGCTGGTGTCGATGTAGCGGCCTGTTAGCTCGTCCTTGTCGGAAAATGCGATCGCGTGAACGACGAAGTCGATCTTGCCCCATGCCTTTTCGACATTCGCGAAGACCTCGTCAATCGTCGCCAGGTCGGTAACGTCGCAATGGCCGGCCATAAGCGCGTCCAGTTCCTGCGCCAGCGGCTCGACGCGCTTCTTCAGAGCATCGCCCTGCCAGGTCAGCGCAATTTCCGCGCCCGCTTCGCGACAGGCCTTGGCAATCCCCCATGCGATGGAACGATTGTTGGCGACACCCATGATGACGCCGCGCTTGCCTGCCATCAGACCAGAACTCTGGGCCATTCCATGCTCCTTGATGCTTTTAATCAAGTCTGCCTATGGCATAGCCGGCACGGGCGTTCAAGCTGCCGCGGATCATCTACTGTTTGGTGGCGTAACAAAGGGTGTATCTGTCATCAAACCGTTATAAAAACAGGCCTTCACGCATCAGGCGCATGAGATCGGTGACCTTTTCGTCGGGCTTTTCCCACAGGAGAACCCTGACCTCCACCAACAGGTTGCCGCGTCCGCCCTGGCCGTCCGGCAAGCCCTTGCCCTCGATGGTCAGTATCTGGTCCGATCCGGACCAGGCGGGCACTGTCAGCTCAATAGGACCTTCGGGACCCTCAACCGACGTTTCGCATCCGAGAACCGCGTTTTCGAGTGTCACCGGCAGAACGGTACGGATATCCAGCCCATCGACGCGGAATTTCTCCGACTTCAAGACCTTGAGCGTGACGACGACATCGCCGCGCTGCATGCCGTTGAGCTTGAGCCCTTGACCCTTGACGCGGACGGTATCGCCATCGGTGAGGCCCCCTTCGAGCGGCACGCGAATGTCCCGGCCATCCGAAAGGGTCGCGGTGATGGAGACGGTGTTGATCAGGTCATCGATCGCGACGGTCGCATCAATGAACAGATCTGGCGCCTTCTCCGGCGGCGGCTGAACCCCGCGCAGCCTCCGCACGAGCGAGGTAATCAGTTCGAACGGGCCGAGCGGGCGGGCGCTGCCCTCGGTGGAGCCATCGCCCTCCGTAGCGTCCTGCGTTCCCTCGCCATCGCGGCGCATGTTGTCAGCCGCGGCTTGCGCCTCCGGCGATGCGCCAAAAATCCGGGACACCACGTCTTCCGGGCTTTCGGACTTTTCAGCCTGCGGCGCCTCGGTCTTGGCTGAAGAGGGCTTTGCCTGAGGCTGGTGCTGAGGCTTCTGCCCCGCATTCGGTGAGGGCGATTGGGTAGACGACTGGGCGGCCTGCATGGCAGCCTGCGTCGCCTTGTCAGCCTTGGCCTTCTCCGCTTCGGCTTTTGCCAACTCGGCAAGGATGCGCTCGGCGTTGGCCTTGGCGACCTTCGCCCGTTCGGCGGCTTCGCGCGCGGCTTCGCGCTGCTGCATGATCGTCTGTTCGCGTGCCCGCGCTTCGGCCATCAGACGCTGCTTGTCGTAGCGGCTGCGCTTGCTTGGGTCCTTCAACACCTCGTAGGCCCTCCCGACCTCGGCGAACCGTTGGGTTGCGTGCGGGTCTTCCCGGTTCTGGTCCGGGTGAACGGATTTGGCCTTGGCGCGCCAGGCCGCCTTGATTTCCTCGGCGTCTGCATCCCGCTTTACGCCGAGGATAGAATAAGGATCACGCATCAAAGATCACCGACTGAAAACATGACTGGCGTGCAGGATCATCTGCCGCGCCCGATCTTGAACCCACTGCGCCGCTTGCCATCCGCGGACGTCCCATTCCGCGGATCATGACAACAACTTGCTAATTAGAGGTTACGGCCGTTGTCGCCGCTCGGGCGGCTTTGACCCGTTTTGCGACAGCACCGGCGATCAGCGTTCGCGATCGAAGGCGAGCAGGTTCCACTTGCCGTCGCCGGTCATGCAAGTCTTGCCGTCGAACCTTGCTATGCCGTCATAGGCGTGACGGGTCGTGGTGAATTCGCGGCAAACCGTCGTGCCGTCTCGATTCTCGCGGATCACGCTGATGACGCCCGCGCTGCCCGTCGCGGCGTTGGCCCATGGAAGCGGATTCGCGCCGACCTTCTCGAGGTCCGCCGAGGAAACGGCATTCTGTACCGTGATCTCGTCCGTGCTTCCGCCCGGGCGGCCCTTGGCGACAGTGCTGGTGGAGATCGACCGATCGACCTTCTCGCCCCCGAAAAGATCTAGCCCCCCGCCGACGCAGCCGCTCAGGGATAGGCCGATGGCGGCTAAGGCAGGTAGGACGCGAAGCCGCATCTTGAACCCCTTTGTGTCGTCATTCGACTTTGCTATGTCTTCCAAGGCATCCAGTCCAGTCGTACGAGGCCGGGCATCCAGAATGTCGTTCAGGAGCAATTGAATCAATATGTCGGACTCATTGTTAACAACTGGTGACTTTACGGAAGAGAACGAGCCTTTCGCACTCTTCGGGTCCTGGTTGAAGGATGCCGAAGCCTCGGAACCAAACGATCCAAATGCGGTGGCGGTTGCAACCGTCGACGAAAACGGTCTGCCGAACGTCAGGATGGTTCTGCTCAAGGGCTTTGATGCCAGGGGCTTCGTCTTCTACACCAATTTCGAAAGCCAGAAGGGACGTGAAATCCTTGGCCAGAAGAAGGCGGCCATGTGTTTTCACTGGAAATCGCTGCGACGCCAGGTGCGTCTGCGCGGCGACGTGGAGGTTGTGAGCGACGCTGAAGCCGACGAGTACTTTAGCTCCCGGCCGGTCGGCAGCCGTATCGGCGCCTGGGCCTCGAAACAGTCGCGCCCGCTCGAAGGCCGTTTTGCGCTCGAAAAGGCGGTGGCAGAATACACCGCTCGCTACGCTATCGGCGATATTCCGAGGCCTCCGCATTGGTCGGGCTTCCGAATCAAGCCTGTGTCGATCGAGTTCTGGCATGATCGCAAGTTCAGGCTGCATGACCGGATTGAATTCCGCCGGGACACGCCGGATGGCGACTGGAACAAGGTGCGCATGTACCCCTGAGGGTGTCGCTCAGCCGCCCGTCAGCTTGAACGGAATGCCGCTTGCAAGTGCCGAGACATAGCGTGCCTTCTGGAAATGGCCGTTGAGAGAAATCCGCGGCAGTGCGATGACCCGATTGACGTCAGTTGCACTCAGCGTTCCAGGCCGGGTGGTGACCGCCACGTCAAAGCCGCATCCGCCCGCGGTCGCGATCGTTGTGTCGCTGACGCTGCGGCCATCACCATAGGGATAAGCGAAGGTGGTCGGGCGTGTGCCTGTGATGGACGCGACGTAGTCGGCCGAGTCTGCAAGCTCGGACGTCACCTCGTTTTCCGCAAGGACGGCAAGCGCGCGGTGACTGACGGTATGTGCGCCCAAGCTCGCGAGCGGTTCTGCCGCCAGGGCTCGAAGCTCGTTTGCATCCATCACCAGGTTCTTCGTCAGCGCGCCGGCATCGATCCCACGTTCCGTTGCCAGGGAAACCAGTCTTGCGGTCGCATCCGCCTCGTCGTTGCTAGTGATCGCCTGACCGATCGCGGAGGCCGCTGCATATCGTTCGGCGAGCGTTCCCAGAGGATACCGGCGCATGCCGTCGCCACTGTCGAATTCCAGCGGTCCATCCTGGTTGACGAGCTTTTCGAGGATTTCCCACCACAAGACATGGGTACGTTCGGAAAAGCCCTTGCAGACGAAGACGGTGAACGGCACGCCGTGGCGCTGGAAGACGGGGAGGGCATGCTCGGCATTGTCGCGAAACCCGTCATCCAGCGTGAAGACCGCGAACGGAGCATCGCTGCTGCCGGACATCAGGATCTGCGGAACGTCCTCAAGCCGCACGAACCTGTATCCGTCGGCCTTGAGACTTTGGATCGCCATGTCCAGGAATTCGGGTGTGATTTCGAGATGGGCGTTGATCGGCGCCTGCCGAGGCATGTATGGCCGCACGTGATGGAGCGTGAAGACGGCGCCGCGTCCGCGCGCGCCTGAGAGAAGGCGCAGGCTTTGCAATATGTAGGCGGCCTCCAGCCCACCCGTGATGACGGCGCGCTTGACCTGGTTTTTCAGCATGGCTGTCGTTCCCCGTTGGCCGCATCCTTCGCGCGCGGCTGCCTCGTTCGTCGCGCGGAACGATAGTCGCGAGCCGTTAAGCGACGCTGAATCCTATCCTTCACGCGGAAGTGTCAGGATCGAGACGAGGATCGCCTCATGGCACGCCATCCCGCCGCGACTGCGGGAATGGCCCAGGCAACGGCCGCCAGAAACGCGAGCGTCAGGGGCTGACGAACGGCGTCACCGCTCGACTGCTCGGCAAGGCCGCCGGCATTCGCCGCGAACCCGCACAGCGCCCCGCCGATTGCGAAGCCCGTGGATTGCAGCGTCGGCAAGAGCGCCGAGGTTTTGTCGCGTTCCGCCGCCGGGGTCGCCATCATCGATGTCTGGCTGATGAAGGCCCAACTGATACCGAAGCCGCTGCCGATGAAAATCTGTCCGGCTATGATCGCCGCCAGCCATCCGCCGGAGATGCCGATCAGGATGCAGATCAATCCGACGACCTGAAGCATCGGCCCGGCCCACAGGGTCTGCCGCTGCTGGCCGACGCCTGAAACGTGGGCGACAAGGATGGCCGACACGCTCCAGCAGATCGCCATCAACGCTCCGATCGCTCCGGCCAGCGTGGGTGAGAAACCGAAAAGGTTCTGCAGGGCGAAAACCAGATAGACGCTGCTTGTCGCCTGCGCCACGGCCATCAGGAAGACGATCCAGAGGGTGAGGCCTGGCAGTCCGCTCGTGGAGAAGGCTGAGGTCGGCAAAATGGATGAGGCACCGGCGCGGCGGTCGATCCGGATGAGCAGGAGGATGGCCAGCGCCGACGCGACGATCAGTGCCGCCGACGCGCTGATCGTGCCGGCAATTGCGGCAAGCATCACTGCACCGAGAGCGAATGACAGAATGATGAGGCGCAATCCCGGCAGCCGGAGTGGTTGCGGCGCGGCGCCGGTTTCTCTTTTCGGCGCAATCAACACCGCCAGCGCGAGAAACAGCAGTATAATCGGCAGGTTGACGTGGAATGCCATGCGCCAGGAAACGTGTTCGGTCAGCAGACCGGCCGCAACCGGTCCTCCGAAGGCCGCCGCCGCCCAGACGCCGGCCTCCACCCCGAACACCTTGGGGACGAGGCGTTCAGGAAACATATCCGGTATGAGTGCATAGCAAAGGGCGGCCACCAGACCTTCCCCGAAGCCTTGCAACAATCGGCCACCCAGCATGGTCGGCATGTCGGACGCCGTTCCGGCGACCAGGGTTCCGCCGAGAAAGATGATCGCAGCGCAGACGAGCGTCGCTCTCGCGCCATACCGCATCTTGAGGAGCGCGGCGCATGCGCCGGCAACGATCGAGGCAGCCAGATAGAGGCTGAGCGACCAGGAAATGAGGGAGGCGCCATCGAGTTCCGCAACTGCGCTCGGCAGCACGGTCGAGACGAGGAAACCATTGAAGGCATAGAGAGCCACGCCGATGCAGAGCATCAACGTTGTCAGAGCGTAACGCGGTTCCAGGAGTTCCGCCCAGCCTGCCCGCAACTCGTCACCGGCTGTTGCCGCTGCCTGTTCACCCCGTTGGTCCATCATGTCATTCCTCTGTACTGATGGCGGACGCTACAACCTCGAGTGCCATTGAGGTAAAGCGCTTTTTTTCCGGAGCGCGGAAATCTTCACCGCCGGAGATTTTGGCCATCGCGAAACGGCTGCGATGGTGCAGCGATCAGGACTTTCGTCCGATTGTATCGGCCACAGTCTTCGCGCAAGGATATTTACGCATTTTTAACCGTAACAATTTGAGACCGCGTTTCCGTGCGATTGTTGCCCCATTTTGGCACTACTGCACCCCGCATGCCCATTTTGGCCGGTAGGCCGGCTCGCCGGCGTTGGTCGGCCACAATCGATATTTTCCGGATTGAGGGGACGTATGAAGAAGCTGTTGATCGCCGTATCCTGCCTTGCTGCATTGGTTCTTGCACCCCAGTTGGCTTTGGCAGGCAGCGCCCAACTTCTGCTCGATGCTCGAACCGGTCGTGTGCTTGCCTCGGAAAATCCCGATGAGCTCAATCACCCGGCCTCCCTGACGAAGATGATGACGCTCTACATGACCTATGACGCGATCCGTCGCGGCAAGCTGTCTTGGAGCAGCAAGGTCCCGTTTTCGAAACACGCTTCTGCCCGGCCGCCAACCAAGCTGTGGGTGAAACCCGGCGATTCCATCACTGTCCGCGAGGCCGTCATGGCCTTGATCGTCGTCTCCGCGAACGATGCCGCGGCCGCGCTGGCGGAAAAGCTCGGCGGCACCGAAAGCCAGTCTGCGGAAATGATGACGGAGCGGGCGAGGGCGCTTGGAATGACGCGCACCGTGTTCCGCAACGCCTCCGGTCTTCCCGATAAGCGCCAGGTAACGACGGCTCGCGATATGTCCACGCTGGGTGTAGCGCTGCTTCGGGATTTTCCGGAGGAATACAAGCTCTTCAACACCAAGAGCTTCGCCTTCCGGGGCAAAACAATCCGTGGTCACAACAATCTCATGTATCGCTATCGCGGTATGGACGGCATCAAGACCGGCTACACCAATGCTTCTGGCTTCAATCTGGTGAGCGCGGTCAGCAAGGGCGATCGTCGCGTGATCGGGGTCGTGATGGGTGGCCGCACGGCAAAGAGCCGCGACAAGATCATGGAGAACTTGATCGACGGCTATATCGGGCAAGCGTCGGGAGGCTCGCGCCTCGTCGCGAGTTCTGGCTCGGCGTCGGCCGTGCTCGCCCGTCTTGGTGACAACGTGCCCGTTCCGACGCCGCGCCACGACAGCATCGCTGCCGTCATTGGCATGGCCGAGGCGAATGCGCCCGTCCCGACCGCCCGCATCGAGACAGCCTATGCCGGAGAGGCCGCAGCTTCTGCGACGCTGTCGCGGCAGACTGCCACCGAAGCAGTGCTATCGCCGCCCGCCGGTGGCTGGCAGATACAGATCGCGGCGGCGGAAACGAAGCAGGCTGCGCTCGACCTTTTAAGCCGCGTCCAGTCCGAAGTCGGCGGTCCCCTGTCGGGACTGCAGACCTACACCGAGGCGGTCGATACCGGCGGCAAAACCCTCTACCGAGCCCGTTTCGTCGGTTTTTCCGACAAGGACGACGCATGGGCCGCATGCGCCACGCTCAAGAAGCGCTCGATGGCCTGCCTGGCGGTGCAGGGCTAGGGCTGTGCCCTAGCCCCTATCAAATAAGGTGGTGATGCCAACACCGTCAGTGACGATCCGTCAAGGCTCGCTCGCCCAGATCCTCGAACAGCCGCAGCAGATAGCCATCCGGATCGGCAACCACGAATTGCCGGTTGCCGACCTCCGCATCATCGCGGCGGTACCATCGTTCTTCGAGTGGTAGATAAAGTGATATCCCGGCTGAGGTCAGCCGATCGATGACCGCCAGCACATCCGGTACCCATATCTGCACGTTCAGGCCTCGACCCAACGGCTTCTCAAGAGGAGCTTCCGCAAGCTCGAAGGTGCGACCCGCGCCAATTTGGTCGATCATGAGCTGTGCATCGCCCAGTTGAAGGAAGCAGAAGCCTTCTTCCGGCCGCTCATAGGCTACGGTAAATCCGATCACATCCACATAGAACGACCGGCTGGCTTTCCAGTCGCTCACGGCAAATTCGGGAACGAGAGCGTTTTCTCTCAAGCCTTCGTGCCGCCGACCGTGACCTGATCCATCCGCAGATGCGGCTGACCGACGCCAACCGGAACCCATTGGCCGGCCTTGCCGCAATTGCCGATGCCGCGGTCGAGCGACATGTCGTTGCCGATCATGGAAATCCGCTTCATGGCGTCGGGACCGTTGCCGATCAGCATGGCGCCCTTTACCGGCGCGCCGATCTTGCCGTTCTCGATCAGGTAGGCTTCCGTGCAGCCGAACACGAACTTGCCCGATGTGATGTCCACCTGGCCGCCGCCGAAGGACACGGCGTAGATCCCCTTCTTCACGGAGGAGATGATCTCCTCGGGCGTCTTGTCGCCGGAGAGCATGTAGGTGTTGGTCATGCGCGGCATCGGCTGGTGCGAATAGCCCTGACGACGTCCGTTGCCGGTCGGCTTCATTCCCATGAGGCGGGCATTCTGTCGGTCCTGCATGTACCCCACGAGGCGACCGTTCTCGATCAGCACGTTGTAGGCCGACGGCGTGCCTTCGTCGTCGACGGTGATGGAGCCGCGCCGGCTGTCGATCGTGCCGTCATCGACAACGGTCACGCCGGGCGAGGCGACCATCTCACCCATGAGGTCCGCAAATGCGGAGGTCTTCTTCCGATTGAAGTCGCCTTCCAGGCCATGTCCCACGGCTTCGTGCAGCATCACACCCGGCCAGCCGGCGCCGAGAACAACGTCCATGGTGCCGGCGGGGGCGTCGACTGCTTCAAGGTTGACCAGCGCCTGGCGCAAGGCTTCATCGGCCCCGAGCCTCCAGCTTTCCTCGGTCAGGAAATCGGAAAACGCGACACGTCCGCCAGTCCCGTAGGATCCGCTTTCCTGACGATCGCCGTCGCCGGCAACGACGGAGACGTTGATCCGGGTCATCGGCCGTATATCCCGCACCCGGTGACCATCCGCCCGAAGGATTTCGACGACCTGCCAGCTGGCTGCGATCGAGGCGCTGACCTGTCGCACCTTCGGATCCTTGTCCCGAAGGTAGGCATCGATCTCGGCAAGCAGCTTCGCTTTCTCCTCGAAGCTCGGAGAACCGATCGGGTTTTCATCGGTATAGAGTTTTGTGTTCGTCCGCTGCGGAGCGGCTGCATAGGAGCCGGAATAGCCACGCGTTACCGCGCCTACCGCATCGGCCGCGCGGCTGAGCGCTGCGACTGAAAGATCGCCCGCATGCGCATAGCCGACGGCTTCACCCGCGACGGCACGCAAGCCAAAGCCCTGGTCCGTGTTGAAGCTGCCGCCCTTCATGCGACCGTTGTCGAAGGTCAGCGATTCCGACTGTGCGTGCTCGACAAAAAGCTCACCGTCATCCGCGCCTTCGAGGGCTTGCGCGACCCGTCGGGTCAGTGTCGCCTCGTCGCAATCAAACAGAGTAAGAAGGTCGCTCGTCATCATCGTCTCCTGGGTTGAGACCCATGTAGGCGCGATGAACCCCAGGGGCAAGGCATGGTCAGGGCAGGATATCGTAACCTTCGGCGAAGCCGACGAGTTCGATCGGTATGCCGACGCGATCCTGATCGGCCGACTCGCGGAGCGCGAAGACCGCGCTTTTGCCGGCCCGAAGAATCTTCATCAACTCCTCGTCGATCTCCACTTCGACGTAGCAGCCTTCGGAGAAGCACCGGGTGAAATAGGCGCGGCCGATATTGTTGCCGTCGACATAGAGCTCCATTCCGTCCTTCAGCAGCACGCCGAGAGGCGCCAGGATGCGCAGGATCCGTGCCTTGCGGTCGGCCGTCTTCAGCACCACGACCGATAGGCCGACCTCCGGACGATCCTCGGCGATGACGTTCTGCATCAGCGCGCACTGCTCCACGGTCGAGCCGGCGGGAGTATCGCAGATCACGGACCATGCACCATGGTTCGAGCGAATCGTCCCCGGCTGTGCTTGCTGGGCCGCGGCCGGCGCCAGGCCAAACGACGCGGCCAGGGCAATCGCGAGGCCGCGCCGTGCCAATCCGGTCAAAAACATGGGAACCTCTGGAAAACGAATCATCGGCCGTATTCTTGTCGCCGGGGCGGCGCGTTGAAAAGCCCCGAGCCCCCTTTTCCAGTCGATCACGGCATAATTGGGACGTCGCCGGGATCGAATTTGGTGATTGTGAGTTGCGGGAGAGGCAATTTGACGCACTTGGCTGGGCCGGATTTGACCGATTGCAAGTTTGGCGAAGATGGGCCGCCGGCGGTATATTGCGATTGGAGCCAAACTATGATTTGAAACGACGAACCTAGCATGGAATTCGCGTTTCCATTTGATATGGATCAAACGCACGTGGGGAGTGAATTAAAGTGACGAACAGGGCCCTTGCAGCGTTTACCACGCTGATCTGTCTGTTTTTTGCATCCGGCGCGAATGCCGACCAGCCATACCCGTGGCAGATGGGTCTTCAGCCCGCCGCGACCGCGATCATGGAGCAGATTCGCTGGTTCGAACAGTATACGCTCTGGTTCATCGTACCGATCACGATCTTCGTTCTGGTGCTTTTGATCGTGGTGGTGATGCGCTTCCGCGCTGCGGCCAACCCGGTCCCGTCGAAAACGAGCCACAATACGATGATCGAGATCGTCTGGACCGTTGGCCCGGTTCTCGTTCTTCTGTTTTTCGCGATCCCGTCTTTTAACCTGCTGACCGCGCAGCTGACGATCCCGAGCAATCCGGACATCACGGTCAAGGCGACCGCCACCCAGTGGCTCTGGAGCTATGAGTATGAAGGCGAAAATGCCGTTTCGTTCGACAGCTACCTGCTGAAGGACGAAGACCGCGCCGCGGCAGGCAAGGTTGATGTCGCAACCTATCCTCGGCTGCTGGCCGTCGACAATGAACTGGTTCTGCCGGTCGGCAAGACTGTTCGTCTTCTTGTGACCGCAGCGCCCACCGACGTCATCCATGCGTTCGCCATGCCGTCCTTCGGCGTGAAGATCGACGCGGTTCCGGGTCGTCTGAACGAAACCTGGTTCAAGGCTGAGCGCGAGGGTCTCTTCTACGGCCAGTGTTCGGAGCTTTGCGGCAAGGACCATGCGTTCATGCCGATCGCGATCCGTATCGTGTCCGAAGACCAGTACAACACCTGGCTCCAGGCTGCCGCCGGCAACCTCGGTGAGGCCAACAAGGCCCTGATGGCCGCCGTGGACGGCACCGATGCGTCGGTGCAGGTCGCAGACAACGTTTCGAACTGAGGGAGTGAGGACAATGGCCGGACCTGTTGCCCACGACGAACACGCGCACCATGCGCATGACGATCACCATGATCACAAGCCGGGTTTCTTCACCCGCTGGTTCTTTTCCACGAACCACAAGGATATCGGGACTCTCTACCTGATCTTCGCAATCACCGCCGGCATCATCGGCGCGCTCCTGTCGATCGCGATGCGTGCGGAACTGCAGGAACCGGGTATCCAGATATTCCACGGCCTGGCCGCCATGGTTTATGGCTTTGAGGGTGATGCTGCCATCGATGGCGGCAAGCACATGTACAACGTGTTCACTACGGCGCACGCGCTCGTCATGATCTTCTTCATGGTCATGCCGGCGCTGATCGGCGGTTTCGCCAACTGGATGATCCCGATCATGATCGGCGCGCCTGACATGGCTTTCCCGCGCCTGAACAACATCTCGTTCTGGCTCACCGTCCCGGCCTTCATCCTGCTGCTTCTGTCGATGTTCGTCGAAGGTCCGGCGGGCGCCTATGGTGTCGGTGGCGGCTGGACGCTTTATCCGCCCCTGGCGACCTCGGGTCAGCCGGGACCGGCGGTCGATCTCGCCATCTTCGCGCTTCACGTCGCGGGTGCCGCATCGATCCTCGGTGCGATCAACTTCATCACCACGATCCTCAACATGCGCGCTCCGGGCATGACCATCCACAAGATGCCGCTGTTCGCATGGGCCGTTCTGGTCACCGCGTTCCTGCTGCTTCTGTCGCTTCCCGTGCTTGCCGGTGGCATCACGATGCTGCTCACCGACCGTAACTTCGGCACGGCATTCTTCTCGCCTGAAGGCGGTGGTGACCCGATCCTGTTCCAGCACCTGTTCTGGTTCTTCGGTCACCCGGAAGTGTACATCCTGATCCTGCCCGGCTTCGGCATCGTCAGCCACATCATCGCGACCTTCTCGAAGAAGCCGGTGTTCGGCTACCTCGGCATGGCCTACGCCATGGTCGCGATCGGCGCCGTCGGCTTCGTCGTGTGGGCGCACCATATGTACACCGTCGGCCTGTCGCTCGCCGCGCAGCGCTACTTCCTCTTCGCGACGATGGTGATCGCGGTGCCGACCGGCATCAAGATCTTCTCGTGGATCGCGACGATGTGGGGCGGCTCGCTGACCTTCCGCACGCCGATGGTCTGGGCGATCGGCTTCATCTTCCTGTTTACCGTCGGTGGTGTCACGGGCGTTCAGCTCGCCAACGCCGGTCTCGACCGCTCGCTGCACGACACCTACTACGTTGTGGCCCACTTCCACTACGTTCTGTCGCTGGGCGCCGTCTTCGCCATCTTCGCTGGCTGGTACTACTGGTTCCCGAAGATGACCGGCTATATGTACAACGAGTTCCTCGGCAAGCTGCACTTCTGGGTCATGTTCATCGGCGTGAACATGGTCTTCTTCCCGCAGCACTTCCTGGGTCTCGCTGGCATGCCGCGCCGCTACATCGACTATCCGGATGCCTTCGCCGGCTGGAACTACGTGTCCTCGATCGGCTCCTATATCTCGGGCGTCGGCGTGCTGATCTTCCTCGCCTGCGTCTTTGAGGCCTTTGCCAAGAAGCGTGTCGCCGGCGACAATCCGTGGGGCGAAGGTGCGACCACGCTGGAATGGCAGCTGTCATCGCCGCCGCCGTTCCACCAGTGGGAACAGCTTCCCCGGATCAAGTAAGACCGAATAAGCCGCCGCCGCACTCTTTAAGAGATGCGGCGGCGTCCTCCGGAAAAGCGTATTGGAATTCTGAATGACGGTCATCGACGATTGCGAAGTGCTGGGCGGACAGGGCGATCTGCGCCTGTCGGAAGCCGGTGCGCGAGATTTCATCGAGCTTCTCAAGCCGAGGGTCATGTCGCTGGTCGTGTTTACCGCGTTCGCGGGCCTCGTTCTCGCGCCCGGCAGCCTCCATCCGGTTTTGGCGGCGATTGCGATCGTCTGCATCGCGGTTGGCGCAGGTGCGTCCGGCGCGCTCAACATGTGGTACGATGCCGATATCGATGCGGTGATGACCCGTACCGCGCGTCGCCCGATCCCCGCGGGTCGCATCGAGCCGCGTGAGGCGCTCGCATTCGGCTTGATCCTCTCGGGTTTTTCCGTCGCCATCCTCGGTCTGGCGGTCAACTGGATCTCGGCCGGACTGCTCGCCTTCACCATCTTTTTCTACGCCGTCGTCTACTCGATGTGGCTGAAGCGTTCCACGTCGCAGAATATCGTCATCGGCGGTGCGGCAGGCGCTTTCCCGCCAATGATCGGCTGGGCCTGCGTTACGGGCGGCGTGTCGATCGACAGCATCGTCCTGTTCCTCATCATCTTCTTCTGGACACCCGCGCATTTCTGGGCGCTCGCCCTGTTCAAGATGCGCGACTATGGCGCCGTCGGCGTTCCTATGCTGCCAAACGTCGCCGGTGAGGCTGCGACGAAGACGCAGATATTCATATACGCCGTCTTGACGGCCGCCCTCGCGGTGGTTCCTTCCTTTACCGGGCTTTCGAGCATCGGCTATGGTATTTTTGCTGCGGCGCTTGGTGTCGGTCTCGTGCTCTGTTCCATCGCCGTCTGGCGGATGCCGGACGGCGACGAGAAGATGATCCCGGCAAAGAAGCTGTTCGGCTTCTCGATCCTCTATCTCTTCGCAATCTTCTCCGGCCTTCTGGTCGATCACTACGTCGTGTCGCTCATCGCGATGCTCGGAGGTGCATGATGGAAACCGTTGAACTCAATGAACGTCAGAAGAAGTCCCGTCGCGGGCGCAACATCGCGCTCGGCATCGTGCTTGGGGCTCTGGTCGTAGCGTTCTATCTCATCACGCTGGTCAAGATCGGCAACATGGGACAGTGAGGCGAAAAATGACCGATGCTCCCGCGAATACAGCAAAGCAAAAACGCAGCAACACCACGGTGATGCTGTGCTGCGTGGCGTTTGTTGGCGGCATGGTCGGCATGAGCTATGCAGCGGTTCCGCTTTACCGGCTGTTCTGTCAGGTGACGGGCTATAATGGCACGACGCAGCGGGTCGAGCAGGCATCGGGCGTGATCCTCGACAAGACCATCAAGGTCACCTTTGATGCGAATGTATCCAACGGCCTGAACTGGGAGTTCAAGCCGGTCCAGCGGTCGATCGAGCCGCGGATCGGCGAGACGGTGGAAGTGATGTACACAGCCACCAACAAATCCAGCGAACCGGTGACGGGGCAGGCGATCTTCAACGTCACGCCGATGGAAGCCGCCGCCTACTTCAACAAGATTCAGTGCTTCTGTTTCACCGAGACGACGTTGCAGCCGGGTGAGACGATGGAGATGCCGGTCCTGTTCTTCGTGGATCCCGATATCGCATCGACTCCGGAAACCAGGAGCATAGGGACGATAACGCTGTCCTATACATTCTATCCGCATGAAACGGAGAAGCCGGTAGCTGCCTTGCCGGTGGACCAGGCCGGTGATACCGGAAAACTTTAAATGAGATGGGGCCCGGCTTGCCGGGTCTGGAGAGAGACACTTCGGGGATTGCTGACATGGCCGACGCGCATCAGAAAAATCACGACTACCACATTATCGACCCGAGCCCGTGGCCGCTGCTTGGCTCGCTTGGCGCCTTCCTTCTGACCTTCGGTGGCGTCGGCTACATGCGCTACCTTCATGGCGGGACATTCAAGCTGTTCGGCCTGGAAATGGCCAACCCGTGGGTGTTCTTCATCGGCCTTGCGCTGGTGCTCTACACCATGATCGGCTGGTGGACGGATACGGTGAAGGAAGCCCATGAAGGCGCCCATACCCGTGTCGTGTCGCTGCACCTGCGCTACGGCATGATCATGTTCATCGCGTCGGAAGTGATGTTCTTCGCGGCCTGGTTCTGGGCCTTCTTCGATGCGAGCATCTATGCCAACGAAGCCATCCAGGCGAGCCGCGTCGAGTTTACCGGCGGTCAGTGGCCGCCCGTCGGCATCGAGGTTCTCGATCCCTGGCATCTGCCCCTCTACAACACGGTCATCCTGCTTCTGTCCGGCACGACCGTGACCTGGGCGCACCATGCGCTGCTGCATAACGACCGCAAGGGCCTCGTCTATGGCCTCGTTCTGACGGTGCTCCTTGGTGTCCTGTTCTCGTTCGTTCAGATCTACGAGTACATGCACGCCCCGTTCGATTTCAAAAACTCGATCTACGGCGCCACCTTCTTCATGGCCACGGGCTTCCACGGCTTCCACGTGTTCGTCGGTACCGTCTGCCTTCTGGTTTGCCTCTTCCGGGCACTTGCCGGCCACTTTACGCCGACGCAGCACTTCGGTTTCGAAGCGTCGGCCTGGTACTGGCACTTCGTCGACGTGGTCTGGCTGTTCCTCTTCTTCTCCATTTACATCTGGGGTGGCTGGGGTGCTCCGCTCGCCCACTGAGGCACGGATAACGAAACAGAAAAGCGGCGCCTTCGGGCGCCGTTTCCATTTCCGTCGCTCTGACGGGATCGGAACATGGTGTCGCATTTGCGGTTTGGCCGGCGGAGCGTATAACCGTTACGGCAAACGCCAAGCGCTCCTCGGGGAGCCGGATACGGATAGAAGATATGCATGACGACAACGCACATTTCGCACCGGTAGACCCGGTCCGCGCCGGGCTCTCGGCGAGCTGCCCCCGCTGCGGCAACGGCAAGCTGTTCGACGGTCTCACGAAGTTGAAGCCGCGTTGCGCCAATTGCGGCCTCGACTATTCCTTCATCGATTCCGGCGACGGCCCGGCGATCTTCGTCATTCTGCTCGCTGACCTGCTTGTCGTCGGTCTGGCGGTCTGGACGGAACTTACTTTCCAGCCGCCGGTGTGGGTGCATTTCGTCGCGTTCGGACCGCTGGCGATCATCGTTTCGCTCTGGCTTCTACGGACCATCAAGGCATTGCTGGTGGCGATGCAGTACAAACACAACGCGAGCCAGGGAACGATCGATCGTGGATGATGCTGCCGAAGGGCAGGCGAGCCGGCGCCCGCGTTTGCGCCTCTGGCTGGCCGTTATCCTGCTCCCGCTCGCGATGGCGATCCTACTGTCGCTCGGCACGTGGCAGGTGCAGCGCCTGCACTGGAAGGAGAGGCTGGTTGCCGATATCGAGGCGCGGCGAACCGCGCCGCCGGTCGATGTCACCGAGGTAGAGCGTCTTGTCGCTGCGGGCGAGGATATCGATTACAGGGCGATGCGGGCATCCGGCCTTTTCCTGCATGATCGGGAGCGGCATTTTCTCGCCACATACAATGGCCAAGCCGGCTATTACGTCTATACGCCGCTGCAACTTGCTGATGGCCGCTACCTGTTCGTCAATCGCGGTTTCGTGCCGTATGACAACAAGCCTCCCGAAACCCGCGAGGCTGGCCTGGTTGGGGGTGAGCAAAGGATTGCCGGGCTGGCACGCAGCCGCCTCGCGGAAAAACCTGGTTTCCTTGTTCCTGATAACGACCCGGCAAAGAACATCTTCTACTGGAAGGATCTGGTGCAGATGGCCGTATCGGTCGGCCTCTCCAAGGAGAGCGTCCTGCCGTTTTTCCTGGATGCCGACGATACGCCGGTTCCGGGCGGCCTGCCGATCGGGGGCGTGACGCAGATCGACCTGCCCAACAATCATCTCCAATACGCGATCACCTGGTACGGGCTTGCCTTCGCGCTGGCACTCGTGGCTACGGTCTCTTTCCTTCGGCGCCGAAAACAAGACGTTTGATTTGAGAATAATGGGGGAATTTCATGGATATCGTTGCAGCCGTTCTGGTCGCACTTATAGCGCTTGAGCACGTCTACATTCTCGTTCTCGAGATGTTTCTCTGGACCAAGCCGGCCGGCTTGAAAGCGTTCGGCATGAAGCCGCTCCAGGCCGAGGCGACACGCACGCTTGCAGCCAACCAGGGTCTCTATAACGGCTTCCTCGCCGCGGGGCTCTTTTGGTCGCTCCTTCATCCGTCTCCGGATTTCGCATTTCAGCTCAAGCTGTTTTTTCTTGGATGTGTCGTGGTTGCGGGCCTATATGGAAGCGCGACGGCATCGAGGAAGATCCTCTACATCCAGGCTCTCCCAGCGTTTGTCGCCCTTCTTTCCGTGCTGCTGGCAGGCCTTTGATGAATGTGAACGTGACACGACCGAAACTGACGATCCGTCTCTGCGGCCCTCGCGGGTTTTGCGCCGGCGTCGACCGCGCAATCCAGATCGTCGTTCTCGCGCTCAAGGGATATGGGGCGCCTGTCTATGTCCGTCACGAAATCGTCCACAATCGCTATGTCGTCGAGGGGCTGGAGGCCAAGGGTGCGATCTTCGTCGAGGAACTCGACGAGATTCCCGAGGAGCATCGCAGCCAGCCGGTCGTGTTTTCCGCCCACGGCGTGCCGAAATCGGTGCCGGAAGATGCCAAGGCGCGGAATCTGTTTTATCTCGACGCCACCTGTCCGTTGGTCTCCAAGGTCCACAAGCAGGCCATGCGCCACCAGCGTCTTGGCCGCCATGTCGTCCTGATCGGCCATGCCGGGCATCCGGAGGTGATCGGCACCATGGGGCAGTTGCCGGAAGGTACCGTCTCGCTCGTCGAGACCGTTGAGGATGCGGATGTCTATGAGCCCGTCGATCCCGACAATCTCGGCTTTGTTACGCAAACGACGCTCTCCGTCGATGACACGGCAGGTGTCATAGCAAGGCTGCAGGAGCGGTTTCCGAACCTGCAGGCGCCGTCCGCCGACAGCATTTGCTACGCCACCACCAACCGCCAGGAGGCGGTGAAGCAGGCGGCGCCCGGCTGCGATCTGTTCCTGATCGTCGGTGCGCCCAACTCCTCCAACTCGAAGCGCCTCGTCGAGGTCGCCTTGCGGGCCGGCGCGAAGCAGTCGCTTCTCGTCCAGCGCGCCGCCGAGATAGATTGGGATGCGATTGGCACGGTTGCCACGCTCGGCCTTTCCGCCGGCGCCTCTGCGCCCGAGGTGATTGTCAACGAGATCATCGAAGCCTTCAAGGCGCGCTATGATTCCACAATCGAACTGGCCGAGTTCTCGATCGAGAACGAGCACTTCCTCGTGAACCGCGAACTGCGCGATCTGGAACTGACTCACGAAGACATGGCCTGGGTGAACGGGTGAGGTCTCGGGGGAGTGGTATCACAGATGCCTATCCGGATGCATTTTTACGTGCAGAACCCTGAGCACGAATATGTCTGATCGGCGCTTCCGATAATAGATGACATGGCTTTTGTGGCGGTGACGGCGGTAGATCGTTCCGGAACGATCATGATTAAACGGCGTTCCCATGTCCGGATTGGCCGCCAGCAGATCTAATGCGCGGCTGAATTCCATCATGTACTCATCCGTCTGATGATCGCCGAATGAGGCAAGGCTATGTTCTACGATTGAGGCGATATCCCTTTCGGCTGATACTGAAAATAAGTACCTAGCCGCCATGGTGTCCGGCTTTGACTTTCGCCACAATATCGTTCAATGAGAGTGAGCTCTCTCCGCTTTCCTCTCCTTCTTCCAGCGCATTCAAGAGCGATTCGTACTTTGCTTCTTCCTGCTCCAGCAATCGAAGACCGGCGCGCACCGCCTCGCTGGCGGATCCGTATCGGCCGCTGGCTGTCAGCTTCGAAATGAAGCTTGTAAAATGATCACCGAGATTGATGCTGGTAGTATTGCTCATGGCAGGTCAAACTCCAATCTCACCTCAGACTACTAGATTCTAGTAATTGTTCAATCGGTTTGGGTTCCGGCCCGTCCTGCCTTCATTTCTGTGACCCATGTCGCTCAGGGGCTGGCACGCGAGACGCCTCCGTTATATGCCTTCACCCCGACATCTGAACGTCTTGGACTTATATCGTGGCAGTTTACACCGACATCACCGAAACCGATCTCAAGGCCTTTCTGGCGGAGTATGATACTGGCGATCTCTTGTCCTACAAGGGCATCGCCGAAGGCGTCGAGAACTCGAATTTCCTGCTGCACACGACCAAGGGACCACTCATCCTGACGCTTTACGAAAAGCGTGTCGAAAAGAACGATCTTCCCTTCTTCCTCGGTCTGATGCACCATCTCGCCGATCGCGGCCTGAACTGCCCGCTGCCCTTGCCGCGCCATGACGGGCAGTTGCTGGGCGAGCTCTCCGGCCGTCCGGCGGCGCTGATCTCTTTCCTCGAAGGCATGTGGCTCAGAAAGCCGGAGGCAAGGCACTGCCGCGAGGTCGGCATTGCGCTGGCCAAAATGCATGTCGCCGGCGAGGGCTTCCCTCTGACACGTCCAAACGCCCTCTCGCTTGACGGCTGGAAAAGCTTGTGGGCTAAATCGAGGGATCGGGCCGACGAGGTTGAGCAGGGTCTGGAAGAAGAGATCGGCGCAGAGATCGCCTTCCTGGCAGCGAAATGGCCGCAGGATCTGCCGGCGGGGGTGATCCATGCCGATCTGTTCCCGGACAACGTCTTCTTCCTGGGCGACGATCTGTCTGGTCTCATCGACTTCTATTTCGCCTGCAACGACTTCCTCGTCTATGACCTGTCGATCTGCATCAATGCCTGGTGCTTCGAAAAGGATGGCGCCTACAACATCACCAAAGGCAAGGCGATGATCGAGGGTTACCAATCGGTCCGACCTTTGTCTGAGGCGGAAATCACGGCCCTTCCCACCCTGTCGCGCGGATCGGCGCTTCGGTTCTTCCTCACGCGCCTCTACGACTGGCTGACGACGCCGGCGGGTGCATTGGTCGTCAAGAAGGACCCGCTCGAGTATCTGCGGAAACTCCGCTTCCACCGCCAGATTGCCTCGAGCGCAGAGTACGGACTGACACAATGAAGCACGTGGATATCTTCACCGATGGAGCATGCTCGGGCAATCCCGGCCCTGGCGGCTGGGGTGCGGTGCTGCGTTATGGCGAGGTCGAAAAGGAACTCTCCGGCGGCGAGGCGCAGACCACCAACAACCGCATGGAGCTGCTCGCCACCATCACGGCGCTGAACGCCTTGAAGGACGCCTGCGAGGTCGATCTTTATACAGACAGCAAGTATGTAATGGACGGCATCTCCAAGTGGATCTTTGGCTGGAAGAAGAACGGCTGGAAAACCGCCGACAAGAAGCCGGTCAAGAACGGCGAACTATGGCAGGCTTTGGACGCCGCCAATCAGCGCCACAAGGTCAAGTGGCACTGGGTCAAGGGCCACGCCGGCCATCCGGAAAACGAGCGCGCCGACGAGCTTGCCCGCAAGGGCATGGAACCGTTCAAGAAACCCAATCTCGGCCGGGCTCTGCTCCAGGGCAAGTAGTGCTTGTCGTCATGCCGCCCATTTGGCGCCTTGCCATCCTGATCTTTCTCCCTATCCTGCCGCCAACAACAAGGCGAGGGAGACATCCATGATTCAGCATTGCGTATTCCTGCGGTTCAAAGCCGCCGTGTCCGACGCCGAGAAACAGTCGTTATACGATGGCATCGCGGCCTTGCGGGACGATATCCCCGGCATTGTCGACTTCCGCTACGGCACCAACGTCTCGCCCGAGGGATTGAGCAGCGGCTACGACGATGGGTTCATCGTGACATTTGAGGACGCAAAGGTCCGCGACTATTATCTGACGCATCCGAAACATCAGGCTGTCGGCGATCGCATCGTCAGCGCCACGGATGGCGGACTGTCGGGTATTCTGGTCTTCGACATGGAATTATAAAAAAGGCGGCGGATTTTCCGCCGCCGCAACTTTTTTGTCTCTGGCTTCTACTTCGCGAGCTGCTCAAGCATCGCGGCAGCGGCGGAAACGGTCGCCTGACCAGGGCTGTCCTCGATCGACAGCGACGTCACGACGCCATCGTCGACCAGCATGGAATAACGCTTGGAGCGGACGCCGAGCCCACCCGCGGACAGATCGATATCCAGGCCGATGGCCTTCGTGAACGTTCCGTTTCCGTCGGCGAGGAAATGGATCTTGCCCATACCGCCCGAGTGCTGAGACCACGCGCCCATGACATGAACGTCGTTGACGGACACGACCGCGATGTCGTCCACGCCGCGCGCCAGGATCGCGTCGCGGTTTTCGAGATAGCCAGGCAGGTGGTTGAGAGAGCAGGTCGGCGTGAAGGCGCCGGGTACGGCGAAGAGCACGACGCGCTTGCCCTTGAAGAGCTGTTCGGTCGTGACATCGACCGTACCGTCCGCTGTCTTCTCCTTGAATGTGGCTTCCGGCAGCCGATCGCCGATTGCAATGGTCATATGTGTCTCCCCAGGAATGAATGGCGCGGTGTTTGCGCCTGCCGGCGAATATAGAAAGGCCTCACTCGAAGGCAAGCGGGCTTTCCATCGAGCGGTCGCCGGCTACGGCAAGCACTCGCCATATCTTCCCTTCGGGATCGCCGTGCTCGGGGAGAGTTGTGATGGGAACGAAGAGCACCGCCGTGCCGTCGCTTCGGTCCTCGACCCGCGAGTCCATGGCGACGATGCCGGCACCGCCGGTCACATACAGCACCGGCGCTTGCTCTGAATTCGGCAGTGTCATTGCTATCAGAAGGCCGCTTCCGTCATCGGCGCGCCGCACGGCGTCGATGCCGAACTCATCCGAGGGAGCCTCCGGAAGCGTCTGGCGTGCCTGTGCGACCTCGATCGCGTCCATCGCTTCGGCGGCAACAGGCAGTTCGATCTGAAACTCCGCCTGAAACGGAATGCAGATATTCTGGCAGATACCGACAAACGCCTGTGCGGTCACCAGTTGACCGGCGGCGGCCTTGGGCGCTTCCAGCTGCAAGGGCAGGGATACGGCATGATCGTAACCCAGATCACGGACCGGCCCATTGTCGATACGCTTGGGAGCCGGAAAGCGCATCTCGGTCACCCGCACCCCGCTTTGCTCATCGAACGTGAGCTCCGGCGGTATCCCGCTGTCGCCCGGCTCCCGCCAATATGTCATCCAGCCGGGCTTCGGCTCGATCTGCAACATGCCGTCATAGCGCCCCGGCTCGTCGGTGGCGGTGATCACCAGCCGCATTCGCCCGCCTTCATTCTTGGCCCAGTCGCTGCTGGCAGCGATCGTAGCCGACGGCGCGACGATCAGTCCGATAAAGAGCGCCGCGATCAGCATGAAGGAATTTTGGAACGTGTTCATGGGCAAAGCATTTAGAGGAAGGGACCCCGCGCGGCCAATCACGGATTGTCGAATTGTTTCATTTTCGGTTGATTGATCCACGCGGATGCCTCATCCTCTTTTGAACGGCGGCTACGATGGATTTCTCGATCAACGAACAGCGCAAACAGGCTGGAGGTACGATGGCATTCTCCACGTTTAAGAGGGATCGCGAACGGGGCCTTCTGGATGGCCAGTTTTTGATCGCCATGCCTGGGATGACAGACAGCAATTTCGCCCGTGCGGTCGTTTATGTCTGCGCTCACTCTCCCGCCGGTGCCATGGGCTTTATCATCAATCACCCGCAATCGGTGACTTTTCCCGACGTTGTGTCGCATCTCAATCTTCTGCCGCGTGAAGACTTGATCATGCTTCCGAACGAAGCGCGCAGCTTTCCGGTGCAAACCGGCGGTCCGGTGGAATCCGGGCGCGGTTTCGTGCTGCATTCGGACGACTATCTGAGCGAATCCTCCATCCCCGTGTCTGACGATATTTCCCTGACGGCAACGCTCGACATCGTGCGTGCGATCTCCGACGGGCGCGGCCCGAACCGGGCGGTCATGCTGCTCGGCTATGCCGGCTGGGGTCCGGGGCAACTGGAGTTCGAGATTGCCAACAACGGCTGGCTCACATGCGCCGCAACCGAGGATTTGATCTTCGACCGGAGCCTCGATGGAAAATACGAACGCGCCCTTGCTCTTCTCGGCGTTCATCCCGCGATGCTGTCGACGGAGGCCGGCCACGCCTGAGAGGGGCCGAGCCGACCTCAGGCACGCTTCATGAGCGGGAAGCGTTCCTTCAGCAAACGAAGAATGGAGTCGGCGCCGACGGGCGCGCCGAACAGATAGCTCTGGCCGTAGGCACAGCCCATCTTCATCAACTCCTCGCCATCTTCCTCGCTCTCGATACCCTCCGCGATGACATCCATCTCCATGCCGGATGCCATGGCAATGATCGAGCGCAGCAAAACCGCCCGCTTGGGGCTGGGGTCGTTGACGAGCGCCTTGTCGAGCTTGATCGTGTCGAAGGAGAAACGCGTCAGATAGGAGAGGGATGAGAAGCCGGTGCCGAAATCATCCAGCGCAAGACTGATACCGGTGCTTTTCAGTTTGTCGAGAACGAGCCGCGCCTGCTCTGGATTTTCCATCACAACCGACTCGGTGAGCTCCAGCCTGATCCGCTTTGGGTCGCACTGGGTCTTTGCCAGCATCGCCCTCACATCATTGTAGAGGTCCGTGCTGATGAGCTGCGCGCTCGACAGGTTGACGGAGACGAAGATCGGCGCATCCCCTACCGCCTTCTCCCACTCCGAAAGGTCGGCGGTCGCTCGCTCCAGGGCAAACATTCCGAGCGGTTCGATAAGGTCCGACATCTCCGCGATCGGCACGAATTCCGTTGGAGGAATACTGCCGCGGCGAGGATGGTCCCAGCGCATCAGTGCCTCGAAACCGGCGATCTCGCCGTCGGAAAGCCTGACGATCGGCTGGTAGGCCATCGACAGCTCCCGACGCTCGATGGCACGACGCAGGTCGGTCTCGATCTGGAGACGGTCGGTGCCGGCGGTGCGGAAGGCCGGGCGGAAGGGCTCGACGCGGTTGCCCCCGGCGCGCTTAGCGCGGTACATGGCAAGTTCCGCGTCGTTCAACAGGCTCGACGCGCTCTCCTGTTGGTCGACCCAGGACACGAGGCCGATCGACGCCGTCAGCACGATCTCCCGATTGCCGAAATTGATCGGCACCATGATGGCCTTCGAGATCGCATCGGCGAAATCGGCCACCTTTGCGGGATCCCGCTCGGAAAGAAGGATCAGGCCGAATTGATCGCCAGTCAGCCGGGCGAGCGTGTCCTGTGGCTTCAGAAGACGCCGCAGGCGGCGCGTCAGCGCGATCAGGATGTTATCACCGGCGGCGATGCCAAGGCTGTCGTTCACCTGTTTATAGCGGTCGATATCGATCGCCATCACCGTCGGGCGCACCACATCGCCGCCGGGCGCCAGCGCCAGAGCTGATTGCAAGCGGTCGAGAAACACCTCGCGGTTCGGCAAGCCGGTGAGGTTGTCATGGATCGCGTCCGCCAGAAGACGGTCGATGGAATTCTTCTGCTCGGTCGTGTCGATGATCGTCCCGACGCAGCGGATCACTTCGCCGTTGGAGCCGATCACGGGCCGGGCGCGGATTTTCAGCCAGTGGAAGTGACCGTCCTCCGCGCGAATTCGGAATTCATGGCTCAGTCGTCCCTTGCGATGCTCGAGCAAGACATCGAGCGTGGCGCGAAACCGATCGCGATCGTCGGGGTGGAGCCTCGGCAGCCAATTGCGGGCCGGTCCGTGCATCGAGCCGGGAGCAAGACCGAGCGCGACCGAGACGTCCGGACTGGTTACAACGCGATCACGCGCGACGTCCCAGTCCCAGACGGTATCGCCTGACCCCGTAAGCGCCAGCGATTGCCGTTCCAGGTCCGAAAACAGCCCCTGCTGATAGGCGCCGCCCGCGAACGCGTGTTGCATCACCGTGAAGCCGATCAGCAGGACGATCAGGACAAGGCCGCCACCCAGCGCCGGCTGGATGATGTCGTTGTCGAGCTGGCCGGTCACGGCCAGCCAGCTGCCGAACAGCCAGACGAGGATCAGGGCCCATGTCGGAACCAGAAGGATGGCGCGGTCGTACCGGTTGAAGCCGAGATAGACGATCAGGATGATGCCGGCCGTTGCGGTGAGCGCGAATGAGAGACGCGCGATGCCGGAGGCGATCGACGGATCGTATATGGCCACGCCGAAGAGCAGACCGAGGCCGAGCACCCAGGCGAAGGTCGCGTAGCCCAGGTTCACGTGCCAGCGATTGAGGTTCAGATAGGTGAACAGGAAAATGACGAGGCTGGACGCCAGCGCCACTTCGGCGCCCGCTCGCCATATCCTCTGATCCGAGGCGGTGATCGTGATCAGTTTCTCGATGAAGCCGAAGTCGACGCAGATATAGGCGAGCACCGCCCACGCAAGCGCCGCCGCCGCCGGCAGCATCGATGTCCCCTTGACCACGAACAGGATCGTCAGGAACACCGCCAGAAGACCGGCGATGCCGAGCACGATGCCGCGATAGAGCGTGAAGGCGTTGACGGTGTCCTTGTAGACGTCCGGTTCCCAGAGATAGATCTGAGGCAGGTTGGGCGTGGCAAGCTCCGCCACGAAGGTGATCACTGAACCCGGGTTCAGCGTGATCCGGAAAACGTCGGCGTCGGGGCTCGACACACGGTCGAGCGCAAAGCCTTCGGACGGCGTGATGGCGATAATGCGCTGCGACCCGAGGTCCGGCCAGAACATCCGCGAGCCCGCGAGCCTGAAATGCGGTGCGACGATGACGCGCTCCAGCTGTTCTTCCGACACATTGGCGAGCGCAAAGACCGCCCAGTCGCCCTGATGCGTCGGCGAACTCGCGCGCACCTCGATGCGGCGTCTTATGCCGTCTGCGCCGGCGGCCGTGGACACCTGAAAAGCCTCGTCCTCATTGGTGTAGATTTCGGTGGTCGCGGTCAGGTCGAGCGCCGTGTCGTCGCGGGCGATCTTCACCGGTTCGGCGGCATGGGTCGTCGCTGGAACAAGGCCGCACAGCGCCGCCATGACGACGAGGAGCATCTGGACCAGTCGCCGGAGCGGCGCCGAAGGCGGTATGAATTGGACTGTCATCAGGTCTGCTTGTTCCCGTTCCCCTCGGCGTCCGCGAGCATGGCGTAGAGCGCGTGATCGCGCCACTGTCCGTTGATCTTCAGGTATTGCCGCAACAGGCCTTCCCGTTGGAAACCGGCACGTTCGAGCAGACGAATGCTCTTGTCGTTGTCCGGAATACAGGCTGCTTCGATCCGGTGCAACTCAAGCCCCTTGAAGATGTAGGGAATAGCGATCCGAAGTGCGGCAAACATATGACCTTGGCCGGAATGTCGTTCGCCCATCCAGTATCCGATCATGCAGGCCTGGGCCGCACCGCGCCGGATCAGTCCGATCGTCAATCCACCTAACAGTTCTTCGTTCGGCATGGCGAATATCAGCAGGGGCACAGCCAGCCCGGAATGAAACTCCTGCTCGCTGCGGATAACGCGGGTCCGGAAACTGCGGCGCGTCAGTTCGTCGGCTCGCCATGTCGGTTCCCATGGCTGAAGAAAGCGACGGCTGCCACTGCGAAGGCTGTGCCATTGGTCGAAATCGCCGATGCGGGGCAGCCGCAAAAGATACTTTCCGTCAGTCAGTTCCGGCGTATCCGGCTGGCGGGACAGAAACCGAAAGACCGAACGTGCCATACAAAACCCCACGCGCCCGGCATTCACGCCGGACGGCAAACCCCATCTGCCCCCGAGGCTGCCCTTAGCCGGCCGCCTTGATCTTCTTGCTGCCGCCGCCGGAGCCGAGAGCCCCCAATATCTCGTCCATCGGCGCAAGCTGTTCGAGCGGTCCAATGGCCGAAAGGGTAGGGACCGTATCGAAGAACAGGCGGCCTGAAAGATCCGTCAGCCGTTCGACAGTGATCCCTTCGAGCCGCTCCATCATCTCCTGGTTGGAGATCGGGCGCCCATAGAGCATCATCTGTCGCGCGATTTGCCCCGCACGCGCCGCCGGGCTTTCCTGGCCCATAAGCAACTGCGCACGAATCTGCGCCCGCGATCGATCGATCTCCTGCTGGTCAATGGATTCCGAGGCCTTGCGCAGTTCCTCGATGATCACAGGCATCAGTTCCGGCAGGTTTTCCCCTCCGGTGGCGGCATGGATGCCGAATACGCCCGTGTCTGAAAAACCCCAGTGGAAGGCATAGACCGAATAGCAAAGGCCACGCGTCTCGCGCACTTCCTGGAAGAGGCGCGACGACATTCCGCCACCGAGGATGTTGGCGAGGATCTGGGAGCAATAGAAATCGCGCATGTGATAGGCGCGACCTTCGAAACCGAGCAGCAGTTGCGCATCCATGAGATCGCGCGTTTCGCGGACCTCCCCACCCGTGTAGCGGGCCGGCGCGACGGTCGGAGCGACCTCCGGTTTCGTCTGCAAAGTGGCGTAACGTTCCTCGACTTGCCGAACGAACTTGTCGTGGTCGACGGCGCCCGCCGCCACGACGAACATCCTGTCTGTCGTATAATTGCGGGCGAGGTAGGCTCGGATCTGGTCGCTCGTAAAGCCGTTCACGGTTTCTGGCGTGCCGAGAATGGCGCGGCCGACCGTCTGGCCTGAAAAAGCGGTCTCGGAGAAACGGTCGAAGACCACGTCGTCCGGCGTGTCGTTCGCAGCGCCGATCTCCTGCAGAATGACGTGCTTCTCGCGCATCAACTCGTCTTCATCAAAGACGGAGTCCGTCAGGATGTCGGCGAGGATGTCGACGGCCAGCGGCACGTCGTCCTTAAGGACGCGCGCATAGTAAGCCGTCGTCTCCGTCGACGTGGCGGCATTGAGCTCGCCGCCGACATTCTCGATCTGCTCGGCAATCTCGCGAGCGGTACGGCTCTTGGTGCCCTTGAAGGCCATATGCTCGAGGAGGTGAGCGATGCCATGCTCCGCCTCCGTCTCGTCGCGGGCGCCGGATTTGATCCACGTTCCCAATGCCACGCTTTCGAGGTGCGGCATGGTTTCCGTTACGACCGTCAACCCGGACGGCAGCCGGGTGCACTCAACCTTCATGTTCCGTCTTTCTGCGTCTCTCACGATCGGACGCGGGCATGTTCACCGACAAAGGTTTCGACGGCTTTAAGCTCCGCATCCAGGACTGTGAAACGCTCCTCCCTGTCCATAAGATCCCCGAGCCACGTCGGAAGCGCCGGATCGATCCCGCTTGCGGTCTTAACCGCCTTGGGGAATTTGGCCGGGTGCGCCGTGGCCAGGATGACCATCGGAGTATTGGGCTTTTCGTGCTTCTTGGCAACATGCACGCCGCACGCCGTGTGCGGGTCGAGCAGATAACCGGTCTCCGACAGCGTCTCGCGGATGGTCTCGGCGACCTGCTTTTCCGTGGCGCGTCCCGCCCGGAAATCCTTCTTGATCGCCTTCAGGGCATGATCCTTGATCTCAAAACCACCGGACTGCTTGAGGCTCTCCATCGCCGCCCGGACCGCCGCTGGCTCGCGGTCATACGCCTCGAACAACAGGCGTTCGAAGTTGGAAGATATCTGGATGTCCATCGACGGTGAGGTGGTTGCCTTGACCCCCTTCATCTCGTAGCGCCCGGTCTTGAGCGTACGCGCCAGAATGTCGTTGTCGTTGGTCGCGATCACGAGCTTGTCGATCGGCAGGCCCATCTGCTTGGCGACGTAGCCTGCGAAGATATCGCCGAAGTTACCCGTCGGCACGGTGAAGGACACCTTCCGATCCGGGCTTCCAAGCGAGATGGCGGCGGTGAAGTAGTAGACCACCTGCGCCATGATGCGGGCCCAGTTGATCGAGTTTACGCCGGAAATCTTCATCGAGTCGCGGAACGCCACGTCGTTGAACATGGCCTTCACCAGGTTCTGGCAGTCATCGAAATTACCCTTCAGCGCAAGCGCATGCACGTTCTCCGCCTTGGAGGTCGTCATCTGCCGCTGCTGGACCGGCGATACCTTCTCGTGCGGAAAGAGAATGAAGACATCGGTGCGTTCCCGGCCCGCGAAGGCGTCAATCGCCGCGCCGCCCGTATCGCCGGAGGTCGCTCCGACGATGGTCGCCCGTTCGCCGCGCTCGGCAAGCACATGGTCCATCAGTCGCGCCAGCAACTGCATCGCCACATCCTTGAACGCGAGCGTCGTGCCGTGGAAAAGCTCCAGCACGAAAGTGTTCGCGCCGGTCTGGACCAGCGGCGCGATGGCCGGATGCCGGAAGGTGGCATAGGCCTCGTCGATCATCCGCCGGAAATCCGCTTTCTCGATCTCGCCGTCGGTGAAGGGGTAGAGAACCTCGAAGGCGATGTCTTGGTAGCTTTTCCCACGAAGCGCCCGGATGTCCTTCTTCTTCAGGTGTGGCCACTGCTTTGGAAGATAAAGGCCGCCGTCGCGCGCAAGCCCGGCGAGCAAGGCGTCGCAGAAACCGAGGCTCGGGGCTTCACCCCGGGTGGAGATGTATTCCATGGCGGTTATCCTTGGTCTTTGAGGGCGGTCTCGTTCGGTAGGGCCAAGCTTAACGTCGCAGTGCGCCGCCCGGTTGCCTTTTTGCGTCTGTGGCGACCGTCTGCCTTCGTTTCGGGCAAAGTCACCCGTCGCTTGTCGAGGGACGGGTTGCTGCGCTTGTGGCTGCGGTGTGCTGAAAATTCTGCCAAAACGCGGGGAACCCAATCGATTTTTGAATGCGCCGCTGATATAGACCATCGACAATGGTCATGAAAAGGCCTCTGTCGACGCGGATGTGAAGTATGCGCGGCAGTGTGGCGGAATGCGGAAGGTTGAGTAGTCGTGTTGGTCAAAGTGACGCGTGGACTGTTTGTCGTTTCCCTCGTGGCGGGCCTTTCCGCCTGCAACACGAGCAATCCAACAAGTGGCCTCGACGTTGCGGGAACTCAACAGCAACCCGCCGCAGCTCCTGTCGTACAGGGCGTGTGCCCCTCGATCGCGCTGCGTGATGGTACAGCCTCGTTCCGCACCTATGCCAAGGGCGGCAAGGATGATCCGTCGAAGGTCGTCTACCAGGCGTCACTCGCCGAAACCACGCGAGCCTGCACGCGCAATGACGCTGGCCAGCTCAGCATCAAGGTCATGGTGCAGGGCCGCCTCGTCGCGGGGCCGCAGGGCAAGGCCGGATCGCTGTCGATGCCGATCCGCGTCGCGGTCGTCGATAGCGGCAATGTTCTCTATTCCGAACTGACCAAGTTCGAGGCCTCGCTAACCGATCCGGCGACACCCGCCCAATTCGTCTTCACCAAGGACGTCACCGGTATATCCGGTGAGGTCAGTGGTCTCACGCAGGTCTTCGTCGGCTTCGACGAAGGCCCCTACAATACCAAGTAAGCAGTCGCCCGGCCGGTAACGGCCGGGTTCAGTTGAAATGAACGCGGTGCGGGGGCCTGCGTGAAAATTGCAATCATCCGGAATCCGGCTGCCGGCGGACGCGGCGGTCGGACCCTATTCACATCTTTCGTTCAAGCTTTTCGGACTCTTTATTCCGACGTCGACGTCTTTGAGACGGCAGTTGACGCAGGTCCGGCGCTGTTGGCTCGGCGGCTCGCCGACAAGGGCACGGACCTCGTGATAGCCGCTGGCGGCGACGGAACGGTCAACGGGGTCATCGAGGGGGTGCTGACGTCGTCGCGTCCCCAAACCCAGATTTCGGTTATGCCGCTCGGCAGCGGGTGTGACTATATCCGCAATTTCAAGACGGTTGACGGACCGCTCGCCCTGGCATCCGCGATCGCCGCGGCGCCTGTGCGGAAGGTCGATGCAGGGCGTCTGGTTCTCGACGACGGAACGGTCCGGCATTTCGCGAACGTCGCAAGCGCCGGCGTGTCCGCGATGGTCGCGCACTCCGTCAACGGCCCGGCAACACGTCGCTTCATGCCAAAAGCACTGAGATTCCCCTTCCATTCGGTGCGGGAGATCCTGCGATACCGTCCGCAATCTTTCCGGGTGACCGTGGATGGCGAGGCGATCCACGACGGGCCTGTCACTGCGGCAGCCATCGCCAACGGTGGCTGGTTTGGAGGCGGCATGCATCTGATGCCTGCAGCCGATCTGTCAGATGGCTGGCTCGACGTCGCGATACTGCGCGCCGGCTCACGTCTTGATGTGCTGGAGATTTTGAAGCGGCTCTATTCAGGAACGCACATCGATCATCCGCTGGTCCAGACTGCCCGCGGCAGGAGCATCCACATCAAGGCAATCGAAGGGAACCCGTTGCCGGTGGAGATCGACGGCGAGACGCAGACGTTCCGATCGATGCGAGCAGAGCTTTTGCCAGGTGCGCTGAATATCAGGCTCTAGCGGTCAGAGCGCACCTTCCCACTGGCCGAGTGCGGCGATCACCGCCGGCAGGTCCACCATGCGGGAGATGACGGTGTCGGCCCCTGCGTCAGTCAGGCGATCGGCATGGGAAGGGTAAGTGTGCGAGGCGCCGGTAAAGCCGATCACACGCATGCCTGCGGCCCGCGCGGCGTGCACGCCATGCACGGAGTCCTCAACCACGATGCACTTCTCCGGCTTGACGCCGAACTGGGCGGCACCGTGCAGGAAGATGTCGGGTTTCGGCTTGACGCGATCGGCGCCGAGGTCCTTGGCGGAATAGATATGCGGCGCGAACGCGTTATAGAGACCAACCTTGTTTAGCATCATCTCCAGCCGATGCGCGCTGGAATTCGAGCAGATGCAGCGCGGCCCCGGAATGCGCGAGAGCGCATAGACGACGCCCTCGATGATCTTCACGTCGCGAGCAAGCCGCTGGTCGAGAATGGTTTCCGACTTGTCGATCAGCGAGGCCGAGAGCGGGATGTCGATCTCGCGCTCGATGGTGAGCAGGATGTTCTTCCAGGTCATGCCGGCGAAGCGCTCGCCCATCTCTTCGACCGAAATCGGATAGCCGGCATCCGTCAGGAGTTTCGATTCCACCTTCGCCGCGATGATCTCGGAATCGACGAGCACGCCGTCGCAATCGAAGAGTGTCAGTTCGAAACCGCTCATGGGGGAGTGTCCTGTCGGAAGTCGCTGGAAAGGCCGCTCCACTACACCAAGGTGACGTAGAGGACAACCCGAAGGCCCGGTTGGCTGCTATTCCGGCAGCGGAAAGCTCAGGATAAACCGCCGCTCACCCTCGGGCGTGAACTCGATAATCCTGCTTTCCGGCAGGCGCCGCGCCTGTCCGGTTTCGATGAGATGGTCAAGCAGCGCCTTTCCGACTGTACCCGCGAGATGGACGCGACGCTCGCTCCAGTCCAGGCAGGCGCGGCAAAGGGGCCGTCGGGATGCTTTTAATGCGCCGACGTCGATGCCGAATGCGGCAAGGCGGCGTTCTCCGGTGTCCGTCAGGATGGGGTGATCCTCATCGCCTGCCACGGCGCCATCCGCTCTCAGACTGTCGAGCATCCGCACACCGTAGTCTCCGGCCAGGTGATCGTAGCAGATCCTGGCTTTTCTCAGCGCCGGTTCACGCGGGCCGGTGCGATGGCGCAAATGGCCTCGACTCGCCGCGAAGCCGATCAGGCTCTCGATCATCGCGCCCACCGTCTCGTCCGCGTAGGAAAAATAGCGATGCCGACCCTGGCTGCGCTGTCGGATCAGGCCGCCGGCCTCGAGCTTGGAGAGATGCGAACTCGCCGTCTGCGCTGTGATCCCGGCCGCCGTGGCGAGTTCCGTCGCCGTCAGCGCACGACCGCTCATCAGCGCCAGCAGCATGTTGGCGCGGGCGGGGTCGCCGATCAGCGAGGCGATGCGGGCTATGTCTGGTCCTTCTGCCATGCGTGAAGCCTAGTCGAAGAGGGCGTACGAAACAACGAAAGCATGCCATCGATGCTTCGATCCCGGTCGAAGCATTTGGGTCGATCCGCATGGCACAAACCGGCTCGCACAGACCCGACGAGGAGATATCCCATGATGACCTGTATTATCCGCTACGAAATCGATCCGTTCGCAAAGGACAAGTTCGCTAACTATGCCCGCAACTGGGGCGAGGCCATTCCGCGTTGCGGCGCCGATCTCGTCGGCTATTTCGGCCCGCACGAAGGCTCGGCCACGACCGCCTACGGCATCTATCATATCGAGAGCCTCACGGCCTACGAAGCCTATCGCGCGCGCCTCGCCGCCGATCCGCTGGGCCGCGCCAATTATGAATATGCCCGCCGCGAGAAGTTTATCATCCGCGAAGACCGGTTGTTTCTCAAATGCGTCTCCCAGCCGCACGCGGCGCTGGTGAAACCATGATCGCCGTCATCTTCGAGGTCGTTCCCGCCGACGGCATGCGAACATCCTATCTCGCCCGCGCGCAGATGCTCCGGCCTCTGTTGCAGGATGTCGACGGCTTCCTGTCGATCGAGCGTTTCGAGAGCCTTTCCGAGCCGGGAAAGATCCTCTCGCTGTCCTTCTGGCGGGACGAGGCGGCCGTAACGGCCTGGCGCAGGACGGAAGAGCACCGGCAGGCTCAGGAGTCGGGTCGCAGCGGCATCTTCGCCGATTACCGGCTCCGGGTCGCGCATGTCATGCGCGACTACGGCCTGGGTCCGCGCGATCAGGCGCCGAAAGACAGCCGCGAGCTTCATGGCTGATCAAGCAGTCGTGGACAGGCGCCGCCACGACCGCTCCGGATCGTTGCCCATTCTCGACAAGCGCCGCACTGGCCTCTAAGCATGGGCCATGCCAAGGGAACAGGACGATACCATCGCTGGCCGCATCAGCCGCGCACTCGCGGAGCGGATCATCCATGGCGAACTGGTCCCCGGCTCCCGCCTCGCGCAGGACCACGTCGCCGAGGAGTTCGGCGCGAGCCATGTGCCGGTCCGCGAGGCCTTTCGCCGCCTGGAAGCGCAGGGTCTCGTTGTCAGCCTGCCGCGTCGCGGCGTGCGCGTCGCCTCCTTCGACCTGAAACAGGTTCGCGAGGTCGCCGAAATGCGAGCCGCCCTCGAGGTCCTGGCGCTGCGCCATGCCGCCCCGCACCTGACGACCGGCGTTCTCGATGAGGCTGAGGCCGCCGCGACCGACGCCGACAACGCCCGCGATGTGCGGACCTGGGAGGAGGCGAACCGCCGCTTCCACCGCCTGATCGTGTCCACCTGCGGCATGCCGCGGCTGCTGGCGGTGATCGATGACCTCCATGCCGTCAGCGCCCGCTTCCTGTTCGTCGCCTGGCGTCAGGGCTGGGAGGCACGGACCGACAAGGACCACCGCGCCATTCTTGTCGCTCTGCGGCAGGGCAGGGTAGGGGATGCCTGTGCACTGCTCGAAAAGCACGTCCAGTGGATCGGACGGGCGCCGATGCCAGCGTCGGGACGCGCTGATGAAACCGGCTTTGCCATCGTCGGTTAAAAATTATCTATAAAAAATTCGCGCCTAAAACAGCTGGAAATCCGGCGATTCCAGATGATATTCCCATCTTGTTATGCCGTTGAAGGCGCGCGGCGGCCTTCCTTGTCGCCGGCTGCGCTTGCTCGCTCCTAGAATCATAGATAAAAATGATTCCGCTTCTAAGATTATCTATAAAATGGAGTTCGGCATGAGTTTCTCTTCCATCCGCCAGCATCGTTATGATCCGCTCGGGCTTTCGAACCGCTCACTGGCGGCCAAGACCGCGCTCGTTCTGTTCGGCACAGGCGTTCTCGCGCTCGCCTCGCAAATCTCTGTCCCGATGGTGCCGGTTCCCGTCACCATGCAGACTTTCGCCATCACCGTGATCGGCGTGCTCTATGGCTGGCGCCTGGGGGCGCTTACTGTTCTGGCCTGGTTGGGCGAGGCCATGCTTGGCCTGCCGGTGCTCGCCAATGGCAGCGGCGGTCTTGCGCCCTTCGCTGGCCCGACTGCCGGCTACCTCGCGGCGTTTCCGCTCGTTGCCGCGCTCACCGGCTGGCTCGCAGAAAAGGGGTGGGCGGCCGAGCGAGTGTTCCTGAGCTTCTCCGCCCATCTTGTGGCCAACGTCTTGTGCCTCGTCATCGGCGGCGCATGGCTCGCGTCGCTGATCGGTTTTGAAAAGGCGCTGATGCTCGGCGTCGCGCCGTTCCTGATCGGCGCCGTCCTGAAGTCCGCGCTCGCCGCTGCCCTGCTGATGGCGCTTGCTCGCCGGATTTCGACCCGTTGACCGTCAGGCTGAGGGCTCACCACCTGCTCTGCATGCTGACCTATGTCGGCAAGGGCTACTCGCCGCGTTTCGTGGAAAACTACGAGACAATCGCGCAGAGGCTCTCGGCGGGTGAGGAGATCGAGATCGTCGAGGGGCCGGACGATATCTGCCGGCCCCTTCTTGTCGATGCCGAGCCGCATTGCCTCGGAGAAAGCGTTGTCGCGCGTGACCTCGAGGCTGCGCGCACGATCTCCATGACACTCCGAATATCGGTTGCGACCGGCAGTCATATCCGGCTCGACGCTGATCTCCTGTCACGTCTGCAGAACGGATTTTCAGGCAATACCCTTCGCTCCGCCTGTCGCCACTGCGAATGGTCGGCACTGTGCGACGTCGTTGCGGCAAGCGACTTCGCGCTCGCAAAAATCCAGCCGGCCGGCGGGTGAGGGACTCCGTTTTCAGAAAAAAATCGTGACGATGTCGAAAAACGCGGATGACCGGCGTCCTTGGAGTATCGAAACTCCACTGTGAAAGGAAATGCCCGTGGTTTTCACCGTTACTCCCCTCTATGCCCTGCCGGTGGCAGCGATCTATTTGATCCTGTGGGTTAGGGTCTCCGCAATGCGCTCCGCTACACACGTGTCGTTTGGCGATGGTGGCAATATCGATCTGTTGCGACGCATCCGCCAGCACGGCAATTGCGCCGAATGGACGACGTTCGTCCTGATCCTGATGATACTCGCCGAGGGCATCGGATCGTCCTCCCTCTGGTTGCATATTTGCGGTACTTTGCTCTTGATCGGGCGGGCGGCCCATCCCTTCGGCATGCTGGCCGACAACGCCGGCGATCCGCTTCGGTATGTCGGCAACGGCACGAACATGCTGGCCGCGATCATCGCGATGGTGTGTATTGGTGCGGCAGTTCCCGCGATGCTCAACGGCTGACGAGAGAGGGTCGTATGATGAAGTACATGCTTCTGCTTTACGCCGCACCCGGTACGGATCCGGTTCCCGGCACGCCCGAATGCGATGACATGATGGCCGAGTTCTTCAGCCTTGATGAGAGGATGAAGGATCGTGCGACGGTGCTTGCCGGCGAAGGCCTTCTGCCGGCCACCACCGCCACGACGCTCAGGACACGCGATGGCAAGGTCGAGATGCTGGACGGACCATTTGCCGAGACCCGCGAGCATCTGGGAGGGTTTTACCTGATCGAGGCTGCGACGCTCGATGATGCCCTTGCCTTTGCCGCCGCTGTGCCGGTGGCGCGCTACGGTTCGGTCGAGGTCCGGCCAGTCGAGATATTTTCGTAGGGGAAGACAATGCAATACATGCTGTTGATCTACAACGACCCGGCCCGGCAGCCTTCCTATGGTACCGCGGCTTTTCAGGACATGATGGCGGGTTACTTTGCCACCAATGAGCGAATGAAAGCCGATGGTGTTCTGCGCGGCGGCGATGGTCTTCAGGGTGTGGAAACAGCCACATCCCTTCGCATCGCATCCGGGCGCGTGGAAACCATGGACGGCCCGTTTGCCGAGACCCGTGAGCATCTGGGCGGTTATTATCTGATCGAGGTGCCTGACCTCGACGCGGCCCTGACCTATGCGGCTCTCATCCCTTCGGCCCACTTCGGAACCATCGAGATACGACCGGTGATGAATTACAATCCGGCAGGGCCGCTATGAACGAAGCCGCCCCCGGTTCCACATCGCGTGCGGTTGCGGTATCGAGGGAACTCGACCGCGTCATGCGGGCGGACCGGGGGCGGCTGGTCGCCATATTGGCAAAAGGCCTGAAGGATTTGTCTCTCGCCGAAGACGCCCTTCAGGAGGCGGCACTGTCCGCGATGAAGCATTGGGGTCGCTCCGGCTTGCCGACGTCTCCGCAGGGTTGGCTTTTGCAGGCGGCCCGTCGAAAGGCCATCGATCGATTGCGTGGCGCGACGCGGGATGCGCGCAAGGCTGAGGCGCTGGCGCAGCTCTCGGCAGACGAGGCCGCACCCGAACCGCAAACCATTCCCGACGAGCGTCTTCGCCTGATCTTCGCGTGCTGCCATCCGGCGCTGGAGATGAAATCGCGCGTGGCGCTGACCCTGCGGACGGTCTGCGGCCTGACGACGGCTGAGATCGCCCGGGCGTTTCTGGACGCGGAACCGACGATGGGACAGCGCATCAGCCGAGCGAAGGCGAAGATCGCGGCGGCAGGAATTCCGTTCGAGATTCCGGATGCGGATGACTGGTCCGCGCGCCTCGATGCCGTGCTGACGAGCATCTACCTGATCTTTACCACCGGCTATACCGCCCCGGTGGCGGAGCGTCATGACCTTTGTGGCGAGGCGGAATATCTGATGCGGCTTGTCGACGGGCTGCGACCGGAGGACCCCGAAATAGAGGGTGCATTGGCAATGATGTTGCTGACAGCCGCCCGGCGCCCCGCGCGGACTGGTGCGGATGGTGCAACCTTGCCTCCGGCGGAACAGGACAGGAAGCTTTGGGATGCCGGCAAGATCGCCGAAGGCCGCGCAATCCTTGTCTCGGCGATGGAGAAACGTCGCCCTGGACCATTCCAGATCAAGGCGGCGATTGCCGATTGCCAGATGGCAGACGAGGGACCGGACTGGCCTCAGATCGCGGCTCTCTATGCCGCACTGTGGCGCTTCGAGCCGACGCCCATCGTCTCGTTGAACGCGGCAGTGGCGCTCGCCGAGGCAGGAGCACCGGCGCGCGCCCTGGAGATCGTCGAGGGCCTGGAGACGGATCTGGCGCACTACCAGCCGTGGCATGCGGCACGGGCGGCGTTGCTCGTCATGGCGGGTCGTGGAAACGAGGCGGCCGCTGCGTACCGGCAGGCGATCGATATGTCCGAGAACCAAGCCGAAGCATTGTTCCTGCAGGCAAGGCTTGCGAAACTGGAGGTGGCGGGCCATCTTTCGACAGGTCAGGGCGAGGCGTGACTGACAGATCGCGCGATGGCCAGGAAACGAGGAGGTGACCATGATAACGCTCGACAGGCTGCGCGAGATCGTGCTGTCCTTTCCGGACACCGAGGAGACGACCTCCTGGGATGCCGTTTCCTTCAAGGTCAACAAGAAGGCGATCCTGTTCTGGAATCCGACCCATGACTGCCCGGTCTTCAAGGTGCCGTACGAGGAGCGCGATCACCTGATCGAGATGGACCCGGAAACCTTCTTCACCACCGACCACCACCGCCCCCATCCTATGGTGCTCGCCCGGCCTCAGCAGGTCGACGAGGAATGGGTCCGTGTGACCGTGGAGCGGACGTGGAGAGCACAGGTGAAGAAGGCGACGCTCAAGGCTTGGGATGGTACGCGAAACGAGCGTGCCGGCGCTGGCGTTAAATAACCAGCTAGGTTGCGATTGGCGTCCTGGCGTTGATGGAGGATGCGAATGATTTCGACGCGGTCGGATGAACTGCGGAAATAGATCATGTGCGATCCAACCGCGTGTTTCAGATATCCGGTCCTAATGTCCGCCGGTCGGCCCCGGATGGTTCCAAAGCATAAACGCTCGCACCCATCGCGGATGTCGTCGATGTAGCGATCAGCGCGGTCAACGCCCCACGCGGCCGCGCTATAGTCCCAGATTTCGTTCAAATCCGCCTCGGCCGCCGGTGAAAGCGCCAGCGCCTTCATTTGCTTTGGAACTCGGCCCGTTTGCGTGCCTTGAAGGCATCAAAATCGAAGGGTTGTGGTTCTCCCGATTGCTCGCCTTCGACAAGCGCATCCTGTAGTGCCTTTACCTTAGCCTCGTGCTCTTGGAGCAGCCGCAGGCCAGCTCGCACCACATCTGTTGCGGACTCGTAGTGTCCGCCTTCCACCTGTTCGTTGACGAAGCTTGTGGAGTGATCGTCAAGCGTGACTGACGTGTTGCGTGTCATTGGCAAATCCAGCTTTCAACAATAGCCGAATTTAGTGCGCGTGACCGTCTCGGGCAACCGCCGTTTTATAGAGGCGCCTCAAGATGTCCGGGGCGTAACGCGTTTCGGCTCACGCACTTTTCCGCACACCCTTCAGCCTTTGGTAACCAACTTCGGTAACCATAAGGCCATTGAAGTACTGCGTCAGCGTAAAGTGAGTATCAGATGGCATCCGTGTTTCCGCTCGCCGATCTTCGCCGTTCCAGCGATCCGTTTTCCTTTGTCGACACAATCATCAAGGGCGACTGCGTCGCCGCGCTCGAAGCTCTGCCGGACAAATCCGTGGATGCCATCTTCGCTGACCCCCCGTACAATCTGCAGCTTGGCGGTGCGCTGCATCGTCCCGACCAGTCGGTCGTCGATGCCTGCGACGACGAATGGGACCAGTTCGCCTCGTTCGAAGCCTATGACGCCTTCACCCGCGCCTGGTTGCTCGCTTGCCGTCGCGTATTGAAGCCGACCGGCACGATCTGGGTGATCGGTTCCTATCACAACATCTTCCGCGTCGGCGCGACCTTGCAGGATCTCAATTTCTGGATCCTCAACGACATCGTCTGGCGCAAGACAAACCCGATGCCGAACTTCAAGGGCCGCCGCTTCCAGAACGCCCACGAGACGATGATCTGGGCTTCGCCCGATCCGAAGGCCAAGGGCTACACCTTCAACTACGATGCGATGAAGGCGGCCAACGACGACGTGCAGATGCGCTCCGACTGGCTGTTCCCGATCTGCTCGGGTGGCGAGCGGCTGAAGGGTGAGGACGGCAAGAAGGTTCATCCGACCCAGAAGCCGGAAGCGCTGCTTGCCCGCGTCATCATGGCTTCCACCAAGCCGGGCGATATCGTGCTTGACCCGTTCTTCGGTTCCGGCACCACGGGGGCCGTCGCCAAGCGTCTCGGCCGCCATTTCGTCGGCATCGAGCGCGAACAGGATTACATCGATGCGGCGTCTGCCCGTATCGCCGCCGTCGAGCCGCTGGGCAAGGCGGAACTCACCGTACTGACCGGCAAGAAGGCCGAGCCTCGCGTCGCCTTCAACACCCTGGTCGAAAGCGGTCTCGTCAAGCCCGGACAGGTGCTGACCGATGCGAAACGGCGTCATTCCGCCATCATTCGCGCCGACGGTACGCTCGCGGCCGGCGGAGAGGCCGGATCCATTCATCGTCTTGGAGCAAAGGTCCAGGGCCTTGATGCGTGCAACGGGTGGACCTTCTGGCATTTCGAGGATGGGCAGTCCCTGCGTCCCATCGACGATCTGCGGTCGATCATCCGCAATGGGCTGGCGAAGCTGGACTAACGGTCCACCCGGTTTCGCCAGCTCCATTCATCCTCCGGACGGTTTAGTGCCTTCAGTCCCGCCCGGAGAACATGGGCGCCCGGATCTTCATCGATCCGGGCGTCATCTTTTTGTCTTGTCACGTTCTGTCCGTTCCAGCCTGAGGCAAGTTCTTCTCCCTAAGAGGCTTGCGGGGGCAAAAACAACGGGACACGAAGCGGCCGATGAGCGTCAAGCTCCAACAGGCAAAGCGCCATTTCAGCGACGGACAGATGCAGCTCGCGCTCGCCGCGGGTCTCGAAGCCTTCGTCGCCGATCGCAAGAGCGCGGATGCGATGTTGCTTCTCGCGGCTGTGCAGGAGCGGCTCGGCGACCGTGCCGCCGCGGCCACCTTCTACGCTGGCGCAGTCGATTTCACCGAACGCCATCGCCGCGAGGCGGCCTTTCGCGCGGCAACGCATTTTCTTGCCGTTGATGATCCCGTGAGCGCCCGCGCAGCGCTTCTTAAGCTCGAGCGTTTTCTACCCGACGACCGCGAACTCAACCACTCGCTTTGCTCGCTCTATCGCGAGGCAGGCGACTATGCCCAGGCCTTGCCCTATGCACGAAGACTGGCGCGGACGGCCACATCCACCGGCAATTTCCTGAATGCCGGCATCGTCCTCTCCGGGCTCGATCTGTTCGAGGAAGCGCTCGGCCCACTGAGCGCCGCCTACGAGCAGGACCCGGACAGCCGGCTTGCGCTATCGGAACTCTTCTGGTGCGCCGCCAATCTTGGCATGCTCGATATCGTCCAGGAGTTACAGGAGAAGCTGGAGGCGGGTTATGCGGCCGAAGGCGAGGCGATCGACATCCGAGAGAACGCGTTCCGCGCCGTCGTCTGGTCCGGCGACGAGGACTACATTTTGCGTTCCTCGCGGCTAACCGCAAGTCATCTCCTGCCGCCTGTGACCGAAGAACGGCCGGCACCAAGGCTAACCCGCGAGAAGATCCGTATCGGATATGTTTCCGCCGATTTCTGCGACCATGCGACAATGGCACTGTTCGGCGGCGTCCTCGAACACCACGATCGGGGCAGGTTCGAAGTCTACGGCATCTGCCACACGCTGGCGCGCTTCCGCAGCGGGCCGATGCGCCAGCGTTTTCTGGATGCCGTCGATCGCTATGTCGACATCCTGGAGATCGACGACGAGGCCGCCGCGGCCCAAATCCGCGCGCTCGACCTCGACATTCTCGTCGATCTCAAGGGCTATACCCACGGCAACCGTCTTGGCATTTTCTGCCGTCGCCCGGCCCCGGTTCAGATCACCTATCTCGGCTTTCCCGGCCCGGTCTCCGGTGCCGGCATTGACTATGCAATTACCGACGCCATCGTGACGCCGCCCTCCAGCGATCCCTTCTACGATGAAAAGCTGCTGCGGATCGCGCCGAGCTACCAGTGCAACGACGCAACCCGGCCCGAAGTGGAGCGGCAAGGCCGCGCCGCCCACGGGCTGCCGGAAACAGGCGTCGTCTTCTGCTCCTTCAATCAGGTCCAGAAAATCCGCCCGGCGATGTTCGCGGCCTGGATGGACATCCTGAAGGCGGTCGAAGGCTCGGTGCTCTGGCTTGCCGATCTGCCGGAAACCGTACGCGAAAACCTGCGCCGCGCCGCCGTCGCTCATGGCGTGGATGGCGAGCGACTGATCTTTGCTCCCCGTCTTTCCATCCCCGATCATCTGGCGCGGCTGTGCGAGGCCGATATCGCCCTCGACACGACGCCCTATAACGGCCATACCACCACCTCCGACGCGCTGTGGTGCGGCGTCCCGGTGGTGACGGTCAGGGGAACGGCCTTTGCCGGCCGCGTCTCGGAAAGCCTTCTCGGCGCCGTCGGATTGCCCGATCTCGTCGCCAACGATATTCCAGAATTCGTCCGCCTGGCGGTCGAACTGGCGCAGGATGGGTCCCGCCAGACCCGCCTGCGCCAGCATCTCATCTCGGCGCGCAAGACAGCGCCGCTCTTCGATACGCTTGGGTTCACCCGCCGGCTGGAAGAGAAATACGAGGAGGTCTGCGGCTGACGCGGCGGACCACTTAACTCATCAGACGGTGACGCCGTAGCTTTCCAGATCAGCCTTCAGCTTCTCCGCCCCGGCGAAATGCACCGCCTGCCAGCCGGCTTTCTTCGCGCCTTCGACATTGGGCATCGAGTCGTCGATGAAGATCGTCCGCGCCGGCTCAAGACCGAAACTCTTCACGTGCGTTTCGTAGATCGCCACATCCGGCTTGATGAGGCCACCTTCGCCCGAAACCGTCACGCCGCGCGGCACCGTCAGGAACGGATACATCTCCTGTGCTTCCTTGAACGTGTCGGCGGCGAAGTTGGTCAGCATGGTGACATCGCGTCCGGCCTCGATCAGCGACAGCATGATCGCCACGCTACCCTCGTAGGCGTGCGGCACCATTTCCCGCCAGGTCTGCCGGAAGGCTCGGATGTGGTCGGCGCGGTCGGCATACTGGGCGATCAGCAGCGCTTCCGCGTCGGCCCATGTGCGGCCGCGGTCCTGCTCGATGTTCCAGTCGTGGGTGCAGACATTCTCGAAGAACCACTGGCGCTCGGCGGCATCCGGGATGATCCGGGAAAAGGGCAGGTTGGGATCGTAGTGGATCAGCACCTTGCCGATGTCGAAGACGATGTGGTCGATCTGCGCGGTCATGAATTATCCTCTGTTCTTTCGAAAGGCGTCGGGAATAGCCTGTTCGATTACCTTTTTCATGACGGTCGGCAGCGCCTGCGCATCAAGATTTGCGACGGGCTCCCACCATCCGTTATCGGCCGGCGCCTCGACACCGGTCGCATGGAAGACGGAAAGCTTGAGTTCGAAATGGGTGAAGACGTGGGTAACGACACCTTTCGGCTGCCAGTTGGAATCGAACGGCGCGTGGTCCTCCGTATCGCCGCCATCGAGACGCGCCGTCCACCCAGTCGTCGGCACTTCCGTCATCCCGCCGAGAAGGCCGGTCTCGATCCGTCGTCGCAACAGCACGCGGTTGTTGCTATCGACCGCAACGAAGGCGGCGCCGATCCTGACCGGCTTTTCCTTCTTGGCCGCCTTCACCGGGAAACGCTCCGGATCGTCGGTTGCGAATGCCAGACAGTCGTCGCGGAAGGGACAGAGGACGCAGCTCGGCCGCTTCGGTGTGCAGATGGTTGCGCCGAGGTCCATCATCGCCTGCGCGAAGTCGCCCGGCCGTTCGCTGGGAGTCATTGCCGTGACCCTGGCCTTCATCTCCGGCTTCGATCCGGGCAGCGGCGCGTCGATGGCATAAAGGCGGGAGATCACGCGCTCGACATTGCCGTCCATCACCGCCGCCGGGCGATCGAACGCGATGGCCGCTATGGCGGCGGATGTGTAATCGCCGATGCCGGGTAGGGCGCGCAGGCCGTCTTCGGTATCGGGAAATATGCCTCCGTGATCCGTCGCGACCGCTTCGGCGCATTTCTTGAGGTTGCGCGCCCGCGCGTAGTAACCGAGCCCTGCCCAGGCCGCCATCACGTCCTCGACCGGTGCCGCCGCGAGATCGTTGACGGTCGGCCACAATGCCAGGAACTTCGCGAAATAGGCCTTCACCGCCTGCACCGTGGTCTGCTGCAGCATCACCTCCGACAGCCAGACGTGGTACGGATCGGCCTTGATGCCGCGCCGCGCCATGGGAGGGCTGACCCGCCAGGGCAGGTCGCGATGGTGGCGATCGTACCAGGACAGAAGCGTCGCGGCGCGCCGGTTTTCGGGGGGAAGCTGGTTCATTCTGTTTCGCTGGCCGGAAATGCCGTATAAGTGGACAAATCACTCCGCCGGATCAAGGCGGCCCTGCGGTATTGAAGCGTTGTCCCCATGAACCAGCCGAAACGAGGCATCCGGCAGATCTCCGAGATCGCCAACGGCATCATCGACCCGGTGCTGGCGCGTCGTGCCGGCATCAACACCGCTCTCCTTGGTTCGTGGGACGAGATCGCCGGCGAGAGCTTCGCAGACTGCACACGGCCAGAAAAGATTTCCTGGCCACGCCGAGGTTCCGAGGACGGGGAAGGTGGTTATCGCCCGGGCGTCCTGACTGTGGCCTGCGAGGGCGCCAGGGCACTGTTTCTGACCCACTCGCAGGGAGAGCTGATCGCCAGGATCAACGGCTTCTTCGGTTATCCGGCGATCGCGCAGATCCGCATCGTCCAGAAACCGGTTCTGCCTGTCACACGGGCCAAACGGGTGAAGCCTCTCGACGGCGTCAAGGCGAAGCGGCTCGAGGGCATGCTTGACGGCATCGAGAACGAAAACCTCCGCAACGCCATTCGTCGCCTGGGGACTGGCGTTCTCGGCAAGAAACGCTGAACTCTTTCAGAGCTGGGGAATGTCGAGAATGCGCCGGCGCTCGCGGACATGCTCGTCGAGATGCGCTTCCAGCCGCTTGCGCAGCATGGTCTCGTCCTCGTCGAGTGCATAGGCGAGTGCATAGTTGCTGTAGGCGTTGAAGCTCACGCGCTCGACGAAATTCTGGTCGTCCGTCTTCACCTTGACCGAGAGGTAGGCGTTGCAGACGGCGCTTTCGGCTTTTTCGATCTGGGCCCGGTCATCAAGGCTGTAACGCGTGATGTATTCGCCGTTGCTGAGCGTTTCGCTGCAACCCTGGTTGAGTTCGACGCGGGAGCCGTCGCGCTTGAAGTACCAGATGTGGCTGATTTCCTCGCCCGGCTGCGGTGGGGTGGGTGCCACGGCATAGGAGGTGCTGCCCCACTTCCTGTTGATGCCGGCCATCAGGTCCGTGGCGCGCGGGCGTGCCAGTTTGTCAGGATACTCGAGCGTCCGCTCGATCTTGTAGAGGATGCGCGACCGGTTGTTCGGCGCGGAGCCGTAGAGCACATAGGTTTCGGTGTAGTCGCCCTTCTTGCGCGTCATGACGATCTTGCTGGCGAAGCTCTCGGTCTGGACGGAATAGGTCTTGTCGTAGTCGCTGTTGGACAGCACGAGCCGGTCTATGGTGCGCTCGACCTTCCAGCCCTCGCGCTCCTGCGTCATCAGGGCTTCTTCGCCTGACGCAAGGCGGGCGATGCCGAACTGGCCGAGGACAAGCGGATTGCTGTTTGCGCCCTGCGCAAAGGAAACGGGCGCCGGCTGGAGGCAGAGAAGGGACGACAGGAGCAGCAGTCTGGTGAGCTTCATCGAAACGGCTCTACGGGTCGGTCACGGTTCACAAGTTTGAACGAAAGGTAAGCGATAATGGTAAGCAAAGGGTTAGTGGTGCGCGCCTGTATCCATGCCGCCGCTCACGTAAAAGGCGGCATACGTCACAATTCTTTGATGCTTCCGCCCTCACCATGCCTTGTTTGAAGGCGATTGGCGCTGTAACGAATGGCAAAATTTCAACGTCCCAGTGCACGGATGTCACCATGACAAAGATCGACCTCACCCCGACCCGCCGCATTCTCCTCTCCGGTATCGCCCTTGGCGCTCTGTCGATGGCGCTCACCGCCTGCAGCGATGAAAAGTCCGAACCGGCAGCCCAGGCACCGGCGGAAACCTCGACACCCGCAACGACGACGGCGCAGGCTGAGACGCCTGCGGAGACGACAACCGCGCCGGCAGCCAATGTCGAGTTGCCCAAGGCGGACCGCGATGTCGACATGGCGGAAGTGATGAAGCCGGGCCCGCTGCCGGAACTCGCTTACGGCGATCCGAATGCGCCGGTGAAGGTGGTCGAATACATGTCGATGACCTGCCCGCACTGCGCGCATTTCCATGCGACGACCCTGGACCCGATCAAGCAGAAATACGTCGACAGCGGCAAGGTCTACTTTGTCGTTCGCGAATTCCCGTTCGATCCGGCGGCCACGGCAGCCTTCATGCTCGCCCGCTGCGCGCCGGAAGGTCAGCAACTGCCGTTCATCTCCATGTTCCTGAAGCAGCAGCGTGCCTGGGCGGCTCCGTCCGACGGAGACGTGCGCGGCGCGATGCTCCAGAACGCCAAACTGGCCGGTTTTACACAGGAGAGCTTCGAAGCGTGCTTGACGAACCAGCAGCTAGCCGCTGATGTGTCGGCAGTGCGTGACCGCGGCGCCAAGGAATTCGGTGTCCAGTCGACCCCGACCTTCCTGATCAACGGCAAGGCGTATTCTGGAGACATGTCGGTTGACACCATGTCGGCCCTTATCGACAGCTTCCTTTGATCGACGCGTCTTTGTGACGACGGGCGACGGGGAAACCCGTGCGCCCGTTTTTTCTTTGGTGATGACCGGGAGGGTGAGCCCATGAAGTTCACCAAGCTCCGCCTTCTCGGCTTCAAGACCTTCGTCGAGCCGTCCGAGTTCATCATCGAACGGGGCCTTACCGGCGTCGTGGGGCCGAACGGTTGCGGCAAGTCCAATCTCGTCGAGGCCCTGCGTTGGGTCATGGGCGAGAATTCCTACAAGAACATGCGCGCCTCCGGCATGGATGACGTCATTTTCTCCGGGTCTGGCAATCGTCCTGCGCGGAACTCCGCCGAGGTCGGTCTCTATCTCGACAATTCCGACCGCACCGCGCCCGCCGCCTTCAACGATCAGGACGAAATCCAGGTCACCCGCCGCATCGAGCGCGAGCAGGGGTCCGTGTATCGGATTAACGGCAAGGAAGCCCGCGCCAAGGACGTACAACTGCTGTTCGCCGATGCCTCCACCGGCGCCCGCTCGCCCTCGATGGTGGGGCAGGGGCGTATCGGCGAACTGATCCAGGCAAAACCGCAGGCAAGGCGCCAGTTGTTGGAAGAGGCGGCTGGCATTTCGGGCCTGCATTCCCGTCGCCACGAGGCCGAATTGCGCTTGCGCGCTGCCGAAACCAACCTCGAGCGGCTTGAAGACATCACCGTCCAGCTCGAAACCCAGATCGAGAGCCTCAAGCGCCAGGCCCGCCAGGCGAACCGCTTCAAGGCGCTGTCCGCCGATATTCGCGCCCGCGACGCCATGCTGCTCTACATTCGCTGGGTCCAGGCCAAAGAGGCGGAGGCCGAGGCCGACAGCGCCCTGAACCAGGCCACCTCTCTGGTGGCCGAGAAGGCACAGATCCAGATGGAAGCGGCGAAGGCGCAGGGGATCGCCAGCCTCAAGATGCCGGAATTGCGCGAAGCGGAAGCCGCCGCTGCCGCCGCCCTGCAGAGACTTCAGATCGCCCGTACGCAGCTCGACGAGGAAGCATCGCGCCTGTTGCGGCGGCGTGAGGAACTGACACGTCGCCTGGCCCAACTGGGTGAGGACATCCGCCGCGAGGAGCGACTGGTTGCCGACAACGCCGAAGTTCTGGAGCGCCTTTCGTCTGAAGAAGCCGAGTTGCAGGAGTTCCTGGCGGACTCCGACCGGCAGGCCGAGGAAACCCGGACTGCGTTCGAAGCCGCCGCCGCGGATCTCGCTGACGCGGAGCGGGTGTTCGCCGCATTGACGGCCGAGCGAGCCGAGGCCGCCGCCGGCCGCAACCAGCTTGAAAAGGCGATCCGCGACCTTGCCGAGCGCCGCCAGCGTCTGGACCGGCAGGCTGGCGAGGCGAAGGGGGAGATCGAGACGATCGCCGCCCGTATTGCGGAGCTTCCCGATCCGGGCGAAAAGCAGGAACTCGTCGAAGCCGCCGAAGCCCTGATCGAGGAATGCGAGACACGCGTGGCTGAAGCCGACGAGGCCGTTGCCAAGGCTCGTCGCGAGGAAGCGGAGGCCAGGCAGCCGGTGGAAGCCGCCCGCGGGCGCCTCAACGCGCTCGAAACGGAAGCCCGCACCATTGCGAAGATGCTCTCCAGTTCCGCCGCGGCTGGCGATTTTCCGCCGGTGGCCGATGAGCTGGACGTCGATCGTGGTTTCGAGACCGCCCTTGGTGCCGCGCTGGGCGACGATCTTGAATCTCCCACCGATCCGCGCGCCCCGGCGCATTGGCTTGGCAACGGGGAGGGTGCTTCCGACCCCCCCTTGCCCGAGGGTGCCGTGCCGCTGATCGGTCATGTCCGCGCTCCAGCCGCACTCTATAGAAGCCTCCGCCAGATCGGCGTCGTCGCCGAGAGCGAGGCGCGTCACCTGATGCACCGCCTGGCGCCTGGCCAGCGGCTGGTCACCCGCGAGGGGGCGGTCTATCGCTGGGACGGTCATATCAGGGGATCCGAAGCACCGAGCGCCGCCGCGCTGCGGCTGGCCCAGAAGAACCGGCTGGCTGAACTCGAAGAGGAAACGGAAGAAGCTCGAGAAATGCTGGCCGAAGCCATGGAGCGTCAGGGCGCCGCCCACGAGGCGATCGGGCTTGCCGAGGAATGGCTGACCGAGGCCCGCGAGCGCCAGCGGCTCGGCGTGCGCCAGCTTGCCGAGGCGCGCGAGGCTCTTGCCGCCGCCGAGCGGGCGTCCGGCGATCTGATCCGCCGCCGAGACGTCGTGGAGGAAGCGTTGAGCAGCCTGACCGCCCAGATCGAGGAAGTGGTCGAGCAGGAGGAGGAAGCCCGCATCGCCATGGAGGACGTGCCTGACCTCGCCGATATCGACGTCCGCCTGCGTGACCAGCAGACTGCTGTGGCGACCGGGCGTGCCGTGCTGGCCGAGGCACGCGCCGTCCACGAAGGCCTGAACCGCGAGAACGACCAGCGGCGCCGCCGTATCCTGACGATAGGCCAGGAGCGTGCTACCTGGCAGGAACGGGCCGCAAGCGCCGAGCAGCATATCGCCACGCTTCGTGATCGCGAGGAAGAAGCCCGAGAGGAAATGACCTCGCTCGATCTTGCTCCGGAAGAGTTCGACGACAAGCGCCGGGCGCTGCTGGATGAACTGCAGAAGGCCGAGAGCAATCGCAAGGCGGCCGCCGATCGCCTGGTCGAGGCCGAAACCCTGCAGCGCGCCGCCGACCAGAAGGCTGCGACAGCGCTGTCGGAACTGGCCGAAAGCCGTGAGCGTCGCGGTCGCGCCGAAGAGCGGCTGGTCTCCGCCCGCGAACGGCGTAAGGAAACCGAGCAACGTATTGGCGAAGCACTGAACGTCCAGCCGGCCGGCGCATTTCAATTGACGGGTCTTAAGGACCCGTCGGATATCCCGGACCTGCGGGAGGTTGAGCGTGAACTCGACCGGCTGAAGATGGAGCGCGAGCGGCTCGGTGCCGTCAACCTCCGCGCCGACGAGGAACAGAAGGAACTTTCCGAACGTCTGGCCGCGCTGATCAAGGAGCGTGACGACATCATCGACGCGATCCGCAAGCTGCGCGGAGCGATCCAGAGCCTGAACCGCGAGGGTCGCGAACGGCTGCTCGCCGCCTTCGACGTCGTCAATGTCCAGTTCCAGCGCCTTTTCACCCACCTCTTCAACGGCGGCACAGCGGAACTCCAATTGATCGAGAGCGAGGACCCGCTCGAGGCTGGACTCGAAATCCTAGCCCGACCGCCAGGCAAGAAGCCGCAGACCATGACGCTGCTGTCGGGCGGTGAGCAGGCGCTGACGGCGATGGCCCTGATCTTTGCTGTGTTCCTCACTAACCCCGCCCCGATCTGCGTGCTGGATGAGGTTGACGCGCCGCTCGATGACCACAATGTCGAGCGCTTCTGCAACCTGATGGACGAGATGGCGATGTCGACCGACACGCGCTTCCTGATCATCACTCACAACCCGATCACCATGGCACGCATGAACCGCCTGTTCGGTGTCACGATGGCGGAGCAGGGCGTTTCACAACTCGTGTCGGTCGACCTTCAGACCGCGGAGGCCATGCGGGAGCGGGAAGCGGTATAGGTCTCGCACCCGAACGAGGGTCAGGCGGCGATCATCAGGCGGTCGCGGCCGCCGCGTTTTGCAGCATAAAGCGCCTTGTCCACCCTGGCATACAGGGACTCCAGGGTGTCGTCGGGGAGGACAACGGCCAGTCCCGCCGAAGATGTATAGCCAAAGCCGAGATCACCGTTGAGAGGGCGCCGCCCCCGCACCGAGCCGAGAATGCGGTCGACGATATTCTGTGCCTGTTCGGGAGAGGTATCCGGCAGCACCAGCATGAACTCCTCGCCGCCGATGCGCCCGAAACCGTCCCGAAGGCGAATTCCGGCCTGCACGGTTCGGGCGAAGTCGATGAGTACCTCGTCTCCCGCCAGGTGTCCGAAGCGGTCGTTCACGCCTTTGAAAAAGTCGATGTCGAAGAGCGCAACGCATCCGCTGCGTGCCGGGCCGCCATGTCGCCCGTTGAGCAGATCTTCCAGCATGGACATCATGTATCGGCGGTTCGCCACGCCTGTCAGGTCGTCGGTCTGGGACGCGCGACGGGCGAAATCCCGGTGCTGCCGGAGTTCCCGTTCGTCGGTCCTCAGTTCGGTGATGTCGACGGCGATGGCAAGCATCCAGCCATCCGGCTGCACGGTTTCCGTCATCAGGAACCATCGTCCATCGAGAAGGTCGACCTCGAACGACCGTTGCGTCTGCTTGCCTCGTCGTGCGATCGCTGACGCAAGCCAGGCCTCGAAATCGTCCGTCCGGATGACGGCGCCGCGGATCAGGTGGTGATTTCGCCGCATGATATCGGCCCACAGCGGCGTTTCGCCCACCGCGACACAGTAGGCTTGCCGGTAGGCCGAATTTGAGTATGCCAGCCGGTCTTCCGGATCGAACACGGCGATCAATGCCGGACTGTTCTCCTGCAATTCCGTTAGCTGTGGAAAAATCGGGGTCATACGTGTCCGGTCTTAAGCCGACGACCTTCGGTTATCGGGTGCTTATATTCGAAAAGTTTGAAATGTTTGTAAGCATGACGATTAAACTTTGAACCAGTCGGCGACGTTTGCTGTCGCTGCCGCTTGGGGTAAGGTTGCGGCCATGAAACGCGCATCGCTCATCCTTGCGGCGCTTCTGTGCGCCACTCCGCAAACCGTCTTGTCAGGCGAATCCGGACGTTTCCTTCCCCGCGTCGTGGCCGAATCCGAGACGCATCGGGAGAGCCTGTCCGCGCTCGTGAAAGGGCGGCGGGATATTCCCATCTGGGTGCGATCCATGATCTCGCGCGATACCTATGTCGCATTGGCTTCAGAAGCCATCGAAGTGGATGGCAAACCCATGGAATTGTTCAGGGCATGTGAGCCGAGAAATTGCCCCGTAAGCGAAATCCGGGTGCTGTTCTCGCCCGATGGAAAGCGGGCGGTGATGATGAGCAGGGATGTCGACAGGGGCGTCACGCTGCTTGGCGACCCGTCGCCAGCCGAGCGTGTGCGTCTCGAGGAATGATGGCGCAACGCGGATTTCTGTCGCTCTCCCAACCAAATTAACCGCTCCGCCGCATTTATGATGCAATGCAGCATTTTCTTTGTTTCCCCACGTTTTCAATCTGTCACAATTCCTGTAAGGGCAGAACTGGCCGTTGTGGGTGGAGAAGAGGACAATGACCAAATGGGTCTACACGTTCGGGAACGGCGCGGCTGAGGGGCGCGCCGCCGATCGCGACCGTCTGGGAGGAAAGGGTGCCAATCTGGCGGAGATGGCGGCCCTCGGCTTGCCCGTGCCTCCGGGGTTCACGATCATAGCCGACGCCTGTTCGCACTTCTATGCGAACGGCCGCACGCTCTCCGACGACATTAAGACCGAAGTCCTCGAAGCGCTGAAGACCGTCGAGGCCGTCACCGGCCGTGGTTTCGGGGAGACCGGCAACCCGCTTCTGGTGTCCATTCGCTCCGGCGCGCGCGCCTCGATGCCGGGTATGATGGATACCGTCCTGAATCTCGGCCTGAACGACGTCACCGTCGCGGCGCTTGCCCATCAGGCGGGCGATGCGCGCTTTGCTTGGGACAGCTATCGCCGCTTCATCCAGATGTATGGCGATGTCGTCATGGGGCTGGATCACGAGGTCTTCGAGGACATCCTGGACCATGAGAAGGCGCGGCTCGGTCACGATCTCGACACTGAACTCTCCGCCATCGAATGGCAGCACATCACCGACCTCTACAAGCAGACCATCAAGGAAGAGCTCGGCGAAACCTTTCCGCAGGACCCCTTCGTCCAGCTCTGGGGTGCCATCGGCGCCGTCTTCTCGAGCTGGATGAACCCGCGCGCCACCACCTATCGCATGCTGCACAATATTCCCGGCGATTGGGGTACCGCCGTGACCGTCCAGGCCATGGTGTTCGGCAATCTCGGCTCCACGTCAGCTACAGGCGTTGCCTTCACGCGCAATCCGTCGACCGGGGAAAACGCGCTCTACGGCGAGTTCCTGATTAATGCGCAGGGCGAGGATGTCGTGGCGGGTATCCGCACGCCGCAGTCGATCACGGAGGAGGGGCGTCTTGCCGCCCTCTCGGACCGGCCTTCGCTGGAGAAGGTCATGCCGGAGGCTTTCGGCGAGTTCAGGGCGATCTGCACACGTCTGGAAGCCCATTACCGCGACATGCAGGATCTGGAGTTTACCATCGAGCGGGGCAAGCTCTGGATGCTCCAGGCGCGCTCAGGCAAGCGCACCACCAAGGCCGCGATGAAGATCGCCGTCGACATGGTCGGGGAGGGGTTGATCAGCGAGCAGGAAGCAGTCTCCCGCATAGACCCCGCCTCGCTCGACCAGCTTCTGCACCCGACGATCGACCCCCGCTTCGAGCGCAAGGTGATCGGCTCCGGCCTGCCTGCGTCCCCCGGGGCGGCGACGGGCGAGATCGTGTTCACGTCGGAAGAGGCTGTCATCGCCGAGGAGGAAGGCCGCAAGGTCATTCTCGTTCGTGTCGAGACCAGCCCCGAAGACATCCACGGCATGCATGCTGCCGAGGGCATCCTGACGACACGCGGCGGCATGACAAGCCACGCGGCGGTTGTCGCCCGCGGCATGGGCATCCCCTGCGTCGTCGGCGCCGGCAACATGCGTGTCGATACCCGCAACGAACTGCTGCTGGGCGTTGGCGTCACGTTCCGCAAGGGCGATGTGATCACTATCGACGGTTCGTCCGGACAGGTTCTGAAGGGTCATGTCCCGATGCTGCAGCCGGAACTGTCGGGCGATTTCGCGAAGCTCATGGAGTGGGCCGACAGCAGCAGGCGCATGACCGTGCGCACCAATGCGGATACTCCCGTGGACGCGCGCGCCGCCCGCTCGTTCGGGGCCGAGGGCATCGGCCTTTGCCGCACCGAACACATGTTCTTCGAGGGTGACCGCATTCACGTCATGCGCGAGATGATCCTCGCCGAGGACGAGGCGGGCCGCCGCGCCGCGCTCGACAAGCTGCTGCCGATGCAGCGCTCGGATTTCACCGAACTCTTCGTCATCATGCATGGCCTGCCCGTGACGATCCGTCTGCTCGACCCGCCCTTGCACGAGTTCCTGCCAAAGAGCGAGGAGGAGGTTGCCGAGGTGGCCGCCGCGATGGACATGGAGCCCGCCTTCATGCGCGAGCGGATCGACGCCCTGCATGAGTTCAATCCCATGCTCGGACACCGCGGTTGCCGCCTGGCGATCTCCTATCCGGAAATCGCCGAAATGCAGGCCCGTGCCATTTTCGAGGCCGCGGTGGCCGCAGCCCGCGAAACGGGTGCCGCCGTGGTGCCTGAGATCATGGTGCCTCTCGTCGGCCTTCGTTCGGAACTGGATTACGTCAAGGGCGTGATCGATCGCGTCGCCCGCGCCGTGATGGACGAGGCGAAGATGGAAATCTCCTACCTCGTCGGCACGATGATTGAACTGCCCCGTGCCGCCTTGCGCGCCCATGTGATCGCGGAAGCCGCCGAATTCTTCTCTTTCGGCACCAACGACCTGACGCAGACCACCTTCGGCATGTCGCGCGACGATGCCTCCGCCTTCATCCCGACCTACCAGAAGAAGGGCATCATCGAGCACGACCCCTTCATCTCGCTCGACTTCGACGGCGTCGGAGAACTGATCCGCATCGCCGCCGAGCGCGGCCGCAAGACGCGTCCCGACATGAAGCTCGGCATCTGCGGCGAGCACGGCGGCGACCCGGCGTCCATCCACTTTTGCGAGGATGTCGGACTGGACTACGTCTCCTGCTCCCCGTTCCGCGTGCCGATCGCGAGGCTTGCCGCAGCACACGCGGCGATCAAGGCGAAGGGATAGTATCCTTACGCATTCCGCTGTTTCCGGAATGTGCAGAAAAATTTCTCCCCTCATGTCACATTGACCATCCTCCGCTCGTCATGATCTCGTAACCAACAGAAGGAACGATCTCATGACTGCAAGACTTGATCCCTTTGCCGCCGCTCCCGCCCTGATGAAAAAGTGGATGGCGGTCTCCATCGATGTGGCAGGAAGCCTGGAGCCGAGCCTCGTCGAGCTGGTGAAAATCCGCTCCTCCCAGATCAATGCCTGTGCCAATTGTCTCAACATGCACACGGCGGAAGCCCGTGCCAAGGGCGAGACGGAGCAGCGCATCTACCTCCTGTCAGCCTGGCGCGAGGCGCCCTGCTATACCGATCGCGAACGTGCGGCACTCGCCTGGACGGAAGCGCTGTCCACGCTGTCCGAGGGGCATCCTGAGCCGGCGGTCCAAGAGGTCCTGCAGGCTGCCTTTACCGAGGAAGAACAGGTGAAGCTGACGCTGATGATCAATGTCATCAATGGCTGGAACAGGCTTGCCGTCGGCTTCGGCCTGTGGATCGAGACGCCGGCGACCCAGGCGGCCGGAGTTGCCGCCTGATGTTGCCCGCCGACCATACGGATGCGGCGGCGAGCTTCGATCCCCTGAGGCGCAAGATGATGCGGCTCGCCTATCGCATGCTGGGTTCGGTCTCGGATGCGGAAGACATGCTGCAGGAGGCCTTCATCCGCTGGATGAAGGCCGATCGCACAGAAATTCGCGAACCCGAAGCCTTTCTCCGCCGCGTCGTCACGCGACTTTGTCTCGACCAGCTGAAATCGGCACGGCACAAGCGCGAAACCTATGTCGGCCCCTGGCTGCCCGAACCGGTGGTGGAGGACGAAGACGAACCTGAAGACGTCAGCTTGCCGCTGATGCTCGCTCTCGAACGATTGTCGCCGCTGGAGCGGGCCGCCCTCCTGCTGCACGATGTTTTCGGCCTGCCTTTCGAGGAGATCGCAGCGACTTTGGAGCGCGATGTTGCCGCCTGTCGCCAGCTAGCGGCGCGAGCGCGTCGAAACGTTCGGGAAGCTCGGACCCGCTACGCGGTCGACCGCCAGCGGGGGCTCGAAATAGCGCAAGCCTTCTTCAAGGCCTCGCGCAGCGGCGATATGACGGCGCTGTCGGCCATGCTCGCCGCCGATGTCGGCCTGCATTCGGACGGAGGCGGCAAGCGCCCTGCGGCGATCGCACCGATCCTTGGCCATGCGGCGGTGATGAAGGTTCATACCTACCTCTCGGACAAGATCTGGCGGACGGGATCCGAACTGTTGCGGGTCGGTCTCGTCAACGGCCTGCCGGGCTTCGTCACCCGGGAGCCGGACGGCGAGTTGCAGACAACGGCTTTGCAGATCGAGGACGGCGCCATCACCGCGATCTATGTGATGCGCAATCCGGACAAACTCCGCCACCTGCATTGAACGAGTGGCTCAGCCGGGGATCGCCGGGATGTCCCGCATGAGATCGGGTTCGTCATGCAGGAAGGTGAGCTGGAGTGTTACCCGGCGTTCCCGGTCGTCCGAGCTTGCTGGCGCCTCGGGAGGATCGACGGCGATTCCACCGTCTATCAAGGAGCCGATCAAATCCTCTATCGCCGTGCCCGGTAGCGCAAGCCGAACCGTCGTCATTTTGTTGGAATACATGTGCACGTCCTCGATCCAGCCGCCGCACGCATTGATCGCGTCGAACACGAAGCTCGTCGCGTCATTGCGCTCCCGGCGCGTCGCCGCTGTCAGCATCAGGATGGAAGCCATGTGGGGTTGTCTTCTGTCAGGTCGTCTTCGGCGCAGGCTACGCCTCAAGGAAGGCGCCGACAACCGGTTATCGGGCCTTCATTTCGGCCGGTTGCATGCCGTGACAAATGCCGCCGACTGTGGGATAGCGGGGTGAAGTCAAACCGCGCTGGAGGGTGAGTCGATGCCGGTCCTCAGGCCATTCCCTGTCGCTCGCGTGCGGCAAGTTCTGTTCCACGTCGCCACCGTTACGACGATCCTCGTCGCCACCGCCGGGACCGCCGACGCCCATGTCCTGGGCGGCGCCATGGGTGGTTTCGGTTCGGGTTTCGAGCATCCGCTGCTGGGACCTGACCATCTGCTCGCGATGCTTGCCGTCGGCCTTTGGGGCGCCCAGCTTGGTGGCCGTTCCGTCTGGTCGCTGCCCGCCACTTTCCCGCTGATCATGTGTATCGGCGGCATTGTCGGCATGACGGAGCTCTTCCCGATACCATTCATGGAACTCGGTATCGGTCTCTCCGTGCTTGTGCTGGGTCTTGCAATTGCGGCCGCCTGGAAGGCGCCGGAGTTTGTTGCGCTGCTGCTGGTCTCCGTCTTCGCGATCTTCCACGGTTACGCTCACGGCCAGGAACTGCCGGGCGCCGCCGATCCCGCCGCCTACGCGGTCGGCTTCGTCGTCGCGACCGGCCTGATCCATGTCGCCGGTGTCGTCATCGGCATGGTGCTCGGTCGCATCCGCGAGGGCCGGGTGGTTCGCCTGCTGGGCGCGCTCATCGCGCTGTGCGGCGTCTACTTCGCCGTCAGCGCCGTCGTCTGAACCATGGCTGCGCGTGGAACGTCACAGACAGGCGAACATGGCGTCCCTGGCGAAAGCCGGGCGGAGCGGCGTCGGCGGTTGCGTGCGCTCGGATCGGCGGGACCGACATCGTTCGAACCTCCCTCGCGCTTGGATCGGTTCAGGGCCGTAGCGCGGACAGGTGGGTTCCGTTTCTCCGCTGCCTGGCTTGCCTTCGGCTTCCTGCTCGTTCTTCTCTCCCAGACGCTGCCGCACGACTACGGCTTCCTGGAGCTTGGCTGGCTCTTCACGCTCTCGGTCTATGACCTCGTTCTTGCCATGCTGGGCCTGTCGGTGGCGCTCGCCTTCGCCGAGACGGTAGCGGCCGCCGCCGCCATCCCTGTGATGTTCGTCCTCGTCCTTCTACCGATGATGATCTTCTTCGACGAGGTCTTTTTTCTCATCCGTGAGACGGTTCTTGGCTATAATCTCTTTCTCGTCGCACCGCTCGCCGTCATGGTTACCGGCCTTGCCCTCTGGCTGCCCGGCCGATGGAGAGACTTGGCGGCCGTTCTAGCAGCGGCAATCGTCGCCTTTTCGCTGTCGCTCTTTGTCGGACTGGATGATCTCGGCGTGGGGGTTGCCGATTTCGCATCGGGCACGCTGTTCTGCAGCCTCTGGCTGGTCACCGCGCCTGGTCTCGTGTTGCGGCAGTTCCGCGGCGGCTGGCTCACCATCCCGTCCCGCATCATCGGCAGTTGGCTCGTAGTGATCGCCATCGTCGTTGGTGTCTCGCTCTATGTTCCGCCGAAGCGTATTGCCCCGCCACCTCCGCAGCCTCCGGCCGACACCAGCATCCGCCTCGACGATGGAACGGTGATCGACGTTCCCGATCCCACCGACGAGGAGCAGTAGTCATGGACGTCGCCACGCTGCTCCCTGGACGGATCGGATCCTTCGGAAAGACTGACAGCCTCGCACCAGCGCACCGTGTCTTGGTGGTGACTGCATGAAGATCCGCTACGATCGCCCCGTATCCAGGTCCGCTTTCCTTGCCCGCCGGCTCGCCCTTTTCGCGCTGGCAATGATCCTTGTTGCCGGACTGGCGCATCGTTTCGGTCCGCTCTCCACGCCCGATTTCGTGGCACTTGCCCTCGTTGCGGCCGTTCCGGCGGCTGTGTCGGTCCCCCTCGCACTTATCGGTCTCGCGCGTTTGTGGTTCGTCGGCGCCTTGGGCGGCGTTGCCGCGACGCGTGCCCTTCTGTATGCGGCACTGCCGCTCGGCCTCGCGCTGTTTGGCACCTGGCGCTACATGGCGCTGCCGGAAATTTATGACGTAACGACGGATGTCATCGATCCCCCCGCCTTCATCGAAACGGCCGAGTTCGACCAGAAATGGCTTCCGCGTCCGGCGATCCGTCCCGAGGACCGGAGGGAACAGGCCCGCGCCTATCCGGCGCTCGCCTCCCGCAGATATGATGGTGCGCTCGATCGCGTCTACGAGGCCGTGGTTCGCGTGGCGGCGCAAAAAGGGTGGCGGATTGGTCCGACCCGCGGCACCGAATATGCCGTTCCCGAACTGTTGCCGGAGACAGAAGCAGGCGAAACCGAACTCGACGGCGCACCGGATGACGTCGTGCCGGAGGTCGGCCCTGTTCCCAAGCCACGTCCGCAGGAGCCACTCGTCTCTGTTCCCGCCACACCCGAAGGGACCGTCCTCATCCAGGCCGAGACCCGCAGCCTCGTTCTCGGTTTTCCCATGGATACGATGATCCGCCTGCGCGAAGAGGCCGAGACGACGCTCGTCGATCTCCGCGTCGAAAGCCGCTACGGCCCCCATGACCTCGGTTTCGGCGCGGAGACTGCGCAAGACTTCCTGCATGCCCTCGATGCGGAACTGCTTGGCATCGCCGGCGATTGAGGAATGTCAGGCAGGCATGTAGGTGCCGGTGAGCCGGGGCGGCCCCTCGGTGATAACAAGCCCCTTTTCAACCAGATCCTCGATATGGGCCAACACTGAAAGTGCCGCCGCGCCGTGCAGTCTCGGATCTGTGCTGGCGTAGATCACCTTGACCATATCAGGGATCAGCCGGTCTCCCGCCTTGATGCGCTCCAGCACGGCCCGCTCGCGCATGCGCCGGTGGGTCCTCAGCCCCCGCAGGAAGGATTGTGGCTCCCTGACCGGGCCGCCATGGCCCGGCAGGAATACCCGGTCGTCACGCGTAAGCAGCCGCTCGAGTGAGGCCATGTAGTCGCCCATCGCCCCATCCGGAGGAGCCACGATCGAGGTCGCCCATGCCATGACATGGTCGGCGGAAAACAGAATGCCACTGCCGTCGAGAGCGAAAGCGGCATGGTTGGCGGTATGTCCTGGCGTCAGGATCGCCGTCAGCGAAAACCCGTCGGCTTCGATCCTGTCACCATCGCCGACCGTTACGTCGGGCACGAAGTCGGTGTCCGAACTCTCCGCAAACGGATTGGTCTCGCCCTCGTGCAGCGGTCGCGCCGGCCGGTGCGGCCCTTCGGCCACGATCAGGGCGCCAGTCGCCGCCTTCAGGCGGTGCGACAGCGGCGAGTGATCGCGGTGGGTGTGGCTGACGAGGATATGACTGACGGGCCGATCGCCGATCGCTGCCATCAGAGCGGAAAAATGCGCGTCGTCCGCCGGTCCCGGATCGATCACCACGAGGCTATTCCTGCCGACAATGTAGGAATTGGTCCCGTGGAAGGTGAAGGGGCCGGGATTGTTCACGGTGATCCGCAAGACGTCCTCTGCGACAGGCACGGCCTGGCCATGGGCGGGCTGGAACTCCAGCTCGAACCGGGGTTGCTCGTCGCTCATTGGCTCGCTCACTTGTACTCGATCTCGATGAAGCTCATCGGCGCATCGCCGCCATTGATCACGTTGTGCTCGACGCCCGCCTCGCGGCGGTAGACCTCGCCGGCTCTGCTGGTGACACGCCGTTCGCCGCCGGCGTCCTCGATCAGGAAATGGCAGTCGGTCATCGGCACCACGACATAGCCGAGCCCGTGCACATGATGGCCGGTCGCAGCCCCCGGCTCGAAATCCCAGCGCGTCGCCCGAACCACCGCGTCATCGATCAGCAATGTGGGGATGGCGGGTGGACGGGCCGAGTAACCGGGCATGGCAGGCTCCTGCTGCGGGTGCGAAGGAAACGATTGTTATCGCCAAGCCGAAGCCGGCGCAAAGAAAAACAGCCCCGCCTCCGATGGAACGGAGACGGGGCTATCGTGCCGGGACGCAATCAGGCGGCGCGGCGCCGCTCGTGCTTGCCTTCCTCGATTTCCTCGACGATCTTGGAAACAAAGGCATCCAGATCGGCCGGCGACCGCGAGGTGACGATACCCTGGTCGGTCACCACTTCGGAATCCTGCCAGTTGGCACCGGCATTGACGAGGTCGGTGCGGATCGATTCATACGATGTCGCGTCACGACCCTTCAGAGCGCCGGCCTCGACCAGCAGCCAAGGACCGTGGCAGATGGCCGCCACAGGTTTGCCGCTGTCGACGAAATCCTTGACGAGCTTTACCGCGCTCTTTTCCTTGCGCAGCAGGTCCGGATTGATCTGGCCGCCGGGAATGACGAGGGCGTCATAGCTGTCAATGCGGGCATCGGAGACCGTCAGATCGACATCGATGGAATCGCCCCAGTCCTTCTGATCCCAGCTCTTGATCGGACGCTTTTCAAGCGAGGCGATCTCGACCTTGGCCCCTGCGGCCTTCAGCTTGTCATAGGGAACGCGAAGCTCCGAACGCTCGTAGCCGTCGGTGGCGAGAATAAGGACGCGGGCGGAATTGATGGAGGGCATGGTCTTCTCCTTTTTGTTTCGTTTCGGGGGACGACAGGAAAACCCGTGGCGGCATCGGATGTTCCGACACCTGCGACATTTGACCACCATGCGAGCGCTTCGTCCCGGCATCCCATCCGCCGTGAGACAACCCGTGAAAAAAGCGCGACGAAGTGATTGCCGCCATCGCCGAGCTTTGCTAATCAGGCGTCGATTTGCGGCGGGTGACACCGTTCCGCGATCTCTGTTGGGGCGTCGCCAAGCGGTAAGGCACCGGTTTTTGGTACCGGCATTCCCAGGTTCGAATCCTGGCGCCCCAGCCAACGCTTTCCTCCGAATTTCGCTGCTAACGCGGATTGGTCCGAGCGAAGAGACGGCACGGGCGGGCTGGCCCGGTTCTTGCTTCTTTTCGGGCATGAAAATAGCCCAGCTCCAACTTGCTTCAGACCATACCTGGCACCAGGTGTTCACGACGCTTGATCGTGAAGGCCAGGCGCTCAATATCCAAATTCGCCGCATGATCGTGCAGGCGGTCGAGACCGGACTTCTGCCGGTCAATGTGCGTTTGCCCTCTTCGCGCGAGCTTGCGCTTCGGCTCGGCGTCGGCCGCAATACGGTGACGGCGGCCTACCAGCAACTGATCGACGAGGGTGTGCTTGCCTCCCGCGAGCGGGCCGGCATCTTTGTTCGTGCCGTCGCGAAACCATCGGTCGCGGCGACTAAAGCCCGCCCGTCGTCGGACTGGTCGGCGCGCTATGCGATCCGGCCGTCGCGCCTGCCGCAGATCAGCAAGCCACGCGATTGGCGATCCTATCCCTATCCGTTTCTGTCCGGCCAGTACGATCCCGGCCTGTTTCCGACGAACAACTGGCGCGAGGCAGTGCGCGCTACATCCAGCGTCCAGGAAATCCAGGTCTGGGCCGCCGACATGATCGATGACGACGATCCCGACCTGATTGAGCAGTTGCGCATCCAGGTCCTGCCGCGCCGGGGCATATTCGCCCAGCCTGGGGAGGTGATCCTCACGCTCGGTTCCCAGCAGGCGTTGTCGATGCTGGTCCAGCTGTTCGTCGGGCGCGATACGCCGGTGGGGCTGGAGGATCCCGGTTATCCCGACCTGCGGAACATGGTGCGGCTTGCCACCCGCAGGCCGGTGTTTCTGCCTGCCGATCGAGACGGATTGCTGCCGGGCGATGAGTTCGCACGCTGCGAACTCGCCTTCGTCACCGCCGGCCATCAGTGCCCGACCACCGGCGTCATGCCGCTCGAGCGGCGTCTGGCGCTGGTCGAGGCCGCGGCGCGCAACGATGTGCTGCTGGTCGAAGATGATTACGACGCCGATCTCTCGGTCGAGGCCGACAGCGATATCCCGGCGCTGAAGAGCCTGGATACGGCGGACAGGGTCATCTATGTCGGCAGCTTCTCGAAGGTGCTGGCGCCCGGACTTCGTGTTGGCTATGTCGTCGCGCCGAAGCCGGTGGTCGACGAATTGCGGGTCCTGCGGCGACTGATGCTGCGCCATCCCCCGACAAACAACCAGCGTTCACTCGCGACATTCATCGGCCTTGGACACTATCGGCTTCACCTCGCCCGCGCCGGCGCGGCCATCCTGGAACGGGCAAGTCTTATCGCCCGCCTTCTGCCGGAAACGATGCCCTCCTGCCGATTTGAACGGGGCGAGGGGGCGACGAGCTTCTGGATCGAGGGACCACCCGGCTTCGACGCGCGCGCCATGGCCGAGCATGCACGAAAACAGGGCATCCTCGTCGAGGCTGGCGACATCTTCTTCTCGGATCCGACACGCGGCGCCCGGTTTTTCCGTATCGGCTTCAGCTCGATCGCCACGCACCGCATCGAGGCCGGTATCGTCAAACTTGGGTCGGTCGTTGAGGAACACTGCCGCCGAGCGCTGGCTTTCGCCGATCCCGTTTGAGGCCTGGAGGAAGGCGGGGTACCAGATCGCCTTTTCGATGGTGCCAGCACCGGAAAACACGCCGGTTCAAGCGCGCGCGTGATAAAACTCTTCCGCCCGGAATGTCCGGGTTCGGCGGCCGAAAGGCCAAACGGGAGAGGTCTAATGAACATAGCCGCGCAGCCCAACGACATACGCGATGTCATCGAGGCCGACCGTGCCCATGTCTGGCATCATCTCGTCCAGCACAAGCCCTTCGAAACCAACGATCCGCGCATCTTCGTCGAGGGCAGGGGCATGCGGCTCTGGGATGCTACCGGCAAGGAGTATCTTGACGCGCTCTCGGGCGGCGTCTGGACCGTCAACGTCGGATTCGGCCGCGTCAGCATCGCCGATGCGGTGCGTGACCAGCTTGTGAAGCTCAACTATTTCGCCAACTCCGCGGGTTCGATTGCCGGCGCGAAGTTCGCCGAGAAGCTCATCTCGAAGATGCCTGGCCTCACCCGCGTCTACTATTCGAATTCCGGCTCGGAGGCGAACGAGAAGGTCTTCAAGATGGTGCGCCAGATCGCGCATCGTCATCACGGTGGCCGCAAGGTGAAGATCCTCTACCGCGAGCGCGACTATCACGGCACCACGATCGGCACGCTTGCCGCCGCCGGCCAGCCGCAGCGGCGCGAGCAGTATGGCCCCATGCCACCCGGTTTCGTCGAGGTGCCGCATTGCCTGGAATACCGCAGCCAGTACGGCGCCATCGACAATTACGGCGAGCGCGCGGCCGAAGCGATCGAGGAGGTCATCCTGCGCGAAGGGCCGGATACGATCGGTCTGCTCTGCCTTGAGCCGGTCACGGCGGGTGGCGGCGTCATCGTGCCGCCGACCGGCTATTGGCAGAAGGTCCAGGAGATCTGCAAAAAATACGATATCCTGCTGCATATCGACGAGGTCGTCTGTGGCGTCGGCCGCACCGGAAAGTGGTTCGGCTACCAGAACTTCGGCATCGAGCCTGACTTCGTCACCATGGCCAAGGGGGTCGCCTCCGGCTACGCGGCGATCTCCTGCACGGTGACGACCGAGAAGATCTTCGAGATGTTCAAGGACGATGCGGACGATCCCATGTCCTATTTCCGCGATATCTCGACCTTCGGCGGCTGCGTCGCCGGCCCTGCTGCCGCGCTGGAAAACATGCGCATCATCGAGGACGAGGGACTGCTGGACAATACGCTCGCCATGGGCGAGCGCCTGCGCGCCAATCTGCGTGAGCTTATGGAAAAACACGCTGTCATCGGCGACGTTCGCGGCGCCGGCCTATTCTGCGGCGCCGAACTGGTGGCCGATCGTGGCACCAAGGAGCCGGCACCGGAAAAGCTGGTCCAGGCGGTCGTCGCCGATTGCGCCGCCCAGGGCGTCATCATCGGCGCCACCAACCGCTCGCTTCCCGGCTTGAACAATACGCTCTGCCTTGCGCCTGCGCTGATCGCCGGCGAGAACGACATCGATACGATCACGGATGCGATCGGCAAGGCGCTGACCAAGGTCTTCGGCTAAGGCCTGCTTCAGAAACTGGAGATGCGGCACGAGAGGCCGTCGCGGTTTGCCGCGGCGGCCTTTTCCGTTCAGGTCGTTTCGCGATGAATCTGGAACGGCGCCCAGGATTGGCTGACCGGCATGATCTCCAGGCTGTTGATATTCACGTGTGGCGGCAGCGACGCGACCCAGTGGATGGTCTCGGCAATATCCTCAGGCTGCAAGGGGTTGGCTCCGGCATAGAGCCGCTCATAGGCCGCCTTGTCGCCGCCGGTACGGACCAGCGTGAACTCGCTCTCCGAAAGCCCCGGCTCGATCGAGGTGACCCGCACCCCCTTGCCGGAAAGGTCGCTGCGCAGTCCGAGCGAAAACTGGCGGACGAAGGCCTTGGTGCCACTATAGACATTGCCGCCCGGATACGGCCAGTTCGAGGCGATCGAGGCGAGATTGACGACGAGCCCACGACGCGCGATGAGCGTGTCGAGAAGCAGCCGCGTGATGGTGACGAGCCCGGTGATATTGGTGTCGATCATCGTCTTCCAGTGGTCGAGATCGCAATCCTGTGCGGGACCGTTGCCAAGGGCCAGGCCGGCATTGTTCACCAGCACGTCGATATCCCTGAACCCGGCCGGCCGCGAGGCGAGGGCAGAGCGGGTCTCGGTTTCGTCGCGTATATCGAAGCACAGCGCCAGCGCTCGTTCCTGGCCGCCCAGTTCCTCGACCAGGGCATCCAGCCTGTCCTTGCGGCGGCCGGTCAGCACCACGGTCCAGCCCTCGCGCGCGAAGCGTTGCGCCACGGCCTTGCCGAAGCCCGAGGTGGCACCGGTAATCAGAGCGGTTCTGGACATGAAATAATCCTTTCGACGGGCAAGAGGCGTGGCGGTCAGGCCAGCGCGACGACGTAGACGGTCTGTGCGAGGCCGATCAGCGCGATGGCAACGAGGCCGATGGCGGCGACCCGTTCCCAGACATGTGGGGGCAGGCGGTGGGACAGGAAATAGCCGCACGCAAAACCGGCGAGCGTCATCGGACAGTAGATGATGAGCAACCGCAGCAGGTCGGCATCGATGGCGCCCATGGCCGCGCGGCTAGAAAGCGTGAAGATGTCGATCAGGCCGAAGAAAACCGCCAGCACGCCGCGGACGTTTTCACGGCGCGTTCCTCCGGCCAGAAGCCACGCGGCAACGAGCGGTCCGCCGACCGCGAAGGCGGAGAGCAAAAGCCCGGTCGCGAAGCCGATGGCGATGCCTAGCGAGCGATGTGCAAGCCACGCCGGAGGGTTGCGAACGAGCGCCACCGATGCGGCGACCACGATCGTTGCCGACACCAGGATGCGCGCCAGGTCACCTTCGAGATAAGGCACGATCAGGCTGCCGCAGAGCGCTCCCGCGAGGCCGGTCGTGACCAAGAGCCTTGTCACGCTCCAGTCGATAGGGCTTCGGCCCCGGTCGAGGACCGTGAAGCCGGTCAGCAGCAGATCGTTGATCAGGATGAACGGGACCATGCCGACAGGCGAGAAAAAGCCGGCGAAACCGAGCGCCGCGACGAGGGCATAGCCAAAGCCGGTGATGCCGCGAAATGCGGCGGCGACGATCGTGACGGCTCCGATGACGAGCGCATCCATGCGCAGGGTCTCCTGACTGCCGGGAAAGCCGTCCGTTATCGAGCAGCCTTGCATTTGATAGCTGTCGACCGACACACCAGACAGGTCCAGTTTCTTCCGATCATGGGGCCAGCGTGGCTCGATATGCCCCGTCGTGAAAACACCGACGCCTGATCTGTTTCACCCTTTTATTTCAAGGGAGTCTGAACGTTTCAGCCTTGTCGTGGATGCGCACATGAAGATGTTGAGGCTATTTGAAATGCAAATTGCCAAATAAAAAGACATTTTGATGATTAAAAAATATACAATATGAATAGAAATTGTATTTTCTCAAGTCTATTTGGGCGAGCCAGCCGTGATGTCGCAAATATATTATTGTCAGGAATTAGCGCCATGCTAGCCTGAGCACAAGAAATAAGCGGCAGCAGCCGCAAGGGGAATGAATGACGACTGGCAGTTTTCATCCGGTTTCCGGAGTTGATCTCCCGCGCTTTGCCGGCATCGCAACATTCATGCGATTGCCGCACGTTTCGCTGGACGACTCGCGCCTGCCGGAGGTGGAAATCGGCTTGATCGGCGTGCCATGGGATGGCGGCACCACAAACCGCCCAGGTCCCCGCCACGCGCCGCGCCAGCTGCGCGACAGTTCCACCATGATCCGCTTCCAGAACGCTACCACGAAGGTGCGCCCTTACGATCTGGCGCGCTGCGCAGATCTGGGCGATGTCGGCCCCAATCCGGCCGATGTCGCCGATTCCCTCACGCGCATCACGAGCTTTTACGAAAGGGTGAAGGCTGAAGGCATCCTGCCCTTGAGCGCGGGCGGCGACCACCTTTGCACCCTGCCGATCTTGCGGGCACTCGCCAAGGACCGGCCGCTCGGCATGGTGCATTTCGATAGCCACACGGATCTCTTCCATTCGTATTTTGGCGGCTTCAAATACACCCATGGTACCCCGTTCCGCCGCGCCGTCGAGGAAGGCCTGCTCGATCCGAAGCGCGTCTGTATGATCGGCATTCGCGGTTCCGCCTACGATTTCGAGGATCGCGATTTTGCCGATGCGGTCGGCATCCGTGTCATCCCGATCGAGGAATTTCATGCCCGGGGTGTGGACGACGTGATGGCCGAGGCCCGCGCTATCGCGGGCTCCGGCGAGACTTATGTCAGTTACGATATCGATTTCGTGGACCCGACGTTTGCGCCCGGCACCGGCACGCCCGAGATCGGCGGCCCGAACAGTTTTCAGGCGCTGCAGGTGGTTCGCGCTCTCCGTGGTCTGAACATTGTCGGCGCCGACCTCGTGGAGGTGTCTCCGCCAGTCGACCCCGGCGGCGGCACGGCCTTTCTCGGCGCCACCATCCTTTTCGAGCTTCTCTGCGTGCTTGCCGAGTGCAGGGCGCAGAAAACGGGCGGTATCGCCCGCAACGACAACAGCAAGACCGGAAAACCGGCGGCATGACTTCACGCAACCGATAAAACTGGGAGCATACCGATGACCATACTGAACAAGCCGCTGACACGGCGCACGATCCTGAAATCCACCGCGATCGGTGCCGGCGTTCTCGCCGCGCCCGGCATCATCTCTTCGAGCGCGCTGGCATCGTCCGGCGAACTCAACTTCACCGGCTGGGCCGGTTATCCCGGCATGACCGAAAAGGTTTTCCCGGCCTTCGAAAAGGCCACCGGCATCAAGGTGAACTTCACCGAACAGCCGGACCAGGACACGATGTTCGCCCAGGCGAAGATCTCGCTCGAGACCGGCACGTCCGACGTCATCGAGCCGACGCTCGACCGCGTATCCGCCTGGAACGCGAATGGCCTGTTGCAGGGATGGGATACCTCCAAGCTCGCAATGGACAATTATGCGCCCGGCCTCGCCGACGGGTCCGCCGACGAACTGGCGACGATCGACGGTCAGAAGCTGATCGTCCCCTCCGTCTGGGGAACCGAAGCGCTGGTCTACTCCAAGGAAGACTTCCCGACCGAATACGGCAAGGCCAGCCTCGGCGACCTGTTCAATCCGGACAATATGGTCACCGTCCGCGGCCATTCTGCGCTTGCGGCCATGGGCCGTTGGCTCGATGCCCAGGGCAAGCTGCCAAAGCCGTGGATCGATGGCTACAAGGACGAGGCCACCATGGTCGAGCTTTGGGACATCGCCCTTGCCGAGGCGATCAAGGTCAAGAGCAACATCGTCCAGTTCTGGAACGGCGAGAACGATGCCCAGGCGGCATTCCGCACCAACGGCGCCGTGCTCGGCCTTTGCTGGGACTCCACGGGCTTCAACATGGCCAAGGAAGGCTTCGGCTACCTTGCCCCGGCCGAAGGCGCCTTCGCCTGGAACCAGGGCCTCGTGCTGCTGAAGAGCGCCAAGAACGTCGAGCAGGCTCACGAATTCGCAAAGTGGGTATCGACCGCCGAAGGCTCGGCGCTCTGGGCGACCGCGTTCTCGGCCAACCCGGTCGGCAAGGGCGGTATCGACCTCATGGATCCGGCCGTGGCGGAATTCTACAAGTCGAGCTTCCCGGGAGATGCGGTCAGCAAGATGTACTGGTGGCCGAGCCAGGCCGCATGGTTCCTCGCCAAGCGCGGCGAATACGCCGACAAGTACAAGGCTGCCTGAGGACCTGAAGGAGCCGGAGCCGGTCGCGTGTGACGCGGCCGGCTCCCGACCTGCAATGACGGTCCGGTGACGGGCCATGAGGTGATGAGTTCCCGATCATGAGTGCCAGTATCGAACTTCGAAACGTATGCGCGGATTTCGGAAGCTTTCGCGCGGTCGATAATGTCTCGCTGTCGATCGAGCCCGGTGAATTCTTTTCCTTCCTCGGTCCATCAGGCTGCGGCAAGACGACGATCCTGCGCATGGTATCGGGTTTCATCCAGCCGACCGCCGGAACCATCGCCATCGGTGGGCGCGATATGCGCAACCAGCGCCCCAACCAGCGGCCGACAGCCCTGATCTTCCAGAACCTCGCGCTTTTTCCGCTGATGCCGGTCTGGGAAAACATCGCATTCGGGCTTGAGGCGAGGGGCGTTGACAAGAAGACCCGGCGCAAGCGCGCGGAGGAACTTCTTGCACTGGTCGATCTTCCCAATGCCGCGGACAAGGCTGTCAGCCAGTTGTCCGGCGGTCAGAAACAGCGCGTGGCGATCGCCCGAGCGCTCGCCGTCGAGCCCGCCGTGATGCTGCTCGACGAACCGCTCTCCGCTCTGGATCTCAAGCTGCGCCAGCACATGCGCGCGGAACTGAGGGCGATCCAGAAGCGCACCAACGTCACCTTCATCTATATCACCCACGACCAGGGCGAGGCGCTCGCCATGTCGGACCGCGTCGCGGTGATGTCGCACGGCAAGCTGCAGCAGGTGGCTGCTCCCCGCGAGATCTACAACAAGCCCGCAAACGGCTTCGTCGCGGCCTTCGTTGGCGAAAGCAATATTTTCCGAGGTTCGCTGGCCGGCGGCGCGGAGGAGTTCGGCGAGTTCAAGACCGAGTCCGGCGTCTTCAAGGCGCGTCTCGGTCGCGATGTCGACGCCACCGCCAAGCTCTATGTCCGCCCGGAAAACGTCAGGCTGGAGGCGAAGGCCGGTTCACAGAACACGGTCCCGGTCGAAGTCACCGATATCGCCTTTGAAGGCAATTTCATCTCCATCCAGACGATCGACGCCGCCGGCCGCACGATTGTCTCCGAAACCCGTAACGATGGTGCCGGGACGGTTCCCGACCGAGGCGCGAAACTGTTCGCGACCTTCGACCCCGACAAGGCCTTCATCCTCGCCGACGAGGTTGCGGCAAGCGTGGTGGCGGCATGAGGGACCTGATCGATCGATATGGTGCGACGCTCACTACGCTGATGTGCCTGCTGGTGGCGTTCTGGCTTCTCGTCCTGCTCATCCTGCCCAATCTCTACCTCTTTGAGAACTCCTTCCGGCCATATCTCCCGGTGCAGGAAATCGGCGGGCCAAAGGATGTCTACACGCTCAAAAACTATCTGACCTTCTTCCAAAGCCCGATCCACATCTCCGTCTTCTTCTGGACGGTCATCTACTCGTCGATAGTGACCGCCATTTGCTTCGCGATCGCCTATCCGCTGGCATACTACCTCTCCAAGAAGGCAACCCCATCGAGCCTGCCGACGATTTTCCTGCTGCTGACGATTCCGCTCTGGGTCAGCGAGATCATGCGCTCCTTCGCCTGGTTCATCATCCTGTCGCTGAAAGGCCCGCTCAACTACCTTCTGATCAGCATCGATCTCATCGAAAAGCCGATCCGCTGGATGACGGGCTTCCGCAGCGTCATCATCGGCCTCGTGTACACCTATGTGCTGTTCATGCTGTTCCCGATCTACAACGCGATCCAGTCCCTCGATACCAGCCAGATTGAGGCGGCGGACGACCTCGGCGCACCGGCCTGGCGCATTCACTGGCGGGTGATCCTGCCGCATGCCAAGCCCGGGATCGCTTCCGGCGCCGTCATGGTCTTCATGCTGGCCGCGGGATCGATCCTCGTCCCGACTCTGCTTGCCTCGACCAATTCGCGCTGGTTCACCGAGATTATCCAGCAGTGGATGTTCGACTCGCTGGACTGGAACACGGGCGCGGCCTACGCCTTCCTGCTCCTGATCCTGTGCACCGTCTTCGTCACGCTGGTGATGCGGCTTTTCCGCGTCAAGCTGTCCGATATCGCGAAGTGAGGGCGCCATGAACCAGAAATCCGACTGGCTGTTCCGGCTCTATCTCGCCATCTTCCTCGCCTACATGCTGCTGCCACTCGTCGTGATGGGCGGCGCCGCCTTCAACGACAGCCGCTTTCCCTCTGTTTATCCCTGGGCCGGCTTCACCCTGAACTGGTTCGTGGAACTCTGGAACGACACGCGCCTTCTGAACTCGTTCAAGAACACGGTTCTCGTGGCTCTCGCCGTTGTCGCGGTGTCGGTGCCGATCGGCACGGCTGCGGCGATCCTGATCAACAGTCTCGGTGGTGCCGTACGTTCCGCTCTCTACGGGCTGATGGTCGCGCCGATCCTGACGCCCGGCGCCGTCATCGGTATCTCCACCCTTCTTTTCTGGAATTCGCTTTCGGTTCCGCCCGGTCTCCACCTCGCGGTTCTCGGCCAGGTTTCCTATATCGCGGCCTTCGTCATGCTGCTGGTACTGGCGCGGCTGCAGAGCTTCGACCGATCGCTTGAGGAAGCGGCGCTCGATTTGGGCGCCAGCCATGCCATGGTGCTCCGCCGCGTGCTCCTGCCGCATCTCTATCCCGCACTGGGCGCCGGTGCCGTGATCGCCTTCTTCCAGTCTGTCGAAAACTTCAACGTCACGCTTTTCACACGTGGACCGTATGACACGATGACGGTCTACGTGTTCTCGAAGGTCCGCAGCGGCATCACGCCGACCATCAACGCCCTTGCCGTGGTGCTCATCGCCGTCACCCTCGCCGGCGCGCTGGCGATGGAGCTGCGTCGGCGGCATCTCCTGAAAAAGGCTCCAGCGCCCGTCGTGTGATCGGCGTGGGCCGTGCGCTTCGTCAGTCGCAGGTTCCGGGTATCTCCAGGCTATACGTCGTCTTGCCCGGACCATCCGGCAGAACCGGAACGAGATAGACCGTGAGGTCGCATTCCTGCGTCCGAACCAGCCACTCCTGTGCGCCGTCCTTTCTCGCTCCCGTGTTGGAGATCATGCCGATCGGTGCCTGGTGCAGGATGTTTGCCAACTGTGCGCTGCCAAGAATCGTGCCGATCTTTTCGACGCTGTCATAATACCCCGACACGGCGGCCGCCGCCGGGGTCGAGAAAACCAGCGCCACCAGGATTGCAATCAGTCCAGACTTCATTCTGCTCTCTCCCGCTGAAGTGTGAGCAAGATTTCCACCATCCTTTTAACCGCGCAAGACGAATGGCGTCCTGACGCATCGCGATGATGCGCGGCTTGACGCCAAAAAAGAAGGCCGCCCCTTGGAACGGCCTTCCCGACTTGCGTTACCGGCGCTTTAGGCGCCGCCGAGGAATTCCTCGCAATAGGTCTTGCCGTTCTGGCCCGGCTTGTCGACAACGATGCGGATGCTGCGGATCGTGTAGTCCGGGGCGACGGTCAACTGCACGGCGCAGCTCAGATATTCGGTGCGGGCAGAAGAAATCTTCTTGCCCTTCTTTCCGTCCGGCAGCGTTTCGTAAACGGCCGGTACCGCACGGGTCTTGTGACCGCCGCGCCATGCGTAGATCGTCGAGCCGCCGGCCTGGCTGTCGCTGTTCGGCGGGCCGAACTTGGCAAAGAAGGCTCCGGCCGACTGGCCGTTCCAGCGTGCTTCGACATCATTGCGGGCGGCACCGCCCGTGGTCGTGCATCCGGCAAGTGCCAGCATGAGGCTGGCGGTGGCTATTCCGCGAAAATTCATGTCCTTTTGTCCCTTGCGCTCTACGCCTGCGCCAGGCTCCGGTCCATCCGTTCTGCCGCCCCCGCAGGGCAGATCCGGCCGGGCCCCTTCCAGAGCCTGCGCATCTCCGGCTTAGCCTTATTCGGCAGCGGAAGAAATCGGCGTTTGCGGCTGGCCGATGAAATCTTTGCGATGATGCCGTGTTGCCACGCTTGCCGGGGGGAACCATCCAAAGCCGTCGCGAATTCGTCACGAAGGCTCCTCACAAAATGCAAATCTCCGCTTGTGCATCAAAAAAGGCTGGTCTATAGAAGCGCCGCTGGTCACGGAGTGTAGCGCAGTCTGGTAGCGCACCACGTTCGGGACGTGGGGGTCGAGTGTTCGAATCACTCCACTCCGACCAGTCGAAAAGCCCGCAAATGCGGGCTTTTTTCTTGTCTGCGCAATCGCTGATGTGTAGCCTTTCAGCACTGCGGATGGAACTCACGCTCTCTCCATGGGTTTATCACCCGCAAACATCAAAGGAGAGACATCATGAACAGCGTCATCTATCTTGTCGGCCTCGTCGTCGTCGTGATCGCGGTCCTGTCGTTCTTCGGCCTTAGCTGATCGACTGATATTAGTTCCCGCGCCCGCTTGGGCGGGGTTATGCGACACCAATGGAAAAAGCCCGCTCCTGCGGGCTTTCCTCGTTTGTGGTCTGTCGATGTCGGCTCTGAAGCTCTTTACGATCCCTTCTTGCCATCCGCGGGCTTCTGCTTGCGTTTGGCGTTGGGGCTCGGTCCAGTGCGAGCGTCCGGCTCCTGACCGTAGTAGGTCCCACCGAGCTGTCCGCCGCCGCTGGTATTGAGCGCGGCCTTTATGTCCTTGCGGTAGTCTTTTCTGGTCATGTTGATCTCCTTTCACCCAGACTTAACCGCGCAGGCGTTCGTTCGTTCCCCTCGTTTGGATTAAGGCGATGATACTTCGGTGCTGCATCCCCCGGCCCAGCATGGCAGGATGTGCCTGCGAGGAACAATCTCCACGGGCGGGAATTACGGTTGATCGGCAGCACAACGTGCGCAGCCCTCAGCGAGGAGAACCAAAATGCAGTTCAAGCCACAGACTTTTCATGGCGAACCGCCCGTCGTCGAGATCGAAAATCCGACCCAGGAACTGGTGGAGCGCCGTGTTGCCGATCTCTTGGCAGTGTCCGACGGAATAGACGCATCCGATATCGAGGTAACAGAAACAGGAGGCGATATCGTCCTGTCGGGCAGCGTCAGCCGGGAGGGTGAGATAGAACGGGCGGTCGAGATCGTGCGATCCATCCCTGAGGTTGGCAACATCATCTTGCGACTCAGATTGCGCGACCCACTCGCCGGCGCCGGCTGATTAAGCCTTTTTATCCAGGCCGGAACAAAGTGGGGAATTCCCGGTTGGATCGGCGGCAATAGCGCCACGTTTCAGGGAGAGTAAAATGGCTGAAAAGACATTGGAAGATCTGTTTCAGGACACCCTTCGTGACATCTACTACGCCGAGCGCAAGATCGTGAAGACGCTGCCGAAGATGGCGCGTGCCGCTCAGGATCAAAAGCTCAAGGATGCGTTCACCAAGCACAAGGACGAGACCGAAGGCCAGATCGAACGCCTGCAGCAGGTCTTCGACATCATCGGCAAGCGCGCTCGCGCCAAGACATGTGCCGCGATAGAGGGTATTGTCGAGGAAGGCGAGGAGATCATGGAGGAATTCAAGGGCACCGCAGCCCTGGATGCCGGTCTCCTGGCGGTTGCGCAAGCGGTCGAACACTACGAGATCAGCCGCTATGGAACGCTTCGGGCGTGGGCAGTCGAACTCGGCATGAAGGATGCCGCCAAGCTTCTTGAGGAAACCCTCGATGAAGAGTCCAAGACCGACGAGACATTGAGCAAGCTCGCGACGTCCGCCGTCAATCTGGCAGCCCAGAAGAAGGCTGCCTGACACACTCGCAGTTAGTTTGATGAAAGGGGCGCGGCGAGGCCGGGCCCCTTTTTTGTCGAGTGGCCAACAGCGAAAAGAAAAAGGAGCCGGTTGCAGAGCGACCGGCTCCTTCCTCCTGGCCGATGCTCGGCCGCCGCATTAATCCTCAAGATGCCGTTCGTGGGGTGCTCTGAGCGCTCGTAGCCGTCCTGTCAGGTCCTGCCTGCGAATAACCACCTTTCGGCCGTCCTCCGTCTTCGCGGCAAACCGCCTGCCGGCGGACTCCGCCTCGTGAAAGCTGGCATAACGTGCATGCTGCCACCGTCCGTCGACCATACAGACCCAGCCACTGCTATCGGGAAGAATGTCGAAATACACCTCAACCATGGAACTCTCCTCGTCCAACCACCCACAACGCAGCGCCTACGGTTTGGTTCCATGGTGCGTGTTGATTTCAGGCGGCCCGGACTGAGAGAAGGTCGTCCACCACATTGTCGTAGTCGATCGGCTTCGAGCGAATGACCTCGCGCGGTATTCCGGCCTGTTCGATGATGGCCGGCGTCATCGCCGATACGACCCTGAAGGGAATGGCCGCTTCCGTCAGCCTCTTGACGATGCCGGCTACCGTGCCGTCCTGAACATTGAAATCCAGGATCGCTCCTCGAAAGGAGCGGGAGGCCAGAAGCGCCAGAGCTTCGCCACTCCGCGCCGTCATGACCACGTCGCAGCCTGCCGCAGTTACGCTTGCCGCCGCGTCGAGGGCCAACAACACATTGTCTTCAACAACGAGGATGGTATCGCAATGATGCAGGTCATCTGTGATCGTCATCCGCTTGGCTCCTTGATGTATCACTGCTGCCACAACTCCCGGCACGACCGTTTGTTCGCATTTATCTAAAATGCATGAAAACATGCTTTATCGAGAGTTAACGACCTTGCCGCGGAGCTTTCGCTGCAGCGCGGGAACCTATCGCGCCGCGCAGCATTATGGGCGCACCTTCCTCTGCTCGAAAGGCGGCCCCAATGGATACCCTGCGCACCTCCCGCGATGTCAGGCCGGGCGATTCCGCCCGTCTGGGCGCGATCTATGATGGCGATGGCGTCAACTTCGCGCTGTTCTCGGCCCATGCTGAAAGGGTCGAGCTCGTTCTGTTCGACGAGTCCGGGCGTATCGAGACTGACCGTATAGCCCTGCCTGAATATACGGACGAAGTCTGGCATGGCTACGTGCCGGGACTGAAGCCGGGAACGCTCTATGGCTACCGCGTCCATGGGCCGTATGATCCTGCGAATGGCCATCGCTTCAATGCAAACAAGTTGCTGATCGATCCTTACGCGCGTGAACTGGTGGGCGGCATTCGCTGGTCGCCGGAGGTCTTCGGATACAATCTCGACGCGGAAGACAAGGACATGTCCTTCGACGACCGGGACAGCGCTCCGTTCATGCCGAAATGCCGCGTTGTGGATCCGTCTGCCGCCGACTGGGGCAATGATCGCAGACCGATGGTTCCCTGGGCGGACACCATCGTCTACGAAACACACGTCAAGGGCTTTACCATTCTCAACCCCGACGTTCCGGAAGAGCTTCGGGGCACGTTCGAGGGCATGAGCCAGAAGGCGGCGGTCGACTATATCAAGGCTCTCGGCATTACCTCCGTCGAACTGATGCCGATCCACGAATTCCCCGACGACAGCCACCTGCTCGACAGGGGTCTGAAGAACTACTGGGGCTACAACACGCTTGGCTTCTTCGCTCCCGCCGGCCGTTACTACGGTCCGCGCGGGCTTCAGGGGTTCAGGGATCTCGTGCGGGCATTTCACGATGCCGGTATCGAGGTGATACTCGATGTCGTCTACAATCACACCGCGGAGGGTAACGAACTCGGTCCGACGCTGTCATTCAAGGGCATCGACAATTTCTCATATTACCGCACGCTGCCCGACAATCACCGCTACTACATCAACGATACCGGCACGGGGAACACCGTGAACACCTCGCATCCCCGCGTTCTGCAGATGGTCATGGACAGCCTGCGCTACTGGGCTGGCGAAATGCATGTTGACGGATTTCGCTTCGACCTCGGCACCATCCTGGGACGCGAACCGCAAGGCTTTGACCAGCGCGGCGGCTTCTTCGACGCGGTGACGCAGGATCCGTTGCTCTCGCGCGTCAAACTGATTGGCGAACCCTGGGACATCGGGCCGGGCGGCTATCAGGTCGGCGGCTTCCCGCCGGGCTGGGCCGAATGGAACGACAAATATCGCGACAGCACCCGCGAGTACTGGTTGAACGGCGACAACATCGCGCCGGACTTTGCGGCCCGCATTCTCGGGTCGGGCGATATCTACGACCAGCGGGGCCGCCGCCCATGGTCGAGTGTCAACTTCATCACCGCCCATGACGGCTTCACGTTGAACGATCTGGTCTCCTATGACGGCAAGCACAACGAGGCCAACGCAGAAGACAACAACGACGGTCACAACCACAACCGGAGCCACAATTACGGCGCCGAAGGTCCGACCGACGATGAGGGGATCAACGCCGTCAGGGACCGCCAGAAACGGAACTTCCTGGCGACTCTCTTCTTCTCGCATGGCACGCCGATGCTTCTGGCTGGCGACGAGTTCGGCCGCTCGCAGATGGGCAACAACAACAGCTACTGCCAGGACAGCGAGATTTCCTGGCTGCACTGGGAAAATCTCCCGCCAAGCAACGAAGCCCTGCGTGAATTCACGCGCCGTCTCATCGAACTGCGCAAGGCCCAGCCGCTGCTCCGACGCGGCAACTGGCGCGATGGCATGGTCATCGACTGGCACAACGCCGAGGGCGGCGAACAGAGGCCGGAGCACTGGCTCGACGGAAACACGCTCGTTCTGCACTTGAGGCGAGATGACCTCACGGAGGTCGAGGGAGCGTGGAGCGAGGTGCTGATCGCCTTCAATCCGGTGGACGCCGATATCGAGTTCTCCATGCCCGACCATTCCCTATGGCGCCTGGAGTTGACAACGGCAGATCCCGACAGGAGCGGGGAGGACGTCGAGGAAGGCGGCACCTTCGCCATGCCGGCTCGCAGCCTCGCGCTGTTTTCGGGCAGACGATGAGCGATCAGCTGTCGGAGAGCCGGGTCAGCACCTCGAAATCGTAAAGCTGCCCCCCGAGCGACAGCCGCCGCGCCGAGATCTGTACCGGTATCATCTCGCCGGACGCACCACGGATCTCGGCGATTTCGTCCGTGTAGCCACCATGTCTGTCGAGCAGCATGAGACGCCGCGTGCGCGCGTCGCTGCCGACGACCACGCCGGACGAAACCATCTCGCTATTCTGTATTTCGTCCCAGGTCTTGCCGACAAGGTCGAGGTAAGCCTGATTGACCCGCACGTAACGGGAATTCTTCTCGCCGGTGCTGGAAATTGAGAAGGCAACGGGAGAGAGATCGAAAAGTGCCTGGATGACGGGGTCAGACATCACTGGCGCTGCGGCAGGCCCCTTGTCTGGAAAGCCGAGGAGATCATCATCGATCGATGGCGTCATCTCGTAATCGGCGGGCAGAGAAAACTCATCCCGAATGACGGCGACGAGACGCCAGAGGTCCACTTCCAGGAACATCGGCTTGTGTCTGTCGTCAACCGACACCAGCGTCTCCGGAATACGCGAGGCCGCATCCTGAAGACGTTCCCGCTCGCGCATGTCGGTGGCCGATTTCAGAAGATCGGTGAATTTCGCGGCCGCGATCTGGCGGACGATCTGATAGGCGTCTTCCAGCCGGGCGGCGCGCTCCCTTTCGAGCTCGTCCGTTCCAGCCCCGCCCCGCAATATCGGAAGCGTTTCCAGAATAGTGCGGACTTCGGCTTCCTCCGGACAGTCTTCCACCGCCGGCCGGCCCTGCGGGGCGAAGCGGATAAGTGCGAGGATTGCCTCCAGACCGAAGCGACCGGCATCGACCGGCGTCGGCGTGCCATCCTGGCCACCGGCGTGTGCCGTCAGCCGCGTCGGTCCGCCGTTGTCGTCGAAATAGATGCTGATCTCTTGCACATCCTCCGCAAGGTCCAGCCAGGGGTGTTCGCGGCGGAAAGCGGCAAGCGCATTCTCGTCCAGTATCGCGACAGCGTACATGTGTCTCCTCCTCGGCAAGATGACGCCGCTTGCTTGCGCCGTCCGTCCGGGCACTTTGCCGGCCCGGATCGTTATGCCCGTCAGTATCGGCCGACGACCTGTGAATATCGCCCCCAAAGCGGCATGGGTCACTCGACCTTCCCGGCATGGCGCATATATAGAAAAATACTTAAGTGTCGATGGTCTTAAGGCTGCAGTACCAAATTTCGCCCGCGGGGCCGGTATTCGGTGGAGATACCGCTAAACCATAACAAGAGGGCGCCATTGTCACTTTTGATCGGAGTCATTCCAAGGCTAGACTACCAAAAATGTCGCCCCTTGAAAAGAAAATGGCGAAAAGAGACTATGGGTTTTGTTGTATTCTCGACTTTGACCTTTTGTTCCTGCGGGTTGATCGTGTCTGACGAGGTTTATGAGAAATGACGATCTCGAATATGGCCACCGCCCCGGAGGTGCTGCTTGCCTGACAAGCGAAAGAGCTCCCGCGTGACATTGGGCGACGTTGCCAAGGCAGCTGGTGTCAGCCCGATCACTGTATCGCGGGCTCTGCGCAATCCGGATATGGTATCCGCGGAACTGCGCGAGCGCGTGATGAGCTTCGTGGAGCAGATGGGCTATGTCCCGGATATCGCGGCCCAGTCTCTCGCAAGCCGCCGCAGCCAGCTGATCGCGGTTCTGGTGCCGGCGATGACGAACTACGTTTTCTCGGAGGTCATGAATGGCATTGAAGCGCGGGTCCGGCCGACGGATTTCCGTCTTCTCTATGCCAATTCCCATTTCGACCCCTGCGAGGAAGCCCGGCATCTGAAGCTGTTTCTCGGGCAAAGACCGATTGGCGTCATTATCGCCGGTGTCGACGGCCCTCAGGACAACAGCGCACTCCTGTCCCGCATGGGATGCCCGGTGGTCCAGATCCAGGAGATAAGGGAAACGGCGCTCGATATGGCGATCGGCTTCAGTCACTTCGACGCCGCCGCCGCCGCGACGCATCATCTGGTCGAGTGCGGATATCGACGTATTGCCCTGCTCGGCGGCAATCTCGGCGTCCGGGGGGAGCGGCGTCTCCTCGGCTATCGCAGCGAGCTCGAACGGCACGGTATCTTCGATCCCGCCCTCGTTCATGGCTCCGCGGTTTTCGAAGGCGTCGGTGCAGGCGCCGAGCTCTTTCGCGACCTTCTCGAACGCGTCCCGGATGTTGATGCGGTTCTCTGTCAGACCGACGATCTCGCGCTTGGCGTGCTTTTCGAGTGCCAGAGACAGGGACGGCGGGTTCCCGACGACATCGGGGTTTGCGGTTTCAATGATCTTGAGTTCGCGCAAGGCTGCGTGCCGCCGCTGACGACTGTGCAGGTGCCCCGTTACGACATGGGTTATCGCGCCGCGGACATGGTCATCGCAGCGCGGTCCGGTGCTCGTCCCGAGTCGCGCGTCGACGTCGGCTTCCAAATCATGGTGCGCGGTTCCACAAAGAAACGCCCGACCTGAGGCCGGGCGCAAGTTGGGGGAGGAGATTATGGCGCCGGGTTCTGCCAAACCCGCGCTGTTTCTGTTGCGGTCAGACAGTCTGGATCAGGCTGCCCTTCCGGGTTTAAAGTGGCTGACCGCGGTCACGCCGTGTCCGCCGAGGTTGAATTGGCTGATCATGCCGCGCAGCTTCTGCGTTTCATTGGCGAGGCTTGAGGCCGCCGCGCTGCTCTCTTCGACCATCGCCGCGTTCTGCTGGGTCGTCTGGTCCATGGTGTTGACGGCGCCGTTGACCTCGTGAAGGCCGGTTGACTGCTCGCGCGAGGCCGTCGAGATCGCGACGACCTGGTCGTTGATCTCGACGATGAACTGGCTGATCTTGCGCAGCGCGCCGCCCGTGTCGCTGACGAGCTTCACCCCGGACGCGACTTCCGTTGCCGAGTTCTGGATCAACTCCTTGATTTCCTTGGCCGCCTTGGCTGATCGTTGCGCAAGTTCGCGAACCTCCTGCGCCACGACTGCGAAGCCGCGTCCTGCCTCGCCGGCGCGGGCAGCTTCCACGCCCGCATTGAGTGCAAGCAGGTTGGTCTGGAAGGCAATTTCGTCGATTACCCCGATGATGTTGGAGATCTTTGACGACGAGTCCTCGATGCGGCTCATGGCGTCCACCGCCTGCGAGACCACTTCGCCGGATTGTTCGGCGTTGGCCTTGGCCGTGCCGGCCATTGCCTGGGCCTCCTGGGCACGTTTGGCGGAGGCGGTGACATTGGCGGTGATCTCGTCAAGCGCCGCCGCAGTCTCCTCCAGACTTGCCGCCTGGCTTTCCGTGCGGCGCGACAGGTCCCCGACGCCCTGGCCGATTTCGCGCGTGCCCTGGCTGATCACGTCGACACTGCTGGAGATTTCACGGAACGTGTCGCAGAGCTGGGACACCGAACGGTTCAGGTCGTGCCGCAGGAATTCGAATTCCGCCGAGAACGGCTCGGAAAGCTGGAATGCGAAATCGCCTGAGCAGAGCCGTTTAAGCGCATCGCCGAGGGATGACACCGTATTCACCCGGGCGGTGACATCGGTGGCGAATTTCACCACCTTTACCACCTTGCCATGCAGGTCGAGGATCGGATTGTAGGACGCCGAGATGATGACTTCTTTGCCGGATTTTGTGACCCGCTTGAATTCGGATGACTGGTAGCGGCCTTCACGGAGCGCCGTCCAGAACGCCTTGTAGTCCTCGGAATTCGCAAAGGTCCGGTCGACAAAGATACTGTGATGCTGGCCGATGAGCTCCGGCAGCGTATAGCCCATCAGCGAGGTGAAGTTGTCGTTGGCGCCCATGATGGTGCCGTCGACACTGAATTCGATGATCGCCTGTGAGCGGCTGATCGCGGCGATCTGCGCGGCGTAGTCGACGTTCAGCAGGCGTGCCTTTGCATCAGCCCATTCGACAACGAAGCCCACGGTTTTGGCCCCCTCCTTGAGAGGCGTCACCAGAAGGTCGAAGACGCGCGTTCCGACGGTGATGGTCGCGCTGTGCCGGCTCTTCAACGCCGCCAGCATGTTGCGCTGATGCGACGGGTTCTTGTGGAACACGTCGATATTGCTGCCGATCAGCGACGCGACGCTGAATTTCGGCAATTCCTTCTTCAGATCCGCTTCGGCCTCCTTGAGCAGCTCGATCACGGCCGGATTCATGTAGGTGATGTTCAGCTTGGCGTCGGCGATCATCACATTGGCCTGCAGCGAGTCGAGGGCGAGGCTCTTTGCGGCGGTCTTGGCATTCACGAGAGAAGCGAGTCCCATTCTGTCCACCTGGCTGGGCGATCACGCGTCGGAAGGCGGTCGCCTGGAGTAAATTAGCGTTACAAGAAATATCGACGGAAAATAAATAAATCGCTAAAATAGAATGTCTTTGTATATCTTTTGCGCGCGCCTTTGGATTTCTCCCGCATGAGGGGAAGCGGAAGATCGAGCATGCGGATGGCGGTGACAACTTAGGCCGTATGCGACCGTCTGGCGGGTGTGGAATGCAGCATGTCCACGCAGATGTCGAGATTCTCGAAGAATCGAACCGCCGGCATGGAGGGCATCTCGGCGAAGGCAGGTCCGCCAAGCCAGATAGCAGTGTTTTCCGGCAGCACGCCGCGCAGGTCGCGAAGCCGCATTTCCACCAGCCGCTTTTTCCCGGCAAGCCCACTGAGGCAGACGACATCCGCGTGGCGCTGCCGCGCGGCGGAGGCGATTTCGCTGACTGGGAGGTCGGGTCCGAGGTAAAGCGCGTCCCATCCCGCAAGACGCGCCATCAGCGCAACAACGAGAGCGCCCACTTCATGCTGTTCGCCCTCGAGCGTGGTGGCAATGAGGCATTGGGCGCCGTCAGGGGCTGGAGGGCACGAATCGAGCATGGTGCCGAGAACGCGTTTCACCGCGGATGTTGCGAGATGCTCGGCCGCCACCGTAACCGCACCGGTCGCCCAGAGCAGCCCGACTTCTTGAAGAAGTGGCATGGCTGTATGGCGAACAAACCCTTCGGCTCCCTCCTTGTCCGCCCGTTGTTGCAGGGCATCCCGGAGTTTCTCGCCATCAAGGGTCTGGATGTGTTCTAGGACCGATACGAGCGAGAGGCGGGCGCGATGGTTCTCCTCGATCCGTATCAGCTCCTCGATGGGCAGATTGATCAGAGTTCCGATCCTGTAGCCCGCATCGCTGCATGCTTTCAGCAACCGCAACTGTTCGGCTTGTTCGCGGGTATAGAAACGTCGTCCCGTCTCGCTTCGACCCGCCGGCGCAAAACCGTATCGCCGCTCCCACGCATGCAGCACAAGTTTCGTAATGCCGCTGATCCGGAGCACATCCGCGAGGGTCAGAAGAGCCTCACCTCTGCCGGCTTGAGCATCCGCCATGCTTGTCCTCTCTCGACTCAATGTCGCGATTTTAGCAATGCGGAATGAAAGGCGGGAGCAAATTTTGCGGATCGGCAAGAAATCGCCCTTGCGAGGCGATTTTCCGTGATTTTCGCCTGAAGGACTAGCCGTCGATATCGTCCAGCAACTGCCGCGCTGTGGTCGTCGTCACACGGCGCGTCTCGACTTCGTCGCGGCGGCTGGCGAGCAGTTCTGTTGCCAGCAGCTGTTCGGCGAGATCGGCCGGCAGCGAGAGAATGACCCGGCCCTCATGGGCATTGAGCCCGCCGAGGTCGGTGCGCTTGGCCGTGATCATGCCGCCGGCGACCGTGTTGTTGGTATCCGGATCGATCAGGATGAAGGCACCCGTACCGCGATTGAGCTCGTAGGGATCAAAGATCGCGGTCTCGTCAAAGGACAGATGCACCTTGCCGATGGCATTCATCTGCAGCATCTCGGCCGCCTGCCACTTGCCGGACTTCAGATCCAGTTGCTGCACCGGCTGCACCTGCACCCGCTGGCGACGCGAACCGGCCTTGAGCCAATAGCGCTTGCCGGGCACGATGCCGTCCGGCTGGAGAGCAACGATCTGGGCATCGAAGGCTAGCCCTGTCTGCGGCTGGGCATCGAGCGAGACGATCATATCGCCGCGTGCCACGTCCACTTGCCGGTCAAGAACCAGCGTGATCGCGTCGCCGGCAACGGCCGCGTTGCGCACCAGGTCGAAGGTGACGATCTGTTTGACGTTCGCCACCTGGCCGGAGGGCAGGATGGCGACGCTGTCGCCGGGCTTCACCGCACCGCCGGCCACCGTGCCCTGGTACCCGCGAAAACTCTCGCCGGGGCGCGAGACGCGCTGCACGGGCAGGCGGAAGCCGGTCGACTGGCCGGAGCGCAGCGTCGCGAGTTCCAGCGTCTCGACCAGCGTCGGACCTTCATACCACGGGATCACCGAGCCGGCGGAATAGACGACGTTTTCGCCCTTCAGCGCCGACATCGGGATTGCCGTCACCTGGCGCACGCCCAGCGTCAGCGCCAGCGCCTTGAACTCGGTGCTGATCTGGTCGAACACGGCCTTGTCGTAGGCGACGAGGTCGAACTTGTTCACCGCCAGAACGAACTGCTTGATACCCATCAGCGAAGCGATGGTGGCGTGGCGACGGGTCTGTTCCAGAAGGCCCGCGCGGGCGTCGACTAGCAGCACGGCGAGATCGGCGGTCGAAGCGCCGGTTGCCATGTTGCGGGTATACTGCTCGTGGCCGGGCGTATCGGCAACGATGAAGGAACGGCGGTCGGTCGCGAAGTAACGGTAGGCGACATCGATGGTTATGCCCTGTTCTCGCTCGGCCTGGAGACCGTCGAGCAGAAGCGCGAAGTCGGGTAGGCCGAGATCGTTCTGCTGGCCACTGTCACGGCGCAGGCTTGCCGCCTGGTCTTCCTTGACGGCCTTGGTATCCCAGAGCAGGCGGCCGATCAGCGTCGACTTTCCGTCATCGACGGAGCCGCAGGTAATGAGACGAAGCGGACGCGAGTCGCGGATAACAGGTGCGCTGTCGGCGTGCGGCGCCTCGAGGATTTCGGCTGCGAGGGCGGTGTTGGCTGGAGCGGTCATCTCAGAAATATCCTTCGCGCTTCTTCTTTTCCATCGATCCGGCCTGGTCGCGGTCGATGGCGCGGCCCTGGCGTTCGGAGACGGTGGCGATTTCGAGTTCGGCGATCACCTCGTCGAGGGTGGTCGCATTGGAGCGGATGCCGCCGGTCAGCGGCCAGCAGCCGAGCGTGCGGAAGCGCAGCATGCCTTCCTGGATCTGTTCACCAGGCAGGGCCTCGAAGCGCGGATCTTCGGCCCACATCAGCATGCCGTCGCGCTCCACATACTTCTGCTTCTTGGCGTAATAGAGCGGCGGCAGCTCGATGTTCTCGGCCTGGATGTAGCGCCAGATATCCACTTCGGTCCAGTTCGACAGCGGGAAGGCGCGCACGCTCTCGCCGCGACGGATCATGCCGTTATAGATGTTCCAGAGCTCCGGACGCTGGTTGCGTGGGTCCCATTTGTGGTCGGGCGTGCGGAAGGAATAGATGCGTTCCTTGGCCCGGCTCGCCTCCTCGTCGCGCCGCGCGCCGCCAAAGGCCGCGTCATACTTGCCGGCGTCGAGCGCCTGGCGCAGCGCCTCCGTCTTCATCACGTCGGTATGATAGGCCGAGCCATGGCTGAACGGGCCGATGCCCTCGGACTTGCCGCGCGGATTGGTGTGCACGATCAAGTCGAGATCGAACTTCTCCGCCGTCGCATCGCGAAACGCGATCATCTCCGGGAACTTCCAGCCGGTGTCGATGTGCAGCAGCGGGAAGGGCACGCGGCCGGGGAAGAAGGCCTTGCGCGCCAGATGCAGCAGCACCGACGAATCCTTGCCGATCGAATAAAGCATGACCGGCTTCTCGAACTCGGCCGCCACTTCGCGGAAGATATAGATGGCTTCGTTCTCGAGCGCCTTCAGATGCGGATCGAGCGGCGGCTTGGTCTGCGCGTCCCGCGAATGCGGATCGAATTCGGATGTGTGTACGTGCATGGTCTTCTTTTTCTTTCCCTGGGCTCTCGCCCTCTATCTTCGGTCGCCTTGCCCCTCATCCCCCTGCCGGGACCTTCTCCCCGCAGGCGGGGAGAAGGGGCAGAACGGTTACCGCGTTGCCCTTCTCCCCGTTCACGGGGAGAAGGTGGCGGTAGCCGGATGAGGGGCAGCTACCTAAGTGAAATCAATTCAAGCCGGCGTCGGTACCAGAGACGTCGCCGCCTCCGGCACGTGCAACCCGCATTCGCGCTTCTCGTCATTCTCCCACCACCAGCGACCCGCGCGTTCCGGCTCGCCCGGCTTGATCGCCCGCGTGCAGGGCTCACAGCCGATCGAGGGGTAGCCGCGCTTGTGCAGCGGATTGGTCGGCACGCTCTCCGCTTCGACGTAGGCGTTGATGTCGTCGATCGACCAGTCGGCCAGCGGGTTCACCTTGATCAGGTCGCGCTCGGCGTCATATTCGGCAAAGGGGGTGGCAGCGCGGTTGCCGGATTGCGAACGGCGCAAGCCCGTGATCCAGAAGCGGGCGCCGGAGAGCGCCTCCGCCAGCGGAACCAGCTTGCGCACATGACAGCAGGCATGGCGGGCCTCGACGCTTTCGTAAAAGCCGTTCAGGCCGTATTTCGCGGCATAGGCGTCGATGTCGTCCTGCTTGGGGTAAAACCGCTTGATGGCGATGCCAAAGCGCTCCTCCGTCTCGGCGATCAGGTCGACGGTTTCCTTGAATAGGCGCCCCGTCTCCAGCGTCGAGACATCGATCGGCAGACCGGCAAGGCCGATCGCGGCCGTGATCACCTGATCCTCTATGCCGAGCGAGGTTGTGAAGACGGCGCGGCCGTCAAGCGCGGCGATGATGCGCAGCCGCTCAGTAAGATCTAGGGTCGCAAGCTGTGCATCGAGCGAGCCAGCGATATCTGCGGGTGTTTCTGTCATCATCCTGTTCCTGGCAATTTCCGTGATTATCGGGGAAGATCATGACAACGAACAGAAAACCGCTTTCGCGCGAGCGCCGTCGTAGAGCAAATATCTCTATCGGCAGGGTGAAATACGGCATTTCCTGCCGGAGGCCGTCATTCGACGGTTTGAACCATATGCCGTTTTGCGCTAAGGGCTGCCGCAGCGTTGGCCGTGTCCGACGCTGCGTCGGTGGGCCGGAATGATCACGCAGAAAGCCAAATACGCATTGAGGGCCCTGACCTTTCTCGCCCGAGCCGAACCAGGCGACCCGATTCAGATTCCGGAGATCGCCGAGCAGCAGAAGATCCCGAAGAAGTTTCTGGAACAGATCATGCTGGATCTCAAGCGGGGCGGTCTGGTCGATAGCCGCCGCGGGAAGCAGGGCGGCTATTTCCTGCATCGACCTGCTGGCGAGATCACCTATGGCGAGGTGCTGCGCCTGATCGACGGCCCGGTGGCGCCGTTGCCCTGCCTGTCCTTGACCGCCTATCGGCGCTGCGAGGATTGTGAGGGCGAGAGCGACTGCGAGATCCGGCGGGTTTTCGCCCGTGTTGCCGATGAAACCCGTGCCGTGCTCCTCACCACCAGCCTCGCCGACGCCGCGAAGACGGAAGCGCCCGAACCGGTCTGAACCCATCTCTGTCGTTCAGTTTAGCTTTCGCCCATTCCGAAGAATCCGGTTTGAGCGCGAATTTATGCTCCCGTGCCTCCGACCGACAAAAAGTCATCCCGCCAAGTCCAGCCTCGGAAGGGTACGCTTTTGCTATTTTTCTGGCCGCGTTGACTAAGACGACTTGTTCGGTAGTCTTTAATCGTTAACGCCACAGAGGAGGCACGAGCATGAAGTGCATTGGGAAAAATCTTGCGGCGTTTTTGGTCGGCATGGGACTGTCGACCGGCCTGGTGGTCCAGGCTTATGGCGCCGAACTGCTGAACGTGTCCTACGATCCGACACGGGAATTGTACGCCGAGTACAACGAGGCCTTCGCCAGGCACTGGCAGGCAGAGACCGGGGAGACGATCACGATCAGCCAGTCGCACGGTGGCTCAGGCCGGCAGGCGAGGGCGGTGATCGAAGGACTGGAAGCAGACGTCGTGACACTTGCTCTGCAGAGCGATATCGACATCATCGCCGAGCGCTCAAAGCTGATCGCGCCGGACTGGCGCACACGCCTTCCGAACAATTCGGCGCCCTACACGTCCACCATCGTGTTTCTTGTCCGAAAGGGCAATCCGAAAGGCATCAAGGACTGGGGTGATCTGGTGAAGGGCGATGTCCAGATCGTGACACCCAACCCCAAGACCTCAGGAGGTGCGCGCTGGAACTACCTCGCGGCCTGGGCCTGGGCCAACAAGGAGTTCGGGGGCGACGAAGCCAAGATCAGGGAATACGTCGCTGAAATCTACCGCCGCGCGCCCGTGCTCGATACCGGCGCCCGGGGTTCGCTGACGACCTTCGCCCAGCGCGAGATCGGCGACGTTCTGATCTCCTGGGAAAACGAGGCCTATCTGGCCGGCAAGGAGTTTGGCGCCGACAATTTCGACATCGTCACGCCGTCCCTTTCGATTCTCGCTGAACCGCCCGTCGCGGTCGTCGACCACAACGTCGACAAGAAGGGCACCCGCAGGGAGGCCGAGGCCTATCTTCAGTATCTCTACTCGGCCGAGGGCCAGACACTGGTGGCGAAGCACTTCTACCGCCCCTCGCGTCCCGATCTCGTGCCCGACGCATCAAAGGTCGATCTGCCGACGCTCGATCTCGTCACCATCGACGATCCGCTTTTCGGAGGATGGGCGAAGGCGCAGCCCACCCACTTCGGCGATGGCGGTGTGTTCGACCAGATCTACCGGCCCTGACGGGCGGTTCCTCCCAGGGCAGTACGGCGGCACCGCAAGGAGCCGCCGTACTGCTGTGAACCTCGTTGATAGCCCGAATGTCTGGGGATGATCTGATCGCTCCATCACCCTGAGCTTCTCAATCGACCGGCTGACGCCAACGCTGCAAGGCCTCTTGTCCCGCCGCGCTCAGGCCGTAGACGCCCCGGTCCAGCCGCTCGAACCAGCCATAGACGTTGGAAAGCAGGATCTTGCCCGCCTCGGGAACCTGCGCCCGGACGTCCCGGACCTTGAGCGGTCCCGCAGCCAGCGCGGAGGCGCAGCCGAGCGCCTGCTGTCGATAGGCTGTCATCAGAGGTTGGCGCGTGCTGCCTCCGACGGCGGGGTCGCCTTTGCGGCGCTGGTGTTCGCGCATCAGCCGTGAGCGGCGTTTCGGATTGGTTCGTGGCATGGGCGTCACCGAGCCGACGATGACGTTGACCTCGCCGATATCGGTAACGCCCAGCATGCCGATCCCGAGCCGGCGGCAGAGATCGCGATAGCGCTTGTCGGTCTCGCGCCCCTTGCCCTTGGCCGAGACGCGCGCCGCGATCCACACTTCGTCAGCGACCGAGGCGCGGTCGACGGCCTGCAGGATGAGCTCGAGATTGAACTTGAGTTTGAGTTCGCAAACGACAACGACCGGCGGATCATCCTCGCTCAGCCCGACAATGTCGCAACCTCCGACTTCGCCTTTGACGGTATACCCCGCCTGTTCGAGGAAGCCTTTGACGGGTAGGTAGAGCGACGTTTCCATGGGCCGTGAGATTCGGTTTTAGATAGAACCGACACCTACAGTGCTTTGTCGGGGCGCGTCACCCGAAAAGCGCCCGTCAGGTTGCAGCCGCGTCCCTTCTCAGACCAGGAAGATGGAGATGATCGGAAACGCCGTCAGGATCGTGATACGAATGAGATCCGCTGAAACGAAGGGCACGATGGCCTTGTAGGTTTCCTTGATCGGCACGTCCCGCGCCATCGCCGAGATGATGAAGAGGTTGAGCCCCACAGGCGGCGTGATCATGCCGATCTCGGCCACCATCAGCACAAGGATGCCGAACCAGATCGCGAAGTGCTCCGGGCTCATCCCGAAATCCATGGCCGTCACGATCGGGAAGAAGATCGGGATCGTCAGCACGATCATGGAGAGCGAATCCATGATGCATCCGAAGACGATGTAGAGCACAAGAATGATGACAAGCACGGTCATCGGATCGAAGCCCTGCGCCGTCACCCATTCCGCGCCCACCTGCGGCAGCCGGGAAAAGGCGAGGAAGGAATTGAACACGGAGGCACCGAGAATGATGAAGAAGATCATGCCCGTCGAGATGGCCGTTTCCTTGAAGCAGGCAAGCAGCGATTTGGGATCGAGCCCGCCGTTGATCCAGGCGATGAAGCCGGTGCCGATCGCACCGATGGCCGCAGCCTGCGTCGGCGTGAACCAGCCGAGGTAAATGCCGCCGACCACGGCCAGGAAGATCGCCGCGACCGGCCACACGGCGAGCAACGCCGGTATGCGGTCCCGCCACGGCAGTCGCGGCGAATGGCCGGCGCTTTCCGGATACAGGCGGACATAGATCGCGATCACGATCAGATAGGAGATCGCCGCGATGATCCCGGGCACGAAGGCGGCGAGAAACAGCTTCGCGATGTTTTGCTCGGCAAGGATCGCGTAGATCACCAGCACCACCGACGGCGGGATCAGGATGCCGAGCGTGCCGCCGGCCGCCAGCGACGCGGTCGCCAGTCCGCCGGCATAGCCCTTGCGCTTCAGTTCCGGCAGGGCGACCTGCGCCATGGTCGCGGCGGTCGCGAGCGAGGAGCCGCAGATCGAGCCGAAACCGGCGCTGGCACCCACCGCCGCCATCGCGACACCGCCCTTGCGATGGCCGAGAACCGCCGCCGCCGCATTGAACAGCGCCTGGCTCATGCCGCCGCGCGCCGCAAACTGGCCCATCAGCAGGAAAAGCGGAATGATCGAGAGCGAATAGTTCGCATTGGTGTTCCAGGCGAGCGCCTTCATCTGCGCGAGGATCGGCGTCCAGCGATCGAGGACCAGGAAGGTGCCGACCATGCCCGTTCCGAGCATTGCGGCCCCGATCGGCACGCGCAGGAAAATAAGCAGAATGAGGACCGGAAACGACCAGAGCCCGATTTCGATATTGCTCATCAATGGGCTCCGACAGACATTTCAATATCCCGCCCCGACCGTATCTCGCGGATGTCGGACAGGATGACGAACAGACCGACGAGGATGTTCGCGATCAGCAACACCAGGGCAATGGCATAGCCCCACCAGACGGGCAACTGGAGGATGGATGTGGTCTCGCCATTGGAAAACTTGTCCATCGTTCCCACCCAGTGTCGCCAGGTGACGATCACAATCAGACCGGTAACGATCACATTGCCGATGAGCTGCGTCCAGTTCATGGCCTTCGGGCCGAGGCTGGAGATCAGCAGGTCGACACCGACATGGCCGCGCCTCAGCTGACAATAGGGAAGGAAGGCAAACACCGCGAGGCCACACAGAGCCTCCACCAGCTCGATCTCTCCGGCCAGAGGACGGATGACGAGCCCTCCGACGATGGAGATGAGCGTGAGTGCGCAGGCTATAACGAGGCAGAACCCGCCGAACGCGACGAGCACGATCGCAAGCCTCCTGACGTAACGCTCCAGTCGCTCGAACGAAGGGGAGGTTTGGGTGTCCATTGCGGGCATCCTCGAAGGTATCCAGAAAACGCGGGCGCCCCGGGAGGGCGCCCGCTATCGGGCGATCTTACTTGCTGTACTGCTGGATGAGCGCGAGAGCGTCGTTGTAGAGCCCGGTTCCGTCCATGCCCTTGCCGTCCATCTCGGCGATCCAGGCCTTGGTCACGGCCTCGCCGGCCGCCTTCCAGCGGGCGGTTTCGGCTTCGTCAAGAGTGATGATCGTATTGCCGGCCTTTTCCGCGATGTCCTTGCCGCGGATATCGCCTTCGTCCATGGCCTTGCCGAACAGACGGGCGAGCTCCTGGCCGGAATTGTCGTCGATCACCTTCTTCAGGTCATCCGGCAGGGCGTCGTAGCTGTCCTTGTTCATCGCGAAGACGAACGTGCCGGTGTAGAGCCCGTTCGGTCCGGAGAACGCCGTATGGTTCGGTGCCAGTTCGGCAATCTTGATCGCCGGCGTCACTTCCCACGGAACCACCGACCCGTCGATGACGCTCTTCGACAGGCTTTCCGGTACCGCCGTAACCGGCATGCCGATCGCCGAAGCGCCCATGGCCTCCAGCATCTGGTTGACGACCTTGGAGGTGCCGCGCAGCTTCAGGCCTTTCATGTCTTCCAGCGACTTCACCGGCTTGGAGGCAATGGTGTGGATGAGGCCCGGACCGTGGGTGTGCACGGCCAGCACGTGATAGTCGGTCAGTTCGTCCTTCAGGTGCTTTTCGTAGTAATCCTGGAAGGCGACCGATGTAGCCTCGGCGGTCGTTACCATGAACGGCAATTCGAAGGCTTCCGATTTCGGGAAGCGGCCCGGCGTGTAGCCGAACAGCGTCCAGGTCAGGTCGACCACGCCGTCCTTGACCTGATCGACGAGGTCAGCCGGCTTTCCGCCAAGCTGCATCGCCGGATAGAGTTCCACCGCAATGCGCCCGCCCGATTCGGCCTGAACCTTTTGCGCCCAGGGCTCCAGCACCTTGGACGGAATGGTAGCCTGCGGCGGCAGCATCTGGTGCAGTTTGAGCGTGACGTCGGCGGCCCACGACGCCCCCGCCGACAGCGTGAAAGCAAGACCGGCAAGGCCGGCAAGAAGCGATTTCGTCAACATATTCTCCTCCAGAACGTCTGTTTATCTCCCGCAGTCGCGCCCTCATCGCCTGGCGACGCCGATTTTCAACGCCGCCAACGATGCGCGCTGCGAACTCCCGTATCGACAGCGACTGCACCATTACATGCTGGCATGGTTTCCCATATTCCACAAATAACGTTCGCACCCCAACGCATAATCATTTTGATATCGATACGGCGATAAAGATTGCAATGTGTAATCGCTTGTAAGCGTCCTTTGTTGCCGTCTCGCGGGCGCGGGTGAATTGTTGCGCTGAAAATTCGTCTCGCGAAGTGAATTTTAGAAAGTCCTTTTAAAACTCGTTTACATGTCGGTGGCACAAGCCTCGTTCCATGCAGCCATTCTAATGCGCGCTCGACAGACGGCTTACGGACCCTCATGACAGACGTGACTGATACCATCTTTGTTGCTCCGGCGAACCCGGTTGCAAAACCCGGCCTGCGCCGTGCGTTCGAACGGCTGCGCTATTCGATCGCCCGTCGACCGACAACGCTGCTGCTGGGAAGCGTCGGACTGCCGGCCGGCCTGGGGCTGCTTTTCGACGAAAGCGTCTTCGGCCTGATATCCGGGCAGATCCTTCCGACGGGCGGTGCCGATGCGGCAGGTGGCGGCATCGGCCTGGCGGCAGCAGCCGGTGTCCTTGCGGCCCGGCGCCTGCGCCGGGGCGATGATCGGTTCGAGAGCTCGCCGTGCGACGCCGACGTCGCCCGCGCAGTCGAAATTCTGGGACGTCAACCCAACGCCGCCGCCGGGCTTGTCCGGCTGGGGGACAAGCGGCTGCTGTTTTCCGACTGCGGAGATGCCTTTATCATGTATGCGCGACGCGGACGCTCCATGGTGGCGCTTTTCGATCCGGTAGGCGCGCGCGAAACCTGGACGGCACTCGTACTCAAGTTCATGCGCGACGCGCGATCCAGAGGTTGTCGACCGGTTTTCTATCAGGTTTCTCCGGAGTTTCTGTCCTGCGCGATCGAGGCCGGTCTGAAGCCCTACAAGCTTGGCGAGCAGGCCGTTGTCGATCTGACCACGTTTTCTCTTGCGGGTGGCGACTGGCTGAAGCTACGCCGTTCGATCAATCGGGCGGAGCGCGATGGTCTCACGTTCGATATGGTGGCGCCTGCCGATGTGCCCGAGATCCTGCCCGAGCTTGCGGCCGTCTCCGATGCCTGGCTTGCCGCTCACAATGCCGGGGAAAAGGGCTTTTCGCTCGGCACCTTCAAGGAGCACTATGTCGCCAGCGAACCGGTCGCCGTGATCCGCCTCGAGGGCCGGATAATCGCGTTTGCAAGCGTGCTCACCACCGCCTCCGGCGGCGATGCCTTCATCGACCTGATGCGCCACATACCGAACACGCATCGCGGCGCCATGGATCTGCTGTTCGTGCGCATCATGGAATATCTGAAGCAGAACGATTTTCGCAGCCTTAACCTGGGCATGGCGCCGCTCGCCGGTCTCTCCGCGCACGATCGTGCTCCCCTGTGGAATCGGATCGGTCGGCAGGTCTTTGAGAACGGCGAACGCTTCTACAATTTTCGCGGCGTGCTGGAATTCAAGTCCAAGTTCGATCCGCGCTGGCAGCCCCGCTATCTGGCCGTGCCGGGCAGGGGCTTTCCTCTGGTGGCCATGCTTGACGTCACGCTGCTCATCGGCGGCGGCCTCAAGGGCGTGCTGCGTCGATGAGGACCAAAAGCGGCATCATCGCGCTGGCACTCGCCATTTTCATCGTGCAGCCGGCGCTGGCCGCGGATAACTTTGACACTCGAAGCCTTCCAGTCGACCGTATCGTCCGCCCCGACACCAATCCTCGGTCGGTGATCATCCTGCTATCGGACGCTGCCGGCTGGTCCGCAACGGAACAGAACGTAGCGCAGGCGTGGTCGGGCGAGGGAGCCATTGTTGTCGGCGTCGATCTGCCGACCTACTACCGCGCCCTTCGTGCGGAGACGCGTGCCTGCCTCTACCTCGTCTCCGACATCGAAAGGCTCGCTCGCCAGCTTCACCGCGCCGAAGGCATGGCCACCTTCACGCCGCCGGTCGTTGCCGGCCTCGGCGAAGGCGGCACGCTGGCGCTGGCGATCGCCGCCCAGACCCCGCCGTCGACCGTAGCCACGACACTCGCTGTCGATCCCGGCGCCGTGGTACCCATCGAAAAGCCGCTTTGTACGCCGGCACCAAAGACCCCGCGCCATGGCGGCATTCGCTACGGATTTACGAAGGGAGCGCTGCCGGGTGCCGTGCGGGTAACCTTCACACAGGCGGCGACGCGGGACGGACGTGACCATCTGGTCGATCTCCAGGCGACGCACTCCGATATTGAGGTCGTCGACAGTCGGGATCAGGCCTCTGCGACACTGGAAGAGGCGGGTCTCAGAGTGCTGAGCGAGGCGTCGCACCACGGCACGCCTCTCGATCTGCCTTTGGTGGAGGTTCCCGCCGTTCCTCGCCACGATGCCTTTGCCATCATCTACTCGGGCGACGGCGGCTGGCGCGACATCGACCAGAAGCTGGGCTTCTTCCTGCAGGAGGATGGTGTCCCGGTCGTTGGCGTCGATGCGCTACGCTATTTCTGGAGCGAAAAGCCGCCGCAGCAGGTCGCAGACGATCTCTCGCGCATCATCGCCACCTATCGTGGCCGCTACGGCGCAAGCCGCGTCGTTCTGATCGGCTACTCCTTCGGCGCCAACATCCTGCCGAAGGCCTACACGCTGCTTCCTGATGCGGACCGGGAAGCCGTTGATCTTCTGTCGCTGCTCGCACCATCGCATCAGGCGGATTTCGAGATTGCCGTTTCCGGATGGCTCGGCGTTGCGGGAGCGGGCAAACATGGAGATCCCGTCGACCATCTGGCAACCGTCGAACCCGCCAAGATCCAGTGCATCTACGGCCTGGCGGAAAAGGAAAGCGCCTGCCCGGCACTAGAGCCCCGGGTGACGGCGGGGGTCCAGCTCGTTTCCCGACCCGGCGGCCACCATTTCGACGGAAACTACCGTAAGCTGGCGGACGAGATAATGGCTCGCATCAGACGCGACTAGTCGGTCTTCGTTCCGGTCCGCGCCTCGGCCCGCTGTGCCCGGATCACGTCCGCGATCCAGGCACGCGACAGGCCGTGATAGAGCGGCTCGGGTGCGACCAGCCGCGAGGTGATGTAGCCGAGCATGGCCGCAGCCATGAGCGCGATCACCCCTTCGTGGCTGTCGGTCATTTCCAGAATGATCACGAAGGCCGTCATCGGTGCCTGCACGACACCGGCGAAATAGCCGGCCATGCCGAGGACGGCCGCCAGTCCGATGCTGACGCCGAGCAGTTCCCCGACCGTGCTGCCGAAGCCCGCACCGATCGAAAGCGAGGGCGCAAAAATGCCGCCCGGAATCCCCGATGCCATCGAGAGGAACGTGACGGCGAACTTTTCGATAAAGTAGGACAGCGACAGTGCTTCGCCGGAAAGCGCGGCGTGCGCCTGTTCGTAGCCGGTGCCGAACGTCGAGCCGCCGGTGGCGACACCGATCACCGCAATGGCAAGACCGCAGCCGGCGGCGAGCAGGACGGAGCGCCGCAGCGGTTCAGGCTGCGCCCAGCGCTTGATCCTTCGCGTGACGCGCAGCGCCATGGCGGAGAAGAGGGCGCCCAGAAGTCCGCCGCCGATGCCGCAGACGACGACCACGAGCCATTCTCGGGGTACCGCCACATTGAGCGATGTCGCGCCGAAATAGGTGTAGCTGCCGACGAGCGCCATCGCCGACATGCCGGAGAGAATGACGGCGGTCAGCACCAGTCCGTTCGCCCGGGTCTGGTAGGAGCGGCTCATCTCCTCGATCGCGAAGACGATGCCGGCAAGCGGCGTATTGAAGGCTGCGGCGATCCCGGCGGCCGAACCTGCGAGGATGAGCCCGCGGGCCTGCGCAATGCCGCCGATGCGAGCCGTGAGCAGCATGATTGCGGCGCCAACCTGAACGGTCGGACCTTCACGCCCGATCGATGCGCCCGAAAGGAGCCCCAGCAGGGTGAGCAGGATCTTGCCCACCGCCAGCCGGATGGACAGCAGCCGCCACCGGTCTTCGGCCTCCTTGAAATGCCGCGCGGCGATTGCCTGCGGTATGCCGGAGCCCTGCGATCCCGGAAAGAGCCGGGCGGCAAGGAACGCGCAAAGCGCAAATCCCAAGGGCGTCATGACGAGGGGAAGCAGGAACGCCCAGGAGCCGCTGGTCCGGACCCCTTCGAACATATGCTGCGACCAGTCTGCGGCCTTGGCGAAGCCGACGGACACGACACCGATCGCGAGCGCCCCCGCCCAGAACACGATACGGGGTTTCCACAAGCGCCACGATCCCCAGACTACGCGGGATCGCCTCAGCAGTTTTGGTTTTGGCCGACCCAAAAAGCCGCTCCTGCAGTTTCAATGCGCAGGCGATGCCGGTGTTCTACCGCCATTCACCCGTATGAGACGTCGTCTCGTCCCTTATGGGTGCCAGCGACCGCCATGACAAGGCGGAATAGCATGACCCGGTACGGCTTTTCCGCAAAACCGTGGTGCCGCGTGAGAAAACGGGGTTAACGGTCGCTCGTCTCCCAGCGCGGGTTGATCCACGGCTCCTGATTGCTGCGCGGCAGCGGCTGCCTGCCGAGAATATGATCCGCGGCCTTTTCGCCCGTCATGATCGAGGGGCCGTTCAGGTTGCCATAGGTCACATGCGGGAAGATCGAACTGTCCGCCACGCGCAGTCCCTCGACGCCGATTACCTTGGTCGTCGGATCGACAACGGCCATAGGGTCGTCGGCACGGCCCATCTTGCAGGTGCCGCAGGGGTGATAGGCGCCTTCCAGGTGTTCCCGCAGATAGGCGTCGATTTCCTCGTCCGACTGGACATTCGGCCCAGGTGCGATCTCCGCTTCGCGATAGGGATCGAAGGCCTTCTGATTGAAGATCTCGCGGGTCACGCGCACTGCATGGCGGAACTTCACCCAGTCCTCCGGGTCGCTCATATAGTTGAAGCGCAGGACAGGCGCGTCCTTCACCTCCGGCGAGCGCAGCGTCACCGAGCCGCGCGACTTCGACATGTTGTAGCCGACATGCGCCTGGAAGCCGTGGCCGCCGACGGCAGACTTGCCGTCATAGGAGATCGCGATCGGCAGGAAGTGATACTGGATGTCGGGCCATTTGACGCCGGCCGCCGAGCGGATGAAGGCCGCCGCCTCAAACTGGTTGGAGGTGCCGAGCCCCTTCTTGAAGAATAGCCATTGCGCGCCGACGATGCCCATCCAGAACCAGTTGTTCTTGGAATGCAGCGTGATCGGCAGCTTCGACTTGAACTGGTGGTAATATTCCAGGTGATCCTGCAGGTTCTGCCCGACGCCCCGACGGTCGGCGACGACGGGGATGCCCATCTCTTGCAGATGCGCGGCCGGACCGATGCCCGAGAGCATCAGGATCTTCGGCGAGTTGAAGGCCGAGGCCGCCACGATCACTTCGCGGTTCGCCTTCACTACTTCGATCTTGCCGCCGATCTCGACCTCGACGCCGACGGCGCGGGTCCCTTCCATAACAACCTTGCGGGCATAGCAGCGGATCAGCGAAACATTCGACCGCTTGAGCGCCGGCTTCAGATAGGCATTCGCCGTCGACCAGCGCCGCCCCTGCCAGCTCGTCTGCTCCATCAGGCCGAAGCCTTCCTGCTGACGGCCGTTATAGTCTTCCGTCACCGGGAAGCCGGCCTGCCGTCCCGCCTCGATAAAGGCGCGATAGAGCGGGTTCCTGATCTCGCCACGGCGAACATGCAGCGGACCATCGGCGCCCCGCCAGCCCTCTTCGCCGCCATGCGAAGTCTCCTGCCGCTTGAAATAGGGCAGCACGTCGGCATAGGCCCAGCCGGTCGCACCCATCTCTTCCCAGCGGTTGAAGTCCTCCGCATGTCCGCGCACATAGACCATGCCGTTGATCGACGACGACCCGCCCATAACCTTGCCGCGCGGCGCGATCATGCGGCGGTTGTTGAGATGCGGCTCGGGCTCCGTCATGTAGCCCCAGTTGTACCGGTCCATGTTCATCGGATAGGCAAGGGCTGCCGGCATCTGCACGAACGGCCCGATATCGGACCCGCCGAACTCCAAGACGATGACCGTGTTCTTGCCGTCCTCCGACAGGCGATAGGCCATGGCCGCACCTGCGGAACCGGAACCGATGATGACGAAATCTGCGTTTTTCATTCGAACTTCCCCGTCCGTCTCCCCCGAGAGACGAGCCTCAATACGGCGCCTCGCACTTGCCCATGCCGACATAAACCGTCTTCAACTCGGAATAATGCTCCAGCGCCGCTGCCGAATTTTCGCGGCCGAAGCCTGACTGCTTTGAGCCGCCAAAGGGGATCTCGACCGGGCAGAGATTGTAGGTGTTGATCCAGAGCGTTCCGGCTTCGAGCTGGTCGACCACGCGGTGCGCGCGGGAGAAATCGGCGGTGAAAACGCCAGCCGAAAGGCCGAATTCGGTGGCGTTCGCCCGCGCGATCACCTCCGCCTCGTCCTCGAAATCGAGCACGCACATCACGGGCCCGAAAATCTCTTCGCGCGCGATGGTCATGTCGTCGGTGACATCGGCGAACACGGTCGGCTGGATGTAGAAGCCTTCGCCCGTGACGCTGTTCGGAATGCCGCCGCCGGTCACCAGCGTCGCGCCCTCGGCCTTGCCCTTGTCGATGTAGGACATGACCTTCTCGCGCTGGGCAAGCGACACCATCGGCCCCATCTGCGTGGCCTCGTCCTGCGGATCGCCGATAACGATCGCCTCGGTGCGGGTCTTGAGGCGCGAGAGGAACGTCTCCTTGATCGCCTTGTGCACGAAGACGCGCGTGCCGTTCGAGCAGACCTGGCCGGTCGAGTAGAAGTTGCCGAGCATGGCGCCCGAGATCGCGCTGTCGATATCGGCATCGTCGAAGACCACGATCGGCGACTTGCCGCCGAGTTCCATGGTGACATGCTTGAGCTGTGAGGCAGCCGCGCCCGCCACCTTGCGCCCCGTCGGCACGGAACCGGTGAGCGAAACCTTGGCGACATCGGGATGCGACACGAGCAGCGGCCCGGTCTCCCGGTCCCCCTGTACGACATTGTAGACGCCCTTCGGCGCGCCTGCCTCGATCAGGATCTCGGCGATCTTCAAGGCGCCGAGCGGCGTCACTTCCGACGGCTTGAACACAATCGCATTGCCGGCGGCAAGCGCAGGAGCCCCCTTCCAGCAGGCGATCTGCTGCGGATAGTTCCAGGCACCAATGCCGACGACCACGCCAAGCGGCACGCGCTTGGTATAGGCCCAGTCGCCCCCGAGCGGGATCTGGCTGCCATTCATCGCGGTCGCGATGATGCCGCCGAAGAATTCGAAGCTGTCCGCGCCAGAGGTGGGGTCGGCGACGATGGTCTCCTGGATCGGCTTGCCGGTGTCGAGCGTCTCGAGTTCCGAGAGTTCGCGGTTTCGCTCGCGCATGATCTCGGCGGCCTTCTTCAAGACACGGCCGCGGGCCGCCGGGCTCCACGAGGCCCATTCCTTCTGCGCGCGCTTGGCAGAGTGGATCGCCTTCTCGACAATCGCGGGCGTCGCGGCATGCAGTCTCGCGATCACTTCACCGGTTGCCGGATAGATGCTCTCGATGACGGTGCCGGCGGTATCCTCGACGTATTCGCCGTCAATGAAATGGGAGGCTTGCGGTTGGGCTTTCATCATTATTCTCCGCGCGGATAGCGTTTGGATTCCTCGAGATTGTCGAGGTTCATGTGGTTGCGCATGTAGCGCTCGGATGCCTTCTGGAGCGGCTGGTGGTCCCATGGGAAATAAGCGCCGTTTCGGAGCGCCTCGTAGACCACCCAGCGCCGCGCCTGGCTTTCGCGCACGGCGGAATCGAACTCCGCCATGTTCCAGCGCGCGTCACGCTTGGCGCGGAAGCCGGAGATGACATCAGCATAGGCGGGATCGCCCGCCAGGTTCGTGAGCTCCTTCGGATCGGCCTCCAGATCGTAGAGCTGCTCGGGATCGAGTTCGCAGTGGACATATTTCCACTTGCCCTCGCGGATGCCGACCAGCGGCGCATAGGAGGCTTCCGCCGCATATTCCATCAGCACCGGTTCGGTGCGGGGGATGCCGTCGATCATGCCCTTGAGACTGATGCCGTCGGTCCAGGGCTTGATCTCCTCGATATCGATGCCGGCCAGATCACAGAGCGTCGGCGTCACGTCGAGGTTGGAGGTCGGTGTCGTATGCAGCCCGGCCGTGACGCCCGGACCTGCTACCATCAGCGGCACGCGGGCCGAGCCCTCGAAGAAGTTCATCTTGAACCACAGGCCCCGCTCGCCCAGCATGTCGCCGTGGTCGGAGCAGAAGAAGATGAGCGTGTCGTCCAGCATCCGGGTCCGCGTCAGCGTATCGACCAGTTCGCCCACCTTGTCGTCGAGATAGCTGATATTGGCGAAATAGGCCTGGCGCGAACGCTTCACGTTCTCGTCCGTGATGTCGAAGCTCGCATAATCGCAGGATTTCAGGATGCGTTCCGAATGCGGGTCCTGCTTCTCCAGCATGCCGACCTCGGGCATAAGGTGCGGGCAGTCGTTATAGAGGTCCCAGTATTTCCGCCGCGCGACATAGGGGTCATGCGGGTGGGTGAAGGAGACCGTGACGCACCACGGGCGGCGCTCCTTGTCGTCATTCTCGCGGGACAGCTGGTAGAGCTTCTGGTTGGCGAGGAAGGCGACCTCGTCGTCGTACTCCATCTGGTTGGTGATCTCGGCGACACCGGCGCCCGTTACCGATCCCATGTTGTGATACCACCAGTCGATCCGCTCGCCCGGCTTGCGATAATCAGGCGTCCAGCCGAAATCGGCCGGGTAGATATCGGTCGTCAGCCGCTCCTCGAAGCCGTGCAGCTGGTCCGGCCCGACGAAATGCATCTTGCCGGAGAGCGCCGTGTAATAGCCGGCCCTGCGAAGGTGATGCGCGAAGGTCGGGATCGACGAGACATATTCGGCGGCATTGTCGTAGACGCGCGTCCGGCTCGGCAGCTGTCCGGCCATGAACGAGGCGCGGGCGGGGGCACAGAGCGGGGAGGACGTATAGTTATTCCGGAACCGTGCAGAGCGGGCGGCCAGCGCCTTCATATGCGGCGCGTGGAGGAACTCCGCCGGACCGTCGGGAAAAAAGGTCCCGTTCAACTGGTCGACCATGATGATCAGAATGTTCGGCTTGCCCACGGCGTCACTGTCCCCGGTTTGAAATATCGTAAAAACAATCAGGTCCGCCTGCAGTCATCGGACGAAGCCCTTGAGCTGCGCTTCCAGATAGTCCTCGACCAGCGATACTGATGCGGTGGAACTGATCGGGGCGGAGCGCAGACTTTGCCGGATATAGAGCCCGTCGATCATCGCGGCCGCGCCCTCTGCAATCCGCGCCGCGTCATCGGGCGGGCAAAGGCGACCAAGTGCCGACAGGAGGTTGGACCGCAACCGCCGCGCATAGACGACAAGCAGCCGCCGCGTCTCTTCCGACCGTTGCGCATCGACGTAGAAGGCGAGCCAGGCCGCCACTGTCTCCGGCGTGAACTGCTCCGCAGCGAAGCTGACCCTGAGCACGGCCGAGAGACGCGCGCGTGGCGTCTCTGCCCCTGCAAGCGCCTCAACGGCGTCGCGCCGCAACTGCCGCAGCAGCTCACGGATCGTCTCGTTCAGCAACTGCTCCTTGGAGCCGAAGTAGTGATGCGCAAGTGCCGCCGACACGCCGGCCTCTTTGGCGATCTCCGACATCGTCACACCGAGCGAGCCGTGCTGGCCGATCGTGCGCAGCGCCGCATCCGTCAGCGCCTTACGGCGCAGGGGCTCCATTCCAACCTTGGGCATCTTCGTTCTCCTGGTCCGCAGTTTATTTTTGATTGACTGACCAATCAACAAAAAACTCCTTGGCCGCGAATGACATTCTTGCCCTGCTGTTGGATGCGGTAAGATGCTGTTTTAGTTATAATTTTACTGACCGTTATGTCACAAAACTTTCATCCGATTGTCATGTGCCGGAAAGGTTTTCTTGACGATTACCAAGGACGATCACCCCATAAAAACAAAGGTATTTGGAGAAGGTCATGATTGCGCAGGCAGCGGTTGAAGCAGGCGTTCTGCGTCGGTTCGCTGACGATCAACTGCTGACACTCGCGAAACTCGTCGTCGAAAACGCCTTTCAGCCGATCGTAGAAGCCGGCACCGGCGCGGTGTTCGGTTACGAATCCCTGATGCGCGGGCAGGACCGGATCGGCTTCGAAAACCCCGTCGATTTCCTGGATCGCGCCGAACAGTGCGGCCAGTTGATGGCGTTGGAACAGATGATCGCCGCCCGCTCGCTGGCCAAGTTCCAGACCGTGCCCGATTATGCGGGCGCCACGCTTTTCCTCAATCTCGACGTCCGCCTCATCCCGCAGGGCCATGCGCTGATGGCGTCGGTTCTCGCCCATCTCCGCAAGGCTGGCATCCCGCCGTCCTCCGTCTGCTTCGAATTGTCCGAGCGCTTCGACAATACCAATCATCCCGAATTCGCCGAACTCGTCCAGTCCATGCGCCGCTCGGGTTTCAAGCTGGCGATCGACGATTTCGGGGTCGGCCATGGCGAGATGAAGCTGCTCTGCGACTATCCCGTCGACTACGTGAAGATCGACCGGCACTTCGTCTGCGATATCGACAAAAGCCCGCGCAAGCGCCACCTGGTCAAGAACATCGTCAATATCGCCCATGTTCTTGGTGTGCGCGTGATCGCGGAAGGCATCGAGACCGAGGCGGAATTTCTCGCCTGCCGCGAGTTCGGCGTCGATCTCGTGCAGGGCTGGTTCATTGCGCGGCCGACGACATTCGTGTCCGAACTGCTGCCCGGCTTTCCCCATCTGCAGGACCTCGGCAAACTCAAGAGCACCACGCAGACGCTCGACGAAATCCTGATCCGCAAGCAGATCGAACACCTGCCGACCGTCTACGAGAACGACAGCATAGACTCCGTCTTCGATCTCTTCCGCCGCAATCCGCGCCAGACCTTCTTTCCGGTTTTGAACGCCAATGGCGAGCCGCGCGGCACGATCAACGAATACCACCTGAAGGAATACATCTATCAGCCCTTCGGCCGTGACCTGCTCAAGAACAAGATCTATGAGCGGACGATCTCGCACTTCGTCACCCGCGCGCCGATCGTCGGCCTCGATGCGGATGCGGAACGACTGACGACGATCTTCGCCAACATGGACGGTTCGGACTGCGTCATCCTTACCGACAACATGCGCTATGCCGGCGTCGTCTCAGCCGCCTCGCTGATCCGCGTCATCAACGACAAGCAGTTGCAGGTCGCGCAGGACCAGAACCCGCTGACGAGCCTTCCAGGCAACCGCGCTGTTCGCGACTTCATGCAGCAGGCAGGCCGCGACGGCGACGAGGTTCGCTATTTCTGCTATTGCGACTTCGACAACTTCAAGCCGTTCAACGATCACTACGGCTTCCACCTCGGCGATCACGCGATATCGCTGTTCGCCGCGCTGATGCGCCGCTACTTCTTCTCGGATGGCGATTTTCTGGGCCATGTCGGCGGCGATGATTTCTTCATCGGCGTGCGCGACTGGACGCGGGATGAGATCACGGAAATCCTCGACCGTTTGATCTCCGATTTCCACGACGACGTGGTGGAGCTTTATTCCGAGGAGGATCGCCGCAATGGCGTCATCCGCGGCCATGATCGCAATGGCAATCTGCGCGAGTTCCCGCTGATGCGCTGCTCGATCGGCGTCCTTGAACTTCCGGGCGGCCTCGTCATCGAGGATATCAACCGCATCAGCGCCATGATCGCTGGCATCAAGACGAAGGCCAAGGAAAGCGACAGCGGCCTGTTTCTCGGTGCCTTCCAGGAACCGGATTGAGGCCTGATCGGTATCTCTGAATGGTCGCCGCGACGATCCACCTCCTTCCCATCGCCATGATCCTGGCCTAGGTAAGGCTCTCCGACCACAGCAGAGGAGCCGGCCATGTCCCTTCCATCGACCATGCGTTTCGTGGATCTGCCGTCATTTGGCGGACCGGAGGTGATGCGCCTCGGCGAAACTGCCGTGCCGACGCCGCGTCCGGGTGAAATTCTCGTCCGTGTCGAAGCCGCCGGTGTGAACCGTCCGGATGTCGCCCAGCGCCAGGGCACCTATCCGCCGCCGAAGGATGCAAGCCCGATCCTCGGCCTGGAGGTCGCCGGCGAGGTGGTCGGCTTTGGCGATGGCGTGGCTGAATTCGAAATCGGCGACCGCGTCTGTGCGCTCGCCAATGGCGGCGGTTACGCCGAATATTGCGCCGTGCCCGCCGGTCAGGCGCTGTTGTTCCCGAAGGGCTACAATGCCGAGAAGGCGGCAGCCCTGCCGGAGACGTTCTTCACCGTCTGGGCCAATCTCTTCCAGATGGCGGGTGTCACAGAAGGCGAGACCGTGCTGATCCACGGCGGCACCTCCGGCATCGGCACGACGGCCATCCAGCTTGCCAAGGCCTTCGGGGCTGAGATTTACGCCACCGCCGGCTCGGACGAAAAGTGCAAGGCCTGCGTCGATCTCGGCGCCAAACGCGGCATCAACTACAGGACCGAGGACTTCGTCGAGGTCATCAAGGCCGAGACCGGCAAACGCGGTGTCGATGTTGTCCTCGACATGGTCGGCGCGCCCTATTTCCAGCGCAACCTCTCGGTCCTTGCCAAGGACGGCTGCCTGTCGATAATCGCCTTCCTCGGCGGCGCCGTCGCCGAACAGGTCGACCTGACACAGATCATGGTGAAGCGCCTCACCGTCACCGGTTCCACCATGCGGCCGCGCACGGCCGACGAGAAGCGCGGCATCCGCGACGAACTCGGCGCCGAGGTTTGGCCGCTGCTGGAGAAGGGGACCGTCGGGCCGGTCATCCACGCGGTGCTCCCCTTCGATCAGGTTGTCGAAGCGCATCGCCTGATGGAAAGCTCAAGCCACATCGGCAAGATGGTGCTGAAGCTCTGACCGCTCAGGCAAGCCCGATCAGCACTCCGCCCGCCGCCGCGACCAGCACGACGATCCACGGCGGCGCCTTCCATGCCATCAGCAGCACGAAACAGGTGAGCGCCAGCGCGAAAGGGTATGACCCGGTGATTGCGCTGGTGAAGACAGGCGAATAGAGCGCCGCGCCGAGAATGCCGACGACAGCCGCATTGGCGCCCCGCATCAGCGCCTGCGCCGAAGCCTGCTTGCGAAACGCGTACCAGAACGGCAGCGTACCGAGCAGCAGCAGGAAGCCGGGAAGGAAAACCGCCACAAGCGCGATCACCGCACCGGCAAGGCCATTCGGCTCTGGTCCTGACACCGCACCGAGATAGGCCGCGAAGGTGAAGAGCGGTCCCGGCACCGCCTGCGCCGCGCCGTAGCCGGCAAGGAAGGCGTCGTGACTGATCCATCCGCTACGCACCACTTCCGCCTCCAGCAGCGGCAGCACCACATGCCCGCCACCGAACACCAGCGCGCCCGAACGATAGAAGGCGTCGAACAGGGAGACGCCTTGAGACCCCGCACTCGCCGCCAGAACCGGCAGCGCGATCAGCAGAATGAAGAACGCCAAGAGAAACAGCGTGCCCGCCGAGCGGCTGACGGGAAAGCCGACATGCCCCGTGATCTCAGCGCTTTGTGCGCGACAGAAGAGCAGGCCCGCAACGGCCCCGAGCGCGATCGCCGCCACCTGTCCGATGGCGCCGGCGGCGAGCATCACCACAAGCACCGCGCCAAGCGCGATCGTCGCCCGCTCCTTGTCGGGGCAGAGGTTCTTCGCCATGCCCCAGACCGCCTGCGCCACGATGGCGACCGCGACGATCTTCAAGCCGGTGAGAATGCCCGAACCGATCGGTCCGCCCATCATCGTTGCCCCGAAGGCAAAGGCGATCAGCAGCAGCGCAGAGGGCAGGGTGAAGGCGATCCATGCGGCGAGCGCGCCGAGCGGTCCCCCGCGCAACAGCCCCAGTGCGAAGCCCACCTGGCTGGAGGCCGGACCGGGAAGGAACTGGCAGAGTGCCACGAGGTCGGCATAGGCCTTCTCGTCGAGCCAGCGCCGCCGCACGACCAGTTCGTCGCGGAAATAGCCGAGATGGGCGATGGGGCCGCCAAAGGACGTCAGTCCGAGTTTGAGGAATGTGACGAAGACTTCGCCCGCGCTGCCGGCGGGTTGCCGTCGGGACTCGGTGGACGGGGTGCTGTCGGTCATTGCGCCTTCTGTTTTTTGGAGTGGCGGCACACTAGACGGAATTGCGTGACAAGGGGAAGAAGGCGCGGTTTTTTCTCGGTACGATCGCAGACAAGACAGACGCCTTGAAATCATCGCGCGTCAGGCCTACTTTGCGTTTATGTTCAACGAAGCGAAAGGAGGTGATCCAATGTCTAATGGGATATCGGTTCTGTCTAAGGACTTTGGAAAGGTGACGGTGGCAGCGAGGCAGCCCTCCGCCTGACATCTCCCTCCTTCGCGTCCCGCCAGGCGCGGGTCCGGACAGCAACCGGATTTCATGGAAGGGCCGCCGAGAGGCGGCCCTTTTTGCATGTGGTGATGTGTTGTCAGAGGCCGATCGTGCCGAGCGCCGGCACCTTGATTCCGGGCCGCTGCACATCGATGCCGGCGACAAGTCCGAGGAGGTGGACTTCAAGCCCGCTGCGCGCCCCGACGGCAAAGCCCGCAAGTCCCTTCACGCTGAAATGAAAATCGCGCCCGTCGGCATCGAAACCAAACAGGCTGCCGTCGGTACGATAGTCGCGCCCGACAGCATGGGCCGGCAACACCGCGCCGAGTTCGGGCACCGACCGCAATACATGCGCTACGAATGTATTCGAGTTCGGACCGGGATAGATGTGATAGCCGCCATTCATGGCGAACGGATAATCGGCGATCGCCTTCTCCACCTTCGGGATCAGCGCCTCCGCTTTGGCGCCGTGCAGTTCGACGACGATTTCCGGAGTGTTGGAATACCAGAAGGCATCCGCCGGACGATGGTTGCGGCGGATTGGGCTTCCCCAGCCGACCTTGTCGTAGCGCTGGTAGTCTCCGTCAGCCGTCTTGGTGACGATCCACGCATGGCTGGCGACGGCGCCTTTCAGTCCGCCTGTCTTCGCCGACATCACATAGATTGCCGCCTTGTTGTCCTCGTGTGCTGCGGGAAGCATGCCGGACGAACTCCAGCGTGCCGAACTCCAGTTGGCCGGCCTCTCGGCCGTCATCCAGAGCCCTGCCGAAACCAGTGTCGGCAGCAGGAAGACGACGAAAAAAACCAGCATGAAACGCTTCAGAAACCTCATGGTACCTCTTCGTGACCGTAGGTCTCTTATCGGGAACGGCAAAACGGCGGAAATGCGGTGGTTTCGACCACGAAGTCGTGATCGACGCGTTCTTGCGCCAAAGCGCGCCATGGACCCCGACCCCAATGCCCGATTGGCAATCTCGCCGCAAACGTCTATCAGGCAAAGAACATCCATTCCCCGCGCCCGAGGCCTTTCCATGTCCAGTCCCGTCACCGTCGAAGTCACCCGTGGCAATCGCGTCGAAAGCCGCCATCGCGGGCTGGCTGTCGTGATCGACGCCGGTGGCAAGGTGATGTTTTCAGCCGGTGAGGTAGACGCGCCGGTGTTCCCGCGTTCGGCGTGCAAGGCCATGCAGGCCCTGCCGCTGGTCGAAAGCGGTGCGGCGGATGCCTATGGCTTCGGCAATCGCGAACTGGCGCTCGCCTGTTCGTCCCATTCCGGCGAGGATGCGCACGCGGAACTCGCGGCTTCGATGCTGGCAAAAGCCGGTCGTGACGTCGCTACCCTCGAATGCGGCGCCCACTGGTCGTTTGATCAGGCGACGCTCATCCATCAGGCCCGCACGATGGAAAAGCCTACGGCGCTGCATAACAACTGCTCCGGCAAGCATTCCGGCTTTATCTGCGCCTGCAGCCATATCGGTTACGATCCGAAGGGTTATGTTGGCTACGACCATCCGCTGCAGGCCGATATCCGCGGCGTGATGGAAGCGCTGACCGGCGCTGTGCTCGATGCCGATAGCTGCGGCGTCGATGGCTGCTCGATCCCCACCTATGCCGTGCCATTGTCGGCGCTTGCCGATGGCTTTGGCAGAATGCTGACGGGCAGGGGGCTGGCGCCGGTCCGCGCAGCCGCCTCGCGACGCCTGATCGAAGCCTGCATGGCCGAACCATTTTACGTCGCCGGAACCAAGCGGTTCTGCACCCGCCTCATGGAAATCGCTCCTGCCAAGATCTTCGCCAAGACCGGCGCCGAGGGCGTGTTCTGCGCACTCCTGCCGGACCAAGGCCTGTCGCTCGCCGTGAAGTGTGAGGATGGCACCACCCGCGCGGCGGAAAGCATGATCGCTGCGCTTCTGGCGCGCTATTTCGAGCCGGGCAGCGAAGAGCGGGAACAACTGCTCGCCATGGCCAGCCACACCATGCGCAACTGGAACGGCATCGCCGTCGGCGACGTCCGCGTGACGGACGTCCTGTTTAACTGAGCTCAAGGACTGGATATCAGCCACTGATAAGCCGCACACCCGTCTCTTTGAGGCCGTCCAGCCGTTCGACGGGTGTTGCCGCATCGATAAGTACGCCCGTGACTGTCTCGACCGGGGCAATGAGGCAGGGGGAGACCGCGCCGATCTTGTCATCGGTCACAGGCACGAAGGTTTCCCGGCTCCGCTCCATGATCCGCCGCTTGATCGCCGCCTCCTCGTAGTCCCCCGTCGTCAGTCCGTGCACGGCGTGGATCGCGGTCACGCCTAGGAAGAAGATATCCGGCCGCAGCCGGTCGATCGTCGACGCCGCCTCCACGCCCACGCTCACCATGGAGTGCCGGTACAGCCGTCCGCCGATCAGGATCACCTCGACCTTGTCGTGGTGTTCGAACTCGGCGGCGATCGTCGGCGAGTGTGTCGCGACCGTGATCGCCATGTCGCGAGGAATGCGGCGGGCGATTTCCGCCGTCGTCGTTCCGCCATCAAGGAAGATCGTCTGGCCCGGCTTGATGAGACTGAGGGCCAGGGCGCCCAGCTTTGCCTTTTCGGACGAGGCAACCGACCTTCTGCTGGAGAACTCCGGCAGCTCCGGCGTGATCGGCAGCGCTCCTCCGTGAACCCGCCGCAGAAGCCCGGCCGCCGCCATGTCGCGCATGTCGCGGCGGATCGTATCCTCCGACAGTCCCAGTTCCCGCGCCAGATCCCCGGCGATCGCCCGGCCATCGCGTTTCAGGACATCGAGAATGTGTTGTCGTCTTTGTGTGGTCAGCATCGGATTTCACGAAATTGCACGATAATTTACGATATTGCATGATTTGACTCGATAAGCGAGAAGAATCGTGCAACACCGTGCGCTGCCCGCATGAGGCGGATGACAAAAGGAGATTATCGATGCTGATCCTGATCGCCGGACCCTATCGTTCCGGCACCAATGACGATCCGGCGCTGATGGCTGAGAACCTGAAGCGGCTGGAAGAGCCGTCCTATGCCCTTTTCAAGGCTGGACACGTGCCGATGATCGGGGAGTGGGTGGCGCTGCCGGTCTGGCATGCCGCCGGAGGGTCGCACGTGGGTGACGATCTCTATGAGGAGATCTTCCATCCGGTCGCGGGGCGGCTGCTGCAACTGTGTGAGGGTGTCCTGCGTCTGCCCGGCGCCTCGAAGGGAGCGGACAACGACGTCAGGATCGCCACCGAGCGCGGCATCCCTGTCTGGTATCGCCTGGAGGACGTGCCGGGCTGCGGCTGAGCCCACTCAGACCGCAAAGATTTGCGCGTCGTCGGCGAAGGCCTTGAATTCCAGCGCATTGCCGGAGGGGTCGAACAGAAACATCGTCCGCTGTTCGCCGCTTTCGCCTTCGAACCGCAGCTTCGGCCGCATGCCCCATCGGGTGTCCGGATCGGCCTCCAGCCGTTTTGCCAGCGCCAAGAAATCCTCCATCGGCAGGATCACGCCGAAATGCGGAATGGGCACGGCATCGCCCGCCACCGAGCCGGTGAGCGGTTCTCCGGCGGGCTTTCCCGTCAGATGCGCCGACATCTGGTGCCCGAAGAGGTCGAAGTCGATCCATTTGCCCGGGCTTTCCCTGCCGATCCGACATCCAAGCACCTCGCCATAAAACCGACGCGTGGCTTCGATATCGGTAATGGGGAAGGCAAGGTGAAAGGGACGCATGGCAATCTCCCGGTGCTGGTTGGTCCTGAACGTCCAAGACTATCTAAAATGGACGGGTTGGGAAGCCGTCTGGCGCTGTCTAACGAGAGAAGCGGCCGGTATTGATGGTTGACAACTCTAGGTGCAGTGCACAAACTTCCCTGGATTATAGTGATCCGGCAAGCTTCGGTCAGAGAGGCAAAAGTGAGCACAGTAATTCTGACTTCCCGTGAAATAGCGGCCGTCAGCTATGACGATGCGGCGGCACGACTGCAGGTGGAACTGCGCAAGGGCGGCCTCTACGAGGTCATTGATGTGCCGGAACCGGTGTTTCACAAGCTGTGCACGTCGCCGTCACCGGGCACCTATTTCCACCTCCACATCCGCAAGGGCGGATACAATATCCGCCGTCTGCGCTAGGGCGTTCCTGTCCGGGGTACTGCCGCCGATCATTCCACCTCGGCCAGCCGCTTCCCCCACATCGCCTTGAAGCCGGGACGGGCGTGACAGCGCGCCAGCCAGTCCCGGACATGGGGATGCTTCTCGAACAGCGGCGTGTGCGCCGATGCATAGCGGACCACCTCGGCCAGATTGATGTCGGCGACGGTGAAGCGTTCGCCCACGATGTATTCCGCTCCGGCAAAATGACAGTCGAGCACGGCGAATGGACGGTCGAGGAGGCGGGCAACCGCCAGGGCCTCCGCTTTGCCGGCCTCGGTTTCAAGGCGTCCTTCCGCCGCCGCGAGGGAAATCTTGAGCGCGTTCGCCTCGATCGACGTCGCGCCGAAAAACGACCAGTGTGTCATGAGCGCGTCTTCGCTCAGATCCGCAGGCGCGAGTGACCCGCCATGCTTCTTCGCGAGATAGAGGTTGATTGCCATGGACTCGAACAGCACGAGGTTCCCATCGACCATCGTGGGGATCGTCCCCATCGGATTGATCGCCAGGAAATCCGGCGAACGCGTGTTGAGACGTGCATCCCGCGCGAGCGGATCGGCAAGCTTGTAGGCCTGGATCACTGGTACATGCTTGAAATCGATTCCCAGCTCTTCGATCAGCCAAAGGGGTCGCGTCGCGCGCGACCGATAGACGCCATGGATTTCCAGCATGAAAACTTCCCTCCGCTTCGTTGCGGTCGAAGCTAGCGGCAAGCACGAGGTTTTTGAAGCGACCCCGGCGTGATGCGATGCTGATTTCTTGTCATGGGCCGGATTGACAGTACGCTGCCTCAGCTCTATCCAAAATGCGTGGGTCAGCAGTTCACCCAGGCGTCACCGCCCCGCAAGGGGAGCTAAACCTGCCGCATGATATCTCGACAGACACTTTTCCCGTGCCCGGTCGACAAGACGGTGACCACCGACGCATTCCAATTCGGGCACGATATCGAGGAAAAGACGATGTCGCGTAGCATCATGACGTATCATGCGCCGGACATATCGGCGCTCGCCCGCAGCCTGAAGCGGGAACTGGACGAACGGACGGAAAAACCCGGCCACGTCGAACTTCTGAACATCCTGTCCCGGGCGGCCGGCTTCCGCAACTTCCAGCACCTTCGTGCCGCGCAAGCCGCCGGTGAACGTCTGGCAATGCCGTCGCCGCCGGCCGCGCCGGTGGATCACGTGCGCGTGGAGGCGGCGCTTCGCTGTTTCGACGGGCAGGGCAGGCTATCCCGCTGGCCAGCCAAGACGTCGCTCCAGCAGCTCTGCCTGTGGGCACTCTGGGCGCGCATCCCGGCCGAGCGGGAATTCGATGAGAAGGCGATCAGCGGATTGCTGAGAGACCTGCACCTGTTCGGCGATCACGCGCTCCTGCGGCGCGAGATGGTCAACCAGCGACTGCTCTTCCGGACGCAGGACTGCAAGGTCTACCGGCGCATCGAGCAGCGGCCACCCGCCGAAGCCATCGCGCTCCTGAAGAGCCTCGGCGGCGCGCGGGCGAGAGAGTGAGAGTTGCAGCGACTGCCGGCTTTTAGCTGGCGGCCGCCAGCAGCGCGGCATTGTCGGCCTGTTGCTTCATCAACGCGCGGGCGGCGACCCTTTCAAGCGGGCGCGAGAAGAGGAAACCCTGCCCACGCTGGCAGCCGAGGTCAGTGAGGAGTTGAACCTGTTCGGGCGTTTCCACGCCTTCCGCGATCACCCGGATTCCAAGGCCGTCGGCGATATCGATGAGACCCTTGATGATGACGCCTCCGGCCCGTTCGCTGGCCATTCTCTGGACGAAGCACTTGTCGATCTTGATGAGGTCGATGGGCACCGTCAGAAGATGCGTGAGCGAGGCGAAGCCCGTGCCGAAATCGTCGAGTGCGACGAAGACGCCAGCTGCCCGCAACCGGCTGATTTCTCTCGCAACCGTCTCGTCTCGTTGATCGAGATAGACGGACTCCGTGACCTCTATGGCCACCCGGTCGAGCGGAACGCCATGCCCGCCGAAAACGGCTTCGAGACGCTGGCACAATCCGCCTCGATAAAGATCCATGCCGGAGACGTTGATGCCGATCCGGCCGAAGTAGAGGCCGTCGTCACGCCAGCTGCGCATGTCCGCGGCCACCGTTTCAAGCATTCGTTGGGTCAGGTCGTAGGCGGCCTGGCCGTCGCGCGTCGCCTCGTGGAAATAACCCGCGGCGACAATCTCGCCGCTTCTCGTCCGCATCCGGCACAGCGCCTCGAAACCCCGGAGGTTGCCGGTCGAAAGCTCGACCACCGGCTGGTAGAAGGCGTCGATACGTCCGTCCTGCAGGGACTCGGTCAGGTCCTGTATGGACCGGTAACGCCGTGCGATTGCGGAACCGAGCCCTGACACGAACTCCACAAAGCCGCCGCGGCGACGCTCTTTCGCATGGTAGAGAGCGTAATCCGCGTTCTGGTGAACCTGGTGTGACGGCTTTCCTTCGGCCGCCATGTCGCCACCGACGGTGACGGAAGGATTTATAAGCTGCCCGGCGCAGAGCGTCGGCGCCTTCATGATGACGGTAAGCCTCTCGGCGATCTCTACCAGTTCCTCACGGCCGTCACATTCCACGAGCACGGCGAACTCGTCGCCCCCCAGCCGGAAGCTCTGGCAGTTCTTGCCGAGGCCCGAGAGCCGTTCGGCAACCGATCGGATGAGATCGTCGCCCGCAAGGTGCCCGAACCGGTCATTGACGAGCTTCAGATTGTCGACATCGGCGAGCAGAAGCCCCCAGCTCCGGCTGCCTGCGTCGAGACAGGCGACCTTGTCGTTGAAGGCCTTCCGGTTGGGAAGCTTCGTGAGCGCATCGGTTTGCGCCAGCTTCTGACGTTCGATGACCCGCTGGTCCCGTTCGATGGCGATGGCGCAGAGATGCACGCACGCCTGGACGACCTGTTTTTCCCGGCGTGTCGGATTGCGCTCGGTTCGATAGTAGAAAGCGAAGGTTCCCATGACCTTGTCGGACAGGATGATGGGGGTTGACCAGCACGCGAGAAACCCCGCCGAAAGTGCCAAGTGCTTATAGTCCTGCCAGAACGGATGTGTCGCGATGCTGGAGACCGCGACGGGGCGGCCTGTATAGGCCGCAGTGCCGCATGATCCAATGCCAGCACCGATTGCGACACCATCTATTGCCTTCGAATAGAACCCTGGAAGTGACGGGCCGGAAAGATGACTGAGGCGACTTTCCGCGTCCAGCAGCAGGACCGAACAAATGGTATCGGGAAGTATCCGCTCCACGGCGTTGCAAAGATAGTCGACCGTCTCCCTCAGGCCGTCGCCGCGGGCAATCATCTCAAGGATGGTGTTTTGCAGTCTCTGCATCGTGCGCTCGTTCCCCTCGACGACAGAAGACCACAGCAGCGTTAAATAGCCCTTACGAATTTTCTAAAAATGTAAATTAGCTATGACTTTGTTCACGTGGCGCGATTTCCGCTGATCGTCAGATGCGGGGGTACGTCGCCGCCGGCCATCAGGTCGCCGGTCGTCTTCTCGTTCCAGCGATAGCCGACGATCGCGCCGTCTTTCGTCCCGTTGAAGATATTGCCGGTGATGACAGCCGCGCCGCTCTCCTCCACTACGGTTACATAGATGCCGATTGGCGACTGGCGCACGACGTTTCCGGAGACCACGACGTCGCGCAGATACGGCCCCCAGCCGAGCATCATGCCGTAGCGCGGCGCGTTCTCGATCACGTTGCCCGAAACGACCGTGTCGGCTTCCACCGAAATGCCGAAGCCGAAGCCGGCGCCGTCGTGTTCATAGGGACCGGTGAGGGAGAGGTTGCGGACAAGGTTGCCGGTGACGGTGGCGAGCCGCCCGCCTTCGTTGAAGTTGACGATCAGGATGCCGTTCGCCGCCGTATCGATCAGGTTGTCGGCGACAACGGCGCCTTCGAAGGAGAATTCGACGTAGAGCGCTGTCTCGCCGCTCTTCAGGCACTGGTTGCCGCGGATCTGCACGTTGGAGGCCGAATTCGCCCGGATCGCGGAAAAGGCGCAGTCGGAGACATGGTTGTCCGAGACGATCACATTGTCGGCGCGAAAGAGATTGATGCCGTTGCCGTATTCTCCCGTGCCTCCGTCGCGCGCACCGATCCGGTAGACACGATTGCCGGTGACGACCGAACCATCGTCGCCCTTGGTCCAGCGATGCACGAGAATGCCACCGTTCCCGCAGTCATGCACGCGGTTGTCGCGGACCGACAGCCTGACGCACTCGACCGCGTAGAGCCCGATGTCTGCGGCGCCGCTCACCGTCGACCGTTCGATCCGACCGCCGCAGCGCTCCAGGTGAAACCCCGTCTTGCGACTGCCGGCGATCTCGCAATTGTCGATCAGGGCTTCGCCCACATTGGCGAGGTGAACCAGCCCGCTCACGTGGTCGCCAAGCCAGCCGTTCGAACCGTCGATGGCAATGTTGCTGATCTCGATCCGGTCGGCGCCGTCGGCGCGCAGCAGGTGTCCGTCGCCGGTATAGATGAGGCGCGACGCACCGGGTACGCCGGTGAGGCGGGTTCCGTCGGGAAGGTCGATATTGGAAACCGTGTAGTCGCCGGGTGGCAGAAACACCGGGGTCCTTGCCGCTGCCGCGTCATTGAGAACCGTCTGCAGCCGTCGGCTCTGGTTGTCGGGTGCATTGGGCACGACGCCGGCCGCCGCCGCATCGATCGATCCGCGCATCTCGATCTCGGTGAAGGCGAGCGCCTGGGAAAGCGCGGGTCGATGCGCGAACCCCGCGAGCGCGGCGCCTCCCGTCAGCAGCAATCGGCGTCTTTCGATCATATCTACCCTGGCACAATCAAACCGGATGGCGCGACAGAATGGCACGCGGGAGTTAAGGAAACGGTTTGCTCCAGATCAATGCGGCAGCGTGCAAGCAGGCGCTAATCTATCCTCGATCGATTGATGGAGGTCACGATGTTTCGTCTTGCTGCGGTTCTCTACATTCTCGTCGCCACGGCGCTGGCAGGCGCGTCGGTGACTACGGTTCTCTCCTTGCGGATGATGGAGCCGTGGCAGATCGCGGGAGCGTTTGCGGCCGGCTGTGTGATCGCTCTTCCGATCGCCTGGGTTCTGGCGCGCAAGATCTCCGCCACGATGAAGTCTTCCGTCGCCTGAGATGAGGGGGATCAGGCGGCTGACGCGGGTGTCGCGCCCGACGTTCAGGAGGCGGATGGACTGTCCGCGGCATGAGCGCACCCGCACCGATCGGCCGGCCTTCGTTGGATCGCGAAGGCCGGCCGATTGTTCTTGACGATCATCCGTCCGTACCGCTGTCGCCGGCCAGCCTCGTATGCGCGTGCATCCGGTCGACGAACTTTTCGAACAGGATCGCAAAGCGCTCCACGTCCTCCTTCGGCCAATCGGCTAGAATGGCGTGGATGAGGTTCGCCTTGATGTTCTGAAGCGCCTCGATCATCTGCCATCCCTTGGGCGTCAGTTCCACAACGGCACGTCGCGCGTCGACCTGCGATACCGCACGCCGCAACACATTCTGCTTCACAAGTTCCGCCACCAGCCGGCTGCCGCGCGAGGGATCGATGCGCATCGCTTCGGCAATGGCCCCGACCGTCGCCTCGCCATCGTCGGCGCAGCGCCGCACGGCTTCGATCACATCGAGATGGGTAAGATCCAGATCCGGCGCTACCGACTGGATCGCCATGCGTCCGATGATACGCCTGCCGATCATCAGCCGCATCTTCGACATGCTGGTCCCGATGGACGCTATGTCTTCCGGTTCGTCGTCCGGCACGGCCCAGAGCGAACTGGCCGATATCTCTTTCGTCATGGCGCCCCCTCGCAGTCATCGCACGCAAATATGTGCTGTTGACATTTATATGCCAAAAGCACATAAAAAGCCAACTCAGAATTTTGGATGCTCCCATGGACAAGATGTCGCCGATCAAAACGCCGCCCGCGGCGGACCTTCCGCCGCTGGTCGAAAACCCGCGACTGCGTCTTGTCGTCTTCCTGTTTTTGATGACCGCCATGTTCATGGCCACCCTCGACAACCAGATCGTCGCGACCGCCCTGCCGACCATTGTCGGCGAGTTCGGCCAGCTGGAACGTTTCGGCTGGGTCGGCTCGGCCTACCTGCTGGCGTCGAGCGCGGTGATGCCGATTTATGGCAAGCTCGGCGACCTCTTCGGTCGCAAGCCGGTGATCATGGCGGCCGTGCTCATCTTCACCCTCGGGTCGCTGGTCTGCGGTCTTGCCGTCTCCATGGACACGCTGATCGCCGCCCGCGTGCTGCAGGCGCTCGGCGGCGGCGGCATCATGGTGTCGATCTTCTCGATCAATGCCGATCTCTTCGCACCGCGCGAGCGGGCCCGCTACCAGAGCTATTCGAGCCTCGTCCTGATGGCGTCGGGCGCCGTCGGACCCGTGCTCGGCGGAACCTTGAGTGATCTGTTCGGCTGGCGTTCGATCTTCCTCGTCAACCTGCCGATCGGTATCCTTGTCCTCGCCGGACTGGCGGTGATGCTGCCCTACCGGCGTCCGCAAAGGCGACCGAAGATCGACTATGCCGGCGCCGCGCTGCTCGCCGCCACCATTTCCTCGGTGGTGGTCTGGGCCGACAGCGCGCAATTGTTCGGATCGCTCGTGGCGCCGGAAAGCCTCGCCATTGTCGCTGCCGGCGTCCTGTGCCTCACCGGCTTCATCTTGGTCGAGCGCCGTGTCGACGAACCGGTGGTTCCGCTGTCGCTGTTTTCCAACCCGACGTTCAGCCTGCTGCTGATCATTTCGCTGTGCAGTGGTGCCGTTGGCATCGGCTCGGTCAACTATGTCGCGCTCTTCCTCCAGACCACCACGGGTCTTTCTCCGTCCATGGCCGGTCTGCTCTTCATCGCCACCACCGGCGGCATCGCGCTCGGGTCGCTCTCTGCCGGTCGGATGATCTCTATCACCGGCCGCTACAAGATATTCTCGATCGCCAGCATGACGACCGGTATCGTCGCCATGGGAATTTTCTCGCTCGTCGGCGTCGGAACGCCGGTGCCGATGATCGCGGCGATCATGCTGCTTCACGGAGTCGGCATCGGCATTGGCCAGCAGGTGCCCGTGATCGGCGTTCAGAACACTGCAGGGGCAGGGGATGTCGGCGCCGCGACCGGAGCGGTGACGCTCACCAGGATGGGTGGAGCATCGATCGGAATCTCCATCTATGGCGCCGTGGTCGCCTCCGGTGTCGCAAGGCTCGGCGCGGCAATCCCGGGCGTCGGACCGATCGACGAACTCACTCCCAAGGCGCTGTCGGCACTGCCGCCGGACCTGCAGGTTCAGGTGGTGGAGACTTACGCGGGCGCTTTCCATTCCATGTTCCTGGCAGCGGCGGTCATCTGCCTCGTCGGCCTTAGCGCGGCACTGTTCCTCAAGAACGTTCGGCTGCCGATGGCCAAGGCCGCGCAGTCTCACTGATCGCATCCGACGACAGCTTCACGCCAGCCGCGGCATGCATGATGCGGAAGACTTTGGAGAGCCTTTTGAAGCGGTTGGTCATGGATTTCGATTTTCAGCGTGTTCGCAAGGGTATTGCTCTGTTCGCCAGCCTGGTCTGTGCCTCGGCTTTGTCGGGCTGCATTCTGGTCCAGGATACCAGTCGCATGAACATCGAGGTGTTCCAGGACGAGGTGGCGCCGGTATGGTACGAGCCTGCTCGCGTCCAGCCGGCACCGGTGCAGCCTGTTCCGCAGCGCCGCGAGCTCTATCAGACACAGTTCCATCAGACTTACGGGTTGCCCGTTTCCAACCCGATGCATCGCATCATGTACGGCGAGTTGCGCGATGATGACCGCACGCTTCCCGCGCTGCCGCTGACCCGGATCGATTCGGGCCTGCTGCGGCAGGAGGTTGCCTATCAGACCGCCGAGAAGCCCGGCACGATCGTCGTCGACACCAGGGCGCGCTACCTCTATCTCGTACAGCCCGATGGTAAGGCCATGCGCTATGGCGTCGGGCTTGGCCGTGACGGCTTTGCCTGGAGCGGCCGCGGAATCATCCAGTGGAAGCAGAAATGGCCCCGCTGGACCCCGAGCGGCGAGATGGTCGAGCGCCAGCCGAATTTGCGACCCTTCGGCGCGGAGCAGGGTGGCCTCGAGGCTGGACTGAACAACCCGCTCGGAGCCCGCGCGCTTTACATCTTCCAGGATGGAAAGGACACGCTGTACCGAGTGCATGGCACGCCGGACTGGCAGTCGGTCGGCAAGTCGACGTCGTCGGGTTGCGTGCGCATGTTCAATCAGGACGTCATCGACCTCTACGACCGGGTCGGCGACAAGGCGCCCATCGTCGTTATCTAGCGACTTCCCTCCGCTGATACGGAATCTTCACGGACACGCGCCATGATCGCCGTGGCGATGCCTGTTGCAAGTTTGCCACCGTCCTGCTGCATTGCGGAAAGGGGCGATGGCGGGGCGGAACATTGCCATAATTGCGGCATTTATGATTTCACGCCTTCCGGTTTTCACGAGGTTCCCCCAAGCCCATGACGTCGTCCTTTTCTTCTTCGCGCCGCAGCTTTTTGTCTCTGTCCGCCGTCGGTGCCGCCAGCCTGCTGGCCGGCTGCGCATCATCCTATCCATCGCGCGGTCCGGTGCAGACGACGATCACCTATCGTGACGGCATGCCGCGCCCAGCTCCGCTTGCCGGCGGTCGCTCGCCGGAACTCGACGCGATGTATGGCGAGACCTTCGATGGCGGTTATGTCATTCCGGCCGTGCCCTATCAGCGCATCGAGCCCCGTTTCTATCGCCAGCGGGTTGTGGATCCGACGGGCGAGCGTCCCGGCACGATCGTCGTGGATACGCCGCGCCGCTTCCTCTATCTCGTCGAGCCGGGCGGCACGGCGATGCGTTACGGCGTCGGCATTGGCCGTCAGGGCTTTTCCTGGAGGGGCGAGGGTGTGATCCAGTGGCGGCAGAAGTGGCCGAAGTGGACACCGCCCACGGAAATGATCGCGCGACAGCCCGAGCTTGCGAAATACTCGGCGGAAAACGGCGGCATGTCGCCAGGCTTGAACAATCCGCTGGGCGCCCGTGCGCTCTATATTTTCCAGGGCGGCGAAGACACGCTCTACCGTCTGCACGGCTCGCCGGAATGGAATTCGATCGGCAAGGCGGTCTCGTCCGGCTGCGTGCGCCTGATGAACCAGGATATCATCGATCTCTATGATCGCGTGCCGAACAAGGCCCGCATCATCGTTCGCCAGTAGCGAGCCCGGCATTCTCGAGGTTGCTCGTCAGCGCTTTCAGCCTCTCGCGCAACTCCACGAGTTCGCCGACGGGGCAGCCGGCTGCGGCGCCGATTGCCTGCATGATCCGCGCTGATTCCGGCTGCAATGCCCGGCCTCCCTCGGTCAAGGTCACGAGGACCTGCCGTTCGTCGTCGGCGGCGCGCCGCTTCTCTATCCGTCCGGCCTGTTCCAGGCGCTTCAGAAGCGGCGAGAGCGTGCCGGAGTCGAGGCCGAGCTTCTCGCCGATCTCCTTTACCGTCAGTCCGTCCTTTTCCCAGAGCGTCATCATCACGAGATACTGCGGGTACGTGAGGCCCAGCGGCTCAAGCAGAGGCTTGTAGGTTCGGTTGAAGGCATGTGCCGCCCCGTAGATGGCGAAGCACACCTGCTGGTCCAGCGTCACCTTGGTGTCGGGGCACTTCTGGTTGTCGGTCATGTCGATCTCCGCATTCCTCGTATTGTTGCAATTCAAGTGGCTCGGCGCAATCGTTCAAAAAATATATTGCGCACAATTTAATTTTGCATTATGTAATTTAAATCATCACCGCAAACAAGGAGTTCAGCAATGCCGATTCTCTATACTGCTCATGGTCACGCCACCGGCGGCCGCTCCGGCCATGGTGCCAGCGACAATGGTGTTCTCGACGTCACGCTCACGACGCCGAAGGAACTCGGCGGCGACGGCGCCACCGGCACCAATCCCGAACAGCTTTTCGCCGTCGGCTATTCGGCGTGCTTCCTCGGTGCCCTGAAGTTTGTCGCCGGCAAGGAAAAGGTGAAGATCCCCGAAGATGCCAAGGTTCATGCCGATGTCGGCATCGGTCCGCGCGACGACGGTCAGGGCTTCGGGATCGAAGTGAAGATCTCTGTCGAAATTCCGGGTCTGGAACGCGAGCTGGTGGAACGTCTCGCGGCTGCCGCCCACATCGTCTGCCCGTACAGCCATGTCATGCGCACCTCGACCGAAGTTCCGGTCACGGTGCTCTGATCTCTCCTTGATCCACCGCCCGAAGGCCGGCTTCCGAGCCGGCCTTTACCTTGATCTTGTCTGTGGATGATTTTTTCCCTATATTCTTTCTCAGGAAAGGATTAGTCATGCTTCATTCAGCAGATCAGGTGAGAATTCCGGCAACGGAAGGCGCGACGGTCACCAAGGCCGTTGTCTCGGCGGCGGACAGGCTGGGCCTTTCGGCACGGCAACTCTCAGCCGTTATCGGTGTATCGGAAGCCACCGTCTCGCGCATGAAGCGGCTGGACTTCCTGCTGGAGCGCGGCACCAAGCCTTTCGAGCTGGCCCTGCTTTTCATCCGCCTGTTCCGTTCGCTGGATGCCGTGACCGGTGGCGATGAGGCGGTCGCCAAAGCCTGGCTGCGCGGCTCCAATACCGCTTTGGCTGCAGCACCGCTCGATAAAATCTCCTCCATAACCGGCCTGGTCGATGTCCTTGGATACCTGGACGCCCGCCGCGCTCTCGTCTGAAGCGCATCCGCTGGCTGGTGCGTTCTGGCGGCTCGTCGAGGCGCAGCATCAGGTCTCGACCATGAAACTCGTCGACAGCGTCGAGGAGCAATCCCTGCTGGAAACCTTGCTGGAGGAGACCAAACCGTCGGTCCCGCCGGAATGTGCAGGCCTCGATTACCTGCTCGCCACGCCGTTCCGTTATGGCTCGGTCTATCCGCACGGCTCCCGATTCCGGAAGGCAGGGCGGACCCCGGGTGTCTTTTACGCCGCCGCTGCCGTCGAGACCGCGCTGGCCGAAATGATCTTCTATCGCCTTCTCTTCTATGCGGAGTCGCCCTCCACTCCTTTGCCGGCCAATGCCGCGGAGTACACGGCGTTTTCGGCGTCGGTCGACACCAAGAGGGCGATCGACCTGACGCTGGCGCCCCTGAACAGGGATGCGGCCCACTGGCACCATCCGACAGACTACACCGCTTGTCAGGCGCTCGCCGACGCCGCACGGGACGCGGATATCGAGGCGATCCCCTACCAGTCGGTTCGCGATCCACGCGGTGGGCGAAATCTCGCGCTATTGACGGCGAAGGGCTTTGCCGCGCCAGAGCCGGTCGAACGCCAGACCTGGCGCATCCGTCTTGGTTCGGCATCGGTTCAGGCCCTGTGCGAGTTTCCGCGCCGGCTCGTGGGTTTCTCCGTCAGCGAGATGGTTTCCGGAGATGCCCGCCTGTCCAGGCGGTTCGTATAAAAAAAAGCCTTCTCTCCACCCTCGACGGATCGAGAGCGGAGAGAAGGTGCCGGCCGGCGATGCGAATTTCGGATGTTGCTCAGGCGTCAGGCGGCGCGGGGGCGGGTAAGTTCAGGTGCGCCGAGCTCGAGAAGATCGCGGCGAAGGGAGTCCGGATTTCCCGACGACAGCTCGGCTTCGATTTCCCTGTGCGTGTCGGTCCAGATCGGCAGCGCCGCCGACAGCACCGCCATTCCTGCGCTCGTCAGCTTGAGCAGTTTCCCGCGACGATCTTCCGGATCGGGATCTACCGCCACCCAGCCCCGGCTCGTCAGCGGTTTCAACGCTGCCGTCAGTGTCGTGCGATCCATCGCCAGAAGTCGCGCAACCGGCGCCATGGATGGCGGCTTCGGGCGGTTCAGCGACATCATCAGTGAGAATTGCTGGTTGGTCAGCCCCAGACTCTTCAGCGCGACATCGAACCGACGCGCCAGCACCCGTGCCGCCCGCTGCGCATGCAGGCACAGGCAGGTGTCCTTCACATGGATCGTCGTCGAATAGGGAATCATCGGCTGATTTGACATGCCTCAAATATGTTGATATCAACGTAAATGTCAAGCGCAAAGAAATGAGGAGGAAGGCCATGAATGCTGTGGTTTCGAGGGAGGAGTGGCTGGAGGCGCGCAAGGTGCTTCTTGCCCGCGAGAAAGAGGTCACGCGTCTGCGTGATCGCGTGAGAGCCGAGCGGCTGGAACTGCCCTGGGTGAGGGTTGAGAAGGACTATATGTTTGATACGCCGCAGGGGCGGCGGTCGCTTTCCGATCTCTTCGACGGCCGTAGCCAATTGCTCGTCTATCATTTCATGTTCGGGCCGGATTGGGATGCCGGATGTCCCGGATGTTCGTTCTTCGCCGATCATGTTGACGGCATGCTGCCGCACCTCAACAATCACGACGTGACGCTGCTGACGGTATCGCGTGCGCCGCTCGATAAGATCGAGGCCTACAAGCGCCGCATGAACTGGCATTTCCCCTGGGTTTCCTCCTATGGCAGCGACTTCAATTTTGACTACCACGTCTCCTTCACGCCCGAGCAGCTGGCCTCCGGTTCGGTCGATTACAATTTTCGCCAGACGCCGCGCGAGCAGGCGCATGACGAGCTGCCGGGCATGTCCGCCTTCTATCGGAACGAAATGGGCGAGATCTTCCATACCTACTCGCAGTATGCACGGGGAGGGGAGGAGGCTCTCGGCGCGCTCATGATGCTCGACCATACGCCTCTTGGCCGCAACGAGACGGGTACGCTGAGCTTCGTGAAGCGCAAGGACGAGTACGAGGTGAAGCCCCAGGCGGCGTCGTGCTGCCACTCATGACAATGTTCTGGGAGCAAAGACTATGATGGAATCGTCGAAACCCCGCGCCGAGCATCGTTTTCTCGAGCGCCTCGTTGGCGACTGGCTCGTGACCTCGACCAACACCCAGCCGGATTACGATCCGGGTGATCCGAAAAAGCGCTGGACGGAAAACGTACGATCGATTGGTGGTCTCTGGTTCATCGCCGAGGGTGGTGGATGCATGCCGGACGGTGAGCGTGCCACCATGATCATGACCCTCGGATACGATCCATCGGCTGGCCAGTATGTCGGAAGCTGGATCGGGTCGATGATGGACAAGTTCTGGATCTACCGCGGCTGGGTGGAGGCCGACGGCCAGACCCTCACGCTCGAAGCTGAGGGCCCGGATTTCGACGACTCGTCGAAGACCTGCGTTTATCGGGATGTCATCAGCTTCCTTGATGATGATCGCCGCACCTTTTCGGGCAGCGTCCGCAAAGAGGACGGTAGTTTCCAGACTTTCATGACGAGTGAAATGAAGAGGGTACGCTGAGGCCGCTCGAACGAATAATAACGGAGATACGCCAATGCACGGCAGTTTTATCTGGCATGAGTTGATGACCCCCGACCCCGAAGGAGCGAAGGCTTTTTATTGCGAGCTGATCGGTTGGGGAACCGAGGAAACGCAGATGCCCGGCTTCACCTATACCAGCTTCACCCTGCCGGGCTTTTCCTCCGGCGTTGCAGGCATGATGCCGCTGATGCCGGATATGAAGGAACAGGTCGTTCCGCCGAACTGGACTGGCTACATCGCCGTTGACGACGTCGATGCGATGGTCACCGACTATGAAAAGGCTGGAGGCACCATCTGTCGCCCGGCGGAAGACATTCCAGGCATCGGCCGTTTCGCGGTGGTTGCCGACCCGCAAGGCGCGGTCGTCTGCATCATGACGCCGCAGATGCCGGAGGGCGGAACCGGCGAATGGCCGCAGCCGGGAAGCGTTGGCACGGTCGGCTGGAACGAGTTGATGGCCGGCGACTGGGAAAAGGCCTGGGACTTCTATTCCGCGCGCTTCGGCTGGGAAAAGGACATGGCGGTCGATATGGATGCCATGGGCATCTACCAGACCTTCAAGCTCGGTGACCGCGGCATTGGCGGCATGATGACCAAGCGTCCTGAAATGCCGATGCCTTATTGGGGATTCTACTTTATCGTCCCCGCGATCGATGCGGCTGTGGCAAAGGTCGAGAAACTCGGCGGCAACGTCCTCATGGGACCGCATCAGGTTCCGGGTGGATCATGGATCGCCGCATGCCAGGACCCGCAGGGAGCCTATTTCAACCTGACATCAGGGTCGCGCTAAAAAGGAGAAGGGGCCGGTGGCGACGCCGGCCCGACTTTGTTTGGGTTGATAGGCTGATTCATATCGGGATGGCTCGATTTTCTAATGGATTCCGCTAGAGCTTGGTGCGCGACGAAGCCTCGTCGCTTGTTTTCAACTCTGGGGACACTCCGTGAAATCGATCCTCCTTGCCGCCATGCTGGCTTTCGCGCTGCCGGTATCCGGCTTTGCCGCAACCCTGAATCTTCCCTCCGACGACGCGCCGGTCGCGACCGTTACCATTCCCGACAAATGGTCTCCGACCGAGATCGACCACGGCATCGAGGCCGTATCCGAAGACGAGGCCGTCTACATTTCCTTTGAGGTCGCCGACGAAAAGTCGATGGACAAGATCATCGAGGATATCTTCGCTTTCCTCGAGGACAACGGCGTCACCGTCGATCCCAAGTCTCAAGGCGAGAGCGACAACGAGATCAACGGCATGAAGGTCTCGACGATCGAATGGGAAGGCGAGGACGAGAGCGGCGCGATCAACGTCGGCGTGACGATCTTTGCTCCGACGCCCGGCAAGATCGTGATCATGACCTACTGGGGCAACAAGGAAGAGCAGGAAAAGCATCTCGACGATTTCGTCGCGATTCTCGCCTCCGTAAAGCCCGCGAAATAGTCACGGCCAAACCGCGGTGTCCGGCGACTGGCCGGGCATCGCTTCAAGCCGCTTGAAAAAAACTTGCTTCAGCCCTGGATTACCGCTGGCTGCGGCTGCGTGCGACAGTCCGCCGGACCGGCGTCTTGCGCACCTTCTTTTCTTCGGCGGCTGGGGCTTCCGCCTCAAGCTTCAGTCGTGCAGCGCGAAGTGCTTCCGTCTTCCGTTCACGCTCCGCCGCTTCGGCATTGATGATCGACCAGGCTGCATCGTCTGTTGCCGCTGCTTTGTCACGGGGCGAAACGCGCGTCGGCTTGGCTTTTGTTTCGATCTCGGTTTCCGTGGAAATCGTCATTCCGCTTTCTCCTGTCGTTCCGAGGTTCCGGGAGGCGCATCCGCCTCGAACCGGATTGTCATGCTGTCGGCACCCGATCGGCAAAGCCGAGATGCGGGACCGTCAGTCGTGGCACCTTAGCGGCTGGCGCTCTTGCGCGGGCTCGGCAGCAGGCCTTCGCGCTGCATCTTCTTGCGAGCCAGCTTGCGCTGACGGCGGATCGCCTCGGACTTTTCCCGAGCCCGACGCTCGGACGGCTTCTCGTACGACGAGCGCGCCTTCATCTCGCGGAACACACCCTCGCGCTGCAGCTTCTTCTTCAGAACCCGCATGGCCTGTTCAATATTGTTGTCTCTGACGAGGACCTGCATCTTCGTCCTTTCCGGGGAAATCCCCTTGTCTCGATCTTTGGGAACGCGGCGGGGGGCGCCGCACGAAACAAAAAGGTCGGGCGTTACCCCGACCTCTCCAATGTCACTCTAGCCTTCGCTGCCAGTACATCCGTGGTCAGCAGTGGCGAATGACAAATTAAGCCGCGCGGAGGTTGTCCGCAGAGCTCTTGCCCGAACGCTTGTCCTGGACGATGTCGTACGAAATCTTCTGGCCTTCGACGAGCTGGCGCATGCCTGCACGCTCAACGGCAGAGATGTGAACGAATACGTCGGTAGAACCTTCGTCCGGCTGAATGAAACCAAAACCCTTGGTCGTGTTAAACCACTTTACGGTACCAGTCTGCATAACGATCTCCTTTCAATCGTTTGTAGTGCACCGGAAGAGACATTCTCCCGGCAAGATCGACGTTGAAGGAAATCTGACGGAGCGTTCTGGACGCGTAGGCAAAGGTCGCAACAAATCTTCGATGACCCAAAGATAGTCGCTTTGGCTTCCAAAAGCAAGGAAACGGGGTGATATATTTCAGTTGGTTCGAAGCGGCGTGGCTTCCCGCTCGCGACCCCACACTGTCATCATCCCGTCGGTGACCAGCGGGATTGGGTAGGTGGCTTGCCTAGGTGTGTCGTGGGCGAGCCGATTCCGGCAGGCCGAAAATCCGGTCGAAGCCAAGGTTGAAGATATAGGTGTAGGCCAGGAAATAGAGCAGCAGGCCGGCATTTGTAACAAAAGCCTCCCGTACCGGAACGCCGAGCGCCAGAACCAGCACCGGGGTGAGCACGATGGTCAGGCCGCTTTCAAACAGCAGGGCGTGCACCACCCTGCGCTTCGTCGACCGTCCCTTCACCGGATTGCCGCTCTCCCACCACTCGAAGAGTGTCGTGAACACGAAATTCCAGGCCATCGCGACTGCCGAAGACGCCACGGCGGCGACGCCGGCCGATAGACCCTGATGCCCCAATGCCATGAGGATCAGCCCGCTCGACAGGATGGCAAGGCCCTCATACGTGATGACATAGATGATGCGGCGGAGGACGGGAGACATGAGCGGCCGGGGTTGGAATGGGGGCGGCAGGTTTCTGTTCCCGCCATCGGAGATCGGACGATGGAAGCTGGAGATGAAGGTGTCCAGTTTTTTCTCGGACGCCGTCTATCTTCGCATCACCTCGAATCGCGGAACTTACAGCCCCACCGCCTTGCGCAGCGCCTCGTTGATCCGCGACTGCCAGCCTTCACCGGTGGCCTTGAAACGCTCGACCACCTCGGCGTCAAGCCGGATGCTGATCGCCCGTTTGGGATTGTCCGATTTCGGCCGACCGAGCTTTCGGTCGATCTTCTCCGCCAGATCGGGAAACACCTCGCGGAACGGCCGCGCTTGCGCGAGCTGTTCATCGGTTGCTTCCGGGTTGTCGGAGACGTCGTCCCAATCTGTACGGCTGTATCCGCGCCCCTCCTGAAATGCGCTCAGGATTTCCTTACTTCGAGTCATGGAAGCAATCTCCTTTCCGTCGCCTTGGCCGGTCGCATTGAAATCACAGAAAGTCCTTCCGTTCCCAATCGAGCGAAGATCACCGTTATTGTTCCGTCAGCAAGGCGTCCTATCGCCTGAAACCGGCTCCGCTTTGCGGCAATAACGACCGCGCTCTCGAAGAACGTCAGTGTCAGGTCCGCGAAGTCGAGGCCATGTTTGTCGATATTCGCGAGCCGCTTCGGCTCGTCCCAGACGATTTCCATAATTTATGTATATACGGAAAATTTGCAAGACCTACCGTCAAAGGGTGGGGCTTTCACTGGGCAAGATCAACCGCGGGATGGCAGCAGTATGATCGAAGCGCCCACCAGGCAGATCAGCGCGCCGCCGATATCGAACCGGTCGGGCCGCTGGCCCTCCGCCAGCCACAGCCACGCGAGGGACATGACTATGTAGATCCCGCCATATGCCGCATAGGCGCGGCCGGCAGCTTCGGCCGGAACAAGGGTCAGCAGGTAGGCGAACAGCGCCAGCGACGCCACGCCGGGCATGATCCACCACGCGGACCTATCCAGCCTGAGCCAGGCCCAGAAGGCGAAGCAGCCTGCGATTTCGGCCAGAGCGGCAGCGCCGTAGATGAGGTAGACCATTCCTCTCCCTTCGTGAGGCGGCCGGTTGGCCTAGCGCCTCAGGCTACCCAGAATGCCACGCACGATCGCTCGTCCGAGCGAATTGGCGACGGAACGGGCGGCGCTCTTCATGGCAGCCTCCACCACCGTCTCGCGCTGGTAGGATCGTCTGGTGGAGGTTTTCGAACTCGGCTGAGATGGCCCCTCGTCGTTGCCGAAGCCGGGCAGGGTCCAGCGACCGGCAGCACTGTCGTCTTTGCTGGCCTTTTCCTCGGCCGCGCGTTTGGCCGCCTCTGCTTCAGCAGCTTTTTGAGCGCGCTGCGTGAGGATTTCAAAAGCTGATTCCCTGTCGACATCCTTGTCGTACTGGCCGGCGACGGGGCTGACATTCATGACCGATTGCCGTTCGGCATCGGTGATCGGGCCCACACGGCCCGCCGGCGGGCGGATCAGCGTACGCTCGACCATTGAGGGCACGCCCTTGCTCTCCAGCGTCGAGACCAACGCCTCGCCGATGCCGAGCGTGGTGATGGCCGTGGCACAGTCGAAGGCGGGGTTGGGACGGAATGTGTCGGCAGCCGTTCTCACCGCCTTCTGCTCGCGCGGGGTATAGGCGCGCAGGGCGTGCTGCACGCGATTGCCCAACTGCGCGAGAATGGTTTCCGGAACGTCGAGCGGGTTCTGCGTGACGAAATAGACGCCGACGCCCTTGGAGCGGATCAGCCGGACCACCTGCTCGACCCGCTCGATCAGTACCTTCGGCGCATCGTTGAACAGAAGATGCGCCTCGTCGAAAATGAAGACGAGCTTCGGCTTGTCGGGATCGCCGACTTCCGGCAGTTCCTCGAACAGTTCCGACAGCAGCCAGAGCAGGAAGGTCGCATAAAGCCGCGGGTTCATCATCAGCTTGTCGGCGGCGAGCACCGAAACGGCGCCGCGCCCATCCGGTGTGGTTCGCATGATGTCGGTGATCGACAGCGCCGGCTCGCCGAAGAACTGTTCCGCCCCCTGTTGCTCCAGCACCAGCAGTCCTCGCTGCAGCGAGCCGACGGAAGCCTTGGAAATCAGTCCAAACTGCCCGGAAAGCTCGCTTGCATGTTCGGCCATGTAGTTGAGCAGGGCCTGGAGGTCTTTCAGGTCGAGAAGCGCCAGTCCACCCTGGTCGGCGATCTTGAAGGCGATGTTGAGCACACCCTCCTGCGCTTCGGAGGCATCCATCAGCCGTGCGAGCAGCAACGGCCCCATCTCCGCGATCGTGGTGCGAACGCGGTGTCCCTTTTCGCCGAACAGGTCCCAGAAGATGACCGGGAACTCCTGCGGCTGCCATTCCGTGAGGCCGATCTGCTGCGCGCGCGCGGTGATCCAGTCTTTGGGTTCGCCCATCGCCGCGATGCCGGAAAGATCGCCCTTGATGTCGGCGCAGAACACCGGCACGCCGGCGTTCGAGAAACTCTCGGCCAGGCCCTGCAGCGTCACGGTCTTGCCCGTGCCGGTGGCGCCTGTCACGATCCCGTGGCGGTTGGCGTATTTGAGGTCGAGATATTCGCCCTTGTTCAGGCTTTCGTCCGGATTGCGGCTGGTGCCGAGAAAGATCTTGCCGTCGACGAGCATCTGGTCCCGGTCCTCCTGGACGTTTGTAGGCGGCGCCGCGTCGTTTTGGCGCCAACTCCATCTTTTCATTGAATCATCGTAGTGCTCTTATAAGGATTGTGTAAACCACCGATAACAACAGCCGCGTCCATTCACGGGCTGTGGGGATTGCCTGTGGCGAACGTGGTGGCGGCTTGTCGCGACCGGGAAAATCAATTACGTTGACGTTAACGTCAAATAATGCGCCAGGAGGGCCCAATGAACGAACTCGTCACCCGCATCGCCAACAATGTCGGCCTTGAACCCGAAGTCGCCGAAAAGGCGTTGGGCATGATGCTTGGCTTCCTTCAGCGCGAGGCCGCCGACGGTCCGGTCGCCAAGATGATCGAATCGCTTCCCGGCGCTATCGACCTCGTTGCCAAGCACAACGGCGAAGGCTCCGGCTCCGGTCTTCTCGGCGGCCTGATGAGCGCGATCGGCGGCGGCGGCATCATGGGCCTCGGCCAGCAGTTGATGTCCCAGGGTCTCGGCATGGGCGAAATCACCGCGCTCGCCAAGGAAACGATTGCCGCTGCGCGCGAATATGCCGGTTCGGACGTCGTCGACGAAGTCGTCGCCTCGGTTCCTGGTCTCAGCCAGTTCGTCTGATTTTTATTGCATCGAATGAAAGGCCGCCGGGGCTAACACCCTGGCGGTTTTTTGCGGTCTGTCCCGGTTGCAGTCTACTGGAGCTCCGACCGTGAAAACTGTCGCACCGAGTCCAGCGCCTTTGCGATCTGGTCGAACCAGCCGTTTTCCCTAAGATGACGGCGCGTGCGCTCGTTCAGCCCGCCTTTGGTTTCGTGCTCGTCCGCCAGCCCGAGAAGCGGTTCTGTCGACACCAACCCGGTTTCCGCAAGGCCTGAAAGCATCGACCGCACGTAAAGGTTCGCCGCCTCCTCCGAAACACCCTTGCCGCCGAGCCAGGTGACGAGGCTTTCCTGCATTTCGAAGTAGGTGGACATGAAGCCGCTCGCGCTGCCCATGGCGACGAGTTCGTCTTCAGAATGTGGTATGACGACGTCGCCCAACGGCGCGATCAGTCGCTCGATGTCAGGCACCGCGGGGAAATGCACGACCGGTCCCTTGCGGGTGGCGATGGCGGGCAGGGGTAACACGCGGCAGACGGTCGAGGAGGGTGCGATACCGCCAAGTTCGGGAAGCCTCAGCCCCGTTATGAACGAGCAGACGATCTGACCGGGCCGGAAGCGAACATCCTGCAATGCTTCTTCTACCTGTGCCGGGCGCACGCCGAGAAACACGATGTCGCTCTCCTCGGACACCTCGGCATTTGACCGCGCGCGTGTCACCGTTTCGAACCGGTCGGCGAGACTCAGCGAGAGATCTTCCGACCGCGGCGATACCAGTATGGGATTGCGGTGGCCGGCAGCCAGAAGTCCCTCGATAAAGTAGGTCGAGATCGCGCCCGTCCCGATGAAGCCAAGTCGTCTCATGCATGTCTCTCTGTTTGCGCAGTCGATCGTGCTGCGCTGTTCCTAGGTGTCGACCACCTGCAGCTCCGGCAGACCGTCGACCTCCAGCCGCATCCGACCGCGCTCCGGGCGGGTCAATCGAATCGGCCCACCCTTCTCGTCCAGCCGGCGGCGTAGCAGGATGAGGCGTGTCTCGAGATTGTCCTTGAAATCCGGTAGCTGCAGGCTTTTGTCGCGCCGTATCTCCCGGTTCAGGAAGTCCTGGCGCCCGCTTGTCGAGTACTGTTCCAGCATGTGCCAGAGCAGCCGCCCCGGCACGCCGCGGATCAGATACTCGCCATCCACGAAAAGCGATGCATCGCGGGGATAGAAGCGGAGTGCCACAACGCTCTTGCCGCCCGCATGGATCGGTGCCGACGGCGCGGCGTGTCCCGTCTCCGGCTCTTGGCGCTCCCGTTCGTTCATGGCGTAGGAAAGCGAGAGCGCGAGCTGCGCGGCAATCACCCGCAAGGATTGCTCGTCGGCGTGGCGGAAGGTGAAGGCCTTCTCGGATTCGGTAAACAAGACGCCGATCAGCCTGCCTTGCGCCGACATCGGCACGGCGAGCTGGCTCAGCGGAGCAGGGAGCGCCGGCAGCGGGATATGCACGCCTCCCTCGGATCCGGACATGGCCCGAACCGCCGCCACGTAGCGGCGTCCTCGACTGAAATCGGTCACCCTGACAGGTTCCATGGCCTTCGCCGCCAGACCGATTACCCCATCGCCGAAGGCGATTTCCGACCCGAAGCCGAACTGTTCGTAACCCCGGCTGGCGATTGTCGTCAGCCGCGAGCGGCTCTCGTCAGGCACCAGCACCATGCTGTGGCGGAAGCCGAAGAGTTCCTCCAGTCCTTCCAGCGCGCAGTCGAGCAGCTTTTCCGGATCGCTTTCCTCGCTCAGGCATTGGGTCAGCCTCGCGGTCTGGGAGATGTGATCACGGCCCGCCTCCAGTTGTGAGGGAAGTTCCAGCGGATGAGCCGCCGGCACCGGCCGGCAGTCCTCGACCCGATAGATATCGACCGCCTTCAGCTTCATGACATGGCTCATGCCTTGCTCAAGCAGCGCCAGATGGCGTTCCACCTGATTGAAGATGCGCCCGCTGTCTTCGGAACCGGAAAAGACGAGATCGAGGATATGCTGCTGGCCGGTTAGGCCGTCGACGACCATGACCGTCGCCAGCCCGTTCGCCGCGACGTTGTCGGCTGTCTTGGAAAAGAACTGGTTCGAGAGCGCGACATGCTGCTCGTCCACATAATAGACGTGGGAGAGGTAGGAGACGTTCGGCACGCCATACCGGTCGGTCGTCGCGATGATCGAGGGAATGACACCCTCAAAGCTGTCGCGAATGGTTGAAAGCGGAATCATGCCGCCGCTTCTCCTCTCGCGTTGATTTTCTGGCCTGCGCCGGGACCCGGGGTCTGCCGGAATATGTCGAGTGGACGGAAGGTCACGACGACGAGATCGCGATCGCTGAGCGTGCTGGAAAGCTGCAGCCGGCTGACGCCGACCGAGGTCATCAGCTCCAGCTGCTCGCGGACATAGCGTGCGCCCCATTCGCTTTCGGCGCTGTCGGCCGGGTGTGTCTCGGTAATCACGCCTTTGATCTGGTAGGCGTGATATGTCTCCGGATTGACATAGGTGGTCGCGACCGGCAGGCCAGCGCGGGCGTTTGCCACCGCGCGCGGCCACTGGCTTGACGAGACGAGGACGGAGACGAGCCCCGTGGCCGCGTCAAATCGGGCTCCGGAACCGCGTCCGATCATCGGTCGATGTGCTTCGTCGCGTGTGGCAAACAGCATCATCACCCTGCCTTCGATGAAGGCCACAATATCGGATGAGAGCAATTCGATTCTCCCGGAACAACTTTAAATACTTAGGAAGCTTTTAGCAGAAGCGCGAGACGATTAGGAAGCATTTAGGAAGCGTGCGCCACACAACAGGTCTATTCAGCCGCCGATCGCTGGCCGTCAACGGGACGGCTGCAACCGAAAAAGGCAGCAAGACCATGACCCATCACATATCGCTTACCGACATACCGGATCTCAACGGTCGCTATGACCTCTATGGCGCCGTTCACAAAGGTCTCCGAAAGGCCGGATGTGACCTCCTGTGTCGCCTCGGCTCGACCGACTTCGACAACGCGGACGAATGCGAGGCTGTGCTCGGCGACCTCAGGACCTACCTGATGCTTGCCGCCTCCCATGTGGTCCACGAGGACGACAATATCCATACTGTCCTGCAGGGCCGGGGTGTTTCGACGGGAACCGTCGACGACCAGCACGATGAGCATCGGGAAGCCTTCGCCGATCTCGAGAAGCTCGCCGTTTGCGTCAGCAGGGCGATCCCGATTGCAAGGCGTGCCGCTGGGCGCAAGCTCTATCTCGCCTTCGCGGCCTACATCGCAGAAGACCTCGCCCACATGCACGAGGAAGAGACGCAGACGGCGCCTATGCTGTGGCAGCATTTTTCCGACGCCGATCTCGCGGCTGTCGAAATGCGGATCGTCAGCTCCATGTCGCCGGAAAAGAACATGGCCTTCATGCGCATCATGATCCCGGCGATGAATCCCGCGGAGAGAGCGGCCTTGCTTGGCGCCATGCGCAAAGGTGCCCCTCCGGAAGTCTTCGAGGCTGTCATGGATTTTGCCGTCCGTCCGTCCCTGCCGCCCAAGGCCGTGGACGATCTGGTCGACCGCCTGAAGCTTGCGGCGTAAGCGATCATGAGACTGCTTGCCATTTTGCCGTTCTTGCCTGCAGCGCGCGGGTTGGTCGCCAAAGGACCCCATCTGCGGCCGAGGACCGACGAGCCTCCAGTTGGGGGTCCCGTGACCCGCACATCGCCGGTCTCTCCTGCAAGAGGCTTGCCGCTCCGCATCCGCCGCCCCGTCAGGGCGTCCGGGCTCTGATCAAGCCCAATATCTTGAAGGACTGATCCCCCGCAGTCTTTCCGCTCGTCTCCGACATTCCCCGATGTCGGGGACGTTGCCCTTTCAGCGCCTGATAGCCACGATGAAAAGCCGGGGAAATTTGAGCAGAGAACGTCCGTCCGCTATGGGAGGATAGGCCTTCGCGATGCGTGCGGAATAGTCGGCGAGAAAGCCCGCCTCGTGTTCCGCTCCGGCCGCCTGGAGATACGGACGAAGGCCCGTGCCCTTGACCCATTCGACGATCGCCTGCGGGTTCGCCATCGGGTGATAGTAGATGGTGTGCCAGACATCCACCCGGGAGGAGACAGGCGTCAGCGCATCCATGTATTCAGCCGGCGAGGGCAGGTGGGCCCGCCGGATGCGCCCGCCGGCAAAGGCTGCGGACCACGGCCCGGCCAGGCCCGTCTCTTCCATGGCGAGGTGGCTCGGCTCTCCAAGATTGTCAGGCATCTGGATTGCCAGCACGCCACCCGGTTTCAGCTCCTTCATCAGGCGGACGAGCAGGCCGAGGTGATCGGGCAGCCATTGGAAGACGGCATTGGCATATAGAAGGTCCGGCGGTTCCGGCGGCAGCCAGGTCGACAGGTCCGCTTTGTCGAACCCGGCATCCGGTAGCCGCTTCCGCGCCTTCTCCAGCATGTCGTCATCGCTGTCGAGGCCCCGCACAGCTTCGGCACCGAACCGGTCCACCAGCAGTTCCGTCGAATTGCCCGGACCGCCGCCCATGTCCCAGACGACCTCGGCGTCGCCAAGCGGCACCTGTGCAAGGAGATCGCGGGCGGGCCGCGTCCTCTCGTCTTCGAACTTCAGATACTGCGCCGCCGACCATCCAGGCATGTCAGGCGCGCTCCGGCAGGCTGTCGAGCGATGGCAGGATCAGGTCCGGCGGCAGGTCGCGGTATTCGTCGGGCATGCCGGTGCGGTTGATCCAGACGGTGCGGAAGCCGAACTTCCTTGCACCCGCAATGTCCCAGCGGTTCGATGACTGGAAGGAGACAGCGCTTGGATAAACGCGATAGCTCGTCGCCACCAGATCGTAGACAGCGGGTGCCGTCTTGTAGGTTCTCAGATCATCCACCGAAAACACGTCGTCGATCACGGCGTCCAACGCCGCGTTCTTGACTGCGGCCGCCAGCATGCTCGGCGAGCCGTTGGAGAGGATCGCGATCCGTGCGCCGCGCGCCTTCAACCCGCGCAGCACCGCCGGCACTTCCGGATAGCAGTCTAGCACCCAATAGGCTTTCAGCAGATCGGCCCTGAGGCCCCGGTCGATCGACGGCATCCGGTCGAGGCAATGGTCGAGCGCTTCCTCCGTCAATTGCCAGAAGTCGGCATAGGCTCCCATCAGCGCCCGCACCCAGGAGTATTCGAGCTGCTTGGCCCGCCACATCTCCGACAAACGCACATAGTCCGGACCGACCCTCTCCGCGTGGCGCCGCACCGCGGCGTGCACGTCGAACAGCGTGCCATAGGCGTCGAAGACATAGGCGGAATGGGTCATGGCATGCGATCCTCGCGGCGTCGTGGGTTGCGCCACACGTCTTTTCGGCTCCAGTATCGCATGCCCGATCCTCCCGGCGAAGAGGGGCCGCCTATCACTTTAGTTGATCGACCGATCAGCCAAGCTTCTGATTTGCCGGAAAATTCTTGCGCGGGCGAAAGGCACGCGGTTGCTTTCTTGCCAAATGAGGGCGTAGGAGGGTTTGTCCTTGACCGCAGCGATCCTGCTGGCTTTGCTGCCGGGCATGTTTTTCCTGGAGACCCTGACATGGCTGTTGATACCGCGCCCCGCTCAACCACCTGGACCTATGTCGATGGCGACTGGGTGACCGGAAATCCACCGCTGATCGGGCCGACCTCGCACGCCATGTGGCTGGGCTCGACGGTATTTGACGGCGCCCGCTGGTTCGATGGCATCGCACCCGATCTCGACCTGCATTGCCAGCGCGTCAACCGCTCCGCCGTCAACATGGGCATGAAGCCGGTCAAGACGCCGGAGGAGATCGAGGCGCTCGCCTGGGACGGCGTGAAGAAGTTCGACGGCAAGACCGCGATCTACATCAAGCCGATGTATTGGGCCGAGCACGGCGCTCCGTTCTCCGTCGTTGCCGCCGATCCGGACTCGACCCGCTTCGCGCTCTGCCTGTTCGAGGCGCCGATGCACACCGCCAAGCCCTCGTCGTTGACGGTTTCGCCGTTCCGCCGTCCGTCGCCGGAGGTCGCCATGACCGCGGCCAAGACCGGCAGCCTCTACCCGAATTCCGGCCGCATGATCATTGAGGCCCGCAATCGCGGGTTCGACAACGCCCTGGCGCTCGACATGAACGGCAATGTCGCCGAGACCGCGTCTTCCAACATCTTCATGGTCAAGGACGGTGTCGTCATGACGCCGATGCCGAACGGCACCTTTCTCTCCGGCATCACCCGCGCCCGCATCATCGGCCTGCTGCGCCAGGCCGGCTTCGAGGTCCGCGAATGCACGCTGACGGTCGCCGATTTCATGGATGCCGACGAAATCTTCACCTCCGGCAACTATTCCAAGGTCGTGCCGGTGACGAAGCTCGATGCGCGCGAACTGCAGGAAGGCCCGGTCACCCGCAAGGCGCTGGAACTCTACATGGACTGGGCCCGCTCGCCCGGCGACGCGTGATCGACCGGATTGCACAGCTCCAGCGGTTGTGATCCTTTGTAATTTCAACTAGAGTTCCTCTGCTTGGGCAGGGGGAGCCGGGTTGAAACGGATAGAGGCAGCCGAACAGGGTTTTTCGCAAGCCAACGCCTATTATCTATTGATGTGGGTGCTGACGGCGATCGTCGCTCTCACGAGCTTTTTCGAGTATCGGGCGATCGGCAAGGAGCGACGGGACGCCGAGGCCATCATTGAGCGTCATGATCCGCTGCTTCGACCCGCCGAGGACGTCGCGGTCGCGCTTCGATCGGCTCTTTTTGTTGCAGACACCGACACGGCAACGGAGGCCGAGGCGCTGCGGTTGTTGCGCGCCCGGCATATCGCCGCACGGGACTTGCTGACCCGCATCAGCGCCAATGTCGCAAAGCTGCCGCTCACCGACGTTGAGAACCGAGTGGCGGTCAACAATGCCCTGAACTGGCTTCTGGCCATGCAGTACTATAATGCGGTTGATGCGCAGCATGGACCCGCGCCATTTCAGAGTGACGAAAAATCCTTGCAGACCGCCGAGTTCCCGTTCGGAACCCTGCTCGTTGCCGACAGCGTCGAGGGGTTGCGGATGGAGGATGCTGCGCGGCTGCTTTGGATCGCGCGGGAGCCGCAGGCCGAACTGCTGTCCCGTTCGGCGGAGCTTGTGACCCTTTCGGAAGCTGCCGAGGGGCAGGTCGCCTTGCTGGATATCATTCGGCCGCTCGCCGATCGCGGACGGGCCGCACGAGAGCGCGATCTCGCCCATGCGCTCTGGGTCGCATGGCTGCAGTCCGGAGATTGGAAGAGCGGCCCGGATGCCTATCTGCGGGAACTGGCCCATCGCGATCTGAAGCTCGGCGAGCCGCAGGCACAAACGGTGGACGCCTATCGGAGGCTCGTCGCGATCAATGCCAAGGCGAGCGGCGAAAAGACCAGTCTCAAGCTCCCCGTGGTGGACGTGCCTGTGGCCCTGTCAGATGCGGTGGTGGTGCTGCCGCTGGCGCTTTGCTTCTGCCTCGTGGTCATTCTGATCTATACCGAACGCGGCATGCGTTATGCCCGGGAGGCAAAGCGTGCAGCCGAAGAGGTGGTCGGAAGCGTGCCGGTCTTCTACACCGGCTACGGCATCCACCCGCTCCTCGGACAGGTGGTGTCGACATTCCTTCTGGCACTACCGTCGCTGCTTGCTGCCTCGCTCTCGCTGATTGCGCCAGACATGACGCGCAGCACCGCGGCACTGTGGCTTTACTGGTCAGGTCTCGGCCTCGCCGCCGTGCTGACGCTCATCGCGATCCGCCAGACACGGCACGTCTTCCGCCTGATGGATGAGAACATCGTCGTCAAGGCCAAATAGGCCGCCTCTCGACTTCCCGGGCCTGCTCCGATAGACCGGAGGCCACCGGCTGAGCCGGCTTTCTCGTTTCTGGCAGGTTCAACATGCAGGCCTCCGCACTCGCCGAGGATTTCGCGCCCGACTGGGCGGCGATCGCCGTGGTCATCCTTGGCGTCACGGCCTTTGCCGTGGGGCAGGGGCTGACCTATCCGCTGATTTCGCTGCTGCTCGAAAGCCGGGGCGTGTCGTCGACCATGGCTGGCCTCAACGCCTCCGTCTTCGCCTTCGGTCTTGCCTCCTCGACGCTTCTGATCGGCCGGCTGACGCAGACGATACGCGGTGACCGACTGATCGTGGCCGCGCTCTGCGGCGTCTCGATGGCGCTTGCGACCTTCTCGCTCTTCGACAACCTCGCCGTTTGGTTCGTTGCCCGCTTCCTGCTCGGCTTCTGCACCTCGATCATTTACACCGTCAGCGAGGCATGGCTGAACACCGCCTGTCCCGACCGCCTCCGCGGCCGAGTCTCCGGAGCCTATAGCGCCGGCATGTGCGCAGGCTTCGCGGCCGGGCCGCTCGCCATTCCGTTGATTGGCATCGAGGATGGCTTCGCTTTCGCGCTCACCGCAGCCTATGTCGCCCTCGTCGCCTTCGCCTCCGTCATGCTCGGCCGCTACGCGCGCACCAAGCCGGAGGCGTCGGAAGCCGGTGGCATCGTCACCTTCGTCAAGCTCGCCCCCGTTCTGACTCTGATGGTGCTCGCGTTCGGCTTCTCGGATATCGCCGCGATCTCCATGATCCCGCTCTATTTCGTCGAGCGCGGTTATTCCCAGAACTTCGCGGCCTATGTCGTTACCATGGTGGCGCTGCCGACCGCGCTTGCCCAGCCCTTCGTCGGCTGGCTGCTCGACCGCGTCTCGCGACCGGTCATCGCCGTCGTCGGCTCGCTGCTGACAGCGGCCGCCTTTCTCGTTTTGCCGTTCATGACATCGCAAGTCGCGCTGCTCGTCACGATTTCGGTGCTCGGCGCAGCCAGCTTCTCGCTGTATACCGCAGCTCTGACACTGCTTGGCGAGCGGTTCCGGAGTGGCCTGCTGGTCTCCGGCAGCGCCGTCTTCGCGCTCTCCTACGCGATCGGCAGCGCGGCCGGCTCAGGCGCGACCGGTGCGATGATGGACCTTATGTCGGTCGACGCCGGCCCCGTCTTCACCGGCCTCTTCATGGTCGGCTTCACCGCCATCTTCGCCCACAATCTGCTGCGCGGCGACAAGAGGCGGGGCTGACCGCCATGCCGCAAAGCCCATCGCCCGACATTTACGACTGCCAGGCTTGCGGCGCGTGCTGCGCCTACTCCGAAGACTGGCCGCGCTTCTCGCTGGAAACCGACGAACAGCTGGACGCGATCCCGGAAGCCATGGTCGCCACCGATCTCTCCGGCATGAAGTTCGAAAACGGCCGCTGCGTCGCGCTCAACGGCGAACTCGGCAAATGCGTCGGCTGCACAATTTATACCGTCCGCCCCATCGTCTGCCGCGACTGCATGCCCGGCGACCCGGAATGCCTCATGGCGCGAGAGGCAATCGGTCTCCCGGTCTGACGACTGCTTCAAGGCACCGTCACGCCCACCACATCCGCTGTCAGCTCGCTGCCGAGTTCCACGGTGCCGGCCTGCTTGTCCATCACGCAGATATAGCTGACGATTGCATCGGCGCCCTTCGCCTTGCCGGTCAGGATCGCGAGGCCGAAGCGCTCGCTGCCGAACGGATCGACGGCAATTTTCGCATTTTCGAGGTTCGGAGCGGCCGTATTGAGGCACTTCGCCTCGACCTCTTTGGCGAACTCATCCCAAGCTTCGTCGGAGGAGGCAAACGCTGGAGAGGCAGCGAGGAGGACGGCGATCGTGAGACCGGAAAGGCGGTGCATGGCTGGCTCCGTAAAAGCTGTTTTGGGTGCTTTCCGGCATTTGCCGGACGCGCCGCAACTCTGTTCCGCATCGCGCGGTTTTTCCAGCCTAAACTTTGCAGGGATGGGAACAATTTTGATGTTTGCGAGGTTGCCTCTCCTGAGTTCCCCTCCTATGTTCCCGGTCACCATTGACCGCATTCCGTTGCCAAAAGGAGATTGACGCCATGGCCTTCGAATTGCCTGAACTTCCCTACGCTTACGACGCTCTTGCCCCCTACATGTCGGCCGAGACGCTGGAGTTCCACCACGACAAGCACCACAAGGCCTACGTGGACAACGGCAACAAGCTCGCCGCCGAAGCCGGCATGGCGGACCTGTCGCTCGAGGAAATCGTCAAGAAGTCCTACGGCACCAATGCCGGCCTCTTCAACAATGCCGGCCAGCACTACAACCACATCCATTTCTGGAAGTGGATGAAGAAGGATGGCGGCGGCACCAAACTGCCGGGCAAGCTTCAGTCCGCGATCGACAGCGATCTCGGTGGCTACGACAAGTTCAAGGCTGATTTCGTTGCCGCCGGTACCACGCAGTTCGGCTCCGGCTGGGCATGGCTGACGGTCAAGGACGGCAAGCTCGCCATTTCCAAGACCCCGAACGGCGAAAACCCGCTGGTCCACGGCGCCTCCCCGATCCTCGGCGTCGATGTCTGGGAACACTCCTACTACATCGACTACCGCAACGCCCGTCCGAAGTACCTTGAGGCCTTCGTCGACAGCCTGATCAACTGGGATTACGTGCTGGAAATGTACGAGGCCGCCACGAAGTAAGCTTTGGCTGCTTGGTGATTTTTGACGAACCCGGTGCCGAAAGGTGCCGGGTTTTTCTTTGCGCGAACGGCGCCATGCGGAAGATTGAAAATTGGAACGGCCAGCGTGATCTCGCGGCAGCCGCCTGACGTCAATCAGCGGCCCGACCCCGTTCTTAAGTTAACGGCAGTCGCGTCCCGCGGGCCTTCTGACAGAAGCCGGTGGTCGTGTCCAGAAGGGTGCGGAACGCGCGGGCGATGTTTTCAGCGCTCAGGTGGCACCCGCCAGCGTCGGTTCCGCATCCTCTTTCCTGCGTGGCGCCGGGAAGGCGAGCGCCATGGCAGCCGCTGCCAGGCCGACGGCGGCTGAGGCGAGATAGAGCCAGTCATAGGTGGCGAAGGTGTCGTAGAGATAGCCGCCGCCGATCGGACCGAACGCCATGCCGATGCACGATGTCATGACCGCCGCGCCCATGACCGTCCCCATCACATGCGGGCCGAAATAGTCGCGCGCGATGACGGCGTAGAGCGGCATGACCCCGCCATAGGCCATCCCGAGCACCATCGCCAGCATGTAGAACTCGGTGAGCTGCGAGACATGCACATAGGTATAGATACCGACTGCCTGTAAAACCAGGCCGGCGACCAGCACGCGCCTGACGCCGAGACGGTCGGCGGCAAGCCCGAAAAACAGACGGCCGAACAGCCCCGCCACGCCCTCGACGCTGTATATGGTCGCCGCCGCGATCGGCGTGGCGCCGCAGATCATCGCATAGCTGACGGTATGGAAGATCGGGCCGGAATGGGCTGCGCAGCAGAGGAAAAAGGTGCCGGCGAGCACCACGAACTGCGGCGTGGCGAGCGCCGAGAATGCGGATGCGGGCCGGGCAGGGGCATCGCTGCCGGCAGGCGTCAACGCAGGCTCCATAACGGCCGGCGGTCGGCGGATAAGGAAGCTCGCCGGCGCGATGATCACGAGCGCGGCGATTGCGATCATCGTCATCGCGCTGCGCCAGCCATAGGTTTCGATCAGTACGCTGGCAAAGGGCGTGATCACCATTGGAGCGATACCGGTACCGATCGACACCAGCGAGACTGCCAGGCTGCGGTGCTTGTCGAACCAGCCGACGGTCGCCGCCATGATCGGCGCGAAAAAGGCGCCGCCCGAAGCGCCGACGAGACCGCCATAGGCGATCTGGAAGGTCAGGAGATCGGTGGCACGGCTGGCGATCAGAAGCCCGGTGCCAAGCATGAAAGCGGCGATCAGCACCACCGGCATCGCGCCGATGCGGTCGCTGAGAGTTCCCCAGCCGAAGCCCGCAACGCCCATGGTGAGGAACCCGACCGTCATCGCCGCCGATATGCCCGCGCGCGTCCAGCCGGTATCGTCGGCGATGGGCTGGAGATAGACCGGCAACGAAAACATCGCGCCCATGGCCACACACGTGATCAGCGCTCCCGCCGCCACCACGACCCAACCGTAATTCCTCTCCATGGAAATATCCTCCAGACGGCCACGGCAACGTTACAGCTGCCGGGTCCCGTCGTCAAACAGGTTGCAATACGCAATCAGGTTGGCGCGGCATATGGAGAATGTAAATCGTGAACAACGATTGTTTTTTGCAGGTGACACTGACTGCTGACAGCTTTTGGCTAGTGAGGCGGGGTGTTTTAGGCGACACGAATATCGGTGAGTGTGAAGTCCCGCCCTTTGAACAAAAGAGGCTCGCCTGTGGCCGTGGCAAGCGCATAGGAAAAGCAGTCACCATAGTTGAGACCGGCAAGGTGCCGGCCTTTGCCATATCGTCGCCACGCCCGGCGGGCGATCTCGACCTGATCGATGTCGACGCCAACAAGTTCGACACTGGCCGCGCGGAGCCAATGATCAAGTTCCACGGAGCCGGCTTCTCCGAGGCGTGTCTCTATAACGATGGAGAGCTCGAGCAGGGTAGCAGTCGACATCAACCTGACCGGGTCGTCTGCGATCTTGCGTTCCAACTCATCCGCGTCCGGCTCGTCCAGCGCGATGGCGACGACCGCAGAACTGTCGATGACCATCAGGACGGCGATCCGTTTTTATCGTATCCGAGGATATCGTCGCTCGACCGGTCGTCGAGCTTAGGCAGGGCGGCGAAACGCCGGCGGCTCGCAACCAGCTCCTCCAATCTGGCCTCCCGTACCGGCGTCTCGGCGAGACGACTAAGGCGTTCCTCCAGAGCCCGCCGCGTCGCGATCGCGACGGACTCTCCGGTGCGTTCTGCAAGTGCTTGTGCCAGACGTTCCGTTTCCAAATCCTTGATGCTTAGTGCCATCGCTTATCGTTCCGGTTAGACGCCGCTAGTCTAGCGCAATAGATCGTTACGACAAGCCGATCGCCAAGAAGTTGCCGGTCGCCAGTCTACCGTCGCCCGACAAACGCCACGAATCCCTCCATGAACCCGCGCAGCTGTTCCTTGACCTTCTCGTCCACCATCGTGCCCTCGGCGTCGAAGACGCTGCCGGCGCGCGATACCAGCATGCGTTTGCCGTGCCAGAGGTCGGTGCCGAGCGTGTGCATGACCGGCAGCCAGGCGGTCTGGGAGAGCACGGTGCCGAAGCCGCCCGGCGAAGCGCCCATGATCGCCGTCGGCCGGCCACCGAAGACGCGGCTGATGTCGTTTGACGGGCGAGACAGCCAGTCGATCGCGTTCTTGAACACGCCGGGAATGGAGTTGTTGTATTCGGGCGTGACCAGCAGCAGTCCATCGGCGGAGGCGATCTTCTCCTTCAGCGTTGTCACGGCATCCGGAATGCCCTGGTCGGCTTCCAGGTCGCCGTCATAGAGCGGAATGCCGCGGATTGTACCGATCTCTAGGGTCGATCCATCCGGCATCAGCCCGGCTGCCGTCTTCAGGAGCGCCGTGTTGAGAGAGCCCTTGCGCAGGCTTCCCGAAATTCCGACGATCGTTACCATTGCGTCTGTCTCCTCATCTGGTGGCCGCGCGCTGCGTCATGGCGGGCGATGCCGATCTATCCATACATATCAGCGGAAGTCCAAGGGGCGGTCACGCATTGCCGTCGATCCGGCCTGTCAGGAACTTGAACACTGCGTCACCAACTTTGATATTGTTTTATCAGACAACATATAGTGTGCGTCTTTGTGTGCTGTGCGTCCCATCCTCCCGTCGGCGCGCCACGCTCCCAAGCGGAGCCTCACATACATACACAAGGATTGTATCCATGAAGCTGAACGTTATCGTTGGCAGCACCCGTCCGGGCCGCGTCGGCCCCACTGTCGCCGCCTGGTTCGAGAAATTCGCCCGCGAGCACGGCAAGTTCGAGGTCGAACTCGTTGATATCGCCGATTTCAACCTGCCCCTGCTCGATGAACCGAACCATCCCGTCCTGCAGAAATACGAACACGACCACACCAGGCGCTGGAGCGAGAGCGTCAACGCCGCCGACGCCTTCGTCTTCGTCACGCCGGAATACGACTTCTTCCCGCCGGCCTCGCTGATCAACGCCGTCCAGACCCTCGTCCGCGAATGGTCTTACAAGCCTGTTGGCGTCGTCTCCTACGCCTATGTCTCCGGCGGCCTGCGCGCCGCGCAGGAATTGCGGCTGCTGATGACATCGGTGAATGCCCATCCCATCCCGCAGTCGGTACCGGTGCCATTCTTCCCGCAGTTCATCGACGAGAATGGCGTCTTCACCGCCAACGAGCCAATGATCCAGGGCGCCGCCGTGATGCTTGACGAACTCGTCAAGTGGGCCGGTCCGCTGAAGCAGATGCGCGCGGCGTGAGAAAGTCCGGACCATGAGATACCGGCGCGGTCCTGAACCGCGCCGGGCTCTTGTCAGACGACCTCAGCTCTTGATGAAGCGGGCGATCGCCTCGATTTCGGATGCCGGAACCTCGTGCCCGCCCGGATGCAGCACGGTTTCGACCGCCGCCCCCTGCTTTTCGAGATAGGCGACGAGCGCCCGGGTGCCCGGAAGAGGGCAGATCGGATCGCGCTCTCCCGCGGTCACGAGGATCGGCCGATCCTTGAAGCCAGCCTGGTCTGCCGGCGTCCAGGGGATCAGCGGATGCATCAGCACCGCCCGGTCGATCAGGTCCGGCGCCTCGAACATCACCGAGGCGAGGATGTTCGCCCCGTTCGAATATCCGAGCGCATAAACCGGAACGCCCGGATGGCGATCCCGCTGGGCGCGGATGAAGGCGGCCATCGTCTTCGTCCGGGCGGCGAGGTCCGCCATGTCGTAGACGCCTTCGCCGGTCCGCTTGAAGAACCGGTTGGCGCCGTATTCCGACACGTCGCCGCGCGGCGAGACGATGCCGGCGCCCGGCAGGATCTGCTGCACGAGGCCGGGAAACTGATGTTCGTCGCCGCCGGTGCCGTGGAAGGTGAAGACGAGCGGCGCGGCGCCTTCCGGCGCGCGGTAGAGATGTTGGTAGCTGGTGAGGGACATCGTCTGGTCTCCTTCGGTGAGAATGGAATGGTCGGGCTGTCGTATTCAGGCTTGCCCCTCATCCGCCTGCCGGCACCTTCTCCCCGCAGGCGGGGAGAAGGGACCTGTGGCGGCGGTTCGTTCCTCTCTCCACGCAGAGCGGGAGGAACGGTGCCGGTGCGGCATGACCCTTCTCCCCGTCAAAACGGGGAGAAGGTGGCGGCAGCCGGATGAGGGGCTACCGCCGAAGCGATAGCCGTCGGCCGGTCAGTCCTTGATCGCGGGCAGGTGCGCCTCGATCTGCGAACGGTACTGCTGGTAGCGGGTCGGCAGCTTCAGCGCCGAACCGAGATTGGCGGTATCCTCGTCGCGGGCAAAGCCCGGCTCGTTGGTGGCGATCTCGAACAGCACGCCGCCTGGCGTGCGGAAGTAGATCGCCCAGAAGTAGTCGCGGTCGATGACGGGCGTGACGTTGTAGCCGGTGTCCATCAGCGCCTTGCGCACTTCGAGCTGGGCTGCGCGATCCTCGACGGCGAAAGCCACGTGGTGCACGGAACCGGCACCCTGCATCGCAGGCGCGGCACCGGGCAGCACTTCGAGGTCCACATAATCGGCGCCATTGCCGCCGGGCTTGACGTAGCGGACCATCTCGCCCTGCTTGTCGATGGCTTCATAGCCCATGAACTTCAGGAGTTCGGCCGAAGCGCCCTCGTCGCGCAGACGCATGGTCACGCCGCGGAAGCCGTGAATGCCGTCCGCGACCGGAACCGGGCCGCCGTCGAAAGGTACGCGCTCGTCGCCGTCCACTTCTGCCAGCGCGAAGCCGTCACCATCAGGGCCGGCGAAGCGCAGACGCTTCTCGCCGAACAGCTCATAGGTTTCGAGATTGCCGACGCCGAGCTTGGAGAGACGTTCCTGCCAGTAGGGCAGGGTGCCGCGCGGGATCGAGAAGACCGTTTCGGCCACTTCGCCGGCGCCGCGCTTGCCCTTGCCCATGTTGGCGAAGGGGAAATAGGTCATGATCGTGCCGGCATTGCCGACCTCGTCGCCGTAGTAGAGGTGGTAGACATCGGGAGCGTCGAAGTTGACGGTCTTCTTGACCCGGCGCAGGCCGAGTGTCTTGGTGAAGAAATCGTTGTTTTCCTGGGCGTCCGCAGCCATCGAGGTGACGTGGTGAAGCCCTTTGATCTGGGTAAGCATGGCGCTTTTCCTTTCCAACCGGTGCGGTGTGTTCGTTGCGTTGGCTGGAATATGGCCCATGGATTATCGCCATAGAATAGGTATAATCCGTCGAACACTATTGCGATTTTCGTAAAGGTCTCCGATGGGCGAACTAGAATCGATCCGTACGTTCCTGACGGTGGCCGAGCAGAAGAGCTTCAGCGCCGCAGCCCGTCTGCTCGGCACCACGCCTGCTTCCGTCACCCGCACGGTGGCAGCGCTCGAAGAACGCCTGGGGCTCCAGCTTCTCCTGCGCACCACGAGGCAGGTGTCGCTCACCTCGGCCGGCGCGGTCTATGCCGCCCGTGTCGCACCGCTCGCCGAGGGGCTGGCGAAGGCGACGGAGGAAACCCGCGACCTGCAGAAGGTCACGACCGGGTCGCTGCGGATTTCCGCCCCCATGTCGCTCGGCCTCAAGGTCCTGCCGCCGATCCTCAGCCAGTTCGCGCTGGTGCATCCAGGCACCACGGTGGCCGTCGATCTCTCCGACCGTTTCGTCGATATCGTCGAGGAAGACTACGATCTCGCGATCCGCATTTCCGGCCCGCCGACCGACAAGTCGACGATCTGGCGCAAGATCTGCCCCGTGCCGCGCGTGCTGGTCGCCTCGTCCGGTTATGTCGCGATCAACGGACGGCCCGAGCGGCCGGAAGACCTGGTGAACCACCAGTGCCTGAGCTACGACGACCGGACCCAGACGGAAACCTGGTCGCTCACCCGCGCCGGCGCCACCCGCACCATCGAGGCCAAGGGACGGTTCTCGGTCAACAACGGCGATTTCCTGATGCGGCTCGCGCTGGCAGGCGAAGGGATCACCCTGCTGCCCCGCTTCATTGTCGAGGATGACCTCGCCGCTGGCCGCCTCGTCACGCTGCTCGACGACTGGAAAGCCCCGGAAATCTGGCTCACCCTATACTACCCGCCCTACGAACACCTACCGCTGAAGGTCGCGACGTTTTCGGAGTTCTTCGAGGCGTTCGTGCTGGAGAGTTGGGCGGCGGGTTGAGGGGCGGACAAACCCCGATATTATTCAGAAGCCCATCCTACCTACTTTAGGAATGAAAGGATTCTATCTCTGTTTGTTGGGCCATTGAGTTCGTGGCTTGACAGTGTCGTGATCACATCTTCGAGCCACTGGGAATGATTTTCATCGAAGGCAATGTCTTCCCTTAGCTCTACGGCGTCGGCCCACGTTTCCAGTTCGACATCTGTTAATTTTCTGGACAGATATCTTTGCAAGATATCCTCTACGTATTTCTTTCTAAGTATGAATGGTGACCCATGATAATCCCATTCAAATTTAGAAACCGCAATCAGCACGTCGTCCAGCGGCCGCTCTAGACGGGCCAATGCGCGTACGGCCGTGATCCGATCTCTGTCGTCAATCATCGAGTTCATCATCAGTTTGTGTGGGCGTTGCACGCGACGAGCCATCAGATCTAGGAGGGACTTCAGGCTTTTGGGGGTGGGTAGTGAAAGTTTATCTTTATCCGAGATAATGGCGGCGAAATCGACAGAATTGGTGCAAAGATATTCTCGCAATCGAATCAAGGAGTGTTACGTATCGGAACGATATTTTGACTATTCATCGCATCCGAGGATGGGCACCAAGTGCGTCATCAAAAATTGATAGATGTTTCCCTCTCCGAAGTCCACTTCGTTGGCCTTCAAGAACTCCTTGAAGTATTCACATATTTCATATTTTTCGCCAAATTTTTCATCGAATTTCGAAATTAATGTGGGGTCGCCGTACACTATCGTAAAGTTGCAATCGAGTTCCGTGAACATGGAGAGTCTTCCATCGGAGCTCGTCATGCCGCAGGGAAGGCCGCTGTTTTCTATTTTAGCATACACATAAAGCCAATCGCGTCGTGCAGAACTATAAGGAGCCCAGCACAAAGGCTCAAAAGTCTGCTCTTTTTCCACTGACTCAACCCAAAGATAGCAGCCACCTGAAAGATGCTCCTCAAAGAACTCATCGAATTCCTTTTCGGTCCATCTCCCTTTATGCTCTCCGCCGATGCCAAGGCTGCCACCTAACACACGAGCTGGGACACCTTGCAGAGGGGCCAATATTGATCGATCAGGGACTAAATGGTCGCCCATAGGAGTAAACGATAAATATTTAGATATATTGACCTCCGTGAACTCCGCTTCTTCGGATGTCAAGGGTCTCATTCCGTCTGGAATTTGCTTAAGTTCGAAACGAACATTCGCCATGATCAGGGCCTTAACTATTCCTTTTCCCTCAGTCTTTGACAAATCTATCCAGGAATCTCAGCATATCCATGCTGTCGAAAAAATTTCCGTCAGTTCCATTTACTGGCATTGTTAAAAAAGTGCCATCTTCGGTTTTTATTATTATTTCGCGGCTTTGTTTTGCCGACGGTAAATATATCGGAGTTACATTTTTATAGCGAAACGAATTTTTCGGTTCTCCTTTGCCCTAGGAAATTCCTTCGTCAAATATTAGGAGTATATCGTGGTTTGGCGCAGGGTTTTTATATGTGCCTATTAGTAAGCCATATTCCTGATGCGAGGGATGTAAAGTGGGGTCCCTACGGCTTCGTAGGGTTTTAGGTTCTTCAATATCCTGGTTGCGCGAATCCTGGCGTTCATCGTATTCCTCTCAGAGGGATAGGAAACTGGTCAATTCATGTGCCGCCGCCGGCGATGTCTTGGCAAAACTATCGCTGGCCGACGAGAGCATCACCTTGCCACTTGCGTCGTCGCCGAGGAAGACCTCAGCTTCGTCCGCCTCGTCACGCTGCTCCGACTGGAAAGCTCCGGACATCCTCACCGTCTGCTACCCGCCTTACGAACACTTGCCGCGAAAGGTGGCGACGTTTTCGGAATTTCTCGAGGCGTATGTGCTGGACAGGTGGAGAGTGGGGTGAGGGGGCGGGTTGTCGTTGAGGTCCATCGACGCGTGACAAACCTCGGGAAAGAAAAACATCGCAGTGAGCTGACGGGAACTGGAAAAAAGATAGTCAAGAAAACGGCGACGGCACCGACAACAATCATCAAGATAGCGCCCAGCGAAAGCCAAATACATGACATTGATTTCAGTTAGTTCGATGATCCGGGGTGAATTTCACAGCCCCTTAGCTCCGCGAAGTAGGTTGGAGGATTTAGGTAAATTCCTGGGCGTTCCGGAGCGTTGGGATTTTGGTATTGAAGACGAATTCATCTGTCAGCTTGGGTATAAAGACTTTGAAATCAGCTTACGCGCCCGCAACAACAAGGTCGAAATAGAGCGTATCTGGATCGAGCTTTGGGATTCTCTCAACGATGTCTTAATACCCAAAAAACGTATTCGACTGACGAGGCACCTGAAGGTTGATTTTGGAGTTTTCCTGCCCGGCCTTCCAATATCAAAGGCTAAGATGGAATTGGAAAAATTGGATATACGATATCAAGAGATTGACATCTTGCACGACTCTGAATTCAGAAAGGTCTTAAAGACATCGAAGAAATCCGAATTATACTTTTACAGCGACGACAACGAGCAATCTCTCATGGAAATCCATTTTCTTTAATGAGGAAACTTGCCCCCACTGGACAATATCAGTGCGCGACACCCAAGCAGCCGATGGCGAAAATTCGTGAATAGGTAAGGCGATACAAGTCAATCCCTCTATTGGAAGTCCGCCACCGGTCCCGTCGTGCGCGGATCTATCGGTGCCGAAGCGCCTCCCCCTCAATCCATCGTCGCCCCCGCCGTCAGGTTCACCGTCGTGCCGGTCATGGTGCGGGCGGCGGGAGAAGCGAGGAAAAGGGCTGTTTCGGCCACCTCCGTGAGTGTCGGCAGGCGGTTCAGCAGCGTGGTGTCGGCCATCCCGGTCATGAATTGGTCGAGGGTTATCCCCATCTCGCGCGTCTTCCGGTAGAACAGGTGCCCGGTGTAGGACCCGGCCTCGGGCGCGTCGCTGATGCCGTGCGGGCGGATGCAGACGGCGCGGATGTTGCGGGGCCCGAGATCGGCGGCAAGGCAGCGCGTCAGGCTCTCGATGCCGGCGCAGGAGACGACGTGCCCCATGTGGCCGGCAAGCATCATGCGTCCCGCCGGCGCCGTCAGCGACAGGATCACGCCCCCGCGTTCGCCGCCCATATGCGGTGTCACCGCCTTCGCCGTATTGAACAGCGAGCGCAGGAATCGGTCGATCGGCTCCATGAAGTCCGCGAGGCTCAGCGTATCAATCAGGCTCCCCTGGTCATGCATGAAGCTCGTGGCGTTGACGGCGATGTCGATGCCGCCCTCCGCCTTGGCGACGGAGGCGGCATGGCTGGCGACCGCGGTGTCGTCCAGCACATCCACGGCGGCGGTTTCGACTACCCCGCCGCCATTGCGAAGACGCTCTGCCGCGCTGGCAAGACGATCCGGATTACGGCCCACGAGATACACTTTCGCTCCTTCGCGCAGGAAGGTTCCGGCGATGGCGGAGCCGATGGCGCCGCTGCCGCCGTGGATCACGGCGGTCTTTCCCTTGAGAATCATGGGGATGTCCTTTGAAAGAAAGTCGGAGCGACGCGTGCGGCACCGATCGGGCGGAACGATCTCGTCCGCGCCACGCCGTCCGATGGGGGGGTGGGTGAAATGCAATGCGCCGGCAGCCGCCTTGAGCTTGGCGACCACGGGCTTCAGGTGTCTGGCTTAAACCGGCAGCCGCCGGTCGTACTCGTCGCGCAGCCTTGTCCAGCCGGCCCAGAAGTTCTGGGTCGGTTTGCGGCCGGAGGCGACGGCAACGAGGATGTCGAGATGCATGTGCCAGCCGGCGCCGACCATCAGGATATTGGCGCGGTCGGAAATGCGGCGATGGATCACGGTCAGCAGCACCTCCTTGCCCATCGGTTCGAGATCGAACGTGACCTCGCCGCGCTCGCCCCAGGTGAAGGTCAGCCTGTGCGGCGGATCGGCCTCGACGATCGTGCTCGTCATCCGCATTTCCTCGGAAAAGCCATCGGGGCGGACACCCGCTATGTCGGTCAGCTCGTCATTGCGCCAGACGAGTTCGAAGCCGGAGCCTTTCGTCATCGCCATGGTGCCCCAGGCGAGCCACTTGGCGCGCAGGTCGCTGTCGGTGAGATAGGCCCAGATGCGCTCCACCGGGCCGGGCAGCATGCGCTCGATCTTGAGCGTGGCGGGTTCGATCAGCGCGCCATAGGCGTCCATCGTCGAAAGGTCAGTCATCATAACTCTCCTTCTTGGGGTTTGTCGGGCTTCGGTTTAGCAGGGGTTTCTCTAGCTGCGGTGCGCGCGTCCTCGTCGCGCAAAAGATCCTCGAGGACATCAAGACGATCGGTCCAGAAGCGCTTGTACCAGGCGAGCCATTCATGGGCGTGCGCCAGCGGTCCCGGTTCCAGCCGGCAGACATGGGTCCGCCCGCGAACGTCGCGGCGGATCAGCCCGGCGCCCTCCAGCACCTTGATGTGCTTGGAGGCGGCGGCAAGCGACATGGCGTGTGGCGCCGCCAGTTCGCTGACGGTGCGCTCACCATCGGCGAGTTGGCCCAGCATCCGGCGGCGCGTGGCGTCGCCGAGGGCGTGAAAAACGGTGTCGAGTTCGGGTGTCATTAATTCAACCATGTAGTTGAATATAGCAGGCAAAGAAATTTAGTCAACCGTATGGTTGAATATCGACTGCGGGCCTAGAAACATGCGGCGCAAGCCGTTGCATCGGCGGCGTCAAAAGGTGTAGCCCTTGGACCTGTCCAGTCAGGAGGAGGCGAAAGCATGGACCGTTTCACCGGCGGATGCCTGTGTGGCAATCTTCGTTTCGTGGCGTCAGGTCGCCCCTACAGGGTCGGCACCTGCCACTGCCTCGACTGCCGCAAGAACCACGGCGCTCTCTTCCATGCTTCCGCGATCTTCCCGGAGGATGCGGTAACGGTCGAAGGCGAGGCGCGCGACTATAAAGGGCGCTTCTTCTGCCCCACCTGCGGCTCTCCCGTCTACGCCCATTTCGGCGACGAGATCGGCATCAATCTCGGTTCGTTCGACGATGTCGATCAGTTCAAGCCGACCTATGAGCTCTGGACCATCCGCCGCGAATCCTGGCTGCCGCCGTTTCCCGGCATGAAGCACTACGAGCGCGACCGTGAAAGCGAAGGGCGAACCGAGGACTAACGGGGTTTACAGTGAGCCGAAGGCTTCCGTCCTTGGCGGCAGCGCCGGCACATCGAAATGGTCCGGTTCCAGCCCCGCTTTCGCCCGCTCCGCCATCATCTCATAGGCGGTTTCGAGGTGGCGGCAGAAGCGTTCGGAATCGAACAGCGGCTGCAAGAACCGGTTGTCGATCAGCCGCTTCCGAATGCCCGCCATCCGGTCCCGGTCGTTGCCGAGCGCAATGGCGAGATCGACATAGGCCTTGTCGTTGTCGGCCACCAGATCCGGCAGGCCGGCGGCGTTCAGCAGGCTTTCGCTAACACGCGAGGCGAAGTTCGTGCCCTTGTAGGTCAGCACCGGCAGGCCGCTCCACAGCGCTTCCGAGGTGGTGGTATGGCCGTTGCAGGGATAGGCGTCGAGCATCAGGTCGGCGGTCGCCATGCGGGCAATGTGCATCTCGTAGACGATGGTGGGCGCGAAGATAATGCGGACCGGATCGACCCCCCGTTCGGCGAAGGCCTTCGCAAGATTGGCGCGTTGCTTCTCGTAGGGCGCCATCAGCCAGAACACGCTATCAGGCGCACCCTTCAGGATGCGCGACCAGAGATCCACCATATGGCTGGTGATCTTCCGCACGCCGTTGAACGAGGAGTAGACGAACGGCCCCTCCGGCAGCTGCGCCAGCGTCCGCGACACATGACGCGGCGGCGGGCGGCTCACGGGGTCGTTCGGCTGGTAGCTCTCGGGCATCCGGCAGAATTTCTCGAGATAATGGGGCGCCGAACTCTCCGGCAGCACGAAGCGGTCGCCGATCGCATAGTCGATATCGACATTGGTGACGGCGCCCGGAAAGCCGAGCCAGGTCACCTGCACCGGCGCCAGCCCGAGGTTTAGCAGGCGGCTGCGATTGTCCTTGTTGTGGCCCTTGAGGTCGACAAGGATGTCGATGTTGCGGGCCCGGATCGTCTCGGCTGCCTCACCGTCAGAGAGGTGAGTGACTGTGACGATGTCACCCCAGACGCTGCGGTCGAAACCGCTTTCGGCGATCTTCTGCGGTGGCGTATGGCAGAACAGCGTCACCTCGAACCGCTCCCGGTCGTGCCGCTTCAACACGTCCTGCAGGAGCTTCATCGTCGCGTGGCCGGGCCAGAAATCGGCCGAGAGATAGCCGATCCTGAGCTTGTCGTCCCGCCATGTGTGCGCCATCTGCCGGCGCCGCGCCCGCTCTTCCCCTGTAAAAGCGGGCGTCGTCGCCATGGCGTGCTTGTTCTGCTTCTCGTTGCCGCACCAGAACACGTTGGAAAGCGGCTGTTCCTGGTTGAGAACCTTCAGGTTGCCGCGCTTCAATTCAGCCTCGATCGGCGCGAAGTTCTTGCGCATGCCCTCGAAGTCGCAGCGATCGCGCAGGATCATCTGCAGGTGGAAGCGCAAGTCGTTGCGGTGCGGGAAGTGTTTCAGCACGGCGCGCGCCGTGCGCTCGTCATCCGCGTTCTCCATGTCGCCGGTCATGAAATGCAGCGAGAACAGCACATGGCGCGGATCGGCGCTGTCGATCAGCGCGCCGCGCAAGGGAGCCACGATCTGCTTTTGCCCGCGCTTGACGAAAATCGAGGCGAGCACGAAGGCCACCTCGGCATCCTCCTTGGCGACGCCCATGAAGGTTTTGGCGACAAGCAGCGCCTTGTCGTCCTCGCCGGCCTCGAGAAAGAGGTTCATCGCCTTGCGCAGAAAGCCGTCGGCCTGTTCCGGCTCGACTTTGGCGGCGTTCTGGTAGGCGGTCGCCGCTTCCGCCTTCATGCCGACCCCGACAAGCGTCTTTGCGAGCAGATCGAACGTCTTGCCGTCCTGCTGTACGCCGAGCAACTGGTTCAGCGCCTCAAGCGCGCCCATGTAATCGCGCTTTTGATAGTGCTTCGAGGCGGCGCTGAAAATGGTTTCGGCGTTCATGATGGCGTCTCCACGGCATGCAAAATCCCGGAGCGGCAGCCCCGATTCCGTGTCGCAGGCTAACGGCCGAAACTTGTTTCAGGCTGCCGGCTGGGGCACGGCTCGGCTCGAGACGTCCGACATCCAGCCGAAATCCCGCTCGATACCCCGCATCAGGTAGATGCCGTATCCGAGCAGCGGTAGGATCATCAGCGCCGGTGCGATCAGCGTTGCCGGCGTGATCGTCACCGTTTCATTCACGCCGTCGCTCGCATGCACGAGCATGAAGAGGGAGAAGTTCCAAAGCGTGTGCAGCACGATCATCGGATAGACCGACTGCGTCCTGACCCTGATGACGTTGAACAGCAGCCCGCTCATGAAGGCGGCGACCGCTTGCGCGATTGCCACGTCCAGTTGACCGGTGGCAAACGTGTTGAGCGTGTGGATAAGACCGAAGGTCGCGGAGGTGAAGAAGATCGCCGGCAGCACCCGCATCGCCGACAGTGCCCCGCGGAAAAGAATGCCGCGAAACATCACCTCTTCGGAAAAGCCGACGAAGGCGCAGTTGATAAACACGATGGCCATCGTTGCGACGGGCGGAAGCCCAAGCGTGGTCGAAATCGCGAGGATTGCGACGATGTAGAGGGAAGGCAGCCACGTGACCAGCACGGATCGCGGCGGCTTCGGCCACTGAAGCCCAAGCCTGTCCCATTTCAGCAGCGCCAGCACGATCAGCAGGAAGATCGACGCGGCAATGATGCCATCCACCAGTCCCTCGCTGATCAGCACCGCCTGGTTGGCTGCCTGTCGGGGTCTGATAAAGCCCACGACGAGCGTCACGCCCATCCAGAGCGGCAGGATTGCGAGTGCGATCCAGAATTTGCGGTATTTCTTCATCGGGCGTCCGTTGCGAGTCTCGTCGTTGCACTGCACATTAATCGACGGAACCGGGAAGGGAAGCGCCCGCCGCCGTCACGAACCTGTCACAGGAGGCCGTTATCTCCGCCGCCATGTCTCGCCCGCCCGAATGCAATTCATGACCGCGCAATCCGTTCCGCAACTTCGCTTCGGCGTGATCGCCGATCCCCAGTATGCGCCCGTCGCGCCAAACCTTGCGCATGACAGGTATTACGCCAACAGCCTCGACAAACTCCGCGACGCGCTGTCCTTCTTCGAGCATGAGGACCTGGATTTCATCGTCACGCTCGGCGACCTGATCGACCACGGCTTCGAGAATTTCGATCCGGTGCTCGACGTCTATGCCGCATCGAGGCACGACTGCATCTTTCTCCCCGGCAATCATGATTTCGCGGTCGCGGCGGACCGCCTGGGCGCGGTGCATGGAAAGCTTTCCATGCCCGCGCCCTGGTACGATCGCGAGATCAAGGGCGTGCGCCTCATCGTCATCGATGGCAACGAGGTCTCGCTCTTCGCGCCGCCGCTTCAGGACCCGCGCCGGCTCGAGGCCGCCAGGCGGCTTAAGGCGTTGACGGATACCGGCGCACCCAACGCGATGGTCTGGAATTCAGGCATGTCGGAGACCCAGATCGCCTGGCTGGAGGGCCGCTTGCGCGCCGCCGAGGCCGCAGGCGAGCGGGCGGTCGTGCTCGGTCACTATCCTCTGCATCCCTTCACCGATCACAGCCTCTGGGATGCGCCTCGCGTGGCCGAAATCATCGCCAATTCACCGGCGGCTGTCGCCTATCTCTGCGGCCACTACCACCATGGCAATTACGGCGAACTGAACGGCACCCATTTCGTCAACTTCAAGGGCATGGTCGACACCGAAGACCGGAATGCCTTCGCCATCGTCTCGCTGTTTGCCGACCGGATTGAGGTTCAGGGTTTCGGCCGCGAGCTGGACCGTATGCTTACGCTTTAACCTTAATCTCTGAATTTCCACGGTTTTTCTGTGGAGAAAAATGACTTCCGTCAATGCTTGCCCTATGTCTAACGAAAGTTTAACGGGCAACGCACATGCACAAGATGGAAGAAATCAACCGCCGGACCTGGACCAGTCCGATCGAGCGGCGGCAATACCGGGCGGGTAACTTCTACCTAAACGAGGGCGAGCGGACCGTGATGGAACTCGGGCTCCAGCAGGCCCGCGGTGGACGTTTCCTCGATATCGGCGTTGGCGGCGGCCGCACCACCGGGCTTCTGCGCTCGCATGCCGGCGAGTACTACGGGATCGACTATACCCCCGAAATGATTGACCTGGCCCGCCAGAACCATCCGGGCGTACGCTTCGACACGATGGATGCGCGGGATCTATCCGCGTTTTCCGACAATTATTTCGATCTCGCGGTGTTTTCGTTCAACGGCATCGACTCCGTCGATGCGGAAGGGCGTTTGAAGGTGCTGGCGGAGGTCTCCCGCGTCCTGCGGCCGGGTGGCGCTTTCGCGTTCTCCACCTTCAATCGCGATTGGCACGGCTTCGATGACAATCATCGCGCCCGGGCGACCGTCATCTGGACCGCCAATCCCGTCAAGCTCGGCTTCCGGCTGCTGATGCACGGCGTCGGCATGCTGCGCCGCCGCCAATATCTTCGCTTCGAGGAGCGCGGCAACGACAAGGCCATCCTGCTCCATCCGGCTCATAATTTCGGCATCATGGTTCACACCACGACGCCGGGCCAGATGCGCGCCCAGCTTGTCGCGCATGGTTTCGATGGCGAGGTTCGTTTCTTCTCGATGGAGGGGCAGCCGATCGACGACCCGGCGCCGAAGCACGTCGAATGCTTCCACGTCTTCGCGGTCAAGAAGGCCTGAGGGTCAGGATTTCAGCGCGCCAGGTCACGCTGGCGGCTTGTCCCAGCTGTCGACCCAAAGACGCCGCAGCCTGTCGCCGTCGCCGCGGAAGCGGCGTTCGGTCGACGTCAGCGTCATGATCCGGTCTGTCCGGAAGTTGCGGATCGCGGCGCGCAGCTCGCACCAGCCGACCAGCGTCATCCAGCCGGAATAGTAGATCAGCGCGATGGGCCGCACACCGCGCTCCGTTTCCTGTCCATCTTCGCTACGATAGCGCATGTCGAGCACCTGCTCGTCCCGGATCGCCCGCCGGAGCATCGCCATGTCAGCGCCTTCCGGCGCCGGCGCCGGCTGGCCCCAGGCGTAGAGCGGCGCGGAAAACAGGTCGTGCCGGAGCGGATCGGGCACGGCGGATGCGATCTTGCCCCGTACTCTGAGGGCTGCGTGCTTAAGATCGGCATCGCCCGTCCGGTCGAGAAGGGCGAGCCCGAGCAGGATCGCTTCAGCCTCCTCATGCTCGAACATCAGCGGCGGCAGGTCGAAGCCCGGCCGGAGAATATAGCCGAGGCCGCGCTCGCCCTCGATCGGCACGCGCATCGCCTGGAGCGCGGCGATGTCGCGATAGATCGACCGCACCGTCACTTCCAGTTTCTCGGCGATCTCCGATGCGGTCACGACGCGGCGCGACAACTTGAGAATCTGGATGATCTCGAACAGCCGAGAGGCCTTCCGCATCTACTCTCCCATCGCAACTGACACAATGCTGTCAGTTGGTCTCCGCTAGTCAGTATTCCAACGATTTGATTTTCCGCCGAAAACGTTCAGGCGGATCACGCTTTCTGAGGATATACTGACATGACCTATGCCGATAGTCTCTGGCTTTTCCTGCTGCTCGTCGCCGGCATCATCATTGTGCCCGGCATGGACATGCTCTACGTGCTCGCCAATGGCCTGACGGGTGGGCGAAAGAGCGGCCTCGTCGCCACGTCGGGCATGGTGGCCGGCGGCGTGGTCCATTCGCTCTACGGCACCGTCGGCACTGGCCTTCTGGTGGCGCTGGCACCGAAACTCTTCCTGCCGCTGCTCATTGGCGGGGCGATCTACATGTGCTGGATCGGCTACACGCTGATCCGGAGTTCCATCACCGTCGATACCGTAGAGGGGGCGTCCGCCGTTCCGCTCCCCACCGTCTTCCGTCGCGCAGTGCTGACCTGCCTAATGAATCCCAAGGCCTACCTCTTCGTCATCGCAGTCTACCCGCAGTTTGTGCGCCCGGAATACGGTCCGCTCTGGCGGCAGGGCCTCGCCCTTGGCGCGATGACCGCGCTGACGCAAACCATTGTCTATGGCGCGGTCGCCCTGGCGGCCGGGAGGGCAAGGGGTCTGCTGGTCGGAAATCCGGCCGCGACGATCTGGACAGGTCGCGTTGTCGGGCTCCTGCTGATCCTCGTCGCCCTTTTGACGGCGTTCGAGGGGCTGCGCGGCTCGGTGTGACATAGCGACAAAAAATGATTGATATCAATACCATCTCTGGTTCCGCAGACTTCACCGCATTGTGACTTCAAACCGCCCCGTCCTTGTTGCAATCATCGAAAGTCACTGTCTCCCAACCGCCGGCGCGCCGGCCCTATCCCTGGAGTCCTCGATGAAGTTGAAACTCGTGTTTGCCGCCGCCACTGCCCTCTGTCTTGGCATCGGCGCCGCAATCGCCGCCGACGAGCCGCAGGTCGTGCGTCAGGAGATGATGAAGAAGGTCGGTGGCGCCATGGGCGCGATCGGGGCGATCGCCAAGGGCGAGAAGCCCTTCGACGCCGAGGTCATCAAGGCCTCGCTCGAAACCATGGCCGAGGTCGGCAAGACCTTCCCGGACCAGTTCCCGGCCGGCTCGGAAACAGGCATGGACAGCGAAGCGGCACCCGCGATCTGGGCCAACATGGAAGACTTCAAGGCCAAGGCTGCCGCTCTTGTGACCGCCGCCGAAGGGCAGCTTGCCCAGCTTCCGACCGACCAGGCCGGTGTCGGCGCCGTTATGAAGGCTGTCGGCAGCACCTGCGGCGCCTGCCACGAAACCTATCGTCTCAAGAAGTGACAACTTGTCCGCCGGTGATCTCTTGGGGTCACCGGTCTGATATCGCCGGGCCTGGTGCCCGGCGTCTTGCGTTTGGAGGACGGCATGGCTGTCAAATGGATCAGGGGTCTCGTGGCGGTGGCGGCGCTTGGCGTCGTCGGCGGCGGAATTTTTGTGACGGTAACGGCGCCCGAGCGTCAGCCGGCCGAACACTGGGCCAATCTCGGAGAACCCGACCTCGAAAACGGCCGACGCGTCTTTTTCGCGGGTGGTTGCGCGTCCTGTCATGCCCCCTCGGGTGCGGAAGGTGAGGCACGCCTCATCCTGTCCGGCGGGGCGCCGCTGACAAGTCCATTCGGTACCTTCCATGCGCCAAACATTTCGCCGGACCCGCAAGCCGGGATCGGCGCGTGGACGCTGGCGGAGTTCGGCGATGCGATGACCCGCGGCGTTGGTCGCGAGGGAGAACATCTCTATCCGTCTTTTCCCTACAATTCCTATTCGCGCATGAGCCCGAAGGACGTCAACGACCTGTTCGGTTTCCTGAAGACGCTGCCCGCAAGCGATGCGGTTGCTCCCGCGCATGAATTGCCGTTCCCCTTCAACATCCGTCTCGCGCTGGGCGGATGGAAGCTCCTCTACTTTTCCGACGAGCCCCATGTCGACCTCGCCAATGCCGACGAAAAGGTGCGGCGTGGCCAGTACCTCGTTGAAGGCCTTGGACACTGCGGCGAGTGCCACACGCCGCGCAACGCCATCGGCGGATTTCAGGTCGGGCGCTGGCTCGCCGGCGGACCAAACCCGGAAGGTGAGGGAACCATTCCCGACATAACCCCCGGATCGCAAAGCATCGGCTCCTGGAGCGAGAGCGATATCGCCAGCTACCTCGAAACCGGTTTCACCCCCGACTATGATAGCGTTGGAGGCTCCATGGTCGCCGTGCAGAAGAACATGGCAGAACTCCCGTCCTCCGACAGGGAGGCCATTGCCGCCTATCTGAAGGCGATACCGGCCGTGGAGTGAACGTTGTTGACGCACATAGGCGCTATTGTTTAACCTCGTGGGCGTGTCTGAAACGGTTAGGGCGGCACCTGGTTAGTCCTCCCGCCTTCCAACTGGAAGGTACCGACGAGTGTTCTAGGCTCGTCCCCTGACGTGAAACCGCTGCGCGGTGCGGCGGTCGACGTTAAGGGTATGGCCAAATGCAGCAACAGATTTCCGTCATCACGCTTGCCACCACCGATATGGAGTGCTCGCGCCGGTTTTATGCCGAGGGCTTCGGCTGGAAAACGGTGTTCGAGAACGAGTTCATCCATTTCTACCAGATGAACGGGCTGGTTCTCGGACTTTTCCGGGAGGACATGATGCTGGAGGATAGTGGTCGCGCCGCCTTCTCCCGGTCCGGCGGCTACGCGCTGGCGCACAATGTCCCATTGGCGGAAGACGTCGCGCCGCTGATGGAGCGCCTCGTCGCCGCTGGCGGGCGCATCATCCAGCCGGCCTCTGCGCCGCCGCATGGCGGCATGCGCGGTTATGTGGTCGACCCGGACGACCACGCCTGGGAAATCGCCTGGAACCCCGCGTGGCACATCGACCAACAAGGTCACGTCACCTTCGGCCTCTGATTGTCCTTCGGCGCCTGACCAGCCTCGGGCAAGTCGCCCGGGGCATGATGGCAAGGAAAAATGGGGTGGAGACTATGATGAGCCTTGAACGCAGGCGTATGGAGACGGCGCTCCGATCCCTGCTGGACAATCATCCGGATCCGGCGTTGCACGTCTGGGTCAACGAAACCATCCGCGCTTTCGAAACACGCCTCAAGGCCATTGTTGATCCGCGCGAGCGTGACGAGGCCCAGCGCGCTGCTCTCGTGCTGATCAAGGCCACCTTGCAGCAATGGTCGGAAAACCCGCCGCTGAGGCACTGAGCGGCGCTGCCTTCAGTGATGCTCCGCCGCGAAGCCGGAGAGCTCCGCTTCCGCCTCCGGCGTCCAGAGATCGAGCGCCTTCAGAACTTCCATGGCGAACGTATCCGGCGCAGACCCTGCCGCGGTCACGATGCCCCGGTCGAGAACGGCCTGCGGCTGGTTCCGATAAAGCGCACTGCCCCGATAGGCCTGATATCGCTGATGTGATACAAGCGAATTACCGGTATGCGCGACGTCGTCAAGTACGCCCGCCGCTGCAAGTGCGCTCGCTGCGGCACAGATGCCGGCCAGCACCTTGTTCTCGCTTCGGAACGCCTTCGCCATATCCGTAAAGTCGAAGGCCTCACCCTTCTCCCACGCATAGCCGCCGGGGATGACGAGCGCATCGAAGCGCTCCGGCGTAATCTCCGCAAAGCAAATGTCCGGCGTCACCTTCAGCCCGCCCATGGAGATCACCGGTTTGCCGTCCGGCGAGGCGGTCAGCACCTGGCAGCCAAGATAATAGCGGGCCGCGGCCATGAGCAGGGCGGGCTCCCAGTCGGCGAAATCGTTTTGCAATGCGACGACGATACGGGTCATGTCCGGTCCTCGAAAAGAAATCAGCCAATGGCCTGCATATACCGCATGCCTGTGACAGGGCGCGGCACGAAGTCCATGTGTTCGTAGAACCGGTGGGCGGCGAAATTCCCGGTGGCGGCGCTGACCGAAAGGTAGTCGCAGCCGGCCTTGCGGGCCATATCGCGGGCACGGTTGACGAGGTGCTGGCCGATGCCGTTGCCGCGCTGGCCGTCCTTGACGAAGAGGTGATGGAGATCCATGCCGCGCCGACCCTGCTCGGCCTTGTAGAGCGGAACAAGGATCGCGTAGCCGATCAGGTCGGTGCCGCTGTCGGCCACAAGGGCGTGGATCCATGGCAGGGGACCGAACAGGTCGCGCTCCAGCTTTTCCGGCGTGATCTCGGCGGCGTCGCCATGATGCTTGGCGAGCTCGGCGATCATCGCGTTGAGCGCCGGCAGGTCGCCGGGCCGTGCGGCACGGATGACCACCACGGGCGGGCGGGGCAGGGTGATGTCGGTATCTTCGGTCATGTCGCTTCCCTTTTTTCGTTTGCCGTCAGGGGAAGCTGTCTCTCAAACAACAAGGCCGCCTGACGGCGGCCTGTTGACAAAGTGATCTGTCGGGCCGCCGGTTACCGGTAGGCCCAAAAATACGTGCAGGAAATGGTTGCGCGTGCGTCGATCATGGCAGCTTCAATGCGCCGGTTTTAGTCCGTTGTCAACGGGGTCGCGCGTCGAGCGCTGATCCGCCCCGGCGCCCGCGGCGTAGAGCCGGCATGACCACGCTTCACCTCGTCCTTGGCGACCAGCTCTCCCGTTCGCTCTCCTCGCTGCGCGACATCGACCCGAAAACCACCCTGGTGCTGATGGCGGAGGTCATGGCCGAGGCGACCTATGTCCGTCACCACAAGAAGAAGATCGCCTTCCTGTTTTCCGCCATGCGCCATTTCGCAGAGGCCCTGAAGGAAGAGGGGCTCACCGTCCGATACGTAAAGCTCGACGATCCCGACAACACGCAGAGCCTCGCCGGCGAGGTAAAGCGTGCCCTTGCCGAAACCGGAGCTGACCGGCTCGTTGTGACGGAACCGGGCGAATACCGCCTGCTGCACGAGATGCAGTCATGGACCGATGAGTTCGGTATTCCCGTCGATCTGTGCGAGGACGATCGCTTCCTGATCACCCGTGCCGGCTTCGGCCGCTGGGCCGACAAGCGGCGGGAACCGAGGATGGAGTATTTCTACCGCGACATGCGCCGCCATTTCGACGTGCTGATGCGGAAGGACGGCACACCGGAGGGCGGACAATGGAATTTCGACAAGGAAAACCGCAAGTCGCCGCCTAAAGGGCTTTCCGGACCAAAGCGATTGTCGTGGAAGAAGGACAAGATCACCCGCGAGGTTCTCGATCTGGTCGAGCATCGTTTTCCCGATCACTTCGGCCGGCTGGAACCCTTCCATTTTGCCGTGACGGCGGAACAGGCGGACGCGGAACTTGAACAGTTCCTGACAGAGATACTGCCATCATTCGGCGACTGGCAGGATGCCATGGTTTTGGGCGAACCCTATCTCTTTCACTCGATGATCGCGGCCTATCTCAACGCCGGGCTGTTGACGCCGATGGATGTTATCCGCCGCGCTGAGCGTTGCTATTTCGATGGCACCGCGCCGCTCAATGCCGTCGAAGGCTTCATCCGCCAGATCCTCGGCTGGCGCGAATATGTGCGCGGCATCTACTGGCGCTTCATGCCCGACTACGCCGAACGGAATGCACTCGCGGCCGAGCGTCCGCTCCCCGCTCTGTACTGGACCGGCCGCACGAACATGGCCTGCATGTCGGCGGCCGTGAATGACACGATCGAGCATGCCTATTCGCACCACATCCAGCGGCTGATGCTGACAGGCAATTTTGCCCTGCTCGCCGGTCTCTCCGTCAGCGAGGTCTGCGAATGGTATCTGGCCGTCTATGCCGACGCCTATGAATGGGTGGAACTGCCGAATACGCTCGGCATGGCGCTCTTTGCCGATGGCGGCCTGATGGCGAGCAAGCCCTATGCGGCGAGCGGGAAATACATCGACCGGATGAGCAATTTCTGTGGCTCCTGCCATTATGACGTGAAGGACGGCGAGGGGGAGCGCGCCTGTCCCTTCAATTCGCTGTACTGGCGTTTCATCGCGGTCAACGAGGAGAGACTGCGCGGCAACCATCGCATGGCCAATATCCTCGCCGGATGGCGGCGCATGGGAGATGCGAAGAAGGCGGCCTTGCTGTCCCGCGCCGAACACTGCCTCAATCTCCTGGCGGATGACAAGCTCTGACAGAAACGTCAGCGCTTCACCGGATTGCCGGCCTTGTCCGTCAGGTGCTTGTGAAAGTTCACCTTGGTCAGGTGCAGGTCCTTGTCGGTGTAGTGGACCACCTCGTCTGGCGAGCGCGTGCCGACCACCAGATAGGTCGCCGGCTGGTCGGAGCGATTCTCCAGCCTGTGCCCGACCGGCACGCCGGCCTTGAAGGTCGCGGCATCGCCCGGCCGCATCTCCGTCAACGTGTCGCCTTCGTTGAGCGTCACGAAGCCTGATACCATGTAAATGAACTCGTCCTCCCGCTCGTGCCAGTGCTTGTGCGACGAGCGTGACCCCGGTGGCAGGGTTTCGAGAAAGGCGCCGAACTGGGTGAGGCCGCCGGCATCGGAAAGAAGTCGCGCGGTGTAAGGTCCGAGATCGGCGTTAAGGGCATCCGGCTTGCCGACCTCGAGCGGGGCGTCTTCGGTCCGAATGACTGGCATTGTCTCAGTGCTCCGTTTCGCAAAGTCCGTGGTCGGACAGCGCCCGGATCACGTAGCAGTCGCTCACCGTGTGGTGGTCGCAATGGTCGACGATCCGGTCCAGCTCGCTTTCGAGCTTGCGCAGCCGCGCGATCTTGTCGCGCACCTCGATCAGTTGTTCGCGGGCGATCGCATCCGCCCGCTCGCAGGGTTCGTCCGGATGCCGGCTGAGCGACAGCAACTCGCGGATCGCCTCGATCGGAAACCCAAGGTCGCGCGCGTGGCGAATGAATGTCAGCCGGTCGAGCTCTGCCCGCTCGTAGCGCCGTTGGTTGCCCTCGGTCCGATCCGGTGCGGTCAAAAGCCCCATCTGCTCATAATAGCGGATGGTCGGCACCTTCACACCGGTCCGCCGCGAGAGTTCTCCGATCGTGTACAAGCCACGCCTCCATATCTCCAGTCACTGGAGATAATGGCCTTGCCCGGTTGTCGATTCAAGACAGGGACTGTTGTCTGGGCAAGGAAAAGGGCGGTCGCCCGCCCCCTGGAGAAACTGAAGATGACGCTTTGTTCCGCCTATTCCTCGGAGAACTCGAGGTAAAAAGCTTCGACCTGCTCTGCTGCAGTCGGAATGTTCGGCGGCGTCCGGCTGGACGCGCTGTCGCTCTTTCCAGCGCTGCGGCCGCCCTCGATGACCCACAATGCGCTCGACAGGGACGGCGACAGCAGCGTGCTGCTGAAGGCCGGGTTCGATGCCGTGTTCGGCCGGCTTTTTGTCGCTGCGTCGTTCGCAGCCTCTTCCGGATCGGTCTGATCCTGCTGGAAGCGGCTGTTATAGTAATAATTGCTCAGGCTGCTATCAATCTTCATGACAGGCCTCGTGCGCTCTCGCGTTAATGGTCTCGTTAACCATTTGTTAACCATTGTGGCTTGCGTGAAGCTTGCGTCCATGCTGCAAGCCTTGATCCAGCCTCTGGATTTGTCGCGGAAGATGTGCTTGCCGGGCCAAATCACCCGCGATGGGAAGCGCGCTTCCCATTGGTCAGGACTTGGCTTCCAGCTTCCGCCCGAGATCGGCAAGCCTGATGATGGTCTCTATGCTTCTTGGTGTTCCCCGTTCGAGTATCGGCAGGCTGAAACGGTGTCGGTCGCTCCCAAGGGGATAATGGACGTAGATCTCGCGTTCTGCCGCGATCGCCTCTTCGCCTCCCGGAGCCATAATGCCGTTCAACGCGTCTGCGGGCAGGCGGCGTGAGAAGAAGCTGACGCTCACACGCGATTGATCCATGCCCGCGAAGGGATTGTCCGCGATGACGGCCCGCAGCTCCGCCGGGCTGCGTACCATCACGCCGGGCGCCCGTCCCATGCGGATTCCGAGCGCGATGTCCAGCATCGCCGCCACTTCCGCGCTGTCGCTTTCGTCGCGAAACACCAGGTTTCCGGATTGAATGTAGGAGGCGACGTCACGCAGGCCGATATCGCTGCCGATCATCCTCAACTCCCGCATGGAGAGCTTGCCCTCTCCGGGGATTTCGAGGGCGCAAACCAGCGCTACATGAACACGCATGCCCTTCTCCTTGATGGAGCCGTTACTGACGATAAAGCAGCCGTTGGCGAGGATGTCGTTGTCCTCTCGCTGCTCCTGTCGGGTAAACCCGCAGCCGGCGAATTGTTCCTCTCCGGGCCGAAAAAGACGGTGAAATCAGCGCTGTATCGAAAGATGTCGAAAAGCGTGACAGGACTTCCCTCTGGCATCTCCCGGTGCGGGCTGTTACGCAGGACGAAAGGAACGTCGAAGGAGGAAGACATGCTGAAGATTTTCGTCGCAAGGGGAAGCTGCTCGCTCGCATCCCATATCGCGCTGGAAGAGGCCGGAGCCGACTACAGCGCGGTCAAGCTCGACCTCGCCAAGGGCGCCCAGCGCGCCGACGATTACCTCGCGGTCAATCCCAAGGGCCGCGTGCCGGCATTGGCGACGGATCGTGGTGTGCTGACGGAAACGCCCGCGATCCTCACCTTTATCGCCCAGTCCTTTCCCGATGCCGGTCTGGCGCCGCTTGACGATCCTTTTGCCTTCGCCGAGCTCCAGTCCTTCATGAGCTACCTCGCGTCTACCGTGCACGTGGCGCACGCGCACAAATATCGCGGCAGCCGTTGGGCAGACGATCCGGCTGCGATCGAGGCCATGAAGGCCAAGGTGCCACAGACCATGGCCGACTGCTTCGAGCTGATCGAGACGACGATGTTCAAAGGCCCCTGGGTCATGGGCAACCGCTACACGATCGCCGACCCCTATCTCTTTACCCTTGCAGGCTGGCTGGAAGGCGACGGCGTCGACCCGTCCCGTTTCCCCAAGGTCGCCGACCACCGCCGGCGGATGGCGGAGCGTGAGGCGTTGAAGCGGGTGATGGAGTGGCTGGGATAAACTTCAATTTTGGAATGCGCCAAAACGCGCATGGCAATGCTAAAGCACCGATTCCGGCAGAGGCTCGACCACGAACTTGAGGCCTAGAGCCTTGGCGACCCCGAGAAGGGTGGAAAACTTGGGGTCGCCATTTTCGCTAAGCGCCTTGTAAAGCGCTTCCCGAGATACCCCCGCTTCACGAGCAACGCTCGTCATGCCCTTCGCCTTCGCGACAATGCCAAGAGCGTGTGCGATATATTTCGCATCGCCGGTCTCGAACGCGTCGTTGAGCAAGTCAGCCTGCGCCTGCGCGTCCGTAAAGAACTCAGAGGGATCAAAAGCTACAGTCTTAACGCTCATGTCATACCTCTTTCGCCAGCCCCTTGGCCCGGTCGATGTCTCTGATCTGCGATCCCTTGTCGCCACCGCACAAGAGAATGATGATGGCCTGGCCCTGGCGAATGAAATCCACCCTGTATCCGGGTCCGTAATCGATCCGCAGCTCTCCGATGCCATCGAAGAACTTGGCGTCACCTAGTAGCCCGGCTTGAACGCGGGTCAAACGTATAGCAATGCGCCTTTGGGCCTCTCGATCGCGCAGCTTCCGAAGCCAAGTTATGAACTCGGGATGCTGACGGACCTCAATCATGCGTGAACTATAGTTCACGCTTTGCAAGGGTGCAAGTTCTGTGAAGTCTGGTTCACATCTTCCCCGCCACCTTGATCGCAAACGCATAGTCGAACGCCTGCTCCTCCAGCCGCTGGAAGCGGCCGGATTTGCCGCCGTGGCCGGCGCCCATGTTGGTTTTGAGCAGGTAGGGGCCGGCGTCCGGTGCGCGGTCGCGCAAGCGGGCGATCCATTTGGTCGGCTCCCAGTAGGTGACGCGCGGGTCGGTGAGGCCGGAGAGCGCCAGGATCGGCGGATAGGGTTTGGTGCCGACATTGTCATAGGGGCTGTAGGCGGCGATCCAGGCATATTCCTCGGCCGACTCGATCGGGTTGCCCCATTCCAGCCATTCCGGCGGCGTCAGCGGCAGGGTGTCGTCGAGCATCGTGTTCAGCGCATCGACGAACGGCACGCCTGCGATCACGCCGCCGAACTTCTCCGGCGCCATGTTGGCGATGCCGCCCATCAGCATGCCGCCGGCTGAGCGGCCCTCGGCGACGATCTTGCCGTAGCTGGTGAATTTTTCCGCCACGAGGTGGTCGGCCGCGGCGATGAAGTCGAGGAAGGTGTTCATCTTCTTCGCCATCTTGCCGTCTTCGTACCAGTGATAGCCCTTGTCCTTGCCGCCGCGGATATGGGCGATGGCGTAGACGAAGCCGCGATCGACGAGCGACAGGCAGGAGGTGTTGAACGAGGCGGGAATGGTGATGCCATAGGCGCCGTAGCCATAGAGCAGACAGGGCGCCGAGCCGTCGAGCGGTGTGTCCTTGCGGTAGAGCAGGGTGACCGGCACGCTCTCGCCGTCATGCGCCTTGGCGAAGACGCGCCGCGTGACATAGTCGTCCGGATTGTGGCCCGATGGCACTTCCTGGGTCTTGAGCAGCACGCGCTCGCGCGTCGCCATGTTGTAGTCGTAGAGCTGGCTTGGCGTCGTCATCGAGGAGTAGGAGAAGCGGATGACGTCGGTGTCGTACTCCGCCGCGCCCTGCAGGCCGAGCGAATAGGCTTCCTCCGCGAAGGCGATCGCGTGCTCCTCGCCGGTCTTGCGGTCGCGGATGACGATGCGCGGCAGGCCGTCGCGCCGTTCCAGCCAGACGAGGTGGCGGGCATAGGCCGAATGGTCGAGGATCAGCCGGCCCGGCACGTGCGGCACGACATCCTTCCAGTTCGCCTTCTGCGGCGCCTCGACCGGGGCCTCGACGATCTTGAAATCCTTGGCGCCGGCATCGTTGGTCAGGATGTAGAAGACATCGCCGCCCTCCGTCATCGTGTATTCGATCGAAGGTTCGCGCGCTGCCACCAGCTTCGGCTCGGCAGTCAGGTCTTTGGTCGAGAGGATGCGGTATTCCGACGACTCGTGGTCGTGGATATCGATGTAGATGAAATCGTCGAGCAGTGAGCCGCCGACGCCCATGAAGAAGCCCGCATCCTTCTCCTCGTAGACCAGCCGGTCTTGCGACTGCGGCGTGCCGAGGATGTGGTGGAACACCTTCGACGGCCGGTGGTTCTCGTCCTGCAGCGTGTAGAAGAAGCTCTTGCCGTCAGGCGCCCAGACCCCGCCGCCGCCGGAATTTTCGATGACGTCGGCAAGGTCTTCCTTGGTCGAGAGATCGCGGACGCGCAGCGTGTAATATTCCGAGCCCTTGTCGTCATAGCCCCAGAGGCCAAGCGTGTGATCGCTCGTGCCGTTGATGCCGGCGAGCCGGAAATATTCCTTGCCGGCCGCTTCCTTGTCGCCGTCGAGCAGCAGGTCGCGGATCGTCTCGTCCTTATGGTCGCCGTCGCGCGGAATGCGGAAGTAGCGCGGCTGCTCGCCGCCGGTTACGAAGGCCGTGCCGTAGGCGAACGGCCCGTCCTTCACCGGAACGGACGAATCGTCCTCCTTGATGCGGCCCTTCATCTCGGTGAACAGCGTCTTGCGCAGCTCCGCCGTATCGCCCATCGCCGCTTCGACATAGGCGTTCTCGGCTTCGAGATAGGCGCGGATTTCCTTGTCCAGCAGGCTCGGATCCTTGAACATCGCCTGCCAGTTGTCGGCCCTCAGCCACGCATATTCATCGACACGGGTGATCCCGTGGCGGGTATCCGTCACCGGCCTCTTGGCGACGGAAGGAACGGCGGGCAGGGACTTAAAGGGGGACAAGGCGGCACTCCGATTTCAGCGGCGGGAGTGCCAGAGATAGGCGGCGACAGGGCCAGAGGCAAGCGGGGAAGACTATTGTTATTTATGTGGAGGCTTCTGGCCGGGGAGGACACCGTCCCACCAGCTTTGCAGCATGATCACTGCGACCACAAGGCACAAGCCGACAGCTGGTATGGCCAGCAAAAGCATCTGGTCCGTCATCTGTTCAATCCTCTCAGGATCCAACCTGCAACCATATGTAAGGCGACCCCAAGGGAAAAGCAAATCACGACCGGGATCGAGACGTGGCCGAACGGGGCACCAGCCGCGGGCGCATCGTAGAATGCTCGCGCTATCGGCGTGAAGACCCCGATCAGGATCACCCCGACGCCGATATTGTTGAGAAACGTCGCGCGCAGCTTGATCTGTTCCTTCTGCGCGTCGGTGAGTGCCTGCGCCGCCATGCATCGCGCTCCCTGAGCCCCTGACCTCGAAACTCTATTTCGCGCTCTGGTAGGTGGTCAACGGCCTCTCCATCTCCTAGTTTCGCCGACTTCGAGTCGATGACAAGAGGTGTTCATGAAGATCCCGAATGTTGCGATAGCTGCGCTGGTGGCACCTGTGGTGCTTGCCGTTTCTCCCGCGCTGGCGCTGGAAGCAGGTATCGTCCGTCAGCTTGAGGCTTTGACACCGGAAGAGCGTCTCGAACAGCGCTGCGACATGGAGGCTATGGACCGGATCCGTAAGGAGCAGGATGGCTTCCGGCCCGACAAGGTCATCGCCTACACCTTCTCCGACCCCGAGGTCGCAGACAACAGGATCAAGGCCCCCGGCGCCGTTTTCCGCTCCGGCGGTGACTGGTATCGCCTGAAGTTCAAGTGCGAAACCGGCCCGCGTCAGCTCACCGTCAAGTCGTTCAAATACCAGATCGGTTCGATCGTGCCGCGCGAGGAGTGGCAGGAGTATTATCTCTACAACTGAAGGCGGAAGGGCAGCCCGCTGTTCGGCGGCCAGCCTGTCATGGTCAGCCCTTTGCCCCCTTGGCGGGTGTCCGCTCAGTGCCGCATTGCCGACACCTTGGTGATGTTGGAAACAGGTGAGACAAGAAAACCGGGCTGCCGGCCATGCCCAACCGAAAACGCACGTCGCTACAATCTTGAATGGTTCGGCGAACCACTCGCAGAAAATTGATGCGGCGGAACTTTCCTCGCCTCGCCAAGTTACCCTCCGCCACTTTGCCAGCACCCGCTCAGAAGCTAGTTTCCGTGAGCGTGTTTCCGGGGGATTTGATGTTTTTCGCCGACATTCTGAAGGATTATTCCGCCCTGATCGGGCTGGCCGTGCTCGCGGCGATGTTTGTCGGTTTCGTCCGGGAGAAGACGCCGCCCGCCGCCATTGCCGCCACGGGAGCGGCCTTCATGATCGCCGTCGGTTATGTCGCGCCGGACGACGCGCTGTCGGTGTTTTCCAACGGCGCGGCGATCACCGTCGCCGCCATGCTGATCATCTCCGTCGCCTTTGCCCGAACCGGCATCCTCGAGGCGATGATCTCGCGCATCGTCAACCTCGCGCGCACCAGGCCACGTCTGGCGATCGTCGCGCTTCTCGGTCTGACGATGGTCGCATCGGCCTTCGTCAATTCGACGCCTGTCGTCGTCATGCTGATCCCGGTCATGACCTCGCTCGCCGCCGCCACCGGCGTGGGGCGCCGCCGGCTTCTGATCCCGCTCTCCTATTTCGCCATTTTCGGGGGCACCTGCACCCTGATCGGCACGTCGACCAACCTGCTGGTCGACAGCGTCGCGCGTCAGCAGGGCATGCAGGCGCTCGGAATATTCTCGATCACACCCATCGGACTCATGCTGGCCGCCGTCGGCGCCGCATTCCTGTTCCTCACGCAATCCTTCCTGCTGCCGGTGCGCAGCGAGGGCGATGAACCCGCCGAAGGCGATGCTAAGCCCGACATCATCACTGAACTCAGGATCGGCAAGGATTTTTCCGAGATCGGGAAAGCCTATTCCAAGGCCAAGACCTATGCGCCGCGCGGTATCGAACTTGTCTCCGCATGGCGTGCCGGCGAAAAACTCGATACGTCCGATCCCGAGGTTCTGGTTATGGAGCGGGACCGCGTTGTGTTGCGTGTGACACAGGAGGAACTGGCCACATTGCGGGATGTCTACGGGGTGGAACTTGGCCTCCAGGTTCGCTCGTCCTCTGCGACTCCGGAGGAAAAGGTCACCCGCATCGTTCTCGCCGCCGGCCACCGTGCCGTGGATCAGCGCATCGCCGAAGCGGACTTTCTCTCGCGCGTGCAGGTTCGCATTCTTGGCGCCAGCCGCCGCACCAATCCGGCCGGTCCCGACCTCGCCAATCTCCGCCTGAAGGCTGGCGATTCACTCTGGGTCGCCGGTCCACCAGACGCTCTGCAGGCGCTGCGCCAGGACGTCCGGCTCATTCAGTCCGAAACGCCCCTGGCAAAACCTTTCAGGCGTGACCGGGCAATCCTCGTGCTGATCACGCTCGCCGCCGTCATCGCGCTTGCGACCCTGGGCATCATGCCGATCGCGGCTTTGGCGCTCGTCGCCGTCGGTTTCCTGTTCGCCGTCCATGCCATAGACCCCTCCGATGCCTGGCGGGCGCTCGACGGCGACGTGTTGGCGCTGATCTTCTCGATGCTGATCGTCGGCATCGGCCTGCAAAACAGCGGCACGGTCGAGGCGATCATCAATGTTGTCCTTCCGGTACTCCAGAATGCGCCGCCGGTTGTGGTCGTGCTCGCGGTCTATGTGCTGACGTCGATCCTCACCGAAATGGTGACCAACAATGCGGTGGCCGTCATCCTTACCCCGATCGCCATATCGCTCGCTGCTTCCCTCGACATGCCGCCGCAGGCGATGGTGCTGGCGGTCTTGTTCGGCGCCAGCGCCAGTTTCGCCACCCCGATCGGCTATCAGACCAATACGCTGGTGGCGTCGGCCGGCGGCTATCGTTTCGCCGATTTCCTGCGCGTCGGCGTGCCGATGAACATCGTCGCCGCCATCGTGACAACGGTCGGCATCTGGGTGTTCTATCTCTGACAAGAGGGTGAGGCGTCCCGTACCACCAGCCGCGCGGCAAGCCGCGACGGCCGGTGGGGGGAGGGAGCTGTCAGGCATCCTCGAAGGTGACGGCCTTGAGCTTGTCGATGCCGAGTACCTGGAGGGCCAGTTTTTCATAGAACGGTTCGGACGTGCCGCTCCGGACCTTGTGCAGGAAGTATTTCTCAAAGCCGATTTTCGCCGCATGCACCCACTTGCCCTGCGACGACCAGTTGACGTTGCGAGGCGGAAGCTGCGGCTGGGCGACGAACGCGATGCCGCCGTCGCCGAAGTCGGCGAGGCAGACCGCGTTCCACGTCCCCTGCGCGTTCGGTTGTTCGCCGGAGAGGACACGGGCGATGTTCTTCGCCGTCGCCGTTACCATGCTCTCGATCATGAAGCCCGTTTTGGGAACGCCGACCGGAACAGGCGTCTTGCCCGTCGGCGGGATAGCGATGCACACGCCGACCGAGAAGATGTTCTTGAAGGCCTGATTCTGCTGATGCTTGTCCACCAGGATGAAGCCGCGCGGATTAGTAAGGCCTTCGATGTCGCGGACCGCCTCGACGCCCCGGAAAGCCGGCAGCATCATCGTGAAGGTGGACGGCACCTCGGTCACGGCCTTGGTCGATCCGTCGTGGTTGACCTCTTCGACCACAACCTTGTCGGCTTCGAAGCGCTGCACCTTGGCATTGGTGATCCACTTGATGTGCTTGTCGCGCATCGCGCTTTCCAGCAAGCCCTTGGTGTCGCCGACACCATCGAGGCCGAGATGGCCGATATAGGGCTCCGATGTGACGAAGGTCATCGGCACCCGGTCGCGCACCTTCGCGTCGCGCAGCGCCTTTTCCAGAATGAAGGCGAACTCGTAGGCCGGACCGTAGCAGGATGCTCCCTGGACCGCGCCAATCACGACCGGTCCCGGTTTCTTCACCAGTTGGTCGAATTTTTCCTTCGTCATCAGCGCGTGATCGATATGGCAGACCGAATTGGTGTGCGCCGCCGGGCCGAAGCCCTCGATCTCGTCGAAGGCCAGATCCGGTCCCGTGGCGATCACGAGATAGTCATAATCGAGCGATTTTCCGTCGAGAAGCTCGATCCGGTTCTCGGCCGGATGCAGCCTTTTGGCGCCCTGGGGATGAAGCGTTATGTCGCGCTTGCGGCAGGCCGCCGACAGATCGACCTCGATGCTCTCCCGATCGCGCCAGCCGACGGCCACCCAGGGATTGGACGGGACGAAGGAATAGACGCTGCCCTTGCTGACGACGCTGACCTTGTGGTCCCGTCCCAGATTGTCTCTTAGTTCGTAAGCCATGATGGTGCCGCCAAGTCCGGCACCCAAAACCACCACATGCGCCATGATCACTCCTCCTGACCGTCGACGGTGAATATCGGATATATATACAAAAAACTATATATATGTAAAACGATATCTTCCGTCTGCGCCGAAGGTAGGGGGAGACGCGACCGCTCAGGCGGAGAGCGTGACGCCGATGCTCCAGGGATCTTTCAGCGCATGGCCTTCCGCTGTCCGCTCAACCGCGATCTCCATCTCGTCGAGCGTCTTCAGCGCCGTTTCCAGCGCCTCCTTGTCGTTGAAGTGGATGCTGTAGCCCTGGAGGCCGGACATCTGGCCGGTTCTTTCCGGTGCCCCACGGCTGTTCCAGATATTGGCCGCGACGTGATGGTGGTAGGTGCCGGAACCGAAGAAGCTCGCGCCCGGATAGGTCGCCATCTTCTTGAGGCCTAACACGCCCTCATAGAATTTGTCGGCGGCGGGAATGTTGCCGACCTGCAGATGGATGTGGCCGATCGCGGCGCCGTCATCCATTCCGGTCCATGCGCCCTTCGGTGCGCTGTCATAGAGCGCCTGCAGGTCGAGCCGCAGCGTCGCCATTTCGACGGTGCCGTCGGGATGGAAGGCCCAGTCCCGCACCGGCCGGTCGGCATAGACCTCGATGCCGTTGCCTTCCGGATCCGCCAGATAGATCGCTTCGGAGACAAGATGGTCCGAAGCGCCTTGAAGCTGGACGCCGAGATTGACGGCATGCGCCAGCCAGTGCGCCAGCTCGCGCCGGTTCGGCATCAGGAAGGCGTTGTGAAACAGCCCGGCGGCCGACCGCGGCGCCTGGGCGACATCGCTCGACGTCGTGAGCGTCAGCAGCGGCGTATCACCAGCGCCGAGCGTGATGCCGCTTTCGCTTTTTTCAATCGTCTTCAATCCCAGCATCGACTGGTAGAACTGGGCGGTGCTGTCGAGGTCGCGCACCACAAGATGGGCGCGGCCCACATGGGCAGGACGGGTAAGAGCGAAGCTTGGTGACTGCTCGGTCATGGCGGTGTCTTCCAGTGGATCGTGTTGCATTGAATATGCTGCTCCCGCATCGTTCACGAAAGACGCGATGTTCTTGATTTATCGTTCGACGTCGGTTGACGGTGAAACCGTTCAAACTTGATCCTGATCAATGCGTTGAGGGTCCAGCGGGAGGAAGGTCGGCACTGTGAGAGGACCACCGGAGGCAAACGCTCCGGCCCAAGGAGACAAGATCATGTACAAGAAAATCATCGTTCCCGTTGATTGCGGCCAGCTCGACAAGGGCGAGAAGATTCTGCGCAAGGCCTCCGCGCTGCTCGATGCCGGTGGCGAAATCGTAATGCTCGCCGTCGTTGAGGACATGCCGGGCTACCTCGCCATCGACCTGCCCGTCGACATCGTTGAAAATGCCATCAAGGACGCCAAGGCGAAGCTCGTCGAACTGAAGGAAAAGACCGGCATCGCAGCCCGCGTCGAAATCCGCAACGGCGCCCCGGCCCGCGAGATCATCGCCGCCGCCCAGGAGCATGGTTCCGATCTTGTCATCATCGCTTCGCATGTCCCCGATTTCGGCAACTACTTCATCGGCGCCACCGCCGACCGGGTCGTCCGCCATTGCAAGTGCTCTGTCCTCGTCGATCGCTGACACCAGGCCCGCCATAAAAAAGAACTTGAACGGAGGACATGCGCCCGATGGACACGCAACGCTACGAGGAGATTCTGCGCCGGCGACAAAGCGAGCTCCACGCCCGCCTGCACCGGATCGACGACGATCTCGGGAGCCGCAAGAGCGACGACAGCGAGGAGCGCGCCACGGAGCGCGAGAACGATGAAGTGCTCGAGGAACTTGGCCAGGTCGGTGAAAACGAGCTGAAGGCCATCGATGCGGCGCTGGACCGCATCGCCGCCGGTACATTCGGCACCTGTGCCAAGTGCGGCGAGCCCATCGGCGAAGCCCGTCTCCACGCCGTCCCGTATACGCCCTTCTGCCAGGCCTGCGCTTCGGCCCATTGATCGACGCCGGGACGCTCGGCAGGGCGGGCCACCGGAAGATCTACGACGATCGCTTGGGCTCCTCCGTGTTGCTCCACCCGGTCCCTTTGGATAAGGTGCCGCCATTCACGCTAGTGCCCGCCAGTCATGGCGAGCCCTTGGGACGGAAAACCGATGAACATTGCGCAAAAGGCATCCGCCGATTCGAACGCCACCTGGAAGGGGGCCGCGCCCGCGGACGATAACGAGGATATCATCCCGCGCGACATCCGTTTCGGCATCCTCGAAAATCCGACGCGTCACTGGCTGGACGGCGATCCGCAGAAGACCGCGCTGATCGATGGCCTGTCGATCTTCCTTCCCGAAGGCGAGCGCTACTTCATCCGCTCGCTGAAGCACTATGCACCCAAGCTCAAGGACAAGCAGCTCGCCGCGGAAATCAACGGCTATGCGGTGCAGGAAGCCTTTCACACCCGCGAGCACGAGGACTATAACAAGGCGCTTTCGCAGCTCGGCTACGATGTCGAGACGATGGAGGCGCCTGTTATCAAGACGCTGCGCAGCGACAAGATCCCGATCTTCCGCCTCGCCGTGACCTGCGCCATCGAGCACCTGACCGCGACGCTGTCGACCGTGACGCTGCGCCATCCCGAACTCCTCGAAAACGCCGCCCCCGCCTACAGGCGCCTGTGGATGTGGCATGCGCTGGAGGAACTGGAGCACAAAGCCGTCGCGCTCGACGTTCTCGCCGCCGCGACGAAGAACTATTCCCCCTTCAAGCGCTACATGCTGCGCACCATGGCCTTTAACGCCGTCTGCTGGACCTTCCTGACGATCACGCTGAAGAACCTGACGCTGTTCGCCAAGGTCGACGGCATCAAGACCGGTCCGCGCTACTGGATGCGGCTTTTGTGGGTCCTGTTCGGCAAGCCCGGCTATTGGCGCAAATGCGCACCGCTGGTCATCAAATATTACCTGCCGGGCTTCAACCCGATCAACAAGGACGACCACGACCTGATCCGCAAGGGCCGCTCCTGGCTCTACGACGAATTCATGTCCCTCGAAGCGGCACGCTCCGTTCCGCAAGCGGGTTGAAAGCAAAATCCCTCATGAGCAGCAGCCTCTTTTCCAAGGTCCTCGACGTCGCCGGCCCCGGCAAGTTTCCGCGCGCCCAGAAATGGGTGTGGAAGCGCATCTATAACCTGTTGTCGCGCTTCTGGAGCGATGGCGACTGGCGCTTCATGAACTACGGTTTCGTGCCGGCCAAACCGTTCGAACTGAGGCCCGAGGACGAGGCCGAACGCGCCTTTATCGGTCTTTACCAGCAGGCGGTTGACGGCCTGCCGGTCGAGGGCGCCCGCGTTCTCGAAATCGGCTCCGGCCGGGGCGGCGGATCGCGCTATGTCGCACGTTATTATTCGCCCGCCGCAGTCACCGGTCTCGATTATTCACCGGAAACCGTGCGCCGCGCCCGTAAGCTCAATGCCGACGTGCCGGTTCTGTCGTTCACGACCGGTGACGCCGAGAACCTGCCGTTCCCGGACGGCTCCTTCGACATCGTCGTCAACATCGAATCCTCGCACTGCTATGGCGACGTGCCGGCCTTCGCGCGCGAGGTTTCCCGCGTTCTGAAGCCCGGCGGCTGGTTCACTTTCGCCGACATGCGCCCGAAGAGCCAGCTGGCCGCTCTCGACATCCAGCTCGGCGCGCCGGGCCTGGAACTGGTCGAGAACCGCAACATCTCCAAGGGTGTGGTCGCGGCACTCAACGCCGCCGAGACCCGCAAGAGCGAACGCATCGGCAAGGCCTTCCTCTTCCGTCGCTTCATCAGCGAGTTCTCCGGTTCCAAGGGCTCCATGCTTTACAAGGGTCTCAAGGGGGGCAGCGTCGTCTATGTGGCGAGACGCTATCGCAAGTCTGGCTCTGCCTGATCCTTTGTGTTGCGGCGCAGCGAAAAGATGCGCTGAAATGGGCTTTTAATAGAAATCGTCTATCGATCCATTCCATCTGTCGGCTTGATGTTTGTCATCTTTGGGCGATAAAGCGCCCATGGACACGACATTTATCGGCAAAAAATCGGCTGCGGCCGGCGGTTGGGGCGCTTTGAAGAGCTGCGGCAAGCAATTGCTGCAAAGCGGTATGCCGCTGAGCGGCGCCCGGACGATGTTAAAAGCCAATCAACCGGATGGTTTCGACTGCCCGGGCTGCGCCTGGGGCGATCCGGAACACGGTTCGTCGTTCGAATTCTGCGAAAACGGCGTCAAGGCCGTCTCCTGGGAAGCGACCGAAAAGCGCGCGACGCCTGAATTCTTCGCCGAACATACGGTCTCCGATCTGCGCAAGCTGTCTGACTATGAACTGGAGCTCAACGGCCGCCTGACGCATCCCATGCGCTATGACGCCGCCACCGACCGTTATCTGGCGGTCGCCTGGGAGGACGCCTTCGCCGAGATCGGCGCCATCCTCAAGGGCCTGGACAGCCCCGACCGTGCCGAATTCTACACCTCCGGCCGCGCCTCCAACGAGGCCGCCTATCTCTACCAGCTTTTCGTCCGTCTCTACGGCACCAACAATTTCCCCGACTGCTCCAACATGTGCCACGAGGCAAGCGGTGTGGCCCTGCGCCAGTCGATCGGCGTCGGCAAGGGAACGGTGCTGCTGGAGGACTTCGAAAAGGCCGACGCGATCTTCGTGATCGGCCAGAACCCCGGTACCAACCATCCGCGCATGCTGGGCGACCTGCGCCGCGCCGCCCTCCGCGGCGCCCGGATCGTCGTCCTCAACCCCGTCCGCGAGCGCGGGCTCGAAAAATTCTCCGACCCGCAGGACAAGATCGAGATGCTGCGCGGCGGCGCGACCGATATCGCCAGCCACTATTTCCAGCCGAAGCTCGGCGGCGACATGGCGGCCGTGCGCGGCATGGCCAAGGTCGTCTTCGCGGCAGAGGATGCCGCCGTCGCCGCCGGCCTGCCTTCGATCCTCGACCACGCCTTCATCGCCGAACACTGCGAGGGTTTCGCTGACTACCGCGCCGCCGTCGAGGCAACGGGCTGGGACCAGATCGAGGACCAGTCGGGCCTCACCCAGGCCGAGATCGAGCGCGCGGCCGATGTCTACATGAAGGCCGACAGCGTCATCTGCACCTGGGCCATGGGCATCACCCAGCATCTGCATTCGGTCGCGACGATCCGCGAAATCTCCAATTTCATGTTCCTGCGCGGCAATGTCGGCCGTCCCGGCGCTGGCCTTTGCCCGGTGCGCGGCCATTCCAACGTGCAGGGCGACCGCACGGTCGGCATCAACGAGAAGCCGCCGACCACCTTCCTCGATGCGCTCGAAAAACACTTCGGCTTCGCAGTCCCGCGCAAGCACGGCCACAACGTGCTGGCCGCGATCGGCGCCATGCTCGACGGCTCCGCCCAGGCCTTCATCGGCCTCGGCGGCAATTTCGCCCGCGCGACACCTGACAGCGCGCTGGTGGAAAAGGCGCTGCGCGGCCTCAAGCTCACCGTCAACGTCGCCACGAAGCCCAACCATTCGCATCTGGTGCCCGGCGAAGTATCGTTCATCCTGCCCTGCCTTGGTCGTACCGAACTGGACATGGGTGCCAACGGCACCTCGCAGCTGGTCAGTGTCGAGGATTCCATGAGCATGGTGCACGGCTCCGCCGGCATCAATCGTCCGGCCTCGCCGCACCTGCTTTCCGAGGTCGGCATCATCGCCGGCATCGCCGAGGCGACCGTCGGCAATGGGGTCGTAAACTGGAGCGATCTCGCCGGCGACTACGACCTGATCCGCGAGCACATCGAGGCGACCATTCCCGGTTTCGAGGACTACAACAGGCGCCTGCGCAAGCCGCGCGGCTTCCACCTGCGCAACGCCGCCGCCGAGCGCGAGTGGAACACGCCGGCCGCCAAAGCCACCTTCTTCGCAGGCCCTCTTCCTCAAGAGACCGTTCACCAGAAGGCCATCAGGGGCGAGGGTCGTTACGCGCTCCAGACCTTCCGCTCGCACGACCAGTACAACACCACGGTCTATGGCCTCGACGACCGCTATCGCGGCGTCTATGGCGAACGCCAGGTGATCTTCATCCATCCTGATGACCTGAAGGCGCTCGGTGCCGAGGCCGGCGAGCGCGTCGACGTGATCGGCGAATTCGACGACGGCGTCGAGCGCATTGCGCCAGACTTCCGCTTCGTGCCCTACGATATCCCGCGCGGCAGCATCGCCGGCTACTATCCGGAGCTCAACGTGCTGGTGCCCGTCGGGAGCGCCGGGGATGAAAGCGATACGCCGACCTCGAAGTCGATCATGGTCTCCTTCCGCAAGCGCCAGGCCGCCGCCGCGTGAGCGGGGACGCCGAGGCCGCCGACCGCTTCCTCTCGCGCGTCGCCGAACGGCAGGCGCGGGAGCCGGCGCTGAGCGGACTGCAGGCGGGCCTCGTCGTCGCGGCGGAAGAGGGCATTGCCACGGACAGCCGCAGCTTCGCCCGCATCTTCGACGTCGCTCATGCCCTGGTTCTGCGCGAACTCAATGACTTGACCGAGCCGGGCGGACCGCTCGAGATCATCAGGCGCGATGCAAGGACCATGCGTGTTCACTACGCGGTCCGCAATACCGATCCGGATCGGTCTGTCACCGGAAATCCTTGATGAAATCGAGCAGCGCCCGCATCTTCGGCGCCATGTTCCGCCGGTTCGGATAGTAGAGGTAGAAGCCCGGAAAATAGGGGCAGAATTCCTCCAGCAGCGGCACCAGCCGCCCGGCCGCGATGTCCGCGCGAAAGCTCTCCTCCATGCCGAAGGCGATGCAGGCACCGGACCGGGCGAGCTTCACCATCAGCGCCATGTCGTTCGTCGTGAAGCCCGGCCCAACGGTGACGACGAACTCCCGTCCATCCTCGGCGAATTCCCAGCGGAATGGCGCAACATCGGGCGCCGGCCGCCAGTTGACGCAGCGGTGGTCGGCGAGATCGCGCGGATGGAAGGGACGCGACATCCGTTCGAGATAGGCTGGCGAACACACCGGGACCTGCCGCTGCTGGCCGGATACGGGCAGGGCGATCATATCCTGCGCGATCACCTCGCCGAGCCGCACCCCGGCATCGTAACCCTCCGCCACGATGTCGAACTCCTCGTCGGTCACGTTGATGTAGATTTCGATCTCGGGATAGGCGATCGAGAAGGCGCCGAGCATGCGCCCCGACAGGAATTCCTCCGCGATCGACGAGACCGCAAGCCGCAATTGACCGCTCGGCTGGTCCGGGCGGTCGCGGATCGTGGCGAGAGAGGCGGTGATGTCGGCGACCGCGGGCGCGACCTCCCGATAGAGCCGTTCACCTTCCTCCGTCAGGCTGACGCTGCGCGTCGTCCGCCGGATAAGCGCCACGCCGACAGTTTCCTCTAGCTTGCGGATCGCCTGGCTGACGGCGGAGCGGGTTACACCCAGACGATCCGCCGCCGCACGGAAACTATGCTCCTGCGCCACCAGGACGAACACCGAGACCGAGTTCAGCTCTGCCTGCATTGGTTAGTTTTCCTTGCCATTGTGCAAACGAATAGGCGGCTTATCGCGACAATATGCTGCCACTACCTTCCCTGTCGACCGCAAGGTTTCAAGAGAAGGAGCAGAACATGTCGAATGAAAAAGTCGTCCTCATCACCGGTGCATCGAGCGGTATCGGCGCTGGCATCGCCCGGGAAATGGCAGCCGCCGGCGCGAAACTCATGCTCGGTGCCCGCCGCACCGAACGCCTCGAAACCCTCGTCGCCGAGATCCGCGCCAATGGCGGAACCGCCGAATTCCGTCGCCTTGACGTGACCGACCGGGCAGACGTCGAAGCCTTCGCCGAGGCCGCCCGCCAGGCCTTCGGCCGCGTCGACGTGATCGTCAACAATGCCGGCGTCATGCCGCTTTCGCCGATGGACTCGATGAAGGTCGACGAGTGGATGCGCATGGTCGACGTCAACATCAAGGGCGTCCTCCACGGCATCGCCGCCGTGCTCCCCGAGATGACCGGGCGCGGCTCCGGCCACGTCATCAACATCGCCTCCGTCGGTGCGTTGCGGGTCTATCCGATGGCCGCCGTCTATTGCGCCACGAAATACGCCGTCCGCGCGATCTCGGAGGGCCTGCGCCTGGAGCGGCAGGATATCCGCGTCACCTGCATCCATCCGGGCGTCGTCGAGAGCGAGCTGGCCGACACGATCACCGATCTCGCCGCCGCAGAGGCGATGAAAAGCTTCCGCGCGGTGGCGCTCACCCCCGACGCCATCGGCCGCGCCGTTCGCTATGCGATCGAGCAGCCGGACGACGTGAATGTCGGCGAGATCGTCGTCACCCCCACAGCCAGCACCTGAACCCGAAGCCTAAAAGGAGAAGACCGATGAACACGCCCCTCAGAACCGTTGCCATGGCCTTCCTCACTGCCGGTCCGGCGACGCTTCTCGCACCATCCAACGGAGTAGCAAACATGGAGAACCAGACGACCGCCCCCGCCGAAATGGCGCAGAACCACCCCTTTGTCGGCATGTGGGTCACCGCCGACGGCCGCATCCGCCAGGAACTCCTGCCCAACGGCCGTTACGACGAGGCTCGAGGCAGTCGCCAGAGCGCCTACCAGGGCCGCTATGAGGTGACCGGAAACGATATCTATTATTGGGATGACACCGGCTTCACCGCCGACGGCCGCTTCGAGGGCGACGTGCTCTACCATGGCGGCATGGTGTTCCACCGCGAGAAGTGAGCCGCCCGCGCTTTTCCCCTTCCCGTGGAAACGGGGAGGGGACCGACAGGTCGACGAGCTTCATCGCGCTGGCTGCTTACGCACCCTTCGCCAGCGCTTCCTTGACAGCGATATCCGCCATCGCCAGCACCGCCTCGCGCGTCCTCGCGGCGGCAATGAATAGGCCATTGTGACAGAAGGTGGCGCCCATGACGCCGCAGGCGGCTTCCAGCGCCTCGCCGGTGAGACCGGCCCAGGCGGCGGGCAGGTCGGCCCGCTGCTCGAAACTGTCCTCGTTCAGGCGAATACCCGTGACGCACCAGTCCTTGTCGCCGCGCGGATGGACGACGAACAACAGATGGTCTGCGCCGGCCTTCACGATCGCCGGGCGGAACGGCATTCCTGCCGGCAGTTCCAGCACACGGCTTTCACCCGCCGCCTCGATGGCCTTCAGCACGATCGCCTCGGCCCGGAGCTTCGCCGCCATGCCCGATATCTTCGCCTCGACGAAGCTCTGCGCGATGGCCCGCGCCGCCTCGAAGCCGCGCGTTTCGGCCTGAGGATCTTTCTCGTCGAACACCGGCTTCAGCGTTTCGAGCAAGACCGGCAGCGTCAGACCGGCGAGCGGACCGGCGACGGAGGGATCGATCGCGCCGTTGTCGGCAAGATCGATCGGCAGCACGAAGCTCGCGTCGAACGAGGCATGCAGGGCCTCGACCTGGCTCTCCGGCAATCCGAGCGCCTTCAGATAATCGAGGCCGAAATGCTTCCAGACGAGGCCGAACGAGCTGTAGGGCTGTCCGTCGTCGCGCTTCGGCGCGCCCCGCTGGTGGTGGTCGAAGATGCCAACCGCCGCGTCGTAGGCACCGCCGACATCGTAGATGATCCTGTCATCCGCCGGCGTGATCCACTCCGGAGCCCGGCTGCGCACGAGCTTCGCCTCGGGAAACAGCCGGCCGAGCACGACGGTGGAAAGCAATTCGTCGGCATGGAAACCGCCGGAATGGGTGACGAGAAAAGCTGGTGTCATGAAGAATGCGGCCCCGTGCTTCGTTTGCAACCCTTCCGACCACAACCGGGCGTGCGAGGCAAGTGGTAACGTTGCAGGAGGAGCGAACTGTCACGATACTGGAGCGCCGCAGGTTAGCCGATCGCGACGATCTCCAGCTCATGCTGGCCCACAGTCACCAGATCGCCGACCGCCTTGCCGGACAGCGCCCGTGCCACCGGGGAGACATAGGAAATCGAGCCGGCCTTCGGATCGGCCTCGTCCTCGCCGACGACCCTGTAGGTCTGTACGCGGCCATCGTCGCGGCTGAAGGTGACGGTGCTGCCAAAAGCCACGACCGATTTATCCTCCGGCACCGGCATCACCTGGGCCGTGCGCACCCGTTCGGTGAAATAGCGCGCATCGCGCAACGGTCCCGCCGATTGCCGCCGCCGCTCGTTGACGTCCTCGATCGCGTTTGCCGTCTCATAGGCGTCCCGCGCCGCCTGGAGTTGCGCTTGCAGCGCTTTCAGCCCGTCCTCGGTCACGAGGTTCGGATGCGGCGAAACCGGCCGGTCCGGCAACAGGGTCTCCTGCGCCGCTTCCGCGCTCTCTTCCTTCACGAAGGCGACGCTCACGTTCAAATCCTTGTTGTCATGTCTCCGTCATAACGCTTGTACGACCAGAACGATCCGTACGCCAAGTGCGGACCGCTGCCGTGTTTTCCCGTTGTGGGATGATAGGGTAGGGATGACGATGAAAGACAGGAGGCGAGCGCAATGACCAAAACCGAATACTCCTTCGAAAGACCCGTTTCCGTTGCGCCCCTCCAGGTCCTCTTCCGACAGACCGACTGGGCCGACAGGCGCTCGGATACCGACGTCGCTCTCATGATCCGCCAGACGCCGGTGCAGATCGGTGCCTGGCAGGGCGACCGCCTCGTCGGCTATGCGCGGGTATTGACCGAAGGCCGCTTCCGCGCCCTGATCGACGACGTGGTGGTCGACGCGGCACATCGCGGTGCCGGCATCGGCAGCGAGATCATGCGCCGCCTGCTCGCCCGTCTCGACGGCGTGGAAGAGGTTTTCCTGCTCACCGGCGACGACAAGGTCGACTACTACGCCCGCCTCGGCTTCCACCCGAGTGGCGCCAAATGCCTGCGCTGGCGGGCGGATGCGTCAGCGTGAACTGGCTCGGATGATCCCCGCCGGACGCTGTTAACCTTTGATTAGGATCGGCCGAATACCATAGGTTGCGTAGCATGCTGCCAGTCGCATGATGCAGTCCGTCGAACCGGACGCTGGCCCATTTCCAGAACGAAGTCTTTTCGAGGAAACCCATGGTCGCCGGCATCAGTTCACTCTCCGCAAGTTCGATTCCGCTCCTATTCGGCCCTTCGGCGACGTCGTCGTCCGCCGATATGTCCAGCCCCGCCACCGTCTCTGGCGATCCGACCGGCAACACGGACGACGTCTTCAAGGCCGGCAATGCCATCGGCAAGATCATCGAGATCGTCGCCGGCATGAATGCCTCCGAGCGCCTGTGGACCATGGAAGGTGCCGAGCGAATCGACAGCGCCAACGGTGATTACCGCCTGACCAAGACGGGTACTGGGCAGTTCAGCACCGACAGCGAGCAGATTTCGAGACAACTGGAGATTTTCGAGGAACAGGCAAAGGGCACCGGCCCCCACGCCGAACGCGCCCGCGCCTATGTAAAGGCCTCCGAGGAAGGCACTCTCGAGCGCTACGACATGTCGAAGATGGGTGTCACCTCCATCTATACACAGACCGATTTCTATCGCGCTGACGGATCGCAAAGCGGTTCCGTCGGCCGCTGGAACACCACCGGCATGGACGAATTCCTCGAAAAATACGTCGTGATCGAAAACGAGATGATGTTCGACAAGGCAACCGGAAAGCAAGCCGGCATCACCCAGAACGGCACGGCTTTCCACTACTGGGTCTGGTGAGACAGGGGCGCGGTCGGCCGGTCACCATCCCGACCGTCCCGTTTTCGCCCAGCCCTGTCACGCGGTCCTGAAGATCACGCTCATCGAGCCGTCGCTTTCGAGCACCAGCGACTCCACCTTGTCGACCCCGGCTCCGCCGGCGGTGCGGATGGCGCTCAGTGCCTCATCCCGGGTGATCCGCTCCCGCACCATCGCCTTCTCGCAAAACGCGCCCTGGTGCGCCAGCAGCGTGGGTTCAGAGCGCACGGCGCTTGCGAAGCGCGGCGAGCGCACCGAAACGAACGTCACGAGAAACTGCAAGAGGATGAGAAGCGCAAGCGCGGTCACACCCGTCGCCAGCGGTATCGAGGCCTGCAGCATGATCGCCGACAGCGTCGAGCCGAGCGCCACCGTCACCACCAGGTCGAATGCGTTCAGTTTGGCGAGTGTCCGCTTGCCGGATATCCTCAGGAAAAGCACCAGCGCCGCATAGGCGAGTACCCCCACCAGAACCGTCCGCCAGATGCCCGACCAGTTCTGGAACAGCATGCCTTGCCAGTCCATGACCTCTCCCTTCCATTGTTGTGTCTGGACGCAACGGCGCAGGACGCGGAAAGTTCGGTTGACGTGGTGCGGGTAACAACGATCGCGCCACCGTCCCTTCGTGAAAAGTCGGGCATGCCCTTGCACCGGGCAACGCGGGACAGTATGGATAGTCATGAGGTACGTACCTCATATCATCGTCCGAAGACGATGTTGGCGACGAAACCGCATCGGGAGGAGAGACGATGACGGCCTACGAGATCAATCAGGCTCACGCGATCAGGGAGGAGGAGGCGCTCCGCGCCCTGTTCGAACCGACCCATGATTTGGCCGTCCGGAAATGCCTTCCGGCCCTTGGGCCCCATGCGCGGGAGTTCATCCGCCGCTCACCCTTCGTCTGCATCGGCACGCAGGACGGAAAGGGCAGGGCCGATGTGAGCCCGCGCGGCGATCCGGCGGGCTTCGTCCAGGTCCTTGATGCCCGCACGCTGGCGATCCCCGACCGCCCCGGCAACAATCGGCTCGACACCCTGGCCAACATCCTTGCCAACCCGTCGGTCGGCCTCCTCTTCATGATCCCCGGCTTCGATGACACGCTGCGCATCAACGGCCGCGCCACGCTCACCAGGGACCCGGCGCTGCTCGACACCATGGCCGTCGACAACCGCCGCCCGAAACTCGCGATCATCATCGACATCGCCGAAGTCTTCTTCCACTGCGCGAAGGCCTTCCGCCGCGCCGGCCTCTGGAACCCCGCCCACCACCAGCCCCGCTCCGACATGCCCTCGCTGGTCAAGATGATCCTAGACGATATCGGCGAGCCGCCGGTCGCGGAGGGCGAGCAGAGGGTAAAGGATGCGGAACTGGAAGAGGACTACAGGCGGACGATGTATTGAGAAAGCCTTCCAGCCCGCTTCCCTCCGTCAGTCGATGAATGCCGCCAGTTCGTCGGGCGTCCCCATCGGGAACCTCTGCTTGAGGTAGTCGAGAAAGGCCGAGACGCGGGCGCTGAGCAGTCGGCGCGAGGGATAAAGCGTCCAAAGCGCGATGGCGGGACCGTCCACGTCGCCCCAGTGTATCAGCGTACCACGCGCAAGATCATGACTGACGAGCGACAATGGCAGGCGCCCGGCACCCGCGCCGGCCCGAACCGCATCCCTGACCATGATCATTGATGACACCGCCAACACGGGCTCGACGGCGATTTTTTCCTCTCCGTTCGGACCCCTGATGGTCCACGGCATTCGGTCGCCCGCCGAGCGCACCACGGCCGGGACGGTTCGTCCGGCTGCTGGGCGTGCAAGCGCCGGATTGGCCGCGACAATCAGCCGGTCCCGCAGGAAGATACGGCCGACCAGGCTCTCGTCCGGATCGGGGTTGACCCGGATCACCAGATCGAAACCCTCCTCGATCATGTCGACCTCGCGGTCTTCCGTCGTCACCTCAAGTCTCACCTCGGGATACATCAGCGAAAACTCGGCGGCGATCTTTCCCATGGCCGTCTGCGAGAACAGCAAGGGCACGCTGATCCGCAGCCGGCCTTTCGGCCGCTCCCCGCCGGACGCGATGGCGGTCGCGGTTTCCTCCAGCTCGGTCAGCAGATGGCCCGCGCGCTCGTGCAGGGCACGTCCTTCCTCGGTCAGTTTCAGCGACCGGGCGCCGCGCTCGAAGAGGCGGATGCCAAGGCTCGCCTCCAGCTCCGATACGCGGCGGGACAAGGTCGCCTTAGGGCGGCCGGAGGCGCGAGCAGCCTTACCGAAACCGCCATGGCGGGCAACCAGAGTGAAATCGGCGAGGGCAAGCAGGTCCATGGATGTTCCGTGGTTGGGACAATGTGGTCTTTTACAGCACGCATCGGCGCGCCGGTAGATCACTGATCCGGAAGCCGACGGTCGTGCCTGCACATCGATCGTTCCACAAGTGAGACGATGCGTCCAGATTATCTGTCTATTGGATCGTCAATGGTCCGTCCATATTCGGGGCGTCAACAACAACACCGCACCGGAGAAACCAACATGACCATCCTCGTAATCGGAGCCACAGGCCGCGTCGGCCGCCATGTCGTGGACCAGCTCGTCAAGCGCAATGCCAAGGTTCGCGCCTTCACCCGCGACGCCTCGAAGGCGGATTTCCCCGCAGGCGTCGAGGTCGCCGAGGGCGACCTGCTCGATCTCGACGCCCTGCGCGCCGCATTTAATGGCGTCCGCACGCTCTTCCTGCTCAATGCCGTCACCGGCGACGAATTCACCCAAGCGATCATCACGCTCAACATCGCCCGCGAGGCAGGCGTCGAGCGGGTCGTCTATCAGTCGGTGTTCGATGCCGACGGGGCCGTCAACGTCCCGCACTTCGCTGTGAAATCAGGTGCCGAGCGTATGCTCGCGCGAATGGGCTTTTCCGCCACCATCCTGCGTCCCAGCTATTTCATCGACAACGAGGTCATGGTCCGCGACGTCATTGTCAACCACGGCGTCTACCCCATGCCGATCGGCAGCAAAGGCGTCGCCATGGTCGATGCCCGCGACATCGCCGAACTGGCCGCAATCGAACTCATCCGCCGCGATCAGGCGCCGGGCAAGCTGCCCATAGAGACCATCAATGTTGTCGGTCCCGATACCCTGACAGGCCCGGACGTGGCCGCGATCTGGTCGGACATCCTCGGCCGCCCGATCGCCTATGGCGGCGACGACCCGACCGGTTTCGAACAGAACATGGCGACCTTCATGCCCCAATGGACGGCCTATGAAATGCGCCTGATGGCCGAACGCTACGTCAGCGACGGCATGATCCCGGACGATGGCGACGTCGAGCGCCTGACCCAGATACTCGGCAGGCCGCTCCACGGCTACCGCGACTTCGCGGCGGCGCTGGTGAAAGCATAACGGACATCGGTGGGGCGGCGGGTCTTACTCGCCGCCTCGTGTCTGATGCCCGAAGATCCCAAATCCGCGCGGTCGCCGGAGTTCACCCCGTCCTGATCAACGCCCCCACCGTGCCGCCCACCAGGAGCGTCAGCGCCACCACCCACGTCACCGCGGCACCCGGTCCGCGTTTCTTGGCGTCGGCGTAATATTCCACCGCATAGAGCGCCCGCCCGCCCGTCCAGATCAGGCCGAGGGTTCCGGCGAAGACGTCGGAGACATAGGTGCCGAACAACCAGAGCGAGGGCAAAAACAGCACCATCTGCTCCACCGTGTTCTGCTGCACCCGGAAGATCCGCTCGAAATGCACGTTGCCGGTCGTCTTCGGCGCCTCGATGCCATATTGCTGGCGCGCCTGGCCCACCTTGATGAAGAAGAAGGTATAGGCGATCAGCGCGGCGAAGGTGGCAAGCACGGTATAGCGCATCGGCGGCTCCTGGTTCGGTGGCGGCGCCGGCGAGGCGACGCTGTTCCATCTGACCCGGTCCGCTTTTGCGAACGTGAGGGCAGGCAGGCTTAACCGGCCAAACCGGAGCGACGCTTGCGCACCACGTTTGGTCAGCTTGCCGGCCTTGCTTATGACGGATTGCTTGCGCATCATGGAGGCGAAGCAGTGCATGGAGGAAAGAGGACCGCGCATGACCGAGTATTTCCGTTTTAGCCGGGCCTATGACGTTCCCGAACTGGTCGCCGACGGCATCGTCCATGGCGTGGGCGTGGTCTTCGCGCTGATCGGCGCTACCGCGCTGATCTTCTATGCCACGGTCTGGTCGAGCCATGGCGAGCTTGCTGCCGCCTGGATCTACGGCCTCGGCCTCGTTCTCGCGCTCGCAGCTTCCTTCACCTACAACATGTGGCCGCATTCGCGCACCAAGTGGATCCTGCGCCGGCTCGATCATTCGGCGATCTTCGTCCTGATCGCCGCCACCTATACGCCCTTCCTGCAGCGCGGCGCGGAGAACCCGTTCATCCTGACGTTGCTGATCGGCATTTGGGTGTTCGCCGCTCTCGGCATTGCGGTCAAATGCATCTTCCCCGGCCGCTATGATCGCCTCGCCATCCTGCTCTATCTCGGCATGGGTTGGAGCGGTCTGATGGCTGTCGGGCCGATTTCCGAGTATTTGCCGATGGTCTCGCTGGTGCTGATCGTCGTCGGCGGCGTCATCTATTCGGCCGGTGTCATCTTCCACGTCTGGGAAAAACTGCGCTTCCAGAACGCGATCTGGCACGGCTTCGTCGTCTCGGCCGCCGCTGTACACTATACGGCGGTATTCACCACTTTCAGCCTCAGCTGAGCAGACCCCGTCACGGTTCGCAACCGTCCGCCGGTTTCAACGTGTCCACAAGGTGCGACACGACGGCGTCATAGACCGCAAGCTGCGCCTGAGGATAAACGAGCTGGAAAAAGGCGGCTTCCCCGTCGCAGAGCGCAATGCCGCGCACGTAGATCACCCGTCCGTCCTTCGTGCCCGAATAGCTGGTCCAGCGATCGGTCGTCTTCTCATAGCTGATCTGCCATCCGTCGACGAACGCTGCCGTGTTTCGCCGGTCGTCCGCCTCCGCCCGGAAATCGCCCTCGGCAACGCTGGTTCCCCACACCCTGAGTTCCGCAGTCTTGTCGGCGCTCTCGAAGGTGTCGCCGTCGCCATTGTCGGCGCTCGACGCGATCAGGAAATCCGCCGGCACCTCGATCTCGTAGCCGAACCGCGCATTGGCGTGATGGCGCCATTCCACCGCCATCGCTGCCGATGCCGCAAGGTGCGCAGCCACAAGACCTGCGGCCCAAAGCGTCACGCCCGCTCTCCTCTTTCGCCTCGTCATGCCATGTCCTCCTCGTCTTGCCGCGCGATTTTATCGGCCCTTTGCGCGCCGTGCCAGCGCCGCTTTCGTCTGGACAGGCGGGCAGGGGGCTGTCTATGAGAGGCGGCAATCCCGCCGTATTTGAGACAGCCCATGCCCAGCCCGCTCACCATCCGCCCCGCCGTCGAAGCCGACCTGCCGGTCATCCGTGACATCTATAACGACGCGGTGGCAAACACGACCGCGATCTGGAACGAGGTCCTGGTCGATCTCGACAATCGCCGCGACTGGTGGCGGCTGCGGACCGAACGCGGCTTCCCGGTTCTGGTCGCCGAGCGAGACGGTCAGACGATAGGCTATGCCTCCTACGGCGACTGGCGCGCCTTCGATGGCTACCGCCACACGGTCGAGCATTCCGTCTATGTGGACCGCACCTGCCGCGGCGGCGGCATCGGCAAAGCGCTGCTCTCAGCGCTCATCGAGCACGCTCGCGGCAACGACAAGCACGTGATGATCGCCGCCATCGAGGCCGGTAACGCCGCCTCCATCGCGCTGCACGAGAAGCTCGGCTTCACCCTTGTCGGCATCCACCGCGAGGTCGGAACCAAGTTCGGCCGCTGGCTGGATCTGGCGATGATGGAACTCAGGCTCTGACGCCTCACTGCGACGGCGCCGCCGTGGGCACGACGCCCGCCGGAGCGACCGTTCCCGGCGCCGGCGCGCCCCAGACCGTGATCGGCTGGCCGTCCTTCGTCAGCACGCGGGAATCATAGAACGACAGAGCCGCCTGCAATTGCGCCGTATCGCTGCAGCGGTTGATGATGCCGCCGATATAGGTCACGCAGTCGCTGGTCGCGCCCTGAACCGAGCCTGTTGCCCAATCCTTGACGATGCCATCAGGTCCGACCAGGAAATAGGAGAGGCGGTTGTTCGTGCTGACCGTTTCCCGGCCGACGAGGCCGCCGAAGCTGCTGCCCGTCTCCGTCCGCGCCGCCGGGGCCATGTGGCGGTAAATCGTCATGCCATTCGCAAGCTGCGTCGAGCCCAGCATCGGGCCGAAGGTCGCGCGGTCGTTGCCGGCAAGCTGGTCCATCGGAGATTGCCCGAGGCCCGCCACCTGGGCATAGGGCCGTCCCAGCGCGTAGCTTGTGAACGAGCGATTGGCCGCGCCTTCGGCCTTTTCCGCGACTGACGAACATCCAGAAAACGCAAGCACAATCGCCAGCGACGCCACGACCGAAAGACGCATGCCCGTTCCCCTTTGCTGTTCCGCCCATCACAACCGCAAAACGCCGGTCGCACAAGTCTCGCGCGATCGGCGGGCAAGGGTTTTCCAAAGGTCAATCGATTACTTAGGCGTCATGCTGCCTCATTCGATCCGGACCCGCGCCATCTCGCCCTTTATCCGGATCGAAGGCCTGGCGCCGGGCGTATTGGGCAGGGCGCTGTCGACATACGAGGCGATGGTCTCCACCGCATAGCTGACCGGCGTCGGGGTCAGGAACCGCAGCGTCGCGTCGAGCATCTTGCCGGAGATCGCGATCACCTCGTCGTTCGCCACCCGCTCGAAGGCAAGCCGTGCCCGGAGAGCGGCGCCCGCGACATCGATCTCGTGCGCATGACCGGTGAAGTGAAAGTCGCCGGCATCGCTGTTCACCTGGACTAGCGAAAACTCGCCGTCGAGCGTCATCCGCGCTGCCTTCTGGTCGATGATCACGGCTGTTCCCGCACGCGCGTTGGCGCTCAGCGTCATCCTGCAGTCGCTCCAGTCGAGGAAGTGCGGTGCCCGGCCGACATCGACAAGCAAGGTGTCGCCGTCCACGGTGAGCGACCCTTCCGCCGGGCAGGCATCGGAAAACCAGCTCGATCGCCAAAGAGCAGCCCAGCCATGCCGCTCGCCGGAAAGCTCGGCGGTCAGCGGCCCCTCGGATTTTGTCGTGATCTCGATCTCGCTTGCCGTGCCGGTGACGCGGATCTTTGACACCGCAGCAAGATCGAGCGGTCCGGCCGCCGCGTCACGGGTGCTGACCAGCGAGACGAGGCCGTCGATAGTGGCGACGGCGATTGCCGCGCCGGCGATGGAAAGAAGGATGGTTCGGGTGCGCATTTTGAGGCTCCTTGTTGGCCGTTTCGATGCCTCCATCCACCATCAGTGCACGCCGCCGGCGACCTGAAACGCGTTTCAGGTCGACCTTGATCGCGCATAAGGGCATGATCGGTCTCTCAAAACGTCCCGGAATGCCGCTCGCATGATCTTCGTCCCGCTTTCCTTCCTCGTCTCGCTCTATCTGCTCGTCTTTCTCGTCCGCCTCGCTTGGCAGGGGCGCGGCGGCGGTGGCGGAAACGGACTCTTCCTGCTGCTTCTGTCCGTTCACATTGTCCAGAGCCTGCTGGTCGGTCTGCGCTGGGGTTATGGCGTCACGGCGATCCTGCCGCTTCTGTCAACGCTTGCCGGCCTCGTGCCGCCGCTCTCATGGCTCGCCTTCCGCGATCTGGCGCAGGAGCGGCGGGGATTGACCTGGCGGGACGCGATTCACCTGCTGCCCATGCTGCTCGTCCTCGTGCTGCTGTTCGTCTGGCGCAGCGGCGTGGATATCGTGATCGTCGCCACCTTCGTGGGCTATGGCGGGGCGCTGCTGTGGCTTTCCCGCCTTGGGCCTGATGGCCTCGTCGCCTCGCGCCTCGACGGCTCGCTCAGGTCCTGGCGCGCCCTGCAACTGACGGGCGTCGTCCTGGTCGGTTCGGCGGTGGTGGACGTGCTGATCAGCCTCGACATGCTGGTCGGCGGCGGCCGTCATTCCCCCGCCGTGGTTTCGGTCGCGACCACGATCGTGCTTCTGCTGCTCGGCATCGCAGCCGTGGCCGTCGGTCAGGTGGAAAGCGAGGACGATGAGGAGGAGGCGGCAGGTAGCGCCACGGCGGCGGTGGTGGCGCCGGAATCAACCGGACCGTCCGACGAGGATCAAAGGCTCGCCGCCGAACTCGACCGACTGATGGCCGAGCGCCGGCTTTATGCCGATGCGGGCCTCAACCTGTCGCGGCTTGCCCGCCGGCTCGGCTCACCCGCCCGCGCCGTCTCCCATGCGGTCAATCGCGTTCACGGCATGAGCGTCTCGCAATACGTGAACGAGCGGCGCGTGGCCGACGCCTGCCGACTGCTGTCGGCAACGGACATGCCGGTCACGAGGGTCGCCTATGAGGCGGGCTTCATGACCAAATCGAATTTCAATCGGGAATTCCTGCGCGTCACGGGCATGAACCCGAGCGACTGGAGAAAGGAGAAGGCGAGCGGTCAGATGACGTCGGTGTGACGTGTCAGCACCGGCGGCTTGCCGCGATGGCTGCGGGCGTGGACCAGCGATCCGATGATCAGGGCCGGGAGGGTCACCGGCCAGATGAGGCAGGCGAGCAATCCCACAAGTCTGCTGCCATCGAAACGGTTGCCGCCCGCCATGCCCTCGGCAAACGTCATGCCCAGCATCAGCAGGGCAGGCACGAGCCAGAGAAGGGTCAGCGGCAGGGTCATTTGATTTCACGTCATGAAAATATATTGAACGTTAACCATGTTGACTGATTTGCTCCACTTCGTCCACCCGTGAAAATTGGCAGATGTGAAGTTGGAACAACGGCTTGATGAAAGATCGCCGGAAATGATCGGATCTCGCCTCAATTCCGCGTGAATTGCAGGGTTTTGTGAACTTATTCTTAGCTCCGCCATTGTATCCTGACCATGGAGGAGCCAAATCATGGGCATGGAAACGATGCTGATCATCGCCGCGTTTGCGGCAGTCGCCACGACCCTCGTGGCCGGTTCGATGGGGTGTGCCGTTTATGGAATGGCAAAGGCCCAGAGCCGGATTCACCGCGAGGAGCGATCGGTGGCCGAAGCGGTCCAGAAGGCCCGCAAGGCCGCAGCCCGCCGGGCACGTAAGCCCGCCGTCCGCAAGCCTGCCGTCAAGATCCGCCGGCCGGTTGCCGATCCGGTGCATCACGCCGCGATGTGACGGCCGACCGATGGGGTGACGACAACAGGATGCGTGGACAGCGCACCCTCGTCCTCGGCCATTGCCCACGAAAATGAAGAGGATGACCGGAGCGCGAAGGCGCTCCGATCTTGTTTCGGCGTCCCGTTATGTCGCCTCGAAGACCATGGCATGGCCGTTGATGCAGTAGCGCAGGCCGGTCGGCTTGGGGCCATCCGGGAATACGTGGCCAAGATGGCCACCGCAATTGGCGCAGCGGATTTCCGTGCGTATCATGCCGTGCGAGGTGTCCTTCAACTCGACGACGGCATCGGGCTTCACCGGCTCGAAATAGCTCGGCCAGCCACAGCCGGAATCGAACTTCGTGTCGGAATAGAAGAGCGGCTCGTCGCAGGCTGCGCAGCGATAGAGCCCTTTCTCGTGACTGTTCCAGAACGGCCCGGTGAAGGCGCGTTCGGTGCCCGCCTGCCGCAGGATGTAATACTGCTCCGGCGTCAGCTGCTCGCGCCACTCGGCGTCGGACTTCTCGATCTTCGGCTTCAGTTGTTCGGTCATGGCGTTTCTCCTTTGGCACATAGATAGGATCAGGCGGCCCTCCGGACAATCACCGCCCGATCAAGAGCGCGTGGTCATCGTGTCTTTCGCGCGGGCCGCATTCCAGTCGGCAATGATACGGGTGGCAAAGCCGGAAGGGTCGGCCTGCATCGCTGCCACCAGTTCGGCCGGCGCATCCGTCGCGGTATGTTTTGCCGACCAGAGAACCAGCGACACCAGCACCGGCGCGAGGTCCACGCCCTTTTCCGTGAGCCGATAGATCGTCCGCCGCCGGTCGTCTGGATCGTGCCGCCTTTCGATCAGGCCGTACGTCTCCAGGCGCGACAGCCGCGTTGCGAGAATGTTGGTGGCGATACCTTCGCCGGCCGCCAGAAACCCGTTGTAGCTCTCGATGCCCTTGAACATCAGGTCGCGGATGATGAGCAGAGACCACGCGTCGCCGAAAAGCTCCAGCGCGAGGCTGATCGGGCAGAGCGAGCGGGGTGATTCTTTCACGGTCATGATGGTCCGCTCATAGGCAAAACACTTGCAAAATGCAAGTTAACATGCAGTATAGCCCCATTCGTATCCGGATGGGGGCTTCGCATGGACAAGGCATTCTGGCTGGGCGTCGCGGCTTATCTCGTGCCGACGTTTCCACTCGGGTATTTCTGGCATCTCAAGACCTTTGCCGACCGCTACGAGGCGCTCGGCATGTACCGTGACGATGTGATCATCCCGCTCGGCTTCCTGTCGATGCTTTTGCAGGCGCTGGTGTTCTCCTGGGCCTATCCACGGCTGTTTTCCACCGCGGCTGACGATGTCTGGAAAAGCGCCTTCCAGTGTTTCGTCGTCTTCGGCGTGCTCGCCGTCTCGTTCGTCGTCCTGCCGGTGGCGGCGAAGTACCGGACGAACTCCGTGGCCGGTTTCATGATCTTGGAAACCGTTTTCACCGCGATCCAGTTCGCCGTGGTCTCGCCGTTGATGGCCCTTGCGCACCACCAGCCGGGCTGATTTTCCCGTTCACGACCTGTTGTCCTGACTGCGACGAATTGTGGTATGTCAAAAACATGTCAGGCTCTTGAGAGCGCGCTTTCTTTGCCATAACAACAGGGCCACCCTTTTTGGGGAGGCCGCGCTGGTGCGGTGACGAGGAAAGCAATGTTCGACGTTCTCGCCGATATGACATTCCTGGCCATGATCCTGCCGTTTCTCGGCGCGCTGATCGCTCCGGCCCTGACCCGAAGCATGGGGCACACTGCCGCCTGGCTGCTGGCACTTGCGCCGGCGCTCGCCTTCCTGCATTTCGCCGGGTTCCTGCCGGAGATCGGCAATGGCGAGGTGGTGACCGGCGGATTTGCCTGGGTTCCCAGCATCAACCTGTCCTTTTCCTGGTTCCTCGACGGCCTCTCGCTCACCTTCGCCCTGCTGATCACAGGCATCGGCACGCTCATCGTGCTCTACTCGGGCGGCTATATGAAGGGTCACCCGCAGCAGGGCCGCTTCATCGCCTTTATCCTGCTGTTCATGGGCGCTATGCTCGGCGTCGTTGTTTCCGACAGTTTCCTGATGCTCTTCGTCTTCTGGGAACTGACCTCGATCACCTCGTTCCTGCTGATCGGCTTCGACCATGAGCGGGAGGCCTCCCGTCGTGCTGCGCTGCAGGCGCTTGTCGTCACCGGCGGCGGCGGGCTCGCCCTTCTGGCGGGCATGATTTTCATCTGGAACATGTCGGGCGTCACCCAATTGTCGCTGCTCGTCCACAGCGGCGATATCCTGCGGGAAAGCCCGTTCTACCTGGCGGCGCTGCTTCTGGTGCTCGGCGGGGCCTTCACCAAGTCGGCGCAGTTCCCGTTTCATTTCTGGCTGCCGAACGCCATGGAGGCGCCGACCCCGGTGTCCGCCTACCTGCATTCCGCCACCATGGTGAAGGCCGGCGTCTATCTGCTGATGCGCCTCAATCCGGTGCTCGGCGAAACGCCCGCCTGGGAAATCCTGTTGCCGCTCTTTGGCGGTATCACGCTGATCGTCGGCGCGACGATGGCGATCCGCCAGACCGATCTGAAGCTGATGCTCGCCTACACCACCGTCGCCTCGCTCGGCCTGCTCGTGATGCTCACCGGTTTCGGCACCGAATATGCCGTCATCGGCGCGGTGCTCTATCTGGTGGCGCATTCGCTCTTCAAGGGCGCGCTCTTCATGGTCGCCGGTCTCATCGACCACGAGGCCGGCACGCGCGACGTTACCAAGCTCGGCGGCCTGCGCTCCGCCATGCCGATCACCTTTGTCGCCGCTCTCTTCGCGGCGATCTCGATGGCCGGCCTGCCGCCCTTCTTCGGCTTTTTCGCCAAGGAGGAGATCTACCTTGCGCTCGCCGGAGCCGACCCGCGCTCGATCCTCTTCACCATTGTTGCCATCGTCGGCAATGCGCTGATGTTCGTCGTCGGCTTCGCGGTGGCGCTGAAGCCGTTCCTCGGTCCTCATGTCGATACGCCGAAACATGCGCACGAAGGGCCGGCGCTCTTGTGGCTGGGACCGCTCGTTCTGGCGATGGTCGGCCTGCTCGCCGCAATCTTTTCGGGCACGGCGCATTACTACATATCGTCCCCCATGGCGTCCGCCGTCGGCGGAGTCGCCAAGCAGGTGACGATCAGTCTCGTGCCGCATATCGGCGTGCCGCTGCTGCTGTCGGTCGTCACTGTCGTCCTGGGTGTCGTCCTCTTCCTGCAACTCGATCGCGCCCGTGCCGTCATGGGTCGGATCCTGGCGACCCTCGGCCCCGGTCCCGATCGTGGCTTCGATCACTTCGTCACTGGGCTCGTCCGGATTGCCTTCGGCATCACCCGCGTCGTTCAGCACGGCCGGCTCGATTCCTACGTCACCTTCACCTTCGCCATGGTGGCGCTCGTGCTGCTGATGCCCCTGGCCATCTACGGCGAGCTCCCGGCCATGCCCTCATGGCCTGAGGACGCGCAGTTCCACGAGCTGATCTTCCTTGCGATCGCCGTGATCGGCCTCTTCGCCGTGCTGCGCGCAAAGGACCGGTTGACCGCCATCGTCTCGCTCGGCATCCAGGGTTTCGCCGTCGCGGTGCTCTTCCTGCTGTTCGGCGCGGCTGACCTTGCCTTCACCCAGTTCATGGTCGAGACGCTGTCGGTGGTCATCCTGGCGCTGGTGATGACCAGGTTGCGGCTTGCCGCCGCCGATCACCGCCCCTTCGGCCAGTTCCTGCGCGACGCCATCATCGCGATCGCCTGCGGCCTGGGCTTCACGCTGATGCTGCTGAAAGCCACCGAGGCGCCGTTCGACTCGACGCTGACCGAGTTCTTCAACACCTATTCCAAGATCATCGCCCACGGTGCCAACGTCGTGAACGTGATCATCGTCGACTTCCGCGGCGTCGACACGCTGGGCGAGATCGCGGTCGTCATGATCACGGGACTTGCCATCCTGGCGCTCATTCGTGTTCGTTCGCCGCAGGCGGTGAGCGAGCCGCCGGCCGAACCGGTCGTCAAGGCGGATGTCGCCAAGAGCCGTGCGCGCAAGAGGGCCAAGGCATGAACACACTGATCTTCCGCACCGTCGCGCCGTTCCTCACCCCGCTGATGGTGCTCTTTTCGATCTTCGTCCTGCTGCGCGGCCATAACGAGCCCGGCGGCGGCTTCATCGGCGGGCTGATCGCCGCCTCCGCCTTCGCGATCTACGGTATTGCCTTCGGTGTCCAGTCGGTCCGCCGCGCGATCATCTTTCACCCCATGTCGATTGCCGGCTGCGGGCTGTTCATCGCCTGCCTGTCCGGCCTGTTGTCGGCCTTCTTCGGCGTGCCGTTCATGACAGGGCTCTGGATCTACCCGACATTCGCCGGCATCGAAGTGCCGCTCGCCACGGTCATCTCGTTCGATATCGGCGTCTATCTTGTCGTGGTCGGTTCGATTACCTCGATCGCGCTGGCCCTTGAAGAAAAGGATCACGACTGATGGAAGCCCTGTTCGCCGTCGTCGTCGGCATCTTTCTCGCCTCCGCCTTCTACCTGATGATGTCCAAGCGGATCGTCCGCGTGTTGCTGGGAGTCGCCATTCTCGGCAATGGCGTCAACCTGCTGCTCTTCACCTCCGGACGCCTGACTCGCGAGGTGCCGCCGATCATTGGCGCCGATGCAGACACGCTTGCAGCTGGCGCGGCCAACCCACTGCCGCAGGCGCTGATCCTCACAGCGATCGTGATTTCCTTTTCCTTCTTCTGCTTCCTGCTGGTGCTCGGTTACCGCGCCTACCAGGAACTGAAGAGCGACGACACCGATGAAATGCGCGTGGCCGAGCCGGAAGGCCAGCCGCTGCCGCCGCTGGGGTATTGAGATGACGCGTAGCATGAGTTTCACCGGCGGCACTCACGTCGTCACGAAGGGCCCGATCGGCTCCGGTGGAGGTAAAGCCTGATGGCCGCGCCGTCCTCCGTCGATCTCTCGCTCGCCCTGGTCATGGAGCCAACCGCCGCCACGCAGTGGCTGGCGATCCTGCCGGTTGCACTCTGCCTGACCGCTGGCGCCGGCTTGATGATGGTGCGCCACGCGATCCATCGTCATCCCCCGGTCGCGATCGCAACACTCGTCCTGCTCGTGATCATCGACCTGCTGCTTGTGGTCCAGGTGGCCCAGCACGGGCCTGTGACCATGATGATGGGCCGCTGGCTGCCGCCCTTCGGCATAGCGTTCACCGTCGATCTGACAGGAGCGCTGTTCGCACTGTCAGCCGCCATCGTGGCGCTGGCAGGCGGCATCTATGCGACGGTCGACATCAACGGGTCGGGCCGCCGCTACGGCTTCTATCCGTTCCTGCTGGTGCTGATGGCCGGCGTCTCCGGCGCCTTCCTGACCGGCGACGTCTTCAACCTTTATGTCTGGTTCGAGGTTCTGCTGATTTCTTCCTTCGGCCTGCTCATCCTCGGGTCGGAGCGCGAGCAGATCGACGGCGCGGTGAAATACGCGATCCTCAACCTGATCGCCACGACGCTGTTCCTCATCACCGTCGGCTACCTCTACGCGATCTTCGGCACGCTCAACATGGCCGACATCGCCCGCAAGGCCGAGGGCCTTCGCGGCACCGCGCCGATGATGACGCTCGCAGCGCTGTTTGTACTGGCCTTCGGCATGAAGGCGGCCGCATTCCCGGTAAATTTCTGGCTGCCGGCCTCCTATCACACGCCGAGGCTCGTGGTGTCGGCACTGTTCGCGGGGCTGCTCACCAAGGTCGGCGTCTACGCGCTGCTGCGGATCATGGTGACGCTCTTCCCCGTCGAGCGCGAGGAACTGAGCTTCGTGATCGCCGTCCTGGCTGCCTTCACCATGGTGCTCGGCGCCCTCGGTGCGCTCGCCCAGAGCGATCTTCGTCGCATGCTCGGGTTCGTGGTGATCTCCGGCATCGGCTATCTGCTGGCGGGTGTCGCCATTGGCGCCGTCGGCAGCCTGTCGGCTGCGCTGTTCTATGCGCTCCATTCGATCGTTCTGATGACGGCGCTCTATTTCATCGCCGGCGAGGCGCGCCAGCTTGGCGGCAGCTATTCGCTCGTCGCCCTGGGTGGGCTCTGGCGCACGGCGCCGGCGTTTGCGGCGGTCTCGCTCGCGCTGTTCTTCGCCGCCTCAGGTCTGCCGCCGTTCTCCGGCTTCTGGCCAAAGGCGCTGCTGGTCAAGGCCTCCATCGACATCGGCGCCTGGTGGCTGGCCGCCTCCATCCTGGTTGCCGGCTTCGTCACGACGATCGCGTTTGGTCGTGTCTTCCTGCTGGCCTACTGGCGCCCGGCCGGTGAGACGGCAACGACGCCCGAAAGCGCCGGTATCGCCTGGGTCCGGCTGGGTCCGCTTCTGGTGCTCTCGCTGCTCGTCGTCTGGTTCGGCCTGTTCCCGGAAAGACTTCTGGTCCTGACCCAGACGGCTGCCGAGGGCCTTATCGATCCGACCGCCTACCTGAACTCGGTCTTCCCTGCCGGAGGAACGCCATGAACCTCTATGCCATCGCTGTCGTCATGGCCGTGATCTGGGTCGCCGTCACCGGCAGCCTGACGATCCACAATCTGCTGTTCGGCTTTCTGTTGTCCACCCTCGCGCTCGGTCTGATCCGCGAACAGGTGGATGGAGCCGGTTATGTCACACGCACGATCCGCTTCATCTCGCTTGTCTGGCTCTTCCTGGTCGAACTCGCCAAGTCCGCCTGGAAAGTCGCGGCCATGGTGATCTCGCCGAACATGAACCTGCAGCCGGGTATCTTCGCCTATCCGCTCACCGTGCAGCGGGATTTCGAGATCACGCTGCTCGCCAATCTCATCACGCTGACGCCCGGCACCCTGTCGGTCGACGTGTCCGAGGATCGCAAGATCCTCTACGTCCATGCCGTGGATTGCTCCGATGTCGAGGGCACCATCCGCGATATTCGCGAGGGTTTCGAGCGCAAGATCATGGAGACCTTCGAATGATGGCCCCCGAAGCGCTCATCCAGACCGCCTGCTATGTCGCCCTTGCGCTGCTCGGCGCGGCCTTCTTCCTGACCGTGTACCGCGTGATCAAGGGACCGACGCTCCCCGATCGCGTCGTCGGGCTGGACATGCTCGTCGGCATCGCGCTCGGCTTCATTGCCGTGATCGCCATCCGCACAGGCTATACGCTCTATATCGACATCGCGATCTCCCTCGGCCTCGTCGGTTTTCTGGCGACGGTCGCCTTCGCAAGGTTCATCATCACCCGCGGCACCCGCGAGGCTGCGGAGGGTCAGTCCGATACCCCGCGCAAGCCGCCGGCAGGTGCAAAGGCAGGAAGGAAATCCCGATGACGGCCTATCTCGTTGCGATCCTCACCTGTTTGCTGATCCTTGGCGGCGCGGCCTTCGCGCTGATCGCGGCGATCGGCATCAACCGCCTTCCGGATCTCTACACGCGCATGCATGCCGCTTCGAAGGCCGGCACGGTCGGATCCGGCCTGCTTCTGGTCGCGGTGGGCATCCATTCCGGCGATCTTTCGACCTTCAGCCGCGCCATCGCGGGTGTCCTGTTTTTCATCCTGACGGCGCCCATCGGCGCGCATCTTCTCGCCAAGGCGGCGCATCAGGTCGGTTATCCGCTCGATCCTCTGTCGGTTCGCGATGATCTCAAGAAGCCGGAAAATAAAAAGGCGGCAGCGGAGCCTCGTTAGGCGCGGTCATCTCCAACTAAAGTAGCTGTCTGCTCATTTTTCAGCGTCCGTTTGTATTGAATATTTCGCAATTGCAATATTTATCCTCCCTTTTTTTGGGAGGTTGGTACGCTGGACTTTTTCTCCAACGGTGATATTCCAAATAGATAAGCTCTGATCGCGGGACATATGGTTGCCTGATGCGACGGATGATTTGCTTTCCACAGTAAAAAACGAGTCTTCGACTCTGTGGACAGCAATTTAACGTTGTTGCGGGCAAATGTTACTGGATCGGGCAGTTGCGCTCTCGCGTTGCACCTTGGGATTTAGGGGTAAATTCCATATCGGGTGCAACGAGGTTTCGGCCATGGGAGGGGACTGTCGGCTTTGTTGAACGAAACGTGTGTCGGCAATTCGGTCGATGCGCGGGGCAAGTACGATTGAACAGGAGAACTGTAATGAACGAAACTGCACAAGCGTCCGACCGCAATCTGCTGGTCGAGCTGACTGCGGATATCGTTGCCGCCTATGTCGGCAACCACGTCGTACCGGTCGGAGACCTTTCCGGTCTGATCGCCGACGTCCACACCGCGCTGAGCAATACCAATGCGCCGGCTCCGGTCGCAACGGTACAGGAAAAGCCGAAGCCGCCGGTTCCGATTCGCAAGTCGATCGAGGACGATTACCTGATCTGCCTCGAGGATGGCCAGAAGTTCAAGTCGCTGAAGCGCCACCTGATGACCCACTACAACATGACTCCGGAAGAATACCGCGAGAAGTGGGGTCTTCCTGCGGACTATCCGATGGTGGCCCCGGCCTACGCCGAAGCGCGTTCGCGCCTCGCCAAGGAAATGGGTCTCGGTCAGCGCCGCAAGCGCGGCAAGTAAGCGGTTTCACATCGCCAGCAGCAAAAGCCGGGTCGTCGATCCGGCTTTTTTGTATCCAAAATAAAGGAAAATATTCATATAAATTCAAGGGTGGTATTGCCCGGAACGCTTGAAAAACAGAGGTATAGGTAATTTTACGCCTGAATGCCTCCTATTGCTTCCGATGGAATTATGAATTAATTCCTATTTTGGGAGTGCGACATGCATCAGGTGATCCTTTCAACTCAAAGCCAGATTCCCTTCCGACGCGCCGATCCCCGTCGACGCGACGCGGCGACGACGAACGTCATCTGCGTGACGGTGGCGCTCGCCACGGAAGAGGCTCTGACGAGGCCAGTCTTTGAAAAACTGCGCCGCTTCGGGGTGCCCTGTCTGGAATGCCTGCGACGCCAGGTTGCAATGTATCTGTGCCATGTGGTCTTCCGTCTGACCCACGACGATGTCGGCCACGCCTTCGAGCGGGATCGATCGACCGTCGGTCACGCCTGCCGCCGCACCGAGGACCGGCGCGACCATCGGCTCTTCGACGACATCCTGACGGCGATCGAAGAGGATGTTGTGGAGCGTTTACAGGAAAGGGGTATCCAATGACCGGCAGCAAGAAGCCGCAGCGGAGAAAAACCGCATCGGTCGCCAGCGACAGGGCGCTCGCCCGGCTTATCCGTTTCGCCCTTGCCTCCGGGCCGCTTCAGCCGACGGCCGATGGTGCGCTGCGCGGCCTCGATGGCACGCGTCGGGAGGTGATGCCCGTTGTTGTGGCGGAAGCCCTGCGGCGGGGACTCGTGCAGGAAGTGGAGGGCAGGCTGAAGGCGGCACCGACGGCACGCGCTTTCCTCCATCGCCATGCCGCCGAACTGGAGGACGAAGCCTTCCAGGCGCAGCACCGCGATCTGTCGACGAGGGAGGTCCGCATCGGTGGACGACGCGAGACGGTGCGTGTGAACCTTGCCGAATCGCCGCTCGGGCCACTCACCCGTCTCAAGGATCGCGACGGCGCGGCCTATTTTTCCGATGATGCGCTGGCAGCCGGCGAGCGGCTGGCGCGGGAGTTCGAGCGTGCCGGCCTGCAGCCGCGCATAACCTCCACCTGGGAACCGCGCCTGTCGCAGGCACCGCGCCGCCGCGCGGCACCCGAGCCGACGATCTCCGACAGCGCCGCCGCCGCGCGAAAGCGCCTGGGTGACGCGCTCGATATAATCGGCCCCGATCTCGCCGGCGTGGCACTCGATGTCTGCTGTTTCGGCAAAGGTCTCGAACTGGTGGAACGGGAGCGTCAATGGCCGGCGCGGTCGGCGAAGCTCATGTTGAGGACCGCGCTCTGCGCGCTCTCCCGCCACTACGCGCCGCCACAGCCTGGCCCCCGCACGCGCCACTGGGGCGCCGACGGTTACAGGCCGGAGCTTTAGCTCTGCGTCGCTGCCAGATGCCTTGCCGCTTCCTCGCGGATGCGCTGGACCATGGAGCGCAGGCCGTTGGCGCGCTGGGCGGAGAGATGCTCGATCAGGCCAAGCGTGGCAAAGAGCTCGAGCGCGTCGAGCTTGACAATCTCGGAGGCATGGCGGCCGGAATAGGCGGCAAGCACGATCGCAACCAGCCCGCGCACGATATGCGCGTCGGAATCGCCTTCATAGGTGATGATGGGGTCGGCGCCGTCCCCGGCATGCGGTACGAGCCACACTTGGCTGGCGCAGCCGCGAACCTTGCTCTCGGCCGTACGCTTTTCCTCCGGCAGGTCCGGCAGCGCCTTGCCGAGCTCGATCACATAGCGGTAGCGGTCTTCCCAGTCATCGAGGAAGGCGAAGTCTTCTTTGATCTCTTCGAGCGTTGCCATGGGTCCGGTCCGCGATATCGCTTAAGTCCTCCGCGATATAGGCCATGCGCTCTGCCAAGAGAACCGCCCACACAAAAAAAGACCGCGAGGAACCGAAGTTCCTCGCGGGCCAGCAAAGAGCTGAAGCAACATGCGGGACAGGCACGACAGGCTCCGGGCGGGTCCGCGAGCGGACCACCGGGGCATGTTTGGGAGGAGGGGCGGTCTCGCCCTTCCGAATTTCGGACTATTCGAGTGCGGTTCCCGGCTTAAGGGGCCGCAGGCTTGGCGCGCGGCAGCGGCACGCCGGGGGACTGTGTTGCGACCGTCCCCGTGACGATCGCCTCTTCAGGCGTCGCTGCCTTGATGGCTGCGGCCGGCTGGCCTTCGTCGGCAAGCTGTTTGTCAAGCAGTTCGAAGGCAACGAGCGCGCCTTCGCGGGCCCGGTGTCCGAGAGCGGTCAGCGTTTCCGCGCCCTTCTCGCATACCTCGGGTTTTTCCAGGCAGATCTTGCTGAGATACTGGTAGGCCTCGCTGGCCGCGGCCACCGCGTCGGTCATCTCGAAGCGTGACCCGGTTGCTTCCTCGGTCGCCTCGCGTCCGCTGAAGAACGACAATGCCACCAGCATCATCGTGAACCAGAACGTTCCCTTGATCAGAAACCACATTGTCTTGACCCTGTCCCATTTCGACCGGTTTGCCCGGTTCTCGTCCGGTTTCTTCCGGCGTCGTGGCTGCACCCTAGCGGCCGTCCGCAAAAATCGCTTTGCCAAAAACGTTCGGGTTTTCGGAAAGTTTGCATAAAATTCGAGTGATTTGCCGATCCCGGCCCGTTTCGCGACAATTCGAACGATCACCGTTAAGCATGTTTGCGGCGTCAATGCGTCCGCGCAAGGGATGACGGCCGGCTCGTCCCCGGGAAAGGTTAACATGGACCCGCAAAACCCGATTACCCCCCATTAACCACGATCCGCAAAGCCCTCCCAACCTGTGCCGAAATGGCCCTTTTCAGCTGTGGGAAAGGGGAACATCGGGGTCGACTTTATCTTTTGGTTAAGCGGCCAAGCCTATGGTCGGACATAGAAAAACTGTCGCGGAAAGTGGCGTGTCTGTATTGAGTAACATAGCTGCGGCGGCTCTCGGAGCCTGCGATCGGATCGCCGGTCACTGCCTGTCTCGCGTCCATGGCGGACAGGTACCTGCGCGTGACGTGCGACGCCTGTCGGCGCTGATAACGGTCGGCCTGCCGTTGCTCGTCGCCTTCCCGTTTGCGCTCAGTTTTCTTGTCGATCCCTCCATCGCGCTGCCTTTGGGGTTTGCTCTCGTGCTGTGCGCGCTGCTCGCCGGCGCCGGCCTCGTCCTGCTGCTTGGCCGTGGGACCGAGCACGAGGACGCGATCCCCGCTGCGCCGTACGCGATCGGATTGTCCGTCTGCCCCGGTCTCGTTCTCGTTCTCGATCCGCAGGGCCACGTGCTGGCGCTCGGTGGCCGCGATCACGATACCTATCTGCCCTGCCTGCGCGAACCCGAAACGCGTGCCTTCGCCGACCAGGTTCACGTCTCCGACCGCATCGGTGTGCTCCAGGCCCTCGACGGGTTGCGGCAGGGTGCGGATGCCGCCGTGGTCGAACTGCGGCTCGAGCGTCCCGCCCTCGGCCGCCGCCAGGGCCAGTTCATGACCGTGCGCATGGACATGACGGCCGAACGCGACGAAAGCGGCGAGTTGACCTCCGTCGTCGCGCAGATCCTCGACATCGGCTCGGAAACGACCGCCCGCGCCGAGATGCAGCGTCTGTCGGTCGAGACGGAAGAAGCCAACGACGCCAAGTCGCGCTTTCTCGCAGCCGTCAGCCATGAACTGCGCACGCCGCTCAACGCCATCCTCGGCTTTTCCGACATCCTCGCCGGCGAATATTTCGGCAAGCTCGAGAACGATCGCCAGCGCGAATACGTGCAGCTGATCCGCCAGTCCGGCGCCCATCTTCTCTCGGTGGTCAACGCCATGCTCGACATGTCGAAGATCGAGGCCGGTCGCTATGAGCTGATCACCGAACCCTTCGAGATCGGCGGGACGATCCGCGAATGCGAGAGCATGCTGGGCCTCCAGGCCCGCGAAAAGGGTGTGCTGCTGACAAGCCGCTTCAGCCGCAATATCGGCGAGGTGGTCGCCGACCAGCGCGCCGTCAAGCAGATCCTGATCAACCTGCTCAGCAACGCCATCAAGTTCACAGAGGCCGGCGGCGCCGTCATGGTCGATGCCGATATCGCCGACAACCGGCTGGTCATCGCTGTCTCCGACACGGGCATCGGTATCCCGGCGGAAAAGCTCGATCTGATTGGCCGGCCGTTCACGCAGATCCACGACGACTACGCGCGCCGCTACGACGGCTCCGGCCTCGGCCTCTCGCTCGTCAAGGGCCTCACGGCTCTGCATGGCGGCGGTTTCGCGCTGGTCAGCCGTCCGGGCGAGGGAACCGTTGTGACGATTACGCTACCGGCCGACGGCAGTGGCAGCCTGGGAACGGATGCCGACGCCGACCTCGCCGCCGTCGAATTTCCGCCACGGCTGCGCGATAGTGCCTCGGCCGCAAGCGATCTCTTCGCGCTGTCGAGGGAAATGGCGCGGGCCGCAATGAATGAGGACAGGATCACCGATGGCGCGCAAGCGAAAATCGCCTAACCGGAAACCGACGCCGCTGGTGCTGCGCTGGTTGATGGCCGGCACCGCCGCGATCAACCGCCAGGTCGCACGCCATCCGGCTGCTGTCGGCGGCGCAGTGTGTTTCTTCGTGGTCTTCGGCTTTGTCGCGGCCAATGCGCTCTGGTACCAGCCGGGTCGCCATCCCTCGCCGGTGTTGCGTACGCGTGACGCCGAGGATTTCACGGCCTTCGCTGGCCTTCGGCGCAACCTGATGACGGAACGCGACCCGGCCGAGGTCACGACGTTCCGTATCGAACGCGAGTCGGAGAACCGTCCGGGTCAGAGCGAGGTGACCGATGCGCCGGTATCGTCCGAAACCGGACAGGTCTCGCTGACGAAGTCTGTGCAGGAGGAACTGATCAGGCTCGGCCTGCTGGCCGGCACCGCCGATGGCGTCGCCGGGCCGGTGACAGCCGCCGCGATATCCGCCTTCGAGGCGTCGGTCGGCATGTCCGTGACCGGGCAGGCGACACCCGAGCTGCTGGCTGCTCTCAAGGTGGATCGCAACGCCACCGCCGCGGTCCCGAAGCAGCGTCCCGCCGGGGATGACCTGACGCCCGGCGTCGCCGTCGATCCCGTCGCGGCAGCCATTCTGTCCGCTGAAAAGACAGTGGTCACCCAGCCCGCCAAAAAGCCGGCCGCCACCCCTGTCTCGCTCCCGGCCGGCGAGACGATGGCCGCGAGCAATATGGTGATGCAGATCCAGCGTGGTCTGTCCAACATCGCCTATGCCGAGATCACCGTCGATGGTGTCGCCGGCGAACAGACCAAGGCCGCCATCCGCCACTTCGAGCGGCACTACCGCCTGCCGGAAACCGGTGAGCCGAACGAGCGCGTGCTCGCCAAGCTGAAATCCATCGGCGCCCTCTGACCGAATCGTTTGGCAGGGTTAAAAGGCAGTAAACTTACTTATTAGAACGTTTGCAAATCCTTAACTTCAACCGCAGATATTTGCGGGATAGCGGAGGATTTTTATTCATGAATATTGCGAACAACGCCGTCGAGCCCGAGTGGGAGCGGGACCCGGAACAGGACGATGAGAGGGTTGCCAAGCCGGAGATCAGCGCCGAAGCCCTGCGCGAGATCATCGGTGAAATGGCCCGTGATGCCTCCTCCCTGGGCGTCGATCTGGTGGATATCGCTGGCGCCATCCAGGACATGGCCGCGATGTCGAAGCGCCATGCGCAGACCTTCGAAAACGTTACCCGCAACGCCCTGTCGATCGCCGAAACCAACAAGTCGGTGGCGACCGCATTGCGCGCGACCGACGAGACGGCCTCCAATGCCCGAGAGATGCTGAAGCAGTCGTCCGAGCGTCTCGCCGGCGCCGTGCGCGAGATCGACCACATGGTCGAGGCTTCCGCCGAGATCACCACCGAAATCGGCTCGTTCGACAATTCGCTCGCCAATGTGGACAAGGTTGCCGAGGAGATCGGCACGATTGCCCGCCAGACCAACCTGCTCGCGCTCAACGCCGCGATCGAGGCGGCCCGCGCCGGCGAGGCCGGCAAGGGTTTCGCTGTCGTTGCCGCCGAAATCCGCGCACTCGCCCTGCAGACCTCGCAGGCCACCGGCTCCATCCAGCAGATCCTGACCGAAATCCGCAGCAAGATCACCAGACTGTCCGAAGCCGGGCAGGGGGCGAGCACCAGCGCCATCGGCGTCAAGGATACCTCCCAGGCGATGAACCAGTCCTTCAGCGCCATGGAGGAGGTGATCACCCGCATTCTCGACGGCTCGTCCGTGATGGCCAATACCACCGAGACGGTCAACCGCCAGTGTTCGGAGTTCGTCGGCGTGCTGAGCGAGATGGCTTCGGACGTAGTCAACTCCGACAAGGCGCTGCAGCAGGCCGCCGGCCGTGTCGAGAAGGTCGTCGGCCTTTCCGAAACGCTGATCCAGCTGACCGCCAGCGCAGGGATCGAGACCGAGGACAGCCGCTGGATCGAGCTTGCGCAGTCGACCGCCGCGCGCATCTCAAGCGCCTTCGAGCAGTCGCTCGCCTCCGGGCAGACCTCGATGGCTGCGCTCTTCGACCGCAACTATCGCCCGATCGCCGGCACCGATCCGGTGCAGATGATGACCGGCTTTACCGAACTCACCGACCGGCTGTTCCCGCCGATCCTCGAACCGATCCTCGACATCAGCGACCGCATCGGCTTCTGCGCCGCCGTCGATGAAAACGGCTACCTGCCGACCCACAACAGGAAATTCTCCGCCCCGCAGCGCCCGAATGACCCGGTGTGGAATACGGCCAACTGCCGCAACCGCCGTATCTTCAACGACCGCGTCGGCCTTTCCGCCGGCCGCTCGAAGGCGCCGTTCCTCGTTCAGACCTACCGCCGCGACATGGGCGGCGGCAATTTCGTCGTGATGAAGGACATCTCCGCCCCCATCTTCGCCGGCGGCCGCCACTGGGGCGGCCTGAGGCTGGCGGTGAAGGTGTAACGGTCAGTCGTCGCAGAACGGGCCGCGGCAGACCTTGCGGCTGACGATCTTCAGGCTGCGGTCGGGTTCGATGACATAAACCTCGTCGACCCGCTGGCCAAGCTCGTTGCGGAACGTATGGCGCACGATGCTGCCGACCGGTGAGCGGGTCAGCTTGGTGCGCGGCTGGCCGCCATAGGTGATGCTGCCCGGGATCGGCTCCAGTCCGGCTCGTGTATCCATTTGCCCGGACGCTACCGTGCATCCGGAGAGGACTAGGGCGAGGGCGGCAATCGCGATGGCGGTCTTCATGAGGACGGTCCTTCCATGGGAGAGGTGCGCTTGCCGCTGTAACTTCCGCCGAACGGTGAAGTTCCGCAAGCCCGGCATCAACCCGTGACCGGAAAGAGCTCGCCGAGCTCGTCGATCTCGAGCTCCAGCACCCAGAGATCGGAATCCCATTTTCGCTCGCGCTCGATCACGGCATCGACCTCCGTCGCCTCGGCATGCTTGAGACGCACCTCGAAATGCCGCCCCGCATCCGCCTCGTCGTCCATCGCATAGGCCTGCGGCGCCGGCCCGTAAAGCGTTTCGGTCCCGTCGCGGAAGCGCTGGCGAATGAACACCGCGCCTGCCTCCGCCGCCCCCTTGCGCTCAACGGCCGCAAAGCCGCCCATCCCGAACACACGGCGGACGAGGGCGGAAACATAGATGTCGGTCTTGAGGCGCATGAAGATTATCCAGTTCGACAACAATGATGAATACGCCGGGCAACCTGTATTGACAACGTCTACACAGATGCCATCTTACGCCCATGAGCAAGAAGCACGGTTCCCTCGCGGAGAAAAGCGAAACGCCAGGCCCAAAGGGCGCAAGAGTACGTGTCGCGAAGGTCGACGGGGACCAGCGTAGCAGCATCAACCTGCGCATCGAGGGGCGGACACGCGAGTTGATCGACGCCGCTGCCAGCGCTCTCGGCAAGACTCGAACCGAATTCATGGTCGAGACGGCACGAAAGGCCGCCATAGATGTGCTGCTCGACGAGCGACTTTTTGCGCTGGATGACACTCGCTATGACGAATTCGTGTCCATGCTGGATTCGCCATCCGAGCCGGCTCCGAGGCTTGACGCACTGGTCCGGCGTACGCCCGCATGGAAGAGCTAGACGCAAGCGGAAATACGCCGATCTCCGCCCCTGAGCCGCTCGGCTCGGCCCATGATGTTGCCGCCTTTGACTGCGGCGAAAACATTCTCAACGATTGGCTGAAACACCGTGCCACCCGCAATGAGGGGCGATTTTCTCGCACCTATGTCGTTGCTGCTGCCGGTAGGGTTGTCGGCTACTATTGCATTTCGAGCGGAGCCGTCGAGCGCGCGGCGGTGCCAGGTAATATTCGCCGCAACGCGCCCGACGTCATTCCCGTCGCGGTGCTGGGGCGGCTCGCTGTCGACCGGCAATTCGCCGGCAAGGGACTCGGTGCTGACCTCCTCGCCGATGCACTCAAGCGCATCGCCGCGGCCGCCGACGCGATAGGGATGGCGGCTGTTCTCGTGCATGCAAAGGACGATCGCGCCAAAGCGTTTTATCGCGCCTGTGCCGAGTTCAGCGAGTTTCCCGCAGATAGCCGGACGCTCTTCCTGGCCATCGATACGGTCAGGAAAGCGCTCGCTTGATCCACGGGCCTGCATTGGTCCACGGAAATCGACCGTCATTGGACGTATCCCCGATCCAATTCCCGCTCTATTCTCCTGAGACATCCTGGAGACCGCCAATGTATACCCCGCCCGCCTTCCGCGAGGACGACCGTCCGACGCTCCTTGCCATGATCCGCGAAAGTCGTCTCGCGACCTTCGTCACCGCCACCCCCGGCGGGCCGATGGCGACGCCATTGCCGCTCTTCCTCGACGAAACCGAGGGGGAACACGGCACCCTCTACGGCCATCTCGCCCGCGCCAATCCGCAATGGCAGGCGGAGGTGATCGGGCAGGGGCTCGCGATCTTTTCCGGCCCCGACGCCTATCTCACGCCCTCCTGGTATGCGGCGAAAGCCGAGCACGGCAAGGTCGTTCCGACCTGGAACTACACGACGGTACAAGCTTCCGGCCCCGTCGAGTTCTTCGAGCATGCCGACCGGCTGCACGACGTCGTCACCCGTCTGACCGACCGGCACGAAGCCGGTCGCCCAGCGCCATGGAGCGTCTCCGACGCCCCCGAACCCTTCATCGCCGCCCAGCTGCGCGGCATCGTCGGCCTGCGCATGCCGATCACGCGCCTCGAAGGCAAGCGCAAGCTCAGCCAGAACCGCAGCGCCGCCGACCGCGCCGGCGTGGCGGATGGTCTGGCCGAAAGCGAGCGACTGCAGGAACGGGTGATGGCCGCAATGATCCCTCGGGGGTGAGCGCAAGCGCGCTGCTGCGAGGATTGCTCCCCGAGCTGATATAGGGTACACCCCTATCCTATGTCGCACCTGATCAAAAACAAGTCGAAGCTGTCTGCCCGGGTCAGCCGTCTGCAGGGCCAGATCGAGGCCGTGCAGCGGGCGCTGGATGCGGAAAAGCCGTGTGGCGATATCCTCAATCTCGTCGCCTCCATTCGCGGCGCGGTCAACGGACTGACCGCCGAACTGATCGAGGAGCATATCCGCGAGCATGTCTCCAATCCACAGACCGATCCCGATCCTGAACGCGCCAGGGGTGCGGAGGATCTGATCGCAGCCGTGAGGACCTATCTCAAATGACCGAAGCGTCACCCCGTCACGCATCTCCGCATGATCATGTATTCCTCGGCAAGGACCACGGACGCAATGAGCGTCGGACATGGTTCGTGATCGCGCTGACGGCCGTCACGATGGTCGTCGAGATCGTCGCGGGGACCGTCTTCGGCTCCATGGCGCTGGTCGCCGATGGCTGGCACATGTCCACCCACGCGGCCGCAATGCTGGTTGCGGCGCTGGCCTACATGTATGCGCGCCGAAACGCGGACAATCCGCGCTTCACCTTCGGGACCGGCAAGTTCGGCGACCTCGCGGCCTTTGCGAGCGCCATCCTGCTGGCCCTCGTCGCGGCGCTGATCGCCTGGGAAAGCCTGATGCGCTTCCGCAATCCGGTCGCGATCGATTTCAGCCAGGCGATGATCGTCGCCGTGCTCGGCCTCATCGTCAATCTCGTCAGCGCCTGGCTTCTGCATGGCGGGGCGCATCACCACGGTCACCACCACCATCATCATCATGACCACGGCGACCATCACCACCACGATCATGGCCACCATGCGCATGCCGCCGACAACAATCTCCGGGCCGCCTACCTGCACGTGCTGGCGGACGCCCTGACCTCGGTGCTCGCCATCGTCGCTCTGGTGTTCGGCGCGCTCTATGGCTGGTCGGCTCTCGACCCGCTCATGGGCATCGTTGGCGCGGCCGTGATCCTGCGCTGGTCAGTCGGTCTGATCCGTCAGTCCGGCGCGGTTTTGCTCGATTACGTCGGCGTGGACGATGGCCTGCCTGCCGAGATCCGCGAGGCGATCGAGGGCGAGGGCGGGACCGTGACGGATCTTCACATCTGGCGCCTCGGTCCCGGCCATCATGGCGCGATCGTTTCGATCACGTCCCAGGAGGCGCGAGACACGGATTACTATCGCCGCAAGCTGTCCCACATTCACGAAATATCGCATCTGACGATCGAGATCGATCGCGCGGCCTGACGTTCCCTACCGCCCCCGCCCGCTTTGCCGGAGCGCGTCGATGATGATGCCGAAGGCAGGCGAGACGTGGCGTCGGCTGGGATAGTAGAGGTGGTAGCCGGCAAAGGGCGGTGTCCAGTCGTCGAGCACGGATACCAGTCGTCCGGCCGCCAGATGTTCGTCCACCATGTCCTCGAACAGGAAGGCCAGCCCATGGCCCTCTAGCGCCGCCCGCAGCACGTGGCCGACATCGTTGAAGGCGAGCCGCCCGTCGACGCGGACCCGCAGTTCCTGGCCGTCCTTCTCGAATTCCCAGGCATAGAAGCCGCCATAGGTCGGCAGCCGCGTGTTGATGCAGTCGTGCTGGGTCAGGTCACGCGGCGTCTGGGGGCGCGTGCGGTCATTAAAATAGGAGGGGGCGCCGACCACCACCAGTCGCGCGTCCGGCGCGATCCGCACCGCCACCATGTCCTTGTCCATCTGTTCGCCGAACCGTACGCCGGCATCGAAGCGCTGCGCCACGATGTCGACGAGAGCGAGATCGGAGAACAGCTCGACCCGGATGTCGGGATAGGTAGCGAGAACCGGCGAAAGCTTCGGCCACAGCACGGTATCGATCGCGTGTTGCGTCGCCGTGATCCGGAAACTGCCGGCCGGCCGTTCGCGGTACTGGCCGAGCGCCTCCAGTTCCTCCTCGATGCTACCGAACGCCGGCGTCAGGGCCGCCAGCAGCCGTTCACCGGCTTCCGTCGGCGCGAGGCTCCGCGTCGTGCGGGTCAGAAGCCTGACGCCCAGCCGCTCCTCCAGCCGCCGGACGATCAGGCTGAGCGAGGATTGCGAGGTGCCGAGCCGGGCAGCGGCGCGGGTGAAGCTGCGCTCCTCGGCCACGGCCTGGAAGGCCATCAGGTCGGGCAAATCTTCCCGTTTCATTCATTGATACCCGATATAAGTGAAATCGATTTATATAGTCTAATCGAAATAAACGGGTGCCGCTATAGTGCCGTTGTTCGCCGGATCTCCCGGCGCTCGCCCAAGGGAGCATCTCATGGAAATCAGAAGAGCGGGGTCGCAGCCTTCCGGCAAGGGACCGGCCGATTGGTTCACCGGCCAGGTGCGCCTCGACCCGCTGTTTGCCGCCGCCGCGCCGGCGCGCGTCGCCATGGCGCAGGTCACCTTCGAACCCGGCGCCCGCACCGCCTGGCACACTCATCCGCTCGGCCAGACCCTGATCGTCACCTCCGGCCTCGGGCTCGTCCAACGCGAAGGCGGTCCCGTTGAGGAAATCCGGCCGGGCGATGTGATCTGGTTTCCGCCGGGCGAGAAACACTGGCACGGCGCCCCGGCCACGACCGCGATGACCCACATCGCCATCCAGGAGGCCCTGGACGGCAAGGCCGTCGACTGGCTCGAACACGTGACCGACCAACAATATTCCGGCGGCTGATCCGCCGCCGATCAGCTCCGTCAAAACGAAGCCGATCCTCCCCTATCGATAACCCCTAGCATTGGAGAGACCACCATGTTGACCAGGGCCTTCGGCGCGCATGCCGCCGACAAACCACTCGAAGCCATCGAGATCTTTCGCCGCGAACCCGGCGCCAACGACGTGCAGATCGAGATCGCCTATTGCGGCGTCTGCCATTCCGACCTCCACACCGTCCGCTCCGAATGGGCCGGCACGCTCTACCCTTGCGTTCCGGGCCACGAGATCGTCGGCCATGTGACGGCTGTCGGCTCCGCCGTCGATAAGTTCAAGGTCGGCGACACCGTCGGTGTCGGCTGCATGGTCGACAGCTGCCAGAGCTGCTACGCCTGCGACGACGGTCTCGAACAGTATTGCGAACACGGCTTCACCGGCACCTATAATGGCAAGACCCCGGACGCGCCGGGCCACACGCTGGGCGGCTATTCGCAGTCGATCACCGTCCGCGACAAGTTCGTCGTCAAGGTGAGCCACCCGGCCGAAAAGCTCGCCGCCGTCGCCCCGCTGCTCTGCGCCGGCATCACGCTCTGGTCGCCGCTCAAGCACTGGAACACCGGCCCCGGCAAGACGGTCGGCATCGTCGGCATCGGCGGTCTCGGCCACATGGGCGTGAAGCTCGCCCGGGCGCTCGGCGCCCACGTCGTCGCCTTCACCACCTCGGAGAGCAAGCGGCAGGATGCGGTCGCGCTCGGCGCCCACGAGGTCGTTGTCTCGCGCAATGCCGAGGAGATGCAGGCCCACGCCAACTCTTTCGACCTGATCGTCGATACCGTCGCCGTCAGCCATGACCTCAACAGCTTCATCAATCTCCTGAAGCGCGACGGCACGCTGACGCTGGTGGGAGCGCCCGAACATCCGCACCCGTCACCGATGGTCTTCCCGCTGATCATGAAGCGCCGCTCGATCGCCGGCTCCACCATCGGCAGCATCGCCGAAACCCAGGAAATGCTGGATTTCTGCGCCGAACACGGCATCGTCTCGGAGATCGAGATGATCAAGGTGCAGGACATCGAGACCGCCTATGCCCGCATGCTGAAGAGCGACGTGAAGTACCGCTTCGTGATCGACTCCAAAACGCTGGCCGCCTAAGCTCCGCGATGAAGTCCCTTCTCCCCGGCAGCCGGGGGAAGGGATCTGGGACGATCGGGGATGCAATTCGCCCTCAAATCCCGGTTCCGGACCTGACTGCTCCTTGCTCTCGGCAAGAGACGCGCGCTAGGCTGCTTGCGTCCGTTTTCCGGGAAAGCCAAGATGCTCCAACTCCACTACTTCCCCGACAATGCCAGTCTCGCGCCTCATTTTCTGCTGGTCGAGACGGGTGTCGAATACTCGCTGGTCCTCGTCGACCGACAGTCGAATGCGCAGAAATCCGAGGAATACCTGAAGCTCAATCCGGCCGGCCGAATTCCGACGCTGGTGCACGACGACCTCGTTTTGTTCGAGAGCCCTGCCATCTGCACCTATATCTGCGAGTTGGACCCCGCCTCCCGCTTCATCCCGCCGCTCGGTCACCAGAGCCGGCCCCTCTTTTTCCAATGGCTCGCCTTCCTCAACAACACGCTCCAGGCGGAGTACATGATGTGGCGATACGCGGAGAACCACACGACCGACCCGGGCGGCGTCCAGGGCATCAAGGCCGCCCAGGAACTGCGGTTGGAACGGTTCCTTGCGCTTCTCGACCAACAGCTGGGAAAGAACAGGTTCCTGCTCGGCGACGCCGTCAGCGGCTGCGACCACTTTCTGTTCATGCTGGCGATGTGGAGCGAGGAACTTTCACGCCCACCCACGTCATTTGAAAACCTGCCGCGCTTCATGCGCGACATGGCGGCGCGACCTGCCGTCCAGCAGGTCTGCGCGATTGAGGAGATCGGACTGGAGCGGTACCTCGGCTGAGGGCGGGAGACGAAAACCGCATGGTTCCGGCTGCTTGATAAGGCCGCAATTGGCTGGCACGCCTCACCAGCCCCGGACCTCATGAACAGCAAACAGATTGCCACGTGCCCATGTCCGCCATGCGAAAGACGAGAACGACAAATCTGCCGGCTCCCTATCTGAAGCGCCTCTCGGTGAAGGACGATGCGAGCCTCGGCGGGCAGTATCCGTTCGACCTGCCATGGCTGAATATGGATTTCACTCTCGATTTCCAGACACCCGTGACCATCATCGTGGGCGAGAACGGTACCGGCAAATCCACCCTGATCGAGGCCGTGGCCGCCTTGTGTGGCTATGACGAGGCCGGCGGCGGCAAGGGCTATAGGCCGGTCGACCATTCCCGCGCCGTCGACCGCAGCGGCGCCCTTCTTGCGGGCGTCCTCAGGGCGGCCTGGCTGCCAAAGGTCACCGCCGGCTGGTTCTTCCGCGCCGAATCCTTCTTCTCGGTGGCGCGCTACCTCGATGAGGCTGCAAGGGACGCGTTCGCCGCGCCGCCGGATTTCCTGTCAGCAATCGGCGAGCGCCCAGATCATTATGGCCACGCATTCTCCGATCCTGATGGCCGTTCCAGGTGCGCGCCTCATGGAAATCACCCGCGCCGGCCTCGCGGAAACATCGCTGCGCGAAACGCCGCATTTCAGGCTCTACAAGGATTTCACGGCCGATCCGGACGACTTCGTTGAGCGGGCCTTGCGCGAGGAGATATGAGGGCGGGGCTGACTCACTTCCGCTCCACCGCCTCAACGTCCCCGCCCACCGCCTTCCACGCCGAAAACCCGCCCTCGACATGGCTGACTTTCTCAAGCCCCATGTCCTCGGCCGTCTTCGCCGCCAGCGCCGAGCGCCAGCCGGAGGCGCAGAAGAAGACGAAGCGTTTGTCTTCCTGGAAAACCGGCTTGGCATAGGGACTGTCAGGATCGATCCAGAATTCCAGCATGCCGCGCGGGCAGGAGAAGGCGCCGGGGATGGTGCCCTCGCGCTCGCGTTCGCGCGGATCGCGCAGGTCGACGAACACCACGTCGCCTGCGTCCGCAAGGGACCGCGCCTCGCCGGCCGGCACCGCGGTCACCTGGGCATTCGCCTCCGCCAGCAGCTCCTTGTAGCCCTTCTTCAGCATGGTTTTCCTCCCACGTTGCTCCTGTCGCCAGACTAGAGTGCCGGATGGCGCGGCTCAAGCCGTTCCCTGAAGGAGAGGGTGCCGTCCGTCTTCGGGTCGCGATCAAGGCCGGCATCGCGCAGGAGATGATCGTTGGCGCGCGCCCGGATCAGGCGCAACTGGTCGCGGCCGTCCTTCGCCGCCGACCAGTCACGTACAACCGTTGCCAGATGGCGAAACCACGTCATGACCCGACTCCTCGACCTGTTTGGCCTCATGATCGCCGCCGCTGGACATTCCACAAACGAATAGTGATTATGCCTGTCATCAGGAAATCCGATTGCGAGGCCGGATGTCACCGCCGCTTGAAAGCGATCTGCTGCGCACCTTTCTCATCGTCGCCGAAAGCGGTAACGTCACCCATGCAGCAATTCAGCTCGGCCGCACCCAGTCGGCCGTCAGCATGCAGGTCAAGCGGCTGGAGGAACTGGCGGACGCGCCGCTGTTCGAGCGCGGTCCCCGCGGTGTCCGGCTGACGGGGGAGGGCGAGCGGCTTTTGCCCTTCGCGCGTCGTATTGTCGGTCTCGTCGATGAAACCACGGCCGCCATGCGGGTGGCGCCGCTCGATGGCCCGGTCCGGGTCGGCATTCCGCCTGAGTACAGCGAGACCATCCTGCCGGCCGCACTCGCCGCCTTTTCCGAGCGTCATCCGGCGACCGAGGTCACGGTGTTCTGCGGCTATTCTGCCCAGCAGGCGGCGGCCTTGACGAATGACGAGATCGATCTCGCCGTGGTCTTCGACAGCGCCAACAATGCTTCGGGCGAGGTCCTGGCGATCGATCCGACCGTCTGGGTGACATCGGAGCTGCACGACCGTCATACCCTGCGGCCGGTGCCGATCGGCGTCTACTGGAATTCCGACTGGTGCCGGGAATTTGCCATCCGCTCGCTCGAGCAGCATGCCATTCCCTACCGCATCGCGTTTACCTGCGACACGGCCGGCGGCCTGCGCTCGGCTGTCGCGGCCGGCCTTGCCATCGCCCCGCTTGCTCGCAGCCACATCCCGCCCGGCTGCCGCGCGCTGACTGCAACGGACGGCTTCCCGCCGGTCGATTCCTCCCGCGTCGTGCTCAAACGCAGCCGCCACCGCTCGTCGGCGACGATCGAGGGGCTGGCGGCGATGATCCGAGAGGCATTCTATCCCCTTTCGCGCATCCAGCTGGCGTGATCCGCCCCGGCTGAGGCACGGCCACTATCATCGGGCGCCTACATGTTTCGGAACATCGGGACGGATTACGTATCCGCGATCGGAACCTTTTTGTTCCATCCGAATTTGCAATTTCATGTTTCCGCTGCAATAAAGCCGCCGTTACGTCGCAATTGAGATAGGATGACGCAAAAAGGAGATCCGTGTGACATTGAACACGACCGTGAACGATACCGTCAGGGAGCCGCAGGTCGATGACGTCGAAGCTGTGCCGGCGCCGGAGGGGCCGACCGAGATCATCGACACCGACTATGAAATCGGCCAGGACAACATCAACTACCGTCGTCGTTTTGTCTTCGAACTCGACATCCACAACATCGTCTTCAGCGTTTCGGCGCTGACGATCATCGCATTCACCCTGCTGACGCTGATGTTCCAGACGACGCTTGATCCGTTCTTCGTCGGGCTGCGCGATACGCTGACAGCCAATCTCGACTGGTTCTTCCTGCTCGCGGGCAATGTCTTTCTGCTTCTGTGCGTGGCGCTGATCGTCCTGCCGCTCGGCCGTATTCGGCTCGGCGGCCCCGATGCGCGGCCGGATTATGGCTATCTCTCCTGGTTCTCGATGCTCTTTGCCGCCGGCATGGGCATCGGCCTGATGTTTTACGGCGTGTCCGAGCCGCTGGGCCACTACACCTCGGCCTTCGGCGGGCCGGTGATCGAGAACGGCGTTCGCACCGACTGGGCGCCGCTCGATGGTGCAGCCGGCGACGCGGAGGGCGCACGCCGACTGGCGATGGCCGCCACCATCTTCCACTGGGCGCTGCATCCCTGGGCGATCTATGCGGTCGTTGCCCTGTCGCTGGCGCTCTTCGCCTACAACAAAGGCCTGCCACTGACGCTTCGCTCGATCTTCTATCCGCTTCTGGGCGAGCGCGTCTGGGGCTGGCCGGGCCACATCATCGACATCCTCGCCGTCTTCGCGACCATCTTCGGCCTGTCGACCTCGCTCGGCATCGGCGCCGAGCAGGCCTCCGCCGGTCTCGACTTTCTGTTCGGCATTGCCTCGTCGACCGGCGAGATGATCTTCCTGATCATGATCATCACAGGCATCGCCACCGCCTCGGTCATCGCCGGCATGGATAGCGGCGTCAAAAGACTCTCGGAGATCAACATGGGTCTCGCGCTCCTGCTGCTGCTGTTCGTGATCTTCTTCGGTCCGACCATGCAGATCGCCTCCGGCTTCTTCCTCAACCTCTCGGCCTATGTCCAGCATCTGCCGGCACTGTCGAACCCGTTCGGCCGCACCGACGACAACTTCCGCCAGGGCTGGACCGCCTTCTACTGGGCCTGGTGGATCAGCTGGTCGCCGTTCGTCGGCATGTTCATTGCCCGCGTCAGCCGTGGCCGCACCGTGCGCGAGTTCTTGGTGGCCGTCCTGCTGATCCCGTCGCTCGTCTCCGTCCTCTGGATGACCGCGCTTGGCGGCACCGCCATCAGCCAGGTGGTCACAGATGGCCTGACCTCCGTTCAGGACGCGGCGCTTGAAATCCAGCTCTTCGAAATGCTGGCGCACCTGCCGCTCACCTGGCTCACCTCGCTCGTCGGCATCGTTCTGGTGATCGTCTTCTTCGTCACCTCGTCGGATTCGGGTTCGCTGGTGATCGACACGATCTCCGCCGGCGGCAAGGTCAATGCCCCTGTGCCCCAGCGCGTTTTCTGGGCCACGTTCGAGGGTCTCGTCGCGATCGCGCTCCTGCTCGGCGGCGGGCTTGCCGCGCTGCAAGCCATGGCCGTCTCCACCGGCCTGCCATTCGCCCTCGTCCTGCTCGGCGCGGCGGTGGCCCTCGTCATGGGGTTGCGCGCCGAACCGCGCTGACAAAATCCGCCGTCGGGCGTGAGGTGGAATTGACCAACGGCGGCAGCCGTGCGCGGCTGCCGCTAAGCCGCCCGCCAGCGCCTTTTCGACCGGGGTTCAGGCAGGGAATCGAATGTCGCTGCCTGGCCCCGCGGCGGAAACGAACCAGCAAGAATTGTTGCCGTCCTTGCCGCCTGGGCGTCTGTCGCCAAACCGGATGGCCCATTCCATACCTTTGGCGCCTTGTCACGAAGACAGCAAAAGCGCTTTCCGGCGCGCCAGAAACGTGCGCGTGGCCGGATCGGGGCTCAACGTGATCGCCTGATCGTAGGCGGCGCGGGCGTTCGCCTGGTCTCCAACAACCGCCAGGAGGTGGGCGCGCACCGCCCACCAAGGCTGATACTGGCGTGCTTGGGCGGTCTCGGCATCGTCAAGTATCGCAAGGCCCGCCGCCGGTTCCCCGCACTCGCCAAGGGCAGCGGCGAGGCCGGTTAAGGCTCCCGTCGTCGGGTACAAGGCCACCAGCCCCCGATAGAGTGCGGCGATTGCCTGCCAATCCGTCGTGAGGCCATGGCGCCTGGCGACATGTGCGGCAGCGATCGCGGCTTCGATCTGATAGCGCCCGAGGCTGGCCTCGCTTGCGGCGAGCCGGAGCGCCATGTCGGCGTCATCGAGCAGGCGAGCGTCCCACAAACACATGTCCTGCTTGTCTAGCGGGACAAGGCAGCCCTCCGCATCCACCCGCGCGGGTCTGCGGGCCTGGGTGTGGAGCATGAGCGCGAAAAGCGCCTGCGCCTCGGCTTCGCGGGGCATCTGGGCGGCGACGAGACTCCCGAGCCAGATTGCCTCGCGTGCCAGGGAGGAGGATTTGGCGTCCCCTGCGCCCTCGCCATCGGTACCCACGGTAAAGGCAACATAGATTGCATCCAGCACATGGCTCAGCCGTGGCGCGAGGTCAGCACCCTCGGGAATCGAAAAACCGATCCGCGCCGCTTCGATTTTAGCGCGGGCCCGCGTCAGCCGCTGGCCCAGTGTCCCCGGCGGTATCAGGAAGGCGCCGGCCATGCGTCGCGCATCAAGCCCGAGCACGAGTTGTAGCATCAACGGCGTGCGCATCCGCGCATCGATGGAGGGGTGGGCGCAGACGAACATCAGGTTCAGCGTGCGGTCTGGGGTGACGGCCTGTCCCATATCGGCGCGTTCCTCTTCCAGGATAGCAAGGGTGTCGGCCGCCCGCGCCGCACGCGCTGACCTGCGGGCGGTATCGGCCGCGCGATTGCGCGCGGTTGCCACAAGCCAGCCCTCGGGATTGTCGGGGACGCCCCGAAGTGGCCAGACTTCCAGCGCGCGCAGCACCGCATCCGAGAGGGCGTCCATGGCGTCGGTCACACCGCCTGTCCGGGCGGCGAGGATGGCGACGAGCCTGCCATGAGACAGGCGCGCCACCTTCTCGATCTGTTCGGCCGTGTTCACGCAGCCCCGCGCGTCACAACAGGACGCACCTCTACCGCTCCGGAGGACGCGGCGGGGTTCAACGCCGCCCAGTGCAGCGCAGCGTCCAGGTCGGGCACCTCGATGAGGTAGTAGCCACCGAATTGTTCCTTGCTGGCGGCATAGGGGCCGTCTTGGATGTCGCGTGCTTCGCCGCGTACACGCAGAGTGGTTGCCGTGTGCGGCGGGTGCAGGGCGTTTCCGCCAACGAACACACCAGCCTCCATGAGGGCACGGGTATAGGCACCCCAGACCTCGCCTTCTGCAGCGGCGGCGACCGCAGCGGCATCGGCATACTCCGAGGGCGGGGTATAGTTGAGGATCATGTACTGCATGGTTACGATCTCCTTCTTAGCGGGCCACGACGGCGGTCAGCAGTGCGGTGGGTGTCTTGTCGGCTGAGCACATATCGTTGTCAGCCGGCCGCACGCCGAAGTGAAGCCCCTCGTCGGTCAGGGCGAGGAGGTCGTGATCTTCTCCGCAGTCTGCCACAGGCCGCCATGCGGCACAGCCGGTTTCGGAAATGTCGGCCTCGAGGTTCAAGGTCAGTCCGCAGTCGGCCATACCCATAGCGGCGGCGATCTCGGGCACCGGGGTCAGCAGGGTAAGATGCTTCCAGTCCTCATTGAACACCGTGTGGAAAGCGCCGGGCACGGCCCCGGAGGGGTTTTTCACGGTGTATTCGCCACCGGTTCGGAACTGGAAGGTGCGCTGTGTCATGCCCGGATCAAGCGCATGTATGAAGGTCAGGCTCCACCGACCATCGGCAAAGACGAATTCGCGCGTGCCGTAGCCGCCATACCACTGTTCGACGGCGGGGCTCTGGAAGGTGCCGTTCAGCGCCTGAAGCGCGGCAACGGCGGTTGAGTCAGCCTTGGCCGGCGTGACAACGGCCAAGGCGGATGCGACTGCGAGAACAAGGAATTTCATGGGGTAATACCTTCTCCTGTGCCGACGCCCCCTATGGGCGCCGATACCCCATGACGATTGGCCAACGGCGCATTTCTACATCCAGCCAGTCGGCAATCGCGCTGATGCGGATTTTTTTGCTCCGGTTGGCCGAAGGGCGCTATTCCGACAGCGCCCGGCGCATGCGCCTCAGGATCACGCCGCGCTGCCGGTCGTCGGCCGCCTCCATCAGGTCGTGCTGCAGATCCAGCACCAGCGACTGGAACTCGTTGTGCCAGTCGCGGCTGCCCATCAGCATCGGCTCGATCCGGGGGGCAGGTGCCTCGCTCACCAGAACCGGCTTGCCGTTCTTCGCGAGCCGGTAGCAGGAATCGAGCCTCGGCGGGATCACCTGTCCTTCCATCAGGAAATCCGCGAGCCTGGCGGCAAGCCCCGCGATCTGCGGCTCTTCGCCATGCACCAGAAAAATGCCGCCGCTGATCGGGCTTCGCGCCCGGACCCAGTCGGTCAGCTCCTCCGCATCCGCATGGCCGGAATAGACATCGAGCGTGCGGATGCGGGCCCGCACGTTGATCTCCTCGCCCTGGATGCGCACCGTCGATGCCCCCTCGGCCAGAATGCGCCCCAGCGTACCGGCCGCCTGGTAACCCACCAGCAGAACCGTGCCTTCCTCCCGCCAGAGCCAGTTTTTCAACCGATGCCGGATCCGGCCCGCATCGCACATGCCGCTCGCCGCGATGACGATGTGGAACTCGCGAATATGATCGACCGACTTCGACTGCTCCACCGTCTCCGTGAACCGCAGATTGCGTGAGCGGAAGGCGCGCGCCAGCTGCTCGCCGTTTTCCAGGTCGCGGGCATGCCGCAGGAAGATCTCGCTGGCGCGGGTGGCAAGCGGAGAATCGATGATGACAGGGCAATGCGGGATCTGCCCCTCCTGCATCAGGAACATGAGGTCCGCCACCAGCTCCTGCGTGCGCTCCACCGCGAAGGAGGGGATCAGCAGCGCTCCGCCGGGCCTGTAGGCGCCGTCCACCTCCCGTTTCAGCGCCTTCAGCCGCGCGGCATCGTCCAGTTCCTCGCGCTCGGTATTGCCATAGGTGCTTTCGGTGATCACGTAATCGACCGCGCTCGGCCCTTCCGGCTCATATTGCAGCAGCTTGTGATGCGGGCCGATATCGCCGGAAAACGCAAGCCGCACCGGCGTGCCATGGCCCGCCTCCATCTCGATCGAGGCCGAGCCCAGCAGATGCCCGGCATTCCACAAGCGAAAGCGGATACCGTCGGCCGCCTCCTGCCAGACCTTCAGCTCCACCGGCCGCATCAGCGTCGCGGTCCGCGCCGCGTCCGCCGCGTCGTAGATCGGCTCCACCGTCTTGCGGCCGCGATGGGCGTTGCGCCGGTTGAGCGTTTCCACTTCCATTTCCTGGATATGCGCCGAATCCGGTAGCATTACCGAGCAGAGATCGATCGTACCGCGCGTCGCGAAGATCGGCCCGTCGAACCCGGCCTTGACAAGTTTCGGCAACAGCCCCGAATGGTCGATATGCGCGTGCGTCAGGATGACGGCGTCGATCCGTCGGGGATCGAACGGGAAGGCGCGGTAATTGAGCTCCTTCTCGCTCTTCGACCCTTGGAACATGCCGCAGTCGACAAGCACGCGGCTCTCCCCCAGCGTCACAAGGTGACACGACCCGGTAACGGTCCCCGCCGCTCCGTGGAAACTGATGGACGGCTGTTCCGGCATATGAAGTGTCATGACATCCTCCCGCGATCTTTTTTTAATTCTGGATCACAGGTTTACGCCCGCCGGCGAGTGAGGTCGAGTGCGGCGGGGGATGAGATAGATCGCGTCGGGGTCGGTCGCTTGTCCAGTCGCCGCGCAAGGCTTCGGGAGGCTGCGGTCAGCCGATACGGTCGGCGGCCAGTCCTTTGACGAGCTTTTGCTGTACCTTGGCCGTCGCTTCCGCCTTTGTCACGACGCCGTCCTTGTTGACGTCCAAGCCGTCGTTTTGCGTGTATTGCTTCGTCCCCTGGACAAAGAGCGCGTAGCTTTCCGGTTTGCCGATGGCGGCTGGCCAGAGGACCGCCATATAGACGTCAGACAGCGATGCCAGATTGCGACCGGCGGCGACCCGCCGAAAATACTTCTCGACCCATTTGAGCTGTTCGGTCGCGGTCATTGCCGCCAGGGCGGCCGTCGATGTGCCGAGATCTTCCGCGGTGCTTCCCATGAACTGGATAAGACCCGTCGCTCCGCTTCCGGCAGCGTTTTTCTTGTCCGGCGCAAAGGTTTCGCCCGTCTCGAAGGCCATGACGGCCATGAGGTGATCGGGATCGATGTGAAGCCGTTCGCATAGGTCAAGCACAGTCTCGTTGAAATTGGGGTGCTTCGCCGTCACCTGGCCCCAAGCGATCTGGCGTCCGACCGAGCCTTTGGTAACGCTATAGCCGGGATTTCCGGAAATCGCCGAATCGAACTCGAACTGAGGTAGTTCGAACCCCAGCGCGCCGGCTGTTTCGGCGCCAACAATTCCGTCCACGGAGCCCCGCGTCTTGATCTGGAACTCCTTGATCGCATTGAAAGTCTCGGGTCCGAAATCACCATCGACGCCAACATCGGCGCCCCGAGCCTTGAGACTTGCCTGTAACTTCTTCACCAGAGCCCCCTCGCTACCGAAGCGGAGGATGACGGACTTGCCCTTGCAGCGATTGATGATCATCTGCTGGACTTCGGCGGCGTCGAACAAAACGTACTCGGTACTGCCGTATTCCTGCGAGAGGCCGCGCCTGAAAGGAGCGATGAACTTCTTCCAGGGGCCGCGTTCGCTGCCCTCTGTTCCTTTGGTCACGAGCCCAGCGATCGTCTGGCATCCCGCCGAGGAAAATTTCGCATCCGGAATCTTGCCATCCGGTCCCATGCCGAAGGCGCAGTGGATGTTGTCGCCGGCACCCTCGGTCACCGTCCAGGGGTCGTTCCCGTCATAGTCGAGATCGTCTCCGGTTCGCTGGAGCGTGATGAAGCAGCTCTGCCGCAACGCCCAGTGCCCGCTCGCACCCTCCGAAAACTTGTGCCAGCCGGGGATGTATTTCTTGTATCGCCCGCGCCCCAACTGGTTGACATCCTTACCACCCTTGGAAACAGCGCCTGCCACAACGCTTCGATACGGCACCGTCGAGCCGGGAAAGAGAGCGAGGCCCTTTCCCGGTTTCCACAAGCCAATCGTGCAGTTCATCGTGGTGTAGTTAAGTTCGCGCATTTCCAGCGCGTGGCCGGGGCCGAAATCCGTGCCGGAATAGTCGACGGGACGGCATCCTCGTATTCCGAAGACGACGATCCCCGCCGTCGGCAATGGAAACTGGGATCGCTTCCAAAGCGCGATCAGATGCGCTTCGGTCAGTGTCAGCGGTCCGCCGGCCACGGCGGGAGGCGGAGGAGCGGTGATGTCCTCTGGCGCGACCACCGGTTCAGACGGGACGGGCTCCGTCGCCACCTCTTCTTCCGACGATTGGGCGAGTATGGCCTCGATTTCCTTCTGAAGCGCTTCAGCATCCTCCGCAGGACTGGGCGGCTGACTGGTCCCGCCGTCGATTAGCTTGCGCAACGCCGCAACTTCATCGCTGAGTTCGAACAGTGACAGAAGCGCGAACCGGTCCAATGCCTTGTTAACACGTGCCGCGAGAACCTCGAGTTTCTCCATGGTTTGCGTGTCGTTGGCCGCTCGGGCGCGATTGTACTGGCTCTGGAGGTCGTCGAGCATGGAGTAGAGCTGCCGTTCAAGCGTCAGTTTGTCTGTCATGGCAAGCGACCTTCGTTATTGGGAGCGGGCGATCTCGGCAGTGATGGCGGCTTCGCGCAGCTTGATGGACTGGCTGAGAAGAGCGGTGGCGGAAAGTTGTGTTGGGCTACGGGCAGCCTGAACGGCGGCATCCATCGCCAACAGCGTTTGATCCAGCATCACCACCCATGCGGCCAGTTCCCTGCGAAACTGCAGCAGGTCGTCCCGTGCCGCCGGATTGATCCCAATGCCGGTTGCCAAGGATGTTCCGGAGTTGGCGCGAACGACGATTCGGTAAATGTCCTGGCTTCCTTCGCGCAGCCTCACCAGCAGGGCACGCATATGCGGATATTGCGCGATGAGGCGCGAACGAAATTCGGCGTAGGTTTGCAGCTTGAGAATCTCGTCGAAGGCGGGACTGAGCTGGCGCGCGATCGTCATGGCGGCGCCACAGGCAGCACACAGATCCTTCATCGCCTCGACGAGGTTGGAGCCGGCAGCTCCGGTTGCTGCGAGCGTTGCACTGCTGTCTCGAATAAGGGTTCCCGTGCTGTCAAGCGTAGTTGCGATCTCCGTGACGCGCGCCCGCACGAGGTTGGCGCCTTCGCCATTCGCAAGCCCAAGTAGAACCTTGTTGTAATCCCTGACCGCTCTTAAACTGGAGCGCAGCGAGGCGGTTGCGGGTGCGTCGCCCGTTTCGAGGTAGTAACGGGCAAGGTCGGGATGAAACTCGCGGATATCGAGCTTTTCGGAAAACGCCCGCTGCATGACGGTGCGTTCGGCGGTGGACAGTCGGTCGAGGACCCGTTCACCCTGGGCGTGCTGCGCATCGAATGCTTGATCGTAGAAGCCGAATTCCGTAAATCCCGGCGTGCATGATGCAAGCGATGACAAGCACAGCCACGCGGCCACACATCGAGCGACATTGCCCCATATCGATGCCACGCCCCATCCTCCCGCACGACACCTCACAACGCGAGCATCATGCTCGCAGCAATTCAAGGTAGCATATAGGCCGGCGTTTGTCGCGTGTAAAATTCAAAGCGCCTATTGTTGAGGTTGCGGCTTTTGCCGTCTCCTCACCCCCGAAACACGAAAGCGGCCCCCGCCGCGATCAGGCAGAAGCCGATCACGTGGTTGATGGTCAGCGCTTCCTTCAGCCAGAACACCGAGAAGCCGGCGAACACCACGAGCGTGATCACTTCCTGCATCGTCTTCAGCTGTGCCGTTGTGTAGACCGCGCTGCCCATGCGGTTGGCGGGCACGGCAAGGCAGTATTCGAAGAAGGCGATGCCCCAGCTGACGAGGATGGCGAGCGCGATCGCCGATCCCTTGTGCTTCAGGTGGCCGTACCACGCAAACGTCATGAACACGTTGGAGGCAATCAGCATCAGGGGCGGGAGAATCATGTTGGCGGACATGCGGCGGGATTCCTGGAAGGGGGAGGGAAAACGCCGCATAGCACCGAAGCTTCACGCCGGAAAGATGGCGTTCGTCAAACGCCATCGATAGTCGGCCGCGCCGCTAGCCGCGACGCTGCCGCAGAACCACCCGGGCGTGTTCGTCGCCGGCAAGTCTCGCTGCCGCACGCTTGGCGGGAGACGTGGCCATCGGCTGCGCGTCCTCGGCGGGCAGGGAAGGTGCAGCGCCCTCCTTCGGGAACGTGTAGCTGTCGGCCTTGCGCCAGGCCTCGATCCGTTCCTCGCACTCGACCGGGTCGAGCTCCGCGACCAGGTTGATGGCACGGTTGCGGATGCCCTCGCGGGCGGAGAGTTGCGGATAGAGATCGGTGAGCACCGACACTGTCTCCTCCGGCTCCATGCCGAGACCGACCAGGGTGACGGCCAGCTGCCGGCCGGAAATGTCGAGCAGGATGCGTTCGGCCAGCCACCGGCTGGCGGACAGCGCATCGGAGAGCGTCGAGGCAAAAAGCCCCGTCTCCCGGTTGCGCGCGAAGCGGACGAGAAGCGCCTCCTGCATCGGCGTGACGGTCAGGAGACCGAGGCGGTCGCTGGACGGCCGGGCAAGCTGGTTGGCAAGCGACTTGATCGTCTGCCGCAACACCTCCTCGCGTGCCTGCCGCGCCGTTTCGACGTCGGCGGCAGGCGTCGGCCGCACCTTCACGGACGCGACGGGCGGGATGGCGGCGGCGTCCGCTTGCGGCACAGGTCGCGCCTTTTCCGGCCGACGCTCGTGGCGCAGGTCGACGAGCGCGTCGATCACCTTTGGCGAGAGGTTTTCGCGCCGGACGATGGCGCGCGCATGGGCGAGCCCTTGGGTCTTCGCGACCATGATCAGGAGGTCGTCGGACAGGCACGGAGAAGAGGCGAGAAAGGGTGCGGCCACCGAGATCGGCTGGCTGGCGATGAACAGCGCCACCGCCTCCGGCATGTTGGCGCATTGTGAGAGGGCCGCGACCGCCTGGCGGCGCGCCTCGTCGCTCGAGGCCTGGAACAGCGGGGTAAAGAGCTCCGCGAACTGCCGCAATTCGGATTTGGTCGGATGCGTGAGGCTTTCGAAACCGGTGACGGTCGCCATCAACACCACATCCTTTCTGCGGCCACCCGAGGGCCGTTCAAGTTCACGAAACTCATCACTCACGACTGAACCTGCGTCTACGCGATACACTTGCCGCATCTTGGACCAAATTTATTAGCAAGCTGTTAACTATCCTGTGGCGATATGGTCTTGCCGGTGATTCGTGCGGACTTGCGCGATCATGCCGGCGTTGCGAACGTAGAGTCCGCGTGCCCGGTGTTCATGAGGGCAGCTTTGTTTCCCTCCCCGGTCACGCGTCGAGAAAGGCGCAGATGCCCCCGCCGTGCCATGCCGCCGTCAGGCCGCACGGGGATGTGCCAGCCCCGTTGGAACCGGGGCAGGATGAGATCACTGTCTCTTCATCCGTCTCGCAACAGACAGGAGACGCGTATGGCGGAAGTTGTAATGCTCAAGGACAGGAAACCCCGCTCGGTCAGGCGCGAGCGTGTCGATGGCGCGGGGGCGGATATTCTCTTGTTCACCGGTATCCGATACGAACGAACCGCCGTGGGCGCGCCCGTCGATCGTCGTCTGCCGGCGGTGGCGAAGCTGCCTGCTCAGTTGCCGGCTCCCGGTCAGGATCCCTGGTCGGTCTGATTGTTGTTCTCGCGTGTTGGCGTCAGTCGATCCTGAGCGACACGCAGCCTGCCTCCGCGAGAAAGGCGGCGGCACCCGCCTCCAGGCTGGCCTGGGGTGCCAGCGTGCGAAGCACGGCGTAGCCGGCCTGTGTCGGAAGCTCGACGATGATGGCGCTTGCCAGCCCGTCCGGCGGTGCCTTTCTCAGCCGCGCGACCTGCACCGGCGAGGCCACCACGACATCCAGCACCCCGTCGAGCGAGGTCCTGTCGTTCATCGAGAAAACCTCGTTGGATGACCGGTCGTAGATCGCCAGCGACCAGAAGCCGGCATTGGCAGGCGAAACCAGCCGTGCCGCGCGCTCCGTGGTGTCGAAATGGCAGACCGCCGTCTTCACGAAGGGATCGAGGTTGGAAAGCCCGATGCGGTCCGGGCTGTCGTCCAGCAGGTGAAAGCGGTTCGCCGCACCTTCGGCGCGCACCCGCGTATAAGCGTCCTTGCCGGTAAAGTGCGGCAGCGCCAGAATGATCACGATGTGCAGCACCGCCGCCCCGACAAGGCCGGTCACGATCGCCATCAGGATCTGCGCGAGCCTATTCATCGCCGCACCCGATCGCCGCGACGCTCGGCATCTCGAAACCGATGAGGCCCGAATTGCCCGACGCCGGCGTATCGAACAATGTCATCACCAGCTGGAAACCGCCGGTATCGGGCAGCGCAATCCAGTTCATCGGCTGCGCCGTCGGCGAGATTGTGATGTCGAACAGGCCGTCGCCATCGCGCAGCACGGTGAGCGAATTGATCGCGCCCGGCAGACCCGCCGGCGTCTGCAAGGGCAGGCCACCGGCATCGGCGGCATAGAGCGTCCACAGCCGTGCCGGCGGCGATGCGCCGCGAATTCGGTAGCTGCAGGTGCCGGTCAGCCGCTGGCCGCTGTCATCGGTGCGGGCCGTGAAGATCAGTCCCTCTGCGGACCCGTAAAGCAGTCGCCCGGCGCGCGCGCGGTGCGATTTGGCATAGGGGTCGGCGCTGGCAAGCTGCGCTTCCGGAAAGGCGCTCCAGACCCCGACGCGCACCGCGCCCATGCCCGCCGACGCGTTGAGCGCCGAAAGCGTCACGCCGATGCCGCCGCCAAAGGCGATGGCAAGGGCAAGGGCAACGAGCAGGGGAACACGAAACACGGGTCGATTCGATCCTCGAAAGGCTTTTGTCGAGGCGTAACACTGATTCCGCGATCAGGGGAAGGGGACGCGGCGGCTGTCCCCTACGCCGCGGCCGTCACGCCCTTTGCCATCGGCTCCGCCATCCATGTGCCGTTGCGGCCGCCGGCCTTGACAGAGTAGAGCGCCCGGTCGGCCGCCTCGACGAGTTCACCGAGCGCCTTGTCGTCGGTAGCAGAGCCGCAGGCTATGCCAATCGAGACGGTGACGCGTCCGCGTCCGTCGCGGATGTGGTCGTGCGGGATCGCCAGGTTGAACACCGCCGCGCGCAACCGCTCGGCGATGTAGCGGGCGTGGCCCGGCTCGATCGCCGGCAGGATCGCCAGGAATTCCTCGCCGCCATGGCGTCCGAGATGCAGGTGCCCGTCCAGCTCCGCCCGCATCGTTTCCGCCACGCGCACGAGGCAGTCGTCCCCGGCCGCGTGGCCGTAGCCGTCGTTGTAGCTCTTGAAATGGTCGATATCGATCAACAGCAGTGCACAGCGATCGAGATCGTCTGCTTCCGCGCCGGCTCGCATGCTGGCGATCGAGACGCTGGTGCCGCGGCGGTTCGGCAGGCCTGTCAGCGGGTCGGTGACCGACAACTGCTCAAGTTCGCCGTTGCGGCGCTTCAGTTCGCGCTTCAGCATCTCGTTCTCGTGCATTTGCACGAAGGCGATCAGCCGTTCGGCCTCCAACTGGTGACAGGCGATCAAGGTCAGCATCATCGCCGGCACGTAGACGGTCATGTGGAACACCAGGAACGAGGTGTAGAACCCGTGCAGGAACCAGATGCAGCTATAGTTGACGACGAAGGTCACGAGGCTCGCCGCGAGCGCGGTGACGAAAGGCGGGCGTGCGCCGATCGTCACGACCATCTGGAAGATGACAGCGGCATAATAGTAGTGCAGGGCTGCCTCGCTGTTGCTGTGTATGAGGATCACGCACCAAGCGATGTTGCCGATGATGGAGACCCCGATCGCCGCATACTCCTTGTGGCGTATCGGCCGGTCCTGGTGCAGGAAGGCGAGCAGAACCAGCGCGAGCGGCAGGACGACGCCGAAGCGCAGGAGAAGGGAAAGCTCCGTGACATCCGATAGCAGCAGGGCATCGACGACCGCGTAGCTCATGTAGAACAGGCCGATGATCACGACGTTGGCGATCAGCACCTGCGTTCGCACGGGGTTTCGGTACCGGTCGAAGGCGGCAGCCTGTTCGGGGCTGAGCGTCGGACGGGCATCGAGGCCAAACCAGTTCTTCATGGATCATCCCTGGGATCGCGTGCGTCGGGGGCGTGATGCCCGTGCGGTTCTTGTGCGGCGCCAGAAGTTAAGTTTGGATTAATAAAACGGGTCGATTCACCCCAAAATTGGGGTGAACACTAAAATTGTATATTGGGGAGCGGTCGCCTCAGGGTTTCGCGAGGCTGGCGGTCGTCTGAAGATCGACGGCGAGCGGCGCGGCATCTTTCAGCATGCGCTGGATGTCACGCAGGATCCGGGTCGATTCGGCCGAGAGCGATCGCGGACGCACGAGCTCGGGAATGGTCTTCGCGTCCGTCTTTCCCTTCTCCGCCTTGGCGATCGCCTGCGGGCGGGTGCCGGTCGGCAGAGGGTTTTCGATGCCGGGGATGGCCCGAAGCTCGATGCCCTGGTGGGCGTAGTCCATCAGCGTCTTGAAGGTCATCGCCGGCAGCGATCCGCCTGTCATGTTGGCGGTCGAGGTGTAGTCGTCATTGCCGAACCAGACGGCGGTCGTGTAGTTGCCGGTGAAACCGACGAACCAGGCGTCGCGATAGGCCTGTGTCGTGCCGGTCTTGCCGCCGGTGACGATGCCGTTGTCGAGCGCGGCACGGCGCGCCGTGCCGTTGACCGGAATGGTCACCAGGATGCGGTTCATCGACGACATCGCCTGCTCGGACAACACACGCTCCGCCGGCGGCTCGTCCCGCTCGAAATCGTAGAGCACCTTGCCGGAATAGTTCATTATCTGCGCGATGCCATGGCGTCGCGACTGCATGCCGCCGGCCGGAAACACCGCATAGCCCGTCGCCTGGTCGAGAACGGTCAGCTCGGACGTGCCGAGCGGGATCGTCTTGTCCTTGCGGATCGGGGTCTCCACGCCCATGCGTTTGGTCATGTCGACGATCGCGTCGAGACCCAGCTCATCCTTGGCTAGCCGCACCGGCACGGTGTTGATCGACTTGGCGAGCGCCGTCATCAGCGTCACACGGCCGGAATAGGAGCGGCCGTAGTTCTGTGGCGACCAGCCGCGCCAGGTCACGGGTCCATCGACGACGGTTGTTTCCGGCGTCATGCCCTTTTCCATGGCGGCGGCATAGGTGTAGACCTTGAACGACGAGCCCGGCTGACGCAGCGCCTTCGTTGCGCGGTTGAACTGGCTCTCGCCATAGTCGCGGCCACCGACCATGGCGCGCACAGCCCCGCCATTCTCGATCATCACGAGCGCGCCCTGGCGCACCTTGTAGCCTTCGCCATATTCCCGAAGGCTGGATTCGACGGCCGCTTCGGCCGCGTGTTGCAGTCCCATGTCGATCGTTGTGCGCACGACCAGCGTGTGGTCCGGAAAGCGGTAGGCCAGCCGCTGAACCTCGTCGAAGGCCCAGTCGAGGAAGAAGTCCGGCGCCTCCGCCTCGTCGCGGTCGATGACGGTTGCCGGGTTGCGCCTGGCGGCGATCACCTGGCCCTCGGTCATCAGCCCGCCCTGCACCATGTTGGTCAGCACCACGTTGGCGCGGGCACGCGCGGCCGGCAGGTTGACGTGCGGCGCATATTTGGCCGGCGCCTTGAAGAGGCCGGCGAGGATCGCCGATTCCGCCAGCGTCACCTCGGTGAGCGGCTTGCCGAAATAAAATTGCGAGGCGGCCGCCGCGCCGAACGTGCCGCCGCCCATATAGGCGCGGTCGAGATAAAGGGTGAGGATTTCCTTCTTCGACAGATTGGCTTCCAGCCAGAGCGAGAGGAAGGCTTCCTTGATCTTGCGCTCCAGCGAACGTTCGTTGGTCAGGAACAGGTTCTTGGCAAGCTGCTGCGAAATCGTCGAGCCGCCCTGCACGACGCCGCCGGCTCTCGCGTTTTCGCTCATGGCGCGCGCAAGGCCCATGAAGTCGATCCCGAAATGCTCGAAGAAGCGCCGGTCCTCGGTCGCCAGGACCGCCTTGATGAAATGATCGGGCAATTCGTCGATCGGAACGGAGTTCTCGTGGATGATGCCGCGATGGCCGATGACGTTCCCCTGGCGGTCGAGGAAGGTAACGGCGAAGTCGCCGCGGTTGCGCCAGTCCTTTTTCGTTTCCTCAAAGGCCGGCAGGGCGAGCGCCAGCAGCAGGACAGCACCGGCGGTGCCGAGCGTCATGCCTTCGCCGAGAACCTCGAAGAACAGCTTCTTCCAGCCGCGCACGCGGAAGCGGCGGAAGAAAATGGTGATGTCCTCCCACATGTCGACCGCCCGGAAACCCGCGTTCCACAACGTCGAGTCGATCCAGCTGTCGATCCGCAGCAGGTAATGGCGTTTCAGCCTCGGCTTCTCTTCCGGCTTGTCGGTATTCTGCACGCTAAAACCAGCCCTGCCCAACGCTGTGCTTGACGCCGGGCCTTCGAGAGGCCAGTTGTGGCCTGCGCTGCGAGGATCGGCATTTGCTGATAAATGGTCGATTTGCGCTTAGGAAACAAGGAAAAACCGGTGCGAAGCTTGCGTTCCGTGCCGAAAGGTAAACGATGACGGGCGAACCGTTCTGGAAGACCAAGGCTTTGGCCGAGATGAGCGACACCGAATGGGAGTCGCTGTGCGACGGCTGCGGCCTCTGCTGCCTCAACAAGCTTGAGGACTGGGACACCGGCGATGTCGTCTTCACCTCTGTCGCCTGCAAGCTGCTCGACGGGGAAAGCTGTCGTTGCAAGGACTACGACAACCGCATGGCGACAGTTCCGGACTGCATCCGTCTCACGATAGAGAGCGTCGAGACCATCCACTGGCTTCCGCCCACCTGCGCCTACCGCCTCATCCGCGACGGCGAGGATCTCTACTGGTGGCACTATCTGGTCTCTGGCGACCGCGACACGGTGCATCAGGCCGGCATCTCCGCCCAGGGGCGGACGGTGTCGGAGGAAGAGGTCGACGTCGAGGACTTCGAGGACTATGTCGTCGACTGGCCCCTGACCGTCGGCCTCGACCCGAAAGCGGCCCGCGGGTGATGACATGACGCGGCCTCTCGCGTTGAATATTGTCAAGTAAAACACCCCGTAAAGCGTCCTCCCCGATTAAGCCCCCATTAATCGCGAGCATTTAAAACGTTTCAGTACATTGTATCCGGTGCGGGGGCTCGGTTTCGTTGACCAATTTTTACTTCGTTCCCTCGGTTTCATCTTGGTAAGGTCGGGAGGGACGGAACGTGCTGCGATTTATCGAGACCTACGGCAAGGCCTGGCGCGATCCGGTGCGCCGGCAGGCTCTTGCCGACGCCTACGTGCCGATCGTCCGCGGCTTCCTCCTGCCGGGCTGCGCCTACTACGTCTTCGTCACCTGGGGGCATTGGCGCGATGAAACCGGACGCGAACTTGCGATCCTGGGCGGCATCAGCGCGCTGACCGCGCTTGCCTACTGGCTGATGCGCCAGTCCGTCCTGGGTCGTCCGAAGGTCAGCCTCGGCGTGCTGGAGGCCTGCGGCGTCCTCACCAACGTCCTCATGTATTCCAATGTGCTCGCCTACATGCTGCTGCATTTCGAGCCGTCCAAGCTCATCTACTTTGTCCTGATGGCGGTGGTGTTCTCGACCTCTGGTGTCACCTTGCGGGGAACGCTCTTCAGCATCGTGCTGTCGATCGGCTCGCTGTTCTGGTTTGCCGGCGGTGCGGATCAGGAAACGCGCGAGCAATTTGTCTTCATCGGCATCGCCACCTCGTTCGCCGCTTTCGGCATGGCCTCGCTGCTGCGCAAGGCGATCCTGAAGCAGATCGAGGCACGTCTTGCCGCCGACGAAATGGCGGCCAGGGCCCAGGCGCTCGCCCGTACCGACATGCTGACCGCTCTGCCCAATCGCCGCTCCATGTTCGCCGAGCTCGATGGTCTGGTCGCGTCCGGCAAGCCGCTCTGGCTCGGCATCGTCGATCTCGACGGCTTCAAGTCGATCAACGACGTCTATGGCCACCTGATCGGTGACCGCCTGCTTGGCGCCGTCGTCGAGCGGCTGGCGGAGGAAGCCTCGAAGGGCGACATCCTGCTTGGCCGCATCGGCGGCGACGAGTTCGCGATCATCGTTCCCGGCGACCGTCCGGCGGCCGAGATCGAGGCGCTCGGCGACGCCATGATCGGACGTCTGGCGCTGCCGTTCCAGATTTCGCTGCTGTCGCTGTCCGTCGGCGCCTCCGCCGGCTTTGCCCATTTCCCCTCGATGGGAGCCTCCGGCGCCCAGCTCTACGAGCGCGCCGATTATGCGCTCTACAAGGCAAAGGCGCATCGTCGCGGCCGCACCGTGCTGTTCGACAGCGACGAGGACGAGGAGATGAAGGAGAACGTGGCGATGGAGCGGGCGCTGCGCGAGCATGATCTGAACGCCGAGCTCTACCTTCTCCTGCAGCCGCAATACTCCCTGCGGGAAAACGCCATCACCGGCTTCGAGGCGCTGGCCCGCTGGCGGTGCGACGGCCTTGGCGAGGTCCAGCCGGACAAGTTCATCCGCATCGCCGAGCGCTCCGGCCTCATGCGTCGGGTCACCGACATCCTGTTTGCCAAGGGGCTCGATACGCTCGCCAGGCTGCCTGCCGACATGAGCCTGTCGTTCAATCTTTCAGCCCGCGATCTCGTCGATCGCTCTGTGGCCGCAGGTCTCCTGCGCATGATCGCGGCGCGCGGCATCGCCGCCGATCGGGTGGAGTTCGAGATCACCGAAACCGCCGTGATGGCCGACCTGCCGCTCGCCCGCCTGATCCTCGAAGACCTGAGCGCCGCCGGCTGCCGGATCGCGCTTGACGATTTCGGTTCCGGCTATTCGAGTTTCCGCTATATCGACCAGTTGCCGCTCAACAAGGTGAAGGTCGACAAGAGCTTCGTCCGCCAGGTCGCCCACAGCGTCACCTCGCGCGAGATCGTTGCGGGCGTCATCGCGCTCTGCCAGCGCCTCGGCCTGCGCAGCGTGCTGGAAGGGGTGGAGACCGACGCCGAACTCGCCGTCGTCCTGCCGCTCGAACCGGATCTCATCCAGGGCTACTATTTCGGCCGCCCGATGACCGCCGACGAAGCCGTCGCCGTCTCCGCGACGCAAGGGGTGCGCAACGCGGATAACCGGTCGGCGAGCGCGGCTGCGGTTTGACTGTCGACCGACTTCCGCTAGACTTCAGGTCGATCTTTTGTGGGGTCAAAGATTTGGAGGAAGCGCAATGATCGATTTCACGACGACGACTGGCTTCTACAATCAGGTCGGGTTTGTCTTCCTGGCGATCTCGGTGGTCGTTTTCGTTGTCTACTACGCTCGCCGCCGACACAACTGACGGTCATCGCGGAGCAGTCTCCCGCCTGTCCCCCTGAGAAGTTCAGCCCCTCCCTGACCCGTCACCCGGCCCGCCACCCGGCCATGTCGCCAGCGCCTGCTCGGCGACGGCCTGCAGCTTTTCCCGGCTGAAACCGGCCTTGGCCTGAACGGCCAGCCCATGCACCATCGCCAGCAGGAAGGCTGCCAGCGCCTCCGGATCGGCGCTGTCAGGCAGATCGCCCTCCGCCTTCGCCCGTTCGAACCGCTGCCGCAATTCCGCCTCGCCGACCGCGCGGGCATCGATCAGCGCCTGCCGCACCGGCTCCGCCTCGTCCGATCCGGCGAGCAGCCCGTTGATGCCGAGGCATCCCGGATGCGTCTGGAAACGGGTGTGCAGGTCGATCGCGCTGTGCAGGATGAAGGACGCCACCTCGCGGGAGGTCTTCTGTGCATGCGCCTTCGGAATGAAGTCGAGATAGCGTTCGTAGTAATGGTCAAGCGCCCGGCGGAACATCGCTTCCTTGTTGCCGAACGCCGAATAAAGGGCAGGGCGCTCCACGCCGGTCGCCTCCGTGAGGTCGGCATAGGACGCGCCCTCGTAGCCCTTGCGCCAGAAGACACACGTCACCGCGTCGAGTGCCTTGTCCACGTCGAATTCCCTGGGACGCCCCATCAGTCCGCTCCGATCAATTTCATAACGACCATTAATAAACCGCTTGACAGCCTTTGTCCACATTCCGTAACACTCATTACGTAATGACCGTTATGAAATTGAAGCGCGACTGCCGACGTCCCGTCCGGCGGCGCTGAACGGTCTCTCTGAAAGGATACCCATGTCTCAGCAGTTCAAGGGCAAGGTCGCCCTCGTCACAGGCGGCTCGCGTGGCCTTGGCGCCACCATCGCCGAAACGCTGGCCGGCTATGGTGCGGATGTTGCGATCAGCTACGCCGCCTCCGCCGAAAAGGCCCAGGCGGTGGTCGAAAAACTCAAGGCGAAAGGCGTGCGCGCCATCGCGATCAAGAGCGACCAGTCCGATCCCGCATCCGCCCGACCGCTGATCGATGCCGTCATCGCGGAGTTCGGCCGCCTCGACATCCTCGTCAATAATGCTGGCGTCGCCATCCAGGGCCATATGGTCGACGACCCCGACCTTGACTGGCAGGCCTATGATCGCAACTGGCAGGTCAATGTCACGGGCACGATCGCCAACACCCGTGCGGCGGCGTCGAAGCTTTCCGATGGCGGCCGCGTCATCTTCATCGGCTCGCGGCTCGGCTCCGTCGTCCCATTCCCCGGTGTCGCCGACTATGCGGCCACCAAGACCGCGCTCGTCGGTTATGCCCGCGGCATCGCTCGCGAACTCGGGCCCCGCAACATCACCGTCAACGTCGTGCAGCCGGGCATCATGCCGACCGACATGGCGGCGGAGGTGGCGGGCGAACTGCCGAACCGCGACGCCATCCTCGACATGCATCCGATCCGCCGCATCGCCACGCTGGAGGAAGTCGCCGAAACCGTCGCCTTCCTCGCCGGTCCGCACGCCGGCTACATCACCGGCTCCACCATCGACATCGCCGGGGGCATTGGAACCTGAGGCTTGAAACAAGACGGCGCGATCGTTTTCCGATCGCGCCGCACACTCTCAAACCCCCATCCGCTTCCAGATCAGATGATCCAGCGACAGCCGCCCCGGTCCCTTGGCGATGACGATCAGCAGGCAGGCGGCCCAGGTGCCGTGGGTGGGCCAGGCATCGGGATAGACGAAGATCTGGATCACCAGCGTCATCCCGAGCAGCGCCAGCGCCGAAAGCCGGCTGGCGAAGCCGATGACGAGCAGCATCGGGAACAGATGTTCCGCTATCGTCGCGAGATGCGCCGACAGCCAGGGCGAGAGCAGCGGCAGCCGGTATTCGTTTTCGAACAGGAAAAGCGCGCTGTCGGATACAGACCAGCCGTCGAGCTTGGTCTGGCCGGAGCGCCAGAACACGCCGGCGATCGAAAGCCGCGCCACGAGCGCCACAAGATCGTGCGGGATACGCTCGAGCAGTGCCCGTCCCGATGCGAGATTGCGGGTAAGCGGGCGGTCGGGCAGGGCGCCCATGGTGTGGTCGTCATGCATCATGGTCGTCCTCCGGGAGTATGGCGGTAAAGGCGCCGGTGGTCAGCAGACCGGCAAGGTTTCGGGTCAGATCGAATTGTTCGGTCTCGGCCATCGCTAGCGTCGCCGCCATGCCGAGCGGTTCCCCCTCGGCAAGCGCCGACAGAAAGGTCGCCCCGCCCGGCGGCAGGCGGTGAACCTCGACCAGCATGGCCGGGCGGACGACGAGGGCGTCCTCGCCGATCCATGTCTCGACCGTGTGCGGCGTGCCGCCTTCGGCGTTCATCGCCCAGATCGTCACGACCGGGTGGGGCGAGCGCAGGACGGCGGTGGAGGGATGCGGCTGAAGCCTTATGTCGCCCAGCCTTTCCGGCGGGATCGCGGCCAGCCGTTCCGGAACAAGCGGCGCGGCATCGGTGGCGTGGTAGGCGCGGCTTCGCGCTGCCTCCAGCCGGATCACGTCAGGCAGATAAGGCAAGCCCGCGACCGGCTCGAACCCGGCGACGAAGTCCGCGAAGCCGTCGCCATAGGTCAGAAGCAGCGGCGAGCGCGGCGGATCGGCTGCCACGTATTCGCCGGCCATGGCGGCGAAGAAGTCCGCGCCGACGATCCGCTCCGTTGCGGGAAAGCGCGAGGCGAGCGCGCCGGTCAGCCCGACGCGCACATTGTTGCGATAGACGCCGAACCGGCGCTCGGGGCGGGGCGCGGTCCAGCTTGTCAGGCCCTCGGGCACCGGGCTTTCCCGGTCGGTGAGGGCGGCGGCGAAACGCTCTTGCGTGGCGGTCGACATGGCGTCACGCGGCCCGGCTTTGCGCGGCGCGGGCAAGGATCGCGCCGGCGGCTTCCGCTTCGGATCTTAGAATTGGCCAGTCCGGAACGTCATTGTCCCATTCGATCAGCGTCGCCACCGGTCCGGTTCGGGCGATCACCTCGTCATAGAGCGCCCAGACAGGGTCCTTGACCGGCGTGTCATGGCTGTCGATCAAAAGCGGCGCGCCGGCATCGTCCACCGTCTCGGAATGGCCGCTCAGATGGATTTCGCGCACCGCCTCCAGCGGGAATTGCGCCAGATAGGCGCGCGGGTCGAGATTGTGGTTGGTCGAGGCGACGAACACGTTGTTGACGTCGAGCAGCAGCCCGCAGCCGGTGCGGCCCACGATCTCGCGCAGGAACGCGGTTTCCTCGATCGTGCTTTCCTCGAACACCAGATAGGTGGCGGGATTTTCAAGCAGCATCTGCCGCCCGAGTGTGTCTTGCACCTCGCTGACATGCGCGGCGACGCGGGCAAGCGTCTCCTCGGTATAGGGCAACGGCAGGAGGTCGTTGAGAAACACCTCGCCATGGCTGGACCAGGCCAGATGTTCCGAAAAGCTTTCCGGCTCGTAGCGGTCGCAGAGTGTCTTCAGCCGAAGAAGATGGTCACGGTCGAGCGGCTGCATCGCCCCGATCGACAGGCCGACGCCGTGGACGGACAGCGCATAGTCTTCCCGTAGTCGGGCAAGCTTGCCATGCGGTGGGCCGCCGGCCCCCATGTAGTTTTCCGCATGCACCTCGAAGAAGCCGACCGGCTGCGGGCCGGCGTCGATGCTCGTAAAATGCTCCGGCTTGAAGCCGACGCCCGGTCGGGCGGGAAGGCGGGACGGTTTCATGGAGGTCTCCTATCGGAACGGTGCTGTCTGGCCGGGAGAGGAGGGCGCCCCTCATCCCCCTGCCGGGACCTTCTCCCCGCGGGCGGGGAGAAGGGGCTTGTCGCGCCGCTAGCCTCCATCTTGCTTCAGCATCAGAAGGGGCTCTTGGCCCGGCTGGCGCTCCATCTCCCTTCTCCCCGTCAGAACGGGGAGAAGGTGGCGGCAGCCGGATGAGGGGCATGCCTCGCTTCGTGCCTTACGCCGGCGTCAGCGAGCCCTTGCCATTAGGCGTTTCCATGGTTTCGCAGGTGCCGGCCGGAACGAGCTTCCAGGCATTCTTCTGGTAGTCCATGGTGGAGGTACCGGCGCAGGTCGTGCCGGGGCCTGCGGCGCAATCGTTCTGGCCCTTCAGCGCCACGCCGTAGCACTTCTCCTTGGTGGCATCCTGGGCCATGGCGGGCAGGCCGCCGGCGAGAACGAGGGCGGCGGCAAGCGAGGCTGCGAGCGCGTTGCGGTTGGTGGTCATGTCTGGTGTCCTTGCTATCTGTCTTGTCTGGATTTGGCGGTGGATCGGTTTTCAGGCAATCAGGCCGGCGTCAGCGAGCCGTGGGCGCCATCAGGCGTCATCATCGTGGTGCAGGTGCCGGCGGGCACGAGCTTGAAGGACTGCTTGTCGTAGTCCATGGCCGAATGGCCGGCGCAATCATGGCTGCCGGCGGCGCAATCGTTCTGACCTTTAAGGGCGATGCCGTAGCACTTTTCCTTCTCGGCATCCTGCGCGGCGGCCGGGACGGCGATCGTGGCGAGAGCGGAAGCGAGCGAGCCGGCCAGCGCCAGCGTGACAAAACCGTTTTTCATCGTTAGTTCTCCTCAGAGTGCCGAGCCGTGATTGGCTTGGTCATCGGGAGCTACGGACCGCTGCGGCGAAACGTTACGCGGCCTGATCGGAAAAAATTCGCGATCGGATCGTGTCGTGGAGCGGCAGTGAAAAGAAATCGAAGGCTGTTCAAAGGCTTGTCCGAAAAATCAGCCTTTCGATGACATCTCGGTAACGAAAGCGTGTGGCGACGCGTAGAGGGTAATGTGAGGCGGCCTGAGCGTGAGGTGCAATGGGCGGAATGGATGCGAAGCGCGCTGGATGGCGACGCGGCGTCCTACGACCGTTTCCTGCGCGCCGTGACGCCGCACCTGCGCGCCATGGCAAGGCGCCGTTGCGACCAGTTCGGGGCTTCGGCCGGAGAGGCCGAGGATATCGTCCAGGAGGTCCTGATCGCCGTTCATCTGAAACGCGGCACCTGGGATCCGGAACGCCCCATCGGCCCGTGGCTGTCGACGATCGTGCGCAACAAGCTGATCGACGCGCTGCGCCGTCGCGGCCGCAGGGTCGATGTGCCGCTGGAAGACGTCGTGGCGACGCTGGAGGCGGAAGACGCGAACGTCGCCGACAGGCTCGATGCCGAGAGCGTGCTCTCGCGCCTGAAGGAGCCGCAACGCGACATCGTCCGCTCCATATCTCTCGAGGGAGCGGGTGTGAAGGAAACGGCCGAACGGCTGAAGATGAGTGAAGTGGCGGTCAGGGTGACGCTGCACCGGGCGCTGAAGGCGCTGTCCACCCTTTACCGGAGTGAAGCATGAAGACGGATGAACTGATCAGGCTTTTGTCGGAAGATGCGCCGGTGCGGATGCGCTACCGTCGTGTGCTGGCGGCTGCCATCGTCTTCGGCGCTGTCGCCGCCATCTCCCTGCTGCTGTCGACCTATGGCCTTCGCCCCGATCTCGCCGACCAGATCGACACGCTGCGGGTCGCTTTCAAGATCGGCGCCAGCCTTCTGGCCGCGGTGCTCGCCTGCCGTCTCGTCCTGCTGATCGGCCGGCCGGGTCTGTCTTTGCGAGGTGCGGCGCTCTCCCTGTTGGTGCCGCTCGGCCTGCTTGTCGTTGCCGTCGCCGCCGAACTCGTCGTCCTGCCGCAAGCCGACTGGATGCCGAAACTGCTCGGCCGCAACGCCACCTTTTGCCTCGTCCTGGTGCCGACGCTGTCTTTCCTGCCGCTGGTCGCGCTGCTCTGGGCCATGAGGAGTGGCGCGCCGGACAACCCCGGCCTGGCCGGTGCCGCCGCCGGCATTGCCGCCGGCGCCATCGGCGCCACGGTCTACGCGCTGCATTGCCCCGACGACAGCCCGCTCTTCGTTGCCACCTGGTATCCGCTGGCGATTGCGATCGTCACGATCGCCGGCTACGGCGCCGGTCGCCGCGCCCTGCGCTGGTAGCCGTCGCTCAGCCGGTCGCCCGGTCGCCGCGCATCATCCAGATAAAGAAGATCCCGCCGACAAGCCCGGTGATGATGCCGAGCGGCATGTCCTGCGGCGGGATCAGCGTGCGCGCGACGATGTCGGCCGCGACAAGGAAGATCGCCCCACCAAGCGCCGAAAGCGGCAGCACCCGTCGGTAGTCGCCGCCGACCACGAACCGCACCAGATGCGGGATCATCAGCCCGATGAACGAGATCACCCCGGAAAAGGCGACCGCCGCGCCGGTCAGCAGCGCGCAGACGATGAACACCGTCAGCCGGAACCGCTCCGCCGGAATGCCGAGCGTCGTGGCGGTCTCGTCGCCGAGCGTCATGGCATTGAAGCTGCGGGCCTTGGCGATCAGGTAGGTGCCGCAGCCGAGAAGCACCGCCAGCGGGTAGGGCAGGTAGTCCCATTGTGCCAGCCCCAGTCCGCCCAGCATCCAGAACACCACCGTATGCGTGGCGCGCGGATCGCCGAGCAGAATGGCGAGGCTGCCGAGCGAGGTGATGACGAAGGAGATCGCCACCCCGGTCAGCACCAGCCGGCTGGCATTGCCGGCCCGGTTGAGCCTCGCGATGCCGACCACCAGCGCTGTGCTCGCGATCGCGCCGCCGAAGGCGAAGAGCGGTACGGTGACCAGACCGAGAAACGTGCCGGTGTGCAACAGTACGATGATCGCCCCGAAGGCCGCGCCCGAGGAAATGCCGAGCAGATGCGGATCGGCGAGCGTGTTGCGGGTTACCGCCTGCAGCGCCGCGCCGACCAGCGCCAGACCGGCGCCGACCATGGCGCCGAGCAGCACGCGGGGAAGCCGCACCTGCCAGACGATGTTGTCCCGGCCGGCCGACCAGTCCTGCTCCATTCCTGTCACGCCGAGATGGCTGGCGATGATCTTCCACACCTCCGACAGCGGAATATTGGTCGATCCCACCGAGACGGCGAGCATGATCATGGCGGCGAGACCCACCGTTAGCCCCGCCACCAGCACCGGGGTGAGGTGAATGAGGGCATGGCGCGGCCCGCTGACGTATCCGCGATGGCTCATTACTGGGTCGAGCGCTGGAAGGCGTCGGCGAGCGTCTTGACCGCGTTGATGTTGCGCGGACCGGGCGTCGCCTCGACATAGGGCAGCACGACGAAGCGGTTGTTCTTCACCGCCGGAATATCCTTGAAGGCCGGATTGTCGCGCATGTAGGCGATCTTCTGCTCCGCCGTCACCTCGCCGTAGTCGACGATGACGACCACCTCCGGATTGCGCTCGATCACCGGCTCCCAGCCGACCTCGGTCCAGCTGGTCTCGACATCCTCCATGATGTTGACGCCGCCGGCCGCCTCGATCAGCGCCGTCGGCATGCCGAAGCGGCCGGCCGTGAACGGCTTTTCCTCGCCGCTGTCATAGACGAACACATTGAGCGGCTGCGTTCCCTCCGGCACGGACGCGGTGGCCTCGGCGATCTCCTTGCGGTAGCCCTCGACCAGCGCCTCGGCCTTTTCCGAAACGCCGAAGATCCGGCCCAGATTCAGGATGTCTGTATACATGTCCTCCATCGAGGACTTGTCCTTTTTCATGATGTGAATGCAGCTCTCGGTCAGCTCGTAGACCTTGATGCCGAACGGCTCCAGCGTCTCAGGCGTCACCTCGCCGCCGACCTTCATGCCGTAGTTCCAGCCGGCGAAGAACAGGTCGGCATCGGCCTCCAGCAGCACTTCCTTGGTTGGGTATTGCGGCGCGATCTCCGGCAGGTCGCCGAGCTTCGCTTTCATCTCCTCGTCCATCTTGTACCAGCCGGAAATGCCGGAGACGCCGGCCATGCTGCCGGTGAGATCGAGCGCCAGCATCATGTCGGTGAGGTTCACGTCCTGAGAGATCGCCCGCTTCGGTGCCGCCTCGAAGGTCACCTCGCGGTCGCAGCTCTTCACGGTGACTGGAAAGCCGGAGGCAAGCGCGGTGGAGGCCGAAAGGGCGATAAAGGCGGAAAGGGCAATGGTGAAGCGCATCAAGGTCTCCCTGAAATGGTCTGGTCGAGATGAAAGGAAAAGCGGGGCCGGCCGGTGGCCGGATGGGCGTCGATCACAGCTTCGACCGAAAAGGTCTCGCGGATCGCATGCGGGGTCAGCACATCGAGCGCCGGGCCGTACTGCACCTGCCGCCCGCGCGCCATGACAAGCACGGCATCGGCATGCGCCGAAGCGAGCGCCAGGTCGTGCAGCGACACGATCACGGTCGCCGGCAGTCGCGAGAGCAGCGCCAGCACTTCGAGCTGGTGGCGGATGTCGAGATGATTGGTCGGTTCGTCGAGGATCAGGATGTCGGGTTTTTGCAGGAGCGCGCGGGCGATCATCACCCGCTGCTTTTCGCCGCCCGAGAGCGACGCAAAATTGCGCGGCGCCAGATGCTCGAGCGCCATCAATTGCAGCGCATCGCCGATCGCCGCGTAGGCCTCGTGCCTGTTCATGCGCCCCTGGTGCGGTGTCAGTCCGAGCTCCACGATCTCCGCGACTGTGAGGCCGAAATCGGTCGCCGGCTCCTGCAGCACGGTGGCGATGCGCCGCGCCACGGCCTGCGGCTTCATCTGCCAGATATCCTCGCCATCGATGGTGATCCGGCCGGCATCCGGCCTGTGATAGCGGTACAGGCAGCGCAGCAGGCTCGATTTGCCGGCCCCGTTCGGACCGACGATCGCCAGCATCTCGCCGGGCAGCACGGTAAAGGAAATGTCTGAAATGATCGGTTCGTCTGGAGAGCCGCGTACGGCGCCGCCCCAGGAAACACTTTCCACGCGAAGCCCGGCGGGCTTCACGCCGCTCAGCGTCGACGGCAATTGCATCCTTCAGCCTCCACGACGGACCTCGGGTCGCGGAAGGGCTGCGGCTGGCGGGAATCGGAAAAGGATCTCTCGAATGCCATCGTCGCTCTCCTCGGCACACCCCGGCCGGGTTTCGTTACACGTCGAGGCAGGTCTCCTGGCTTGCGGGTCAATGCGCTCCCGGACCTTCCCGGCCTTTTGGGCCAGTGGTTTATCCCGGTCGAACTCGCCGCTCACAGTTGCGGGGGCAGCCACGGTCTTGCGCCCTGTTGGGTACGTCGCACCGTGTTCCCTTTTAATCCCCTCGGGCTTTCGCGACCCTTGGAGAACCTTCAACGGAAGAAGGTGTAACAATGTAACGCGGGGGCGTCAATGGGCGATGGGGAGCGAAAGAGGGGAGGGGCGTGACATAGCTTTCGGCACTGGCGGCGGTGACCGGACAGGGCGGCTTCCGGTCAGGTGGACGATATCACGTACGGCCGAGTGTTACCTGAACAGCGTCAGCACACTATCGGCACTCGTATTCGCGATGCTGAGCGACTGTATCGCCAACTGCTCCTGCGTTTGCAGCGCCTTCAGACGCGTGGAAGCCTCGTTCATATCGGCGTCCACGAGGCGACCGATTCCGCTGTCGATGCTGTCTGTGAGCTTCGCAACGAAATCCGACTGCATCGAAATGCGTGATTGAAGTGCCCCCAGGTCTGCGGCCGCATCGATTGTCATCTCCAGCCAACCGTCGATCCGGGATAGCAGAAGACCCAGGTCGCTTCCGTCCGTGACATCCACATCCATAATCGTGTACTCAGGAACGCCTGTTACACGGAAGTTGGAAAACAGCACGGGATTGGGGGCGTCTTGGCCGAACGCTTGGTTGTTGACTCCGTAGAAACCGGGACCAGAGTCGGCGGCTGATTGGGCCAAGAGGTCCCAAAATTCGAAGTCCCCGTCTACAACTCCATTCGGTCCGGCCCATTGGTCGAAAACCGCTTTCGTCACAGTTGCCGTATAGAGAAGTGCCCCGTCTTGGATGTCGAATTTGAATTCGTCTCCGTCATCCATCGTGAATGGCTCGGTAAAGGCAAATGTGTCAGTGGGGCTCGTGAAGTTCTCAAAACCACCATATGTTCTGCCATTTCCTCCAGTCGACGGGATCGTCTGCAAGAGGCCATTACCCATCGTAGTGAAAAGTGCAATTTCGCTTAGATTTACAGAGATTTTCTTGACGCCGAAGTTACCGCTCGCATCTCGCGTCGCAGACGCGACGACGGAGGCGCTATTGCTGCCATCGGTGGAAAGCCAGTTCTCCCCGCTGAAAGTGGCGGAAGAAACGATACTGGTGAGTTGCTCCTTGAGCTGTTCGATCTCAGCCTGAACCTTGTAGCGATCAACACCGTCTTCTGTTGCCACGACAATTTTCGACTTCATCTCACTGATGACATCGACGACGGCCGTCATCCCGGCATAGGCGGTATCGACCTTCGCGCCACCCAACCCCAGCGCGTCTTCCACCGCCGCTAGCGCCATGTTGTCGGAATGCATTGTCGTGGAAATCGACCAGTACGCGGCATTGTCGGAAGCCTGCTCCACCCTCATTCCGGTCGACACCTGGCGTTGCGTGTCCTGCATTTGACCAGCGATAGTACGGAGAGTTTGGAGCGCACTCATCGCCCCGATATTCGTGAGAATACTGGTCATGAAAACTCAAAAATGAAGAGATTCGCGCGGTCATCGCGCTGGAGAGAAGAGCGCCACTAAAGAGGCCGCATGGTAAACGAAGGGTTAACTCTCGGGTAGCATGCGAACTATTTCTGGTGCCTGGCCGTTCACGGATATGTGAAGCGCCGGCGCTTCATTTTTCGAGTCCTTGGAGCCGTGACCAGCTATCGGCCGGAAGACCTCCGTCACCGCTTGTTTGTCGGCAATCAATCGCTCTAGGATTGGCGACCGAACGAAAGATGCGGGTCGGAAAATCCGCGAGTTGTCATGGGAGCCGCTGTTGCAGACCCTCAAAGACGGACGTTGGCTCAACGAGCCCACAAAGGCGAAAATATCGGATGGCGAACTGTTCGTGGTGACGGACGCCAACACCGATTTTTGGCGAAAGACACACTACGGCTTCGTCCGCGACAACGGCCACTTCTATGCATTCGAGACCGAAGGCGATTTCACCGCCGAGGTTCGGGTCAGGGCGCATTTCGATCATCTCTACGACCAGGCCGGCCTCATGGTCAGGCTTGATGGAAGACGCTGGGTCAAGACCGGTATCGAGTTCTCTGACGGACATGGCCTGCTCGGCAGTGTTCTGACGGATGAAGTCTCCGATTGGGCCACCGGGCGATATGACGGTGACCCCTCGGATTTCCGGATAAGGGTGACCGTAGAGAGCGGCGTTCTGAGGATACAGGCGTCAGACGACGGGCGGACCTGGCCACTGGTCCGCCTTTGCCCTTTCCCGAAAGCGGATCGCTATCTGGTCGGCCCCATGTGCTGCACGCCCGAACGGGCAGGCCTGGAAGTGCGATTCAGTGAGTGGCGACTGGGGCCGGCCCTGGGAAAGGACATTCACGACCTGTCCTAGCCGCCGGAGCGCGTCGTCTGGACGTCTCAACGTCCGCTTCCGGCGTGGATCACCCTACCGCGAAGCAACCCGTCTTCCGCCCTCGGCAAAGTCGTGCCACTGCTCGACCGTGCCGCGGAACACGTTGAGGTCGATCTTCTCGCTCACCCCGTGGGAGAGGCCGGAGCCGGAATACTGCCAGAACACCCAGTCGCGGTTCGGATAGACCTTGGACGGGTGCTGGGCGACGGCGCGCAGCCAGAAGGGGTAGGTCTTGAAGTGGCCGGCGAGGTTGTCGGCGTAGAAATCGGGCGCGGTGTAGATCACCGGGCGCTTGCCGTAGTGGCGCTCCAGCATGTCCATGAACACCTGCATCTTCTCGCGCGCCTTTTCCGCCGAAATCTTGAAGCGGCAGTCGGACTGGTGGTTGTACTCCACGTCGATGACGGGCGGCAGCGCGTCGGGATCGTTCGGCACGTTCTTGATGAACCATTCGGCCTGCTGGCTCGCCACGCGGCACCAGTAGAAGAAGTGGTAGGCGCCGCGCTTCAGCCCGGCTTCCTTGGCCTCGCGCCAGTTCTTGGCAAACATCGGGTCGATGTGGTCGCCGCCGTCGGTCGCCTTGATATAGGCGAAGTTGGCGCCCTGGGTGCGGAGCTTCGGCCAGTCGATGTCGCCCTGCCAGCGCGACACGTCGACGCCGTGCACCGCATAGTGCTTCGGCTGCACCTTGCCGAAATTGATCGGCTTGGCATCGCGGAACTGCTGGGCATAGACCTTCAGCCGCCCGCCCTTCACGACCGGCGCCATCACCGTGTTCGGCCGGTCGGTCGGCGCGGCATAGCCCGACGCGCTCACGGCCGAAAGCGCGGGCGATTGCGCGGATCCGCCAGCCCAGGCGAGCTCATGCATCTCCTCGCCACCTGACACCTTCGCCGGCGGCGTCGGCGCGATCGAGGCCGTCGTCTCGTTCGAGGTCTTCACCGAAAGCGCCGCCGTCGGGTCCGACGTCGAGCTGCAGCCGACAAGAAGCGTGGAGGCCAGAAGAAGGGCCGGAAGACAATTGAGACGCATCACTCACTCAACGGTTGGAGAAGGCGCCACCCCGCAAAACCAGCGGCTGGCGGCAGCACAGGCCGAATCCTAACGAGACCTTACCGCCAAAAGATAAATGCAATCTTTATGGGCAGGGTTAACGGCGGGGCGGGGAGAGCGGTGAAGGGGCGGGCTCGCGGGATTGTGAATGGGGCGTTATTCGAGCAGGTCGTCGAGCACCGCCTCGAGAAACCGCTGGAACTCGCCATCTCGCGCATCGCTCTCCGCTGCCGCCTTTGCCTGACGCCGGCATTCTTCCGCGAAGTCCGGCGAGCCCGTGTCGAGCGCGGGCAAATGCGCTGGCTTTGCAGCAGTTGGCTGTTCGGAGGAATTCCCGCTTGTCCTGGACATGGCGAAGCACCCGATTGCATCACGATCTATAGCACGGATCAGGACCCGCGCCAAAACCCCCGCCCATGGTCGCTCGCCTCGGTTTCACCTTGAAGACCACGCTCAAAAGAGCTATTTAAAGACCTGATAAAAGCACCATCAAGGATACTCTTCATGGCTCACCAGATCCTTGCCTCCACCACCGCCAGCGTCTCCGAGCTGAAGAGGAACCCGATGGGCACCGTCGCCGCCGGGGAGGGGTTTCCTGTCGCGATCCTCAATCGCAACGAGCCCGCCTTCTATTGCGTACCGGCAAAGGCCTACGAGGCCATGCTGGAACGGCTGGAGGATCTGGAGCTGAACGCCATCGCCGATGCCCGCGAGGGCCAGGAGATCCACAAGGTCACGCTGGATGACCTATGAGCTCGCCTTTCTGGACGAGGCCCTGAAGGAGTGGAAGAAGCTCGACAGCCAGACCCGCGACCAGTTCAAGGCAAAACTCGCCGAACGTCTGCTAAACCCGAAAATCCCCTCCGCCCGCCTGCATGGCGCGAAGGAACGCTACAAGATCAAGCTCCGCAACGCCGGCTACCGGCTCGTTTACGAGGTGCGGGATCGGGAGGTGTTGGTGCTTGTCGTGGCGGTGGGCAAGCGGGAGCGGAACGAGGTGTATAACGCGGCGGCGCGACGGACGGGGGAGTGAGGGGGCGTCTCGTTTGACTGCTCTTTCGTCATTCGGATTTTGAGGATCGAGAGTAAGGCGGCTTTGGGCCTTCACACCTGCTATTAGTAGTATTTAGGCGAATACTTAAGTAGAGTTGCTTGGTCGCCAGCGCCGCCAGAATGGCTGGATTTACTACGGTCTGCTTTTGGCCAAGACAGCGTGGACATCAGACATTTCAGTGGCGGAAGCAGTTGTGGCGTCCTAAAATTCACCCCGTTGAGGTTCCCGTGCCTTTCTCCCCTAAAGAAAAAGCGGCATTCACAATTGCTTTGCAAACGATTGATCAGGCTGTTGCACGCATGGAGAATCTGGTGCCTCATCCAACGTGGACAGATTTGCCGGGAGGTTATCGTGCACATCGGTATGTCGAGCATCAGGCGCATCAGGCCCTAGTTCTAAAGTCGGTGCGATTGTCGAGCGCGTTGAGAGCTGGCTGGGTATTGCTCCAGAACGGGTTAGTTCTAGATGCTGGCGCCACTATGAGAGTTCTGGACGAACTCGACACCGACATCATGTTTATTGCTGGGCCGCTGGTATTCCAACACCCGTGCGAACCTCGTCACGATCAGTATCTTGCCGAATTCTTTCAGGAGGAATTTGATCACCCGGATCCTCTGCAGGCGACCCAGAGACGAAATCGTGTCTCCCGCCGCGATATTAGAGCCTATGTGGCCCGCACCTACAATGCGGGATTGCCGGTAAGCCAGGTGGTAGCGGCAACTGAGACCATCGACGCTACGTTTTCCGGTTATGTGCACGGTGCGGCGGTGCACATCATGGATTTATACGATGGTCACAAGTTCGCATTACCACTCCAAACCACAGATCGTCGGCTATCTGACATGAAGGGGCAGTACGTCCTGTACATCCATCGTGCAATGATGGCCGTCGCCGTCGCAGCGAAGGCCTTTGGCGACAACGGACCGTTTGAACTAGTGTATGGGGCAGTTCGCTCTGTCTTCACAGACGATGGCGACGTCCGCTTTTGACAGGTGCGTGCAGAACTGACCTATTGGTTGTCGACTTTGGGACTACATTCGTGACGGAGAAAATTTTGCCTCCCACTTTCAAATCGCGCCATGATTACCATGCTTTTCGAGGCGAGGTCTTAAAGTCACGCCGTTTCATCCGGTCTCCCGAGGCGGAAGCATTTTTGCAAGCCGTTGCTGTTACGTGTCATGCTCGGGAGCGTTTTGTCAAAGTAGGGGCGGGGTTTAGGCGAGCCCAAGTAGCCCATAACTGGAGATCGATGTATCAAACCGGCGATGACGGTGAAGAAATCTACATCGCCGATATCGAGTGCGCGGCCAGCAAGACCCGCATGATCCCGTTGCGTGACCGCGCCGGCGACGGACGCGTGAACCCCCGCGGAATACCGTGTCTCTATATGGCGACAAACGACGCGACGGCAGTATCGGAAGTCAGGCCTGCCATCGGCGCCTACGTGACAGTTGCCAGTATGAAATGCTTGCGCGAACTCAAACTGATTGACTGCAGCGTTCTCGCTAAAAGGCAATTTATATATTTCGAAGAGCCAGAGCGCGATGAGATGGAGAAAGCCGTTTGGTCCGATATAGACCGAGCATTTTCGGCGCCGGCCGATAGATCTGATGATGCAGCGGAATACGCTCCGACACAGATACTTGCAGAATTGTTCCGTTCCCTTGGTTATGACGGCGTGGCGTACAAAAGCGCGTTCGGCGAGGACGGCTACAATGTCGCGATTTTCAATATTGACGATTTTGAAGTTGGGCGGTGTCGGCTATTTCAAGTGAAGAACATTACACACAAAATCGAGCCGCAACCCGGTTGATCTTCACTAACGTGCGCATAGCTGCGTCCTCAACGAGACGGCGACAGGTAGCTTTTATAATCCACGCTTTATCTCTTGGTAATCGACATCGGGTCTGAAGCGGCTATGAAAGCTCCGACGCTCTATAGCAGCTATATCGCGCCAGTCTTCTAAGTCTGGACTGTTTCCTTCCCGCCCCCAAGTCGTCGCTAGCCCCTTGCAAGGCACCGTCCGCTCTTGGCTTGAAATCAACCCTCGACGCGTTCCGCCCCCTGATGGCGTTTCTAGCCGAACGGCCTGCCCGAAGCTGGGAAGCTTCGCCTTCACCCCCTCAACGAAATCGCCAGATACGCCATGCGCTTCATCTCCTGCCGGGACTTCGTCACGACATCGAGAATGAGCCCGGTGAAGATCGACAGGAAGCCGGTGATGACCATGCCGACGGAGAGGACGGCGGTGGGCAGGCGGGGGACGAGGCCGGTTTCGAGCCAGGTGATAACAACGGGGATCGAGATGCCGATGGCGAGCGCGACAAGCACGAGGCCGATGGTCGAGAAGAATTTCAGCGGCCGCTCGTCCTTGATCAGGCGGGCGATCAGCATCAGGATTCGCCAGCCGTCGCGGAAGGTGTTGAGCTTGGAGACAGAGCCCGGCGGGCGTTCCTTGTAGGGCGCGGAAATCTCCGCCATCGGCATGCGCATTTCGAGCGCGTGTACGGTGAGTTCCGTTTCGGTCTCGAAGCCGCTCGACATCGCCGGGAAGGATTTCACGAAGCGGCGCGACAGCACCTTGTAGCCCGACAGCATGTCGCTCGTCTGGCGGCCGAAGAACATGCGCACCATCTCGGTCAACATCACGTTTCCGAGCCTGTGGCCGGGGCGATAGGCCTCCACCGCGGTGGAAACGCGGGCGATGTTGACGAAGTCGACACCCTCGGCCAGCACGCTCTCGATCGCCTGTGCCGCCGCCGGGGCCGCATAGGTGTCGTCGCCATCGACCAGCACATAGACGTCGGCGTCGATGTCGGCGAACATGCGCCGGACGACCTGACCCTTGCCCTGTCGCGTTTCGGAGCGCACGACAGCACCCGCCTCGCGGGCGATCTCGGCCGTGTCGTCCTTGGAATTGTTGTCGTAGACGTAGATCGTCGCCTGCGGCAGCGCCAGGCGGAAATCGGTCACCACGGATGCGATCGTCGTCGCCTCGTTGTAGCAGGGCACCAGTACCGCGATCTTCGGCTGCACCTGCTGCGCCGTCTTGCGGCCGCCGGAAGAGCGATTGACGTCGTACAAAGCAACCATGCGCGATCTGTCCCAGATTTATTTGAAGTGACGGCAGGAATCCCCGGAAGCCTGCTTCTGTCAAACGGTTCTGACTGTTAATGTTAAGATCGCCGGAGTTTAGATTGGGTTGATGATCGCAGTTTTTCTTTGCTTCCAATTTTAATTAAGTTTTTCGCGCCGTTTTTTACCATATATTTACGAATTTGGCCCCGTCACTTATCTCGGGGGCGGCTATGGAGTAAGGGATGCGTCGAGATATCCCGACCGCTCCGGAGTCCCGCGTGTCCATGTCCCGCCTGAACCATCGCCTTCTCATCCTCGTCCTTGGCCTCGTCGGCTGGGTCGGCTTCATCCTTGTCCGCTTTCCGGGCGAGATGAACCCCGACAGCCAGAGCCAGCTGGAACAGGCGATGACGGGGACCTACAACGACTGGCACCCGCCGATCATGGCGCGCCTCTGGTCGCTGTTCCTGTCGGTGAGCGACGGTGTGTGGACCATGTTCGTCTTCCAGATGGTCTGCTGGGCGCTCGCCTTCGTCCTCCTGGCGCTGACGCTCGCCCGCCTCGGCCATCGCGTCGGCGCCTGGGCGGTCTTCCTCGTCGGCTTCTTCCCGCCCTTCCTCATGCAGATCGTCAACATCCACAAGGATGTGGGCCTCGCCGCCACAGTCATGCTGGCGGTGGCGCTCGTCGCCCGCACGCGCCTTGCCGGCGAGAAGACGCCGCTCTGGGCGGCCGTCATCGCCGGTCTGCTGCTTCTCTATGCCGGTCTGGTGCGCACCAATGGCTGGTTCGTCGTTCTGCCGGTGGCGCTCTGGATGCTCTGGCCGGCCGGCCTGCGCCGCCCTCTGCGTTCCGGTCTGCTCATGGGCCTTGCCGCGCTCGTCCTGGTGCTGCCGAGCGGCATCATCAATCACGGCCTGCTCGGCGCCCGCGATGCCGGTGCGCTGCGCACGCTGCAGATCTTCGACATGGCCGGCATCGCCCATTTTTCCCGCGACGTCTCGGTGCTCCAGGACAAGATCACGCTGGAGGAGATCGACGAGTGCTATACGCCCGTCATCGCCGACACTTTCTATCACGCCCGCCGCTGCGGCTTCCTCTGGGATCGCATCGCCGGCTCGCCGGATACGCCGACCGGGCTTGCGACCGACATTCCGGGTGCGGTGGCGACCGAACCCGCAAGCCTTGGCGGCATGTGGGTCTCCGCCATCGCCCGCCATCCGCTGGCCTGGGCCGAACATCGCCTGCGCCATTTCAATGCCGCCATGCAGTTCCTGATCCCCGGCCACCAGGCCGCATTGCCGGCGATCCACGCGATCGTCGATGGCCAGCCGGCGGCACTGCCGCCGCTGGAGGGTGCCGCACGGATCATGGATCTGGTCCGCTACGGCCCCTGGGCCACGCCGGCGCTCTGGCTGGCGCTCGGTCTCGGCGTGCTGATCATCACCCACGACGCCCGCCGCCGCGGCGATCCGCTCGCCACGCTGTCCCTGGCGCTGACGCTCGCCGGCTGTTCCTATATGGGCGCCTTCCTGTTCATCGGCGTTGCCAACGACCCGCGCTACGGCCTGGTGGGCGGCGCCACGATCCTCACCGCCGTCGCGCTTCTGATCCCCGGCTTCACCGATTACGTCCGCCGTTTCTCCGACCGCCTGTCGCTGGCGACCCTGATCGCGGTGGCCACCGTCATCGCCATGCTGGCTTACCGCGCCAGCGTGCCGGATGCGCTCTACGTGGCGCTGCGCGGAACGCTTTAAGGTTCTCAGCCGGCAAGCCAGCTCTGGATCAGATACCAGCCGCCGGCGATCATCGCGATCGAGAACAGCACCGAGAGCACGGCGAGCAGCAGTCCGGCGCCCACCGCCATGCCGTCGCGTTCTGCGAGACCGAGCGCGATCATCAGCACCGACAGGCCGGGAAGCACGTTGCCGAACGGGATCGGCAGTGCGATCAGCACACCCATCAGGAACACCACGAGCCCGAGCGGGCGCAACGCGCCGGCATCGGCCAGGCCCCGCCAGCGCGGCTTCAGCCAGCCGTCGATGCGCGCCAGCGTCCGCGCGCCGCCGGATGCCATGCCGAGCACCAGATTGCGCGGCACGCCGACGCGCGAAAGCCGCCCCGGCAGCGCAAATTCCGGCGACCCCGCCACCATCTGCAGCGACAGGATTGCGAGCGCCGTGCCGAAGATCATGCCGGCCGGAATGCCGGGCGTCGGAATGATCGCCGGCAGCGAAAAGACCGCCAGCACCAGCGCCGTCTGGTGATCGCCGAGACCTGTCAGCAACTGCCCGAGCGTCGCGCGTCCCTTCGGCAGCAGGCCGGGCAGGGCGGCAAGCTTCGCACGGAGTCCGCCCGGTCGCCTGGCTCCTGTTGTCTCATCCATTCCGTCTGTGGCGTTACTGTCCTGCATGGGCCTCGGTTCGTGTCGCGCCTGAACCGTCCAGTTCGGCGATCAGGTCCTTCATCTCGGCGATTTCCTCGCGCTGGGTCTCGATGATGCCGTCCGCCAGCGAGCGCACGCGCGGATCGTCGATATGGGCGCGCGACGAGGTCAGGATGGCGATCGAGTGGTGCGGTATCATCGCCTTCATATAGGCGACGTCACCGACGGTTTCCTGGCTGCGCAGCAGAAAAAGCGACAGGCCGAACACGATGGCCGCGCCGGCGAGGATCGCCATGTTGGCGGTCCGGTTCGGATACATGCCCCACATGAAGACCAGCATGACGATCGCCATCGAGGCGCCCATGTAGAGCGCGGCGAAGACCCGGGACTCGCTGAAGAACACGTGGTCCAGCGCATAGGTGTTGAGATACATCAGCGCGAACATCAGCGCCGTCGAGACGCCGATCATCGCGGCAAAACGCAGGTAGGCCATGGCTTTTCTCCGATCTTGAGGTGTACCGGAGCAAAACGTCTGGGCAGCGGAGAGGTTCGCGGGAGGGGTTTCGCCCCGCGGGGCAGAGGGACGTTCTGCACCCGCAGGGCTTCCAGACCCCGTCCATTTGCCGTCCGGTCGAGGGGATGACCGTCTGATAGGCAGCCGGGGGGCGGCATGTCTGTCCGTGGCGAGGCGGTGGCGTGCGTCGGCGGACCCAATGAAATTATGTTTTATAACTATTTATTTTGCAATGGTTAGATTGTGTCATAATGCTGTCACGAAATCAATTTGTGTTACAATCACACGCCTACATCCCAATGACGAGTTTCGCGGCAATACCCCACATCACCAGCGCGATGACGCCCTCCAGAACGCGCCAGGCGGCGGGGCGCGCAAACAGCGGCGCCAGAAACCGCGCGCCATAGGCAAGGGCGAAGAAGAAGGCGAACGATGCCGCCGTCGCTCCCAGCGCGAAGGCCATCCGCTCGCCCGGAAACTGCGTCGAGATCGATCCCAGCAGCACCACGGTATCGAGCCACACATGCGGGTTCAGCCAGGTGAGCGCGAGGCAGGTGATAAGCGTCGCCTTCAGGCTCGGCACTGCCGCACCGTCCGCCGTCAGCGCTGCCTTGCCCGTGAAGGCCGAGATCAGGCTGCGCGCCCCATACCAGATCAGGAACGCCGCTCCGCCATAGCGCATTGCCGGCTCGAGCCACGGCAGCACCGCCGTCACCACGCCGAGGCTGGTGACCCCGAGCGTGATCAGGATCGCATCCGACAGCGCGCAGGTGAGAAACACCGCAAACACATGCTCGCGCCTCAACCCCTGTTTCAGCACAAACGCATTCTGCGCCCCGATCGCGACGATGAGCGTGAGCCCCATGGAAAATCCGGTGGCGAAAACGGTGGGTGACATGAAGGGCTCCTGTTTCAAACGACGAAGGCGGCGCGGAAACTGCCCCTCATCCCCCTGCCGGGACCTTCTCCCCGTGGACACGGGGAGAAGGGACTTGGGGCAAGGCCGGCGCTCCATCTCCCTTCTCCCCGTCAAAACGGGGAGAAGGTGGCGGCAGCCGGATGAGGGGCAAACCCCCGACAGTTCGACCCCAACTACCCCTCCCACACAATTTAGTCTAATTAACTCTCCTAACCTCAGATTAGGAGTGCTAATCATGCTCGACTACCAGGCCCTCCGGGCGCTCGCAGCCGTCGTCCGCACCGGAAGCTTCGAAAAGGCCGCCCGCACGCTCGCGGTCACCCCCTCCGCCGTCTCCCAGCGCATCAAGCAGCTGGAGGAGCGGGTGGGCGCGGTGCTGGTGGCGCGCGGCAATCCGTGTCTGGCGACGGAGCAGGGCGCCTGGCTCTGCCGTCATGTGGAGCAGGTGGAGATGCTGGAGGGCAATCTGATGGAGCACCTGCCGGCGCTGAAGCCCGAGACCGGCGCCATGCCCGTCACCGTGTCCGTCGCCACCAATGCCGACAGCCTGGGCACATGGTTCGTCGCTGCCGCCTCCGATTTCGCCAAATCATCAGGCATGCTGCTCGACATCGCCGTCGACGACCAGGACCACACGGCCGACTGGCTGAAGGCCGGCCGCGTGCTCGCCGCCGTCACCGGGCTCGACAAACCCGTCACCGGCTGCCGCCGCCATCCGCTCGGCAAGCTGCGCTACCACGCCACCGCCTCGCCGGATTTCGTCGCCCGCCATTTCCCCGATGGCGTCACGCCGGAGGCGCTCGCCCGAGCGCCGGCGCTCACCTACAACCAGAAGGACCGCCTGCAGGCCCGCTTCCTCGAAAAGGCCTTCGGCCGCGAAATCGCCGTCCCCACCCATCTGCTCCCCTCCACCCACGCCTTCGTCGAGGCGGCGCTCTCGGGCATGGGCTGGGGCATGAACCCGGCGATCCTCGTCGACCGCCACTTGCAATCCGGCCACCTCGTCGACCTCGTCCCCGGCATCGTCATCGACGTCCCCCTCGACTGGCAGGTCAACCGCCTCGTGGCGGGGGAACTGGAGGGGCTGACGAAGGCGGTGGTGGCTGCGGGGAGAAGGGGACTGGTGGGGTAGTACGGAGTGCGGCGCGAAACCGGGTTGGGGAAAATCCATCGCCGTGAACGACGCTACCACGGATTGTGTTTTTTGTTACGCTGGGCGTGTAGCGCCGAGTATCATGGCCACGAGAAAAAACTCGTCCGATAAACATGTAGCCTTGCAACGGGTGAGCTCGTCGGTTCCGCGGGAATATCGAGGCTCTACCGGACCGACAGCACAGACATGTGCTGAAACAACTGCGATGAGATTTAGCGGGAAGGCGTGCAATCCGGATCCGCCAGGTCTCCGGCCACACATTTGCTAAGTACCGAGAAGATTTTGATCGAAGCCAGGAGACGGCAATGCGACATCTCGGAATTCCACTGTCCGTTGTGCTCGGTTCTGTCGTTCTCGCTTGGGCGATAAGAACGACGGAAACGTCGTTTGAAAGCTGTGTCCGACTTTACAAGGAAGCCGTTTCATCGGACCTGACGGCGCCGCTTGAACCTGTAGTCCTCCGAGAATGCGCTGGTCAACAGCGCGAGTTTATCCCTTTAAATAAAATAGAATTGACTAATGAATTAGTATCAGCTATTGATTTTGCCATGACCCAACCAGAAACCGTCACTGCCGTCATGCGCGCGCTCGCCGACCCCACCCGCCGTGGGCTCTTCGAACGTATCGCCGAAACGGACGAGATCACCGTCGTCGAGCTCACCCGCGCCGGCACCGTCACACAGGGTGCCGTCTCGCAGCATCTGAAGACTTTGAAGGAGGCCGGGCTTGTCAGCGAGCGGCCGGAGGGGCGCAAGGTCTATTATCGCGCCCGGCCGGAAGGGCTGGAGCCGCTGGCCACCTGGATGACGCATTACGGCATCTTCTGGCGCGAACGCTTCGCCGACCTGAAGACCCTCCTTAAGGATATCGATCCATGAAACAGAGCATCCGCCCGGAGAGACAGTCCCCGGAGACGCAGGCGATCGTCCTCGACGACGTTTTTCCTCATGAACGGGGAATTCTCTGGAAGGCGCTGACGAACAGCGCGCTCATCGCTCGCTGGCTGATGCCGCCCATCGGCTTCGAGCCCGTCGTCGGCACCCGCTTCACCTTCCAGACCAAGCCCGCCGGCGAATGGGACGGCACCATCCGCTGCGAGGTGCTGGAGGTCATCGAAAACGAGCGGCTTTCCTTTTCCTGGGCCGGCGGTCACGAGGCCAATGAGGGCTATGGCTCCAAGCTCGATACGGTCGTGACCTTCACCCTGTCGGAGGCTGAGAGCGGCACGCGCCTGCGCCTCGTCCATTCGGGCTTCGTCCTGCCGGTCAACGACAGCGCCTATCGCACCATGGGCGAGGGCTGGAAGGTCGTCGTCGGCCGGCTCGATACTCTCGCCGGCGAGGAGACTCCCGGCAAGACCGAACACTGAACCTCTCGCAACCGAGAAATGGAGAAACGGGATGAGCACGTCCTATACCGGCGGCTGCGCCTGCGGCGCGATCCGCTACGAGATCAAAGGCGAGCCCGCCGCCATGCTCGATTGCCAGTGCCGCCAGTGCCAGCGCGACAGCGGCACAGGCCACCAGTCGCATCTGGTCTTTGCCGCCGCCGAGGTGGCGACGAAGGGCGAACCCTCGCGCTGGCAGTCGACCGGCGACGGCGGGACGGTCAAGCAACGCGCTTTCTGCCCAACCTGCGGTTCGCCGGTCTATATGACCTTCCCGGTCGTGCCCGATATCTTCATCGTCACGCCTGCCAGCCTCGACGACCCCGCCCGTTTCCGCCCGCAACTGGTCTCCTGGACCGCCGCCGGCTTCCCCTGGGATCACATCGACCCTGCGCTGCCCGCCTTCGAGAAAATGCCGCCGGGGCCCTGACTGGCATTTCCCCCCGACCCACTTAAGCCAAGCCGAACATATACCATGATCATGGCGTTCACGGCGCCATCGCCCGGACCTACGGTCGCCTCTCCGTTCGCGTCGGCGAACGCATGAGGAGAGTGCGGCGATGACTCTTTATACCTATTCCGGCATCAACACCGGGGGCATCTCGGTGGCCGACCTGTCGGAGGGCGATGATCTTCTGGTGAACCAGGCGGCCATCTGCTACGGCGAAACCGGCTGGGCCTTCGCGCTCGCCGGTTCCGACCACGACATCGAGATCAACGGCACGGTCTGGGGCTATCTTGTGTCGCTTCTGCTGGGCAGCGGCGAGACCAGCTTCGGCATCAACCTGACCATCGGCGCATCCGGCGTCATCGGGTCGGCGGCCGACGCCATCCTGCTCGATGCCTATGGTTCGACGGTCACCAATGCCGGGCACATCTCCGGCGATTACGGCATTCGTGTTCAGGGTCACAACACCGCCACCACCACGACGATCGTCAATTCGGGCTCGATTCTCGGTTACGGATCCGGCAGCAGCGATGCGGCCATCGTCCAGTCTGGCGCCGAGCGCCTGGAGATCGTCAACACGGGGCTCATCAAGGGCGTCAGCTCGGCCTTCAGGGGCGATAGCGGTTCCCGGGCCACCGGCGTCACGGAGATCACCAACAATGGCACGATCATCGGCGCGGTCTGGCTCGGCGGCGGTGCCGATCTCTATGATGGGCGGCATGGCACCATCGACGGCGTTGTCTATGGCGGCCGCCAGAACGACGTCATCCGCGGCGGCGATGGCGACGAGACCTTCGACGGCGGCGCCGAAGACGATACGCTGGAGGGCAATCGCGGCGACGACACGCTGATCGGCGGCGACGGCAACGACACACTCGACGGCGGCGAGGGTGCCGACGCCATGACCGGCGGGAACGGCGACGATCTCTATTATGTCGACGACGCCGGCGACACGGTGACGGAAGCCTCCGACGCCGGCACCGATACGGTCCGCGCCGCGATCTCCTTCGCGCTCGTGGACAACGTCGAACACCTCGTGCTGACCGGCGCCGGCAATATCGCCGGAACCGGCAATGGACTCGCCAATACGCTGACCGGCAATGATGGCAATAATAGTCTTTCGGGACTTGCCGGCGACGATACGCTGGATGGTGGCAATGGCGACGACACGCTCGATGGCGGCGAGGGTGCCGATGCCATGACCGGCGGCGCCGGCAACGATACCTTTATCGTCGACAACACCGGCGACACCGTGACCGAAGCCTCCGGCGGCGGCACCGATCTCGTCAAGGCCTCGATAAGCTACACCCTGGCGGCCGAGGTGGAGAAACTGACGCTGACAGGCACGGCTGCGATCACCGGCATTGGCAACGCGCTCGCCAACACACTGACCGGCAACGCCGCGGCCAACACGCTGAACGGCGGCGCCGGGGCTGACGCCATGGCGGGCGGCGCCGGCAACGACACCTATATCGTCGACAACAGCGGCGACAGGGTAACCGAAGTCTCCGGCGGCGGAACCGATCTCGTTCAGGCTTCGGTGAGCTACACGCTGGCGGCCGAAGTGGAGAAGCTGACGCTGACAGGCACGGCGGCCATCAACGGCACTGGCAACGCGCTCGCCAACACCATCACGGGCAATTCCTCCGCCAACACGCTGAAGGGGCTTGCCGGCAACGACACGCTGAATGGCGGCTCGGGCAATGACCGGCTGGAAGGCGGCGACGCCAACGACCGCCTTACCGGCGGAGCCGGCGCCGACGCGCTTTATGGCGGCGCCGGGGCCGACCGCTTCGTCTTCACCGCCCTCGGCGATACAAAGACGTCTGCGAGCGGCCGCGACACGATCGTCGACTTTTCCGGGTCCCAGGGTGACCGCATCGAGCTGTCGGCCCTCGATGCCGACACCAAGGCCTCCGGCAACCAGGCTTTCGGCTTCATCGGCAAGTCGGCCTTCTCCCACGATGCCGGCGAGCTTCGCTACAAGTTCTCCGGCTCCAGCACCGTCGTCGAGGGCGATGTCAACGGAGATGGAAAGGCTGATTTCGCCATTCTCCTGTCCGGCAAGATCGATCTGGTGAAGGGCGATTTCATCCTGTAGTCGCCTCGCTGGCAGGTCAAAACCGCAGCCGTAGAAACGTCACGGCAACGACCGGGCCTCCGCCCCGCGCCGCCACTTCCTGAGCCGGACAGTCGAGAAACCTCTTCTCCGCAACCTCCGGGAGGAGGTGGCATCTCGTCGCCTCTTCCCTCCGCTCGCTCCGTCGAAGCCGGCGTCTTTGTCCTCCTCTCGTTCCTGTGCCGGCCTGCATCCGCCGATGCTTCGGCGGATCGATAAACGTCGGATCCATCACCCGCACGGGGGAAGACGCCCCCCTCGCATGCCCGATAGATGACCGTGTCTTCGCCCGGTGCCGATCGATCGCGACTGGTGACGGGTCGATACGAGGCGGCTGCCTTCGCTTGCGCGACCGGGTTCCCGGGCGAGGACGCCTGTTGGCCGCCGATGACGTGCCGGGAAGACAGGGATTAAACGCCTGCGAAAACAGAGGTAAGGGCAATGCAGATCATAGGATCAAACTCGATCGGAACGGGCATTCGTGCCGATCTCGGTACGGCGGACGACATCATCGTCCTCTCTGGCTCGGCGATTGGCTCGACGAATAGCAGTGCCATTGTCGGCTCGGGAATTTATCAGCGGGCGGAGATCTACGGCTCCGCCGTTGGCGCTGCTTACGCGATCGAGCTCGGCGACAATCCGCTACTGGACTACGGTAACGCGGTCTGGGTTCACGAGGACGCACTTGTGTACTCGTCTTATGTCGGCATCTGGATGAATTCCTATGCTGGCACGGTGGTGAACGAAGGGAGCATCAAAGGGTATTATGCCGTGCTGGTGGGCGGTCGCGGTGCCTCTTTGACGATCATCACCAACTCGGGTGTGCTGCACGGCGACAACGTCGCGATCACCCGATATACCGACAGCACGGAAAAGATGGTCGTCAACAACAGCGGACTGATCGAGGGCTCCTTTTCCATCAGCGCGAACGGCTACACTGCGGTTGAGGAAATCAACAACACCGGAACGATCCGTGGGAGCATTTACCTCTACGGTGGGGACGACCTCTACAACGGCGCCGCTGGCAGGCTGTCGAGCGGTATCAATGCCGGCGACGGTAACGACCGGTTGTATGGCGGCATCGACAATGACTTATTCTATGGCGACGCTGGCGCCGACATGTTGAAGGGCAATGCCGGCAACGATACGTTAAACGGCGGCGCCGGTGCAGACCGCATGGAGGGCGGCACGGGCAACGACACGTTCTACGTCGACGACGACCACGACGTGGTCGTCGAACTGTCGGGCCAGGGCACCGACACGGTACAAGCGGCGGGTAACTACACGCTTGGCGCCAATGTCGAGAATCTGATCCTCCTCTACAAAACCGACGCGATCGGCGGCACTGGCAATTCGCTTGCCAACACGATTACGGGCAATACCGCCAACAACACGCTGAAGGGTCTGTCCGGCAACGATAAACTGATCGGCGATCTCGGAGCCGACAAGCTCTATGGCGGAACCGGCACCGACCAGTTCATCTTCAAGACCGTGACCGACAGCACCGTCGCCTCGTCGGGACGAGATACGATCTATGACTTCAGCCATGCGCAAAAGGACAGGATCGTACTTTCGTCGATCGATGCCGACACCAAGGCCTCCGGCAACCAGACCTTCACCTTCATCGGCAAGTCGGCCTTCTCCCACGATGCCGGCGAGCTTCGCTACAAGTTCTCCGGCTCCAGCACCATCGTCGAGGGCGATGTCAACGGAGATGGAAAGGCTGATTTCGCCATTCTCCTGTCCACCAAGATCGATCTGGTGAAGGGCGATTTCATCCTGTGACCGAAGCAGTCCGGAACCGCCATTTCCATCGGGGCGGCGGGCGATCAAGCCGTGCCGGCCCCCATCAGGAAACCCTGGATTTCGTAAAGGTTCGCCTGCCACTGCTCGTGCCAGGCCTTGACGCTGTCGAGATGCGCCGTCGCGTCGGCGAGCGCATCCTGGTAGATTTCGTCGGCGTCGTAGCCTTGGTACCAGGATTGTGCGAACTCCCGGATCGTCGGCGCGGTCTCGGCGTCGAAGCGCTCGACGCTAAGTTCGGGAAAGCGCTCCTCCAGGATGGCCTTCACCCGCGCGGCGAGATGATCGACCAGCGCCTCGCCGGACAGCCCGTTCCGCCGCGCCTCCTCCTCCAGCCCCTCAAGGTATCGTTCCGTCCCGTTCGAGGTCACCAGCGTGCCGTCGTCGTTGATATAGGCGTAGAGCGTACCCTCCTTGGAGAAGGTGGCGTGTACGGCGGAACTGTTGTCCGGGTTCATCGCCTCGACATCGGCCACCCGCTTCTCAGCCTGGGCGAGATTGGTGGAGGTGTCGTCGAAGCGCTCGGCCATGAAGGAGATCCACTGATCGAAGCTGACGAAGGATTTTTCCGCCATCTCGGCGGTGAAAAGGTTCGGCCCGAGCGTTCTGGTCTCGCCATCGGGCATGGTGATCGTCGCTCCGGCAAACCCGTCCGGAAATTCCGCCTCCCGCTGGCGCAGGGCATCGAGTGTCTCGCTCTTCTTGTTCCCGTAAAAGGCTTCCAACTGAGAACGCATGGCCGGATCGGTGAGCATCGAGGCGGTGAGTTGCATGGCGAACGACTCCGTGTGGACTTATTGGCAGTATGCTTCGTTTTGCCTTGCCCGGGGCTGACATCTCCATTGCCCGCGCGTCACCGCGCATACCACGAAGAGGGTGCTCTCCTGGCCAGCTCCATTCGGCATTTCAGCAACAGTTTACATTTCTTTCGCGGCCCGCATTCCACGCTGTCGGGCCGGACTCCCGCATGCCGTGAAACTGTGCTTGATTGCAATTCGATGAGGAGCAGCCGGATTTTTACCCCCACGGGACGTGTGGGGGATGGCATTCCGGATCATTGGATGCGTGTCGACCGGCCCCGGCATACCCGCCGGCCCGCCCCGGCGAGCGGCATCGTTGCGATCGCCACCCGCTCTCTTCAGGCCCGCGTACGGCATGCTCCGGTGCGCCCGCCGCGCCGGATATCCCGCTCAGCATCAATGCATGCCCGACGTCTCCATCCCGACGTCGGCAAAATCGGTCTCGTGAAGTCGAATTCCATGCTCTGAACGGTGGCGCGACGACCGCGGCGGGTCGGCTCGCGCTTTCTGCAGAGGACAGAGCCTGGTGCCGGTCCCCATGGGGCCGGCAAGGACGTGCATGCCTGTAAATTCAAGAGCAAACAAACCCAGTTCAGTTGTAGGGGAGTAAGGGTCATGGCATTGCAGATCGCATCATCAACCTCAAGCGGAAGCGGCGTCCGGTTCAATCTCGGCACCACCGACGATATGTTCGTCCTCGCAGGCATCGCCGTCGGCTCGACCGACGGTATCGCCATACAGGGGACCGGAAATTCGCATCAGGCCGATATCTACGGCACCGTCATCGCCCTCTCGACGGCGATCCAGCTCGGGGATTCGTCCTCCCTCGATTATGACAACAGGGCCATCATTCATGCGGGCGCGCTGGTCTATTCGGCAAACTATGTCGGCGTCTGGGCCCAGGGCTACGCGTCTTATGTCATCAACGAGGGCACGATAACGGGTCAGTACGGCGTCGCGGTTGGCGGGATTGCCGGCGGCACGACGACGACGGTCCAGAATTCCGGATCGATCCTGGGCGGGGCTTCGGGCTTCGGCATCATCCGGTTCACCGGCGCCACCGAGAAGATGGTGATCACAAATACCGGACTGATCGAAGGGCAATACGCCTTCTACAGCAATGCCATTGTCGCGGTGGATGAAATTACCAATACCGGAACGATGCGTGGTAACATCTATCTCGATTCCGGCGATGATCTCTACGACGGCCGGAACGGCAGGCTGACAGGCACCGTTGTCGGAGGCTTCGGCGACGACCGCCTTTACGGTGGCGTCGACAATGATACGTTCTACGGCAATGACGGGGCCGACACGCTGAAGGGCAACAACGGCAACGACACGCTGGATGGCGGCGCCGATGCCGACAGGATGGAAGGCGGCGCGGGCAACGACAAGTTCTTTGTCGACAATGTCGGCGATGTCGTCGTCGAACTCTCCGGCAAGGGCACCGACACGGTCGAGTCGACCATTACCTGGACGCTCGGAGCCAATGTCGAAAACCTGATCCTCGCCGGCGCCACGGCGATCAACGGCACGGGCAATTCTCTGGCCAATTCCATGACGGGCAATTCCGCCGCCAACACGCTGAAGGCACTTGAAGGCAACGACAAGCTGACCGGCGACGATGGCGCCGACAAGCTCACCGGCGGCACAGGTGCCGACCAGTTCATCTACAAGGCGCTGACCGACAGCGATGTCGCATCCTCCGGCCGTGACACGATCTACGATTTCAGCCATGCGCAGGGCGACAAGATCAACCTCTCGGCCATCGACGCCCAGGCGAGCACCGGCGGCAACCAGGCCTTCACCTTCATCGGCAAGTCGACCTTCTCTGGCGACGAAGGTCAGCTTCGCTACAAGTTCTCCGGCTCCAACACGATCGTCGAGGGCGATGTCGACGGCAACGGCTCCGCCGATTTCGCCATCCTGCTTGCTGGCAAGCTCACGCTGGTGAAGGGCGATTTCGTCTTGTGACGGCATTGGTCCGCTGCCACCGCTCTGATGGGTGGCCCTCCGGCGCATGGAGACTCCGGTAACATTGCAGTGCCCCAGGATGGGTAGCGGTCGCCTCCGGCTTCGTCCGGGGGCGGCGCGCCACATGACGCAGCCGGACCCGACCTTTGCCGCCTCGCGGCTCCATGCTCTCGCTGCCAAGTCATTGATGTACATGAAGAAGAAGCAAAATTTTTCTGGAACGAATGGCCGTGGCAAGGCTTTGACCTATGCATGCCCGGCGCGGACACCAGTCCGGAGAAGACCGGCGCAAGGAGACCCACACACGACACAGAGAGGAAACACCCATGAAGATGATTTACGTCGCAGCCCTGATGGCGGGTACAGCCCTGGCCCCTGCCGCCGCTGTCGCCCAGCAGACCCCGGACGCGGGAACGACCCAGAACAATGACAGCCGCTATCCCTCGCAGACCGGGCAGGTCGACGCCGGGATGAACGAAGTTCAGAGGAACATCCAGCGCGCGCTTCAGGCATTCGACAACAACGACCTGGAGAGTGCCCGACAGGCCGTCCGCGAGGCGCGTCGCGGACTGAGCCAGCAGGCACAGAACGGCGCCGACGCCGGCAACAATGCGATGAACGGCATCCGCCAGCCTCTGCGACAGGCCGAGCAGGCTCTGGCGCAGCGCGATCCTGAGCGCGCTGAGCAGGCGCTTGAACGCGTCGAGCGGCAGATGGCCAACATGGATCGCCAGCGCCAGGGGAGCAACCAGAGCAACGGTCAGACAGGCTCCGATGTCGTTATCGAGGACGAAGCCTCCATTCGCGTCGACGTGCCGGAACCGGATGTGACGGTGCGCCAGTCGAGCCCGCAGGTCGCCGTGCAGCAACAGCAGCCTGAGATCATCATCCATCAGCCCGCCCCTGTCGTGACGGTCGAGATCCCGCAGCCGCAGGTCACCGTACGCATGCGGGAGCCGGATGTGAATGTCAGTCGCTCGCAGCCCCAGGTCGAGGTCGAACAGGGCCAGCCCGAGGTTCGCGTCAGCGACAGCGAGCCGCAGGTCCGCACGCAGGATGGCCAGCAGGAGCAGGCCAATGTCGAGCTTCAGCGCTCCGGCGAGCCGGTCGTGCGGATGCAGGGCACCGAACAGCAGCCCAATGTTCGCTACACCACGGAGCAGGCCGAGGTTCGGGTGAACCGCGCCGAGGGCGAGCCGCAGATCCGCTACGAGCAGCAGAACCAGCAGCAGGCGAACGCGAACGCCGCCGCAAACCGGCAGGCTGCGGCCGATCGTCTGGCGCGGAATCAAGCTGGCGACGAGATCGACGGCCAGAACACCGCGGCGGTTCGTCAGAGTGACACGAGGGAAGACGCCAACACGGCCGTCGGCCGTGGTTCGACCCGCGACGTGCGTCTGACGGTGGCCGACATCAAGGACTATGACATCGTCGGTGCCAACGGCAACGAACTCGGCGACATCGAAGACGTCGTCTATGTCGACAACCGCCTTTACGCGGTGGTGACATCGGGTGGCTTCCTGGGCCTTGGTGAAGACCGTGCGGCGGTCGCGCTGTCGGCTCTCAACGTCACCGATGAGGAGACGCTGGAGGCCCCGAATGTCACCGAGCGCCAGATCGACGGCATGGCCAACTTCGACAGCAGCCGCTATTCGGCCCTGCCGGACGACCACCCGGTCATCCTCGGCGCCCGGTAAGACGCGGCTGACAAAAGTCACTGAGGATTCCAAGGCGGCAGGCGCACCTGCCGCCTTTTTTATGTCCGCAAACGAGTGCGATGCCCTCTTGGGAAGGGCGGAGGTGCTCGCAAAACCTCCAACACAAAAAAAACGGTGCGGCCTGGGCCGCACCGTCTCCGTGAGAGGAGCTCACGTTGTGTCCGCTGCCGGACTAGTTGCTGTCAGAGGTTCCGGAAGACCCGGAAGTCCCCGACGTGTCCGAGCCGGACGTTCCCATGCCGCGCATCGGCGGGTCGATCACCATGAGCACGGTATTGCCGTCCTCGGTCTGCGCACGCACGAGATAGGAAGCGTCGAGAATTTCGACCTGCTGAAAACCGGCTTCGTTCAGCCGGTCGCGAACATTGTTCTGCGCCGTGGTCGGATCGATTCCGCCGGTGCCGCTCTGGCTGGAGCCGGTCGACGTCGTCGACGACGTGCCGGTATCGGTCGTATCCGCGGATTGTGCCAGCGCCGGAGCCGCAAGCAGCGAAAGGGCAAAGGCCGGCGCGAAGATCCGGTTGGTCCTGGTGGAAAGCATGGTGTCTCCTTTTCTGTTTCTCCTTCTGGGTGAACGAGCCTCGGTAAAGAGCACTCGAGAACCGAACAGAGCAGGCGCGCCATTGTTTCGAAAAAAGATCGGAAAAATCCGGGCGGACAGGGCAGGGCTCGAACTCGCCCGGCAAGCCTCGCCGCGCGGCGATCCCCAAATCTTTACATTTTTCCTGCATGATGACGTCGAACACGACATCGGGTCCCGCGTATGGCGAAGAACTACAGCGATTTCCTGAAGGCGCTCGGCGATCGCGAATCCGGCGGCAATTACAGCGCCGTCAACCGCTACGGCTATCTCGGCAAATACCAGATGGGCGAGCTGGCGATGATCGATCTCGGCTATTATCGCCGCGACGGAACGTCGACCAACGACTGGAAATCGTCCTACTTCACCGGCAAGGACGGCATCCTCTCCAAGGCCGATTTCCTGGCGAGCCCCGCCGTGCAGGAAAAGGCGGTGAAGGCCTACATGGTGCTGCAATGGCGCTACATGGCCTCCGTCCAGCAATACGAGGGCCAGACGGTCAACGGCACGAAGATCACGCTGTCGGGCATGCTGGCCGGTGCCCATCTGGTCGGCGCCGGCTCGGTCGCCAAATATCTGAAATCCGGCGGCGACAGCGCCAGCTATGACGGCAACGGCGTCTCCGTCCTGAACTACGTCAAGCTCTTCGCCGGTTACGCCACGCCGTTTTCCTACGATCATGACAAGGCCGCGACGCTGACCGGCGGCAAGGGCGTCGATCTCTTCGATGCCGGCGGCGGTGACGACACGCTCTACGGCTATGGCGGCAACGACACGCTGAAGGGCGGTTCCGGCCATGACCGGCTCTACGGCGGCACCGGAAACGACCTGATGAACGGCGGCTCCGGCGCCGACCGCATGGAAGGCGGCACCGGCAACGACACCTATTATGTCAACCACATCGGCGACGTGGTCATCGAGGCCTCCGGCGCAGGCACCGACACGATACGGTCGTCGATATCGCTGACGCTTCCCGCCAATGTCGAACACCTCGTGCTGACAGGATCGAAGCCGCTTTCCGCCACCGGCAATTCGCTCTCCAACACGCTATCAGGCAATGCCGGAGACAACCTGCTGAAAGGGCAGGGCGGCAACGATACGCTGGTCGGCGGCGCCGGTGCCGACCGGCTCTACGGCGGCTCCGGCGCCGATCGGTTCGTCTTCAAGGCGCTGTCCGACAGCACGGTGGCCTCCGCCGGCCGCGACATGATCCACGATTTTTCGCGCAGCCAGGGCGACAAGATCGACCTTTCGGCCATCGACGCCTCGACCAGGTCCTCCGGCAACCAGGCCTTCTCCTTCATCGGCGAAAAATCGGCCTTCACCGGCACCGCCGGCGAGCTCCGCTATGTGAATTCCGGCGGCGATACCTTCGTCTACGGTGACGTCGACGGCGACCGCAAGGCCGATTTCGCGATACGCATCGATGCCGACATCAATCTCGTAAAGGGCGATTTCATCCTCTGAGCCGCCCGCCGGGTCCTCCGCAGCCGCGCCGGTCCAAAGGTTGCATGCATCGTATTTTCCCTCGTCAGACCTGACCTTTTATGGTTCTAGTCGCCGAACGAGCCCCGATGGCGGTGGGGTGCCGAGGCGTCACGAGGGAGAACGCGCATGGTTGTGCAGATCATAGACAACACCTTCAGCGGCAGCATCGATCTGTCAACGACCGACGACCTCCTGCTGACCGACTACACGGTGATCCAGTCGAGCGGCAATGCCGTCACCGGCTCCGGCTCCGGTCATCGCGTCGATGTCTACGGCAACATCACCTCGGGCTCCCACGCCATCGCCTTCTCGGAGTTCGGTCAATCCGACAACGGCGTCACCGTGCGCGAGAGCGGCATCGTCTACGGGCGTATCTCGGCGATCCGGATGTTCTCGGCCAACGGCTTCATCGACAATGACGGCGAACTGATCGGCAAGAATTTCGGCATCTCCCTGCGCGGCGACAACAACGTCATCAATAATGGCGGATCGATCCGCTCCAACAGTGTCGGCATCAACGACGATGGCGGCCGCGTGACCATCGACAATTCCGGCGACATCACGGGAAAGGACGCTGCCGTCTCCCTGGTGAACGGGGTCGGCGGCACGTCGGTGATTACCAATAGCGGCACCATCGTGGCGACCGCCGCCTCCAACGCCGCCATCTACCACTTCTCGTCGGTGACGGCGCGGGTGGAAATGACCAATACCGGCACCGTCACCAGTTCCGGCCTCTCCTACAGGTCGAACGGCGCCCTGGTGGTCGATATCCTCACCAATAGCGGGACCATGACCGGCGGCATACAGCTCGGTGGCGGTGACGACACCTATGACGGGCGTCTCGGAACGGTGGCGGGCACGGTCTACGGCGAGGACGGCAACGATACGCTTAAGGGTGGGTCGGGCGCGGAGACCTTCAACGGTGGCGCGGGCAACGACATCCTCGACGGCGGGGCCGGTGCGGATACGCTGATCGGCGGTACTGGAGACGACACCTATTACGTCGACAACGCCGGCGACGTGGTGACGGAGGATGCTGATGCCGGAACAGACACCGTCAACGCCTCGGTGAGCTACACGCTCGCCGCCAATGTCGAGCACCTCGTTCTGACCGGCAGCGGCAATATCAACGCCACCGGCAACGCGCTCGACAACACGCTCACGGGAAACAGCGGCAACAACGTCCTGAACGGCGGGGCAGGGGCCGACACCATGACCGGCGGCTCGGGCAACGACACCTACTATATCGATAATGCCGGCGACGTGATCGTCGAGGCCGCCAACGGCGGCACGGATACGGTGCGCACCACTCTTTCGCACCGCCTTGCTGCCAATATCGAGAATCTGGTGCTCACGGGTTCGGGCAATACCGAGGGGATCGGCAATACCGGCAACAACACGCTATCAGGCAATTCCGGCGCCAACATCCTGAAGGGCAGCGCCGGAAACGACACGCTGAACGGCGGCGCCGGCAATGACCGGCTGGAGGGCGGTTCGGGCAACGACGTCCTTTACGGCGGCGCCGGCGCGGACAAGCTCTACGGCAGTTCGGGCGCCGATCGCTTCGTCTTCAAGGCGCTTTCGGATTCGACCGTCTCCTCTTCCGGCCGCGACACGATCTACGATTTCACCCAGAGCCATGGCGACCGCATAGACCTCTCGGCCATCGACGCCTCGACCAAATCCTCCGGCAACCAGGCCTTCTCTTTCATCGGCGAGAAGGCCTATTCCGGCAAGGCGGGCGAGCTGCGCTACGTCAACAAGGACGGCGATACTTTCCTCTACGGCGACGTCAACGGCGACAAGAAGTCCGACTTCATGATCGCCTTCGACAAGACCATCGATTTCGTGAAGGGCGATTTCATCCTGTAACGCGCCGGCGACACCGGATCGTCCGGTCCGGTCCAAAGGTTGCATGCATCGTAATATCTCTCGTCAGACCTGACCTTTTATGGTTCTAGTCGCCGAAGGCGGGCCGCTGGCGGGGCGGCGCCACGGTTTGACGAGGAGACCCCTGCATGGCCACGATAACCCTGTCGGAACTGGACGGCGACGGCATCGATCTGGCGACGGATGACACCCTTGTCATCACGCGCTTCGGCAGCATTGCGATGGCGGACGGCGGGAGCGCGGTCTACGTCACCGGCTCCGGAAACAGCATCGATGTCGCCGGCAGCATTGTCGCCTACAGCGTCTGTATCGCATTTCAACCGGGCCAGACCGGCAACACCGTGACAATCGGAGAGCATGGCTATCTCTACTCTGCCGGAAGTGCGATCCAGCTTCGGTCAGACAACAGCGTCGTCGAGAATGACGGCGTGATCAGGGCGTTGAACTACGGCTTTATGATGGAAGGCGAGGGCGTCAGTTTGACAAACCGGGGCATTATCTCGTCGAACGCCGTGGGCATCACCACTGCCATCGGGTCTATGACGGTCGACAATTCCGGAGAACTCTACGGCACCCGCTGGGCCATGGCGATCGGGGGCACGGGAACGAAGACCATCGGCAACAGCGGTGTCATCGAGGGTGGCTACAGCGGCACCAACGCGGCCACGTTCTGGGTCACGGGCGCGATCGAGCGGGTGGAACTGACCAATACCGGCCGCATTTACAGCCCGGACAAGGCTTACCTGTCGGACGGTGTGGCCGCGGTCGACATCATCACCAATTCCGGCACGATCGAAGGCACGATCCGGCTCGGCGCCTTGGCCGACACCTATGACGGCCGCCTCGGCACGGTGACAGGCACGGTCTATGGCGAGGACGGCAACGACACGCTTAAGGGCGGGTCGGGTGCGGAGACGCTGGACGGCGGCGCGGGCGACGATATCCTGAACGGCGGCGGCGGCGCCGATATCCTGATCGGCGGCACAGGCGACGATATCTATTATGTCGACACGGCAGGCGACGGGGTTTTGGAGAATACCGGCGAAGGCACCGACACCATCAATGCCTCGATCAGCTACACGCTGACGGCCAATGTCGAGCACCTCGTTCTGACCGGCAGCGGCAACCTCAACGGCACCGGCAACGCGCTCGACAACACGATCACGGGGAACAGCGGCAACAACGTGCTCAACGGCGGGGCAGGGGCCGACACCATGACCGGCGGCTCGGGCAACGACACCTACTATATCGACAATGCCGGCGACGTGATCGTCGAGGCGGCGAACGGCGGCACGGATACCGTCCGCTCCACTCTCACCCACACTCTGTCGGCCAATTTCGAAAACCTGGCCCTGCTCGGCAGCGGCAACCTCAACGGCACCGGCAACACCGGCAACAACACGCTATCAGGCAATTCAGGCGCCAACATCCTGAAGGGCAGCGCCGGCAATGACACGCTGAGCGGCGGCGCCGGCAATGACCGGCTGGAGGGCGGTTCGGGCAACGACGTCCTTTACGGCGGGACCGGCGCGGACAAGCTCTACGGCAGTTCGGGCGCCGATCGCTTCGTCTTCAAGGCGCTCGCCGACAGCACCGTCTCCTCTTCCGGCCGCGACATGATCTACGACTTCACCCACAGCCACGGCGACCGCATCGACCTCTCGGCTATCGACGCCTCGACCAAATCGTCCGGCAACCAGGCCTTCTCCTTCATCGGCGAAAAGGCCTACTCCGGCAAGGCCGGCGAACTGCGCTACGTCAACTCGAACGGCGACACCTTCCTCTACGGCGACGTCAACGGCGACAAGAAATCCGATTTCATGATCGCCTTCGACAAGACCATCGACTTCGTCAAGGGCGATTTCATCCTCTGAAGCCGCTTGCCATCCGCCGACGGCTGGCCCGGTTGGCCGCGTGGTTGGATATCCCTGGCCCGGCACCTCGACCCCTTTTTGGTCGGCCCGACCTGTGACGGACGACACTCGTCCCCTCCCGAGATCGTGACAGCATCAGCGCAGGTCGTTTCTTTCCGGCAGGTGTCGCCGGGCCGCATGTCTTCCTCTGGCGTCGCCCCGCCGGAAAAGACGGTTGCCTTTCGAGACCTCAGGCAGGGGAACCACCAAAACTAGTCGCCGCGATGTCAGGAAATCTGTCGTTCGCGGGCATTGAAAGCCCTTAGATGGGGCGTTGCATTGATTTCGTTTCAGAACGCAGGGAATAGGGGAAGAAAATGGTGTTTCGCATCATCAACTCAGACACGGTTCCGGCGAGCGGGATCGCAGCCAACCTGTCGACCACGGACAGCATCATCGTCCTTTCGGGTGTCACGCTTGGAACCACTGCCGCCGTCGCCATCGACGGCGCCGGTGACAACCACCTCGTGGAGGTCTTCGGCAATGTCGTCTCGACCGCCAACCTTACGTTCACGTTTGCTGCCATCATTCTGGGCAGTACCGGATCGGTCAATTTCGGCCAGGTTGTGAACCTCTACGAAGGAGCGATGGTCTATTCGGCCACGACCGCCGTCTCGCTCTTCTCCTTCGATAATGCGATCGACAATGCCGGCCGGATACAGGCCGGGACCGTCGGTATCTCCCTGACCAATGTCTCCACCACGACCACCACGACCATCGACAACAGCGGCTCGATCCTCGCCACCGCCGACGCAGGCATCGGCATCCGCCGTCTAAACGCTTCCACCGAGCGCGTGGTGCTCACCAATACCGGGCTGATCGAGGCCGGCAGCTTCGCCTATACCTCCAACGTCACCCCCGTCGCCATCGACGAGATCACCAATAGCGGCCGCATCGTCGGCGACATCAGCCTGTTCGGCGGAGACGACGTCTATGACGGCCGGTCCGGCCGGCTCTCAGGCGATGTGGACGCCGGTGACGGCGCCGACCGCATCCTGGGCGGGATCGACAACGACACCTTCGTCGGCGGTGCCGGCAACGATACGCTCGATGGCGGGGGTGGCAACGACAATCTGTCGGGCGGCACAGGGGCCGACACGCTCGTTGGCGGCGATGGCAATGACAGCCTGTCGGGGGGTGCCGACAACGATACGCTGAAGGGGGGATCCGGCAATGATACGCTGGATGGCGGCACGGGCGCCGACCGCATGGAAGGCGGGACCGGCAACGACATCTTCGTCGTCGACACTATCGGCGATGTGGTGGTCGAGGCGGCGAACGGCGGCACTGACACGGTCCAGTCCTCCATCGCCTTTACGCTTTCGACCCATTTCGAGAAGCTGACATTGACCGGCAGCGGCAACATCGCCGGCACCGGCAACGCCGCCGCCAACACGCTCACAGGCAATACCGGCAACAACGCCCTGAAGGGGCTCGCCGGCAACGATACGATCAATGGCGGAGCCGGCAACGATCTCCTCACCGGCGGCACAGGCGCCGACAAGCTGACCGGCGGCATCGGCGCGGACCGCTTCATCTTCACCGCGCTCTCCGACTCGACCGTCTCCTCCTCCGGCCGCGACATGATCCTCGATTTCTCGCACAGCCAGGGCGACCGGATCGATCTCTCGGCTATCGACGCCTCGACCAAATCCTCCGGCAACCAGGCCTTCACCTTCATCGGCGAAAAGACCGCCTTCACCGGCAAGGCGGGCGAACTGCGCTATACCAATTCCGGCGGCGACACCTTCATCCATGGCGATGTCAACGGCGACAAGGTCTCCGACTTCTCCATCCGCCTCGACGCCGACATCAATCTCGTGAAGGGCGATTTCATCCTGTGACGGTCATCTGAACGCCAGTTCCGCAACGCGCCCAGTTTTGGACGTTTTGCGGGCCGATCCGCCCAATTTTGACTTTTGACTCGGCAAGGCCGCTGGCGACATCTCCCGTTCAACGCAACAGGAGATTTTGGCCATGGCCACCCAGACATTTACCGGCATCACCGCCCAGTCAGGCTTCCCCGCTTTCCTTGGCCAAACGGACAACGCCGAGATTGCCGCCGATGCCTTCCTCGCCAGCACCAGCCTGTTTGACTCGGCGGTCTGGTCCACCGGATCCAACCAGACCATCGATGTTTACGGGACGGTGTATGGGCGCACCTATTCGATCCAGGCGGGTACGAGCGGCACCTCGACCAACCAGACGATCAACGTCTACGCCGGTGCCTCGGTGCTCGCCGGTGGCGGCATATCGATCTCCGCGTCCAACTCCACGCTCACCAATGCCGGCAAGATCGCCGGCGCCTACGGTCTCTATTACAATGGAGCCGCAAGCGGCGATGGCGGCACGATCACCAACAGCGGCATCATCGCCGCCTCCGGCAACGACGATTATTATGCCGCGATCTACAATTCCGGCGAGGAGAAGCTGACGACCGTCAACACCGGGGTGCTCCAGGGCAGCATCTACGCCTATATCGGATCGGAATATGAGGAGGCGGTCGACGACCTGACCAACAGCGGCCGCATCGCCGGTGCCGTCAAGTTCGGCGGCGGCGACGACCGTTACGATGGCCGCCTCGGCACCATCAGCGGCGCCATCTACGGCGAGGCCGGCAACGACACGCTGCTCGGTGGCACCGGCAACGAAACCCTCGACGGCGGCGATGGCAACGACACGCTCGATGGCGGCGCTGGCGCGGACACTTTGGTGGGTGGTGCGGGCGATGACAGCCTTGACGGCGGCACGGGCGCCGACGCCATGGCCGGTGGTGCCGGCGACGACACCTATTACGTCGACAATGCCGCCGACACCGTCACGGAAGCGGCGGGCGAGGGCACCGATCTCGTGATCGCAAGCCGCAGCTGGACGCTTGGCGCCAATATCGAGAACCTGACCTTGACCGGCAGCGGCAATCTCTCCGGCACCGGCAATACGCTCGCCAATGTCATCACCGGCAATGACGGGGACAACGCCCTCTCCGGTGGTGCCGGTAACGACACGCTTTATGGCAATGCCGGCTACGACACGCTTGACGGTGGCGCAGGCGCCGACCGCATGGAAGGCGGCGCCGGCAATGACACCTATTACGTCGACAATTCCGGCGACGTGGTCGTCGAGGCCTCGGGCGCCGGCACCGACACGGTGAGCTCGAGCATCTCCTACACCCTGACGACCAATGTCGAGACCCTGGTTCTCACCGGCTCCGGCAATCTGAGTGGCAAGGGCAACGCCTCGGCCAACACGATTACCGGCAATACCGGCAACAACACGCTGCGCGGCGAGGCCGGAAACGATATCCTGACCGGCGGCAAGGGCGCCGACAAGCTCTACGGCGGCACCGGCGCCGACCGCTTCGTCTTCAAGGCGCTCTCCGACTCGACGGTGTCCTCCTCCGGCCGCGACATGATCTACGATTTCAGCCACAGCCAGGGCGACCGGATCGATCTCTCCGCCATCGACGCCAGCACCAAAAGCTCCGGGAACCAGGCCTTCTCCTTCATCGGCGAGAAGGCCTATTCCGGCAAGGCCGGCGAACTCCGCTACGTCAATTCCGGCGGCGACACCTTCATCTATGGCGACGTCAACGGCGACAAGAAATCCGATTTCGCGATCAAGATCGATGCCAATATCGACCTCGTGAAGGGCGATTTCATCCTCTGATACGAACGGAATCCGCCTCGGTCTCGTCCATGGGAGAGAGCGAGGCGGACCGCTCCGGCCCTCGCGCCGGTGCGATCCCCCATGTTCATGGCATGTTGCAAATCGCGGGTCTGTGGTTGTGTCAGGCTCGGACAGCCGGCGCATGCGACCGGCAAAAGCGATTTTTGATCACGGGGAGCGAATACAGTGGCCGATCGGACCTTCTCTGGAGTGACCGTCGAGGACAGCTACGCCGCATTTATCGACAGCGGCGATAACGTGACAGTCGCAGCCGGCGCTCTGCTCGCCGGCACGGGCTTCATCGGCACCGGTCTTACACTGCTCAGCAACAGTGAAGCCGATATCTACGGCACCGTCTTCGGCACCTTCCAGTCGATAGCCGTCAGCGGAAACCCTTCGGCGGCCGGCAATATCGTCGTCCGCATCCACCGCAACGGCGCCGTGACCTCGGAGAACGACGGTTTCTACGTCTACTCCTCCGGCGCTTCCATCGACAATGCCGGCACGATCAGCGGCGGCTTTGGCATCGGCGTCAGCGCGTCCGGCCTTGGCCCCTCAACCATCGTCAACAGCGGTTCGATCATCGGCCATGGCCCGGACACCTACGACGCCGGCATCCTGCAGATGGGGACCGAGCGGCTGGTCGTCACCAATACCGGTCTGATCAAGGCCGCCGTGTCCTCCTTCAATGGACTGCTTGGCGGCGCTGTCTCGGAGATCACCAATAGCGGCCTGATGGTGGGGCAGGTTCTGCTCGGCGGCGGCGCCGACCTCTATGACGGCCGCCTCGGCTTCGTCGACGGCATCGTCTACGGCGGCGACGGCAACGACACCCTGCGCGGCGGCCTGGGCGACGAGACGCTGAATGGCGAGGAGGACGACGATACGCTGGAGGGCAATGGCGGCGCCGACACGCTGATCGGCGGCAATGGCAATGACAGCCTCGACGGCGGTTCGGGCGACGATCTGCTGCAGGGTGACGCCGGCAACGACACTCTCGATGGCGGCACCGGCGCCGACACGATGGAAGGCGGCACTGGCGACGATACCTATCATGTCGACGATGCCGGCGACGTGGTGAGCGAGGACGATGGTGCCGGAACCGACATCGTGCGCGCGGCGATCTCCTATGTGTTGACGGCCAATGTCGAGAACCTGACGCTGACCGGCTCCGGCAACATCAGCGGCACCGGAAACGATCTCGACAACACCATCATCGCCAATGCGGGTGACAACACGCTTTCCGGCGGCGGCGGCGATGACGACCTCTACGGCGCCGACGGCAGCGACATCATCGACGGCGGCACGGGCGCCGACATGATGGATGGCGGCACCGGCGACGATACCTATTATGTCGACAATGCCGGCGACACCGTGGTCGAGGGCTCGGGCGCCGGCACCGACACCGTCCGCGCCACGATCTCCTACACGCTGGCCGACAATGTGGAAAAGCTCATCCTGGCCGGCACGTCCGGCCTGTCGGGCACCGGCAACGGCCTTGCCAACACGCTGACGGGCAATGCCGGCAACAACACGCTCGACGGCGGCGCAGGCGCCGACCGGATGGAAGGCGGCGCCGGCAACGACACCTATGTCGTCGACAATTCCGGCGACACGGTCGTCGAGGGATCGAGCGCCGGCACGGACACGGTCCGCGCCTCCGTCTCCCATACGCTTGCCACAAACGTCGAGAACCTGATCCTGACAGGCTCCGGCAACATCGCCGGCACCGGCAACTCCGCCGCCAACGCCATGACAGGCAATGCCGGCAACAACACGTTGAAGGGGCTCTCCGGCAACGACACGCTGAAGGGCGAGGGCGGCAACGATTATCTCACCGGCGGGGCAGGGGCCGACAAGCTCTACGGTGGATCGGGCGCCGACCGCTTCATCTTCACCGCGACCGCCGACTCCACCGTCTCCTCCTCCGGCCGCGACATGATCTACGATTTCAGCCACGGCCAGGGCGACAGGATCGACCTCTCGGCCATCGACGCCTCGACAAAGTCTTCCGGCAACCAGGCCTTCTCCTTCATCGGCGAGAAGGCCTATTCCGGCAAGGCGGGCGAACTGCGCTACGTCAATTCCGGCGGCGACACTTACGTCTACGCCGACGTCAACGGCGACAAGGCGTCCGACTTCGCCATCCGCATCGACGCAAACATCGACCTCGTGAAGGGCGATTTCATCCTCTGAGGCCGAAGGTTGTGCCGCGTCCCACCAATGCCGACGCCGGCCGACGAATTCGGCGCTGCCACGATCAAAAATGGACGGCGACTCCGCTTTGCCGTCCCGCTAGCCTCCGCGCCAACGACAGGCCGCATCCGGGCCGTATGAGGACGCTCCTTTCCGAAATGTCCCATCCGGTCCGCCCGCCTGTCCCAGAAAGACTGTGCGGGAGGCGGAAGGATCATGACGGCAAGAGCGACCGGTGGCAGCGAGACCATCGTCAACACCACGACTGACGGCTTTCAGTCCGATAGCATGATCGCCATGCTTGCTGATGGTGGCTGGGTGGTGACATGGACAGAGATTAAGGAGGGCGCTAGCGAAGTCGATATTTCCATGCAGCGTTATGGCGCTGATGGCACTGCAATTGGCGGTCAGACGCGTGTGAACACGATCGACGCTGCCTCACAGGATTCTGCGGTGACCGGTCTGTCGGATGGCGGCTGGGTCGTGACATGGATGTCTTATTTGCAGGACGGCAGCGACGACATTTTCCTGTTGCAGCAACGCTTCGATGCCGAGGGGGAGCCCGTGGGGTCTGAAACCAGGATCGGCGCATCATCGGGCACGCATCTCTATTCGCCCGAGGTTGCTGCGCTTGCCGATGGTGGGTGGGTGGTCACTTGGCACGATTGGAACTCGGAAAACGGAAGTTCGTCTGTATACCAGCAGCGGTTCGCAGCCGACGGCTCCTCCAGCGGCGACGCCGACCTCGTCCCCACCGACACGGAGAGCAATCAGTCCTATGCCGAAGTCGAGACGCTCTCGGATGGTGGTTGGGTTGTGGTCTGGCTATCCTACGGCCAGGACGGCGACGCATTCGGTGTCTTTCAGCAACGCTATGCCGCCGATGGCTCTACCGTCGGCCCGGAACAACAGGTCAACACCGTTGTTGATGGCAACCAGTTTTTACGCTCGGTCACGGCGCTTTCTGACGGCGGCTGGCTCGTCACTTGGGACTCTCCGGATGGAGACGGGAATATCGACGTCTATCAGCAACGTTTTCGCGCGAATGGCATTGCCGAAGGCGGAGAGCGACGCGTCAACACCACCACCGCCGCGACCCAGAGCGCCGCGGTTTCGACGGGGCTTGCCGATGGCGGCTGGGTCGTGATCTGGACGTCCTTGAGGCAAGACGGGGACGAATGGGGCCTTTTCCAACAGCGCTACGACGCGGACGGCAATGCGATCGGCGGCGAGACGCAGGTCACGATCCAAACTCTCGGGTCGCAACAAGACCCGCAGGTCTCGGCCCTTGCCAATGGCGGGTGGGTGGTAACGTGGGGTACGATCAAGAATTACGATTTCGATGTCTACCAACGCGTCTTCGCCACCGACATCGACGGCACCGCTCTGGCCGACACGCTGGAAGGCACCGCCTTTGACGAGACCATCCGCGCCTACGGCGGCAATGATACGCTCGACGGCGCCGGCGGCAACGACATCATGCTCGGCGGCTTCGGCAACGATACCTACATCGTCGACTCGGCCGGCGACCAGGTCCAGGAAATGGCCGCCCAGGGCACCGACA
>NZ_JAGFPK010000001.1:1355398-1877520 GCF_017599385.1 Ciceribacter sp. L1K22
GCGTGCCCGGCGAAAAGCCCGGCGCCAGCGTGCCGCCGCTGCCGATGGTGACGGTGCGCCCGGCCGTGCCGAAGGTGCCGGTGCCGCCGAGCAGCCCGCCGCCGGTCACATCGATCGCGCCGCCGAGCAGCGCGCCGTCGGCCAGCATCAGCCCGCCGCCGGTCACCGCCGTTGTGCCGGAAAAGGCGGAACTGTCGCCGAGAAGCGTCGTCGTGCCGGCCAAATGGCGGATCGTGCCATTGCCCGAGATCCCCGCCTGAAAATCATAGTCGTCATCGGTATGGTTGAAGACGAGCGTGCCGTTGCCGGCCCCGAACACCAGCCGCGCCGCATCGAGCCTCCCCGCCGCCACCGCCGCATCTCCCTCCGCCGCGCCGATCGACACGGTGCCGTTGGACCCCCCATACGCCGCAACCGTCGCCGTGCCGCCATGGCTGCCATCGCCGAGTTGTGCTCCGACGGTGACCGTGCCGCCGTCCGCGATCGTCAGCGATCCGCGACCTGAGCGCCCGATGGTGAGCCCGGCGCTGTTGTTCCAGCTTGACCCGTCGCCGGTGACGTTTGCCGCACCGGTCACGCCCGCCATGTAGGCGATGTTGCCTTCACCATTGTCCACCCTGCCGCCATCCGCGACCGTGAAACTCCCGTAGCCGCCATTGCCGACAGTGAACGTCCCGAAGTTTGTCCAGGACGAGCCATCGCCTGTGACGGTCATCGCGCCGGAACTGCCGCCATAAAGACCGATGGTGCCGCCGTTGCTGCGCGCGAAGCCGCCGTCTTCGATGGTGACGATGCCGTGGCCGTACCAGCCCGCGGTGATAGCCTGGAGGTTGTGCCATCGCGATCCCGCACCGGTGATCGTGACCTCGCCGCGGCCGCCGCTTTCGGCTGCCAGAATGCCACCCGTGTTGGCAACCAGTCCGCCATCGGCGATCGTCAGCGTTCCGCTCCCTTGCGCGCCGATATAAATCTGCCCGCTGCTCCTCAATTCCGATCCCGGCCCCGTGACCGTGACCGCACCTTCGCCGTTGGTGACTGTGCCGACAATGGTCTCGGTGCTGGTGACGAAACCGCCGTCCTTGATTGTCAGCGTCCCATTGCTATTGCTGCCGACGGTCAGGTACGTCGTATTCTCCCAGGCCGAGCCGTCGCCTGTCACGGTCACGGTGCTTTCGCCGTTGCCTCCCGTTCCGATGACGCCGCTGCTGCTGGTCACGACGCCCCCGTCGGCGATCAGGAGCGTTCCCGTGCCCTCGCCGCCCACGAACATGTTCGACCTGGCGTCCCAGCGCGATCCGTCACCCGTGACCGTCACGCTGCCCGTGCCGCCGTGTTCCCAGCCGATGGACGCCGACGTGCCGGACACATGACCGCCATCCGATATCGTCAGGCTGCCATTGCCATACTCGCCCACCATGATGCTGCCGGTCATCTCCCAGGCCGACCCCGGTCCCGTGACGGTGACAGTGCCCTCGCTGCCGCCGCCGCTGCCGAGGATGCCGACGAAACTCTCGACGAGGCCGCCGTTCTCGATCGTCAGCGTACCCTCTCCGGACTGGCCGACGAAGAAACCGTTGCTGCTCGTCCAGCGGGAGCCGGGGCCTGTCACGAGGATGTCGCCGGTTGCCGACGAGGTTACCGCCACATCGACATCGCTGCTGGAAACGACGCCGCCATCCGCCACGGTGACGGTGCCGTAGCCGACCTGGCCGATGTTCAAGTCGCCGCTATTCGTCCAGGTCGATCCCGGCCCGGTGATCGTTACATTGCCGGTCTGGAACAGATACATGCCGAGATAGGCGCTGCCGGTGGAGAGATCCGCGCCGTCTCTCACCGTCAGCGCGGCGTCGCCCGTCGTGCCCAGTCGGATCTGGCCTGTCGTCCAGGAGGTGGCGCCCGCCGGCGGCGAGGGCGTGACGCTGCCTGTCGCCTCGATCGATTGCGCCGCCGCCATGACGGGAAGAAGCGAAAGGCTGGTGGTGACGAGGAGATAGGAACGGATACGGATCATGGATGCAACACGGTATGTCAGGGGACGATGGGCCGGCCGGATGCCTGCAGGCAGGCTCCGGGCCTTCGTCGCTACCACTACCGGATTTGCGAATGGTCGGGTTATGCACAGCGTTCCGCCGACCCCCGCCTTCCTTGCGGTTCCGTCCCAATGAAAGGAAATCTTTACACTTTTGCCGGGGAGCGCCTCAGGGCAGCGTCACCACCTCGGTCGTCTCGTCGATCAGCATCCGCGCGGCGGAGGGATCGACGGGCTCGGCCGGCGCCACCGTCGGATTGCCGGGATAGGCCGTGCCGTCGAACCGCATGGCGACCGTCCCCGAAGCCGCCCCGCCGCCGCCGACCGAAACGGCCAGATCCGCCCAGCCATGGCTGGTCGTGGGCAGCACGCCAACAGGCATCTGCGCCACCGAGGCGTCCATCACCACCGAAAAGCTCTCCCCCTTAGGCGTCAGCACCAGCAGATTACATCCGCCCGACCCACACCACATCGGCCCCATCACATACGCCAAAACCTCGTCGGCCCCGTCGGCATTGAGATCGGCAAACGCCAGTGCGACGCGGGTGGGGCCGATGTCGCCGGACATCTCGGCGGTGAGGCGGGTGGTGAGGAAGGCCGACACGGCCGCGGTGTCGGCGGCTGCCGCGGGGGTGGCGAGGAGGAGGAGGGGGAGGAGAGCGAGGCGCATGTGGGGGCTCCGGGTGGTGGTGGAGCGGGAGGATAGCATGGGCCAGGGCGACGGGGGAGACGGCGGGCTCGGAGGGAGGCGCCCGCCATCTCCCAAAAGCCATGGAAATCGAGCCTTCCCTTACAGCAGGCCTTTGGCGCGCAAATCGGGAGCGAAGGTTGCAAGGGGCATGACGAGGGTCAGCGGCTTGTCCTGCAGCGGTTCGGCTCCGTAGGAAGCGTACCAGTTGGCGGCGCGTTCGCTCTTTGCGTCGATGACAAGCAGAAGACCACCGCCTTCACCGGCGAGCCGCAGGCAACGCAAGGCTGCTGCGGCAAGGAGTTGTCCTCCCAATCCCTGCCCCGCCATGACGCGGTCCGTTGCCAGACGGGCAAGCCTGAAGCCCGGTACGTCATGTCGTGCCAGTCCCCGCGTCATGGATCCGGGGACAGTCTCATGCGCCACGGACGCGGGCGCGATGGTGTAAAAGCCAAGGATGCGGTCTGGTATTGCATTGTCGACCGCACAGAAGGTCTTGGCTGCGTTCTGCTCATGGCTCTGCCGTGCAAAGCGTTGCAGAAACGCGTTCATCTGCGTATCGCCGCAATCGAAGGACGCCCGATCATGGGATTTCCTGATCGGTTCCTCGTGCCATGGCGGAATGCTCACAGGGTATCCGGCAGCGCTGCGACAGCAGCCCGCAACCTGGCATTCGGCTTGGGCGGGTTTTCCAGCAGATCGAGGATGCGCAGGTAATCCCGTTCCGACACCTTGACCGCTTCGGCCTCGGCAATCACCGCCTCTGCTTCCCGCAGCGCGGATTGCGTCACGAAATTGGTGAGGTCGGTATCGCGCAATGCGGCGGCCCGCAACAGCTTCGCCTTCGCTGCCGGTGCAATACGCAGGCTCATGCGCTCGTTATCTTCGATTGCCGCTCTTGGCATGGGAGGCTCCATTTCGACTGGTTCGATAGTATGGGTGCTTTGGATGCTTCAGGTCAAGGTGTACGTCTTCAATACGTACGTCAGGGTCGTCGCAATGGTGGAAACTGGAGAGTTTTAGGCGTTGAGGCGGGTAGTGAGGAAGGCGGAGACTGACACGGTGTCGCCGGCAGGGGCGCGGGTGGCGAGGAGGCATAACTTTGAGAGAACTTCTTTGCCTGTATGGGGTTGCGGTTGAGTTGCTCTTGTGTGAATTGCAGCGTAAAGTTTTAATACTGTTTGCGTTGATATCAGGCTACGCCATATGGGGAGTTGGAGCAAATAAGTGGTCGTCAAAGGACACGAAGCCGATGCAATCCTAGAGAAGATAATGGACCGAGATTTAAGTGTCGAACAGTTGCTGGCACTTTACTCGACTGCGAAGGGCGATGCAGGTGAGGCAAACGCTGGAAATGAAAAAAGACAGCCATTTTGGGCAATATTCCCCTGGGCCGCCTTAATGACTGTATTGGGTGGAATCGCTACGGCCTATATTTCAGGTGAATTCGAGAATATAAATGCTAGAGACAGCCATGATAACGATTTTAGATTAAAGCAGCTTGAGTATCAGTCGCAGATATTTCAAAGACTTCTTGAGATTGACATCGATAAAATAACCAACGAAGAGCTTGATGCGAAAGCAATTAAAATTATCTCAAGTGATGAGCGACGCGACAGGATTTGTTTGGCCGCTGCTTTCGGCATGATACAAATACCCGACAATGTTGTAGGGGTTAGTGCTGACAATAAAGAGGCCTACGCAAAGGCGTTGTCGGAGCGATTGGACGTTGCCTACGGATGCGGATCTGCCAAACTTCCGACGGAGTTTCCAAGTGTAGGGCCAACTAAAGCTGTTTGTCCTGCTGAGGCGCCTTCTGATACACCGACCAAAGTTCCAGATGGCGTGCCGATCGATAGCTATGCATATAGAATTCTTAGCATTGCGCTTGCAGAGTTGAGGCGTGGGGTGCACGAGGAATGTGATCCTCAGATAATTGCAGATTATTTCTCGGCATCCGGTATGTCTGGCGTGACCCGTGGCGGATGGGCGACCGCATTTGTGTCTTGGGTTACAGCAAAAGCCGGCAATCCTAAAGGTATTGCCCCATCAATTAGCGCGTCACAGTATTGGCGAAACGCGTTAGCGACAAACTCGGCGTTCTCTGCAGAGAGCATCGGTCCCCGTGCTGGAGACGTTGTCGTATTTGTGAGGGACATTGTGAGCGTCGGTATAGCCAGAGGTGACAATGGGCGACTTTGGAAGGGTCATATAGGTATTGTGTGGAGGGTAACACCAGACACATTTGAAATGATAAGTGGCAACTCCAACGACCGAATCGAGCTATCGGTCGAGAATCGTGACGATCCAAATATCGTAGGCTTTATAAGACAGGGCTAACTCCCTGGCCTTCCTATTATGGTAACTCCTACATCTCTCCTCTGAAGGGAAATACTAATAACTGCGAACATGAAAACCACGCTCGCGCTGCAGCGGATCACGCTTGTCGCCGGCCCCGTCAACCGAGACCGGTAGCGATGCTTGACCCTCCGACCGCAGCCTCGCCCGCGCGGGCGAATTTCCGGGTGCAGATTGGTCACGTTGAGATGAAGATACTGAAAATCGTAGGAGCTGACGTAGGCATCAAGGTCGTTCTTCTGAACGCTTGCCTTTGTCCCGGGAATGTCCTCAGCAATATCGTCATTCTTCAGAATGGCGGGAAAAGGCTTTTTGTATCGCCTCCAGGCAATCCGGATTACTTTGTCGATGTTTGGCTCGATGCGGGTGTGGTTTCCGTGCACACGTTCAGCGGTCATGTGGCGAAACTGGATGTTTCGTCCGGAAACTTGCGCGACTTTGCATTTGTGAAGTGAAATCACGACGGCTTGGAAGGTCTGCCCCCCCCTTGACCTTCCCATCATGGTAACCCCTACATCTCTCCCCGAAAGGGGAAAGACCCATGACTGTGAACACGAAAACCACGCCCGCCCTGCAGCCGATCACGCTTGCCGTCGAGGGCATGACGTGCGCGTCTTGCGTGCGGCGGGTGGAGCTGGCGGCGGGCAGGGTGGAGGGCGTCGGGAAGGGCGTCGTCAACCTTGCGGCGGAGACGCTGACGGTGACACCGACGGCCGGCTTTTCCGGTCCGGCGCTGGCCGAGGCGATCCGCAAGGTGGGTTATGAGGTGAAGCCTGACATCGTCGAGCTCGAGATCGAGGAGATGACGTGCGCTTCCTGCGTGTCCCGCGTCGAGAAGGCGCTGATGGCGGTGCCCTCGGTGGAGCGGGCCTCCGTCAATCTCGCCACCGGCAGGGCGCTGGTGACGGTGCTCGGCGGCCGCTCGCAGCTGCCGGCCCTGATCGCGGCGGTGAAGACCGCCGGCTATGGCGCCAGGGCGGCTGTGAGTGCCGAGGAAACCGGCGGGCGCGACGCGGCGCGCGAGAAGGAGGTCGGGCGGCTGACGCGCGATTTCCTGATCGCGCTGGTGCTGACTTTGCCGGTCTTCGTGGTCGAGATGGGCGCCCATCTCTATCCGCCGCTGCACCACACGCTGATGGGGCTCTTTCCCGGCAACACGCTGAATCTCACGCAGTTTGCGCTGGCGAGCCTGGTGCTGGCCGGTCCCGGCCGGCGCTTCTTCGTGAAGGGCGTTCCGGCCCTTCTCCGGCTTTCGCCCGACATGAATTCGCTGGTCGCGGTCGGCACCTCGGCGGCCTATCTCTATTCGCTGGTGACGACCTTCGCGCCCGGCCTGCTGCCGGTGGACGCGCGCCATGTCTATTACGAGGCGGCGGTGGTGATCGTCACGCTGATCCTGCTCGGCCGGCTGCTCGAAGCCCGCGCCAAGGGCCGCACCGGCGAGGCGATCCGCAAGCTTTCGGGCCTTAGGCCCAAGACCGCGCGGGTGGAGCGCGACGGCATGACGGCCGATATTCCGGCCGGCGATGTGCTGGTCGGCGACGTCGTGGTGATCCGCCCCGGCGAGCGGCTGCCAGTCGACGGCACGGTGCTGGACGGCTCCTCCTTCGTCGATGAATCGATGATCTCGGGCGAGCCCGTGCCGGTGGAAAAGGGGCCGGGCGCCGCCGTCATAGGCGGCACGATCAACGGCAATGGCGCGCTGCGCTTTAAGGCCGAGAAGGTCGGCGCCGACATGATGCTGTCGCAGATCATCCGCCTGGTGGGCGAGGCGCAAGGTGCCAAGCTGCCGATCCAGCTGATGGTCGACAAGGTGACCGGCTGGTTCGTGCCGGCGGTCATGGGCGTTGCGGCGCTCACCTTCCTGGTCTGGCTGATGCTGGGGCCGGAGCCCGCCTACACCCATGCGCTGGTCGCCGCCGTCGCGGTGCTGATCATCGCCTGCCCCTGCGCCATGGGGCTTGCGACGCCGACCTCGATCATGGTCGGCACCGGCCGCGCGGCCGAGGTCGGCGTGCTCTTCCGCAAGGGCGAGGCGCTGCAGACGCTTAGCCAGGCCGATACGGTGATGCTCGACAAGACGGGCACGATCACAAGGGGGCGGCCGGAGGTGACCGATGTCGTCACGGCTGACGGCTTCGAGGAGGCGGAGGTGCTGGCGCTGGCGGCCAGCGTCGAGGCGCGTTCGGAGCATCCGCTGGCGCTCGCCATCGTCAAGGCGGCGGAGGCGCGGGGGCTTGAGGTTGCCGAGGCCGAGGGGCTGGAGGCGGTGACGGGGTATGGGATCTCGGCCCGCGTGTCCGGCCGCATGGTCGAGGTTGGGGCGGACAGGTTCATGCGCAAGCTGGGCTATGGGCTCGGGGAGGGGGCGGATGCATCGGCGTCGGCGCCAGCCCCTCACCCCGCCTCCGCTGCGCTCGGCGACCCTCTCCCCGCCAGCGGGGCGAGGGGGACCGTCACCGCTGCGGCCGCCATGACCGGCGAACGTCTTCAGGAGGAGCCCGCTCACGCCTCTCGGGACCCGGCTCTCGGTGTGGATGGTGATGAGGCCGCCGACGGCGCGGCAACTCCCTTCTCCCCGCAGGCGGGGAGAAGGTCCCGGCAGGGGGATGAGGGGCAGCCCGCCGGGCAAGCGGCGCTGGCCGGCATCAATGAGGGGCAGGGCCGGACCGGAAACGACCCCATCGCCGCCGCCGCATCCCGCCTTGCGAGCGAAGGCAAGACGCCCGTTTATGTCGCGATCGACGGCCGGATAGCCGCCGCCATCGCCATCGCCGATCCGTTGAAGGAAAGCTCGGTGGCGGCGGTGAAGGCGCTGAAATCGCTGGGGCTTTCCGTCGTCATGGTGACCGGCGACAACCGGGCGACGGCGGAGGCCGTGGCGCGGGCGGCGGGCATTGACGGCGTCATCGCCGAGGTGCTGCCGGAGGGCAAGGTGGAGGCCGTGCGGGCGCTGAAGGAGAAGGGTCGGAAGGTCGCCTTCGTCGGCGACGGCATCAACGATGCGCCGGCCCTTGCCGCCGCCGATACCGGGGTGGCGATCGGCACCGGCACCGATGTGGCGATCGAAAGCGCCGACGTGGTGCTGGTCGGTGGCGATCTGGCGTCTGCCGTCGCCGCGATCGAGATCGGCCGGGCGGTGATCCGCAATATCGGCCAGAACCTGTTCTGGGCCTTCGGCTACAATGTGGCGCTGATCCCGGTGGCCGCCGGCGCGCTCTATCCGGCCTTCGGCATTCTCTTGTCGCCGATGATCGGCGCGGCGGCCATGGGACTCTCCAGCGTCTTCGTGCTGACCAATGCCCTGAGACTGAAGCGGTTTCGGCCGCTCGCGATGAAAGGAGACGCATGATGCTGAACATCGGCGAAGCGGCGGCCGCCTCGGGCGTGAGTGCCAAGATGATCCGCTACTACGAGACGCTGGGGCTCGTCAGCCCGGGCCGCACCGGGGCGAATTACCGGGTCTATGGCGAAGACGACGTGCACCGCCTGCGCTTCATCCGCCGTGCCCGCTCGCTGGGTTTCTCCATGGAGGAGACCGAGCGGCTGCTGGCGCTCTGGGACGACAAGACGCGCGCTTCCGCCGAGGTGAAGCGGCTGGCAAGCGCCCATATCGCCGACCTGAACCGCAAGATCGCCGAGATGCGCGGCATGGTCGACACCCTCTCCGACCTCGTCTCCTGCTGCCACGGCGACGCCCGCCCCAACTGCCCGATCCTCGCCGATCTCGCCGGCGACGAGGGGGCGGCCAAGCGCAAGGCGAAGGGCAGGGCGGCGAAGGGCTGAGAGGCCGCCCGCCTGCGGCAATCCGGCGCTTGACCTTGCCATGGGGTCAAGGTGCAGAAAGACAGGACAAAATACAGTACAGGAGGAACACCATGATCGAATTCCGCGTCGAAGACATGACCTGCGGCCATTGCGAAAAGACCGTGAGGGCGGCGCTGGCCGACGCCCTCCCGGGCGCCCCCGTGACGGTCGATCTCGCCCGCCATCGCGTGACCGTGGACGGCGACGCCGAGAAGGCGGCCGTGGCGATTGCAGAGGCAGGGTATACGGCTGTCAGGGTGGGGTGAGGGGCCTGCCCCTCAGCCGAGAGGCAAGGCCATCAGGACTTCGTCGTGATAGACGTCACCGATCTTGAGCGATCGTTTTTCCAGTCCGTACTGCTCGAAGCCGATTTGACGATAGAGAGCGAGAGCGGGTGCGTTTTGGGCCTCGACAATCAAGGTGACCTCCTCGACGACCGCGGCCGCGTAAGCGATGGCGTGATCGAGGAGCGCACGCCCGACCCCCGTGCGGCGCGCATCGCGACGGACATAAAAGCCCCACAGGGACGCCTTGTGCCGCATCTTTTCCTCCGTGGGAACGCGCAGGCCGATGATGCCGACAAGCGTCCCGTTCGTGCCCGACCGCGCACCGAAAACGAGACCCCGTTCCAGCCTCATCGAAAACCGCGCCGCGTCCTGCGAGGCTTCCTCCTCCCATGACGCTCCGAAGGCCTCCGGATGTTCGCGAAGACCTTCAAGGCGCAGGGCGCGGTAGTCGCTCCCTTCCTCGCCTCCAAGCCTGGAAATCCGGAAGGGAGGAAGGCCCGTTTCGGGGTTCATGTGCGGTATCCTTCTGGAACGGCTTTATCAAAGCATGAGGCGGGAGGGAGGTCGTACCCTATCGCAGCCGCAGACGGAACAGGCTGTAGACCAGCAGCAGGCCATAGCCCAGGGCGGCAAGCAGGAAGGGCGCGCGCAGTGCCATTTCGCGGCCAGCATCGGGTTCGACGAATGCGACTACCACGCCGCCGAGCAGCGCCCCGAGCGGCATAGAGCCCCAGCCGAAGAAGCGGTAGATGCTGTTGACGCGGCCGAGCAGGTCGCCGGGAATGCGGCGCTGGCGCCAGGAGACGGTGATCACGTTCCAGAGCATCGACGCGGCCATGAAGAAAAACAGCGAGGCGCCGACCACGACCGTGTTCGATGTCAGCCCGATGACCGCGTAGCCGAGGCTCCAGCCGCCGAGCGCAACGAACAGGCTCGCCTGCGCGCCGATGAAAGACGCGATCCATGGGGCGGCGAGACTGCCGGCCACAGCGCCGACGGCGGCGATCGACAGGAGCAGCCCGTGGCCGGCGGCGGAGAGGCCGAGAATCTCCTGCGCGAACAACACGGTAATCGTGGTCGCCATGGAAAACAGCAGGTTGATGACGCCGAGCGTGATGGCGAGCCTGAAGAGGGGCGTATCCCGGCGCATGTAGCCCACGCCCTCCTTCAGCGCCGGCCAGAAGCGCGAGGACACCCGAAGCGCCGGCGGCAGCGTGATCAGCCAGACGAGCCCGGCCGCCATGACCAGCGCCGCGACATCGAGGCCGAAGGGGATCGCGATTCCGGCGCCGATCAGGAGGCCGGCAAGCGGCGGGCCGACGAACTGGCCGGTGATCTGCTCGGCGCTCCACATCTGCCCGTTGGCGGCCTCCAGATCAGCGGGCGCGACGATGGCCGGCAGGATGGTTTGCGCTGCATTGTCGCGCATCACCTCGGCCGAGCCGAGCAGGAAGGCGAGCCCGGCCAGCACCCAGACGGCCTCCGGAGTGGGCTCGGCGAGCGCCAGCATCATGATCGAAAACACGATCGCCGCCCGCAGCATGTCGGTACGGGCAATCAGCGTGCGCCGGTCGGCGCGGTCGATGATGACGCCCGCCGGCAGGGCGAACAGCAGCCAGGGCAGGCTGAGCGCCGCCGCGACGGCGGAGATCGCCACGGGATCGCGGGTCATCAGCGTCGCCAGCCACGGTAGCGCCAGCACCATCAGCCCGTCGCCGAGATTGGTGAGCGCGCCGGCCGACAGCAGCAGGCGGTAATTGCGGTTGCGGACCAGAAGTGGCGTGGCCATGGCGGGACTCTCCGATTTTCAGGGAGTGTAGGCCGGAAAGCGACGAAGGGGGAAGCCCCTTGAATTCATGGCCCAAATACATATATAAAAAGCTATATGTATAACCCTGCGAGGACCACGCCATGAACACGCCCGTCAAGTTCTATCCCGATATCACAAAAGACATTTCCGCCCACACGCGCACGCTGCGGAAGGAGATTCCCGACGTCATGGCCGGCTTTTCCGCCATGGCGGGGGCGGCGACAAGGGACGGGGCGCTGGACAAGAAGGCGAAGGAGTTCGTGGCGCTGGGCATCGGCATTTCCACCCGCTGCGACGGCTGCATCGGCTTTCACACCGAGGCGCTGATCAAGCTCGGCGCGACGCGGGCGGAATTCCAGGAAGTGCTGGGCATGGCGATCTACATGGGCGGCGGGCCGAGCCTGATGTATGCGGCCCATGCCATGGCCGCCTGGGAGCAATATGGCGGGGCGGCGGAATAGGTAAAAGGCTTACTAATTTAGGGAAGAAATGGTTTACCATTGAGCGCTAGGGTTGTGTCTCCATAAAAACCGGAGGGTGATTCGATGCGCTTTTCTCTTGCCCTGGTTGCTCTTTCGACCCTTGCCGTTCCGGCCTTCGCGGGCTGGAACAATCTCGCCATCTACAACAAGAAGATCGCGACGATCGAGGAATGCCACGACGTGTTCAACGCCCAGACGCCCGACTGGCGCAAGCGCCCGAACTTCGTCATCCGCAGCCTGCCCGGCGGCCGCGAGGTGATCGCCCAGTGCCTGCCGGATGGCGTTTCCGAACTCTACTGCGACCCCGCCACCAACCGCTCCGCCGTCGCGGTGCTCGTGGACGAAACCGTCCCCGCCTGCAGCGACATCACGCCACGGTTGAAGGTGCGCAATGTGGATGTGCTGGCGCTGGAGTAAGGAAGAGACGCTTAAACTAACCGCTGGTCGAGAAGCCTAAGTTGCGGCAATCCAACCGTCGAAAGAGATCGGATATTCACAACCATCAGACGCCTTTCGCAGCCAGCTGAAGTCGCTTTGGCACACCGACGAACGTCAGTTGAGCGCCATCAAGGGAAGTTCTGTTCCAGGAAGAAATGCCGTTCAGGGCGTCATCAGTTCTGGTTCACTAGGTTCTCGGAGGGCTACGAGCTCAAATTTTCTTTCTACAGTCTCCGTCGCATATCTAGTTGTTTTGCTTTCCAAAATGTGAGCGTCATATACTCGATTTACTGTAAAGCGACGATCTCGCGGAAATTCTTTCGACAATGCGCCGGCGAAATCCTCCCCGTCCGGAACCGTCAATCTGAACCTACCACTCTTAACATCCATTCCTACCAAAACACCGGCAACGTGGTGATGTATGGACTGAACGTCGGAAGTTCGACCAATTATTTCGACAATCTGCTCCATTTTCTCACGAGTGATCACCTCGCCGAGAAATCTTCCATCGGATCTACGCCATTTCAAATCGGTCGAGAAGCCACCATTCACATTACTCGCCGACCACTCATAAACACGCTTCAACACTGGCATACCCAGCGCCTTCGCAACGTCCCTCACATCGTCTTGATCTGATATTTCGACCACCTGGAATAGCGCGTCGATTGACGCGTCCAGTGAACCGTCAAACAGCGTTTTCGTGCTCGGAACAAATAGCATAACGCCTAATGACCCGCTGTAGGAGTATCCAAACTCTAAAATACTCTCCCTCAGGGCTTCTGCTCCGATAACCGATTTTAGCTTTGGGCCATTCCTAACTGCATCGTGTACCTGGCTAAACAGGTTCTGGAAATGCAACATGGATTGTGAAACCCACGTCAAAGCGTAGGGACGTTGGTCAACAGGAACAAGCCGATAGTCGCAAACTTCAACATGGTCGCTTTCGGCTATAGCCAGCACGCGATCTTGAGCTTGCCGGGCCATCTTGCGTGCCGCCGCCAGATTGACATGCAAGTGACGCGCATCAGGATCGCGTAGCAACGCCTCTTCAATTTGGGTCACGACGGCAAAGGCTTGCCGCGCTCGTTCAACTGCGGATGCGACAGCCAATTTTTGTCTCCCACAACCTGAAAACGACGTAACCCTTGGTCCATGCTTCGCTGTTTTCGATGCCGTAGTGGTTGCTCATTGTGGCGACATCAATGGCGGAGCCAAATAGAGGATGATCACGAGGGTATCTCACGATAGCCAAACTGTCAACATTTTCAAATAAATAGCTCGTATTTATCTGATCTATTAAGTCGTTTTGAATCTGACTTAAGGAGGTGCTTATGTCAAAATCGTAAGTCAGCAAAACATCTACATCATTTGGATTTGGCTTTTCTGTGAGAAAGCTGCCATCAATCGCCAAGTCACCCAAAATATTGTTTGTTAGCAGTAATTGAATAAATTCTTCGAGTTGCTGGTATAGCTTTAACCGAGCTGATTGATAGCCGGCAGAAAACCGGTCTACGACGAGTGATTTGACTTCTGGCAAGCTTAGATAATGAGCGCCGGGCGCCAAAAGTGGTGGATAATCGTACTTCCTCCCCTCCGCCATAGAAACGCCCCCCACGCAACTTAAGCGCTATTTATATAGCTACACTAGCATTTACTTAAAATTGATGCAAAGTCAAAATAGGAAAAAATTCCTTGACGGCGTCACGGTGTTTTGGTAGGGTTTGGATATGGTCGGGAAGTTGCGCCTAAGGGCGGGCCTTCTGAGGTTTGTGGGGCTCGGGGGACCGGGCCTTTTTTCATTGGGTGTCGGACCTGAGCGGACCCCCTCTCTTGGAATTTCTAGCACTTAGCCTGCGGCTAAGATGCTGAAATTCCATTCTCCCCCGCCAAGGGGGAGATACGGCGGCGCATCCCATTCCAACCATTCTTTTCTCATGGAGGTTTCCATGCGCATCTCTTCACTGGACGAGGCGGGCGAGGTCCTGCTGTCGGAATTGTTGCCCGGAGAGCGGGCGGGGCCGGCGGGGTGGGAGATCGAACGGATCGGGCCTGAAGGCGTCGGCCCGCCCGTCGACCGGCGATGTCTGCGGCTCGCGGGCAGGGTGGTGCTGGAGCTGAAGTCGATGGAGGCGGGGTCTCCCGTCGATGCGCTGTCCGGCCTGCTGGACGAGCTGACGGCGGAGATGGGCGAGCAGTTTCGGGTGTTCCGCAAGCTGCGCGCCGATGCCGAGGCGGGGCTTGGACCGGAGGATGACGATGGTGACGCGGGTGGCAACAAGGCTGGCAGGAGCGGCGGGTCCGGATCGGCCGGCGGCGGGGCGGCGGACGTTGCAGGCGCTGCGCCGAGGCCCGACGGCAAGACGGCGCGGGCCGACATCAAGGGCGCGACCGACGCCATGTCGCTGATCGTCCGCACGCTGGAAAAGATCGACAGCCTGAAACGCGATATCGCCCGCGACCGGGCGGCGGCGGACCTGCTGAGGGCCGAGGAGGAAGACGATGCTGATATTGTCGACCGGCTGGCGAAGCTCATCGATGCCAGGGCCAACGAGCGGGCCGAGGAACGGGCCCGCGACCTGGTCCAGCGCTGGCGTGATGGCGACGGCGTTGCCGGTGGTGATGGCTGGAAAGGCGGCGCGGGCGGTGACGGTGGCGGCACCGGCGCTTTCGGAACCGGCCCGCCGGGAAAACCGGGAGATGCGCCGGCGCCGGGAGGCGGGGGAGCAGGCGATTGCGGAACTGGTGCTTCGGCAGGTTGAGGGCATGTCGGATGATTATGGCCGGCGTCTGACGGCTGTCGCCGACAAGGCGCGGCAGAGGATCACGGATGCCGGCATCGAGGCGAAGGTGGCGATCGGGGGTGGCGACAGCAGCCCCTCATCCGGCTGCCGCCACCTGCCTTTCGCTTGTGCTCCAGGCGTTCATTGCTGCAATCGATTCACTGGATCGATTGCTCCGCTTCGCGGACCGCGCCTCACCCCCGTGAGCGGGGAGAAGGGGCAGGAGGCGCCGGCTTCCCGCGACAGCGAGGCAGACCCGGCTTCCTCCTCTCCCCGCTCGTGGGAAGAGGGCTGGGTGAGGGGCGGAAACGAGCCGGAGCGGCAGACGGAGACGGAGCCAACTCAGGCGGAGGATTCGGCAGGCACTACGGCAACGTGTGACGGGGAAGCCGCGTCCACCGCTGAAGAACCCCACCCCGACCCATCCCGGCAAGGGGAAGGGGCTTCGGCCGCGGCTTGCCGTGGAGGCCCCCCTCTGCCCTGCCGGGCATCTCCCCCACATGGGGGGAGATCGGATGGGGCGGGTGATGGCGGGCAGAATGACCCTGCCTCTGGAGACGGGCAAGCCGACGCTTCGTCTTCCGGGGGGAGATCGGATGGGGCGGCTGGCGACGGGCAGGCCGACGCTTCCTCTTCTGGGGACGGTGGTCCGGAGGCCCGGCAGACTTGCTCTGTGATGATCGCGCTCCCGGCGCTCGGCCTTTCCCTGCCGAAGGCGCAGGTGGTGCGGGCCTTGCGCGACTGGAGGCTTCTGGCGCGCGATAGCCAGAGGCCGCCGGAGGGCGACTGGCGGCACTGGCTGCTGATGGGCGGGCGCGGCTCGGGCAAGACGCGGGCCGGCGCCGAATGGGTGCAGGCGATGGCAAGCGCCGGGCGGCGCTCGGATTTGCGGATCGCGCTGGTGGCGGAAACGCTGGGCGATGCCCGCGAGGTGATGATCGACGGTCTCTCCGGCATCTGCAAGGTGGCGGGGGCGGCCGCACCCGAGGTGGAGATCACCCGGCGACGGCTGGTCTGGCCGAACGGCGCGGTGGCGCAGATCTTTTCCTCCGAGGACCCGGAAAGCCTGCGCGGGCCGCAGTTTCACCTCGCCTGGTGCGACGAGATCGGCAAGTGGAAATACGCCGAGGACACCTTCGACATGCTGCAGTTTGGCCTGAGGCTGGGCGACGCGCCAAGGCTGGTGGCGACGACGACGCCGAGGCCGGTGCCGCTGATCCGGCGGCTGGTGAAGGACCCGGGCACGGTTACGACGCGGATCTCGACGCTCTCCAATGCGCCGCATCTGGCGCCGGGCTTCATCGCCGCCATCGAGGCCCGCTACGGCGGGTCGCGGCTGGGGCGGCAGGAGCTCCTGGGTGAGCTGATCGAGGACCGCGAGGACGCGCTCTGGCGGCGCGACCGGCTGGAGGCGGTGAGGGTCCGCCAGCACGGGGCGCTGAGGCGCATCGTCGTGGCGGTCGATCCGCCGGCGGGCGCGGGCGCGGCGTCGTGCTGCGGCATCGTCGTGGCCGGCATCGAGGAGACAGGTCGCGCGGTGGTGCTGGCCGACTGTTCGGTCGAGGGCAAGAGCCCGGCCGGCTGGGCGGGTGCTGTCGTGCGCGCCTTCAAGCGGTTCGAGGCCGACCGGGTGGTGGCGGAGGCAAACCAGGGCGGCGACATGGTGGCGGCGACGCTCGCGAGCGTCGAGGCCGCGCTGCCGGTGACCATGGTGCGGGCGACGCGGGGCAAATATCTCCGCGCCGAGCCGGTGGCGGCGCTCTACGAGCAGGGCCGCGTGGTCCATGCCGGCGCCTTTGCCGAACTGGAAGACCAGATGTGCGATTTCGGCCCGGACGGGCTGTCCTCCGGCCGCTCTCCGGACCGGCTGGATGCCTTGGTCTGGGCGCTGACGGCGCTGATACTGACGGGAAGAGGGGAGCCGAGGGTAAGGGGGCTTTGAGCGGCGCGACGGCGGTGCCACGGGTTCCTTCTCCCCGCGTGCGGGGAGAAGGTGGCGGCAGCCGGATGAGGGGGCTTTGAGGTGCGTTTTCGGCGGCAGCGGGATGAGCGGCTTTGCGGAAAGGCGCAGGGCCAGACACCGCGCATGAAAAAAGGCGCGCCGGGTGGCGCGCCTTCTTGTGTTCCGGATGGAACGATTACTTGGAAGAGGCCGTCTGCGGCTGCCGCATCTGGCGCCATTCCGACTCCATGCGCTCGATGACATGGGCCGGGATGGTATTGGCCGCATTGCTGTTTGCAGCAGACTTGGTCTCGGTGCTCAGCTTGATCTGCATGGTGTATCTCCCTTCATGGACGCGCTCTAGAACGCCACATGACGCGGAAGGTTCCACAGAGTTAAGTCTTTGTAAATATCGTCTTAACCCGGTTTAAACGATTGAATTTAGTTAAACCGATTTAGATCAGCAGGAAAATTTCGGGGTGGTTAATCGCGGGCGGCCGGACGCCGTCGGCGACGCCCCGTCGCGCCATCAAACAAGGGGAAAACGGAATGACCATGATGTCGAAAGCGTTCTTCGATGCCGTCAGGCGCGACCCGTTTCCGGGGCGGCTGAGTCGCGGTCAGGTGGCCGGCATGACGGAAATCGCCGCTGCCTGGGAGCGGCTGGCGGCGGGCGAGGACCCACGCGGGCTTGCCTACGGACTGGCGACCGCCTTCCACGAGACGGCCGGCACCATGCAGGCGGTGCGCGAGACGCTGGCGAAGACGGATAGCCAAGCCGTGGCGCGGCTCGACCGGGCCTATGCGGCCGGACGCCTGCCGCAGGTGAAGCGGCCTTACTGGCGGCCGGACGGCGAAGGCAAGACCTGGTACGGGCGCGGCCTGGTGCAGATCACCCACAAGTCGAACTATCAGCGGCTGTCCGAGGCGACGAGGCTCGACCTCGTGACCGATCCCGACCGCGCGCTCGACCTGGAGGTGGCGGCGACGGTGCTGGTGGTCGGCATGGTGAAGGGGCTCTTCAGCGGGCGACGGCTGGGCGAGTTCTTCAACGGGACCGCCGAGGACTGGAGGGGCGCGCGGCGGATCGTCAACGGCACGGACAGGGAGGACCTGGTGGCGGGCTATGGGAAGGCGTTCTGGCGGGCGATGGCGGCTTGATGGCGCCGCTCATCCGGCTGCCGCCACCTTCTCCCCGTTCTGACGGGGAGAAGGGATTCGTGGCACTGGCGGTGCTCCATCCTCCCGGCCGGCCTTTCGCTCGGGCTCAAGGCGTTCGTTGCTGCAATCGAGTCACGGGATCGATTGCTCCGCTTCGCGGACCGCGCCTCACCCCCGCGAGCGGGGAGAAGGGGCCGGCAGGCGGATGAGGGGCAGGTTCCGACAGGTTGAGCCCGTCGCGCGGTCGTGCTAACCGGGAGGCCCTTCCCGTGGCCGGCCGCTGCCGGCGTTTCCAAAAGTGCCTGCCGGAGATCACAAGTGATCCGCCATATCGTGTTCTTTTCCGTGCCCGAGGGCGGCGATATCGAGGCCGTGCGCAATGGCCTGTCGATCCTGACGGGCATTCCGCATGCGACACGGCTGGAGATCGGTATGTGCCAGAAATCCGACCACTTCGACCAAAGCGTCGACCTCGTGGTCTACGGCGAGTTCGAGGACGAGGCGGCGCTGGAGGCCTACCGGGCGCATCCGCTCTATAAGGAGTCCATCGACCGCGTGCGGCCGCTGCGCGAACTGCGCATCGCGGCGGATTATCACGTGGCGAGCGCGGTGACGGAGCGGGTGGGGTAGGGAGCGCGGCTAAGTTTTCGGCGGTTGCCCCTCATCCGGCTGCCGCCACCTTCTCCCCGTAGCCACGGGGAGAAGGGGCAAGTGGCACCGCCGGTGCTCCATCCTCCTTCTCCCCGTCAAAACGGGGAGAAGGTGCCGGCAGGCGGATGAGGGGCTGCGGCGCTGCCTCCTGGACACACAATCCCATCTACCGAAAGGATCATCCGATGAGACTGCCTTTCTGGCGGCGGCGGGAGCGGCTGCGCGATGAACGGGTGCCGGGGGCGACGAAGGCGCTGGGCGCGCTCGCCTGGCTGACGGGCGAGGCGACGGGGAAGAGGACGGCGGCGACCTATGGGGCGTTGGCGCGGGCCGGCTTTCTCGGCAATCCCGTCGCGCATCGCTGCGTGCGGCTGGTGGCGGAGGCGGCGGCGAGCGTGCCGTGGCTCGTCTATCGCGGCGAGACGGAGCTCTCCGGCCATCCGGTGCTGGAGCTGATGCGGGCGCCGAATGCGAAGACGGCGGGCGTGGATTTTCTCGAGGCGCTGTATGGCCAACTGCTGATCTCGGGCAATGCCTTTGTCGAGCCTGTGCGGCTGGGCGCACGGCTGGCCGAACTGCATCTCCTGCGTCCCGATCGAGTGAGCGTGGCGGAGGGGCGCGACGGCTGGCCGGTGGGGTACGACTACCGGGCGGGCGGCACGACCAGGCGGATACCGGCGGACGGCGAGGGGGCGCTCCTACATCTCAAGCTCTTCCATCCGCTCGACGACCACCTGGGCTTTCCGCCGCTGGGTGCCGCCATCGCGGCGCTCGATCTTTCGAACGCGGCGGCGCGCTGGAACAAGGCGCTGATCGACAATTCGGCCAGGCCCTCCGGCGCGCTGGTCTACCAGCCGAAGGAGGGCGGCAATCTTTCCGTCGACCAGTACGAGCGGCTGAAGAGCGAGCTCGACGACGGCTATTCCGGCGCGATGAACGCCGGGCGGCCGCTGCTCTTGGAAGGCGGGCTCGACTGGAAGGCGATGGGGCTTTCGCCGCGCGACATGGATTTCGAGGCCGCGAAGAACGGGGCGGCGCGCGATATCGCGCTCGCCTTCGGCGTGCCGCCGATGCTGCTCGGCATTCCCGGCGACAACACCTATGCCAATTACCAGGAGGCCAACCGCGCCTTCTGGCGGCTGACGGTGCTGCCGCTGACGGGGCGGACGGCGGAAGCGTTTTCCGGTTTTCTGGCGGGTGCCATGGGCGAGGCGTCCAGGCTGCTGCCGGATCTCGACCGGGCGGCGGGGCTTTCGGTCGAGCGCGACGCGCTCTGGGCGCGGGTGGGGGCGGCTACGTTCCTCACCGACGCGGAGAAACGCGCGGCGGTGGGGTACTGAGCCTTACGCCTCTGACGGCCGGGCGGTGCCTGCCGGCTGGCGCAGCGGATAAAGCCGGGCAAACGAGCGGGCCAGACGCGCGGTCGACAGGCGGGCGCGGCGGATCATGCGCTGGCGATGGTCGCGGAGCGCGAAGCCGAGGCGGCTCAATTCCGCGTCGAGCTTGACGTCGCAGGAGGCGGCACCCGGGCGGACATAGATCAGGTACCAGAGGCCGACCGAGAGAATTCCCATCAGCGCGGCGGCGATCAGCGTGTCCGACAGGAAATGCGCGCCGAAGGCCATGCGGTTGAGCGCGGTGGCGGCGACGAAGGCGGACAGCAGCACGAACACGCAGCGCCGCCAGACGACGGGCACGAAGAAGGCGAGCGGCACGAGACAGGCGACGACGGCGACCTCGCCCGAGACGAAGGACCGGTCGTCGAAGAAATCGCCGCCCAGGCTCCAAGCCGGCACGAAGAGATCGGCGCCGCCGAGCTCGGTGACATTGCGCGGGCGCGGCCGGTCGAAGAGAGGCTTCAGGATGCCGTTGACGAGCAGCGCCGGGCCGAGCAGGAAGAGGCTGGTGAAATAGAGCGTGAAGCGCGGCGCGAAGAGGGAGGGCCGCGACGGATAGACCAGCTTCAGGATCAGCCCCGTGAGCAGCACGATCGACAGCGTCAGCGGGAAATACTGGCCGATGGCGCGGAAGGTTTTGAGCGCATCCATCTCGCTTGCCGGAAAGCCCTGGCCCTCGACATAGAAGAGCCGCGCGATGGCGAGATCGATCTGCGGAAAGGCCGAAAACAGCAGGGAGATCGTGACCGTGACCAGAGCCGACAAAAGCAGCGGCTTTTCCCACACAGTACCGCGCGGCGCGCGACCGGCTTCCACGAAATAGACCATGTCCGTCCCCCGACAGTGAACATCGAAGCGAGATAAGGCGAGGACTGTGAAGCGCGTGTGAAGCCCGGATGTCGGATCGATGACATTTGCGGGGACAATCGCCGCCGCGCTTGAATCGACACATGAAGTCGCGGAATCGTGTTGCGAGGAAATGCCGCCAAGCGGTTCAAAAGACAGGATGAAACCGGCGCCGCCCGCCCTTGGGGAAAAGGCGGGTGTCCGAGCCGCCCCGCCGAACCGGCGCCGGTCTCATGCGAATCATCTTAATTAGATAAGGTTAATAAAATGGCCGATTTCACCCCTGACGGCGGGCTCTGGACCGCGCGCCTGATCGGCGCCGTGTCGGGCGCCGCGATCTCGCTCGCCTACTTCTTGCCGAAGGACCGGCAGGAGGCGGCGGTGCGCTTCCTGACGGGGGTGGCGACCGGCATCATCTTCGGCGGCCCGACGGGCCTCTGGATCGCCGCCCGGCTGGAGGTGGCGGCGACCCTGTCGGCCGTCGAGATCATGCTGATGGGCTCAGCCTCGGCCAGCCTCTGCGCCTGGTGGGGGCTGGGCGTGCTGGCACGGATCGCGGGGCGATGGGGCGGGGGGAAGGGTGCTGGGGCGTGAGGGGCTGTAGGAGCGCGGTGGCCGCTATAGGGCTGAAGCGGTCACGGCCGCCGGAAGTAGGCCGCTGAACTCCCTGGAGGTACTCAGTCTTCTGGAGACTTCTGATAGAACAGGCCGCTGACCTTCTGGTCGTCATTCAAAATGAAGCTCCAATAGAGATGGCCGTTATCGAAGGCAGCTTCATACAAATCCCATCCTTGCTCTGTAACCTTCTTGAACTTCAGATCGCGAAGTGTACCCATCCCCCTAAGGAATGGCCCCGCGGTCTCCGATTGCTCTCGTGCGATGCAGGCAAGCTCAGGAGTCATTAGCTTGTAGTCAGGCTCGCCAAGCAGGTCCTGGATCACCAACCGCAATAGAGCTTCGCCATTCTCGATTGGTTGATTCTGAGCAATCCTGTCTGCAAACGCGCGCTCCAAAGCGATCCCGCGTTCTGGTTCGATCCGAGGCGCATCATGGTCAAAACCATACTGGTGGAGAACAAGGCCAGTTACTTCTCGGCCATGCTCGCGGACGAACGTGATTTGCGCCTGGACCGCCCTATAGAAGAACTGGTCGACATCTTCGGGGAAGATTTCAAGCTCGGGCTGGCCGGATATCCGAGTGAGGAGCCGACCGTCGCGGTTTGTGACGACGTAGGCAAGGTGATCCAGGGCATAATATCCCTCATAATCAGCATAGAGGGCGGGCTCGATCTTCATCTCTTTTCGTGGCCTTGCCTGGTCGTAGCGACGCCAGGCAATGTCATCGAGTGAGGTGTCGGTCATCAGTGTATCCTTTGCCAGTTGCAGGAGTTCTTCGACAGATATGGAGACGCCCGCGGCGGTCTTTGCTCTGAGCGCATCGATGATGGCGAGACTGTGCTGAGTTCGCGCGAGCCGTTCCCGTAGGGCAAGGTTCTGCATGTGCAGCATACGGTCGAGATCGGCGGCTTGCCCAGCCAGCAGCCGCGCGATGTGCTGCAGACTGAGGCCCAGCCGCTTCAACATAAGGATTTCGTTCAGCCGAGCGATTTCGCGGGCTCCGTAGAGCCGCCAGTTCGCGTCTGTCCTGCGGGGATGAATGAGCCCGGTTTCCTCATATAGCCGTAAGGCGCGAACCGTTAGGCCAACACGTTTCGCGCATTGCGCCGCAGTCAGCCATGTATCTTCCAGAATGTCATTCCGCATGGTGGCTCCCAAATGGTCTTACCTGATCTAAGGTATGACGTTGGGTACGGTTCAAGCAGAAATTTATAAGCTTTCGCGGCGGCGGCCGTGTCCGCTCCTTGCGCAAATTAGCCCCTCCGGCTCTGGCTGTCAGCCCACTATTAGCCCAACCTCGAACTCTAAAAATCGATCGTCACGGAGGGAACGTTGCGCCGGCCTTCGCCGTGGTAGACGGCTTCGATATCGTTTCCGTCGGGATCGAGCACGAAGGCGGCGTAGTAGCCGGGATGATAGGCCCGCTCTCCGGGCGCGCCGTTGTCACGTCCGCCGTGGGCGAGCGCCGCGCGGTGGAAGGCATCCACGGTGGCGCGATCCTTCGCCTGGAACGCCAGATGATGCCGCCCCGTCAACAGACCGAGCGCTGCCGGGCTTTCGGCCGGGGAGACAACGAGTTCGGCGGCCCAGAAATAGCCGTCGGCTGTGTCGACCGCCGGGATCTCCAGAACGGCCAGAACGGCGGTGTAGAAATCACGGGCGGCGGCGAGGTCTTTGACCACGAGCTGGATGTGATCGAGGAGGCGGCCACGGTGGAGTTGGGTGGTGTGCATGGGGGGCTCCGGTGGGAGGTGGGGAGATTGGGTGTCGAAACAATTTGCCGTCGGTTTGAGAGCGCGCTCATGCGTGTTTAAGGCTCAGCTTGCTGCGAGCGGGATGTCTGACGTGGGGAGCCAACGGACAGCCTTAGCTCGTTGGTATTACTCCAAGTTCATGTTGGCGCTTCAATCTTCCTATAGATGATCTCCGACTCGTTTTTCGGTGTTTTCTCGCCGCGAGCTCGGACTTGAAGTGTGTTCAGGATAAGCATGTTCGCTAAGAGGACTACGCACAGAGTGAAGCGAGTTCGCCCGGGGGCGTCCGCAAGATAGCCCGTAAGAGCAACGGTGAGCTTCGCAACCTCGGCCCCGATTGCTGCGTCGCTGAAGTCCATATCGAGATGGTGGTGCGCGACACGGTTACGGATTTCCCCCAAAGTCACGAGGTTTCCGTGAGCCGATTTCGGTATGAGTCCTAAGACATAGCAAAGGTCTGTTCTTGCTCTAAAGCCACCAATGGCTCCAGACGGCTGCAGAAGCCTCTCGGACGTGCTTCCGTCAAGAAAATGGGCTTCAAGCAGCGACTTTAGGCATGCATCCAGAAAGCCAGTGCCTATGAGGATAACGGCTAAGTCCTTCTCATCGTTCAAGGCGTCGTAGAGCCTTGCGGTTTCCTCGCTCAACTGCTCAACGGGTATTTTTGCGATCTTTGCCAAATGCGCCTCCCTCTTCAAGCAGAGTAGCAGCCCGTTTGTCAGACCCCAAGTTCTGACTCACGCTCACCGCTTGGATAGCGCGGCGCCATGGACTTCCTCATGCGGGCATGCCTATCGACCGGTGGTCTCTTTCGGTTTTATAGCATAACTGGGAAACGCTAATATCAGCGCACCAGCGCATGCTTCACGAAGTTGAACATCCAAATGTTTGCGTAGACAGCGCCTAGGAGCCCCATCCAAAGTCCTGGAAGCGGCCAACCCTTGGTCTTGAACCACTGGCCCAGGATGAACGGCAGAGCGATCCCGTTTACAAAGCTGCAGGCAAAAGCGATGTTGTATGCGACAATCGCGCAAGCCCAGATCAGCAGATCAAGCAGGGGAGTGTTCCACACATCCGGCAGGATCGACTGCGTGGCCCAAGCCCTCGCTTGCAAAGATATCCTAACTCCCCATGCCGTAAGCCAGAATAGCCCGATATGCGCAACGACGAAGTAGAGCATTCCAACATCTGAAATCTTGAAGAACAGCCTTACATCGAAACGCATTTCAGGCCTCCTTTCCCAACGATAACGGCCCGAACGTTAAAGGCGATGCGGCGAATGCCGAGGGGATACTGGGGTGTGCAACCTAAAACCATCAGGAGTTTCCCCGTCCCACCCGCCGGCTGACGAACAGATTCCCGACGACGAGGTAGAGGAAGAGGCTCAAGATCGGGATGTTGATGAGCGTCAGGATAGAGACGGCATTGCTGGTGCAGGCGCGCGAGACCTCGATCGGGCTTAAGATATAGTACGAACTGTCCTTCGTGATGCCGAAGACGGCGATTGCGAGCACGTTGAAGAAGAACACGAAGGGCAGGCCGGCCCGATTGTTCCGGTAGCAGAGGATGATGCCGGCGACGGCCAGGGCGATTATGGGCCAGATCAGCCAGCCGAAGATGACCCGGTTCGACCAGAGAAGTGAGACCAAAATATCGCTGCATTCGCTGATGATGCCGCCCCGATAGGGCAGGGGCAGCACCGACAGGTTTTCCGCGTTTGTCACCGCATAGCCGAAGGCGAGGATCTGCGCTGCGAGCGACAGGAAGAAGGCCGAGGCGGGAAGCCGGCTGACATGGCCGTAGATATCATGCTGCATGGGGCCACTCCGTCGACGATAGAGTAGGTGTGCGGGTGGAAAGTTAACGTTAGGTTGAGGGTGACTTAGAGATATTTGCTCTGCCGTCGCATTACATGATCGCCCCTCATCCGGCTGCCGCCACCTTCTCCCCGTTCTGACGGGGAGAAGGGACTCGTGGCGCGGGCGGCGCTCCATCCTCCTTCTCCCTGTTGAGACGGGGAGAAGGTCCCGGCAGGGGGATGAGGGGCGGGTTTGTCGCTACCGTCATCCGCTACCCCAAACCCCCTCACTTGGAATTTTTAGCACTTAGCTGACGCTAAGATGCTCCTTGCCCTCGCGCGACGACGCGCTCGGGCCTTCGTTCGCTGACATCGATTCACTGGATCGATGTCTGACCTGGCGGTCACCGCTCCGAAGTCTCCCCCACCAAGGGGGAGAAGTCGCGGCCTCGTTAGCGCCCCACGGCCCCTCATCCGGCTGCCGCCACCTGACCGGCCTTTCGCCTGTGCTCAAGGCGTTCGTTGCTGCAATCGATTCACTGGATCGATTGCTCCGCTGCGCGGACCGCGCCTCACCCCCGCACGCGGGGAGAAGGGACTCGCGGCACCGCCTTCCCAAATCCCACACCACATCCTCAGGAGATTCCCATGACCCTGTTTCGCGGGCGGTTGGCGCTCGATCGGACGTTTGCGGAGCTGTCGCTCAAGGGTGTCGGGGGCGACGGGCGGTTTTCGGGGTATGCGTCGATCTTCGACAAGGTGGATCTGGGGCGCGATGTGATCGAGCCCGGGGCCTTTGCCCGGTCGGTGGCGACGCGCGGGGCGGGCGGCGTGCGCATGCTCTACCAGCACGATCCGAACGAGCCGATCGGCACCTGGATCACGATCCGCGAGGATCATCACGGGCTCTATGTCGAGGGCCGGCTGACGCCGGGCGTGGCGCGCGCCGACGAGGTGCTGGCGCTGATGCGGAGCGGGGCGCTGGACGGGCTGTCGATCGGCTTCCAGACGGTCAAGGCCAAGAGCGACCGGCGCGGCGTGCGCCATGTGCTGGAGGCCGATCTCTGGGAGATCTCGGTCGTGACCTTCCCGATGCAGCCCGAGGCCCGGATCGTCAACGTCAAGCGCGCGCATTTCTTCCGCGACCGCGAGACCGAGCTGGTGCGCGTGATGCGCTGCGCGGCGAAACGCCTGGCGGAGGCGAAGTTTTCCAAGAGCGGAAAGACCGGGGGCGGAAAGAGCCCGAGTGGAAAGGCGATGACCCGGAGAGCGCGGAAGAAAACCGCTGTGACCGGACCATGGACGACGAGACGATCAACCCGAGAGAGGACGATGCGATGAGCGAACTGACGATGACGGGCGCGCCGGAGATGAAGGCGCTGCCGGAGACGGTGAAGGAGGCGTTCGACGAGTTCATGACCGCCTTCGAGGCGTTTCGAGAGGCCAATGACGACCGGCTGGAGGAGATCGAGAAGAAGCTCTCCGCCGACGTCGTGACCCGCGACAAGGTGGAGCGCATCAACAAGGCGATCGACGAACAGTCGAAGCTGATCGACCAGCTGGCGCTGAAGAAACTGCGGCCGCAGCTCGGCCGTTCCGGCGGCACGCCTGACACTATCGCCGAGCACAAGGCGGCCTTCGACGCCTATGTGCGCCGTGGCGACGAGGCGGGCCTGCGCGAGCTGGAGGCGAAGGCGATGAGTGCCGGAACGCCGGCCGATGGCGGCTACCTGGTGCCGGAGGAGACCGATGGCGAGATCGGCCGCAGGCTGGCTGCGATTTCGCCGATCCGGGCGCTTTCGACGGTGCGGCAGGTCTCGGGCTCGGTCTTGAAGAAGCCGTTCGCGCCGGGCGGCATGGCGTCCGGCTGGGTGGCCGAGACGGCGGCGCGGCCGCAGACGGCGACGCCGGAGCTCGCCGAGCTCTCCTTCCCGACCATGGAGCTCTACGCCATGCCGGCGGCGACGCAGACGCTGCTCGAAGACGCGGCCGTCGATGTCGAGGCCTGGATCTCGGCCGAGGTGGATACGGCCTTCGCCGAGCAGGAGGGCAGGGCCTTCGTTTTGGGTGACGGGGTCAACCGGCCGAAGGGCTTTCTCGCCTATCCGAGCGTGCACGAGGCGGGCTGGACCTGGGGCAATCTCGGCTTCCTGCCGACGGGGGCGGCCGGCGGCTTTTCCGCGTCCGGTCCCTCGGACGTCTTGATCGACGCGATCTACGCGCTGAAGGCCGGGCATAGGCAGAACGCCGAATTCGTGATGAACCGCAAGACGCAAGGCGAGATCCGCAAGTTCAAGGACGCCGACGGCAACTACCTCTGGCAGCCGCCCGCCACCGCCGGCGGCAGGGCCCAGCTGATGGGCTTTCCGGTGACGGAAGCGGAGGACATGCCCGACATCGCCGCCGGATCGCTCTCGATCGCGCTCGGCGATTTTCGTTCGGGCTACCTGGTGGTGGATCGCACCGGGGTGCGCGTGCTGCGCGACCCGTATTCGGCCAAGCCCTACGTGCTGTTCTACACGACGAAGCGCGTCGGCGGCGGGGTGCAGAATTTCGAGGCGATCAAGCTGGTGAAGTTCGCGGTGTGAATTGTGACCCTATGAGGTGCGCCTCGAGCGGCTCTGCTTAATCTGCCGCAAAGGCTCATTCTATGGAGGCAAGCTCTTTGAGCTGCTAGCTTCTCTGGATCATAGCAAAAAGGTTATCCAATAGAAATAAAGGCTCGCCTGCATGTACAGGCGAGCCTCATGAAAAACTTTTTGGCTACTTCAGTGCGTACAATGCGAGGAAAAACCCGGCTATAGTAGCAATGTTAGCGAATATCGCCAGCCAAAAAGAAATCTCCGCCATTAAGCGGCGCATATCCTAACTGTGACCATGGCTCACACTCCGTTTGTATTTTTGATATTGCCACGATCTTTTGTAAGTTCAAGGGTTGCCACACAATAATTTCTCAATTTTTCAGGTACGGGAGCGTCTGTGGCGGACCCCCTCACTTGGAATTTCTAGCACTTAGCTGGCGCTAAGATGCTCTTTGCCCTCGCGCGACGACGCGCTCAGGCCTTCGTTCGCCAAGGGGGAGAAGCGCTTGCTCCCAAACCACCCCACAACAAAGGAAACCCCCATGATCTATGCCCAGACCGCGGCACCCGCGGTGGAGCCGGTGACGCTTGGCGAGGTGAAGGCGCATATGCGGATGGAGGAGGGGCAGGAGGATGCCTTTCTGACGGCGCTAACAGGCATTGCCCGCAGCCATCTCGAACACACGACGGGACTGGCGCTTGTGAGCCAGGGCTTGCGCCTCTATCTCGACCGTTGGCCGACAAGCTGCATCGTCAGGATCGGGCGCGGGCCGGTGCGGAGCATCGAGGCGGTGACGGTGTATGACGGCGACGGCGCGCCGCAGACGGTGCCGCTTGCCGGCCACTGGCTGGACGGATACGGCCGGCCGGCGCGGCTCTGGCTGCCCGATCCGCCCGCGCCGGGACGCGCGGTGAACGGCATCGAGATCGATTTCACCGCCGGTTACGGCGAGAGCGGCGCCGACGTGCCGGCCGAACTGAAGCGGGCGATGCTGATGCATGTGGCGCTGATGTTTTCCTATCGCGGCGCCGTCGCCCCCGCCGACCAGCCGGCGGCGATCCCCGACGGCTACGACCGGCTGGTGGCGCCCTATGCGCGGCGGGGGCTCTGACCATGGGACTCATCGACTTCGATCCCGGCCAACTCTCCGCCCGGCTTGCGCTGGAACGGCCGGTGGCCGCGCCCGACGGGCAGGGCGGCGCGGCGGTGACATTCGAGTTCGTCGCCCATGCCTGGGCGCGGATCGAGCCTGTCACGGTCGTGACCGAGGAGCAGGCGGGGGCGGAGACGGTGCGGCTGACGCACCGGATCTGGCTCCGGCCCCGCGAGGGGCTGGCCTCCGGCTGGCGGCTGGCGAAGGGTATCAGGCATTTCCGGGTGAAGACGCTGCACGATCCCGACGAGACGGGCCGCTGGCTGGTCTGCGGCTGCGAGGAGGAGGGCCGATGAAGGCGGCGCTGACGATGACGGCCACCGATCTGGCGCGGGCGCTCAGGCGGCTGGCGGAGGCCAGGGTGGCGGAGAGGGTTTTGGCGGCGGAGGCCGGCGAGGCCGATGCTGCGGGTGGTTTGGCGGGGGCGCCTGTTGAGCCGCGCCTAGAAGGCGGGAGCCGGAAGGTGCGGAGGCGCGGGCCGGTTGTCGGCTCCGGTGGCCGGGTGACGGCGGGACGGGAGAGCGGGTGATGACGGCGGTGAACGAGGTGCTGTCGGCGGTGTTTGGCCGGCTGATGGCGGATGCGGGGATAGTCGCGCTGGTGGGGGGAGAGATCCACGACCGCCGCCTCGACCGGATCGCCGCCCCCTGCCTGATGCTCTCGACCGTGGAGACGCGGGATTATTCCACTGTGGAGGCGGACGGGCTGGAGATTCTGCTGACCTTCGAGGCCTGGTCGGCGACCGGACGGCGCGAGGCGGAAGAGATCGCCGGCGCCGTTAGGGACGCTTTGCACGGCGCGGACCTTTCCCTGCCGACGGCGCGGCTGGCGAGCCTGACCCACCAGCGGACCACGAGCCGGCGCGCGGCGAAATCGGCGATGTATGTCGCAGAGGTGCGGATAAGGGCGGTGATCGGGTGACGGGGTGGATTACCGCACCTGCCGCCGGATAAGCGACAGGCCGGCGAGCGCCGCGAGCGTGATCAGGCAGAGGCCGGCGCAGTAGACGAGGAGGGCCGTGGCGCCGCCGCGGTCGAGCAGGAAGGTGGAGACGACGGGGGCGGCGGCCATGGCGAGATTGGCGGGCAGCGACAGGTTGGCGGAAATCCGCGCATAGCGGCCGGGCGAGAAGAAGCCGAGCGGCAAAAGCGCCCGCGACAGGGCCGACACACCGGAGCCGAAACCGTAGCAGGCGACAAAGGCAAGCAGCAGCCACGGCTCTCCACCCGAAAAGGCCAGGATCGGCAGGGCGGCGAGCATGAGAATTGCTGCGGCATAACCGGTGAAGAGCGGCGAGGCGCGGCGGCCGGCCACCGTATCGATGGCGCGGGCGGAAATGCCGAAGACGGACCGCAGCGCCCCGAGCTGCAGCGCCAGTTCCGGCGTGGCGCCGGCTTGGGTGATGAGCTCGATCAGCGACGGCGCGATGCCTGTTGTGACGAGATTGAAGGCGATCGAGACGATGGCGATGAGGAGGAGCGCGCGTTTCGCCTGGGCGGGCGAAAACGCGAGCGGCTCTTCCTGCGAGGCCGCCGTCGCCTCGGCGGTGGCGCCGCGAATGGCGGGCAGGCCGAAAAGATGCAGCGGCACGAGCGCGCCGATATGGATGAGCGCCGAGACGGCGAGCGTCCAGCGCCAGCCGAACCAGTCCTGGCCGAGCGACAAAAGCGGCCAGCAGACGGTGGCCGACAGGCCGGTGAAGATCATCAGGATGCCGATCGCCCGCTTGGCATCGGGGCCCTCGCGCTCGACGACGGCGGCGTAGCAGGGGACCGACAGACCGAAGGCGCTGCCGAAGCCGATGACGAGCCAGGCGGCGAAATAGAGGATCGGGCCGGTGGCTGCCGCCATCAGCAGGAGGCCTAAACCGAACAGCGCCGAGCCACAGGCAAGCACACGGGCGGCGCCCAGCCGCTCGACCAGGCGCCCGGTTGTCGGGCCGGCAAAGGCGGTGACAAGCATCATGACGGTGAGCCCGGCAAACGCGGTCTCGTTCGCCATCGACAACTCCGCCGCGATCATGCGACCGAAAACGCCCGGCATGTCAAAGGTCGTGCCCCAGCCGAGGATCTGGCTGAGCGACAGCGTGGCGATGAGACGAAGGCGGGGCGGCATGGAGGATATCCGGAAGGCGGGGATAGAGCCTTAGCCGGAGAGGGGCGAGTCGGGCAAGGTGGGGTATGCTTCGGCGCCCGGAATGAGGTTACGGTGAATTTGCGCGAATTTTAGATTTTTGCGCAACCCAAAGTAAGCATTCCTCAGCCATCATCCGGCGATGGACAAATTCGCGCTTCTTGTCGGATTGTTGATGACCACGGTGTTTATGGCCACCGGCGGCTACACCTTGCTGCCGCGCGAATGGTATGATCCGTCCTGCGACATCAAGGGCAATATCTCGATCAATTCCCGCGAGAAGATTTACCACGTGCGCGGCCAGGAGAATTACTTGGCGACGAACATCCTGCCCCAGTACGGCGAACGGTGGTTCTGCTCCGAAGAGGACGCCGTGGCAGCCGGTTGGCGCAAGGCAAGACGCTAACGGTATCCCGCCGTTCAATCAGTCGAGGCTCGCGGTCATGACAGGGTCGGACTGCGAGAGCAGCGCCGAGGCACCGTGGATGAGCGCGATCCAGGCGATCCCTGAGATCGCTGATGCGGCGAGTATCGTGGTGAGGCGAAGCGACATGGTTTCCTCCCTTGGTTCTCCTCCTGCCGCAGACGTCACGAGGGCGCCGGCGTTCAACAGCTAAACGCCCTGCCCGCCAAGGGGTTCCGAACCGTAGCGGCGTCACGCTCCGACCGCTGACGGGTGTGTCGCAGCGCCTGGAAGCGAATTTCATTTTTCCGACATCGAAGGAGGACGCCATGGGCGTGCAGAAGGGCAAGGACCTGCTGGTGAAGGTGCATGACGGCACGGGATACGTGACGGTCGCCGGGCTTCGGGCGCGGCGGATCGCGTTCAATGCGGCGACGGTGGATGTGACCGACGGCGAGAGCGCCGGGCGATGGCGCGAGCTTCTGGGCGGCGCCGGCGTGCAGCGGGCGGCGATTTCCGGTGGCGGGCTATTCAAGGACGCCGCCTCCGACGCGCTGGTACGCGTCGCCTTCTTCGGCGGGACGTTGTTGCAGGCTGAGGTGCTGATCCCGGATTTCGGCACGGTAACGGGGCCGTTCCAGGTGACCGCGCTCGACTATTCCGGCAATCACGACGGCGAACTCGTCTTCGAGATCGCGCTGGAATCGGCCGGCGCCCTGACGTTCGGAGCGCTGTGATGGAGCCCGTGACGGTGAACCGCGCGAACGTGAGGCGCGGCGAGGTAGAGGCGGTGATCGACGGCGAGCGGCGCATCCTGTGCCTGACGCTCGGCGCGCTGGCGGAACTGGAAACGGCCTTCTCCGCCGACGGGCTCGCCGATCTGGCGGCAAGGTTTTCAAGCGGGCGGCTGAAGGCGACGGACCTCATCCGCATCCTCGGCGCCGGCCTGCGCGGCGGCGGCAACCGGCTCTCCGACGAGGACGTGGCCGGCATGCTGGTCGACGGCGGGCTGGAGGCCTGCGCCACGATGGTGCGCGACCTGCTGACGGTGACGTTCGGGGGACAGCCGCCGGACCCTCGGCAGGGCATTCCCGCGAGCCGTTGAGCGGCGGGGATGCCCGGATGACGGTGGCGGACGGGGCGGAGATATCGCCCCCGCGACCGCTGCCCTGGGACACGGTGCTGCACGCCGGCCTCTTCCTGCTGCGGCTGCCGCCGGAGCTGTTCTGGCGGTTGAGCCTGCCGGAGTTTGCGGCGATGACGGGCGGCTTCGGTGGGGCGGAACGGATGGGGCGTGGGCGTTTGGATGCGTTGATGGTGCGGTTTCCGGACACTTGAGTTTAACTGCGCCGGAAGTCCTCATCCGGAGGCGCGAGCGGAGCGAGCCTCGAAGGGCGAGGGCGGGTGATGCGTGGCTGGCGGCCACCCGATCCTTCGAGGCCCTCGCGATGCGAGGGCGCCTCAGGATGAGGAATGTGTGCTTTCGTTGAAGGATGCTGCGGGTATTCCGGCAGCCAATCCGGCGGACGGTGCCGTTTTAGACTCCAGACCCCGACTTCCTCGGCCGACCGCCTTTCGCGCCGTTGGCGCGGCTCGCGGCGATCTTTGCTTCGGAGCGTGACTGGCCTCCACGGCGGCGGGCGTCCATGAAGGCCTTGCTGCCGAAAATGCCGCTCATCAGGCCGGAGATCGTATAGTCGACGTCGAGGGCCTCCCAGTGGATCCCGGTTTCCCCCAGAAGCGTGACGTCGGCGAGGTCTTTCACGGACGCCGTCTCCAGCCCTTCCACCGCGCGGGCGGGGAAGACGAACGAGGCGCCATTGGTGAAATCGACGACGATGCGTTCCGATGGTTCATCGAACCGGACCGAGGACGGGATCGGCCGTTCGGCGCGCTCCGCGTCCCAGCGCTGTTTCGCCCTGGCCAGTTCGGCGTCGGAGATCTCAGCCATGATATTTCCTCCACATGTCGAGAAACAGCTGCCGGTTTTCCTCGATGATATCGACGGCGCGTCGCACATCGCGGTCCGACATGCCGCCCTGTGTGATCACCTTAAGCTCGACGATGTCAATCCGCGCTTCACCCTCGCCAATGACGTGCGCATGCGGCGGCTCATGATCGGCCGTGTAGATCACGAAGCGCATTCCATGCTGGCGAAGAACGGTGACTATAGCGGAAAATAACCCAACTAGTTGGGAATATCAACGGCGGCGATCGCCCCGGCACAATCCCAGGGAGACCTCTCATGGACGAAGACAACATTCTGCTCGGCGTCGATCTCGATGCGTCGCGGGCGCTGGGCGTGCTGGATGACCTGGAGAACCGGGCCGACAGTTTCGGACGGGCTCTCTCCGGAGCGCTGACCGGGGCGGTGACGGGTGGGCGGGATCTGGATCAGGTGCTGGCGGGGCTGGGGAACCGGCTGGCGAACATCGCGCTGTCGGCGGGGCTGAAGCCGCTGGAGACGCTGGTGTCCGGCTGGGCCTCCGGGTTGACGGCGGGGTTGGGAAACATGTTCGCCTTTGCCGACGGCGGGGTACCGGGGCGGGTGATGCCGTTTGCGGACGGCGGCGTGGTGGCGGCGCCAACCTATTTTCCGATGCCGGGTGGGACCGGGTTGATGGGCGAGGCGGGGGCGGAGGCGATCCTGCCATTGAGGCGCGGCGCGGACGGTTCGCTCGGGGTTGCGGCCGAGGCGGGTGGGCCGACGCAGATCGTCTTCAACGTGACGGCGACGGATGCGGCGAGCTTTTCCAAAAGCGAGGGCCAGATCACGGCGATGCTGGCGCGCAGCGTGGCGCGCGGCCGGCGCGGGCTTTGAAGGTAACAAGCGATGCGGGAGAATGACCGATGACGGCATTCCACGAGGTGCGGTTTCCGCTGAGGCTGTCGCTGAATGCCAGCGGCGGGCCCGTCAGGCGCACCGATATCGTCAACCTGTCGAACGGCCGCGAGACGCGCAACCGCCGCTGGGCCGGTTCGCGCCGCGCCTATGACGCGGGATCGGGCGTGCGCTCGCTCTCCGATCTTTCCGCCGTCGTCGATTTCTTCGAGGCACGCGGCGGCGGGCTTCATGGTTTTCGCTTTCGTGATCCGCTGGACTGGACGTCCAGCCGCTACGGCGAGCCGGTGACGGCGACCGACCAGGCGATCGGCACGGGCGACGGGACGCGGCGGACCTTTCAATTGGTCAAGACCTATGGCGATGCCGGCGGCAGCTGGGTGCGGGAGATCGTCAAGCCGGTGGCGGGGACGGTGGTGGTCGCGGTCGACGGCGTGGCGCAGGCGGGGGCGGCGTTTTCGTGTGATGCGGTGACGGGGATCGTGACCTTCGGCACGGGCCATGCGCCTGATGCCGGAGCCATCGTCACCGCCGGCTATGAGTTCGACGTGCCGGTGCGGTTCGACACCGAGAGCATCGAGGTCAATCTCGCGGCCTTCAATGCCGGGCGCATTCCGGCCATTCCGCTGACGGAGATCCGCCCATGAGGACGCTGCCTTCCGGACTGGCCGGCCACCTGGCCGGCGATGCGACGACGCTCTGCCACTGCTGGCGGCTGGCGCGGCGCGACGGCACGGTGATGGGTTTTACCGAGCACGACAGCGACCTTGTTTTCGGCGGGCTGACCTATCGGGCGGCGAGCGGCTTTCAGGCCAGCGAGGCCGAAGCGGAAGCGGGCTTTGCCGCGACCTCGGGCGAGGTGACCGGCGGGTTTTCGGACGAGGCGATCACGGAGGCCGATCTGGCGGCGGGGCGCTATGACGGGGCGCGGGTCGAGGTCTTTCTCGTCAACTGGGCGAATGTCGGCCAGCGCCTTCTCCTGAAGGTACAGGAGGTCGGCGAGGTGAGCCGGGCGGGCGGCGCGTTCACGGCGGAGCTCAGGAGTCTGACCCACCGGCTGTCGCAGGAGAAGGGGCGGATCTACAATCGCCGCTGCGATGCAAGCCTCGGCGACGGGCGCTGCGGGGTGGCGCTGTCCGCCTGGACCGGAACGGGCACGGTGAGTGTCGCTGGCACCGAGGCGGTGACGGTCGCGGGTCTCTCGGGCTTTGCGGCCGGCTTCTTCGATCGCGGCTTGATCCGGTTTGTGAGCGGGGTGCTGTCCGGTGTGAAGGTCGAGCTGGAAGCGACTGAAAAGATTGGCGGTTCGACGATCGTCCGGTTCTTTCTGCCGCTCGCCCGGGCGCCCGAGCCGGGCGATACGGTGCAATTGACGGCCGGATGCGACAAGACCTTCGCCACCTGCCGCAACCGATTCAGCAATCACGAGAATTTCCGTGGCTTCCCGCACATGCCGGGCGCCGATTTCGCCTATTCCTATGCCGACGGGGAGACGACCCATGACGGCCGCCCGCTCTATGACTGACGGTGCTTTGAGGGGCGGAAACCGCATGGATGGGGCCCGTATCGTGGCGCTGGCGGAAGCCTGGATCGGCACGCCCTATCGCCATCAGGGATCGGAAAAGGGCGTGGGTTGCGACTGCCTTGGCCTCGTGCGCGGCCTCTGGCGCGAGCTCTACGGCGAGGAGCCGGAAACGCCCGGCGCCTATTGCAGCGACTGGGCCGAACGCGGCGGGGGCGAGCGGCTGCTGCAGGCGGCCGGCCGTCACATGGCGCGGCTCCCTGGCATCGACGCGGCGGCACCCGGCGACCTCATCATCTTCCGCTTCCGCCCGCAACTGCCGGCCAAGCATTGCGGCATCCTGGTCGGCGGCGGGCGGTTCATCCATGCCTACGAGCAGGCCGGGGTGGTGTCCTCCGCGCTGGTGCCGGCGTGGCGGAAGCGGGTGGCGGGGGTGTTCGGGTGGGTGGAGCGGCGGCGCTGATCTTGGAGATGCCTGCCCCTCATCCGCCTGCCGGCACCTTCTCCCCGTTCTGACGGGGAGAAGGGACTCGCGGCCATCCCTCACTCCGCATCCACGTCTTTCTTACTCCACCGATAGTGAAGGACCACCGCCATGGCCACCATCCTGTTTCAGGCGGCCGGCGCCGCGTTGGGGGGTATCTTCGGGCCGCTGGGCGCGATCGTCGGGCGGGCGGCGGGGGCCTTGGCGGGCAATGTGCTGGATCGGGCGCTGCTCGGGGGCGGGAATACGGTTACCGGGGCGCGGCTTGCGGTGGCGCGGGTGCCGGGTGCCTCGGAGGGGACGGCGATCAATCGCGTTTACGGGACGGCGCGCGTCGGCGGCACGCTGATCTGGGCGACGCGGTTCGAGGAGGAGGTGACGGTCGAGCGCGTCGGCGGCAAGGCGGGTGGGACCAAGGTCGAGAACTTCCGCTACTTCGCCAATCTGGCGCTGGGGCTTTGTGAGGGGCCGATCGCGGGCGTGAGGCGCGTCTGGGCCGACGGGCGGGAGATCGACCTCACCGAAATCGAGATGCGCGTCTATCGCGGCACCGAGAGCCAGCAGCCCGATCCGCTGATCGAGGCGAAGCAGGGGACGGGGGCGGGCGGCTCGGGCGGCGCGCCGGCCTATCGGGGGCTCGCCTATGTCGTGTTCGAACGGTTGCCGCTCGACGGCTTCGGCAATCGCATTCCGGTGCTGCAGTTCGAGGTGATGCGACCGGTGGGGGCGCTGGAGGCGCAGATCCGGGCGATCACGGTCATTCCGGGTGCGACCGAGCACGGCTATGCGACGGTGCCGGTGAAGGAGAAGACGGGCGCGGGCGCAGCGCGCATCATGAACCGCAACGGGCTGACGGCGGCGACCGACTGGGCGGCCGCGATCGACGAGTTGCAGACGGTCTGTCCGAACCTCGAACGGGTGGGGCTTGTCGTGACCTGGTTCGGCACGGATTTGCGGGTCGGATCGTGCCGCATCGTGCCGGGCGTCGAGGTGCCGGCGCGGCGGGAGGAAAGCCGGCCCTGGCGGGTCTCGGGGATTGCGCGCGGCGAGGCGCATGTGGTGAGCCTGCACGACGGCTCGCCCGCCTATGGCGGCACGCCCGACGATGCGAGCGTGGTGGACGCGATCCGCGACCTGAAGGCACGGGGGCTGGAAGTCTATCTCTATCCCTTCGTGATGATGGACGTGCCCGAGGGGAACGGCCTGCCGGACCCTTACGGCGGCGGCGAGCAGGCGAGTTATCCCTGGCGGGGCAGGATCACCTGCCATCCGGCCCCGGGACGACCGGGATCGCCTGATGGGACGGCGGCGATCCGCCATGCGGTGGATGCGTTTTGCGGCGAGGCTGATGTTTCCGGCTTCGGCGTCGGCGGGACGAGCGTCGCCTATGCCGGGTCTGACGAGGGCTATCGGCGGATGGTGCTGCATTATGCGCTGCTGGCCGAGGCGGCGGGCGGGGTCGACGGGTTCCTGATCGGGTCCGAGCTGCGCGGATTGACGACGCTGCGCGACGAAGACGACGATTTTCCGTTCGTCGAGGCGCTGGTCGATCTGGCGGCGGACGTGCGGGGTGTGCTGGGCGCAGGCACGAAGATCACCTATGGCGCCGACTGGAGCGAATATTTCGGGCACCAGCCGCCGGATGGCTCTGGCGACGTGTTCTTCCATCTCGATCCGCTGTGGGCGAGCCCGGCGATCGACGCTGTCGGCATCGACAACTACATGCCGCTCGGCGACTGGCGCGACGACGATCTCGGGGCGGAGAACCCTGACGGATTCCGGACGGCGGACGATCCCGATGGGCTCGAGGGGCAGGTGGCGGCGGGCGAGGGGTTCGACTGGTATTACGCTGATGAGGCCGACCGGCGGGCGCGGGAACGGTCGCCGATCACCGATGGCGGGGCGGGCAAGCCCTGGGTCTACCGCTACAAGGATATCGAAAGCTGGTGGGGCAACCGGCATTACGAGCGGACGGGCGGGGTGGAGAGGCCGACCCCGACGGCCTGGCAGCCAGGAATGAAACCGGTCTGGTTCACCGAACTCGGCTGCCCTGCGGTCGACAAAGGCGCCAACCAGCCGAACGTCTTTCCCGATCCGAAATCGGCCGAGGGCGCGAAACCCTATTTTTCCAGCGGTGCAAGGTCCGACTCGGCGCAACGGCGGTTTCTGGAGGCCCATCACCGCTACTGGCGACGCTCGGCGCGGCCGGATGGGATGGTGGATCCGGATCACATGTTCGTCTGGGCCTGGGATGCGCGGCCCTATCCGGCCTTTCCCTTCGACCGCGATCTCTGGGCCGACGGCGACAACTGGCGGACGGGACACTGGCTCAACGCGCGGCTGGGGGCCGGCACGCTCGCAGACACGATTGCGGCGATCCTGGAGGACCACGGTATCGATGACGTGGACGTCTCGCAGGTCTCGGGCGATCTCACCGGCTATGTGCAGGGCACGGTCGCCTCGGCCCGGACGCTGATCGAGCCGCTGGCGGAGGCCTTTTCGCTCGACCTGTTCGAGCGGGGGAGCGGCCTCGTGGTGCGCTCGCGCAATGCCGCGAGCCTGCCACCGCGGGCGGTGACGGTGCTGGCCGATCTCGACGGCGAACCGCTGTGGCGCGAGACGTGCGGGCATGACGGCGATCATGCGGGCGAGGCGATCCTGACCTTCTTCGACGAGGCGGGCGGCTACGTGGAGGCGAGCGTGCGTTCGCGGCGGGTGGAGGCCGGCACCGACCGGGTGCTCGGACGCGATCTCGCGGCCGTGTTGCCGGAGGAGACTGCGGTGCTGTCCGTCGAGACCATGCTGCGCGATCACCGGCTGTCGCGCTTCCGGCTGGAGCTGTCGCTGGGGCCGGACAGGATCGACGTGGAGCCCGGCGACGTGCTGACCTTTCCCGACGGCCCCGATGGTCGCTTTCTGGTGACGCGTATCGAAGATGGCGCGGCGCGGCGCCTCACGCTGACCAAGGTGGCGCCGATGGCCGGTCGTCCCGTTCCGGCCGTGACGCGGCCGCCGAAACCGGGAGGCGGCGGCAGCGACGGGTTCGCGCCCGACATCGTCTTCATGGATCTGCCGCCCTACGAGACGGGCGACGTGACGACGTTTGCCCGCGTGGCGGCGCTGGCGCGGCCCTGGCGGCGGATCGCGCTGTCGTCCTCGGTCGATGGCGAGAGCTATGCCAGCCGCTTGCTGCTGGAGCGGCCGGCGACGATCGGTCGGCTGACGGCGCCTCTGTCAACGGGTCTGACGACGGAATTCGACCGGACACATGCCGTGGAACTGGACCTCGATTTCGGGGAACTGTCCTCGGCAAGCGAACTGGCGGTGCTGAACGGTGCGAACCGGATGGCCGTGCTGGCTGCAAATGGCGCTTGGGAGGTGCTGGGGTTCGTGACCGCGACGGAGACGGCGCAGAACCGCTGGCGGCTAACCGACCTGCTGCGCGGCCTCGGCGGCAGCGAGGACGCGGTGGCGGCAGGGGCCGCTATAGGCGCGCGGGTCGTGCTGCTCGATCAGGCGGTGCGGCCGCTGGGGCTGCGCGAGGATGAGATCGGCTTGCCGCTGCTTTGGATCGCCGAAGCTGTCGGACGGACGGGGACGGCGACGGCGCCGGTTGAGTTTGCGGGTGGGCTGAGGGCGGCGACGCCGCTTGCGCCAGTGCATCTGAGTGGCATGCGGCAGCCAGACGGTAGCGCGCGGTTCGAGTGGGTGAGGCGCGGACGGGTCGATGCCGACGGCTGGCAGGCGAGCGAAATACCGCTCGACGAGCCGTTCGAGCGCTACCGGATCGAGATCCTCGACGGCGGGGTCGTTCGGCGAAGCCAGGAGGTAACGCAGCCAGCCTTCGACTATCCGCTGGCCAGCGAGCTTGCCGATTTCGGCGCGGTCCAGCCGGCGATCGAAATCCGGGTGCGGCAGATCGGCCGCAGGGTCGCCGACGGATTGCCGGCCGAGACGATCATCGTGTTCTGAAGCGAAGAAGGAGAGACGACATGCAGGATGACAAGGAATGGTTTCGGTCGAAGACGGTTTGGGGCGGGTTGATCGCGGTCGCCGCGCCGCTGCTCGACCTCGCGGGATTTCCGATAGACCAGGCAATGCAGGCGGAGCTGTCCGACAAGCTGGCGCTGCTGGCGGCCTCCGTCGGTGGATTGCTGGCAATCTGGGGGCGGTTGACGGCCACTTCCACGATCCGCTGAGGATCGGCGGATCGTTTCGGCCCTATTCATTTGCCATTCAGAAGGGCTCCGGTACATAGTGCCCATACTGATTTCCTCGAAGTTGAAGAGCGAAAGCATGGCATTCTCAGTGACGACGGCCGCATTGGCCGCCATGATGGCATTGACATCAGCACCAGATCTTCCGGCGATTGCGTCGGAGGCGCCTGTCGTGTTTGTGCAGGCCTCGGGCGACTGCAGCGCCGCCGCGGCGGCCGCCGTGCGGGAAACGGGCGGCAAGCTTTTGTCGGCACGCCCCGTCGGCGGCAACAAGTGCGAGATCATCGTGCTGGTGCCCGGCAAGGGCAAGGATCGGCCGGAACGCCGCAAGGTGACCAAACCGATGTGATATCCCGCCCGCGGTCTAGCAGCGGGCGGTCTTTTGGCATTCAGGGGCAGGAATTTCGATGCGCATTCTCGTGGTGGAAGACGACCGCAATCTCAACCGGCAGCTCGCCGAGGTGTTGCAAGAGGCGGGCTACGTGGTCGACACCGCTTTCGATGGCGAGGAGGGACACTTCCTCGGCGACACCGAACCGTATGACGCTGTGATTCTCGACATCGGCCTGCCCGAGATGGACGGCATCACCGTTCTCGAAAAATGGCGCGAGGCCGGCCGGGTGATGCCGGTGCTGATGCTGACGGCGCGCGATCGCTGGAGCGACAAGGTCGCCGGTATCGACGCGGGCGCCGACGACTATGTGACGAAACCCTTCCATGTCGAGGAAGTGCTGGCGCGCATCCGCGCCCTCATTCGTCGCGCGGCCGGCCACGCCTCGTCCGAACTGGTCTGCGGTCCGGTGAGGCTCGATACCAAGAGTTCCAAGGCGACGGTCAACGGAACCGCGCTGAAGCTCACCTCGCACGAATTCCGGCTGCTTTCCTATCTCATGCATCACATGGGGGAGGTGGTATCGCGCTCGGAACTCACCGAACACATGTATGACCAGGACTTCGACCGGGATTCGAACACGATCGAGGTTTTCGTCGGACGGCTGCGCAAGAAGCTCGGTGTCGACATGATCGAAACCGTGCGCGGTCTCGGCTACCGGATCCAAGCGCCGGCCGATGCGGGTTAGATCGCTTACCGAACGGGTTCTTTTGCTGGCGACGCTGTGGTCGGCCGTGGCGCTGATCAGCATCGCGGTGGTGATTTCCGCGCTCTACCGGCAGGGCGCGGAACGGTCGTTCAACAATCTGCTGCATGCCCACCTGTTCAACGTCATCAATGCCATATCGATCGGGGCAGACGGCAATCTGTCCGGCAATGCCGAACTGGGCAATCTGCGCTTCTCGCAGCCGGCCTCCGGGTGGTACTGGCTGGTCGAGCCGCTCGGAAGCTTCGCCTCTGTGCGGCTGACCTCCACATCCCTCGGCGTCAACAGTCTGACGGTCCCGAGCGTCGTCGAAGCGCCGTTCGACGAGAACTACGAGCGATACTATGAAATCGAGGATTATGCCGGGAACCGTTTGAGGGTGGTGGAGACCGAAGTCGTGCTCGACGGGGAAAACCACGCCGCGCGGTTTCGCGTCGCCGGCAACCTGACCGATGTCGAAGAGGACATCGCCGCCTTCCAGAGCCGCCTCTATATCGCGCTGGCGATCTTCGGCCTCGGCGGCCTCTTGCTCAATGCTTTCGCCATTCTCTACGGGCTGCGTCCGCTTGTCGGCGCCAAACGGGCGCTCGAAAAGATCCGGGCCGGCGAGGCAGCGGGGCTGGAGGGCGATTTTCCGCGCGAGATCATGCCGCTCGTCAACGAGGTCAACGCGCTGATCGAATCCAACCGCCGCATCGTCGAGCGGGCCCGTATGCAGGTCGGAAATCTCGCCCACTCGCTGAAGACGCCGATCGCCGTCCTGCTCAACGAATCGCGGGCGCTTCCGGGGCAGAAGGCCGACGTGGTGCGCAGCCAGGCGGAGGCGATGCAGGCGCAGGTGACCTCCTACTTGAACCGCGCCCGGATCGCCGCCCAGCGCGAATCGGTGCTGGCGCGCTGCGAGCTCGATCCGGTGGCCGAGCGGCTGACGCGGGTGATGCGCAAGCTCAATCCGGGCATTGCCTTCGACTTCCGGCCGGAGCACCCGGGTCTGGCACTTGCGATGGAGCAGCAGGACCTGGAAGAAATCCTGGGAAACCTGCTTGAAAACGCCGGACGCTATGCCCGCGAGCGCGTGTTGGTGACGGCGCGACCGATGCCGGACGAGGAGCCGAGCGCGGACGCCGTGCGGCGGCTCTGGATCGAGGTTCTGGTCGAGGATGACGGGCCGGGGCTCGAGCCGGACCAGATCACCGAAGCGTTGAAACGCGGTCGAAGATTGGACGAATCCAAGCCTGGAACCGGGCTCGGACTTTCCATCGTCAAGGAAATTTCATCGGAGTATCAGGGAACCTTCTCACTCTCCCGCGCGTCTCAGGGCGGGTTGCAAGCCCGGCTTAAGCTGCCGGCGGTAACCCGCGAAAGCGCATGAGGGGGATTTCCATTGCTGACCGAACATGGCCATAATGATGCCACTTCGACTCCGCATCCGGAAAGCGGATCGATAATTGGCGATAAGCGACGGACGGGAAGAATGGCAGGAGCGATGATCAAGCAGGGGATGGTGATCGTTGCGGTGGTGTCGGTGCTGTCTGCCTGCACCACCTCGGGCGGGTCCTCCGGTGGCGGACTGCTCGGCGGACGCACCAAGAATTCGACCGTCTACATAACCGCACTGCAGGGCGGCATCGTCCAGCGCAGCGGCGTGCAACTGTCGTCCTCGGATCGCCAGCGGGCGCTTGAGGCCGAGTATCGCGCGCTCGAGGCCGCGCCCGGCGGCCAGCCGGTCGTCTGGAGCGGCGGAAACGTTCGCGGCGAGGTCGTCGCGGCGGCGCCCTATCAGGTCGGTGCCCAGAATTGTCGCCAGTACAGCCACAAGGTCACGACCGGCAGCCGGCTCGCGGAAGCCCGTGGAGCCGCCTGCCGCAACAGTGACGGAACCTGGACGCCCTTGACTTAAATCAAGGTTGGTATTGTCTGGCAGGCCTAGAGGTCGCGTTGCGGCCAAACGCCTCAAATCTCCGTCAACGGGCGTTTGTCGATTGGAATGCCGCGCCCGTTACAGTATTTGAGCTCATGGTGTTCTGGATACTCTCTGCCGTCCTGACCTTCGCGGTCGCTGTTGCCCTTCTGGTACCCCTTTGGCGCGGGGCGGGGAGCCGTGTTCCGGCCGTCGCCGGCGAAACAGCCGTCTATCGAGACCAACTGCGGGAACTCGACCGCGACAAGGCCGAGGGCCTCATCTCAGCCGAAGATGCCGACTACGCCCGCGCCGAGATCGCGCGTCGGCTGCTGGCGGCTGCCGGTAGCGATGAAACGCAGCGGACAGGCAAGGGAAGGCACCTTGCAGCCCAGACATTCGTGCTTCTCTGTCTTCCCGCCATCGGGCTCGGTCTCTACCTCGAGACTGGCAGCCCCGGGCTGGAGGCGCAACCGCTCGCCGCCCGACTTGAAAACCCGGGCAACGACCTCGAATTGCTGGTCGCCAAGGTGGAGCGTCATCTGGCGCAGAACCCTGACGACGGTTCCGGCTGGGATATACTCGCGCCGATCTACGTGCGCATGGGCCGGGCCGAGGATGCCGAGCTCGCCTATCGCAACGCCATCCGGCTGGTTGGCCTCAGTGCCGAACGCCTGAACGGGCTGGGCGAGGTTCTGCTGGCAAAAAGCGGCGGCATCGTCACCGACGACGCGCGCTCGGCCTTCGAGGGCGTGCTGCGGCTGAGTCCCGGCAACCCGCAGGCGCAGTTCTATCTGGCGCTGGCGCTGGAGCAGGGCGGCAAGCGCGAGGAAGCGAGGGCGGCCTACGAGGCGCTCGCCGCAGCGTCGCCCAAGGACGCGCCCTGGCTTGCCCTGGTCAATGAGCATATTGCCATCACCGGCGGCGCGCCTCTGGCGAATGCCGTTCCACCCGCCGGCGCACCGGCAGCCGGTTCCCCTGCGGCGCCGGGAAACCCGACCGGCGAGGATATCGCGGCGGCACAGCAGATGTCGGCCGAGGATCGCGACCAGATGATCCGCGGCATGGTCGAAAACCTCGACGCGCGGCTGAAGGAAGACCCGAACAATTTCGAAGGCTGGATGCGGCTCGTGCGCTCCTATGCCATGCTGAAGGAACCCGACCGCGCGCTGGACGCGCTGCGGCAGGGGCTCGCCGCGTTTCCGGCTGACGGAAACCAGGGCGGTCAGCTGGTGGCGATGGCGCGCGAACTGGGCCTGCCTGTGGAGGAAGCGCTGAAATGACCCGCAAGCAGAAACGTCTCGCCGTGATCGCCGGCGGCATGAGCTTCATCGTCGCCGCCGTGCTGCTGGTGATGTTCGCCTTCGGCCAGACCATCGCCTATTTCTACGTGCCGGGCGATCTCGCCAAGGTGCAGCTCGAACCGGGCACCCGCATTCGGCTGGGCGGCCTGGTCGAGAATGGATCGGTGAAGCGCGGCGAGGGCTCGACCGTGAGCTTCACGGTGACGGATACGCTGAGCACCGTGCCCGTGACCTATACCGGCATCCTTCCCGACCTGTTCCGCGAAGGGCAGGGCGTGGTTGCCGAAGGAAGCTTCCAGGCCGGCAGCTCCGTTTTCGTCGCCGACACGGTGCTCGCCAAGCATGACGAGACCTACATGCCGAAGGACGTGGCCGACCGGCTGAAGGCGCAAGGGGTGGAACTCTCGGGCAAGGAAGTGGTCAAATGATCATCGAACTCGGTCACTATGCGCTGGTTCTGGCGCTCGCCGCCTCGATCGTGATTTCCGTTTTGCCGGTGATCGGTGCGCGACGCGGCGACATGGCGCTGATGACGACGGCGGTGACCGGCACCTACGCGCTGTTCGCGCTGATCGTTCTGTCCTTCTCGGTGCTGACCTGGGCCTATGTCGTATCGGATTTCTCGGTGCGCAATGTCTGGGAAAACTCGCATTCGCTGATGCCGACGATCTACAAGTTCTCCGGCGTCTGGGGCAATCACGAGGGATCGATGATGCTCTGGCTCTTGATCCTGACGCTGTTCAGCGCGCTCGTTGCCTACTTCGGCGCCAACCTGCCGGACCGCCTGCGCGCCAACGTGCTCGCTGTCCAGGGCTGGATCTCGACCGCTTTCCTGCTCTTCATCCTGCTGACCTCCAACCCGTTCGCGCGGCTCTCGCCGGCACCGGCGGAGGGGCAGGACCTCAATCCCGTCCTGCAGGACATCGGCCTCGCCATCCATCCGCCGCTGCTCTATCTCGGCTATGTCGGCTTCTCGGTCTGTTTCTCCTTCGCGATCGCGGCCCTGCTCGACGGCCGTATCGATGCCGCCTGGGCACGCTGGGTGAGGCCGTGGACGCTCGCGGCCTGGACCTTCCTGACGGCCGGCATCGCCATGGGGTCGTACTGGGCCTATTACGAACTCGGCTGGGGCGGATGGTGGTTCTGGGACCCGGTGGAAAACGCCTCCTTCATGCCGTGGCTTGCCGGCACGGCGCTGCTGCATTCCGCGCTCGTCATGGAAAAACGCGAGGCCTTGAAGATCTGGACCGTGCTGCTGGCGATCCTGACCTTCTCGCTGTCATTGCTCGGCACCTTCCTGGTGCGCTCCGGCGTGCTGACCTCGGTGCATGCCTTCGCGACCGATCCGTCGCGCGGCATCTTCATCCTCGGCATCCTGACCCTCTTCATCGGCGGCGCGCTGGCGCTGTTTGCCCTGCGCGCCCCGCTTCTGAAAGCCGGCGGCCTGTTCGCGCCGATCTCGCGCGAGGGCGCGCTGGTGCTCAACAACCTGATCCTGACGGTCTCGACCGGCACGGTTTTGATCGGCACGCTCTATCCGCTGATCCTCGAAACGCTGACCGGTGAAAAGATCTCGGTCGGCCCTCCGTTCTTCAACCTGACCTTCGGCCTGCTGATGGTGCCTCTGCTGGTCGCCGTTCCCTTCGGCCCGATGCTTGCCTGGAAACGCGGCGATCTGCTCGGCGCGCTGCAGCGGCTCTACGCCGCCGTCGCTCTGGCCTTTCTGACGGCGCTCGTCGTTTATTACATCGAAAACGGCGGCCCGGTGATGGCGGTTCTCGGCATTGCCGCCGGCTTCTTCCTGGTCTTCGGGGCCCTGTCTGACCTCTGGCACCGCGCCGGCTTCGGCAAGCAGACGCTTTCCGTCGCCTGGCGGCGCTTCAAGGGACTTCCCCGCTCGGCCTACGGCACGGCACTCGCCCATCTCGGGCTCGGCATAACGGTGCTCGGCATCGTCGCGGTCACCACCTACGAAACGGAGACCGTTGTCGAGATGCAGCAGGGCATGTCGGCCGACGCCGGCGGCTACAGCGTGACCTTCGACGGCATGAAATCGGCGATCGGTCCGAACTTCACCGAGGAGCAGGGCCATTTCACCATCAGGCGCGCAGGCGTCGAGGTGGCCGATGTCTGGTCATCCAAGCGCATCTACACCGCGCGGCGCATGCCGACGACGGAAGCCGGTATCGTCACCTTTGGAGTCAGCCAGCTTTATGTGTCGTTGGGCGATCCCATGGACACGGGCGGCATTGTCGTGCGCATCTGGTGGAAGCCGTGGATCCTCTGCATCTGGTACGGTGCTGTCATCATGATGGTTGGCGGCTTCGTGTCGCTCTCCGACCGCCGCCTGCGCGTCGGCGCGCCGACGCGGCGGACGAAGACTGTGTCGGCTCCGGCGCTGGGGGCGGCGGAATGAGACGGCCGCCGGTAGCGATCCTCAAGGCCCTTCTGGTTACAGTGCTGCTGTCGCTGTCGGCGCTCCCGGTGCTGGCCGTCAATCCCGACGAAATCCTGGCCGATCCGGTGCTGGAGCAGAGGGCGCGTGACCTGTCGGCGCAACTGCGCTGCATGGTCTGCCAGAACCAGTCGATCGACGATTCCAACGCCGAGCTGGCCCGCGATCTCCGGGTGCTGGTGCGCGAGCGGATCGTCGCCGGCGACAGCGATGAGGACGTGATCGACTACGTCGTCTCCCGCTACGGCGAGTTCGTGCTGCTCAATCCGCGCGTTTCGGCGAAGACCTATCTGCTCTGGGGAACGCCGGCCGTGCTGTTTATCCTGGGGGCGATAGCGATGTTCGTCTACACCCGCCGCCGTCCCGAGCCTGGTTCCGCCCGTCTGACGGCGGAGGAGGAGGCGCGGCTCGAAGCATTGCTCAAGGACGATGCCGGGCGCGGCTGAAGCGGTCAGCCGGCCTGCCGGAGGTGATGTGCCGCATTGCCGGCGGCCGCGAGCTCGCGAGCTTCCAACGACGGCATCGGGCGCGTGAAGTAGAAGCCCTGGACCCAGCGGGCGCCGAGCGTCCGCAGGACCTCCAGTTCCTCCGCCGTTTCCACGCCCTCTACGACCGCCTCGATACCCATGTCGGCGCAGAGCGCCAGCACCGACTTGACGATCTTGCGGCTCGGCTCCTCGGTATGGATGTTGCGCACGAAGCTGCCGTCGACCTTGATCTTCGACAGCGGCAGCCGGTGCACGTGGCTGAGGCTGGAGAAGCCTGTTCCGAAATCGTCGAGCGAGACAGACGTACCGAGATGGCGCAGCATTTGGGCCGAGGCCTTGGCCTGGGCGAAATCGTGCATGATGGCGGTTTCGGTGATCTCGAAATTGATGCGGCGCGGATCGATGCCGCTGACGCCGACGGCGGCGATGATGCGCATGGTGCCGTCCTGCGTGGCGAGATCGTGCGGCGACAGGTTGAACGACAGATAGACGTCGAGCGGCCAATGCTTGGCCTCCGCCAGCGCCTTGTCGAGCAGGATGCGGGTGATCAAAGCGATGCGGCCGGCATGTTCGGCGATCGGGATGAACTCGGCCGGCGAGACGCTGCCGATCTGCGGACTGTTCCAGCGCGCCAGCGCCTCGAACCCGGCGCAGCGGCCGGTCGAAAGATCGATGATCGGCTGATAGGCGAGAGAGAGCTCGCGAGACAGGTTGGCCGCCAGCAGCGCTTCCTCGACCACCTTCTGGCGCGACAGCTCCTGAGCCTGCTTGTGATTGAAGATCACTGTGCCGGCACGCTGGTAGCGCTTGGCGGTGTAGAGCGCGTAGTCGGCGCGCTCGTAGAGATCCTGCCCGTTGCTGCCGACATCCGGATAGATCGCGACGCCGAGCGATCCCGTCACCTGGACGGTGGCATTGGAAATCTTCATCGGTTCGGCGATCGCGTCGCAGATCGAGACGCCGAGCGACATGATGTTGGTCTCGTCGACGTCGCCGATGATGATCAGCGCGAACTCGTCGCCGCCCAGACGGTGAACCTTGAGGCTCTCGCTCTCGAATCTGCCGAGACGGGCGCCAATCTCAACGAGCACCTTGTCGCCGGCGGCATGGCCATACATGTCGTTGATCGGCTTGAAGCCGTCTAGATCGATGACGCCGACGGCAAGGCGTTCGCCGGTTGCAGCAGCGCCCGAGAAAGCTTTTTCGAGATTGTGGAAGAAGCTGCGGCGGTTGGGGATCTGCGTCAGGCTGTCGAGGTTGGCGAGCCGCAGGTTCTCGTCCGACAGCGCCTGAATCGCCGCGTTGCGCTCCTGCAATTCCTGGCGGGAATGCCCGAGCTGGCGGAAATCGCGATAATGGGTCAGCAGCACGACGATAAGCGCGAAGCTGACAAGGAGAATGTTGAGACCGGTCGCGACGAATGTCTCCTCGCCGGTCATCAGCATGGCGACGAAGAAGGGTACGTTCACCAGCACCGTCACCATGAAGGCCGCCGAGCGCAGGTGCATCAGGCAGAAGATGATGCCGATGACGGTGATCGCCATGTAGAAGGCGACATGCGCCTGCTGGTAGGCGTTTCCGGTCGGCAGCAACGCAAGCGACCAGCCGACGCACACGATCGCGATCGGCGCGGCGAGCCGGTTGGTGGCGGTGAGACCGGCATAGGCTTCCGCCGGCGTGACCTGTCGGTGGCGCTTGCGCAGCCAGCCGAGGCCGCGGATCAGGAAGATCGAACAGAGAGCGCCGGGAATGTAGAGGACAAGCGTGTCCGACGCGACGTTGCGGTGCGTCCAGGCGACCGACACCGTGTTGACGAACAGGATGAAGTAGAGAAGCGGAACCTGTTTCGAGAAGGCCTCGAACTGGGCGAGCGTCAGGGCCGGATTGTCATTGGGCACGCGCAGGAAATTCAGCGCGCGCCAAAGCCAGCTTTTCGGTCTGTCGTGTTCCGGCATGCGTGCATTCCCCCGGATAACCCGTCCCCTCGTTTGTGCTGTTTTAGCAGGCATTGAGTTAAGGATGGGTTTGGCGCGGAGGCCTGATTTCCGGCCTTTTTTGGGGTTTTCAGCCGACGATGACGCTGTTGAAGATCTTCCGCACTGCCTTCGACAGTCGCTTGACCTCGCCTTCCAGCGTCTTGAGATCGGGGCAGTCTCCAGCGCGGCACACGAGGTCGACAAGGCCGGCAGGCACCGTCGGCGGATCGAAGGGGCCGTCGATGCAAAGCCGGGTGACCTGCGACAGTTCGGTGTAGAGCGAGAGCGCTTTCAGGCAGGTGTCGAGATCGTTGCGGTCCATGAGGCGACCGCCGAGCTGGCGCAGGCTTTCGGCGGTGCTGAGGCCGGAGGTGCTGATATCGACTCCCCGGCCGGGACCGACCAGCGCCAGGAACTGGGCGATGAATTCGAGGTCGATCAAGCCACCGGGGATGAGCTTGAAGTCCCAGATGTCGCGCGGCGGTTTTTCCTTTTCGATCAGCGCGCGCATTTCGCGAACGTCGGCGGCGATCGCCTTTTGGTCACGGGCTGAGCCCAGCACCGCCTTGAATACCGTTTCGGCCCGTTCGATGAGCCCGGCATCTCCCGCGATCATGCGGGCGCGCGAGAGTGCCATGTGCTCCCAGGTCCAGGCTTCTTCCCTCTGGTATTTCTCGAAAGCATTGATGCGGGTCGCGACGGGGCCCTTGTTGCCGGAGGGGCGGAGCCGCATGTCCACCTCGTAGAGCACGCCTTCGGCTGTCGGCGCCGAGAGTGCTGCGATCAGCCGCTGGGTGAGGCGGGTGAAATAGCGCACGGCGTCGAGCGGCTTCGGACCGGTGGATTCAGCCGCCTCGGAGTCGTAATCATAGAGCAGGATGAGATCGACGTCGGAACCGGCGGTCAGTTCGAAACTGCCGAGCTTGCCCATGCCGGCAAGCGCCACCTCGCCGCCCGGATAGAGGCCATGGGCACTTTCCATCTCGTCCCGGACGGCATCAAGTGCCGCGCCGATGACGAGACCGGCGAGGTCGGTGAAGGCGTGTGCCGCCTGGGTGCCGCCGATCGAGCCGGTGAGCAGGCGGATGCCGATCAGGAAGCGCTGCTCGGCGGCGAAGATGCGCAGCCGGTCGAGGATGTCCTCGTAGTGCGTGGCGCCCTGCAGGAAGGATGAGAGACGGGCCGACAGATAGTCCTTTGTCGGGATCTCGACCATCAACGCCGGATCGAGCATGCCGTCGAAGACGTGCGGGCGGGCGGCGATGATATCGGCAAGCCGGGGTGCCGACGACATGATCACGACCATCAGGTCGAGCAAAGCCGGGTTGTTGCCGAGCAACGAGAAGAGCTGGATGCCGGCCGGAAGACCGGAGAGGAAGCTGTCGAAGCGCAGAAGCGCCTCGTCCGCGCGCCGGCTCTCGCCGAAGGCCTTCAGCAGTTGCGGTGTCATTTCGGTAAGCCGCTCGCGCGCCTCGACGGACTGGGTGGCGCGGTAGCGACCGTAATGCCAGGTGCGGATGACGCGGGAGATGTCCTCCGGACGCTCGAAACCGAGCGAGGCGAGCGTCTTCAATGTATCGGGATCGTCCTTCTGGCCGGTGAAGACGAGATTGCCGGTGGCCGAGGACAGCTCTTCCTCCTGTTCGAACAGGCGGGCATAGCGCTTCTCGACCGTCCTAAGCACATCTTCCAGTTCCTGGGAAAAGGCGGCCGTGTCGGCGAAACCGCTCATCAGCGCGATGCGCTTCAGTTCCGCTTCTGTCGAGGGCAGGAGGTGGGTCTGCTCGTCGTGCACCATCTGGATGCGGTGCTCGACATCGCGCAGGAACCAGTAGCAAGCCGTCAACTCCCGCGTCGTCGCCTCGTCGATCCAGTTGGCCTTGTTCAACGCCTTCAGCGCCTCCTCGGTGGCGCGGACGCGGAGCTCGGGCATGCGCCCGCCGGCGATCAGTTGCTGGGTCTGGGCGAAAAACTCGATCTCGCGAATGCCGCCACGTCCGAGCTTGACGTTGTGGCCCTTGACCGCGATGGCGCCGTGCCCTTTGTGCGCATGGATCTGCCGCTTGATCGAATGGATGTCGGCGATCGCCGCATAGTCGAGATATTTGCGGAAGACGAAGGGTGTCAGCTCCTTCAGGAAGCCTTCGCCGGCCTTGAGGTCGCCGCCAACCGGCCGGGCCTTGATGAAGGCGGCGCGTTCCCAGTTCTGGCCGCGGCTCTCATAGTAGAGGAGGCCCGCCTCCATCGGCACCGCGAGCGGCGTCGAGCCAGGATCGGGGCGCAGTCTCAGATCGGTCCTGAAGACATAGCCGTCGGCAGTACGCTCCTGGAGTATGCGCACCAGCCGACGCATCATCCGGCCGTAGATTTCGGTGCCATCATCGGGATCGGGCAGGATGCCGGAATTCGGATCAAAGAACACGACGAGATCGATGTCGGAGGAGTAGTTGAGCTCGCGGGCGCCCATCTTGCCCATGCCGAGCACGATGAGGCCGCTGCCGCGCGACGGCTCGCTCCGGTCGGCGAGCCTGACCTTGCCTGTTTCGTCGCCGGCAAGCAGCAGGTGGTCGATAGCGGCGGCGACTGCGGCGTCTGCCATGGCGGTCAGCCAGTCCGTGGTGCGCCGGGCATCGAAAAGGTGGCCGAGATCGGCGAGCGCGACGAGGAAGGAGAGGCGACGCTTGGCGACACGCAGCCGCGTCATCACCTGCGCCTCGGTCGGGGCTACCTCTCCGTCTTCCGGCTTCCAGGCATCGCGCGCCGATGCCACGAGGGTTTGCAGGACAGGTTCCAGCGGCGCGGACAGCGCATCGGCCAGAAGCTTCGTTTCAACACGGGCCGTATCGCGCAGGTAGGGCGAGAGCGTGAAGGCGGCGGCGAGATACTGCCTGAGTGGGCTATCTCCTGCCACGAGCGCAGCGAGAGCCGGCTCGGCTTTGGCCAGATCCTTGAGAAGCGCGTTGACCGTCTTCAGCTCGGTCTGGCTGTACGGTCGGATGACCTCGGCCGGGACGTCCTCGAGCCTCGTCTCCCTGTCATCCGTCATCGTTTCCTCCCGAATCATTCCCCCGGTCCCTTATAACAAGGCCGGACGTCCGCCTCACCCCGCCAGTCGATGACGGATGATCGCCGCGGCTTCAGGCGCTGGGCGGAAAGACCATGGTGACGGTGAGGCCGGGGAAGTCGGTTGAGGCTTCATCAGTGGCGGAGAGTTCCAGCCGACCGCCATGCAGGTCCATGACGGCCGATACCAGCGAGAGGCCAAGGCCCGTTCCGGGCTTGGAGCGGCTGGCATCGAGGCGGACGAACCGCTTGACGACGTCCTCGCGCTTCTCGGCGGGGATGCCGGGTCCATTGTCGGCAACGGCGATCGCGATTTCGCCACCCCGGCGATCCAGCGTCAGCCGGATGAGACGCTTGTCGGTGCCATCGGCATATTTGACGGCGTTGTCAATCAGGTTGGCGATCGCCTGTCCGATGAGTTCGCGATTGCCCCGGACGGAGAGACCCGGCGCGATCCGGCTTTCCAGCGCGAGGCCGGCGTCCTCGGCCACAGGCTCATAGAGTTCGACGGCGTCGGACGCGACAGCCGAGACGTCGAGGTCGGTGAGTTCGGCGGCGATCGAGCCGGATTCGACGCGCGAGATCATCAGAAGCGCGTTGAAGGTTCGGATCAACTGGTCCGACTCGGCGATGATGCCTTCGAGCGCTGTCCGTCGCGATGTCTCGTCGCTGCCGGAGAGCGCATCTGCCGCCTTGTTCCGCAGGCGCGTCAGTGGCGTCTTGAGGTCGTGGGCAATGTTGTCCGAGACCTGGCGCAGGCCCTCGTTGAGCTTCTCGATACGGCAGAGCATCTCGTTGAGGTTTTCAGACAAACGGTCGAATTCGTCGCCGGAACCGCTGACGGGGAGGCGCTGCGACAGGTCGCCGGCAATGATCTTGCGGCTTGCGGCGGAGACGCGGTCGATGCGTTTGAGCGCGTTGCGGCCGATGGCGAACCAGATGATCAACGCGCCGCCGCCCATGATGGCGAGCGCCACCATCAGCGCCTTGCGCACGAGAAGCCGGAACTTGGCTGGCTCTCCCAGATCGCGGCCGACCAGGATACGCAGGCCGTTGTCGAGCTTGAAGATGTAGGCAATCGCCAGATGCGGACGTGTGTCGCCGTTGTCGGTGAAGCGCTCATAGCGGAAGGGCGGCATCGTCCAGCCCTCCTTGTCGAACACGCCCGGCTGCACGGAGGCGACATTGCCGGCGAAAATCTCGCCGACCGGGCTCGCGATGACATAAAGATTGGCGCCGGGCTGGCTGGCGCGACGCTCCATCACCCGCATCAGGGTGGTCATGCCGCCACGATTGTAGGCCCGCTCGATGTCGGAGACTTCCGTCTGCAGGCTTTCGCGCGTCTGCTGGTCGAGCAGGCGCTCGGATAGGGCTGTGACATAGAAGACGAGGAAGGCGGCGCAGAGCGCGAACAAAATGATATAGAGCGCCGAAAGGCGCACCGCCGTGGATTTCATCACTGTACCAAGACGGCTGGCCAAGATCAGCCCTCGTCCTTGATCATGTAGCCGGCGCCGCGCACGGTCTTCAGAAGCGGCTTGTCGAAGTCCTTCTCGATCTTCGAGCGCAGGCGCGAGACGTGCACGTCGATGACATTTGTCTGGGGATCGAAGTGATAGTCCCAGACATGTTCGAGCAGCATGGTGCGGGTCACCACCTGGCCGGCGTTCTTCATCAGATATTCGAGCAGACGGAACTCGCGCGGTTGCAAAAGGATGTCCTTCCCGGCGCGCTTCACCTCGTGGGAGAGGCGGTCGAGTTCGAGATCGCCGACCCGGTAGACCATATCTTGCTCCGGCGCGCCCTTGCGGCGGCCCAGCACCTCCACGCGGGCAAGCAGTTCCGAGAAGGCGTAGGGTTTCGGCAGGTAGTCGTCGCCGCCGGCGCGAAGGCCGGTGACGCGGTCGTCCACCTGGCCGAGCGCCGACAGGATGAGCACCGGCGTGTTGACGCCGCGCCGACGCAGCTCCGAGATCACCGACAGGCCATCGCGGCGCGGCAGCATACGGTCGATCACCATCACGTCGTAAGAATTCTCCGAGCCCATGAACAGGCCGCTTTCGCCATCGCTGGCGTGGTCCACCACGATGCCCGCCTCGCGAAAGGCTTTCGTCATGTAGGCGGCGGCTTCAAGATCGTCTTCAATGACCAGTATTTTCATGCGCGCGACATTACCGCCGTCGATCGGGGCGGCACAACCGGAATCGGTCGGGGCGTCGATGTGCTGCGATGGCGTCACGTGTCTTACTCCACTCCAAAAAGAAAAGGGGTGCCGCGGGCCTGGACCGCGCGGCACCCTCCAATGGCCCGGCGCAGGCGGGCGCCGGGTAAAGGATGCTTGAGAAGGTCAGCCCTGATCGAGCGGAAGCGCCACGAAGCGGTTTCCGTTGTCGGTCTGGATCAGCACCAGAACCTTGGTGCGGCCGGCTTCCTTGACGGCTTCGATGGCCTTCTGCGCGTCGGCGACCGAGGAAACCTCCTCGTTGTTGACAGCAGTGATCCGGTCACCGGCCTTCAGGCCGAGGTCGGCGGCTTCGGAGTCCGGATCGACGGAGACGATCGCGAGGCCCGAGCCGTCATCGGACGGCTGGACATCGAGGCCGAGGCCGGCAAGCGCCTGTTCGGTCGACGGTGCCGGCGCGGCCGGCTCGTCCTGCTGGTTGCCGGCCAGCTGCTGGTCGGTCGGGAAGGTCCCGAGTTCGACCGTCTTGGTGATCGACTTGCCTTCGCGCCAGATCGACAGCTCGACCTTGGTGCCGGGCGTCATCGTGCCGATACGCTTGGCCAGATCGCGGTTGTCCTTGATCTGCTCGCCATCGACGGCGACGATCACGTCACCCTGCTCGATGCCGGCCTTGGCTCCGGGCGAACCGTCCTGCGGAGCGACGACGATGGCGCCGGCAGCCTCTGCCAGGCCGAGCGAGTCGGCGATGTCCTTGCTGACGGCATCGATCTGGACGCCGAGCCAACCGCGTTCGACCGTGCCTTTCTCGATCAGGTCGTTGACGACGTTCTTGGCAAGCGATGCGGGGATCGCGAACGCGATGCCGACATTGCCGCCCGACGGCGAGAAGATCGCCGTGTTGATGCCGATGACTTCGCCGCTGAGGTTGAAGTCCGGACCGCCGGAGTTGCCGCGGTTCACGGCGGCGTCGATCTGGATATAGTCATCGTAGGGACCAGAGCCGATGTCGCGGCCACGGGCCGACACGATGCCGGCGGTCACGGTGCCTCCGAGACCGAACGGATTGCCCACGGCCACGACCCAGTCGCCGATCCGGGCGCCGTCACCGTCGGCGAACTTGACGTATTTGAACTTCTGCTTGGGTTCGTCGACCTTGAGGACCGCGAGATCCGTGCGGCTGTCCTTGCCGACCAGCGAGGCCTTGAGTTCGGTGCCGTCGTTCATGACGATCGTAAAGGCTTCGCCGTCGTTGACGACGTGGTTGTTGGTGACGATGTAGCCGTCTTCGGAGATGAAGAAGCCGGAGCCCTGGGAGGTCGGACGCAGCTTGCCCTTGCCGGCATGCGGCGCCGGACGCTGCTGACCTTCTCCGTCTGGCATCGGAATGCCGAATTCGCGGAAGAAGCGCTTCATCGGATGGTCGTCCGGCAGTTCATCAAAGCCGCGGCCACCCCAGCCAAAGGAAAAGCCGTTGCCGTCAGCGGCGGCCGGCTGAACGGCCGATTCGACGCGAACGGAGACGACGGCCGGCGAAACAGCCTCGACGACATCGGCAAAGCTCGGAATATTCGGCGCCTCGACGCTGACGGGCTCGGCATAGGCGGGGGTGATGATTGCCGGAACGCCGCCCGCGACGATGGCGGCGGCGAGCCCCATGGCGGTGGTGCTCCTCAGGATTTTTGCCAGACGGTTCTGTCCAGTCACGCGGTTGAACATGGTAGCTCCCTTCGTCTTCAGTGTTTTCGTCACATCGGAGGTCGATGCGAGGCGGTGGATGGCCTTTGATATAGAGGGCGTCAGCTTACGATGAACTGTCCGGCGGATGAATTCTTGGTAATGTTCGCCGGTCGCGTGCGGACCGATTACGGGCCGTTGACCAGCGCGAGGATAAGGCGCTGCACATTGCCGCCATTGGCGAACTCGACCTGATCGAATTCGCGCTGCTTCTGCCGCTCGGCGCGGGAGATTTCGCCGAGCACAGGCTGCATCTTCTCGCGGATCTTGCGGCATTGCGGATCGTTTGGTTCCGCAAGCCCGATCGTCGCCTTTTCGATTTCCTTGACCATTGCCTTGATGTGATCGCCATGCACGCGCTCGTGGGCTGTCACGCCGTCGATGAAGGTCTGCCAGCTTTGCTGCAGGGGGCCGGAAAGAGGCACTGCCGGTTTCGGCAGGACGGTGGTGATGACGAGCGTCGGCACGGCGGAGGCGAGCACGCAGTCAGTGCCGCGGGTCTGATAGTCGCGCTTCCAGGTGAGCCGGAACGAGGTATGCGCGATGGTGCGGGCGACGCCAAGCTTCGGCCCGTTTTCGCCGATCGAGGCGTAGAGCTCGGCGCCCGTGCTGCCTCTGACAGGATAAGTCTCGACCTTGTCGATCGCCTGCCATTCTGCATTGGCCGACGTCACCGTCGCGCCGACCATAATGCCCGCGCTAAACGCAGCCTTTGCAAGTTTACGCAGTCTCGTCATCGTGGCGAACGCTATCGGTTTGAACCGGCATTGGCAATGCGTTGCCAAGGCTTACGCCCGCCGTCTCGCGGCCTCCGGCTGGTGCGGGATGACCATCTGCACCACGGTGCCGCAGCCCTCGCGTGAGCGGATCTTCAGGCCGCCGCCATGGAGCGCCACCAGCGACCGGGAGATGGCGAGCCCAAGGCCGGAGCCGCCCTTGCTCTTGGCGTACTGGCTCTGCACCTGCTCGAACGGCTGGCCGATCTTGCCGAGCGCTTCCGAGGGGATGCCGATACCGGTATCGGCGATCGTCAGCGTTACGCCTTGTTCGCACTGGCGCGCCCGCAGCATCACCCGCCCGCCTTCATTCGTGAATTTGACGGCGTTCGACAGGATGTTGAGCAGCACCTGCTTCATCGCCCGGCGGTCGGCACGGACGGAGAGATCGGGCGCGATGCGCTGCTCGACGCGAATCTTCTTTTCCTCCGCCGGCATGGAGGTCAGACGCAGGCTTTCGCTGATCAGCGTCGACATGTCGATGCTTTCACAGCGAATCTTCATCTGGCCAGCCTCGATCTTCGACATATCGAGGATATCGTTGATGACGTTGAGCAGATGCATGCCGCTCTCGTGGATGTCGCGGGCGTATTCCTCGTATTTCGGCGAGCCGATCGGTCCGAACATACCGTTCTGCAGGATGTCGGAGAAGCCGAGGATGGCATTGAGCGGCGTCCGCAGTTCGTGGCTCATATTGGCGAGGAATTCGGATTTCGCCTTGTTGGCGGCTTCGGCGCGTTCCTTCTCGGCCTGGTACTTGGCGTTGGTTTCGGAGAGCTCTTCCTTCTGCCGTTCGAGCTTTTTCTGCGAGGCCGAGAGATCTCCGATCGTCGCCATCAGGCGGCGTTCCTGGTCGCGCAGCCGTTCCTGGTTCCGCTTCAGCTGCGAGATGTCGGTGCCGACCGAAACAAGGCCACCGTCACGGGTACGGCGCTCGTTGATCTGGAGCCAGCGCCCGTCGGCGAGTTGCACCTCCGTTGTGCGCGAATTGCCGCTCTGGTCCGGATCGACGACCCGGCGCTGGACGATCGGGCGCACCGTGGCGGCCAGTACCAGCGCGCGCTCGGTCCCCGGCACGAGCACGTCGTCCGGCAGGCCGTAGACCTTCTGGAAATGCGCGTTGCACATCACCAGCTTGTCGTTCTTGTCCCACAGCACGAAGGCTTCGGACGTGCATTCGATCGCATCCGCAAGACGCTGGTCGGCTTCCGCATAGCGCTGCGCCAGGCGGTGCTGCTCGGTGACGTCCATCGCGATGCCGATGACGTGGGTGCGGCCGGTCGACGAACGCAGCACCTGGGCGCGCGCCCGCATCCAGACGAAATGGCCCTTGTGATGGCGCATGCGGAAGACATGGTCGATGTGGCGGCTTTCGCCACGGGCCAGCTTGCGCGCGATGGCGTAGAGGTTGCCGTCCTCGGGATGCATCATCCGCGCGGCGTCGCCGAAGCAGAGCGACTCGCCGGAGGGCTGCATGCCGAGCATTTCATACATCGAACGCGACCAGTAGAGACGGCGCGTGCTGAGATCGAAGTCCCACAGACCGCAGCGTCCACGCGACAGGGCCGTTTCGACCCGAAGGTTGGACTCCATGAAGATGTCGTCGCTTTCCCGGGCGCGTTTGGCCTGCAGGAAATAGGCGTAGACGATGACCAACAGGATCATCGAGACGCCGGCGAACAGCGTGACGTTGAGCGCCACTTCGCCGCGCCAGAAGTTGGCGACCCCCTGTAGCGAGTGGGCCGCGACGATCATCGCGCCGCTGTCCATCTCCTGGAACACGGCATAGTGCGGCGCACCGTTGATATGCGTTTCGACTGCGCCGGTGCGATCGGCAAAACGACGGACGGTTGCGACTTCCGGGAGCAGTGCCGTCAGCCTGTAGCCGACGAAGCCGCTCGCCGAGGTCGAACCGGCGAACACCTTGCCCGTTGTGTCGATGAGCAGCACGAAGGCTTGCGCGTCGAGACGCGCCTGCGGCAGGAATGATTTCAGCAAAGTCTCGGCCGCCTGTCTGTCGGCGGCGGCGAAGACCTCCTGTCGTTCGGCAAAGACGGCGGCTGCCACATTGGCCGACAGCGCGGTCGACTGCCTGACGGCGCCCTCCATACGGGCATGCTCTCCCAGGATGCCGATGGCGCGCGCCGTTGCGAGCACGACCAGGAACGCCACGATGAGAACGGGGATAGCCCTTCGGAAGAAAACCTCCGCCCGCCGCGAACTCACGCTACCCTCGGACACAAACTCGTCGATGTACCCAGATACCCGTGAAAACACCAGCCGCAGCCATTCGTCGGCTGCGGTTGCCCGCCGCGCGTTCGCCATTGTCCCGCCTTGTCCCTCGTGCGATTCAAGCGCCGCTCGCCCGAATCTGCGGTCAATGAATCAAAGGTGATTCGCCTTGTCCAGACCGTACGGGTGAACAAAATCTTAAGTGCTTAATCCGAATCGTCTTTTTTTCTCGGCAGCGCGGCAAAGCGTTGAATCTGAAAGAAAAGATTAGGCGGTGGCGGCTATTCTGACCCAATAGCCAGGGGGCTGACGAAGGGGGCATTCATGAGATTTCGCAACGCGGCGGCGTGTCTTGCGCCAGTGAAGATGCTTATCGGTGCGACTGCGCTGTCGCTGGCCGCCGCAACCGCCGGCGCGGTCGAGCCTGAACAGCCCGAACTCTACGCCGAACTTTGGGACGAACAGATCGAGGAGGCCAACCAGTTCGTGATCAATACGGCGATCGCGACGGTCTTCCACGAGGCCGGCCATATGCTGGTGTCGGAGCTCTCCCTGCCCGTGCTCGGGCGCGAGGAGGACGCCGTCGATGGTCTGGCGACGATCCTGCTTCTGGAGGCCGAGGACGAGGAGCTCAATGTCGTTGTCGAGGACTGGGCCAATGTCTGGTTCCTGACGGCGGGCGCGGCCGACGAGGACGAGGAACTTGCCTTCTGGGACACGCACGGGCTGGATGAGCAGCGCGCCTACAACACGATCTGCATGATGATGGGAAAGAACCGGAAGCGATTCGAGGAATTCGCCGATTCGGTCGAGTTTCCGGACTATCGCAAGGAGCAGTGCGTCTACGAGTACGAAGGCCTGAGGGCGAGCTGGGGAAAGGTTCTTGAGCCGCACAAGGCGGGCGAGGGCGACAGCACGGCATTCAAGATCGAGTACAAACCGACCACCGATCCACATCTTTCGTATTTCCGCGACATGATCGTCGAGGCCGGCCTGCTGGAAATGGTCCGCGACGTGTTCTCCGGCACGTACAAGCTGAAGGACGGCATCCGTCTGACAGCGACCGAATGCGGCGTCGCCAACGCCTTCTGGAGCGCCGGCGACCGCGAAATGACGCTCTGCTACGAGGATCTTCTGAACAGCGCCAATCTCGACGCGCAGTGGTACATCGACAATCCCGACGAGGATGAGGCGGCGGAAGGTGAGGAATAGGCGCCGGCGTCTTCAGGACGTACCCACGTTAAGCGCCGCGGGGGGGCTTCTCCCCGCTTGAGCGGGGAGAAGGAACAAGGCTTCGTCAGGCCTTCAGCATGCGTTCGACGATGTCGCGCACATCCGTGGAAAGGCTGGCAGCCGATTCGATGCGAACCAGCGCCGCGCGGGCCTTGTCGGCGCGCGACGGCTCCAGGAGGCGCCAGGAGCGCATCGAGGTCAGCAGGCGGGCGGCAAGCTGCGGGTTCTTCTTGTCGATGTCGAGGATCTGCGACGCCAGCAGCTCATAGGCCGCGCCGTCGGGGCGGTTGAAGCCGGTGGCGTTCGAGAAGGCGAACGAGCCGATCAGCGAGCGGACCCGGTTGGGGTTGTCAGCCTTGTAATGCTTGTTCGACATCAGGGCGACGACACGGTCGAACGTGCCGGCGCCCGGAATGGCGGCCTGGATCGCAAACCACTTGTCGATGACGAGCGCGTTCTCGGCAAACCGCTTTTCGAACGCGGCCAGCGCTTCCGTCGCCTCTTTCGAATCCGGGAAATTGTGGACCAGGATCGTCAGGGCCTGGGCGAGATCCGTCATGTTGTCGGCTTCGGCGAACGCCTTTGCGGCCAGCACCGGTGTCTTTTCCGCAAGCGTCAGATAGGAGAGGGCGGCATTCTTCAGCGCTCTCCGTCCCGCGCTCGCCGCATCCGGGCTGAATGCCCCCGTGGCGGATGACAGCGAGGCGAAGAGCCCGCCGAAGATGTCCTTGCCGGCTACGGCAATGGCGGTGAGCACGGCCTGACGACCGTCGCGGATCGCATCCGGGTCGTTGTTCGCACCAAGTTCGCGCGCGACGTCGGCTTCGCTCGGCAGGGCGAGTGCCTGGGCGCGGAAGGCGGGCTCCAGAGCCTCGTTGCCGGCAATGTCGAGCAGTGCCTTGGTCAAGGCTTCGCCGACCACGACGGGAGCACCGTTGCGGACATTGGTTGCCGCCGCTGTGAGAGCCGGCAATGCGAGATCGGTGATGGCTTGCCAGCGGGCGAAAAGGTCGCTCTCGTGGCGGGCGATGAGGCCGAGGTCGTCATCGCTCTGCGCGAAATGCAGGGTGACCGGGGCGGAAAAGCCGCGATTGAGCGACAGCACCGGACGCGAACCTATGCCGGAGAAGACGAGTGTCTGTGCGCGATCCGTCAGATGCAGCACATCGCCCGTGACTTCGCCGCCCGCGATACCGCCGGGCGACATTTCCGAACCGTTGTCGGACAGCAGCGCGAACTTGAGCGGGATGTGCATCGGCTCCTTGGTCGACTGGCCAGGCGTCGCGGGCACCATCTGTTCGAGCGAGACGGTGAACGTCTTGGCCGAGGCGTCGTACGTGGTGGAAACCGTGATCTGCGGCGTGCCGGCCTGGTGGTACCAGAGCGAGAACTGCTTGAGGTCGCGACTCGTCGCATCCTCGAAACTCTTGACGAAATCCTCGACCGTCGCGGCATCGCCGTCATGACGCTCGAAGTAGAGGTCCATGCCCTTCTTGAAGCCGTCGGCGCCGAGGATCGTGTTGATCATCCGGGTAACTTCGGAACCCTTCTCGTAGACCGTTGTCGTGTAGAAGTTGTTGATCTCGCGATATTTCGTCGGGCGAACCGGGTGAGCGAGGGGACCGGCATCCTCCGGGAACTGCTCCGAGCGCAGATGACGGACTTCGGCGATGCGTTTGACGGCGCGCGAGCGCATGTCGGCCGAGAATTCGTGGTCGCGATAGACGGTCAGGCCTTCCTTCAGGCAGAGCTGGAACCAGTCGCGGCAGGTGATGCGGTTACCGGTCCAGTTGTGGAAGTATTCGTGCGCGATGATCGCCTCGATATTCGCGTAGTCCTGGTCGGTTGCGGTTTCGGGATCGGCAAGAACGTACTTGTCGTTGAAGATGTTGAGACCCTTGTTCTCCATGGCTCCCATGTTGAAGTCGGAGACGGCGACGACCATGAAGATGTCGAGGTCGTATTCGCGGCCGAACACCTCTTCGTCCCACTTCATCGAACGCTTCAATGCGTCCATGGCATAGGCCGCGCGAGCTTCCTTGCCGTGCTCGACATAGATTTTCAGCGCGACTTCACGGCCGGACATGGTCGTGAACGTGTCTTCCACGATGCCAAGATCGCCAGCGACCAGCGCGAAAAGGTAGCTTGGCTTCGGATGCGGATCGAACCAGGCGGCAAAATGCTTGTCCGGACCGAAGCCGGCGCCGCCGAGGAAGTTGCCGTTGGACAAGAGAAGCGGGTTGGCTTCCTTGTCGGCGATGATGTTGACCGTGTAGACGGACAGCACGTCCGGGCGGTCGGGGAAATAGGTGATGCGGCGGAAGCCTTCGGCTTCGCACTGCGTGCAGTAGATGCCGTTGGAGCGGTAGAGACCCATCAGCTGGGTATTAGCCTCCGGATTGATCATCGTCACGACGGTGATCTCGAACGGTTCGGTCGCCGGCAGGTCACGGATGACGAGGCTGTCCGCGGACGCGGTATAGCGATCGGTCTCCATCTCGATCTGGTCGAAGAGCAGGCTGGTCATGGTCAGGTCGTCGCCATCAAGCACCAGCGGCGCCGACGGATCGGCACCTTCACGCCGATGGAAGATCAGACGCGCTTCGACCTTGGTCTCCGTCGGGTCCAGCTCGAAGGTCAGATCGACCCGTTCCAAGACAAAGTCGGTGGGTCGGTAGTCTGCCAGATGAATGACCTGGCCCGTATCTGTTCGCATCGTCTGTCCTGATTATTTTAAGCTAGGTCCCTAGCTTCGTTCCGCCCCTGGAGCCAGTCTCCCACGAGGCCGGCAAGTCTAGGCGATGATTGCATCAATTTCTGAACGATTGTTAAAACACGCGACAAGTATTCCCGATTTTGCCCGCCGGAGCGGGCCTTTTTCGGACTTTGGCGCTCCTGTTTTTACTTGATGCCGAGGCTGGCGCGGACGGTTTCATCCGATTCTGTCTGCTGCACGATGACGCCATACCAGCCAAGCCCATCATAATCTTCGTATCCGAGTGTCCGGGCATAGGCGACGATGCTGCCATTACTGTCGTAGTAGCTGCCGCGCGGCGCGCTACCCGGATTGTGGAGCGCGAAATGGGTGAAGCGGCGGGCCGGGTTACTGGCGGCGATGACGCGAAGATTGCCGTCGAGCAGCATCACCTCCGTGCGCGCGGCGACCGATGGCGGGAGGTTCGCTTCCTTCTCTACGATCGCGCGGCCCTGCTCCTGCCAGTCGAAATAGACGCCGAGCGTGCCGAGCAGAGCGCCATCGGTGCGGCCGCCCTCGCGGATACCGGTGGCGTAGACAAGGATGTCGCGGTTGTCGTGCAGGCTGCTCGATTTGACTTCGTCCACCACGTAATCGTCGCCGCTATTGCAACGACGGGCGGCCTTGAACCAGCTGTCCTCGGCGAGGTTGCGGTCCTTGAGCCCCAGCTGGTAGCGCGGATTGGCAGAGGCCACCACCTTGCCCTTGGCGTCGGTCATCACCAGGTCGAGATAGACGGTATAGAAACGGTTGATCACGCCGAGTCGTTCGGCCGCGTAGTCGGCGGCGGTTTCCGTAGGCTCCTGCAGCGCCTGCCAGAGTGCCGGGTCGGTCGCCCACCAGCGAACGTCGGCGGTTCTTTCGAACAGGTTGCGGACGATGAACTGGACGAGCGTCTGCGCCAGATCGGTCAGGCGCACGCCCTCCATCTCTTCGACGAGCGAGTCCGCCATTTCGCGGCCAAGCTCGATGCGGCCGACGACGTTTTCCTGGAACCGGGCGGCGATATCGGCGGCATTCTGCGCCAGGCGCTGGACTTCGTTGGCGACCACCGCGAAGCCCTTGCCGGTCTCGCCGGCGCGGGCCGCCTCGATCAGCGCGTTTATGGCGAGCAGCCTGATCTGCCGCACGACGTGGCGATTGTCTTCGCTGAAGCGTCCGACATCGGTGCCGATGCCTTCCGTCACCAGTCGCATCGCTCGAGGGGTCACCGGAACATCTTCGGTTAACTTTGCGACGGCCTGCTTTTCGGTCATGAAACTACTTTCGCGATAAAGCTGATGAAAGAAAGGGCTTGTATAAATCGGCTGATTAACTTGAGTGCTTGGATAAAATTTATGATCTCTTGGTTTGCAAACCGTTAAAATCCAGCGTTTCCGGGACTTTTAACGGTTTGAATCGTCAAAAAAAGTCGCCTTTTTGGCCTCTGATGGTGCGTTGCATCATCGACGGCTTTGGCCTTGCCTCCCCACGGCCGGCATGCGAGTCTATCGCTCGTCGAACGTCTGCTTCGTCGAGACTCGCGGCTAAAGCCGCCCCGCCCAGCCGAATTGAAGGCCGTCAGCCGAGTGAGCATGCCACCCGATCAATCCAATCCGCTGCGGGGAATCCTGATGAAGGTGACCTCGATCGTCTTCTTTCTCAGCATGGCAACCTGCATAAAGCTTGGCGGTGTCGGCGTTCCGCCTGGCCAGATCACGTTCTACCGCTCCGCCTTTGCCCTGGTCCCGATCGTTGCGTACCTGGCGTGGCAGGGAACGCTGCGGGCCGGCATGCACACCAACAACCCGCTCGGCCACTTAAAGCGCGGGATGATCGGCATCTGTTCGATGGGGGCGGGCTTCTATGGCCTCGTCCTGCTGCCTCTGCCGGACGCGATCGCCATCGGCTATGCCATGCCGCTCTTTGCCGTCCTGTTTGCGGCCGTCTTTCTGCGCGAGACGGTGCGGCTCTATCGCTGGACGGCGGTGATGGTGGGGCTGGTGGGCGTGATGATCATCTCCTGGCCGAAGCTCACGCTGTTCGAGGAGCAGGGCCTGCAATCGACCGCCGCCGTCGGTGCTATATCGGTCCTGATCTCCGCCACGCTCGGTGCCGCGGCCATGCTGCAGGTTCGGCAACTGGTGCGGGAGGAGAAGACCCCGACGATCGTGCTCTACTTCTCGCTGATCGCCTCGCTGTTGTCGGCGCTCACCTGGTTCTTCGGCTGGGCGGTGCTGTCATGGGAGGCGCTCGGGCTCATGGCGATGGCCGGATTCTTCGGCGGCATCGGGCAGGTGCTTTTGACGGAAAGCTACCGTTACGCCGATGTCTCGACGATCGCGCCGTTCGAATACACATCGATCATCCTCGGCTCGGCGATCGCCTATGTCCTGTTCGACGAGGTGCCGACGCTGACGACGGCGGCCGGCGCCGCGATCGTTGTCGCAGCAGGCATCTTCATCATCTATCGCGAACACAGGCTGGGCCTCGAACGCCGCGCCGCGCGCAAGGCCTCGACGCCGCAAGGGTGATGTTCTCGTCTTTGTCGCAAGGCGCGGTGCCAAAGCGGGACCGTTTCGGCTGCAAATGCTCTATCGGCTGTCCTCGGGGTCGCTCAGCAGCGTGTTCGGTGCGCCGGCGGGGTCCGTTCCAAGCACCGGGATCGGCATGGCCTGGAAGTCCGCCTTGTCCGACACCTGGCCGACACGGCGCGTCATGCGCCAGCTGGAGTAGCCCGCATAGGCGGCAAAGGCAGCGGCAAGGAACCAGATGAGGCCGAGCGGACCGAACCATTCCATCAGAGTGCCCGCCATCAGCGGACCGGACACCGTGCCGAGGCCGTAGAGGATCATGATGGCGCTCGATATCGTCACATATTCGTCCGGCTCGGCCAGGTCGTTGGCATGCGCGGCATTGAGCGCATAGACGGGGTAGAGAACGGAGCCGACGAAGAATCCGGCGATGTAGACCGGAACGGTGCCGACGCCCTGGAAGGCCGCCATCACGGCGCAGGACAGGAAGCCGAAGGCGCCGGAGAAGATCATGACGTAACGGCGATCGATCCGGTCGGAGATACGCCCGAGCGGCACCTGCGCGATGGCGCCGCCCGCGAGGAAGGCCGAAAGCAGCGTGGCGCCCTGGGCGGTGTTCATGCCGATCGCCTGCGTGTAGACACCCCCGAGGCTGCCCCAGGTGCCGGAGAGCGCGCCCGACAAGAGCGAGCCGATGAAGGCGACCGGCGAGCGGCGATAGAGCCGCATCAGGTCGAACCGCGCCTGGGCGATCGGAGCCGGGGATTGCGCCGTGGAGAGCGCCGTCGGGAACAGCGCCAGCGAGAAGATCAGCCCGCACAGGATGAAGAGTTCGAAGCCGTCGGGATTGCCGAGCGGTACGAGATACTGACCGCCGATCGAGCCGACGAGGCAGGTGACCATGTAGAACGAATAAAGCGCGCCACGATTTTCGTTGGTCACGCGTTCGTTCAGCCAGCTCTCGATCACCAGATAGGCACCGGCGATCGCGAAGCCCGCGATGCCGCGGAACAGGAACCAGGCCCGCCAGTCGACGACGAGCGCGCACGACAGGATCGACACCGTCAGCAGGGTGATGAGCGCGCTGAAAACCCGCACATGCCCGACGCGCCGCACGAAAATGGGTGTAACGATGCACGACAGCGTGAAGCCGAACGTGTAGCCGGTGGCAATCACCGAGATGGTGAAGGTCGACCAGCCCTCGGAAATGGACCGAAGCGGCACCATGAAGTTCATCAGTCCGAAGCCCGCCATCATCAGGAGGGTCGACAACATCAGGGTGGCGATCGAGGCGAAACTGGCGAACATCGGTAACTTTCCAGAAGCAGGTTTTTCAGCTTGCCCTTAATCGGTTTTGCATGGGCTGTCGATTGCGACACGCCAAGGCTTTCCTGCGGCCGCAACGTTGCCGCACGGGGAGGTTCTGCCGCAGTGCAATCGCAGCCGACGGTAGAAAATTTGATTTAAGTCGTATTCTTCTAAACTTCCGCTTGCCAAGACACCGCGAGATACCGAAAATGGGCCAGAGTTAGCGGGGGCTGGCGAAGCTGAGTATCATGGGACGTGCGTTGGGTTCATGCCTGCCGGATCGCCTTTGGTCCGGCCTATCTGATCGGCCCGGTTGCTATGGTCGAGAGAATTATCTGCCGGGGGATCTGACATGGCATTGACAGCGACGGAGCTTCAGTCCTCGCCGCGCTTCGTTACGGCGCTGAAGGGACTGGCGACGCAGCTTCAGGGACAATTCGACGGCAATCCGAAACTGTCGCGCTTCATGGCATCCCACCAGCGCTGGCTGCTCAGCCAGGCAGCATTCGCGCTGCAGCTCGAATACGATCCCGCCGTTGGCGGCAGCGGACTGACGACCGGCCGGCTCAAGGAGATGATCCTGACGGTCAAGGCGGCGAGCCGTAATACGGTCCTGAATTTCTTAGATCAGCTGATGGCCTATCGCTACATGCGGCGTGCCGACGACGGGGGCAGGCGGCCCCGTCGCTTCGAGGCGACGGACATCAGCACGCAGGCGATGTACAACTGGTTTCTTGCCAATCTCGCCGCGCTCGACTCCGTCGACGACGGCAACCGGTTAGCCGAGGCCGCGGCCGAGCCACGCATCTTCCGGCTTGCCCAGCCGCGCATCGCGAGGCACTGCATCGCCGACGACCGCTGGCGCGAGCCGCCGCCGCGCGTCGCACTGTTTCTGTGGACGGAATCCGGCGGTCTGGTGATGGACGAGATTGTCAGCCGGATAGAGGTTGGCGTCGATGAGGACCGTTTCGACCTCGGCCGGATCGATGCCCGCGCCATGGCAGGGCGGTTCCTGATGTCGCGTACGCATTTGCAGCGGCTGCTGCGCAAGGGCGTGGAGCTCGGCTGCCTCGCCTGGCACGACGAGGCGAAGAAGACGCATATGTGGATGACCCGCGACTACCTCGACGAATATTGCGGCTGGCAGGCGGTCAAATTCTCGATCGTCGATGAGGCGTTCGACTGGGCACGGGCCGAACTGAAGTCGCGCGCCGAACCGCAGCCGGCCGAATGAAAATGCAAAACGACCGCGCCGGACTGGTCGGGCGGTCGTCTACAAAGTACCTGAACCGGCGCCGCCGGGCTGCTATGACCGCTCAGAGCGGGATGAATGAACCCGACTGACCGAGACGGGTGTGCAATACCCCGTTGCGGCGATCCTCGGCCGCGGCGCGGGTATATTCGGCCGAGGCGCTGACGGCGAACCCGATCTGGTCGAGCGTGTTTCGCAGCGCGGCGAGGGGGCGGAACTTCTGGCTCATCTCTGCAATTCCTTCATGGCTCGTTGGGTGTCGAGTTGCCGACGCGATCGCGCTGCGGACGTCGAGATTGTGCAATGCACAACAGAACGGCAGGTGCGCTTCGGCTTTAGAGAACGCGGGCGAGACCGGCGACAGGGCGGGCCACCCGGGTGGAATGGCCGGCCGCCATGGCCGTCATCTGCTCGTTGGTCGGAGACGCGAAAGCGCGGCGTCCATCGCCCGGACGCATCCGCTCGCCTGCATGACGCAGACCGCCGAATTGGCAATGGATGGGACGGAAACGGGTGGTCACGACAAGGCTCCTTGCTACGTTGTCCTCCCGACACTGCCTATATTGCGCTGCAACATCGATTCGGCAAGCGGAGCGAGCGCGGGTCAGCTATGCGTTGAACGCAAGCCTCTGTCATTTCGCTGACATGTTCTGCCGCTTTTTCGATCAATTGCCGCTGTCGATGCGCCGACGGAAGTCGAGCAGGTCGCGCCAGGCGAGCGCCTTGCCCGCCGGCGCGGCGAGGAGCTCCAGCGGATGAAGGCAGGCAAGTGCCGGCACGGCATGGCCGCCGCTGGCGATGTCGCGCCACTGGCCACGCAGGCCGTGGATCGTTTCCTGCGCGTTGAAGAAGAAGCGGGCGGTAAAATTGCCCATCAGCAGCACCAGCCGGGGCTCGGCGAGTTCGATCTGGCGGTCGATGAACGGCCGGCAGATGTCCGCCTCGAGCTTGGTCGGCGCCCGGTCGCCGGGCGGCCGCCAGGGGATGACGGTCGTCAGCACGATCCCGCTCCGTGCAAGGCCGATTGACGCGAGCATACGGTCGAAAAGCTGGCCGGCGCGTCCCGAAAAGGCTTCGCCCTCGCGGTCGTCGTCGGCGCTTGGCATGCCGCCGATCACCATGATGCCGCCGGCGGGATCGCCGTTGGCGAAGATCGTAGAGCGCGCACTGGTCTTCAGATTGCAGCCGGCAAAACCTTCCAGCGCCGTCTTCAATTCGGATAGCGACCGCGCGCTCTCGGCGGCGAAACGCGCATCGGTGACGGCGTGTTCGTCCGGGATCGCCATGGCCTGTATGCGCTGCGGTTCGGCGGGTTTTGCGGCCGGACGCTCGCGGGCGGGCCGGTCGCGGGCTATGGGCGCACCGGCCGCACCGGTCGCGTCCGCCACGCCACTGCGCGCGGCGTCCACCAGCACCGTCTTCGCCTCTCTCTCGGCCAGGAACGCCGCCACCTGGTCGACCGGCTCCTCCTCCACGAGCCAGTCCACGCCCGCATCCGCATAAAAATGCAGAAGCGCGGCGAGCTCGGCAGGCGTCATGTCGCGGGCAGGGATCATGGCTCCGTTCTAGAGCAGAGCCGGGAGGAAGGAAACCGTTTCGTTGAGGCCGCGCCAAGGTTGCGGACAGCGGCGAATTCACGCTTTCCTCCGGCGTCGGCTTCGGGCTAATGTCCGACCGGAATGGGGGCGGAATGAGCCAGCAACTGATCAACCAGTATCTGAACGATATCGACCGCATCCGGAAATTTTCCGGCTCCGTCAACGAACAGGTGATCCGCCGCGCCTTTCGCCATCTGCTCGACACCTGGGCGACATCGCACAAGCTGGTCTTCCTGGAGGAACTGCCTTTCGAGACGGCCTTGAAGACCACTGTCTACCCCGACGGCACGGTGCTGCACGACATCCGCGTGCCGCTTGGCTATTGGGAGGCGAAGGACACCAAGGACGACCTCGACGAGGAAATCCGCAAGAAGTTCGCCAAGGGCTATCCGCAGGACAACATCATCTTCGAGAATTCCGAGGTCGCCGTGCTGGTGCAGAACCGGCAGGAGGTGATGCGCGCCTCGATGACCGACACGGATGCGTTGCTCCGTCTCGTCACGCTGTTCTTCTCCTACGAGCGGCCGGAAATCGCCGAATTCCGCAAGGCGGTGGAACAGTTCAAGGCCGACCTGCCGGCGGTGCTCGACGCGCTGAGAGCCCGCATCGAGACGGCCTATGCCGAAAACGCCACCTTCCGCGCCGCCGCCGCCCGCTTTCTCGACACGTGCAAGGAGACGATCAATCCGACGCTCGGCGAGGCCGATGTGCGGGAAATGCTGATCCAGCACATCCTGACGGAGGAAATCTTCGCCCATGTGTTCAACGACAGCGATTTCCACCGCAAGAACAACATCGCCCATGAACTCTACGAGCTGGAGGACAAGTTCTTCACCGGCGCGGTGAAGCGCGAGACGCTGAAAGGGCTTGAAGCCTACTACGCCGCGATCCGGGCGAACGCCGCGCAGATTTCCAGCCACTCGGAGAAGCAGACCTTTCTCAAGGTCATCTACGAGAACTTCTATAAGGTCTACGACACCAAGAAGGCCGACCGGCTCGGCGTGGTCTATACGCCGAACGAGATCGTCAAGTTCATGATCGAGGGCGCCGACTGGCTCTGCCAGACGCATTTCGGCAGGAACCTCGTCGACGAGCATGTGGAAATCCTCGACCCCGCGACGGGCACCGGCACCTTCATCTGCGAACTGCTCGAATATTTTCGCGGCGACCCGAGGAAGCTCGCGCACAAATACAAGAACGAGCTGCACGCCAACGAGGTGGCGATCCTGCCCTATTACGTCGCCAACCTGAACATCGAGGCGACCTATGCGGCAATTACCGGCCAGTTCGCCGAATTCCCCAACCTCTGCTTCGTCGACACGCTGGATAATGTCGAGGGGCTCGGAATCCGCTCCGGCCACCAGCACGACATGTTCGCGGCGCTGTCGGACGAGAACATCGAGCGCGTCAAGCGCCAGAACGCGCGGAAGATTTCCGTCATCATCGGCAATCCGCCGTATAATGCCAACCAGCAGAACGAGAACGACAACAACAAGAACCGGACCTACCCGCGCGTCGACGAGCTGATCAAGTCGAGCTACATCCGGCTCTCAACGGCGCAGAAGACCAAGGTCTACGACATGTATGCCCGCTTCTTTCGCTGGGCCTCTGACCGCATGCACGACGACGGCGTGCTCGCCTTCGTCACCAACCGCTCCTTCATCGACAGCCGCACCTTCGATGGCTTCCGCAAGGCGGTGGCCGAGGAATTCAACGAGGTCTACGTGGTCGATCTCGGCGGCGACGTGCGCGCCAACCCGAAACTCTCGGGCACCAAGCACAATGTCTTCGGCATCCAGACGGGCGTGGCGATCTCCTTCCTCGTCAAGCGCCGCAAGCAGAAGGGCTGCAAGATCTTCTACGCCCGCCGGCCGGAATTCGACACGGCGGCGGACAAGCTCGCCTTTCTTGGCGCCGCGAAGCTTTCGACGATGGGCTTCGAGCGGGTGGAGCCGGACAAGAAGGGTAACTGGATCAATCTGACGGAGAATGACTGGGATGACTTCATTCCGGTCGTGGACAAAGCAAGCAAAGGGGCACGAACCGCGTCAGGTAAGCGTGCGGTGTTTTCAATGTTCTCACTCGGCGTTGTCACAGCGCGAGATCAATGGGTTTACGACAATGATCGGATTCACTTGGAGAATAAAGTTCGCTACTTCATCCAAGTTTACGAGTCTGAGCGAACGCGCTGGAAGGCTACAGATCAATCTTTAGGAACCGGCGATTGGGTTTCTCGCGAAATAAAGTGGGCGAGGGAACTTGAGCGCTTTTTACGCAACGACACCAAGGTGGAGTTTGAGGAAAGAAAAATCAGAACAGCTGCCTATCGACCGTTCCTGAAGTTGTATACCTACTATGATCGCGTCCTAACCCATTGTATCTATCAACAGGACTCTATCTTTCCTGTCGGGACGAATGTCCAAAACAACGTTCTGACGTTCAGCGATCCCGCAGCTCAAAAACCGTGGATGACGTTAAGTGTCGTTGATCTGCCAGACCTTCATTTGGTTGGCCCAGCCGCTGGAACGGTATGTGCCCCTCTCTACCGCTACACCGCCGATGGCGAGCGGGTCGACAATATCACCGACTGGGGGCTGAAGCAGTTTCGGGCGTTTTACGGCAAGGATGGCGGAAGTCCTCGCCCTGAGGTGCCGCCGCAGGCGGCCTCGAAGGGAGAGGACGCGATATCCTCGGTTTCAGCCTCCGAGCCCGCCGCGTCACCCCCCTCTGCCCCTGTCGGGGCATCTCCCCCACAAGGGGGGAGATCGAAGAAAGCCGCCGCCATCACCAAGGAAGACATCTTCCACTATGTCTACGGCGTGCTGCACGACCCGGTCTATCGGGAAAAATACGCGCTGAACCTTAAGCGCGACTTCCCGCGCATTCCCTTCTATCCCGACTTCCGGGCCTGGGCGGACTGGGGCAGGCGGCTGATGGACCTGCATATCGGCTACGAGACGGTCGAGCCCTGGCCGATCGCCCGCACCGACATGCCGGACGAGGGCGCCCGCGCCGCCGGCGTTTCGCCGAAGACAATCCTGAAGGCCGACCGCGACAATGGCGTGATCCGCATCGACAGCGAGACCACGCTGTCAGGCATTCCCAAGGAAGCCTTCGACTACCGGCTCGGCAACCGCTCTGGCCTCGAATGGATTCTCGACCAGTACAAGGAAAAGACGCCGAAGGACCCGACCATCCGCGAGAAGTTTAACACCTATCGCTTCGCCGACTACAAGGAGCATGTGATCGACCTGATCGCCCGCGTGACCCGCGTGTCGGTCGAGACCATGGAGATTGTCGAGGCGATGAAGGCGGCGCGGCGCTAGGGCGGTCCGTCACCGCCGGCGGCGGCGCTGGAGGAGTTCGGACCAGACGAGCAGCGCAAAGCCGCCGACCAGGGCGGCTATGCCCCGGCCGATCCATTCCGATTGATCGACCACCATGGTCGCCCCGGACACCGGATAGTTGCCGAACCCCTGACCGACCCAGATGAACCCGATCAGGAGCGAAAGCGACCCGAGCACGATCAGCCCGAGTTTCGCCACCACCATAAGCCCGCCTCTCCTTTAGCTAAGGCCGAAGGATAGGGGGGAAGCGTTAAAAGTTCGGATGCATGCGACCGATGCCGGGGCCGCGGTGACCGGCCGACGCGATCAGACCGTCCATTCGCCGATGTCGTCGCGCTCGCCGATCAGCGCGAGACCATGGGCGATGGAGACCAGTTCGCCGCCGCTTTCGATGCGGGAGCCGTCGAAGCGTTCGGAGAAGATCCGCCGGACGGCGGGCACGAAGGACGTGCCGCCGGTGAGGAAGACGCGGTCGACATCGGCCGCCGTGGTGCCGGTGCTGGAAAACAGGCTGTCGAGCGCCGTTTCCATCTCGGCGAGATCGCCGGCGATCCACCGTTCGAAATCGGAGCGCTTCACCATCTTGCGGCCGGCGGCACCAAGCGGCGCGAAGCAGAACTCCGCCTCTTCCGCCGAGGAGAGCACCATCTTGGTCGCCGAGACCGCCTGGTAGAGCGGGTAACCCTCGTCGTTTTCGATCAGGTCGATGAAGAGCTCCAGCTTGTCCGGCTCCACCGCCTGGCGCACCAGCGATTTCAGGTCGGCATATTCCTTGGAGGTCTTGAAGACGGACAACTGGTTCCAGCGCGAGAAATTGATGTAGTAGTTGCTGGGCACGTCGAGCAGCTTGTCGAAGCTCTTGAACAGGCTGCCCTTGCCGATCTCCGGCGCCACCAGATGCTCGATGATGCGGGCGTCGAACTGGTCGCCCGCGATGCCGACGCCGGAATGGCCGAGCGGCCGGGCGGACAGCCGTCCCGCCGACTTCTCGAAGCGGATCAGCGAATAGTCCGTCGTGCCGCCGCCGAAGTCGGCGACCAGCACGGTCGCGTCGGTCTGCAGCGTGCGGGCAAAATAGAAGGCCGCCGCCACCGGTTCGTAGACATAGTGGATTTCGGGAAAATCGAGGCGGGCGAGTGCGGCGTTGTAGCGCTCGACGGCGAGCGCCGGATCGGCGTTGGCGCCGGCGAAATGGACCGGCCGGCCGGCCACGACACGCCGCATGCCCCCCGGCCAACCGTCGCCTGCATAGGTTTTCAGCCGGTTGAGGAAGACCTCCATCAGGTCCTCATACTGGAAGCGCCGGCCATGCACGATCGTGCCCTGGAACAGCGGCGAGGCGGCGAAGGTCTTGATCGACTGCAGGAAGCGGCATTCGCCGGGATTGTCGATGAAGGCCCGGATTGCCGCCTGTCCGGCCTCCACCTTCAGCGCGCGGGCGCCAAGCTGGGGGTCCTTCAGGAACGATAGCGCGGTGCGCATGCTGTCCGTGGTGCCGGCCGGCGAGGTGAAGGCGAGCGACTGCGTCTCATCCGCACTTGCCGCGAGCGACAGCACCGTGTTCGTCGTGCCGAAATCAAGCCCCAGCGCCTCAGCCATGACTGCCGCTCCTTCTGTCCGTGATCGTCGATGAACCGGCAAGGCCGGCGAAAGGCGGGCATCAAGCCCTGACTGCGAGGCCGGCCTTTTGGCATGAAGGTCTCTTCGAGGCAAGGGTGGGGCCGACCTTTGCTGGAAGTCGCTCAGCCCGAGGTGCGCAACGGCGTTGTCGCCTCGTCGAGCCACGAACGGAAGGCTACCATGGCCGGTGTTTCGGCCTTTGATTTCAGCCGCGTCAGCCAGTAGCAACCGGTCGCGACGGCGATCGGAAAGGGCTGTTCGAGCGCTCCCACCGAGAGATGTCGTGCAAACATCAGCGGTGGCGCGAGCGCGATCCCCATGCCGCTCAGCGCCGCCTCCACCATGAGAGAGGAGGAATCGAAGACCGGCCCGTGCACCGGCGGCGCCGCGCTGCCGGCCGTGGCAAACCACATCGGCCACTCGTCGCGGCGATAGGAACGCAGCAGCGTATGGCCGGCGATATCGTCGGGCCGCTTCAGGCTTCGCGCGATGGCCGGAATGCACAGCGGCGACAGCGGCGCCTCGAACAGGGCGTGCGCTTCCGTATCGTGCCAGGCGCCGTTGCCGAACCGGATGGCGAAGTCGAGCCCTTCGGCCGCGATGTCGACGCGGTTGTTGTTGGTCGAGAGCCTGAGATCGACATGCGGATGGCGGGCGCGGAACTCGGCAAGGCGCGGCAGCAGCCAGCCGACGGCGAACGTGCCGACCGCGCCGATCGTCAACACCTCGCGCAGATGCCCGCCCTCGAAGCGTTCCAGCGTCGCTGCCATCCGGTCGAAGGCATCCTTCAGCACCGGCAGCAGCGCCTGCCCCTCCTCGGTGATCATCAGCCCGCGCGGCAGGCGGCGGAACAGGCTGACGCCAAGCCGCTCCTCCAGCACCTTCACCTGATGGCTGACGGCCGCCTGGGTCACGCAGAGCTCGATCGCCGCACGGGTAAAGCTCAGGTGCCGGGCAGACGCCTCGAAGGCGCGCAGCGCGTTAAGCGGCAGATGCGGACGAACCATGACATTCCTCAAGCCCTAGAAAAATTGATGGCTCGCCGCAGATATCATCGTTTGTCGCCGGCGGCCATCGGCGATTAGAGAGGAGCGGCAGTCAACGCGGGAGAGCAGCATGGTTTTGCGAAGGAAGTTTGTGGTGGCGCTGGGAATGGCCGCATTCGGGGCGTTTTCATTGCCGTCGGTCGTCTCTGCGAAGGATATCATCCATTGTACCGTTATCGCCGATCTCGACAGCGGCGACGTCCTGCACCGCGAAGGGACCTGCGACAAGGGTTTCTATCCGCAGTCGACCTTCAAGCTGCCTTTGGCCATGATGGGTTATGACGCGGGCATCCTGATCGACGAGAAGACGCCGCGCTGGGACTACAAGCCGGAGTTCAAACGCTCGAAGCGGGAGCAGAAATCCGTCGATCCGACGATCTGGGAAAAGGACTCCATCGTCTGGTACTCGCAGGAGATCACCCGCAAGCTCGGCGAAAACCGCTTCGCCGACTATGTCCAGCGGTTCGGCTACGGCAATCGCAACGTTTCCGGCGGGCCGAGCTCCGACGGGTTGACGGAATCCTGGCTGATGTCCTCGCTTCTGATTTCGCCCGACCAGCAGGTCGATTTCCTGCGGCGCTTCCTGACGGGCGCTCTGCCGATTTCCGATGCGGCCTTTGATTATACTCAGGCGATCACGCCCCGGTTCGAGGCGAAGGACGGTTGGACCGTGAAAGGCAAGACCGGCAGCGGCTGGCTGCGCGACAAGGCCGGCAAGACCAACCGCAACCGGCCGCTCGGCTGGTTCGTCGGCTGGGCCGAACGGGACGGCCAAACCCTGGTCTTCGCCCGCATGCGCGTCGCCGACCGGCCGCAGGAGGAGCCGATCAGCTTCGCCACCCGCGACAGCCTGATCGCCGATCTGCCGAAACTGGCGGAAGACTTCTGAGCTAGCCACGGACAGGCTTGAAACGCTGCAATATCGATTAGAATTGACTCGACACACTCCTATAAGTTGTTATTGTTCGTTAACCTCTAGCTGTCATGATTTCCCGCAGGTCGCAGATGCGTGAGCCGATGATTGGTTTTCAGGCGCGAATGCCGCTGACCGCGCCTTCTCCTGAGGACAAACTGATATTTATCGTCGACAACTCGGGAGTTGTCCGCGCGGCGACGGCGCCCTATCTTGGCATCGAGACCGAATGGAAGAAGCCTACGGCTTCAACGTATGAGGACTGGACTGTGACTCGCGAGGAAATCGACGCTAAGCTTGAGCGAACGGAAGCCCGAGTGGAGCGCAGCGTTGCCGAACTCAAGAGTGAGTTTGCCGCGTTCGAAGGTCGCATCGACCGGGGAGTGGGCGATCTGAGAACCGATATCGCGGCCCAAATCGGCGCCTTGCAGGCGACGTTGAAAGATACGCAACATCAAACGCAACTTTCGCTGGCCCATCTGCCGTCCAAGACCTTCATCGTCGGCACGGCGTTTTCCATCGTGGCCGTTTTGTTCGGCTTGTTCGCCTTTGGGGCAACTCAGTTTGGTAATGGAATAATGGCCGCCAGTTCGTCGGTGTCTCAGGCCGTCGAGGCGCAGTCGACCTCCAGACAGAACGCGGAGCAGATTGCCGTGTTGACCAGCGCCATGGAGGAACTGATGGACCAGATTCGTCAGAAGACGACCTCAAGCGCACCATCCTCACACTGAAATTTGAAGCACGCCGCCGACGGTTTGCAATATCGGCCGTCACACGTGCTTTGCCCCAACTAGCGCTCGAAGCGGCGGGAGACGAACATCAGGACGATGCCCGCCGCAGCCAGAAGGATGCCGTAGAGCACCCACGGCGCCTGGTTGATCATGAAACTGGAGGCGGGGTAGGGGAAAAGTCCCGTGCCCTGGCCGACCCAGACAATGCCGATGATGATCGCCAGAAGGGCGACGATGCGGATGAGACGTCGTGCGATGGTCATGGGGTTCTCCCTTCGACGGGCGGATGCCCGTCCGGGAACGGCCACCGCTTCAGTGGATGTGGGTGCCATCCTTGCGCAGCAGGCGCCGGGTGGCAACCAGCACCAGGAGACCGAAGGCCGCGACAAGCGCGCCGTTGATCACCCAGACGCTTTCCTTCGAGATGAAACCGGTGCCGGGAAGGCTGATCGCGCCGGTGCCATGACCGACCCACAGCAGGCCGACGACGAGAATGAGACCGCCGATGACGGTCAGGCCGAAACGAATCTGTTCCATGTACTCCTCCGGTGGAACGATTTGTCGCACCACTATAGCGCAGCTTCACCGTTTCACCAGAGGAATTTGCGACAACCGGTCGCAGGGCGGTTGTCGTTCAGAGCGACTTCGCCGCGCCGCCGTCGACCCGGATCATGCTGCCGGTGATGTAGCTTGCCTGCACCGAGCAGAGGAAGGCGGCCGTCGCGCCGAATTCCTCGACCCGTCCCAGACGTCCCGTCGGGATCGACTTCAGCGCATTTTCGCGGATTTCCTCGATCGGCTTGCCGGTCCGCTTCGCATTGGCGGCCTGGAGTTCGTCGATGCGATCTGTGTGGATCGAACCGGGCAGCAGCATGTTGGCCGTCACGCCATAGGAGGCGACTTCGGTGGCGAGCGTCTTGTTCCAGCCGACCAGTGCGCCGCGCAGCGTGTTGGAGAGCGCGAGATTCTGGATCGGCTCGAAGACGCCCGACGACGCCACAGTGACGATCCGTCCGAAGCCCTGCGTCTTCATCAGCGGTACCAGCGCGTTGGTGAGCGTGATCACCCGCACCACCATGGACTGGAAGAAGGTGTAGAGCTTGTCCGCATCCATCTCCTCCGCCATCCCGGGCGTCGGGCCGCCCGTATTGTTGATCAGGATGTCGATGCCGCCGAGCTTGTCGTGCACGGCGTGGATCATCTGGTCGGCGAAATGCGCGTCGGCGATGTCGGCGACGACATAGTCCGCTTTGCCGCCCGCGGCCCGCATCTCCTCGACATTGGCCTTCAGCTTTTCTTCCGTACGGCCGCAGATCAAAACCTGGCAGCCTTCGGCGGCAAGCGCTTTTGCAATGCCGAGGCCAAGCCCCCGCGAGGCGGCCAGCACGAGGGCGCGTTTGCCCGACAATCCGAGATCCATGGCGATTTCCTTCCAGAGATGATTTGCATTGGGCGGACCCTAGCAAGGGCGAGGGGCAAAAGAAAAGGGCGGGTGCGACCCGCTGTCGTGTTCTCGACAGGCAACGTCTTCAACCCGTTATGTTCTTCCCGTCACGGCGATGCTAGACGAGGATGAAAAACAGAGGGGGAAGCACACCTTGGACAGCCGCAAGCCACTCGACATACGCGCCATCTCCCTGATGCTGCTGATCTGCTTTATCTGGGCGATCCAGCAGATCGGCCTGAAGGCGACCGAACCGCTGGCGGGGCCGGTGCTTCAGATCGGCATACGCTCGGGCGTCGCCGCGCTCTGTGTCTGGCTGCTCGTTCGGTTTCGGGGGGGACATATCGCCTTTACCGGCCGGACGGCGGCGATCGGCGCTCTTGCCGGCCTGATCTTCGGCATCGAGTTCCTCATGGTCGGCGCGGCACTGGAGCACACGACCGCCTCGCATGTCGTCGTCTTCATGTACACCGCGCCGATCTTCGCCGGCCTCGGCCTGCACTGGAAGCTGCCGTCGGAACGGCTGGCGTCCATGCAATGGGTCGGGATCGGCCTTGCCGCCTGCGGTATCGCGATCGCCTTTCTGGGACGTGAGGGCATGGCGGCGGAAGGCGTCACGCTGCGCGGTGATCTGATGGCCCTGCTCGCCGGTGCGCTCTGGGGCTCCACCACGGTGCTGATCCGCTCGACCGGGCTCTCGCGCATCCCAGCGACGCACACGCTGTTCTACCAGCTCGTCGGCGCCTTCGCGATCCTTGTGGGCACGGCGGTGCTGACCGGCAAGGCCGATATCGTGCCGACTGTGGCACTCTTTGCCCATCTTGCCTTCCAGTCGCTCGTCGTCGCCTTCTTCTCTTTCCTCATCTGGTTCTGGCTGCTGACGAAATATATGGCCTCGGCGCTCGGCGTCTTCTCCTTCATCACCCCGCTTTTCGGTGTGACGCTCGGTGTACTGCTGCTCGGAGATCCGCTGACGCCGCCCTTCTTGGCGGGCGCGGCGGCCGTGATCGCAGGTATCCTGATGGTCAGCGCCTGGCCGTGGGTGCGGGGTCGGCTCAAGACGAGAGCACCGGCGGAATAGCCGCGTTCAACCGGTCAAAGCTCCGCCGGAAAGCCGGGCGCTCGCAGATCGGTGCCGACGGCATCCTCCAGGAGCTTCACCACCTGGGACGACCAGGCGTCGCCGCCGTAGACGGAACGGGCGCGGATGAAGGTTTGCAGGGCGTGGGAGGCGAGGTCGAGGGGGACGCCGAAGTCGCGGCCGAAGCCCATCGCGAAGCCCAGGTCCTTGCAGGCAAGGTCCATGGTGAAGTTGATGTTGTAGCTGCCGTTCAGGATCACCTGGCCCTCGGTCTCGTGCACGAAGCTGTTGCCGGAGGACGCCTTGATGATGTTGAAGGCGTCGGTGAGGTCGATGCCGCCCTTCTTGGCCAGCATCAGCGCCTCGCCGGTGGCGATCAGGTGGATGAAGGCCAGCATGTTGGTGATCACCTTGATCACCGCCGCCTTGCCGAGCGGACCGGCCCGGAAAATGCGTTTGCCCATGGCCTGGAAGGCCGGCAGGTGCAGGGCGTAGAGGTCTTCGTCGCCGCCGATGATCACGGTGATCTCCGCCGTCGCGGCGAGATGTACGCCGCCGGTGACCGGCGCCTCCAGCATTCGCACGCCGCGCTCGCCGGCGATCTTGCCGAGGCGCAGAACTTCCTGTTCGTCGAGCGTGCTCATCTCGATCCAGGTGCCGCCGCTCTTGAGCCCTGAGAGGATGCCGCGCTCGCCGGTCAGTACCCGCTCGCTCACCTTGGGCGAGGGCAGGCAGGTGATGACGGCATCGACGACCTCGGCGACCGCCTGCGGATCATCCGCCCAGCGGGCGCCTGCGTTCAGCAGGTCTTCCGCATTGCCGCGGTCGAGATCGTTGACCACGACCGAAAAACCCGCCCGCACCAGACTGCCGGCCAGATGCCGGCCGAGATGGCCGAGGCCGATGAAACCGTATGTAATCGTCATTGCGTCGTTCCCCGTTTCTTGTGCCGGGAGAGTGCGCGAAACCGTGCCGCGCTTCAAACGGAGATTTGGGCCGCTTTGGACGATTTTTGGGAGGGCAGCTTGTAGAGGTTGCGCCGCGTCAGAAGGGGACCTTGCCGGGGTTGAAAAGCCCTTGGGGATCGATAGCCTGTTTGATCAACCGCGCGAGATCCCGTTTTGCCTTCGGAACATTGGCCTCGTAGGCATGCCGCTTCTCCAGTCCGACGCCGTGTTCGGCCGAGAACGAGCCGCCCGCCGCCTGCACCCCCGAATAGATCGCACCTTCCACCGCCAGCAATTCGCTCTCGGGTAGCGGTCCCGGCTTTTTCAGCGTCAGGTGCAGGTTGCCGTCTGCGATATGGCCGTAGACGTAGAAATCGTAGGACTCATCGATTGCCTTCAGCCGTTCGGCGACTCCCGCCACATAGGTGTCCAGATAACTTGGCGGCACGGAGATGTCGAAAGAGGGCGCGTTTGGGATTTCGGCGTAGTAGAAGCCGGAGTCCTCGCGGATATCCCAGAATTTCCGGGCCTGATCGAGCGACTGAGCAAGGATCGCGCCCTTGATGCCGACCGGCTCCCAGAGGGTCTCAAGCTCCTCTTCCAGAGCGGTCAACGCCGTCTCTTCGCTTTCGGCCGAAACCGACAACAGCAGTGCAGCTGTATCCTCGCCCTCCAGCCAGGATAGGTCGAATCCCTTCAGCGCCGCGTGGTCGCGGATATAGCGCGGCCACATCAGTTCGGCACCCTCCAGCAGGATGCCCGATCTCGAGCGAAACTTTCGAATGACGGCCAGCGCCGAAGCAGCGTCACCCACGCCGACAAAGGCTGTCGCGCGATGCGGTCGGATAGGCTCCAGTTTCAGCACGATCTTGGTGACGAAGCCGAACGCGCCTTCGCCGCCGATGAAGAGATGCTTGAGATCCGGTCCGGCGGACACTTTCACCACCCGCGTCATGTCGGAATAGACTTCGCCGGACGGCAGAACGGCCTCAATCCCCAGCACCTGATGGCGGATGACGCCGTTGCGGAAGGCGAGGATGCCGCCGGCATTGGTGGACACCATGCCGCCCACCGTCGCCGTGCCGCGCGAGCCGAGATCGATGCCGGTCGTCAGGCCGAGCGGCAGCAGCGCCTGCTGCAAGGCTTCCAGCGCGACGCCCGCCTCGACCTCCACTGTCATCTCATCGGCATGCACTGAAACGATGCGGTTGAGTCGCGACGACGACAGGATGACCTCGCCGGCGTGGCTGACATTGCCGCCGACGAGCCCCGTGAGTCCGCCCTGGGGCACGATTGCGACGTCGTTCTCACGGCACCAGCGCACGAGCGTCGCGGCGGCCTCCGTCGAGGATGGCTGCGCCATGACGCCGCCCGCGAAATTGTCCGGATGTTCGCCCGGATGGCGCGACCGCAGGACCTCCGGTCCGAGGACGGTGAGATCGGGATGAAGACCGGCAATCTTTTCGAGGATATCTTCGGGCGTGAGAGGGGGGAGGGGCATGGGCGGCTCTGCTGGAAGAAGATCGAAAATCTGTAGCTCCGGCGGAGACCCTAGACAATCGGCGTTAGCTCTTGCCACAAAACGAAGCCGCCGGCGCTCGCTTTTCGCGGACGCCGGCGATGATGGTTGACAGGGCTGGCCTCAGGCCGCCTTCATGTCCTGCTGCAGCGGGATCTCGACGTCGATCTCCAGAACCGAGACGGTCGGGCCGCGATCCATGGTGACGACAACCTTGTCAGGGTCGATGTTGACATGCCGGGCGATGACCGCGACGATCTCGCCACGAAGAAGCGTCACGAGGTCGGACGGGTCGCCGGCGAGGCGTTCATGTGAGAGGAGCACTTGCAGACGTTCCCGAGCGGTTGGCGCCGAGCTTTCCCGGCGGAAAATCCGGAATATGTTCATGCTGCCCTCCGGCCGAAGAGCTTGTCGAAGATGCCGCGCTTGTCGCCAGGCATGGTGACCGGCACGTCCTCGCCGGCGAGCCGGCGGACGGCTTCGCTGTAGGCCATGGCCGGGGCGGAACGCGGATCGGCGAGCGTGACCGGCGTGCCGAGGTTCGAGGCGCGCAGTACATCGGTGCTTTCCGGGATCACGCCGAGCAGCGGGATCGACAGGATTTCGAGCACGTCGTCGACCTTCAGCATGTCGCCGCGCTCGGCGCGGTTGACGTCGTAGCGGGTGAGCAGCAGGTGCTTTTCCATGCGCTCGCCGCGCTCTGCCTTCTGGGTCTTGGCGTCCAGCAGGCCGATGATCCGGTCGGAGTCGCGAACGGAGGAAACTTCCGGATTGGTGACGACAACGGCGGCATCCGCATGGCGCATCGCAAGGGTGGCGCCGCGTTCGATACCGGCCGGGCTGTCGCAGACGATCCAGTCGAAATAGCGCTTCAGCTGTTCCATGACATCATCGACGCCTTCGGTCGTCAGCGCGTCCTTGTCGCGGGTCTGGGAGGCTGCGAGCAGGAAGAGGTTGTCGAGCCGCTTGTCGCGGATCAGCGCCTGCGGCAGCTTCGCATCGCCCTGGATGACGTTGATGAAGTCGTAGACGACGCGGCGTTCCGCGCCCATCACGAGATCGAGATTGCGCAGGCCGACGTCGAAATCGATGACGACGGTGCGTTCGCCGCGCTGGGCGAGCGCGGCCCCGATGGCGGCGGTGGTCGTGGTCTTGCCGACCCCGCCCTTGCCCGATGTGACGACGATGACTTTGGCCATGTTCTTCTCCTCTGGTCCGGCCGCTGACGGCTCAGGCAATGGTTTCGGCAACGATCGATTCCCCGTCGAGCCACAGATGCGCGGGCTTGCCGAGCATTTCCGGCGGCAGGTCTTCGGCCGTCTTGTAGATTCCGTCGACGGCAAGCAGTTCCGCCTCGAGCTTGCGGCAGAAGATCGCCGCGCTGGGGTTGCCGGACGTGCCGGCGAGCGCGCGTCCGCGCAGCGTGCCGTAAACGTGGATCGAGCCGCCGGCGATGACTTCGGCACCCGAGGCGACCGAACCGAGCACGGTCACGTCACCCTCGGGGAAGATCACGGTCTGGCCGGAGCGCACCGGCTCGCGCAGCACCAGCGAGGAAGAGCCGTGTACCGCAAAAGCGGGGCCGGACTTTTCGGCGGCCCTCTGCACGGCGGCCGGCTTGCGCTCTCCTGCATTGTCTTCCGGCACTTCGATCTCGGCGCCTTCGAGCCCGCCCTTGAGCTGAGGCGGCATCGTGGCATCGAACAGCGACGGTCGACCACCCTCGATGCCCATGATCCGGACATTGCGGGCGGCGAGCTCGTCGATCAGCTCCCGCAGCTCGGCACGGCTGATATCGAGCTCGGCGATGTCGAGCACGACGGGACGCGAGAGAAAGAAACCCGCCGAACGCGCGGCGAGGTCTTCCAGCCGGGCCAGCCAGTCTGCGACCGGCAGTTCCGGGGTCAGGACGACCGCGAGGAAGGAGCGGCCCTTGATGCGGATTGCACGAGCTTCTGTTAGCACTTTGCTCATCTCGGTTAAGAAATCATTTCGAAAATAGCTATCTGCGTCGTGGTTAACGAAGGGTTAACGGTCAGGCGGAGAAGGGGCGCTGATTTAAATTTTGTTCACAGATAGATAATTGCTGCGACGATGCATCGGCGTCGGGTCGTGCAGTTGCTGCCAACTGATTTTCACGCTGAGATGGAAATCGTGCGCTCATGCACCAACACTCGATAGCTGTTCGTTAGTCAGTCGGCTGCGAAATAACACCTTCGACCGCCAACCCACGGCATGCTTCACCTTTGACGGCTATGGAGGCTTGTTGCAGTCGCCTCTGCCCGTCCGATCTATTTGCTTGCTTGCATCAGAAGCGACTGGAACCATGCCTCATCGCGAACGGAACGCAGATCGTCGTCTTCAAGGAGGTGTTGAGCAAGCGGCAAAGTGCCACTGCGCAGCGCCTTCTCCAAGTCTTTCTGACAGCCTTCCGCATCGCCTAGCAAGGCAAGTATACACGCGCGGTTATAGGTTGCCGCAGGATTCAGAGCTACGCCGTGCTCCACCTTTTTCAAAGCTTCCTTGAACAGCGCTGGTTCCTGCTTGAGCCTCGCTAGTTCCGAGAGAGCGATGCCCCAGTTGTTCAGGAAATCCGCATCGTTGGGGTTGAGCTCCAATGATCTCTCGTACTTCTCGAACGCCTGCTCGAATAGTACCGGTTCGTGCTTAAGCCTTGCAAGGCCTGACAGGGCATTGCCCCAGTTGTTGAAGAGATCCGCTTCGTTGGGATTGAGCTCCAATGATCTCTCGTACTTCTCGAACGCCTGCTCGAATAGTGCCGGTTCCTGCTTGAGCCTTGCAAGGCCTGACAGGGCATTGCCCCAGTTGTTGAAGAGATCCGCTTCGTTGGGGTTGAGCTCCAATGATCTCTCGTACTTCTCGAACGCCTGCTCGAATAGTGCCCGTTCCTGCTTGAGCTTTGCTAGGTCCGACAGAGCGATACCCCAGTTGTTGAAGAGATCTGCATTGTCGGGCCTGAGTTCGAAGGATTTTTGGTACTTCTCGAGCGCCTGCTCCAGCAGCGCCGGTTCCTGCTTGAACTTGGCTAGGGTCGAGAGAGCGACGCCCCAGTTGTTGAAGAGAGTCGCATTGTCGGGGTTGAGTTCCAAGGACTTCTCGTACTTCTCAAGCGCCTGCTCCAGCAGCGCCGGTTCCTGCTTGAACTTGGCTAGGGTCGAGAGAGCGACGCCCCAGTTGTTGAAGAGAGCCGCATCGTCGGAGTTGAGTTCTAAGGACTTCTGGTACTTCTCGAACGCTTGCTCTAAAAGTGCCGGTTCCTGTTTGAGTCTGGCCAAGTCTACTAGGACATTGCCCCAGTTGTTGAAAACTTCGGGAAAATTTGGTCGGAGCTTTGCCGCCTTTCCGTATTCTACAGCTGCCGACAAATACAGTTCTATGTCGTTTCCGAGTTCCGCATCCTCCGCAATGCGACAAGCACGAGAAAAGTGCGCCCAAGCCTGTGTCTCAACGTCTATATCGTTAATTCTATCAGAAGTTTCATTGGGGGTGGGGGGTTGGTCAATAAGGTCCTCCGGTCTTCCTTCAACAACTGCTTTCTGCGTGGGCGAGAACCTGAGCGCATCGCGGTGCAAATCCAGTCGCTCTGTCGTGTCCTTCAGAAGGTCGATCGACTGCCTCGTCATCTCCAAGGGAAACGGTGCTATTTCCGTAAGCTCGGTCTTTAGATGGCCCGCAGGATCGGCAAAAACTTTGGGAGGAAAGCAGCCAAGTTCCTGTGCAAGCTCGATCATGAAGGCGTCAGCATCCGCACCTCCGAGATAATGGCAGTATCGACCGTGATCGCTATTAAGAAGATCTCGGATGTGTTGCCTTGGTGCTTCAGAATAACCTACCCAATAGATATGCCGGCGGCCATGGTAGCACTCTTTGAGTATCGGGAAGACCTGATCGGCCTCGCCGCTGTAGCCGATTACAAGTAGATTTGCGTTATTGTACACATTGGTGATGAGCGGCTTTAGCTTGTCCGCGTGGTTAGCCGTTTCCCTCGTCGAGTTCATCATCACAGGGCCGACGCCTTGACCGTGCAAGTGGACGATACAAGGGTCTGACAAAAAATCGACTTCCTCCGCTGGCGCTATGCCAAAGTCATATGTCGCCGGATAGAGCCCGAGAAGGCCGCAAGCACGAGCCAGAACGTTGTCGAAGTTGAACGTTAAAACGCGCCTCACATGCTTTTCCTTCATCATGCAGGCGAGGGCAATATGGGCCCAATTTATGCGTGATTTTTTTAAATATTCGTCGAGAAAGTCATGGCGCTCATCGATGGATAGTTCGTTCATGCATGCGCCATAGTCAGTGCGTTGCCCCTTCGGGAGCCTGTCGATCCGCTCGGGATAATCTGATGCAATCTGTCTGACGAGTTCGCTCGCTAGAGGAATTCCCGCCGATTTTGAGAGCCCCGCTCCTGTCAGGAAATCGAATTTCTTTGGCGAACGTCGTATTGTGCTCACAAGCTCCTGGATATCGGCTTTGTATTTTGTCATTTCACCCCCTACAGCTGCCTCAGCAGCCTTAGATTGCATCGTTCGCTAATCTGGTCAATCTCGTGGGAGGGGCGGCAAATATTGACGTGAACGTAAGCGTAATTTAGACTTTTCCGCATGCCTGTCCACGAAGACGAAATAGGCCATTGCCTGTCGCGTCGTGGCTCGACAAGCGGGCTTCGTTTTGCCAAGGAAGGAGGCAAATCGGGGCACCAGGAAAGAAAAAGGTGAGGATATGACCGAGGCGATGGAACTGCCTGAGCGCGAGAGCATGGAATTCGACGTGGTGATCGTCGGCGCGGGGCCGGCGGGCCTGTCTGCCGCGATCCGTCTCAAACAGGTCAATCCGGACCTGACGGTCGTCGTGCTGGAAAAGGGTGCTGAAGTCGGCGCCCATATTCTCTCCGGGGCCGTGGTCGATCCGATCGGTGTTGACGCGCTGCTGCCCGGCTGGCGCGAGGAAGAGGGCCATCCCTTCAAGACGGAAGTCACCGACGACCACTTCCTGTTCCTCGGCCCTGCCGGCTCGATCCGACTGCCGAACGCCTTGATGCCGCCGCTGATGAACAATCACGGCAACTACATCGTCTCGCTCGGCAATGTCTGTCGCTGGCTTGCGACCAAGGCGGAAGAACTTGGCGTCGAGATCTATCCGGGCTTTGCCGCATCCGAAGTGCTCTATAACGATGCGGGCGCAGTGATCGGTGTCGCCACCGGCGACATGGGCATCGAGAAGAACGGCGAGCCGGGTCCCAACTATACGCGTGGCATGGAACTGCTCGGCAAGTATGTTCTGATCTCGGAAGGCGTGCGTGGGTCGCTGGCCAAGCAGCTGATCGCCAAATTCGACCTGCAGAAGGACCGCGAGCCGCAGAAATACGGCATCGGCCTCAAGGAACTCTGGCAGGTCACGCCGGAGAACCACAAGCCCGGCCTCGTGCAGCACTCGTTCGGCTGGCCGCTCGGCATGAAGACCGGCGGCGGCTCCTTCCTCTATCACCTCGAAGACAACATGGTCGCCGTCGGCTTCGTCGTGCACCTCAACTACAAGAACCCCTATCTCTTCCCGTTCGAGGAGTTCCAGCGCTTCAAGACCCATCCGGCGATCGCCTCGACCTTCGAGGGCGGCAAGCGGCTGTCCTACGGCGCCCGCGCGATTACCGAGGGCGGCTACCAGTCGGTGCCGAAGCTTTCCTTCCCGGGCGGCGCGCTGATCGGCTGTTCCGCCGGCTTCGTCAACGTGCCGCGCATCAAGGGGTCGCACAACGCCGTGCTGTCGGGCATGCTGGCGGCGGAGAAGATCGCCGAGGCGATCGCCGCCGGCCGGGCCAATGACGAGCCGGTCGAGATCGAGAACGCCTGGCGCTCCACCGCGATCGGCAAGGATCTGAAGCGCGTGCGCAACGTCAAGCCGCTGTGGTCGAAGTTCGGCACGGCGATCGGCGTGGCGCTCGGCGGCCTCGATATGTGGACCAACCAGCTGTTCGGCTTCTCCGTCTTCGGCACGCTGAAGCACGGGAAGACCGATGCCGAGAGCCTGGAGCCGGCTGCGAACCACAAGCCGATCGACTATCCGAAGCCCGATGGCGTGCTGACCTTCGATCGCCTGTCGTCGGTGTTTCTCTCCAACACCAACCACGAGGAGGACCAGCCGGTTCATCTCAAGGTGAAGGACATGGACCTGCAGAAGCGCTCCGAACTCGGCGTCTATGCCGGTCCTTCGACCCGCTACTGTCCGGCCGGTGTCTATGAATGGGTAGAGAAGGACGGTGACGAGGTTTTCGTGATCAACGCCCAGAACTGCGTCCACTGCAAGACCTGCGACATCAAGGACCCTAACCAGAACATCACCTGGGTGCCGCCACAGGGCGGCGAGGGGCCGGTTTATCCGAATATGTAGCGGTAGATCACGGCGTATATCCTAGGCCAAGCGCCTCCGCGATCCTCGCGAGTCGCTTGTCGCGAGTCAGCAAGCGTGTGCCATCGAGCAACCTTGCCGAGGCCAACAGATGGGCATCGACATAACCAATGCCGCTGCCCATGAGGGAATGTTGCCTGATCAACACCAGAACTTCCAAGTCCTTCGCCACCTTGGCTTGCGGCAGTTCGGAGAGCGATTGAAGGACCAAATCATAGTTCGGCATTGAACCGAGCGCCACTTCGCCCATCACGAAGGGATGGACCAGAAGCTGCTTCCGTTTCAGCAGAAATTCGACATGTTCTTCTCGTCTTCGGAGATGATCGATCCAGATCGACGTGTCGAGCAATATCACTCTGACTTGTCCCAGTCTGATCCGCCCCAAGTCCCATCAAGGTTCCAGCGGCGTCTTGGCGGAGCTTCAAGATCGGGCGCGCTGCCGCCGAGCATGATGAGGCGACGCGCGGCTTCGTCCTGTATCAGCCTTGTAAGGGCTTCTTTTAAAAGTACGGATCTTTCCTTGATCCCCGTAATCTCTTGAGCCCTCGCAACGAGGTCGTCGTCCAGCGTTACCGTCGTTCTCATTCGCGTTCTCCTGATGCATCAAAAATAGCATCAGATGATGGCATTTTCAACGCAGCAGCCTAAGAACAGACGAATAGCACGTTTCGTCGACCACATCAGAAGCAGTGAGCTTACGGCGTGGCTGCGAAATCCCCTCTCCAACCAAACACAGCCTCTGGACAGATACGCCCGCACGTTGTTTTCTTCCGGGATAACGCGGCGGCGGAGGTTGCATGTCCGGCATGAGCGAGCACCCGGCGCCCTTTCGCGCCCAGACGATCGAACTGTTTTTCGACCTGGTCTTCGTTTTCACGATCACGCAGATCACCCACCTCGTCGAGCACGCCCATGGGGCGGTCGACTACCTCTATGCGCTCTCCGTGCTGATGCTGGTCTGGTGGATGTATGGCGGCTACATCTGGCTGACAAATCACGCGCATACGCCGAAGACCATGCGGCTGGTGCTGGTCGCGGCGATGGCGGGTTTCCTCGTGATGGCGCTCGCCATTCCAGAGAGCAATGGCGATGGCCGGCTGGTCTTCGGTCTTGCCTATCTCTACATCGTCGCCCTGCATTTCCTTGCGTTTCTCTGGCAGGGCGGCAAACCGGCCGCGCGCGCCATGCTGCGCATCGTGCCCTTCAACATCGCCGCAGCCCTGCTGGTGATCGCCGCCGGCATGATCGAGGCGGACTGGTCCTGGATCCTGCTCCTGGCGCCGGCGCTCCTCTACGTCGTCGTAACCATCGCCAATACTGGGGATGGCTTCGCGCTCGATGCCGGCCACTTCGTCGAGCGCCACGGACTGCTGCTGATCATTGTGCTCGGTGAGATCATCATCGCCGTCGGCAGCGGCTTTGGTGGCCTGCCGCATGACCTCAGTGCGTTTGCCATGCTTCTCCTGGCTGTCGCGCTCGTTGCCACATTGTGGTGGAGTTACTTCGACCGTGACGATGCGCTGGCGGAACACCGCATGCTGCAGGCCGACAACAGGAAGCGCACGCGCATTGCGCTGTTCGGTTATAATGGGGCGCATCTCTTCATGATCGCCGGACTGATCCTTGTGGCAGCCGGACTAAAAGTGGGCACAGTCTCGTTGGCTGCTTATACCGGCGGGCACGGTGCCGATGCGGCTCACGGCTCCGACGCCATCCTGCTGTGGGGCCTGGCGCTTTACCTCCTTGCCGATGCCGCCTTTCGCGCAATCGCCGGTCTAGGTCCGCTCGTGCTCCGACTGCTCGGAGCGATCGTCTTCGGGGCGCTGGCCGCGTTCGTTCACGGAATTCATGGCACGCCTCTGGTGGCGCTGGCGCTTGGCATCCTTCTTCTCCTGCTCGTGGTCGAGACCATCCTGTCTCGGGGCAAATCCGCGATCGCCTGACTGTCAGGAACCGGCGCGCCCGGCCTTGGGGCTCGTTCCCGTCAGCCGCCGGAACATGGCAATGAACGCCGAGGGATTGCCGTAGCCGAGGCGGCGCGAAATGGCCTGGACACTGTGACCGTCCTCCAGAAGCGACAGCGCGGCCAGCACGCGCAACCGCTGTCGCCAGTCGTTGAACGACATGCCAAGCCTCTCCTGGAACCTGCGCGACAGGGTTCTCTCCGTTTTCCCCACAAGCCGTCCGAACTCCGCCAGTGATCTCCGGTCCCCGGGGTTCTCCTGCAATTGCAGGAGGATTGGTGCGACGAGCGGGTCGTCGGAAACGGGTAGATAGTGATCGAAACGGCGCGCCGAGCGGATGCGGTCGACGATGACCATCGCCAGCCGCAAGTCCTCCTCCGTTCTGGGATGCCGGATACCGCGCTCGGCGAAATCCGCATGGATCGCCTTTAGAAGCGGTCCAAGCTCCAGCATGCATGGCTTTTGTGGCAGATCGTGGCAGAGGTCGCGCGCGACGTAGGTGGTGACATAGCGGATGTCGCGACGGTTGCTGGCATCATGCTCGGCGTCTGGCGGAATCCAGATCGCATATTGCGGCGGCGAGAGATAGCGAACGCCCTCGACCGTGATCTCTGCAACGCCCTGCAGCGCATAGTTCAACTCGCCCCAGACCTGCCGCTTCGGCGGGAAGACCATGCCGGCCGGATAATACTCGGTTCGGAAATAGATTGGCTCCGGCGGCTCGCCATCAACTCCACCATATTCGATGACCATGACCGGACTCCGTCATATGATTTCCGTTATTCGCTATATAACGCGTTTTCGACAGTTGCTAGAGGAGAGACCCGAAGCGCGGACGGCAGGAGAAGACCAATGGTGGATACGGCAATAGGTGAAACTCGGTCTGCCGCTTTGGCCGATGCTCTCTACCCCATCGCCACGATTCTGATCTGGTCGGGAAACACGATCGTCACCAAAGCATCCGCTGGTGTCATCGCGCCGGAATCGATCTCGTTCTATCGCTGGCTTATCGCCTTTGCAGTGCTGACTCCACTGGTCGCTTCGAGCGTCTGGCGCCACCGAGCGCTCGCTTTCGCGTACCTGCCCAAGCTTTTCGTGCTGGGCATGCTTGGCATGGTTATCTACCAGTGCCTGGCGTATGTGGCGGCGGAGACGACAACGGCGGTCAACATGGGCGTGCTCGTTGCGTCCATGCCGCTGATCTCGGTGCTTCTGGCGTCTGCGCTCGCGGGCGAGGGGCTGACATCCCGGACGATTCTCGGCGGGCTTGTCTCGCTCGTCGGCCTCGTCTTTCTCGCCGCACGCGGCGATCTTGCAGAGCTTGTGCGAAGCGGTGTCCATATCGGCGACGTACTGATGCTGGTCGCCATTGTGGCGAATTCCTTCTACGGCGTGCTGTTGCGGCGCTGGTCGCTGGCGCTTCCGATGTGGCCGCAACTGTGGTGGCAGATCGGGTTTGCGGTTCTGGTGCTCTTTCCCCTCTGGCTGATGAGCGACATCTCGCCGGTCACGGCGGAGAGCCTGCCGCTGGTGCTGTTCGCCGCGCTGCCGACCTCGCTGCTGGCTCCGTTTCTGTGGATGCAGGCGATCCGCAAGCTGGGAGCGGCACGCAGCGCGCTTTACATCAACCTTGTCCCGGTGTTCGTCGCGACGCTTGCCTGGCTGGTGCTGGGCGAAGCCCTCCAGGGCTACCATCTCCTGGGCGGCGGCTTGGCCTTGCTCGGCGTAGCGGTCGGGGTGTCGAGCCGCCGTCCTATACCGAAGGCTGGCTGAAGCTCCCACATTTTCGACGCATTGATGAACGCGCTCCAACCAGCATTAGCAGTTCATTAACCATAAAATCCTTAGTTTGCGTCAACTCCGACGCATTACCAAGGATCATCCGATGACGATTTCCCGCCGTGGCCTCCTGATCGGCCTGCCGCTGTTTCTTGCCGGCTGCCAAACCAACAGCGATCACGCCAACTACGGTCAGGTTGAGGACAATGGCTACAAGATCGCCAAGATCCCGCTCGACAAATTCGACAAGGATCTGCGCCGGCAGGAGGTCGCTTACACGACCACCCACGCTGCCGGCACCATCGTTGTAGATACTCCGGCTCGGCGGCTCTATTACGTGCTTGGCGGTGGACGCGCCATGCGCTACGGCATCGGCGTCGGCCGCAACGGCTATGCCCTGGCCGGCACCGCCTATATCGGCCGCAAGGCGGAATGGCCGAGCTGGACGCCGTCGCCGAACATGCTGCGCACCAATCCGGAAAAGAACATGAAATATGCCGGCGGCGTGCCCGGCGGCCCGAACAACCCGCTCGGTGCCCGCGCGCTTTACCTCTATCGTGGCGGCAACGACACCATGTTCCGCATCCACGGCACCAACCAGCCCTGGTCGATCGGTCAGGCCATGTCGTCCGGCTGCGTGCGCATGATGAACCAGGATGTGATCGACCTCTACCAGCGCGCCAAGGTCGGCGGTAAAGTCGTCGTCCTGCAGGCCTGAGCTGATCCGAGCCCACTCTGTGGAACCCCGCCGAAGCGAAACCGCCCGGCGGGGTTTTATATTTATGCAGTATGTATCTAAGTTCGCCGCGATAGAATCCCGGTCGACAGAAGCACCCCGACCCCGGTGATCATCGCGGCCGTGATCGTCGCCCAGCCGAGTGGCTCTCCGAGAAAGAACGCGCCCCCAAAGGCGGCGGCGGCCGGTGTGACGGCGGTATAGGCGGCTGCCTGCGTGCCTCCAAGCGACCGTACGGCGGCTCCATAGAGCACGGTCGCGGCGAGACCCGACAGCAAGCCCTGCGTCACCACCTGCAATCCGATTTCGGCCATCGGTGCCTCGTGCAGGTGCGTGCCGAGAAACGGCAGAAGCAGGAGGTTGATGACCGTCGACCAGAAGCAGATCAGTGCGCCTCCCTCGAACGCCGTCAGCCCGGAATGGCGGAAGGCGTGGGTATAGGCCGCCCACAGCGTCGCGCCGATCGGCAGGATCACGAAGCTTTTCCACGTCAACCCGGCATCGGCGGAGCTACCGAACAACAACAGCAGCCCGCCGGCGAGGATCGCGAGAATGCCGAGACGGCGCAACGGATCCGGTCTTTCTCCAAGAACCAGAATGCCGATGAGGGCCGCGGCGAGCGGCATCGTGCCGGGCAGCAATACGCCTGCGGCGGAGGCCGGCGTAGACCGCATGCCGAAGCCGACGATCTGAAAGAAGAGGGCACCCGATCCAAGAACCATCAACACGAGGGGCAACTTCTTGACCCGCTTCGGCCAGATGCCTGTCCGCATGAGAACAGGCGTCAGCACGATTGCGGGAATGCCATAGCGCAAGAGGCTGAGGTCAAGTGCGGTTAGGGAGGTTCCGACGCTGTGACGCGTCGAGACCAGCCACGCGGCCCAGATGAGCACCACCGAGAGTGCGGAGAGGGCGCCAAGGCCGGCGGACAGGGAAGGGGAAGCGGCGGGGGTGGCTGCGGTCATGGTCGGGTCTCCGGAAGCGCTGTGATAATACCCGGTGCTGCACTGACATGTCCTTGCCATTTCTGCCCCATAATCGTATCTGGTTGGCAGAAAATTGCGCTGATCCGGTTTAGAGGTGGGGCTATTGCCAAAACTCGATGAATTCGATGTCGCCATCATAGATGCTCTGCAGGACAATGCGCGGGCGACCAATGTCGAGATCGCCGAAAAGGTGAACCTCTCCCAGTCCCCATGTCTCAGGCGCATACGGGCATTGGAGGAGCGCGGTGTGATCAGGGGATACCGCGCCGACCTGGATCGTCAGGCGGTAGGGCTCGAGCTTACCGTTTTCGTAGCCTTCAAGGTGATCCGCCACAGCCGGGAGAACGCACAGGAGTTTCAGCAGGCGCTGATGGAAATCCCGGAGATCGTCTCCTGCTACATGATTTCCGGCGACCTCGATTTCCTGGCGGAAGTCGTGGTCGAAAACCTCGCTGCCTACGAGCGACTGCTGACCGAGCGCATGCTCGTCCTGCCCCAGGTGACAGATATTCGCTCGAACTTCGCCATCCGCTCGGTGAAGACCGGCGGCCCGCTGAAGCTGCCGCCGGCGAGGGGGTAGATTATCCGTCCTCGCCGAAGTGATTATCGATATCGCGATGCCCTTCCAACACGGCGACAACCTCCAGCACATCGTCGACGTAGCGAAAAAAGATCACGTAACCCCGATACGCGAAGCTTCTGACATCGGTGCGAAGTTCGGGTCGAGGACGGCCAAGTTCCCCGGGCAAACTGGCAAGGTTCCTGCACCGCGCGCGCAGTCTGTCTACGAAGCTTCGGGCCAGGGCTACATCGCCGCTCTGGCTGGCAATGTAGGTCATGATGTTCAGCAGGTCGGCCTTAGCGCTCTCGAGGTAGCGCAGCCGCCGCATTTCAACGAGCCTTTTGCCCAAGCTCGCCGGCCCTGATATCGAGAGCGGACGCAAGGTCTTCGTCGTCGATCGAGCCACCGGTTTCGATGGCGTTGTTCAGGTGGCTTCTGAGCGCCTGGAGCTTGACCTCCCGCTCCTCCAAGAGGCGCAAGCCTTCGCGCACGACTTCGCTCGCTGAGCTGTAGCGCCCGGTTTCGAGGGTGTTTTCGATGAATTTTTCCCAGCGTTCGCCGATCGATACGTTCATGACCATCATCCAACAGACTGGCTGGAGGATATCATCGATAACATAAAGGGCGCAATTGTTGGTATTGACCGGCGGCCCGCTGAAGCTGCCGCCGGCCAAGGTCTAGGCGCGATCAGAAGCCTTCCAAAACGATCTTGCCACGGGTGCGCCCGGACTCGACGGCCGCATGGGCCTTCTTGAGGTTCTCCGCGGTGATCGTGCCGACCGTCTCGGCGAGCGTCGTGCGGACCGTGCCGGCGTCGATCATATCGGCGACCTTGTTGAGAAGCCGGTGCTGCTCGATCATATCAGGCGTCTGGAAGACGGCGCGGGTGAACATGAACTCCCAGTGCACCGACACGGCCTTGCGCTTGAAGCGCATGATATCGAAGCCGCCCTTCGGGTCATCGATGATCGCGATCCGGCCCTGCGGTGCGATGATCTCCGCGAAGGCATCCGCATGCTGCTCGCTCTGCGTCAGCGCGTAGATAAAGGCGGGCGCGCCGATGCCGAGCGCCGCATACTCGGCCGCCAGTGGCTTCGAGTGGTCGATGACATAGTCGGCGCCGAGCGCCTTGACCCATTCGGCGGTTTCGGCACGCGATGCCGTGGCAATGATCGTGAGGTCGGTCAGCTGCTTGGCGAGCTGGATCGTTATCGATCCGACGCCGCCCGCGCCCCCGGTGATCAGGATCGCGTGATTGGCGCCCGGCACCTTGTCCTGGACTTTCAAGCGGTCGAACAGCGCCTCGTAGGCCGTGATCGTCGTCAACGGCAGGGCGGCAGCTTCGGCGAAGCCGAGGCTCTTCGGCTTGAAGCCGGCAATCCGCTCATCGACGAGGTGCAGTTCGCTGTTGGTGCCGGGGCGTGCGATGGAGCCGGCATAGTAGACCTCGTCGCCCGGCTTGAAGAGGCTCACCTTCTCACCCACCGCCTTCACGACGCCGGCAGCGTCGAAGCCGAGAATGCGGTGTTCGCCGTCGACCGGGGCCGCGCCGGAGCGGACCTTTGTGTCGACCGGGTTGACGGACACGGCCTTCACCTCGACCAGCAGGTCGTGGCCGGATGCGACCGGATCCGGCAGGGTGATGTCGACGAGCGACTCGGGTGACGTGATGGGGCCGGGCGTCTTGTATCCGACAGCGCGCATGGAAAGCTCCTTGGTTGTTTGCACCCGATCCAGTTGATGCATATAATCGCATTATGCAAGAATGCACATTTTTTGAATATACCGACATTTTATGTTGGTAGTATCAAAAAGGATACCGTGAAATGTCACGCCCTCGCGCCAAGCTGAACAGCAATTTTCCGGGTTGTCCGGTGGAGTCGACTTTGAGCCTGCTCGACGGCAAGTGGAAGGGGGTCATTCTCTTCCACCTGTTCAAAAGCGGCACGCTGCGTTTCTCGGAGTTGCAGCGAAACCTGCCGAGCATCACCCAGCGGATGCTGACCAAGCAGTTGCGGGAACTCGAGGACAACGGCCTGGTCGAGCGCAAGGTCTATCCCGTCGTTCCGCCGAAAGTGGAATACAGCCTCACCCGCATCGGCCGCAGCCTTGAGGACGTGATCATGGTGCTGGCGAAATGGGGAAACACCCACGTCATCTGCGAGGACGGGCGCAAATATGTGACGCTTCCGGACGATCCGTCCTCGATGCTGGAACTGCCGATTTCGGCCGAGCGCTCAGCGGCGACCTGAGGCCCGCTTCTCCATTGCGATCGAAATCAGGAAGATGATGAGGCCCACGGCGGAAAAGCCCGCGCCGACAAATCCGGTCGAGGCATACCCATAGCCCCAGGCGATCGCGAGCCCTCCCAGCCAGGCGCCGAGTGCGTTGGCAATGTTGAAAGCCGAATGGTTGGACGCGGCGGCGAGTGTCTGCGCGTCGGCCGCGACGTCCATGATCCGGATTTGCACGGCCGGGCAGGCGGCAAAGCCGAAGCCGGTCAGGAAGACGCAGACGAACAACATCACCGGGTTGTGCGCCGTCAGCGAGAAGACCGACATCATGCCGACGTTGAAGGCGAGCATTCCACCGATCGTGCCCTTCAGCGACCAGTCCGCCAGCCGGCTCCCAAGCACGTTTCCGACATTCATGCCGATGCCGAAGAGCGCCAGAACGAGCGCCACCGTCGTGGCGGGCAGACCTGCCGTATCCGTCGTCGTCTTGGCGATGTAGCTGAAGATCGCGAACATGCCGCCGAATCCCGTCGCCGCGACGGCAAGCGTCAGCCAGACCTGCAGCCGGCCGAAGGCCCCCAGTTCCCGGCGGATGCTGGCGCCGGCGGCGACCTCGTCTCTCGGCAAGAACAAGGCGATGAGCACCACCGTCAGCGCGCCGACGCCGCCAACCAGGAGGAAGGCGGAGCGCCAACTGAGCATCTGCCCCAGGAAGGTCGCGATCGGCGTTCCGATGAGCGTGGCGATGGTCAGGCCGAGCATCACGCGACCCACTGCGCGCGCCCGGCGATGCGGTGGAACCATGGAGGCCGCCACAAGCGCCGCAACACCGAAATAGGCGCCATGTGGCAGCCCCGTGATGAACCGCAATGCCGTGAAGCTCAGGAAATCGGGCGCGATCGCCGAGAGCGCGTTTCCGAGAGCGAAAAGCCCCATCAGCATCAGCAGGAGGGTCTTGCGCGGCAGCTTGGCGGCGAGCGCGGCGATGACAGGCGCGCCCACCACGACGCCCAGCGCATAGGCGCTGATGACGCGACCGGCTTCTGGAACGCTGACATCATAGGCCGTCGCGACCTCGGGCAGAAGACCCATGATTGCGAACTCCCCGGTGCCGATGCCGAAGCCGCCGACCGCGAGTGCGACTTCGATCAGGATTGCAAGCGACGGCGAGATCGCCGTGTCAGCACGCGCCGGCTCGGCTGCGGACGGGGAGAGCGCGGTCATGTCGGTCATTGGAAGTCCTGGAAGCAGCGGGTGGGCACGCGCTGGTGGCGCCGCCCGATGGGTTCGGAAGAATACTTAGCATTTATCATCCTTTTGTGCGTCGCCGCAAAGCAAAAGCTTGAAATGGCCTCACCCTCTCCCGATTTGTGGAAGACGCGGTGAAACAACGGCGGACGCCACGCGTTTGTGTCGCGCTGTGACCGGTCACCGAAATGAAGATCGAACGAGGCATCATGAAGCTGAGAGCAGTGCTGAACCGTGACGGTGGCACATTCCGCACCACCGACATGGCCGATTTCTGCGCCAGGACAACGGAGGCGTTTGCCCGTGCGGGCAAGGAGCTGGAGTGCCGGATCGTGGCCGGCTCCGAGGTTGTCGGTGCCCTCGAGGAGGCCTGCGCCCATTCCGGCCTCGACGGCGTCATCGCCGGCGGTGGAGACGGAACGATTTCTGCTGCTGCGGGGCTGGCTTGGCGTGCGGGCCTTCCGCTTGGCGTTATTCCGGCGGGAACGATGAACCTCTTCGCACGCGCGCTGAAGATGCCATTGGATATCCACCAGGCGGTCGAAGCGCTGGCGACCAGCCCTGTCCGATCGGTCGATATTGCGACAGCCAATGGCCGCCCTTTCGTGCACCAGTTTTCGGCCGGCATGCACGCCCGCATGGTCCGTATGCGCAACCAGATGGAATTCGCCAGCCGGCTCGGCAAGATGCGGGCGAGCTCGCAGGCGGTTCTCGGTGTTATTCTCGACCCGCCGCGGTTCGAGGTTGCATTCGACCTTGACGGCGACGGAAAGCCGGAAAATCGCGATGTATCGGCAATCTCGGTATCGAACAATCCGTTCGGGGCGAACGCTCTTCTCGTGCAGGACGATCCCGCAGGCGGCAAGCTGGGCGTCTATTTCGCCGCGCCCGTTCCGTCTGCAGGTGTCGCAAAGCTCGCCTTCGATATCCTGCGGGGACGGCTGAAGGACAATGAAGCGGTCGATCATGGCACGGCGCGGACCGTGCGATTGCACTTCCCCAAGCACCGGAAAGGCGCACTTTGCGTCCTCGACGGCGAACTGCTGCGCATGCCTGAATATGTGGAGATCCGTCAGCATCCCGGAGAATTGCGGGTCATCGCTCCGGCGGCCGTCGCGACTTTGGCTCAGGCTGTCGGATAAATCACGCCCTTCCGCAAAATCATGTTGGCATAGAGCGCCGGCTCGCTGGTGTGCACCACCGTGTGGGCAGCCTTGACCCGGTCATAGAAGGCGGCGCCGACGAGCGGGGTGATCGACCGGCCGGGCGCATGGCGTTCGCAGACCTCGATCATCGCACGGTGAATGGGATCAAGGCGCTCGGCATCCGGCCCGACCGTGGACCGGAAAAGCGCCTGATCGACGAAATCGTCGACCGGCAGCACGCTGAGGATCGCGTCGAGAACCCGCACGATTCCATGGCCATCGGCCCGGATCAACCGCCGGCCATGTTCCAGTGCCGGATAGTTCCCGTCGACGACGGCGATTTCGTCGCCGTGTCCCATGGCCCGTAATGTGGCCAAAAGTTCCGGTCCGAGCAGCGGGTCAAGCCCCTTCAGCATTCTCGATCTCCTTGAAAAGCACGGTCTGGTCTATGTGGTAGCGGTTGAAGATCGGCAGGCTGGCGCCGCCGATCGCGCGCGCCTGGGCGCCAACCTGTCCCTCGACGATGTCGGGCACGACGATGCCCTGCAGGTCGAGCTTGTTCAGTTCCTCCACGGTCGCCCGCACCAGTCGTTCGCGCACCCAACCGGGAAAGCCGCCGTCGATCACGGCGGCGGAGAAGTCGATGATCGATGATGCTGCGACGATCGCCTGGGCAAGCGCGGCGGCACTGTCGCGGATCCAGATTTCCAAAGGCTCGCCGAAGTCGATCCACTGGTCGGCCGCATACCAGAGCGGCTGTGGATCGATACCCCTGTCCCGCAGCAGCCGTTCCAGCACGAAGATCGACGCGATTTCGAGCAACTGCCGGGTCTCGCCGTTTTTGTTGCGCACCGGCAGCGGGCCGATCGCCCCGGCTGTGCCGGTGCGGCCGACGAACAGCGCCGAATTGAGCACGATGCCGCCGCCGATGAAGGAACCGACGTAGAAATAGACGAAATCCGGATAGCGCGGCCCGATGCCGAAGACGAGTTCGGCCCCACAGGCGCTGGTCGCGTCGTTCTGGAGATAGACCGGGTAGGGGAGACGGGCCGCGACCTCGGCCTGAAGGTCGAAGCCCCGCCAGGCATCCATTGCCCCGGCCGGCGCTCCCACCTCGGGTGCCCAGTTCCACAGTTCGAATGGCGCGGATATGCCAACGCCGGCGATCGCAGCACGCTGCGTCGTCGAGAGCTTTGCCTCCAGGTCGGCAATGCCGCGCGTCACGAAATCGATGATGCGCCTGGGATCGGGGTAGGGATAGGTGAAGTGGCGGTTGAGACGGATCTCGCCGACGAAATCCATCAGCACCAGATCTGCGCTGCGGCGGCCCATCTTCAAGCCGAAGGAGTAGACGGCATCCGGATTGAGGCGCATCGGCACCGAAGGCTGCCCGACGCGTCCACGCGTCGGCTCGCCCCGCATCAGCAGGCCGTCCTTTTCCAACGACCGCATGATGACGGAGACCGTCTGTGCCGACAGTCCGGTAAGGCGGGCGATTTCGGCTTTGGAAACGCCCGCATTGCGTCGGACGAGCGACAGCACGAGCCGCTCGTTGTAGGCCCGCACGCGCACCTGGTTCGCACCGCCGCCGGTCGTGGTGACCAGCGTCGAAGCATCGCCCGCGCCGGGGATGTTGTCCGAGAATGTCATGGCCGCATCCTCCCTCGATCCGCCCGGCCCTTGTTAGCGGATCGGCCGTAGAATGTCACAGCGAATTAATAATTCAACTGGATTTATTTATTGACAATCAGAAAACTCTGATGTTCATTCTGGGCCGTGGAGGAGAGGCGAGCCGGGAAGCTCGTCGGCCGGCGTGGAGGCGCCACAAAGCCACGTGAAGGGTCCGCGGGTGCGGATCTCTAACGCCATTTCGGGAGGAAAATCATGAAGAAGTCCCTGTTCGCAGCATCCATGGCAGCGCTTGCGCTCGGTTGCGTCTTTGCCGCTCCGGCAAGCGCCGCCGACGTGTCGGCCTGCCTGATCACCAAGACCGACACCAATCCCTTCTTCGTCAAGATGAAGGAAGGCGCGACCGCCAAGGCCGCCGAGATCGGCGTGACGCTGAAGTCTTATGCCGGCAAGATTGACGGCGATTCCGAAAGCCAGGTTGCGGCAATCGAAACCTGCATCGCCGATGGCGCCAAGGGTATCCTGCTCACCGCATCCGACACCAAGGGCATCGTCCCGGCCGTGCAGAAGGCCCGTGACGCCGGCATCCTCGTCATCGCTCTCGACACGCCGCTCGAGCCTGTCGATGCCGCTGACATGACTTTCGCCACCGACAACCTGCTCGCCGGCGAACTGATCGGAAAGTGGGCCGCCGCAACCCTCGGCGACGCCGCGAAGGATGCCCGGATCGCCTTCCTGAACCTGACCCCGTCGCAACCGTCGGTCGACGTTCTGCGCAACCAGGGCTTCATGAAGGGCTTCGGCATCGACGTGAAGGACATCAGCAAGATCGGCGACGAAGATGATCCGCGCATCGTCGGCCATGACGTCACCAACGGTAACGAGGAAGGCGGCCGCACCGCCATGGAAAACCTTCTGCAGAAGGATCCGTCGGTCAACGTCGTCCACACCATCAACGAACCGGCTGCCGCCGGCGCCTATGAAGCGCTGAAGGCCGTCGGCAAGGAAGGCGACGTGCTGATCGTTTCCGTCGATGGCGGTTGCCCGGGCGTCAAGAACGTCGCCGAAGGTGTGATCGGCGCGACATCGCAGCAATACCCGCTGCTGATGGCGTCGCTTGGCATTGAGGCGATCAAGAAGTTCGCCGACACCGGCGAGAAGCCTGCCGCCACCGAAGGCAAGGACTTCTTCGACACCGGCGTTGCCCTTGTCACCGACAAGCCCGCAGCCGGCGTCGAGTCCATCGACACCAAGGAAGGCATGGACAAGTGCTGGGGTTGATCTGACTTAGCCCGTGAAAGACTATGAGTGGCGCGGTTGGTTGGTCCTTTCCGCGCCGCTACGGGCAGCGACCGATCGCCTGGGCGGACGGGAGATCGGTCGCTTTTTATTTGCACGGGACGGATGCATCAGGGAGGACGAAACATGCAGCAAGAGGTGAAAGCCGCGGGGCCGAGCCAGGAGTTCGAGAAGGTGCTGGGCGGAAGCTCCAACCAGGTCGCCTCCTTCGAACGGAACAAGTCGGTCATAGAGCGCTTCCAGCATTTCCTTCATTCGAGCCCGGCGGCGGTGCCGCTGATCGTGCTCATCCTGTCCCTGGTCGCCTTCGGCGCGATCCTCGGCGGCAAGTTCTTCTCCGCCTTCACGCTGACGCTGATCCTCCAGCAGGTGGCGATCGTCGGCATCGTCGGCGCGGCCCAGAGCCTTGTCATCCTGACCGCAGGTATCGATCTTTCTGTCGGCGCGATCATGGTCCTGTCCTCCGTCGTGATGGGGCAGTTCGCCTTCCGCTACGGTCTTCCACCTGAAATCGCCGTCCTGTGCGGCTTCATCGTCGGTGGCTTTTGCGGCTGGATCAACGGCGCGCTGATCGCCTGGATGCGCCTTCCGCCCTTCATCGTCACGCTCGGCATGTGGCAGATCGTGCTGGCGTCCAACTTCCTCTATTCGGCCAATGAGACCATTCGCGCCCAGGATATCGAGGCCAACGCGCCCATCCTGCAATTCTTCGGCAACAACATACGCATGGGCGGAGCGGTCTTCACCTATGGCGTCATTGCCATGGTGCTGCTCGTCGCCCTGCTCTGGTATGTCTTGAACAGGACGGCTTGGGGCAGGCACCTCTATGCGGTCGGTGACGATCCGGATGCGGCGGAACTGGCGGGCGTCAACGTCAAGCGCATGCTGGTCTCCGTCTATACGCTGTCCGGCCTCATCTGCGCGCTGGCCGGCTGGGCCCTGATCGGCCGTATCGGTTCGGTCTCGCCGACCGCCGGCCAGTTTGCCAACATCGAAAGCATCACGGCCGTCGTAATCGGCGGTCTCTCGCTCTTCGGCGGGCGCGGCTCGATCCTCGGCATGCTCTTCGGGGCGCTGATCGTCGGTGTCTTCTCCCTCGGCCTGCGCCTCATCGGCACCGACCCGCAATGGACATACCTCTTGATCGGCGTGCTCATCATCGGCGCCGTGGCAATCGACCAGTGGATCAGAAAGGTGGCAGGCTGATGACCAGGGAACCCATTCTCACCGCTCGCGGTCTGATCAAGCGCTACGGCCGCGTGACCGCCCTCGACCAAGCCGATTTCGATCTCTACCCGGGCGAAATCCTCGCCGTCATCGGCGACAACGGCGCTGGTAAATCCTCGCTGATCAAGGCGATTTCCGGTGCCGTGACACCCGACGAAGGCGAGATCCGTCTGGAGGGGCGGCCTGTGCATTTCCGCTCGCCGATCGAGGCCCGCAAGGCCGGGATCGAGACCGTCTACCAGAACCTCGCGCTGTCGCCGGCGCTGTCGATCGCCGACAACATGTTCCTCGGCCGCGAACTCCGCAAGCCGGGCGTAATGGGCAAGGTCTTCCGCAGCCTCGACCGTCCGGCGATGGAAAAGTTCGCCCGCGACAAACTGTCGGAACTGGGGCTGATGACGATCCAGAACATCAACCAGGCGGTGGAAACCCTGTCCGGCGGCCAGCGCCAAGGCGTTGCCGTCGCCCGCGCCGCCGCATTCGGCTCGAAGGTGGTGATCCTCGATGAACCGACAGCGGCGCTTGGGGTCAAGGAAAGCCGCAAGGTTCTCGAACTGATCCTCGACGTGCGCGCCCGTGGCCTGCCGATCGTGCTGATCTCGCATAACATGCCGCACGTGTTCGAGGTGGCGGACCGCATCCATGTCCACCGGCTCGGCAAGCGCCTCTGCGTCATCAATCCGAAGGATTACACCATGTCCGACGCGGTCGCCTTTATGACCGGCGCCCGCCCGGCGCCTGACGAGGGTATCGCCGCGTGACGCTCACGCCTGACGCCATCGCCGATGACATCATCAGCCGGGCGGGTTCCGCCCGGCGTTTTCTCGTCGCCATCGCCGGTCCGCCAGGAGCCGGCAAGTCGACGCTGGCCGAGCGGCTCCGGGACATCCTGGTGGCCCGTGGCGAGGCCGCGGTCGTACTGCCGATGGACGGTTTCCACATGGACAACGCCATTCTCGAAGCGCGCGGCCTGCTGCCACGCAAGGGCGCGCCTGAGACCTTCGACGTGCGTGGCTTTATCGACATCGTCCGCGCCGTGCGGGCAGGGGGCGAGGTGCTCTTGCCGGTCTTCGACCGCGACCGCGAGATCACCATCAATGCCGCGCGGGAAATTACACCCGGAGACCGGATCATCCTGGTGGAGGGCAACTACCTGCTGCTCGACCGAGACCCCTGGCGGCAACTCGCGCCACTCTTCGATTTCACGATTTTCGTCGCCCCGTCGATGGACGAACTCACCCGCCGACTGACCGCCCGCTGGCAGGGCTACAACATGGATGCCGACGGTATCGACTGGAAGCTACACGGCAATGATCTGCCGAACGGTCGGCTTGTGATCGAGGCGAGCCGCAAGGCGGATGTGATGCTGGAGAGTTTCGACGATCAGCCCAGTTCGAGCGTCGTCACACCATAGACGCCGGCAAGCGCAACGGCCGGCGCCTTGCCGCGATACATCCGCGCGGTGGTGAAGCCGGGCGTGAAGCCCGCGTGTTCCAGCGTTTCCGCGAAACCGACCTGATGCTGGGGGACGTCGATGGCGAGCAGGCCGTCGCGCCGGCTGGCGAGGCAGGCGGCAAAGAGGTTCTCGGCCGTCTCTTCGTCGGTTGCGAAGAGCGGACCGATCTTGGCGCCGTCGCCACAGTCCCGAACCACGGCAAAGCCGGTGATCTGGCCGTGTGTCTTGCGGACGAAGGCCGAGCGTGGAGCCGTCAGCCACGCCTTCAGGAATTGCGTTCGGTCCGTGGGGAAATGGCGCCGGTCGAGTTGGACGAGAGCGGCAAGGTCGTCCTCGGCCGCCGGGCGGACGCTTGGCGGCGTGGCCATACTCTTAGGTGCCACGCCCGACCAGCGCACGGTCTCGTAGAGCGGAGCAAAGCCCATGCTGGCGTAGTTCCCCTGCTGCTCCGGCACGCCGTCGAGGCCGATGACGCGATCGCCAAGATAGCTCATGCCGGCATCCCAGACCCGCCGGCCGAACCCTTGGCCCCGGAACATGGGTCGACAGATATAGAGGCCGATGAAGCCGAAGCTCGTGTCGTAGGCGATGGCGGCGATGCCCGCGGCCAGTTCGCCGTTGACGAAGCAGCCGATGAAACCGTCCGGATCGGCGGCGCGGAAGGCCTCGGCATCCCCGAGACCCGGATTCCAGCCTTCGCCGGCCGCCCAGCTGACGAGGTTCGTCACCTCGGCCGGCTCCAATGTCCGCACCACAACGCCGCCCATGTTATGCCGTCCCTAAAGCAGCCGGGGAAAACGCTTCCAGCGCCCCGACATAAGGCTTGTGGATCGGTGAGGCATAGGCGCCGCGCTTGGCGGTCGAAAGCCCGAGTGCCACAAGGCTTTCCGCCTGCTTGACCGCCGCGGCGACCCCGTCGATGACCGGCACGCCGAATTCGCGCCTGAGCTCAAGCGTCAGGTCGGCCATGCCGGCACAGCCAAGCACGATCGCCTCGGCCTTGTCCTCCCGCAGCGCGGTCGCGATCTCGTTGCGCAGCCGGTCGCGGGCGTTGGATTGCGGGTCCTCGAGCGACAGGACCGGAATGTCTGCTGCCCGAACCTTCACCTTGTCGGTCATGCCGTAGCGATGGACGAGATGTTCGAGCGGCAGTCGCGAGCGTTCCATGGTGGTGACGACGGTGATGCGCTGGGCGATGAACGACGCGGCCGACAGCGCCGCCTCGCAGATGCCGAGAACCGGGATGTCGGCGAGCGCGCGGGCGGCATCGAGCCCGGTGTCATCGAAGCAGGCGATCACGGCGGCAGAGGCGCCGTTGCGTTCTGCCCTCGATATCTCCAGCAGAAGGCCGGGCAGCGCCAGCGCCTCGTCGTAGTAACCTTCGATGGAGACCGGCCCCATGGACGAGGTGACAGCGTCGATGGCCGTGGTGTCGCTTGCCACCCGCCGGGCGGCATCCGCGATGGTCGCGGTCATGCTGGCCGTGGTGTTGGGATTGATGACGGCGATTTTCATGCTGGATCAACCCCGGCTGCGGCGACGGTTGATGCCGATGAGCAGCGCCAGGGTCCCGCCGATCACAAGGAAGGAAAACAGCGTCGTCACAGTGCCCAGCGCATAGAGCACCGGCGTCGTTACATTGGTGGTCATGCCGTAGATTTCGAGCGGCAGGGTGTTGTAGGTGCCGGATGTCATCAGCGTGCGGGCGAACTCGTCGTAGGAAAGCGTGAAGCCGAACAGGCCGACGCCGATCAGGCTCGGCAGGATCATCGGCAGCACCACATGGCGGAAGGTCTGCCACGACGTCGCGCCAAGATCGCGGGCGGCTTCCTCATAGGACGGCGAGAAACGGTTGAAGATCGCGAACATGATCAGCACGCCAAAGGGCAGCGTCCAGGTGAGATGGGCGCCAAAGCCGGAGGAATACCAGGCCGGCTGCAGGCCGAGCTGTGAGAACAGTACGCCGATGCCGAGCGAGATGATGATCGACGGCACGACGAGGCTTGCGACAGCGAGATAGAAGAGCGGCGTGGCACCGATGAACTTGCGGCGAAACGCGAGCCCCGCCAGCAGCGACACGATCACCGTGACGATCATTACCATCAGTCCCAGCGCGAAGGAGCGGCGGAAGGAACCACCAAAGTCGCCCACGGCCTGCTGTTCGAAGAGGTTGAAGAACCAGTGTACCGATACCCCGTTGAGCGGGAAGGTGAGGCCGCCGTTCGGTCCCTGGAAGGACAGGATCAGGATTGCCGACAGCGGGCCGTAGAGGAACAGCACGAACAGCGCGAAGAAGATCGCCAGAATGTAGAATTCGCGGGAGCGTTTGTCCGAGTTCATCTCAAAGCTCCTTGCGGATGTCGACGACGCGCAGGATGGCGGCGACCATGAGCAGCACGAGCACCAGCAGCACCACGGCATTGGCGGCCGCCGCCGGATACTGCAGCAGCGACATCTGGTTCTTCATCATCAGCGCGACGGAGGCACTCTGGCCGCCGGACATCACCTGCACGGTCGAGAAGTCGGCCATGACCAGCGTCACCACGAAGATGGTGCCGATCGCCATGCCGGGTTTGGACAGCGGAATGATCACATTGGTCAGGATCTGCAAGCCGGAGGCGCCGGCGTCGCGCGCGGCCTCTACCAGCGAACGGTCGATACGCATCATCGTGTTGAAGATCGGCGTCACCATGAACAGCGTGTAGAGGTGCACCATGGCGAGCACGACCGCGAAATCGGAATAGAGCAGCCATTCGATCGGCTGGTCGATGACACCGGCGCTGACCAGCGAGCTGTTGACGATGCCGTTTCGCCCGAGCACCGGGATCCAGGAGATCATGCGGATGATATTCGATGTCAGGAACGGCACGGTGCAGACGAGAAAGAGCACGCTCTGCATGGCGGCGGTGCGAATGTGGAAGGCGAGGAAATAGGCGACCCAGAAGCCGATGAAGAGTGTGATCGCCCACACCATGAAGGCATATTTCAGCGTGTTGAGATAGGTTTTCCAGGTAACCCAGGAGCCCAGCGTCTCGGTGTAGTTGAAGGTCACGAAATCGGGATACATCTGGGCGAAGTCGTAGTCCCAGAAGGAAACGGTCGCGATCATCAGGATCGGCAGGAGCAGGAAGGCGCCGAGGATCAGCGCCAGCGGCGTCGCCTGCAGGTAGGAGGCAAGCCACACCGGCAGCCTGATCTCGCGCTTCGGCCGAGGCTCGCCGGCGCCGATAAATCGCACTTCCACCATGGCACTGCGTCTCCTGTGGTTTCCGAAAGAACCGGACCGGGGAGGTGGCCCCTCATCCGGCTGCCGCCACCTTCTCCCCGTGGAACGGGGAGAAGGGACTTGTGGCACTGTCGGCGCTCCATCCCCCTTCTCCCCGCTGGCGGGGAGAAGGTCCCGGCAGGGGGAAGAGGGGCAAGCGCCTCAGCATTACGCCGCGATGAACTCGTTCCAGCGGCGGACCATGTAGCGGTCCTCGTCCATGACCGAGTTCCAGCAGGCGACCTTGCCCATGCGTTCCTCGAAGGAGCCGCCATCGCGGACGGCTCCGGCCTTTTCCATGACCTTGCCTTCCGGAGACATGATGTCGCCGGTCGCCGGCTTGCCCTCGATCCAGTAGCCCCATTCGTCGGCCGACATGAATTCCTTGGCGGTTTCCATGCAGGCAGAGTAGTAGCCTTGGCGATTGAGGTAACCGCCGACCCAGCCGGACGTGTACCAGTTGATGTACTCGTAGGCGGCGTCGAGCTGGGCGCCAGACAGGTGCGACGCAAGGCCGAGACCGCCGCCCCACGAGCGGTAGCCTTCCTTCAGCGGCTGGTACTTGCAGGCGATGCCCTTGGAGCGGACGGCGGCGACGGCCGGCGACCACATCGACTGGATGACCACTTCACCAGACGCCATCAGGTTGACCGACTCATCGAAGCTCTTCCAGAAGGCGCGGAACTGGCCGGCCTGCTTGGCCTTGATGAGGAAGTCGATCGTTGCATCGATCTCTTCCTTGGTCATGTTGCCCTTGTCGGCATAGGTGATGTTGCCCATCGCCTCCATGATCATCGCGGCGTCCATGATGCCGATCGACGGAATGTTGAGGATCGAGGTCTTGCCCTTGAAGGCCGGGTCCATGATGTCGGCCCAGGTGGTGATCTCGCGGCCTACGAGGTCGGGGCGGATGCCGAGCGTATCGGCGTTGTAGATCGTCGGCATCATCGTGAAGAACTCGGTCTCGCCCGATGCAAAGGTTTTGGCGTCCTTGCTTTCGACATAGCCAACCGTATGCGGCGCCGTGCCCTGCGCGATCACGCTGTCGGGCAGCAGTTTGCCGGTTTTGAAGAGCGGCACGACCTTGTCGTAGTATTTCAGCTTCGAGGTTTCCATCGGCTGGATCACGCCGGTCGGATAGACCTTCTTCAGGATCCAGTATTCGATGTCGGCGATGTCGTAGGAGTTCGGCTGGGTGACGGCGCGCTGGGCAGCAGCATCCGAATCCGTCGCCGTCATCTCGAGCGTGATGCCGAGGTCGGCCTTGCACTTCTCGGCGATGGCATTGATGTTCGACACGCCGGTGCCGAACTGGCGCAGCGTGATCGGATTTTGCGCCCAGATTGTCGGGAAACCGGTGATGGCACCCGAACCGGCTGCGAGGCCGGCGGCGGCAGAAGCGGTCTTCAACAGGCTGCGGCGGGTGATCCCGCTGCCGGCGGTGGTGGTTTTCTTCTTGGTCATGTCCCAGTTCTCCTCAGAGGTTTGTTGGTTTCGGGCATGCATGCGCGCGATCAGATCCCGGACGTACCGAGAACGATCACATCCGACGCCGCCCAGGAGAGCGGCACGGCATCGCCGACCTTGACGGGCAGCGCGAAGTATTCGGCGTCCGTGAGGACGACCGTGAAATCCTCGATGCCGGCCCCGTTCACCGCGATCTTCACGGAGGAGCCGAGATATTCGACGTTCGAGACGACGCCGTTGAAGCCGAGCAGGGGCTCGGGTTGGGTGCCGATGTGGATACGGTCCGTGCGGATCGCGAGATCGAGTGGCGCGCCGACCTCGGCCGGCGACGGTCCGGCAGCGAAACGGCCGCCACCGACGACTTCGATGATTGTGGAGGTCTCGCTCTTTTCGGCGACCTTGCCGGCTATAACGTCGTGGTTGCCCATGAAGCGGGCAACGAAGGCCGTTGCTGGCTGTTCGAATACGGTTCGCGGGGTTGCCGCCTGCTCGATCCTGCCGCCGCTCATGACGACGATCAGGTCGGCCAACGCCATCGCCTCTTCCTGGCTGTGGGTGACGTGGATGAAGCTGATGCCGAGCGACGTTTGCAGCTTCTTAAGTTCGGCGCGCATGCGGATTTTCAGGAACGGATCGAGGGCCGAGAGCGGCTCGTCGAGCAGCAGCGCCTCCGGCCGGGTGATCAGCGCACGGGCCAGCGCGACGCGTTGCTGCTGTCCGCCCGAAAGCTGAGCCGGCCGGCGGCTGGCATAGGGCTCCAGCTGCATCAGCTTGAGCATATCCAGCGCCTGCGCCCGGCGCGCCTCCTTCTCCGCCCCCTTCATCTTCAGGCTGAAGGCGACATTGTCGACGAGATCGAGGTGCGGGAAGAGCGCGTAGGACTGGAACATCATCGCCGTGCCGCGCGCGGCTGGCGGCAGGTCGGTCACATTGGCGTCGCCGAGCAGGATGTCGCCGGACGAGACGCTTTCGTGCCCCGCGATCATCCGGAGCGTTGAGGTCTTGCCGCATCCCGATGGCCCGAGCAGGCAGCAATAGGTTCCGGCAGGTATCTTCAGGCTGATCGGATGGACGGCGGTCGTCGTTCCATAGACCTTCGATACGGCGGCAAGTTCGATATCGGCGCTCTTCGTCATGACAGGCTCCAGTGCTGGAACATGTCATGCATAAGGCGTGCCATTTTGCTGCGGCGCACCTAACTTACTGAAAGATTAAGGTTTCGACGTGGTTGTTGAGTTGCATACGTATGCTACGCAATAGTGCATGCATAAAAATCACGCGAACGCATACAATTTATGTGCAGTTTTGTCGGCAATGTGAGTGGATCGGATCTTAGGGTGCTATTTCATTTGTCCGGCATCGGCGATACAAGAAGGCAACTGGAGCCAAAGATGAGAGCTGTTTCCAAAGCCGTGACCGTGTCCGACATGCCGCAGGAGGACCGCGCCCGCGCCATTCGCGATGCCCTGCGCGACGCGATCGTCGATCGACGGCTGGCGCCCGGCACGAAGCTTTCCGAAGCCGAGGTCGGAACACTCTTCGACGTCAGTCGCACGGTGGTGCGTGATGCCCTGCAGATGCTTGCCTTCGAGGGCCTGGTGAAGACGGAGCGAAACAGGGGGGCTTTTGTATCCAATCCGTCACCGGAGGAGGCGCGGCAGGTCTTCGCCTCTCGCCGTCTGATCGAGCCCGGTATTGTCGCTGCCGCTGCCGAACGCCTCACGCCTGCCGATATCCAGCTGTTTCGTGAGCACCTGAAGGAGGAGGCCCGCCACAAGAGCGAGCGCGGCGCCAATGCCCGGCGTGCCGAGATCAAGGCGTCTGGCGATTTTCACCTGTTGCTCGCGAGATTCTCCGGCAATGCCATTCTCGAAAAGTTCATGGACGAACTCGTCGCGCGTTCATCGCTGGTGATCGCGCTTTACGGCCGCACTGGGATCTCGAGCTGCGGCCATGATGACCACACCGAAATCCTCGACGCGTTGGAGCAGGGGGATGTGGCGGCTGCGACCGACCATATGCTGCACCACATCGCCCACATCGAGTCGGATCTCGACCTGCGCGAGGTTGAGGCAATGACGCTGAAGGACGCGCTGTCGCTTTGACGGACGGCTGCCGCGTCAGATGCGTGGCAGGTAGGTCTGGTAGTCGAAGCTGGAGACGGTGCGAAGGAACGCCATCGCTTCCTTGCGCTTGGTGTCGCCATAGATGCGCTGGTATTCCGCCCCGAAGATATCCCGGATGAAGTCCGAGGCGCGGAAACGCTCGACGGCGGTCAGGAAATCGTAGGTGAGCATATCGGGGTTTTCCGGCGCGCTGTCCGGGCTCGTCACCGGACCGGGATCGAGGTCTTCCTCAAGCCCGAGCAGGATGCCGCCGAGGATCGCGGCGAGCAGCAGGTGCGGGTTGGCGTCGGCACCGGCGACTCGATGCTCGATACGCGCCGCCGGGCCGTCCTTGTCCGGAATGCGGATGGCGGTCCCACGATTGCCGAAGCCCCAGTCGATCTTGTCGGGCGCGAAGGACCCCGGCTGGAAGCGGCGGTAGGAATTGGCAAACGGCGCGAAGATCAGCTGCGCCTCCTGCATGCTCTTCAGCATGCCGGCGGTGATCGACTTCAGCTTCAGCGGATCGCCGCCCTTGGCATCCAGTATGTTCTTGCCGTCCTTGTCGATGATCGAGCAGTGGACGTGCAGGCCCGAGCCGGCATGGTCGGCATAGGGCTTCGCCATGCAGGTGGCCTTGAGCCCATGCCGGCGGGCGGCGAAATCGGCGACGCGCTTCAGGTAGATGCAGTCGTCGGCGGCCGCCATCGCGTCGGCCTTGTGCAGCAGGTTCACCTCGAACTGACCGGGACCGAATTCGGCCGTGGTCGCGTCGGCCGGAAGCCCCATGTCGTCGCAGTAGCGGCGGATGGTTTCGAGAAAGTCCTCCATCGCGGCGGTCGCGCGCATGTCGTAGAGCTGGAAGCCCTCGACCTCGCCGTTCATGACCAGCGCCTTCGGTGGCATCGGTTTGCCGGTGTCGCGAAAATCCGGCTCGACCACATAAAATTCGAGTTCGGTCGCAACGACAGGCGTCAAGCCCTTGGCCTCGAAGCGTTTCAGTACGTTGGCGAGTATCGCGCGCGGGCAGATCTCGTGCGGCTTGCCATCCAGCTTATGCATGGTGGCGAGGACCTGCTTCGACCCTTCCGGACCCCAGGGCAGGGTCGTCAGCGAGTTGCGGTCGGCGACGCAGATACCATCGGGATCACCGAGTGTCAGCGAGATGCGCGTGATATCGTCATTGTCGTCGCCCCAGATGTCGAGAGACTGGGTCGAGGCCGGCAGACGCACGGTGTTCTTCCAGACTTTGTCCTCGGCCTTTATCGGGATCATCTTGCCGCGCAGGTCGCCGTTCATGCCGACGAGGAGAACTTCGATACGGGCTGACGATGCGTCGGCGGCCACAGGCTTTTCAGTCATGAAACGGCGTCTCACTGGCTTGTTTTTGAGATACTTGGCCGCAGTGAACCGCTGGTCGGTGCCCTTGCCAAACGCATCCGGGAAGGTCATGTTCGTAGCCGATAACCAACCGCCTTTCAATCAGGCACGGGTAAGGACCACGGAGAGGGAGATGGGCCCCTGTCCGCCGGTTTTCTTGCGCTTGTCTAGGAGATACCGTCATGACCAAGACTGCCGCATTGTCCAATCTCGCCGCCATCGATGCCGCCCATCACCTGCATCCCTTCTCCGACATGAAGAAGCTGAACGCGGCGGGCACCAAGATCATCAACCGGGCCGAGGGCTGCCATATCTGGGACTCCACCGGCAAGCAGTACATCGATGCCTTTGCCGGCCTCTGGTGCGTCAATGTCGGCTACGGCCGCAAGTCGATCGCCGATGCGGCCTATGCGCAGATGCAGGAACTGCCCTACTACAACACCTTCTTCGGCACGACGACGCCGCCTGCGACCCTGCTCGCCCAGAAGATCGCCAGCCACACCGCCGGCAAGCTCAACCACGTCTTCTTCACCAATTCCGGCTCGGAAGCCTCCGATACCTGGTTCCGCATGGCGCGCGTCTACTGGAAGGCGCTTGGTCACGAGACGAAGACCCAGGTGATTGCGCGCAAGAATGCCTATCACGGCTCCACCGTCGCCGGCGCCTCGCTTGGCGGCATGAAGTGGATGCATGAACAGGGCAACCTGCCGATCGACGGCATCCACCACATCGGCCAACCCTACTGGTATGCCGAGGGCGGCGACCTGTCTCCGGAAGCATTTGGCCTCAAGGTCGCGAAGGAACTGGAGGATAAGATCCTCGAACTCGGCGAGGACAATGTCGCCGCCTTCGTCGCGGAGCCGATCCAGGGCGCCGGCGGCGTCATCGTGCCGCCGTCGACCTACTGGCCGGAAATCAAGCGCATCGCCGCAAAGTACAAGATCCTGCTGGTCGCCGACGAAGTGATCAGCGGCTTCGGCCGGCTCGGCACCTGGTTCGGCCACCAGTACTACGATTTCGAGCCGGACCTCGCGCCGATCGCAAAGGGTTTGTCATCCGGCTACCTTCCAATCGGCGGCGTGCTCATCTCGCAACGGGTTGCCAAGGTCATGGTCGAGGAACTCGGCGACTTCTACCACGGTTACACCTATTCCGGTCACCCGGTTGCCGCGGCGGCCGCGCTGGAAAACCTTCGCATCATCGAGGAGGAGGGACTGGTCGAGCGGGTCCGTGACGATGCCGGTCCGTATCTCGCCAAGGCGCTCGCCTCGCTTGCCGACCACGACTTGGTCGGCGAAGTCGTCAGCGTGGGCCTGATGGCTGCCGTCCAGATTGCCGCCGACAAGTCGACCCGCCGCCGCTATGCCAAACCCGACGATATCGGGACGCTGGTGCGCAACCAGTGCGTCGATGCCGGTGTCATCCTGCGCGCCACGGGCGACCGCATGCTGTTCTCGCCACCGCTGATCATCTCGCACTCCGAGATCGACCAGGCTGTCGAAACCCTGCACAAGGGCCTCGACTGGCTGAAGGACAATCACCGGGAATAGCTCTCGTTCGAAGGCGCGTCTCCCGATTGGGAGACGCATCTGAGCCGCGTTGCTCAATAATATGTGTTATATAGTGGCGGTCTCACCTGAGGGGCGCCATGAGAATACGTGTCGATATTCCGCGGTCCCACCTGGACGCGCTCGATAGGCTTGCGAGCGAACGCAAAGTGTCCCGTGCCGCCCTTATCCGCGAAGCAGTCGATGAATTGCTCAGTAAAGAGAGGACCGAAACCGTCCGCGACGCCTTTGGTCTTTGGAATGGCGAGCTTAACGGCCTCGCATTCCAGCGAAAGCTGCGTCATGAATGGTAATGATGCTGTTCTACACCGACGTGCTCATCAACTACCTGAACTGCGTATGATCATTCGTATGCCTCAAGGCATGAACTGCCCGCCATTGACGTCGATCGTCTGCCCGGTGACGTAGCCCGAGAGCATGTCCGACGCAAGGAAGAGATAGGCGCCGACGCAATCCTGCGCCGTTCCCGTCCGTTGCAGCGGCACGCTTCCCGCGACGGAATCAAGCTGGCCGGGCAGGGCGTACTTGTCCTGGAACGGCGTGGTGATGACGCCCGGCGCCACCGCGTTGACGCGGATGTTATGCTTGCCGAATTCCAGCGCCATGCCCTTGGTCACCGCCGCGACGAAGGCCTTGGACGAACCATAGACGCCGGAGCCTGCCGTGCCGCCCGTCCGGGCTGCGACAGAGGTCGTGTTGACGATGAAGCCGCCTTGCTTCTTAAGGTGGGGCAGGGCCGCGCGGCTGGTCGAGATCACCGAGCGCGCGTTGACGTCCATGACCTTGTCGTAGTGCTCGTCGGTCATCTCCTCGTAGAGCACGCGCGCGATCATGCTGCCGGCATTGTTGACGACCCCGTCCAGCCGTCCGAATGTCTTGGCGACCTTCTCCACCGCCGCAGCCATCTCTTCCGACACGGCGGCATCGCCCTGCGCGAGCACGACAGCGCCGCCCGCCTGCTCGATGTCCCGCGCGATCGCATGCGCCGCTTCCGTGTTCGAATTGTAGTGCAGGCCAACCAGCGCACCTTGCGCCGCAAAAGCATAGGCGAGCGCCGCGCCGATGCCGCTCGATGCGCCGGTGATCAGCACGGCCTTGCCGCGGAGGTCGGGGATAGTGAGAGTGTCGGTCATGAAGGTCTCCTTCCGTTGAGAGCGGAGACTAGCTCATGTCCGGTTGTCTGACCACCCAGGCTCAGGATCGATGCCGTAGCAGGGGTGAGGCGTCCGCGCTTTTTTATAGTACGGCCAGCCAGCGGTCGAAGACGGGCCGATCCGCCGAAGCCGTCAGCAGGGTCGATCGATCTCGTCCGCCGCTTGTCCACGCCTGCCGCGCTTCGCTGGGCGAGCAATCGAACAGCGCCCTGAAGGCACGGCTGAACTGAGCTTCGCTGGAAAAGCACAGTGCATCGCTGATCTCGCCCAATCGCAGCTGCGGTTCTCGCGACAGCATCCTGGCAGCCTCCCGAAGCCTTGCCTCCCGGATGCAGCTCGCGACACCGCCGCGCGGTTCGAACAGACGGTAGAGCACGGAGCGGGAGATACCGATGGAGCGCGCGACATAGTCGGGATCGAGTTTGGGATTGTGGAGGTTGGCATTGATGAACGCCCTGGCCTTGTCGAGCGCGACGAGGTTCAAGCCACCGCTGGCGAGTGCTGCGTGGCGCTCCGCAGGGTTGAGGCAGGCTGCAATGACGGTGGGGGTCAGTGCCGTGATGGACTCGATCGATCCCGCATCAAGATTGGGCCCGTGCCGCATCAGCGCCGCGACATGATCCGCAAGAACCATGGCCGAGCCGTGGTTGAGTGACAGCGCATGAAAGTCGCTCAGACGCCCGCTGTCGCTTCCAAGCATGCGACGCGGCACCACGAGAGACAGGTTGCGGCCCGGCGTGATGCTCTCCTCGGTCACTTGCGCCAGATCGATGATGCGCAGGGAGGCGGGTCTCTGCATGTCATCGAGATCGACCCTGATCAGCAGATGATCGAGAAAGTCTTTCAGGGTGCGCCTGCGGGACCGGCTGTGGCGAAAGCTCCGACTTTCCATCGAACTGACAAGCATCGAACCGAGATGCAGGCTGACGATTTCCCCGGAGAAAGACTGACTATCCTCGCGCTGAAGCGCTTCCATGTCGAACATGGTCCCGATCCGGGCGCGGAAGGCGTCGAACCGATCCTCGGCTGCGTGAGCATCGGTGGAAAAGCGCTGTGTCGCGACGAGTCCTGGTCGCATCGTCCTCCTCCCGGCGGTCGATATTTGAACTTCGGGACGCAGACGCAAGGCTGCGCAGCCGAAAGGGACACCCTGCTTAGGCGAATTTGGACGCCAGGGCTATATCCCGCTCCATCCATTTTTGGGCGGAAGGGGAGATCCGATGAGAATGCTGATCCTGTCTTTGCTGGTCACCGTCGCCGTTTTGCCGCTCGGCTCGCAAGCCGTTGCCGGCGATGTCGCCGCTCTGTGCGATCGCTTTGCGGCAAGCCCGAACGACCGTGATCTAGGCGCCGCCGGTATTCCTCTGGGGCAAGTGGACGGACTGAAGGCGAAGGAAGCCTGCGAGCCGGCGTTAGCCGCCGATCCTACGAATGCGCGTCTTGCCTTCCAGCTTGGGCGGACCGAGGAAAAGCTCGGCAACTACGAACGGGCCCGCCAGCTTCTCGAGCAGGCATCGGCCGGCGGTTATGCCCTCGCGGACGTCGAACTTGGTATCTTCCACGAGGATGCGCTGGGCGGACTCGAACAGGATTATGCGAAGGCGATGCAGTCCTATCTCAAGGCATCGGCCGCCGGTTATGCCGTGGCCGACAACAATATCGCCGTCCTCTACGAGAACGGATTGGGAGTGTCTGCGGATCCGGCAAAGGCACTTGAATGGTACCGCAAGGCCGCAGCCGCCGACTATATGTCTGGCGTGGGCAATCTCGCCTGGTTGCTGGAGCACAATCCGGACCTGTCAAAAGATCCCTCCGAAATGGTGGAGGCCTACAAGCGCGCAGCAGCGGCCGGTATCGACTATGCGCTGACGCGGCTTGGCGTCTTTTATCGTGATGGCCTTTTCGGCGTCGAACAGGATGCCGGCAAGGCGGTCGCGGCCTTTGAGGCGGCTGCTGAAAAGGGTGACGGTTGGGCCGAGCTCTATCTCGCGCAGGTCCTGCTCTCTCCCTATCCGGGGGTGGCCAATGCCGTGCGCGCCCAGGACATACTGCAGTCGCTGTCCGACAACGACGACGCTGCGCTTCGCGCGGAGGTGCTGGTCACACGGGCGATGGCTGTGCTCCGCAATGGCGGAACGAGAGCCGAGGCGAGGGACCTCGTGAGGCAGGCGATAGAGGCGGACCCCGACAGCGCGGCCGTTCATGCCGCGAGAGCTGAGGTGTTGCGGCGGGAAAGCGACCTTCATGCGGCTGACGACGCCCTCGCGGAAGCGATCGCCGTCGATCCGGGCTTCAAGCCTTTTTATGTCGCAAGACAGTCCGTCTTGCGGGAGCTTGGGCGCGACGAGGAAGCGGCTGCTCTTGGCAAGGATATGGAACACGCCCGATATGGCGCGTTCTTTGCCGGTCTGTGACCTGTCGGCAGTGGTTTTGCGGAGTCGGAGCGTCCTTCATCGGAAGGGCGCTCCCGGTTTCATCTGACGGATCTACGCCGCCTTCCAATCGAATGGCAGCGGTGCCTCGCGGAAGGCGAAGCGGTCGAGGTGGCTCGAAACCACGCCCTTCATCCGCTCCAGCACGTCGGGCGAGACCGCTTCGAGTTCGACGGTAAGGGCAGCGGCATCCGCCGTCATCACCGCCGTCGCCTCGGGGAATTTTACGATGCCCCTCGGCTCTTCCAACTCAACATCGAGCTTGTGGGCCCAGTGCTTGCAGAGTTGCTGCAGATATTTCCAGCCGTTTTCCGTCGGCACGGTCGCGATCGCCTTGGTCATGATCAGAGCCTCTCGATCTTGCCGACGGCCTCGTCGAGAATGCGGGCGACCTCGAGCTGGATATCCCGCGTCACGCCATCCTGGGACAGGCGTTCGTGGAGCGCCGTCTTCAGGTTCTGCATCGCCCGGCGGACCGGCGCAGCGTCGGTGCGTTCTGTCACCTTCGCCAAGGCCGCGAGGCGAGCCATTGCCGTGTGGACCTCATCCGCACGCTCCACCAGATGCTGCCGTCCGGCCTCGGTGATGGCGAGCAGCTTGCGCGGCCCGTCGGACTGCTGTTCGTCGGCAAGCCCCATATCGATCAGCAGTGTCATCGTCGGATAGACGACGCCGGGGCTCGGTGCATAGGCGCCGCCGGTCCGGCTCTCGATTTCGCGGATCAGGTCATAGCCATGCCGCGGCTGTTCCTCGATCAGTTTCAGCAGCACGAGCCGCAGTTCGCCACCGTCGAACATCCGCCGGCGCTCGCCGCGACCGCGTGGTCCGCCGCCAAAGGGGGCGCCGAGGAAACCGCTGCGCATGGCATGAATTGCCTCCCGAAATTCCTGGTGGCGGGCATCGCCACAATGAAAATGTCTCATGTCTATCTCCGTTCGCTTTAAACTGCATCTAAGATATATCTTAATGTTATCTTTTCAAGCGCAGGTGAGAAGTTTTTCCGTTCCACGCCGACCTTGTCTTGGAGAGGGCGGGCGGCTTGACCTATGGTTTGAAAAAAGGACTCAGCACCGGGAGAAACGCCATGTCTGAACGCAAGCACGAATACAGGGTCACCGTGCGGTGGAAGGGCAACCTTGGTACCGGCACGTCAGGTTATAGGGCCTACAGTCGCGATCATGTCATCTCGGCTGCGGGCAAGCCGGATATCGAGGCATCTTCCGATGCCGCGTTCCGCGGCGACCCGGCGCGGTGGAACCCCGAAGACATGTTCCTCGCTTCGCTCTCTGCCTGTCACAAGCTCTGGTATCTGCATTTCTGCGCCGTCTCCGGTGTCGTCGTCATGGAGTACGAGGACAATGCCGAGGGGGTGATGGAGATGGACGAGGAGGGCAGCGGCCGATTCACCGACGTGGTGCTGAAGCCACGCGTGACGATCAAGGCCGGCACCTATCCGGACATAGCCCGCGAACTGCACGAGGATGCGCATGAGAAGTGCTTCATCGCCAATTCGGTGAACTTCCCGGTCCGCTGTGAACCGGTGATCATCGAGGCCTGAACGGTCGGGTTACTCCCTCAGGGCGGCGATCAGCGCACGCAGAGCCGGCGGCGATTGTCGTCGGCTCGGATGATAGAGGTGAAGGCCGGGAAAGGGCAGGCACCAGGCGTCGAGCACCTGCACCAACCGCCCGGCCGCGATGTCGTCTGCGACCTCTTCTTCCATCATGTAGCCCAGTCCCGCGCCGGCGCGAACGACCGCCGCCATCAGGCCGCCATCGTTTGCAACGAATTGGCCGGTGGTGCGCACGCGAAATTCACGGCCGCCCTCGTCCATGTCCCACGCCATAAGCGCGCCGCTCTTCATGCGGAAGTTCACGCAGACATGGTTTGCCAGATCGGCCGGCGTCCTGGGTGGTGGGTGCCGTTCGAAATAGCCGGGCGTGCCGACGACAATAGTGCGCAGCGGCGGACCGATCGGGATCGCGATCATGTCCTTGTCGACGGACATATGAAAACGGATGCCGGCATCGAAGCCTTCGGTAACGATGTCCGCCAGACGGTCCTCGACGTTTACCTCCACCTTCACGTCCGGGTGGTCGAGCAGGAAACGCGGCAGTTTCCGCATCAGCACCGTCTGCGCCGCATAGGTCGAAGCGGTGATCCGAACGGTCCCGGAAACGCTGTCTCGCCAATGGGACAGCGCGGCGAGCCCATCCTCGATACTCGCCAGTGCCGGGTTGATCGAGTCGAGCAACCGTTCACCCGCCTCGGTTGGCGCTACGCTGCGCGTTGTGCGCGCCAGTAGTCGCACGTCGAGCCGCTGCTCTAGATTTCTCATGGCATGGCTGAGCGCCGAAGCGGAAATTCCAAGCCTGGCGGCAGCCTTCGTGAAGCTGCATTCCCGCGCGACGGTGGCGAATGCCAGAAGATCGTTGAGTTCGTTGCGCTCCATTCATGAAAATCTCTCACAAACCTATACGGCCGGCAACCGCTAATCCCGGGATGCCGGTGCATTACCTTCTGTCCTGAAGCTACAGAAGGATAAACCACATGAGCCTCACCCAATATCGCACACTTGGCCGATCCGGCCTCATCGTCAGCCCGCTGGCTCTTGGCACCATGACTTTCGGAGCCGGGCGATGGGGGGCCGGCGAAAAGACAGCGCACGCTCTTTTCGATGCCTATGTCGGTGCCGGCGGCAACTTCATCGACACCGCCGATATTTATTCCGCCGGCCGCAGCGAGGAGATGCTGGGCGATTTCGTCGCCCACAGTGGCCAGCGCGACCGGTTGATCATCGCAACCAAGTCGGGCTTCCCGCGTGGTGAGGGGACGCCACTCTGGGGTGGAAACGGCGCAAAGAACATTCGGCTCGGGATCGAAGGCTCCCTGAAACGCCTGAAGACCGACTACATCGACATGTACTGGATGCACGTCTGGGATCGCGTCACGCCCGCCGAAGAAGTTATCGATACGCTGGCCACCGCGGTGCGATCCGGCAAGATCCTGCACTATGGCTTCTCCAACACGCCGGCCTGGTACGTGTCGAAGGTCGCAACCCTAGCTGCCGCCCATGGGCTCTCTGCACCGGTGGGCTTGCAATATTCCTACTCGCTGATCGAGCGCGGCGTCGAGCTGGAAGTCCTGCCCGCCGGCGAGGAACTGGCGATGGGCCTCGTGCCGTGGAGTCCGCTGGCCTTTGGCCTGCTGACTGGCAAATACGGCCGCGACATGCTGGATCAGGCCAGCCGGGCGACCGACCTTCCCAACAAGGACGGCGAGGTTACCGAGAACGATAGCGACGGTCGCCTGAACGGTGACAACCCCTATGGTGGCATGCTCTTTACCGAGCGCAATTTCAATATTGTTGACGTTGTGAAGGAGATCGCCGGCGAACTGGGCCGCTCTCCTGCGGAGGTGGCGCTCGCCTGGGTTACCAAGCGGAAAGGCGTCTCGTCAGTCCTGATCGGCGCGAGCCGTGTTGAGCAACTGACCCAGAACATCGCCTCGCTTGACATCACCTTCGCCGACGACCAGCTTCGCCGGCTGGACGAGGTCAGCACCCTGCCGCTGCTCAATCCCTATTTCATCTTCCAGATGCCATCCGAGGCGCTCTTCGGTGGCTCGAACGTGACTGGCTGGCGCCAAGGTTAAGCGGTTTGACGGCGATCCTGCGGGATCGCCGTCAATTTATTGGAATGCTGTCTCGTAGAAGCTGCGAAGCTTGCGGGAGTGAAGCTTCTCCGTCGGCATTTCCGAGAGTTTCTGCAGGGCCCTGATGCCGATCTGCAAATGCTGGCTGACCTGTGTCTTGTAGAAGGCCGTCGCCATCCCCGGAAGTTTTAGCTCGCCGTGCAGCGGCTTGTCGGAGACGCAGAGCAGCGTGCCGTAGGGAACGCGGAACCGGAAGCCGTTGGCGGCGATGGTTGCCGATTCCATGTCGAGCGCGATGGCGCGCGCCTGGGAGAGACGCTTGACCGGTCCCCGCATGTCGCGCAGTTCCCAGTTGCGGTTGTCGATCGTCGCGACCGTGCCTGTGCGCATGATCCGCTTGAGCTCGAAGCCCTCGTAGCCCGTGATTTCCTCAACCGCATCCTCAAGCGCGAGCTGCACTTCCGCAAGCGCCGGGATCGGCACCCAGACCGGCAGGTCGTCGTCGAGCACGTGATCTTCCCGCATATAGGCGTGCGCCAGGACATAGTCGCCAAGCCGCTGGCTGTTGCGCAGGCCGGCGCAGTGGCCGAGCATGAGCCACGCATGCGGTCTGAGCACCGCGATGTGGTCGGTGATCGTCTTGGCGTTCGAAGGACCGACGCCGATATTGACCATGGTGATGCCGCCGTGGCCGCGCATCTTGAGGTGATAGGCCGGCATCTGCGGCAGGCGTCCGAGCGGCGCGCCGCTGTCAGGTGCGCTCGCGCCCGCCGGCGTGATGATGTTTCCGGGTTCGACGAATTCGGTGTAGCCACCGCCGCCTTCCGCCATCAGCTTGCGGGCATAGTTGCAGAATTCGTCGACATAGAACTGGTAGTTCGTGAACAGCACGAAATTCTGGAAATGCGCGGCGCTGGTCGCCGTGTAGTGCGACAATCGGGCCAGCGAATAGTCGATGCGCTGCGCGGTGAACGGCGCAAGCGGGTGCGGTTCGCCGGGACGCGGCTCGTATTCGCCGTTGGCGATCTCGTCATCCGTGACGGTCAGGTCCGGGGTATCGAACACGTCGCGCAACTGCATGTCGACGAGGCCGGTCGCCTCAGCCTCCACATGCGCGCCCTCGGCGAAGGCGAAATGAAGCGGGATCGGCGTTTCGGACTGTGACACGACCACGGGAACCTGATGGTTGCGCATCAGGTGGCCGAGCTGCTCGACAAGATAGTGGCGGAAAAGCTGGGGCCGGGTGACGGTGGTCGTATAGAGGCCGGGCGCGGTGACATGGCCGTAGGAAAGGCGGGTGTCGACATGGCCGAAACTCGTCGTTTCGATGCCGACTTGCGGGTAGAAGGCACGGTAGCGTCCGGTGACCGGTGCGCCCTTCGCCAGCGAGGAAAACGCATCGATCAGGAAGGTCGTATTGCGCTCGTAGAGGCTCGCAAGCGTTTCGACTGCGGCCTTCGGGTCATCGAAGACCTGAGGCTCGAACGGCTCGGGGCATATGAAATTGACGGGGGTGAGGGGAGAGATTCGCTTGTCCATGCGCCATTATATATGGAAGCTTTTGACAAGCAAACGACGGCTGAAAAGCGAAAAACGGCCGCCGAAGCGACCGTTTTCCCCTCCCGGAGCGATATGCGGCGACAGTTTCGCCCCGAAAGCCCTGAAAATCGCGAGGGCTCAGCTCATCGACTGGCGCTGGAGGCTGACGAAGAGAACGAGGCCGGCGCCGCGCTTCTCCATCGCGATCACGTCGGACTTGGCGATGGCGAGGGCGGCGACCGGGCCGAGCATGATCCCGGCGAGCAGCAGGAGCCGGAGACTGGAGGCGGCGGCGGAGCGGATCGTTGCGGTCATCGTCTTGTTCCTTCGTCGGTCGTGTCGTTCACAGTGCCGCAAGGCACGAGAGCGATGATGTGAGCGGGCAGTGGACTGCAGCGGAAAGGCCGCGCGTCTCCCGGTTGACGAGGGCGGAGACCGTGAAGGCAAAGATCGTCATCGTCAGCGTGAGGATCGTCAGTCGCCGTGCGATCTTTCCCATGTTGCCCGTCCCGTCGTCGTTATCGGTGGATCGATGATGACGTTATGAAGGGTCCCGCCTGAACCTTCTCTGAGACGGGGGTTCATTTGGCGTTCAGGGTTGTTAACGGCCTCCCGGAGGCCGTCTCGGGAACGAAGATCAAGGCCGCCCGTTCATCGGTGGCAACGAAAGAGCCCGGGACGGATGATGTTCGACACCTTCAAGCTGGAGATGATAGACCTTCCCGAGACGACTTTGCGTGTTCGCCATGGTGGGGCCGGTCCGCCGGTTCTCCTCCTTCACGGTCATCCACGGACGCATACGACGTGGTATCGGGTAGCACCCCTGTTGGCCGAAAGCTTCACGGTGATCTGTCCGGATTTGCGCGGCTTCGGCATGTCGGCCAAACCCGATCCCGATGACGATCAAGCCTCCTCGAAGCGGGCAAAGGCGCGCGACTGCGTGGCGCTGATGGAGCAACTGGGCTTTGAGCGCTTCAGCATCGCCGGTCACGACAGAGGCTGTTATACGGCCTTCCGCACGGCGATGGACCACCCGGATCGGGTGCAGAAGTTCGCGGCGCTCGACGGCGCTCCGATCTTGGACGCGCTCGAGCGCTGCGACGCCAAATTCGCGACCCTCTGGTGGCACTGGTTCTTCTACGCTCAGGTCGACAAGGCCGAGCGCGCGATCCTGGCCGATCCGGAACGCTGGTACGGCGGAAACGCGGAGGCCATGGGCGAGGAAAACTATCAGGATTTTCGCGCGGCGACCCGCGATCCGTCAGTGGTTCGCGGGATGCTCGGCGACTACCGCGCCGGCCTTCGTGTCGATCCTCTCCATGATCAGGAAGACCGCCGGCTCGGACGGAAGATCCAGTGTCCCGTGCATGTGTTGTGGTCGCGCAGGGACGATCTGGAAGAGCTCTATGGCGATGTTCTCTCGATCTGGCGTCCCTGGGTCAAGGGCGATCTGACCGGTACAGGTATCGATAGCGGCCACCACATGGCCGAGGAGGCGCCGGACTTACTCGCAGCGGAACTGTCGCGGTTTTTCGACTCCTCTGCCGAAGATCTCTGATCACCGACATGGGCGACCCTAGTCGTGGTCGCTCACCAGCAGCCGCACGCTCCTGTCGACGACAAGGCGGACGCGGCCACGTTCGGGACGCTCGAGCCGAATATTCCCTCGCCGCTCGTCGAGGCGACGCGTCAGGAGAATGAGCCTCGTCTCCAGATTATCCTTGTAGTCCGGAAGAAGCAGCGATTGATGACGACGGATTTCCTTGTTGAAGAAGTCCGTTGTGCCGCTTTCGGTGAACGCTTGGAGGAAGTGCCGGAAAAGCCGACCGGCCACGCCCCTGATCAGGTATTCGTCGTTCAGAAACACGGACCCGTCGCGCGGATAGAACCGAACCCGCAAGGTGGGTGGGGTGGCTGCCGCAGCGGAATAGCTGCTGACGCGCCGTGGAAAAGGACGAGCAAGGGGGACGGGGTTCCCACGGGAGAACCAGAAATTTAAATCGAACATGACGTGAATCTCAATCAACCATGGCTATTTGAAGGGTGTTCGGCGAGAGGGCGGGACGCACGCCGTCCGTGCGTCCGCCGTTGCCTGATCTCAGTCGATCGGCGGCCCGACGAATTCGATGCCGTTACGATTGCAGAGCGCGAAGAGCCTCTGCTGATCTTCGGCTGCGAATGGCACCTGCGGAGGGATTTCAGGGCGTTCGGCTGCAACAGACGCTTCGCGGACCATGCTTTCGAAGCGCCCGTTGGTGATCGTGAGAAAGCGGCCACGCGGTGACAGCACCTTGAAGGCGTGCGTCCTGCCGCCCTTGACGTGCAGCGTTGCGCCGCTCGCCAGTTCCGAGATCTGTCCATCGAGCATGAAGCGGAACGAGCCTTCGAGAATGTAGAAAGTCTCGTCTTCGTGGTGGTGGACGTGAGGCGGAACGAAGAAACCGCCAAGCATGTCATGCTCGATCAGCGAAACGCCGGCGGCGCTTTCCGTCTGCGAGAGCAGGATGTTGAGATATGCATTCATAAACCAGCGACCGTTGTCGGACATGGCGAAAACCTCTGATAACCGGTGCCGCCAGGGCGACACACTCTGATGGGGGATAGGATAAGCAATCTTCACATCGCGAGACTTGCTCGCGCCGGTCGACGCGGCCGTCGTCGTCGGGTGACGCTTCCCTAGCCAAAATCGGGGGACTTGATAAGATCAATGATCACGCATCACTGTTCGGATAATCTGCCATGAAGACTATAGATCCCCTCTCGGGTATCGCCGCGTTCCTGAGTGTGGCCCAAAGCCTGAGCTTTACGAAGGCGGCGGAAGAGCTGCAGATGTCGCGCGCGACGGTCAGTGCGCAGATACACGACCTCGAAACGCGGTTGGGCACCCGGCTGTTGCAACGCACGACGCGCGCCGTGTCATTGACGGAAGCCGGGACGGCATACCTACAGGCGCTGAGCGGTGTCCTGCCGCAGATCAGGGAAGCGGAACGTGCGGCCGCGTCGTTCCAGCAGGAAGCGGTGGGACGGATGAGGATCTCCACAGCGCCGGATCTGGGGCCGGATCACGTCGCGCCCGCCGTCGCGGCGTTTCTGAAGCTCAATCCCGGGCTTTCTATCGATCTCGACCTGTCACTCGACACCGTCAACCTGGTGGAGGAGAACTTCGATCTGGCTATTCGCGGGACAATATCCCTGGAGCCAAATGTCATCACGCGGCAGATCGGTTCGTCACCAGTTGTCGTGTGCGCTGCCCCCGATTATCTCGCGCGTCATGGGGTGCCCAGCCATCCAAACGATTTGACGAAGCATGCATGCCTGCACTTCTCGAAGCTCAGATGGGGAAGGGTGTGGCACTTCAGCCGTGGGGAGACAAGTCTGCGTGTACCGGTGCTGCCGAGGCTGGAATGCAATGACGGCCGCACCCTGTTTGCGGCGGCGGTGGCCGGCGCTGGCATCGTGCTGGAACCCGCCTTCGTGGTCGGGCCCGCGATCAGGGAGGGAAAGCTGGTGGTGGTCCTGCCGGAGTGGTCGATCACGACAATCCCCGTCCACGCGGTCTATCCGGCGAACCGCCACATCGCGATGAAGGTGAAGTCCTTCGTTTCCTTTCTCGCCAACCACTTGGCGGGGCATCCCGACTTGGGCTGAAAGACAGCGATCGCCTGTCAGATATCGGCCGCGGCGAAAATGGCCGCCACCCAATCCAGGAACACACGAAGACGTGCCGAGGTCTGGCGGTTCTGCGGGTAGAGCGCGGTCAGCGGTGTGGGCGAGGGTGGGTAGTCGATCATCACCTCCACCAGGCTGCCATCGGCAAGGTCGCGCTGGAGCCGGTAGCGCGGCGCCTGGATGAGGCCGAAGCCGAGGCGTGCGAGGTCGCTCATCGTGTCGGAATTATTCACTGTCACGCGGCTTTTTACAGGGACCAGCCTGACCTTCCCGGCCTCCATGAACTCCAGCGGCATGACCTCGCCCGTGCGGGAGGACACGAAGCCGACGCAGAGATGGCTGGCGAGATCATCCGGACGTTTCGGCAGGCCATATGTTTCCAGGTAGCCGGGACTCGCGCAGGTGATCTCCGTGATCGTCGCCAGCCGCCTGCCGATCATGCCGCTGTCCGGCAGGTCTCCCGCGCGGATCACGCAATCCACACCCTCCCGCACCAGATCGACCAGCCGATCACCCTGGCCGATATGCAAATCGAGTTCCGGATAGCGCGAAAGGAATTCCGGCAGGTGCGGCAGCAGGAAAGTACGTGTCAGCAGCGGGTGGGCATCGATCCGCAGCAGGCCACGCGGGCGCGCATCGCGAAACGCGTTATCGGCCTCCTCGACCTCCGACAGGATCGCAAGGCAGCGTTCGTAGTAGGTCCGTCCCTCCAGCGTGGTCGTCACATGCCGCGTCGTGCGTTCAAGCAATCGAACGCCGAGATCGGCTTCGAGACGCTTGATCGCTTCCGTCGCCGTCGAGCGGGAGAGCCCGAGATCGGTGGCGGCCGCCGAAAAGCTCCGGCGGTCCACGACGCGGACAAAGAGGGTCATGCGGTCGAGGCGGTCCATGATAATTGTTCGCCACACACGAATTGAGATGTCAATTGCTGGATGATTGTTTTCAGGGAGCGACACGACATTTTATGTCCAGACACCAACGGAAAGGACAAGGTCATGTCAGACACACCCATGAAAACCGCCATCGTCACGGGCTCGTCGAAGGGAATTGGTGCCGCCATTGCCAAACGCCTTGCGCGTGACGGGTTTGCGGTCATCGTCAACTATGCACGGGGCGCCGATGCCGCCGAGGCGGTGGTGGCCGATATACACGCCGCCGGTGGACGCGCGGTTGCCGTCCAGGCCGACATCGGATCCCCCGAAGGATTGAAAACTCTCTTCGACGCAGGGCAACAGGCCTTCGGCGGCGTCGATGTCCTGGTCAACAATGCCGGCATCATGCAACTCTCTCCGATCGCCGAAACGGCGGATGAAGACTTCGAGCGGCAGGTCTCCATCAATCTCGGCGGCGTCTTCCGCGGCGCGCGCGAGGCGGCCAAGCGGCTGCGGCAGGGCGGCCGCATCGTCAATTTCTCCTCCAGCGTCGTCGGTCTCTACCAGCCGACCTACGGTGTCTACGCCGCCACCAAGGCCGGCGTGGAGGCAATCACCCATATCCTCGCCAAGGAACTTGGCCCGAAAGGCATGACCGTCAATGCGGTGGCTCCGGGGCCGGTCGAGACGGATCTGTTCATGACCGGCAAGCCCGAGGACCTGGTGAAGACCATTATCGGCATGAACCCGCTGAGGCGCCTCGGCCAGCCGGAGGACATCGCCAACGTCGTGTCCTTCCTCGCCGGTCCGGACGCCGGCTGGGTCAACGGCCAGGTCATCCGCGCCAATGGCGGCGTGGTGTGAGGGAGGTAGTCATGGAAAAGACGATTCTGATTACCGGCGCGTCGAGCGGATTCGGCGCGATGATGGCCCGCACGCTTGCCCGCGCCGGACACCGGGTCTACGCCTCGATGCGGGACCTGAAGGCCCACGACGGCAAACCCGTCGCGGAAATCGAGGCGCTGGTCGCCGCGGAGAACCTGAAGCTGCTGCCGATCGAACTCGATGTGACGTCGGATCATTCGACTGAGACGGCAATTGCGCGGATTACTGAAGAGGCCGGCGGACTTGATGTCCTGATCCACAATGCCGGCCATATGGGTTTCGGCCCTACGGAAGCCTTCACACCGGAACAACTGTCCCGGCTGTACGACGTCAATGTCGTGGGCGCCCACCGCATCAATCGTGCGGCACTGCCGTCCATGAGAAACCGCGGCAAGGGACTGGTCGTGTGGATCGGCTCCAGCAGCACCCGCGGCGGCACGCCGCCGTTCCTCGCCGCCTATTTCGCTGCGAAGGCCGGCATGGATGCGCTGGCGCAGAGCTACGCGCTGGAACTGTCGCGCTTCGGTATCGAGACGACGATCGTCGTGCCGGGCGCCTTCACCAAGGGAACGAACCACTTCGCCCATGCAATGCAGCCGGCCGATGGCGTCCGTGCTGACGCCTATTGGAACGGCCCCTATGCAGGGGTCGACAAGACGGCGCTCGAAGGCCTGGCGAGCCTGGAGCCGGTCGATGCCGATCCTGAGTCGGTTGCACGTACCGTTGTGGAGATTGTCGCCATGCCGCACGGCAAACGTCCGTTCCGTGTCCACGTCGATCCGTCGGAGGATGGCGCCGAGATCGTCAATGGCGTCGCCGATCGCGTCCGTGCGCAACTGCTCGAACGCATAGGCCTCCGAGACCTGCTTCATCCCGCAACGAAGTGAAAGGAAAGACCATGCCCTTCGTCAATATCAAGACTCCCGAAGCCGCCCTCACCAGGGCGCAGAAGGAAGAGATCGTCCATCGTACCACGGATATGCTCGTGGAATATTTCAGCGAAGCGGCGAGGCCGCATACCATGGTGCTGATCGAGGAAGTGAAGGACGGCGGCTACGCGCGCGCCGATGAGGTCTTCATCCTGCCACCCGAGTATCGCGCCGCCGACTGAGGCACCAAAAACAAGAAGACCATCCGTTGGTGGACCGGCGGATGGTTTGTCGTTCAAGGCTCAGCATCGCGGGAAAGCTCGACACCTCCTCCGCATGACACCATGGCCCAGAACCGTGTCACTGAACCATTTTGCCCGATGAGGCGAATAGGCACCGTCCATACAGGGATCAGATCGTTGTAGTCCGCGTCCATCAAATCCATTTCGACGGACTGGAACGGATATCTGCGCATAAAAGACGGGCGTTTGAGATAGGAGTTAATGGAGGCTTCAAGTTCAGATGTATTCATCTTGGGGCAGGTTCTGGTCTCTGCGCAGCTCACTAGTACTGACAGACCGAGTGTAGCGACAATGGGAACAATGAATTTCAATTGAAAAGTTCTCCATTTCCGCTCCAGTGCACAGCAAGCCCCCAAGTGATATTTATATCATAGTTAGTTCCGCCAATCGTCGCGCCTGCGTAGGTGAATGCTTCGTCCACCCAATTACGGTGGCTTGAAGGATTAAAGTCATATACATCTGAATAGGCGGTTATGCGACCATCGAACTCCCAGCTTCCATCTTTTTCTCTTGTAAAATCCCCGATCAGCTTAAGACTAATATTGCCGAGGTAAGCCCCCGTAACGAAATTATCGTTAGCTGTATCGTACGCAAATTTCGACACCGTAATCTCTTTTGTGCCCGTTAAAGACTTGTCTCCGATGTATCTGTCTAGCTGATTGATTCCGCCGGACCTGACCTCCGATGCGGACACTTTCAAACCTAGATTTTGAATAGAAACATTCATGTCTTCCCCTTTGCCAAACATAAAATGGCTGAATGCCGCGAAAGGGGTTGCGAAGTTTCCAGAAAATTTGTTGTCGTAATCACTGTAAGATTTTGGAGTGACTGGATTGCCCAGGCTGGTGAGTTTCTGGTCTAGGTCGGATAATTTTCCACCCACTTTTAGGATGTTTTCATAGTATGAGTAGCCGTACATTGCCGTCTTGAATGCAGCCAAGTCATCTTCAGCGAGCGTATCTAAGACTTTCGCTAATACATTGTAGCAATTTATCTTTTCAAAAAGAGATTAGGTTTTTTCCGTCCAGTATTTGTTGTATGCGTCAATTGCAATATCAATTATTTTCTGATGCATGAACCAGTCGGATGCAAAATTGTTATTGCTAACCCAGTTGTTGAAGGACGTATAATATCTTCCTGTTATTTCTGTGTATCGAACTATTATTGGACGAAGTACTGTCTCGCTCATCGACGGTGCGCCTGTGATTAAACTTGAATGAATTAATCAAGTTATATATTCTCCGAATTCGATAGTCGAACGTCTTAACGAAGCCGTGCTGCCGAAGGCTTCCCCACTTCGAGTCAGTGGTTCGCTACATGGCTCGAAACTCTAAGCCTCCTCGCATCATGTCGCGCCCCGACTGACAGGGCCGAAACAAGAAGGCCACCCGCCAGGCGAACAGGCGGGTGGCCTTCACGTGCGCGGCCCGGTACCCCTGCCGCTCCGCGCGCGCTGTCGCTTAAAGCCGTGTCCAGGTCTGGCTCTTGCAGAAGACGGACATGACGCAGCCCTTCATCTGCAGCGAATTGCCTGACACGCTGCCAGATCCGGAATAGGTCTTGTCGGCTTCCGGATCGGTGATGGTTCCCTTGTAGGTGCCGCCGCTGCCGGCCATCTTGCCGATCTGCTTGCCGGAATGTTTGCCGGACTTGAGTGTTACGCAGTAGCTGCCGCCACAGGGCGCGATCTGCGCCGTGGCGCCGCTCGCCGTTTTCCAGTTGCCGACGATCGGCTCTGCCGACTGGGCGCTCGCCGCCGTGAATACCAGCGCTGCCGCAAGTAGAATTGCTCGCATCTTCAGTAGATCCTCCCGTGAAAGCCATATCTCGCCGCCCCGGTCATCCCTTTGCGGCTTTCCGGTGCGCGCGTCGCCTCCCGCGAGGCCGTTCCGGAGGTTAAGAAATATCTTACGCAAACGTAAAGGTAAATAGGTTTCGCAGCCCAAATTCCACCGATGCAAACGGGGAAGAAGCCCGAAAATAAAGGCTTTCGGATTTTGCGAGTGTTTTTCGTGGTTAGCGTTCGGTTTACGGCGCCGCATGAATATTGCGTAAATTTTTCGATGAATTCCCGCAATTGCAGGCAATGTAGTGCTTAACGGAATCCGAAGTTTACGAACGGTTTGTACTTTGTTTTCAGCAAATTAATCATGCATTTTAAGCGAGCGTTGAAAGGCGTTTGGCATAGTTGGTCCATCAAACGAGCAGGGAAAACCTGCCGGGCTTAAAAGGTTCAAAGACAGTCGCGAAAGACGACAGGAACCTCGAAGGCAGCTCCTCAAGGGGCAAAACAGGGACAGACGAGACAACAGGCTAAACAGGGACAAAACCAATGGCACGCTTTGAAATGCACAATTCCGAAATGGCCACCATGGGTGGCGAGACCAAGGCTGATGTTTTCCGCGACATGGGCCTGATGTATGCGACCGGCCGTGGCTGCCAGGTCGACCTGGTCTCCGCGCACAAGTGGCTCAACATCGCCGCGATCAAGGGCTGCGACCGCGCCGCCGAGCTTCGCGCCGATCTCGCCCAGACCATGTCGAAATCCGAACTCGCAGAGGCGCTGCGCGCTGCCCGCGAATGGATGACGATGCACTGAGCCGACAGGCACCGACAAGTTTCTAGGGCGCCCATGACGGGCGCCTTTGGGAGGCAGAAGAAGAACCCTCTTGCGAGGGGACCGTGGTGGGGGACCTTTGGACGGGGCCATTGCCAACACATCGAAAGCCGCGACCGGCAGGAACAAGGCCGGCGCGGCTCTTTCTTTGCGCGATGCGGGGATAGTCAGGTGGTCGGCAGCGTTTGCCGGAAGCTGTCGCGGGTCGTCATGCGTTCCCACCAGCGAACAAGCCCCGAATGTTCAGCAAACATGTTGCGTCCTTCCGGGACCTTTAGAAAATAGTCGATCATCGGAACAACGTGCAGGTCGGCGAGCGACAGATTGTCGTCGGCGAACCAGGCCTTCGACCCTATGATGTCCGAAAGAGCTTTTAGGCAGACTGGAGCAAGTTCACGCGCCCGCTCCAGGCGGGCGGTATCCGGCAGTTCACCGCCCTCGGCCTTGGAGACCAGTTCGACATACAGACCCCAGACGAGATGTGGATAGAGATAGCCGTCGGCAATGCTGATGACTTGGTTCATCCGCGCGCGATGTTGCGGATCCGACGGCTGCAACGCCGGCCCGGCAAAGGCCTCATCGATGTAGCGGGTGATGGCCCCGGTCTCGTAAAGCCGAAAACCGTCATGCTCGAATACCGGAATCTTGCCGAATGGATGTCGCACGAGATGTTCGGGGGATGGACCGCCGGGCGCGAACACGTCGACCGAAATAAGGTCATGATCCACGCCCTTTTCGTGAAGGGCAAGACGGGCACTGCGCACATAGACGCTGTAATCGGCTCCGAACAGTCTCGGCTTTTCCATCGTTAGCCCTTCAGAGGCCTTTCAGCACCTGTGGAAGCGCGGCCTCGAACAGCGCCATATCGGCATCGACGCCGGTCGAAACGCGGATGCAGCGGTTGAGCGGCGCGACACCCGGCATGCGGATGAAAACGCCATGCTCCATCAGACCGTCGACGATGCGTTTTGCATGGTCGCCGTCGCGGCCGCAGTCGATCGCCACGAAATTCGTCGCGGAGGGAAGCGGCTCAAGCCCGTTGGCGCGGGCGATGGCGGAAATCCGCTCGCGCGATGCATGTATCTTCGCGATAACCTGCTGGAGGTAGGTCTGGTCTTCCAATGCGGCGAGCGCGGCGATGACCGACAGGCGCGGCATGCCGAAGTGGTTGCGGATCTTGTCGAAGGCGGAAACGGTTCCGGCCGTGCCGATCGCATAGCCGACGCGGGCGCCGGCCATGCCGTAGGCTTTCGAGAAGGTGCGTGTCCGAATGACGTTCGGCAGGTCAATAAGGGTTAAAAGCGATGGAACCGATCCCTGCGGTGCCGTCTCCGAATAGGCTTCGTCGAGGATCAGCAGCGTGGTTTCCGGAAGAGAGCGTGCAAACGCCACGATGCTGTCGGCATCCCACCAGCTTCCCATCGGATTGTCCGGGTTGGCGAAATAGACGAGTGGGGCGTTCTCGCGCTTTACCGCCGCAAGCAGGCCGTCGAGGTCTTCGCGGTCGTTGACGTAAGGCGTCGTCACCAGCCGTCCGCCGAACCCGTTGACGTGAAAGTTGAAAGTCGGATAGCCGCCGAAGGACGTGACCACTGGCATGCCCGGCTCGATGACCAGCCGTACGATGAGACCGAGAATGTCGTCGATGCCCTCACCGATCGCGAAATTCGACGGGTCGAGAGCGAGATGTTCCGCGAGCGCCTGCTTCAGCGCGAAATTCTCCGGATCGGCATATCGCCAGATGTCGCCGGCGCGGTCGCGGATCGCCTGCAGGACGGACGGTGCCGGCCCGAAACCGCTCTCGTTTGCGCCGATGCGGGCTTGCACCTTAAGCCCGCGATTGCGCTCGATAGCCTCGGGGCCGACGAAGGGGACAGTGGAGGGAAGGGCGGCGATCAGCGGCGTGAAGCGCGAAAAACTCGACATGGCAGGTCCTGGCAGTTCCGAAGGCGACCCACAATAGGACGGAAAATCCCCCGCGCAAGTTCACGCGGGGGCCGTTCCTGACGTATTCGCGGAAGAATTTTTCAGTAGTCGCGTCGTGGCGCCCGGCCCATGCCCGGCGGGAATCCGATCGTCGGCCCGGGTCGTTTCTGTCTGATGTCGTCGCCTTCCAGGAAGTCGGCACGGATGATCCGGTGCAGCATGTCTTCCGGGATCGGCGCGATGAATTTTACGCCGACGCGGCTGCCATTACGGTAGATTTCCGCACAGCCGATGCGTCGGGCAAGGCCGATGACCTCGAGATAATAATGCTGCGTCAGGCCAATCGTGGTCGACATCTCGATCCCGGCGCCGCCTTGCGAGATATCGAGAAGCTCGCAATTGCGCATGGAAATGCGGCTCAGGCAGGGACTGACCGCCATGATGCGAGCCGGACGCCGCACATGGAAGCGTTCCCACTTCCGGGTGTACATCTCCGAGTCGATTGCTGCCAGATGCGTACCTTGCATGGTCTTCCCTCGTTTCACCGCGATGGTGCACGTTAAGGCTCGCCTAAAACTCTTCCATTGCGGTGAAGGGAAACGCTAAACCTTTAGCGTTTCTTAAAAAATGCGGAGCTCCTCCTTGTTTTGCGGGCTTTCGCATCTCGCGATGCGGATCATCGTGTCGCCACATGGATCGATTAAGCTGTTGGAAACGTTAGGGAGAGGCAACGTCAACCAGAAGGGAGAGACGCATGAAGTTCAACATACCCTGGAAATCGTGGGTGATCGTCTGCGACGGCGCCAAGCTGCTGCTTCTCAGGAATGAAGGCGACACAGAAATCCTTAATCTGGCTGTTGTCGATCAGGACAACCAACCGAACCAGCCGGACCGTGACCTTGCAGCCGACAAGCCCGGGCGGAGTTTCGCGTCTCACGGAACCGGACGGAGCGCGATGGAAGAAACCTCGTTTCATGCACAGGCAGAAGAAGATTTTCTGAAGGGCGTGGCCGAGATGCTGAACGCGAAGGTCTATTCGAAGGAGATCGAGCGCTACGTCCTGGTGGCGCCGCCCGGCGCTCTCGGTATCCTCCGCAAGTCCCTAAACCAGGGCGCAATTGACGCCATGAGCGCGGAATTGCCGAAAGACCTCGTCAAAATGCCGGTATACGACATTGAAAAGCATCTGAACGCGGCAAAGGCCGCCTGACATTCGGCTGGCGGGACAGCGTGGTACGCTGGGCCGCCGGCCGCTCAGTTATGCAGTTCGAAGGACAGCCTGACGACGTGGTGCAGGTATTCCGGATCGATCAGCATATTGAAGCCGACGGTGAGCTTTTCGGCCTCGCGCCGGATCACCGTGCAACCGATTTCATCGCGCATGCCGAGGATTTCCAGGAAGAAATTGCTCGGCACCGGCACATGGGGGCTGACCTCGATCTCCGCGCCATGCAGCGAGATCTTCCTGATCAGGCAGCGCATGCTGTTTTTCGTGCTCAGATGATGGCCGACGAAGATGATGCGACCCGGCCGGTCGATGGTAAACTTCTCGTAAATCTGGTCCGGCGGGATCTTATCTTTTGCGTCCCTGTAAACCTGCAAGGGCATGGCGCCCTCCCTAGACTTGTTATCAGGGTCCCATAATAGCTCAGCTTTGCTGACGAAACCTGAAGATGATCGTTAAAGTCCGAGTGAAGCGCGGCGCGCTGTCGCAGTGTCCAGCGCTGTTGACAGCGGAAGGTAATGCTCCCATATGTGCGGCCGGTTGAGGCGCCGGCCGCCCGCGGGTGAGAGCCCATGGTGAAGTCCTCCTTGTCACTGACAGTCCCGTTTTCGCGCATGCGTCGATGGGGTAATGCGGGCCCCCGATTGCCAATACGCATGCCACCAAGATGGAGGCTGCCATGACCATGGCACATGTAACAACCGATGACCTGAAATCCCAGGCACGACGGCTGCGCGATGCGATGTCCGCGGCCGGCACGCCGTTAACGCATAGTGCCGCCCTGGAGATGATCGCCAAGAGCCACGGCGCCCGCGACTGGAACACGATCGCGGCGCAAGCGCAGCGCAATGATAACGCCCCCATGCCGCCGGCTGTCGTCGGTGCGACCGTGACCGGGGAATATCTGGGTCAGCGGTTTCGCGGCAAGGTGCTCGCCCTGTCCAAGCTGTCTCAGAGCGAATACTACTCGATCACGCTTCATTTCGATGAGCCGGTCGATGTCGTCACCTTCGACAGCTTCTCCGCCTTCCGGAGCAGGGTCAACGCGACGATTGACGGTAAGGGCGTGTCGCCCCGCCATACCTCGAACGGCAAGCCGCATCTCGTGCTGGACCACGACTGAGCCTGGCGACGAACAAAAAAGACCGCGGCGATTGAAGCCGCGGTCTTTGCCGATGTCTTGGAAGACTTACTGGAACGCCTGAAGACCGGTCTGTGCCCGGCCGAGGATCAGCGCGTGGATGTCATGCGTGCCCTCGTAGGTGTTGACGGCTTCCAGGTTCATCACATGGCGGATGACGCCGTATTCGTCGGAGACGCCATTGCCACCGTGCATGTCGCGCGAGACGCGGGCGATATCCAGCGCCTTGCCGCAATTGTTGCGCTTCATCAGCGAGATCAGCTCCGCCGGCGCCCGGTGTTCATCGAACAGCCGGCCAAGGCGCAGGCATCCCTGGAGTCCGAGCGCGATTTCCGTTTCCATATCGGCGAGCTTCTTCTGGATGAGCTGGGTCGCGGCGAGCGGCTTGCCGAACTGCTTGCGGTCGAGCGTATACTGCCGCGCGGCGTGCCAGCAGAACTCGGCGGCACCCATGGCCCCCCAGGCGATGCCGTAGCGGGCGCGATTGAGGCAGCCGAAAGGTCCGGCCAGCCCGGATACGTGCGGCAGCAGGTTTTCCTCCGGCACGAACACCTCGTCCATCTGGATCATGCCGGTGACGGAGGCCCGCAGCGAGAATTTGCCTTCGATCTTCGGCGTGTCGAAGCCCTTCATGCCCCGCTCGAGGATGAAACCCTTGATCTTGTTGTCGTGCGCGTCGGACTTCGCCCAGACGACGGCAACGTCTGCGATCGGCGAATTGGTGATCCAGTTCTTGGCACCGGAGACGAGATAGCCGCCATCCACCTTCTTTGCGCGGGTGATCATCGACGACGGATCGGAGCCGTGGTCCGGCTCTGTGAGGCCGAAGCAGCCGACCCATTCGCCTGAAGCGAGCTTCGGCAGGTATTTGGCGCGCTGCTCGTCCGTTCCGTAGGCGAAGATAGGGTGCATGACGAGTGATGACTGAACGGACATGGCTGAGCGATAGCCCGAATCGACCCGCTCGACCTCGCGCGCCACGAGACCGTAGGATACGTAGTTGGCGCCGACGCCGCCGAACTCCTCGGGGATCGTCGGGCCAAGAAGGCCAAGTTCACCCATCTCGCTCATGATTTCGCGGTGAAAGATTTCATGGCGGTTTGCCTCGGTCACCCGGCTCATCAGCTTGTCCTGGCAGTAGGCCCGGGCTGTGTCGCGAATCATACGCTCTTCATCGGAGAGCTGATCCTCCAGCATAAACGGATCGGCCCAGTCGAATGGCGCCATCTTGGCGCGGGCCTGTTCGGGTGTTGCTGAGTGATGCTCGCTCATGGGTTCGTCCTTCCCGGAATAGCTACGGCGTTTGACGCTATAGCTACACCAGGTTTGGATCGAGGAAAAGCCTTGTGATGCAAGGTGTTTAAGGAAAAATAATCGGCTTCGGACGGACTGAGATCATTCCATTTTCGAATGATCTCGTTGCTGCGCTTATCAGAGAATGAAATCGCCCGAACTCATGGAGGTGAGACCGGAAACCTTGATCTGGAAGTCGGAGACGCCATCGCCGTTCACGTCGGCGAAAAGCACGCCGCCGGAAAAGCGCAACTCGCCGGCGTCCCCGCTGAAGCTGGACCGTCCGATGAAATCGAACGCCTGATTACCGCCGCGTGTGGTATCCGCATCGATCGCGGACAGATCGATATAGTCATGCTGGCTGCGGCTGAAGTCGGTGATCGTGTCACGCTGGCTGCCTGGACGCGAGTCCGACAGGGAAGTGAAGATGAAGGCGTCGCTGCCGGAGCCGCCGGACAGGCTGTCGCGACCCGAGCCGCCGACAAGCAGGTCATTGTTGGCGCCGCCCGACAGGGTGTCGTTGCCCGATCCGCCGTAGAGGCGGTCGTTGCCGCCGTAGCCGCGCAGCACGTCACTGCCGCCATCGCCCCAGAGGCGGTTTGCGCCATCGGTCCCGAGGATGGTATCGCCATAACCGGTTCCGACTGCATTTTCGATGCTGATCAGCGTCTCGTCTTCTTTGTCGGTAGCCGTTGCGAAGCCCTTGTAGAGGTCGACGTACACGCCGTAACCCCGCAGGTCGCCGTCATCGTCCTGGATTTCGTAGCTGATCGTATCGGTGCCGCTGCCGCCGTGGAACGTGTTCGCCCAGCCGACGGAGAAAAACACGTCGTTGCCGGACTCACCGTTATAGATGCTGTGATAGGTTTCGGCGTAGATGGTGTCGTTGCCGGTCCCTGCATTGATGGTGTCGACATAGCTCGACGCGGTGGAATAGCCACGACCGTAGTAGACGTCCGCACCGTCGCCCAGGTAGATGCCGTTGCCGCCTTCGAATGTGTTGTAGACACGGTCATTGCCGCTGCCCGCCGACACATAATTGAAGCCACCATAGCTGCCGATGTAGATCCGATCGTTGCCGCCATAGGCATAGATGTTGAGGTCCGCGCCGTAGTCATACGCGTCGATAATGTCGGAATAGCTGGTGCCGTAAACGTTCAGTGCCATGGGTCAGCCTCGTCGGGTTCATGTTCCTGTTGATGGTCATGAAACAACATCGTGCCTGAATGGTGGCTGAACGGTGGTATCGTGTTGATTTTTCCGTTTCTTGACGGGAGCCATGGGCCACGCTACCGCTGCAATCGTCCTTTGAATCCTTTTGGATATCGAGTGAATCAAGGAGTGTGGCGTGACCGGCAGGCTAGTGATCATCGGAGCAGGGCAGGCGGGATTCGCGCTTGCGGCGAAACTGCGTGCCTTGAAGGACGCGCGCCCGATCACGATCATCGGCGGCGAGGCTGACTATCCCTACCAGCGACCGCCTCTCTCCAAGAAATACCTGCTGGGCGAGATGAGCTTTGATCGACTGCAGTTCCGCACGTCCGACTGGTATCCGGAAAACAATGTCGAGGTGTGGCTGTCGACCTTTGTCGAGGCGATCGACAGGCAGGCGAAGTCGGTCCGCTGCGGCGATGGCCGCAGCCTCGATTTCCACACGCTGGTCATTGCAACGGGATCCTCACCCCGTCGGCTCCCCGACGAGATGGGCGGTTCGCTCGGTGGCGTTTACGTCGTCCGCGACAAGCAGGACGCAGATCGTCTGGCCGCAGAGATGAAGCCCGGCCGCAAGCTTCTCGTGATCGGCGGCGGTTACATCGGTCTCGAGGGTGCGGCCGTCGCGCGGCATCTGGGACTCGAGGTGACCGTGATCGAGATGGCTGAACGCATTCTCCAGCGCGTCGCGTCAAAGGCGACCGCCGATGCAATGCGGGCAATCCATGAAGCCCACGGCGTCTCGATCCGCGAGAAGACGGGGCTGACGCGCCTGCTGGGTGTCAATGGTCAGGTAACGGCCGCAGAACTGGCGAGCGGCGAGGTGATTGATACCGACCTCGTTATCGTCGGCATTGGGGCGAGCGCCAACGACGCGATCGCCACGGCGGCCGGCATCGAGACCATGAACGGCATCGTCGTCGACGAATTCGCGCGCACTTCGGATCCGAATATCTTCGCCGCCGGAGACTGCGCGCTCCTGCCGTGGGATGGCGGTCGTGTCAGGCTCGAATCGGTTCAGAACGCCGTCGATCAGGCGGAGGCAGTTGCCGCTATCCTTGCGGGCGGACACGACCCTTACAGGCCGAAGCCGTGGTTCTGGTCCGATCAGTATGACGTGAAGCTGCAGATCGCTGGTTTCAATCTCGGCTATGACAGGACCATCGTTCGGCCCGGCGCCCGCGAGGGCAGTCAGTCGATCTGGTATTACAAGGAGGGCATTCTCGTCGCCGTCGATGCGATCAACGACGCCAAGGCCTATGTCACGGGAAAGAAACTGCTGGAATTGGGCCGAAATGTCGATCCGGCCGTCGTCGCCGACGCCTCGTCCGACCTCAAGCAACTGATTGCCTGAGGCCGGGGAGGGAGGTTTAGTTGAGGCTCGACTTGTCGACACTGCGTTCCAGGATCGGAACGCACATGTCGAGATCGTGCGACGCCAGATGCGCGTAGCGCATGGTCATCGAGAGCGTCTGGTGGCCGAGCCACATCTGCACGCGGCGGATGTCGATGCCACCCTGGACCAGTCTCGACGCGCAGGTATGACGCAGCACGTGCGGCACCACATCCTTGTCGTCGGAAAGCCCGATCTCGTCCTTGGCGGCGTGCCAGGCGATCCGGAACTTCTGCTGGTCTATTCCGGCGAACGGTCCGGCGCGACGCTTGTCGCCCGTCTCGATCACCTTCTGTGCTCTGGCCGTTAGCGGGACCGAGCGGCTGCGGCCGGATTTGGTCACCCAGAAGGTCACGCGTGATCCCTGGATGTCGTTCCAGCGCAGTCCCAGGCCTTCGCTAAGCCGGGCTCCGGTATCCACGAGGAAAACACAGAGCCGGTAATAGTCTTCCGACTTCGCCCGGATCGTGGAGAAGAGTTCGAGTTCTTCGTCACGGTCGAGGAAGCGGATTCGTCCTGCTTTCTCCTTCTGCCGTTTGAATTCCGGCAGACTGTGAATGTCGCCCATCTTTAGCGCCTTCCGCAGCAACTTGCTGAGCGCCGCCATCTTGCGATTGATGGTTGCGTTGCTGTTACCGCGCTTGCGCAGAGCGCCTATCAATGCGTCGAGCATCTCCTGGTCAAAGGAGGAAAACTCGCGAGGGACGAGGAGATCGTTCAGCTCCCCGATGAAGTTCGTCACATTGTATTTGTGACTGCCGTTGGTCCAGAGGATGTCGCCATACTTCTGAAACAACTGCTGGAGGGATGTATCCCTGACGACCTTGAACCTGGACGTTTGTCCATAGTGATAGTTCAGATTGTAGACCGGAATCTCGACGTCCCTTTCGAAATCCTGTCTGCCGTCTATTAACGCATTGCTCAAACTCAGTTCCCCTCAGATCGGTCCAGCCTTCCTGGCTGATCACCATGAGTGTCAGAGCAAAAGTTATAGATGAAAACTAATTTTGTAAACAACAATTATGATGGCAACAATTTCCCTTCAGCGGCACGCGTGTCATGCGTCCCTCTGTCTGATTGATAATGCCCTGCCAGTGTTGAAACGAGAAAGCCCGGTCGAGACCGGGCTTTCGTGGATCGATGTTCGATTAGAACGAACGCTGCAGGCGGAGGAAACCATCCCACTGGCTGTCGGCGTCGTCGACGTCGGTGTACTGGATGCTTGCCTTGGTGGTCAGGCCTTCAGCCAGCTTGTAGTCGAAGGTCAGACCTGCGCGCCATGCGCTCGGGCCGAAGTAGTCACCATCGGCATCGTAAACGATGTTATCCCAGTACTGGGCGCCGGGGGTGATCGTCAGACGCTCGGTAGCCTTGATGGCGTACGAAGCAGCGATCGACCATTCCGAGAAGTCCCAGTAACGGCTGGCGCCGGACGACCATACACCAGCAACGCCGAGAGTGCCCGGGCCGAGTTCGGCGGTGAGCATAGCGCGGACTGCACCGTCTTCGAAGCCGAAGTCGTAACCGCCGTTGATCGACAGGTTCACGCCGCCGAAGGTGGCGCCGATCTTGCCTTCAACGCCGACGTCGTCGCCTTCGTTGGTCTTCCAGCCGGTGCCCGAGTCGAAGTTCGAAACGGCAGCAGCAACCAGGAAGGCGTCAGAGCTGTAGGTGTAACGGATCGTGTCGTTCAGCGTGTTGCCGCCGACATAGTCACCGCCCGGCAGAACGCCAGCTGCGCCAACCGACGAGAGCGGGCCGCCGTCGAACATATCGGTTTCGCCGTTCAGACCTTCGTCCCAGAAGTTGTAGAAGTAACCAACTTCAAGGCCGCCAACGGTGATGACAGCGGTGTCGATGAATGCGTTGGTGCCGTTGCTGCGCGAGTCAGCTTCGAGAGCAACGTAAGCGCCGACGGTGCCGAGCTCGGAGTCAGACTTCGCGTCGAACTCGAGGTAAGCGCGGCTGTTGGTGCGGTAACCGCTGTCGAGGAAGTCGTTCTCGCCGCGGAAGTCGATCTGCGTACGGACGTAGCCGCCGATCTTGAGGCAGGTTTCGGTGCCGGGGATGTAGAAGTAGCCGGTGCCGAATGCGTCGCAAACGCGAACGTATTCCATCGGCTCGGGCTCAGCAGCGACGATTGCGTCGGCAGCCTGAGCGCCGGAAACTACTGCCAGAGCAGCAGCGGAGCCGATAAGAAGGCTCTTGATGTTCATATTGACCTCCAGTCAATTATAAACCCGAAAGCCCGGAAAACCGGGCTTTTGGGGCTGGAGGGGCAAAATGACCGTCGGTTTGCGGTGGTGCACGGCAATCAGGCCGCGCGAAGGGTTAGGGAGGCCACCTCGTATGGCGGGCGCCGTTTCGCTTCGGAACTAAAGCGCCTGGTACGCTGCGATGATGATCTCGACCTGGTCAGGCTTCATCACCTGGACCTGCTCCAGCGTCAGCGCCAGCAGCTGCGCGCTGCCAAGCCCGGCGATGTGATCGGTCGAAAGTCCCGGTATCGCCTTGGTGCTGATCGCAGCGATATCGTCGGTCGAGAATGCCTCGATATCCTCCATCAGCATCGCCGCGATCTGCGCGGAGGTCAGTGCGCCTGTCTGCTCGGTCGAGAACGCGGCGATCTGGTCGGCGCTCAAGGCCTGTATCTGATCGCTGGTCAGACCTGGCACGGCCTTCAGCGACAGCGCAACGACTTGATCCGTGTCGAGCGCGCCGATCTGGTCCGACGTCAGTGCCGCCACCTGCCGCCCCGTCAATGCGGCGATCTGGTCCGTTCTGAGATCGGCGATCTGGCTATCGGTGAAAGCGGCGATCTGCTCCATCGTCATCGCAGCCACCTGCGCCGTTGTCAGGGCGCCCATCTGCTCGGAGGTCAGCGCCGCGATACTGTCCGTGGAGAGACCGGAAATCGCCCGAAGATTGGTTGCCGCGATATCCTCGGTCGAGAAACTGCCGATGTCGTCGGCGGCCATGGCGGCGATCTGGACCTTGTTGAGCACCGCAACCTGCTCAGACGTCAGCGCCTGAACCTGATCGACGCTGAGCGCCACGATCTGGTCCGACGCCAGGCCGCTGAGCGCCTTTGTGCTCAAAAGCCCGATCTGGCTCGTCGTCAGCGCGCCGAGCTGATCGCTCGAAAGCGCCCTGATCTGTCGAGCAGTCAGCGCGCCGAGTTGATCGCTGCCGAGGTCGGCGATCTGCGTTTCGGAAAGCGCTGCGATCTGATTGTCCGCAAGTGCTGCAATCTGCTTGGTCGTCAGCGCGGCAAACTGGGCTGTCGTCAGTTCCGTGATGATATCTGTGGAGAGACCTGAAATGGCACGGACGGAGATGGCGGCGATGTTGTCGGTTGAAAACGCGGCGATATCCTCGCTCGACATGACAGCAAGCTGCGCTGAGCTGAGGGCCGCGGCCTGACTGGTTGAAAAGGCGCCGATCTGGTCCACGGTCAGGGTTGCCACCTGCTCGGTGGACAATCCGGAAATTCCCTTGGTCGCAATTGCCGACACCTGGTCGGTTGTCAGAGCCCCGATCTGGTCGGAGGACAGAGTGGAAATCTGGCGCGCCAGCATGGCGGAGATCTGGCTGGTGCTGAGTTCTGCAACCTGTCCGGCCGCCAGTGCTGCCACCTGCGCCGTCGTCAGAACGGCGATCTGGCCGGTCGAAAGTGCGCCAAGCTGATCGGTCGAAAGTGCGGCGATGCTTGCTGTCGAAAAGCCTGCGATTGAGCGGGGTGCGGTTGCCGCAATATCGGCCGTGGAGAACGATTCGATGTCCTCGACCGCCATCGCCGCCAGCTGGGCCTTGCTGAGAACGCTGGTTTGCGTCGTGCTGAAGGTTTCGATCTGCTCGGCGCTGAGTGCTTCGATATGATCCGATGTCATGCCCATGAGGGCCGCTGTGCTGAGAGCCGCAATCTGGCCGGTGGAGAAGGCCGCGACCTGCTCGGTCGACATCGCCTTGATCTGCCGGCCGCTAAGCGCGGCAACTTGCGTGGTGTTGAAGTTGCTGATCTGGCTATCGCTGAAAGCGCCGATCTGCAATGCCGTGAGTGCCGCGATCTGCCCGCTGCTCAACGCGCCGAGTTGCGCGTTCGTAAGGGCTGAGACGCTGTCGCTGGAAAGTCCCGACATTGACTGCGTAGCGATGGCGGCGATCTTGTCCGTCGAAAAGGTAGCGAGATCATCGTCGCCAAGGGCTGCGATCAGAACCCGGCTCAGGGCGGCAATCTGGCTGGTGCCGAGAGCCGCAACCTGCGCCGTGCCGAGTGTCTCAACCTGCGCCGATGTCAGTCCGGCGATCGCGTCGGTACTGAGCGATGCGATCTGCTGCGTCGTCAGCGCCGCTATCATATCCGTCGAGAAAGCCTTGATCTGTCGTCCCGAGAGGGCCGAGATTAGGTCGGTGGGAAGTGTCGAAACGATCGATTCCTGCATTGCGCCGAGCGCCCGCGGGCTCATCACGGCGATTTCGTCGGCCGTCATGGCCGCAAGGTCGTCTGCGCTCATGGCCGCGACCTGTGAAGAGGTGAGCACCCGGACTTGGGCTGCGCTAAAACCCTCGATCTGGCTAGAATTGAGGGTCGAGATCTGGTCGCCCGTCAGGGCGGCGACCTGCGAGGAGATCAGGCTCGAGATTCGCGCGGCATCGAGAACTGCGAGATGCGTGGCTGTCAGTCCCTTGATTCCGTTGGCCGACAGCGCCCGCAGCTGATCGCCGCTGAGGGCCGTAATATCTTCCGCTTCGAGTGCGGATACCTGCGACGAGGTCAGCACGCGGATATGCGCGGTGCTCAGCTGGGATATTTCCTCGCTCGACAGCGCGGTGATCGCCGATTCGGAGAGCGAGCGCATCTGGCTGACGGTGAGTGTGGATGTGATCGACGTCATGAATTTACGCTCGCGAAATGTTTCCGGCCTCGCCACCACGCATCTGTCGTGGTGATGTAATCGGACGGCTCAATCCGTCACCGGCCGGCATCCTGGCGAGATCCGCTTTCGCGGGCGATCGCCATGGCAAGTTTTTGAAAAGCATGGCTTCTGTAAGCCTGGCCGCGGGTTGCGTCATGCAGACGAAGAATCCCCCGTCTCCCGGCCTCGCTACGCCGTCGGTCCCTCGGTACCGACGCAATCAGATCACTCGTCGAATCGTCATCCTGAACAACGGCCAAAACCGCACCGACTTTCCGCAGTTTCGAATGTTATTCATTGGGATGGCTGGTAAATTTTGAGTTAACGCCGAGGTCTTTCCTGGCGTTTGGCCAATCTAGAACCAGTTATGGTCGCTCCAGCCGGGACAACGTAGGCCTGACCTTCCCCACAGACGAGCGCAAACCGCTGGCGAGCGAGTAGCGCTCATGACCACGAGGCTGCTTGAAAAGAGTGGTTCGGACAAAGGGAGAGTGGCGGAGAGGAAGGGATTCGAACCCTCGATACGCTTTTGACGTATACTCCCTTAGCAGGGGAGCGCCTTCGACCACTCGGCCACCTCTCCGGTGCCGCCTGATTATTTGCTTGAATCACCGATTGCAAGGCTTTTCCGCACGCGCTCCCCATTTCGTTTTGGATGGCTCTTCGGTTGATTTGACTTGATGCCGATCGGCGCGTCCGCGTGCGGATATCGTTTGCCGACGATGACGCTGTGCGAATCCGTTCCGAATCGGCACAAGCGGAATCAGTGGCTTGGGCGCGAAAAAGGCGGCGTGATTGATGTCGACGCGACGCCTCGGGCCTCCAAACCCATCGCCAGCTGCCGCGCTGAACCGCCCGCGTACGTATATATATAAGGCTGAACGACCTATCTCCCTTGCTGAGCGCATACGTAAATGCCGCTGGCGCAGACCGTCTAAATGCCGCAAACAAAAGGATTTTCTTAACAAAGGGTAAAGCAGCGGCGCGGGCCGGAGGCGTGTTTGTGTCCTTTCCGCAACACGACCGGGGGAAGGCAGCCTGAATTCAAATCATCCGACTGTTTGGTGATTGCATGACCGGCGGCGTTTTGTATTTTCAACCTCGGAAGCGAGGCGGTGGATCGTCCGTCTTCTGAAACCGACGGGGATGGGGCAGGGAACGCTGTCCTTCAGCCAAAGAACCCAGACCCAAATTAAACTTGACTGGAGGTCAATATGAACATCAAGAGCCTTCTTATCGGCTCCGCTGCTGCTCTGGCAGTAGTTTCCGGCGCTCAGGCTGCCGACGCAATCGTCGCTGCTGAGCCCGAGCCGATGGAATACGTTCGCGTTTGCGACGCATTCGGCACCGGCTTCTTCTACATCCCCGGCACCGAAACCTGCCTGCGCGTTGGCGGCGAAGTTCGCGTGACTGTCAGCTTTGACAGCACCGACGACGACTATGACTGGGACAGCGCCGTACGTTCGCGCGTTTACTTCGACGCACGTAACGACTCCGAAATCGGTACTATCGGTTCTTACATCCGTCTTCAGGGCACAAACTTCGGCGACGTGACAATCGATCAGGGCTACATCACCATCGGTGGCTTCAAGATCGGTGCAGCTTACTCGTTCTGGGATGACATCGGTATCGCCGGTGAGACTGACGCCTTTGCTGACCTGTCCGGTTTCCGTCTCGCAAGCTACACCTACGCTTCCGACGCCTTCACGGTCGGCGTCGGCGTAGACGACCTGTCTGACGTAGTTGGTGACTATTGGAGCAACGCCGGCAGCAGCGAAATCGGTCTGCAGGCGATGGTATCTGCAGCGCTCGGCCCGGCTACTGTGTCTCTCTGGGGCGTTTACGACTTTGGAGCAGAAGACGGTGCTATCTACGGCAAACTCGCTGCTGACGTAGGTCCGGGCACGTTCGAACTCGGCGCTGGTTGGTCTTCGGGCGAGAACGTATACGTAAGCGGTATCAACGCCGTTTCCTATGAATGGACCGTTGCTGCTGCTTACGCCTTCAAGGCAACCGACAAGCTGACCATCACGCCTTCGGTTTCGTACTGGGAAGGTCAGAACGGCGCGGACGCTTGGGGCGCTGGTCTGTTTGCTGAATACGCGCTGGCTGAAGGCCTGACGGCTTCCGCAACTGTTGACTACCTCGACGCGGATGGTCTTGACGACGAGTGGACTGGCTTCGTTCGTCTGACCCGCTCGTTCTAATTCGATCGGAAGATCGGTTAGAGGAAGCCCGGCCATCGGCCGGGCTTCTTTCGTTTGGAGATCCCTCGACTCCTTGGAGGATAGGCGGGAGACGGGTCAGGTGTGGTTCTGGAGGAAGTCGCGGATCTGTCTTTCCAGTCCGCCAAGATGAAGGATCGGCGCGTGTCCCTGGCCGGTCGCCGTCACCGCCACCAGCTTCGGGTGGCGTTTCGCCATCTCCGCCACGGTCGCCTTGCTCAACAGTCGCGAATGCTCTCCCCGGATCACCATCATCGGTATCTTTCCGAACGCATCGAATTGCGGCCAGAGGTCTGGCAGTGGTTGGCTGAAATCGGCTGCCGCGAACTGTTCACCGATGGCCGGATCGTAATCGGCGACCGGTTTTCTGTCCGTTTCGCGGTAAAGAGCCCGCGCCATCTCGCGCCAATCGTTGTCGCCCAGCAGTGGGAAGCTTGCCGCATGGTCATGTTTCACCGCCGCGACGGCCTCGTCCCAATCGCGCGGCGGCGACCGTTGCTGCCCGAGATAGGCCTGGATTAGCTGTAGTCCCTCCAGATCAAGCACCGGGCCGACATCATTCAGGGTCACGCTGGCAAGCAGCGCAGGCCGCAGACCAGCCATCAGGTGCAAAAGCAGGCCTCCGCGCGAGGTGCCAATGAAATGCGCGTGTTCGATTTCAAGATGATCGCAGATATCGAGGACATCATTGGCTTCGACCACGAGATTATAGCGGCTCTTGTCTTTATCGCGGTCGGAAAGACCGCGCCCGCGCGAATCGATCGTGACAACCCGCGCGCCAAGACCGGAGTTCGACGCCAGAAACTCGGCCAGTTGATGAAAGTCGCGACCGTTGCGCGTCAGGCCGGGAAGGCAGACCACCACTTGCGCCGCACCCTCGGGTCCGTAAGACCGGGTGTGAAGGGTGAGGCCGTCACTCGTCTTGATGAAAGTCTCTTCGAACGCCACGGCCGCCACCTCTTGTCCTTTACGTGCAGTCTGTATCTAAGACGCGGTCGCCTCGGCGAATACCTCACCGCCCGTATCGCAGATCCTTCTCGATCTCGGCGGTCTGTCCGAGCCTCGCCTTGTAGACCTGATAATTCTCCATCACCCGCTGCACGTAGTTGCGCGTCTCGGGGAAGGGGATGCGCTCGATCCAGTCGACCACCTCGTCGATCGGCAGGCCGCGCGGGTCGCCGTAGCGGGCAATCCATTCGGGCACGCGTTTGGGCCCGGCATTATAGGCGATGAAGGTCAGGATGTAGGAGCCGCCGAAGCTTGAGATTTGCTCGCCGAGATAATGCGCGCCGAGCGTCGCGTTGTAGCCGGGGTCCGTCGTCAGCTTCGCCTCGGAATAGGCAAGACCATGCCGCGTCGCGACGCCCTTGGCCGTTCCGGGCAGGATTTGCAGCAGGCCGCGCGCGTTTGCCGGCGAGACGGCCGCCGGGTTGAAGGCGCTTTCCTGCCTGGCGATCGCATAGGCCAGAGCCTTGCCGGAACCGGCAATGTCGGCATTGCCAGGGATGACGCCGACCGGAAAGGCCAGCGCCGGCACGTCGACGCCGCGGCCATAGGCGATCTTGCCGATCTGCAGCGACAATTGGTGATCGCCCATGCGTTCGGCCTTGGCGGTCAGCAGCGCCAGTTCGCCGGGGCTGTCCAGCTGCTGGGCCAGCGCCCGGTAGAGGCTGCCTGCCCGCCAGCCATGCCCCGCGAGCTCGAAACGGTCGATCGCCTGCACCGCCTCGCGCGCGGAAAAGCGCTGGCGTTCGCTGTCGGACGGCGAGGGGTAGCGGATATCGAGGAGATTGCGCTTCAGCCGTGCTGCGGCGAGTTGGCCATAGAATGTGCTCGGGAAATTCGCTGCCTTGACGAAATTCTCCTGCGCGAGCGTCTTGTCGCCGGCAGCCTCGGCCGTGCGCCCGAGCCAGTACCAGGCGCGGGAGACAGACAGCGGTCCGCTGGAGACGCTGAGGATTTTGGCGAAGTGCCGTTGGGCGACGTCCGGCTTCTTAAGTCCGCGCAGCGCATACCATCCGGCGTGGAACTCGGCATCGACCACATCGGTCGGTTCGGTCGCCACATGCTTGGCGGCAATCTCGTAGGACTGCGCAAACTTTCCTCGATCCGCCAGCCCGCGCGCCACGATGCGCTGCTCGTTCCACCATTCGCCAGCATTGATCAGTTTCGATTCGTCCCTCGGCGCCTCGGCGAGCAGCTTGGCCGCCTCGGCATATTTGTCTTTCTGCCTGAGCCGCTCGATGCGGATGAACAGGTAGGCAGGATCGGACGCCCAACTCTTGTCGACCTGGGCGATCAGCGCATCCGCCTTGGCCGAGCGGGCATGCACGGCGGCCCAGGCATTGTAGAGCGACTGCGCCTCGCCGAGGCTTGCAAACCGCTTCGCCTGGCTCACGCGCCCGCGATACATCAGATAGTCCATCCGCGCCTTGTGGTCGGCCTTCGAGAAAAGCGCGGAAAAATCGGCGAGGATCTTGTCCTCGGTCCCGGTATCGAGTGCCTCGCCGTGCCAGAACTTGCGCAAGCTTCGCCTTGCGTCATCGGGACGTCCGCCGGCCATCTGGGCCTTGGCGAGCGCCATGGCGCCTTCCACCGTTTCCGGCAGCGTCTCGCCGAAGGCGGCGATCACCTCGCGCGCCGGCGGCGCCTCGCGATAGAGCGCCCGTTCGGAATTGGCGCGGAAGGCGGAAAGTCCCGGCCATCCCTTCAGCTCGCGCTGCGCGGCGGCGATTTCGGAGGAGGGGACGTCTCTCAGGCCCGACATGGCGATCGACCAGGTCAGCATGTGCCGGTCGAGCGATTGCGGCATGCGGTTGCGGATCGATATCGCCCGTGCCGCATCCTTGTCCGACAACGCGTCTAGCCCGGCCTTGAGTTCGCTGGCGGCGGGAACGACGCGCCCCATGCGCGGAATGGTCCCCGTCACCTCCATGGTCGGCGCAACGGTGCTCTCCTGCGGCAGTCGCGGCTTCTTCATCGGAACCGGCACGGCCTCGGCAACAGCGCCGGACACGCCGGCGAGCAGCAGCGCGGCCGAAAGACCGAGAACGGAGATGGAGAGACTGGACCGCTTCATGCCGGATGCCTGTTCAGGGATGGTCGTCCTCTACATTAGTTTGGCGTCAGATTAACGAAACCTTACCGAAACACCACGAATTGGAATGTTTCCAGGTCCGATTCCGTCACGAATCCGTCAGAGACGCGCTTGTCGCGCGAAAACGGGCAAAGTAATGTGCCGCCGTCATAATAGAGGAATACGGCCGAAGCGTGAGCGGGGTCGTCAGGAGTTTTTGCATGTTCCAGGGATCCATTCCCGCGCTCGTCACACCGTTCACCGATCAAGGTGCGGTCGACGAAGCGGCCTTTGCCGCCCATGTCGAGTGGCAGATCGCCGAAGGATCGACCGGTCTCGTTCCGGTCGGCACCACGGGCGAATCGCCGACACTGTCGCATGACGAGCACAAACGGGTGGTGGAACTCTGCGTCGAGGTGGCGAAGAAGCGCGTTCCTGTCATCGCCGGCGCCGGATCGAACAACACCACCGAGGCGATCGAGCTTGCCCAGCACGCCGAGTCCGTCGGCGCCGACGCGCTTTTGGTGGTTACCCCCTACTACAACAGGCCGACCCAGAAGGGACTGATGGCGCATTACGGCGCCATCGCCGATGCCGTGAAGCTGCCGATCATCATCTACAACATTCCCGGCCGTTCCGTCGTCGACATGACGCCGGACACCATGGGCGCGATCGTCAAGGCGCACAGCAATGTCATCGGCGTCAAGGATGCGACCGGCAAGATCGAGCGCGTTTCCGAGCAGCGCATCGCCTGCGGCAAGGACTTCGTCCAGCTCTCCGGCGAGGACGCGACCGCCCTCGGCTTCAACGCCCATGGCGGCGTCGGCTGCATCTCGGTGACAGCCAATGTCGCGCCCAAGCTCTGCGCCCAGTTCCAGGCGGCCACACTTGCGGGCGATTACGCCAAGGCCCTCGAGTTCCAGGACCGCCTGATGCCGCTGCACAAGGCGATCTTTATGGAGCCCGGCCTCTGCGGCGCGAAATATGCGCTCCACCGCATCCGAGGCATGAACCGCACCGTCCGCCTGCCGCTGCTGCCGACGCTGGAGAGCGGCACGGAAGCCGCGATCGACGCGGCGCTCCGGCATGCGGGGCTGATGAACTAAGGAAATGAGACAAGGCCGGGGCGACCCGGCCTTTCTGCTTCTGAGGCGGCCAAGCTTCGTGCCGCTTGTCCCTCGGCTGCCAATCGTGTCTCATCACAGCATGCGCGGTCTGACGTAGTCGTTGCAGTTTCTATCAACCGTCAGTCGAGACCGTGACGGCTTTCCAGGTTTCGATCTCATGCTGGAGGCGCTCAATCCTTGCAGAGACGAGTTTTAGAGCGTCACTACCGAGTAAGAGCTGCGGCGGCGGATTGTCTGATGCAATCAGAGCCAAGACTGCTTCCGCGAGTTTCGCCGGATCGCCCAGCTGCTTGCCGCTCTTTTCCTGACGTGCCATTCGTATCGGATCAAACAACGCATCGTAGTCGGCGATTGATCTCTCGGTGCGGATCATCGAACGTCCGGCCCAGTCCGTTCGAAACGAGCCTGGGCAGAGCGTGGTCACGTGGACGCCGAAGGGCGCCATTTCGGCGCGCATGACTTCGGAGATGCCCTGGAGGGCAAACTTGCTGCCGCAGTAATAGCCGATACCGGGCATCGTGATCATGCCGCCCATCGAGGTGACGTTGACGATGAAACCGTGACGTCTTTCGCGGAAACGCGGCAGGAAGGCCTTCGCCACGGCAACCGAACCGAATACGTTCACATCGAACTGGCGCCGCATCTCTGCGAGCGGTGACTCTTCGAGAATACCCTCATGGCCGTAGCCGGCATTGTTGATCAGGACGTCCACCGGCCCGTAGTCTGCCTCAGCCTGTTCGACGACATCGGGTATCCGGTCGAATTCTGTGACATCGCACAGAACAGGACGGACGGCAGGCAGACGTTCTGCAAGGCTTGCCCGGGATGCGTCGGATCGGACGGTGCCGATAACCGTGTGGCCCTGGTCGCTGGCTGCTGTGGCTATGGCAAGGCCGAAACCCGAATTGGCACCCGTAATGAAAAAGGTCTTCCTGGACATGCGTGACTTCTCTTCTTGTTTGATTGCACTATTTGACTGATACTCTCCTATTTTCGATATTCTGAGACCAATTCCTATGTCTTCATTGCCAAATCCTATGAAAGGCGAAAGTCGACAGCTCATCCGTCAACGGCTCCTGGAGTTGGCCGGATTGCTTGCCCCATATGAGGGTTACAATCCGACAGGACTTCCAGGCCTTCGCATCCTGAGGACGGAAACGGTGCTTCATGACGTCCCGGTACTCTACAAGCCGGGGGCCGTCTTCGTGTTGCAGGGACGGAAGCAGGGCATTCTGGAAGGTGACGTTTATCTCTACGACGAAGAGCACTATCTGTCGGTCTCGGTGCCTGTTCCGTTCCGCATGGAATCCGTCGCCAGCGCGGACCGGCCGCTGCTTGCGATCTATATAGATTTCGATATGTCGCTCGCCGCCGAGATCACCTCGGAAATCGAAAAGCGGCCCTCCGGAACGCCTGCTGCCCAGGCAAAGAGCCTCATATCCAGCAGGATGGAACCCGATATCCTGGAGGTGTTGCTGCGTTTGTTGAAAGCCCTGACCAATCCGGTGGAGACTGCTGTACTGGGCACGGCCATCTTGCGCGAACTGCATTATCGGGTTCTCGTCGGTCCCCAGGGTGGGGCGATGATTTCGGCGCTACAGCAAAGAGGGACATCCGGTAAAATCGTGCAAAGCCTTGCCCGGTTGCGCGAGACATACCGTTCGGACGTGACCGTCGCAGCTCTGGCAAGCGACGCGGGCATGAGCGTTCCGTCCTATCACGCCCATTTCAAGGCTCTGACCGGCAGCAGCCCGATGCAATACGTCAAGGCCATGCGGCTTCATGAGGCCAGATTGATGATTGCGCGCCAAGCCATGACGATCGCGGAAGTCGCTCTTTCGGTTGGCTATGCCAGCCCCGCGCAATTCAGCCGCGACTTCAAACGGCACTTCCGCCGCACGGCGTCACAAGAGGCGAAATGGGTCCGCCAGCATCTTGGCGCGCTTGCTTCGGGAGCATAGGACGATTGTGCGTAGTTGGCGCACAGCCAACGACACCTCGCCGCGAGCTTTGACCGGTTTTCAGGGGCCACGGTAGGCAGCAGTCTCACAGCCCCACCTTTATTTCCCCCCCATCCTCCATTACATACCTGTCATACCCGCCACGCCCCGCCCGAGCGCTAGGCGACACACGACAAAATCACGGGCGAAACGGAAGATCAGGCCATGGCCCCCAAAGGCTCACAGCGCGTCGTCAACAAGATCGTTGCGGAAAACCGCAAGGCGCGCTTCAATTATGAGATCGTCGACACCTACGAGGCAGGTCTGGTTTTGACCGGCACGGAGGTCAAGTCTCTGCGCGAGGGCAAGGCCAATATCGCCGAATCCTATGCCTCCGACGAGGGCGAGGAAATCTGGCTGATCAATTCGCATCTTCCGGAATATCTGCAGGCGAACCGCTTCAACCACGAGCCGCGCCGCCGTCGGAAGCTGCTTCTGTCCAAGCGCGAGATCAACCGGCTGCGCGCCTCGATCAACCGCGAGGGCATGACGCTGGTGCCGCTCAAGATCTATTTCAACGAGAAGGGCAGGGCGAAGCTGGAACTGGCGCTTGCCAAGGGCAAGAAGCTGCACGACAAGCGCGAGACCGAGAAGGAACGCGACTGGAACCGGCAGAAGCAGCGGCTGATGAAGACCGCCGGCTGATCGGCCTTATTCCGCCGCTTCGGCGGACTTGCCTCCCGAAAATTCAACGGAATGATGCCGCAACAGCTCGGCCACGCGGTCGATCATCGTCCGGACCTCCGGTCTTGATCGATCGTCGTCGTGCATGGTGATCCAGAGATCCGCCGAAAGTTCCTCGATCGGCCCGCCGACGCGCACGAGGCCGGGCTCCAGGTCGCCGATAAAGCAGGGCAGCACGCCACGGCCGCCGCCGGAGCGGACCAGTTCGAGCAGGGTGGGGGTGGTCGTCGTCCAGATGCTGATCCATTTGTCCGGCTGCTTCGAGATCCACCGGTCGGCCGAGGTCGAGGCCTGTTCGCGGCCGATGGAAATCCAGCGCTCTGATGGCTCCGCCGCCACCTCCGGAGTCGCATAGGCGGCGAAGCGCATGCGCACGGACTGTCGCGCCGCCAGATTGCCGGCGACCGGCCGGCGGGTGGTGAGCGCGATTTCCGCCTCGCGGAAGATGAGGTCGACCTCCTGTTCCGAGGCCTTCACGCAGAGCCGGAACGGATCGTCCGGCGTCCAGAGATGCGTACGGTTGCGGGCCAGAAACAGCGAGAGCCAGCCATCCGACGCGATGGAGACGATGGGCTGGCAATAGCCGTTCTCGTTCCAGCGGCGGATGGAAACCGCCTGTGCCTCCATGGCTTTCACATGCCTGAGCAGCACCTCGCCATCGGGCGCCAGCGTGTAGCCCTTGGTGTGGCGTAGAAACAGGCTGTGGCCCGTGGCGCGCTCCAGCGCCAGCATGCGCCGCCCGATGGTCGGCGCGCTGATCCCGGTCTTGTCCGCCGCCCCGACGAGGCCGCCCTCTGTCGCGACATGCAGGAAGAGCCGGAGGTCGTCCCAGTTCTCGTCTTTCATGGCTGAAACGATCCTTTCATTCTCGCGTCTACCCGCTGGAAATCCAAAGGCTTACCTCTCGTAAGACTACTGCATTCGAGAGGAAATGGCGATGTCGCTGAACTGGCTTCTGATTTTCGAGCATGCCCGCACGCGTCCGGGCGCTCGCCGCGAGCATCCTTTGGCCGATCCGCTGGAGCGCCCCGAATGGCAGGGTCTCGGCTGGGTCGTGGCGATCTTCGCACGCGTGTCCCGCCGGCGCAGGACGGTGAAGCGCGCCGCGCCGGAGCGCGCTTGCGCGCCGGTCGAGGACTGTCACGTGCCGGCGTAGACCGCGCGCGCAGCGTCCGTGATCGCGGCCATCGCCTTCCGGTAAGGGCCGGGACCATGGCTGACACGCGCGACGCCGAGCTCGCCGAGGCGGGACAGTGACGGCGTCCGGGTCATCGCCATGATGTTGACCGGCAGGGGTACGGCGGCGCAGATCTCGGCGATCAGCCCTTCATCGGAAAGGCCCGGCACGAAGAACCCGCTGGCGCCGGCCTCGGCATAGGCCTGGCCACGGCGGATCGCGTCGACGAGATGATCGGCATGTTTGCCCGGGTCGCTTTCGGCGAGGAAATAGTCGGTGCGCGCGTTGATGAAGAGCGGCACACCTTCCGCATCGGCCATTTTCCGGATCGCCTCGATGCAGGCGACCTGGCGCTCGACACTATGCATGCGGCTTTCGCCACCGTATCCGTCCTCAAAATTGATGCCGACCGCACCGGCCTTCACGATCCGGCGGACATTGGCCGCGACGTCATCAGCATCCCGCGCGTAGCCGCTCTCGAAATCGACGCTCAGCGGCAGGTCGACCGTGGCGGTGATGCGCGAGACGATGGTTTCGAGAAGGTCGAGCGGGATCGCCTCGCCGTCGGCATAGCCATGCGCGGCCGCCACGGACCAACTGCCGGTGGCGAGCGCCGCGGCACCAGCTTCCGCCACAGCCCTGGCGGAACCCGCATCCCAGATATTGTAGAGCACGAGAGGTCGTCCCTTCTGGTGAAGGGCGGCAAAGGTTTTGGCTTTCTCGGCGGTCATGCGCGTCGCTCCTGCAACTCTGTCATGGGTGTGAGGCTCGCGACCATGCGTTTTTCATGCTCCAGAAGCCAGCGCTTGCGCCAGAGACCACCGCCATATCCTGTCAGCAGACCGTTTACGCCGAGCACGCGATGGCAAGGGACAACGATGGCGATCTGGTTGGCGCCATTGGCGCGCGCGACGGCGCGCACCGCGCTGGTCCGGCCGATGGCGTTCGCCTGTTCGGAATAACTTCTGACGGTGCCGGCGGGAATGCGCCGCAGTTCATCCCAGACCATGCGCTCGAATGGTGTTCCATGGCCCGCAAGCGGCGTCGAGAAACCGTCATTGTACCCGTCGAAGTAGCGGCGGAGTTCGGACTCGATCCGGTCGGTCACGGTCGTGCGCCCCATCACGATGCCGCACCCGTTCGTTTTCTGCAGGCGCCGGATCTCGGCGGGCAGGGCAGGGCGGTCGATGAATTCGAGAAGGTGGAGCGCGTGGTCGCAGGCGATCGCCATCATCGGCCCGATCGGCGTTTCGATCCAGTCGGCCTTGAGCAGCGTCTTTCCACGCAGGCTCTGCGGCGCTTCCCCGAACAGTTGCGTGATCGCGGCGCGAAAACCGCTTCCCGATTCAAAGCCTGCGTCGAGCTGTGCCTCGATCACATCGGAGCCTGTCACGAGGCTTTCGACGGCGAGGCCGACACGCCTTTGGCGCGCGATTTCCAGAAAGCTCATGCCGAACTGCCGCTTGAAGGCGCGCCGCACGGTCGAGAGGTCGAGCCCCAGCGCTTCGATGTCGCTCTCCCGCCACCGGCGCTGCGGTTCGCGGTCCAGCGCGTCGAGCAACTGCGCCACCGTTGGCTCGTTGCCCTTCATCCGAAGCATCGGCCGGCAGCGCTTGCAGGCCCGGAATCCGGCATCGAGGCATTCCGCCGTCGTTTCGCGGAACACACAGTTTTCTTTCTTCGGCTTCCGCGCCGGGCAGGTGAACCGGCAGAAAATGCCGGTCGAGGTGACGCAGACATAGGCGAAGCCGTCATAGGCGGCATCGCGGCGGATCAGGGCGTCGTAGTAGACGTCGTCGGAGGGGCGTTCGAGCAACATGGCGCCATCCTAGCGCAATGTGAGGCAGCCGCCGCCGAAAAAGAGGCGCCTATTTTTGGAAAGGCGCCTCCAGGTGTCATCTTGTCGTTCAGGCGGCGCGGACGTTGCGCTGCTGTGAGGTGCTGCCGTTGCGGCGCCCGACCTTGAACCGCTGCACCAGGCCGATCAGATGTTCCGCCACGCCGCGCATGTTCTGCGTCGAGGCATTGGTCTCCTCAACCATGGCGGCGTTGCGCTGGGTCATCTGGTCCATGCTGTTGATCGCCGAATTGATCTCGCGCACGCCGGTCGACTGCTCTTCCGACGCCGTCGCGATCGCCGCGATATGCTGGTTCACCGCCTCGACCTGGTCGCCGATCTTGCGAAGAGCTTCACCAGTCCTGTTGACCAGCGACACGCCGGTTGCCACGTCCTGAGAGGATCGGTCGATCAACTGCTTGATTTCCTTGGCGGCACTTGCGGACCGCTGGGCAAGCTCCCGCACTTCCTGGGCGACCACGGCAAAGCCCTTGCCGGCTTCACCCGCCCGCGCGGCCTCGACCCCGGCATTGAGCGCCAGAAGGTTGGTCTGGAACGAGATCTCGTCGATCACGCCGATGATCTGGGTGATCTTGCGCGAGGAGTCCTCGATCGCGTCCATCGCCTGCACGGCGTCCTCGACGATCTTGCGCGAACGCTGCGCTTCCTGCGCCGAGACGCTGACGGCGTCGCGGGCTTCCTTGCTGCGCTCAGCCGTCTGATGGGTGACGGTGGTGATTTGCTCAAGCGCGGCGGCGGTCTCTTCCAGTGCCGAGGCCTGCTGTTCCGTACGCTTCGCCATGTCGTCGGTCGCGCTCGACAGCTGCCGTGCTTCGCTGGCTGCCTGGTTCGCCTCGTGCACGATGTCGGCGAACGCGACGCCGAGCGCGGCAACCGCATTGTTGTAGTTCTGGCGCAACTGTTCGAACTTCGGCGACAACGGCACGTCGATCTCGGCCGTCAGATCACCCTGCGACAGGGCCGAAAGCGCCTGGTCGAGAGCTGCAAGGGCCTGCTCCTGCTCCGCCTCCAGCGCTTCGCGGGCGCGCTCCGCCTCGGCCCGCTGCTCGGCCTGGGCTTCCAGGTAGGTGGAGATCGAATAGTCCATGTCGAGCATGGCGGCCTTGACGATGACCGAGAGGTTTTCGCTGAGCCGCGTCGCCTGCTTGTCCTTCAGGAACCCCTTGAGCTCATCCTTGACGATGGATTTGATCAGTTCCTCGACGATCAACGCGTAGCCGCCGATATACCAGCGGGGCTCCAGACCGAGTCTGGCATGGGTACGCCCGATGGTCGTGACGGCCTCGACATAGCTGTCGTCGATGCGGCCGGAGCCGAGCCGCTCCCAGTGGATTTCCTGCCGCTGCTTGGCGTGGCGGATATGCGCATCGCTGGAAAAGAACCGCGCCGTCTGCGGATGACTCTTTGCCTTGTTGTAAAAGACGTCGAGGGCAGGCGAAATCGACTTGCGGACAAGCGGCGACAGGGCTTCCAGCTTCGCCCGCTGCTCGGGATCAAGGCCAAGGAAGTTCAGGCGGTCGTGAAGATCATGCGAAGTTTGCGACGGGCGGTTCATAAGCGGCACCAGAAATCGATAGCTGAAATTGCACCGACATTAGCCCCGGATTTCGAAGGAGCGAGCCTCCGATCCGAACAGGGTTAATGCCTCGCCATCGATTAGGGTGCGACGTCCTAAGAAAGTGATAAAGATCAAGCAGGCAACCAAAACGGCAGCCCGGCTGCGCCGAATCAGAACAGCCAGCTCAGAGCGACAGGCCGAGAACCGGACCGATGACCGCCGTCACAATCAGAAGCTGCGCGTGATCAACTGTCGGCGTCCGCCTGGGCCGTATCCACCGCCGCGCGAACGGGGCGGTCGCCGGGGTCTCGTCCGATTTCCGCCTTGAGACTCACGAGATCGATGAAGTGATCCGATTGGCGACGCAGGTCGTCGGCGATCATCGGTGGCTGCGTTGCCATCGTGGACACCACGGACACCTTGCGTCCGCGCCGTTGCAGCGCCTCGACCAGTGTGGTGAAATCGCCGTCTCCGGAGAAGATCACCAGATGATCGACAGTCTCGGACTGTTCCATGGCATCGATCGCAAGTTCGATATCCATATTGCCCTTGACCTTGCGGCGTCCCATGGAATCCGTGAATTCCTTCGCCGGTTTGGTAATGACCTTGTAGCCGTTGTAGTCCAGCCAGTCGATGAGCGGACGGATCGAAGAATATTCCTGGTCCTCGATAAGCGCCGTATAATAGTATGCCCGAAGCAGATAGCCCCGCTTCTGGAACGCCTTGAGAAGTTTTCGGTAATCGATGTCGAAACCCAGCGACTTCGATGCAGCGTAAAGATTTGCGCCGTCGATGAAGAGGGCAACTTTTTCCCGTGGGTCGAACATTATGCAAATTTCCTCATATTCATAAAACGAAAAACTAGGCGCAGGAACTGACCGATCAAGAGTGTCACTTACATGGGCAGCAGACCCTGGTAAATTATGATTTCGTCATATACGAATGTGTTTAGGATAGGTTTTGGTTTATTCCAAGCACGCACAGGTTGTGATAGCGCTGAATTGGAGCAAAATTGAAACTTTCGCAGCACTAAAATTGGTACGTGACAGGAAAAACTTGAATTTGCTGCCCGTTGATTGTATCGGGCACGTTAATCCCCCACGAGAACGTGATTGCAAAGGACAGGCAATGGCCCGTGTCACAGTTGAAGATTGCATCGACAAGGTAGACAACCGCTTCGAGCTCGTTTTGCTCGCCAGCCATCGCGCGCGGCAGATTTCGCAGGGTGCGCAGATCACCGTCGACCGCGACAACGACAAGAACCCTGTGGTGGCGCTTCGCGAGATCGCCGACGAAACGCTTTCGCCCGGCGACCTGAAGGAAGACCTCATCCATTCGCTGCAGAAGCACGTCGAGGTCGACGAGCCGGAACAGGAAGCAAGCGCTGCTCTTGCAAGCACGCTCGCGACCAAGGAAGACGACGAGGATCTGCCGGAAACCCTCACCTTCGACCAGATGTCGGAAGAGGAGCTTCTGGCCGGCATCGAAGGTCTGGTGCCGCCGGAAAAGAGCGACGATTACTAATCGTCAAGCTTTTGCGGCCTAGTCTGGCCGCAATGAGAGTTGATTGTGCGCCAATCCCTGCGGTTGGCGCGCTTTTCGTTTGAGGAGCTGTTCAGGATGATGCGGCAATACGAACTCGTGGAACGGGTTCAGAAATACAAGCCCGACGCCAACGAGGCGCTCCTGAACAAGGCCTACGTCTACGCCATGCAGAAGCATGGTCAGCAGAAACGAGCGAGCGGCGACCCCTATATCTCCCATCCGCTCGAAGTCGCCGCCATCCTCACCGACATGCATCTCGATGAATCGACCATCGCCGTCGCTCTTCTGCATGACACCATCGAGGATACGACCGCCACCCGCCAGGAAATCGACGAACTCTTCGGCGAGGACATTGGCCGGCTGGTGGAGGGCCTGACCAAGCTCAAGAAGCTCGATCTGGTGACCAAAAAAGCCAAGCAGGCGGAAAACCTGCGCAAGCTTCTGCTGGCGATTTCCGATGACGTGCGCGTTCTTCTCGTCAAGCTCGCCGATCGTCTGCACAACATGCGCACGCTGGAGCACATGCGCGACGACAAGCGCGCCCGTATCTCCGAGGAGACGATGGAAATCTATGCGCCGCTGGCCGGCCGCATGGGCATGCAGGACATGCGCGACGAACTGGAAGACCTTTCCTTCCGCTACATCAACGCCGAAGCCTATGAAACGGTCACCCGCCGGCTAGAGGAGTTGTCGCAGCGAAACGACGGACTGATCAAGAAGATCGAAGACGAGCTGCAGGATCTTCTGGTCGCCAATGGCCTTCTCGGCGCAACCGTCAAAGGACGGCAGAAGAAACCCTATTCGGTGTTCCGCAAGATGCAGTCGAAGTCGCTGTCGTTCGAGCAGCTCTCCGACGTCTATGGCTTCCGCATCGTTGTTGAGGACATTCCGTCCTGTTATCGGGCGCTCGGTATCGTGCACACGCGGTGGCGCGTCGTGCCCGGCAGGTTCAAGGACTATATCTCGACGCCGAAGCAGAACGACTATCGTTCGATCCACACCACGATCGTCGGCCCCTCGCGCCAGCGCATCGAGCTTCAGATCCGCACGCGTCGCATGCACGAAATCGCCGAATACGGTATCGCGGCCCACGCGCTCTACAAGGACAAGGAAAGTGACGGCGATCTGCTGTCGCCGGAAAGCAATGCCTATTCCTGGCTGCGTCATACGATCGAGGCGCTGGCCGAGGGCGACAATCCGGAAGAGTTCCTGGAACACACCAAGCTCGAACTGTTCCAGGATCAGGTGTTCTGCTTCACGCCCAAGGGCAAGCTGATTGCCCTGCCGCGCGGCGCGACCCCGATCGATTTCGCCTACGCCGTCCACACCAATATCGGCGACACCACCGTCGGCGCCAAGATCAACGGTTCGATCATGCCGCTCGTCACGCGCCTGTCGAACGGCGACGAAGTCGAGATCATCCGTTCCGGCGTCCAGGTGCCGCCGGCCGCATGGGAAGAGATTGTGGTCACCGGCAAGGCTCGCGCCGCGATCCGCCGCGCAACGCGCATGGCGATCCGCAAGCAGTATGCCGGTCTCGGCCACCGCATCCTGGAACGGACCTTCGAGCGCGCCGGCAAGATATTCTCGAAGGACACGCTGAAACCTGTGCTGCATCGGCTGGGCCAGCGCGACGTCGAGGATGCGATCGCCTCTGTCGGTCGCGGCGAAACCTCCTCTCTCGACGTGTTGCGGGCGGTTTATCCTGACTATCAGGACGAACGGGTGACTGTTAAGCCGGCGGCAGACGATGGCTGGTTCAACATGCCGAGCGCGACCGGCATGATGTTCAAACTGCCGGGCAAGGCAAAAGGCGGAGAGGGCAAGGATGGCGAGGCCCCTGAGCCGCTGCCGATCCGCGGCCTGTCGGGCAATGTCGAGGTCCACTTCGCACCGGCCGGCGCGGTTCCGGGCGATCGCATCGTCGGCATCCTCGAGGACGGCAAGGGCATCACCATCTACCCGATCCAGGCTGCGATGCTGCAGCGATACTATGACGAGCCGGATCGCTGGATCGACGTGCGCTGGGATCTCGACGAGGCCAACAAGTCCCGCTTCGTCGCGCGGCTGATGCTCAATGCCATCAACGAGCCGGGAACGCTCGCAACCGTGGCACAGACAATTGCCGGCCTCGACATCAATATCCGCACGCTCAGCATGGTGGGCGTCGCCACGGACTTTACCGAGATGGCGATCGATGTCGAAGTCTGGGATCTACGTCAGCTGAATCAGTTGCTGGCGCAGCTGAAGGATCTGGAGTGCATCTCGACGGCGAAGCGCGTCTACGACTGAGCGGGCGCGCAACTGGACGATTCCGCCTGCAAATAGTGATATGGTCTCCGCACAGAAATCTCGGAGACTACCATGCGCCGCATGATCATGATTGGCGTCTTTACAGCGGCATCCTGTGCCGGTCTTTCCGCCGGGGAGGGTGACGAGAACCTCCTTTACGGGCGATCGCTCGGCGTGGATGAGATCGCGTCCGCCTGTTTTTCGCGGAACTACGACCCTGCTCATCTCCGGGCGCATCCGGACCAGAATGTCACGAACGTAAAAATGCTCGCCTACCGACCCGTGTGGGAGCACGGGGTCAGCGTCGTCAACCTGGAGTTCCGGTTCCGCGGGGTGGTCGAGCCGGTGCGTCTACCAGGAGAATGCCGATCTGCAGGAAGAGGGGCGGCCGCGCTTGAGTGTGGTATCGAGTGCGACGGTGGCCGGTTCGCGGTCATGCGGGGAGCGCAAGGTTCGCTGCTCCTCGATGTACCCGAAGGTTTGTCACTCTGCGATAGCGAAGAGGCACTGGATTCCGTTCCATCCTTCGGTCTCGACGACAAGCGTTTCCGGTTGAGCCCGGTGGCGGCTCCGGATTGCTCGGAACTGGTCTTCGATGACGAGCTTCGTGATGTTCTGACCAAGTGAGCGCTACCCGCCGCACTCTGTGCATTCAAAACAGGCAAATTTGATCTGAATCACTGAGAGCATTGCGTTTTGCGCATAGCTGCGATCATGCTCTGTCTCTGGTTGTTTGTGCGTCGCACAATTATATTCAACACAACCAGAGAGAAAGAAAGAGAGACGAAAATGTTCGAGCCCATCAGAAAGATCGCCCGCGCCCTCCGTGCCCCAAGCCGCGCCGAACGCGAAATGGCCTACCTCAATGACGCCCGCGACTGCGTGGACCTGGAGTACCGCCAGCGCCAGATCGATCGCGGCCTGTTCCGCGGCTGAGTCAGGACCGGTTTCAAGGCGGGTTGCGCAAAAAGCAGCCTTGTCGTGTGTCGGCGACCTCTTGGCCCTTGTCAGGGGCGAAAACGATCCACTACATGTGACGCATGCCGTTTCGTCGCAGGACACCAGCCCGGTTTAAAGACAGATTGCGTGGCCTGATCTGGCCGCGCGGTGGACTGGCGAGAGTATTCCGCTACTTCAAGATTCGCATCGTGCGCCTCACGGCGTCGCCGCATGCAATCGCCGCCGGTGTCGCAGCCGGCATCATGGCGTCCTGGACGCCCTTCATTGGCTTTCATTTCCTCCTTGCGTTCGCAATCGCTTTTCTGCTCGCCGGTAACATGGTCGCCGCAGCACTTGGCACCGCTTTCGGCAATCCGCTGACCTTTCCGTTCATCTGGGCCGCGACCTGGGAAATCGGCAATCGCATCCTGGGCGAGACCGCCAGGCGGGGAGGTCGACATCTGGATCTGGCCCGCCTGCTGGAACACGCCGACCTGAAACAGGTATGGGACCCCGTGTTGAAGCCGATGCTGATCGGCTCCATTCCTCCGGCATTGCTGAGCGGGCTCGCCATCTATCTTCTTCTGTTTCTTGTCGTTAGAAACGGCCAGGCGAGACGCCGGCGACAGTTGGCCGCAGGCCGGTCAAAAAGCGCTTAGAGCTCGGCGGCCGCAAAGGAGACAGCTTTTGATCATCGGCATCGGCAGTGACCTGATCGACATCACCCGGATCGAGAAGTCGATCGAGCGCTTTGGCGAGCGCTTCGTCCAGCGATGCTTCACCGACGTCGAGCAGGCGAAATCCGATCGCCGCGCCAATCGGGCGGCCTCATACGCCAAGCGGTTTGCAGCGAAGGAGGCTTGCTCAAAGGCGCTCGGCACCGGGATATCGGAAGGTGTCTTCTGGAAGGACATGGGCGTGATCAATCTCCCGGGTGGCAAGCCGACGATGAAGCTGACCGGTGGAGCCGGCGAGCGTCTTCTCGCTCTTATGCCTTCAGGCCACGAACCGGTTATCCATCTCACCATCACCGACGAATACCCCTACGCGCAGGCTTTCGTGATCATCGAAGCCCGACCGGTCCCTGGCTGATCCATGGTTTTGCTTGCCTAAGCCGTTGCTCGCGGACTGCGAAGCGACTAGGAAGGTCGGGAATTGCAGGAAAAGGAAAATAAGGCGTGACCGATACAGCGGAAAAGAAGCAGAGCGCGCTCTGGGAAAACATCAAGGTGATCATCCAGGCGCTGTTGCTCGCCGTGGTCATCCGCACCGTGTTCTTCCAGCCCTTTACCATTCCCTCGGGCTCCATGATGCCGACGCTGCTCGTTGGCGACTACATCTTCGTGAATAAGTTCTCCTACGGCTATTCGAAGTATTCGCTGCCGCTGTCGCCGAACCTGTTTTCGGGCCGTATTTTCGGTAGCGAACCGGAGCGGGGCGACATCGTGGTGTTCCGCTTCCCGCCGAACCCCGACATCGACTATATCAAGCGCGTAATAGGCCTGCCTGGTGACCGCATACAGGTGATCGATGGCGTGCTGAACGTGAACGGCCAGCCAGTGCCCAAGCAGCCTGACGGCACCTTCACGTCCGACTATCGCCTCGATCCCGGTTCCGACGTTCCGGTCTTCCGCGAGACGCTCGACAATGGCGTCACCTATGACACGCTCGACCAGTCGCCGAACTCCCGCGGCGACAACACCCGCGAGTTCATCGTGCCGGAAGGCCACTATTTCATGATGGGCGACAACCGCGACAATTCGCTCGACAGCCGTTTCGATGTCGGTTTCGTGCCCGCCGAAAATCTCGTGGGCAAGGCATCCGTCATCTTCTTCTCGCTCGGCAACGACACGTCGTTCCGCGAGGTCTGGAAGTGGCCGACGAATATGCGCTGGGATAGGCTGTTCAAGAGCGTCGAATGAGCAAGAAGAATGTGGCAGCGGAGATGAGGGAGCGTGCCGAGAGCACGCTCGGCCACGTCTTCGCCGATAAGTCCCGGCTCGACCGGGCCTTGACCCATTCGAGCGCCCGTCCGCAGAAGGGCAGCGACTATGAGCGGCTTGAGTTTCTTGGCGATCGCGTGCTTGGCCTCTGCGTCGCGGAACTTCTGTTCAGCACCTTCCGCAACGCCACCGAGGGAGAGCTCTCCGTTCGCTTCAACCAGCTCGTCAGCGCTGAAACCTGCGCTGCCATCGCCGACGAACTGGAACTGCACCGCTTCATCCGCACCGGCTCGGATGTGAAGAAACTGACCGGCAAGGCCATGCTGAACGTTCGCGCCGACGTCGTCGAAAGCCTGATCGCGGCGATCTATCTCGACGCCGGGCTGGAAGCGGCACGCGCCTTCATCGTCAGGCACTGGTCCTCAAGGGCCACGCGAGAAGATGGCGCGCGGCGGGACGCCAAGACCGAATTACAGGAATGGGCGCACGCGAAATTTGCGACGACGCCGAACTACCGGGTTGATGACCGCAGCGGACCGGATCATGATCCGCGCTTCACGGTGACGGTCGAGATACCCGGACTGCCGCCCGAAACCGGTGTGGACCGCTCCAAGCGGGCCGCCGAACAGGTGGCGGCGACGAGACTGCTGGAGCGCGAAGGCGTCTGGCAGACATCCCCCGCAGATTGATTGGACCGAGAATGAGCGACCACGACGAATTTCCTGCCGAAGGCGAAGAGGCCTCCGGCGCCACCGAGACCCGTTCCGGCCCGACCCGATCCGGCTTCGTCGCGTTGATCGGTCCGACGAATGCGGGCAAGTCGACGCTGGTCAATCGTTTCGTCGGCGCCAAGGTCTCGATCGTCAGCCACAAGGTGCAGACGACGCGGGCTGTCATGCGCGGCATCGCTATCCACGACAATGCGCAGATCGTTTTCATGGACACCCCCGGCATCTTCAAGCCGCGCCGCCGGCTCGATCGCGCCATGGTCACGTCGGCCTGGGGCGGTGCGAAGGACGCCGACCTGATCCTGCTCCTGATCGACAGCGAACGTGGCCTGCGCGGCGATGCGGAGGCGATCCTGGAGGGGCTGAAGGAGGTCCACCAGCCCAAGATCCTCGTTCTCAACAAGATCGACCAGGTCAATCGCGAGCAACTGCTGAAGCTGGCTTCCGCAGCCAACGAGGCAGTCAAGTTCGAGCGCACCTTCATGATCTCGGCGACCACCGGGTCGGGGTGTGAGGACGTCATGGATTATCTGGCCGAGACCCTGCCCGAGGGGCCGTGGTATTATCCGGAAGACCAGATCTCCGACCTGCCGATGCGCCAGCTCGCCGCCGAGATCACCCGCGAAAAGCTGTTTCTCCGGCTGCACCAGGAACTTCCCTATTCTTCGCATGTCGAGACGGAGAAGTGGGAGGAGCGCAAGGACGGGTCAGTTCGTATCGAGCAGGTGATCTACGTCGAGCGCGACAGCCAGAAGAAGATCGTGCTCGGCAAGGGCGGTGATGCAATCAAGTCGATCTCGACCGCCTCTCGCAAGGAACTCTCGGAGATCCTGGAGCAGCCCGTCCACCTGTTCCTGTTCGTCAAGGTTCGCGAGAACTGGGGTGACGATCCGGAGCGCTTCCGGGAAATGGGGCTCGAATTCCCCAAGGGATGATCTCCCTTACAGCCCTGATGGTTCAGTCTGCCCGATCCTGCTGACGACGAAGCGCGTGAGCGATGGCGTGATGAGCAGGACCAGGATCAGACGCATGGTCTGCAAGGCCATGACAAAGGATATGTCGACATCGGTTGAGGCCGCGATAATCGCGATCGAATCGAGTCCGCCCGGGCTGGTGGCGAGGTAGGCCGTGAGCGGATCGATGTCCATCAGCCACCAGAGCAGGAAGGCAAGGCCGCCGCAGAAGGCCATCAGCACCGCGATGGAGCCCGCCACCTGCGGCAGCGCATGCGCGGCGTGGCGCAGAATGCGGCGGGTAAAGCCGAGTCCGATGCGCCAGCCGATGATGCCATAGGCAAGCGCCAGCAGCCACTCCGGTAGCTCGATGATGATCAGGCCGGCGAGATGCAGGGCGCTTGTCGCGATCAGCGGCAGCAGCATCGTTCCGGCCGGAATCTTGAAGCGTGCGCCGATAAAGGCCGCCACGAAAGCGACGGCAAGCGTCTTGGCCAGTTCTACTGCGTCGAGTGGCGGAAACCATGCCACGCTGCGGGCGGCACCTCCCGGTGTCGAGAACACGAAGGCCGCGATCAGCGAGGCGGCCGAAGCGACACAGACGACCCGCAGATACTGCATGAAGGCGACGAGCCGCGCATCCGCGCCATGCGCCTCGGCCATCAGCATCATTGCCGATGCCGCCCCGGCGGATGTACCCCAGACCGCGGTGGTTCCGGGCAGGATCTGTGAGCGGGCCATCAGATAACCCAGGAGGCTGCTCGCGCCGATCACCGCGACCACGATGGCGAGGAAGACCGGCCAGCCGCCGATCACCGTCTTCAGCGTGTCGAGGTCGAGGGCCCCGGCGATGACGCAGCCGATCATCGAATGAGACAGGATATAGGGCACCTTGGGGACGCTGAGCCGCGCCCCGTTCGTGGCGACAAGGATCGCCGCCAGCATCGGGCCGATCAGCAGAGATCCCGGAATATGAGCCTCGTGCAGACCCCAGGACGCAAGCACGGAAAGTGCCGCCAGCAGACCCCAGCGTGCTGGTGCCGGCAAGTTCGTCAACAAGCCGGGCGATGGCGGGTTGCCGGTTTCGGTCTGTGAAGCGGGGGAGGTCGCTCCGATAGGGTGTTCTTCGCCGGCGGGGAGGGGAGTGCTCATGATGGGTGCCGCGGTTGCCGGCCTGTCGGAGGGGACTGGACGAGGCCTCGTTTTATGAGATAAGTGAGGCTGTCCTCACAAAACGGTTTTATGAGAGTGTCCTCGCAAAAGTCAAGTTCGGCCACCCAGCCGGTCGCGAAAATTCCGACGCGAAAGCGAGGGATCGAGCGTGTCGCAAAGCTGTTGGACGCAGCCGCCGCCGTTTTCGCCGAGAAAGGTTACAAGACGGCGACAATGACCGAGATCGCCCAGAAGGCAGGGGCGCCGATCGGGTCACTATACCAGTTCTTTCCCAGCAAGGACGTGATCGCCGACGCCCTGGTGGCCCGATACATGGAGCATGTCGGCGGCGAGTTGGACGGCATCCGATCGGCTGCCGCAGGCCAATCGGCACAAGAACTTGCGAATCAGCTTCTCGACGTCTTCATCCATCACGCCCACGAACGCAGTCTCGCGCTCAGCCTGCTCGACGCGCGCTGGGAACAGCCGGGGCTACGACCGGGAATGCTGCGATCCGATCTCCGTGCCAGCATTGCCGGAATCGTCCGCGCGTGGCGTCCGTTGCTTGAGGACGGCGATGTCCAGCTCTTGTCGGTTTTCCTGCTCCAGACGATGAAGTCGCTCGTGCAACTCCATGATGACAAAGGTTATCCGGGTCGCGAAAGGGTGCTGGCCGAGTGGCGTCGATGGGTCGCTTGCTATCTCTCGGAGATCGGCCGCTGATCCTGCGAGATGGCGCCGGCCCGCACAATGCGCTAGAACCTGCTCCATGCAATGGACCGACGAGGCAATACTTCTGGGCGTGCGCCGCCACGGCGAAACGAGCGTCATCGCCGAGGTGATGACCCGTGATCGGGGACGTCATCTCGGTATGGTGCGCGGTGGCCGTTCGCGGTCGATGCAGCCCGTCCTTCAGCCCGGTAACCGGTTCGATGTGACCTGGCGCGCGCGTCTTGACGAGCACCTCGGCGAGTTTCGCATCGAGCCGGTGAAACTGCGGGCCGCCCAACTGATGGAGCGCGCGCAGAGCGTCTATGGAGTGCAGGCTCTGGCCGCGCTGGTCAGGCTCCTGCCCGAGCGCGATCCCCATCCGCATCTCTACGAGGCGCTCGATATTATTCTCGATCACCTGGATGAGCCAGCGGCGGCGGGCGAACTCTTTATTCGGTTCGAGCTCGCGGTGTTGAACGATCTGGGTTTCGGGCTGGACCTCGACCAGTGTGCGGCGACCGGTGAGAGGCGGGATCTGATATACGTGTCTCCAAAATCAGGTCGCGCCGTCTGTCGCGATGCGGGTCGGCCCTATGCCGACAAGATGCTGGCACTTCCAGGCTTCCTCTCTTCGGAGACCCGGGTCTCGGCGGATCGAGAAGGGCTATTGGCGGGCTTCCGGCTGACCGGGCATTTCCTGGCGCGGCATGTCTACGAGCCGCGCGGGATTGAACCCGGCGCGGCGCGCGAAGGCTTTCTTCAGGCCACGTTGAAGGCCTTGGCGACCTCTGACCTTGCTGGATCGGCACCAGCAGCGAACGGCTGAGATGCACCGGATGTGGATTGCATGTGCACGTGTATCGCACGCTGCAACTCCTCGATATTGCCATAGGTGGCGCCGTCAAGATCGATGACTGGAAACTTGACAGCGATGAACTTGATCCGATCACCCTCGGCAACCGAAATCCCGACAGGGATGCCGGCATATTCCACGACTTGCTTTTCCATAATAAACTTCCCCGCCTGTGCGCTTTCGCACCGGGCCTGAGCTTTCGAATTTTGATGTGTCGTTAAACTTCGATCAGGTCACATTCGACAGGTTTTTCGCCACATGGCGTTCGACTCGTCGAGCGGGATAAGATGCCAGGAGCACGTAGCTTGGCGGGATACATCGCGCATGTCGCTAACCTCCTTCACGGCGTTATTTCCAAAAAAGGCCGCGCTGTTGCGTCGGCTTGTGTCTGCGCTTGTGCCGGTTCAATCCGGCGAGATTAAGGTAGGTAGTCGCCTGCCGGCCGTCAACGGTCCAACTTGAATAAATAAAATCATTTTCTGTGACCGCCTGTCACATAACTGCAATGCAGCAAAAAACCTCCCTGAATATAGGGAGGTTGAGATTCATGTTCGAATGGTGCTCAGGCGGAGGCAAGCATGGGACGGTCCACGGCGCGCTCCCGGATCGGCCAGTGAACGACGGCCGCGAAGAGGCCGAGCGCCACGCCGAACCACCATACGCCGTCATAGGATCCGAACCGGTCGTACAGCTCTCCGCCCATCCAGACACCCAGGAACGATCCGATCTGGTGCGACAGGAACACGACGCCGCCCAGCAGGCCGAGATGGCGCGTGCCGAACATGATGGCGACAAGTGCATTTGTCGGCGGAACGGTCGAGAGCCAGAGCAGACCCATAACACCGGCAAAGATGATCACAGAAGTCGGGGACTGCGGCAGGAGCAGGAATGCCGTGATGGCGATAGACCTGCCGATGTAGATGAGCGCCAGGAAATAGGGCTTTGAATAACGCTGCCCGATCACGCCGGCGGCTAAAGAGCCGATGATGTTGAAGAAGCCGATCAGTGCCATGGCGATCACCGCGTACCGCGCCTCGATCCCGATGTCGCCAAGATAGGCGGGGAAGTGGGCGGTGATGAATGCGACCTGGAAGCCGCAGACGAAGAAGCCGCTGATGAGCAGGACGTAGCTCCGGTGCCCGAGCGCCTCGCGCAACGCCTCTGATACGGTCTGCTGCACGCTTGTCTGTGACTGGCTGCCGGAGTTGGCATTGCCGCGCAGAGGGATAGCAAGCAAAGGCACCAGCAGCATCAGGATGCCGAGATAGACGAGGCTATCCGACCATCCGAATGTCGAGATCAGTCCCTGGCTCAGCGGCGCGAAGAGGAACATGCCTGCCGACCCGGCGGCAGTGCCGATTCCGAAGGCGAGGGAACGCTGCGCCGGTGTTACGTTACGGGCGAACGCGGACAGGATAATACCGAACGATCCCGAAGCGACCCCAAGGCCAACCAGCACGCCGCCGCCAATGTGCAACCAGACCGGATCGGTCGCATGCGCCATGATCAGCAGGCCGCTGGAGTAGAGGACGGCCGACAGCGCCAGCACGCGGCCGGTGCCGTACCTGTCCGCCAAGGCACCGAAGAACGGCTGTCCAAGACCCCAGCAGAGGTTCTGTATCGCCATCGCTAGCCCGAAGGTGGAGCGATCCCAGCCGGTATCGGCAAGCATCGGCAATTGGAAGAAGCCCATGGCCGATCGCGGCCCGAAGGTCAGCATCGCGATCAGCGAGCCAGCGATGATGATGAGCCAGGGCATGGAGGCGCGTGCGGAGGCGGTGTTCATGGCGGAGTCGTCCCTTTATTGTGGGAGGACGATAAAACGACACCCGCCGGCCGACCAGCGCATTCTGGTGAACGGTGGATCAGCCGAATTGATGATGATCAGGCCGGAGCCTTATCGTTGCTTGAACGCCCAGCCTTCGGGCTTTTCCGCAACGACGCGCACGCTGTCGCCGATGGAAATCCGGCCGGCGCCCTGCGGCACGGCGTTCCAGCCGAACAGCGGACCGGGCACCCGGCGGTCGGCAGACATGCGGATGCGGCCCATGGCGGGCATCGGGTTGGCGCCCTCGCGCGATCCGGTCTGCTGGTCCTGTGTGGTCATGATGCAGCGCGGGCAGGGCTTGACGAAATCGAGGTGGAGGCCGCCGATCTCGATAGTCTTCCAGGTATCCTCCGCCCAGGGATCGTCGTGTTCGATCACGATGTTGGGGCGGAACCGTTCCATGCCGACGCTGCCTTCGCCATGCGCCTCCATGTCGGCGTTCAGCGCTTTGAGCGATCCCGTCGTCGTCACCAGAATTTGGTACCCGTCGGAGAAGGTGACCGGGCTGTCGGCGCCGGCCCATTCCGCGCTTGCCGTTCGCCGGGCGCCACCGTCAAAGAAGACCAGGCGGACCTCCCGTCCGAACCATTCCGATAGCCTGGCATTGACGGTATCGGCCGCGACGGCGGCGTTCACAATCGACTTCCAGATCGCCACATCCATGCGCCGGTCCGGATGCGGCGGCGCGACCATGATTTCGCGATCGTCATCAAGCCGCAGGGTGAGCGTCGCATTGCCCGGTATCGCGGTCAGCCGCGCCAGGGCGGGCAATTCGCGCTGGGTGATGAAGTGGCCTGACGGGTCGACCAGCATCATCCGCCGGTCGCCGAGCAGGCCGCGTGCGTCGACCTCGGCGGCGGGAATTGCAATTCCACGTGCGCTCTTGAAGGGGTAGATATTAAGGGCGCTGACCTGCATGGTTTATCCTCAGATTTCGTCGAGAAAGAGCTCGAGTATCGTCTCGAGCCTCTGGTGGCGCTCGCGCGCGATAATCCGACCGGTGTCGGTCTGGAAGCCATCCGCGAGCTTGAAGAGCTTGGCGGGAAAATGATCGATTGCAAAGGTCTTGTCGTCTAGTGGACGGTTCTCGGCCTTCGGGTCGAACGGGTCGTACAGCGACGAGCCCATACGTCCGGCGATGTAGAAGCACCGGGCGGCGCCGACCATCCCGATCGCGTCTAGTCTGTCCGCATCCTGCAGGATTTTTGCCTCGATCGTCTCAGGTCTAATGCCGGCGGAGAAGCTGTGTGCGGCGATCGCGTGGGTGACGGCCTCGACGTCTCTCGCGCCCCAGCCGAGTTCCGCGAGCAGCTGTCGCGCCTTCTCCGCAGCCAGCCTTGAGGCCTGCGACCGCAACTGCGAGTTCTTTTCGACAGACACGCAATCGTGCAGCAGCACCGCTGCCGCCAGAATGCGTCCGTCACCGCCTTCCTCAGCGCGAATCCGCATGGCGTTGCGGAACACCCGGACGAGGTGGGCGAGGTCGTGAGCACCGTCATCGGCGGAAAAGGCATGTCCGAGCAGCGCACCGGCAAGTTCTTCGAACGGCGCGAATGCACGTGTCGCTTCCATGTCTGTCACGCCTTCCTCCGGAATCGTTGCCTGCATCCCTCCTTACTGGCACGGAGTGACGGCTGCAAACACGGCAGATGCCATTTTGCGCGGCAGTCCACCCAAGAATAGTGGGCATGAACCTAATTCTAGTGAACAATTATTCGCGTTTTGACCAGTCGTCGGAATCTCCGTAACTCGATCTAGCCTTCAGGAGTCCGAGTAGGAGGGCGATTCTTTTTCAAAATCCTTTTTCAGGAGGTATGCATGACTAGCATCACTTCACTGCCGGGTTCGGCTAGCCTGAATTCCACGCTGGGTCTCGACCGCAACGGCGACGGCGTCGTCAGTGCGGAGGAACAGGCGGCAGCCGGCGAGACGAGGGGCAGAACGCAGGATCCGACGGTTCTTGTTGAAAACGCCGCCACCGGCACCTCGGCGAAGATTTCCTCGTTGAGTGTCGCGAATCCTCTCGCTACGGGGGCGGAGAGTGGCGACGATACCGTTAGTCTGTTCGACGTGCTCGACCAGATTGCGGTCATCGTCGACAGATACCGCACATTCGAAGAGACCGGCGGCGACGCGTCCGGGGAGGTCTCTTTCAATCTCTGACGTCTTCTGCTTGCAGAAGGGCGCCATAGGCCAGGGGGGCGGCGCCCTTGCAATCTGTCACAAAACTTTCTAAATCGAATGCACCGGCGATCGCCGGTTTTCTTTGGACTCACTTATACTCAAAATGAGTATAAGTGAGTGGAATGGAGGTTGATATGGCTGGAAAGCTGAGCGCACGTGCGTGCGAAAACACACGTTCCGCCGCCGGCCGCTTCGGGGTTCTCGAACGTCCCGATCTGAGCTACACGCCCGCTGTCGCCAAGGAAACCGAACATCTCTACGAACGCGTTCGGGATTTCATTCCCGCCATCGAGTGGCCGGTCTTCGCGCCCTATGTGCATGCCATCAATCGGCTGAAGAAAGAGCGCAACGCCGTCATCCTCGCGCACAATTACCAGACGCCTGACATCTTCCACTGCGTTGCCGACATCAAGGGCGATTCGCTGCAGCTTGCTCGCGACGCGACGCGGGTCGACGCGGAGATCATCGTCCAGTGCGGCGTTCACTTCATGGCCGAGACCTCGAAGCTCCTGAATCCAGACAAGACGGTACTTATCCCGGACAGCCGAGCCGGTTGCTCCCTGTCGGAATCGATCACGGGCGCCGATGTGCGTGCCCTCAAAGCCCGTTATCCAGGCGTTCCCGTGGTGACCTACGTCAATACGTCAGCGGACGTGAAGGCCGAGACCGACATCTGCTGCACCTCTTCCAATGCCGTCGCTGTCGTCGACAGTCTGGAGAGCGACACCGTCTTGTGCATTCCGGATGAATATCTGGCCATGAACGTCGCCCGCCAGACAAAGAAGAAGATCCTGACGTGGAAGGGCCATTGCGAGGTCCACGAGCGGTTCACCGCCGAGGAACTGCTCGCCTACAAGGAGGCCGATCCGTCGATCGAAATCGTCGCCCATCCGGAATGCCATCCGAGCGTGCTTGAGGTCTCCGACTATGCCGGCTCGACATCCGGCATGATCGACTATGTCCGGACCAAGCGTCCGGGCCGCGTGTTGCTCGTCACGGAATGCTCCATGGCCTCCAATATCCAAGCCGAAGTTCCCGACGTCGACTTCGTGAAGCCTTGCAATCTCTGTCCGCACATGAAGCGCATCACGCTGCCGAAGATCCTCGACAGCCTGCTCAACATGACGGAGGAAGTGACGGTCGATCCCGCTATCGCCGGTCGGGCTCGCCTTGCGGTCGAACGGATGATCAATCTGAAAAACTGATGTGCCGGCAGCCGCCGGAGAAGTGACAGTCCATGGCAACCAATATCGAATCCATCCGGCCCCAGTCCTGGCAGGGCATCGACGACATCGTCATCGTCGGCGGCGGCCTTGCTGGCCTGTTCTGCGCTTTGAAGCTCGCGCCGCGTCCGGTAACGGTGCTCGCGGCCGCGCCGATCGGTCATGGCGCCTCGTCCGCCTGGGCCCAGGGCGGCATTGCTGCGGCGATGAGCGAGGGCGACAGCTACGACAAGCACCTCGCGGACACACTGACGGCGGGCGCCGGCATCGTCGACGAGAAAATGGCGCGTCTGATGGTGTCCGAGGGACCGGAACGGATCCGCGACCTGCTTGGTTACGGCGTCCCGTTCGACAAGGACCTTGAGGGACACCTCCTGCTGTCGCGGGAGGCAGCCCATTCGGAGCGGCGCATCGTCCGGGTGAGGGGAGACATGGCGGGCAAGGCGATCATGGAGGCGCTGATCGCCGCCGTCCGCAACACGCCGTCGATCCGGGTCATGGAAGGCTATGTGGTCGAGGAGATCATGACCGAGGGCAAGTTCGTCGCCGGCGTCGTCGCACGGCCAGACGCCGGCCAGTCGAAGACCCGCGTCGCGTTTCCCGCCCGCGCCGTGGTCCTCTGCTCCGGCGGCATCGGCCATCTCTATCAGGTCACGACCAATCCGGCCGAAGCGCGCGGTACGGGTCTCGGCATGGTCGCCAAGGCCGGCGCCATGATCGCCGACCCGGAATTCGTCCAGTTCCATCCGACCGCGATCAACATCGGCAACGATCCGGCCCCGCTCGCCACCGAGGCCTTGCGCGGCGACGGTTCTATCCTCGTCAACTCGACCGGCGAGCGCTTTATGGCGGCCCTGCATCCGGATGCCGAACTCGCCCCCCGTGACGTCGTCGCCCGTGGCGTCTTTGCCGAAGTGGCGGCCGGGCGTGGCGCCTTTCTCGACTGCACGAAGGCAATAGGCGCCCGCTTCGCCGAACTCTTCCCGACCGTCTATTCCTCCTGCCGAGCGGCCGGCGTCGATCCCTCGTCGGAACCGATCCCGGTCGTGCCGGCGGCCCACTATCACATGGGCGGTGTCCTGGTGGATGCCGATGGCCGCACCACGATCGACGGTCTCTACGCGGCCGGCGAGGTGACCTCTACCGGCGTCCACGGCGCCAATCGTCTGGCCTCCAACTCGCTGCTCGAAGCGGTCGTCTTCGCAGCTCGCATCGCCGAAAGCATCAAGGGCATGCTGCCCGAAGCAAGCCTCTACGAATGGCCGAAGACGGCCGGGGAGAATGACGAACTGGTGACGCTGGAGGACAGTCCGCAACTCAAGGAGCTGCGCGCGGCCATGTCGGCCCACGCCGGCGTTATCCGCAATCGCGACGGCCTGTGCGCACTGTCGCGGACGATCCTTCGACTGGAGAAGGAAAACGGTCGTATCCGCTTCGCGGCGATCGCCGCGACCGCGAAACTCATTGCCGCCGGCGCTCTTTCCCGCGAGGAAAGCCGAGGCGGCCATTACCGCTCCGATTTCGCCGAACCGCGTGACATCTGGCGCCACCGGACCTTCATGACATTGAAGGAAGCTGATCGCATTGTCAGGGAAGCCGCCGGCTGACACACCGACCAAGGAGTAGCCATGACCATCGAACCGCTTCGTCCCGTTCTGCCGCCGTTGATGGTCGAGGATAAGGTGCGCGCCGCCCTCATCGAAGATCTGGGGCGTGCCGGCGACATCACGACCTACGCGACAATCCGACCGGAACTGACGGCGACCGCCAGGATGAACAGCCGGGAGCACGGCGTCGTCGCCGGCATCGAGATCGCCAGGACGGCATTCAGGCTCGTCGATGCAGAAGTTTCGTTCAACGCGCTGGTGAAGGATGGCGATACGGTGACCCCAGGCCAGCCGCTGGCGGAAGTCAGCGGACCGGCAAGGTCGATTCTGTCTGCCGAACGCGTCGCTCTGAATTTCCTTATGCACCTGTCCGGTGTTGCGAGCTACACTGCCCGTTTCGCCGCCGAGATCGCCCATACCCGCGCCCGTGTCACCTGCACCCGCAAGACACTGCCGGGTCTGCGCGCGCTCGAAAAATACGCCGTCCGCCTCGGCGGCGGCTCGAACCACCGCTTCGGGCTGGATGATGCTGTGCTCATCAAGGACAACCACATCGCGGTATCCGGTGGCGTGGCGAGCGCTGTTTCGGCCGCCCGAGCCTATGTCGGGCATCTCGTCCGCATCGAGGTCGAAGTCGATAGCCTCGACCAGATGCGCGAGGCGCTGACGGCCCGACCGGATGTTATCCTGCTCGACAACATGGGGCCGGACCTCTTGCGCCAGGCGGTGGAGATCAACCGCGCGCATGCTGGACTTTCCGAGGTGGATTATAACGCCGCGGCCTCGCGCGTTCAGCTCGAGGCATCCGGCAACGTCAACCTCCAGACCATCGGCGCGATCGCCGAGAGCGGGGTCGACTACATCTCGACATCGAAAATCACCATGTCGGCACCAACGCTCGACATAGGCCTCGATGTGGAAATTGCCTAGACGTCGACCTCTCGCGGGCGGGCATCCTCCTCGCGAGGCGGCTCGATCTTGGCAGCCAGCGCGCCGCTGTAGGTAACCTGCGGGAACGGGATGGAAATGCCGTTCTCGTCGAAGGCGATCTTCACCGACTTGATCAGATCGCGGGATGTCGGCCAGAAGTCCGCAGCGGCGGTCCAGTAGCGCAAGGTCAGGACGACGGCGCTGTCGCCGAGTTCGAGAACAAATGTCTCCGCTGCCGGATCGCCAAGCACGCGCGTGTCGGCATTGGCGAGGTTAAGCATGATCTCCTGAGCTTGCGAGATATCGTCCTCGTAGCCGATGCCGATATTGAGATCGAAACGCCTGGTCTTTTCGCGGCTGAAATTGGTGATCGGCACGTTCCAGAGCGTCGAATTCGGCGCCAGCCGATACATACCGTCGGGCGTCTTGAGTTCGGTGGCGAAGAGGCCGATCTCCCGAACGATGCCCGAGATGCCACCGGTATCGATGTATTCACCTACGCGGAACGGGCGGAGAACCAGGAGCATGATCCCTGCGGCGATGTTCTGCAACGTTCCCTGGAGCGCAAGGCCGATCGCCAGGCCGGCCGCGCCGAGCGCCGCGATGATCGACGCCGTCTGTACGCCGAACTGGCCGAGAACGGCGATGAAGACCAGGATCAGCAAGGCATAGCGGATGAAGTTGGCGAAGAAGGCAGCCAGAGTTTCGTCAATCCCTCTGACTCGCGCCATCCCGCGTCTGGCCCAGCCGGCAATCAGAGAAGCGGCCGTCCATCCGATGACTAGAAGCAGAACCGCTCCGATGATCGAGAATGAATATTCGACAGCCAGCGCACTGGCCTGGCTTAATGCTGCGCGAGTGGCGATAAAGAATTCTGTGGCCTGATCTTCCATACGGCGGGAGCTCCTCGTTGTTCCGTCTGGCGACGGTGAACGGGTGCGCGCCTGTGGCTTTCTAGCGACTGCCGACCTTGAGGCCGGGGGCGGGGCGTTCCTCGAGGATTTGCCGGCGAAAGCGGAACAGCGCGGCCGGTCGTCCACCGGTCGCCGTTGTCGAAACGCCTGTCGGTTCCACCAGTTCCGCACCTTCCACCAGCCGGCGGAAGTTCTGCTTGTGCAGGTGCCGCCCGGAGATCGCCTCAACGGTCGCCTGCAACTCGGTCAAGGTGAACTCGGGCTGCATCAGTTCGAAGACCACGGGACGGTATTTGATCTTGCCGCGCAGGCGCGCGAGCGCCGTGGCCGCGATGCGTCGGTGGTCGAACCGCATAGCAAGCCCAAGCGGCGGTGATACCTTGTCCGCCTCGACCCGACCGTCGGCGACCGCCTCCTGCAGAAGACCCGCCTCATAGAGAAGTTCGTAGCGCTCCAGTACTCTTTCGTCATCGAAGGGAAAGTCATCAAGCCCGAAGGCGAGGCGAATGCGGGCTCGTCTCGATGCGGTCGGCTCGCGGCTTGCCGCCGTCGCCGGTGTCTCCGCCCATTTTGCAAGCTGGGGAAGGATCACACTGTCCAGCAGGTCAGGACGGCCCTTCCGCCAGTCTTCCCAGGGTAGATAGGCATACCAGTCCCGCCAGTGGACACCTGACGTCAGCAGGCGGCTGCTGTGGTCGGCGTTGCCGCGCGTCAGTGCCAGATAGCCGACCGAAACGAGGTGAGGACCGCTTTCGCCCGCCTGCCGGTATCGCCCTCGGTCACCGAAGGTATAAAGTTGTTCTATGTAACCCAGATGGAGCGCTGTCTGCGCCTCCACGGTTGCGCGCAGAGACATTTCCATCGTCCTGTGCCGCTCCGGATCGAAAGGACCGAACGGCAGGCTGCCGAGGTCGCCAGCGTCACCCACCACCAGTATCTTCGGGCTCTTCTCGCTGACCGCGACAATTGCCGCATTGAGGCCGATTTCGATTTCCGGACGGGGCTGGCCGCTCATGCCATTGCCGGGGTGTAGAGCGGCAGCACGAAAGGCGCGTCGCCATCCGCATCCGCGCCGCGCCCGATCGCCTTCACGGCCGCGATCAAGCGTCCCCGGCGTTCCAGACGGGCATCAGCGAATGCGATGAGGCGCGCGTTCGGCGTCGCGAACGGCGAGGCTGTCCTGAGACGCTGAGCGAGTGCCCCGTCGTCCTCGTCCGGAGAAATGGCAAGCGAAGCGATCAGGGCCGCTGCCGGCGAGCGAGAGACGCCCATCCAGCAATGGATGAGCAGCGGCGTCTCCCGGTCCCAACTGCGGGCGAAGGCGATGATCTCATCGACATGGCTTTCGGCGGGCGCGATGAGATCGCCGGTTCCCGCAAATGCGATGTCGTTCATGCCGAGCTTCAGGTGGCGCTCCGCGCGGATCACGGCCGGCCGATGAAAGTCCTGTTTCTCTGCCAGCAGGCTGATCATATCGCGAGCGCCATGACGCACCGCCATCTCGGCGATCCGGGACAAGGGAGAAACGATGATCGCGCTCATCTTGCGGACTTTCCCTCCTGTGCCCGTTCGTCCTCGATCTCTGTGAAGCGTTGGGCGAAGCGCGCCTGTGCCTCCGTTGCCGCCATCGGTTCGATCGGCAGCATATCACGGGTGAAGCCGCGCGGCTGTCCGAAGAATTTCCGTGCTTCGGCTTCCGAAAAGCCGGCAAGTGCGGTCGCTTCGAAATAGGCCGCGATCTGGTCCGCCTTCTTGATCTGTGCCTTGAGATCCTTGCCCGGATGCGCCGGCAGGCCGAAACGGAGATGAACCGCCGCTTCCAGTCGCTTCTCGACCGTCTTGTATCCGCCGCCGACCACGGCCTTGAACGGAGAAATCATGTCGCCGATGACGAATTCCGGGGCGTCGTGCAGAAGGGCCATCTGTTTTTCGTCCGCCGTCGCCTTCGGATTGCAGTGGGTAAAGATCATTTCCACAAGAAGCGAATGCTGCGCGACGGAGAACGCGTGGTCGCCATGCGTCTGTCCGTTCCATCGGGCAACGCGCGCGAGACCATGGGCGATATCGGAGAGTTCGACGTCAAGCGGGGAGGGATCTAGCAGGTCAAGCCGCCGACCCGACAACATGCGCTGCCAGGCCCGCACGCTGGGTTGAGGCGCATCCGCCATTGCTCACGCTTCCTCGGACGACGTCGGAAAGGAGAGGCCGGTCCAGCTCGGAAGCATGGCATCGACTGGCGTGTCGCCTGCAAGAACGGCCGCGCCGCTTGCCAGGGCTTCTCCGGCCCGGTCGATCCTGACGATTGCAAGACCGCGCGTGCCCGCCACCGTGCCCAGTTCCCCGATCGGTTTGCCGGCTGCGGAGATGGTTGTTCCTGCGGGTGGCAGAGGTGTTTCCGCTGACAGAATGACCGTCCTGCGTCGCGCGGTTCCCCGATGCTGCATTCGCGAGACCACCTCCTGGCCGACATAACAGCCCTTCTTGAAGGAAACACCGCGATTGAGATCGAAACCGATATCGTGCGGGAAGGCATCCTCGAGCGTAAAATCATGGCCCGATTCAACGATACCCGCGAGGACGCGCAAGGCCTCATAGCCGTCGCGCGGGTGCTCGCCATGGCGGCCCGGCAGGCGCGCCACGGGAATGCCTGCGGCGGCGAACCGTGCATCTTCCACCGCCCCATCCGGATAGGTGTCTCCCCAGATAACGGTGACGCCCGGATCCTCTGCCGGCGTGATCTCCACTTTGCTTCTCAGCTTATACATTGTCAGCCGCTTGATCAGCCCATCCCGCTGGCTGTCGGTCGTATCCAGCACGAAACCATCTTCCTCGCGCCATACGATGAAGTCGAACAGGATCTTCCCCTGCGGCGTCAGAAGCGCGCCGGGCACGGCCTCTCCCGTCGGCAGGCTTTCCACGTCGGTGGTGATGAGGTTCTGCAGGAAGTGTTCTGCTTCCGGGCCGGTGACCCGGATCAGCACATGGTCGGGCAGGAAGGCTGCGGGCATTGTGTGAGCATCCGATTGGGTAATGAAAGAGAAGTAAGTCTTTGATGTGACATGGGCAAGTCATGCACATCACAGCCCGGTTCGGCGAGGGCCGAATTCGTCGATTCTTTCAGTTCAGTAAACAGAATATGTAGATCTGCCGAAGCATTTGTAAGGTCAGGGAAACGGGACGGGGCATCTGAAAATGTAATCCCCGTCAATGGTCCGCTTCCATCCGCGAAAGCTGCAGAAAACGACGATCTGGATGCAGCACTCAACTGTGGATAACCTGCCGGCGGACCGATACCGCGCCGCCACTGCTTCAAGATCGAGAACCGACGTCAACAGTCGCCGGGTCTAGTCCCCGGCCGTAAAGAATTTCCATTCGCCGTCGGGTGTGATTCCGACGCGGAAGAAATTGTAGTTGCCATACTCCTGCATGCCCTCAAGATCGCCGGCCGTGACAATTCTCAAGAGTTCCACCTTTTCTGGTGGCGTCAGGTTGCCGATCTGTTTTTCGGCAAAATAAGGCCAGACATACACTTCGTCAGAGGTTCCTGCATCGATCCGCACGAAGCCGGTCTGCAGGATGTCGAGCAGGATCGCCAAGATCTCCACCCCGTCGGAATCGCCAGACAAGCTCTTCAGCGTCTCGACCAAGCCTTCCTGGTCGCCGACGACGGGAATCTGTGTCTGGTTCGGACCAGGGTTCAGAAGCGGGCGGAGCCGCTCGATGTCGCCGGAGGCGGCTGCCTCGACGATCAACGCGCGCATGCGCCGAACCGGCTCAGGCGCGGCCTCGATGTCGAAGAGGTATTCGACAGTGGGATCAGAGGTGGAAACATCCGCTTCCTCTCCGGGCACACTCTCACGATTGACGAGTGGATCGGGGTCAGGAATTCCCATGCCTTCGGCCGGCAGGTCGTCTTCCTCCGGCTCCACGGGTACGACAGGTGAGGTCGGCGGCGACGCCGGTGTTTTGGTTGTGGAGCCTGGGTTCAGTTCGGAGAGAGCGTGCGAGGCCGGGGCTTGCATGACAGCAAGCAGCACCGCCAACGCGACAGCCGGGAAACACCGGCTAACCCATCCTGCGGGAGGCAGAAGGTCTGCGGCAAGCCAACGCATGGAGCGTCTACTGAAGCGGCCGCGTTGGCGAAAACTCTCCGGCAAGCAGCCGCTCCCGAAGGGATTCCAGAATGGCTTCAGCACCGTCTTCACCGTGGATCCGGATTGTCTCGCGCATGGCGAGAGCAAATGCGGCATCGGCAATGATTTCCGGCTCGATGCCATCAGCCACGCCGTCTGCCCATGCCTCGTTCTGGTATTCGAGCGCCACTTGCATCTTCTCATGCACGATCATGTCGTCGATGTCGTTTCGGCGCGGTTCCATACTATTTCCTCGCATGATGCGGTTCTTACTCACCTGTTAACAACATTAACAGCCTTTTCCTAAAACGACACGGCCAGCCGCCGAAACCGGTTAATTATTCGCTAATTTCCGTATCTGCCCGTTATTTCAACGGCGAGTGTTGCGCCTTCGGCACGGTATTGCTCCTCGGCCGCGATGGCGGCAGGGGTGCAGACGGAGTGGGTGGCGGCGAACGATCGATAGCCGCGATTGAACGCCGCGACGAGACGCGCTCGGCGTGCCGGCTCGCTGGCGGTCTCCGTGTCGAGCAGCTTTTGCGCGGCTTCGCGCCAGCCTGGTTCCTCGTCGCCATTGCAGAGATTGCGCAGATAATGAAGCGAGCCGAGTATTTCCGACAGGCGCGCCAGCTGCTCGTCGTAGGGCGCCGGTTTCTCTGCTGCGGCTGGTGCTTCCTCGACCACGGACTGAGCCGCCGCAATGCCGCTTGCCAGAAATGAGAGCGTTACGAAGCCGAACATGAAAAGGCGCTGCGTCATCTCAGGGTCTCCTGCCACTCAGTTCATCTGACAGTCGCTCGACACATTCGAGCACCGAGGCAGGGACGGGAAGAAGAGGGATGTCTTCAACGGCGAACCAGCCCGCTTCCAGCGCGTCATCCGCCGCCATCACCTCACCGCGTTCGACCATCTCAACCCTGAAGACGGACAGAAAAAAATGTGTCGATTGCCCCGGCGCATCGCTTTCGCCCTTCAGATCGTAGACAGCAAAGAGCGTGGGGCTGTGTCCCCTGATCCCGGTCTCCTCGAACAGTTCGCGCAGCGCCGTCTCTTCCGGCGTTTCTCCGGGTTCGGACCGTCCCCCCGGAAACGCATAGAGATCGGCTGCGGGCGGATTGCGGCGCTTGACGAGAAGCAGACGCCCATCCTGTTCCACGATGGCGGACGCGGCGGCTTGCGGTGTAGGGGGATTGGATGAGTGCATCGTTTCGGTTTGCTGGAGCAGTCTCTTTCGAGTCACTATAGACCGAAAACGACGGCGGTGGCAGCCGCAAGCTGAAGACGTCGAACAAGGAACAAGACCATGTGTGGCCGCTTTGCTCTGACATCGACACCGGAAGAGACCGCCGAGTTCGCCGGCGTGGCGTCTCTCGAGACGTTTCCGCCACGGTACAATATTGCGCCCACGCAGCCGATCCTGACGATCGTCGCAGCCGACCTGCCCGGGCCTGGAAGCAATCTTCCACCCCGTCGCGCGCTCCTGACCCGCTGGGGTCTGATACCCGGCTGGGTGAAGGATCCCGGTGACTTTCCGTTGTTGATCAATGCGCGTTCGGAGACGGTGATCGACAAGGCCTCGTTTCGCGCCGCGATGCGTCATCGGAGGGTGTTGATTCCCGCCTCCGGCTTCTACGAGTGGCACCGGCCGGGAAAGGATAGCGGACGAAAGAGCCAGGCCTACTGGATCCGGCCAAAGCACGGCGGACTGGTGGCCTTCGCCGGCTTGATGGAAACCTGGTCTGCCGCAGAGGGATCGGAAATGGATACGGCTGCCATCGTTACCTGTGGCGCCAATGACAGTATCGGCCGAATCCACGACCGCATGCCGGTCGTCATCCAACCCGAGGATTTCGCCAGATGGCTGGATTGCAAGACCCAGGAGCCCCGTCAGGTTGCGGACCTCATGCGACCCACCGACGAGGATTCTTTCGAAGCGATCCCGGTGTCCGCCCTTGTGAACAAGGTCGCGAATATGGGGCCGGAACTGCAGACAGCCGTCGCCGAGGACAAGGCATCAACGCCAACTGCTGCCAAGCCTGATGCCGGTGGTGGACAGATGTCGCTGTTTTGAAATCAGAACTGGAGGCCGCCGATCCCTCGGCGGGTGCCGCTAGCGTCAGGCCGCTGCCTTCGCCTTCGTCGGCCGCTTCAGCATCAGCGCCGCAGCGAGCACAGCCTTCAGGCCGAGAGGTCGGTAGTTTGACGCGAGATCGGTTTTTGCCGGTTGGGGGGCGTTATTCTTCGTCGACATTGACGGCTTTCCTTGCTGTTTCCCGTGTTTTTTCTTGGACATGCGTCCGTTTGGCGCTGTCTCGCCGCAGATCATGACAAATCCGTGACGGACGCAAGTCAAATTAAGAAAAAATCGAGCACAATTCGCGAGCAGGGCCCGGAAGTTACTTCCAGAGGATCAAATGCCACGATCCATGTCGCTATCGTTGGCGTCGCTGGGCTCTTCGTCGACCGTCAGTGTGCCATAACGGCGGTGCCAGGACCTAGCGCCAAGCGGCAGGGTGGCGAGATAGAGAATCACCGTTACCACGAGGACCTGCCAGGTGAAGCTCATCAGCAGCGCCACGTAGAGCACGACCGCAAGGATCATCGGCAGAACCAGATCGCGGCGAATCCTCTGGCTGTCGGATTTGCCGGACCAGACGGGAAGGCGGCTGATCAGAAGGAAGGCGATCAGGATGGTGTAAACTGCGCCGGCATAGGCAAAGGTCTCGTTGAGCTCCATGCCGAGGAAACCGACATAGACCGGAAGCAGGACGAGGAAAGCTCCGGCAGGGGCGGGAACGCCGACGAAATATTCCGACTGCCACTTTGCCTTCTGCTCGCGCTCCGCCATTACGTTGAACCTGGCAAGGCGCAGACCGGCGGCGATGGCGTATATGAGGGCGGCGATCCAGCCCAGCGATCGCGCCTGATCCAGAACGTAGACATAGAGAACCAGGGCGGGGGCGACGCCGAAATTGATGATGTCGGCGAGCGAATCCATCTGTGCTCCGAATTTGGAGCTCGCCCGCATCATCCGCGCAACGCGCCCGTCGATGCCATCGAGAAAAGCCGCCGCCAGAACCATCGCAACGGCCAGTTCGTAACGACCTTCGAAGGCGAGCCTCACACCTGTGAGGCCGGCGCAGATCGCCAGAACGGTGATCAGGTTCGGAACGATAAGCCGCAGAGGAATTTCTCGGAGCCGCGGTCCCCGGGCCTCGTCATTGCCGCTACCGATATCCGACTTGGGCGATTCCATGCTGGCCTCCCTGTTGCGTCAGCTGCGGCGGCTGAGGACCGGTCCCTTCGCGGAGCCGAACTCGGCAAGTACGGTTTCGCCGGCAATCGCGGTCTGGCCGAGCGAGACGCGTGGTTCCGCACCGGCTGGCAAAAACACATCGAGGCGCGAGCCGAAGCGGATCAACCCGAAGCGCTCGCCTGCCTCGACCGCGTCGGACGGGTTGGACCAGCAGACGATCCGGCGGGCGACCAGGCCGGCGATCTGCACGACGCCGATATTGCCGTGAACGGTTTCGATGACGAGGCCGTTGCGTTCGTTTTCCTGGCTGGCCTTGTCGAGTTCGGCGTTGAGAAAGCTGCCCTCGCGGTAGACGATGTTGGAGATGCGGCCGCGCATGGGCGCGCGGTTCACATGGCAGTTGAAGACGTTCATGAAGACCGAAATCCGCAGCATCGGCTGGGTGCCGAGATGGAGTTCTTCCGGCGGAGTGACCATCTGGATCGACGAGACCCGGCCGTCGGCGGGGCTGATCACCAGATCGGTGTCCTGCGGCGTCACGCGCTCCGGATCGCGGAAGAAGTAGGCGCACCAGGCGGTCAGGATCAGGCCGATCCAGAACAGCGGTTCCGCGATCCAGCCGAGCAGGAACGATCCGGCAAGGAACGCGGCGACGAACGGATAGCCTTCCTTGTGGACGGGAACGATCGTGCTGCGGATGCTGTCGAGCAGGCTCATGAACCCTATTCTCCATTGCTTGTATCGAGGCCTGACTACAGGGAAAGTTGTCGCGGGGCAATGCCGCAGTCGTTCCGTGCCACTGGCCTTTAACGGCACGTTCACCACAATCAGCCGACACCGAAAAAGGTCCGCTGGATGGGTGTAACAGTTACCTCCATGGTAATGCTCTTCGGGCCAATTTCATGGCGCCCGAAACGAGAACAGAGAGGTTCGCCATCCCGATGCCGGTGCCTGGGTTACCCGTCCGTCCCGATATGCCGCAGATCGTCTGGTACTCCAGCCGGGCGGCCGCGCCGCCAGCGGTGTTGGAAGCGACGGTCGGGGTGATGACGGTCGTGCGTTCGCCGCTGGCTGCGCCGGAGATCTGCCTCTTGGACGTGGCGAATACGGGAAACGGCGGGACGGCTGGGACCATCCGCCGCACCGTCGGCTCCGAGGCCTATCTCGTGGGGATCGTCGATGATGAAGGAAGTCGAGGCATGCTGTCGGCGCTCATCGACAGCGGTCTGGACGATGCCGTGTTCATTGGCGACGAGGACGGTCTGAGGGCCGCTCTGGCACGCGGCCGCCGCGTCCTCGCGGACCGGAAAGTGTCGTATGCCCATCGCCAAAGGCAGGATCTTGAGCGCGAATATTTGCAGGCCTGTATCGACAACCTGCCGACGCCGATCTTCTTCAAGAACGGGCGGGGCGTCTATGTCGGGTGCAACACCGCGTTCGAGGCCTTTATCGGTCGACCGTCGGAGGAAATCATTGGCCGCACCGTCTGGGAGATCGCTCCGCCTGAGCTCGCCGCCGCCTATGAAGAGGCTGATCGGGCTTTGATTGAGCGCGGCGGTGTCCAGGTCTACGAGGGGCAGGTCTGCCGGGATGCCGAGTTGCGGCGCGATGTCAGCTTCCACAAGGCGGTCATCGTCGATGGTCAGGGTGGGGTCAGGGGCATCGCCGGTGCGATGCTGGATATCACAGACCGTAAGATGCTCGAGCGCGATCTGAAGCGCGCCGCTGAACGGGATCCCCTGACGGATCTCTATAACCGTCGGAAATTCTTCGACTATGCAAGCGCCTTGACGCCGGCAACCCCTGAGGCGTTCGCGCCGACATCTATCGCAGTGATGGACATAGATCACTTCAAGGCGATCAATGATGGCTGCGGTCATGCCGTGGGTGACGAAGTGCTCCGACGCGTTGCCGCGGAAATGAAAGCAGCCTTCGAAGATATTGGGATCGTTGCCCGGGCCGGCGGCGAGGAGTTTTACGCGCTGCTGCCGGGGCTCTCGCCCGCTGCGGCATCGGCGCATCTCGAGAGCCTCCGCCAGAACATCGCGGAGATCAACATCGATGCCGATGGGACCCCGATCGGTGTCACGATCAGCATCGGCGTAGCCGGGTTTGACCCGCAGCGGGAAGCGCCTTCAGAAGGTTTGAAGCGCGCCGACCTGGCGCTTTATCGCGCCAAGAATGCTGGTCGAAACCAGCTGATGCGAGCTGCCTGAAGCTCTAGTTGGCCGGCGGCTTGCGGACAATGATGCCGATATCGTCGCTTTCCCTGACCTGCCGCAGATGTTCCTCTGCCTCGGTCGCTTCGCGCTGACGGTTCCACATGGATGCGTAGAGCCCGTCGTGTTCGAGCAACTGGGCATGGGTCCCGCGCTCGGCAATCTCCCCGCCCTTCAGCACGATGATCTCGTCGGCACCGACGACGGTCGACAGCCTGTGGGCGATGACGAGCGTCGTCCGGTTTTTCGATACCACGTCGAGCGCCGACTGGATTTCGTGCTCTGTGGTCGTGTCGAGCGCGGACGTCGCTTCGTCTAGGATAAGGATCGGCGGTGCTTTGAGAACCGTCCGCGCGATTGCCACGCGCTGCTTTTCGCCGCCAGACAGCTTAAGGCCGCGTTCACCGACCATCGTCTTATAGCCCTGCGGCAGTTCGCGGATGAAGTTGGCGATCTGTGCGACTTCGGCGGCCTGCTCGATATCGGCCTCTGAAGCGTCGGGTCGGCCATAGCGGATGTTGTAGGCGACGGTGTCGTTGAAGAGAACGGTGTCCTGCGGAACCATGCCGATCGCCGCACGAAGGGATTGCTGCGTCACGTCGCGAACCTCCTGACCGTCAATCGTGATCGACCCGCTCTGGATATCGTAGAAACGGTAGAGCAGGCGCGAGATGGTCGACTTGCCGGCACCGGACGGTCCGACCACCGCAACCGTCTTTCCGGCCGGGACCTCGAACGAGACACCCTTCAGGATCGGCCGCTCGGGGTCATAGCTGAAATGCACGTCCTTGAATGTGATCGCGCCCTGGGCGATCACAAGCGGCCTTGCGTCGTCCTTGTCGACCACCTCGGGCCTGACCTGAAGGAGATCGAACATCTCCTCGATGTCCGTCAGACCCTGGCGGATTTCGCGGTATACGAAGCCGATGAAGTTGAGCGGGATCGACAGCTGCATCAGCATGGCGTTGACGAACACGAAGTCGCCGATCGTCTGCGTGCCATTGCGAACCGCGAGCGCGGACATGACCATGATAACGGCCGTGCCGACACCGAAGATCACGCCCTGACCGAAGTTCAGCCAGCCGAGTGACGTCCACACCTGAGTGGCGGCCTTCTCATAACGCTCCATCGACGAGTCGAACCGCTTCGCCTCCATTTCCTCATTGCCGAAATACTTCACGGTTTCGAAGTTCAGCAGCGAGTCGATCGCCTTGGTATTAGCGTCGGTGTCGCTGTCGTTCATGGCGCGACGGATGCCGATGCGCCAGTCGGACGCGCGGATGGTGAACCAGATATAGGCCCATACGGTAAAGGCGGTGACCGCAAGATACGAAAAGCCGTAGGTCCACCAGAAGATTACGGCTGTCAGCAGGAACTCTATAAGGGTCGGCACAGTGTTGAGGATGGTGAAACGGACGATCGTTTCGATGCCCTTCGTACCGCGCTCGATGATTCGCGAAAGCCCGCCGGTCTTGCGTTCGAGGTGAAAGCGCAGCGACAGCTGGTGCATGTGAACGAACGTCTTGTAGGCCAGCTGCCGCACGGCATGCTGTCCGACACTCGCAAACAGCGCATCTCGCAACTGATTGAGACCCACCTGCAAAATGCGGGTGAGATTGTAGAAGATCACGAGCGCGACGGCACCGAGCAGGAACGCCGGCAGCAGCCCGACCATGTCCAGCTTTCCATCGAGCGCATCGGTCGCCCATTTGAAGAAGTAGGGCACGAGGATCAGCACGAACTTCGATGCGATCAGGAAGACGGTCGCCCAAACCACGCGCATCTTCAAGTCGAAGCGGCCTTCGGGCCACATATAGGGCCACAGGTTGACGAGCGTGCCGAGCGGATTGCTGTCGTCAGCCGAAACGGTCTTCTTTTTGTCTGCCATGCTGTTGCCCCGGACGCTTTGCATAAAAAAGGCCGGCGGTCCTTTCGGGACCGCCGTTAAGACGCAAATAGAGTTTCCGGCGGCTCAAGACAACGGGCCGTCCCCGAACACACTGTTCGTGTCAGTTCAATGGTTGGCCCCTCAGACGCTTGCGGTGTATCTCTTCCGCATTCGGCAGGGCATCCGTCGGCACCTTGAAGATCTGCCCCGGTTCGATCAGGTCGGGATTGATAATCTGATCCTCGTTGGCGAGGTAAATGGTCGTGTAGCGCACCCCCTGACCATAGACGCGGCGCGAGATCTGCCACAACGTGTCACCCCGGCGGATGATGACGCTGTTGTCGCTCGCCTCAAGCGGAGCCTGCTTGATCGTCGGCGACGACGACTCGGCAATAGCGGGCTCGGACGCTGCGGGTGTCTCGGTTGCTTGCTGCGCGATCGGTTCAGCCTCTGTCGGCAAAGCGGGCGCGGCCTTGAGCACGGCATCGATCAACGACGCCAGCCGCGGCATAGCTTCACGCACCGCCTCGACGTCTCGCGGCAGCGCCTGGATCGTGGCTAGCGCAGTCTTCGCAGCAGCTGCCGTTTTGCCGACAGCGTCCGTCAGCGGTGCGGACGCACCGTCCGACAGGCGGAAGTCGGCGAGGGCGCCAAGCGCGATTTCCGTTGACGACCGCGCCGCTGCGACATCATCCATGGATGGCTTGCCATTGTCAGCGAACAGCGACTGAAGGATTCCGAAGGCCTTGGCCAGCGTGTCGCGTTGCTTGTCAAACGCGCCACGCTCCAGCGGCACCATCGTTCCGTTGGCGGCATCGGCCGGCGGCGCGACGACCGCAACCTGAGACCCCTCCGGCCGGTTGAACGGTACCGAGGCGGCGACGATGATGTTGCCGTCGGCACCCACCAGTTCGACCCGTATCGTGTGGGCGCCGACCGCAAGCGCCATCTGCCCCTCCACGACAAAGTTGCCGGCACCATCGATTGCCGCTTCGCCCACGGCCTGCTCGTTCACGAGCGCGCGAACCGTACCTTTCGTTGAGGCGGTCCCCGCAATGAAGATGCGGTCATTCTCGATTTCGACCGCCGTAACCTGGATCTTTTCCGTGACTGTCTCAGCCGTCGCAATGTCAGTGGAAACAGCGCTTTCCGTCCCCGCGGCAGCGTCGGCTCCAATCGGCGGCGCGGCTGTCAGCGCGGTGGATGCGGCCGGCAAGTCCGGTAATGCCGAGGATGGATCTTCCGCGGCGACGCGCGGCTGCTTATCGGCTTCGTTCACGGTTTCGGGCATTGTCACGATGCGGCTGGGTTCGCCGGGCTTGCTCACCATAGCCAGGAGCTTGCCGTCGGGCGAGGCCGGCACCAAAACGCTGGCGACCTCCTCGGAGACGACGGGAGTGCCATCAGCGCCGGTGGAGCGCAGCGCAAGGGCGTGGTCTCCTGGAGGCAGGGGTGTGTCGAGCACGGCCGCAAAGTCTCCGCTCGGGCCGGCTTCAACGGACGCGATAACGGTTTCTCCGTTCAGAACCTCGATTTTCGCGCCAGGGGCAGCATTTCCGGCGATAACGGTCGAGCCATCCGGTTCAACGCGAAGAACGTCGAACTTGGGCATGATGGAGGCGGAGTTGGCGTCGGCTGCAGGCTGCTCGGCAGCAGGTGTCGCCTCCGCAGGCGCAGGAGCGTCGGGCGTCGGCGAAGGCGCTTCCTCACCCTTCAGCGCGCTGACGATTCCAGCAATGGCAGAGGCTGCCTGCTGCGGGTCGGTGGGCAGGTTGCGGAGGAGCGAAAGCGTTTCCTCGGCGTAACCGCGGACAGTCGTCATCTGCTCTTTGATCGCCGCGTCCAGAGCTTCGGGTATTTCGAGTGCCGCGAGAGCCGAAACGGCGCTTTCTGCGGTTCCCCTTGCGGCTGCGAATGCTTCGGTCGTTGGTGTCTTTCCATCGGCGAACAGGCCAGACAGACCTTCCACCGATGACGTTGCCGTGGTGACAAGCCGTCCCATCTTCTCGAGTGCCGCCGAGCCGTCTGAAATTGTCGTCTCGATTGGCGGTGCAATTGGTGCTGTTGCCTCCTGCTCCGGCTCGGATATCCGAGGTATGACAAAAAATACCATCAGCAGCGTCGCGATCACGAGCACCAACAGAGCCAGCCAGCCGGCACGGTTTTTCATAATCCATCTCTCCGGGCGGAAAAGCCGCCATTTCCCCTTCGAATTGCTAGCGTTATCCTTCCGGATGCACAAGCATTCTCGGCCTCTGGCACCACTCGTAAACAGGGTTTTCCGTCAATTTTGTTGACGTGAAAGCGCGAACGTAGTCTGTTGATTTCCATGCTCGAAAATACATCCGTGAAATCAATCTGCGTTTACTGTGGCTCTCAACCCGGACGTGATCCCGCCCACATGGCCGCCGGAAGAGCCCTCGGTCGCTCTATCGCTGTCCACGGGCTGCGGCTTGTCTACGGCGGAGGCACGAAAGGGATCATGGGCGCCGTTGCCGCCGGTGTGCTCTCCAACGGCGGTCAGGTCACCGGGATCATCCCGGAGTTCCTGATGGACATGGAAGCAACCCGCCATTCGCTCGGCCAGCTCAACGAGCTTATCGTGACGAAGGACATGCACGAACGCAAGCACAAGATGTTCGAGCGCGCCGACGCCTTCGTGACCCTGCCGGGTGGGATAGGGACATTGGAAGAGATCGTCGAGATCATGACCTGGGCGCAGCTCGGCCGTCATGAGAAGCCGATGGTCTTCGCCAACGTAAACGGGTTCTGGGATCCGATGCTGGAACTGGTCAGCCACATGCGCTCGCAGGGGTTCATTCACACCGCGCACCGCGTTCAGCCGATGGTGGTCGACAATGTCGAGGAAATCGTTCCTGCAATCGTCGACAAATGGCAATCGGTCTCCGATCCAGAGGGTATGGACGAAGTCATCGCACGGCTTTGAACGCCGGTAGAGCGCTCAGCCACCCAGATACTGGAAATAGGCCCAGGCGGCGACGAGTGCTGCGATCACGCCGAGGATGACAAGCAACCTGGTTCGCTTCGGATTCGGTGGCTTCGGCTCTTCCGGTTTCGGGGGACGCTTGAACTCGACGACGTTCGACACTCTGGCACGTCTCCTTGCAAATCGCTGTTCTGACTTGAACTGCGCTTATATTAGCGCAGTCGGCAACCCGCAACGCCTAGTTCGTCCGGGTGTTATCCCATCTGGAGACGTGTCTGCCTGACGTCGGCTGGAGTTAGTCGACGACGAAAAGCACGGCTCCGACCTGTGTCGAGGATCGGTGAGGCTCCGCATTGTCGGCGACCTGATAGCTCATGCCGGGCTTCAGCACGAAGACGCGGCCGTCTTCAAGCTCTGTGGTAAGCTCGCCGGAGATGCAGAAGAGAATGTGCCCCTTCACGCACCAGTGGTCCGCAAGATAGCCGGGCGTATATTCCACCATACGAACACGGATATCGCCGAAATGCAGTGTACGCCACGAAGCGGTACCTGTTTCGCCGGCATGTTGTGTGGGCTCGACCTCGCTCCAGTCGGTCGTACCGAACGGAATATCTGTCATTTTCATGGCGCCAGCCTCCCCGGTTCGGTGCGTTGTTTGCCTCAGGTCTTCCGCAGGGCGCGCAGCATCGGCCACGAATAGATCACGAGCGCCGCCCAGATCAGGGGAAAGGCAATCGCCCGCGCGGTGCCGAACGGCTCCTTGAAGATGAAGACGGCGATCAGGAAAATCATGGTCGGCGCGATGTACTGCATGATTCCGATTGTCGACAGCCGGAGCAGCTTGGCGCCGTTCGCGTAGATCATCAGCGGGCCGGCGGTGATGATCCCGCTTGCCAGGAGCAGCAGCGTGTCATGGTTGTTGGACAGGAAGTGCGCCTTTCCGCTGGCCTGCATGTAGGCCATGATGCCAAGGGCTACCGGCGTCAGCAGGAGCACCTCCAGAAAGAAGCCCTGGTTGGGGCCGACCGGCAGCGTCTTGCGGAAGAAGGCGTAGAACCCCCAGGAGAACGTCAGGGCTAGAGCGACCCAGGGCAGGGTCCCAGCCTCGATTGTCAGAATCGCGACGGCGATCGCGGCCAGAGCGATTGCGGCGATCTGGGCCGGCTTCAACGGTTCTTTCAGCAGCACCGCGCCCAGAAAAATCGAAAATAGCGGATTGATGAAGTAGCCCAGCGCCGTATCGAGCGCGCGGCCCGCCCCGATCGCCCAGACATAAATGCCCCAGTTGACACTGATCAGCGCGGCGGTGAGTCCTGCCATCAGCAGCGTACGGGGAGACCGAAGCGCCCGCTTGACGTCGGCGGTGCGCCCGAGGATGAGCAGAACAACGCCCGCAATCGGCAACGACCACAGAATGCGGTGCGCAATCACCTCGACCGGAGAGATGTGCGCGACCGCCTTCATGTAGAGCGGCAGGAAACCCCACAGGAAATACGCCGTCAACCCGAACGCGAAGCCGCGCGGCGTATCCTCGTTCTTGGGCACCGCCACCGCGTCGCTATTCGCCATGATTGTTTCCTCGTTTTATTATTTAGGCGAGCGATAACCCACGCCGGAGAAATGAACAAATTCATTCCGGTGAAGCATTGCTTCCGTAAGTTGAGGCGTCCTGCGATCGTACAGGCGGCTATGCGTTGCGGCGAATGACTGTTCGACGTTTCACTCCGCCGCGATCTTGCCTGCGAGGCTGCGGTTCTTCATCAGCTTGTAGACGATCGAATCCATCAGCGCCTGGAACGATGCGTCGATGATGTTTTCCGAGACGCCGACGGTCCACCAGCGCACGCCGGTGGCGTCGGTCGATTCGATCAGCACCCGCGTGATCGCCTCCGTGCCGCCGTTCAGGATGCGCACCTTGAAGTCGACGAGTTCGAGGTCGTCGATCTCGTTCTGGTACTTGCCGAGATCCTTGCGCAGAGCCAGGTCGAGCGCGTTGACGGGACCGTCGCCTTCCGCGACCGACATGATACGCTGGCCGTCGATCTCAAGTTTGACGACGGCTTCGGAAACGGTCTTCAACTGGCCATTGGCGTCGAAACGGCGCTCGACCATGACGCGGAAGCCCTCGATGCCGAAGAACTCGGGCACTGAGCCAAGCGTGCGGCGTGCCAGGAGTTCGAAGCTCGCATCTGCTCCCTCGTAGGCATAGCCGGACGCCTCCCGCTCCTTCACGATCGAGATCAGCTTGTCGAGTCTGGGATCGTTCTTGTCGACCTCGATACCGCGGCGCTTCAACGCGTTGATGAAGTTCGCCTTGCCGCCCTGGTCGGAGACCATGACCTTGCGGAAATTGCCTACACTCTCCGGCGTGACGTGCTCGTAGGTGCGGGGATCCTTCAGGAGCGCCGAAGCGTGAATGCCGGCCTTTGTCGCGAAGGCGGAGGCGCCGACATAGGGCGCCTGATGGTCCGGCGAACGGTTCAGCAACTCGTCGAACGCGTGCGAAAGCCGCGTGAGATCCACAAGCTTTTCCGTGTCGATAGAGGTCTCAAAGCGGGAAGAATAGCTCTCTTTCAGGCATAGCGTCGGGATCAGCGTCACGAGGTTGGCATTGCCGCAGCGCTCGCCGATACCGTTGAGCGTCCCCTGGATCTGCCGTACACCGGCCTCGACCGCCGCGAGCGAGTTGGCGACCGCCTGTCCGGTATCGTTGTGGGCGTGGATGCCGAGCGAAGAGCCCGGCACGCCTGCGGCGATCACCGCAGCGACGATCTCGCGGATTTCCGGCGGCTGCGTGCCGCCATTGGTGTCGCACAGCACAACCCAGCGGGCGCCGGCGTCATGGGCTGCCTTGGCGCAGGCCAACGCATAGTCCGGATTGGCCTTGTAGCCGTCGAAAAAATGTTCGCAATCGACCATCGTCATCTTGCCGGCGGCGGTCGCCGCCTCGACGCTGTCACGGATCGATGCGAGGTTCTCCTCGTTGGTGCAGCCGAGCGCGACCTTCACGTGATAGTCCCAGCTCTTGGCGACGAAACAGATTGCGTCGGACTTAGACTGCAAGAGTTCGGCGAGGCCGGGATCGTTCGAGGCAGAGATGCCGGTGCGCTTGGTCATCCCGAAAGCCACAAAAGCGGCCTTCTCCGTCCGCTTTTTCGCGAAGAAAGCCGTGTCGGTCGGGTTGGCGCCCGGATAGCCGCCCTCGACATAGTCGATGCCGAAACTGTCGAGCATCGCCGCGATCGCGATCTTGTCCTCGACGGAAAAGTCGATGCCGGGGGTCTGCTGACCGTCCCGGAGCGTCGTGTCGAAGAGGTAGATCTTTTCGCGTGTCATGCTGCAATCCTAAAAGCAAACGGCAGTCTTGGGAGCGCCTTGGGCGCCATCATCATTGCTTCCCGGCAAACCGGTCCGTCGCACGGATCAGCTTGTCGAGGATCCCCGGTTCCAGGAAGGCATGTCCGGCGCCCTCGATCAGGTGGAAATCCGCTTTTGGCCACGCTTTGTGCAACTGCCACGCATATTTGGCGGGGCAGGGCATGTCGTAGCGGCCATGCACGATGACGCCTGGAATATCCTTGAGCTTCCAGGCATCGCGCAGCAATTGCCCTTCCTCCAGCCAGCCGGCATTGACGAAGAAGTGGTTCTCGATGCGGGCGAACGCGATCGCGAACTCGTCCTCACCGAAATGAGCGGCATAATCCGGGTTCGGTAGGAGCGTGATGGTCTCGCCTTCCCAGGTACTCCAGGCGATGGCGCATTCCAGCTGCTTCTTGCGGTCGCTGCCGGTCAGGTACTTCCGGTAGGCGCCCATCATGTCATGGCGTTCATTTTCCGGGATTGGCGCCACGAAGCGCTCCCACTTGTCCGGGAACATCTCGGAGACGCCGAACTGGTAGTACCAAAGCAGTTCCGCCTTCGTCAGCGTATAGATGCCGCGCACCACCAGTTCGGAGACTCGTTCCGGATGGGTCTCGGCATAGGCGAGCGCCAGCGTCGAACCCCAGGAGCCGCCGAAGACGAGCCATTTATCGACACCCATCATCTCTCGCAGTCGCTCGATGTCGGCAACGAGGTGCCATGTGGTATTCGCCTCGAGGGAGGCATGCGGCGTGGACTTGCCGCAACCGCGCTGGTCGAACAGGATCACGTCGTAAAGTGCCGGATCGAACACGCGCCGCTGTGTTGGAGTCACCGTGCCGCCGGGGCCGCCATGCAGCAAGACAGCCGGCTTTGCACCCTTTGTGCCGACCCTCTCCCAATAAACCGTATGGCCGTCACCGACCTCCATGTAGCCTGTCTCGTACGGTTCAATCTCGGGGTAGAAGCCGCGCAGGTGATCGTCGGGTTCACGGGTCATTGAATAGTCCTTTGCGCTGCTGGACGGCTGAGCCGGCGGAGGATGAAACTGGAGAGGGTGGCGGCGAGAAGCAGCAGCGGTATCAGCAGTTCGAGGAACTCCTCCGCCAGCGCCGCCTTGGCTGCCAGGGCAGGATCGATGGAGATACCGAGCGGCGCGAGTTTCCGATCAATGCCGTCGAGAGACTTCGAGACGATGCCAAGTGCGACCGCCGCAACAACGCCCCACGCCCAAAGCGTGCGATATCGAAGAGCCTCGATGAATATCCTCGCATTGTACCGCAGCAGCCTGACCACGACGGTGATCGTGACGGCGATGACGACAAGGCCCAGGATACGCTCCATCATCGGTGCTTCGGCTGAGAAATAGAGCTTGCTTTGCAGAAAGCCGATGGATGTCAGCTTCTTGTCGAGATCGAACTCGCGCCCCATCATCAGCAGCATGACGGCGGGTACCTGCCAGTGAACGCGCCATTCATCGCCGGACCGGGTCCACAGCCAGATGATTGCCGTGTATCCGTAGAGCAGCGCCGTGGCCAACTCCAGTCCTCCTGACTCGCGAAAGAGAGAACTGTCGATTTGCTTCGTCAGGAGATCGACGAGGACAAGGGCCACGCATCCGAGGATCGCCACCAGAGCAAAGCCCCAAGGGCGTTCATATCCAAGCTTTTCGTTCGCATAGGCCAAATTCCAAGTCCTCCCATTCATGGTCTTTTTATTGATGGATGTTTCGTCGTTCCAATGCGTCTATCACTGTTCTTCCGACAGCGGCCAGATTTTCGTGTCGTGATCGGGATGCTGGAGGGAGACGACGGAAGCATGCAGATGCTCCATGCCGGTGCTGGTGAAGGTCGGCTTCTCGAACAGGGTATCGATCCAGGGCAGCCGTTTGTGATGATTGACCTGCACCTGCGGCTCGAAAAGCTGAGGGTCGTCCAGCGTGCCGATAGCCAGTTCGATGCCCCCTGTGTGCCGATAGGCGAGGGGTGTGCCGCACCGATGGCAGAAGCCTCGTTCGGCCACGTTGGACGAGCGGAACCAGTTCGGCTCATGACGCGGAAAATGAAGGTCGCCGTCATAGGCGGTGATGAAGGCGCCGAAGAAGCTTCCGAACTGCTTCTGGCACATGCGACAATGGCAGATCGACGGTCTCCCGAGCTTCGTTGCCGTAAACCGCACGGCCCCGCACTGGCATCCTCCGGAAAATTTCCCCTCGAACATGGTCTCCTCCTCAGCCGAGCGTTACGTAGGCAACGACACCCGCCGTGATCAGCGCAATCAGCGCACCCTTGCCAATCAGGCCGTAGAGGAGCCACTTCGGCATCTGCGTGTTCGGGTTCTTTTCAGCCATCGACCTTGTCCTCCGGCCAGCGATCCGTGTCGCGATCCGGATGCTGATAATTGACGATGTCAGTCAGGAACGGCGCCGAGTCGATGTCGTCCATTGTCACATGTTCCGGCAGCGTGTGCAGCCGGTCGACGAAACCGATCTTGCGCTCGACCCCGTATTGCACGACCGGTGGCAGGCGGGACGGATCGTCGAAAGCGCCGGCGGCAATCGCTATCCCGTCCGGAGCCTCGTAGGTGAGCGGCGTGCCGCAGTTTTCGCAGAATCCGCGAGACACGAAGTTGGACGACCGGAAGTGCTTCGGCGCCCCACGCGTCCAGACAAGCTCCGCGCCGCGGGTCGAGACGAGCGGAGCATAGTAGGCACCGAATGCCTTCTGGCACATGCGGCAGTGGCAGATCGAACTGTCCTTGAGTTCGCCTGAGACGCGGAAGCGGACCGCGCCGCACTGACAGCCGCCGGTGTGGATGGTCATCTCTTCACCTCCCACGTCGTCACCCGCTCGCCGGTCGCAGGGTCCTTGCCGTCCTTCAATTGGATGCCCTTGGCAGCAAGCTCGTCGCGAACCTTGTCTGCTTCCGCGAAATTCTTCGCCTTCAGCATTTCGAGCCGCATGTCGACGAGGGCCTGAACTGCGGCGGAGAGATCGTCGCTGACCTGCGCTTTTCTTGGAAGCACGCCGAGCAGCGCGGCACTGGCGGCGAATGCGGGCGCCTTGCTCGGATCGGCATTTGCAGCTTGGGCCAGGCCATGGACGGCCTGAACGGCGGCGACCGTGTTCAGGTCGTCCCCGAGCGCGTCCAGCACACTCTGATCCGGCGCGACCCCGCCGGTTTCTACCGCAGGCCATTTTGCAAGCAACCGCTCCGCTTCCTCCAGCCGTTTCACCGAAAAATCGATCGGTTCGCGGTAATGCGTCATCAGCATTGCCAGCCTGAGCACTTCGCCCGGCCATTTCCGACCGCCGAATTTCTCCGTCGCCAACAGCTCGTTGATCGTGACGAAATTGCCCTCCGACTTCGACATCTTGCGGCCCTCGACCTGCAGGAAGCCGTTGTGCATCCACACCGTTGCCATCAGATCGTTGTCGAAGGCGCAGCAGGATTGGGCGATCTCGTTTTCGTGGTGCGGGAAGATGAGGTCGAGCCCGCCACCATGAATGTCGAACTGATGCGGCTTCGCCTTTGCCGCCGGAGAGAGACGATCCTTGATCTCTTCCCAGAGATAGCGGTCGGACATGGCGGAGCATTCGATATGCCAGCCGGGCCGACCATAGATCGGATGCGCCTCGCCCTCGAAGGTGAAGGTTGCGCCCCAGCCGGGCTCGGTATCCGCCGATTGCTTCCAAAGCACGAAATCGGCCGGGTTCATCTTGTGGCCTTCGACGGCCACGCGCGCGCCAGCCTGCTGATCCTCAAGCTTCCGCTTCGACAGCATGCCGTAATCCGCCATCGAGGCGGTCGAGAACAACACCTCGTGCCCTTCCGAGCCCTCGGCCACATAGGCATGGCCCGTATCAAGCAGGCGCTGGATGATCACCTTCATCTGCTCGATATTGTCTGTCGCACGCGGCTCATGCGTCGGCGCCAGGCAGCCGAGAGCGGCCACGTCCTCGTGGAACTGGCTCTCTGTCTTGCCGGTGACGGCACGGATCGCCTCGTTGAGGCTCATCGAACCGTCGGCGATCTTCGGACCAAAGTCCCTGAGCGCCCGCGCGTTGATCTTGTCGTCCACGTCGGTGATGTTGCGGACATAGGTGACCTTGTCGGCGCCGTAGAGATGCCGCAGCAAACGAAACAGCACGTCGAAGACGATAACGGGACGCGCATTGCCGATATGGGCGAAATCGTAGACGGTCGGGCCGCAGACATACAGGCGCACATTGTCGGGGTCGATCGGTTCGAAGTCGACCTTCTCGCGTGTGAGCGTGTTGTAAAGCTTGAGGCCGCCGGCCATGTGAAACTCCCAGAATGATGTACCCGGCTGGACCGGGTCGTTTGTCATCTGGGTCTGTCAGGAGACGAAAACGGCCGGGCCAGCGCTTGCGCTAGCGAATAATGATCCCGCAAATGATGCAGAGGCTCGTTTTCATGGGCGCTGTTATGGCGCGCGTCGCGAATTTGGTCAAGGGGCGGGACGCGCAGCCACAGGCCCGAGAAACCCGAGTTCAGGGATAGACGTAGGTGTAGAGCGCACACATGTCGTCATTGCTCTGCGGCGGCTCCTCCGTCTCGAAGACGGCGACCATCGTGACGTCGCCATCCAGCCAGGATGCGAGATAGGTGACGGGTGCGGGGCCGCACAGGCGGTTGTCGTTGAGCAGGACCGGCGAGCTGGGATTGTCGATGCTGTAGACCGAGGCGGGAACTTCGTTTCCATCGACGACGAAGCTGTCGGCGATCAGATCCTTAAAGGTCAGGCTCTCGCCATTCTCGAACACGATCTCGTAGTCGTCGAAGCTGATGTCACCGGTGATCGACATGGCGGTGTTGCTCAACGCGGCATAGTCGTCAGCGTGCGCGGTGGCGGTCGCACAAAGCAGCGACAGCAGGGCAAGGGCATATCGGAGAGTGGTCATTGTCGAATCCATCAGCAACAGGCGGGCGTCGTCGCCAGCGCTGATAGCTCTTGCACGAAAGCCGCGCGGCGGCCATCCGGCGACTTGCCTTTGCCCAATTATGGTCGTGGAGGAAAGGACGGCTCAGTGCGAGATTGTCTTGGAAAACACGTTGACGATGACGATCCCGAGGATGATCAGCGCGAGCCCGATAACCGCAGGCATATCAAGGCTCTGGCGGAAGACGAACCAGCCGATCGCGGAGACGAGGACGATACCAAACCCGCTCCAGAGCGCATAGGCGATCCCGACCGGAATGGTTTTCAAAGCGAACGAAAGCACATAGAAGGCGATCCCGTAGCAGAGCAGGCTGCCGATCGAGGGCAACAGTCGCGTAAACTGCTGCGTTTGCTGCAGGAGCGTCGTCGCAACGACCTCGAACGCGACGGCAATGGCAAGTGCGGCGTAGGTGAAGGCGAGGGGGCTCATCAGGATGGCTTTCTTGTGAGGGCCAGCAGTTGCGTCTTGGTTTCGTTCAATTGTCGGTCGGAAAGGCCGGTGCCGGTGATGGCGGCAAGCCAGAGGCCGTCGGCCGCAAGACGCGCCACACGTAAGTCTGGATCGTCGGCCTCGCCATGATAGGCAAGCTGGCCATCAAGCCATCCACCCCAGTTCGCCCGGAGTTCGGCATCGGTGAGCGCCGAGAGGCAAAGAGCTGCCCATAGCGGCTCGCTTCCGGCCTTTCCCGGCGCGACAACGGCTTCGACATAGGCGCGGCTGAAACGACCGAGTGGTTCGATATCCGCCGCCATATGCTCCGCCAGTTCCGTCTCGAAACGTTCCAGAAGGTCGGCAAAGACCGCATTCACGAGGCTCGCCTTGCTCGGAAAATGGTGGAAGAAGGCGCCCTTGGTTACGCCCGCCTCAAGGCAGACGGCATCCACCGTCACATCGGCGATCCCGCGATGCGTCGCGATCCGCGCCGCAGCATCGAGGAGGGTGCGCCGAACCTTTTCCGGCTGCTTCTTGCGCTGGTGTGCATTCATGGAAAAAAGATACCAACTGAACGGTATGTTTCAAGTGGAATCGGCGACGCGTGCGCCGATCTTCATTGCGACTTCAGTCAGGCGACCCGGCGTCGCAGAGGCAGGAGTCCGAGTACCATTGCGCATCCACCGATGATGACGGCCGCGCCGACGATCTGGATCGCCGTCAGGTCTTCGTGCAGGACGAACGCACCGACGAGAACCGCGACCACCGTCACGGCGAACTCGACGCTGATTGCCCGCGTCGGACCGATCCGCCCGACAAGCCAGAAGTAGACGACGTAGGTGAGTGCGCTCATCAATGCAGCGAGCGAGACAAGGTAGAGATAGTCGATCGGCTGCGGCGTTCCCGGGACCGGCACGAGAAGCAGAAACGGAAGGGTCATCACTCCGCCGGCGAAGAACGAACCGATCGTCACCTCCCAGGGGCTCGCTTTGGTGAGAAAGCGTGCAGCGTAGTTGGATCCGAAGGCGGCGGAGAAGGTGGAAAATACCATGCCGATACAACCGAGCACGAAGGTCATGTCCACCGGCACTGCCGGAAATCCGACCAGCATGATGATCCCGAGGGTGCCGAGCCCGATGCCGGCGACACGTGGCGGCGTGATCCGCTCCATGCCCCACAGCTGGGCGATGACCATGGAAAACATGGGGATCGTCGCGACGAAAATCGCGGCCATGGCGGTGCCGATCAGCGGAGTGGAATAGGAAAGCCCGATCAATTGCCCCGCCACGGTCGTCGCGCCAACGGCAACGTAGTGCCACCACTTGGATTCGAAGGCGAGCCGCCGACGCGTGAGGCGCGCGGCGGCATAGAGAAGCGCCCCGGCGATCAGACACCGGAACGTCACGGCCCCGATCCAGCCGAAGCCGGCAACCACCTTCAAAAGGAGCAGAAAGGAAAGCCCCCAGGCAAATGCGAGGAAGGTATAGGCGGTAATATCACGAGGCTGCATGATACTCTGATAACGTTTCGGATGCGATGTTCTCTAAGGCAGATGCGATGAGCGCAAGTCCTATGCGCGACAATATTTCGTCTTCAGGCAGGTTGTCCCGCTTGCATCCACTCCTGCATCGCGTCGATCACGTCCACGGTGGGATATTGGCGAATATCGTCGTCGGACGCCCCTGCCGCTAATTCGCGCATCCAATACCATTGTTGAAAGACGACATATTTGCTTTCAATAAGTGTTGCGCCGAAATTGGGCGCGGCAGCTTGTCGTATCAGCCACCCACGAACCTTTCTGATGGCTTGTTGATAGTCCGCAGCGTGCGCCTCAAGGTCCCATCCAGCTATATCGGAAAGAGTCCTTTGATAATCGTAACGGCTCTCTTCAAGGACAAGTAGCGACTTGTTGGCTAATTGCCCCGTGCCGAAACGTTTACATCCGTAATCAACGCCGAGTTCAAAAGGCATGTTCATACGTGCGAACTCTCCGATCGACGAAGCTTTGCAACGGCTCAAATCATGGATGCCGTATTTTGAAGTCCTGATGATTTCCTCGATCCGGCTTAGGCGATTTGCTGCATTGTCGGCATTTTGCGGAGCCAGACGAGGGGAGAAGCCGAGATATATGACACAAAAGGCAATCGCCTGAAGTATCGGCGCATAGTCTTCATCAAATGGGCAATTTATGAAGACCGACCTGTCAAACATGGATGGAGTCAGCCCTTCGGAGGCAGCGGATCGCTTCCATAGGTATTCCGCTCCCGGATGCGGCCATCCTTTCCGTGAATGTAGAGTTCTGTCTTGTGAGACTTAGCGATCTGCCTAGCGGTCTCGATGGCCTCAGATTGCGTCAAATGAACGCTGCTCGCCCTCGACGCGCCGGATGTAAGAACTCCCCACTTACCAGATCTAGGTACTACATGCTGAGCTTTTGACTTGGACATCTTCCGATCCTCGTAGATAGTGCAATATAGTTGATCTACTGTAAGATCACCAGAGCCCGCGTCGCCCCAAGCTCACTCTCATTCCGGCAAACGATAATCCTTGAGCTTGTCTTCCCGGACGACGTACAGCTTCCCCGTCTCCGTCAGTTGCGCACCGCATAGCGGGACGAGCTTTGCCGCCACTTCGGAAGGGTGCGGCAGCGTATCCGGATCTTCGCCCGGCATCGCCTGGGCGCGCATCGCTGTCCGTGTGGCACCCGGATCGATCGATACGATCCTGAGAGGCAGGCGCTGCGTCTCGGCTGCCCACGTACGCGCCAGTGCTTCGACGGCGGCCTTGGAGGCCGAGTAGACGCCCCAGAACGGGCGGCACTTGTGGGCTGCGCCGGACGACAGGATGAGCGCGCGACCCTGGTCGGACTTCACGAGCAGCGGCTCGACGGAGCGGATCAGCCGCCATGTCGCGGTGACATTGACCGTCATCACCTTCTCGAACACCTTCGCCTCGATGTGTCCAATGGGTGAAATGACGCCCAGCATCCCGGCATTGGCGACGAGGATGTCGAGCTTGCCCCAACGCTCATGGATCGACGCGCCGAGCGCGTCGATCGCCTTCATGTCGGTGAGATCGAAGGGAACGAGCGTGGCCGAGCCGCCGACCGCCTTGATCGCGTCATCGAGTTCCTCGAGACCGCCAACGGTACGGGCGCAGGCGATTACGTGGGCGCCTGCCTTGGCGAGCTCGATCGCGGTGAAATAGCCGATGCCGCGTGATGCGCCTGTGACCAGGGCGATACGGCCCTTCAAGTCGATCGTCATTGGGTCGATCCTGTCCACGAGATGTCGTTTGACGGCCAAAAAGAAGGCCGCGTTTCCGCAGCCTTCTAGAGTGTTTTATGCGGAAGGCAAATGCTTCCCTTCGTCTCAGCCCGTGGTGGCGAGCAACGAGACCTTGCGGCCGACATCCTGTTCGCCCTGCTTGTCCAGCAGTCGGGTGGGATAGTCACCCGTGAAATAATGGTCCGTGAACTGCGGGTTCGCAGCATTGCGCGGCTCGCCGCCGACGGCGCGGTACAGGCCGTCGATCGACAGGAACGCGAGCGAATCGGCCCCGATGAATTCGGCCATGGCTTTTTCGTCGGCATACTGGTTGGCCAGCAGCTTGTCGCGGTCCGGCGTGTCTATGCCGTAGAAGTCGGGATAGAAGATCATCGGGCTGGCGACACGGATGTGCACTTCCTTCGCTCCGGCGTCGCGGATCATCTGCACGATCTTGACCGAGGTCGTGCCGCGCACGATGGAATCATCCACGAGCACCACGCGCTTGCCCTCGATCATCGCCCGGTTGGCGGAGTGCTTCAGCTTGACGCCGAAGGCGCGGATCTGCTGCGTCGGCTCGATGAAGGTACGGCCGACATAGTGGTTGCGGATGATGCCGTATTCGAACGGGATACCGCTCTCCTGCGCGAAGCCAAGCGCGGCGGGTGTGCCGCCATCCGGAACCGGGACGACGACGTCTGCTTCCAGCGGCGATTCCTTGGCGAGGTTCACCCCCATATTCTTGCGCGTCTGGTAGACGTTGCGGCCCGCCACGACGGAATCGGGACGCGCGAAGTACACGTATTCAAAAAGGCAGGGACGCTCGGGCTGCGGGCGGGCCGGAAGGCGCGATTCGATGCTGATCGACCCGTCGGGCTGGATTTCGCAGATCACGACTTCGCCGTTCTTCACGTCGCGGATGAACTTGGCGCCGATGATGTCGAGCGCGCAGGTTTCGGAGCAGAAGATCGGCTTTCCGTCGAGCTCGCCCATGACCAGCGGACGGATACCGATCGGGTCGCGAGCGGCGATCAGTTTCGTCCGGGTGAGCGCCACCATGGCATAGCCGCCTTCCATCTGCCTGATGGCATCGATAAAGCGGTCGGTTGTCGAGGCGTGCCGCGAACGAGCGATGAGATGAAGGACGACTTCGGTATCCGAGGTCGACTGACAGATCGCGCCGGTGGCGATGATCTGCTTGCGAAGCGTCAGGCCGTTGGTGAAGTTGCCGTTGTGCGCGACGGCGATGCCGCCTTCCTCCAGCTCGGCGAACAGTGGCTGCACGTTGCGCAGCGCGACTTCACCGGTCGTGGAATAGCGGGTGTGGCCGATCGACATGGCACCGGGCAGCTTCGCGAGCGTTGCCGGGTCTGTGTAGTGATCGCCAACGAGCCCCATGTGTTTTTCGGTGTGAAAGTGCTTACCGTCGAACGAGACGATACCAGCCGCTTCCTGCCCCCGGTGCTGCAGGGCGTGCAGGCCCAGAGCCGTCAGCGTCGCCGCGTCGGGATGGCCCAAAATGCCAAACACCCCGCATTCCTCATGCAGGGTGTCGTCGTCGAGACCGCATTCGGAAACGGCTGAATTACTCTGGTTCATCGAGGTTCGCCTTTGCTCGCTCGGGAGATCAACAGGTGGAATTGTCTTAACACGACGGCGCCGGTCTGTCCCGATCCTGCCGCCGCCTCAGTCATATAGGAAGCGCGGCGGCGCGCCGCATCCCCCTTAGTCGCCGGCTGCCGGCGCGTCGGTCGGAGCCTGGGTCGGCGGCGCCAACTCGGCCGGTGCCTGCTCCGCGGGAGCTGGCTCGGCCGCGTCGTCTTCCTTGCCGAGAATACGGGCGCGCAACTGCGGCTCGATGTCATCGGGCAGGACGCCTTCGAGCTTGAGGACCAGCGCGTCGAGGAAAGGCTTCGACTTCGCTTCGTTGACCCAGGTCGGGCGATGCTTCGCGTCGATCAGCCAATTCCAGAAGGCAACGGCCACGACGATCAGCAGCAGGCCGCGGGCCGCGCCAAACAGGAAGCCGAGCGTCCGGTCCAGCGCGCCGATGCGGCTGTCGATGATGAAGTCGGCGATCCGGGAGGTGATGAACGAGATCACGATCAGTGCGATCAGGAACACGATACCGGCGGCACCGGCCATCGCGATCCGATCGTCCGTCGTGTAGTTCTTGATGTAGGGCAGGATAAACGGGTGGAGATAGTAGGCCGCCGCGACAGCACCAACCCAGCTGGCGATCGACAGCACCTCACGCGAAAAACCGCGCACCATGGCGAGCACGGCTGAAAACAGGACGACGCCGATGACAATACCGTCGAAGATCGTGATGGGCATAAATTCAGAACTCCAAGTCCGGGCCGCAGGCCGCCGGTTTTCCGCCGCTTGCGAGGCGCCATCCCTTTAAATTCCCGTCCCGAAAGACGCAAGGATCAATGCTCGTCCGCCTCCGAGGAAGCGCGCAACCGCGAGCCCGCAATCATCGCCACAAGATCCGGCAGGCTCCCGATCTCGCTCAGACGTCCCATCGCACCTTTGGGCAGGTCGGCTGATGCAGCCGGCAGCACGGAGGCGGAAAAGCCGAGCTTTTCGGCTTCTTTAAGGCGTTGCGCGGTGTGAGCCACCGGCCGGACGGCGCCCGACAGGCTGACCTCGCCGAAATAGACGCAATCCGCGGGCAGGGCAAGCCCGGCGAGCGATGAAACCAGTGCGGAAGCGATGGCGATATCGGCAGCCGGCTCGGAGATGCGATAGCCGCCGGCGACGTTGAGATAGACATCGTGCTGACCGAGCCTGATTCCGCAGTGCGCTTCAAGGACAGCGAGGATCATCGCCAGTCTCGACGAGTCCCATCCGACGACGGCGCGGCGTGGCGTGCCAAGTGAAGTCGGGGCCACCAATGCCTGCACCTCGACAAGCACGGGCCGCGTCCCCTCGATGCCGGCGAAGACCGCGGCACCGGGCGATTTCTCGTTGCGTTCGCCGAGAAAAAGCTCGGACGGATTGGCAACCTCGCGCAGCCCCTTGTCCGACATTTCGAACACGCCGATCTCGTCGGTCGGTCCGAAACGGTTCTTGACGGTGCGCAGGATGCGATAGTGATGGCCGCGATCGCCCTCGAAATAGAGGACTGCGTCGACCATGTGCTCGACCACGCGCGGTCCGGCGATCTGGCCCTCCTTCGTGACATGCCCGACCAGCACCATGGTAGCACCGGTCTGCTTGGCGAAGCGGATCATTGCCTGCACGCCGGTCCGGACCTGGGTCACGGTTCCCGGAGCCGAATCGGCAGTATCGCTCCAAAGCGTCTGGATGGAGTCGATGATCACCAGATCGGGGCGCTTGCCTTCCGAGATCGTGGCGAGGATATCCTCGACATTGGTTTCCGCGGCGAGCAACACGTCCGTTTCTGCCGCGCCAAGGCGTTGGGCGCGAAGACGCACCTGCGCGACCGCTTCTTCTCCCGAAACGTAGATCACGCGGTTGCCCTTGCGCGACAGCGCCGCGGCCGCCTGCATCAGAAGGGTCGATTTGCCGATGCCGGGATCGCCGCCGATCAAGACCGCCGATCCGCGCACGAAGCCGCCACCAGTTGCCCGGTCAAGTTCGCCCATCCCGGTCGGGATGCGTGGCGCTTCCTCGATCTCGCCTGAAAGAGAGGTGAGGGTGACGGCGCGTCCCTTCTTCGGCACCTTGCCTGGGCCGGAGCCGATGCCGCCCATAGGGTCTTCCTCGACGATGGTGTTCCATTCACCGCAGCCGTCGCACTTTCCGGCCCAGCGAGAGTGCACCGTGCCACAGTTCTGGCAGACGAATTGGGTTCTGGTCTTGGCCATGCCGCGCTTCTCGGTCATTGTTCCTGAGCGGAACAAAATGTGAATCATGCGTCACAGATAGGCGGAACGATACGACCAATGCAAGGGTGGCGTGGGTTCATTCTGCCGGGTCGACGTAGAGCCGCTCGTACCGCAGCCCGAGCCCGGTCAGCATCTCGTAGCCGATGGTGCCGGCCGCGCGAGCGGCTTCGTCCAGCGAAACATTGGAGCCGAAGAGCTCGATATAGTCACCGGCCCGCACCGCGTTTTCCGGGACGTCGGTCACATCGAAGATCGTGATGTCCATTGTCACGCGCCCGGCGACGGGCACCTTGCGCCCCGCGATGAAACCTGTTGCTCCTGTTATTCCGGTTTCCCTCAGAGGTACGCCGCTGCCCGAGAGGTTGCGCATCCAGCCATCGGCGTAGCCGACCGAGGCGACCGCCAGTCGGCTGTCACGGGCAAGCTTGAGCGTGCCGCCATAGCTGACGGTTTCTCCGGCTTTCGCCTCGCGCACCTGAAGAACACGGGCTTCGGCCTTCACCGCTGCCCGCATTGGATTGGCCACCCCGTTGACCGCTTCTCCGCCGTACAATGCGATACCGGGACGGGTGAGGTCGAAGTGGTAGTCCGGGCCGAGGAAGATGCCGGCGGAGGCGGAAAGACTTGATTCAATGCCTTCGAAAGCATCGCTAACCTGCCGGAAAAGCTGGAGCTGTCGTCCATTCATCGGTGACGAGGGATCGTCACCGCAGGCGAGGTGGCTCATTACGAGCACTGGCGAGAAACTGGCCGGACGTGACACGTCGGCAGCGAGCGCCAGCGCATCCTCGAGCGGCAGACCCAGCCGGTTGAAGCCCGTATCGATTTGCAGCGCGCAGGGATAGTCGCCTCGCTCGGCGATCACCGACATCCAGAACGCCAATTGCTCCTCCGAAGCGATCACCGGCACGAGATCGTTTTCGAAGAATATTTCCTCCTGGCCCGGCCAGATCCCGCACAGGACGAAAATCCGTGCTTCGGGCGCGTAGGCGCGCAGCGTTGCGCCTTCGGAGGGCACCGCCACGAAGAAGTCGCGGGCGCCTGCATGGTAGAGCGTTTGCCCCACGTCCTCGATGCCCAGTCCGTATGCATCCGCCTTGACCACCGCAGCGGCGCGCGCCTTGCCCGAACGCTTCGCCATGTCATGCCAGTTATCCGCAATCGCGCCGAGGTGAACGGTCAGGCGGAGGGGGGCAGAGGCGAAAGCGTCCTCGGGTTCATGATAGGCGGCGAAGTCGGTCATCGGGGAGGTCCAGTGGAGGGTAGACCCCATCTAGCACGTCTTTTTGGTCGCTGTTGAGGCCAACAATTCAGAAATGGCCGACCTTGCCCAGATTTCGCAGGTTATCGCCTACTGCTTCGCCAGCTCCGCATCGAGCACCTTCAACTTCTCCAGCGTGAGAAGATCGGAGTCGACGACTTGTTTGACGGTATTCCTGTCGAAGTAGAGCAGTTCGCAGCGACGGTTTGCTGTCATCAATGGCTGCTCCCCGCGGAGAAGTCCAAGCGCCCGGCCGAAACCGACATGGGCCCCGATCGAGAGCCGCCGTGTGATCGTGGAGGGCGCCATCGACAGGAAGCGGGTCTTCTCAGGACCGTTCTCCATGTGGCTGGCAAGCGCAAGGTAAAGCAATCTCGGGTCGCCAGTCCGTCGCGCGTAGCTTTCCGCCAACTCGCGGGCGTAGGGGCCTATGACCATGGTGGCGCTTTGGCCGACCTCGTCGAGAAGCGCAACCGGCATCAGGATCGGGGCGTCCGGATCTTCTTCCATGCCCACGAGCTCCGCCAGACGCTCTCGTTCGACATTTTCGTTGTGCGGAAGCTCCTCCCGCGCCGATCCGAGAAGAATGACGGCCGCGCCACCATCGAGATCGATCGTTTCACCGGGCCCGTAACGCCGCCGGTGACCGCGAAGCGCCAGATCTTCCGATATCGGCAGACCGTTTGTCACATTGCTGGAGGCGGGGGCGGCGATGAATATGCCTTCGCGCGAGAGCGCATACCAGAGCCTTATCTGCAGCTGTGACTTAATCGTGTCGCGTTCTGCCCAGTCGGACGAGGAAAAGCGCACACTATAGGAAACGCATTTATTGTCGGCGTCAAAGCCCAGCAGTGTGGCATCCGGGCGCGGCTCTTCGAGAATGCCGGGAAAGCCTTTCAGCAGCTCATCCTCGATCACGGCCAGCACGTTCATCGGCGGCACGTTTGCATCGACGGTAAAGGCGATGGTCAACCGTGGCATATCCCCGCGGCGGACGATCTCAAATGCTTCCGTGCTCAGTACGCTGTTCGGCAGCACGACGGTGCTGTTGTTGTCGGTACGCACGAAGATTGAACGCCATTTGAGCGCCACGACTTCACCCGACACACTGCCGCAACTGATGTGGTCGCCGACCCGCAACTGGCGCTCGATTTCCAGCGACAAGCCGGTGAAAAGATTACCGAGCGTGGCCTGGAGCGCGAGACCGACGATCACCGTGGCGACAGCCGATGTTGCCAGAAGTCCGGAAACATCAAGGTCGAAGGCGTAATGCAACCACAACATTACCGCCGCGGAATACAGCACAAGGGACAGCATGGTGTGCAGCCGATCCGACCGGCCGCTCCGCGCCGAGCCGCCGGCCACGAGAATGAAAATCTGCTCGACGAACCGCGCAAGCGAGATTGCGCTCATGCCGGTCGCCATCATGAACAGGGCCGATGTGCCGAATGCGGGCTCGCCCGGCGACGTGAGCACCAGCAGCCAGCACAACGCGGTGATGGAAAACAGCGCCAGCGACATCATCGGCTCATTCCTTGTCCGGATCCGGCTTCGTGGCGCGCGTCGCGCCGATGGCTTCGTTCAGGCTCTTCTTGAGCCGGAGGATCGCGCGTTCGAGATCATGGAACTGGCCGTCCAGCTCTAGACCGGTTTCCACGGTTTTGCCGCCCGATGACAGGCTGACGTCATGGGCAACCTCGGTGATCGTCTTGAGCGGGCGGGTCACGTAGCGCCGCAGCAGGAAGAGGAAGATGGCACTCGTCAGTACGAAGACGCAGGTCAGCGACCCGACGGTCGTCACGACCCCCTTGATGGCGCGTTCCGTGATAGGGCGGAGCGGCACTTCCACGATCTGCATGCCGATGACATCGCCGAGTTTCCAGTTGAAACCACCGCCGGTGCCATATTTGGCGATCATTGCCTTCGGTGCCGCTTCCGGGGTCGAGTGGCATTGCAGGCAGGCGGGATTAGTCATGCGCAATGGTCGGCTGACATAAAAACGTCTCTGGCCCAGTCCGCCAATTTCGCCGTTCAATTCCTTCAGTTCCGCATTTTCCTGAAACTGCCGCAGCAGGCTGACCTCGAAGTCGTCTGCCCGATCCGCGATATTCGTCGGGTTCAGGGAACGCTCGTGATAGCTGTAGTCGGGAAACTGTGTCTTCAGTCCCCGCAGTGTTGTCTGCGCGCCATATGAAGGAACGATCTCCGGGTGGAATTCGCTGCCATCCTGCAAGCGGTTGATGATCGGCGCGATCTGTTGCCCGGTGTAGTTCCGGATCGATAGCGCGATCGACAGGAGAACATTGGCTTTCTCCGTCACCTCTTCACGCGCCTGCCGAAACTCCAGCGTGAAGGAGATGTAGCCGGCGACCAGCACGCCGAACAGGAAACAGAACGCGAGGATAATACCAAAGCGGGCTTCGATGCGCATCACGGTACCCGGGGAGTGGGAGAGGATGAAAGGCGAGATTCGGAAAACCCTTAAGCAGCTGTCATGTTTTCCACAACGACGCTTTTTGGGTGTATTTCGCCGAGGGGGTTGATCCCGATAATCGGTATCCGCAGCCTGTCACTTTTGTTCAAGACGCTGACCGTTGCCGGCGATATGCTGAACGGATGCACAATGTTTCGCAGGAACAGGCCACGATCGCCATGCCAACGCGCCCTTCGGAACGGACGCGCTTCTGGCGCGATCGGCGGTTTCGCCACATGGAATGCATGGAGGCGACGTTCGTTACGCATGAATTCGCGCCGCATTCGCACGATACGTTTTCGATCGGGGCAATCGAAGCCGGGCGGCAGGTCGCCATGATCCGAGGCGAGCGGGAGCACACAGGTCCGGGAGCGCTTTATCTCATCAACCCGGGAGAGACCCATGACGGGCAGCCGGGGACGGAGACTGGCTATCGCTACAGGATGATCTACCCCGACGCCGGATTGTTCACGGAGATCCTCGAGGAGGCGACTGGCCGGGCCTTTCATGGCTCCCCAAGTTTTTCCCGGCAGTTGTTGACCGACCCGCATCTGGCGGATGCATTCATCCGCGCGCATCGCAAGCTCGACGATGGCTCCAGTGAACTGGAGAGCGAGGAATCGATGTACTCGGTGCTGTCGGCGATGTTTGCCCGCCACGGCAGCGCGATCATCGTTCCGCGCGATCTTTCGGAACCGGTGGGAGTGCGGCGGGCGAGGGATTACATAGACGCACATTTCAGCGAGGAGATCGGACTGGAGGCACTTGCGCGACAGTCAGGTCTCAGCCGTGCCCACCTCATCCGCGCCTTTCGAAAACATTATTTCATCACCCCGCACGCGTATCAGACAGACCTTCGGGTCCGCTACGCTCGCCACCTGATGCGTATTGGTACCTCGCTGGCCGATACGGCCGCGGCCTGCGGTTTCGCCGATCAGGCGCATCTGACGCGGCACTTCAAGGCGCGGGTCGGGCTGACGCCGGGACAGTTTCGGCAGTCCTGATCACTTTCGTTCAAGATCGGTCCCTTGCGTTTGAAGTATCTCCTTCCCATCCTTGAGGAGAGAGCGCTGCCAATGTCCTGGAATGTCTCGGAAATCACCGCCGGAACGCGGGCGATTGCGCCACTCGTGGTGGCGGTTGTGCCGATCGGGCTGGTCTTTGGTGCGGTCGCGGCGACGGAGGGACTGTCACCGGCGGAAGCGCTGCTGATGAGTGCGCTTGTCTTCGCTGGCGGCTCGCAATTTGTCGCCATGGACATCTGGACCCATCCGGCAAGCGTCGCCGGCCTCGGCATTGCCGCGTTGCTTGTGAACATCCGCCATACGCTGATGGGCGTTTCCCTGGGCACGAAGCTGGACGCGTTTTCGTCGTCACAGAAGATCGCTGCCATGCTGTTCATGGCCGACGAAATCTGGGCCGTCGCCGAATTCAGGGCGAGGGCGGGAAGACTGACGCCTCTATGGTACTTCGGCGTCGTTGCGCCATTCTATTTGGCCTGGGTGTTGTCCGGTTTCATCGGTGCATTGATAGGGGCCTTACTGGGAGATCCCGTCGTTTACGGTCTGGACTTCGTATTTCCGGCGATTTTCATCGTGCTGGTCATGGGGTGCTGGAAGGGCAGCGAAACGGGTGCGGTTCTGGCGGCCAGCGCGGCAGCAGCGCTAACCGTGAACCACTATGTTCCGGGCGTCTGGTACATCTTGGCAGGAGCTCTTGGCGGCCTCGCAGCGGCCACAGTCGCAGTCCTCTGGCGGCCGGGAGCTGGCGAATGACCGTCGATTCAAACACCCTGCTGGCCATAGTCGCTATGTCTCTCGCGACCGCCGCAACGCGCCTTGCCGGTTTTGTCATCCTTCGGGCCTTCACGCTGTCGCCTGAGGTCCAGCGTGTCCTGCAGGCCATTCCGCCGTCTGTGCTGATGGCCGTCGTCGCTCCCACGGCCCTTGCCACCGGGTGGCCCGAGACCATCGCTTGCGCCACGGTTGCAGTCTTGGCGCTCCGGTTTCCGATGCTTCTCGCAGCGGCGACCGGGGTCGCCGTTGTCGCCGTTTTGCGATCGATAGGTTAGCCGGTCGAACGCTTCGGCGATGATCCGCCGGAATCACTGCGCGGGCGCGAGTTCACGGGCTTCCGCGAGGAAGCGAGTGCGGTATTCGGTTGGACTGATGCCGATCTTTCGCCGGAAGTGGTGTCGAAGGGTGTGCGCTGAACCAAATCCCACGGCATTTGCGACATCGTCGATCCGCGCGCCGGCGCCGCAAAGAAGATCCTTCGCTATAGCCACCCGTTCTGCCGTCAGCCATTCGCCTGGCGTGGTGCCTGTCGCTTCCGCGAAGCGGCGCAGGAAGGTGCGCTCGCTCATCCGGCATCGATGCGCCATTTTTCCGATCGTCCAGTCAAGCGCTATGTCCGCTCGCATCGCGTCGAGCAGGGGGGAAATCTCTGAGCCTTCCCGCTGGGCGACCGGACGTTCCAGAAATTGTGCCTGTCCGCCGGTCCGGTGGGCCGGCATCACGAGCCGGCGGGCCACCGAATTGGCCGCGGGCGCGCCGAAATCCTGTCGGATGATCTCGATCAGCAGGTCAATACCGGCGGCACTGCCCGCCGCCGTGAAGATCGCGTTGTGCGACCGGTAGAGCGACGCCTCATCCACATCTATCGAAGGAAATCTGTTGCGGAGGGCATCCGCATAACGCCAATGCGTCGCGGCAACGCCGCCGTCCAGCAATCCTGTTGCCGCCAGGACGAAGGCCCCGGAACAGAGAGAGATAAGGCGGGCGCCGCGTGCATGGGCGTCTCGCAACCGTTCACAAAGGTTTTCCGGTACAGGACTGTCGATGCCGCGCCAGCCGGGTACGACGATGATCTCGGCCGCGTTGAGCCGCTCGATCCCGCTATCGGCCGAAACCGTGAGGCCGCCATGCGCCCTGAAAGGGCCTTGCTCAATGGCGACGCTTTCGAACCGGTACCATCCGCTTCCCATCTCCGGGCGCGAGAGGCCGAAAATCTCCGCCACGATGCCGAATTCGAACGTGCAAAGCCCGTCATAGACGAGTGCCGCGACGAGAGGGCCGGTAAGGTGAGGGGACTTTGTCATGATTTTTACGTCTATTGTCATTCCCGCCAATTTTCAACAGCGGTTCTCCGTTGGATTATCGTTCCATCAAAAAGGAGACAGCCATGCCGACTGCCGTAACGACCGTCAAGCCCGCGCCCAGCGAGGTTGCTCGCGAACACTTCGCCGCCGAGTTCGAATTCGAGACCGATTGCTGGGATGTGCATGATGCTCTGTCAAAGGGACCTGACTTCGTCCTGCTGGATGTGCGCGGTCCCGCGCTCTACGCCAAGGGCCATGTGCCAGGGGCGATCAGCCTGCCTCATGGGAAGATCACGGGGCATCGCATGTCAGACTGGCCGGAAGATATGATATTCGTGACGTATTGTGCCGGACCGCATTGCAATGGGGCCGCCCGCGGTGCGCTTCGCCTGGCCGAACTCGGGCGCCCCGTCAAAATCATGGCGGGTGGAGTGACAGGTTGGATCGATGAGGGTTTCCCGCTCGCGACCGGCGAGTAGCCGGAAAACGAAACCCGCCTTTGAGGCGGGTTTCATGCTTAGTGTTCTTCGTACTGCGTAAAGCTCGGATCGGCGAGGTCCGCAAAGCGCGTGAACTGCGACTGGAAGGCGAGCTTGACGGTGCCGGTCGGTCCGTGGCGCTGCTTGGCGATGATGACGTCAGCAGTGCCGCGCACCCGCTCCATATGGGCTTCCCATTCCGGGTATTTCGGGTCCGACATGTCGCGGGGTTCCATGCCGAGCACGTAGTATTCCTCGCGGAACACGAAGAGCACGACGTCGGCGTCCTGCTCGATCGAGCCGGATTCACGCAGGTCGGAAAGCTGCGGACGCTTATCCTCTCGGCTTTCTACGCCACGGGAGAGCTGTGATAGCGCAATGATCGGGACGTTGAGTTCCTTGCCCAGCGCCTTCAGCCCCGTGGTGATCGCGGTGATTTCCTGGACGCGGTTTTCCCCTGATTTGCCGGTGCCGGTCATCAGCTGGATATAGTCGACCACCAGGCAGTCGAGGCCGCGCTGGCGCTTCAGACGGCGTGCACGCGCCGACAGCTGGGCGATCGAGATACCGCCGGTTTGGTCGATGTAGAGCGGAACCTTCTGCATGGTCTGGGAAAAGCCGACCAGCTTTTCGAATTCATGCTCGGTGATGTCGCCGCGACGGATCTTCGAGGAGGACACTTCGGTCTGCTCGGACATGATACGCGTGGCAAGCTGTTCGGATGACATTTCGAGGGAGTAGAACCCGACGACCCCACCGTTCTTGGCCTTGAACGATCCGTCAGGAAGCACCTCGGGTTCGTACGCCGCGGCAATGTTCCAGGCGATGTTGGTGGCGAGCGAGGTCTTACCCATACCCGGACGGCCGGCAAGAACGATCAAGTCGGATCGCTGCAATCCGCCCATCTTCGAATCCAGCGATACGATCCCGGTGGAAATACCCGAAAGGTTGCCGTCGCGCTCGAAAGCCGCGCCCGCCATGTCGACGGCAAGCGCCACGGCATCGGAAAACGCCTGGAAGCCGCCATCATAACGACCGTTCTCCGCCAGCGCGAAGAGACGCCGCTCGGTATCCTCGATCTGTGCCTGTGGCGGCATGTCAAGCGGCGCGTCGTAGGCGATGTTGACGACGTCTTCGCCAATCTGGATCAGCGCCCGCCGCAGCGCCAGATCGTAGATCGCCCGGCCATAGTCCTCTGTATTGATGATCGACACGGCTTCCGAGGCAAGACGAGCAAGGTATTGTGCGACCGTGAGGTCGCCGACCTTTTCATCCGCGGGAAGGAACGTCTTGATGGTGACCGGATTGGCGGTCTTGCCCATACGGATGATTTCAGAAGCGACCTCGAAAATCTTGCGATGCAGCGGTTCGTAGAGATGCTCGGGCTTGAGGAAGTCCGACACCCGGTAGTAGGCATCGTTATTGACGAGAATGGCGCCGAGAAGGGCCTGCTCCGCCTCGATATTGTTCGGAGCTTCGCGGTAAAGCGGCTCGGCGGCCTGCGGGGGCGTCATCTTGCGAACGGCATCGATCATGGTCACAACGGTCTTTTCAGTTTCGGCTGGATCATCCGGGTTTGGCCACCTCGGCTCTCGCAGTCAACAGCCATGACCCCTTCATTCGGCTTTTTCGTGTTGTCCACGTCTATCAACAGGCCGCTGAATGGTGGGCTTGACGGCAATCGAGGGAATCATGCCGGAGAAGCCATTCTATGCTGTGGGATGATTCTCTAAAATAGCAGGGAGAGCGTCGCGGCGGCCGAAGCCGCAAAATACAGAAGACCCGGCCCGCAAGATGCAGGACCGGGCCCCAGATTGTTCGTTCGATGAACGAAACCGCGGTTAGCGGTCGTCGTCTTCGTCTTCGGCTTCCGGATTGAAGAAGTCTTCCGGACGCAGCGCATCTTCGTCGACGCCGTAGATGGCGTCGGCCGAGGTGAGGCTTTCGCCCTTGGCCTGGCGCTCGGCTTCTTCAGCCGAACGGGCGACGTTCAGCTCGACCGTCAGTTCGACTTCGGAATGCAGGTGCAGCGTGACCTGGTGCAGGCCGATAGCCTTGATCGGGGTGTTCAGCTCGACCTGGCTGCGGCCGATGTTGAAGCCTTCGGCGGCCAGGATGTCGACGACGTCGCGAGCAGCAACCGAACCGTACAGCTGCCCGGTTTCACCAGCCGAACGCACGACGATGAACGACTTGCCTTCGAGGGCTTCGGCAACCTTCTGGGCTTCCGACTTGCGCTCGAGGTTGCGGGCTTCAAGGGTGGCGCGTTCCTTTTCAAAACGGGCTTTGTTGGCGGCGTTGGCGCGCAGCGCCTTGCCCTGCGGCAGCAGGTAGTTGCGTGCGAAGCCGTCGCGAACCTTCACGGTTTCGCCCATCTGGCCGAGTTTGGAGATGCGTTCAAGAAGAATGACTTCCATTGTCTTGTTCCTTTCAGTCTTGTGTTTCGTTGTTGTCTGATTTCGTGTCGGCCTTTTGAGCCGGCGTGAGGGCCACGGTCCGGCGCGCATCGGCCAGTCCGAGAATGAGAATGATGAAGGTCGGCAGCAGGAAAAGAACCGACAGGTATGCCAACACGAGAACCGGCAGGCGCCAGTCTTTGCCGCGGGTCCGCAGATGCAGGGAGGCAAAACCGGCCATCAGAAAACCCGCGCCGAATGTCCCGCACACAGTGACGCCAACGAGGCCGATCGGGCCGCCGACAAAGGCGGCTAGCAGGCCGGCGAGGAAGATCAGCATCGCGTTGCGGTTCATGCGCAGGGCTGAGGGCATGTCCTCCCGCGGGCGCTTGGCCCGGCCGGATGCCGTGACGATGCGCATCGCGAAGTAGTAGGTGGCAGTGAGCATCATCACCCACATGCCGCCCTGAACAACGGGCAGAAGCACGAGCATCAGCCGTTCGATCTGGGCGATGTCATCCGCAGTCGGCTGGAACGCCCCTTCCTGGGCGGTCGCCGCCGTCATCACGGCATTCACCAGTTCTCGAATGAACTCAGGGCCGTAACCGATCATGACGCCGAGGAACACAACCGCAAGCGCGATGAGCGCGCACAGATGCATCAGGATATCGGACAGCGGATACCAGGCAATCAGATGATCGGGCCCCCCAATTTCGGACGCGGGACGCGCGAGGCTGGCGAGATGACTGACCCAGCCGGCCGGCAGCAGGGTGAAAATGGCCATCGAAGCCGCGAAGAGCGGCGACACGGCGATCGAGCCAAGCGCTGCTGCGGTAACGATCGCGGCGATTGCCGCGACATTGCCCCAGCCCAGGCCGGCGATCAGGATCGGCATTGCGGATGCCGCATATAGAAAAGACGACAGAGACGGCTGCGCGTTCGCCGCCAGCACCAGCAGTGCAGCGGTCAGTCCGGCGAGCATGCCGGTGGTCAGCAGTTTTCCGTCCAGTTGTTTCACGTTCGCTGTCCTGCCGTTCAAGCAGTTAGGGGATTGCCCGGACCATTTCCGGATCCCCAACATGGGATTTTCCGGTCCCCGGCGCGTTTCGTGAACGGCTTGCCGGAGGCGGGGTGGTGTTCCGATCCGCGCCCAACGCGGAAGGGGAGGCGGGCAGCCGACGTTAACCGGCGGCCCGCATAGTCATTATGCTACGACGTACGGCAGCAGGCCGAGGAAGCGGGCGCGCTTGATGGCCTTGGCCAGCTCACGCTGCTTCTTCTGCGATACGGCGGTGATACGCGACGGAACGATCTTGCCGCGCTCGGAAATGTAGCGCTGCAGGAGACGAACGTCTTTGTAGTCGATCCTCGGAGCGTTGGCGCCGGAGAACGGGCAGGTCTTGCGACGGCGGTGGAACGGGCGGCGAGCCGCGGACGATGTTTCAGCCATTGTCAGTTCTCCTTATGCACGATCTTCGCGCGGACGGCGCTCGAAGCCACCTTCACGCGGGCCACGGTCCGGACGCGGACCACGATCGCCGAAGTCACGGCGCGGGCCACGATCATCGCGCGGACGGTCATCGCGGTCGCGCTTCTGCATCATAGCGGACGGGCCTTCTTCGTGGACCTCGACAGCGATGGTCATGTAACGAAGAATGTCTTCGTTGATGCGCATCTGGCGCTCCATTTCATGGACGGCAGCTGCCGGAGCGTCGATGTCCATCAGGGCGTAGTGAGCCTTGCGGTTCTTCTTGATGCGGTAGGTGAGGGACTTCAGACCCCAGTTTTCTACGCGCCCGACCTTGCCGCCGTTAGCTTCGAGAACACCCTTGTACTGTTCGACGAGGGCATCAACCTGCTGAGCGGACATATCCTGCCGGGCAAGGAATACATGTTCGTAAAGAGCCATTGTAGACTTGCCTTTCTTGCGGTTGTCACACCCGGATCCGGCGCTAAGCCTCAACGACTGCTCCTGATCGGATGAGCCGAGGCAAGAAAAGCGTTGTTCGAGACGGTCGAGAGCGGAGACACGGGAGACCGGAACCCTCTGGTTCCTGCGGCTTTCACGACGAAAACCAGCCCTCCGTTCAGCCACCAGCCAAATGACCGGGTGTTGTGAACAGCGCGCTTATACGGATTTTCCGGGGAAAGGCAAGGACTTTGCAAAGTTCGCCGTGCCGGTCAGGTCGCGGGTCTTGCTACCGACGCGCGGATGATTTGCGGCCTGCCACCGCCTCGACCTTCTTCGGCTCTGCTGTGAACTGCTCGACCGGCACGGGGCGACCGACATGGTAGCCCTGCAGGTGGTCGATCTTGTACTCTTCCATGAGAGCCTGTTGGTCTCCCGTCTCCACGCCTTCGACCAGGATGGTACGGGTCCTGTTCCGCAGCAAGCTGATGATGTCCTGCATCATCGTCCGGCCACGCTTCTGGTCGCAGTCATGCAGGAAGGAGCGGTCAATCTTCACCGTGTCGAAGTCGATCAGCCTAAGCCACGAGAGACCGGCGAAGCCTGTGCCGAAATCGTCGAGCCAGATCTGGACCCCCATTTTCTTCAGGTCGCTGATGCAGCGCAGGATATCGGAGTTCATCTCCATTTCCACGCCTTCGGTTATTTCGAACGCGAGGCGCCCGCCGGAGACACCGGTTTCGGCGAGGATAAGGGCGACAGACGCGGCGAAACCGGGCATCTTGAGCTGTATAGGCGAGACATTGACGCTGACGACCTGCACGAGGTCCTTCGCCAGAAGGTCGACGCAAACCGTCCGGATCGCCCATCGCCCAAGTTCGATAATGGCTCCTGTCCGTTCCGCGATAGGGATGAACACCGCCGGGGACACGGGCGCTCCGTCCAGCATTTTCAGCCGCATCAGCGCCTCGGCAGCTTCTATCGTGCCGCTCTGCACGCCACGGATCGGTTGATAGACGAGCGACACAAGCTTTTGCTCCAGGGCAATCTTCAGGATCGCCGCGATATGCTCGCTTTCGTCGCTGCTCTGCGGGTCGTCCGGATCGAAGAGCTTCACCCCGTTGCGGCCGTTGGCCTTGGCCGTGTAGAGGGCCCGATCGGCCTCGTGGATGATCTTTTCGAGCTTGACCGACTGGCCACGCGTCAGGGACGCACCGACGCTCACGGTGACAATCGAAATACCGTCGCGGCGCTGTCCGTGCGGCAGCGCCATTTCACGTACGGACCGGCATATGGTCTCGGCAAGGTCCGCGACCTCTTTCTGATCCTCGACTCGCGCGATGACGATGAACTCCTCGCCGCCATATCGCCCGATCGCCGCGTCATAATGGGATATGGCGTCGTACAGACCTTTCGCCACGGTGGTGAGGCAGCGATCGCCTTCCTGATGACCATAGCAGTCGTTATAGCGCTTGAAGAAGTCGACATCGACAAGCAGCACGGCGAACATCACGCCGTTTTCCTGCCAGTCCTGCCAGCGCGTGCGAAGGCGCTGATCGACCGCGCGTCGATTTTCGAGCCCGGTCAGTGGATCGGTGTTCGAGAGCCTGAGGAGCGCCTTGCCCCGTTCCTCCGATGCATTCTGCTGCAGGCGGGCCTCAAGCGCGTTCAGGAAGACCTTGAAACGCTCACGGTTCAGTTGGAGGTTCACGTAGGACGTAAATACGAAGCAGGATATGCAGAAGGCGCCAAGGATAAGTTTGTAGATCAGATCCATGGGCATGTAGGCGTAGAGCGACCCGAGGAAGATCGCCATTGTCGTTGTCGAGGCGGCGAGTGCCACCGGAAAGCGGAAGCTGAAAAACAGGTTCAGGCTCATCATGAAGATCGCGCCAAAAACCATGTAATAGGAGAATGACGCCGTCTCCGCAGTGTTCCAGCCGGTTAAAAGCCAGACCACGTAGCCGCTGAGAACGGCGGTTGCCGCCAGGACGTCCACCAGATTGGCGCTCGCCCGCAGGCGCAATGTCAGTTCCAGAAGGCAGAGCGAAACGATACCCACCGCAAACCGGCCCGCGACCGTCTGCGCGGCGACGTCTCGCAGGAACAGGACGTCTGTGAGGGAGTAAAGCAGGTATGCTGCGACAGCGATCCACAGACCATGCCGAGTGACCTGCTTGCGCTTGCTTTCACTTTCGCTGTCGTAAAGCGAGCGCAAGGATTCCGGAGCCGGCTTCATCGGCTCGCTGCGAAAGTCGGTCTCGATCATATCGGCCAATACATGCGTCATGCATTATCACCACCAGCCCTACGCCACCTCGCGAGAAACCTGCGTCTCGGGTGCAGCCGCCGCACTAACTCAAACCCTAAAAATTTCGTCTGCGCCGGCCGTTCAAAGGCCCTTTATGTGACACACACTACCTACATCGCGTTAACGTTTTCCAAATTCATTGAAATTGTAGGGGTCAAATTGGGAATTAACCAATCCTTGCGAATTCCAAGGCCCAAGCTGGCGTCGCTGGCAACTTTAGGGGTAGAGTTAACTGTATATTAACCAGTGAGGCTCCCATGGCTGAACTCAATTTTGCACTTGATGGCGAAAGCCTTATTACCCCCCAGTCTGTAAGCAAGGAACTTTCCTCCTCGTCTTCCGTCGACCAATTTGCCGAGCAGCTTCCCACTGCGAAGGCCGAGCTTGCGCTGATCATGCGCTTTGCAGTGCAGCGTATTGAAGATCGGGTGGACCCCGCCCAGACTGTCAAATGGCTCATCGGAGCCCTTCATGACATCCGCCACAAATTCGGACCTGCCATCTGGATGGAACTCATCCCGATCGTCCAGGCCCACCCTTCGGCCAGAATTTTCCAGCAGTGCCCGTTCACCCGCTGGTCTTTCGAAAAGCCGAGGGGCTACTCGGGCGATGCGAGCCTGATCGACTTCATCTACGGTCATCAGGATGTGGCGCACGAGGTGGCGAAGTCGACACCGCTTGGTCTCGGCATCTTCGAATACACGATCAACGCGCCCGGCCCGGTGGCCGTGCGGGAACGGCGGGATATCCTCACGCAGTACGTCGATGACATCGCCGCCGAGAAGGGGCCGGATACGGAAATTCTGACCGTTGCTGCCGGCCATCTTCGCGAGGCCGAAAAATCGGTCGCGCTTCGCAATGGCGGCATCAAGCGCTGGGTCGCTCTTGATCAGGATCCGATCAGCATCGGCACCATCTCCAGCCAGTTTGGCGGCACCTGCATCGAGGCGATCGACGGCTCGGTGCGTGGGCTTCTCGGAAAGAAGCACCAGATCGGCAAGTTCGACTTCATCTACGCGGCCGGTCTCTACGACTATCTGGCCGACAAGGTGGCGATCAAGCTCACCCAGGTCTGCATGGAGATGCTGAAGCCTGACGGTGTCTTTCTGTTTGCGAACTTCACCGATGAAATGGCCGATGATGGCTACATGGAGTCCTATATGAACTGGGAGCTCCTGCAGCGTTCGGAGGCGGACATGTGGCGGGTGATCAACTCCAGCGTTGAACGTAACACCGTGGACGCCCGCGTGTGGTTTGGCGACAACCGCAACATCATCTACGGAACGATCCGCAAGCGGGCGTAAAGTAGTGGCAGATCAGAAGTCATGGCCCGCCATTGGCGGGCCATTTCATTTTAAGGTACTAAACTTGCCGAGTGTGCTGGCCCAGGTCACACCTGAACCAGCGCGACCGTGTAGGCACCGTAAAACACGAGCATCGCTGCGGCCACGAGCCTCTTGACGCCCACATGCGTGAGGAGCAGGGCGGCGAACCCGAGGGTCACCACAAGCATCACCGGCACATCGAACATGCCGAACCGCGCATCGACGCCGATCGGCTGTATCACCGAGGTAACCCCGAGGATGAACAGGATGTTGAAGATATTCGATCCGACGATATTGCCGATCATGATGTCGGAGTGCTTGCGCAGCGCCGACATGACGCCGGTTGCAAGTTCGGGCAGGGAGGTGCCGACGGCGACCACTGTCAGGCCGATCACCGCTTCGGAGACGCCGAAATCGCGGGCAAGGCTTGTGGCGCCGCGCACCAGAAGCTCCGCTCCGACAAAGAGCGTGGCAAGACCGCCGAGAATGAGGAGCGCCATGAATCCCGGACCAAGCGTTTCGTGGCGAACGTCCTCATCCGCCGCACCCTTGCCCTGCACATACGCATAACCGAGATAGGCCGCCAGAACCGCGACCATCGCCAATCCGACGATCCGGCCAATCTCCCCGAACTGAACCAACCCCAGCAGCAGCAGCGATGCACCTATCATCACATAGGTGTCGCGCTTCACGCCTTTGTCCCAGTGCGTGATCGGGAAGATCATCGCACAGGCGCCGATGATCAACAGGATATTCGCCGTATTCGATCCGACCACGTTGCCGATCGCAATATCCGACGAGCCGGAGAGTGCGGCGCGGACGGAAACCAGAAGCTCCGGCATGGATGTGCCGAAGCCGACGATCACCAACGAGACGATCAGGGTCGGAAGGCCGAGTTTTTGTGCCAGCGCGATTGCGCCGCGCAGCAGCCATTCCGCACCAAAATAGAGACCGACCAGGCCCCCGAGAACCAGCACATAATCCAAGAAAATCCCCTTCTATTCGGGCGCGGGCGCCCTGCATCGACCGGAGAGCAGGTGGTAATCGGGTGTGTGTCTTTTCAAGAGCGACACGTTCACGAAAATGTTGGTCCGTGCTGACGGTACCGCTCAGATGGCCATGGGATACATGCGGTGCACCTTGGCAATCTCCCGCAACACATCCTCGGACAGCGTTATATCGGCCGAGCCGATGTCGATCTTCAACTGTTCCATGCTCGTTGCCCCGATGATGACCGAGGCCATGAACGGACGAGTCAGGCAAAAGGCGAGCGCCATCTGGGAAGGATCGAGGCCGTGATTGCGGGCGATATCCACATAGGCCCTCGTTGCCGGTTCCTGCATCGGCTTCAATCGCCCGCCGATGTCGCCGTTGATCGAAGCTCTTGAGCCGGCGGGCTTTTGCCCGTCGAGATACTTGCCGGACAGGATACCGCCAGCGAGAGGTGAATAGGCGAGAAGACCGACCTCCTCGTGATGCGAAAGTTCCGCCATGTCGAGGTCATGCGTTCGGTAGAGAAGATTATATTCGTTCTGCACCGTCGCCACGCGCGGAAGCCCGCGGCTTTCGGCGAGCGAAATGAATTTTTGTGTTCCCCACGTCGTCTCGTTGGATAGTCCGATCGCACGAATCTTGCCTGCCTTGACGCAGACATCGAGCGCTTCCAGCTTTTCCAGCATCCCGTCGATCGCAGCCTGCCGGTCCTGCGTCGAAGGATCGTATGTCCAGACCTGCCGGAAGTGGTAGTGGCCGCGGTTCGGCCAGTGAATCTGGAAGAGATCGATGTAGTCGGTCTGCAAACGCGTCAGGCTCGCATCGACCGCCTCTATGACGGTCTGGCCGGTGATTGGTCGCCCTTCCCGAATATAGGACCGCCCCGCGCCGGCGACCTTGGTAGCAAGCACCACATCCTTTCGTTTGCCGGTCTTAGCAAACCAGTTGCCGATGATCTTTTCGGTAAGAGTGTAGGTTTCCGGGGAAAGGGGAGTGGTCGGATAGAGTTCTGCCGTGTCGAAGAAGTTGACGCCGTTTTCCACGGCATAATCCATCTGCGCAAAGGCCTCAGCCTCGGAATTCTGCGAGCCCCAGGTCATGGTGCCGAGGCAGATTTCGGACACGGAAATGCCAGTGCGGCCGAGTGTGTTGTATTTCATGGAACGTCCCGGTTTCTGAAGAAGGCTGCGAGCTTGGAAGGCGAGACGCGAATTTAGGCCGCTTCGTCGTCCGCGCAAGTCGTTTCAGGTCATTTCTGTTACGCCTATTGCCTCGCCGCAACAGGCTGATCACTTGACTCCCGCCGGACAAACGTGAATTGGAGGGCAAAAAGATCAGGGAAGGACGACCGCCTATGTCAGTCGCATTCACGTTTCCAGGCCAGGGCAGCCAGTCCGTCGGCATGGGCAAGGAGCTGGCCGAAACCTATGCCGAGGCGCGTGCCGTGTTCGAGGAGGTCGATGAGGCACTCGGCGAAAAGCTGTCGGCGGTGATGTTCGACGGCCCGGAAGAGACGCTCACCCTCACCGCGAATGCCCAACCCGCCCTGATGGCCGTTTCCATGGCCGTGATCCGCATTCTGGAGGCGAGGGGCCTCAACCTCAAGGACAAGGTCTCCTTTGTTGCCGGTCATTCGCTTGGCGAATACTCAGCACTCTGCGCTGCCGGAACCTTTTCGCTCGCCGACACGGCGCGGCTTCTGCGCATTCGCGGCAATGCCATGCAGGCTGCCGTGCCGGTAGGCGAGGGCGCCATGGCGGCGATCATCGGCCTCGAGCACGGGGACGTAGAGGCCGTGTGTCAGGAGGCGTCCACCGCCGGTTCATGCCAGATCGCCAACGACAACGGCGGTGGCCAGCTCGTCATTTCCGGCGCGAAGGCCGCCGTCGAAAAAGCAGCCGCACTGGCGTCTGAAAAGGGCGCAAAGCGTGCCATCATGCTGCCGGTCTCCGCACCCTTCCATTCCGCGCTGATGGCCCCTGCCGCCGATGCCATGCGTGAGGCGCTTTCCAAGGTCGAAAAGAAAAGCCCGGTCGTGCCGCTGATCGCCAATGTCCGTGCCGCGCCGGTAACGGACGCCCAAGAGATTGCCGCATTGTTGGTGGAGCAGGTCACCGGTCAGGTCCGCTGGCGCGAGACCGTTGAATGGTTCGGCGCCAATGGCGTGACGACCCTCTATGAATTGGGCTCCGGCAAGGTGCTGACCGGCTTGGCCCGGCGCATCGATAAGACCGTCAATGGCATCTCCGTCAATACGCCGGCAGATATCGACGCCGCTCTGGCGACGATGCTCGGCTGACCACGTTCGAAAGAAAAGGATAGAAACATGTTCGATCTTTCAGGCCGCAAGGCCCTTGTGACCGGCGCGACCGGCGGCATCGGCGAGGAGATCGCCCGCCAGTTGCACGCGCGTGGCGCCATTGTCGGCTTGCACGGGACCCGTGTGGAAAAGCTCGAAGCGCTTGCCGCAGAGCTAGGCGATCGTGTGAAGATCTTCCCGGCCAACCTGTCGGATCGTGACGAGGTCAAGGCGCTCGGCGAGAAGGCCGAAGCCGAACTTGAGGGTGTCGACATTCTCGTCAACAATGCCGGCATCACCAAGGATGGCCTTTTCGTCCGCATGTCCGATGCCGACTGGGATGCGGTGCTTGAGGTCAACCTCACCGCCGTCTTCCGTCTGACGCGTGAACTCACCCATCCAATGATGCGTCGTCGTTTTGGCCGTATCATCAACATCACATCTGTCGTCGGCGTCACCGGCAATCCAGGCCAGGCCAACTATTGCGCTTCCAAGGCTGGCATGATCGGCTTCTCCAAATCCTTGGCGCAGGAGATTGCCACTCGCAACGTGACCGTCAACTGCGTCGCTCCGGGCTTTATCGAAAGTGCGATGACCGGCAAGCTGAACGACAAGCAGAAGGAAGCCATCATGGGTGCCATACCCATGAAGCGTATGGGCACCGGTGCGGAAGTCGCGTCCGCGGTGGTTTATCTCGCTTCCAACGAGGCCAGCTACATGACAGGTCAGACACTGCATGTGAATGGCGGCATGGCAATGATCTGATCCGCCTCAACCACCTGCAAAATTGGGTGTTGAGCGGATCGGACACGCACATTTTCTGGCTTTGCGACGGGAGTAAACCGTGTTAAGCGGGCCATGACTGTGAACAGTCGCCCCTTCAAGGGCATACGGCAATTGCGTTTTTCCACGATGTTGCCGAATGTGGACGGGGCCGAACGGGTTTGCCGGACGATAGGCAGAAATGCGTTGTCCGGCTTTGACAGGCAAAGGGTCCATCATGGACCTTTGTGATGATTAAAGGTCGAGGAAACCGACATGAGCGATATCGCAGAACGCGTAAAGAAAATTGTTGTAGATCACCTGGGCGTTGAAGCCGACAAGGTCGTTGAGAGCGCCAGCTTCATTGATGATCTGGGCGCGGATTCGCTCGACACGGTCGAACTGGTCATGGCGTTCGAAGAGGAATTCGGCGTCGAAATCCCGGACGATGCTGCTGACTCGATCCTGACCGTCGGCGACGCTGTCAAGTTCATCGAGAAAGCCCAGGCCTGATCGAGCGCGATCCGAAATGGAATGGGCAGTCGCTGCCCGTTCCCTCTGGCCCGCTTAGTGCGGGCCTCTCTGTTTTGAGTGGCATCTGCGAATAGGTGGGGTCAGCCGACGATGAGACGTGTCGTTATCACCGGGACCGGGATGGTATCCCCCTTGGGATGCGGAACGGAAGTGACGTGGTCCCGGCTTCTGCAGGGGCAGAGCGGTGCTCGCCTCGTGACGGAATTCGAGGTCGATGACCTCCCCGCCAAAATTGCCAACCGCATTCCTGTGGGCGATGGAAGTGACGGCACGTTCAATGCCGATGACTGGCTGGAGCCCAAGGAACAGCGCAAGGTCGATCCCTTTATCATTTATGCGATCGCGGCCGCCGACATGGCGCTGGCCGATGCTGACTGGCACCCGCAAACGGATGATGACCAGATTGCTACCGGCGTTCTGATTGGCTCCGGCATCGGCGGAATCGAGGGCATTGTCGAGGCTGGATACACGCTGCGCGACAAGGGCCCCCGTCGTATATCGCCATTTTTCATCCCGGGCCGCCTGATCAACCTCGCCTCTGGCCAGGTTTCGATCAAGCACAAGCTGCGCGGTCCCAACCACTCCGTTGTCACCGCATGCTCGACGGGTGCCCACGCCATCGGTGACGCCAGCCGTTTGATCGCTCTCGGCGATGCCGACGTGATGGTGGCCGGAGGCACGGAGTCACCGATCAGCCGTATATCGCTTGCCGGCTTTGCCGCCTGCAAGGCGCTGTCCACGGCCCGTAACGACGAGCCGACCAAGGCGTCGCGTCCCTACGATCGCGACCGGGACGGGTTTGTCATGGGCGAAGGAGCGGGCGTTGTGGTTCTTGAAGAACTCGAACACGCGAAGGCACGCGGCGCGAAGATCTACGCCGAAGTCGTCGGCTACGGACTGTCGGGCGACGCGTTCCACATAACCGCTCCGTCTGAAGACGGTGAGGGCGCCTACCGCTGCATGACGATGGCGCTGAAGCGCGCGGGCCTGGGCGCCTCCGACATCGACTATATCAACGCCCATGGCACTTCGACTATGGCCGACACGATCGAGCTCGGGGCCGTTGAGCGCCTTGTCGGCAATGCCGCGTCGAAGATCTCAATGTCGTCCACGAAGTCCGCGATAGGGCATCTGCTCGGAGCGGCGGGGGCGGTCGAAGCCATCTTCTCCGCGCTCGCGATCCGTGACAATGTCGCTCCTCCCACGCTCAATCTCGATAATCCCGACGTCGAGACGGCGATAGACCTTGTCCCGCATGTGGCGCGCAGACGCGACATCAATGTTGCGCTGTCGAACTCATTCGGCTTCGGCGGTACCAACGCTTCACTCGTATTGCGTCGCTACGAAGGTTGACGAGCGGCCTGCGGGCTGCGCCGGATTGTGGATCGCTCCCGTCGAGGCTGGCCGAACCGGTATTTTGCCGCAATGCTCGGCGAGACAGCGGAGCCGATTACTTTGAGAGGACTGCCGTGACCGATAACAGTCAGAACGATGGGATCCAGTTTGGCCGAACCGGTGATGCACCGCGGCCGGCGAGCGGACCCATCATTCCGAAGTCGCCGACAGAAGCGCTCCGGCCGGAACGCGTTCCGCAGCCGCCGCGTCGCTCCCGAAAGGCGCGCAGCCAGTTAGTCATTTTCCTGAACTTCCTGATGACCTTGGCGGTCGCCGTTTGTGTCGTGGCCGTCGCTGGCTTCTACTATGTCATGTCCGCCTATCAGGAGCGCGGACCGCTCCCGACCAATGCCCACTTCGTCGTGCAGAATGGTGCAGGCCTTGCGGCCATCGCCAACAGTCTCGAGCGCAACGGCCTGGTGTCGGACGCGCGTATCTTCCGTTATGTCACGGCGACCTACCTTCGTGACGGCGAGACGCTGAAAGCGGGAGAGTACGAGATCAAGGCGAACGCCTCCATGAAAGAGATCATGGAACTGCTGAAATCAGGTAAGTCGATTCTGTACGCCTTCTCGGTGCCCGAGGGACTGACTGTGAAGCAGGTTTTCCAGCGCTTGGCCAACGACGAGATTCTGGAAGGTGAGGTGCCTGAGGACTTGCCTGCGGAGGGCAGCCTGCGTCCCGATACCTACAAGTTCTCCCGAGGTACCACCCGCGGCGAAATCGTCCAGCAGATGCTGGCGGCGCAGCAGCGGCTTGTCGACGACATCTGGGAGCGGCGCGATCCGGATCTGCCGATCAAGACCAAGGAAGAGTTTGTGATACTCGCCTCCATCGTCGAGAGGGAGACCGGCAAGGATGACGAGCGCGCCCATGTGGCGTCCGTATTCATGAACCGCCTGAGCAAAGGCATGCGCCTTCAGTCGGATCCCACCATCGTCTACGGTTTGTTCGGCGGTGACGGGAAGCCTTCTGATCGTCCGATCTATCAGTCGGATCTGAAGAAGGAGACCCCGTACAATACCTATGTCATCAAGGGTCTTCCGCCAGGACCGATCGCTAATCCAGGCAAGGCCGCGCTTGAGGCTGTGGCGCAGCCGTGGAAGACCGAAGACCTGTATTTCGTGGCTGATGGCACCGGAGGGCACGCTTTTGCAGCGACGCTTGACGAGCACAACGCCAACGTCCGCCGCTGGCGCAAGATAGAAGCCGAGCGCGGCGTCGACCCCGATGTGGTGGTCGAGGCCGGGAGCGAAGACGCCAACTGATACGGGAAGGGAACCTGCCATGACGCTGCAATCCATGACCGGCTTTGCCCGCAGCGAAGGCACCAGTGGGCGCTACCGCTGGGCGTGGGAGTTGCGCTCCGTCAACGGCAAGGGTCTGGATGTGCGACTTCGCCTGCCGTCCGGCATGGAAGGCTATGAAGCCGAGGCCAAGCGTCTCGTGTCCGAGAAGTTCTCCCGCGGCAATCTGCAGGTCTCGCTGACCGTGTCCGTGGCCGAGACCAGGATCGAGGCGGTGCTCAACCGCGACGCGCTGGCGGCTGTCCTGGCGCTGCGCGAGGAAATCGGACCAGAGCTTATCGATATGGCGCCGATGAAGCTGGACACGCTCATGGGCATTCGCGGTCTCGTCGAGTTGCAGGAAGCCCCGGACAGTGACGAAGCCGTCGAAGCGCGAGAAGCAGTGATCCTTGCAGGCCTGGCCGACGCAGTCGATTCTCTGCGCCTGATGCGTGAAGGCGAGGGCGAGGCATTGAAAACCGTGCTCGCCGCTCATGTGGATCGCATCGAAGAACTGACGCGCACCGTCGAGCAGGATCCATCCCGCACACCTGCTGAAATTATCAGGAAGCTGGAGAGCCAGATATCCGCCCTGATCGACAGCGCCCCGTCTCTTGATCGTGACCGTCTCCATATGGAGGCGGCTTTGCTCGCCACCAAGGCCGATCTGCGCGAGGAAATCGACCGGCTCAATGCCCATGTTTCTGCCGCACGGGAACTCCTGGAGAAGGGCGGGCCGATTGGGCGCAAGCTCGATTTCCTGGCGCAGGAATTCAATCGCGAATCGAATACTATCTGTTCCAAGTCGAATTCTGTCGCTGTCACGGCGGCCGGCATCGAACTGAAGGTCGTGATCGACCAGTTCCGCGAGCAGGTTCAAAATCTGGAGTAGTTATGGCGACGGGGCAGACGGGGGCGATCGAGGTCGCCAGGCGGGGACTGATGCTGGTGATTTCCTCCCCCTCAGGGGCGGGAAAATCGACGATTGCGCGCACTTTGCTTGAGAAGGATCGCAACATCGGCATTTCAGTCAGCGTCACGACGCGCGAACGGCGCCAGAGCGAGATCGAAGGCGTGCACTACCACTTCGTCTCCAAGCGGGAATTCGAGCGCCTCAGGGATTCAGACTCGCTGCTCGAATGGGCCGAGGTGCACGGCAACTTCTACGGCACCCCGCGTGAACCGGTCGAACGGGCCATGTCGGACGGCCGGGATATGTTGTTTGACGTCGACTGGCAGGGTGCCCAGCAGATGCAGGACAAGATGGGAGCGGACATTGTCTCGATCTTCATCCTTCCGCCCACGATGGCCGAGCTGCAGTCCCGCCTTCATCGTCGTGCGGAGGATACCGAGGAGGTTATCCAGACGCGCCTTGCAAATTCGCGGGCGGAGATCGCCCATTGGCGCGAATACGATTACGTGATCATCAACGATGATCTCAACAACGCCTTTGACGCCGTTCAGTCGATCGTAAAGGCCGAGCGCCTGCGCCGGGATCGTCGGCATGGGTTGTTCGATTTCGTAAACGACCTTGTAAAGTAGCGCACAAGACTAGCCGTCAGGTTGTGGCTGAATATTTTTCTGCCTTTAAAATTCAATTTAACTAAAGTTAAACATAATACGCGCACAGATTGTGTCGAACTTATCGCTCGACCTGATGGGGGACAACGTGCGCCTTATCGATATTCCCGTGAAGTGGCGGTTGCTGGCGGCGCTGGCAGTGCCTTTGGCCGCTGCAGCGACTCTTTCCTATCTGCAAGCCGTGACGACGTTTCAAAGTTACAGAGATGCGAAACATCTGCAGGATGTAGGATCCGACTTGGCGGTTATTGGCGATCTCGTCCACCAATTACAGGGCGAACGTGGTATGACAGCCGGCTTTTTGAGCTCCAAGGGACAGAAGCTCGGCAAGGAGATGATGGCCATGCGCGAGAAAGCGGGCCCACAACTCCAATCGATGAACACGGTGATCGACCACATTTCAGCTGAGGGAGATCCGGCTCTCATCCGTCATGTTGACACCATCCGTACCGAGCTTGCCATGATCGCTGACATTCGCGGACGGATCGACAGACTGGAGGTGGAACGGGGCGAAGCCTTTGCCTACTACACCGGAACGATCATCCACCTCATGAATCTCTCGCGAGAGTTTTCCCTGGCAGTAACGTCCAAAAGCGTGACCGGCAAGCTGGTCGCCTACAGTCTGCTGATGAACGCGAAGGAGGTGGCCGGACAGGAGCGTGGCATGGGCAATGGCTATATCACCGCCGGCGCCTTCGATGCGAAAACCTATCTTCAGTTTATCGGTCTGCACGGCGCCCAGCTGGCGCTTCTGAACCAGTACATAGAGCTCTTGCCAGAAGATGTGCGCCCGCAGTTCAAGGCCGAGATCGAGAGTGAGGATGCGAGGAAAGTTCAGGAATATCGGAGCCGGATGCTGTCACTCGAAGCATCCAGGGATCTTTCCGGGCTTGACGCACGGGAGTGGTTTGACTTCACCACCCGGCGCATCGAACACCTCAAGGAAATCGAAAACGAAACGTTGGCCGGTATCATAGAGGATGCCAAAATTTTGGCCGATTCCGAGTTGCGGCACCTTCTTGTTGTCGTGTCGATCGTCGGCGGCGGTTTCGTGCTTGCGTTTCTCATGACCGGCTCGTTGACCTATACCGTGGTTCGCCCTCTTGGCATGCTGACGGACGCTGTGCAGCGGCTGGCGGCGGGAGAGGTTGACGTGCATCTGATCCACTCCGAGGGCAAGGACGAGATTGGTCGCATGGGACAGGCGATCCGTCAGTGCATCGCGAACTCGGAGGAACAGGCGGCGCGCGAACGTGAGGAGGAGCTTCGACAGATCGCGGCGAAGCAGGCGCGTGAGCGGGAAGCCGAACAGGAGCGGGCCCTGCGCGCCGAACAGATCAGCTTCGCTGTGGATCAATTGGCCGGAGGGCTGGACGCGCTTGCCGCCGGCAACCTCGGTTACCGGGTAAACCGCTCCTTCGCGCCGGACCTCGATGCATTGCGGCAGAATTTCAACAGTTCCATGGACAGGCTGCTGGACGTCATGTCGACGATCAGCGACGGGACGCGGACAATTCACGGTGGAACCAAGGAACTGCAGCAGGCAGCGAACAGCCTCGCTCAACGAACTGAAAGACAGGCCGCCGCCCTTGAGGAGGCCTCCGCCTCGCTGGGAGAGGTTACCGGCACTTTGAGAGACTCCGCCAAGCGTGCGGAACAGGTCGGCATGCTGGTCGGGCGGGCGACCGTGGATGCGCGTCGATCCGCCGAGGTGGTGGTGAGCACCGTAGAAGCCATCGGCCAGATTGAGCAGTCTTCAGGCCAGATCAGTCAGATCATTGGCGTCATCGATGAAATTGCTTTCCAGACCAATCTTCTCGCGCTGAACGCCGGCGTCGAGGCGGCTCGCGCGGGCGAGGCAGGAAAGGGATTTGCTGTCGTCGCCCAGGAAGTCCGAGAGTTGGCCCAAAGATCGGCCAGTGCCGCGCGTGAGATCAAACAGCTCATAGAGCGCTCGGCGCGCGAAGTGAAGGCAGGCGTTGATCTCGTTGGCGAGACGGGCCAGGCCCTAAAGGGGATCGAGGAACATGTTGCGCGCATCAACGATGAAGTGTCCGCGATTGTCCGCGCCACGCAGGAACAGTCGGCGGCACTCGGCGAAATCACGGCCGCGATCAACCAGATGGATCAGGTGACGCAGCAGAACGCGGCGATGGTCGAGGAAACGAACGCCTCAACCCATGGGCTCGCGACGGAGGCGGATCGTCTGAAAGAGCAGGTGAGCGTGTTCGACATCCGGACCGCACCGCCTTCGGCGCAGGCTGCCTGAGCGAAGTCTATGTCGAATGTCCGCAGAACGCCGTTGGTCAAAGTAGATTAGCGAGCCTTACGAACTCTTCGACCGAGAGTGTTTCCGCCCGGCGCGCCGGATCGATGTCCGCCTTGAGGAGCAACGCCTCGCCGCCGAGCGGTTTCAGGCTCTGGCGGAGCATCTTGCGGCGCTGGCCGAAGGCGGCGTGCGTCACTCTCTCGAGCTTGCCCGCGTCGCACGGCAGTGGCGAGGGGCGCGGCACCAGATGCACCACTGTTGACGTCACCTTCGGCGGCGGCGTAAAGGCCTGAGGCGGAATGTCGAATGCCATGTGCGCATCCGTCCGCCAGCCACAGAGAACGCCGAGGCGGCCGTAGTGATCGTCGTCCTCCTGTGCCACGATGCGCTGGCCCACTTCCTTCTGAAACATCAGCGTCAAGGACTGCCAGAAAGGTGGCCACCGACCGGGAAGGAGCCAGTCGATGAGCAATTGCGTGCCGACATTATAGGGGAGGTTCGCGATGATCTTCACCGGCTCTTCGGCTGGGACCAAGGCTGCAAAGTCGGTTTTAAGAGCGTCGCCCTCGATCACGTCCAGCCGTCCAGGATAGTGACCAGCAATCTCGGCAAGCGCCGGCAGGCAACGGCTGTCGCGCTCGACAGCGACAACCTTTTTTGCACCCAGCGCCAGAATGGCGCGCGTCAGCCCACCAGGACCGGGACCGACCTCGAATACCGTCACGCCTTCCAGCGACCCGGCGGTACGCGCAACCTTTTGCGTCAGATTGAGGTCGAGCAGGAAATTCTGGCCGAGCGCCTTACGGGCGTCGAGCCCGTGCCGCGCGATGACATCGCGCAGCGGCGGCAATCCATCGAGCGCCGCCATCAGGACGTTGCCACTGTTCGACCGGTGATGCTGTCGGCCAGCTTGAGCGCCGCGATCAGGCTGTTCGGTCTGGCTATTCCCGTTCCCGCCAGGCCGAACGCAGTGCCGTGATCGGGCGACGTGCGAACGAACGGCAGGCCAAGCGTCACGTTGACCGACTCGTCGAAGTCGAGTGCCTTGACCGGAATGAGCGCTTGATCATGATACATACACACGGCGACGTCGTAACGTCGGCGGGCATCATCGTGGAACATCGTGTCCGCAGGTAGCGGCCCGAATGCGTCAATGCCGAGATCGCGCACCTTCATCACGGCCGCATGGACGATATCTTCGTCCTCGGTCCCGAGCGCGCCGCCTTCACCCGCGTGGGGATTGAGACCCGCGACCGCCAGCCTTGGAGAAGCAAGTCCAAAACGGCCCTTGAGATCGGCCGAGACAATGCGGCAGGTTTCGACAATCGCATGCTCCGTCAGTGAACCCGGCACATCCTTGAGAGGAATATGCACGGTCACGGGAACAGCCCTGAGCTTGGGCCCGGCCAGCATCATCACGGGTCGATAGGCTTCATTCGTTCGCCGGCTTGCCAGATCCGCCAGAAATTCGGTGTGGCCCGGAAACTTGAAGCCGGACTCGTAAAGGACGGATTTTGCAATGGGATTGGTCACGACGCCGCGCACCTTGTCCTCCATGCAGAGGGCAACCGCCGTCTCGATCGCAGCGATGGTGGTTTTTGCGGTGGCCACATGCGGCTGGCCGGCGACCACGTCGATATCGCCACGTAGCGGAAGAACGGGCATGGCACCGTCAAACACGGCGGTCGTTTCGTTTACGTCCGTTTCGTGGATCGGCACATCCAGCTCCAGCTGGCGGGCACGAACTGCCAACACTGCAGGATCGCCGATATAAATAAAGGGCGGGATCGCCTTCTCCCGCCTCTGACGCCACGCCATCAAGGCGATGTCGGGGCCGATACCTGCGGGGTCCCCTTGGGTGAGGGCGAGGGGACGGTCTGAGCTGGCGGCCATATGCTGTCTTTCAGTCGACGATCAGCGATACACGATCTGCGCTTTGCTTCGCAGTTCTTCGATATACTTCTCGGAATTCGGATCGTCGCCCTTTTTCTCCTTGCCGATATCCTCGGCACGGAACACTACCTCTGCCGCAACATCGTCCGAGACCTGGCGCTGATTGCAGATCGCCAGATACTCGACGCCTTTTTCGGTGACGCGCGTGGCGGTCGTGCCGTTCGACGCCTTTTCGATCAGCGGCTTCCACTCGTCCGGCAATTCGGGTGCCATCACGCGGCCAAGATTGCGGATCGAGACATCCAGGTAATTCCGGGCAAAGTCCATGGCCCCGTCGCAGCCGGGGAACTTGGAACGCGATGCTTCCGCCTCGGCCTTACGTTTGCCGGTGATCGCATTCCGTTTCGATGCGGGCACGACGAAGATGACCTGCTTGAGGAAGTACTCGGTCGTCACCGGCTTCTGCTTGTTCTCAAGCATCTTGGCAATCACGTCCTGCTTGCTCAGTCCACCCGCACGTCCGCCGTAGCGGGCGTTGACGAGGCGAGGCCAGCTCATCTGCACCGCGAGGAATGACTTGAAATGCTCCACGCCGACACCGGCCTGTCCGAGGATTCCCGCCATCTGCTTCGGAGAAAGCTTGTTGGAGGCGGCGAAACGCTCGAAAGCCTTGTCTACTTCGGTGACGCTGACGGATGCGCCAACACGGGCGATCTCCTGCCGCTTCAGCGCTTCGGTGACAAGTTCCTCCAGCGCCAGCTTGTTCAGATTTCCGCTCCGGCGCTGCAGGCGCAGGAATGCTGCACGCTTCGCCACGTCGCCGCTCGTGATCGCGGTCTTGTTCACAACCGCCCTGATCTGACTCGCAGCCACAACAGGCGTCGGTACGAACGCCACGGAGGAGGCGACCGACACGGCCAGGAAAGCAGAAAGGATCGCCGCGCTCACGCCCTTGCGTCCATTGATCATCGAAAACCCCTTGCATTGCGTGCCAATTCACTGATGAACGTCATCAGCCGGGCACGGCGAGTATAATGTCACTCTCCGATTGCACAATCCTTTGGGCAAAACAATGACATGTGACCCTTAAGGCGTAACGCGATCGATCAAGCCTGTATCCGCAGCCGGATCAGCCGTCGAAACCGTCAATATCCGGGCTCCCGATCTGCACGTCGCCGAGTGTGCGGAAGGTGAGGCGTGCGCCGATCGACCAGTCGCTTGCTGACTCGTTCGTGATGTCACGCTTGCTGCTGTAACCGATCGAGAAGATGGTGCATTCGTCGGCATAGGAGATACCAATTCCGTGACGGTTGATCACGGCATTATTGATGTCCCAGGTCATGGAACCGAAAAGCGACCAGTATTCGTCCACCTTGACCGAGCTCGATGCCTGGAGTTCGTCGTTGTCAGACGTAAAACCATACTCTGGCTGAGCGGCGATCTGCGTGTATGTCAGATTTGCCTGCAGGTCCTCGTTTGCAAACGACAACGTGGCGTCTGTCCGCCGCAGTGACAGATCGTCCTCGTCCAGACGCGCGTTCGCCGCCAGAGAGACACCATTCGGCAAATCAATCGCGGCCATGCCGACGTAGTCCGAGACGTCTGTCTCAAGTCCTGAGTCTGCGCCGACCATCACGAGGTCGTCCGTCGCGAATGAGTTCAACCCTGCAAGGTGATAGGACTGACCGACAATGCTACGAAGACCTATTCCGTTGTCGAAAGAGCCGGTGTAGCGGATACCGACATTCGCCCGGGTGCCGCCCTCGACCCTGTCGAAGCCGGAGAATTTGTCCCGTTCGAAAAGGTTGGTGGCATCGAATACAAAGCTCTGAGCATCCTCGTTCGGCAGGCGTCCCGCCAGCCGCTCGTCGTTGCGCGCGTAGACCTGCGCGATCGGCTCGAAGATATGGGTGCTGTTGTCAGTGGTCACGAGCAGCGGGTACCGCGCCTCAAGGCCAGCAGTCAGCATGTAGCGCGAGGCGGTGTCCTCTTCGTAGTAATTGCCCGTATATCCACCCGGATTGTCCATCGCCAGGCCATAGCCGTCCCCACGCGCGGCGAGCAGAGGGGTCAGTTGCAGACCGCCCGGCATATTGACGCTGCGTTTCCACTCCGCTTCTGCTGTCAGGCGGGTGACGTTACCCTTAAGGCCGCGATAGCGCGTCAGGTCGTCAATACCGTCGCCGTTCGTGTCGACACTCGGATCGTCGGTCTTGAAGCGGGAAACCGACGTAAAGTTGAACGTCGCCGACAGCTGTCCGCCCGCCACCGGCTCCGGAGCATAATACTCGTAGTCAACGACTGGCAGAACGGTCGGCTGCTGCTTCTCCGCATTCTCCTCGGGATCGGCATCCTGCACGTCGAAATAATAACCGCGCATGTCGAACGAGTTACGTTTCCCCAGTCCTGTCAGGTAGATCTGGTTGGTATGCGTGGTATCGTCGAGGCCATCAAGTTCGTAGGTGCGCGCGAAGTTGTTGTCGGTTTGCGCCATCACGTCCCAGCCGAAAGACCAACGCGGATTGATCTTGAATTCGCCCTTGGAGGACACCATCCCACGCCAGTCTTTTTCGGCGTCGCTCGTTCCCGCATCGAACTTGTCTGGGTTCATCTGGTTGATGCCGGCGATGCGTAAAGAGGCGCTGCCCTTTTCGAAGCGCTGACGTATCTCGCCGTCGAGAAGCACCCCCTGCGAGGTAAAGCCGGTCGCGCTGACAGTCGCGTCCATATGGTTGGAAATGGCGTAATAGTAGGGGATGGTGATGCCGAAGCCGATGTTCTCCGCTGTCCGCATGGTCGGGAACAGGAAGCCCGACTTGCGCTTGACGGTATGGTCCGGAACTTCGATTGCCGGAACCGTCGCGATCGGTCGGCCGAACAGTTCAAAACGCGCTTTCTCGAGCCGGACGGTGTGCTTCTCGCCGTTCTGAATGACACGCTCGGCCTTGACCTGCCATAGCGGCGGTTTCTCCGGATGTTCGGCGCAAGGCAGGCAGGCGGTGTAAACCCCCTTGTATAGAATCAGATCGGTTCCGTTGACCCGCTCGCCCCGCTCAGCCGCCAGGCGGGTGTTGTCCGTCGTCTCGATCCGCAGCGCACTGACGAAGCCGTCAGCGAAGTTGTCGGTGACATCCAGCGTATCGGCATACATGCGGTTGCCGTTTGGCTCGACCAGCTCGATATCGCCATAGGCCATCATTCGGCCGCTCTTCTGGTCGTAGACGACGCGGCGCGCGACCATCTGGTAGCTGGCGTAGTTGATCTGCACGCCTCCGACTGCGGTGATACGCTCTGCATCACGGTCGTAGAGCAGCTCGTTTGCCGCAAGTATGAGCTTCGCGTCGGCCGGAATGGTCGGTTCGAGCGCGCTAACCGAATTGTTCTGCTGAGCCATTGCAGGCTGATACGCAGGCGCGACAAGAAGCGCAGCCGTGCTTGTCAGCAGAGCCGCGAGGAGCCGCCTGATCGTTTTGCGGTCACCTGCTGCCGCCACTAACCGTCCTCCTGATGAAGCAGAATCGTCGCCCCGAGCGAGAGCGCTACGACCACTGGAACCCAGGCCGCCACGAAGGGCGGAACGACGCCACTGCTTCCGAATGCTCTCACGAGCACCGAAACGACATAAAGCACGAAGCCGGATAGGATTCCACCCAGAATCACCGAGCGGGATTGGTTGAACCTGCTGAATTTCAATGAAACAGTTGCGGCAATAAGTGTCATGGCCACCAGGAGTAGGGGCAGGGAAATCAATGAATGATACTGTGTCTCGAGCGCCTTTGTCGACACACCGAAAGATCGTGCAACTGCGATTTTGTTAGAAAGATCATAAAATGCAACGGTTTCCGGCGTGGCCAGGCGCTCCTGAACAAATTCTCTTTGTAGATTGGTATCGACCTTGGCTGTGGCGAGCCTTGTGGGAATTTCACCCGGTCGAGTCTCTGTGACGTCGTTAAGCAGCCAGTAACCCTCTTTCAACTTTGCCGAGGCGGCGTCCTGTCGGAGGATGATTCGACCGTCCCCGTCGAAGTGGATGAGAACCGCGTCGACAAGAAGCGTTCCTTCTTCCATGACGGTTCTCGCCCCGAGAATGACGTCCTGATTGCCGCTGATCTGTCTCAACCACGGGATTGATCGGGAGCTCGCATTGTTTCCGGATTGGCGCCATTCCGACTGCGTCTGCAGGGCCTGTCGCTGTCCCCACGCGGCGAGCGGATTGAGCGCGAATGTGGTGACCAGACCCACGACGAATGCGCCCAACACAAAGGGTGTCATAAACTGCCACACGGAGATGCCGGCGGCTCGCGCCACGACCAGTTCCGATTTCCGGTTCAGCGCGATCAGTACCGTCATGCCCACGAAAAGCGTGATGAATGGGACCGTCTGCTGAAAGATAAGCGGAAGCCGCAGCGCGGTCAGATAAAGCGCGCCGGCAACCGTAAACCCGTCGAGGTCCGAGAAACGTCCCGTTGTCTCGCTGAAATCGATCAAGAAGGTGATCGAGGCCACGCCAAGGAAAAACCACAAGGTCACCACGACGTAACGCTTCAGAAAATACCGGCCGAGCGTCGTGATCATCGCGGCCCACCCTTGGGGTTGTCGATCCCGTCGATCCTTGCCTGCACGGCGCTCAGCCACCCCGAGCTATGTCGCGTGAAGGCTGCCGGCATGCGCAGGGCTCGTCCGCGCAACAAAACAAGAAGCGCGCCACCACCAGCCACCAGTGGAACCAGGTAAGGAAGCGGCGTGTAGGCGGGACTGCGCTCAACAAGGTTCACGGTGTAGCTTGAAAGCCAGTAGAGACCGAGTGCGGTTGTCAGTGTGATCGCCATCGGATGGAGCCGCGCTTCCCGATGCGAGCGAGCGTCTCCCGCGATGACCAGCGATATCAGGGCGACGACCATCGGCATAAGCCAGCCTGTCAGCCGCTCGTGAAACTCAGCACGATATTCACCCGGTGATTTGATGACGTCAGGGTCCGTCGGGTCCGGCGACATAAGAAAGAAAAGATCCCGATCATTGGCCTTGTAACGAGCCTGGCCGCGAGTCTGGGACAATTCCGAAAGATCGAAGGAGTAGGAATCGAAGCGAACGACCGACACGTTACCGTCCGGAGCCTTCCGCTGAACTTCACCGTCCCGCATCACCAGCGCCTTTCCGCTTTCGTCGACGGCCCCTTCGCGCGCGTAGTAGATAAGGTCGAAGTTGGGATCTCGCGAATCGGCGACGAACAGCCCCTTGAGGATGCGCCCCGACAGCCGCTCGGAAATCTGCACGTAAAGGCCGTCGCCAACCCGTCGAAATGTCTTTTCCTCGATGACCGAGGAGAGAAGGTCGGCATAGGCCGCCGCGATCATGTCGCGCGCAGCCACCCTGAGCTTCGGTTCGACGAAATTGCTCAAGGTGAATGAGAAGGCGCAGAGCGCGGCGGCGAGAACGATAACGGGGCGGTTGATGATGCTTCGTGGCGCTCCGGCCGCGTCGATGACCGGTAGTTCGGAGTCGTTGTTCATGGCGGTCAGCGTTTGCGTGATTCCGATGACCAGCGCGAAAGGCATCACGGCCGGGATGAGCGTCGGCAAAATAAGACTTGCGAGCTTCATGAACGAACCGATCGACTGCCCGCTATCGGTCACCAGGTTGATGCGCGCCAATACCTGGGTCGTCCATATGATCGCCAGCACAGGCAGTAACGCGGTCAGAAACATCTGCCAAACGCGTTTGAGAACATAGGCTTCGAGAAGCTTCATCCGGTAACCTGATTTGTCCAGCGGGGACGATAACATCCAATTCGACCGGCTTATTACGCTGTCGAAACCGTTTTGGCGACAGGCAACATGAAGGGCAGAACGTCCTCCCCGTCGGTTCCTCGGACACGCGGCAGCAAAGACACAGGACGCACCGACGGCAGAGTGCCCTCGCTTTTTCACCGGGATTGAGGCGATAATCGGAACAGTCGCGCAGCGCGGTGTGCCCAAGCCCATGCATCAAGGGGTTGGGAAGTAAAATGTCGAACCGCTCTTGCCTTGCCGGCCGAAACCGACATGATCGCGCCTGACAGATAGCATACCTGATGGAGTGATCATGGCTGCCAAACTCGATATTTCCTTCGCTAAATCGGCACGTCTCGCAGGAGCGACCGCGATCCTTCTTCAGACGGCGGAGGCAGGCCCGGCAGGATTGTCCGACGCTGATCCGGCCGGCGTATACGACCGGGCTGCGACTGTAAGGAAATTCAAGGCGAAGGCCATGTCGACCCTCGATATCGTGGCACCCCACGGCTCCGAAGCCGACCGGATTGTCGTCCTGGGTCTGGGCAAGGCCGACTCGCTGAAGGGACATGATTGGCTGCGTGCCGGCGGTACCGCTGCCTCCGTTCTAAAGGGCGCTGAAAAGGCCGTCGTCTATACTGATGCTCCAGGCGCAGATGTTTCCGCAAACGCCGTGGCTGACTTTGCGCTCGGCATGCTTCTGCGGGCCTACAAATTCGATACCTACAAGTCCGCCAAGAAGGATGACGAGGACGAGGCCCCCTCAAAAGAGAAGACGTTAAAGGTCACCATCGTCACAGCCGATGTGGCAGCCGCAAAAAAGGCGTTTCAGGTGGCCGAGGCAGTCGCCGAAGGCGTTATCCTCGCGCGAAACCTCGTCAACGAGCCGGCGAATATTCTTGGTCCTGAAGAGTTCGCGGCGAAGGCGCGCGAACTGGAAAAGCTGGGAGTCGAGATCGAAATCCTCGGAGAGAAGGAGATGAAGAAGCTGGGTATGGGCGCTCTGCTTGGTGTCTCCCAAGGATCGGTGCGGCCGCCCCGGCTGGTGATCATGCAGTGGAAGGGCGGCAAGCCGAAGGACAAGCCGCTCGCTTTTATCGGGAAGGGAGTCGTTTTCGATACCGGCGGCATCTCGATCAAACCCGCTGCCGGCATGGAAGATATGAAGGGCGACATGGGCGGCGCGGCCGCCGTGACCGGACTGATGCACACGCTCGCCGCGCGCAAGGCGAAGGCGAATGTCATCGGCATCATCGGCCTGGTCGAGAACATGCCTGATGGAAACGCCCAGCGTCCTGGGGATATCGTCACCTCTATGTCGGGCCAGACGATCGAGGTCATCAACACCGATGCCGAAGGCCGCCTCGTGCTTTGCGATGCGCTCTGGTATTGCAATGATAGGTTCAAGCCCGAGTTCATGATCAACCTTGCGACATTGACCGGCGCCATCATGGTCGCGCTGGGAAGCCATCATGCCGGCCTCTTTTCGAATGACGACGCGTTGTCGGACGCGCTACTGAAGGCCGGCGTGGCAAGCAACGAGCGGCTGTGGCGCATGCCGCTCGGCGACGAGTACGACAAGATGATCGATTCCAAGTTTGCCGACATGAAGAATACCGGCGGCCGTTACGCCGGCTCGATCACTGCTGCGCAGTTTTTGAAGCGCTTCGTCGGATCGACGCCGTGGGCGCATCTTGATATCGCCGGGACCGCGATGGGGTCGCCGACGGATGAGATCAATCAGTCCTGGGGTTCCGGCTTCGGTGTCCGCCTGCTCGATGAGTTCGTTCGCGCCAATTACGAAGCCTGAGAGGGACGTGGACGGTCTTGGCCGAGATCCTGTTTTACCATCTGACTGAATCCAAATTGGAGAACGCCCTTCCGCCCTTGCTTGAAAAAAGCGTCGAGCGGGGCTGGAAGGTTGCCGTGCAGACCGTCGATGAACCGCGGCGGGATGCGCTCGACGCCCATCTGTGGACATGGCGTGACGAGAGTTTTCTGCCCCATGGCACCGACGCAGCACCGGATGCCGAGGATCAGCCGATCCTGCTGACGACGGAAACGGACAATCGTAACCGCGCCACCGTGCGTTTCGTCGTCGACGGCGCGGAGCCGCCGCCGACCCTTGACTATGACCGCGTGGTGTTCGTCTTCGACGGACATGACCAGAGCCAGCTTGAAGCTGCGCGCGAGCATTGGAAGCGGCTGAAGGGCGCGGGGCACGCGCTTACCTACTGGCAGCAGACGCCAGAAGGGCGATGGGAGAAGAAGGCCTGATTGTTCACGCGAGACCGGTTCTGGCTGCTTGCCGTTGCAAGCGTCTCATCCAGCCATTGCTTCCTCGTACTCGGTCGACAGTTCTAGCCATTCTTCCTCGGCAGCCGAGAGTTTTGCCGCTGCCTCGCCACGCTGCTTCGCTTTTTCCGCTGCCTTGGCGGGAGCCTTCTCGTAGAGAGCAGGATCGGCAAGTTCGGCATCAAGCGCCTGAATCAAACTCTCCAGCTTCTTCGTCAACGTCTCGATATCGTTGATCCTTTTCCTGAGCGGTGCGAGCGAGGCACGCTTGTCGGCGGCGGCCTTGCGCTGGTCGGCCTTGTTGACCTGAAGTCCCGCGTCGAGCTTCTCCTCGGCCTTTTTCGGCGAAGCGACGACAAGGCTGCGATAGTCCTCCATGTCGCCCTCGAAGACGCTGACGGTCCCGCCGTTGACCAGCCAGAGCCGGTCGACGGTCGCCTCGATAAGGTGCCGGTCGTGGGCGATCAGGATGACGGCGCCGTTGTAGTCGTTGAGAGCCTCGATCAGCGCCCGGCGGCTGTCGATGTCGAGGTGGTTGGTCGGCTCGTCGAGGATAAGCAGGTTCGGGGCATGAAATGCCGAAAGCCCCATCAGCAGACGCGCCTTTTCCCCACCGGACAGGTCCTTCGCCGCCGTCGCCATCTTCTCCGTCGAGAGCCCCATCTGCGCGACGCGGGCGCGCACCTGCGCCTCGCCGGCCAGCGGCATCAGCCGGCGCACGTGGTCCACAGGCGTTTCGTTCGGAATGAGATCGTCGAGCTGGTGCTGGGCGAAGAAGCCGACCGAGAGGTTCGGGGCTAGCTTCATCTCGCCCGCCTGCAATTGAAGTCGCCCGGCAATCAGCTTGGCGAACGTCGACTTGCCGTTGCCGTTCGAGCCGAGCAGCGCAATGCGGTCGTCGTTGTCGATCCGCAGGTTGATCCCTTTCAGGATCGGCTTCCCCGGTGCATATCCCACCGCGCCGCCGTTGATGGCGACGATGGGGGAGGCGGGCTGCTTCTCCGGCTCAGGGAAAGTGATCGGCTGGACGTGGTCCTCGATGACGGATGCCACGGTCCCAAGCCTTTCCAGCGCCTTGACGCGGCTCTGCGCCTGCCGGGCCTTTGACGCCTTGGCCTTGAAGCGGTCGATGAAGCTCTGGAGATGCTTGCGGGCCGCTTCGTTCTTGGCCTTTGCCTTCATCTGCAACTCGTCGGCCTCAGCCTTCTGCCGCTCGAACTGGTCGTATCCGCCGCGATAGAAGGTCAGTTTCTTCTGGTCGAGATGGATAATCGAGTTGACGGCGGTGTTGAGAAGGTCGCGATCGTGGCTGATGACGATGACGGTGTGCGGATAACGTCGCACATATTCTTCCAGCCAAAGCGTACCTTCAAGATCGAGATAGTTGGTGGGTTCGTCGAGCAGCAGCAGGTCCGGTTCTGAGAACAGCACCGCCGCCAGCGCGACGCGCATGCGCCAGCCGCCGGAAAAGGACGAGGCGGGCCGCAACTGCGCCTCGTGATCGAAGCCGAGACCAGAGAGAATGGTTGCGGCGCGCGCTTCCGCCGAATGGGCACCGATATCTGCGAGCCTCGTCTGGATTTCGGCGATCCGGTGCGGATCGGTGGCCGTTTCGGCTTCCGCTAGCAGGGCCGCCCGTTCCTTGTCTGCGGCCAGCACGATCGAGATCAGCGAGTCTTCGGTTCCCGGCGCTTCCTGGGCAACTTGGCCGATGCGCGCATTCTTCGGGATCGACACGGCTCCACTTTCGGCCGCAAGGTCGCCGGTGATGACACGAAACAGCGTCGACTTTCCCGCTCCGTTACGGCCCACCAGGCCGGCTTTCGCCCCGGCCGGCAGCGACAGGGTCGCATGGTCTATGAGAAGGCGCCCGGCGATACGGGCGGAAAGGTCGGTTATCGTAATCATGTTACGGCTTTTGCCCCAAGGCCAAAGCCAAGACAAGTGTCTGCTGACGAGATCAGAACGGCGGAATGCCGACGTTTAGGCTGTAGCCCCGCACGGCCGTCAGGCAACGGCTTCGACGTTGCCTGTCGGTCTAGCGTCCGAAGCGCATGATCGGATTACGGCTCTCCTGGCGCGCGCCTTTCAGTGCATGCTCGGCCTGTGCCAACAGATCGTCGGGGCGCACCGCGTTGTCGGCGAGGGAATAGCCGACGGCCAGTTGCACGCCGCCGCCGTTCAGTTCGTTTTCCGCGGCGTAGATCAGGTTCGTTTCGACGGCGTGCCGCAGCCTTTCGCCGATCGCCACGACGTCATCCTGATCTACTTCGTGGAAGATGAAGAGAAATTGGCTGTCATCGTTGCGCGCGACGAAATCGTTCTTCTTGATCGTCTTTCGGAAGATCGCGGCAAGTCGCTTCAGCATGCGGTTGGCGGCATCTTCGCCATATTGGCGGCGGATTGAATCCAGATCGTCTGCTTCGGCCGCAACGACGGCGATACGAGGCTGGGTGGCGGCGCCGTAGATGTCCTCCAGGCGACGGGTCATCGCCACCCGGTTGGGCAGGCCCGTCAAGCGGTCGCGCAAGGCTGCTTCGTGAGCCTGTTTTGCAGCCTTCTCGGCCGTTTCGATCTTTGCCAGTCCCGATTTGAGCGTCTCCGCAAGGCCCAGCTCGGCCTGGCCGAGTTCGGTCGCCGATGCGTTGAGGAAATCCAGCTCGTCGATCAGGCTCGCCAGGCTGCGCTGCTCGTCCTCGCGCAGCGCGTTAGCGATCATGTCCAGCGAGCGGACGAAAGTCTGTTTTCGCTCAATACCGCTCGCGAGCATGTCGGACAGGTTCTTGAGGATCGTTACCGCGTCGCGCTGGATCTTCTCTTCCGCCAGTCCACAATGGCTGACGAGACGGTACTTGAGGCCCAACTGGTCGAGGTGGAGCTGAGAGGGACGGCTGCCGAGCGCCTCAAGGTCACGGCCGAGAGCCGGATCGTGCCCAAACATCGATTCGTAAAAGAGTTCGTAGTTGCGCGGCAGACCGGCCACCTGGCGTCGCGCCATGTGCTTGGCGACCTTCTGAAGCGTTTCGATGCCAAGGCTCGGCGTATGTTGATCCGTCCTGGCGGTCTTGCCTCTCGTCATAACATCCATTTTTCTCACCAAACCATGCCAGCGGGCTGGCTCTAAAAGTCGTTTTTAAATCTTGCCTGGAATACTCCCGTCAGGTTCTTGAAATTTACATAAAATACGAGTTTACGGCGGTTCGGCCGGATGCTTTCGGAACTCAGGGTTAATGCACGGTTTCCGCTTTGCAACCCGCTGTCTCTCACCCAGATGGCAATTAAGACATTCTTAGCGCCGCACTATTAAATTGCTGAATAGGGAAGAATACGTTCGATCGAAGTGTTCGGACGCAGGAGGGTGGGCTTGACCCGGCGGGCGACAATTTCTCCACCGAGGGTGCGACCGGGGGAGGCGGCGATAGACAAGAGGGTCGTCGCGACGTTTTTCGTTTTATTTCTCATTCTGGTTCTCGCCTTGTGGTCATTGCCGAGCGGGCGTTTCGTTCTGGTTCTAACCAGTCCGGCGGCGACAGCCAGTGACACCCTGGAGGTAATTGGCTCGGCAGGCGGCTCCTTCGTCTCTGCCGGGCGTCTTCCCTGGATGGCCGTAGCCTATTCTGACGCTGACGATTTCCCGGCCCGCCTCATGCAGGCGGGAGCGATGCTGGTCCTTAACCACCAACTGGCCGTAGGCTGTTATCAAAGGAATTTGGAATGAACTCCCTAGCAATGCTACGCCAGAAGGCGTCAGTTGGCATCATAGCGATCTTGTGGTTGAACTTTGCTTTAACGTTCGCTCGCGAAGTATTCCGGGCCGATGGCTTCGACTACATGACAGTGCTGGCGAGTGCCATCATCGTCGGTTCGTCCTCGCTTCTGTGGGCTAAGGACCGTACGGGTCCGAACACGCGCGTGGTGACATCCATGGCGCATGCGGCAACCGTTGCGCTGCTGGTTTATGCTTTCCAAGGCTCGCCGCTCCAGATCGATATTCATATGTACTTCTTCGCGTCGCTCGCGATCTGTTCGATCTGGATCGATTGGCGCGCACTCGTCGGCTATGCCGCGTTGGTCGCCGTACATCATCTGCTTCTGTATTTTGTCATGCCGCTCGCCGTTTTCCCGGGCGAGTCGGACTTCTCGCGCGTCGTGCTTCATGCCGTCGTTCTCGTGCTGCAAACAGGCATCCTAATCGCACTTTCCTACGCCGTCGTGAGAGCTTTCGTTTCCTCTGACGCAGCCGTGGAGGCTTCGACTTCCGCTGAGCGAAACGCGACCGATATGGCCGACCGCGCGCGCCAAGCCGATCGTCAGGCTACCGAACAGCGCGAACTGCGTGAGCAGGAAAAGGCACGTGAGGCCGCTGCCGTACATGCGGCCGTAAGCGAGCTCGGAGATGCGCTGTCGGCGCTCGCCAACGGCGATCTCGCTTACCGAATTGGCAAACCGTTCGAGGGTGAGCTGGACAAGCTGCGAGGCTTCTACAATGCCTCAATGGAGAACCTTGAGGCTGTTCTCGGCAGGGCCGGCCAGGTCGTCGAGACGATTCGCGCTGGTGCTGGCCAGATCAGCCACGCCAATGGTGACCTCTCTGCGCGAACCGAGCGTCAGGCCGCTTCGATCGAAGAGACAGCCAGTGCGCTTGGCTTGGTCACCGGCACCGTCAAGGAAACCGCTCGCGTTGCCGAGGAAGTCGGACGTCGGGTTTCGCATGCCCGTGACGGCGCGGAGAAATCCGGAGCGATCGTAACGAGTGCGGTCGAGGCCATGAGCAAGATTGAAGCCTCTTCACGCGAGATCAACCAGATCATCAGCGTGATCGACGAAATCGCGTTCCAGACCAACCTGTTGGCGCTGAATGCCGGTGTCGAGGCCGCACGCGCAGGTGAAGCCGGCAAGGGGTTCGCGGTCGTTGCGCAGGAGGTGCGCGAACTGGCTCAACGTTCGGCCAAGGCCGCGAAGGAGATCAAGGCGCTGATCGGTGCCTCGGCTGATCAGGTGAAGAGCGGTGTCGGTCTCGTTGACCAGACCGGTGAGGTGCTGCACGTCATCGCCGAAGAGGTGAAGAGCATCAGCGCCGAGATCGAGAAGATAGTCAGCGGCGCGCGCGAACAGGCCCAAGGCCTGGTCGAGATCGACAGTGCGATTGGAGATATCGATCGCAACACCCAGAAGAATGCGGCCATGGTGGAAGAGTCCACTGCGGCGATTACAACGCTGGCCGCTGAAGCCGCCGCGCTGGAAAATCTTATGCGGCGATTTACCTTCAGCCAGGTCAACGCGTCGCACCGAAAAGCGGCGTGAGACGACAGAGCAAAGTCATCAGGAAATCGGTGCGGCGCTCATGAGGCGCCGCTCCACGATTCATAGCCATTCCTTGCCATCGCTCCTCAGGAAGTAGATCAGGTCAAGGCTCAGGCTTGGCTTGCCGAGCGCCGTCAGTGTCGAATGGCATTGGCCACGGTGATGGGTCTGGTGGTTGAAGAAATGTGCCACCGCGGGAGCGAGCTTGTGGGTGATCGGCGTCGGATTGGTCACCGGCGTGTAGGTGAAGGTCTGCGAAAGCTGCTCCGGCGTCAGCGTATCCGCCCATCGCACAATGCGCTCGTCTTCCGCCTGGCGGGCGATGGACAGTGCCGCGAAATCCGCAAATGGCTTCTCGTCAAGAGTCCGATGTACCGGGCCTTCGCCCGTGAACCGATGCATCCATAGTCGGTCAGTGACCACAAGATGCGTCAGCGTGGCGAACAAAGAGCCGAAGAATGCGCCTTTGTCGGCGTGCAATTCCCCGTCCGACAGTCCTTCGGCAGCCGTGTAGAGCAGGCCGTTGGCCCAAGCGTTATAGGCGGCGAACATGCGATAGTGTTCCGTCATCATGCGATCCTCCGGTCCTTCATCTTTGCGTCGAGATTTAGCGGAAGTCGTCGTGATGAGTCTCATGAATTAAGCTGATTTGATCTGCCCGCGATCGGCGGCGATAATGGACGCTGTTTGACCCAAGGAGTCCCGATGTCCATCACCCTCTACTCGCTATGTGGCGCCGATCGCGGGCGCCCGTTTTCACCGCACTGCTGGAAGGTGGTCATGGCGCTGCGGCACAAGGGACTCGATTACGTCGAGGAGCCCCTGGCCTTCACCGCCATACCCACGATCGAAGGCGGTGCGACGAAGATCGTGCCCCTTCTGCGCGACGGGGACCGACTGGTTGCGGACAGCTTCGCGATCGCAGACTATCTCGATCAGACCTATGCGGATCGCCCGACCTTGTTCGGAGGGGAGGCGGGCCGCGCTGCCGCGCGGTTCGTGGAGAGTTTCTCCCAGTCTGTCGTCCATCCTGCGATCACCAAGATCGCCGTCATGGACATCCACGACATGCTGGACGACGTGGACCAGTCCTATTTCCGCGAAAGCCGCCGCCAGCGGCTGGGACGCGACATCAGCGAATTTGTGCCGGGCAGGCAGGCTGAGATCGAAGCCTTCCCCGCAAAACTGCAGCCGCTTCGCGTAATGCTCGGCCATCAGCCGTTCATCGGCGGCGCTTTGCCCCTCTTCGCCGACTACATCGTCTTCGGCGCGCTGCAGTGGCTCAGGATCACGACAGGGTCGGTTCATCTGCCTGGAGACGACCCGGTCCAGTCCTGGTTCGAGCGGCTGCTGGATCTCTACGAGGGCGCGGCGCGCAAGGTTGCCTGATCGCGCCTGTGCCTTCCATTGTGACGCCTGCGTGAATTTCGCCGATCCCTCTTGTCTTCGTGATTCGGGGCGGGTAGATACCGCCCACTTTCCCTGACAGACAAAAGGATGAGACTGATGGCGATTGAACGCACCTTCTCGATGATCAAGCCCGATGCCACCAAGCGCAACCTGACCGGCGCCATCACCAAGGTCTTCGAAGACAACGGCCTGCGTGTCGTCGCTTCCAAGCGCGTATGGATGAGCAAGCGCGAAGCCGAAGGCTTCTACGCCGTTCACAAGGAACGCCCCTTCTTCGGCGAACTGGTTGAAGGCATGACCTCGGGCCCGACCGTCGTTCAGGTTCTCGAAGGCGAAAACGCCATCCTGAAGAACCGCGAGATCATGGGCGCCACGAACCCGGCCAACGCCGATGAAGGCACCATCCGCAAGATGTTCGCCCTGTCGATCGGCGAAAACTCGGTTCACGGTTCGGACGCCCCGGAAACCGCTGCCCAGGAAATCAAGTACTGGTTCGCCGACACCGAGATCGTCGGCTGAACGGATCCTCGCGGTCTTTCCGGCGATTGATGATGAATTCGAAACCGGTGCCGAAAGGCGCCGGTTTTTTGTTGTGCCCTCCCGTTCCGTCAGGAGCGGCATTCATGCAAACTTTGGTCGGGATTTCGCGGCGGTTTCTGCTAAAGCCTTGGGCCTTGCAACGCGATCCCGGAGGCAACATGACTTTTTGTACCCGCTTACTTGGCGTCTCTTTGGCGATATCGACCATGCTCGTTCCCGTCGTCGCTGCCGCCGAGTCGATAAGGCTCGCGACGCAGTTCACCGGCACCGGTTCGGGCATGCAGGTTTGGACCGACGGACCCTTTCAAGGGATGGCGCAGATGGTGCCACGCAATGGCGACCGGGGTCAGAACTGGATCGTGACATCAGAGCCAGAGGGGGATTGGGTGCGTCTCCGCAACGAGGCGACCGGCAACGGCATGTGCCTCGATGTTACGAATGGCGGTGATCCCGCTTACATCGTCAGAATGCAGCCGTGCGCCAATTATTCGGGCCAGCTCTGGCGGATTTCCGGCGCTGACGACAAGATGCGATTTACGACGCAGTTTCTCGGCGAAAGCTACTGCCTCGACGTGGTCAATGGCGGCATGATGGACCGGTTCCTGCTGATGGCGCCGTGCGGCAATTATTCCGGTCAGCTGTGGAACTTGAACCCGTAAACGTCACGTGCTGGTATCGACGGCGGGGCAGTCGCGGGCCGGTGAATAGTCGGCCGTCCCGTCGCCGGGATAAACCTCGGGGTTCGGCGTGTAGACCGGTCCGACAACAAGCGGCTTGGCCGGCAGGATCGTCTGGTCCAGGCTCGAGGTGACGCTGGTTTCGATTGTCTGGATCGGCTTTCCGTTTCCATCGCTGATCCGGATCGACACGGCATAGGGACGATCCCGGACGATGCAGTGGACGGCCGGGCTTTCGAGCGCGATCTTCTCCCAGGTCGGGGAAATCCGGGTGTGTGTGACGAGCGGCGGACCGCCTGCTGGATTCTCGAAGCTGGTTTCGATGACGCTTTCGTCCGGCAACTCGCCCTTGCGGGCAAGGGTCAGGACATAGGTTGCCTCCGCGACGCGGTAGTTGAAGATGAAGATGCGGCCGGACACCGCCAGTGGACCTTCGTCCTCGCGCTGACATCCGGTTGTCGAAAGCGCCATGGTGGCGACCAGCAAGACTGTGGTCGCGGCTCGCGTGAACGTCATCATGACGTCGTCTCCTTTTTCCGTCGATAGTGTCTGTTAGCTTTGGTTCGGTTGCCGCAGACGGACATGTCGCACCAGGTCCGACTGCGGTTCTTGCTCCGGTCGAGAAACAGCCAGCCGCAATTACCGCAGATTTTCATTCGCCCGGGTTCTGGCTCGGCGAGTAGTTTCAGCGCCGAGCGGGCGGTGGAAACCGCGAGATCCGACTCTTCGGAGGCGCTGCGAAGGCAGGTGGCTGCTCGTTCCAACAGCCGCGCCAGTCTGATCCTATCGTCCAGACCCAATGTCCTGCTGCGGAAATAGTCGTCGATCGCTTCTCTCAGGGCGATAAGCGCCGGGCGGCTCTCCTCTCGCACAGGCTGCAACTCACCAAACAACGCCTTCTCAGCACAGAAGGCGTTTGCCGCGTCGGCGAAATCATCCATCTGCGACGCGATTGCAAAGCGGTCGACGCTGCGAGACGGATCGAAGCGCAGGATGACGCTGTTGGCCACATCCAGAGCCAGGGCTCCGCCAGAAAAGCGGTGAGGGGTCCAGGAAAAGGTCATACGGAAATTATAACTGGTAAAAGCTTTTTTGCTAGTTATAAAAGCAGCAGGAGCGACCGATGGCCTATTTTCTCCAGCAACTCGTCAACGCGATACCGATCGCCGCGCTCTACGCGGCGCTCGCCTTCGGATACTCCGTCGCCTTCGGCATGACCCGTCGCGCCGATATCGTGTTCGGAGGGCTTTTTGCCTTTGCCGGCCAGATCTATCTGCTTTTCACTGCCATGGGCTGGAACGCTTTCATCCTGGTGCTACCTGCGGCGCTGGTTATGGGCGGCCTCGTATCCCTTGGCTACACGCTCGCCGCCGGGTATTGGGTCGGAAAAAGCGTCATGCTGCCTCTCCACCGGCGCTCTCCGAATGCCGTGATCGCAGCGTCGCTGGCCGTTCTCGTCGTCATTTCAGAAACCGGGCGGCTTGCGCTTGACAGTCGGGGACTATGGCTGCCGCGATTTCTTGACCAGCGCTTGATCTTCTGGCGCTCGGCGGGTTTCGACGTCAGTCTCACGCTTATCCAACTCGTGAACGCCACGCTGATGGCGACAATCGTTGCCAGTGGGCATGCGATCTTGTCGAGAACTTCCGCCGGTCGGATCTGGCGCGGCGTTTCGGACGATCCGGCGGCTGCCGCGCTGTGCGGCGTCGATGCTGGGCGGGTATTTATCCTGTCCTACCTGGCGGCGACAGCGATCGCGGCCATCTGCGGCATCCTTGCCACGTCCTACTACGGAACGATGGATTTCGGGGCAGGGCTGATGTTCGGCCTGAAGGTCGTGCTGATCGCCGCCGCCGGTGGCTATGGCGTCCCGCTTCGTTCCGCGCTTGGTGCTGCGGCGATCGGGGTGGCCGAGACCATGTGGAGCGGCTACGCCCCAATCGTCTGGCGGGACTTAATTGTCGTCGGCGCCCTTGTGATGGTGTTGGTAATCAGTCGCCGTGAGCGCGTCGTACCGTAGGCGGTGTCAGGTCCACTTGTCCCTGGCGCGGTCGTCCGCATCCCTTGCGGCAACCCAGTCACCCGCCGAGCCGTCCGTGCCGTGTTCCTTCTTCCAGAAGGGAGCGGATGTCTTCAGGAAGTCCATCATGAAGCTCGCACCATCGAATGCCGCCTGGCGGTGAGGAGCGGAGGCGGCAACGAGTACGATGTTCTCGCCTGGCGCGATCTTGCCGAAGCGGTGGACTGCCACCAGCCCACGCAGGCCGAAGCGCGAAATGGCTTCCGCGCCGATGCGCTGCATCTCAGCTTCCGCCATGCCCGGATAATGTTCGAGTTCCAGCGCTGCCAGCCGACCGCCGTCATCCCGGCAAAGGCCGGTAAAAGTCACCACAGCACCAATGTCCTTGCGGCCGCCGCTCAAGTGGCGCACTTCCGCGTTCAGGTCGAAATCCTCCCGCTGAACGCGGATGACGGGAGCGATGTTCATTGCTTCAACCGCCCGTCATCGGCGGAAATAGCGCGATTTCGCGGGCACCGGTGATCAATTCGTCGTGCTGCACATGCTCCTGGTTCACGGCGACGCGGATGGCAGTTGGAACACGCAGGGCATTTTCGTAGTCCTCGCCAAGACCGCGGAGATGTTCGATCAGGTCGCCGGCGGTCTTCACGTCCTCCGGCAGGTCGAGCTCTTCCTCACCCTTCCCGATCCGTTCGCGCACCCAGGCGAAATAGACGAGCTTGACCATTAGCCCTCCTCGACAATGTGCTTGGCGCCGGCCTTGAAGTAGTCGTAGCCGGTATAGAAGGTCAGGATTGCGGCAATCCAAAGCAGCACGATGCCCAGTTCGGTGGTGTAGGGAAGCACCTTGTCCCCTGCCGGGCCGGCAAGCAGGAAGGCGATGGCGACCATCTGCACGGTAGTCTTCCATTTGGCAATCCGCGTTACTGGCACGCTGACCTTCAGCGCGGCGAGGTATTCTCGAAGCCCCGACACGAGGATTTCACGGCAGAGAATGGTGATTGCGGCCCAGAGCGACCAGCCGGCGATCGTGCCGTCGGCTGCCATAAGCAGCAGCACGGACGCCACCAGCAGCTTGTCAGCGATCGGATCCAGCATGCGACCGATATTGGAGGTCTGATTCCAGATCCGCGCCAGATAGCCATCGAAGAAGTCGGTGATGGACGCAATCACAAACAGGGACAGCGCCGTCCAGCGTGCGAAATCGGAGCTCTGCAGCCGTCCCTCGAGGAAAAAGCACAGCACGATCAGCGGCACCGCAACAATACGGCCGTAGGTCAGGAGATTTGGAATGTTGTATGCGCGGGAAGCCATGATGACCTGTCTTGGTGAGGTTGCGGGTAGATGACGGTTTTCACCGGCCGCCGTCAACACCCACGGTGACGGAATCAAATAGACAATTTTCCGGTCGCGGCGCCCGAAGACACGTCATTCGGCGCCGTTTTCGTGAAAATGATTGTAAACAAGCCGCGCGACGGCTTCTGAAATCCCTTCGACGGCCATCAGATCGCTGACGGCTGCCCGTGACACGGCTTTCGCCGTTCCGAAATGCTGCAGCAGCGCACGCTTGCGCGTCGGGCCGATCCCGGCGATCTCGTCGAGCGGGTTCTTGACCATTTCCTTCTTGCGCCGCGCCCGATGGGAGCCGATCGCGAAACGGTGCGCCTCGTCGCGCATGCGCTGAATGAAATAGAGGACCGGATCGCGCGGCGGCAGCGTGAAGTCAGGCTGGCCATCGACGAAAAAGCGCTCGCGCCCCGCTTCGCGATCCACGCCTTTTGCGACGCCGATCGCCGTGACGCAGTCGCGAATGCCCAGTTCGTCGAGGATTCCGCGAACAGCCGTCATCTGACCCTGACCGCCATCGATCAGGATAACATCGGGCCAGGCCGGAAAACCGGCATCGGCGTCGTCCGGCGGCGCGTTGGAGCGGTCCGGCTTACCTTCTTCCTTCAGAAGGCGGCTGAAGCGGCGCGTCATCACCTCACGCATCATGCCGAAGTCGTCACCGGGTGTGATGTCGGTGGAGCGGATGTTGAACTTGCGATACTGGTTCTTCACGAAGCCTTCCGGGCCAGCGACGACCATGCCGCCCACGGCATTCGTGCCCATGATGTGGGAGTTGTCGTATATCTCGATCCGGCGCGGCACATAGGCGAGCTTGAACGTTTCGGCAAAACCGGCAAGCAGCCTTGCCTGCGATGAAGTCTCGGCAAGTTTGCGCCCATGCGCCTCCCGGGCATTCGAGACCACGTGATCGACGACGTCCTTCTTCTCGCCCCGCTGCGGTACGAGGATCTGCACCTTGTGCCCGGCCTTTTCCGACAGCGCTGTCGCCAGCAGGTCCTGCTCATCGATTGTCTCGGACAGCAGGATCTGTCGCGGACACGGCTTGTCGTCGTAGAATTGCGCAAGAAAGGCATTCAGCACTTCCGCGCCCGTCATTTGCGGATCGGCTTTCGGGAAGTAGGCACGATTGCCCCAGTTCTGTCCGGTGCGGAAGAAGAACACCTGGATACACGTAAGGCCACCTTCGTGGTGTACGGCGAACACGTCGGCCTCTTCGGTGCTCGACAGATTGATGCCCTGGTGGCTCTGAACGTGGCTGAGCGCCGCGAGCCTGTCGCGGTAGACCGCGGCGCGCTCGAAATCGAGGTCTTCCGCCGCCTCGTTCATCTGGCCCGCGATTGTCGCCTTCACCGCCTGGCTCTTGCCGGAAAGGAAGTCCTTCGCCTCGTCCACCAGTTCATCATACGCCGCATCGCTGATCTCGTGCGTGCAGGGACCGGAACAGCGCTTGATCTGGTAGAGCAGGCAGGGTCGGGTACGGGTTTCAAACACACTGTCGGTGCAGGTCCGCAGCAGAAAGGCGCGCTGAAGCGAGTTGATGGTGCGGCCAACGGCGCTCGCCGAGGCGAAGGGGCCGAAATAGTCGCCCTTGCGTGCACGGGCACCACGATGCTTATAGATGGCCGGCGCCCGGCTGTCGCCGGTGATGAGGATGTACGGAAAGCTCTTGTCGTCGCGCAGCAGCACGTTGAAGCGCGGGCGGAGGCGCTTGATGAGGTTGGCTTCAAGCAGCAGCGCCTCGACCTCGGTTCGCGTGGTGACGAACTCCATGTGGGTCGTCTCTCGCACCATGCGTCCGAGACGGTTCGAATGCACACGGCCCTGGGCGTAATTGCCGACCCTCTTCTTCAGGCTGCGGGCCTTGCCGACATACAGCACGTCGCCATCCGCGTTCAGCATGCGGTACACGCCGGGGGCGTTCGGAAGCTTCTTCACGAATTCCGCGATCAGCTCGGCACCCTTCAAACCCTGCGTATCGGCGCCGCCTTCGCTCCAGTCGATGGCCGGGACGGCAACGGGGAGGGAGGGTTCGGAGACGACGTCGTCATCTTCTTCCTCCGTCTCGTCGTAAAGTACGCCGCCATCGGTGAGCTTGCCGCTCGTCATTCATTGATCTCCGCTTCGCCGGGAAGGCGCCAAATCAGATGTTGTCCCCCATCCAGTGCAATCATTTGGCCCGTGATCGACGGCGTGTCAAAAAGAAAGCGGACCGTCCGGCCGAACTCATCAAGAGACGGCCCACGTCCGAGTGGCAGGCTGTCGATCTGGGCCTGGAAGTCTGCCTCGGCCTGCCGTTCGCTCCGCACCGAAGGGCCTGGTCCAATCGCATTCACGCGAATTCGGGGGGCGAAGGCTTGCGCCATCGTACGCGTCATCGTCCACAGCGTTGACTTGGAGAGCGTGTAGCTGAAGAAGCGTGGTGTCAGCGCCCACACTCTTTGATCGATGATGTTCACGATCAAGCCTGGCGTATCACCCGGCAACTGCCGCGCCAGCGCCGCCCCTAGGATCATCGGAGCCCGGACGTGCAGATCGAAATGGCGCGAATAGGTCTCGGCGTCGAATTGATCTGCGCCATCCTCGGCAAAAACGGATGCATTGTTGACCAAAACCTGGATCGGGCCCAGCAGCGCTGCAGCCCGCTCAACAAGGGTATCGACGTCCGGCGATTGCCGCAAGTCGGCCGAAACGGCGACGGCCCGGTATCCATCCCGTCGCAGCATCGCGGCATGTTGCTCGGCCTCCTCCAGCGAGCCGTTCGCATGGATCGCAACCCCATATCCCTGACGCGCGAGGTCATCCGCAATGGCGCGACCTAGTCGTTTCCCCGCGCCGGTGATCAGCGCATTGATGTTTTTCGTGTCCAAGATCGTGTTCCCCAACCGCCAGCCCTTGTAGCGGGGGATATAGCTCTTCGGTTGACATAAAGAAGGGGCGGATTGGCGCTCTGCTGCCAAATCATGGCCAGATTCATGTTCGCAGACGACATGAACTCTGTGGCGTTAAGACGTTGAAGAGAATTATCATTTTGTTAGGGTTAACCCTTTCCCTGTCGCATTATAGCAACATCGAATTTTCACCATCTGGCCGCCGCAAACATTTCACATTTTGGCTCTTTCGAATCCGCATTTGAAATCCATCTTCCGGTGGAACGGGCAGGGACCACAAGCGTTCTGGTAGCCAAGCCGCTCAGCGGCACACCCGGACTGAAAAGGAGAATTATAATGCGTAAATTCATGCTGACCCTCATGGCCTCCGCGGCTGGCGTGATGGCCTTTACCTCGGCTCAGGCAGCTGATGCCGTCGAGCAGATCCCCGAAGCTCCGGCTGCGACTGAAACCTACACGGCTCCGCCGCAGGGCTGGACCGGCGCCTATATCGGTGGCGGTGTCACCTACGACTGGGGTCGCATGGGCGGCGGTGACCGCGACATCGACGGCATTGGTGGCACCGTCTATGGCGGTTACAACTGGCAAAGTGGCCCGATCGTGTACGGTGCGGAAGCTGACGTGTCTTATAACGGCGCAGACGGTGACGCCGGAGCAGGTCTCACCGGCGAAAACGGAGTAAACGGCTCTATTCGCGGTCGTATCGGTTACGACATGAACCCCTTCCTGATCTACGGTACCGGTGGTCTGGCGGTCGGCAATCACGAGCTTTCGGATGGCACGAACTCTGACGACAAGACGGCGCTCGGCTATACTGTAGGTGCTGGTGTCGAAGCCTTGGTGACCGACAACATCACCGCACGCGTTGAATATCGCTACACCGACTATCAGTCGAAGGACTTTGACCTCGGCGGAACGACCTACTCGCGCGGTTTCGACGACCATAGCGTCAAGGTCGGTATCGGTATGAAGTTCTGATCCGAACAAGACAGCGACAAGGAAGCCGGGCCACTGTGCCCGGCTTTTTTCGTTCAGGCGCGCGGCTTTAGGTCATGAAACGCAGGGAACCGCTTCGAGAATTTACCGGTCCATGCGGCAAGCGCCACCCGTCCGTCCTCCCATTGTCCGGGAAAACGCAGGAGAAGATACCCGATCATCGCAGCCATCGAGAAGTGGCCGCCGTGTAGAGTCTTGCCTGTCTTTGGCAGGTTCGCGTCGAGCCAGTCCAGTCCGCGCGTCACCTTTCGCCATTGTTTATCGATCGCCGGCTGATGGACCTTGTCCTCAGGCCGAAACCGCCGTTCGTAGACGATGGCGACGAGGCTATCCATGATGCCGTCGCACAACGCCTCCAGAACCTCGGCCTCGGTCCGTTTGCTGTCTTTGCGCGGGTAGAGTTTCCGGCCGGAGTCCCGATCGAGAAAATGCATGATCGCGCGGCTGTCGAAGATCGCTTCTCCTGCGTCGGGAATAAGTGTTGGAATTTTCCCGAGCGGATTTGCGTCCGTGAGCAGTGAGGGCTCGTCGGCTGTTGCCACCTGAATGAGGTCTAGCGGAATGCCGAGATAGGATGCCGCCATCACGACCTTGGCGGAATAGGGGGAACTGGGCGAATAGAGCAGTTTCATAAGTTATACCCTGCGGGTTTTTCGAGCGAGCTAGCGAATGGGCGGGAGCGTGAGGCTGCTTGCCTTGCATCCCGCAGTGTCGACCTGGTGGCATTCGCGGAACCGCAGGTCGCTGGTCAGGCATATCCGGACTTCCTTGACCCGCTGACCATCACAGGCCACGGCTATGCCTCCGCGCAAAAGCCCGGGATTTGCGGCGACAAACAGATCCTCGATCTCTGTAGCACCGATTTCGTCGCCGTGGCTGCCTTGCCCTAGAAGATTCTCGGGCAGATGTAAGGCTTCGAAAGCCCGACGCGTCGTTTCCAGATATTGTTCTTGGCTGAGCCCCGAGCAGGTTCCGTGCTTGCGCCATTGATGGCCGATCAGCCCCATGCTGGGCATGATGTCGAAAAAGCGACGTCCGAGGCTTTCAGGCACGCGACCGGGATGAGGGCTGGTGCAGAATTCCGGATAGCCGTGCTCGTACTGTGGCCACAGGCCATGAACCACGAAACCGTGCCGCTTGGTCAGCCCGCATTGCTGCCGGTTGTTCTGTCCTTCCTCCGACAGGCAGTACGTCGGCGACCATGACAGCGAGAGCACGAAGAAATCGAACAGGTCCTCTCGGTGTTGATCAGCCCTCACCGGAAACAGGAGGACGAAAAATGTCGCAAGTGTCGCAATTAGGCGCCGCAAAGGTTGATCGCTCAAGGGCAGGACCTCTAAGGTGATGCTTCGAACGCGGCCCCCCGAGGAAGTCAAGGTCGCGGGGAGACAAGAACGGCAAGACGCATGGGATTCAAAAAATACCTTTGGCCCGCCGTGGCGACGGCGACCATAGCGGTTTCAGGTTGGCTTCTCTACAAGGAATTGCGGGGATTATCGGTCGAGGAACTGGGCGACAGCCTCGGGGCCATCACGCCGGGAGGCTGGTTCCTGTGTGGGGTGTCCGCGGTGATATCCTATATGGCCCTTGCCGGATATGACCGGATAGCCCTGGCCCATCTGGACAGGCATGTGAACTGGCTTTTCATAACCGTCTGCTCCTTCACCACGTACGCGCTCTCCCATAACGTGGGGGCATCGGTTCTTTCAGGTGGCGTCGTCCGCTACAGGGCCTATTCGTCGAAGGGGTTGAACGGCGCTGAAATAGGCATTCTGATTGCCTTCTGTTCCTTCACGTTTGCGCTCGGAACCATCCTCCTTGCCGGCGTGGTGCTGATCGTCGATCCGTCGATCATGGAGCGTTTCGGCGACGCCCTTCCATTGCGGGCCACTGCGGCGACAGGTTACGGGCTGCTGACGCTCGTCGCCATCTACTTCGTCGGCAGCTTTCTGAAGGTCAGGACGTTGACGCTCGGTCCTGTCAGGATGGCATATCCGGCGCCGCGCATCATACTGTCCCAACTCCTGATCGGGCCACTGGAATTGATAGGCGCCGCCGGAATCATCTATTTTGCTTTGCCGGAGGTTGGGAATCCCGGTTTCGTCATCGTTTTGGGGATTTTCCTCGTGTCCTTCTCGGCGGCGTTGATCAGCCATGTGCCCGGAGGGCTCGGCGTTCTCGAGCTGATTTTCATCATGGGCCTGCCGGATATGGATCCCGCCGACGTGATCGCTGCACTCTTGGTGTTCCGTCTGTTTTACCTGATCATACCGTTTGCAATGGCGCTCGGAGTCATAGGCTTTTTCGAGCACTCGCAATTCCGGCTGAAGAAAAAGACGCAGTCGGACGACGTTTCGAAGAATTAGAACGTCATTCCCCGCGCAGCCAGAAACAGCGTTGCGAGGCGTAGCGATCTTGCGCCAGCACGGCCTTCAGTTCGGGCAGGAGCAGATGCAGTTCGTCCTTCAGGGTGAAGGGTGGGTTGACGACGATCAGACCGGAGCCCGAAAGACCGGCGGTGTCGCGGTCGCTCTTGATCGAGAGTTCTGCACAGAGCATCTTCGGAATCTCAAGCGCCTTTAGAGCCTCGTGGAACGGCGCGATCGGTGCACCTTTCTTGATCGGATACCACAGGCAGTAGACGCCCGTCGGAAACCGTCGGTACGCCTTCGCAAGACCGTCCACCAATCGCTCGTATTCGTTCTCGGCCTCGAACGGCGGATCGACGAGAACGATCCCACGCTTCTCCTTCGGCGGCAGATGAGCACCGAGCGCCAGCCAGCCGTCAAGCTCTGTGACGCGCACCTGGAAGTCGCCCTCGAACAAGCGGGAGAGAGTGCGGTAATCCTGTGGATGGAGCTCCATGGCAGACAGTCGATCCTGCGACCGCAAGAGCATGCGTGCGAGTTTGGGCGAGCCGGGATACCGACTGATCTCGCCATCGGCATTCAAGCCCCGGACGGCATTCAGATAGGGAGCGAGCAGCGCGCTGGCCCTTTCCGACAGGTCAGCCTTCATCAGGCGTCCGATGCCGTCGATCCATTCGCCGGTCTTCTGCGCCTCCTCGGACGAAAGATCGTAAAGCCCGATACCCGCATGGGTGTCGAGGACCCGAAAGGCTTTGTCCTTCTGCTGCAGATAAGCGATTAGCCGGGCCAGAACGGCGTGCTTGAGGACATCGGCGAAATTGCCCGCGTGGTAGATGTGGCGGTAGTTCATGACCGTTCCTGCCGATGGATGATTTGTCTCGATGGGCCTTTTGGGCGTGCGGCGCATGTCCTATAGAAAAGGCATGAACATCGCCACACCCCCACGTTCCGCTTCCATCGGTCATACGGTCTGTCCGCACGACTGTCCATCGGCCTGCGCCCTCGATGTCGATATCGGGGCGGACGACCGTATGGGCAGGGTGAGGGGCAGCGCCGACAATACCTACACCGCCGGCGTGATCTGCGCCAAGGTCGCCCGCTATGCCGAGCGCCTCTATCATACCGACCGGTTGTTGGTTCCGAAACGGCGGAAAGGCGCCAAAGGCGCCGGCGACTGGCAGGAAATATCCTGGGAGGCGGCGCTCGACGAGATCGCCGACGCGTTCGTCAAGGCCGAACAGATGCATGGCTCAGAGGCCGTCTGGCCGTATTTCTACGCCGGCACCATGGGGCAGGTCCAGCGTGACTCGATCGAGCGTCTTCGCCATGCCAGGCGTTATTCCGGTTTCTTCGGCTCGATCTGCACTAATATGGCTTGGACGGGCTACGTGATGGGCACCGGTGCCTTGAGAAGCCCCGATCCACGCGAGATGGCCGTTTCGGACTGCGTCGTGATCTGGGGCACCAATCCTGTGTCGACCCAGGTCAACGTGATGACCCATGCGGTCAAGGCGAGAAAGGACCGCGGTGCGAAGATCGTCGTCATCGATATCTACGATAATCCGACGATAAAGCAGGCCGATATGGGTCTGATTGTCCGCCCAGGCACGGATGCGGCGCTTGCATGTGCCGTCATGCACATCGCCTTTCGCGACGGCTATGCCGACCGGGCCTACATGGAGAAATACGCGGACGATCCGGCCGGTCTCGAACTTCACTTGAAGTCCAGAACCCCGGAGTGGGCAGCTGCGATCACGGGACTGTCGGTGGACGAGATCGAAGCGTTCGCGCGCCTTGTCGGGACGACGAAGAAGACCTTTTTCCGGCTCGGTTATGGCTTCACGCGCAGCCGCAATGGCGCAGTGTCCATGCACGCGGCATTGTCGATCGCCACCGTGCTTGGGTCCTGGCAGTACGAAGGCGGCGGCGCCTTCCACAACAACGGCGAGATCTTCAGGCTGAACAAGGCGGAACTGTTGGGGACGGCCTATGCCGATCCGGACATCCGCATGCTGGATCAGTCGCAGATCGGCCGTGTGCTGACCGGCGATGCGCAGGCACTTCGTCATCGCGGTCCGGTCACCGCCTTGCTGATCCAGAACACGAACCCAGTCAACGTGGCTCCGGAGCAAAGGCTCGTGAAGCAGGGTTTTCTACGGGACGATCTCTTCGTTGCCGTGCATGAGCAATTCATGACCGATACCGCGTTACTGGCGGACATCGTTCTGCCGGCAACCATGTTCGTCGAGCATGACGATCTTTATCGCGGCGGCGGCCACAGCCACATACTGCTCGGCCCGAAACTCGTCGAGCCCCCATCAACCGTCCGGACGAACCTCTTCGTCATCGAGGAACTGGCAAAGCGTCTCGGTGTCGCCGACCGTCCGGGTTTCGGTCTCACGGAGCGTGAACACATCGACCTGATGCTGAAGCCGAACGGGTTGCCGGGATACGACGAACTTCTGGTCGACCGCTGGATCGACTGCCAGCCGCCGTTCCGGGAAGCGCATTATCTCGACGGCTTCGGACACGCCGGAGGCCGCTTCCGCTTCAAGCCGGACTGGGAGAATGGCCGTGCGCCAAACAAGCCCCCGGCCTCGATGGGGGTTCAGGGACCCGTCGCAGAGCTTCCCGTGTTTCCGGATTACATCGAGACCATAGAGTTGCCGGATAGTACCCATCCGTTCCGGCTGGCCACGTCGCCGGCCCGCAATTTCCTGAATTCGACCTTCGCCGAGACCCCGACATCGCGTCAGAAGGAAGGCAGGCCGGAGGTGATGATCAGCGCTGAGGATGCCGCCCGGCTCGGCATCGGAACCGGCGACATCGTCCGGATCGGAAACCTGAGAGGCGACCTTCGAATTCATGCCAAAGTCACCGACGCCGTCAAGCCAGGTGTCTTGGTGGCCGAGGGGCTTTGGCCGAACTCGGCACATCTTGATGGCGAGGGGATAAACGTTTTGACCGGCGGCGACGCCGTGGCTCCGCACGGTGGTGCGGCTTTCCACGACAACCGCGTCTGGCTGGAGCGCCTCGGTTCATGACCAAATTCGATCGTACGAAGATCGCCGTCGTTTCGGACGAGACGCTCTGGAAAGGCTGGAGCCATCTCCGTCGTCTCACTTTCGATTACACAAGCGACGAGGGTGAGACGAGCCGACTGACTTGGGAAGTCCTTGATCGGGGCGAGGCGGCCTGCGTCCTGCTGTATGACGAGGGCCGCGACTTTGTCGTACTGGTCCGCCAGTTTCGTGTGCCCGCTTATCTGAAAGGCGATCGGCCGTTCCTCCTGGAGGTGCCCGCTGGTGGGCTTGAAGCCGGCGAGGATCCCGCCGAGGCGATCCGCCGCGAGATTCTGGAGGAAACCGGGTATCAGGTGGGTGAAATCCGCGAGCTCTTTTCGGCATACATGTCGCCGGGCGCTTTCGCGGAAAAGGTTCACTTCTTCCACGCAGCCGTGACCCCCGACATGAAGGTATCCGCAGGCGGTGGCCATGCAACGGAACACGAGGATCTGGAAGTTCTGGAGGTTCCTGTCGCTGATGCCTTCGCGATGATCGAAAGCGGCGACATCGTCGACGGCAAAACCATCATGCTCCTGCAGTGGCTTGCCCTTCGTAGAAAAGAGTGAGGCCACGGCCGCAATCGTGACCGTGGCCTCGCGAGCGACCCGAAAGCCGCTCGCCGGGGTTCTGCGGATGCTGTGCGCGATCCGCTCTTTTCAGAATGTGCCTTTGAGGCCGAACGAGATCGAAATGGTCTCGAAGGTGGCGCCTGCACCGTCCTCAAAATACAAGTCGGCGGAGCCGCCGGTTGTGTCCACGATCTTCACATCACCGTAGGAGTGGAAAACCTTGTCCCAGGAGCCCGTCAGGTAGAGCGATGCGCTCTGCGTCAGGGCGTAGTTGGCGGTTATGGATGCGCCGAGCATGGGGGCCATGTCCATGCTGTCATAGAAGCGCAGGTCGCGCGCCCAGTGATCGTCGATGTCCTCGATGCCGAAGCTGACGCCGCCGCGCAGGCCACCGCTGAAGGTAAACTGGCCGACCTTGTGCTCGCCGCTGACAGCCAGGTAGCCGACCGGCACCTTCTGTTGGTAACTGATGCCCTTTTCGCCGTCGGGGAAATTGCCGACGTCGTCGCGGAATCCGTTGTAGCTGTAGATGTAGGAGCCACCATAGGCCGTCCATTTGACGTCGCTATAGGTGAAGCCGGCGCCGATGCTCACGGCAGAGGCGTCGTCCTTGAAGACCTCACGATCGATCTGGATATTGGCGCTGAAGTAATGGTCAAGACGGGTATCCGGATGAATCGAGCGGTCGCTCCATTCGTCGGGAACCACCAGCCAGTCGTAGTCGACCATGTGTCCGTCGCCGCCCGTGCCGATATCAAGGTCGCCTCGGATCGTCCAATCCTTGTCCAGCTCTGCTTCTAGGCCAAGAGTAAAGATCGAAACCCATTTGCTTTCCCAGTTAAGTTCGCTGAGCTTCGATCTGCCATAGTAGACGAGTTCGTCGGCCTTGATGTTGGCAAGGCCGTATCCGCCGTAGATTGAAAAGTCGGGGCCGAGTGCGTCTTCAGCGAAAGCCAGCGCTGGACATGCAGCCAGTGCGCCTGCCAGCAGGCCGGTACGAAAAATGCTCATCTAGGAACGCCCCCTTGTTCACCGTGAATTCGGGGTGAACCTACTCAAGGTGAAGGCTTTGCCAACCGTCAGCATCGTCCAGAACTGGGCGGTTCCTCGACCATATCTGGTCGCAATTCGATTCATTGGCGGAAAACGGATGAAATTTCCGACTATTCGAACCGGAAGGCCAAGCGTTTGCCGGTGAGTTTCGCCAGCTGCTGTAATCTCCCGTCCAGACGTTCGCCCGCGAGATCCTCATGTATCGCCGGAACGACGAATTCGAGGTCCGTATCCGCTGCGGTGCTCTGCGCGAACGTCAACTTGTTGATGATGCCCGGCATCGAGGCGGAAAAGAGATAGACCACCCTCAGCAGTCCGCCGAGCAGCTTCGCGCGCTCGAGGAGCGGTTCGGTGGCGATCGCCGCCAGCGGCCCGGTCCGCCCGTCGTCGTATAGACCTTCAAAGCGATAGTAGTTCGTCAGTCCGATGAAGGCTCGACCCGGATGGGTAATGCCGACGAGCGAGGAATGCGCAATGATGTTGAGCGCCTGCAATCCTCTGTAGTCCGGATGCGCGCGCCAGCTGATATCGGCGAGCAGGCAGGCGGCCCGGCGATATCGGGCCTCTTCCTCGGTCTCTGTGACCCCGAAGAACGGCATCATCCGTCCTGTCCAGTCGGCCAGTTCACGTGCATGTTCCGGCGAACGCGCCCTCAGAATTGCGAGTTCGTCGGCTGCCGTCAGGAGCGGATCGAGCGCCTTGTCCTGGTCCGAGAGCAGCGAATAGAGATAGCCTTCGCGCACGCCCTGCGCCGAGAAGCAGACATTCCTGGGCTTCATGGCGACCAGCACTTCCCGCATGGCGACAGCACCGAAGGGTATGAGCGCGCGGCGGTTCTTCGAGATTGTGGACCAGGCGGGATCCTTGGCATTGGCGCCGGAAATGATGTCACCGAGAAACCTGACGATTTCATCGTAGGGCAACTCGTACCCCTGCATCATGTGCAGCGGATATCCGCGCATCTCCATGTGCAGTTTGGCGATATTGCGCCACGTTCCACCGACGGCGTAGAAGGTCCGGTCCTTCCCCCGTTGCAGCAATTGAGCTTTGACGATCAGTCTCCGAGCGAGTTCCTGTGCCTTGGGCAAGGCGCCGGCGGCACTTTCGGAAAGTCTCAGCCCGCCCAGCGGCAGGGTGATGCCCTTGCCGACGCTGGAGCCCTGGATGTCGATCAGTTCGAGCGAACCGCCGCCCAGATCTCCGGCGATACCATCGGGTTCATGAAAGCCGCTGATCACGCCGAGCGCGGAATAGAGTGCTTCCTGTTCGCCACTGAGGACCAGAACCTTCTGCCCAAGGATGCGCTCCGCTTCTTCGATGAAGGCCGGACCGTTGCTGGCTTCGCGGGCTGCGGCGGTTGCAAGCACGTACATCGCCGTCGCCTGAGCCTGACGAGAAAGAGCCGTGAAACGGCGCAGTGCCGCCAGTGCTCGCTCCACCCCGTCTTCGTCCATGCGTCCGCTTCCGGCGAGACCCTTGCCGAGCCCGCAGAGAACCTTTTCGTTGAAAAGGACGGTTGGTGCTCGCGACAGTCCCTCGTAAACCACGAGGCGGATCGAGTTCGACCCGATGTCGACGACGGAGACAGGAGCAATTCCGGGAAGGCGCCCCTGTGCTTCAGATCTTGTCATGAATGTCCAGTTATCGTTTCCGACCGGAAATCACTCCGGCGATCAGCTTTGGCGCGCTCGATTTCAAGGCTTCGCCGCGGCCCGAGAGGCTCGGATTGGTCATGAAATATTGCTGCGCATTGAACGGTTCTTCGCCTTGCCGCACGTCCATCCTGCGGGAGGTGCCGTCGGCCAATATCTCGTAGCTTTGTTGGTTGTCAATCAGATTGCCAAGCATGATCTGTGAAAGCACCTGCTCATGCACTGTCGGATTGACCAGCGGAACGAGCGTTTCCACGCGACGGTCCAGATTTCGCGGCATCATGTCGGCAGAGCCAATGTAGACGAGGGCCTTCTCCGACGGTAAACCATGGCCGTTGCCGAAGCAGAAAATGCGGCTGTGCTCCAGGAAGCGGCCGACGATCGACTTCACCCGGATATTGTCCGACAGACCGGGCACCCGGGGTCTCAGGCAGCATATGCCGCGGATCACCAGATCGACTTCGACGCCCGCGCGGCTGGCATTGTAAAGCGCATCGATGATTTCCGGATCGACGAGCGAATTCATCTTCATCCAGATGGCAGCCGGCCGTCCCGCTTTCGCGTGCTCGATTTCCTCGCCGATATGCCTGAGAATGCGCGGACGCAGCGTGTAGGGCGACACTGCGAGCTTCATGCTTTCTTCAGGCTCGCCGTAGCCCGTGATGAAGTTGAAGATGTTCGCCATGTCGTGAGCAATCTTCGGATTGCAGGTGAAGAACGACAGGTCGGTATAGATCTTGGCGGTGATCGGGTGGTAGTTGCCGGTGCCGAGGTGGCAATAAGTCCTGAGCTTGCCGTCTTCCCGACGCACCACCATCGACATCTTGGCATGTGTCTTGAGTTCGATGAAGCCGAACACGACCTGCACGCCGGCACGCTCGAGGTCGCGCGCCCAGCGGATGTTGGCCTCTTCATCGAAGCGGGCTTTCAGTTCGACCAGCGCCGTCACCGATTTCCCCGCTTCGGCGGCATCGATCAGAGCCCGGACGATCGGGCTGTCGTTCGAGGTGCGGTACAGTGTCTGCTTGATCGCAAGTACGTCCGGATCGCGGGCTGCCTGCAGCAGGAACTGCACGACGACGTCGAAACTTTCGTAAGGATGGTGGACAACCATATCCTTTTCACGGATCGCCGCCAGGCAGTCGCCCGCGTGCTCACGCACGCGTTCGGGGAAACGGGCATTGTAAGGTTCGAAACGTAAATCGTCGCGCGGCGCCTTGGTGATTTCCGAGATGGTGTTAAGTGCCAGCAGTCCGGGTAGAACCGCAACCCGGTTGTCCGGCACGCCCAGTTCATGGACCACGAATTGTCTGAGGGCGGCGGGCATTTCCGAGTCGGTCTCTATCCTGATCACCGAGCCGCGTCGCCTGCGCTTCAGGGCCGTTTCGAAGAAGCGGACCAGATCCTCTGCCTCTTCCTCCACCTCGATATCGCTGTCGCGGATGATGCGGAACGTGCCGAAGCCAGTGACCTCGTAACCGGGATAGAGCCGGTGGATGAACATGCCGACGGCGTCTTCGAGCGTGATGTAGCGAATCGCGTTCTTGTCGTCCGGCAGGCGGATGAAACGGTCGAGTGTGGGCGGCAATCGCAGCAGCGCCGTCATCGGCTCGCGCGTACGTTTGCTTTCCAGTTGCAGCCCCATCGAAAAGCCGAGGTTCGGGATGAAGGGGAAGGGATGCGCAGGATCGATGGACAACGGCGTGAGGACAGGAAAGATCGCCTCTTCGAATTCGTTTTCCAGCCAATGACGATCCTCGACCGACAATGCGGCCGGCCGGACGATCAGGATATCCTCCCGGGCCAGATATTGCTGCAGAACCGCCAGCGAAGCCTGCTGCTCCATCTGCAGGTTGTCGATTTCCTTCAGGATTTCCTCGAGCTGTTCCGCCGGCGTCTTGCCGTCAGGGCTTCGGACAACGATGCCCTGCCGGACCTGTCCTTCGAGACCGGCGACGCGCACCATGAAGAACTCGTCAAGGTTTGTCGCCGAAATCGACAGGAACCGCACCCGTTCAAGCAGGGGGTGGGCGGTGTTCAGCGTTTCTTCGAGAACCCGTCGGTTGAACTGGAGCCAGGAGAATTCCCGGTTGATGAAGCGCTCCGGGCTGTTCATCAGATCCTCGGGCGCGGCCGCGTCGATACCGTTGGTCGGCTGCCCCTCGATTGCGCCCGTATCCATGCTTCGCCCCCTCGTTCTCTCAACGCTTTCGGCAATTATAACAAATTCACGACGTTACTGTGACAGCTCATCCTGTTGTGAAGATTGCGCTAAAATGCCTTCTATGGCCTCCCCGGCGAGTGACTTCGACACCTTCGCGCGCCGCGAAAGTGCGAGCCTGTCGATGTTCTCCACCACCATTTGCGCAGCGCTGAAAGACCGTTCGATCCGGGTCATGATATAGGCGACGATCTTGTCGTCCACATGAAGCTGGCGGTCTGCGAAGAGCTTTACGATCAGTTGCGACAGGTGTTCCTCATCAGGCTCGCCGATCTCTATCATTGTCGCCGCGCGCAGGCGGGACTTAAGGTCGGGGAGCGACACCGGCCAGGCCAGCGGCCAGGTTCTTGCCGTCATCAGCAGAGACGTCGAGTTCTGGCGAACGCTGTTGATCACATGGAACAGTTCCGTCTCACTGAACTCGCGGCGGTCCGCGTCTTCCAGTATCACCGGCCCTGCGGCTGCAATCAGCGACGCCTGGCCGTTTTCCCGGGCGTCGATATCTGTGGCGCCGCTCGCATCCCGCCATATGGCCGCCAGATGTGATTTTCCAGAGCTTGGCGGCCCGGTGATGATGACCACCGGCGAAGGCCAGTCCGGCCAGCGATCGATCAGACCGACGGCGGCTTCCATGCGTTCCGACACCAATAGGTCGTCACGCCCCGACGACGGCGGATAGGCAAGGGCGAGCGGCAGTTGCTCGGCCTTTCGCCGTCGCGATGCCAGCTTTTTCAACTCACTCATTTACGCCTCGGGCAGACGGTCCGTCGATGTGATCACTGTCGACGACCGTTCGTTCTCGTAGAGATCACTTTCAAGATACCGACGCAGCGCGAAGCGGACAAGAACACCGACCGCCGCGGCAGCCGGTACGGCGATCAGGACGCCGACGAAGCCGAACAGGGCGCCGAAGGCAAACAGGGCGAACATCAGCCAGACGGGATGCAGTCCGACGCTGGAACCGATGAGCTTGGGTTGCAGGATATTGCCTTCGATGAACTGCCCGGAAAAGAAGAAGGCGGCCACGATGCCGACCTGCACCCAGTCTGCCCCGTATTGAACCAGCGCTACGCCAACGGCGAGCAACAGGCCAACGGTCGAGCCGACATAAGGGATGAAGCTGATGAAGCCTGTGAAGAGCCCGATCAGGAGGCCGAAGTTGAGACCGATCAGCGAAAGACCGATGCCGTAATAGATGGCCTGGATCAGGCACAGCGAGCCCTGGCCACGCACGAAGCCGGCGATCGCATTGTCCATCTCGGTCGCGATCTCACGGACATCGCCGAGGTAGCGACGCGGTACCCAGCTATCGACCTTGGCGATCATGCGGTCCCAGTCGAGAAGCATGTAGAAGGCCACGACCGGGGTGACCACAAGCAGCGAGGCGATGTCGACGATCGCCTTGCCGGAACTCCAGATCTGCGACAGCAGTGTGCCGACGAAGCCGATGCCCTCCGAAAGATAGCGCGAGAAGTTTGACTTGATCGTATCCATCTGCCCATCCACCCAGTCGGGCAGCCAGGCTGCATTGGATTGTGCGACCAGGTTCTGGAGTTGCGTCACATAGTCCGGAACCCGCTGGATAAAGTCATTGAGCTGTGAGGCCAGGAGCGGGATGATCAGCATCAGCGACAGCACGAAAACGACGACGAAGCTCACCAGGATGACGATCGTTGCCATCAGCCGGTTGAGGCCCCTGCGTTCCAGCCAGTCGGCCACCGGATCGAGGAAATAGGCAAGGGCCATCCCGGCGACGAAGGGCAGCAGGATTGTCCGGAACACCATCAGGAATAGAATGAAAACTGCCAGCACGCCGAGCCAGAACAGGAACTGGCGGCGGAGGCCGGAAGCGCTGATGTGTGACATTTTCTCTTCCTCTGGTCCGAGAACGGGAGCCGGGTGCGACGAAGCCTTTGTTGACTGACGAATACGGCAGCGGACTCGGGCCGGTCAAGCGCGGCGCTGGTCCAATGCTGGCCGGAGTGGCTGACATTGGATACTGGGGAGTAAAGCTACGGACATTCGGAATTAGCGTCCAAAACGGTCGCTTTTCCGGTGCCGGTCTTGCATCCTTGCACGCGTCATGTAATGGCGAGCCGCAAAAATACCCAGCCATGGAGAGCTGATATGAGCCAGCAAGACCGCAACGGCCTGACCTACAGCGACGCCGGGGTCGACATCGATGCCGGAAACCTGCTGGTTGAGAAGATCAAGCCCGCCGTGCGCTCCACCCGTCGCCCGGGTGCCGATGGAGAGATTGGCGGCTTCGGCGGACTCTTTGATCTCAAGGCCGCAGGCTTCAAGGATCCGATCCTCGTTGCCGCCAACGATGGCGTCGGCACCAAGCTGAAGATCGCCATCGACGCCAACATTCACGATACGGTCGGCATCGACCTCGTTGCCATGTGCGTCAACGATTTGGTCGTCCAAGGTGCGGAGCCGCTTCTCTTCCTGGACTACTTCGCCACCGGCAAGCTGGACCCGGAACAGGGTGCGGCGATCGTCGAGGGCATTGCCGCCGGCTGCCGCGAGGCGGGCTGCGCGCTGATCGGGGGAGAAACCGCCGAAATGCCGGGCATGTATTCATCCGGCGACTACGACCTTGCGGGGTTTGCCGTGGGCGCCGCAGAACGCGGGCAACTCCTTCCCGCTGGCGATATCGCCGCAGGTGACGTGATCCTCGGCCTCTCCTCGTCAGGCGTCCATTCCAACGGTTTTTCGCTCGTGCGCAAGATCGTCGAGCTCTCCGGCCTCGGCTGGGATGCCCCGGCACCCTTCGCGGAAGGAAAGTCGCTTGGTGCGGCTTTGTTGACCCCGACCCGCATCTACGTCAAGCCGCTCCTGAAGGCGATCCGCGAGACCGGCGCGCTGAAGGCGCTCGCCCACATCACCGGCGGCGGCTTCCCGGAAAACATTCCGCGTGTCCTGCCAAAGCACCTCGCCGCCGAAATCGACCTGTCTTCGATCAAGGTCCCGGCCGTGTTCTCCTGGCTAGCCAAAACCGGCGGCGTCGCCCGCAACGAGATGCTGCGCACCTTCAATTGCGGCGTCGGCATGATCGTCGTCGTTCCTGCTTCTGAAGCCGATCGGGTATCGGCGGCTCTGTCCGCGGAAGGCGAACCCGTTTTCACGCTCGGCCGCATGATCGAGCGTGGCGAAGGCGCATCTGGAACCGTTTACACGGGTGAACTCGCCCTATGATCCGCAAGCGCGTCGTCGTCTTCATCTCGGGCAGCGGCTCCAACATGATGGCGCTGCTGGCCGCGACGCGCGCACCTGATTTTCCCGCCGAAATTATCGCTGTCATCGCAGACAAGGCGGAAGCGGGCGGGCTTGCCAAGGCTGCCGCAGAAGGCGTCGCGACCTTTCATTTCGAGCGCAAGGCTTACGCCGGCAAGGCGGAGCATGAGGCGGCAATACTTGCCAAGCTCACTGAACTTGCACCCGACCTGATCTGCCTCGCCGGTTACATGCGGCTATTGTCGGCGGACTTCATTCGGGCGTACGACGGCCGTATCCTCAACATCCATCCGTCGCTTCTTCCGCTTTTCCCGGGGCTTCATACCCACGAGCGGGCAATTGAAGCGGGTATGCGCGTGAGTGGTTGCACCGTGCATTTCGTGACGCCAGGCATGGACGAAGGGCCGGTGATAGGTCAGGCGGCGGTTCCTGTTCTTCCGAGCGACACCGCCGACGCGCTGGCTGCCCGCGTATTGACGGTCGAGCATCGCCTCTATCCGGAGGCTCTGCGTCAGGTGGCCCTCGGCGCGGTTTCGATGAGCGCCGATGGCCGGGTGGTATCGATATCTGCTTCGACCGACGCCAGCGCCTTTATCGTCTCGACCTAATCCGGGCCCGCAGACGGGATTTCCTTCGATGTAGCCTCACGAAAAGGCGAGAAAGACGTTTCAGTCAGCCGGGTCACCGCTCGCTCGGCTCATGAAGGCCTCGGCGCCCTTTGCCAGCACGGCACGTGGAAGTAGCCTGGAGACGAAGGCGATCATCTTGTTGAACGGTCCGGCGACGACATTGTGGCGTCCGCGATCCAGCGCCGTGAGTCCAATCTCTGCCACCGGTCCGGGCTGCATCAGCATGCGGGCAGTCGTCGGATTGAGCCGGTGCTTGGCCCGCGACCAGAAATGCGTCTCGGTTGGACCGGGGCAGAGCACCGTGACCACGACCTTCTTGCGGCGCAATTCCTCGTGCAGGGCATAGCCGAGCGACAGGACATAGGACTTGGTCGCTGCGTAGACCGCGTAGCCGGGGATGGGTTGATAGGCGGCGGTGCTGGCGACGAGCAGGATGCGACCGCCGCCGCGTTCGGCCATATCCTTTGCAAATACGTGCGTGAGTTCCGTCAAGGCACGCACGTTGACGTCGATCATGGCGGCTTCCCGCTCGGTCGGCTGTTTTATGAAACGCCCATGGATGCCGAAGCCCGCGTTGTTGATGAGTGTGTCGATGGCAATGCCACGCTGCTTGATGGCGGCGTGCAACCGTGCGCCAGCGCCGACTTCTCCGAGTTCAAACGCCTCGCTCGCCACCTCGATGTGGAAGGTGCTGCTCAGCTCGCCTTCCAGCGCGGCAAGGGCATCCTTGTTCCGAGCGGTGAGCAGCAGATTGTAGCCTCGCTGCGCAAGTCCGGCGCAAAACGCTCGACCCAAACCGCCGGTGGCGCCTGTTACCAGGGCCCATCTGCCATGTCTTGCCGTCATGAATTGCTCCCTACCTGTCCCTCGACACTGTCACAGAGGCTCGGCCCCACCACAAGGCCAAGTGGGAATGCTGTGGCGCGACCGTCGTTTACGCGCGATTAACCCGTTGGCGCGGCACTGGATTTCACCCAGAAACGGACGTTGTGTCGAGTGGGCTTCGATCTATTGTCCGGCCAATCGGATTTCAGGAAGGAACTATCCATGGCCGACTACAAGCTGAACATCGACTTTAACGCGGATACGATCAAGCTGATCAACGACAGCAAACACCAGATCGTCGTGGCGAAGCCCATCGGTACAGGCGACGCGGGTAACCCGGTCTGGGTCAATATCAACCCGTTCGAGCAGAACAAGGTCGACTGGACCGAAGGCTACAGCATCTACGCTGGCCAGCCCAATTCGAACCAGTCTGCGACAACGGTTGGTACCGCGACCGAACCCGGCATCGACCTGACGCCGGAAAGCGATCTGTTCATCGCTTGACGAGATAAGGCCCGCGACCTTTCCGGTCGCGGGCCGTTCCGTTTTTTACTTCGCCGACAGGAACTCGCCGACTTCGAGCAGGACGAACTCGTTGTCGTCGGCCTTGTCCAGCGCGCGGCCGGCCGAGAAGGGCAGGTTGTTGTCGTTACCGACGACGATGTGTGTCGGATCGACTACGTCGACATTCTCGATGGTAACGAAGGGCATGTCGTAGAAGCCTTCGCCGCCGCCCTGACGCTTCTTGTTGTCGGGGTCGTCGATCTTCATCAGATCGATGTAGCCGATCTTGCGCACCGCCTTGCCGGCGTTCTCGTCTGTCATCTCGATCTTGTATATCCGCTTGTGCTTGGCCGGAACCGCGAAGCAGTCGGCGGCCGGTGCCTTCGGGTCGGCGCACGCCTTTTCGGCCGTGCCGGCGCCGTTGTCGCGCTCGATCACCAGTGCCGTTGTCTCGTCTATCATGTTGAAGTCGCCAATCGCTTCGCCACCTTCGGAGAGCGGATAGAGCCAGCTCTTGCCGGTCCAGGTTTTCGAAGCCACGTCAAACTCGATGACGCGCAGCGCCGTCAGGCTGTCGGCCTTCTCGACCGAACCGTCCTCGAGATAGAGCGGACCTTCCAGCATGCCATAGAGCTTGCTGCCGTCCTTCGACATGGCGAGACCTTCATAGCCGCCCGAACGCTTGAGGTTGAAGACCGGCATCTTTGCGGTCGGGTTGGCGGGAACAACGAGGGTCGGATTATCGGGCGACTTGACGTCGATTTCACCGGCCTTCGTGGCGATCACGTCCGTCAATTTGCCGTCGGAGGTGAATTTGAGGAGGTAAGGGCCGAACTCTTCGCCGATCCAGAAACCGTCAGCAACGGGTTGAATCGATTCCACGTCGAAATCCGCACCCGTCAGATAGCGCTGCTCAGCACCTTCCATCACGATCGGGAAGGGCGCCTTCTTGTCGGGATCGGAGAGGAACAGGGTCTCCAGGACCTCTACCTTGCCGGCCTCCCAGTCGAACTTCACATGATGCAGCATCAGCATCGAGTCGGACGAGTTGATCTTCGAACCGAAGCCGTTGTCGGAGAGGCTCCAGAACGTGCCGTCCTCCATGGTCTTGATGCCGGAGAAGCCCTGCATGGCTTGGCCGTCGAACGGCATGGAAAGCCCGGTCGGACGCACGCCGTCCTTGCCTGGTACGGTGCCGAGACCTTCAGCCCGCTTGCGGTCAGCGGTCGTGAATTTCGCCGAGGTCTTCAGGTGTTCCGGCGCATCGGCGGGTGCCGGGATAATTGTGTTGGCCGGCAGGATGGCGTGGCTGACAAGCTTGGCGGTAAAGACCTTTTCTTCTGCAAGCGCGGGGCTGGTGGAGAGGACGAAAAGAGCGACGGAGGCGAGGAAATGTTTGTGCATGGGTCACCTTCTTCATGGAAAAGGGATTGGGACGAGGCATGCATAAGCACGCCCCGTGTCACGTCCGTTGCTGTTCGATGAAGTTTCGGTGACTGTCCTCAGGTCGATGAAAGCGCCTGCCAGCGGCCTGGCGTGATGCCGTAGGCGCGCCGGAAATGCCGCGTGAAATGCGCCTGGTCGGCAAAGCCCGCAGCGTAGGCGGCGTCCGCAAGTCCCAAGCCGTCCCGTACGAAGCGCCGGGCGGTGTCGAGTCGCCGCATCACCAGATAACGGTGCGGGCTGGTGCCGAAGGCGCGGCGGAACTGCCGGGCGATGGTGTAGCGGTCGAGACCGGCTATCTCTTCAAGTTCTTGGGAAGGAACATCGCGGACGACGTTGCTGGCCAGATGCTCGCGGCACGCGATCATTGCAGCGGACACTCCGCGCTGGACCCTTGAACCCGGATCGTCGCTATGGCGACGCAACCCGTCGGCGATCGTCGCCAAGATTCCATCGACAGCAAGCTCAGATGGCTCCTCGTCGAGAGACGCGAGCGCTCCTCCGAGTTGTCCGCGGAAGACCGCGTCACTGACGACAGGATCGGCAACGAAAGGCAGCACGCCGCAATGCCCCAGGGCATCGGCAATCTTTTCCGGCGCCACGTATATCATCCGGTAGACGAGGCCGCTTTCCGTGCCGGCGGCTCCGTCGTGCAGTTCGTCGGGGTGAAGCACGATGATGTTGCCGGGCAGGCTGGCTCGGCGCGAACCGCGATAGCTGAAGGTTTGGACGCCCGACAGCGTGACGCCAATGCCATAGGTGTCGTGTCGGTGGGGTGAAAACCCGTCGCCGCGGAACGCGGCCTCGATGTGTTCGAGCCCCGACAGACCGCCCAGCAACCGCAAACGGTCGCCCGTCACGTCGCTGCACGATCGTTCAAGACCCTTCGAAGGCGCTTTGGCTATAGCCGCGTCCGGGCCGGTTTCGCCCACATAGCCACGAAGGGAATTGTCGCTCATGTTCGATACCAAGATCGTCGTCGTCCTCAGGGAAGACCTGGCCAGCTGGCAGAAGCTCAACGTGACCGCGTTTCTGATAAGCGGCATAGTCGCGCAAGCGCCGTCGGTGATCGGCGAACTTTATCGCGACGCGGTGGGCAACGTCTACAATCCCATGGCCGGACAACCGATCGTCATCCTCTCCGCCGATCAGGAGGTCTTACGCACTATTCACCGACGCTCGCTCGAACGCGAGGTCACCAGTTCGCTTTACATCGAGGAGATGTTTTCGACCGGCCATGATGTCGCGAACCGAGCGGTGTTTGCGGAATTTGGGCCTCAAGACGCCAAGGTCGTCGGCATTGCTCTGCGAACCGACAAGAAGATCGCCGACAAGATCACGAAGGGTGCCAGGCTTCACGCATGAAATCGGTGGCCAGTTCGATGCCGACGGGAGCCAGAACGATAACGGCACCGAACGGCGTCGAAACTCCTGCCAGCAGGAAAGCTGCGACGCTCGCGGCAAGATAGGTTGCCCAGAGCCACCGCTGCCGTGTCCTCAGACCCGCTACACTGACGGCGAGATTCGCCAGCGCCAAGGAAACGGCGATCGCGAATGCCGGCGCCGCCTCAACGAGGTCGCGCTGGCGCAGATCGCTGGTCAGCAGGGCGAGCGCGGCTATGCCAAGTACGAAGACCAGCAGCTTTTTCGAGGAGATCACTCCCGACAATTATGCCTCCAGCGCCAGAACGGCGAAACTCGCCAGCCAGTGTTCACCCATGTAATCGCCGGCGATGTGGGGCAGGGCGGCGTCAAGGTGTCGTTCCGCGGTCGACATCATCGCCGCAGTTCGCGGATCGCCATCGGGCAGGGCGGTTGCCAGGGACCGTAAGCACCAGGCCCGGCTGAGGTTCAGCCCGTCCAGATGCGCGATCTTGCCGTCGGAACGATCGGAGACATTTACGGGCGTGAAGATTGTCCGGGGCCGTTCTTGGTGAAGATCAGGCAGAAATCGATCGAACCAGGGCCGAAAGGCATCGGGCGTGAGTAGCCGCCGCATGCATTCCGCCTCAATCAGCGTCGATGACAGGAAGTCGTCGCCGGATGGCTCTCCCCAGGCCAGACAGTCTGTGTCTGGCCCGTACCAGCGCACGGCCGTCTCCCGCAGAAGCGCGAGCAGGTCCGCGTCCTCGATCGCTTCCGCGTAATCGGCCGCGAGTCGCAGGGCGAATGCCGTGTTGAAATGCGTGCCGACACGAACCGGATACGTGGCGATTGGCAGGAAGTCTCGGAAGCGCTCGACAAACATTGCGGAGAGTGGCGATAGGGCATCAAACCATCTTTGGTCGCGACAGCTAACTAGTTCGGCAGACAGTTTTAGCAGCCAGCCCCAGCCATAGGGGCGTTCGAACCCTCGTGCGGTCGGCGCAGCGAGATAGCGGCATTCGGCGTCGATCTTATTAGGCACGAGATGGTCATCGAACAGGCGTTTGATATCGTCGGCGGACGGCAATCCCGGAAAGCGGTTCAAAAGACGCGCCAGCATCCAGTAGCCATGCACGCAGGAATGCCAGTCGTAGCTTCCGTAAAACACGGGATGAAGATCGCGGGGCGTGCGCGCATCCGCGTCCGACGAGAGCGCGTGGCCGGGCTTGTTGGGATATTCCCGCGTCACATGGGAAAGCGCGATACGCGCGAACCGTTCCGCTGTTTCGGCATCAAGTTCATGGCGCGTCGCCATCGGCTGCCTCCATGTCAAGCGCGTCACCCCAGTCGGCCCGTCTTGCATGCCGGAACAGGTCGCCGTCGCGCCGGCTGACGGTTACATCCGATGCCGTGCCATCGGCCCGGCAAAGCTTCACGCGCGCTACGCCACTCGCGAGCTTCGGCGGCGCCAGCACACGCGCCGCCGGCAACTGCGCCGGCTGACGGGAGGCGGCGATGAAAATGTATTTTTCGTCCTCCCACGGCACCTCGCCACGCTTGGCCAGTCGATGGACACGCGATCGCGCCACCCGGCGCGAGAAATGGCACCAGTCCGGCGAGACGATGGGACAGTCCATCTGGTGAGGGCAAGGGGCTACCAGATTTGCGCCGAGGGTCAGCAGCGCCTGCCGGGCTGCCAGTATACGCTTCCATCCCGCCGGCGTACCCGGTTCGACAACGATGATAGTATGGCCCGTCAGCCTCCAAAGTCTCTCCACGACATCGTGGAGACTGCGCTCCGGCAGTTCGTCCAGCACGTAGCAAAGTGTCACGAGATCGGCCGGCGCAAGTGCCGGTGGCTTGAGAGTAATGTCGCCCTCGAGCCAGTGACAGTCGACGGAAGATGCTAAAGACAGCTTTTGCCCGACAGAGCGGATCGCCGCGCTCGCCTCGACCATGGAGGCGCTTTGCAATGTGGACCAGCAATCGGCAGAAGCCCAGAGCGCCGTTCCCGGTCCGGCGCCGAAATCGGTAAGGCTGACGGGCAGAAAATCTGGCGAAGCGTCCGCTACCATCTCCATCGCAGCCCGAACGGCGGCAAAGGTCGCCGGAAGCCGCGTGGCCAGATAGGCCTTGGCGGCCAGTCCGTCATCGATATGGAAACGTCCGTCGCGCACCTCGCGCCTGTAGCGATCGGAAAGCCGTTCGCCGGCGCGGGCGAGTTTCTCGATCGGCTCACCCTCAAGCATTCTATCTACGGCCTGTCGGAGCGGGGCGGGAAGTTCCACGGCTTTATCCCGCGCGCGCAGCGGCCCATTCGGGTCGCAGGATCGACATCATGATGAGATTGCGCCGGGTGTCGTCCGGCAGCAGCGCTGCTTCGCGCTTGACGCCTTCGATGCTGAAACCGCATTTGCGATACAGTTGCACAGCCGAGGCGTTTCCGTCGATCGCGTGAAGCCAGAAACGGTGCGCAGACGTGTTTTCGAACGTCCAGTCGATGATAGCGGGCAGGATTTGTGATCCGAGACCTTTGCCTGTTTCCACCACGGCCAGCCGCTTCAGGCAGACATTCCCATCGCGACCGCCAAGTTCGTTCAGGATTGCAAAACCGCACTCGGGAGCGATGAGATAGGCCCAGCTGGGATCTACCAGGAGCCGTTGATGCTCCGCTTCATCGAAGCGGCGGACAACCTTGTCATATCCCGGAAGCCGTTCCGTCCGCATGATGAAAGGAATGTCGTGCGCGGTCGCGGCGCGGAGACCAGGCACGCTAGAGTTCCACCGCCTCGATGCGCTTGCCTGCGAAGCGCAGCGCAATGCCGCCGCCGATCAGCTTCAATGCCGCCTCGCCAAACAATTCGCGGCGCCAGCCATGCATGGCCGGCACGTTTGCCTGTTCACCCTCAACCGCAATCTTGTCGAGATCGTCGCTGTTAGCGATCATCTTGGCGGCGACACCGTGCTTTTCGGAGATCAGGCGCAACAGGACCTTGAGTAGCTCCACGGCCGAGGCGGCGCCATCGGGCGTGTGGCTGTGCCGAGGTACTTGCGGCATGTCGGCCTTGGGAAGCGCCAGCGCCGCATTCACGGCTTCTACGATCGCAGATCCGGCCGACGAACGCTCCCAACCCTTCGGAATGGTCCTGAGCCGACCGAGCGCTTCCGTATCCTTCGGCTGCTGCTGTGCGATTTCGAAGATCGCATCGTCCTTCAGCACGCGCGAGCGCGGTACGTTGCGCGAACGGGCCTCGCGCTCCCGCCATGCAGCGACGAATTTCATCACCGCCAGTTCCTGCGGCTTGCGCAAACGCATCTTGAGCCGCTGCCACGCATCATCGGGATGCATGTCGTAGGTCTCTCGCGATTCCAGGATCGCCATTTCCTCGACCAGCCAGCTGGCACGGTCTTCGCGCTCCAGCTCTTCCTTGAGCTTGAGGTAGACGTCGCGCAGGTGTGTGACATCAGCCAGCGCGTAGTCCAGTTGCTTTTCCGACAACGGCCGGCGGCTCCAGTCGGTGAAGCGCGATGACTTGTCGATGTGCACACCCTTCACTTTCTGTACGAGCTGGTCGTAGGAAACGCTGTCGCCGAAACCGCAGACCATGGCGGCCACCTGCGTGTCGAAGATCGGATGCGGAATGAGATTGCCGAGATGGAAGACGATTTCGATGTCCTGCCGCGCGGCGTGGAACACCTTCACCACCGAACCGTCGGCCATCAACTCGAAAAACGGCTGGAGGTCGATACCCTTGGCGAGCGGGTCGACGATCACTTCGAGGTCGGGGCTGGCCATCTGGATGAGACAAAGCTCCGGCCAGAAGGTCGTTTCCCGAAGGAATTCGGTATCGATCGTGATGAAATCGGATTTGGCAAGGATCTGGCAGGCTTCCGCCAGAGCGTCAGTTGTTTCGATCATTTCGGCTCGACTAGGTGGAAAAGACGTATCGTCCTTCCTTTCCCTTTAGGCCCGACATGTCAATACAAAGCACCTGCAACGATGCTGCCCCATGTCCCAGCAGAGATATTTCTGACGTTCTTGTTGTTGTCGTGCGTCAGTGACCGTTGCCACGGTGGACTAGATCACTCTGACATAACTCGTCATGCCCGTCTTCTGGTGTTCGATGATATGGCAATGCAGCACCCAGTCGCCGGGATTGTCAGCGACCAGAGCAAGCTGAACCTTCTCGTCAGGCAAAACCAGATAGGTATCGCTCGGCAGCTTCGTCACCACCTGCTTCGATGAGGAGACCGGCACAAAGTTCATGCCGTGCAGATGGATCGGATGGGCATGCGGGGTGACGTTCTCGAGGTTGATGAGATAGGTCCGGCCGAGTTTCATCTCCGCCAAGGGCGCCGTCGGATCGTCGGTGTCGCCGGGCCAGGGCTTCTTGTTGATTGCCCAGAACGAATATCCAAGCGTGCCACAGATGGACTCGACCGACGCCTGTTCTGCCGTGGCGCTGAGAACGAGAGGTATCTCGGTCGCCGAGCCGAGATCGTACTCGACCGGCGCGTTCGGCGAGAGTGGAGGGACATCCTCAAGTGTCCGTGTCAGCGAAGCGCCGGTCGCTCGGAAGCGCGCCACGATCTTAGGGGTTGACGGGCGCACGTCGACAAGTTGCGCGACGCTTCCTTCGCTTGCGGGCATTCGGACCACCAGATCGAGCCGCTGTCCGGGTGACAAGGTTGCCATACCGAGTGCAGCGGGTGAGGGGAGAGGCTGACCATCCAGCGCCACGATGACGGCGTCTGCGCCTTCCAGTCTCAGATTGTAAAGCCGCGTAACGTCGGAGGCGACCAGCCTCAGCCGGACGAGCCCTCCCGTGGGAGCATCGTAGCTTGGCTCTATCGTCCAGTTGGCGGTCCTGACAGTGCCGAAGGTTCCCGACTTGGCGGCGTCACGCGCCTTGAACTGTTCAATGAACTGGCCGTCACCTCCGAGCCGCCAGTCTCGCAGGTTGAGAGCGATTTCCGCGTCGAAAACCGGATCGGCAGCATCCTCGACGATCAGCATCCCTGTAAGTCCGCGACCCATTTGCGTCAGCGTGTTGCAGTGCGGGTGATACCAGAACGTTCCGGCGTCCGGCGCGCTGAATGTGTAGTCGAAGCTGTCACCGGGGTAGACGTAGGGCTGTGTCAGAAAGGGGACGCCATCGACGGCGTTCGGAATCCGCAGGCCATGCCAGTGAATCGTCGTCGGCTCGTCGAGACGGTTGACCAGACGGGCGGAAAAGGGTTCGCCACGCTTGATCCGGAGCGTCGGTGGCATCAGATCCGCAGAAAGGCTCGATGAGCGGTAGGTCATGGCCTTTTGTGTGGCATTGGGTGCCATGATCGGCACATCGGCGAACGTTGTCTCGATGATAACCGGCTCGGATGCGGCACGTGCGGTGCCACGAACACCTGACAGGCCGAAGCCGACGCCATAGGCACCGACAGCGGCGGCCCCACCTGTCAATAAGGTACGTCGTGTTAGCATGGCGACGGGCTCCGCGCGAAGAATTGGCTTTCCCTGGCCATAAACCTGACGACCGAGGTCATCAATATCCAACTGTCGCGCATCTTGCCGCAGGTTCGATCTATTCCGCGCCGTCACGACCCTTGCCGCTGCCGGCGAGCTTGGCGAAGAATGTCGATGTCCTGAGCAACGAACGGAACCGCATCCGGCGCTCCGAGGTGGGGACCCCCTCGCGAACGTTCATCCGGAGGATCGTGTAGGCCATGAAGCCGCCGAGCACGACGATCATATAGATGAACAGAGCATGCGGTCCGAAAATGTCCATCATCACGGAGGCGAAGAGCGGGCCGATGATGGCGCCGATCGACCAGAAGAACAGAGTGCCCGCCGACACCAGTGCATGTTGTCCCGGCGCCGCATGGTCGTTGGCGTGGGCGGAGCACAGCGAATAAAGGGGCATGGCGAACGCGCCGAAGGCGAAGATGCCGATATAGTTCAGCCAGATGTTCTCACCCGCGCCGAAGGCGATGAAAAGCCCCGCCAGGAAGGACCCGAGGGTCGCCGCGAGGATGATCAGGCGCCGATCCAGTTTGTCGGAATAGTGCCCCAGGGGATACTGAAGCACGACGCCCGCGAAAATGCCGACACTCATGAATGTCGCGATGGACGTGACGGACATGCCGATGCCGTCGGCATAGATTGGGCCGAGGGAGCGGAAGCTGGAATTGGTGAAGCCGACGACCATGCACCCGACCGTGGCCAGCGGCGAGACTTTCCACAACACCCGCAGATCGAAGCGCACGTGTTCGGGAGCCGCCGGACTGGATTTGTCGGTGAGCGAGATTGGCACCAGCGATAGCGTCAGCGCCATGGAGATGATGACGAAAAGCTCGAAGCCGCCGATGCCGACCGCCGGAATGACGTACTGCGCCAGCGTCACCGCTCCCAGATCGACGAACCGGTAGAGTGACAGCGTCCGCGCGCGCGTCGCATTGGTCACCTTGGCGTTCAGCCAGCTTTCCACCACGGCGAAGAGACCGGCGAAGCAGATGCCCTGCACCAGCCGCATGGCAAACCACGACGTTGGATCGATGAAAAGCAGCATCAGGATCGAACCGGCCGAGGCTATGGCGGCCAGCGCCGAGAAGGTCCGGATATGGCCGATCGCCCGGATGATCCGGGTGACGTAGATGCAACCAATGGCAAAACCGATGTTATAGCCGGTCCCCACCACGCCGATCATCGAGGGCGAAAACCCTTCCTGAAGCGCGCGCAACGAGATGAACGTCGCCTGCAGACCGTTGCCGCCGATCAGGATGCCGGCGGTGACGAGCAGTGGAACGAGCGGGCGTATGGACGACATCGTGTCTCGGCGACTGGCTGGACCACGGAATCGTTCCGTGTGGTCCAGCCGTTTTACCGATCATCTCTGGTTGAATACAGGGGGGCGTATCGATGGACCCATCACAAAATGCGATTGGATCAGAATTGGGTGGCACCGGACCTTAACCCGTCAGAGAAACGGCTGCCCGTCGATGGCCTGAAAAAACGTCAGCGCGACGACGACGACGCTGGCAATCGCGCCGGCAACAATTCCCGGCCTTGCCATCGCGGGGGCGGTTCGATCGAGGAACAGTCCCAGAATGGGCAGGGCCTGCATGATATGCGTGGCGAAGAAGTGCGGCACCCTCAGGTCGCCGCCGGTACGCGACCATCCGAACAGGAAAAGCCCGCCCGCATCGCTTCGGACACCGCCAACCCAATGGCCTGGTCCGTCGATCTGGCCGCTGCCGAGCGTGAAGGCGGTGACAAGCGTCAACACGCTGCCGAGTATGAGGCCCCAGCCGCCTCCCAGTCTTAGGCCTGTTCCTGTTCCGGGCGCGGGTCGAAGCAGGAGATAAAGCCCGACAACCAAGCTCGATAGGACGAGAAAAGCCGCGCCGAAGCCCATGAGACTGTAGGCGAGCCGTTCCGCATCCGTGTCGAAGTTGAAGTGCGACGCCCGCCCGCGCGCGGCCTGAAATGTTATGTAAACGATTTCCCCGGTGGACGTCACTGCCGCGGTCAACGCCGCTGCGAGAAGGCCTCGACCGTGTCGGGCTGTCGCGTCGATCCCCGGCAGCAGGAGCAATAGTGTTGCAAGCATCACGACCAGCGAAGCCTGGAACTTGAGCGGTTTTACCCACACGCTGATGTCGTTTAACAGCCGCTCGTCCAACAAGAAGGCTAAGATGCTGGGGAAGGCAAGCGCCAGCTGGAAGCCGATGGCAACGGTCAGAATGTGTTCCGGCGTCGAGGATCTGCCTGGGGGGGCGCTGGCTGACTGCGCCAGAGATTGGGGTCCATCAATAAAGAGCGTCATGGGTCAGGTCCTCTGACGCGCGAGCACCATCTCGGTGACGCGGGTGATGTAGAACAGGAGAAGTCCGATCGGCCCGAACATGAATGTGCCGATCAGCATTGGAACCTGGAGCAGCCGGTTGTAGCCGCGCCGGTCGGCTTCGACCGCGATCCAGGTTCCGATGAACAGATCGAACGCCAGATAGTGCACCCATCCCGCGACCAGGCCGCCGTCGCTTAGAAACAGCGCCCTCACTTCGGCGATGGAGCCGAAACCGCCACCCTCGATCCGAAAGAAGTAGACGAAGATGAGCACCGCATAGGTGAGGCTGAGCGCGCCGATCAGGCCGAAGCGGAGCCCCGCGATCAGCATCGGCCACCGGGGCAAAAGGATCAGGGCGACCCAACCGATCATGGCTGCGGTGCTTGCGAGGGAAAAGAGAGTTTCGAACATCGCATCCTCATCTTGACGGTGACAAGATAAAGATGAGGCAAAACTTGGCAATGTCAAGATCGCTTTTGACAGCGGCCTGCAGGCGGATTAAGAAGACCCATGACCCGGCGGAAGGCGTATCATCACGGAGACCTCAGGAAGGCGCTTGTGGAAGCCGGCCTGTCGATGATCGAGGAGCTGGGATCCGAAGGCCTGTCACTACGCAAGATCGCCGCGCGCGTCGGCGTTTCGCACGCGGCGCCAGAGCACCATTTCTCGACTTTGCGCCATCTGCTGACGGCGCTGGCCGCCGAAGGGTTTCGCGGCTTTCGGCAGTCGATGTTGACGGCGATGCAGGCTTCGCCCGGCGGGCCAGCCGAGCAACTGCGCGCCGCCTTGGAGGGATACCTCGCCTTCGCCCGGTTGCAGCCCCACCTGTTCAGGCTTATGTTCGACAAGACCCGGCTCGACTGGGAGGATCCTGTCCTCGGCGAGGCGGGGCAGGCTGCCCGTGACGTGCTGAGCGACATCTGCCGCCCGGCGGTGGTCCGCCTCGGACTGGACACGCCGGCCGGCCGGCTTTCGGTCGAGCATCTTGTCTGGTCATATGCGCACGGCTATGCGCATCTCTTTATCGACAAGAAGATCGAAAGCGATAGCGAAAGGATCGGAGTCCCCGTAACAACGCCGCTGGACCTAGCGAGGCTGCTTGTGCCGGATTGACCATCGTATTGCATGGAACAAATGCTCCTGACAGGTCGACAAGGTCGTGGTCCGATCCGCTTCCGCCGATGACGCGATCGTTTCCGCGCCTGATGGTGTCACAGCCTGCGCCGCTATCGTACCGATCAGGATGCCGGCGGTGCTAAACGGGAGTATGAGCGAAAGGACGGATGACAGTATATCGGGAAATAGTGGAATGCGGCACGAGTCCGAACCTCCTCCGCGCGCGGCGGTAATTCGAGAGGTCAAGCGCGGAAAAAAGTGTAGGACTGTGTGCCTTTGAACTCAACGCGAAACGCAACAAAGTCGTTTACGTCTCGTGAACGACCACAACGACAGGGATAGCGTCGAAATGAAGACGGATGCAGCCGCGCGCTGGTCTGTGGATACGTACCGGACCCTTCTTTTCTTCTAGCCGACGCATGAGCAGCGCCAGCCGGGTTTCAAGATTGTCTTTGAATTCCGGTAGTTGCAGGCTTTTGGCTCGGCGTAGTTCGCGGTTGAGGAACTCGCGGCGACCGGTGCTGAGTAGTTCGTCCGCGAAATATTTGAGTAGCCGGCCACCCACGCCACGGATCACATACACATCATTGATGAAGATAGATCCGTCGCGCGGATAGAAACGCAGGTGGACCCGCCGGGCAGGCTGGTGGACGAGAGGCGGCAGTTGGAGAGGCGCGGCGTCGGCCCAGTCGTTGCGATCCGCCATGGCGATCGAAAACGAAAGGTCAAATCTTCTTCCTATTGTCGAATGACAGCCTCTGTCCCACTGTACGGCAAATGAAATGCCGCCCATGGCCGGGCAGGACGGTTGCGGTGTCTTGTCCGACGGTGACCCGAATGCGGGGCCGGGGCCAAAGAGATAGTTTTTGGCGATCATGGGGCCTCACTCGCATTTCCCGATCGGCGCCCGTTCAGCCGAGCATCGATATGCCGTGGCGGGCGCAGGCTTCTTGCACTTGCGCGATTTCGGCGGCGCTCGGTGGACCATATTCGGGCTCCTCGACGCGGCCGAGATCTTTGAAGAACTGTTTCATCGCGGTATCGACGATCACCAGCATTTCCGCCGGCCTGCCTCCCGTGTTGACATAATTGTGCGGTTCGCCTGAGCCGATGGTGACGACGCTGCCCGGGCCGGCGACGATGTGGCGCGGCGGCAGAGTGTCGAAGAGGCCGAAGGTGATCTCGCCGTCGAGAACGCGGAAAATCTCGGCGGAGTCATGCATATGCGGAGGTGTTCCGGAACCCGGCGGCACCATCACTTCAAGAACTGAGAGGTTTTTTCCTTCGACATCGCCCATGAAACGGACCTTGTCGCGGACGACCCACAGGGTCTCCGCGCTATCCGGGCTTACGAAAGTTGCAGACATGTTCATTTCTCCTTGATGGGCGTTTCGCCCCTTGCGGTATTGATGAGGGTTTCAATTGCCCAGGACGCGGCTTCTCCCGCCTTTTGACCATCGATGCCGGCATAATCCTTGAGCGTCTCCCAGGCGCTGGCGCTGTAGAGGAGGTGGACTAGCGCTTCAATTTTCGCGGCGTCTTCCGCGCTTGCGCCTTCAATCCGATCCTTGAGGCAGTCATGGAAGGCTGCACGACGCGCGTCAACCGAGCGGAGCCGCATTGCTTGCCCAGCAGGCGTGTGCAAACTAGCGCGGATGATGCCCTCATGTTTGTCGAAGGCCGGGAAGGTGGTCTTCGGCCCGGATGCTAATTCCTCAAGCGAGGATGGCCGGGCCTGCGCCTCTAGCTGGTCGTTGATGTGGACCCATAGCTCGTCGAGTAGCGCGTCCTTGTTTGAGAAGTGACGGAACACCGTCCGCCGTTCAACGCCTGCAGTCTTGGCGATGTCATCCATCGAGAAATCGGCATGTGGGCTCCGCTCCAACAGATTCATCGTCGCATTGAGGATTTTTTCGCGGGTCTCGGTGGTCTGCTGTTCGCGAAGGGGGCTCGTATATTTGCGGGTCTGTGACACTGCCGACTCCTAACGACGTAAATTAATGTCACTGCACGTATCATCAATTCATCATGTGTGTCAATTGGTGTTTCGGCGAGCCGAGAATTTTCCAGGTTCCTTTCGCGGTCGCCCCCGCGCTTATGCGAACATCGGATTAATGGCGTGCGAGGGCGCACGGCGAACGGTGCCGTCTATGCACGCCCCGGACAGGTGTGCATCTGTCCGGGGCGCATTGGTCGAGGGTTCGCGGGGGAGAGTATGAACCTCGACCAAATCGGTGTCAGAACAGAAAGTCTCCGGCATCGAGGTTCTTGATGGAGACGTGTTCGAGGGTGATGGAGTGACCCGAGGTGATGTCGATCACGACACTGCTTCCGACCTGATGCATGTGGTTTGCCTTGAGGTCGGAATAGCTTGTGATGGCGGAGACGGCCGAGAGGTCGAGGATGTCGTGGTCCGATCCGGTGGCATCGAAGTCGGTGATCCTGTCCTTGCCCTCGCTGTTGCGGAAGACGAAGCGGTCTGTGCCGGTTCCGCCGGAGAGCTTGTCGTTGCCGCTTTGGCCGTAGAGCGTGTCGTTTCCGGCCCCGCCGCTGATCTTGTCGTTTCCGGCTCCGCCCGACAGCTTGTTGTTTCCGCTGTTGCCGGTGATGGTGTTGGCGAGCGCATTGCCGGTGGCGCTGATATTGGCTGAGCCGGAAAGCGAGATGTGCTCGACATTGCCGAGCTTGGCGATGGAGTAGGAGACGGTGGAGATGATCTTGTCGGTTCCCTGGCCGTTGCTTTCCTTGATGACGTCGGCGGTGGTGTCGACATAATAGGTGTCGTTGCCGGTCCCGCCGGCCATGGTGTCGGCTCCCTTGCCGCCGTTCAGCGTATCGTTGCCGGCGCCGCCGTTGAGAACGTCCTTGCCGTCGAGGCCGTAAAGCCTGTTGTCGTTACCATTGCCGGTGATAACATTGTCCAACGCATTGCCGGTGCCGTCGATCTTCCCGCTGCCGGTAAGGGATAGACGCTCGACCGAACCTTTGCCGGTGAGGTTGAAGCTTATCGAGCTTTTCACGGTGTCAGTGCCCTGTCCGACCATCTCGCGAATGACATCACCGGCCGAATTGATGACATAGGTATCATTGCCGTAGCCACCGATCAGGGTGTCGTCGCCGCCGCGACCGTCCAGCACGTCGTTGCCGCCATAGCCGACAATCGTCTCATCCCAATCGGTACCGCGCAGGCTCTCGCTCTGGCCGCTACCGCGAATATCCGGTGCAAAATGGCGCTGATAGATCCCATAGGACGAGCCGTCTTGCCCGAACGACACCCACGATACGACCCAGCTTCCGTCCGATAGAGCGGAGAGGACGGGCGAATACTGGGCGTTCGCTGTGGTGACGCTGATAAGCGTCTCCGAGCCGACCGCACGTCCCTCGGCATCGTATCGCTGCATATAAACGTCGTTGCTCGCATCGTCGCTCGGCTTGTTCTGCCAGGCGACCACCCAGCCGCCATCGGCAAGGGCCACGGCGCTGGAGTTGAACTGGTCGCCGGCAATCGTCGAGTTGACCGTGAGTTGCGCTCCGTCGGTGCTCCCGTCGGCGGCGTAACGCTGCTGATAGACATTGTAGCCTTCGGTGCCGTCGTCGGATGTCCAGGTGACGAGCCAGCCTCCGTCTCCAAGCGCGATGGTGGTGGGAATGAACTGCGTCCGTTCCGTTCCGATATTGATGCGGGTTTCGGTTCCGATGTGCTCGCCGTCGGATCCGAAACGCTGTTGAAACACGTCGTAGGAGGTGTCTCCCGCGCCGACCCAGCTGACGACCCAGCCACCATCCGCAAGACCGGTCACGGTCGGCGAATACTGGTGACCTGCACGGGTGGTGTTGGCGATCGTCTCGCCGCCGACCTTGTTGCCCGAGGCGTCGTACCTCTGCATCGAAACGCCCGAGGACGAGCCGTCGACCTCCGGGCTCTCCCAGGCGACAATCCACCCGCCATCCGCGAGGGTCGCGACCACCGGCGTACGCTGGTCACCGGTGCCGAACTCGTTGACCAGGGTTTCCGTGCCGACCTTCCGGCCGTCTGCGTCAAAGCGCTGCTGGTAGACCTCGCCAAAGTTCTGCGCGTCGCGGCCGGCCCAGGTGACGATCCAGCCGCCGTCGTCCAGCGCGAAGACGCTGGTTTCCTGCTGGCTGCCGATGGTCGAGGTGTTGATCAGCGTTTCCCCACCGATCGGCTGACCATTGGCGCCGTAGTGTTGCTGGTAAGTCCCGTAGCTCGAGCCGTCCTGGCTCTCGGAGGACCATGTTACGATCCAGCCACCATCGGCGAGGCCGGTGACGGCCGGCCAGGTCTGCGCGCCCGAGGTGAATGTGTTGACGCGTGTTTCCGCGCTGCCGGTTGCAAGCGTGGTCATGATTTTGCTCCTTATCCCTTTTCAAATCGCAGGCCGTAGCCGGTACGGTTCCGGATTCCGCTTTGCATTGGGTTCAAAAAATGAAGTCTCCGGCATCGAGGTTCTTGATGGAGATGTGTTCGAGGGTGATGGAATGACCCGAGGTGATGTCGATCACGACATTGCTTCCGACCTGATGCATGTGGTTTGCCTTGAGGTCGGAATAGCTGGTGATGGCGGAGACGGCCGAGAGGTCGAGGATGTCGTGGTCCGATCCGATGGCATCGAAGTCGGTGATCTTGTCCTTGCCCTCGCTGTTGCGGAAGACGAAGCGGTCTGTGCCGGTTCCGCCTGTAAGGATGTCGTTTCCGCTTTGGCCGTAGAGCGTGTCGTTTCCGGCCCCGCCACTGATCTTGTCGTTTCCGGCTCCGCCCGACAGCTTGTTGTTTCCGCTGTTGCCGGTGATGGTGTTGGCGAGCGCATTTCCGGTGGCGCTGATATTGGCTGAGCCGGAAAGCGAGATGTGCTCGACATTGCCGAGCTTGGCGATGGAGTAGGAGGCGGTGGAGATGACCTTGTCGGTTCCCTGTCCGCTCGCCTCCTGGATCACGTCGCGGGAGGAATCGACATAGTAGGTGTCGTTTCCGGTTCCCCCAGCCATGGTGTCGTTACCGGTACCGCCGATCAGCTTGTCGTTGCCGCCGCCGCTCTTGAGGACGTCGTTTCCGGCGCCGCCGTTGAGGGTGTTTGCCGCATTATTCCCGGTGATCGTATTGGCAAGAGCGTTGCCGGTGCCGTTGATGGCCGACGACCCTGTCAGGACAAGGTTCTCCGTCGCGCCCGCATTGGCTAGGCTGTAGCTGATCGTCGAACGAACCGTATCCGTGCCCTGATTGGCGTATTCGAGAACCTTGTCGCCACTGCTGTTGACGTAATAGGTATCGTTCCCCGTTCCGCCATAAATTGTGTCATTGCCGCTGCCGCCGGACAGCGTGTCGTTGCCGGCGTAGCCCATAATCTTTTCGTCCCAGTTCGTTCCGCGCAGCGTCTCGCTTTGGGCGCTGCCAAGGATGTCCGGAGCAAAATGACGTTGGACGATATCGTAGTCGCCCGTGCCTCCAGTGTCGGAGCTCCAGGTGACGACCCAGCTTCCGTCGGACAATGCCGTTACCACCGGAAGTTCCTGAGCATTGGCGTGAACGGCGTTGACCTTCTCTTCTGAGCCGACGGTTCGTCCGAAAGCATCGTAGCGTTGTTGGTAGATGTCGATGCCGTCATCGTTGGCATTAGCGGTGGATTGCCACACAACCACCCATCCGCCGTCGCTTGTTGCCGCCACCTGGGCGTAACGTTGCAAGCCGGGGCAGACATGTTCACCCGGGTTTCGCCGCCTTCTTCGAGGCCGGCCTCAGTGTAGCGTTGGAAATAGACGTCGGTTCCGCCGTGAACTGGGTCGGTGGAGTGCCAGGTAACAATCCATCCGCCGTCTGCCAGCGCCGTCACTGCAGCGGCGGATTGGTTGTCGTCTGTGGTGCTGTTGACCTGTATTTCGTCGCCGACGCGCTGGCCTGAAGCATTGTAGCGTTGTTGGTATACGCCGCTGCTGTCGCCGTCCTGACTAAAAGATTCCCAGGCAATGACCCACCCCCCGTCGGCGAGCCCGGTTACCGCCGGAAACGCCTGAGTGCCGGCATGGTAGCTGTTGACGATGTTGATCGAGCCGATTTTACCGCCGTTGGCGTCAAAGCGCTGTTGGAAGACTTCCTGTCCGTTCGACCCACCTTGACCGAACCAGGTTACAATCCATCCACCATCGGCCAGTCCGGCGACCACCGAGTAATCCTGATCGGATGAGCCGTTGGAGACGAGCGTCTCCGTACCAACTGGGTGACCGTTTGCGTCATAGCGTTGCTGGCGTATCTCGTGCCATGTTCCGTAGTGGGTAAACGTGACAACCCAACCGCCGTCGTTCAATGCGGCGACAGACGCGTCTTCCTGGAAGCTCGACGTGGTGCTGTTGACGATCTGTTCGGCGCCGCGGGCATTGCCCCTGGCGTCGTAGCGCTGTTGATGAATGCCAAAGCCGCTGTCGTCCCAACCCATCCACGTTGTGACCCAGCCACCATCGGAGAGAGCGGTCATCTTTGGAAGGTACTGGGCGCGATCGGTATCCGTATTGACGAGTGTTTCGTCGCCCGCTGTTGAAAATGTCGACATCAATCCCTCCAAAAGATCTCCGGCCCATTCGGCCTTGCCGCGCCAATTACGATTCATATTTATGAGACTTATGTCTCATTAAATGTTCCCCTACATGCAGGGCGTGATAAGGTCAATGCGTTCGTGAGACGTAAGTCTCAAAAAAAGATATGCGGCGAACTCGAAGCGACCCTGGCTTCATCGCGCAGCAGGGTGATTTCCTTGCGCCCCGAACAGGTGTGCATCTGTCCGGGGCGCATTGGTCGAGGGTTCGCGGGGGAGAGTATGAACCTCGACCAAATCGGTCTCAGAACAGGAAGTCTCCCGCATTGAGGTTCTTGATGGAGACGTGTTCGAGGGTGATGGAGTGACCCGAGGTGATGTCGATCACGACATTGCTTCCGACCTGATGCATGTGGTTTGCCTTGAGGTCGGAATAGCTTGTGATGGCGGAGACGGCCGAGAGGTCGAGGATGTCGTGGTCCGATCCGATGGCATCGAAGTCGGTGATCCTGTCCTTGCCCTCGCTGTTGCGGAAGACGAAGCGGTCTGTGCCGGTTCCGCCGGAGAGCTTGTCGTTGCCGCTTTGGCCGTAGAGCGTGTCGTTTCCGGCCCCGCCGCTGATCTTGTCGTTTCCGGCTCCGCCCGACAGCTTGTTGTTTCCGCTGTTGCCGGTGATGGTGTTGGCGAGCGCATTTCCGGTGGCGCTGATATTGGCCGAACCGGAAAGCGAGATGTTCTCGACATTGCCGAGCTTGGCGATGGAGTAGGAGACAGTGGAGATGACCTTGTCGGAACCCTGTCCGCTAGCCTCCTGGATCACGTCGCGGGAGGAATCGACATAGTAGGTGTCGTTTCCGGTTCCCCCAGCCATGGTGTCGTTACCGGTTCCGCCGATCAGCTTGTCGTTGCCGCCGCCGCCCTTGAGGACGTCGTTTCCGGCGCCGCCGTTGAGGGTGTTTGCCGCATTATTCCCGGTGATCGTATTGGCAAGAGCGTTGCCGGTGCCGTTGATGGCGGAACTGCCGGTCAGCGTCAGATTCTCCACCGAGCCAAGGGCTGCCAGGCTGAAGCTGATAGAGGAATGGACCTTGTCGACGCCCTGATTGGCCAGTTCCTGGACGCGGTCACCGCTGTTGTCGACGATATACAGATCGTTGCCGGCGCCACCGATCAAAGTGTCGGCACCTGCGCCGCCATTCAACTGGTCGTTGCCGCCGTGACCGATGATAGTTTCGTCCCATGCCGATCCCGTCAGCACGTTGCTAAGGCCGTCGCCTTCGATATCAGGCGCGAAATGGCGTTGCTGGAGTTGGTAGCTTCCGTTGGCTTGATGGGTGATCCACGTCACGATCCACGTGCCGTCCGCCAGCGTCGTAGTTGAGCCCCGTACCATTTGACTGACGCCTGGCTGGCTCAGCACGGAGGTTTCTGTTCCCACTTTCTGACCGTCAGCGCCGAACCGCTGCTGGAAATGTCCAGGCACACCGTCGCTATCCTGGCCAGCCCATACTACGATCCAGCCTCCGTCCGGCAGGGCGCATACCGAGGATGTGATGTATCCTGACGACGCGCTGTTGGCGAGAACCTCCTCGCCAACGGCCTCGCCATGACGGTCGTAGCGCTGGAAATATATGCCGTCCGGTGTTTCATCATTGGCATTCAATCCCCATGACACGACCCATCCGCCGTCGCTGAGTGCAGTGACCGACGGTTCGCCGAAAGATCCGTTGGAGCCAGCGGTGATATTGATTTCTCCGCCGGATGCTCGCCCGCTGCTATCGAAACGCTGCTGATAGATGTCCAGCGACATGCCGGCATGCTTATAGGTCACAACCCAGCCACCATCGGGCAAAGCGGTGATCGTCGGAGCGTATTGGGCGCCGGCTGTGGTTGTGTTGACGCGGCTCTCGGTGCCAACGGCATGACCGGAGGCATCGAAACGTTGCATCGCAATATCGATACCATCGCCGTCGGGCTGGCCGTAGGAGTGCCACAGCACGACCCATCCGCCATCCGCCAGGGCCGTGACCTCGGGGGAATACTGCTCGTCGGCCGTGAACGTGTTTATTTGTGCTGCCGAGCCGATGGCGACGCCGTCCGCCGAAAAGCGCTGCTGGTAGATTTCGGAGGTCTGGTCGTCCAGCGAAGCGCTCCAGGTCAGCACCCAGCCGCCGTCGCTAAGCGTCGTGGCCTTCGCGCCCTCGATATATTCGAAATGGCCGGCGGAAACGGTGACGCGCTCTCCAACGGGTGCGCCTCCAGCAGCGAAGCGCTGTTGATAGAGCGCGGTCGTGTCCTCACCTTCGACCGTCCATGACGTGATCCAGCCTCCGTCTTGGAGGGCGGTTGTCGAGGTGTGCCACAACATGGCGGTGCTGGAATCAACAATGAGGAGGTCGCTTGCGGTGGCATTCGATGACATTTCTTTCTCCAGTCCTGACCGTCCTGCGGGCTCGACCCGGGCGGCCTTTCGATCCAATCCTTCACCACGCCCTCTCGGCACGGCTCCGCCATCCCGCCGCCAAGAGGCGGAGAGGTGTATTGTTCTCAATCGTCCCGAGGTCGCCGTTCGTCAGGGGGCGCAAGCACCGCCTCCGCGCGCGGCGCGAAGGTTCCGGTCCCTGTCTCGGGTTGTCTCGTTCGGTCGCAGGCGGCGATACTGCCGACCGGCGGGCGCACCGCCATCAGCCGCGACGGCGCTCCTGTAGTCGCTGCACGTCATGGTGGCTTCCTAAATCTTCACTAAACACGTCTCGGATTTGCCGACCTGCTCATTTGTGAGACTTAAGTCTCATTTTGTGGCAGCTTCTATCGCTGGGAAAATCATTCGTCAACATCATATGAGACAATTGTCTCGTTAGGTTGCGGCGAGGTGCCGCCCGCGAGGCCGGTTGGGGAGGCAGGGCGGTCGGGCGAGGTCTTCAGGATTGACAAACGGGACGCACCATGCGTTTGTCCGCGCGATTTAAAGTCTGAGAATCCGTGCCCTTGCCGGATCACCATCAAGAAATATGCAGGATAAAACCATGCACCGTTACCGCAGCCACACCTGCGCCGCCCTTCGCAAGTCCGATGTCGGCTCCACCGTCCGCCTGTCCGGCTGGGTTCACCGCGTTCGCGACCATGGCGGCGTGTTGTTCATCGATCTTCGGGACCACTACGGCATCACGCAGGTGGTCGCTGATCCGGACAGCCCGGCCTTCAAGACGGCTGAAGCCGTACGTGGCGAATGGGTCATTCGCATCGATGGTCTGGTGAAGGCGCGTTCTGAAGACACGGTCAACAAGAACATGGCGACCGGCGAGATTGAACTCTATGCTCAGGAGATCGAGGTTCTCTCGGCCGCCAAGGAATTGCCTCTGCCGGTCTTCGGTGAGCCCGATTATCCGGAAGACGTGCGCCTCAAGTACCGCTTCCTCGACCTGCGTCGTGAGACGCTCCACCGGAACATCGTCAAGCGCACGCAGATCATCGCCGCGATGCGCTCCGGCATGGCCGATGCCGGCTTTGCGGAATATTCCACGCCGATCCTGACGGCATCTTCTCCGGAAGGCGCGCGCGACTTCCTCGTGCCCTCGCGTATCCATCAGGGCAAGTTCTTCGCCCTGCCGCAGGCCCCGCAACAGTACAAGCAGCTCTTGATGGTTGCCGGCTTCGACCGTTATTTCCAGATCGCGCCGTGCTTCCGCGACGAGGACCCGCGCGCCGACCGTCTTCCCGGCGAATTCTACCAGCTCGACGTCGAGATGAGCTTCGTTACCCAGGAAGACGTCTGGAACACGATGGAGCCGATGATGACGGCGGTGTTCGAGAAGTTCGCCGACGGCAAGCCGGTTACCAAGGAATGGCCGCGCATTCCCTACGACGTCGCGATCCGCAAGTACGGCTCCGACAAGCCGGATCTGCGCAACCCGATCGTCATGGAAGGTGTGACCGAGCACTTTCGCGACTCGGGCTTCAAGGTCTTCGCCGGAATGATTGCAGCGAACCCGAAAGTCGAGATCTGGGCGATCCCCGCCAAGACCGGCGGTTCGCGCGCGTTCTGCGACCGTATGAACGCATGGGCCCAGCAGCAGGGCCAGCCCGGCCTCGGCTACATCTTCTGGAAGGAAGAAGAGGGCAAGGTCGGCGGCTCCGGTCCGCTCGCCAAGAATATCGGCGAGGAGCGTACGGAGGCGATCCGCCAGCAACTCGGGCTGGACGCGGGCGATGCTTGCTTCTTCGTCGCTGGCGAACCCTCTAAGTTCTACAAGTTCGCGGGCGAAGCCCGCACGCGCGCCGGCGAGGAACTGAACCTCGTTGACCGCGACCGCTTTGAAATGTGCTGGATCGTCGACTTCCCGTTCTACGAATGGAGCGAGGAAGAGAAGAAGATCGATTTCGCTCACAACCCCTTCTCTATGCCGCAGGGCGGCCTTGAAGCGTTGACGACTGAAGATCCGCTGAGCCTCAAGGCCTATCAGTACGACGCGGTGTGCAACGGCTTCGAGATCGCCTCGGGCTCGATCCGTAACCAATCGCCGGAACTGATGGTGAAGGCGTTCGAAAAGGTCGGTCTGTCGCAGGCCGATGTCGAGGAGCGCTTCGGAGGCATGTATCGTGCCTTCCAGTACGGCGCACCTCCGCACGGCGGTTGCGCCTTCGGCATCGACCGCGTGGTCATGCTGCTGGTCGGCGCCAAGAACCTGCGTGAAATCTCGCTGTTCCCGATGAACCAGCAGGCCCAGGACCTCCTGATGAACGCGCCTTCGGAAGCGACGCCGACACAGCTGCGCGAACTGGCGCTGCGGGTAATCCCGCCGCAGAAGAAGGACTGACACGTCCTGCTGTGAAGCATTCGAAAAGCCCTGCAAAGCATCTGCTTCGCGGGGCTTTTTGCTGTCAGCCCTTCGGCAGCGCGTTGTCGAGGAAGAACCATTGATCCAGGTGTTGCCGGATCACGGCCTCGATCGCATCGTTCAGCAACTGGATGTCCTCCAGCAGGCGCTCCCCGGATTTCTGTTCTGGCGGAAGCGTGATCGGGGGCAGGGCTCGGCAGACGAAACGGAAGCCGTCTGTCCGCAGATTGTACCACGGGCAGATCGTCGCGCCGGTCATCCGCGCGAGACGGATCGTCATCGCCAGATTTCCTTCCAGATGCGGTTTTCGCCCGAACAGAGGTCCACGGATTTTGCCGTTCACGCCCTCATCGCAGAAAGCCGAGACGATGCCGCCGCTCTTGAGAACACGCACGGCCGGCCGAATCCCCTCCAGGCCCGGCGGCAAAAAGTTGAGGCCATTCTTCCGGCGCACGCGTTCCGAGATCCACGCCTTGGCACGCCCCGGTGGAGGCGTGTAATTGATATAGGGGACGAGACCGGCGCGCTGCAGCACAAGCGGGCCGATCTCCCAGTTTCCCAGATGCATGCCGACAAAGATGACAGGACCGCGTTTGGCTGCCTCGGTTACCCATTCGAGGTGATGCACCTCGATCCGTTCGGGATGGTTTGCCAGTCGGTTGACCACGGAAAATTCCGTCATCAAACGGCCTTGGGTCCGGCAGTTCTCGACAAACAGCTTGTCCTGGTCGGCTTTGGAGAGGTCAGGACGCAGCTTGGCGATCGTCGCGCGCGCCCGTTTCTCAGCCGATTTGTGAAAACGCGGGATCGCATAGACGCCGAGCTTTGCTCCGAAGGCGGAGCAGGCGTCCATCGGCAGAAGCTTGAGGCCGAAATGCCCGATGAGATGCAGTGCGTTCCAGACATTATCGGAGACCCAGTAGCGGAAGAACCGGCCGGAACGTTCGCCGCCGGCGAAAAGGTCTGCCAGACCCGGAGCGGCTTCCTTCTCGTAGACCCAGGCCTTGCGCTTGGCGAGATCTATGGTCTTCGGGGTCTTCTCGTCTGCCATGGGACGTCCTTTATCGACGGGGATGCAGGGTAACCGGCAGCCCGCCCTTCGGCCGCAGCGTCAGACGGCACTGGGGTTCAACCTTGTGCTCGTGGGGAACCCTGACGACGAAGCGTTGCGCGAGTATGGCAAGGCACAGGATCGCTTCCGTGAGCCCGAACTGCAACCCGGGACATACGCGGGGACCCGCCGCGAACGGCACATAGCTGTAGGGGATTGGCCTTTTACCGTCGAGGAAGCGTTGCGGCAGGAAATGATGCGGCTTTTCGAAGAGGCTGGCCGTGCGGTGCAGGATCCACGGCACGATCAGGACCAGCGAAGCGGGCTTGACGTCGATGTCGCCGATGCGGTCCGCCTCCTTCGTCTGACGGGCAAGGATCGGCACCGGCGGATAGAGACGAAGCGTCTCCTCGATCACGGCGCGGCACCATTCAAGTTGCGGAACATCATCGATCGTCGGCGCGCGTTTTCCGCAGACCCGCTTGATCTCCGCATGGATTTCCTTCTCAACCCAACGCGCCTTGGAGAGCAGGTACCAGGCCCAGGTCAGCGTCGCGGCCGTCGTCTCGTGACCGGCCATGAAAATGGTCGCGGCCTCGTTTCGCAGCGCCACCATGTCCAGGTTGAGTTCGGGGTTCTTCTGCTGCCGGCGGATCAGCAACTCGACCATTGAGTTATGGTCGCCTCGACCCGCAAGGTGATCTTCCACAACCTTGTCGATGATCTGGTGAATGCGTTTGACCGACCGGCGGAGAGAAGGAGTTCGCAACACCGGCAGACCTTCGTCGAATCCCAAAAAGTAGCCGATGTTGATGGAATCGATCAGCGCCTGATAGCTGGTGAAACTGTCAGTCACCGCGTCGGCACTGTCCTTGCCGAGATTGTTGCCGAAGACGCTGCGGGAGATGATTTCCGCCGTCAGGCCCGCCATCTCGTGCAGGACGTTCACGTTCGCGCCGGCACCGAGAGAGGACCATCTCTGCACAAGTTCTCCGGCCGTCTGCTCCATGACGGGACCAAAGGCGGGCACGCGGTTCTTGTGGACGATGTCATTGACGAGCGAGCGTCGCTGCTTCCAGGTCTCGCCATCCGAAATGAACAGCCCGTCGCCCAGTAGATACTCCAGAGCCCTCCGCATCTGTGGGCTCTTCCGCTCGAAATTCTCATGGCGCTTTGCCACGACATATCTGATCGCATCCGGCGAATTGACGACGACAAGCTGCCGTCCGAGGAGTTTGTTCGACGCGACGTGGTCGGTATAGTCACGCTTGCGCCAGACCGAAAGAAAATCGGTACGTGCCTGCAGGATAAGGCTGAGTGGATTGCCGGATTTCTGCCTATAGTAGGCTGCGTGCGCGGGAACGAAATTCCGGCCGCGCAACTTTTCTTCGATTTCGACGGGCCGGTTGAGCCAGGAGAGCATATTTCATCCATTCGTGGGCGCTTGCCGCTTCGGTTTAACGCCTTCCACGTGTGGGTCAAGTCGAGGTTTCCGGCTTCGGCGTCGCACCGTCGATCGAGAGGAGCGCCCCGCAGGACGGGCAATGAAAGCTCCCGCGGGGCGCAACCGGAATGGCGGCTTTTTATTCCTCGTTTGCCGTGACGGTAACGCCGAGCAATTTCGGAAGCGTCTCAGGCGCACCCATGCCGGCACCCATGATCATCGGGAAGGGGACAGGCTTTTCCGGTGCCAGGCTGATCGTCAGGTTCTGCGGATCGTCGACATAGGTATTTACGGCTGCCGGTACTGTCGCCTGCAGTTCGGCGAGCTTGAATTGTCCAAGCAGCACCGGAACCATGGCCTTGACCATCTGCGCCATCTGTTCCCCGCTGGTGCCCTGCTGTTTGCCGGCAAAGTCCAGCCCGCGCTTTGTGATGCCGTCATCATCGAAGCTGATTTCAGCGCTGTTGAAGGACATTTGCTGCATCAGGCCCAACATGGCGAGGCCCGCCGCCTGCTGTGCCTGTTCGTTGCCAGGCTGCGACTGCATCTGTCGCGAGGTTTCCTGCAACTGCTTGATCAGGTCCATCGTGTAGCCCGACAGGCTGAAAGCGAGATTCAGGGTGCCGATATTGGCGAACTCGAAGGCGTATTCTTCGACTTCGATCGTGCCCGTCGGCACTTCCCAGCTGCCGGCCATGGTAACGTTGCCGTCGATGGACTCCAGTCCCAGGGCTTGAATGGTTTCCTTGGCCTTGGCGTCCTCCACCGTGGAGAGGTCAGCCTTGATGCCCGTGATGTCACCCGCGAAGGACAACGTCGTCTCGTCCTCGCTGGTTTCCATTGTGCCGGTAGCTCCCTGCATGGAGAACACCTCCTTGCCGTCGACGCTGATGGAGATCGGACCGCTATGGGCTTCCTCGTAGATGGGGAGCGAATTGATGTCGCCCGTCGTCACGTCGCCGGGGATCCATATTCCCGAAAGGTAGAGATCGCTGACCTTGATGGACGCCTTGTCCTGCGTCATATCGATGTCCGGAAACTCGAGCAGGCCTATGTGATAGGCACCCCCATCCTCTTCTGTTACGTCCTGGAGGGTCAGCTCACCGATATCAAGCGGCTTTGCGTCCGGTCCGACCGGGGTGATGCTGACGCCCTTGAGGACCACATTGCTGCCGTCAACCTCGACGGACTGGGCCTTCACCGTCCCTCCATCGGGACCGTAGATCGCATTGATCTTGTTCAGCAGATCCTGTCCGTCCAGCGCAAATGCGGGTGAAAGGCTTCCAACAAGCGCGACGCTTGCAAGCAGGGCGGTGACTTTTGGTGCACGGATCATAGGGCTGTCCTCTGTTGATCGGCTGAGCTGTTCTATCTGGCGCAAGCAATATACTGGCTGCTTGTCGACTTCCACCGCTTTTGAAATCACCCCATCGTGCCGCCATTGTGGCTTTGACGTCTGGTACATCCTTCATCCACAGGGCGTTTGGTCGATTTTCTTGCCGTCGGAAGGCTTCTCGGCTAGGCAGGAATCATGGGAAAAAACCTTGAACCGCCGGGCGAGGGCGGAGACAATATCGAGCCGATCGATCTGCGGGCCGCGCTGGAAGAGCGCTATCTGGCCTATGCTCTGTCGACCATCATGCACCGGGCGCTTCCGGACGTTCGTGACGGCTTGAAGCCGGTTCACCGACGCATCATTCATGCCATGAGCGAGATGGGCATCCGGCCCAACTCCGCTTTCAAGAAATGCGCGCGTATTGTCGGCGACGTCATCGGTAAGTTCCACCCGCACGGCGACCAGTCCGTCTACGATGCGCTGGTGCGCCTGGCGCAGGATTTCTCGCAGCGCTACCCTGTCGTCGACGGTCAGGGCAATTTCGGCAATATCGATGGCGACGCCGCTGCAGCCTATCGTTACACCGAAGCGCGCATGACCGACGTTGCCGCGCTTCTTCTGGAAGGTATCGACCAGGACGCCGTCGATTTCCGGCCTACCTATAACGAGGAAGACGACGAACCCGTCGTTCTTCCTGGTGCATTCCCGAACCTACTGGCGAACGGCGCGTCAGGCATCGCCGTCGGCATGGCTACCTCTATTCCGCCGCACAATGTGCATGAGATCTGCGACGCCGCGCTTCATCTGATCAAGAACCCGGACGCGCCGGTTGAGGAACTCTTGTTCGACCCCGCAAACCCGCAGCGTGGCGGTATCGAGGGACCGGACTTCCCGACGGGCGGCGTAATCATCGAGAGCCGCCAGAGCATGCTCGAGACCTACCGCACCGGTCGCGGTGGTTTCCGCGTGCGGGCGAAATGGGAGGTCGAAGATCTCGGCCGCGGTGGCTACCAGATCGTCATCACGCAGATTCCTTTCCAGGTTCAGAAATCGCGCCTGATCGAAAAGATTGCCGAGCTTCTGATCGCTCGCAAGCTGCCGCTGCTGGAGGATATCCGCGACGAGTCGGCCGAAGACGTGCGTGTCGTCCTGGTTCCGAAGAGCCGAACGGTCGACGCGACACTCCTGATGGAATCGCTGTTCCGGCTGTCCGAGCTCGAAAGCCGCATTCCGCTGAACATGAACGTTCTTTCCCAGGGCAAAGTGCCGAAGGTCATGGGCCTTCGCGACGTGCTCGTCGAATGGCTCGGTCACCGCAAGGACGTGTTGATCCGTCGTTCAAGGTTCCGCCTTGCTGCGATCGATCGCCGCCTCGAAATCCTCGGCGGCCTGCTGATCGCCTACCTGAACCTCGACGAGGTGATCCGTATCATCCGCGAGGAAGATGAGCCGAAGCCCGTCATGATCGCGAAATGGGATCTGACCGACGTACAGGCTGAAGCGATCCTCAACATGCGGCTGCGCAATTTGCGCAAGCTCGAGGAGTTCGAAATCCGCAAGGAGCACGACGAATTGTCCGCGGAAAAGGCGGAGATCGAGTCGCTGCTCGCCTCGGATGCCAAGCAATGGCAGACGATTTCCTGGGAAATCGGCGAAGTGAAGAAGAAATACGCCAAGGCGACCGAACTCGGCCGCCGCCGCACCGCCTTTGCCGATGCGCCCGAGGCGGACGTCGAGGCTATCCAGCAGGCGATGATCGAAAAGGAACCGATCACCGTTGTCGTCTCTGAAAAGGGCTGGATACGGGCGTTGAGAGGGCATCTCTCCGACACGTCGAGCCTGACCTTCAAGGAAGGTGACGCGCTGAAGGTCGCATTCCCTGCCCAGACCACAGACAAGATCATCCTCGTGACGACAGGCGGCAAGGTCTATACGCTCGGCGGCGACAAGCTGCCCGGAGGGCGCGGCCATGGCGAACCGTTGCGCATCATGGTCGACATGGAAAACGATCAGGACGTGCTGACGGCTTTCGTCCACGACCCGAACCGGAAGCTGTTGATGGCATCGACGGCCGGAAACGGCTTCGTTGTGCCGGAAAGCGAGATCGTCGCGAACACCCGCAAGGGCAAGCAGGTCATGAACGTTGGCATGCCGGACGAAACGAAGCTCGTCGTGCCGGTATCGGGTGATCATGTCGCGGTCGTCGGTGAAAACCGCAAGCTGCTGGTGTTCCCGTTGACGCAAATGCCCGAGATGAGCCGCGGTAAGGGCGTCCGCCTGCAGCGCTACAAGGACGGAGGCATCTCCGACGTGAAGTGCTTCGCGATGGCCGATGGGCTCAATTGGATCGACACCGCCGGTCGAACGTTCTCGAAGACGAAAGATGAGCTGCTGGAATGGATGGGCGACCGTGCCTCGGCAGGGCGAGCCGTTCCTAAAGGCTTTCCGCGCAGCGGCCGTTTCGACGGCTGAGATAGGCGTATTGGTGTCCTAAGCCGTGTGTGGTCACGATTTGACCAAGGTCATGGAGATCTGTCTCGCGGCGGCGCATTTTTGGCTGCGCGATGCGGGCAAAAGGACAGGACATGCCGACGAGACGAGCTTTGTTATCGGCAACGGCTGGGGTGTTGGCGCTCGGAGTGGGTGGAACGGCTGTCTTGGCGAGCCGTGAAGGTCAGCGATACAGCGACTATGCGGCGGCTCTGCGAGCACCCCTGGACGGAAGTGGCATGGCGGGTTTTATCCGCTACGCCTGCCTTGCTGCCAACGGACACAATACGCAGCCCTGGCTGTTCTCAATCAAGGGAAACACGATAGATATCGTTCCGGACGTTGAACGCCGGACTCCAGTCGTCGATCCGGATGACCATCATCTCTATGTGAGCCTCGGCTGCGCCCTGGAAAATCTCCTGCTTGCCATCGAAAGTCGTGGTCTTGCGACGACGGTAAATCTGCTGGATCAGGGGGCAGGTGGTCTATCGGTTGTCCTGGAGGATAACAATGCGGCGATCGATCCGCTCGACCAGGCGCTCTTTGCCGCCATCCCGTTCCGGCAATCAACGCGATCCGTCTATTCCGGTGCGGCCGTCAGTACCGAACGCCTCGCCACGCTTGGACGCGCTTCGCGGATCAACGGCGTCAGTCTTTCGCTTCTGACCGACCGCTCGCGCATAAACCTTGTCCGTGATCTCGTCATAGAGGGGAACAATCGGCAGATGGACGACCCTGCCTTCGTCCGAGAGTTGTTGCATTGGCTCCGGTTCAGCCCTTCCCATGCGATGGCGGCGGGTGATGGGCTCTATTCGGCAACGACTGGAAATCCGTCTCTTCCCGAATGGCTTGGGCCACTCGCGTTCCGCCTTGCTTTTACAAAGTCGGGTGAGGCGGACAAATACGCCAGACAGATGGACAGTTCCGCCGGCGTCGCCGTTTTGGCGGCGGAACAGGCGGACCCGGCGGGCTGGATTTCTGTCGGACGATCTTGCCAGCGCTTCTGCCTTGCGGCCACTGCCCTCGGCCTGAAGACGGCCTTCGTCAACCAGCCCTTGGAGGTCGCGGAGCTTCGCCCCGCTCTCGCCGAGACGGCCGGATTAAGGGGGCTCCGACCCGATGTCGTCTTGCGGTTCGGGTATGCGGATGTGCTTCCCTTCTCCCCACGCCGGCCGGTGGCGGACGTGATTCGCACCTAAGCAAAGGGCAGCTATCAGGTTTTTGGAGCGCTATCCCGCTTCGACGCCGTCGGCCATCGCCTCGTCCGGAAGGTAACGTTCCCATCCTTGCATGGTGAGATGCTCTTGCGGCAAGAAGCGGGTCTTGTAGCCCATCTTCCGCGAGCCGTTGACCCAGTATCCAAGGTAAACGTGGGGCAGACCGAGGTTGCGGGTCCGCTCGATGTGATCGAGCACCATATACGTCCCCAGGGAGCGCTTCGTGAGGGTCGGATCGAAGAACGAATAGACCATCGACAGCCCGTCGCCCATCATGTCCGACAGCGCAACCGCAACCAGTTCGCCCTTCTGGTCTATCGGGGAATCCTGTGGTCGGCGCTTCCGGTATTCGATCACCCGGGTCTGCACATGCGTATCCTCGACCATGATCGCATAATCGAGCGCCGACATGTCTGACATGCCGCCCGTTTGGTGCCGGTGGTCGAGGTACCGACGGAACAGCGAGAACTGCTCTGTCGAGGGCTGCGCAGGGTATACCGTGGAGACCAGGTCGCTGTTGTCGGCAAGCACCCGGCGCATTGATTTCGTCGGTTCGAACTCGTCCGCGAGGATCCGGACAGACACGCAGGCGCGACACAATTCGCAGGCCGGCCTGTAGGCGATGTTCTGTGACCGGCGGAATCCGCCCTGCGTCAGCAGATCGTTCATCTCGTTGGCACGTGGACCGATCAGATGCGTAAACACCTTCCGCTCCATCTTGCCAGGCAGGTAGGGGCAGGTGGCTGGTGCCGTCAGGTAGAACTGCGGAGATAGCGTCGTTTGCGTGTTCATCGGGCTCCGGTCGGCATCATGGATCGCGCCTGATCTGACAATACCATGGAGCAAGATAGCAAAACGTCAACTGTGTCATTACAGGCGTGGTACTTTTGATGCGGTCGGTACGCCCTACAAAAGACTAGTACGTCCGCGCCATGGCCGTTCCAAGCAAAAGGTCATGAACAAGTCGGGAGCGTTCGATGAAGAGACCTGCCAGCAGGATCAGCGGCGTCAGCACGGAGTTCAGTATCCAGAAGAGAGCCAGATGCGCGATCGCCGTGATGAAGTCCAGCTTTCGTCCGTCGAGCCGTACCATCGCGATCCCCATCGCGCGCATGCCCGCTGTCGCCTGCGATGGGCCGGCAAGGGAAACGCCGAAGTAGAGGCCCGCCACGATGAAGAAGAGTATTGGATAGAGCATCCAGCCGAGGCCCAGCGTCAGAATGCCCAGAAAGAACACGACCACTGCCGCCGGTACCCAGAGCAGGGCGACGATCATGTAATCGATGATGAATGCGAACACGCGCCGCGACAGTACTCCGCTATAGGCGCGCCAGTCGTCGGGTGCGGCGTAAGCAGGATTGGGGTCGAGGGCCATCACGATCTCCTTCTCGGTTTTCTCCGATATGGTGGGTGGCCAGCGTCCGCGCAATGCCCGAGCCCCGCTCCGTCGCTATTTTGCCAGCAAGCGCGCCACGGCCGGCGCGAAATACGTCAAGATGCCGTCGCATCCGGCGCGCTTGAAACAGAGCAGCGTTTCCATCATCGCGCGTTCTTCGTCCAGCCAGCCGTTGGCCGCGGCCGCCTTGATCTGGGAATACTCTCCGGACACCTGGTAGGCATAGACCGGTAGACCGAATGCTTCCTTCAGGCGCCAGCATATGTCGAGATAGGGCAGGCCGGGCTTGACCATCAGCATATCAGCGCCTTCCTCGACATCGAGAGCGGCATCACGGACCGCTTCGGTGCCATTCGCCGGATCGATATAGTAGCTCTTCTTGTCCCCCTTGAGCAGCCCGCCGGTCGATATGGCTTCACGGTAGGGCCCGTAGAAGCCGGAGGCGAACTTCGTCGCATACGACATGATGCCGACCGACTGGTGACCGGCTGCATCCAGCCCGCGACGGATGGCGCCGACACGACCGTCCATCATGTCCGATGGCGCGATGATATCCGCACCCGCGTCCGCCTGCGTTACGGCAGCTCTGACGATCTGGTCGACCGTCTCGTCGTTGACGATCTCGCTGTCGCGGAGGATGCCGTCATGGCCATGGCTGGTGAAGGGATCAAGGGCGACGTCGGTGATGATGCCGATATTGGGCACGGCTTTCTTGATCGCCGCCGTCACCTGATTGATCAGATTGTTGGCCTCAAGGATCTGGGACCCCGTTTCGTCGCGCAACTCCATCTCGATGTTTGGGAAGGTGGCGAGGGCCGGGATGCCGAGATCGGCCGCTTCCTTGGCCGCCTCGACCGCCTTGTCCAGGCTCAGACGGTTGACGCCCGGCATGGCGGGAATGGGATCGACGATATTCGAACCCGGCACAACGAAGATCGGCCAGATCAGATCATCGACAGTCAGGCGATTTTCCTGCGTCAGCCGACGTACCCAGTCTGCCTTTCGGTTGCGGCGCATTCGCCGATGGCCGGTAATGTCGTCGACCAGATGAGTCTTGTTCATGGTGACCGTCCTTGTGCACTGTCCTTGGGAACGGTGCATATCACGCGGCTCCCGCTTTCCAAAGCCGAACCACCCATCTGGCAAGGCACTGGAAGCGCGCCTATTGTCGCGGCATGGACGATGATTCTTCACACCTTCCGCAAGCGACACTGACGGGAAAGCTCTTCCTGGTTTTTCTGCGGGTCGTCGCTGTCACGTGCCTGTGGTTCGGCTTGCAGTACTGGGCGATGCTCGTCGGCTATTCGCTAGGAGGCCATGGCCGTTTTGATCTCCTGACCGTTCCCTGGCAGATCGCGAGCGCCAGTCTCGCCGTCGTCTTCCCGGTTGCCGCTCTCGGGCTCTGGCTTGCCGGCTCTTGGGGACCCGTGATCTGGGTCCTTGCGGCGGGCACGCAGATTGCCATGTACGGTTTCTGGACGGACATCTACGGTGTCAATCGCCTGGTCATCGTCATGCACTGCGTCGTCGCGATCGTCTACATCATCTTCCGGGCCGCGATTTGGCTCGAAGGACGGGAGCGTCCGCAACTGAATAAGGTTTGATTTACCGTGATGAAAGAGTACGCCTCGGTAAGGTGCTGTTAAGCCTAGGTTTTAAATAGAATTTTATCGGCATTCGATAAGGTCTCTCACAAGGCGGGAAGAAAAAACAGCCGCCACAACAAACAGTGAGGCAGACCGATGAACACCAAGATCAAGCCGCAGGCGGCAACGCTTGACCCGCAGGAAGAGACGATCCGTTCGCTCTATCTCGAATCCCTTCACCTCGTCGAGCGGCTTCACCGTCGCCTGCTCGACGTCATCAAGGATGAGTTCGACCGTCAGGGTCGTTCGGACGTCAACGCCGTTCAGGCGCTGTTGCTCTTCAATATCGGCAATTCGGAGTTGACCGCCGGCGAGTTGCGCTCGCGTGGCTACTATCTCGGCTCCAACGTTTCCTACAACGTGAAGAAGCTGGTCGATCTCGGCTTCATCAATCACCAGCGCTCGCGCATCGACCGCCGCTCCGTTCGCATCAGCCTGACGGACGAAGGCCAGAAGATCGCCGAGACGGTTGCTCGTCTCTACGAACGTCATATCGGTTCGATCCAGAAGGTCGGCGGCATCGGCCAGAATGAATTCACCGAGATGAACAAGCTGCTTCAGCGTCTCGACCGGTTCTGGAACGACCAGATTCTCTATCGCCTCTAGGCGGTCCCTTTAAGAGGGAGGATGGGCCGGGTGCGCTTTGCGTGCCCGGCTCGCTCACGTTTCTCCAGCCGGCGCAACACGCCTTCGTGAGTCTCGTCCAGGTGACACGAATTGGCCATATTGCTATGAGAGCCGCAGACATGTGTTTGGTGGGGAAAGCCCTGCCAATGCCCAGTCGTAAAACGGTCGCGGGCCAATGCGTTGTTTGTTAACCACGCCATCTTATGGCTTGGGTCTCACTGCTCGGGAAACGGTAGGAAATATGTCGCATAAGTTCGAATTCGTCGCCTTGTCGCGTCGCTCTTTGCTTCGCGGAGCCGCAACAGCCGCTATGTCGGCCGTCGCCGGCACCGCAATGGCTCAGACCGCAATCGACGAAGTGATCAATGCGCCGCGTCGTGGTAATTGGGACGATCAGTTCGATGCCAAGGCATCTCGTGTCACCGCGGCAGTCAATTCCAACACGCCGATCCTGAGTGAAAGCAACCAATTCAATTTGCTTCAGGCGATCGGCGACTATCAGGCGATTGTCGCAAATGGCGGTTGGCCTCAGGTAAACCCGGGTGTCAAGTTGAAGATCGGTGTCGTCGATCCCTCCGTCCGTGTCTTGCGTCAGCGCCTGATGATATCGGGAGACTTGGCTCGGTCGGCCGGCGTCTCCGACAGCTTCGATTCTTACGTCGATGGTGCAGTAAAGCGCTTCCAGGCGCGTCACGGTCTGCCGGAAGATGGCGTGCTTGGCGAGTTCACGCTGAAGGCCATGAATGTCTCGGCTGACGTCCGCCTGCAGCAACTCAACAAGAACATGCAGCGCTTCCAGGAAATGAAGCCGGACCTTGGCTCTCGCTATGTGTTGGTCAATATTCCCGCTGCCTATGTGGAAGCCGTTGAAAACGACCGTGTTGCCCTGCGAAACACCGCGGTCGTCGGTCGAATCGATCGCCCCACGCATGCCATCAGCTCCAAGATCTACGAAGTTATTCTGAACCCTTACTGGACCGCCCCCCGCTCGATCATTGAGAAGGACATCGTTCCATTGATGCGGAAGGATCCGACCTATCTGACGCGCAACCAGATCAGGCTGTTCGACGGCAACGGTCAGGAAGTGGCGCCGGAGACGGTCGACTGGAACGCGGAGAAGGCTCCGAACCTGATGTTCCGCCAGGATCCGGGTAAGATCAACGCGATGTCCTCGACGAAGATCAACTTCCACAACCCGAACAACGAGTACATGCACGACACGCCCCAGCAGGGGCTGTTCAACAAGCTCATTCGCTTCGAGTCCTCCGGTTGCATCCGCGTCCAGAATGTCCGCGACCTGAACGTCTGGCTGCTGAAGGAGACGCCGGGCTGGTCGCGCCAGGAGATGGAGCGCGTCATCGCGAGCCGTGTGAACACGCCGATCACGCTTGCGCAGGAAGTTCCTGTTCATATCGTCTACATCACCGCGTGGTCCGCCAAGGACCGTGTCGTTCAGTTTCGCGACGACATCTATCAGCTCGACGGCTACCAGGAATTGGCGCTGCAGACGAATATCGGTGTCGAGCAGATTTCCGGTTCCGTGGAAGACGATCTCCTTCCTCAATAAACGCGCGAACATTCCCAAGTTGACGGCGTCCGAGAGGGCGCCGTTTCTCGTTGTGCCGCCATCATATGCTTCTTGAGCCACGATCGGCTTAGGGATATCGGCAGCTCTCGTCTTGCCGGGCGGTGGTCGTTCTGCTTGATTGCCGTTCGTTGCGAAACGGAGGATGGCGCGTGGGCGTGAGAGGTTGCGGCTTTGGATCGATGTCGGCTTTGTCCCTCGCACGGGGGATGCTTTGCCTCATCGCTGCGCTGACGGTCGTTCTCGCACAAGCATTTGCAACTGAGGATCGTCAGGCGAAGTTCGATGCCTGGGAGCAGACAGCCCAGAGGGCCGAAGAGGCTCTTCAGAGCGGCATGGCATCAACGCAAGCCTTTGAAATACTGCGGGCTGAACTGGCCGGACAGAGATCTGAAGCCGAGGCGCTGGCCAACAGCGGCAGCATCAGTGTCCGGACAATCCGTGCGCAACTTCTGACGCTGGGAGCGCCACCTGGAAAGGATGGAAGCGAACCGGCCAACGTGGCGAGCCGCCGCGAGGCACTTACGAACGCGCTCGCTCTGGCGGAAGACCCCGTTCTTTCGGCAAGGCAGGCCTATGCCCGCGCCAATGTGTTGATCGAGGAGATTGACAGGCTCGTCCGCTCCCGCTCGGCCTCCGATCTTCTCGAACGCGGACCGTCTCCACTCAATCCATCGAGCTGGACGTCAGCGGGCGCCGACCTCGCCCGTTACATGGAAGGCATTGCGGTCGACACCCGTCGCAGCTTGCGGCTCACGGGAACGGATGTAGATTTCACGTCGGAGCGACTGGTTCCGGCATTGCTTCTCATTGCCAGCGCCATACTGTTTCCGCTTTGGCTCGGCCACGTCCTGCTCGTTAGGCTGGAGCGGGCGGTGAGGGGACGGCCTGGTTCGGGCCGCTTTTTTCTGCGCGCTGCACTGGTTCACCTTCTCCGGCTTGTCCTTTCGACCTCGGGCGCCGCTTTGTTCATTGTTGCCGTCGTTCTTATGGACATCGGCCCTACCACCGCCGTCAATTTGACAGGCGGGGTACTGGCCGGCGCCCTGGGTCTGGTGTTGATGAACTGGATCGCCAATATCCTGTTTGCGCCCAATCAGCCTTCGATTCGTCTGGTCGAACTGAGTGACCGCCTCGCTCGAACTTGCTACTGGCTGGCTATGGTTTTTGGGCTCGCGTTGACACAGGAAGCCATCGTCGACGGTGCGGCGGAAGACTTCTCCTTCGCTCCGGCCAGTATATCGGTGCTGAAGGGCTTCAGCATCCTCGTCGGCTGCATCGTGTTGGCTGGCTTGTCGCGTGTCTTGCTTGCGGTTGCAGCTGAGAGGCGAACCGCCTTACAAGCGGAGGACGATACGCCCCTCGGGCCCGAATTCCTCGCGTTCCTGGCAAGAGCGATACAGGCATTGGCGGTCGTCTCGCTTTTGGGAGCGTTGATCGGCTACGTTCCCGCCGGAAGCGAGGTTATGTCTCCCATCATTGGGACCCTGGCGCTGGCGGGTCTCGCTTACATCGTGCATCACGCGCTCATGGTCCCTGTTCGCGTGGCGCTCGGCGACACGAACTCCACCGCAGGACTGGTCTCGGTCCTCCTCGGTTTTGCCCTGACCCTGGCGGTCATCCCGCTACTTGCGCTCACGTGGGGTGCGCGGGTGTCCGATGTGTCGGAAGCCTGGCGCATCGTCCGCGAAGGTTTCGACCTCGGCGGCGTAAGGCTTTCGCCGGAGGTCCTTGTCGTTCTGGCAATCACGTTCCTCATCGGCCTTTTCATTACGCGCTGGATTCAGCGGATCGTGGACCGAATCGTATTGCCGAGGACGCGGATTGATCCCGGCGGACGCAATGCAATCAGGACCGGTCTGGGCTATGTCGGCATTATTGTTTCTGCCCTATTGGCCATCTCAACGGCTGGACTTGATCTTTCCAATCTCGCGATCATCGCTGGCGCCTTGTCAGTCGGCGTCGGCTTCGGCATGCAGGCCGTCGTCTCGAACTTCGTGTCGGGCATTATCCTCCTCGTCGAGCGGCCAATCAAGGAGGGCGACTGGATCGAGGTATCCGGGTTTTCGGGCATCGTGAAGAAGATCGCCGTTCGTTCCACGCGTATCGAAACCTTTGATCGCCACGATGTCATCATACCGAACGCCGATCTGGTGGCCGGAACGGTGAAGAACATGACGCTGAGCTCGCATGTCGGGAGAATGATTGTTCCCGTCGGGATCGGCTACGGCAGCGACGTCGGGAAGGCGAGGGAACTCATGCTGAGTGCCGCAAGGGAACATCCGGCGATCCTGTCAAAGCCGGAGCCGCAGGTCTTCTTCATGCGCTTCGGCAATAACGCTCTCGAATTCGAGTTGCGATGCTTCCTGAAGGATGTCGGAACCGAAATCGGGACCCGATCGGATCTCCTCTACACGCTACACCGCGTGTTCGACGAGAACGGTATAGACATCCCGTTCGCGCAGAGCGATGTCACGATCCGCAATCTCGATCAAATTGTCGCAGTCCTTGGCCGACACGGTGACATCACCGGCGGAGACCAGGACGGAAAGCCATTTGCCACGTGACGTCAGGCATTGTCGTTTGCGACATCGTTCTTTGATCGGCAAATGTCGCGTCCCGTATTGCCCTCCAACGAACGGAACGCTAAGACCCCTCAGCATCAACCCTTCGAGGAGCCTGCGACATGTCGAATTCCGATGCCTTCTTCTCCCGTCCGCTTGCCGAATCCGATCCGGAAATCTTTGGCGCGATCGAGAAGGAACTTGGTCGCCAACGCCACGAGATCGAGCTGATCGCCTCTGAAAACATCGTTTCCCGCGCCGTGCTCGAGGCTCAGGGCTCGATCATGACGAACAAGTATGCGGAAGGCTATCCGGGCAAGCGCTACTATGGCGGCTGCCAGTTCGTCGACATCGCGGAAGAACTCGCGATCGAGCGCGCCAAGAAGCTCTTTGGCGTCAACTTCGCCAACGTTCAGCCGAACTCCGGTTCGCAGATGAACCAGGCGGTCTTCCTGGCGCTCTTGCAGCCGGGCGACACCTTCATGGGCCTCGACCTGAACTCGGGCGGTCACTTGACCCACGGTTCCCCGGTCAACATGTCCGGCAAGTGGTTCAACGTCGTCTCCTACGGCGTTCGTGAAGACGATCACCAGCTCGATATGGATGACGTTGCCGAAAAGGCCCGCACCCACAAGCCGAAGCTGATCATCGCCGGCGGTACCGCTTACTCCCGCATCTGGGACTGGAAGCGCTTCCGCGAGATCGCTGACGAAGTCGGCGCTTACCTGATGGTCGACATGGCCCATATCGCGGGTCTCGTCGCCGGTGGCCAGCATCCGTCGCCGTTCCCGCACTGCCATGTCGCGACCTCCACAACGCACAAGTCGCTGCGCGGCCCGCGTGGCGGCATGATCCTCACCAACGACGAGGATCTGGCGAAGAAGTTCAACTCGGCCGTTTTCCCGGGCCTCCAGGGCGGCCCGCTGATGCATGTCATCGCCGCCAAGGCCGTTGCCTTCGGCGAAGCGCTGCAGCCGGAATTCAAGGACTATGCCGCGCAGGTCGTCAAGAACGCGAAGGCGCTGGCCGAGACCCTGATCAAGCAGAACCTCGACATCGTCTCGGGCGGCACCGACAACCACCTGATGCTGGTCGACCTGCGCAAGAAGAACGCCACCGGCAAGCGTGCGGAAGCCGGCCTCGGCCGCGCCTACATCACTTGCAACAAGAACGGCATCCCCTTCGACCCGGAAAAGCCCTTCGTCACCTCCGGCATCCGTCTCGGTACGCCGGCCGGTACGACCCGCGGCTTCAAGGAAGCGGAATTCACCGAAATCGGCAACCTGATCGTCGAGGTTCTCGATGGTCTGAAGGTCGCCAATTCCGATGAAGGCAATGCCGCCGTCGAGGCGGCCGTTCGGGACAAGGTCGTCGCCCTGACGGACCGCTTCCCGATGTATCCCTACATGTGAGGGTCTGAAGCAATATGCGATGCCCGTTCTGCGGCTCCGACGATACGCAAGTGAAGGATTCACGCCCGGCGGAAGACAATACCTCCATCCGCCGGCGGCGTATCTGCCCGGACTGTGGTGGCCGCTTCACGACTTTTGAGCGCGTTCAGTTGCGTGAACTGATGGTGGTCAAGAAGACGGGGCGCAAGGTTCTCTTCGATCGCAACAAGCTTGTACGTTCATTCCAGATTGCCCTGCGAAAACGGCCGATCGACAATGAACGCATCGAGCGTGCGGTCTCCGGGATTGTCCGTCGCCTGGAAAGCTCGGGAGAGACCGAGATTTCCTCCGAGGAGATCGGCCTTCAGGTGCTCGAAGCGCTGAAGAGCCTCGACGACGTCGGCTTCGTGCGCTATGCGTCGGTCTATCGCGACTTTTCCCACGCCGAGGACTTCGAGAACCTGATCAAGGAGATCAGCGCCAAGATCTCGCGTGACAGCGGGATTGAGTAGGCGTGAGCGTGCGTCCTGAGGACGAGCGTTTTATGGCCGAGGCGATAAGCCTGTCTCTTGAACATCTTGGCCAGACCTCGACCAATCCCTCGGTGGGATGTCTCATCGTCAGCCATGGAGAGGTCGTGGGTCGCGCGGTAACGGCGGTCGGCGGTCGTCCTCATGCCGAGACACAGGCACTCGATGGTGCCGGCGAAAAGGCCAGGGGAGCGACGGCCTATGTCACGCTTGAACCTTGCTCTCACTACGGTCGGACACCCCCTTGCGCAAACGCGCTGATCGCGGCCGGCATCAAGCGCGCTGTGATCGCGCTGGTCGATCCGGACGAGCGCGTCGCCGGACGGGGGCTGAAGCTGCTCATTGATGCCGGCGTCGAGGTGACCACCGGTGTTCTGGAAAAGGAAGCGCGGCGTGCGCTCGCCGGCTACCTCTCGCGCCAGACGAAAAAGCGCCCGCAAGTGATTCTGAAGCTTGCCGTTTCACAAGACGGCATGATCGGCCGGCGCCGCGCAGGGCAGGTAGCGATCACCGGCCCGGCCGCGCGCGCCGAGGTTCACCGGTTGCGATCGGTCAGCGATGCTATCCTGGTCGGCATCGGCACCGTGATTGCGGACGATCCGGAGTTGACGGTTCGGCTACCTGATCTTGAAGACCGATCCCCCGTCCGGATCGTACTCGACGGCCAGTTGCGATTGCCGCTGTCGTCGAAGCTCGCCAAGAGTGCCCGACAGGTGCCGGTCATCGTCGCTTGTAAGCCCGAAGCCGCCGGCACCCGACAGCACGCCGACCTGCAGGCCGCCGGGGTCGAGGTGTTGCCGGTCGCCGATTTTCGTTCATTGCTGGGCGAGCTGGCCGCGCGTGGTCTGTCGACCCTTGTTGTCGAGGGAGGTGCGTTCGTTGCACGAGCCTTTCTCGATGCGGATTATGTTGACCGGATCGATCTTTATACCGGTTCTGTGTCGCTCGGTGCGGGCGGGATTGAATCGCCGGTCTCGCGGACCAATATTCCTGCCGGCTTCGAGCTTTTCCATCAGGAAGATCTCGGAGGGGATATTCTCCAGCAATATGAAAGAGCGTCCTGATGTTCACCGGAATTGTCACCGATGTGGGAAAGATCGAGTCGGTTACACCTCTCAATGAAGGTGTGCGCCTGCGGGTCCAAACAGCCTACGATCCCACAACTATCGCCATGGGAGCGTCCATCGCCCATTCCGGTACCTGCCTGACGGTGACCGCGCTCCCCGATGAAGGCTCGAACGAGCGTTGGTATGAGGTGGAGGCGTGGGAAGAAGCCTTGCGCCTCACGACGATAGGCTCATGGACGAGCGGAACGCGCATCAACCTCGAGAGATCGCTGAAGATCGGCGACGAGTTGGGTGGTCATATCGTTTCCGGTCACGTCGACGGCACGGCAGAGATCATATCTGTTGTGGCGGAAGGGGATGCGACGCGCTTTCGCCTGCGTGTCCCTGAAACGCTTGCGCGATTCGTTGCCCCGAAGGGATCGGTCGCTCTTGACGGCACCTCGCTGACCGTCAACGCGGTTGACGGTTGCGACTTCGACGTCTTGCTCATCCGCCATACGCTCGACGTTACGACGTGGGGCGAACGAAAGGCTGGCGATATGGTGAATTTTGAGGTGGATACGATGGCACGCTATGCAGCCCGCCTCGCCGAATTTCCAGCTTCAAAACGGTAGCGCTTCTGCGTTTTTAGCGCAGGAAAAGGAAATAGAGCACGATAACGATCGGAAGCGGAATACCGATCAGCCAGAGCAACAATCCTCGAAACATATAAGCCTCCTGTTGTTAAGTGACACCCGCAGGTGTTCGCCGCCCTAACAACAGTCGATGGAAGGATTTGGTTCCGTCAGAGACGGCAACACCTCCCCGGATGTGCCGGGGAGGTGCGGTTATTTTATCTGTGTGTCCGGTTTCAGCGAACGTAGAAGGTCAGGCCGCCGTCAGCTGCCTTCTCGGCGCCGACGATGTTGCCAATCTCCACCTTTTGCGCCTTCAACGCTCCGCTGAGCTTTTTGTTTGCGATGATCGAGGCCTGCAGTGCGTGTGCCTCCGCCGATGTCGGGCTCTTCGCTTCAAGAGCCACCCTGTCCGGATTGTTCCGGTCAAGGCTGTCGACAGTCTCGACCGTGAATTTCGGGTTCTTCATGTGGGCGATCGTCGCATCGAGATTCTGCGCTGCGTTGGCGGCGAAGCTTGCTCCGGCGATCGAGGTTACGCTGATGATGGTAGCGGATGTGAATTTTGCAAAGCGGTTCATTGTCTTTCTCCTTTTCAATGAAGCCAGTGGGAGGCGCATCAAGGCGTGTCCCGCTTGCATTGTTGAGATAGCGCCGCGGATGCCGCGTTTTTAGGGCGTAACAAGCTGAAATATAATTAAAAATTGTTCATTTGGGGTGCCCGGAATTTGACACGTTTGTGGCGGACCTGGGCCTCGGAAAACCAGGCGTTCAGGGGGCTTTGGATAAGGTTATGGCTTAGGCCAGCCGCATTTGGCCGCGCGGGGCCTAAAAACACTTGCCATTCATGGCTCGCCGTGGTTTGACCGCGATCTCTCCGGGGCCCGAAGCACTCCGTCGCATGTTCGAAAAGGTCTGGTCATGCCGAACAGAAAATCCGCACCGCATCTCCTGATCGTCGAGGCAAGGTTCTACGACGACATGTCCGATGCACTGCTCGAGGGGGCGAAGGCCGCGCTCGATGAGGTCGGTGCAACGTATGACATCGTCACTGTTCCCGGCGCACTCGAAGTGCCGGCCGCGATTTCCATGGCGCTTGACGGTGCCGACAACGGCGGAACGGAGTATGACGGGTTTGTCGCACTCGGCATGGTGATCCGTGGAGAGACCTACCACTTCGATATTGTCGCGAACGAATCCTCGCGTGCCCTGATGGACCTCGCCGTGTCGGAGTCTCTGCCAATCGGCAACGGAATTCTCACGGTGGAGAACGACGAGCAGGCCTGGGCTAGGGCGCGCCGAACCGATAAGGACAAGGGCGGGTTCGCGGCCCGCGCTGCATTGACAATGATCGAACTGAAAAAGAAACTGAGCGGCTAACCATGAGCGGCGACGACAAGAATTCCGGCGTGAAGCCCGCAAACCAGCGCGGTGCAGCCCGATTGGCAGCCGTACAGGCCCTTTATCAGATGGATGTCGGTGGAAGCGGCGTGCTCGAAATCGTAGCGGAGTACGAAACGCACCGGTTGGGACAGGAACTCGACGGCGACACCTATCTGAAGGCTGATCCCTCGTGGTTCCGCTCGATCGTGTCCGGTGTCGTGCGCGACCAGAAATCCATCGACCCCTTGATCAACCAGTCCCTCCAGGACGACTGGGCGCTCTCGCGCATCGACAGCACCGTCCGCGCGATCCTGCGCGCGGGCACGTTCGAGCTCCTGGAGCGCAAGGACGTGCCTGTGGCTGTGATCGTTACCGAGTACGTGGATATTGCCCGCGCCTTCTTCGAGGAAGACGAGCCGAAGCTGGTCAACGCGGTTTTGGACAGGATTGCCAAGCAGGTTCGGCAGGGCTGACAGGACGGCACGAATGGCGACTGCGGATCAGACGGGTATGGACGCGCGCTTCGGCGAAGCGCGGCGCAACGTGGCAATTCTGACCGTAGCGCAGGCCATCCTCGGCTCCGCCGCTCCGATGGCGTTTTCCGTCGGCGGCCTGGCCGGCTTCCAGCTTCTTGGCGCTGACAAGTCGCTCGCGACTGCTCCACTCACCGGGTTCAATATCGGCGTCGCCCTCGGAGCGATCCTCGTAGCCGCCACCGCGCGTTTTTTTGGCCGCAAGCATGGTTTCATGTTCGGCGCGCTGATGGGTGCGCTCGGTGGGATGCTGGCCGCTTTTGCCCTGTTTCAGGGAAACTTCTGGGTCTTTGTAAGCGGATTGGTGATGATCGGCCTCTCCGGCGGCTTTACGCAGAAAATTCGCTTTGCGGCTGCGGACGCTTCGCCGAGTTTCTACAAGGGCAAGGCAATCTCGTGGATCTTGGCCGGCGGTATCGTCTCTGCGATTGTCGGTCCCCAGCTCGCGATCTGGCTGAAGGATGCGATGGCGCCGGTCACCTTCGCGGGGGCCTTCGTCGGTCTTGTGCCGCTGATGCTGCTTGCCATCGGCGTTCTCTCGTTCCTGAAGCTTCCCGCCAATGTCACAGCCGGTTCAGCCGATGGTCTGCCCAGCCGGTCTCTTGGGGAAATCGTGCTGACTCAGCGGTTCATCACGGGGATGATCTGCGGCATAAGCTCCTATGCGCTGATGACGTTCATGATGACCGGGGCACCGCTGGCAATGGTGGTTGGTTGCGGTTTTTCCAGCGAGCTCGCCACACTCGGTATCCAGTGGCACGTGATCGCCATGTTCGCGCCGAGCTTCTTCACCGGCATGCTGATTTCGCGGTTCGGAACCGAGAAGGTCGTTGCGATGGGCCTGCTCATCCTGATCGCTTGCGCCATTGTCGCCCATATGGGCGTTGAGCTGTGGAATTTCTGGCTCGCCCTGATCCTGCTGGGGGTCGGCTGGAACTTCGGCTTCATTGGTGCGACCGCCATCGTAGCTTCCAGCTATCGTCCTCAGGAGGCAGACAAGGTTCAGGGCTTCCACGACATTATCCTGTTCGGCACTGTCGCTCTGTCGTCGTTCTCCTCCGGCAAGGTCTTCACCGCTTACGGCTGGTCTGTCATGAACTTCGTCATATGGCCCGTGGCCATCACGTGCCTTGTCCTCGTCTTCCTCCAGATGCGTGCCTCCACACGCAAGGCAGCCGCTTGACCCCCTTCTGATCGGTTCGCTGGGCAGGGCTTGACGCAAAGGAAACCGCGACGCAATCTCGCCCCCGTCCGGCGGCTTCTGAGGGGGAGTCGGGTCCGGATAAGTTCGCCCGCGATGAGTGAGGCGCGGGCAATACGGGAGGGTATTGCGAATGACGATTACCTTAGGCGTAATCCTGTGCGGTTTGCTATCGGTCGTGTACGCGATCTGGGCGACACGATCGGTTCTAGCAGCCGATCAGGGCAACGCGCGCATGCAGGAAATCGCGGGTTTCATCCGCGAAGGTGCGCAGGCTTATTTGACCAGACAATATATGACGATTGCCATCGTCGGCGCGGTCGTGTTTATCGCGGCATGGGTCCTGTTGTCCGCCACCGCGGCTTTTGGCTTCCTGATCGGAGCGGTTCTTTCGGGCGTCGCAGGTTTTATCGGGATGCATGTTTCGGTGCGGGCAAATGTGCGGACGGCACAGGCAGCATCGCAGAGTCTTGCAGCCGGCCTGGATATCGCCTTCAAATCCGGCGCGATCACAGGTATGCTGGTCGCGGGCCTCGCTTTGCTCGGCGTCTCAATTTATTACCTCATCCTGACATCTGTGCTAGGCCACGCCAGCTCGTCTCGTGAAGTCATCGATGCGCTCGTGGCGCTCGGGTTCGGCGCTTCGTTGATCTCGATCTTTGCTCGTCTCGGCGGCGGCATCTTCACCAAGGGTGCGGATGTGGGCGGTGACCTTGTCGGAAAGGTCGAGGCCGGCATCCCCGAGGACGATCCACGCAATCCCGCCACCATCGCCGACAATGTCGGTGACAACGTCGGCGATTGCGCCGGCATGGCGGCCGACCTTTTCGAAACCTATGCGGTCTCCGTGGTCGCGACGATGGTTCTGGCGGCGATTTTCTTCGCCGGTACGGCGGTCGTCGAGACGGCGATGCTTTACCCGTTGGCCATCTGCGCCGCGTGCATCGTGACGTCGATCGTCGGCACCTTCTTCGTCAAACTCGGCGCAAATGGTTCCATCATGGGCGCTCTATATAAGGGCCTGATCGTCACCGGCCTCTTGTCCATCGTGGGACTGGGCGCGGCAACATCGCTGACCATTGGCTGGGGCTCAGTCGGTGTCGTTGGCGCGACCGACATAACCGGCTGGAACCTCTTCCTGTGCGGCATCCTTGGCCTTGTCGTCACGGCGCTGATCGTTGTCATCACGGAATACTACACCGGAACCAACAAGCGGCCGGTCAACTCCATCGCCCAGGCATCGGTCACCGGTCACGGCACCAACGTCATCCAGGGTCTGGCTGTTTCTCTGGAATCGACGGCCTTGCCGGCAATCGTCATCGTCGGAGGCATCATTTTCACCTATCTGCTGGCAGGCCTTTTCGGCACGGCGATTGCGGTGACCACCATGCTCGGCCTCGCTGGCATGATCGTCGCGCTGGATGCCTTCGGTCCCGTGACGGATAACGCCGGTGGTATCGCCGAGATGAGCCACCTGCCGCCAGAGGTGCGCAAGTCGACCGATGCGCTCGACGCTGTCGGGAACACCACCAAGGCGGTGACCAAAGGCTATGCGATCGGTTCGGCAGGCCTCGGCGCGCTGGTGCTGTTTGCCGCCTATTCCTTCGACCTGCGCTACTATGCGGCAAATCCGGCGGACTATCCGTATTTCGCTGACCTCGGCAACATCTCGTTCGATCTGTCGAACCCGTATGTCGTCGCGGGCCTGATCTTCGGTGGATTGATTCCCTACCTCTTCGGCGGCATCGCCATGACGGCGGTCGGCCGTGCTGCAGGCTCAATCGTCGAGGAGGTTCGCCGCCAGTTCAAGGACAAGCCTGGAATCATGCAGGGCACCGAACGGCCAGACTACGGTCGTGCGGTCGATATGCTGACCAAGGCGGCGATCCGGGAAATGATCATCCCCTCGCTGTTGCCTGTACTGGCGCCGATCGTCGTCTACTTCGGCGTGCTGTTCGTATCCGGCTCAAAGGCGTCGGCCTTCGCGGCCCTTGGAGCGTCGCTTCTTGGCGTGATCGTCAACGGCCTGTTCGTGGCGATCTCCATGACCTCGGGCGGCGGCGCCTGGGACAATGCGAAGAAAAGCTTCGAGGACGGCTTCGTTGACAAGGACGGGGTGCGCCATCTGAAGGGCTCCGATGCGCACAAAGCCTCAGTGACCGGTGATACGGTTGGAGACCCTTACAAGGATACGGCAGGTCCTGCGGTCAACCCGGCGATCAAGATCACCAATATCGTGGCTCTGCTGCTGCTGGCGATCCTCGCCGGCTAAGACAGGAAAACGGATCAAAAGAAAACCGCGGATTTCGGTCCGCGGTTTTTTTGTGAGCAGATATTCCGCAGACCGTTTAGCTGCCGCCGAAAATGTTTCTCACCGAGCTGGCAGCGCCACCACCGCCCGACAGAATTTGCTGAAGGAAAGTGAGGTCCTTGCCGCCGGTTGGCGTCGTGCGCGAAATGTTGTCGAACACCTTTCCGTCCTGGAGCGTGTAGTCCGCCCGCTGGCTGACGACGCCATCCTTGTCGAAATAGATCGCCAGGATATGCTGATCGACCAGGCGTTGCTTCATGAACGCGACGGAGCGTTTCCGGGTCTGGGAAATATAGTAGAAGACCTCGCCTTCGCCGTCGAAGGTTTGCGTCGTCGACGGCGTGCCAAGCGACAGGACGACCTGTTCGCGGCTCGAACCGACGGGCACGAGCGCCAGCGCCTGTTCATCGACCACGTATCCGTTGTGGAAGGTCTCGCTCATCTGCAGCGAATTGCTGTTGCAACCCGCAAGGGCGAGCCCGGACAAGGTGAGCGCAAGTGCCGTAGAGCGGAACGCATTATTTTTGGGGTTGAAATACCGCATTATCAAGCACACGTCTCCCATGATGCACGAAGGCCAAGGTCCGGCCTCCGCTTGTTGCGCATATCATTATGGCCTTTCCGGGGACGCGCGATCGCCATATTCGACCGTGTGATCCGGATGCCGCAATCTGCGCGTCGGCTCTGGCATTGCAATTCACGCCTGCTTCGGTAAACCAGCTTTCGCAATCATGCAACAACGCCATGGGGACGGGACGGCCGTCTGTCAGCCGGATTTTGGGTTCCTCGATGATTTTTGGGTTTCTACGGCAGAAAAAGAACAACCGCATCATCGTCGATCGTCAGTACTCGGCGCTGACCTCGATGGCGCGTGATCCTTTCTTCTACACTGACCTGAACGTTCCGGACACTGTCATGGGCCGTTTCGAGATGCTGTCTGCCGTAATGATCCTGTTTTTTCGCAGGACCCGAAGCTCGGAGCGGAGCGGTCAGGAACTGGCGCAGGAGATCGTCGACGCCTTTTTTCAGGACGTCGATCATTCCATCCGCGAGCTCGGTGTCGGCGACCAGGGCGTGCCCAAGCGCATGAAGAAACTGGCCGGAATGTTTTACGGCCGGCTCGAAGCCTATGCCGCTGCCCTCGACACGGGTGATCGGCCAATGTTGGCAGAGGCGCTCCGGCGCAATATATATCCCGAACCAGGTGCCCAAGCCCCCGATATGAATGGTTTGGCGGACTGGATGATGAAGATGGACGGCTACCTTGCCAGTCGGCCCGAAGATGATGTGACGGCAGGCAAACTGTCGCTTTTGCCTCCCCGGAGCGCGTAACGATGACGAATGACAATATCCCTCACGACAGGGCGCCTTTTTCCTATCTGGTGAAGGTAGGACATATTTCGGCCAATCCGGTCCAGGTGCGAGTCGAGGCGGATGAGCGGGAACGGAACGCTCTGGCCAAACTATGGAACATCGAAGGGGTCAACAGTCTTTCGGCCGAGCTGCAGATTGCGCGCTGGAAGAAGGATGGCGTGAGGATTCGCGGTCGCGTTTCCGGAGAAATCGTTCAGGCTTGCGTCGTTACCTTGGATCCCGTTGTTTCCCGCATTGATTCGGACATAGATCAAATCTACGTCCCTGAGGGGTCGAAACTGGCGCGCATCGTGACGGAAGAATCGGCCGAGATGGTTCTAGATCCCGACGGTCCCGACCTGCCGGAGTCCTTTTCGGGAGACACGATCGACGCCGGCGCGCTTGTCAGCGAATTCGCTGCCCTCTCCATCGATCCCTATCCGAAGAAGCCGGGTGTCGAGTTTGTAGCCCATGTCGAGGACGACGCTGTGGAAAATCGCAAACCCTCGCCATTTGCCGTGCTGAAAGACTGGAAAAACGACTGAATGGGGCGGAGAGGTGCCGAAAACCGGTGACAAAGCGGTTGTGTGGCATCTGAAAACGGCTATTTTGGCCGAAATTTCGCCCACGGGGCGACGCAGGAGGATCAGGCGAGCGTGATCAGAATTTCTCTCGACGCAATGGGCGGTGACTTCGGCCCGGAAGTCGTCATTCCAGGTGCGGCCAAGGCTCTTGAGCGTCATCCCGACGTTAATTTCCTGCTGTTCGGCCAGAAGGCCAGATGCGAGGGTATCCTTGCAGCCTATCCAAAGCTGCGGGAGAAATCGGTGTTCCACGACTGCGAAGTCGCCGTGGGTATGGACGAAAAGCCGAGCCAGGCACTAAGGCGCGGCCGATATGTGTCCAGCATGTGGCGATCGATCGAGGCCGTGAAGACCGGGCAGGCCGATGTCGTTGTTTCTGCCGGCAATACCGGTGCGCTGATGGCGATGTCGAAATTCTGCCTGCGGACGATGGCCAACGTCGAGAGACCGGCGATCGCAGCCATCTGGCCGACCTTGAAGGGCGAGAGCATCGTTCTCGATGTCGGGGCGACAATTGGTGCCGATGCCCAGCAACTGCTGGATTTCGCCCTGATGGGCGGCGCCATGGCGCGAGCGCTGTTCGATCTTGATAGGCCTCTCGTCGGCCTTCTCAACGTTGGTGTTGAGGAGATCAAGGGTCAGGAAGAGGTCAAGGAAGCCGGGCGCCTCATCCGCGAGGCCGGCCTCGATACCATGGATTACTACGGCTTCGTCGAAGGCGACGACCTTGGCAAGGGAACCGTGGACGTGGTCGTCACCGAAGGCTTCACCGGCAATATCGCCCTGAAGACGGCGGAGGGAACCGCGCGCCAGATCGCCCAGTATCTCCGCTCCGCGATGTCGCGGACGCTTCTTGCGAAGATCGGCTATATCCTGGCCAAAGGTGCGTTTGATCGCCTTCGCGAAAAGATGGATCCGCGCAAGGTCAACGGCGGCGTTTTCCTTGGTCTGAACGGTATCGTCATCAAGAGCCATGGGGGTACGGACGCGGAAGGGTTCGCGGCCGCCATCGACGTTGGCTACGATATGGCCCGCAATGGCCTCACTCAAAAAATCGAAAATGATCTTAAAAAATATCATGCCCGGCACCCGTCCAATGCGGGGCCGGAGGCTGCATGATAGACGAGGTATCAAAGACATGATCCGCTCTGTAGTGCGTGGTTTCGGAGCAGCGCTTCCGAAACGGGTGTTGAGCAACCGTGAACTGGAAAGCATGGTCGAGACATCCGACGAATGGATCGTGCAGCGGACAGGTATCCGCCAGCGTTATATAGCCGGTGAGGGCGAGACGACGGCATCGCTTGGTGCGGATGCGGCTCGGGCCGCTTTGACGAACGCTGGTCTGTCCGCCGAAGATGTTGATCTGATTATTTGCGCCACCTCCACGCCGGACAATACCTTTCCGGCCACCGCGGTGAATATCCAGAACAGGCTTGGTATTACGCACGGCTTCGCCTTTGATGTGCAGGCTGTGTGCTCCGGCTTTGTGTACGCCGTCGCCACAGCCGACCTCTATATCCGAGGTGGCATGGCGAAACGTGTCCTGGTCATAGGTGCGGAAACGTTCTCCCGCATTCTGGACTGGACCGATCGCACCACATGCGTGCTGTTTGGCGACGGGGCGGGTGCGATTGTTCTTGAGGCTCAGGAAGGGCAGGGAGGACTTGCCGATCGCGGGATTCTCACATCCCAGCTTCGCTCTGACGGCTCTCACAAGGAAAAGCTCTATGTCGACGGCGGGCCGTCGACCACGGGGACAGTCGGCCACCTGAGGATGGAAGGCCGCGAGGTGTTCAAACATGCCGTCGGCATGATTACAGACGTCATCGAACAATCGTTCGAGGCAACCGGGATCAGCGCGGCGGACGTTGACTGGCTCGTGCCGCATCAGGCGAACAAGCGCATTATCGATGGCTCTGCCAAGAAACTCGGAATACCGCCGGAAAAGGTCGTGGTGACGGTCGACCAGCATGGGAATACGTCCGCGGCGTCCATTCCGCTCGCTCTTGCCACTGCGGGCGCGGATGGCCGCATCAAGAGGGGCGATCTTGTGCTGCTGGAGGCCATGGGTGGAGGCTTCACGTGGGGCGCTGTGCTGTTGCGCTGGTAAGGGTGCGGAGTCGAAATTAAGGATTTCGAACAAGCGCTTGACCGTCCGCTGCAAGGACAATACTCTCACAGCGCTTTCATACGATCACCTTTATAAATACGGGCGGAGAGCAATGGCCGGGAAGACAGTGACGCGGGCAGATTTGGCGGAGTCCGTCTTTCGCAAGGTAGGATTGTCCCGCACCGAATCGGCGGAACTGGTTGAGACCGTCATCGACGAGATCTGCAACGCGATCGTGCGTGGAGAGACTGTAAAACTGTCCTCCTTCGCCACGTTTCAAGTCCGCAGCAAGAACGAGCGTATCGGCCGCAATCCCAAGACCGGCGAAGAGGTTCCGATTTCTCCGCGTCGCGTGATGACCTTCAAGGCGTCGAACGTCTTGAAGCAGCGCATCCTGCGTGCCCATACGGCGCGAAAGGCCAAGCAGAAGCCACAATCCCCGACAAGTTGAGGGAAACCTCCTCTGAGTGTGATGCGTGACTTGAATTACCGCCGGTAAATCGTTGAAATGATGCCGTGAGTCGCAGGAGTGCGACCGTCTTTACTCGCATCATCGAGGTCAGCAGCGTGGACAAGAGCCCAGACGCGTTTAGGACCATCAGCGAGGTTGCTGACGACCTCGACCTGCCGCAGCACGTATTGCGCTTCTGGGAAACCCGCTTTCCCCAGATAAAGCCGCTCAAGCGTGGCGGTGGCCGCCGTTACTATCGGCCTGACGATGTCGAGCTGCTCAAGGGGATACGGCATCTGCTCTATGATCAAGGGTACACGATCAAGGGCGTACAGAAGCTTCTGAAGACCAATGGAAACAAGTTCGTGATGGCGATCGCCAGCGGCGACCTTGCGACTATGGAGGCGCTTGTCGCGGCAACGCCAGCTAAGGTCGACGAGCCGCGATTGGCGACGGGGCCTGAGGATGACCAGATTGTCGGTCGAGCGAAGGCAAAGGTCAGTGGACGTTTCTTTGGCTTCGGCAGCGGCAACAATGAGGATGACAGCTTCGTTGCGCCGCCGGCAGGCCAGGCCGTGGGTAGAGAAGACAGGGCACTGCTTCAGGAGGCCCTCTATGATCTTCTCGAGTGCAAACGTCTTCTCGATCAGGTGCGCTGAGACTTCAATCCAAAAACACGGTGTCAGACATCCAAACTCCGAAGCGACACCACCCGACCGCAAAGCGACGTCTAGGCGACCATTTTCGGAAGTAATTGCTTCACCGAGTTGACATGCCCCGCGGTCCCCGAGATGTATCCGGTCGGCAAGTGGGGAGATGGTTTGTCTGTGAAAGTGAAATCGGAAGTTCTCGGCTTCGTGCAACGTGTTGCTGATGCCGGTGGGGAAATGTCTGTCACGGAAGACGGACTTGACCATGTCGTTAGAGATGCAGAAAAGCAGGGCTTTGTATTGATATCCGCCGATAGCGGAGGGTGGGGCGTAAGCGTTGGCGTCGCACTGACCAATGCCGGACGTCGACTGGTGGGGCTCCATGTCATAACGCCTGATATCGAGCGCCGTTCTTTTTGGGGAATGCTACCCGCGAGGCTGAGGCGTCTTCGGGCTCTAAGAAACTGAAAGCCCACTAAGTTGAAAAAGCAAGTTTCAACGCGCATCGCACCTCGACGCGGTCCCCGGTGACTAAACTCATGTGTGACTGGAATATCAAGATTTTAATGGTCGGGGCGGCGGGATTCGAACCCACGACCCCTTGACCCCCAGTCAAGTGCGCTACCGGGCTGCGCTACGCCCCGACCTGCTCAAAGAGCACGATCCACTTAGTCTGTTGACCTTCGTGGCGCAAGCGCAAATTTTTCATTGTCCTCAAAAAGGGAAGCCCCAGCGACAGATTTCGTTCAGGCGGGAACGTCAGACCTTCTCCGCTCTACAGGCAGTGCGGCGTCCATCTCTCGTCAGTTGCTCACCATCGGAATTGCGGATCGCGCTTCGCATTCATTAGAAGCTCATGCTGCGTCGCGAAGTCGCCGAGCAGCACCTTCAGTCGCCGCTCCTCCTTTGAATCCAGCCTGTAGCGCTTGCAAAATTCCGAAACGCTGAAGATTTCCCTCAGCCCGGGCTTGCGAATATCCTCATCATCGACGCGCTGCATGAGCACCTCCCACTTAACCCACTATGAACGACACTCCTTAAGAAAAGTTCCAGATTTCACCGGCTTGAACGCTTGGTTTGTCCGCTAGCGTACAGTGGTGCGACTGGCGGAGTTACAGGGGGAACCGCCAGTCGCCCAAGGCCTAGTTTTGGATCGTTTCGGCCTTGCTGTCGTCAGAGGTAGTGACGGGTGGGACCATCTGGTCCTGTGCGGCAGTGTGTGCCTCGGTTTGGACGCTTGCCGTGATGATTGTCTGGTCGACGTCGGCGGCAGCGGTAATGGGCGTGTGCCCCGCGCAGTCGGCCATGGCGGCCGATGCAGTCAGCCCGAGGGCTGCGGCGATTACGAGAACTTTCATGCCATTCTCCTTTCGCGTTTATGCATGAACAGCCTAATGCCCGACTGCCTCCCTGACAAAATCACAAATTCCGGAGGGCCATGACTTTTGCCGCAAATAATCGGTTTGCCCGTCTTGCCTATGCTGCATTGCAGCATTACCTCCTGTCTCGTCGTCGGCACCGGTTACTCCCCGTGCGCGGCTAATCGGGATACCCAATCCATGCGTTTCACCCTGCCGCGTTTCATTTCCTCCGTCCTTCGGAGCAACCGCCGCGCCATGCGTCGAACCGAGGATTGGCAGCGTCTGATCGGAAAGGCACTCACGCCGGATATCTCTGCGGTTCGGAAAAAAAGGAGCCCGCCGACCAAGCTCCTCGAGATCAGAACGTTCGGCCACAACCCTGGCAATCTCAACATGCTCGAATATGTGCCTCAGGCACTTCCTGCGGGGGCGCCGTTGGTGGTGGTGCTGCACGGCTGCCTGCAGACGGCGAAGAACTTTGATCGGGCGGCCGGCTGGACGCAGATGGCGAGACAAGGCGGATTCGCAGTCCTTTATCCGGAGCAGAAAAAGGTCAACAATTCAAATTGTTGCTTTAATTGGTTCCGGCCAAGCGTTGCGAGCCGCGATCGGGGCGAGGTGGCGTCGATACGTCAGATGATCGAGAGCATGCAGCGTCGCCATAAGTTGTCGCTCGACCGTGTCTATGTCTTCGGGTTGTCGGCCGGCGGGGCGATGGCGGCTGCGGTCATGGCGGCCTATCCGGATATCGTTTCGGGCGGAGCAATTGTCGCGGGGCTGCCGTTCGGCGCGGCGCGCGATGCAATGGGTGCTCTGTCGGTCATGAGACAGGGGGCTAAGCGGGAACCTCGCGCCTGGGGCGATCTTGTTCGGCACAATGCTCCCGATGACGTGAAGCGCTGGCCGACCGTATCGATCTGGCAGGGTCAGGATGACCAAGTTGTGTCTCCAGCGAACGCTGAAGCTCTGCTCGCGCAATGGTGTGACATTCATGGTCTCGGGGACGAGCCGACCCAGAATGGCGTCATTGGTAACCGTCAGGTGCGTCGCTGGCTCGACGACAACGGCGAGACAGTGGTCGAACAGCACCTTATCGCCTCCATGGATCATGGATTGCCCATTGCGGCAGCTAAGCTCAAGCGGCTGACCGAAAAGCGCTTCTATCTGGACGCCGGTGTGTGTGCGTCAACCGAAATGGCGCGGGCCTGGCGCCTTATTCCCCGAAAGAAAAGCTAGTCCGCAACCAGCTCGCGATAGACCTGAAGCGTCCGTTCAACCATTGTCTCCAGGGTGAATTGATGACGCCGCGCGGCCGCTGCTGCCGCGAAAGCGGTCCGACGGTCCGGATTTACGGCGGTCAACATTGCGTCAACCAAAGCATCGGTACGATCTTCGTTGGGAATGAGAACACCGTTGACACCATCCGCCAGCACGACCGAACTCCCGCCCGTTTCCGTCAGGATCATGGGCAGACCCGAAGCGGCGGCTTCGAGCGCGACGTAGGACATTGCCTCGTAGCGGCTCGGCATGACGAGGATGTCGAAGGCCTGCATGGCCGTGCTGCCCGGTATGTCGTGGCGCAGGAGGAACCGATCGGAGAGACCGGCTCTGTCGATGGTTTCGCGCAGCATCGCCTCCATCTCTCCAAAGCCGATCATGGCGAGGTGAATATCAGGCGCCGCCGAGGCAGCCTTAACGAACGCATTCACCAAACGCTCCGGTCCCTTCTGGGCGGAAAGCCGTCCGACAAATCCAAAGACCACCGCGTCTTCTGGAACGCCCATGGATCGCCTCAGGGCTAGACGATCCTCCCGCGGCGGCGTTAGCACGCCATTGATCACGACGCGCAACTTGTTCGCCGGAATGTCAAGCGTTACCGCATGATCGCGCTCGTCCTCCGAAACGCAGATGATCCGGTCGGAGAAGTACCGTCCCAGAAAGCTTTCGATGGTGCCGAACAGCGTCCGGCCCTTGCGCCCAAGCGTCGGGTCCATGGTTCTAAGAGCGTGCGGCGTGTAAACGCGCGGAACATGCCGACCCGGCAGCCGCACCCGTGTCAGGGCACCGGCCTTGGAGCTGTGGCCGTGAATGAGGTCGAACGGGCCGAGCGTCTTGATAAGACGATGAAGGTCGAACCAGGCGGCTGCATCCCAGGGGCCGACGGCCCGCCGCATCGGCAGGGCTACGACATTCTCAAGCTCAAGAGCCGTCAACTCCCTTACGAAACGATCCTCCGCGCGAACCGGAGAATAGACGGCGGTGACCTGATGGCCTCGATCCTTCAGCGCGCCGCAGAGATCGATGAAATGCCGTCCCGAACCGCCGCCGCTTGGTTCCAGAACCTGCAGCAGCCGCATCGGCCTATCGATCATAGCTGGCATGGTGATGTGTGCCCTGTTCGTCCCCCGACCGGCGGCGAAGGTGATTGTGCTCAAGCGCGATGCATCCCCAGATGATCCCGAGCAGCATGTAGAAATGCCGCCAGTGGTCCGTATCAATCACGTTGCCGATGGCCGTGTGGCCGACGATGACGATCCACGCGATCATCAGGTAGGGCTGCCATGGTCTGTTGCGCAGGAGATAGCGGAATCCTAGGGCGATGGTTGTAGCGATCAGGCCGACATAGGTCACGAAGCCGAGCCAGCCATAGGTCGTCAGCGACTTCAGCCAGATATTGTGTTCGTCTTCCGGAAAGATCTGACTGAACACCATGGGCCCGATGCCGAGCGGCTTTTCCATCGACATCAGAAAGCCGATCCTATGACGGTCGAAGCGCCCGAGATGGCCACCGTCATACTCCTGCACCAGCTGGGTGCGGCTCAGGAACAGGTCGGCCACCTTGTCGAACTGGAGCGCGATCAGCATGGCGGTCACCATGAAGGCGATGGCGGCCAGTGACAGAATAAGGATTTTCAGCCGAAAAGCGCCCGTCCTTTCCTTGAGCAGGAGCACGAAGACCAGCATGACCGCGGAGAGAAGAAACAGGCCCCAGGCTGCGCGAGAGAAGGACAGGAAGATGCCGAGCGACAGGATCAACAGTCCGGCGATCCGCATCGGTGCTCCGGCAAGTTTTCCGGTCAGAAGCCCGTGCATCAGGTAGAGCGACGGTGCGACGAGGAAGGGGCCGAAGACGTTGGGATCCTGGAACGCGCCCTTGGCGCGGTCGTAGAGTGTGAAGACATCAGAACCTGGGAAGGCGTGGAAATAGCCGAGAATGCCGAGCATGCCCGTGATAATGGCCGAGCCGACCCATGCCTGGAAGATCAGCTTCAGACGCTTGTGGCTGTCTTCGATGATGGCCGCATAGAAGACCGACGTCAGCGCCAAAAATGTTGAGACGGCAAGATACATCGGCCCGGTACCGAGATCGTCCATAACGGTCAGCGAGAGAAAGCCGCCAACATTGAAGACCATGAGTGCTGCGAGCAGAGGGGCCACGGTTCGCGAAATCTTGAGCCCGAACAGGAACCAGAGGGCGATCTGGACGACCATCAATAGTTCGTAAGGAGCCGGTTCAGAAATGACGAAGCCGGAGAGAAACACGCCGAACGCGACAAGCGCCGAGCCGAGCAGGCCAAGCGCTGCCAGTTGCGGTCTCGCAACGACCGGCCCTCGTATGTCCACCGCGCTCAATAGGCGTTCTCCGTGTTGAGCAGGCGGAACGGCGTCAGGAAAAGTATCTTGAGGTCGAACAGCAGGGACCAGTTCTCAATGTAGTAGAGATCATAGGCCGTTCGGAACTTGATCTTCTCATCGTTGTCGATCTCGCCGCGCCAGCCATTGATTTGCGCCCAGCCTGTGACGCCGGGCTTTACGCGATGACGGGCGAAGTAGCCTTCCACCACGTCCGAATAGGTTCGGTTGTGCGTTTGGGCATAGACCGCGTGTGGACGCGGGCCGACCAGCGAGAGATCGCCGCGGAGAACGTTGAAGAGCTGCGGTAGCTCGTCGATGGAAGACTTGCGGATGAACCTGCCGACGGGCGTGACACGTGGATCGTTCTTCGTCACGGCATTTCGTGCCGTGGGATCGCTCAATTCTGTATACATTGAGCGGAATTTCAGGACGTTGATGACCTCGTTATTGAAACCGTGCCGCTTCTGCACGAACAGGATCGGTCCCTTGGAGGTCATTTTTACCGCAATAGCCGTCGCGACCATGATCGGCCACAGGAGGGCGAGTGCGACGACGCTGAAGAAGATGTCGAAGCCCCGTTTAGCGACGGAATCCCAATCCCGGATCGGCTTGTCCAGGATGTCCAGCATCGGCACGGCGCCGACGTGGGAATAGGAACGCGGACGAAACCGCAAGCCGTTGGAATGCGCGGCGAGGCGAATATCGACCGGCAGGATCCAGAGCATCTTCAAGAGTTGCAGAATGCGTCCTTCGGCGGTTAGGGGCAGCGAGATGATCAGCATGTCGACGTGGGCAAGGCGTGCGAACTCGACGAGTTCCGTCACGTTGCCCAGTTTCGGATAACCGGCGATGATCGCCGGCGATCGGTCACCGGTCCGGTCGTCGAAGATGCCGCAGATGCGGATGTCATTGTCTTCTTGCTGCTCGAGGGCACGGATCAGGTCCTTTGCCGGCTGTCCGCCGCCCACGATGACAGCGCGACGCTCCATGATGCCGTTACGGGCCCACCGCCGGATGGCGAATGCGACGAGAAGCCGCTCGGCAATCAGAAAGGCGGCGCCATAGCCGTACCAGAGCATGAACCAATGCTGAAAATGCGGTGGTGTCGCATCCCCGAGAAAGAGGACGAGGCCGACAACGGCGCAGGCGAAGGTCCAGGAGGCGACGACCCGTGGAAGGAAATGCATGCGGGAACGAAGCGCCGGCAACTGATAGCAATCGCTCAACTGCATGGCGAGAACGGCGAGAAGCGCTCCGACGGTCGATACGCCAAATTGCACGATGTGATCGACCAAGGTGCCAGCCCCGATCCATGCATGCATCGCCATCCCGATGGCCAGAAGGCAGATCAATTCAAGAAGCCGGATCTGGCCGGTCACGATGATGGGAGAGTAGCTAGCCTCTTTGAATTGCTTCGCGATCTGTCGTGCCAGCGGGTTGATTTCGCCGGGTTCACCTGAAGGCTTGGCGGTTGTGTCGCCGGGTTCGTAGAGCCGCGCTTGGACGACCTTCTTACGCAGGGCCTCGGCGTCGAATTCGTCGTGATTGGGAAGCTGGCTCATTGCTAACGCACTCCTTCACCAATTTTGGTAGCATGAAGAGTCTAAGAAACGCTTATCTTCAAAGCCGGAATGGTCCCGATACGGGGCGCTTTGCTGAGGGCATAGGGATCAGTCGGTCTTGAGCCTCGACCGATAGACCTCCATGACATCGGCCGCCATGGTGGAAGCCGAAAACCGGGCGCGGAAGGTCTTTGCGTCGGGCATGATGCTTCTTGCCCATTCTGGCGAAGTGAGTGCTTTGGCCATCACGCGTGAAAGCTCCTCCGAGCTGCCGGGTGCGACGAGGGCCTCACTATCTTCACCGAGCACTTCCGGAATCCCGCCGACCCTTGTGGCGATGACGACTTTTCCGGCTCCCAGCGCCTCCAGCACGATATAGGGCATGGCCTCTGCCCTGGACGGGACGACGACGATATCGGATCGCGCGAAAGCGTCCCGAACGGGCATAGCCGGGAGCATGTCGATGCGAAGTCCAAGTCCCATCTGCGTCCGCATGCGTTCGTAGCGCTCCCGATCCGGTCCATCGCCGATGATCAATGCGGAAAGGGGGTGTCCGACGGCACGCTCGGCGCGGGCAAAGGCATCGACGAAGACGTCCGGTCCCTTCAAGTCTCGAAGCATCCCGACGTAGAGGAAACTGGCACCGTCGGGGCCTGTCGGAACGGGCGAAAGATCCTGTTCGCCGATCCCGTTGTAGACGACCTGCGCCGGGCAGCGTGGATTTCCGATCTTGCTCTCGTAGACGCTTTGTTCGTAACCGCAGACAAACAGCAACTGATCCGTAAGCCGTTCCAGCCGCCTTTCGATGAAGAAAACGGCGCGTCCCGAGAGCTTCGACGGGTCGAAATGCAGACTGCCTCCGTGAGGGGAATAAACGCGGGCGACGCGATACCTTTCGACCCGCAACACTGAGCCGATGGCGCGGGCCAGGACGCCACCCTTGGCGCCATGACCATGCAACACATCCGGCCGCAAACTTTTGATTGTCTTGTAGCTGTCCCAGACGGCCCGTACGTCGCGCACGCTGACAGACCGACGAATGGGCAGTCGGGTCAATCCGAGGGACAAATACGGTCTTATTTGCTCGAAGAGCCGCTCCTCGTGCTCTCCGCCCGTCGAGCTGTCGCACACAATTCCGACCTCGTGCCCGGCCTTACTGTGTTGCTCGGCGAGATCGCGGACGTGACGGAATATGCCGCCGACCGGTGAGCGAAAACAGTGGATGATGCGCAAAGGCTGTTCGGATGACATGATCTCAGAACAGCCGCTCGCGAATGTAGAGGGTATCTCCAGCGAGAAGGGGGTCGGTGACCGGAACAGTGCCGGTCAGGATTTCTCCGTTGATCCTGCGCGTCACATCGACGACGCGCTGGTTGGCGCGGGGCGAAAAGCCGCCGGCAACGGCGATTGCGTTAAGCACCGTCATTCCCGGGACATAGGCATACTGTCCAGGCTGCCCGACCTCTCCCATGACGAAGATGGAACGATAGCGATCGACTTCAATGCTCACGTCTGGATCGCGGAGATAACCCTGCTTGAGCTTCTGGGCGACGGCACCCTCGAGTTGCGTCAATGTGGCACCGCGAGCCGGAACCTGACCGATCAGCGGGAAGGCGATATAGCCCGCCTGATCCACCGTGTAGGTATTGCTGAGGCTTGGTTGTTCGAAGACGGTGACGCGCAGCCGGTCACCGCTGTCGAGCCGATACGGTTGGATCGTGGCTTCGTGAAAGACTTTGGGCGCGGGCCTGTAGGTGGCGCACCCGGAAATCGTCGCCAGGGCCAAGGCGGCAATCGCCACAGCCATCCATCTCGTCGCCACCGCTTTCATGCGCCGTTGCGCTCCCAGGTCAATTCATTCGAACCCGCCCGTTATCCTCCGATTAAGGTTAATGGGCGGTAAAGGCGCGGGCATGTGACGTGCGTTTCAAGTGGGCTGCCGCCCATGATTGCGGACTAAGTTTGGATTAACCCTTGAGTTACCATGTTCTTTTACGATCCGCGGATGTTTGTTGCGGGAGTGTGAGTATGACAGGCGTGGACAAGCGTCATCAGGACGTCGATATCGATTTGGTCCAACTGTTTCGTGCGGTCTGGCAGCGGAAGGCTGCCTTGCTCGCCGCAACGGCGATTGTCACGGTCGCGGCGTTTGCTGGCGCCAGCATGATTTCCCCCCGATACAAGGCGGAGACCCGCATACTCATTGAGGCGAGGCAGCCGGTGCTGACCGCGCCGGGTACGCTGAACATGGAAAACCAGCCTGTGCTGGACGAACTGAACATTGTCAGCCAGGTCCAGCTTCTTCGCTCCACGGATCTCATCCGTCAGGTGGCAAAGGATCTGAAACTCTTCGAGCTCAGGGAGTTCGATCCCGACACAGATCCGTCCGCCATATCCGATCTGCTCGTGATGCTCGGGCTCAAGAAAAATCCGCTCGACATGAAGCCTGAGGATCGCGTTCTCAAGGCCTTTCAGGAAAAGCTACAGGTCTACCAGGTCGAGAAATCGCGTGTGATCGGCATCGAGTTTACCTCAAAGGATGCGCAACTCGCGGCGGCGATTCCGAACAAGATGGCGGAAGTCTATCGGTCCGTTCAAAGCGGCGCCAAGCTCGACAGCACGTCTGAGGCGGCCCGCTGGCTTGAGCCGGAAATCGCGAATCTGCGCGAGAAGGTCGGGGAGGCGGAGAAGAAAGTCGCGGACTATCGCTCCTCCGCCGGACTGCTGCGGACCAGCGAAACGGCCAATTTTGCGACGACGCAACTGAATGACATCTCCGTCGAACTGTCTCGCGTCCGGGCGCAGCGTGCCGACGCGGAGGCAAAGGCTGAAAATCTGCGGACTGCACTCAAAGCCGGGCGGCCGACCGACACGCTGGATGTCGTTACCAATTCGCCGGTCGTGCAACGCCTGAAGGAGAACGAGTCACAGCTTCGCGCCCAGCTCAACGATCTCTCGACGACGTTGCTGGATGGACATCCGAGGTTGAAGGCGATTCGCGCCCAGCTCACCGGTTTAAGGGAGCAGATCGTAGCCGAGTCCAACAAGGTAGCAGCCTCTCTGGAGAATGAGGCGGCGGTTGCGAGGCTGCGTGAGCAGCAGTTGTTGGGTCAGCTCAATCAGGCGAAGGCAGAGTCCGCGCGCGCGGGCGACGAGGAAGTGGGGCTGAAGGCGCTCGAACGAGAGGCAGCCGCGCAGCGACAGTTGCTAGAAACCTACCTCGCGCGCTACCGGGAGGCCACCAGTAAGCTCGATCCGAATGCAAGCCCGGCGGACGCTCGCGTCATTTCACAGGCCACGCCGCCGCTGGAGCCTAGCTTTCCGAAAGTCATCCCCATCACCGTGGTTGCTGCGCTGGCGACATTGATCCTCGGCGCTGTGATTGTGATGCTGAGCGAGCTGTTCAGCGGCCGGGCTCTGCGGCCATCCGATTCCGATATGGAGGACGAGGCTGAGACTTCGGAGACAGTGCATCGCGAACCCGCACATGTGACGAAGACACCGCCGCCGAGGGACATGCCTGTGCCGTCGATCTTGAACGAGCTCGACCGGCCCCGAGCGGTGGAAGAGACGCTGGAGCCCGAGGAAGACGACCAGTTCTCGATCGAAACCGTTGCTCGATACATACTGGACGGTACGGCAAAGATCGTGTTCGCGATTTCGCCGACGGGCGACGACGGCGCCGCCGCGACGGTGATGCTCGTGCGGGAACTGGCGTCTGCCAACACACGTGTCATCCTCATCGACATGACGGGTTCCGGCTGCCCAACGGCATTGATGTCGCCTGACCCGGACTTGCCCGGGATTACGGACCTTCTGTGCGGAGAAGCGGCCTTTGCCGACGTTATCCATGCAGATCGGCTGTCGGAAGCCGATATCATTCCCCAGGGAATGAGCGACCCGCACCGCGCCATGCGTGCGGCCGAGCGCCTGTCGATGATTGCGGACGCCCTGGCTGATGCCTACGACGTGGTAATCGTCGAATGTGGACCTGCCAACGCGCAGGCTGTCGCGCGGCTATCCCGAAACGGCGAGCACGAAGTACTTTTGTCGGCGCCCGATCCGGACAAGCGGCAGCTGGCAGCGATCATGGATGAATTCGCCAAGGTTGGATACGACGATCTCGTGCTGATGACAGGCGGCAGCAAACGCGTTCGGCGGGGCAGGGCGCGCGCAGCCTGATCTGTGTCAGTCGCCTGTTCCCGTTGCCGCCGTTGGTGTTTCGTCGGCATAGGAACGCAGGCGCTGGATAATCGCGTAGAGCTGGGGATTTCCCTTGATGACGGCTTTGGTTCGGGTAACCCCGCGCTGCGCAATCGCGGCGAGCCGACCCGGCGCGGAGACCGGCAGCAGGACGTCGTGCTGGATCGTCTCCACCGTGCACCAACGTCTCTTGTAGTCCTGGTCGCCGACCCCGAAATCGAAAAGAGCAGCCCCTTCGGCACAGGACTTTTCGATCATCAGCCAAAATAGAAACTCACCGGGACTGGTATCGGCAACCAGCGTCTCGTCGATCGAGCCGAACTGGCAGATCACATGGTCGCCCTTCCGGGAGAGGCCGGCAATTGCTGCGATCTTGCCTTCGAGAGGTCCACAAAGCTCCAGCGCATGCAACTCGAGTGGCGTGTCTCTACCGTCCCGACCGGTGGCCAGGAGCATGCGGAAGAAGGCCTGCGTCTCGGGCGGTTGAAAGACATTGGGGATACCCATCGCCTTGAACCGTACCGCCTTCTGAAAAAAGAACAGATCCAGCAACCGGGTCTTGTCTGAATCGGACCGGGCGACGACATGTCTGTAACCGCCTGCGGCTTCAAGTTTGCGCTGCTGGTTACGGAAGTTCTTCCGGCGACGCTTGCCGTTCAACTGGTTGATAGTCGCCTCGAAATCTTCGAAGAGTGGGAGCTGGAAGGCGTGGTTCTGGTGCTCGATGACCGGCAGTGTCGAAAACGGATGCCGTTCTCCGCGCCAGTCGAGAGGGATGTTCTGCAGGCTGACGAGGTCGGCTTTGCCGTGAAGCTGCTTTACGATATCCGCCGTGACTTGTTCAGCCACTGCCTTGTCGCAACGTGCCCGAAAACCGCTGTCGAAGAGACCTGTATTGATGTTGTTGAAGCGGGACCCGATGAACTGGGCCGTCCGGATCATGTTATTGCGGACGATTTCCAGCGGGAGGATGAAGATGGAGCGTCCTTCCTCCATGCCGTGCAGAACCGCCAGCGGATTCGTATGTGTCTTCGCCCAGGAGGCACACCAGTCATAGCCCTGGTGCAGTGAATTCAGCCTGTCACGTTCAAGCAGTCGCCACGCGGCCTCAAGCGGCTCCACGCGCGTGTGCAGATGGACAGAAATGGGCCGCATGAAAATCTCGCGATTCGAAGTCACGGTCGGCTCCGACCACTCTTCTTCCGGGTGGTCTGGGGCGAGGCGATTAATATTCACTTGCGCGGGCTGCACGAACGTTTTCTCCGGGAAACGATTTCGCCCAAGCGTAAAACCGCCACCACTACATTGAGTTTATATCGCACGTCCCGCGCACATATTCCGAACATTGCAGTTAGTGCCGGGTTAACGGCAGCGAGCGACCGCGGCCGCTGGTCTGTCGGCGTCTCATTTCTGCACCGGTCCCGCCATCCACTTGATGATGAGCATTGCCGGAAGAATCCATAGCAGGCCGCTCAGAAGGAAGTATAGAAAGTGCACCCACCACGGCGAGGTCGCGAGCGTTGCCGAGGCGATCGCCGTGGCGACGACGGCGTATAGGAGCACAAGGACGATGATCAGGATGGTTCCGATGAACTTGCGGAGGCGAACAGGCATGAGGCGGATTCCCGATTGAGTCGGCGGGTGGCGCAGCGACGTGTTGCCGCGATCTGGACCCTTGTCTTCTATCGGCAACTGCTCCAAATCAACAAGTCGAAAAACTGAGGATTCCAAGCATGGCCAACGCTCCCGCCGCACCGGAAAACGCGATCGCACGCAAGGTCGACAAAGTCAGCCGCGACCGCGTGATGTTGCGGACGTGGTTGCTGGTGGTCGTGGCCACGTTGTTCTGTTTGGTGCTGGTGGGGGGCGCAACGCGTCTGACGGAATCGGGCCTGTCGATCACCGAATGGAAGCCGATTCATGGCGTGATCCCGCCGCTCTCGGCGGAGGAATGGGAAGAGGAATTTGCGCTCTACCAGCGCATTCCCCAGTACCAGCAGGTCAACAAGGGCATGACCGTCGAGGAATTCAAAACGATCTTCTGGTGGGAGTGGGCGCATCGCCTCCTGGCGCGGGGCATAGGCATCGTTTTTGCTATTCCCTTGCTTTTCTTCTGGCTCACGGGGCGCGTCGAACGTCGTCTGCGTGGGCCGCTGGTCGGGTTGCTGGCTCTGGGTGGATTCCAGGGTTTCATCGGCTGGTGGATGGTGTCCTCCGGCCTCGCCAACCTCGTCAGCGTGTCCCAGTACCGTCTTGCTGTTCACCTGACCATTGCCTGTCTGATCTTCGCCGGCTGTGTCTGGATCATGCGTGGACTGTCGCCCCACTCGCGCGATCGCGCGCCCGAGAGCATGCACCGTTGGGCAATGGTGATCGCCCTTCTCTGTATCTTTCAGATCTACCTTGGCGCTCTGGTCGCCGGTCTCGATGCCGGTTTGAGTTACAACACCTGGCCGCTTATGGACGGTGCCGTCGTGCCCTCTGATCTTTTTCTCCAGCAGCCCTGGTGGATCAATCTGTTCGAGAATCCGAAGACGGTGCAGTTCATCCACCGTCTTGGCGCCTACCTGCTCTGGACGGCGGTTCTGATCCACATGATCCTGTCTCTCCGGGCTGCTCCTGGAAGCACCCACGCACGTCGGACGATCGTTTTGTTCGGCCTCGTTACCATTCAGGCGCTCGTAGGGATCGTGACGCTCTTGACGCAGGTGCAGTTGCACTCGGCCTTGGCCCATCAGGGTGGTGCGCTCATCGTCCTTGGCTTCGCCGTTGCCCACTGGCGCGGCTTCATTGGCGAATATCCGCAAGAGACTCGGATTGAGGTTCGGGACTGAATTAGCTTTGACGCATCACGTTTCGGATTGCTGCGGCAACGGCAAGTTCATCGTCTCGCTCCCGACCGTGTCCGTCCTCCTCATACCATGCGGCTGACAGGCAGGCATATGCGAATGCGTAGCGAAGGATGGTTCGCGCGTCCCGTCGGAGCGTCGTTGAAAAGATGTCGGCCATCGATGCGATGCGCGTTTCGTCGCGCGTCAGGTCCTGTCGGTCGAGCGGATTGGAAAACATGTTGGCCACATCCAGCGCCGGATCACCGATCAGTCCGGCAGGATCGATAACCAGCCACCCCCGCCCGCCGCGCAGAATGTTTTCATGGTGCAGGTCACCATGAAGTGGCTTGAGGTCTTTCTGTTCGCCAAGAAGCATCTCTACCAGTTCGGCGGCTTCAACGAACAGGCTGTAGCCCTCGGCTGTCTTGTCCCGGGCCGCTCGTTTGAACAGGCTATCGAAATATCGGACCGCTGGCTGTAAGCTGATGGGCAGCAAGGCATCGGACGTGCTGTGGTAGATTTCGACAAGTTCCGCCGCGATGTGCGTCGCGTCGGTATCGCTGCTCGCAAACATCACACTGCGGAGTGTCTGGGAGCCGGCGTGCTCGAGAAGGACGGCGTCGTCCGTGCGCCCAAGAACCAGGATGGCACCAACTCCACCCCGCCATTCCAGAAAGTCGACACCGTGCTGGCTCTCGATCAGGGACTTCTTTCTGAATACCTTCACGATGTCCAGCCGGTCACCGGCGCGCTTCACTTCAAAGACGGTCCCGGCGGCGGTTTCGGCGATCTGCTTCGCTTCTTCTATCTCCCACTTGGGTGGGAACGTCGACAAATCAGCCATCCTCAGGCCGAAAGCATGAGGTCCATGTTCTGGACAGCAGCGCCGGACGCTCCTTTGCCGAGATTGTCGAGAAGCGCGACGAGATTGACATGGGCACCGCCCGGAGTTCCAAACACGAAGATCTTCATCGTGTCCTGTCCGACGAGGTCTTCGGCATCCACACGGGGAAGCTTGGCACTTTCCTCCAGTGGCACGATGCTGACGATGTTCTGACCGGCATAGTGCGCGACCAGCGCCCTATGAATGCTCTCGATCGTGGTGCCGTCCGCCATGTCGTCCAGAAACAGGGGAACCTGCACGATCATGCCCTGCGCGAAACGACCGACTGAGGGAGAGAAAAGTGGAGACCGGTCGAGCAGGCCGTGAACCTTCATTTCCGGAACGTGCTTGTGCTTGAGCGGCAGCCCATAGAGGAAGTTGTTGGCCGTGATGTGCTCCGGATGGCCTGCATCCTCCATCTGCGCAATCAACTGCTTCCCGCCACCTGTATAGCCGGAGACGGCATTCACGGTGACAGGATATCCGTCGGGAATAATCCCAGCCGCCCGGAGCGGACGCAGGAGGCCGATAGCCCCTGTCGGGTAGCATCCGGGATTGGCGACGTAACGAGCGGAGCGGATCTTCTCTGCCTGCGACTTGTCCATTTCGGCGAAACCGTAAGCCCAGTCATTGGCGACCCGAAACGCTGTCGACGTGTCGATGATGCGGACCTTGTTGTTCCCCGCCACCATCTTGACCGCCTCTTTCGAGGCATCGTCGGGAAGGCAGAGGATCGCGACATCCGCCGCGTTGAGCAGATCCTCGCGAAGCGCCGCATTCCGCCGCTCTGCTTCGGGGATCGACAGCAGTTCGACATCGCGACGGCCGGCCATGCGGGTGCGGATCTGCAACCCCGTTGTGCCGTGTTCACCGTCGATGAAGATCTTCGCTGTCATGTGTGTTGTCCTGAGAGGATTAGAGTGAGTCTCGAAGGATGGTGAATCAGTGTGTCAGCTACGTGTCGCGAGCTTCTCCGCGCGCAGGCCGAGCATATACATCGCGACCGTCGCGCCCGCAATTGCAGTGATGTCGGCATGGTCGTAGGCAGGCGCCACTTCGACGATGTCCGACCCGCGGATATCCAGCGGGCCAAGCTTCCGCAAGACGGAGAGCATCTTTGCCGACGACGGACCGCCTGCCACTGGCGTTCCGGTTCCCGGAGCATAGGCCGGATCGAGGCAGTCGATATCGAAGGTCAGGTAGCATGGAGTATCGCCGACATGCGCCAGTATCGCGTCGGCAATCGTCTGGGCCCCCATATCCTCGACCTCCCAGCCATGAATGATCCTAATTCCAAAATCCTCCGGGGCGTGCGTGCGGATGCCGATCTGGATCGAACGTTTCGGGTCGATCACGTTTTCCCGCACGGCACGGCACACGAACGAGCCGTGGTCGATGCGCTTGCCGTCATCGTCCCAGGTGTCCTGATGGGCGTCGAAGTGGACGAGAGCCAGCGGGCCGTGCTTGGCGGCGTGGGCCTTGAGCAGCGGCCAGGTCACGAAATGATCGCCGCCAAGTCCGAGAAGATAGGCGCCGGCCGCGATGATCTTCGCGGCTTCCTTCTCGATCAGGGCAGGGGTCTTCTGGTGGTTTCCGTAATCGAGCAGCACATCGCCGTAATCCACCACAGCCATCTGTTCGAAGAGGTCCCGCGAGAATGGATACTGCGGATCATTGTCGAAAATCGCGGAAGCGCGCCGGATCGCTTGTGGCCCGAAGCGGGCACCGGGCCGGTTTGAGACGGCGGCGTCGAAGGGAATGCCAAGCACCGCGGCATCCACGTCCTTGAGCGACTTGGAGTATTTCCGCCGCATAAAGGACAGGGCGCCCGCATAGGTGGGGTCGGTTGCCGCGCCCCGAACTGCTTTTGCGGTGAATGCATTGTCGATGGATTTGCTCGCCATGTTCCGTCTCTTGTTGCTCATGTCGCCTGACCATAGGCGAAGCTGGTTCGTCCACAAATTCCAAATCTCGATGAGCTGCTGAAAACAAAAAAGGCGGAGCCGAAGCCCCGCCTTGATTTCCGTTTCCGGCAGTCCAGCGATTAGCGCTTGGAGAACTGGAACGAACGACGGGCCTTCGCCTTGCCGTACTTCTTTCGCTCGACCACGCGGCTGTCGCGGGTCAGGAAGCCACCCTTCTTCAGAACCGAGCGCAGGCCCGGCTCGAAATAGGTGAGGGCCTTGGACAGGCCGTGACGAACTGCACCGGCCTGGCCGGAGAGGCCGCCGCCGGTGACGGTGGCGACGATGTCGAACTGGCCGTCACGTGCTACAGCGACGATCGGCTGCTGCAGGATCATCTGCAAAACCGGGCGTGCGAAATAGGTCTTGAATTCGCGACCGTTGATCGTGATCTTGCCGGTGCCGGGCTTGACCCAAACGCGGGCAACGGCGTTCTTGCGCTTGCCGGTGGCATAGGAGCGGCCGAGCGAATCGACCTTGCGGACGTGTGCCGGAGCAGCTGCTTCGGTCGTCGTGCCGAGGTCCTTCAGGGAAGAGAGGTCAGCCATTATCAGGCGCTCCTTACGTTCTTGCTGTTCAGCTTGGCGACGTCGAGAGCGACGGGCTGCTGTGCTTCATGGGGGTGGTTGGAACCGGCGTAGACGCGCAGGTTCTTCATCTGGCGACGGCCGAGCGGGCCGCGCGGGATCATGCGCTCGACGGCCTTCTCGAGGACACGTTCCGGGAAGCGGCCTTCGATGATGGCGCGCGCGGTGCGCTCCTTGATGCCGCCCGGGTAGCCGGTGTGCCAGTAGTACTTCTTGTCGGAATACTTCTTGCCGGTGAAGACGACCTTCTCGGCATTGATGACGATGACGTTGTCGCCGTCGTCAACGTGTGGGGTGTAGGTAGCCTTATGCTTGCCGCGCAGGCGCATGGCGATGAGGGAGGCAAGGCGACCAACAACGAGGCCTTCGGCGTCGATGATGACCCACTTCTTCTCCACCTCGGCGGGCTTCTGAACGAAGGTAGACATGGTTGTATCTTTCCATCTAATCCCTGGCATCCCGAAGGCCGCGAGGGCGTTTTTTGTTGCTTGGCTTTGCGGGCATCCGCTCACAAAGTAGTCGCCAACCCGAAGGTACGCGATCTGCGGCGTGTATATGTGGCAAACGTCTCCACGTCAATAATACGCGGATTGGCGAACGTTTATAAAAGCATTGTAAAATCAGTTGCTTATTGTTGCGGTATTATTTTACCGCTATTTTTTCTGTTTTGTACTGACAAAGAGCGCTCGCCTTTGGTGAGCCGACCTCCCGCTGTGTGTTCGGTTTACTTTCCCACTCTTGATGACGACCGCAGGTGGTGACCTCGGTATCGCTCGCGAAAAATAAGATCGATATCAACGACGACACCGAACTTGTTGTGTCGCATAACGATATCTCTTTTCGGGCATGCAACCATGAGGCGTTTCTAAAATTAACGAGAACGAATGATGTACAGATAGCGAACGCAAAGCGATCTTTGGTGCGGTTGCGTCAATTTCGGGCTGACAGCCATAGCTGGGTCTCAGGAAAAATTAAGAAATTACGAATATGGTGTCAATGGGACCGCGGATGGGAGTTTCGCTGATCCGGCCAAGGCCGGGGGAGGATTTCCATGGACCACGATCACTATACTGATGCCTATCTCGAAGCCGTGCTGGAGGATTGCAAATCAGTGGCAATCATCGGTGCGTCGATCGACGACAAGCGCCCGAGCTTCTGGGTCACCGGCTTCCTTCTTGGGAAGGGTTACACGGTTTACCCGGTCAACCCCTCGTACGCCGGGAAAACCATACTGGGCCGTCATATCTACGCATCGTTGGGCGACCTTCCCGAGCGGGTGGACCTTGTCGATGTTTTTCGACGTTTATCCGAATTCGCCGGTGTCGTGGAGGAGGTGCTGGCTCTTCGTCGCCGTCCGAAAGCTATATGGGCGCAACTTGGTGTCCGCGACGACGGTGCCGCCCGGAGAGCGGAAGAGTCCGGAATCCGGGTGGTGATGGATCGCGCGCTCGTGACTGAGTACGCCCTCGTCTACGGGAAGACCCACGGACAGGCGGCATGATCGCTGACGCTGATGCATGTGCTTAGCTGCGGGCCTAGCAAGAGCCAATGACCGATGCCGCCGCAGGGGGGGCGGTATCGCAGCATCTCTGCAACAGCGGTCCGGAAACTGGTCCTGACGTCAGGCATCCGGAATGGACGTCGGGATACGGCCGTGGGCATGATTGTCCTGTTGGCCCCATGGAGTCGGCGATGAGATATTGTCTTGTCTTCGTGGTGCCCGCGACCGATCTGGGACGAGGTGCGCATGTTGTTACCGCATGACCGATATGATGACGAACTGATCGCGACCATTCTTCGCGAGACAAGAACGATAGCTCTTCTCGGCGCGTCGCCCAATCCGGATCGGCCCAGCAACCGGGTCATGCGCTTTTTGCTGTCCAAAGGCTACGACGTCACCCCCGTTAATCCGGGGCAGGCGGGAACGGAGCTTCTGGGGCGAAAGGTATTTGCAACGCTCGGCGATATTCCCACGGCGATCGACATGGTCGACGTCTTCAGGGCGCCCGAATACCTCCCGGCAATCGTCGACGAGATGCTGGCCATGACCCCGATGCCCCGCTTCCTTTGGGGGCAACTCGGCGTCAGGGACGATGAGGCGGCTCTGAAGGCGGAGATGGCCGGTGTCGTGGTCGTAATGGACCGCTGTCCGGCGATCGAGTATCCGCGGCTGATTGGCTGACGCTCTTTATTCCGCCAGCACGGTCGGCGTTGCACGTAGCGCGTTGAGTTCGCCGGCGTTGTGGCAGTATCCGCTGAAGGCTTCCACGGCAGTGCCCTCCGCAAGATCGTGACGGCATTCCGCCTTGTTCGAACACTGCGCACAGGTGATCTGCATGTCCCGGAAGAGCGCCTTGAAGCGCGTCTCGACTTCCATAGGATCGATTCCGAGCTCGCGCATCATGTAGGGCATTTCGTCTGCCGCATCAGGACCTGCCTTCGCCAGTTCTAGAAGTTGGTCCGGCTGTATATTGCAATCCCTTGCGATCCGCCGGATCGTTTCGTCGTCCAGAGCGGCGATCAAGTCCGCCTCGGCCGTTGTTTCCCAAGCCTTCGCCACCCAGCCGAAAACGCGGGAAAGAAATGTTCCCCCTGCTTGCTCCAAAGATAGATTCATCGCCGACCTCCGTAGAATGCAGGAATTTTCACCGCTTACGGGCGGCGATGCATTGACTAAGATCAAAGGCGATCGCGGCATCGGAAATCGTGTTTGACACACGCCTCCGGACGGGCCACGGTCGCCGCCAAAGAATGAGGAAAAGGGAGGTTACACATGTCCAACGACAAGCCGGGATTTTCCACGCTTGCGATCCACGCCGGTGCCCAGCCGGACCCGACGACGGGAGCCCGGATTACGCCGATCTACCAAACAACGGCCTACGTCTTCAATGACGCGGACCATGCCGCAAACCTCTTTGCGCTCAAGGAGTTCGGCAATATCTACACCCGCATCATGAACCCCACCCAGGCGGTCCTGGAAGAGCGGGTCGCCGCGCTCGAAGGCGGCACCGCCGCTTTGGCCGTTGCCTCGGGGCATGCCGCCCAGATGCTGGTTTTCCACACGATCATGCAGCCAGGTGACAACTTCCTCGCCGCCAAAAAGCTCTATGGCGGCTCGATCAACCAGTTCGGCCACTCCTTCAAGAGTTTCGGCTGGGAAGTGCGCTGGGCCGATCCCTCTGATACGGCGAGCTTCGAATCGCAAATCGACGACCGCACCAAGGCGATCTTCATCGAGAGCCTCGCCAATCCCGGTGGCACTTTCGTGGACATCGCAGCGATTTCGGAAGTCGCCCGCAAGCACGGATTGCCGCTGATCGTCGACAACACGATGGCCAGTCCCTACCTCGTTCGTCCGCTCGAACATGGTGCCGATATCGTTGTCCACTCCGCCACGAAGTTCCTGGGTGGCCATGGAAATTCCATGGGCGGCGTCATCGTGGACGGCGGCACGTTCGATTGGTCGAAGTCGGGCAAATATCCGGCGCTCTCGGAGCCAAGGCCCGAGTACAACGGTGTCGTGCTGCATCAGGCGCTCGGCAATATCGCATTCGCCATCGCCTGCCGGGTGTTGGGTTTGCGGGATCTGGGACCCGCAATCGCCCCGATGAACGCTTTCCTGATCCTGACTGGCATCGAGACCCTGCCTCTGCGGATGCAGCGCCACTGCGACAACGCGCTGGCCGTGGCGAAGTGGCTGAAAAGTCACGACAAGGTCGCGTGGGTCAGTTATTCGGGCCTCGAAGACGATCCGAACCATGCGCTTCAGCAGCGGTATTCTCCGAAGGGTGGAGGAGCCGTCTTTACCTTCGGCGTGAAGGGCGGCTATGCGGCCGGAAAGGCGCTCGTCGAAGGGCTGCAACTTTTCTCGCATCTCGCCAACATCGGTGACACTCGCTCGTTGGTGATCCATCCAGCCTCCACGACCCATGCGCAGCTGACCGAGGCGCAGCAGGTCGCCGCCGGCGCTGGCCCGGACGTCGTTCGCCTGTCGATCGGCATCGAGGATGCGGAAGACATCATTGGCGATTTGGAGCAGTCGCTGGCGAAGGTCTGATCGGTCCACGCCAGCGCGCTGGCAAATGCGACGGCGCGTGCCTCCTCGGCCGCGCCGTCCATCTTGCCGGCGGTCAGCGCATGGCTTAACGCTTTGCTTGTCAGCGAAGAGGGATGGCGATGATCTCGGAAGGCGGCTGTTTCTGTGGCAAGGTGCGCTATCGGCTGAAGGCAGCGCCGATGTTCGTCAATTGCTGCCACTGCCGGGATTGCCAGCGGCAGAGCGGCAGTGCCTTTGTGGTCAACGGTATGATCGAGGCAGAAGAGGTGGAATTGCTGTCGGGCGAGCCGGAGCCCGTGTCGATGCGCACCGACAGCGGCCATCCCCACGATATCTTCCGCTGCCGGGAGTGCCGATCGGCGGTCTGGAGCGACTATGGCCGCCGCGGCTGGATGCTCTTCATTCGCCTGGCGACACTCGACGAACCGGGTCGGTTTCCGCCGGACGCCCACATCTTCACCTGTTCGCGGCTTCCATGGGTCAATCTGGATGGCGGTGCGCCAGCATTCGACATCTACTACGAGATGGAAAAGCTCTGGCCAGCCGAAAGCCTGGAACGTCGCCAGCGCGCGCGCCTCAGGGCCGGCGCCGAGCGCTGAGCGGCGAGGATAGCTGTTTGCGTTTACGGCGCGGACTGTTGCATGGTGCCTCAAACGGGCGGCGGGATTTGACCGGCCGAACCACGGACGGGGAGTTGCATGACGAACTATATGCGTTTCGATCTGGAGGGCGTTGTGCCTGAGGAGGGCGCGCCCGCGCCCGACAGGTTGATCGCCGGCGCGCCGCAATTCCTCACCTGGAATCTCGAGGAAGCGCCCGGCGGCATCTATGCCGGGGTGTGGCAGGCGACACCTGGAAAGTGGCGGATCAGCTATGACGAGTGGGAGTATTTCCACATCCTCGAAGGTCATTCCATCGTGACGGAGGACGGAGGTACGCCGATTCATTTGAAGGCGGGCGATCGGCTGATTCTCAGGCCGGGGTTCAACGGAACGTGGGAAGTGGTTGAAACGACTCGGAAAGACTACGTAATCCGTCTCTGACAGCTGGCGTCGGCCCGACGCCCCGGTTGACTTGCCCTTGAAGCCGCCGGTGGCGCGATCCTCGACGGAGGGGCGAGCCGTTGAAGCTGGAGCAGGAAGGCGATTTTCGCCAGCAGCAGCTCCAGCTTTGCATCTAGAAACGGTTCCTGGTCCTCGCCCAGACCTCCTCGCATGGCGCGGTACAAGGTGGCCCTGCTGACGCCAAGTCCGTGGGCTGCCGCCTTGATGCTGTCGCCCCCCTGGACCGCCGCCCGCGCCTGATCGACCTCCAGTCGCGAGAGTTTTGGAGGGCGCCCGATCGGACTGCCGCGCATCCTGGCGGCCGACATGCCCGCGCGCGTTCTCTCGGAAATCAGCGCGCGTTCGAACTCCGCGAGAGCGCCCATGATATGGAAGATGAGGATGCCGCCAGCCGATCCCGTGTCGATCGATTCCGTTACGGAATAAAGGCCGATGTCTCGGCGCCCCAGGTCACTCACCACGTCGATCAGGTGGGAGAGCGACCGCCCGAGGCGGTCCAGTCGCCAGATGACCAGCGTATCACCGGGACCGAGCATTTCCAGGGAGCTGTTGAGACCGGAGCGTGTCCGCGAGGCGCCGGAAGCGCCGTGGTCGGTGAATATCTGCTGACAGCCTGCCGCCTTCAGCGCCTGCAGTTGCATCTCGATGTTCTGATCGCTCGTTGAAACTCTCGCATAGCCGATGCGCATTGTTTGTCTCGCCGGTCGATGGATCGTGCGCCAGAAGCGTGTCGAATTCAGGAAGTGTATCAGAAAGGTTCCCTTTTGAGCACACGTTTAAGTTAAAGTCAATGATTAAAATGCACGCATAAATAAATTTGATCGAAGTTGCATAAACTTGAGCGGGCGGAGCTAACAGCCTGTTTCGAAGCCATATTTCTGGCAGCTCTGCACGGGATGGGTCTTTAAGCTTCGGTCTATGCGGCGATGTCGTCCGGTGCCGGGGAAGGCTGGGGCTTGCGCAAATAGGAACGCTTTAGAGACGGATTGGGCCGTCTCGGGCATTTCCGGCCAAGCTCTGCAAAGGAGGCAGCGATGACCACGTATTCCCTGACCCTGAACTTCGACCCGGTCGTCCTCACGAATATCAAGAGGGCGGATCAGCGCGTCGCGATCGCGAAACCCGTCAACTCGGGCGGCCCGAGCGTCATCTGGCTCGACATTGATCCATTCCCCTCGACAACGATCGAATGGGAGGAGGACTACTGGATCTATGCCTCCAACGACGAGGTTGTGAACGGCGCGACGATCACCAAGCTGACGGAGGTCTATCCGGGCCCGGCGCTGGACGCCGGTTACTATGTTCTCCAGGAAACCTGCGTCTTCGGTGGCTTCACCAAGAGCAACGGCATCCTGCCGGTCCCGCCCGGCACCTATGCCGCAATCAACCAGGTCCCGTATGACGACTACAACAGCCTCACCTTCGGGCTGGCCCAGACCGCGTTGATCAACAAGAAGCCGGAGGAACGCAAGCCGATCTCGGCTCAGTCCGTGCTCGCCACCCAGCACATCAAGATGACGCCGTTCGTCACGCTTTACATCTGGCTCGAGAGCGAGTTCCGCAGTCAGACGATTATCACCGACGTTGCCGGCAACGCGTCCTCGGCGGTTTTCGGTGGTGGCGTGACGGAACTGGATCTCACCTACGATCCCATCCACGGCATCTTCTCGCCGTCGTCCTAAGCTGTCGCGTCCCTGGCGATGTCTAAGCGATGGCCTGCGGAGGGCGGGCCATCGTCTCCCCAAAAACGAATATCAGCAACAGCGCGCAGCGTCGCGCCTAGCCGGCACGCGGCCGGCTACCAGGAGGATTTCCGATGCACTCAGTTCATTTTCATTCGCGACTGTCGACGATCGTATTGGCGGCAACCGCCGCGTTTTCGATGGCATTGCCAGGCGTTGCAGCCGACCTCAAGATCGATGACCTCGATAACACCGGTTCCCGCACGTTCTTCACGCAGAAGGAACTCGAAGGCGCCGAACCTGTCGAAGAGGTCGTCACGCCGGAAGAACTCGAGCAGATGAAGCAACGCTTCGAGGAACTGTACCCGCAGTCGACGACAATACCCGAACGCGATCACGGTGCCCTTGAAGACAAGGGTGTTCCGCAACCGGTTACCGATCCGGGTGCCGGCAGTCCCTATTGGAGCACGGGCAAGCTCGTCTTTAAGAAGCAGGGCGAAACCAGCCTCAAGCGTTGCACGGCGCAGTACGTCGCGAACAATGTCCTGATGACTGCCGCCCATTGCGTCTACAATATCGAAGCGCAGACGTGGAACTCTGACTTCAACTTCCTTCGCGCCTTCGATGATGGCACCTATCAGCAGTCGGTCGGCTGGATGTGTGTCTCCATCTTCGACGCATACCATACGCCTGCCAAGAACTATGCCTTTGACTACGCCTTTATCCTTGTGGATGCGCCGGACCAGAAGAAGCCGCTTGCGGTAAAGACCGGTGTGCCCGCGACAACGCCGCTGACGGCCGTCGGCTACCCGAGAAACTTCGGCGACGGCAAGAGACTCTACGAAGTGAATGGTGACTGGGGCTCGGTCGCTCGCGGGATCGTCACCATGAGCGGCAATCCCATGCGCAGCGGCAACAGCGGCGGCGCCTGGTTCAGCGAGTTCAAGGTGAACGGTGACGACAGCAACAATCTCATCGTAAGCCTGAACTCGCATCACTTGACTGGAAACACGACCGACGAGAATGGTCCGCTGCTGACGGCGGACACGGATCGGCTTTTCAAGCACGTTCAGGCCGGGTGCAAATAGACCTTTGTGAGCGGCTCACCAGGCCAGGTCGAGCCGCTCCAGCCCGTGGAAGTGATAGACGTCCTTGACTACTGGCGCCGCCGCGATGCGCAAGTTCGGCAGTCGCCGGAACAGCAGGGGTAACACGATGTTGAGCTCCAGCCGGGCGAGCGGCGCACCAATGCAGAAATGAATCCCGGCACCGAAGGACAGATTAGCGCCCTCGTTGCGGTCCGGCTTGAAGGTGAGCGGATCGCTGAACTTGAGCGGATCCAGGTTGGCGGCAGCGAGAATCAGCCCCACCTTGTCGCCGAACTGAAAGCGTATCCCGTCGATCTCGACCGGCTCCAGGCACCAGCGCTCGAAGATGTGCACGGGTGCGCAGATACGCAGCGTTTCCTCGACCGTCCGTTCAGTGGTCGATTCATCGGCAAAAAGAACGGCTGGATCGAGCCCGCTTTCCAGGATGATCCGCACCGAGTTTCCGATCTGGTGGACAGTTGCTTCGTGGCCTGCATTGAGAAGAACGATCGTTGTGGAAACGAGTTCGTCCTCGGTCAGGAACTGGCCCTTGTGTTCCGTGTGGATCATATGGCTGAGAAGGTCGTCCCGCGGAAGGGCGCGACGCTCCGCGATCACTTTGCGGACATAGTCGGCGAATTCCTTCGCCGAGCGGTCGGCAGCCTCTTCGTCGGCTCGGGTCCGCTTGAACATGTACATCCCGACATAGTCATGGCTCCATTTGAGGAGCTGCGGTCCCATGTCCTCGGGGATGCCGATCATCCTCGCGATCATGGTGACCGGGATGATGTCTGCGAATGTGGAAAGAAGTTCCGTTCCGTTTTTGCCGAAGCCGTCGATCAGCCTGTTGGCGAGCTCCTCGATCTCCGGCTTCATCTTTTCGACATGCCGCGACACAAAGGCTCTGTTGACGAGGGTGCGAAGCCGTGTGTGTTCCGGTGGTTCTATTTCCAGAAGGGAGTGTTCTTCCGCCTTGTCGAAATGCGCCGTGTGCGCTGCCGGCGTCGGCAGTCCCAACTGGTCTCGCGTCGCGACGTGGAGGACCTGGCGCCCGAAACGCCTGTCCCGCAGCAGCGCGTTGACGTGATCATAGGACGTGAAGAACCACTGCCGCTGTTCTTTCCAATAGAACGTCGGGCAGGCGGAATGGAGCGCTGCATAGGCTCTATTGGGATTGCAATAGAAGGCGGGGTCACGCGCATCGAGCCCAACCTCGCGGGTGGCGCGCTCGATGGAAAGAAAGGGGAGTTCGCTCATGGCGTTCTCTCTAGCTCACCGCCCACACGGACGAAAGCGCGTTGGCGACATTTCCAAGCTCGTGCGGCCCGTCAGGCGTGCTTCTCGCCGCCTGCAACGGACAACCGGCGAAGAACGGCAACCTGACGATCCGCGCGATCGTCGATTGCCTGTGCCAGGTCCTCGTGAATGTCCGTGGCCTTGTTGTCGTTCCAGATCGTCGTGCAGTTCCTGCCGCGCTCCTTCGCCCGATAGAGGGCACGGTCCGCATCCGACAACAGCTTGTCGAGACCGGCGTTTTCCGTGGCGACTGCCGCAATGCCTATACTGACAGTGACAGATACCGTCCTGCTCCTCGTGTTTACGGGCTGCGTCGCCAGAGAATGCCGGATCGCCTCCGCGTAAAGAGCGGCGTCCTTGACCCTCTCGATCGGCAAAGCGACCGCGAATTCTTCCCCACCGGTCCGGCCGAACACGCCGTCTTTCGGCAGAAGCTTGAGGCATAGGTCTGCAAAAGCAACGAGAACGTCGTCGCCCGTGTCGTGGCCGAAGGTGTCGTTGATCCGCTTGAAATGATCGAGATCGAAAATCGCGACGGCGGTAAGCGGGGAGGGAGCTTTCGACCGGATGGCGCGGAATGCATCGATGAACCCGCGTCGATTGAGCGCGCCGGTCAGCGGGTCTGTCCTGACGAGCGTCCGCAAATGTTCTTCGGACATCTCCATGAACATCTTCGTCAGAACGGCGATGGCCGCGACGAAACAGATGACGTTCACCACGCCCGCGCTCGTATTGTAGTGAACCTGTGTAAAGGTGAGCGGATCCGCCATGATCACGGAGACCCCGAGAAGCAGGCTGGTCGAGGACTGTATCGTCCAGATGCCGGCCAGCGCCCATCGCAGCTGGCGACTGCTTTCGCCATTCTTCAAGACCATGAAGGCGAGCAGGCCGAACCCGACGGCAGCGGCAACATTGAAAAGCGCCGCCCTGTTTGAAAGGTCATCGCGTATGAACGGCAGCAGATTGCCTGTCAGCCAGAGGGCAAGCGGTAGAAACGACAGTGGTCGTATCCGCTTCCGGTCCAGTTGCGCCAAGGCAGTACCCCAGAAGGCGAATGCCGCAAGGGAGAGGCTGTTCGCCAGCTGTATCGAGACCAGATCCGGGATCTGGCCGCGTAGCGCAACGAGCCCGAAGCCGATCCCGTGCGCGGCAAAACCAACGCCAAAATTGAGATAGAAGTATTTGCTTCGATCGTGAAGCCAGACGGCGACGAGCAACAGGGCGAGGGTGCCGGCCTGCGTGGTCCAGAGGAGAAAAGCCGTCTTTAGATCCATAAGGGATGCCGCTGGGAGAGTGAAAACGTCGGGCAAGTATGCCGTCCAATTGTTAATTCCGCGCTAGTGCCGACGTTGTTTTGAGGAGCGGGCCAAGGGTTGTATCGTAGCACTTCGTTCACCATATCCGCTGGCTGCTGTTGACCCGCTCGGCTGTCGCGTCGCTTCTCGGCGACATCAGGCGTATCTCCTTGTCAGGCGGCACGTGTGCATTAAGGATATCGGATGCTCGCGTCTTGAAGTGCAGGGCACTGACACTCTATGTAGGGATTGACAGGTTTTACGATGATTCCCGCCGCGCCACGCGATAGGAATGAGGCTACAAAGGACGGACATGAGAAATCCAGTAGATACCGCCATGGCACTCGTGCCGATGGTCGTGGAGCAGACCAATCGCGGCGAGCGGTCCTATGACATCTATTCGCGGCTGCTGAAGGAGCGGATCATCTTTTTGACCGGCCCGGTCGAGGACTACATGGCGTCGCTGGTTTGTGCGCAGCTTCTCTTCCTCGAAGCCGAAAACCCGAAGAAGGAAATCGCGATCTATATCAATTCTCCCGGTGGTGTTGTCACCGCCGGTATGGCGATCTACGACACGATGCAGTTCATCCGTCCTGCGGTTTCGACGCTGTGCATCGGACAAGCCGCATCGATGGGGTCGCTCCTGCTCGCCGCCGGCGAGAAGGGCATGCGTTTCACCACGCCGTATTCCCGCATCATGGTCCACCAGCCCTCGGGCGGTTTCCAGGGGCAGGCATCCGACATCGAGCGCCATGCCCGCGACATCATCAAGATGAAGCGCCGCCTCAACGAAGTGTACGTCAAGCATACTGGCCGTAGCTACGACGAGGTAGAGGCCACGCTAGACCGCGACCATTTCATGGAGGCGGAGGAGGCAAAGGAGTGGGGCCTGGTCGACAAGATCCTGACCTCGCGCCAGGAGATCGAGGGCGTGACCGGCGGCTGACGCCGCCGTACTCCCGCCGCTATTACTTTGTGTGATCGCGTGGGGGGTTTAAACGGTCGGCGAAAGCGCTAATAGTTGCATTAAGGCTATGTTGAATTTTTGTGACATAGTCTGCGATTTGGAGGGGTCTTGCGTTGCATCCGTTTGACGAGCCGGTCTCGGAGACGGAAATTGCCCCCGCCGATGTCGAAGCAGACCCGCTTCGCGAGTGCGCGGACCGGGTGAATAAGTGGACCGCCGCCCCTGGACTGGGCGTGTGGCGTGCTGGAAGGAAGAAGACATGAGCAAAGTCAGCGGAAGCAACGGCGGTGACTCGAAGAATACCCTCTATTGTTCTTTCTGCGGAAAGAGCCAGCACGAAGTCCGGAAGCTGATCGCCGGGCCGACCGTATTCATCTGCGATGAATGCGTCGAATTGTGCATGGACATCATCCGCGAGGAAAATAAGAGCTCGATGGTGAAGTCCCGTGACGGCGTTCCCACGCCGCAGGACATCATCAAGATACTCGACGAATACGTCATCGGCCAGCGTCAGGCGAAGAAGATCCTGTCGGTCGCCGTGCACAACCATTACAAGCGCCTGTCGCACGCCTCGAAGGGTGGTGATGTAGAACTGGCGAAGTCGAACATCCTGCTCGTCGGACCGACCGGTTGCGGTAAGACCTATCTTGCCCAGACGCTCGCGCGCATCATCGACGTCCCGTTCACGATGGCCGATGCCACGACGCTGACCGAGGCAGGTTACGTCGGCGAGGATGTCGAAAACATCATCCTGAAGCTTCTGCAGGCGGCCGACTACAACGTCGAACGCGCCCAGCGCGGCATTGTCTATATCGACGAGGTCGACAAGATTTCCCGCAAGTCGGACAATCCGTCGATCACCCGAGACGTCTCGGGCGAGGGTGTTCAGCAGGCGCTGCTCAAGATCATGGAAGGCACTGTCGCTTCGGTGCCGCCACAGGGCGGTCGGAAGCATCCGCAGCAGGAATTCCTGCAGGTCGACACGACGAACATCCTGTTTATCTGCGGCGGGGCATTTGCTGGCCTGGACAAGATCATCTCAGCCCGCGGCGAGAAGACCTCCATCGGCTTCGGTGCGACGGTGTCGGCTCCGGATGATCGACGTGTTGGCGAAGTCCTGCGTGAGCTCGAGCCCGAAGACCTGGTCAAGTTCGGCCTCATTCCCGAGTTCATCGGTCGTCTGCCCGTGCTGGCAACGCTCGAAGACCTCGATGAGGACGCGCTGATCCAGATCCTGTCGGAGCCGAAGAACGCGCTCGTGAAGCAGTACCAGCGCCTGTTCGAGATGGAAGACGTCGAGTTGACCTTCCACGAGGATGCCCTGCGCGAGATCGCTCGGAAGGCGATCATCCGCAAGACTGGCGCCCGCGGCCTGCGTTCGATCATGGAGAAGATCCTGCTCGACACGATGTTCGAACTGCCGGAACTCGAGGGCGTGCGCGAAGTCGTGATTTCCGACGAGGTCGTCAACGGCAACTCCCGGCCGCTCTACATCTATGCAGACCGTCAGGAAGAGAAGGCGAACGCCTCGGCGTGACGCTGTCCGTTTCGTGAATCAAAAGAGGCTCGCTTTGGCGGGCCTTTTTTTGTTTTGGGTCGGCTGTCGCATCTCTTTCACAAATCCGTTTGCTCCGCTGCTGCGTTGGGCTAGATAGAAGGGGACTGCTTCGTCGGCAGGCTGAGCGTTTGGCGCGGCATCACGTCGGAGCGCATTTGGGTCCACCAGTTTCGCGTCAGCTGGATCTGTCTAACTGTAATCTTGAGTATTGCTTCTCGATGGCTGTCGGTGGGGCGGCAGTTGCAAGGCTTGAATTCCTGCCGCCGGCACTCCATTTCAGCCGGGAACGAACCTAGTACCATCCTCTATCGAGGACAGGGTATCCGCTCCCGGAAACGGGACGATCGAAAGGAAATGAAATGACGAATGTGACGTCTGCTGCGGGCGAGACCAATGTCTATCCGGTACTGCCGCTGCGCGACATCGTGGTCTTCCCCCACATGATTGTGCCTCTCTTCGTCGGTCGTGAAAAATCCATTCGCGCGCTTGAGGAAGTGATGGGGTCCGACAAGCAGATCATGCTTGCCACCCAGATGAACGCAGGCGACGACGATCCGGAACCCGACGCGATTTACGCCGTCGGTACCGTCGCCAATGTCCTGCAACTGCTCAAGCTGCCGGACGGCACCGTGAAGGTGCTGATCGAAGGTCGCGCGCGCGCCAAGATAGAGACTTACACCAGTCGCGAGGATTTCTACGAAGCCGGTGCCACCATTCTCGCAGAACCTGCCGAGGATGCCGTGGAGATCGAGGCGCTGTCGCGCTCGGTCGTCTCGGAGTTCGAGAACTATGTGAAGCTCAACAAGAAGATATCTCCTGAAGTCGTTGGCGCTGCCAGTCAGATCGAGGACTACTCGAAGCTGGCGGATACCGTCGCATCGCATCTTTCGATCAAGCTGACGGAAAAGCAGGAGATGCTGGAAACCGTCAGCGTGAAGATGCGTCTGGAAAAGGCGCTCGGCTTCATGGAGGGCGAGATTTCTGTCCTGCAGGTGGAAAAGCGCATCCGCTCGCGCGTCAAGCGCCAGATGGAGAAGACCCAGCGCGAGTATTACCTCAATGAACAGATGAAGGCGATCCAGAAGGAACTCGGCGACGGCGAGGACGGCCGTGACGAGATGGCCGAACTGGAAGAGCGCATCTCCAAGACCAAGCTTTCCAAGGAAGCCCGCGAAAAGGCAGATGCGGAACTGAAGAAGCTGCGCCACATGAGCCCCATGTCGGCGGAAGCCACCGTTGTCCGCAATTATCTGGACTGGCTGCTTGGCCTTCCCTGGGGCAAGAAGTCCAAGGTCAAGGTCGATCTCAACGCCGCCGAGAAGATCCTGGACGAGGATCACTTCGGTCTGGACAAGGTCAAGGAACGCATCGTCGAGTATCTCGCCGTCCAGGCCCGTGCGACCAAGATCAAGGGGCCGATCCTGTGCCTCGTCGGTCCTCCCGGCGTCGGCAAGACCTCGCTTGCCCGTTCAATCGCCAAGGCGACCGGCCGCGAGTACGTTCGTATGGCGCTAGGTGGCGTCCGTGACGAAGCCGAAATCCGCGGTCACCGCCGCACCTATATCGGCTCGATGCCCGGCAAGATCGTGCAGTCGATGAAGAAGGCCAAGAAGTCGAACCCGCTCTTCCTGCTCGACGAGATCGACAAGATGGGCATGGATTTCCGTGGTGATCCGTCTTCGGCCCTGCTCGAGGTGCTGGATCCGGAACAGAACTCGACCTTCATGGATCACTACCTGGAAGTCGAATACGATCTGTCCAACGTGATGTTCGTCACGACGGCCAACACGCTGAACATCCCCGGCCCGTTGATGGACCGTATGGAGATCATCCGGATCGCCGGCTACACCGAGGATGAAAAGCGCGAGATCGCCAAGCGTCACCTGCTGCCGAAGGCGATCAAGGAACATGCCCTGCGCCCCGAAGAGTTCTCGGTCAGCGACGAGGCGTTGACAGCCGTCATCCAGCAATACACCCGCGAGGCCGGTGTCCGCAGCTTCGAACGCGAGTTGATGAAACTGGCGCGTAAGGCTGTTACCGAGATCATCAAGGGCAAGGTCAAGTCGGTTGCTGTCACCAAAGACAACATCCATGACTTCCTGGGCGTTCCCCGTTTCCGTCACGGTGAGGCCGAGGGCGAGGACCAGGTGGGCGTCGTAACCGGTCTGGCCTGGACCGAGGTTGGTGGCGAGCTTCTGACGATCGAAGGCGTCATGATGCCGGGCAAAGGCCGCATGACGGTCACCGGTAACCTCAAGGACGTGATGAAGGAGTCGATCTCGGCTGCTGCCTCCTACGTTCGTAGCCGCGCCGTTGATTTCGGTGTCGAGCCTCCGCGGTTCGACAAGGCGGATATCCACGTTCACGTTCCGGAAGGCGCAACGCCGAAGGATGGTCCGTCCGCCGGTATCGCGATGGCCACCGCGATCGTATCGATCATGACCGGAATTCCGGTCTCGAAGGATATCGCGATGACGGGCGAAGTGACGCTTCGTGGGCGGGTTCTGCCGATCGGCGGTCTGAAGGAAAAGCTGCTCGCAGCGTTGCGTGGCGGCATCAAGAAGGTGCTTATTCCGGAAGAGAACGCCAAGGATCTGGCCGACATTCCGGACAATGTGAAAAACAACCTGGAAATCGTCCCGGTTTCGCGGATGGGCGAGGTTATCAAGCACGCCCTGATCCGTCAGCCGGAGCCGATCGAGTGGGACGGGACGGTTGAAACGCCTGCCGTCGGCACCGTCGAAGGTGCCGAAGAATCGGGCGTCACAATCGCGCATTGACCTTATTGGCGCCCTGACTTTGCCAAAATGACACACTGACGTGAAAAAGGCTGGCAAAAAAGCCAGCCTTTTTTGTGTAAACTCTACGGAGTGCCTTGTATTTCAGGCGTTCCGGGTGCTTTTCAGTTGCCTAGGGCGAAAGCATCCGTAATGTCCGCCCGGCTTAATCCTTTGAGTCGTTTCATGCCAATCAGAAAGGGTGGAAACATGAACAAGAACGAACTCGTATCCGCAGTTGCCGAAAAGGCCGGCCTGACAAAGGCTGATGCCCTGTCTGCGGTTGACGCAGTTTTCGACACGGTCCAGGCCGAGCTGAAGAAGGGTGGCGACATCCGTCTCGCTGGCTTTGGCGCTTTCACGGTATCCCGTCGTGAAGCTTCGAAGGGCCGCAACCCGTCGACCGGCGCGGAAGTCGATATCCCGGCTCGCAACGTTCCGAAGTTCACGGCCGGCAAGGGCCTGAAGGACGCCGTCAACAGCTAAGGCTGTCCGGTCGCCACCTTTGGCACCATCGATCTATGAGAATTGAAGGCCCGCCACCCTCGTGTGGCGGGCCTTCGACGTTTCTGGCCTTGCAGTGTTCGCCGCCATTGACTATCTCGCAGCTGGCCGGATGTTCCGGCTTTCGTTCTCAGGGCGGGGTGAAAGTCCCCACCGGCGGTAGGGGGCCTGTCCCCGAGCCCGCGAGCGCCTCCGGCAAAGTCGGAGGGTCAGCAGATCCGGTCGAAATCCGGAGCCGACGGTCACAGTCCGGATGATAGAGAATGTGGAGTGCAGCGCTGCGGCAGTCCTCTCCTTCGGAGACGGGCTCCATCGCGCAGGTCAACGTCGATCGTCCGCATGGTTCCGGGCGATGGTCGTTGCGGCGTTCCCCATGCGTCCTGATTTGTGTTGGTCCTGAAAGGGAAAATGGCATGAATCAGTTTGTCCCCTCCTTGTTTCGTTCCCGTGCGGTCGCCGGGGCGCTTTACATGATCCTTGCAGGCGTGGCGTTCGCTGCGCTGAACGTTGTCACGCAGTGGCTGGCGATGACACTTTCGTTTCCCCCGGCCTCCGTCGCCTTCTGGCAGTACGGTTTCGCGCTCGTCCTGTCGTTGCCCTTGCTCTGGAAGCTTGGCGTGAAAGCAATGAGAACACGCCATCCCTGGCGGCACATACTCCGGGTGCTTCTCGCGGCGCTCGGCGTCCAGGCGTGGCTCACCGGCCTCGCGACGGTACCGATCTGGCAGGCGATCGCGCTGGTGATGACCTCACCGTTCTTCATCATCATCGGGGCCCGGATGTTCTTGGGAGAGGCAGTCGGCCCCGCCCGATGGTTCGCGACCCTTGCCGGTTTCATCGGCGCCATGATCATCCTGCAGCCGTGGTCCGATGCCTTCACGCCTGCCGCTCTGCTGCCGGTCCTGTCTGCCTTCCTGTGGGGCGGTTCATCCTTGCTGATGAAGAACCTGACGTCTTTCGAACCGCCGGAAACCATTACCGTGTGGCTGCTTGTCCTGCTGACGCCGATCAATTTCGGGCTGGCAGTGGCCTCCGGCTTCGTCGTTCCCGGCGGGACGGCGCTGATCCTTCTGATCGGAGCGGGGATACTGACGGCGCTCGGGCAGTATCTGCTGACTTTGGCTTACACTGTCGCCGATGCCGCCTACGTGCAGCCGTTCGATGACCTCAAGCTGCCGCTCAACGTCTTTGCGGGCTGGATTGTCTTCGGATACGCACCGACCGGATATCTTTGGTTCGGCGCCATGCTGATTCTTGTCGCTTCGTTGACGCTGATGAAAATCGAGCTTGGACGCGAGCGGGCAGCCAACTGAGCACTGCATCGGAAAATCACGAAACTGTCACGCGTTTGTAATGGACGTGCCGCAAAAGCCTCCTGTTCCATTTTCGGAAACAGGAGGTTTCCCCATGAAGTCTGGCTTTTCCCGCGCTGCGCTGACTGTTGCGCTGCTGACATCCGTTGCTCTTCCGGCAGGTGCTGCCGAAGTTTTCAATCGCATTGCGTCGTTTCCGGTCGCATCCAACCTGCCTTCGGACAAGGATAAGCTCACCGGCACATCGGCCGAGATCGTCACGGCCTCGGAGGATGGCAATACGCTGATCTATTCGGACAGCCCGCTTGGCGGCATCGGCTTTATCGACATCACCGACGCCAAGGCGCCCAAGGCTGCTGGCGCGTTGATGATGGGCGGCGAGCCGACATCGGTCGCCGTTGCCGGCGGCAAGGTCCTCGTCGGCGTCAACACGTCGGAGAGCTACACCAATCCATCGGGAAAGCTTGCGGTTGTCGATATCGCCTCGAAGACCGTTGACGCCACCTGCGATCTCGGTGGTCAGCCGGACTCGGTCGCCGTTGCCAAGGATAACAGCTTCGTCGCCGTCGCCATCGAAAACGAGCGCGACGAAGACGTCAATGACGGCGACCTGCCGCAAATGCCGGCGGGAGATCTGGTCATAATCTCGCTGAAGGACGGCGTCGCCGATTGCGCGACGACCAAGCACGTCGCGATGACCGGCCTGGCCGAAATTGCGCCTGAAGATCCCGAGCCCGAATTCGTCGCGATCAACAGCCTCGGCGAGATCGCAATGACCATGCAGGAAAACAATCACATCGTGATCGTCGACGGCAAGACCGGCGAAGTGAAGAGCCATTTCTCGGCCGGTAAGGTCGATCTCGCTGGCATCGACACCAAGTCGGATGGGGCGCTGAAGTTCACGGGCTCCAAGGAAGGCGTTCCTCGGGAGCCTGACGCCGTCAAGTGGCTCGACGACAATCGCATCGTGATTGCCAATGAAGGCGATTGGAAGGGCGGTTCGCGCAGCTTCACAATCTTCGACAAAAGCGGAAAGGAACTCTACGAGTCCGGTCCATCGCTGGAAATGGCAATTGCTCAGATCGGTCATTTCCCCGACAAGCGTGCCAAGTCCAAGGGTGTCGAGCTGGAGGGTCTGGAAGCTGCAAACTTCGGTGACCAGAAGTACTTCTTCGTCCTCTCCGAGCGCGCCTCTATCGCTGCCGTCTACAAGGACACAGGCGCTGAGCCGGAACTGCTGCAGCTGCTGCCGTCGGGTGTGTCGCCGGAGGGCGCGGTTGCCATCCCGTCGCGTAATCTGCTCGTTACCGCGAACGAGCTCGACCTCGGCGAAGATGGTGGCGTACGGTCCCACGTGATGCTCTATGAACTGGCCGAGGGTGAGCCGGCTTACCCGATGATCAAGTCTGCCACGGTCGATGGCGCCCCGATCGGCTGGGGTGCGTTGTCCGGTCTCGTCGGCGACGCCGAAAAGGCCGGCACGCTCTATGCCGTGAATGACAGCTTCTACAGCATGCAGCCGACGATCTTCACGATCGATGCCACCCAGAAGCCGGCCATGATCACCGCTGCTCTGCCCGTGACCCGTGGCGGACAGCCGGCTCAAAAGCTGGATATGGAAGGCATCACGCTCGATGGCAATGGCGGTTTCTGGATCGCATCGGAAGGCGATTCGGCCAAGCTCGTCGGCCACGGCCTCTACAACGTCGATACCAAGGGCGAGATCAAGGCCGAAGTCGGCTTCCCGACTGAACTGCTCGCCGGTCAGACCCGCTTCGGCCTTGAAGGCATCACGTCGATCGGCGAAGGTGACGACATGACGCTGTGGATGGCCGTACAGCGCGAATGGGGCGACGACGAGAAGGGCTCTGTCAAGCTTCTGTCCTACAATCCGAAGGCCAAGGAATGGGGCGCCGTGCGCTACCCGCTCGAAAAGGCCGAGGCAGGCTGGGTCGGCCTTTCGGAAATCACCGCCCACGGCGACTACGTCTATATCGTCGAGCGTGACAACCAGATCGGCGACAACGCCAAGCTCAAGAAGCTCTACCGCGTCGCCATCGCCGACCTGAAGCCCGGCAAGATCGGTGAGGAACTGCCTGTGGTCGCCAAGGAGGAAGTCCACGACTTCATCCCGGACCTGAAGGCCGCCACCAACGGCTATGTCGTCGACAAGCTCGAAGGCTTTGCCTTCGATGCCGCCGGCAAGGCCTTCGCGGTGACCGACAACGACGGCGTGGACGACTCGTCCGGTGAGACTCTGTTCTGGGAAGTAAACCTGCAGGGCACCAACTAAGCTTCGTCCTCCCAAGACGATGATCCCGGAGGCCGGGCGGGTAACCGCCCGGCCTCTGTCGTTGCGGATCAGACCATACGGTGCAGGAAGGCGATGACGGGTGCAGCCAGCAGGGCGGGGGCAGAGACATGCGGTGCGTGCCCCGTGGCGAGCGTCGCCACCTCCGCACCCGGCACGAGCGCCTGCATCCGCCTTTGCAGGAAGATGTAGACCGACCTGTCATCCGTCGCCTCTACATAGAGGCGGGGTACTCGTCCGAAGCGCCCCGGCGTCAGCCTTGCGACCAGGGCGCGACCGCCCTCAGCCTGAGGCGTGAGCCTGGCTGCAGCATACGCTGCTTCTTCCTCGGGAAGATCGTTGAAAAAGTGCCGGATCGCCGCTTCGGTGGGAACACGACTGAGCAGACCATCGTCGGACCAGATAAGATGCGGGGAGATTCCGGCCGCTTCGGGATGGTCCGGCAGTGCGGATCGGACGAGGTCGCCGTATCCCAAGCCCGATGGCAGCATCATGCCCGCGATGTAGACGATCCCGGCGATTTTGTCTGGAGCGGCTTCCGCGAGCGCCGACGCGACCACGCCACCGCCCGAGTGGGCGATGACCGCGACCCGTCCGCCTGTTGCGTCGAGGACCCTCCTCAGACGCGTCAGGTAAAGGTCAAGGCTGACCTTTTCAGCGGGGGTATCGTCTGCGCCGTTACCGGGCAGATCAACGGCTATTGGCCGAAAACCGGCGGCCGCAAGAGCGGGGGAGAACTTCTCCCACACCCAGGAGCCTTGCCAGGCGCCGTGGAGCAGGATGACGGGGAGGGGGGAGGCCATCAGTTCGCGGTTGAGGGTGGCGTGTAGGTTCGCTGATACATAGCCTTCAGATGATCCTCCACGGTTGTGGGCGGATATTTCGGCGTCTCGCCGGTCTGGAGGCAGTTGGGCAGGCACTCGACCCTGTGATCCGGATTGCCAACGAAGAAGAACGGAACCGAGTAACGCTCGCGGCCGCTGTCGTTGACGACGCGGTGAAGCGTCGAGCGGTAACGGTCGTTCGTCCACCGGGCGATCATGTCGCCAAGGTTGACCACGTAAGTGCCGGGAATGGGATCAGCATGAATCCAGTTCCCGGTCGTCGAATCGTGGACCTGCAAGCCGCCAACCTGATCCTGCATCAAAAGCGTCAGCCCACCGAAATCGGTATGCGCACCGGCGCCCTTTTCGTTCGGGGCGGCGTCGGGCGGCTGAGGTGGATAATGGAGAAGCCTGAGCGTGCCGAGAGGATCGCGGCTGTAGCCGTCGAAATAGGTTTCCGGCAGTCCGAGCGACAGCGCCATGCCCCGCATTAGCCGCTCTCCGAGCTCCAGCATTGCGGCAAAATACGCCATCATAACCGGCCGGAACCCCGGCTGGTCGTCCGGCCACTGGTTCGGACCGCGGTTGAAGCGTCTTGCAACGACCCTCGGATCGTCCTCGGCCAATTCCACGCCGACGTAATAGCCTTCCTTGAGATCCGGCGGCGCCCCGGCTTCCAGCGTCTGGCCGCGCAGGATTTCATAGCCGCGATTGCAGAAGGATTTTGTTTTATCGACCGCAAGCTTCTCTTGCTCCGGGCGGCTGAAGAAGGCCTTCATCTCGTCGAACACAGCATTGATCAGCCCTTCCGGAATACCGTGACCGGAGCAGTAGAAGAAGCCTTTGTCGAGGCAGGTTTGCCGCAGGGCGTCGCCAACCTCTGCGCGCTTCTCCTGGCGGGATGAAGACAGACCCGCAATATCGATCACGGGCAGGTTTGCGGCGCCGACGGAACGCGCTGCGAGCGGCAGGACTGTCACGTAAGTCTCCTTTCTTCGGGTGGAGAAAGCAGAAGTTTGAGGTGATCGCTGGACCGCGCATAGATGTGCAATTCGCACCGGGGTGTTGTTCGAAACAAAACAGCCGGGCTGTGGCCCGGCTGTTTCCCCGATGACTAACCGCTTCTACCAGCGATGATGGACGTAGGGCGCGATCATTCGTTCGTAGACATCGCGCGTCGCGTCCATCACGTCCGCGCCAAGAGGCGCGATGTCGGATGCTGCTGCATTGGCTGCAGCCTGCTCAGCATTGCGTGCGCCCGGAATGACGACGGTGACAGCCTCGTGCATGAGGGTCCACCGGAGCGCGAGCTGGGCCATGCTGGCGCCGGCGGGAACGAGCTTGCTGATTTCCTCGACCGCCTTCAAGCCGATCTCGAACGGCACGCCGGCAAAGGTCTCGCCAACGTCGAAAGCCTCGCCGTGGCGATTGAAATTGCGGTGATCGTCGGCTGCAAAGGTTGTCTGGGAGTTGATCTTGCCGGAGAGCAGCCCGCTGGCAAGCGGGACTCGCGCGATCACAGCGACGTTGCGGCGCTTTGCCTCGGCGAAGAAGAGGCCGGCCGGGCGTTGGCGGAAGATGTTGAAGATGATCTGGACGCTCTCGACGCCGGGATATTCGATGGCTTTGAGCGCCTCCTCGACTTTCTCGACGCTGACGCCGTAGTGACCGATCTTGCCCGCGCGTTTGAGCTCATCGAGCGCGTCGAACAGGTCCGGTTGGTAATAGGCATCCGTCGGCGGGCAGTGAAGTTGCACAAGGTCTAGCCGCTCTACGTCGAGATTTTTCAGCGAACGGTCGATAAAGGACTCCAGGTTGGCCTTTGTATAGCCTTGGGCGGCATGCGGGTTGAGACGCCGTCCGGCTTTGGTGGCAACCATCGGGCGACTTCCGCCGCGCGATTTCAGGACGTCCGCGATGATTCGTTCCGAACGTCCATCGCCGTAGACATCTGCGGTATCGACAAAGGTCATCCCGGAATCGAGCGCCGCGTTGAGAGCTGCCCTGCCATCGGCTTCGGACACTTCACCCCACGCCCCGCCGATCTGCCATGCACCGAAGCCGATATCACTGACTGTGAAGTCGGTTCGGCCAAATGAATGTTCTCGCATGAAATACTCTCCTTCTGCTGGCACGCTGCTACCAACTGGGGCTGGAGAGGACAAGGGCAAGGTTATCGGCCGAGAACTGGCGCGGGGAGGGAGGGCAGTCACAGGCGGCCGACAAAATAAAACCGCCCGTGCTTGAACGGGCGGTCGTCATCCTGAAGCGTCGATCTATTTCTCGGAATTGTCCGCTACGACGGTTAAACGCGGGCGCGAGGGGCGCCTGTCGCCGCTACTGGATCCGGACGTGTCCGCCTCGCGAGACGGAGGTTCGCGGTCTTCCTTGTTTTCGCCGATGGCAATCAGGTCACCTGCGCCATCATAGTAGTATTTGCATGCCATTTCGATCTCTCGCTTTCCTTAGGGAGTGACATCCCCCATGTGGAAGCAAGCCTCTGACAAGCGAAATGTTCCGAATTAAGGCGCTATCGAGACTTTCTGTCGCGCCGGCCCTGCGGAACTCCCAACGCTAATGCACGTTCTTGTTTCGACAATTCACAAAGGAGTTTCATCATGCAGATCGTAGGTACGCAGGTTCACGAAGAAATGGGCGGTCGACGCCTCACCGTCGAGTTCGTGGCCGAGGGCGGCGACGTGATCTCGGTGCAGCTGACGCGCGGCGAGTCGGACGACGTCAATCGCAACAACGCTGTGGAGAAGGCCAAGGTCATGCTCCTTCATGCCGCCTCGTTCGATGAAGCAGAAAGCAACGGACAGCGCGTGCAGGAAGAGCTTTCCGCCCGCAGGGCAGGAGATGATCAGGAACTCGAAAGCCAGCTTGATGAGGGGCTTGAGGATACGTTTCCGGCTTCGGATCCGGTTTCCGCGTCCTACAGTTCAACGGCTGGCGCAAAGCACTAACGTATACGCAGCGGGCGCATGGAGAAGCTTGCGCCCGCCGAAACTTCCAAAGCCCGGCACTAATGCGATCTTACGAAGGGTAGATGGGAAAATGGTGGGCGATGAGAGACTCGAACTCCCGACATCCTCGGTGTAAACGAGGCGCTCTACCAACTGAGCTAATCGCCCGTTCGCGTCGCGGGTCGTGCCCGCCGCGTCGGTGGCAGTGATCTATGCGGATCGAAAAAAAACCGCAAGAGTGTTTCGTGAAGTTTTTCCGGTTTTTTTGAAAACTATTGGAAACGTCGACTCGGAAAGCGTGCCGCTGGGGCTATGATTGCGGGTCGGTGACCGGGGCGGCGTGGAAAACGCGCCCGCTCATCGAATTGTCTGTGATCGTGCTTGACACCAAAACACGAACGTCATAGTTAGCCGCTCATCGAACGGCCCAGCCGGTCGACGGAGAGGGCGACGAGCCTTTTTGGGAAAATGCGGGTGTAGCTCAGTCGGTTAGAGTGCCGGCCTGTCACGCCGGAGGTCGCGGGTTCGAGCCCCGTCACTCGCGCCATCTCAATTCTCCATGACTTGCCTCCCACAAAATGGTTGGCTGTCGGACCGCGGGGACGCGGTCACAATGCGCGGGTGTAGCTCAGTCGGTTAGAGTGCCGGCCTGTCACGCCGGAGGTCGCGGGTTCGAGCCCCGTCACTCGCGCCACTTCTCCTCTTTGGATTTGGAAAATTATTGCTCCGCAAAGCAGTAATATACCGTTTGCCACGCCGGCATTTTTACGTCTTGATAAAGTCCGTCGGGTATCGGGTGATAAAGGCCTTGTTGGGCTTGCGCTGACTGCCTGCCTGCGCTAACCACGGCTCGTTGCAACTCTTCTTTCGGCTTGCCGACCTTCGGGTCAATCAAGAGTGCCGCCCGGCATTTTTAACGCAAGCAGGGATGGATATGATGACTGAAGTGCTCAGCTCCTACATTCCGATCGCAATCTTTATCGGCATTTCCCTGGTGATTGGAATAGCGCTGCTGATTGCGCCGTTCGCCGTTGCCTTCAAGGCGCCCGATTCGGAAAAGCTTTCGGCCTACGAGTGCGGCTTCAATGCGTTCGACGATGCCCGCATGAAGTTCGACATTCGATTCTACCTTGTGTCGATTCTGTTCATCATCTTCGATCTTGAAGTCGCCTTCCTCTTTCCCTGGGCAGTGTCCTTTGGCGAAATCGGCTGGTTTGGTTTCTGGTCGATGATGGTCTTCCTTGCCGTTCTCACCATCGGCTTTATTTACGAGTGGAAGAAGGGAGCGCTGGAATGGGAATGACCGCTTCGGGCACAACAATGGTCGCGCCGCAGCCGAAGGGGATTATCGATCCCAACACCGGCAAACCGATTGGATCGGATGACGCATTCTTCGGCGAGATCAATAACGAACTGGCCGACAAGGGGTTCCTTGTTACCTCCACCGATGAACTCATCAACTGGGCTCGCACCGGCTCGCTGATGTGGATGACGTTCGGTCTCGCATGTTGCGCGGTGGAAATGATGCAGTTGTCCATGCCGCGCTACGACGTCGAGCGCTTCGGTTTTGCTCCGCGCGCTTCGCCGCGCCAGTCCGATGTGATGATCGTCGCCGGCACGCTGACCAACAAGATGGCGCCCGCGCTCCGCAAGGTCTACGACCAGATGCCGGAGCCGCGTTACGTCATCTCGATGGGGTCGTGCGCGAATGGTGGCGGTTACTATCACTATTCCTATTCGGTCGTGCGCGGCTGCGATCGCGTCGTGCCGGTGGACATCTACGTTCCAGGCTGTCCCCCCACGGCGGAAGCCCTCCTTTACGGGGTGCTTCTGCTGCAGAAGAAGATCCGCCGCACCGGCACGATCGAGCGCTAAGGGAAGGGACTGACCGATATGAGCGAAGCCCTGAACGAGCTTGCCTCCTACCTGCAGGAAGTGCGCGGCAGCCTGATGACCTCTGCGGAGGTGAAGTTTGGTGAACTGACTCTGACCGCGACCGCCGACAAGGTGATCGCGCTTCTGACCTTCCTGCGCGACGACGTGCAGTGTGGATTCGTCAATCTGATCGACATTTGCGGTGTCGATTATCCGAAGCGTGAAGATCGCTTCGACGTGGTCTACCATCTTTTGTCGCCGCGCCAGAATTTGCGCATCCGCGTCAAGGTTCCGACCTCCGAAGACAAGCCGGTGCCGTCCGCCTGTCCGGTGTTTCCGGGTGCCGACTGGTTCGAACGCGAAGCCTGGGACATGTACGGCATCATGTTCACCGAACACCCGGACCTGCGCCGCATCCTGACGGACTATGGTTTCGAGGGGCACCCCCTGCGCAAGGATTTCCCAACGACGGGCTTCGTAGAGGTTCGTTATGACGACGCCGCCAAGCGCGTTATTTATGAGCCTGTCGAGTTGAAGCAGGAATTCCGTAATTTCGACTTCCTCTCGCCCTGGGAAGGCACGGACTACGTGCTGCCCGGTGACGAAAAAGCGGCCAAGTGAGCGGAAGGGCAGGGACCATGACTGAACACAACGTCCGCAACTTCAACATCAACTTCGGCCCGCAACACCCGGCGGCGCACGGCGTTCTACGCTTGGTTCTTGAACTCGACGGCGAAATCGTCGAACGCGTCGATCCCCACATCGGCCTGCTGCATCGCGGCACCGAAAAGCTGATCGAGACGAAGACCTATCTGCAGGCTCTGCCGTACTTCGATCGCCTCGACTACGTCGCGCCGATGAACCAGGAGCATGCTTATTCGCTCGCCGTCGAGAAGCTTCTCGGCATCGAGATCCCGATTCGTGGCCAGTTGATCCGGGTGCTTTACTCGGAAATCGGCCGTATCCTGTCGCACCTTCTCAACGTCACCACTCAGGCGATGGACGTAGGCGCGCTCACACCGCCGCTATGGGGCTTCGAAGAGCGTGAAAAACTCATGGTCTTCTATGAGCGTGCGTCGGGCTCTCGCATGCATGCGGCCTATGTTCGTCCGGGCGGAGTGCATCAGGATCTTCCGCCGGAGTTGGTCGAGGATATTGGCAAGTGGTGCGACGAGTTCCCTGCCAAACTTGACGACATCGAGGGCCTTCTGACCGATAACCGTATTTTCAAGCAGCGAAACGTCGACATTGGGGTCGTGTCTCTTGAAGATTGCTGGGCCTGGGGTTTCTCCGGCGTGATGGTTCGCGGTTCGGGCGCTGCCTGGGACCTTCGCCGTTCGCAGCCCTACGAGTGCTATTCCGAACTCGATTTCGATATCCCCGTCGGAAAGAACGGCGACTGCTATGATCGCTATCTCATCCGCATGATCGAAATGCGCGAGTCGGTGAAGATCATGAAGCAGTGCGTGAATCGTCTACTTGGCGACGCGCGCGTCGGGCCGTTTTCATCACTCGATGGCAAGGTCGTTCCGCCGAAGCGCGGCGAGATGAAGCGCTCGATGGAAGGCCTGATCCACCACTTCAAACTCTACACCGAAGGCTACCACGTGCCTGCCGGCGAGGTTTATGCCGCTGTTGAAGCCCCGAAGGGCGAGTTCGGCGTGTACTTGGTGTCGGACGGGACAAACAAGCCGTATCGCTGCAAGATCCGCGCTCCGGGTTATGCCCACCTCCAGGCCATGGATTTCATGTGCCGGGGGCACCAGCTCGCCGACGTATCGGCGGTTCTTGGCTCGCTCGACATCGTGTTCGGAGAGGTGGATCGCTGATGCGCGTGGCGGCCCTGACGTTAGCAGTCTGCCTTGCCGCGAGCGCCGCGCTCGCGCAGGCCGTCAGCGGCTCGTCGGTGTCGTCCAGCGCTACGATGGCCACTCTGCTGGCCGACGGCTACGAGATCAAGGCCGCGGTGCCAAACGGCTCCAGCTTCGTCGTGTTTCTGCAGAAAGACAAGTCTGCCTATGCCTGCGAGTTCAACTCGGTAACGAGCTCGCGGTGCAGGTCCATAAACTAGAATAAGGCTCAAGAAGAATGTCCGTTCGTCGACTAGCCGAAGATCAGGTCCAGCCCGCCGGTTTTGCCTTCAGCGCGGAGAATGCAGCCTGGGCGGAAGCCACAATTCGCAAGTACCCCGAAGGCCGCGAGCAATCGGCGGTAATCCCGCTTCTGATGCGGGCGCAGGAACAGCAGGGCTGGGTTTCGCGCGCGGCGATCGAGTTCGTCGCCGAAAAGCTCGGGATGCCTTACATTCGCGTGCTTGAAGTCGCGACATTTTATACGCAGTTCCAGCTGAAGCCGGTTGGTACGCGTGCCCACGTACAGGTGTGCGGAACCACGCCCTGCATGCTGCGCGGCGCAGAAGACCTCATCAATGTCTGCAAGAAGAAGATCCACCATGATCCCTTCGAGCTGAACGCGGATGGAACATTGTCCTGGGAAGAGGTCGAGTGTCAGGGCGCCTGCGTCAATGCGCCGATGGTGATGATATTCAAGGACAGCTATGAGGACCTGACGGCCGAACAGCTCGAAGACATCATTGACAAGTTCCAGGCAGGCAAGGGAGCCGAGGTGAAGCCGGGCCCTCAGACGGACCGCATCTACTCGGCGCCCGCCGGTGGATTGACGTCGCTTCTCGAGGCCGACAAGCCGGTCTCGGCGAAACGCAAGGAAACGCCGGCGCCGGCCGCTGCTGTTCCGCCGGCCAACGCCGCCAAGCCTGTTACGCTGGCAGAAGAAACCAATCCGGCGCTGAAGACGCCAGCCGATGGCAAGTCCGCAACGCCATCCGGCCCCGCTGCCAAGCCCGCGCGCAAGGCGACGAAGCCGGCCAGCGACGAGGTTACTGGGCCGATATCCAATACGGCCGCCGCTGATTCCGCCGGTAAGGCCGCGAAGCCCGCCCAACCATCGCTGGATGACAAAAATCGCCCCGCTGGCATCGAAAAGCCCGCGTCTCCGGACGACCTCAAGCTTATCTCGGGCGTCGGTCCGAAGATCGAGGGCATCCTCCACGAGCTTGGCATCTATACTTTTGCGCAGGTGGCGGGTTGGAAGAAGGCCGAGCGCGAATGGGTCGATAGCTACCTGAAATTCTCCGGTCGGATCGAGCGGGATGACTGGGTCAAGCAGGCGAAGGTCCTCGCCAAGGGCGGCGAGGCCGAATACATCAAGGTCTTCGGCAAGAAGCCGCGTTGAGAGGTAGATGGATATGTTGAAGGATCAGGATCGTATCTTTACCAATATCTACGGCCTCAAGGACAAATCCCTGAAAGGCGCCATGGCGCGCGGCCATTGGGATGGTACCAAGCAGCTTCTCGAGAAGGGTCGCGACTGGATTATCAACGAGGTCAAGGCCTCGGGTCTGCGGGGTCGCGGCGGCGCGGGCTTCCCGACCGGTCTGAAGTGGTCCTTCATGCCGAAGGAATCCGATGGCCGTCCGCATTATCTCGTCGTCAATGCTGACGAATCGGAGCCCGGCACCTGCAAGGACCGTGATATCATGCGCCACGATCCGCATACCCTGATCGAGGGCTGCGTGATCGCGTCCTTCGCGATGGGTGCTCACCATGCCTACATTTACGTACGCGGTGAATTTATGCGCGAGCGCGAGGCGCTCCAGGCCGCGATCGACGAATGCTATGACTATGGCCTTCTGGGCAAGAACAACAAGCTCGGCTACGACATCGACATCATCGTGCATCACGGTGCAGGCGCCTACATATGCGGTGAGGAAACTGCGCTGCTCGAAAGCCTGGAAGGCAAGAAGGGCCAGCCGCGTCTGAAGCCGCCGTTCCCGGCGAACATGGGTCTCTACGGCTGTCCGACGACGGTCAATAACGTTGAGTCGATCGCCGTGACCCCGACGATCCTGCGTCGTGGCGCCGGTTGGTATTCGAGCTTCGGCCGGGCCAACAATGCCGGCACCAAACTTTATTCGATCTCCGGACATGTCAATCGGCCGTGCACCGTCGAGGAAGCCATGTCGATCCCGTTCCACGAACTGATCGAGAAGCACTGCGGCGGCATCCGTGGCGGCTGGGACAATCTGTTGGCTGTCATTCCCGGTGGATCCTCGGTTCCCTGCGTGCCGGGCGACCAGATGAAGGACGCCATCATGGACTATGACGGCCTGCGCGAGCTGGGATCCGGTCTCGGCACGGCTGCCGTCATCGTCATGGACAAGTCGACCGACATCGTGAAGGCGATCTGGCGTCTGTCGGCTTTCTACAAGCACGAGAGCTGCGGCCAGTGCACGCCTTGCCGCGAAGGCACGGGCTGGATGATGCGCGTCATGGAGCGCATGGTGAAGGGCAATGCGCAGAAGCGCGAGATTGACATGCTGTTCCAGGTGACCAAGCAGGTCGAGGGCCACACGATCTGCGCTCTCGGCGACGCGGCAGCCTGGCCGATCCAGGGTCTCATCAAGCATTTCCGTCCGGAAATGGAGGCTCGTATCGATCAGTATACACGTAACGCCATGGCGCATGGCGTGGTGATGGAAGCAGCCGAATAGGCTAGGCCGATAGGGCGGGCAAATGGGCAAGGCGAAGGACAGAAGCGGGGAGGGACGACCGGTCGAACCGGTTGACGCTTCTCGTGCGCCCGACGCTCTGCCGGAGATGGCAGCGCTTCCGCTCCACCCGCTTCTGGCTCACCCGACGGCCGCCTTCATGGCGGCGACGGCCGTGGGTTTCGGCGTGGCAAGCCAGTTGGCAGGTGTCATGCTCGGGGCGTTCCAGAGTGCCGTCGATGCCAGCAACCGGGCGGCGCGTGATGCCAATCCTTATGATCAGCCTGAGGCTGAAGCTCGGACGCTCTCGCGCGAACAGGAACGGGTTGAGGCGCAGCCGGAGACTGAGACTGAGATAGTCAGAGCTAAGACTGTCTCGCCAAAGGCAGCGGCAGGAAAGACGGCGGCAAAGACCTCGTCCAAGCCTGTAGCGAAACCAAAGGCCGTTGCGAGACGCAAGGCGACCAGACCGGACGATTTGAAAAAGATCGCCGGTATCGGCCCGAAAGCCGAGCAGGTATTGAATGCTCGGGGCATGGTTCGGTACGCGGACATCGCGGCATTGACCGAAGCAGAGGCGGCGCGTCTCGACAGCGAGCTCGGCTTCGGCGGCAGGATCGGCCGGGACGACTGGGTTGGTCAGGCCAAGACATTGGCGGGTGGAAAGCCATGATGGTGGACACCGGCAGGAAAGAATTAGGAGCTCAAACGTCTGCGGACCTGAAAAACAGAGTATTCGCAGGAGTTTGGCTCGGAGAATTGAACAAACACGGCAACGGCGGGCGGTCAGAGGATCGCGCGCAGCTGTCCTCCCGGCAGTCGCGGTGTGCGTGAGACAGGAAGGCGAATATGGCAAAGCTGAAGGTCGACGGTAAGGAAATCGAGGTTCCGGATCATTTCACGCTGCTGCAGGCGTGTGAGGAGGCCGGTGCCGAGGTTCCGCGTTTCTGTTTCCATGAGCGGCTTTCGGTCGCCGGCAACTGCCGTATGTGTCTGGTCGAGGTAAAGGGCGGCCCGCCAAAGCCGGCTGCTTCCTGCGCCATGGGCGTGCGTGATATTCGCGGCGGCCCGAACGGCGAATTGCCGGAGGTCTACACCAACACGCCGATGGTCAAGAAGGCCCGTGAAGGCGTGATGGAGTTCCTGCTGATCAACCACCCGCTGGATTGCCCGATCTGCGACCAGGGTGGTGAATGCGACCTCCAGGACCAGGCGATGGCCTTCGGTATCGATAGCTCCCGCTATACCGAGAACAAGCGCGCCGTCGAGGACAAGTATATCGGCCCGCTGGTCAAGACCGTGATGAACCGCTGCATCCACTGCACGCGTTGCGTCCGCTTCACCACCGAAGTCGCTGGCATCGCCGAACTTGGTCTGATCGGCCGCGGCGAAGATGCCGAAATCACCACCTATCTTGAGCAGGCGATGACGTCGGAACTGCAGGGGAACGTTGTCGACCTTTGCCCGGTCGGCGCGCTGACCTCCAAGCCGTTCGCGTTCACCGCCCGGCCGTGGGAACTCGGCAAGACCGAATCGATCGACGTCATGGACGCACTCGGTTCGGCGATCCGTGTCGACACCCGCGGTCGCGAAGTGATGCGCATCATGCCGCGCGTCAACGAGGAGATCAACGAAGAGTGGATCTCCGACAAGAGCCGCTTCGTCTGGGACGGCCTGAAGACGCAGCGCCTCGACCGGCCTTACGTCCGCAAGGGCGGCAAGCTGCAGCCGGCCACCTGGGGCGAGGCGTTTGCGGCGATCAAGTCTGCCGTCGCAGCGACTTCAGGATCGAAGATTGCCGCCGTTGCCGGCGATATGGCTTCGGTCGAGGAAATGTATGCGCTGAAGGAACTGCTGGCCGCGCTCGGCTCGACCAGCATTGACTGCCGCCAGGACGGAACGCTTGTCGATCCGTCGCTCGGTCGCGCCAGCTATCTGTTCAATCCGACGATCGCCGGTATCGAGTCTGCCGATGCGCTGCTGATCATCGGCTCCAATCCGCGCTTCGAGGCGGCTGTTCTCAACGCCCGCATTCGCAAGCGCTGGCGCCGTGGTGGCTTCCCGATCGGCGTGATCGGTGAAGGCGGCGAACTGCGCTACGAATACGAATATCTCGGCGCAGGCGCGGATACGCTGTCCGCTGTCGTCGGCGGCAAGAACAGCTTCGCCGAAAAGCTCCAGGCCGCCCAGCGTCCTCTGATCATCGTCGGCCAAGGTGCGCTAACGGGTGAGGATGGCGCGGCGGTTCTTGCCAATGCCGCGAAGCTCGCTCAGTCCGTTGGCGCCGTTGCCGAAGGCTGGAACGGTTTCGCCGTCCTGCACACCGCAGCCTCCCGCGTTGGCGGGCTTGATCTTGGCTTCGTCCCGGGCGAGGGCGGTCTGACCGCGGCCGACGCGCTTGCCTCGTCCGATGTGCTCTTGCTGCTCGGTGCCGATGAACTCGACTTTTCGAAGAAGGGTGCGAAGTTCACCGTATATATCGGCAGCCACGGCGACGCCGGCGCACACAACGCCGACGTCATCCTTCCTGGCGCTGCCTACACAGAGAAGTCGGGCACTTGGGTCAACACCGAAGGTCGCGTCCAGATGGGCAACCGCGCCGGTTTCGCACCCGGCGAGGCCCGCGAGGATTGGGCGATCATCCGTGCACTTTCGGACGTGCTCGGGAAAAAATTGCCCTTTGATTCGCTCGGCGCGCTGCGTGCAACGCTGTACGCGAAGTACCCGCATTTCGCCGAGTTGGACGAAATCGCTGCCGGCAATTCCGGGGATATTGCCGCACTTGCGAAAAAAGCCGGGAAGTTGGGCAAATCCGGATTTGCGTCTCCGGTAAAAGACTTCTATTTGACGAACCCGATAGCACGCGCTTCGGCCGTCATGGCCGAATGCTCGGCTCTGGCGCGGAACAATTTCAAGGCTGCGGCGGAATAAGGGCAGGGGATTATGGACTCGTTCGTTTCAACCTATCTCTGGCCGGCGCTGATCATGGTGGGGCAGTCTGTCCTTCTGCTCGTCTGTCTGCTGGTTTTCATCGCCTACATCCTGCTTGCGGACCGCAAGATCTGGGCGGCGGTGCAACTGCGTCGCGGCCCGAACGTTGTCGGTCCCTTCGGCCTGTTCCAGTCCTTTGCCGACCTTTTGAAGTTCGTCTTCAAGGAGCCGATCATTCCGGCGGGCGCAAACAAGGGCGTATTCCTGCTGGCTCCGCTCGTTGCCGTGACACTGGCGCTCGCGACCTGGGCCGTGATCCCGCTCTCCGATGGCTGGGTAATCGCCAACATCAACGTCGGCATCCTGTACGTCTTCGCCATTTCCTCGCTTGAGGTTTACGGCATCATCATGGGCGGTTGGGCGTCGAACTCGAAATACCCGTTCCTCGGCGCGCTTCGCTCCGCCGCGCAGATGGTATCCTATGAAGTGTCGATCGGCTTCGTTATCGTGACCGTCCTGCTTTGCGTTGGGTCGCTGAACCTGACCGATATCGTGAACGCGCAGAGCGACGGCCTCGGCACCATGCTCGGCCTGCCGGCCTCGTTCCTCGACTGGCATTGGCTTGCGCTATTCCCGATGTTCATCATTTTCTTCATTTCGGCTTTGGCCGAAACGAACCGCCCGCCCTTCGACCTTCCGGAAGCGGAATCCGAACTCGTTGCCGGCTTCATGGTCGAGTATGGCTCGACCCCCTACATGATGTTCATGCTCGGCGAATATGCTGCCATCTGTTTGATGTGCGCGCTGACGACGATCCTCTTCCTCGGCGGCTGGCTGCCTCCGGTTGATATCGCGATCCTCAACTGGGTCCCCGGCATCATCTGGTTCGTGCTCAAGGCGTCGCTCGTGTTCTTCATGTTCGCGATGGTGAAGGCCTTCGTCCCGCGCTACCGCTATGACCAACTGATGCGTCTCGGCTGGAAGGTCTTCCTTCCGCTGTCTCTCGCCATGGTCGTCATTGTTGCATTCGTGCTGAAACTGGCGGGTTGGGCTTGATCATGGCCCACCTGTCGATCAGCGGATTTGGAGGTTGAAGATGGCTGGTGTTGCTCAGGCTATCAATTCCCTGTTCCTGAAGGAGTTCGTCGGCGCCTTCTTCCTGTCGATGCGCTACTTCTTTACGCCCAAGGCGACGATCAACTACCCGTTCGAGAAGGGTCCGGTTTCGCCGCGCTTCCGTGGCGAACACGCACTGCGCCGCTATCCGAATGGCGAGGAGCGTTGCATCGCCTGCAAGCTCTGCGAGGCGATCTGTCCTGCCCAGGCCATTACCATTGAGGCGGGGCCTCGCAGGAACGACGGCACCCGCCGTACTGTCCGTTACGATATCGACATGGTGAAGTGCATTTACTGCGGCTTCTGCCAGGAAGCCTGCCCGGTCGATGCGATCGTGGAAGGTCCGAATTTCGAATTCGCGACGGAAACACGCGAAGAACTCTACTTCAACAAGGAGCGGCTCCTGGAGAACGGGGACCGTTGGGAGCGGGAAATCGCGCGTAACATCGCGATGGACGCCCCGTATCGCTGATAATTCAGCGAAACCGTCCTGGCGCTGAAGCGGCGGGTCGGAACTTGGAACCGAGGCACCCGGCCGTTGGGGATAGCGGCTTTGGGACGCCAGTCGGATCGCGGCACCTCCTCGCCGCATCCGGGGGAAGATGAAAAGGCACGACGATGGGTCTGCAGGCAATATTTTTCTATCTCTTCGCCATTGTCGCGGTGGCGTCGGCATTCATGGTCATCTCGGCAAGGAACCCGGTCCACTCGGTCCTGTTCCTCATCCTGACCTTCTTCAATGCCGCCGGTCTTTTCCTGCTCACGGGTGCCGAGTTCCTGGCGATGATTCTCCTCGTCGTTTATGTCGGCGCGGTGGCGGTTCTCTTCCTCTTCGTGGTGATGATGCTGGACATCGATTTCACCGAATTGAGGGCAGGGGCGCTGAAATATGCTCCGGTCGGCGCTTTGATCGGGCTCGTCGTGGCGGCTGAGCTCGTGTTCGTGATCGGCGGTAGCACTCTCTCGCCGGAAGCGCTGAACGCGATCAAGATGCCGATCCCCGCGGCGGCCGAGCGGACCAACACGGCGGCTCTCGGCGATGTGCTTTACACCAACTACGTCTATTTCTTCCAGATCGCCGGCCTGGTTCTTCTGGTCGCGATGATCGGCGCCATCGTGCTGACGCTCCGCCACCGGCAGAACATCAAGCGGCAGGATATCTCCCAGCAGGTTGCCCGTACGCCGGCGACCGCCGTGAAGGTGGTCAAGGTCAAGCCGGGCCAGGGCGTCTGAGGCAGCGGAAAGGTCAAGGAACAAGAATATGGAAATCGGTCTTTCCCACTACCTGACGGTCAGCGCCATCCTCTTCACGCTCGGCGTCTTCGGCATTTTACTCAACCGCAAGAACGTCATCGTCATCCTGATGTCGGTCGAACTGATCCTGCTCGCGGTGAACATCAATATGGTGGCCTTTTCGGCCTTCCTCAACGACATCGTGGGTCAGGTCTTTGCCCTGTTCATCCTGACGGTGGCGGCCGCGGAAGCCGCGATCGGTCTCGCGATCCTCGTTGTCTTCTATCGCAACCGCGGTTCGATCGCCGTGGAAGACGTCAATATGATGAAGGGCTGATACGGCTATGCTTATCTACAAGGCTATTGTCTTTCTGCCGCTGATCGGTTCGATCATTGCTGGCCTTTTCGGACGCCAGATTGGCGCCAAGGCGTCGGAGTATATCACCACGGGCCTGATGATCATCGCGGCCGCGCTGTCGTGGGTTGTCTTCATCAATGTCGGCCTCGGTCACGGCGAAGGCCACGAAGTCATCAAGGTCTCGGTACTGCGCTGGATCCAGTCCGGCGGCATCGACGTCGAGTGGTCGCTGCGTATCGACACGCTGACAGCAGTCATGCTGGTCGTGGTCAACAGCGTGTCGACGCTCGTTCACCTCTATTCGATCGGCTACATGCATCACGATCCGCATCGGCCGCGCTTCTTCTCCTACCTGTCGCTGTTCACCTTCGCCATGCTCATGCTGGTGACGTCCGACAACCTGCTGCAGATGTTCTTCGGCTGGGAAGGCGTGGGTCTGGCGTCGTATCTGCTGATCGGTTTCTGGTTTAAGAAGCCGTCGGCCAACGCAGCTGCGATGAAAGCCTTCATCGTCAACCGCGTCGGTGACTTTGGCTTCATCCTGGGTATCTCCGGCGTCTTCGTGTTGTTTGGTTCGATTAATTTCGAAACCATCTTCGCTGCCGCGCAATCCTACCTGCCGGCTGAGGGTGCCGAAGCCGGCGAGGCGATCATCAACCTCTTCGGTATGAGCCTCGACAAGGGACATGCGATCACAGCTGTCTGCCTGCTGCTCTTCATGGGCGCCATGGGCAAGTCCGCGCAGTTCCTGCTGCACACCTGGTTGCCGGACGCGATGGAAGGCCCGACCCCGGTGTCGGCGCTCATCCACGCCGCGACCATGGTTACCGCCGGCGTCTTCCTCGTCGCCCGCATGTCGCCGTTGTTCGAACTGTCGCCCGATGCGCTGACCTTCGTTACTATCATCGGCGCGATCACGGCCTTCTTTGCCGCGACCGTGGGTCTCGTTCAGAACGATATCAAGCGCGTCATCGCTTATTCGACCTGCTCGCAGCTCGGCTACATGTTCGTGGCGCTGGGTCTGGGCGCCTATGGCGCCGCCATCTTCCACCTCTTCACGCACGCCTTCTTCAAGGCGCTTCTGTTCCTTGGCGCCGGCTCCGTTATCCATGCCGTCGACGGCGAGCAGGACATGCGCTACATGGGCGGCCTTCGGAAGCACATTCCTTGGACGTTTGCGGCGATGACCGTTGGAACCCTCGCTCTGACGGGTGTCGGTATTCCCGGGACGATGATCGGCTTTGCCGGCTTCTTCTCGAAGGACGTTATCATCGAATCCGCCTACGCGTCGCATTCGTCGGTCGCTGGGTTCGCCTTCGCTCTGCTCGTGATAGCCGCGCTGTTCACAAGTTTCTACTCCTGGCGTCTGGCGTTCCTGACGTTCTTCGGCAAGCCACGGGCCTCCGCCGATGTCATGCATCATGTTCATGAATCGCCGATGGTCATGCTCTTCCCGCTGGCCGTTCTCACCGTCGGTGCCGTGCTGGCCGGTCTTGTCTTCGAAGGTTACTTCTTCGGCCATCACTATGCCGAATTCTGGAAGGGCGCGTTGTTCACGCTGCCGGAAAACGAGATTCTGGAAGAGTTCCACCACGTACCGGTCTGGGTGAAGTGGAGCCCGTTCGCGGCGATGCTGATCGGTTTCCTGACGGCCTGGTACATGTACATCAAGTCGCCTGAAACGCCGAAGGTCCTCGCCCGCCAGCACCACGTGCTCTACCAGTTCCTGCTGAACAAGTGGTACTTCGACGAACTGTACGACTTCCTGTTCGTCCGCTCGGCCAAGGCGCTCGGCTACTTCTTCTGGAAGAAGGGTGACGTCGGCGTCATCGACACCTACGGCCCGAATGGCGTGGCTGACGCGGTCACCTCGACGACGCAGCGTATCGTCCGCCTGCAGTCCGGTTACCTTTATCATTATGCCTTCGCGATGCTGATCGGCATCGCCGCCCTTGTTACCTGGATGATGCTCGGGAGTTCCCTCTGATGACCGCTTGGCCCATTCTCTCGACGGTCACGTTCCTGCCGCTCGTCGGCGTGCTGCTTCTGCTTCTGACGCGTGACGACACCAACCTCGGCAAGCGCAACGTCAAGAATGTCGCGTTGCTGACGACGGTCTTCACCTTCGTCGTTTCTCTGTTCGTCTGGCTCGGTTTCGACAACGCCAATCCGGGCTTCCAGATGGTGGAGAAGCATGAGTGGCTGAACACGGGCATTTCCTATCACGTCGGAGTCGACGGCATCTCGATGCTGTTCGTTATCCTGACAACGTTCCTGATGCCCTTCTGCATCCTGGCGAGCTGGTTCTCGATCGAGAAGCGCATCAAGGACTACATGATCGCCTTCCTGCTGCTCGAGACGCTGATGATCGGCGTGTTCGTGTCGCTAGACATTGTGCTGTTCTACGTCTTCTTCGAAGCCGGCCTGATACCTATGTTCATCATCATAGGTGTCTGGGGTGGCAAGGATCGCGTCTACGCGTCCTACAAGTTCTTCCTCTACACCTTGCTCGGTTCGGTTCTGATGCTGCTCGCCATCATGGCGATGTACTGGGAAGCCGGCACGACCGACATCACACAGCTTTTGACGCACCAGTTCCCGGCTGGCATGCAGACATGGCTGTGGCTTGCCTTCTTCGCTTCCTTTGCGGTGAAGATGCCGATGTGGCCGGTGCACACCTGGCTTCCGGATGCGCACGTGCAGGCACCGACTGCGGGCTCGATGATTCTCGCGGGCATCCTGCTGAAGCTCGGCGGCTACGGTTTCCTGCGTTTTTCGCTGCCGATGTTCCCGTTGGCATCGGACTATTTCGCGCCGTTCGTCTTTACGCTGTCAGTGATCGCGATCATCTACACCTCGCTGGTCGCCCTGATGCAGGAGGATATGAAGAAGGTCATCGCCTATTCGTCCGTCGCTCACATGGGCTACGTCACGATGGGTACGTTTGCCGCCAACGCGCAGGGCGTTCAGGGCGCCATCTTCCAGATGATCAGCCACGGCTTCGTCTCGGCCGCGCTCTTCTTCTGCGTTGGCGTCATCTACGACCGCCTTCACACCCGTGATATCGCGGCCTATGGCGGCCTGGCGAACAACATGCCGAAATATGCCGTCGCTTTCATGATCTTCACGATGGCGAACGTCGGCCTTCCGGGCACCTCCGGTTTCGTCGGCGAGTTCCTGACCCTGATCGGCGTCTTCCGCGCCAATACCTGGGTGGCGCTCTTCGCGGCGACGGGCGTGATCCTCTCGGCAGGCTACTCGCTCTGGCTCTATCGCCGCGTGGTGTTCGGGGCTCTTGAGAAGGAAAGCCTCAAGGCTATGCTCGACCTCAGTGGCCGGGAAAAGCTCATCCTCTACCCGCTGATCGCGCTGACCATCCTCTTCGGCGTCTATCCGGCTCCGATCTTCGATGCGACGGCGGCTTCGGTCGATCTCTTGATCAACAACTATACGGCTGCATTGCAGGCGGCGCAGAACGTTGCGCTCACGGTGAACTGACGACAGGACCCATTGGACATGACCGCAGAAACTCTCGTTGCTAGCCTGCATCTGATCGCGCCGGAGCTGATCCTCGCGGTTGGCGCCATGGTTCTCCTGATGATCGGCGTCTTCTCTGGCGAGAAGTCGGCGACGACAGTCACCGGGCTCGCCGTTGCGCTCCTCATCGCCTCCGGGATGTGGATGCTGCTGGTTCCCGCGCAGGGCGAGGCCTTTGGCGGCGCCTATGTCGCCGATGGCTTCGGGACCTTCATGAAGGTTCTGGCACTCGTCGGCTCCATCACCGCCATGATCATGGCCGTCGGACATGCCCGCTTCGACCATCTCGACAAGTTCGAGTTCCCAGTCCTGCTGGTGCTGGCGACGCTCGGCGTCATGCTGATGATCTCCGCCAACGACATGATCTCGCTCTACCTGTCGCTCGAGCTGCAGTCGCTGGCGCTGTATGTCGTCGCCGCAATCAACCGTGACAGCCTTCGGTCTACCGAAGCGGGCCTGAAGTATTTCGTACTCGGTGCTCTGTCGTCGGGCATGCTGCTGTACGGTATGTCTCTGATCTACGGTTTCACCGGCAATACCGGTTTCGACGAGATCGCACGCGTTCTGACTTCGGGCGAACCGCAGCTTGGCTTTATCTTCGGCCTCGTGTTCGTTCTCGCCGGCCTTGCTTTCAAGATATCCGCCGTTCCCTTCCATATGTGGACGCCGGACGTCTACGAGGGCGCACCGACGCCGGTCACCGCATTCCTGGCCGCCGCGCCGAAGGTCGGCGCGATGGCGATCCTCGTGCGCATCGTCATTGAAGCCTTCCAGCCGGTCTTCGCCGAATGGCAGCAGATCGTCGTTTTCATTTCGATTGCCTCCATGGTGCTCGGTTCGTTCGCCGCGATCGGCCAGCGAAACATCAAGCGCCTGATGGCATACTCCTCGATCGGTCACATGGGCTACGCGCTCGTCGGCCTGGCCGCCGGCTCGAAAACCGGCGTGTCCGGCGTGATACTCTACATGCTGATCTATCTCGTCATGACGCTCGGCACCTTTGCCTGCATCATGGCGATGCGCCGCAAGGAAGGCGGCAATGTAGAGAACATCGAAGATCTGGCCGGCCTTTCGACGACCAAGCCGTTCATGGCAGTGGTTCTGACCGCCCTGATGTTCTCGCTCGCTGGCATTCCGCCACTCGCCGGTTTCTTCGGAAAGTACTTCGTCTTCATCGCGGCGATCGAAGCCAAGCTTTATGCGCTGGCCATCATCGGCGTACTCGCTTCGGTCGTTGGCGCTTATTACTACCTGCGCATCGTCAAGGTCATGTGGTTTGACGAAGCGAGCGGCGAGTTCGCGCGTATCGCAGGTGAACTGCGTCTTGTCTTCGGCCTCTCCGGTGTCTTCGTGATCGGCTATGTCCTGTTCGGCGGTCCGATCGGCAATGCGGCTGACGTCGCCGCCCAGTCGCTCTTCTATTGAGCCGGCTGGTGGCTGACCGGGCGCTGTCGCTCGGGGACTTCCGGCACGAGGCATTGGGCGAGGTGTCGTCCACCAATGCCGAGTGCCTGGAAAGGGCAAGGCAAGGCGATCCCGGAAATCTCTGGCTTACGGCGACCGCCCAAACGGGCGGTCGTGGCCGTAGAGGACGGACCTGGCACTCGGCGCCGGGAAACCTTTACGCCTCGCTCCTGTTGATCGATCCTGCGCCGATGGAGGCTCTTGGATCTCTACCGCTTGCAGTGGCTCTGGCCGTTTATGGTGCGGTGCGTCGTGTCGTTCCGCCTGGCTCTGATTTGGTCGAAATCAAGTGGCCGAATGACATCCTTATTGGTCGTCGAAAGACCTGCGGCATTCTCATTGAGGGAGAGCGGCTTACGGATGGCCGCCAGGCCGTGGTGGTCGGCATCGGTGTCAATATTGCTTTCAAGCCCGACCTCTCTAATTATCCCGTGACATGCCTTCGCGAGCATGGGGCGTCCGCCTCTCCCGAAGAAGTGTTTGCAGGGCTGTTCTCCAGCATGGTCGATGCGCTGTCGCTCTGGAAAAAGGGCGTGGGCGTCGCAGCTGTCGTGTCGCGCTGGCGATACGCGGCTTGCGGCATGGGAGAGAGAATTACGGTGAATCTCACCGATCGCGCGATTTCCGGCCTATTTTCCGGAATCGATGATAAAGGCCTTCTTCTGCTGACGCAGGATGACGGGCGAAGAATGACGATCGCCGCGGGCGACGTCTTCTTTGAACAAACTGGACTAGAAAAAGAATGAGCAACAAAGACGAACTGGTGTTTCTGCCGCTGGGCGGTGTTGGCGAGATCGGGATGAACCTCGCCCTATACGGTTACGGGCCGCCGACGAACCGCCAGTGGATCATGGTCGACTGCGGTGTGACCTTTCCCGGTCCGGACCTGCCCGGCGTCGACCTCGTGCTTCCTGACATCCGCTACATCGCTGCAGAGCGTAAGAACCTGAAGGCGATCATCATCACCCACGCTCACGAGGATCACTTCGGCGGGCTGAACGATATCTGGCCCGGCCTCAATGTGCCTGTGTACGCTTCTGGCTTCACGGCAGGCCTCCTGGAGGCCAAGCGCGACTACGAAGGGTCGAGAGCCGATATTCCGATCACGCCGTTCAAGGCAGGCGATGTCATCAATATAGGCCCGTTCTCGGTCGAGGCTGTCGGCGTCAATCACTCGATCCCCGAGCCGATGTCGCTGGTCATCCGCACGCCACTGGGTAATCTCGTCCACACCGGAGACTGGAAGATTGACCACGCGCCGTCCTTGGGGCCGCTGACCGATGAACAGAAGTTCCGTGCCGTCGGCGACGAGGGCGTCCTCGCACTGATGTGCGACAGCACCAACGCCATGCGCGACGGCATCTCACCATCCGAGAAAGAGGTATCTGCCGGGCTGCGCAAGATCATCGAAAGCGCCGAGGGCAGGGTGGCGATCACCACCTTCTCGTCCAACGTCGGTCGTATCCGCTCGATTGCCCAGGCTGCGGAGGCTGCAGGCCGCGAGGTGCTGCTGCTCGGCAGCTCTCTGAAGCGCGTCGTCGCGGTTGCCGACGATCTCGGACTGATGGAGGGGCTTAAGCCCTTTATCGCGGAAGACGAATACGGCTACATCCCGCGTGATCGTGTGGTCGTGATTTTGACCGGAAGCCAGGGCGAGCCCCGCGCGGCGCTCGCTAAGCTCTCGCGCGACGAGATGCGCAATGTCGCGCTGGCCTCGGGCGATACGGTCGTGTTCTCCTCGCGGGCGATCCCGGGCAACGAAAAGGCCATCCTCGACATCAAGAACGGCCTCATCGAGCAGGGCGTGCATATTGTGACCGACAGCGATGCGCTGGTGCACGTTTCCGGCCATCCGCGTCGCAACGAATTGCTGCAGATGTACCAGTGGGTTCGACCGCAGATATTGGTGCCCGTTCATGGAGAGGCGGCGCATCTGATGGCGCAGGCCGAACTGGGACGCCAGGCCGGCATCCAAAGCGTGCCGAAGGTTCGCAACGGTGATGTTCTTCGTCTTGCTCCCGGCCCGGCTGAAGTGATCGACCACGCGCCGTTTGGCCGCATCTACAAGGATGGCAAGCTGATCGGCGATATGGACGAGATGGGCATCTCCAATCGCAAGAAGCTTTCTTATGTGGGCCATGTCGCGGTCAACGTGCTTCTCGACAGTCGTTACGATTTCATGGGCGACCCCGAGGTGGTGCCGTTCGGCCTGCCGGTCTATGACGACGAGGGAGAGGACATGGAGGATGTGCTTTACGACGCCATTCTCGGCGCTGTCGAAAGCATACCCCGCGCGCGACGCAAGGATCTTGAAGGATTGCGCGAGTCCATCCGCCGGGCGGTGCGCTCGGCCGCCAACGAGACCTGGGGCAAGAAGCCCATCGTTACGGTCTTCATAACGAAAGTCTGATGGCAGGCGGCAGATCGCGGCGTTAGGGTCGTGGCACGTTCGCTGAGGAGGTTCCCCATGCTAGGTCGCGTCAACCATGTCGCAATCGCGGTTCCGGATCTGACGGCCGCCACGGCGGCTTACCGGGATACACTGGGGGCAAAGGTGTCTCAGGCTCAGGCCCTTCCGGAACACGGCGTGACCGTTGTGTTCGTGGAACTGCCGAACACCAAGATCGAACTCCTGGAACCGCTAGGAGAGAATTCTCCGATCGCCGCTTTCCTCGACAAGAATCCGTCAGGCGGTATGCATCACGTCTGCTACGAGGTGGACGACATTCTCCATGCGCGGGATCAGCTTTCCGCGTCCGGAGCGCGGGTGTTGGGATCCGGTGAACCCAAGATTGGTGCCCACGGAAAGCCGGTGCTCTTCCTGCATCCTAAGGATTTCTTCGGCACCCTCATCGAACTTGAGCAGGTGTGACGAAAAGCGCGTTCGTTGCATTTTGCCAGACATGACGTTTGCCTCTATAAGCGGCCTTCCATTCAACGGAAGTTCTCGAGATGCAGTTCCTCTCCGCCTTCGCCGTCTACTTCATCATCTGGTGGATCACCCTGTTCATGATCCTGCCGATCGGCCTGCGGACACAGGCGGATGAAAACGAGATCGTTCCTGGCAGTGCGGAAAGCGCACCCGCGCGGTTCCGGGGAGGGCGTGTCGTCCTTCTGACGACACTGGTATCCGGCATCATTTATGGCGGATGGCTTGTGGCCGAGACGTGGTTCGGGATCAGTTTCGACAGCCTTCCGACAATCCTGCCGAGCTTCGAATAACCGCTTTCCCCTGTCCGCAGTCGCTTCGTTGCGAAATTCTCAAAAAAAAACAAGGCCGTGAGGCCTTGTTCAAGTATCGCGTGATCTTTCACCATTTAAGGGGCTGCGAACGGGCGCGCCTAAGATCTGATCCTCCCAAGACTTGACCGCGAAATCGGCAAGAATTTAATCTCCCTGCCTCTTTTGTGGGCTAAAGCTAGCCTAACGGATTGGCTTTGTCACCTCTTTTTTGCAAATTTGCTACAGTTGTTGATAAAAAATTTTTCCAGCGTAAATGCCTCGAAAAAATTCATATTCCCGCCATGCTCGTTCATCCGACCTGTAACGTTTCGGTCTCCTTCGGAACGCTGTTTTGGCCGGCTAGGCGGTGGGTGACGCGGGTTTCCTTCCCGTGTCGAACCGGTTATGAACGCATCCGAATATTGTTGCCGTCCGGCTGATTCCGCATAAGCGGAGAGCCTCATTCATTGGAAACCGTCATGCGTCTGTCGCGCTATTTCATGCCGATCCTCAAGGAGAATCCGAAGGAAGCGGAAATTGTCTCCCACCGTCTCATGCTGCGCACCGGCATGATCCGTCAGCAGAGCCAGGGCATCTATTCCTGGCTGCCGCTCGGCAAGCGCGTGCTCGACAAGGTGAATGCGATCATCCGCGAGGAGCAGAACCGATCGGGAGCGATAGAACTGCTGATGCCGACGCTGCAGTCAGCCGAACTCTGGCAGGAAAGCGGACGTTACGATGACTACGGCAAGGAGATGCTGCGCATAAAGGATCGTCAGGAGCGCCCGATGCTCTACGGTCCGACCAACGAGGAGATGATCACCGACATCTTCCGGTCCTACGTCAAGTCATACAAGAGCCTTCCGCTCAATCTCTACCACATCCAGCTGAAGTTCCGCGACGAGATCCGTCCGCGGTTCGGCACCATGCGGTCGCGCGAGTTCCTGATGAAGGACGCCTATTCCTTCGATCTGACCCAGGCCGATGCGATCCATTCCTATAACAAGATGTTCGTAGCCTATCTCCGCACCTTCTCGCGGCTCGGCCTGCGCGCTATTCCGATGCGTGCCGACACCGGCCCGATTGGCGGCAACCACAGCCATGAATTCATCATTCTCGCCGACACCGGTGAATCCGAGGTCTTCTCGCACAAGGCTTTTGTTGATTTCGACATCCCGGCAGAAAACACCGATTTCGACGACGTCGCCGGTCTGCAGGCCGTGTTCGACAAGTGGACCTCCGTTTACGCAGCCACCTCGGAAATGCATGACGAAGCGGCATTCAGCGCTATTCCGGAGGCTGATCGCCTGTCGGCCCGCGGCATCGAGGTCGGGCATATCTTCTATTTTGGCACCAAGTATTCGGAGCCCATGGGCGCCAAGGTGCAGGGTCCGGACGGCAAGGAGCACCTTGTCCACATGGGATCGTACGGCATCGGACCCACCCGCCTTGTTCCCGCCATCATCGAGGCCTCGCATGACGAGAACGGCATTATCTGGCCGGCTTCGGTCGCGCCGTTCGATGTCGTCGTGATCAACATGAAGGCGGGTGACGAGGCATGTGATGCCGCATGCGAGAAGCTCTACGCCGACCTCGGAAAGGCGGGCAAGGACGTTCTCTACGACGACACCGACGACCGCGCCGGAACGAAGTTCGCGACCGCTGACCTGATCGGGGTACCGGTGCAAATCATCGCCGGCCCGCGCTCCGTCGCGAACGGCGAAGTCGAGGTCAAGGATCGCAGGACCGGCGCCCGCGAAACGATGACGATCGAAGCTGCGATCAACAAACTGACTGCCTGACGCCGCAGAGGCGTAAGCGGCGAGCGAGGAGACGAGATGGGCGCTGAAGGCTCGGGCAATGGAGAGGGAGCGGCCGTCTCCGGCCGTGGCAGCAGGCCGTTTTCGGCTTTCGAGCGTATGGTGGCATGGCGCTATCTGCGTGCTCGTCGCAAGGAGGCGTTCATTTCCGTCATCGCCGGCTTCTCCTTTGTCGGCATCATGCTGGGTGTTGGAACGCTCATCATCGTGATGGCTGTGATGAACGGTTTCAGGACCGAGTTGATTTCGCGCATCCTTGGCATCAACGGCCATATGATCGTGCAGCCGATCGACCAGCCGTTTACCGACTATGCCGATCTCGCACAGAAATTCTCGGCCGTTCCCGGCGTGACCATGGCCTTGCCTCTGGTCGAGGGGCAGACGCTGGCCTCCGGCAAGATGGGCGCCGGGACTGGCGCACTGGTTCGTGGCATCAGGGCGGAAGACCTGATCAAGCTCAAGACGGTATCCGGGAACATCCGGGCCGGCGATATGGTTGGGTTCACGGCGGGGCAGGGCATTCTCGTAGGGTCCCGCATGGCCGCCGAGCTTGGCGTGACCGCCGGTGACATGATGACTCTGGTCTCGCCGGAAGGCGACGTCACGCCCCTTGGTGTCAATCCGCGCGTCAAATCCTATGCGATCTCGGGTGTCTTCGAGATCGGCATGTCGGAATACGACTCGACGATCATCTACATGCCGCTTGAAGAGTCGCAACTCTACTTCAACGCTGATGGCTTGGTTCAGTCGATCGAGTTGTTCGTATCGAACCCCGACGCCGTCGATGAGTTGCGGCCGAAGATCGAGGAAGCGGCGGGGCGGCAGATCTTCATCACCGACTGGCGGCAGCGCAACCAGACTTTCTTCTCCGCCCTGCAGGTCGAGCGCAACGTCATGTTCATGATCCTGACCCTGATCGTCCTTGTCGCCGCGCTTAACATCATCTCAGGCCTAATCATGCTGGTGAAGGACAAGTCGAGCGATATCGCGATCCTGCGGACCATGGGCGCGCCGTCAGGCTCCGTCATGCGCATCTTCTTTATGACGGGTGCCGCCATCGGGATCACTGGCACGCTGGCCGGTGTCGTCCTTGGCGTCGTCGTCTGTCTGAACATCGAGTCGATCCGGCAGTTCTTCTCGTGGATATCGGGAACGGTCCTGTTCGATCCCGAGCTTTATTTCCTCAGCCAGCTGCCAGCAGATATGAATGTCGGGGAGACCGTGTCAGTCGTCATCATGGCACTGACGCTCTCCTTCCTTGCGACCATTTTCCCCGCCTGGCGTGCCTCACGGCTCGATCCCGTGCAGGCTCTGCGCTACGAGTGAGGTGAACGGATCATGGCGAACAAGAACAAGGTCCTTGCGCTCACGGGCATCGAAAGGCACTACGGTCAGGGCGAAACGACCCTGTCGATCCTGAAAGAAGCGAACTTCAGCCTGGAGGCTGGGGAAACGGTGGCGCTTGTCGCTCCGTCGGGAACCGGAAAGTCGACACTCCTGCATCTGGCCGGGTTGCTGGAGCATCCCGATGCTGGCGAAGTCTGGATCGGCGGCACCGCCTGCGGCGGCTTGCCGGACGAGAAGAGGACGGCGATCCGGCGCAACAGCGTGGGCTTCGTCTACCAGTTCCACCACCTGCTTCCGGAATTTTCGGCGCTCGAAAATATCATGATGCCGCAGCTGATCGCTGGCCTCTCCATGAAGGAGGCGAGCGAACGGGCCCGCCAATTGTTGGACTACATGCGCATCGGCCACCGCGCCGATCATCGTCCGGCGGAACTGTCCGGTGGCGAACAGCAGCGCGTGGCGATCGCCCGTGCCGTGGCCAACGCACCACTGGTGCTTCTGGCCGACGAACCGACCGGCAATCTTGATCCGGAAACGGCGAGCTACGTTTTCTCCGCCCTTGAGGCGCTGGTGCGACAGTCGGGACTGTCCGCTCTCATCGCCACGCACAACCACGACCTTGCTTCACGCATGGATCGCTGCGTTACTCTGCGCGAAGGCAAGATCATCGATTACGATCCGCGTAAGCCGGTCCAGCCCTGACGAAAAGAAAGCCGGGCAAGCGGATATCCGAGCCGCACTGATGCCCACGGCGGCGCGAAGCGAAAACATCGATCTCCAGGCGAGATCGATGTGAGAAGATCAATGTTTTCAGAACGTTACCAACCGACCTAGTGGGGCGTCTCTCCAGGCTTGACATTGGCACAAAAAGAGAACAAAATAAAAACATAAAGAGTAAGGAGAGAGACATGACGGAAGTACTTCGTGATATCGCCGCATTCGCCTCAATCTGCATGTTTGTTGGCAGCTTCTCAGTCCTGATGCTCGCGCTTTGATCCGGCATCGATAACAGCATTTCCGGTTGACCACCGGCCCATTCCGCTAATCTGCTCTGGACACCGGGCGCCGCTCGGTCGAAAATCCGCACCCTGAAGAAGAGTCGGAACGGGATGGATTATGGCTGACGCGGTGACGGAAATTGCGGGTGGACGCGAACTCGCGAGATCACCGGGCTTTGTCCACCTGCGTGTCCACTCGGCCTATTCGCTGTTGGAAGGCGCGTTGCCGCTGAAGAAGATCCTGTCCAAGGCGGTGGGCGACGAACAGCCGGCGATTGCCGTTACGGATACCAATAACCTTTTCGTTGCCCTGGAGTTCTCCCAGAAGGCAAAGGACGAGGGGCTGCAGCCGATCATTGGCTGCCAGCTGTCGATCGACATGGAAGACGTCGAGGACGACAAGCGCAATGGCATGAGCCGCTTGCCGGGCCTTGTGCTGTTGTCGGCGACGGCGGAAGGCTACGAGCGGCTGGTCGACATCGTCAGCCGCGCGTATCTGGCGGGTGAGGGCGGTCACGCCGTTCATATGAAGTTGTCCTGGCTTGACGAGTTCGGGACTGACGGCCTGATCGCACTGACAGGTGCGGCATCGGGACCAATCGATACTGTCATGAAGGACGGTTCGCGCGCGCTTGGCGAGCAGCGGCTCGTCAAGCTGAAGGAGCGCTTTGGCGACCGGCTTTACGTCGAACTCCAGCGTCATGGCGCCTATGATCGTCAGCACGAGCGTCGAATGGTCGAACTCGCCTACAAACATGACATACCGCTTGTTGCCACCAACGAGGCCTTCTTCCCCACTCGCGACGATTTCGATGCCCACGACGCGCTGATGGCGGTCGCCCACAATGCGATCGTGTCGGACGACAGCCGCTTTCGCTTGACCCCTGATCACTACCTGAAGAGCCGCGCCGAGATGTGCGCGCTGTTCGCGGACCTGCCGGAGGCCTTGCAGAACACGATCGAAATCGCCCGCCGTTGCTCGTTCATCCTGGATACTCGCAAGCCGATTCTGCCGCGGTTCACCGGCGGCGCCACCGATGGCGAGGAGGCTGAGCGGGCGGAGGCGCTGGAGCTTCGCCGGCAGGCGGAAGAGGGACTCGATAATCGGCTCGCCGCCCTTGGCATGTCTCCCGGATATGAGGAGAAGGATTACCGGGAGCGTCTGGAATTCGAACTGAGCGTCATCGAACGCATGAAGTTCCCGGGCTACTTCCTGATCGTTGCCGACTTCATTAAATGGGCCAAGCAGCATGACATCCCCGTCGGCCCCGGCCGCGGATCCGGTGCGGGGTCGCTCGTTGCGTATGCCCTGACGATCACGGACGTTGACCCCTTGCGGTTCTCGCTGCTGTTCGAGCGCTTTCTCAATCCGGAACGCGTGTCGATGCCGGACTTCGACATCGACTTCTGCCAGGACCGGCGCGAGGAGGTCATCCGCTACGTTCAGCAGAAGTATGGTCGCGATCAGGTTGCGCAGATCATCACCTTCGGTTCGCTTCAGGCTCGTGCTGCGCTCCGCGACGTCGGCCGCGTGCTGGAAATGCCGTACGGTCAGGTCGACAAGATCTGCAAGCTTGTGCCCAACAATCCGGCCAATCCAACACCACTCTCGAAAGCGATCGAGGAAGAGCCAAAGCTGCAGGAGGCGGCGGAGGAAGAACCCGTCGTCGCGCGCCTGCTCGACATTGCGCAGAAGATCGAGGGTCTCTACCGACACGCGTCGACGCATGCTGCCGGCATCGTGATCGGGGACCGGCCGCTGTCGAAGCTGGTGCCAATGTATCGCGATCCGCGGTCCGACATGCCCGTCACCCAGTTCAACATGAAATGGGTCGAGCAGGCCGGGCTGGTCAAATTCGACTTCCTCGGCCTCAAGACGTTGACGGTTCTGAAGACGGCCGTGGATTTCGTGAGGCGGAACAAGGGGATCGAGGTCGATCTTGCAGCGATTCCGCTCGATGACCAGAAGACCTACGAGATGCTGTCGCGCGGCGAGACCGTCGGCGTGTTCCAGGTGGAAAGTGCCGGCATGCGCAAGGCACTCATCGGCATGCGCCCCGACTGCATCGAGGATATCATCGCTCTCGTGGCGCTTTACCGCCCCGGCCCGATGGAGAACATCCCGGTCTACAACGCCCGCAAGCACGGCGAGGAAGAGATCGAATCCATCCATCCGAAGATCGATTATCTTCTGAAGGAAACCCAGGGCGTTATCGTCTACCAGGAACAGGTGATGCAGATCGCCCAGGTCTTGTCGGGCTACTCGCTCGGCGAGGCCGATCTGCTTCGTCGCGCCATGGGTAAGAAGATCAAGGAGGAGATGGACAAGCAGCGGGCCCGCTTCGTCGATGGTGCGGTCAAGAACGGCGTGTCCAAGCCGCAGGCTGACCTGATCTTCGACCTGCTCGCCAAGTTTGCCAACTACGGCTTCAACAAGTCGCACGCTGCGGCCTACGCGATCGTCTCCTATCAGACGGCCTATATGAAGGCGCACCACCCGGTCGAGTTCCTCGCCGCGTCCATGACCTACGATATGGCCAACACTGAAAAGCTGAACGATTTCCGACAGGACGCGAACCGCCTTGGCATCAAGGTCGTGCCGCCCTCCGTGCAGACATCGTTCCGGCGCTTCGAGCCCGGGGATAACTGCATCTTCTACGCGCTAGCGGCGATCAAGGGTGTCGGTGAATCGGCAGTGGAGCATATCGTCGAGGTGCGCGGCGACAAACCCTTCGACAGCATTGAGGACTTCTGCCTGCGTATTGACCCCAAGCAGGTCAACCGTCGGGTTTTCGAAAGCCTGATCGCGGCAGGCGCGTTTGACTGTTTCGGCCGTGACCGTACCGAATTGGTGACGGGTCTCGATCGCATCATCGGCTATGCGCAGAAAGCCCAGGAGGACAAGGTCAGCGGCCAATCGGATATGTTCGGCGCCGGTGCCGCGTCCGGACCGGAAAAGATCGCCTTCCCGCAGTTCATGCCGGCGCTTGCCTCGGAAAAGCTGCTGCGGGAATTCCAGGTCCTCGGCTTCTATCTCTCCGCTCATCCGCTTGATGCCTATCGCGCGGTTCTGGAAAAGATGCGCGTTCAGACCTTCGCCGACTTCTCCGCCGCCGTGAAGCAGGGCGCTACCGCCGGACGCCTTGCCGGCACGGTGACGGGAAGGCAGGAGCGCAAGACACGGACTGGCAACAAGATGGGGATCGTTACCTTCTCCGATGCCTCTGGCCAGTTCGAGGCAGTGCTGTTTTCAGAGGCGCTCAACCAGTACCGCGACATGTTAGAGGCCGGAAAGTCGCTGGTGATCACCGTGCAGGCGGACGAGCGCCCTGAAGGGATCGGCCTCCGCATCCAGACCGTCCAGTCTCTTGAGGAGAAGTCGGTCCAGATGCAGAAGGCGCTGCGGATCTACGTTCGCGATTCCGGGCCTTTGAAGTCGGTGGCTACGCATCTCAACGCCAAGGGCGATGGTCTCGTATCGTTCATCGTCATCAAGGATGAGGGTCGGCGGGAGATCGAGGTGGAACTCACCGAAAAGTATCGCATCACGCCGGACATCGCCGCGGCACTGCGCTCGGCGCCCGGAGTCATCGACGTCGAACTGGTCTAATGGCGCTCCTCGCCATCAAGCACGGGGCGTAGCACGCGTGATCGTTATGAAATCGGTCCCAAGGCCGGTCTCGCGCGTATCGCTGACGTCCGAAATGGTGATGGAAGTTCCCTCATCCAGAAGATGCGCGATCTTCTGGCGAATATCGTCCGGTATAGTCACTCGATCGAGCGCGCCCTGCAGGCTGTCAGGAGCGGCATCCGCATCGATTTCAAGACGTTCGCGGGTTGCGGGCGCCAGATGGTTGTCGAGCGTGACACCATGCCAGTCGGCCTTGCCGCTGAAGCGATTGACGTGCGTAGCTTCCAGGAAGTGCGTACCAAGCGGCTTCCCGGGATCGTCAATGGATATCGGGGCTTCAAACAGTGGTTTGAACTTTTGCCGCACGAGGATTTGACCGGTCGGCGGCTTGCCTTTGCCGGCTGCTGCGTAAATCGAGTCTATGAATTCGTCCGACAATATGTCGCCGGCGGCCGGTAGTTGTTTGCTCTCCTTATAAGCCTTGACTGCAGCGATAGTTCGGCTGCCGAGCTGGCCGTCCTGGTCGCCTGCATCGAAACCGAGAGCATTGAGCATTGCCTGTACGTCCATCACCGTTTCACGATGATCGCGACGGGTGATGAGGATGCGCAGCGGTGGAAGCGCCTCGATGGCGACGGTCGCTGTTGCCCCAAGTTTCGGTTGAACGTCCGCCACAGCCACCTCGACAGGCTCGGTGCCGGCCTCGAAAGTCGCCGGTCGCATCTCGGCATCCGACAGCAGCACGCCGTCGGCAGCGGGAATCTCCGGTTTGAAAAGCGTTGGATGAGCGATGGCCTGTGGCGTTACGGGCTCGTCGGTAATGATCACATGCGCGCCGCGCTCTGTCATCTGGAAAAGAGCTTTTGCAAATGCGCCTGGCAGGCGGACGCAGCCGTGCGACGCTGGATAGTTCGGAACGCTGCTGGATTCGTGAAGCGCTACACCCGACCAGGTGATCCGCTGCATCCAAGGCATCGGAGCGTTCGAGTAGAGGTTTGACTCGTGGTATTTGCGCTTCTCCAGGATCGAGAAGATACCCGACGGCGTCGTGTGACCAGCCTTGCCGGTCGATACGTTCGATGTCGCAACGATCTCATCCCCGTCGTAGACCGCCAGCGACTGGGTCTTTTTCGAAACGTAGATTTGCAGCGTTTCTCCGTCTCCGGCCCACGCGGCAGACGACAGCATCAGCGCGGTAAATACGCCGAGGGATACGGAGAAAGACTTGCTCATGGGCGCGTGATCCTTACGCAATACTGGATTTCCCTAAAATAAATGCACAAGTTTAAGGAAAGCTTGAAGTGCCACAGGGATCACATAGTCGTGTTCAAGCCGATCCGGGACGCGGCTTTGCGGGGAAGGTATAACCCGTCTGAACGGTACCCTTGCCGAATTTTTCCCTAAGCTTGTCCATGGCGGCCTCCGCTGCCGCGCGTCGACCTGCTTGCGGGTCGACCAGGTCGGGCGGGTCAGCTTTCCGCGCGTCCGTCAGATCCGTGACACCGATGCCGATCAGGCGAAACTTGGTTCCGTCGAGCTCCCGCTCAAGCAGCGAAAGGCCGGTGCGGAATATCCGGTCCGCAAGTTGGGTCGGGTCCTCCAGCCGGCGATTGCGGGTTCGTGACTTGAAATCGCTTGTCTTGAGTTTCAGGACCACCGTATGTCCCGCCACCTCGCTCCGTTTCATCCGCCAGGCGACTTTCTCGGAGAGGCTCCGCAGATGCGCTACCAATTCGTCGCGGCTTGAGATGTCGTCAAAAAACGTCGTCTCGGAGGAAACGCTCTTCGCCGGTTCGTTTGGATGGACCTCCCGCTCGTCGATCCCCCGAGCAAGGCGAAACAGCCGTTGCCCGATCGAGCCGTAGCGTCGCATAAGGTCGCTCTCTTCCATCGTTTGCAACTGTCCTATGGTCCGGATCCCATCTCTCTCCAGCGTCGAGGCAAAGGCCTTGCCCACGCCCCAGATCGTCGTGACCGGCCGGTCGGCGAGGAAGGAAACGGCTTCGGCGCGGCCGATGACGGAAAAGCCGCGAGGCTTGCGCAGGTCCGAGGCGACCTTCGCAAGAAACTTGCAGTAAGATAGTCCGACGGAAATCGTGATTCCGATTTCCGTTTCGACGCGGCGAGCGAAACGGGCGAGCACGCGCGCGGGCGTTTCGTGATGCAGCAGCTCGGTACCTTTTAGCTCCAGAAAGGCTTCGTCGATCGACAATGGCTGCACGAGCGGAGTAAGTTCCAGCATCAGCTGCCGCACCTCGCGCCCGACCCTCACATACTTCTCCATATCGGGGCGGATTACGATGGCCTCCGGACACGCTTCGAGAGCCTTGAACATCGGCATCGCCGAGCGAACGCCGTGAATGCGGGCAATGTAACAGGCCGTCGACACCACGCCTCGCTTGCCGCCGCCGATGATGACGGGTTTATCCGCGAGCTCAGGATTGTCGCGCTTTTCCACGGACGCATAGAACGCGTCGCAATCGATATGGGCGAGTGTGAGTTCATGAAGCTCCGGATGATGCACAAGCCGGGGACTACCACAGGCCACACATCGCCGCCGCTCGGCCGGCTGCGGCGTCAGACAGTCGCGGCAAAAGCCCGAAGGCGGGTGGTCGTTGGCGGTCATGGCGGAACAAAAGTTGAACGCCGCCACCTTAAGCGCTAGCCTCGGCTGAGACAAGCGGGAGATTCTCCCCGTCGCCAAACGTTGTCAGCAGGAGGTGGCTGCCAGGTGCATGCGAATGATCTTCTCGGCATCCCGCCAGTCGGCCGCACGTGTGGCGATCGCAGGCGTTGCGGGAGCAAAGACGTGGATGTCGGACACCGGCTGAAGGTGAACCAGCATACAGTCCTCGACATGCGAGCCGACGGAGGACAGATTGTGGACCATGTCGTCGACGAACGCGATCGGCAAGTCGGGGTTTCGGCGCAGCAGCCGGACCAGCGGTCCTTTCGCTTCCTCCGTGGCGATGAGCGGCTGATTGAACCCATGACGGTCGAGCAGCCGGCGTCGCTGGTCGAAATGCCTGTAGGGCATGGCCGTCAGAAAAACGACCTCGGCATGGGCCGAAAGCCCCGAAAGCGTCTCAAGCGCAAGGTCGGCCGGCGTTTGCCAGTTTGCCTGCTGGGCGAAGAACGCCTCGATCAGTTGCCGAACCGCACTCTCTTCGAGCGCCTCTCCATCGGCTTCCCGGACGATGTTTCCCGTCAGCCGAAAGGACCGGGCCACCAGCCGATAGTCACGGGACTGAAGGAAGCTCCGGAACGGATGAAGGAACTGCAACACGACGTCGTCCACATCGCAAACCACCAGTGGTCTGTCGCTCAGCTGGAGTGCGCGGATCGCCTCTTCTCCGGTCATCAGAATTCCCCGGAATCCAGCCCCGGACCGGACAGCGCGCGCCATGCGGCGCCGACGTCCTCAGGCTTCGTGCCTGTGGCGTCGGAAAAGGCAATCAAGGTTGGTTCATGGCCCATGACGAAATCGAGCAGTCCCGCCAGAAAACCCGGATCGGCGATGGCTTCCCGAAGTTGGTCGGCGCGCAGTCCGGAAAGTGCCAGGAAACGCGACAGCATGTCCGGCTCGTTGGCAAGCCACCCGAGAACATCGGCCGCCACGGCGAGAGGATCGACTTGGGATTGCTTTTCACGCATTTTGATTTTCCATGACCGCGGGCAGGTTACCTTTTTCTCAACCAAATCGTTGTAGCATCAGGCTTCGGGAAATGCCTTGAACTTTTGGCCGTTCGCCGAGGTTTGACGAGTTTCCATGTGCATGACAAGGCCGGATGAATGTCCAAAAAAGTGATGATTGTCGAAGATAACGAGCTGAACATGAAGCTCTTCCGCGATCTGATCGAGGCCTCCGGCTATGAGACGATCCAGACACGGAACGGCATGGAGGCACTGGATCTCGCACGCCGCTTTCGCCCCGATCTCATCCTAATGGATATCCAGCTGCCTGAGGTTTCCGGACTCGAAGTCACGAAATGGCTGAAGGAGGATCCGGAACTGCACGTCATTCCCGTCATTGCGGTCACGGCGTTCGCCATGAAGGGCGACGAGGAGCGAATCCGCCAGGGTGGCTGCGAGGCCTACGTATCAAAGCCGATTTCGGTTCCGAAGTTTCTCGAGACGATCAAGACCTATCTTGGCGATGCGTAGGGGAAGGGAAGGGCAGTAGTGACAGCGAGGATTCTGGTCGTCGATGACGTCCCCGCCAACGTCAAGCTTCTCGAGGCGCGCTTGCTGGCGGAGTACTTCGATGTCCTGACTGCGGATAATGGTCCGGAGGCGCTGGCCTTGTGCGAGAAGGTCCAGGTCGACGTCGTCCTTCTCGACATCATGATGCCGGCGATGGATGGGTTCGAGGTCTGCGAGCGGCTGAAGGCCAATCCTCGCACAGCACATATTCCCGTCGTCATGGTCACGGCGCTCGACCAGCCTTCCGACCGTGTGCGTGGGCTGAAAGCCGGCGCCGATGATTTTTTGACCAAGCCCGTCAACGACCTTCAGCTGGTGTCGCGGGTCAAGAGCCTCGTCCGGTTGAAAACGCTCCATGATGAACTGCGCATACGTGCCGAAACGGCGCGCGACATAATGATGGAAGACATGCTGCGGGGCAGCGACGGCCGTCTCGATGAGCCGGCCCAGGTCCTTCTCGTCGATGGACGCGGCAGTTCGCAGGAGCGTATTGTCAAGGCGTTGAAACCCATCGCCGACGTGTCTTGCATGTCGGATCCGCAAGCTGCCATGTTCGAAGCGTCGGAAAACGAGTTTGACCTGGTCATCGTCAACACGAACTTCGATGACTACGATCCGCTGCGGCTATGCTCGCAGCTCCGTTCGCTCGAGCGGACCCGCTTCATTCCGGTTCTTCTGGTGGTGGAGCAGGATTCGGACACGATGATCGTGAGGGCTCTTGATCTCGGTGTCAACGATTACATCCATAAGCCATTGGATCCGAACGAACTGGTCGCCCGCTCGCTGACGCAGATCAGGCGGAAGCGCTACAATGACAGGCTGCGCAACAGCGTTCAGCAGACAATAGAGCTTGCTGTCACCGACGCGTTGACCGGGCTTCACAACAGACGTTATCTCGACAGCCATCTGAAGACGCTTTTCAACCGGGCACTGGTGCGGGGGCGCCCGCTGACCATTTGCATCACCGATATCGACCGTTTCAAGCAGGTCAATGACACCTATGGGCACGATGCCGGCGACGAGGTGCTCAGAGAATTTGCCGGAAGAATACGGTCCACGGTACGAGGCGCCGATCTTGCTTGCCGCTATGGCGGCGAGGAGTTCGTACTCGTCATGCCGGACACGCCGCCGGAAACGGCCGCTCTGGTCGCCGAGAGACTGCGGTCGATCGTTGAGAACAAGGCATTCGCGCTCGCAGGTCTGCCGTCCGGACTGCAGGTGACCGCATCGCTCGGCGTTGCCACGACGGGACCGGGTATCGAGACGCCAGAGCAACTCCTGAAACAGGCCGATCTTGCTCTCTATCAGGCAAAGAACGGCGGCCGAAACCGTGTCGTCGCCGCTGTCGCCGCGTAGCGTGATGGACACATCGCCCGAAGAAGGCGACGTAAAAATTGGCCACAACAAATTGAGGGATTGCCAGGGCGGCTTGGCTGGATGACAATGCGCCCATTGAAATGCGTCGAGGCTGGGCGTCACGTTCACAACCTCGTTTTCAAGATAAGTATAATTTGGCTGTACTTAAATCAATTGGGCATTCAGGCGTTTCCCCGGGATTGTTTCGTGGGTTGCGTTCGGATCGGCTTTAATTGAGTGGGCCGTTTTACGCCCTAAAATCCTCTTCCTAGATCGTCTAGACTTGATCGCTTTTTATGAGAGAGCGAGAGATACTGCTCTTTCAGCGTTTCATCTCAGACTGTACATTAAATTTATAGAAAGAAGACAGAAGAAGAGTTGGACTTCGATCTGTATAAACCTTGTATTCGGTGCCGTTTCGGGACGCAATTTTAACCATATTTGAGGACGAGCGCGGTATTGGGTTAAGAATTAGTTGATTTTTCTTCCGATTTGCGCAAGTTTGAGATGCGACTTGAAAAAGTCGGGCAAAAATTTGCAGATACCCCATGATGCTCAGGTCCGCCGCATCTCCTGGGTCGTGGGGTCGGTCGGTTGGCGTGCAATATACGCGGTTCCTCGTGCCGCTTTGCATGCCGACCGACCCCCAAACAAAAAAGCACCACGGTTGGCTTTGCCCCGTGGTGCTTTTTTTGTCTCAGCCTGTCCCGATAAAAAAAAGCGCCGCAAATGCGACGCTCTTTTTCAATAGAGGAGAAAGAATACCTTACTTGATCTTCGTTTCCTTGAACTCGACGTGCTTCTTGACGACCGGATCGTACTTGGTCTTGGTCATCTTGTCGGTCATCGTGCGGCTGTTCTTCGTGGTCACGTAGAAGAAACCGGTGTCGGCCGTCGACAGCAGCTTGATCTTGATGGTGGTAGCCTTGGCCATGGTCGTCCTGCCTTCAATAAAAAACGAAGCCGTGGCGGGCGGAAGCGCTCCACGGCAAATTCTGGCGCGAAACTACAAATCGCGCCCGAAAAGTCAAGCCTGTTTGGGTCTAAAAAGCAGTCTGCCCAGCGAAAGCGCGACATAGAGGGCAAAGAAGCCCGCGATTGCATAGGCGAAACCGTGATTGCCGGAGATGTCAATCGCCACGCCGATCGCTTGTGGACCGGCTACGGTTCCCACCGCATAGCAGAAAACGAAGGCGGCATTGGCTGCCGCGAGATCGGACCCTGTGAGTCGCGATCCGAGGTGGCTCAAGCCGACCGTATAAAGACCCGAGACACTTCCGCCCCAGAACAGGAGCACGATCGCCATCAAAACCCAGTTGTGCGACAGCCACGGCAGGGCAAGCGAACCGCACAGTCCGATCACCGCCATGATCGATAGCAAGAGCCGCCGATCCTTCAATCCATCTGACAGCATCCCCACTGGGATCTGGAAGACCATGTTTCCGACCCCCATGACGGTGAGCAGCAGCGCAGCCTGGGATTCGCTGAAGCCGGTTCTTGTCGCATAGATCGGGAAGAGCGAGAGGCCTCCAGCCTCCACGGCGCCAAAAACGAAGACTGCTGCCGTCGCTGTCGGCACCAGGAAGATATACCGGAAGAAATGGCTCTGCGGCTTCTCGTTCAACTGCGGGCTCTCGCCGCGCGCGATGTAGATCGGCACGGCTGCAAGGAGGATCGCTATCGCTCCAACGGCAAACGGCAGGATGCCGTCGCTGCCGAGGAGAGAGAAGAGCAGGGGGCCGCATGCAAAACCAAGTGAGAGCACGGTGGCATAGATGCCGAGCACAAAGCCGCGTCGCGAGGGAGGAGCCGCGACGTTGATCCAGAATTCCGACAGGATGAAAAGTGTCGTCGTTGCGCCATGGAACACGAGGCGCAGCGGAAACCACATCCAGAAAGCATCGGCGAAATAGAAACCCAGGCCGCTGATCGCCGACAGAAATACCGCCCACAGCATGGTGCGCGCCACGCCAAGCTCGTGTGCGAGCCTGGTTGTGATCGGCGCCGCAACCATGGCTGCGACACCGGCCATCGCGGTGTTGAGGCCGATCAGCGTCGAGGGGATGCCACGTTTTTCCAGTATGATGCTGAGCAAGGGAAGGCCGAGGCCTATCGCAATGCCAACCGCCGTGATGGCCGAGATAGCAGCAACCAGCGAAGGCCAGTGAATGTCCTCGCGATGGCCGTTCTCGGATATGCCTTTAGACATGCGCGCAGACCTCAGATGGTGCCACGGACGAAGCGGCCATGCCGCTCGTAGTAAAACGGACCGCCGAGACCAAAAGGTAAAGAGGGTTCAGCATGCATGAGTGTTGCCACGTCTTCCAGAATGGTTCGTGTAATCGAGGCCATGTTCAGTCCTGAAATCGCGTCCATGTCAACCCAGCGGAGATCGCTGAGTTCCTCGCTGTCCCGCAGACTTGTCAGGTCGAGCGCGGTTTCATCGGCGAAGGTGCAGAAAAAGCGGGTATCGAAGCGTCGGACATTCCCTGGCGGCGTGATGGCTCGAGCGACATAACGAAGCGTCGAAAGATCGGCCTTGCCGTTGTTCGCATCGCCGATCCAGAGCCCGGTTTCCTCGTGCAATTCCCTGACAGCGGCAAGTGCCAGCGCCCTGGCACGCGATATGGAAAGTCCCTCGTTGCAGAGCCGTTCGATCACCAGGGGATGGGCGTCACTGGCAAACGGATGTCGGAAGTCGCACCGATCGCGTCGTCCGCCGGGAAATACATAGAAATCGGGCATGAAGACGTTCGCTGCCGACCGCTTCCCCACCAACACTCGCAGGCGTCCGCCAGCGCGGTCGAACACCATCACAGTGGCCGCGTCGCGAGGTCGCAATCCAACCGTCACGTCCGTGCCCCCGAACAGCGCATTATGCGTCGCGGGGGGGCGGATCAATCGCTTCCGGAGTGTCGTCATGACCGCCGAAGCCATGCATCCGCAGCGCCCATTGCAAGCCTACGACGCCGCCCTTGATCGGCTGGATGCACAGCAGGGAGGTGATGACCGCGATGGGAGCCCATATGGCCAGGTGCACCCAGTCTGAGGCTGGGAAGACGAGATCGGTCATCATGTAGCCGCCGAGCAGCACATGGCCAAGTACCACGATGACGAGATAAGGCGGCAGGTCGTCGGCGCGCTGGTGGTGCATTTCCTCCCCGCAAACCGAGCAGGTATCAACCGGTTTCAGGAAGGCGCGAAAGAGACGGCCGCTGCCACAGGCTGGACACGTGTTCAGCATCCCGCGCCGGATCGAACGGCCGAGCGGCCGTTCTGCCTGTTCGTCCCCGCCGAACCGCAGTGCTGTGGTATCTTGGCCCGTCGTGCTCATCGTTTGTTTCCTCAACGGCGTCCGCGGGGCGGCCGTGTTCCGGGCTGCTTGCCGCGTCGTTTTGTTTTGTGGAAGGACCGTACAGCCGTCGGCATCGGACGTCCTTCGCTCAGCATTTCGAAGCGCAACGCGCCGGCGAGCGGGATCGCTTCCGCCAACCGAACCTCAATGCTGTCGCCAAGACGATATCCGAGACCGGTCTTCTCGCCTGAGAGAGCCTGATGCGCTTCGTCGTAGATATAGTAGTCGCGTCCCAGTGTGGAAACCGGAATGAAGCCGTCCGCGCCGAACTGCGGCAATGTGACAAAGAGGCCGGACTTGGTGACGCCGGAAATCTGCCCCTGAAACTCGTCGCCGATGCGGCCAGCGAGATGATGCGCGATCAGCCGGTTGATCGTGTCACGCTCGGCGGCCATCGCACGGCGTTCGAAGGTCGAGATCTCGGCCGCGATGTCATCAAGCGTGGCTTCCTCGTCCGGCGTGATCCCGCCTTCGCCAAGCCCCAGCGAGCCGACCAGGGCCCGGTGTACGATAAGGTCCGCATACCGGCGGATCGGGGAGGTGAAGTGGGCGTACTTCATCAGGTTCAAGCCGAAGTGCCCAATGTTTTCGGGGCTGTAGACGGCTTGGCTCTGGCTGCGCAGTACCATCTCGTTGACCATGGTCTGGTGCGGCGTGTCGAGCGCTCTGGCGAGGATGCCGTTGAAGGAATTGGACCTCAGATTGCCCTTTGCAAGCGAGAGTCCGATTGTACCGAGGAACTCTCTCAGCGCTTCTTGCTTTGAAAGGCTTGGCGCGTCATGAACACGGTAGACGAGCGGCTGGCGCTTTTTCTCCAGCGTCTCGGCGGCCGAGACGTTGGCCTGGATCATCATCTCTTCGATCAGCTTGTGGGCGTCGAGACGTTCCGGAATGTGGACCCGATCGACCGTCCCGTCTTCCTTTAGTATCAACTTGCGCTCCGGCATGTCGAGCTCGAGCGGTTGGCGGCGGTCCCGTCCGGCCTTCAGGATACGATAGGCTCCCCAGAGCGGCTTCAAGATCGGTTCCAGCAGTGGCCCGGTCTTGTCGTCAGGTTTGCCGTCGATCGCAGCCTGTGCCTGCTGGTAGGAGAGCTTTGCCGCGCTTTTCATCATCACGCGATGGAACGTGTGGCTGGCCTTGCGACCTTCCTTGGAGAAGACCATGCGCACCGCGAGCGCCGGTCGATCCTCGCCTTCCCGCAATGAGCAGAGATTGTTGGAGATCCGCTCAGGCAACATCGGTACGACCCTGTCTGGGAAGTATACGGAATTGCCTCGCTTCACCGCCTCGCGGTCAAGTGGCGACTTGGGCCGCACGTACCAGGAAACGTCGGCGATCGCGACGGTAACGATTACGCCGCCCGGATTGTCGGGGGAGGGATCCGGCTCGGCATAGACCGCGTCATCATGATCCTTGGCGTCGGCCGGATCGATGGTGATCAGCGGAACCTGACGCCAGTCCTCGCGATGCGACATCGTCGCGGGCTTGGCGGCCTCGGCCTCGGCGAGCACCGTGTCCGGAAAGACATGCGGTATGCCATGCGCATGGATGGCGATCATTGAGATCGCCTTTTCCGAAGCTACGGACCCTACGACATTCAGCACGCGGGCCCGCTTCAGTCCGAGACGCGTTGCCGACCGCATGGTTTCCACCTCGACCAGATCGCCATCTTTTGCGCCGTTGAGGTCGACGGCGTCGATCGTCATTTCGTCGTCACGGCGGTCGATCGGCAGGATGCGTCCCGTGTCGCCGCTAACCCGCGCCTTGTAGACGCCGAGAACAGAGAGCCTTGTCTTGTCGATGACCTTGATGATCCGGGCGGTGTAGGCGGGGCCGGCGCGCTCCTTGGACGGAAAGATCTTCGCGAGAACACGGTCTCCCAGCCCGCCGACAGGCGCCTTACCCTTGGCGCGGTCGGCGCTTGATTGGCGGATCGAAACGGCGGGTGCGACGCCGAGTTCCTCGTTCCACTCCGCCGGCCGGCCGATGAGGTCGCCATCCTTGTCGCGGGTCGTGATGTCGAGAACGGTGACCGGCGGCAACGCACCCGGCCGTGTCAGTGATTTCCTGTTCTTCTCGACGAGCCCGTCTTCTTCCAGCGCCCGCAGCATGTCCTTCAATTCGACACGCGCCTCGCCCTTCAGGCCGAAAGCCTTGGCAATTTCCCGCTTTGAGGCGCGGTCCGGATTGTCCGAGATATAAGCAAGCAGCACCTCCTTCGGAGGAAGCTGTCCGTGCTTGATCGTGCTCTCGTTCTTGTTCGAAGCACCACCTTCCGCGGCAACCTTGGCTGCGCGCCGCTCCCGTCTGTTCCGTGGAGCGGTCGTCATGTCGGTGTCGCGCGGTGTCTTGCTCAATGTCAGCTCTTCTTCGTCTTCGCCGCCGGCTTCTTCTTCGCTGGCGCTTTCTTGGTTTTCGCCTCTCCGTCGGCTTTCGCGGCCTTGGCTGGCTTCTTGGCCCTTGTCTTCTTGTCGCCGTCTTTACCTGCACGTTCTGCGATCAGGGCAAGCGCCTCTTCAACGGTTACAGACTGCGGATCCTTGCCCTTCGGCAGTGTGGCGTTGACCTTGCCCCAGTTGACGTAGGGACCATAGCGGCCATCGCGAACCGTGATCGCTCCGCCCTGCGGGTGATCGCCGAGCTCCTTCAGGGCTGCCGCCGCCGTCCGCCCCCGACCCGCGCCACCCTTGCTCTGCTTTTCGGCGAGCACGGTAACGGCACGGTTCAGGCCGATCGAAAACACATCCTCGATGCTCTCCAGGTTGGCATAGGTTCCATCATGCAGCACGAATGGCCCGTAGCGCCCGAGGCCGGCCGAGATCATCTTGCCGCTTTCCGGATGCTGGCCCACGTCGCGGGGAAGATTGAGCAGCGCCAGCGCCTTCTCGAGATCAATGTCTTCGGGTTTCCAACCTTTGGGCAGGGAAGAACGCTTTGCATCCTTGCCGTCGCCGCGCTGGACATAGGGGCCGAAACGGCCGCTTCTCAGCGTGACGTCCTCAGCCGTCATCGGGTCCTTGCCCAGAGCTCTGGGTTCGTTGCCAAGTGCGGCTTCCGCTTCCGCGCCACCTTCGTTGGAAAGTTGACGCGTGTAATTGCATTCCGGGTAATTCGAACAGCCGACGAAGGCACCGTATTTACCGAGCTTCAGCGAGAGCTGACCGGTGCCACAGACCTGGCAGATCCGCGGATCGGAACCATCTTCGCGCTTGGGGAAGACCAGCGGGGCAAGAACCTCGTTCAGCGAGTCCAGTACGTTGGTGACACGGAGCTCCTTGGTGTCTTCTATCTGAGAGAAGAAGTCAGCCCAGAACTCGCGCAGCACCTGCTTCCAGTCCAGTTCCCCTGCCGATATTTTGTCGAGCTTTTCTTCCAGATCCGCGGTGAAGTCGTACTCCACGTACTTGGTAAAGAAGCTCTCGAGGAATGCGGTAACCAGCCGCCCCTTGGAATGGGGAATCAGCTTGCGTTTTTCGGTAATGACGTATTCGCGGTCGCTGAGCGTCTTCAACGTTGCGGCATAGGTCGATGGACGGCCGATGCCAAGCTCTTCCATCTTCTTGATCAGTGAGGCTTCCGAATATCGCGGCGGCGGCTCGGTGAAGTGCTGCGACGCGTTGATCTTCTGCTTCGCGAGCGTCTCGCGCGCATTGATCTCGGGCAGGCGACCATCCTCGTCGCCGTCGTCGCTTTGCTCGCCGTCTTCCTTCTGATCGGTATAGGCCGCGATGAAGCCGTCGAAACGGATCACCGATCCAACCGCGCGAAGGCCGGCTTTCTCGCCTTTGCTCTCGGCGAGGATTTCGACCGTCGTGCGCTCGATCTCGGCAGACGCCATCTGGCTGGCGATACCGCGCTTCCAGATCAGGTCATAGAGGCGAAGCTGGTCGGCATCGAGAAAGCGCTTTACCTTGTCTGGTGTGCGGTTGAAGTCGGTCGGGCGGATCGCTTCGTGCGCTTCCTGTGCGTTCTTTGCCTTCGTCGAGTAGAAGCGCGGCTTCTCCGGCAGGTAGCGAGCACCAAACTGATCGCCGATGGCTGCACGCGCCGCATCGATTGCCTCAGGCGCCATTTGGACGCCGTCGGTACGCATATAAGTAATGAGACCGACCGTCTCGCCGCCGATGTCTATGCCCTCGTAAAGTTTCTGGGCCACCTGCATTGTGCGGGACGCGGAAAAGCCGAGTCTCGATGAGGCAGCTTGCTGGAGGGTCGACGTTGTGAAGGGCGGCCCCGGATTGCGTTTGACGGGCTTGGCCTCGACGGAGTCGACTGCATAGGCAGCCCCGTCTAGCAAGCTCTTCAATCTGTTGGCAGCTTCTCCGTCCGAAATCGAGTTCCGCTGCAGCCGCTTGCCGTCAGCTGATACCAGGCGCGCCTCGAATTCGTCGCCGCGTGGGGTCTTCAGGAGAGCGGAAATGTTCCAGTATTCCTCGCTGACGAAGCGCTCGATCTCCGCCTCGCGGTCGCACACGAGACGCAGCGCCACGGATTGCACGCGGCCGGCCGAACGGGCGCCGGGCAGCTTGCGCCAGAGGACTGGCGACAGGTTGAAGCCAACCAGATAGTCAAGCGCACGGCGCGCCAGATAGGCATCGACCAGCGGAACGTCGATGTCACGCGGATGCGCCATGGCGTCCAGCACGGCCTTTTTCGTGATGGCGTTGAACACCACGCGCTTCACCGGCTTATCGCCGAGAACGCGCTTCTTTTTCAGCAGATCGAGCACATGCCATGAGATAGCCTCGCCCTCGCGATCCGGGTCGGTCGCGAGAAACAGGCCATCGGAGGACTTCACCGCGTCGGCGATGTCCTTCATGCGCTTGGCGGATGCGCTGTCTACTTCCCAGGTCATCTCGAAGTCCTGGTCGGGCAAAACCGATCCGTCCTTCGCCGGCAAGTCACGCACATGGCCGAACGAGGCGAGCACCTTGTATCCCGATCCGAGATACTTGTTGATCGTCTTTGCTTTGGCGGGGGATTCGACGACGACTACGTTCATTTTTCTTCTCTGGACTGGCATTGCGCACAAGTTTCGGGCGGCATGTGCAGGAAGCGGCTCTCCGACATGGACAGGGATTCGACTGCGGTCAAGAGGCTCGCATCGAAATTCTGCGAATGCACCTCAATGCAACCTATAAGAGATTTGCAATTTTATGCAATTAATCGTATATGGTTTGGGTCTGCTCGGCTGCATGGTCCGATGCTGCGGTTTCGCGAATTCGCTGTCAGGAAACAAATCATGGATTCACCGTCTCCGGAGAATGGCAAACAGTCTGGCGAAGCCATCATCTACCTGCACCATATGCTGGGTGAACTGCGACAGGTTGCGCGCGCGGAGGGCGCAGACCTGCTTAGTTACCTGATCGAGATGGCTTACATCGAGGCGGGCGACATCCTGTCTGGCAGGCAAGACGCCTCAGTCACCCATGGCAAGCGAAACAAGTCCTCCCGGATGCCGATGTAGCCGACCGGCAATGTCCAGCTCCAGAAGCACCAGATAGACGCTAGCTGCGCCAATCCCGGTATGTCGGATGATGTCGTCCACCTCGACCGGCGTCGGCCCTAGCGCATCGACGATTCGCGTCCTGTCTGATTCCTCTGGTGGCGATGGAACACGGTCCTCACCATCTAGAACCGGCTCCTCCACCTCGCTTTGACGACGCACCTCCAGGGCCGAAACGGGTGCCAGCGCGTCAATGACGTCGGCGGCGGATGTCGTGACGGTCGCGCCGTCTTTCAAGAGGCCATTGGTGCCTTGGCACCGGGGATCAAGCGGCGAGCCAGGCACGGCGAAAACCAGACGCCCGAAATCCGCCGCCAGCCTTGCCGTGATCAGCGAACCGGATCGCGCTGCTGCTTCCACTACGACGGTGCCCAACGCGATGCCGGCGATAAGGCGATTGCGTCTGGGAAAGTCGCGGGCGCGTGCCTCCCATCCGAAAGGCATTTCGCTGACCGCTAGCCCGCGGTCACAGATTTCGTCGAAAAGCCGGAGATTTTCCGGCGGATACGGCTGGTCTATTCCGCCCGCCAGCGCGGCGATCGTTCCTGTGTCAAGGCTGGCCGTATGGGCCGCGGCATCGATGCCACGTGCCAGTCCAGATACGATGCTATACCCCGCTCTCCCCACGTCCCGCGCGATCATCGCCGCGAACTTGGCGCCGCTGATCGAGGCATTGCGCGAGCCGACGATACCCACGGCGGACTGGGACGCGACCTCTAGATTGCCCTTGACCGCGAGAAGGGGAGGCGCGGCTTCGATTTGCCGCAGGGCACTCGGATAACCGGGTTCACCGATGCCGAGGAAGCGTGCGCCGAAGCGGTGCGCTAAGTCCAGTTCCCGCTCGGCTTCCGAGACACTGGCAATGCGGATCGGCCGTGCGGAACCGCCCCTTTTGGACAGTTCGGGCAACATGTCGAGCGCCCGCTCCGCCGAACCGAAATGATTGATGAGGTCGCGAAAGGTCGCGGGGCCGACATTGTCGCTGCGGATCAGCCGGAGCCAGGCGATCCTCTGGCGGTCGGTCAGCGCAATTCCAGTCCGTCCTGCGCCGACCTCTGCCATCCGGCGGCTATCCTTTTTGTCCGATCTTGCTCTCGGTTCCCGAAATCAGTCGCTCAATGTTTGCCTTGTGCTTCCACCAGGTGATCACCGTCATCGCCGATGTCACGAGAGCTGCATCCTTCGCGCCGAGTATCCACAATGCAACCGGAATGACAAGTGTTGCAACCAGAGCGGATAGCGACGAATAGCGGCTGAGGAAGGCGACGGTGAGCCAGGAGACGGCAAACACGAGCACCATGATCGGAAAGATGCCGAGCAAGGTACCGATATAGGTCGCGACTCCCTTTCCGCCCTTGAACTTCAGCCACACCGGGAACAGGTGCCCGATGAAAGCCGCGAAGCCGCCGAGCAGGCCCGGCAATTGGTTGACATCGCCGCCAAAGAGCTTTTGCGCGAAGATAGCGCCGGCTGTTGCCTTGAGGGCATCGAGCAGAAGCGTCGCTGCCGCCAGCGGCTTGTTGCCGGTTCGCAGGACATTCGTCGCGCCGATGTTGCCGGAGCCGATGTTGCGGACATCGCCCAGCCCCGCCATACGGGTCAGCAGCAGACCGAACGGGATCGAGCCCAAGAGATAGCCGAGGACCAGCGAGCCGAAGATCGCGGTAGCGGAAAGCGAACCATAATCGAGGCTTGGCACGGAAATCCTCCTGTTCTTGTGTCAGAGCGCGTGAACGAGCCGGCCGGAAACGTATGTCGCCACGGCGCGTCCCGAGAACCGGGCGTCCTCGAACGGCGTGTTCTTGGACCGCGAAAGCAGCGTATCTTTCGCCACCAACCAAGGCTCGTCGAGATCGATCAGTGTTATGTCCGCCCTGGCGCCTGGCTTCAGCGTGCCGGCGTCCAGCTTGAAGATTCGGGCAGGGCGGGTCGACATGGCATCGATGAGCCGTATCAGGGGCACCTGGCCGTTGTGATGCAGGCGAAGTGCTGCGGCCAGCATCGTCTCCAGCCCGACAGCCCCGTCCTCTGCGTCTGCGAAGGGAAGACGCTTGGTGTCGACGTCCTGCGGATCGTGCGAGGACACGATGATGTCGATATCGCCCTTCGCGAGCGCTTCGACCATCGCCATCCGGTCATCCTCCGAGCGCAGCGGCGGTGCAAGCTTGAAGAACGTCCGGTACTCGCCAATATCGTTTTCGTTGAGCGCAAGATTGTTGATCGACACCGCGCAGGTGACATTCGCGCCCCGTCCGCGCGCGACGCGGATGGCTTCGGCCGATTCCGGCACGGAAATCTGCGCGGCGTGATAGCGGGCCTTCGTCAGGCCGGCGACGCGAAGGTCACGTTCAAGAGGAATGATCTCCGCTTCCCGCGGAATGCCGGAGAGGCCGAGCCAGCTCGCGAGCAGGCCCTCGTTCATCACGCCATTGGCACCGAGATATTTTTCCCGCGCCTCCAGCGAAATGACGGCATCGAATTCGCGCGAATAGGTCATCGCCCGCCGCAGCACCTGCGTATCGGAAAGACCTTTGCGGCCATTGGTGAAGGCGACAGCACCGGCTTCCTGCAGCAGACCCATTTCGGTCATTTCCGTGCCGGCAAGCCCCTTCGTCAGCGCCGCGGCCGGATGAACGTTGACGACCGCCTGGTCTCGCGCCGTCTTCTTGACGAACTCGACCAGCGCGATGTCGTCGATGACGGGATCCGTGTCCGGCATCATGATGAAGGAGGTGACCCCACCGGCAGCTGCGGAACGGCTTGCCGAGGCGATCGTTTCGCGATGTTCGGCGCCGGGCTCTCCAGTGAAAACACGTGCATCCACGAGCCCGGGAGTAGCGACCAGCCCGGAGGCGTCGCGAACCTCGGCTCCGTTTGGTGTGCCCTGATTGCGCGCAGAAGCACCGGCGGCGGCGATACGGCCGTCTTCGCCGACGATGATGCTGCCGACCTCGTCGAGGTTGCGCGACGGATCGATAATCCGGACATTGTTGATAACGAGCGGCTTGATCATGCGCCGGCTCCCTCGCTGCGTGGTCCCTGGTTCTGAGAAACCAACAGAGCCTCCATGACGGCCATGCGCACCGCGACCCCCATTTCCACCTGTTGCTCGATCACGCTCTGCGGTCCGTCCGCCACTTCCGAGGCAATCTCGACGCCACGGTTCATAGGACCCGGATGCATAACAAGCGCGTCTTCCTTGGCTGCCTTCAGCTTCTCGGCGTCCAGACCGTAGAAGCGGAAATATTCGCGCACCGAAGGCACGAAGGCGCCGGACATGCGCTCGCGCTGAAGACGCAGCATCATCACCACGTCCGCGTCCTTCAGTCCTTCCGCCATGTCGTGGAAAACCTCTACGCCCATCTGAGCGATGCCGGAGGGCAGGAGCGTGGCGGGCGCGACCACCCGGACACGGGCGCCCATCTGGTTGAGCAGCAGAATGTTGGAGCGGGCAACGCGCGAATGCAGGATGTCGCCGCAAATCGCGACGATGATGCGCGACAGCTTTCCCTTGGCGCGGCGGATCGTCAGCGCATCGAGCAGCGCCTGGGTCGGGTGTTCGTGTTGGCCGTCGCCGGCATTGACGACAGAGCAGGCGACCTTCTGGGCGAGCAGAGCGGCAGCGCCGGCGGACGAGTGCCGCACCACCAGAACATCGGGGCGCATCGCGTTCAGTGTCATCGCGGTGTCGATCAGGGTTTCGCCCTTCTTCACCGACGAGTTGCCAACCGACATGTTCATGACGTCGGCGCCAAGGCGTTTGCCCGCAAGTTCGAACGAGGATTGCGTGCGGGTCGAAGCCTCGAAGAACAGGTTGATCTGCGTCAGCCCGCGAAGCGTCGTCGTTTTCTTCTCCCGCTGCCGGCTGATCTGCACGGCGGCATCAGCCTTGTCGAGAAGAAGGGTGATATCCTGTTCGGAAAGCCCCTTGATGCCGAGGAGATGGCGGTGGGGAAAGAAGACCATGAGACCGTCCTCCGGAGAAAGTCACGCGGTCTATAAAGAGTGGGAGCCGCACGGGCAAGCATATGCTATGGGGAATGCCCTTTGTTCCCCATATAAAGCGAATCATCGAAGCGTTTGCGTGCGTTGGAAGGTAATTGAGTGACATGACCCGGATGGAAGACAAGTTCGCCGAGCTGAACCAGCCCGCGCCCTGGGCCGGCGTGAATGCGTTCCGCACCGACCCGCTGCTCGTTGATATGGCCTCCAGTCTGCCGCGCGCGATGAAGGACGAATTCGATGCCATAGGTCGTTATGTGACCTCGCACGAAGCGCAGGAACTCGCCCGGATGGCGAACCAGAATGCGCCGCAGTTACGCACTCATGGGGTCCGTGGCGAACGTCTCGACGTGGTCGAATTTCACCCCGCCTGGCATGCGCTCATGCGCCGCTCGATGTCGGTCGGCCTTCACTGCTCGATCTGGGAAGGTCAGCAGGGCACGCGTGGCCAGGAGCACAAGGCCCGCGCCATCCGCTTCTTTCTCACGGCCCAGCTCGAAAGCGGCCATCTCTGCCCACTCACGATGACCAGCGCCTCGGTCGCTGCCCTTGCCGCGTCGCCCCACGTGCAGCGCGAATGGGCGCCGAAGATCCTCTCACGGAAATACGACTCCACGACCAAACCGCCGATGCAGAAATCCGCGATCACGCTCGGCATGGGTATGACGGAGAAGCAGGGCGGCACCGACGTCAAGGCCAATACCAGCCGCGCCGAGCGCGTCGGCGAGGGCATTTACCGCCTCTCCGGCCACAAGTGGTTTATGTCGGCACCGATGAGCGACGCCTTCGTGATGCTGGCGCAGACGACGGAAGGCATGGGCTGCTTCCTCGTTCCGCGCCTTCTTGAGGACGGATCTCACAATGGTCTTTACCTCCAGCGCCTGAAGGACAAGATCGGCAACCGCTCCAACGCCTCGTCGGAAGTAGAGTTCGACGGCACCATGGCCTATCTGCTGGGCGAGGCCGGACAGGGCATCCGCACCATCCTGGACATGGTGACGCTGACCAGGCTCGATTGCGCCCTGGCGTCCGCCGGCATCATGCGCGCCTCGATGGCGGAAGCCGTTCACCACACACGTAGCCGCAAGGTGTTCGGCAAGAACCTCGTCGATCAGCCTTTGATGACGCGGGTGCTTGCCGACATGGCCCTCGACGTTGCGGCGGCGACCGCCCTCGTGTTTCGGTTGGCTGAATCCTTTGACAAGGCACGGGACAATCCGGCCGATGCGGCCTATGCCCGGGTGATGACGCCGGTCGTCAAATACTGGGTGTGCAAGATGGCGCCGGCGCTGATCTACGAAGCCATGGAGTGCATCGGCGGCTCTGGCTACGTTGAGGAACGTCCGATCGCCCGGCACTACCGCGAGGCACCTGTCAATGCGATCTGGGAAGGCTCCGGCAATGTCATGGCGCTGGACGTGCTACGTGTCATCAGCCGGGGCAGGGACCTGTTCGAAAGCGTTTTCGCGGGGCTGGAACGGGATCTCGGTCCCTCGGGCAAGAAGACCGTCGAGGTGCTTCGGGCCGCCGTGGCACTGTGCGAACGTGACGAGGGCGCCTCGCGCCTGCTCGTCGAGCAATTGGCGCTTGCCGCCGCAGCAGCCGAACTCTACCGGATCGGTGCCGGCAAGATCGCCGATGCCTTTACCGAAACCCGCCTGGCCGGCGGCTGGCGGCACACCTACGGTGTGCTCGACGGCCGCTTCGACGCGCGGTACGTCATCGATCTTCTCTACCCGCCAGCCACGTAGCGGGCGACGACAATCACCAGGGGGATCGTGAGAAAAGCTGCCGCTGTCTGGAGTGTCGCGATCGTAGCGTAGAGCGGCGCATCGCCACCCATCTGCTTTGCGAGAACATACCCGTTCATCGCCGTCGGCACTCCGGCGCCGAGCGCCAGCATGACCAGCACCTCGCCGGAGAGCCCGAAGGCCATGGCGGTGGCGACCATCACCACGGGGAAAAACAACAGTTTCAGGAACCCGGCCAGTAGCACGACCTTGCGGGGCCGCAGGGCGTCGGCGATCCTCAGACCGGCGCCGACCATGATCAGGCCAAGACCTAGCGACGCCCGCGCGACGAGATCGACGGCCATGGCAAGCGGCTCGTACAGGGTCATTCCGGAGAGGTTGAACGCGATGCCTGCCGCGGCGCCGAGGATGATGGGGTTGGTCACGATACGGGTGACGAAGCTGCGAATGTCGCGCCGACCGTTGCCGAACCACACAAGTACGCCGACATTGTAGAAATTGATCGGCACGATGATCGCTGCCATGGTGACCGCCACGATGGTGAGACCGATCGTCCCGGCGAGCTTCTCCGCGATCGCCAGACCTATGAAGGCGTTCCATCGGGTACTGGTCTGGAAGAGCGTCGTGAATGCAGGGCCGCCCAGTCCAAAGCGTTTTGCCAATGGCCAAAGCGATAGGACAAGCAGGCTCATCACCAGCACGGCGACATTCGTCGTCAGGGCGACGGTGGCGGTCGAGAGACCGGCGAAGTCGGCGTTCGAAAGCGTCTGGAACAGCAGCGCCGGAAAAAGCACGAAGTACCCGAACTGGTCGAGACCGTGCCAAAAACCGGCATCAATTGCCTTCACGCGTTTCAGTCCGGTGCCCAGCAGAACGAGCAGGAAGACGGGAAGGATACTCTCGAAGATTGGCAACATGGCTGGGTCCTGTGTCGCCTCGCCTTAAACCTTCCAGGCGGGGCTCACAACTGTCTTGCCGTCGAACGCGGTTGCCACGCGTCACGTCATACAGGCGCTCACTGATAAGAACCCATACGCCGCTGTACGGGTGTTCAGGCCGCTTTGGTCGTGTTGGTCGAGGCGCTGAGGCCGATCGTGGATAATATGCAAACCGTCCGCGCCAACAGAGACTGCATGGCATCCGCCGTGCAGCTCCGATAGGGGCCCCGTTCCCAAGGGGAAATCGACTTCCGCATTGCACACTGGTGATTTGCCCGATACGGCACCTCGCAAGTCAATTTGGTCGGACCTCGATTTTATGTTCAGGCCTGGAGCCGCCAGATTTCCGGACTGATAAAAATTGCATTTTTACCTCCTCCCTGTCGCCGGTACGACATGTCGATTGAGGAAATGTCAGGCGGCGACCGCCGGCTGGACCAGCGATCTGGCAAATTGCTCGAGCGTGGTCGGTGTCGCCATCCTGGGTTCGACGCGGCGGACCATACCCGAGCGAATGCCGGAGTAGAGCCCGCAAACCAGACGGGCCATGGGTTCGGGCATGCCTGAAGCGGCCATCGCGGCGATCATCGACTCGTCGTCGATCTGAATGTAGCGGACGGGCTTGCCAATGGCGCCGCCGATGATGGTGGCGGCCTCGTTGTAGCTGAGATCGGCCGGGCCGTGCAGTCCGAGGGTATGATGACCCTTCCACACAAGATCCATCGTCACCACAGCGGAAAAATCAGCGATGTCACGGGTTGCAATCATCGGGATGCGCTGATCGGCGGCGTGTGAGCTGTAAATTGCGCCTTCGGCTCGAATGGATGCAAGGCTGAACAGGAAGTTCTCCATGAAATGACCGGGTCGGAGAGACGTCATGTCGGGAAATGCGTCGCGGAAGCTCCGCTCGATCGCCGGGAGACAGGCGATCGGGCCGACGCCGTGATCGTGTTGCGCACCGACGCTCGAAAGCAGAACGGCACGGCGAATTCCCGCCTCGCCGGCGATGTCCGCAATTCTGCTTCCGCATTCACGCGACCATGAGAGAAAATCCGGCTGGTCGAAGACGAGAGGCGGTAGCCAGTAAAGAACATCGACATCCTTCACCGCCTCGCGCAGGACGGAGACCTCGTCGATCGAGCCCTCCACAAGACGCGCGCCGCGTGCGACAAAATCCTGAACCTTCGCAGGATTGCGGCTGATCATCGTGACGTCGTGGCCGCTCGAAAGTATGCGGTCGACGAGCACGCGACCGATATTGCCTGCCGGTGTATTGACGAGGATGCGCATGAAACTCTCCTTCAAGGTTGCGGGTTGCGGCATAAGGACGATTGGCTGATGCCTCGATCGACGCCTGCCTTTCGGTCCAGCGAAAATTTTCTTGGAAACCGACCTGGCGGCTTCCGCACGGCCCTAAAGCTTCGGCCGTGTCCGTTCTCCGTCAAACGAGGTCGCGCTCATCACCTCGTAAGTGAGCCTGCCCGCGGCGACGCCGGGATCGAGTTCGAGCAAGGCTTCCGCCTCCTGGCGGTTGCGGGCCTCAATCAGACCGAAGCCAATGATCGATTGACCGTCCGGTAGCGCGCTGAGGTGGGTGACGTGCTCGTCGCGCATCAGGGTGAACATGTTGCGGGCATGCTCCCACTGCAAATTCGCGAGTCCGGGATCATCGAAGCGGGGGCCCCGCTTGAAGGCGAAAGCGAAGCCCGGTTTCCGAGCCCCAAGCAGGGTCCGCATGATCTCATCCGTCACCGGGCCTGAATTGCGCCGACGAATGGGCGCATGCAGGCCGATGCGGTTACCTTCCGTGTCGACGAAATGAATTATCTCGCCGACGTCCTCCGACAGGACGGTTCTGCCGAGGACGACTTGCCCACCGACTGCCGGAAGTCGCCGTTCGAGGATATCCATTTTGCCATTGGCGTCGAGATAGACCAAAGGGCCGGCGGAGGAAGGCGCTCGGCCTTCCTCCTTCACAAGTGCGCCATGCACGCCGAATTCCATCGAAGGAAACACTGCATACACGGTTCGCCCCATAAAGACCGGCTCCAACGAAAGGTCAAGCAAGCGTTCGTAAAAGGCGATGGCACGGGCCATGTCAGTGACGGGTATCTCGACCCAGTTGAAGAGGTTCGTCATGCAGAAAGTCCTTGGTTGTCTTCGCGATCTCTAGAGAATTTCGTCGCCAAAGGATTGAACGAAATTGCAGGGCGCGCCGCCTCACATATCGATGGCGACCACTCGACCGTCGCTGACGGTGCATGTCCCAAGAACGCCGCCCTCGAAACCAAGACCCGTTTTCTTTTCCCGCAGACGGCAAGTCATAGTCCGTCCAGCCGAACCGGCTAGAACCGCTTCTATCGTTCCTTCCCACTCTCTCGTACCGGCATCTATAAGCAAACTGGATCTGACCTTTCCGCTCCCCACAAGGAAGCCTGCGTGTGGTTCGGAGTTGCGTGACACGGACAGCGCAGAGCCCGTGTAGATCTCTCCGTCTGGCAGAGCGACGGTCATCCGCGCTGTCGCTCCGCCCGAAGTCTCGTAGGTCACCCGCGCGCTTCCCATGGGGCGGCCGATCCTGTCGGTCACGCGGCTATCGCCACTGCCCGTCGCCGTGCATCCGGTCATCGTCAGCGCTGTCGATATTGCTACCAGTATGGGGAGTGAATAAAATCGAAGATGCATTGTATTTCCTGTTGTGAGGGGGGGCTGGGATTGGTTCACGTCAGGATGTGAAGCTCGATCTCAATACTTTGGCGACCGATCCTATAGGCCCGGTCGCCGGAGGGAGGTCCGACGGGCCATCTCGGCCCAACGGCCAGGAACGCCAATCGGCGTTGCCGTTTCAAGCGCGGAGGTCCCATGACAGTGCTCGCCATTTTTTTCTCAGCTCTCCTGGTGGGGCAGACCGTCATGATCGCGGCCCTGCTGCTGCGCGTGCCGTCGCTGCGCAACCCGGCCAACACGGCTCTCGCGCTGGGGATGCTGGCCATCGCCGTTTCGTGCATGCTGGACTCGATGTCAGCTTTCGCAGAGGCGGGCGCGGGGATCAGACTCATAGCAGGCGCGATGCTCACCGAATGCGTCGCCGCAGCCGCTCTCTATATTCACCTTCAATGGATAAGGCGGCTGGCCCGACTGCCGGAACTCGCCCGGCATGCCGTCTTCATCTTACCGGCAATTCTGGCGAGCCTGCCGGGGATCGTGCTCTCCGAGCGGATGCTAGGCGGGATTACAGGTCACCCGATCGCTCCCGCCGCGGCCACGATGGCCCTTGCTCTGTCTGTCGGCCTCGTGAGCGCGGTGCTTCTGCAAGCGGCCTATCTCAGCGCCGCGATAGCCGTCTTCCTGAAAGACAGGCGCAGCTTTGGAGCGACCATGCGCCGTTGGCAATCCATGGTGATCACCTCGCTTGCCCTTCTCTGGCTGATCGCCTTTGCCGCAAGGATTGGAGGATTGACAGGCACGATCGGAGATGAGGTATCGCCGCTGGTGGAGTGCCTTTTTTCCATCGTTCTTTCGCTGCTGATCTGGTCGGGTCTCGGATCGGCTCAGGTATTGCAGCACGCGCGAACCAGTGCCACGAAGGTTGTCGCGGCCGCCATACCCAAATACCGACGCTCCGCCCTGACGCCCCAACGGGGCGAGGATATCATGCGGCGTGCCAAGGCTGCTCTGTTGAGGGACCGGCTCTTCGCCGATCCTAGCCTCACTCTACCCAAGCTCGCCAAACAGCTTTCCGTGTCGCCGAACGATCTTTCACAGGCCTTGAACCAGACGCTCGGTCAGAACTTCACGGCTTTCGTCAACGAGGCGCGGGTCTGCGAAGCGGAGCGTCTGCTGAAGGAGCCAGGACACGCGACCGATACGGTACTTGGAATCGCCTATGCCGTCGGTTTCAACGCCAAGTCTACGTTCAATACCGCTTTCGTCCGCAAGAACGGGATGACGCCGAGCGAATTCCGCAAGGCTGGAGCCGTATAGGTCCATCGTTCACCGGACATGGTCCTTAGTTGTAAGCTACGCCAAGAAGTCGGTGTAGCGCTTTCTCGGGATCAGGAGGGGCGGCGGCGAGTTCCATAAAACTGCTCCGCTCGAGCAAGAGTTCGACCGCCAGTTGATAGCGGTTATAGACGCCGTTTCGAGGGTCCATTTGGGGGGCCTCCCGACGCAACGCATCCGCCGCGATGACGCGATCGACGTTGCTTCCTTTCCCGATATGATCGGCATAGCCCTCAAGCAACCAAGCAGGCGTACGCCAATAGGCAAGCCGCCCCAGTGCGGCGACCTCATCGAGATGCGTGATTTCATGGGCGATGAAGTAAGACAGTGGCCGGTCGGCAAGCGAAAATCGCCAGGAGGCCGGCGGAAAAATCGCGTTGCGTCCGATGTCTGACGGCCTGATGAAGATGTTACCGGCCAAATAGACGTCGGAAATCCCGCCGAACCTGTTTGACGCATTGCGGCCAAACATGTTCAGCTTCCACGTATCGTTGCAGATGTAGACATCATGGGGTCCGGACGGCGGGAGTTCCGACCTTTCGAGCCTCCGCCGAACATCCATCAGCACCTCCATGGCCTCGGGCGGGATCGGTCGATCCGAGTGCAGGTTGATGTCGGGCGTTCTGAAGCTGTAAGCGAAAAGAGGATCGGGCCATACCGTCAATGCGGCGGCCGTCACGATGGCGGCCAGGATGGTGGCCGAACAAAATAGGGCGAGCAGTCTGAAACCGCGTTTCGCCCGCGTCGGAAATCTTCGTCCTTGCTCACGAACTGACATTGATTGCCACTCGACCGATTTACGTTTTCAATTTCATTCGAACGTGTCGGAAACATGTCGGAAGAGGTCGTTCTAGCCGACAGCCAAGAGTGCGTGGAACTGGCGGTTCCGCCCGGCTTTGTCCTGATAGATTTATATTTCCAGCGCTCACTGATAAGAACATGTGCCCGTTTTGGGTGGCCATTGGACGTGATACGTGGGGGCTGGATTTCAAGGTTTCTTCAATTGCCGCCGCTGTGATCTGCGATACCATTACACGATTTAAAGGCGCGTTTTGATAGCCAATTCTGATGTACGAACGGCCGAAGTTTTTCGACGGGGCTCAACCGGGAGGATTTCGGTGCTAGCAAACGGGACGATTTTTAAGTTCCTCAAGGGCTGGCCATAAAGGGGACAACCACTTTGGCCTTTTCCGATCGTCAGGCCGTCTGGACGCGGTGGTCTCCAACAACTGCCTCCGTAAATCCTGGACGAGGCGGGCAATCACCGGCAGGTTCCGTCGGCTTTACGGTTCTTTCTGGCAAGCTGATATCGATCGTTGTTGTGCTGCCCTGACGGATGTTGAAGGCAGTTCTCAATGCAAAATAACTTTCCGCTCTGTCGAATTATGATCTGGCAGGAAACGGAACGCTGCCGGCCAATGTGGATGGACCCCTACATCACTCCTGTGGACAACCTTCCGGCGTTAACCACGTTCAGCGCTTTCGATTGAGACTCGGACGGCTTCCCGTATGGTGTGGTTAATGAAGTGTTAAAGCGTCGAAGCAGGAACTCCCGTGTCGCGTATTGCGTTCTTGATCGTCATGATGACGTTCTTCGCCGTCCTCGCGTTGGACATCGTCGTCCCCGCAACCGTTCTGAGCGTCATGGCACTTTCGAACTGGTTCGTACTGTCGGGCATGCCGGTGAGCCTCACCAGGGAGAAGGCCGCATGAAGTGGTTTTTGTTTTTTTGGGCAATGCCCATCCTGCTGCTCGGCAGCTGGTACGGACTGTCCTACTACGACATGAACTTCGGCATCTTCATGCTGACAAGACAGGCGCACGACCTGGTCTTCCATATCTACGGCAACATTCTCGGCATCCCGCCGGAAACGATACCGCCGCTCGTCGCGCGCGCCATCGTTGTGGACAGCCTCATCGTCTTCGCGATCATCGCTTTCCGCAGGCGTAGGCAGATTGCCGCGTGGTGGCAGGCGAGAAAGATTCAGTCCGAAGCCGAAGCGGCCCCGAGCGTTGAAAGCCTGTCCAGCGCCCCCTGAAGAATGAAACTCGCAGCGGCCGAGTCAATGCGGTCGGCCCGCTTTGCCCGCGATACGTCCATCTCCAGCAGCGCTCGCTCGGCCGCCACCGTGGACAGCCGCTCATCCCAATAAACGAACGGAATTTGTGTCTTTTCCGACATCGAACGGACGAAGGCCCGGGTTGCCTGGACGCGGGGGCCGGTCGAGCCGTCCATGTTGACAGGCAGTCCGATCACGAATGCGGCGACCTTTTCCTTCTCCGCGAAAGCGAGGAGCGTCTCGGCATCCTTCGTAAACTTCACACGCTTGATGACGGGCCGAGGGGAGGCGAACCGTCGTCCGAGATCCGACATGGCAAGCCCGATCGTCTTGGTACCAAGGTCCAGTCCCGCTATGGCCTGGCCCGGCTTGAGGCTGTCGGCCAGCTCCGCGATCGTCAGCGTTGCCACGGGTTCGGTCTCCGCTCAGCGCTTGCGCACGAATTCGGTGCGAAGGACGAGCCCCTTGATCGCATCGTGGCGGCAGTCGATCTCTTCTGGGTTGTCCGTCAGACGGATCGACTTGATCACCGTACCCTGCTTGATCGTGGTGTTGGCGCCCTTGACCTTCAGGTCCTTGATGAGCGTGACGGAATCACCATCGGCAAGGATGTTGCCGGCGGCATCGCGCACCGCATTGAGGCTGGCCGCTTCGGCAGCAAGTTCAGAAGCCGGACGCCATTCGCCCGTCACTTCATCGTAGACATAATCGTCGTCGGCCATTGGTTTGTCCTATCCATTGTAACGTCGCAAGCAGGGGCGACAGGTGGCTGCGGCTTACCCTACGCCTCCGGGCTGCGCAACCGACCGGCCATATACTTCAATCTTCAAAGATTGCCCGCCCGGCTCTTCGCCATATATTGCGTCCATCAAATCACAGGAGAAGTCCATGAAAATCACCTGGCTCGGCCACGCCGCGTTCCGTCTCGAAACCGCCAAGGCGACCATCCTTATCGATCCCTTTTTCAGCGGCAATCCCGGCTTTTCCGGTCTCGACGCCAAGACCGCCGCCGCGGGTGTGACGCATATCCTGCTGACCCACGGCCATGGCGACCATGTCGGCGACACGATCGCGATCGCGAACGAGGTGGGCGCGACCGTTCTTGCCAATGCCGACCTTGCCGCGTGGCTCGGCTCCAAGGGCGTCAAGAAGCTCGAGATGGGCAATACCGGCGGCACCGTCGCGTTTGATGGCTTCACCGCGACCTTTACCAACGCGCTGCATTCGTCCGCGCAGATCACCGAGGATGGCGTTTCCCACGCTCTCGGCAATGCCAATGGCCTGATGCTGCATTTCGATGACGAGCCCTCGCTGCTGCACATGGGCGACACCGACATTTTCTCGGACATGGCCCTCATCAATGAACTGCACGAGCCCGACATTGGCATCGTGCCCATTGGAGACCGCTTTACCATGGGTGGGGCAGTTGCCGCACTCGCCTGCCAGCGGTTCTTCGACTTCAAGACCGTTCTGCCATGCCACTACGGATCCTTCCCGATCATCGACCAGACGCCGGAAAAATTCGTCGTCGGCATGGAAGGCACGCAGACCAAGGTTGAAACTCCGAAGCCGGGTGGTGTGGTCGAAATCTGATCTTGATTTCAATGGTCGCAGCGCCCCTGCTGCGACCATTTTCTAGTCCGAACTCGGCGAGACGGCGATCTTGTCCCAGACCCGCAGGTAGAGCTCGGCGTTCGGCGGCAGCAGGAAAAGCTCGCTCATCGTGTGCTCGAACTCCGCCAGAGTAGTGATCTTCACCGATTCCACAGCTCCGTTGCGGATGCGTTTCAGGTCGCGGTTGAAAAGATTGTTTCGACCTTCCGGCGTCGCGATCGTCATCATCAGGTGGAACGGGAAGGGCGCCTTGTCCCAGCGGGCGCAAACGACGTTCGCAGCTTCGAAATCCAGCGGCGCGACCGGAGCGCGATCAAAGCTGTAGAGCGCGAACCATGTCTCGCCGTTCAGTCGCTCCAGCACGTGTTCGCCGGTTGCGTCGTCCCAACGTACGCGGAACGTCTCGTGTCCGACAGTCTGCGGCTCGGACGTGCCGATTTTCACCGGCTCGACGGGCGCCTGCCCGCCAAAGCCGCTGTCGGCGAGATACTCCTCGCCATCAATGGAGACGATCAGCATATGATGCGTCCGAGCGCCACCAACCGACGCTCCTTTCCTGACCCGCCCGAGAAACGGGGCGACAGTGAATCCAAGCGCGGTCAGTGCCTCTGCGAACAGGCGGTTCAACTCCAGACAATACCCGCCACGACGATCGACGATCAGCTTCGTCCAAAGCGCCGCCGGATCGATATCCGGAACGGTTCCCGTCAGCGGATCCATGTTCTCGAAGGCGATCGAGGAGATCTGCGCCCGTTGAAGCCGGGCAAGTCCCTGCGGTGTCGTGTCGATCCGTTCACAGTCGAGTCCGATGCGGTTCAGGTAGTGCTGGATGTCGAACGTCATGTGGCCTCCTCGTCCGCATGTTGTGGCGGATTTGGCGTCGGCGGACAATCCCGTGCCATATGTCCGGCAGTATGCTGATACCCGAAAAACCATTGCATCGCGCCGATGCGGCAATTATAGCCGGACACATGATACCCTCACGTCCCGCGCGACTGCGAAAGCCCATAACGCGCGACGCCCTGGAGAAGTCGAAATGTCCGTTGATCTCGCAACCGTGAAACGTGTCGCGCATCTGTCCCGCATCGCCCTCAGCGACGAGGACGCCCATCGCATGATGGACGAACTGAACGGTATTCTCGGCTTCGTCGAGCAGCTTTCCGAAGTGAATGTCGACGGCGTCGAAGCGATGACCTCCGTCACCCCGATGGTGATGCGCAAGCGCGAGGACGCCGTTACCGATGGCGACAAGGCGGGCGACATCGTCGCCAACGCGCCGGAGACCGACCGCAATTTCTTCCTCGTGCCGAAGGTCGTCGAATAGATCGACGTACTGCCCTCGTATCGACACGATCATGGCGCGCCCGCGCCTAGCCTTTCAAAGTGAAGCGACATCATGAGCGAACTCACCAGCCTGACCATTGCCGAAGCCCGCGCGAAACTCGCCGCGAAGGATATCAAGGCCGTCGAACTGACCGAGGCCTATATCCAGGCGATCGAGGCCGCCAATGACGTCATCAATGCCTATGTGACCGTGACCCCGGAGAAGGCGCGTGAGATGGCAAAAGCGTCCGACGAGCGCATCGCAGCCGGCAAGGCGGGCGCGCTGGAGGGCATTCCGCTCGGCATCAAGGACCTGTTCTCGACCTATGACGTCCATACCCAAGCGTGCTCGAACATCCTGAACCGTTTCAAGCCGAAATACGAATCGACCGTCACCCAGAACCTCTGGAACGACGGCGCCGTCATGCTGGGCAAGCTGAACATGGACGAGTTTGCGATGGGCTCCTCCAACGAAAGCAGCTACTACGGCCCGGTCATCAACCCGTGGAAGGCTGAGGGCTCGAACCAGCAACTCGTTCCCGGTGGCTCCTCCGGTGGCTCGGCCGCTGCCGTTGCCGCCCATCTCTGCGCCGGCGCCACCGCGACCGATACCGGTGGCTCGATCCGCCAGCCCGCCGCCTTCACCGGCACCGTCGGCATCAAGCCGACTTATGGCCGCTGCTCGCGCTGGGGCATCGTCGCCTTCGCCTCGTCGCTCGACCAGGCTGGCCCCATCGCCCGCGACGTGCGTGATGCCGCAATCCTGCTGCAGTCGATGGCAAGCGTCGACGCCAAGGACACGACGTCTGTCGATCTTCCTGTTCCGGACTATGCGGCGTCAGTAGGTCAGTCGGTCAAGGGACTGAAAATCGGGATTCCCAAGGAATACCGCGTCGACGGCATGCCGGAGGAGATCGAGAACCTCTGGCAGCAGGGCATCGCGTGGCTGAAGGATGCCGGCGCCGAGATCGTCGATATTACCCTGCCGCACACCAAGTATGCTCTGCCGGCATACTATATCGTCGCTCCGGCCGAAGCCTCGTCGAACCTCGCCCGCTATGACGGCGTCCGTTACGGCCTGCGCGTCGACGGCAAGGACATTGCCGACATGTACGAACAGACCCGCGCCGCTGGTTTCGGCAAGGAAGTGAAGCGCCGCATCATGATCGGCACCTACGTGCTTTCGGCCGGTTACTATGATGCCTATTACCTGCGCGCCCAGAAGGTCCGGACGTTGATCAAGCGCGACTTCGAACTGGCCTTCGAAGCAGGTGTGGACGCGATCCTGACGCCGGCCACACCGTCATCCGCCTTCGCCATCGGTGACGAGGCGCTCGCCGCCGATCCTGTCGCCATGTACCTGAACGACATCTTCACCGTGACGGTCAACATGGCCGGACTTCCGGGCATCGCCGTTCCTGGCGGCGTCGACAAGAAGGGTCTTCCCCTCGGTCTCCAACTCATCGGCCGCCCCTTCGAGGAGGAAACCCTCTTCAAGACCGCCCACGTCATAGAACAGGCCGCCGGCAAGTTCACGCCGGCGAAGTGGTGGTGAGTTCGCTTGCTGACAATCAAAAAACGGCGCCCGTGAGGCGCCGTTTTTGTTTGTGTCATCTGTTGTCCAACTGCGATCTCACCAGAACCAGTCCTCGTTCGGTGATACGATAAGGCTTGCCGCCCTTAGACTTGATTGCCTTTTTCTGCTTCAGCTTGCGGAAGGTGATGAGGTCGAGACCGCCGAAGACCCAGCCTTCTCTCGTGAAAAGTCGGATGGTTTCGATCTTGCGGTTGTCGTCGCGGGTCAGTTCGATGCGCCCGCCCTGGGCGAGCAGGTGGAGAATGCGCTGTTCGGCGCGGGAGATGTCCATGGTGGAATGTCCGGAATGGCGTCGTGAAGACGCGTGAAAACGGTGCCGCCGCCGCAAGGCGTCGGGGTTTCGTTTTCTGGCCCGAGCGCGCGAACAGGGTGATCGCGGGCAGGGGCCTTTACCGGGACTCGGACGAACCGAACATCAACACTCCATAGATGACGACAGCTTTTTCGCGTTTCGGTCGCGAAAGGTCAAGCCGTGGCTTGCGAATCGATGACGCCTGCCTCTCCTCTGGCGGGACGGAACACCATGTGTTTTATTGCCGCCGAACCTTGGAGGCCTCATGGCAAGCATTCGCACGGCGCGGGAAGACGAAGCTGATGTGCTGGCGGAAATCGGCCTCCGCGCCTGGGAAATGGCAATGCTGTCCGTCGGCGAAACGCGCCCGATGCTGGAGAATGCCAGTCGTGCCTTCCTGAATTTCACCCATAGCCGCTGGATCACCATATCCGTGGTCGAAATGGGCGGCGTGCCCGCCGGCTGGGCAGCGCGGGAGCGGCTGGACGAAAACATCACCGATTTCTGGATCGATCCGCAATATCAGCGGCGAGGCCTGGGCTCCGCCCTGCTGATCGAAGTCGAGGAGGAGTTGCGAAGCCACGGCTTCGAAAAGGTCGCGTTGGAAACGCATGCCCGTAATCGTGCAGCTGTCGATTTCTTTGAGAAGCACGGCTACGGCGTCAATTGGCTGACGGTATCCTACAATCCCAAGCTCGATCGCGACATCCAGACGATCGGGCTATCAAAGCAACTCGTCGAGCCGGCCGGCACGGGATACGGACAGGAGTTCTAGACGAGCGAGGAGAGGGCAACCGCCAGCAGCCTCGCGGCGTCAGGACAAATAAGCAGCAGGAGAGCCACCACCAGGCACACGCCGTGCGTGATGCAGATGGCGCGCAGAATGGAGCGGAAGGGCTCCTTTCGCGTCTTATGCCGAAGCACCCGCTGCCCGATAACTGCGCCCGGAGTGCCGCCCAAAAAGGCGAGCCCCAGCAGTGTGCTTTCGCTGATGCGCCATTCTCCATTTCTGGCGGCGTCCTTGTCCCACCAGAAGGTGCAGAAGACGATGACGTTGTAGAGCGCGAAGATCAGTATCGCGATGGCGAAATCCGTCGGGGTCATTTCAGAAATCTGCCGCAAACTTGTTAAAGTCGCCTTGCTGCGGAAGCCCTGCCTTGAACCCATTGCAAGCCTTGCGTCCGGCGGCCATTTGCTCTACCTCAGCCCTTGAAAACAGAAGCATCAGACGAGCATCCGATGACCATTGTCGATACCCGCACGCCCGATCCGAAACGTTTCATTCCAGGCGCCACCGGCGACTGGGAAGTGATCATCGGCATGGAGGTCCACGCCCAGGTGACGAGCAATTCCAAGCTCTTCTCGGGCGCCTCGACGACGTTCGGCAATGCGCCCAACTCCAACGTTTCGCTCGTCGACGCGGCCATGCCCGGCATGCTGCCCGTCATCAACGAGGAATGCGTCAAGCAGGCCGTGCGGACTGGTCTCGGCCTGAAGGCTGAGATCAACAAGCGCTCGATCTTCGACCGCAAGAACTACTTCTATCCGGACCTGCCGCAGGGCTATCAGATCTCGCAGTTCAAGGATCCGATCGTCGGGGAGGGCAAGATCATCATCTCGCTCGGCCCCGACCGTCAGGGCAATTTCGAGGATATCGAGATCGGCATTGAGCGCCTGCACCTGGAACAGGATGCCGGCAAGTCGATGCACGACCAGCATCCGACCATGTCCTATGTCGACCTGAACCGTTCGGGCGTGGCGCTGATGGAAATCGTCTCGAAGCCCGACATGCGCTCCTCCGACGAAGCCAAGGCCTATATGACCAAGCTGCGCTCGATCGTGCGCTATCTCGGCACCTGCGACGGCAACATGGACGAAGGCTCGATGCGCGCCGACGTCAACGTCTCCGTACGCAAGCCGGGTGGCGAGTTCGGCACGCGCTGTGAAATCAAGAACGTCAACTCCATCCGCTTTATCGGCCAGGCCATCGAATACGAAGCCCGCCGCCAGATCGCCATCCTTGAGGATGGCGGCTCGATCGACCAGGAAACACGCCTCTTCGATCCGAGCAAGGGCGAGACCCGTTCGATGCGCTCCAAGGAAGACGCGCATGACTACCGCTACTTCCCGGATCCGGACCTGCTGCCGCTCGAATTCGACGACGCCTTTGTCGAGGCGCTGAAGAAGGACCTGCCGGAGTTGCCCGACGACAAGAAGGCGCGCTTCGTCGCCGAACTCGGCCTCTCTGTCTACGACGCCTCTGTTCTCGTTTCGGAAAAGGCGATCGCCGACTATTTCGAGGCCGTGGCCGAGGGTCGCGACGGCAAGACAGCCGCCAACTGGGTCATCAACGACTTGCTGGGCGCCTTGAACAAAGCCGGCAAAGGCATTGAAGAGACTCCGGTTTCTCCTGCTCAGCTCGGCGGCATCATCGACCTCATCAAGGCCGAAACAATCTCCGGCAAGATCGCCAAGGACCTCTTCGAGATCGTCTGGAACGAGGGCGGCGACCCGGCCGAGATCGTCGAGAGCCGCGGCATGAAGCAGGTGACCGACACCGGCGCTATCGAGAAGGCAGTGGACGAGATCATCGCCGCAAACCCGGATCAGGTCGAAAAGGTGAAGGCGAAGCCCACGCTTGCCGGCTGGTTCGTCGGTCAGGTGATGAAGGCGACCGGCGGAAAGGCCAATCCTCAGGCCGTCCAGGCGCTCGTCAAGGCCAAGCTCGGCATCGAGGAATAACGCCGTGTTCTTCGTCCGGACCGCAAGTCAACAGGATGTGGAGGCTCTCCGCACCCTCTTGTCCGAGACGTTTCATGCGACCTACGACGGCTTCTACGGCCTCCTCAAGGTGCAGCAGCTGATCGACTCCTGGCATTCCGTTGCCGCGCTGAAGGCGCGTGTCGACAAGCGGGACGCGGAGTTTCTCGTTGCCGACGATGGCAAGCGGTTGGGCGGTATGGCTTATGCGGCGATGTCTCCGAAGCTCACCAAGACCGCGGTTCTTCACCAGCTCTACATCCATCCGGAGTGCCAGCGTCAGGGCATCGGGCGCGATCTCTTCGCGGAAATCGAGAGCTGCTTCCCCGATGCTGAAATCATGCGGCTTGAGGTCGAGCCCCGGAATGCCGGGGCCATCGCCTTCTATCAGGCGCACGGCTTCATCGAGGTCGACCGAATCGACAGCTGCGGCAGTCCCGACAGCGGTTTGCCCGCTATCGTGATGGAAAAGCCGTTGGGCTGACTGCCTACTGGTTGATCAGGTCTTTCATGTTGCCCTCCTCGTCGTAGATCGCGGCCGCCGAGCAATCAGCGATAAAGGGTCGCTTTTCGGTGTCGCAGGCGACCTTGGCCGCATCTAACGCAGCTTCCTTGCTGTCCCAGCCGCAGAAGAACTCCTGCCAGTGGATGCCTTCGGTGTGGAGGATCGACACTTGAACGCTGTAGAGCGCAGGAAAGCAGTAGGCCATTTCCACGCAATCCTCGTCGGTGCCGCCGCCGTCGATGCATTGCTGCTTGGCGCAGGCAAACGCGGACTGAGCATCCTTGCCGGTGCATACGCCGCTCGACATCTCCGGCGCTTGCACGAAGGCTATGCCTGAGCGACCGCTTTCCTGTGCAGCCGAAGCACTGGCGAAAAGCATCGCGAGCAAAGTGAAAAACGCTGCCTTTGTCATAAACCTGTCTCCCAATCCCTTTAGCTGGGCGGCAATCTCTCAGGTCGGATCGAAGCATGCAAGCGTCACCGGTGATAATCAGGGAAGCGGTGGAAACCGATGTTCCGGCGATCGTGGCGCTGTTCGCCGACGATCCGCTCGGCGGCCATGGGGACACGGTCGATCCGGCCGCCTTGCCGGGCTACCTGGCTGCCTTCCGCCGCATTTCCGCCTCGGCAAACGAAACGCTCTACGTCGCCGAAAGGGAGGCGTCGATCGTCGGGACATTCCAGACCATGGTTACAACGACCATGACCGCGAGGGGCTCGTCCTCGATGATCATTGAGGCCGTCCAGACCCGCGCCGATTGCCGCGGTCAGGGGATCGGAGCGGCGATGATCGGCTTCTGCATCGAGAAGGCCCGGGCCGATGACATGCGCCTTGTTCAGCTGACCTCCAACGCTGTTCGCAAGGACGCCCATCGCTTCTATGAGCGTCTCGGCTTCAGCCCCAGTCATATCGGCTTCAAACTGAAGCTCAAATGACCGGGACGACGTGCGAATCACTGGACATCGAAGCCGCGAGGCGGCATAAGCGGTTGACCTCATGTGACAGCGCCACGCCCTTTTTTGGCGGGCCGAAGGATACGAGATGAAGCAGTTTCTGTTGGAGCTTTTCACTTGGTGGAACGGGCAGACCATGGGTACCCGCTTCTTCACCTGGCGCAAGGGCACGCGCGTCGGCGAGGATGAAGCCGGAAACGTCTATTACGAAGGTCCTATGACCACCTGGGGCAAGCCCAAGCGCTGGGTCATCTACAAGGGCTATGCCGACGCGTCGGCGATTTCGCCCGGCTGGCACGGCTGGATGCATTACCGGACCGACGTTCCGCCGAGCAAGGAAGACTATAAGGCGCGGGAATGGCAAAAGCCCCATCGTGCCAATCCGACCGGTACACCGGCTGCGTACCGCCCGCAGGGGTCGATAGCCGTCACCGGCGAGCGCCCTCGCGTAACCGGCGACTACGACGCCTGGACGCCGGGCAACTGAAACCCCTTTTGGCCATATTTGGCGGCTAGGCGCTTGAGCGGATGGGTCGGCGGGACGCCGGCCCTTCGCTTGAAAGGCTCGAGAGGCGTGAACATGATTTTTGCAGGAACGGTTGCTGCTAGGCAGGTTGGCACGCTTGCTACCGCTGTTGCCCTGACCGGACTGCTCGCCCTTCCAGGCGCCGCCCATGCCGAGCGCATCTCCAATCCGGTTGCCGTCTTTGCCGGCATTGACAAGATTACTGGCCGGATCACCACCTTCGACGTCTATGTCAACGAGACCGTCCAGTTCGGCGCGCTGCAGGTCACGCCGAAGGTATGCTATTCCCGCGACGAGGAAGAGGCTCAAAAGACCGACGCCTTCATCGAAGTCGATGAAATCACCCTAGACCGCAAGATCCGCCGCATTTTTTCCGGCTGGATGTTTGCGGACAGCCCGGCGCTGAACGCCGTCGAACATCCGATCTATGACGTCTGGCTGACGGACTGCAAGGCGACGTCCGAGGTGCCTGCCCCCGAGGGCGTCCAGGCCGCAACGCCGGCTCCCGTTCCGAAGACGGCTGAGCAGTTGGCGGCAGAAAGCCTGCAGCAGCAACAACAGCAACAGCCGGCGACATCTTCATCATCTGACATCGGCAATGATTTCTCGACCCAGGCGCCGCTCGCCCAGGAGGGTGGCCTGCCGCCGGCCGATGACAATTTCCAGGCGACGGACGTGCCTCCGCTCGACGAACCTCAGATCATTGATGATTTTTCCCAGGGACCCGCTGGCGGTGAGCTCATTCCGCCGCCTCCGCCCGTCGAACAGCAGCCGCTTCCCGGTGTGCCCGGCGGTGGCGTTGGTCTTTACTAGGCAAACAACTTGCTTGGCTGGCTCATCGCCTCGTCCAAAAGCTTCTGGTAGGCATTTTTCGGAATATCGACCGCGCCGAACGTCTTCAGGTGATCCGTGGTGAATTGCGTATCCAGCAGCGTAAAACCGCGCTCGACAAGGCGTTCCACGAGGTGCACCAGACAGATTTTCGAGGCATTGGTTCGCCTGGAGAACATGCTTTCCCCGAAGAAGGCCGACCCCAGCGACACCCCGTAAAGCCCTCCGACGAGTTCTTCTCCCTCCCACGCCTCCACCGAGTGGGCATGGCCGAGGTGGTGAAGCGCACTGTAGAGGTCTCGGATCGTGGCGTTGATCCAGGTCGATGGCCGGTCCGGAGCGGACTCGGCACACTTCGCCACGACCAGATTGAAGGCCGTGTCGAAACGAATGTCGAACGGTCGCTGGCGTACCGCTTTTGCCAGGCTTTTCGAAACGTGGAAATCGTCGAGCGGTATGATGCCCCGCATCTCGGGCTCGACCCAGAACAGTTCCGGATCCTCGGCGGAATCCGCCATCGGGAACAGCCCGATCGAATAGGCGCGCAGCAGGAGCTCCGGAGTGATCCTCTGGTTCCTGCCGCGCCGCCCAGCCATTCGTGATCAGGCCGAGGTTTCGGCCAGATAATTCTCTAGCCAGTGGATGTCATAGTCGCCATTCGCGATGTCCTGGTTGGCGACCAGGTCCTGGAACAGCGGCAGAGTTGTTTTGATGCCATCCACGACAAACTCGTCCAGCACACGGCGGAGCCGCATCATGCATTCGACGCGGGTGCGTCCATGCACGATCAGCTTGCCAATGAGGCTGTCGTAATAGGGCGGAATCTTGTAGCCGGCATAGGCGCCTGAATCGACACGAACGCCGAGACCGCCCGGTGCGTGGAAATGCGTGATCGTGCCGGGCGAGGGCACGAAGGTGCGCGGATCCTCGGCATTGATGCGGCATTCGATGGCATGGCCCGAGAAGACGATCTCGTCCTGCGTGACGGACAGGCCGGCGCCGGAAGCGACACGAATCTGTTCGTGCACGAGGTCGATGCCGGTGATCGCTTCGGTGATCGGATGCTCGACCTGCAGGCGGGTGTTCATTTCGATGAAATAGAACTCGCCGTTTTCGTAGAGAAACTCGATCGTGCCGGCGCCCCGGTACTTCATCTTCTTCATGGCGTCGGCGCAAATCTGGCCGATCTTCATACGCTGCTCGACATTAAGGGCAGGGGAGTTTGCCTCCTCCCAGACCTTCTGGTGGCGGCGCTGAAGCGAGCAGTCACGTTCGCCGAGATGGATCGCGTTGCCAGCGCCGTCACCGACGACCTGGATCTCGATATGCCGCGGCTTGCCGAGATACTTTTCCATATAGACGGCGTCGTTGCCGAAGGCGGCGAGCGCTTCCGAGCGCGCGGTCGAAACGGCTTCGTCCAGATCGGCCTCGGTCTTTGCGACCTTCATGCCGCGACCACCACCGCCGGCCGTCGCCTTGATGAGAACGGGGAAGCCGATCTTCCGCGCGATTTCCATCGCGTTTTCCGGCTTTACTTCGCCATCCGAGCCGGGAACGACAGGAATGCCAAGTTCGACCGCGGTCTTCTTCGCCGTGATCTTGTCGCCCATCAGGCGGATGTGCTCCGCCGTCGGCCCGATGAATGTGATGCCGTGAGCGTCGAGGATGTCGGCGAACTTGGCGTTCTCGGACAGGAAGCCGTAGCCCGGGTGCACGGCGTCGGCGCCGGTGATCTCGCAGGCCGCGACGATCTGGTGGATATTAAGATAGCTGTCACGCGACGGCGGCGGGCCGATGCAGACGCTTTCGTCGGCCAGACGCACATGCATGGCGTCGGCGTCGGCGGTCGAATGAACCGCGACGGTCGCGATACCGAGCTCCTTGCAGGCGCGCAGGACGCGAAGGGCAATTTCGCCGCGATTGGCTATGAGGATCTTTGAAATACTGGTCATCGGCTTACTCGATGACGACCAGCGGCTCACCGTATTCGACCGGGCGGCCATCCTCGACGAGGATTTCGACCACCTTGCCCGAACGCGGCGACGGGATCTGGTTCATCGTCTTCATAGCTTCGATGATGAGAAGTGTCTGGCCTTCCTTGACGCTGGCACCGACCTCGATGAACGGGCGGGCGCCTGGTGCGGAGGCGAGGTAGGCGGTGCCGACCATCGGCGCCGTCACGGCCTTCGACAGGTCGCGCGCAGCCGGCGCGGCGGCGGTAACAGGCGCTGCTGCGGCGGCAGGAGCGGCAGCAGCAGCGGGCGCCGCATAGCTCTGCATCGGCATCTGCGGCATTGCGACCATCTGCGGGCCACTCCGCGAAACGCGGATCCTGAGGTCGTCCTGCTCGACTTCGATTTCCGTCAGGTCGGTATCGTTGAGGATGTTCGCGAGATCGCGGATCAGCGCCTGATCGATTCCGGTTTTCTTGTCAGCCATGGAAATTAATCCCTATCGTTCTTGTTATTGCGTGAGGTTCTTCAGCGCCTGCAACGCCAGTATGTAACTGTGCGGCCCGAAACCGCAGATCACGCCCTTGCAAGCCGGCGCTATCATCGACTTGTGGCGGAATTCTTCCCGCGCATGCACATTTGAGATGTGCAATTCGACAACCGGCACGCCGATCGCGCGGATCGCGTCGTGCAGGGCAACGGAGGTATGAGTGTAGGCACCGGCATTGATCGCAACGCCTGCCGAGGCTTCGCTTGCCTCGTGAAGCCAGTCCACGAGCGTGCCTTCGTGATTGCTTTGGCGGAAGTCGATCGAAAAGCCATTGTCCTTGGCGTACGCAGCACAGTCGGCTTCGATGTCGGCGAGTGTCTTGCCGCCATAAATACCCGGCTCGCGCTTGCCCAGCATGTTCAGATTGGGCCCATTGAGGACGAAGAAGATCTTGCTCATGTCGAGTTTCTGTATCCTTGAACCCGCCTCCTATAGACTGGCGAGGCCGCAAGGGAAAGCCCCAAGCGGCCCGCACAGCCTTGGATCACAGGAAATGCGGGGTCAAAACGGAATGGCTGTCTTGGTAAACCGGCTCAGCACACGGTGGCACCGCACGCCCGGACATTCGCAACCTTCTCCTGCAGAAGTTCGGCTCCAAGGGCGCCGAAGAGCGCTTCCTTGCCGACGACATAGGACGGGGTGCCGTTGATGCCGAGGCTGGCGGCGAGCTGGTAGGATTCCCGCACCGCCTCGTCGCTCGGGTTTTCGGCCATCATCTTGCGGATGTCGTCTTCGCTCACGCCCAGCGACTGAGCGACGGCGATCGCCTTGGCGTCATCGGCCCTTCCTTCCGAACCGAGCAGCGCCCGATGGAAGTCGAGATACTTTTCCGGCGCGATCTTGCGGAAAGCATCGGAAACGCGATGCGCCTGCAACGAGGCATCGCCAAGGATCGGCAATTCCTTCAGGACGAAGCGGACATTGCTGTCAGTGGCGAGAATCTGGTCCATATCCGCCATGGCGCGCTTGCAGTAGCCGCAGTTGTAGTCGAAGAACTCGACGATCGTTACATCGCCGTCCGGATTGCCGACGGTGATGTCGTGGCTCGACGCGAAGAGAGCGTCGCCATTGCTTTCGATGGCTGCCGAGGCCTGTTGCTGGCGCGCCATGTCCTGCTTGCGCTCAAGCGCGTCCTGGACCTCGAGCATGATCTCCGGGTTGGCGAGGAGATAGTTTTTAACCTGATCGCCGAACGCGGAAGGGGAACTGGCAGCGACGTCGGTCGTCGTCTCGCCTCGAGTCATCACGACGATAGCGGCGGCCGCCGCTGTCCAGGCGATGATCGCAGCTCCCGCCAGAATGCCGAGTTTCGTTGCGCTCATTGCCATGTCAGTCCTCGCGATTGATGTTTGTCGTTGCGGCCGGCAGCGGGCTGCCTCGGCTGAAGTCGTTGTATTGGATGCGTCTTGACGGCGAAACAGGAATTTTTGCCGCGACCCACCAATCTCACCATTGTGATAGCGGATTCATTGCGGCAAATGTCGGACCGAATTCAAGAGAAGGAAAAACCCTGATGGTGTCCATATCCCGCCGCAGTGCCGTCGAACCGTTCCATGCGATGGATGTGCTGGCAGAGGCGACAAAGCGGCGGCAGGCGGGGCATCCGGTTATCTCCATGGCGGTCGGCCAACCCGGTGCGCCGGCCCCGAAGGCCGCTCTGGATGCAGCGCGTGAAGCCCTGTCGCACGGCCGTATCGGCTATACGGACGCTCTGGGGATGGGTAACCTGCGTATCGCCTTGACCGAGCACTACAGACGACGTCACCGCATCGAGCTTGATCCGGCGCGGATAGCCGTGACCACCGGTTCCTCGGCAGGCTTCAACCTGGCCTTTCTCTCGCTTTTCGACGAAGGCGATTGCGTCGCGATAGCGAGGCCAGGCTATCCCGCCTATCGCAACATATTGAAGGCCCTGGGTCTTCGCGTGGTTGAAGTACCAGTCAACGCAGCAACGGAGTTCACGCTGACAGCCGAAAGCCTGGAGGCCGCGCAGTCTCGTGAAGGCGTTCGCCTAAAGGGTGTCCTTCTGGCGAGCCCCGCCAATCCGACCGGCACCGTCACAGGTCGCGAGGCCCTCGAAAGACTGGCCCGGTATTGCGCATCGCAGAAGATAACGTTGATCTCCGACGAGATCTATCACGGTCTGACCTTCTCTGGCGACGAAACCTCGGCTCTGGAACTGACCGACGATGTCGTCGTCATCAACTCGTTTTCGAAATACTATTGCATGACGGGTTGGCGCATCGGCTGGATGGTTCTTCCCGAGCATCTGGTCCGGCCGACCGAATGCCTGGCGCAAAGCCTCTACATCTCGCCGCCGGAGCTATCCCAGATCGCCGCCACAGCGGCACTCGGTGCGACCGGTGAACTTGATGCCTACAAGGAGAGCTGCAGGGCCAATCGCGACTTTCTCCAGAGACGTTTGCCTGCCTTGGGTTTTCATCTGCTCTCGCCGATGGACGGCGCGTTCTACGCCTATGTCGATGTCAGCGCGCACAGCAATGACAGTATGGAATTCGCGAAGCGAATGTTGTCCGAAACGAATGTCGCCGCCACGCCCGGTCTCGACTTCGATCCGCTGGAGGGATCAAGAGCCATGCGCTTCTCCTACGCCGGCACCATGGCCGACATGGTCGAGGCAACGGATCGGATCGAGCGCTGGATTTCGTGAAAAATATTTAATTTCAATAATTTAAATAGGTTTCCGGATTCAATTACTGAGCAGCATTTGTTGCCATAAAAAAGGCCGCGATCACGCGGCCTTTGTGATTTTGGCGATGACGTCAGCGCCTCAGAAGAAGCCGCGACGCTGCCACCAGCCGCCCTTCTTCGGTTTATCGGGCTCATCTCCGCCGGCCGACGTGGATGTCACCACCGGTTCGGAATTGACGATGTTCTCGCCGCGGTTGGCGCGTGCCGGCTTGGCGTCGTCCGTTTCGGACTGTGGCTCCTCGATCGATGCCGGTTCGGGCGCTTCGAGGTCCGCCGTCTTTTCGACAACCTCCGCTTCGACCGGAGCGACAGCCTCTTCAATCACCGGTTCCTCCACGGGGGAGGCCGCGACCTTGGCCTTGCGGGTGCGTCGGGCTTTGGGCGCTGGCTTTTCGTCCACCGGCGATGTCGCCGATTCGATTTCGGCCATGGCCATACCTTCGGCGACGCTGTCCTCGGCAATCTCCTCGATCTGTTCGGCCTCGGTATCCGGCTGTTCGTCGTCGCCTTCGGAGTCGTCGGCGCTCATCTCGGCACCGTCTTCACCCGGCCGGTTGCGGCGTCCGCCACGCTTGCCGCGACGGCGGCGCTTGCGACGCGGTTCGTCCTGGTTGCCGTCGTCGTTGCCGGAAGCCTCCACGGAGCTTTCACCGCCCTCGTCGTCGCCTTCGTCCTCGTCACCATCAGCGTCGTTTTCCGAAGCGCCGGCCTGGTGAGCATCACCGTTCTGCGCCTGACCATTCTTGCCGCGCCGACGGCGGCGGCGCTTGCGCTTGCGTCCGTTGCGATCTTCACCGTCTGCCGTCTCGGAGTTCGCGGCGGCCGGCTTCTCGATGACGACGTCGTCTTCATCGTCCTCCGGCTCGGCGACGTAGTCGTCCTCCTCGATCTCCGTGATGACAGGCATCAGGCTTTCGATCTTCACCGGATTGGCAACAGCTTCCCCGCGATCGATCGCGAAGTGTTGATGACCAACCGAATCGTCGGAGTCGATCGTGATCGTCACGCCAAAGCGATGCTCGTAGTCGACGATCGTGGACCGCTTCTGGTTGAGCAGGTAAAGAGCCGTTTCCGGGGTCGCACGCACGGTGATGTCGTGCGTCGTGCTCTTCAGCAGGAATTCCTCAACGCCGCGCAGGACATGCAGCGCCACGGACGATTGCGAGCGAATAAGGCCAGTTCCACCGCAATGCGGGCAGAGCTGGGTCGTCGATTCCAGCACCGAGGCGCGGATGCGCTGGCGCGACATCTCAAGAAGGCCGAAATGCGAGATGCGCCCAACCTGGATGCGGGCGCGATCGTTCTTCAGGCAGTCCTTGAGCTTCTTCTCGACGGCGCGGTTGTTCCGCTTCTCTTCCATGTCGATGAAGTCGATTACGATCAGGCCGGCGAGGTCGCGCAGACGCAGCTGCCGCGCTACTTCTTCGGCGGCCTCAAGGTTCGTCTGCAGCGCCGTGTCCTCGATCGAGTACTCGCGCGTCGACCGTCCAGAGTTCACGTCGATCGCAACCAGCGCTTCGGTCTGGTTGATGATGATGTATCCGCCCGATTTCAGCGTCACCTGCGGCTGCAGCATCTTGTCGAGCTGACCTTCGATGCCGGACCGCGAGAAGATCGGATGAAGATCGCGATAAGGCTGAACCACCTTGGCGTGGCTCGGCATAAGCATCTTCATGAAGTCCTTGGCTTCGCGGTAGCCTTCCTCGCCTGCCACCACGACCTCGGAAATGTCCTTGTTATAGAGGTCGCGGATGGAACGCTTGATCAGCGAGCCTTCCTCGTAGACGAGGCAGGGAGCGGTCGAGTTCAGCGTCAGCGTGCGGACGTTTTCCCAAAGCCGCATCAGGTATTCGAAGTCGCGCTTGATCTCGGCCTTCGTGCGGTTGGCACCGGCCGTGCGCAGGATGACGCCCATGCCCAAAGGCACCTCGAGCTCGCGGGCGATTTCCTTGAGCCGCTTGCGGTCTTGCGGGTTGGTGATCTTGCGGGAAATGCCGCCGCCGCGCGCCGTGTTCGGCATCAGGACCGAATAGCGGCCGGCAAGCGACAGATAGGTTGTCAGCGCGGCGCCCTTGTTGCCACGTTCTTCCTTGGCGACCTGGACCAGCAGGATCTGACGGCGCTTGATCACTTCCTGAATGCGATATTGTTTGCGCGGCTTGCGGACGACGCGATCCGGAACCTCTTCCATCGCGTCTTCAGCGCCGACGGATTCGATCTCTTCCTTCTCCTCGACAACGTCGTCGTCATCATCGTCATCATCGCGCCGGCGACCGCCGACCTCTTCGGAGATTTCGTCGCTGTCGACCATGGCGGCAATCGTGCCGCTGCCGCCTTCTTCGCCTTCGCCACCCTCGGAAGCGGTCTCACCGGTTTCCTCGGTGGATGGCTTCTTACGGGGCTTGCGGACACGCTTCGGTTTGGCCTTTGGCGTCGCGTCCTCTGCGCCAACCTCTTCTGGGGCCGCACCCGGCTCCGCCGCGTTGTCGGTCTCGGCCGGGACGGCGCTTGCTACGCTCAGGTCGACGTCAGGCTGAGGTGCCGTCGCAAGATCGACGGAAGACTCGTCGTTATCCGAGTCGTTGTCGTCGTTGCGCCGGTGTTCTTCGGCTTCGGCCTTCAGAAGAGCCTGCCGGTCGGCGAGCGGGATTTGGTAATAGTCCGGATGGATTTCGGCGAAGGCGAGAAAGCCGTGCCTGTTGCCGCCATAGTCCACGAAGGCGGCCTGAAGCGAAGGTTCGACGCGTGTCACCTTCGCGAGATAGATATTGCCCCTGATCTGCTTCTTATGTTGGGACTCGAAATCGAATTCTTCAATACGGTTGCCGCGGACTACGACAACCCGCGTCTCTTCTTCGTGAGACGCATCGATAAGCATTCTGTCTGCCATTTTAAGCTTAACTCCTCGGTACGTCCGCCAAGGTGCAAGCCAGCACCGTCCTCATGAGAGAACGGCGGCTGCAGCAGGTTCTGTACCGGATAAATTTGTTCCCGTCCGTCGCCGAGACGTGCAGCAGCCATGAAGCGACTGGAGACCTTCGTCTCCATCTGCCTGTGACTTTTTAAAAGGATCTGCTGCAACGACGTATAGCCAAACAAGAACGACAATGCCAAAGGCCCTCGGGGCCCGATGAGTGCTCTAGCGAGCGGTTGGTGGTCGCCCACCTGGTAGTTCGGCCGGCCTCGACCGGCGTTCCGATCTATTTCCAGGACAAAAGCGCTGAGACGGCGGATGAGCATCCCGAGGATCATGGCGCCAATTCCAGACAGGTTGGCAGCCGTGGAGATGATTCTATCCCGTGGCACTTTTTACCCTCATCTGCCTTGTATGTTTTCTATGTGACAATGGCAAGCTAAAACCCGTTTGCGCCATAATATCGTTGGAATTGTAGGGCTTAACGAATCGCGGCATTTGAGGCGCGGAAAGCATGGACATCAAGTCCCGATGGATGGTTCGGGCACCGGGCTTGGCGGCACGGTTATCTTCGAGGGGATCAGGCGGCGGATGGTCATATGGTATCTCGTGCACCGGATGCGCACGCTCGTCTCTTGCGGCCTGGCCATGGCCGTCATCGCTGTTGTTCTCGGCGCTTCGACAGGCGGGTCTTTTGCTTCGGGCGCGAGCCTCGTCGCCACGGAGGCCCGTATCGCCGGGGACGAGGCGCGCACGCGGATTGTGATCGACTTCGACCGCAGCCCGGACTTCCAGGTTCACTACATCGCAGATCCGCCCCGCATCGTTGTCGACCTACCCGAAACGGACTTTGGTTTCGCTCCGGAGCAGATGGCGGCGAGGGGGCTTTTTCGCGATATCCGATACGGATCGATGGGCGGCGGTACCGCCCGGATCGTTCTGACCGCCGAGCGCCCGGTGCGTCTGGCAACAAGTGAAGTCCAGGCTCAGGAGAGCGGTGAGGGATATCGGCTCGTTCTTGATGCGGAAGTTGTGTCGGACGACGCTTTTGCCGAGCAGGTGAAGGGCGGCTGGAAACCCGAACCCGTTTCCGCCACGGCGGAACGCGGCGACCGGATCGCGCCCGCGGTTGACGAGAAGCCCGGCGAGTTCGTGATCGCGATCGATGCGGGGCATGGGGGTATTGACGCCGGCGCGAGCGGTGCAACGACCAAGACGCCTGAAAAGGAGATCACCTTGGCATTCGCCAAGGTTCTGGCGGATCACGTCAACAAAAAGCCGGGCATGCGGGCGGTGCTGACAAGGACCGGCGACGAATTCCTGTCACTGTCCTCGCGCGTCGCCATCGCACGGCAAAAGGGCGCGGATCTGCTGATTTCGCTGCACGCGGACACGTTGCGGCAGGCGGCCATTCGTGGCGCAACGGTCTACACGATCTCTGACAAGGCATCCGACCGGATGGCCGCGGATCTCGCAGAGCGCGAAAACCTATCGGACGCCATTGCCGGAATCGACCTGACGGCCGAGCCGACGGAGGTCACCGACATCTTGCTCGATCTTACGCGGCGCGAGACCCAGGCATTTTCGATCACGCTTGCGAACACGGTCGTCGAATCGTTCAAGGGGCAGGTCGGCCTGATCAACAACCCGCACCGCTACGCCGGCTTCAGGGTTCTGCAGGCCCATGACATGCCGTCGATTCTCCTGGAACTCGGCTTTCTGTCCAACAAGGAAGACGAGAAGCTCCTGCTCGATGAAGCGTGGCGCGAGAAAGTCGCAGCACTTCTGGCGGAAGCGGTGGTACGCTATCGCGATCCGGTGATCGCCAACGGCGGCTAATCGAGACAGCGGCCGTGATGACGATTGTGGGTACGGGGCGACGGCCCTATTTTCCTCACAATCGAACCGTTACACCGGAACCGGCGTTTGATAGTGTCTGCCGGCGTTCTTTGCGGTTGCCGCCGGCCTTGTCATTGCCTGTCCGGCGTGCAAAACGCTTGCCACTATGCAATGCTGTCATTGCCCGAAAGACCTGAAAGCAGATCCGGTGCCTAGACTATGATCAGACTGATTGGTTATCTCTTCGGACTAGCGTCCGTCCTTGCGTTGGGCGTGGCGGCGGTCGTCGCGATCTATCTGACGAATGTCTCCCGCGATCTGCCGGATTACGCTGTCCTGTCGAGCTACGAGCCGCCGGTCACGACGCGCTTTCACGCTGGTAACGGCGCTTTGATGGCTGAGTATGCGCGCGAGCGTCGTCTCTTCCTGCCGATTCAGGCCATACCGGACCGCGTCAAGGCCGCTTTCCTGTCGGCGGAAGACAAGAATTTCTACAACCACCCGGGCGTCGACGTTTACGGTCTTGCCCGCGCGATCGTCACAAATATTCAGAACCTCGGCTCGGGTCGCCGTCCCGTCGGGGCGTCGACCATCACCCAGCAGGTCGCCAAGAACTTCCTTCTGTCGTCCGACCAGACGATCGACAGAAAGGTCAAGGAAGCGATTCTCTCTTTCCGGATCGAGCAGACCTATTCGAAGGACAAGATCCTCGAGCTTTATCTGAACGAGATTTTCTTCGGTATGAACGCATATGGCATCGCCGGGGCTGCGCTCACCTATTTCGATAAATCCGTTACCGAGCTGACGATCTCCGAAGCCGCCTATCTTGCCTCTCTTCCCAAGGGGCCGGCGAACTACCATCCGTTCCGCCGCACCGAGGCGGCACTCGAGCGCCGCAACTGGGTCATCGACCGCATGGTCGAAAATGGCTTTGTCGGTGCCGAGGAGGGTGCCCAGGCCAAGAAGCAGCCGCTCGGCGTGACCCTCAGGCAGGGTGGTTCTTCCTTGTTCGCGTCGGATTATTTCGCCGAGGAAGTGCGTCGGCAGATCATCGAGAAATACGGCGACAAGGCGCTCTATGAAGGCGGCCTGTCGGTACGCACGTCCCTTGATCCTGTCATGCAGATTAAGGCCCGGAAGGCGCTGCAGGACGGCCTCATCACGTACGATCAGCGCCGCGGTTTCCATGGCCCTATCGAGCAGATTTCCCTGACGGGAGACTGGGGCGAGGAACTGGCCAAGCTGACGCCGCTCCGCGACATTCCGGAGTGGAAGATGGCGGTCGTGCTGGCGGTGTCGCCGCAGCAGGTCGATATCGGTATCCGGCCGGAAAAGGAAGCCGGCGGAAAGATCGTAACGGAACGGGTGACCGGAGAAATCGCTGCCGGCGATATGGAATGGGCCTTCCGGTCCGCCAAGGGTGACCGCAAGACGAGCAAGTCTCCCGAAGGCGTGGTCGAGCCGGGTGACGTCGTTTACGTCGAAGCGCTCGGCGAGGATAAGCCAGGCAAGTATCGTCTGCGTCAGCCGCCCAAGGTTCAGGGTGGGCTGGTCGCCATGGATCCGCACACCGGCCGCGTGCTTGCGATGGTCGGAGGCTTCTCCTACGGCCAGTCGGAGTTCAACCGCGCCACTCAGGCCATGCGTCAGCCGGGTTCGTCGTTCAAACCTTTCGTCTACGCTGCCGCGCTGGACACCGGATACACGCCGGCCTCCGTGATCCTTGATGCGCCTGTGGAATTCGTCTCCGGCGGCCAGGTCTGGCGGCCGCAGAATTATGGTGGCGGTTCTGCCGGTCCGCAGACTCTGCGTCTCGGCATCGAAAAGTCGCGAAACCTCATGACCGTCCGGCTTGCCAACGACATGGGCATGAACCTCGTTGCCGAGTATGCAGAGCGTTTCGGCGTCTACGACAAGATGAAGCCGGTGCTGTCGATGTCCCTTGGATCGGGTGAAACCACGGTCCTGCGCATGGTGTCGGCCTACGCCGTGTTCGCCAATGGCGGCAAACAGATTCAGCCGACACTTATCGACCGTATCCAGGATCGTTACGGAAAGACAATTTTCCGTCACGAGGAGCGTCTCTGCGAGGGCTGCAATGCGAATGACTGGACGGGCCAGGAAGAGCCTGTTGTTGTCGACAATCGCGCCCAGGTTCTCGATCCGATGACCGCCTACCAGATCACCTCGATGATGGAAGGCGTGATCAAGCGCGGGACAGCCGCCGGCAAGGTCAAGCTCGATCGCCCGGTCGCCGGCAAGACCGGTACCACGAACGACGAAAAGGACGCCTGGTTCGTCGGCTATACGCCCGATCTGGTGGCGGGTCTTTATATCGGCTTCGACAGCCCGGCGCCGCTCGGCCGCGGTGCGACCGGTGGCTCGCTGTCCGCGCCGATCTTCAACGAGTTCATGCAGGCGGCAGTTGAAGGAACCCCTCCGGGTAAGTTCCGCATTCCCGATGGCATGCAGCTTATCGCGGTCAATCGCACCACCGGGATGCAGGCCTTCGAAGGCGAGCCGGACACGATCATCGAGGCATTCAAGCCAGGCACCGGGCCAGCCGATGTGTTCTCCGTCATCGGCATGGACGAGTATATGGCGCCGGAGGAAATCCTGCGCACCTCGCCTCAGGCAAACCAGGCCGTAACCTCGGGCTCCGGCGGTCTTTTCTGACCCAAATCCGCGCCTGAAACGCCGCCCGCCACCCTTTACATCGGGGGCGGGCGCAACTATTCACGGGCCAGTCTAAAAAAGCGAACGATGAAACGGACCAATGCGTAACGAAATCGAGAACGTAGTCGACGAAATCAAGCAGGCCATAAGCCTGCTGAGGAGGCATCTTTGACTGGGACCAGGCGATAAGACGACTGGACTGGTTGAACAACAAGGCCGAGGATCCGACCCTCTGGAACGATGCCCAGGAAGCCCAGAAGCTGATGCGGGAGCGCCAGCAGCTGGACGAGAACATCAACGGCGTCAAGCGCCTCGAACAGCAGATGAACGACAACATCGAGCTGATCGAGATGGGCGAGGAAGAGGGCGACGAAAGCGTCGTCAAGGACGCCGAGGACCAGCTGAAGGCTCTGAAGACGGAAGCGGCCCGCCGCCAGGTGGAAGCCATGCTGTCGGGCGAGGCTGACGGCAACGACACCTATGTCGAAGTGCATTCCGGTGCCGGCGGTACCGAGAGCCAGGACTGGGCCAATATGCTTTTGCGCATGTATACCCGCTGGGCTGAACGCTCGGGCTTCAAGGTGGAGGTCCTGGAAGTGCATGACGGTGAAGAAGCGGGCATCAAGTCCGCCACCATCCTGGTTAAGGGCCACAACGCCTATGGCTGGATGAAGACCGAATCGGGCGTGCATCGTCTGGTGCGCATTTCGCCCTACGACTCAAACGCGCGCCGCCATACGTCCTTTTCGTCGATCTGGGTCTATCCGGTCGTCGACGACTCGATCAACATCGAGGTCAACGAAAGCGATTGCCGCATTGATACCTATCGTTCGTCGGGCGCCGGTGGACAGCACGTCAACACGACCGACTCGGCCGTGCGCATTACCCACATCCCGACAGGTATCGTGGTCGCCTGCCAGCAGGAGCGCTCGCAGCACAAGAACCGTGCCAAGGCCTGGGACATGCTGCGCGCGCGTCTCTACGAAGCCGAGTTGAAGAAGCGCGAAGAAGCCGCCAATGCCGAAGCCGCCTCCAAGACGGATATCGGCTGGGGACACCAGATCCGTTCCTATGTTCTGCAGCCCTATCAGCTGGTGAAGGATCTGCGAACGGGCGTCGAAAGCACCGATCCGGACAGCGTGCTGAATGGCGAACTGAACGAGTTCATGGAAGCGGCACTCGCCCACCGCATCAGCGGCAAGGCCGACGCGGTGACGGATATCGACTGACGTCAAGCGGCCAGCGATCCATAAATATGAGGCGGCGAAGTCTACTTCGCCGCCTCTTTGCGTTGACCGGTCTTTGGTCTATTCGGCCGCGGCCATTTCCGTCGGCGGGCGCAGCACCACGAGCGACACCAGCAGCACGACGAGACTGCAAGCGGCAATAACTTCGATCATCGGCTGCGCCGTTCCGTCGACGAAAATCCCGCCGACGCCGATGACGATCGCTGCGGTGACGAATTGCATCGTGCCCATCAGCGCCGAGGCCGTGCCGGCAATGCGGCCATGCGCCTCCATCGCTAGCACGGCGGCATTGGGTATCACGAGACCCAGGAAGCCGTAGCCGACAAACAGCAGCGCACCCATCACCTCCAGCCGGTCTATGCCGGAAAGCGATATGGCGAGCAGCAGCGACATACTGGTTGCAAAGCCGCCGATCGCGCTGCGGATGACCCGTCGCAATCCGAATCGCCGAGCCAGCCGTCCGTTCATCTGGGACATACCGATGAAGGAGACGGCGTTGATGGAAAAAACGACGCTGTAGAAGGACGGCGAAAGACCGTAGTGATCGATCAGCACGAACGATGAGTTGGCGACGTAGATCATGTAGCTCGACATCCCGAACGACGCGATCAGCACCAGGCCGAGATAATACGGATCCGAGAGAAGCGAGGCATAGGCGCGGAGGGCCGCTCCGAGGCTGCTTTCGCTTCGTTTTTCCTCCGGCCTCGTTTCCGAAAGACAAAAGACGGCAAGCATCAGGCCAATGACGGCGGCGCCCACCATGACCCAGAAGATAAGACGCCAGTCACCGAAGACGGTGACGAGGCTGCCGGCGAGCGGCGCAAGAATCGGCGACACAGAAAAGACCAGCATAAGCCTCGACATCAGGTGCGCGGCCTCCACGCCGGTGTGCAGGTCGCGGATGATGGCGCGGGAAATGACTACGCCAGCGCACGCGCCCATTCCCTGCAGAAACCGGAAGACCACCAGCGTCTCGATATCGGGGGCGAACGCGCAGCCGATCGCACCGGCGGCATAGAGAGTCAGCCCGATATAAAGGGGGCGTTTACGGCCGAACATGTCCGAAAGGGGTCCATAAAAGACCTGGCAGAGCGCCATGGCAGCGAAGAAGGAGATAAGACTTGCCTGGACGCCGTGATCGTCAGCGTTGAGTTGGGCTCCGATCGTCGGCAGTGCTGGCAGATACATGTCGATCGCGAAGAGACCGACGGCGGAAAGCAGGCCGAGGATTGCGGCCAGCGGGAGAAAACGTGACGGCATGAAAGCACCTTTCTTGTCGCCGGGTGGGAGGAGCCCGTGACGCGGAGGTTGACTGAAAGGAAATGCGATAAGAGACGATGATACGCCTGATTGCGTGTGCGTCCATATAATTGGACAGTATTGTCAAATTCGTCAAGTACCCCTATGTAGACTGAATGAAACATTCTCCTGTCGAAAAAAGTCAGCAGATGGCGCGAATGCCCGGCGCAGCCGGCAAGCGCGAGCGCATAATGGATGCCGCCGCCGAGGTTTTCGCCGATGAGGGCTATGCGGCGGCCAGCATCGATGCGATCGCGACACGCGCAGGCGTGTCGCGGCAGACGGTCTACAATCAGATCGGCGACAAGGAGAAAGTATTCAAAGCGGTGGTCGCCGAGATCACGCAGAAGTCCAGTGCCGGCTTCTTTGCCGTACTGGATACCTTTCCGGATCGTCCGACGGATCTTGAGCGAGAGCTGACCGACTTTACCGTGCGAATGCTGAACAGGGCCGTTTGCGATCCGAACGGGCGCTGGCTGATACGGCTCGTGGAACGGGAGGGGGCGCGTTACCCGGAGCTGTTTTCGACCTGGCGCGAATACGGCCCCGGCCGCAAGTATCCGGCGGTGGCCGCGAGGCTCGCCCAACTGGCGCTCGCCGGTTATCTCGATCTTCCCGATCCCGGTCTGGCGGCCCGCCAGTACATGGCGCTCGTCGTCGCCGATATCCGCAGCGATCTTCAGTTTGGGATCGTCACGCCCCAACGCGACATAGAGGCGATGGCCGCGAATGCGGTGAAAACCTTTCTCAAGGCCTTCGGCAAGCGCGACTGACCATCAGTTCGTGGCTCGCTCAACCCGTATCTCGCCGAATTCGTCGATCAGCACCGTCCAGCTCTCCGGCTCGGTGGCAGCCGGATCGGTCTTGAGATAGACCGTGGCGAAAAAGCCCGGTTGAAGCGTCATCCCTGTCGAGTCCTCCGGCCTGATGTCCGTGACGTAGGGCTTGATGGCGCTGAATTCCTCCAGTTCCACGCTCTGCAGAAGATGAGGGCCGGCATCGGTGGAGGCGATCTGCTGGAGATAGATCTTTGCCGTCCGGTCTGACTGACGCACGGACACCAGTTTGTAATAACCCCGTAGCCGATCTGTTTCCTGCCCTTCTGTCGTTGACGGCAAAGAGAGGGCGGGATTATCCGCGAGCGTTTCCGCATCCTCTTCCCAGAAACCGCCACTGATCAGGAAAGTGACGGTCACCGGCAGGCGATCTATGTCATTTGCTAAGGCAGGGGTGGCGAACGCCAGCAGGAGGCCGAGCAACGTAACGGCGATCGTCGTCAACTGCGGCATCGGTTTCCTTCCTCAGTTGGCGAACTGTTCCGCCAGGATACGGTCCGACCACGAGCGATCCGGGTCGGACAGAACCCGCGCGGTGGTGTCGGTGGACTGCTCGATTCGCACATGCATAACCGACTTGACTTCCGTATGGTCGGCAACCGCATTGACCGGCCGCTTCTCCGCCTCCAGCACCTCGATATCGACGGTCACCTTATCCGGAAGCAGAGCGCCGCGCCAGCGGCGGGGACGGAAGGCGCTTACGGGCGTAAGCGCCAGAAGCGGCGCCTCCAGCGGCAGGATCGGGCCGTGAGCCGACAGATTGTAGGCCGTTGAACCGACGGGCGTCGCAACCATCAGTCCGTCGCAGATCAGTTCGTCGAGCCGCACCTGTCCGTCGACCAGCACGCGCAGCTTCGCCGCCTGATAGGATTGGCGGAGCAGCGAGACCTCGTTGATGGCGAGCGCAACCGATACCGCGCCATCATCGCTGGTCGCCGTCATCTTCAGCGGATGAAAATCGTATTCGACAGCCGCCGATATCCGTTCTGTCAGGTTCTCAAGGCTGAAGTCGTTCATGAGAAAGCCGACCGAGCCGCGATTCATGCCGTAGATCAGCTTGCCGCTATTCATGGTGTCGTGCAGCGTCTGTAACATGAACCCGTCGCCGCCGAGCGCCACGATTACGTCGGCATCCTTCGGTTCGGCGTCGCCATAGCGGCGAATCAGTTCGTCGCGGGAGGCCTGTGCCTCGGCTGTGGGCGAGGCGATGAAGGAGAGCGACTGGAACGAGCGAGACATGAACGGCCCTCGAGAATGCGCTCCAGTTGGTACATGATAAGCGCGTTGACCGGCAAGGCGTTCCGGCCGCAAATCGGTTCGCATGGTTACGACGGCTCGTGTCACAACCATCGCCGTCCGCCCAATTTTCTCTTTACAGCCCCTCAGAATATGCTATCCGACCGCTCGGAGTGCCCTTGTAGCTCAGTTGGTAGAGCACCTGATTTGTAATCAGGGGGTCGCGGGTTCGAACCCTGCCGGGGGCACCATTTTTCCTTCTATCGTTGAACGTTGATCGTCGTCGCCATCTGGCGCCGCGGTGCGCTCGTCGTGCATCAGCGGAGCCCGGCGCGCTTCCGGGCTCCGCTGTCATCCTAGCTCAGCGCCTTCCGCAGCGCCGGCACGTTGGCGATCACGATGAGGTCGAGCAGCAGGACTGCGACCAGCACCGCGCCGGAGAGCGGGAAGAGCAGTGAAACTGCAAGCATCACCAGCGCTCCGGTCTTCCAGAACGGACCGGGCTCGGTCACCGTCGGCGCGAACAGCCGCGCCGCATTCTTCGGGCGACGCTTCCACCACATGACGATGCCACTCACCGACATGAAGATCACCGACAGGCAGAAGACCGTCACCAGGGCAACGTTCCACGCGCCCATGTCGCCTTCGTGGAAGGCGATGCCTGCCGCCATGGCCTTGCCCGCGGCGCCGTAATCGGCAAAGCCGACATCGGCCAGCACGTTTCCGGTGTATTGATCGACGTGAACGGTACGATCATCGAGCGGATTGCTGCTGTCATTGCTCATCGTGTCGCGGGCAATCGTCCAGACGCCGCCCTCATCACTGGGGAAGGAGAGCTGGAAACGCTGTTCGAAGCCAAGCGATCGCGCAAGTGCGACAATGCTGTCGACATCCACTGCCATGCCTGCGGGCACGCCGTCCTGACCGGCCGTCGAGCCCGAAGCCGGCATCGGCGTCTGCTCCAGCGTCCACGGCACTTCCTTGACGCCGCCGTGATTCATGTGAGCGTGCGTCTTGTCGGAGAGGGGAACATTGTCCCACTTTTCGGCCGGGAATGTGCTCCAGGCCTGCGTCATCTTCTCGCCCCAGACGCTAGCCCAAGTGAGGCCGGAGAGCAGGAATACGAGGAGAATCGCAGAGATGTAGAACCCGATGCTGAGGTGAAGCGATTTCCACAGCCGGCGGCCGCCGAGCGACAGCTGCGGGATGAGGACGCTGCGGAACCCGGCGCCATCGCGCGGCCACCAGAGATATAGACCGGTGACAATCAGCACGATGCCGAAGCCGGCTGCGATCTCGATCAGCCAGTCGCCGACCGTCCCGATCAGCAAGGTTCCGTGGATCAGGTTGGCAAGATCGTAGAGCGCGTCGCGTCGGTCCCATTGACCAAGCACGTCGCCCGTATAAGGATCGACAGCCACCATGGTGGATACGCCGTCCGCATCAAGGCGGAAGAGAGCAGACTGCTCCGCTGTGCGGGGCGCGATGTACTGGCTCACGCTGCCGCCCTCGACCGCACTGAGCGCCGACTGCATTTGCGCCGATACGGCGACGGTCTCGGCTGCGGGGGTGACAGGATAGAGCTTCTCGCCGTCGCGACCGAACAGGACCGACGACCACAACATCAGAAGACCGGTGACGGCCAGCATCACCAGGAATGGCGCCACGTACAGGCCCGCATAAAAATGCCAGCGCCACGCGGTCGTGTAGAAACGTCTGGAAAAGGACGCCGTCGTCGCCGGCGTTTCGATTGAAACACTCATGATAATCCCCCGGTGTTCAATGGTTGTCGTGAATAGACTGGCCGTTCGCGATAGCCGCGAGACGGTCCGGGTCCTTGATGGTGATGAGTTCCGGCGTCCTGAAATCGATGACGCGGGAACGCTTCAGGCCGTTCAGCTGCCGGCTGACCGTTTCGAGCGTCAGGCCCAGCCAGTCGGCGAGATCGGCGCGGGTCAGATGGAGCGTGAAGGTGACGGCACGCCTGCCGCTTCCTTTCGGGCGACGGGCGAATTGTTGCGAAAGGTCCACCAGCGCGGAGGCGACCTTTTCGGGCGCGGTCTTGCGCCCCAGCAGCGTGGCGTGGCTCAGCGATCGAACAAGCAACAGCTGCAACTGACGATGGGCGTCAATGGCCGCACCGCTCTCATCCGTGCCGAGTTCCTCGATATGCGTGAATGCGAGGGTCTCCGCGCCGCACTGGAAATGGTCCGTAACGCCTGCTCCCAGCAGGCGGCCGGGGCCGAGTATGTCGAGGATCTGTTTTCGACCGTCGGCCAGCAGTTGATAGAGCGCGACGCATCCGTCGAGAATGCGGTAGGTCGCCTTTCGGTTAAGACCCTGCAGAAGGATCGTCGTCCGTGGCGATACCAGCCGCGAGCGGATCGAGCCTTGGCGCTCCGCAAACGGCATGACGTAGTCGATGGGAAGAATGGGTGAGGGATCGCCCAGGTGGGTCCTGTTGTACATGGCACGGCATCCGGCATGGTGCCGGGGCAAGCCTGATCAGGCTGTCGACCATCCGGCACGGACTGAAGAGACTGCTACGGAAGCAGCAGCGGCTCAGACGTCAGGCGCGGATGGGAGGCGCGCGGGGAGCGGCGTTGGGGGGGAAAAGCTGGCGATAGAAAGCTTCCGCGCGGAATGGCGCGAAGACTTCGGCCAGATAAGCAACTGGTCTTCCGATTTCATCCTGCGGAGCCGGAATGAGGGTAGAGGCACTGATCAGGCAGGCGTCGCAGCCTGTACCGACGTCATGGCCGTGGGGTGTGCCCTCATCATCCAGGCAAAGATCGGGAACAGTTCCGTCCGGAAGGACGTATTGCGCAAGTTCTGCCGTTGATATCGACTGAGAAGCGATAACAGGCGTCTTGTGTGCCAGTCCGACAAAAAGCAGCGCGATGGCGCATAGAATGCGCACCGAAATCCCCGCTCTCTTCCTGTCCAGTTTCATTTTTGTCCCTCGCCCGACTCTCCTAGCGGAATTCTCGAGCGTGGACAATCCGGCTGACATGCCGCGTCAAGGTGTCGCCGGTCAGGCAAATCCGACGGCGTCGGGCGTGATGCGGCGTTGCTGGCCGTAGTCACGCTGGAACTCGCGCCGGCCGCGATCCGGGCCGCTATCTGGGCGAAGCTCGATCATCGGCATGGGAATGGCACCATCGGCATAGGTCCCGGTATCGTCACCATCCAAGCGGGATGCCGTAAAGGTAGCGATGAGAGCGAGCATGGCAATTTCCTCCGGTTATGCGACCCGGAAACGGGTTGAGCGTGACTTCGGTTCCAAGCTTATTCCAATCTGCGTTGAGAGAGTGTTAACCATGATTGCGGAGCGCGTATGGCATCGCTGATTTTTTTGCTCACGCATCCCTTCATGCCGGCTCGCTGGCCGGATGACTGCTTAGAAAAATCTGGCTATCGTCTCACCCGTTTCCGACCACAGAGGGCACCATGACGCAGCGTTTGAAGATTTTCGCCATCCTGGCGGCTTTCCTGTTCTGCGGCGCCGCCCGCGCCGAAACGGTAACCTTCGCCTGTGAAGACGGATCGGAACTCATCGTGGCCTTCTCCGAGGAGAAGGCGAGCCTGACACTCGCGAGCGGCGAACAGGTTGAACTGCCGCAGCAGGTCTCGGGGTCCGGCTTCTGGTACTCGAACGGCCGATATGAGCTGCGCGGCAAGGGCGACGAGGCGCAGTTCGCGATCGGTCGCATGGCGCCGATCACCTGTACCGTTAAGGCGTCGCCCGGAGGACCGCTGGACCAGCCGAAAATGCAGGTGATACAGCTGCCGGCCGGTGAGACGGGTTACGACATGGCGGGTGAACTGCGCTGCTACGGCTATGAGGGGTTCTCGCTGAAGGAGCTGGATTTGGGAGAGAAGGGCGCAGCCGGCCTCTATATAGCGCCCGCCAATGCCGCCTGTGCACTCGACGGCAAGGACAGGCGGATCCAGGACGAGATGGCCGGCTATGTCCTTGGCGCCAGGGGACCGTTCGCCTTTTTCTCTGCCGCTGACGGCTGGAATGGTGGCCTGCCATTCGTGGTCTACGATACTGTATCCGCTTCGCGTCTGATGGACGACAGCTTTTCGGCTGTCGGATTGGAATCGGCTTCGGTCGCCGACGGAGTGCTGACCCTCCGTTACGATAGGACCTATTCGGCCGACTGCTCGCTGCTTGCAGAACCGGACGCATGCGGTGCAGCGATCCGGTCGGCGCTGAAGCTCCCGGCCGATGCCGTGCTTCCCGATTGCCGCCCCGGTTATCAGCCGGCGATCGACATGGATCCAGCCCAGAAGACCGCGATCGAGGCGTGGCCCAGCGTCATCGATTATCCCGTTGAAACGGTCGTGTCGGCGGGTGCCGAACCGAATATCACGCCTCTCGCCGGCCCAATGGCGTGCCGCCCGTCAGCCTGAACTTAGGCCGGCCTCAATCCTCTTCGGCGTCGGCGCGCGCGGCCGTCTGGATGTCGTTCAGCAGGTCGGGGAGGGCGCTCTGCACACGGTTCCAGCTTGGCATGAACGGCGTGGCGTTCGGGTTCTCGAGGTAGACGTTACCGGCATCGATCAGGTTGGCGGCGAAGAGCTCGACGGCCTGCTCCTCGCGGTGCCGGTCCGTCGTCAACCCGTTCATGCGGGCGTCGTGGTAATAGGTCTCGACCAGATCCAGCGCCGTCCGGAAATAGGTGGCCTTCAGCGTCCGGAACGTGTCCTGGCTGAAGACGACGCCATCAGTTGCGAGCTTCCTGAACAACGCCTTGGTAATGTCGATCGACATGCGCGACAGTCCCTTGGCCTGGTCTTCTGGCGAAACCGGTTGATGCTTGTGGTCATAGGCGTCGGCGATGTCGACCTGGCAGATCGCGTTGCTGGAATAGTTGCGCCAGAGTTCCGACAGCACGCCGATCTCCAGCCCCCAGTCGGACGGGATGCGGATGTCGGACAGCACGCGCGTCTGCATCGCGAACTCGCCGGCCAGCGGATAGCGGAAGGCCTTCAGGTAGTCGATGTAAGGATGATGCCCGATGACTCGTTCGAGGCTCAGAAGCAGCGGCGTCACCAGCAGGCGCGTCACGCGGCCGTTCAGCGTACGGTCCGCGATGCGCGGATAATATCCCTTGGAAAAGACGTAGGGGAACCTGGGGTTGGCCACCGGATAGACCAGTCTCGCCAGCATGTCTCGTGAATAGGTGACGATGTCGCAGTCGTGCAGCGCAACGACACCTTGAGCCCTCTGCGCCAGCACATAGCCCATGCAGAACCATACATTTCGTCCCTTGCCCGGCTGGTCCGGCGCGAGGTCCTCACCTGCCAGCTTGGCATCCACGTCCCGCATCCGGGGGCCGTCGTGCCAGAGGATGGTGTGTTTTTGCGGCAGCCGCGCAAAATAGCTTTTGGCATGGCGGAACTGGTCCCGGTCCGCCTGGTCGAGGCCGATGACGATTTCGGAGATGTAGGGAACCTGGGAAAGCTCGTCGAGAATGTTGCCGAGAGCGGGCGCTTCAAGCTCGGAGTAGAGCGATGGGAGGATGAGCGTTATCGGGTGAACCTGGGAGAAAACCGCGAGTTCTTTTTCCATGCGCTCTAGCGAGCGCTCACGAAGATTGTGCAGCGTCGCAACGACGCCGTTCTGGTGAAAGTCAGCCACCTATCATGCCCCTTCTAGCTGGTGCGCGATCGCCGCCGCGCGGACGTCACCCCGTAACGAGCTTCAAAATCATTTCGTTCCAACCGCTCGGCCCCGGAAGTGTCGAGCGGACAATAAAGCCTTTCCTTTCCCTCTCTGTGACGGGAAGGGGCGCGTGTGCCGGATTGGCGATGATCACCCCGGTGTCGGCAGCCTGCAGCATGGCGAGGTCGTTGGCTGCGTCACCCAGAGCAATCGTCGTGATCGCCGTCCCAGCCTCGCTGCCGTAGCGAGTGGCGATGTCCACCATTCGCTCGGCCTTCGAGGTTTTGGGCATGATGGTCAGAAACCGCCCGCCCTGCGTGGCCGTAAAGCCGGCATTATCCAGCCGCTCGAGAAAACCCGCTTTCTCGTCGGGTGTTCCGGTAAACAGTCCAGGTTCCGAGAACCGCCTTTGCCGTGCCCGTTCGGCGGCCTCGGTCGGCAGTCCCGTTCGCCGCGATACCTCGGCGGTGCTCCAGTCGCCGAACCCGGCAAACCGCTTGGAAAGGGCGGATGGCAGGGTCTCCAGAAAATTCCGGATGCGTGTATAGGTCTCGCGATCATCGGCGGACCCGTCACCGGTATGTGCCACACCGGCGCCGTTCTCCACAATCATCGGGAAATCGAGCCCCATCGCCGCAGCGATCGGACGCATCTCGGCCTCGGTCTTGCTGCTCGCGAGAACCAACGGAATATCAAGACGCGACAGGAGGTCGAGCGCTGGCCTTGCCGGAGAGAAATCGTAAGTCTCGTGGTCCAGCAGTGTCCCGTCGAGGTCCGAGAAGACGACGATCATGTCGCCGTCTTCTGGAGATACTGTCGGGTAGCGTAAAGCGCGATCGCAGCAGCGTTCGACACGTTGAGCGACTTGATCGCACCCGGCATGTCGAGTCGGGCAAGCGCATTCACCGTTTCTCTGGTTTTCTGTCGCAACCCCTTGCCTTCGGATCCGAGCACCAATGCGACCCGGTCGCCGGTCAGCGTCTCCTCCATGGGCGCAGGCCCTTCCGAGTCGAGGCCGACCGAGAAGAAGCCCAGTCCATGCAGCTCGCCAAGTGCATCCGAGAGGTTGGTCACCTGGATGTAGGGGATGAGTTCGAGCGCGCCGGACGCGGATTTCGCCAGCACGCCTGATTCGGTTGGGCTGTGTCTTTGCGTGGTTATGACGGCACCGGCGCCAAAGGCCACCGCTGAACGCATGATCGCCCCCACATTGTGGGGGTCGGTGACCTGGTCGAGCACGAGAATGAGCGGGCTTTCCTTTAGGGCCTCAAGGCGCCGAACCGGAAGCGGCCGCGTCTCGAGCATGACGCCCTGGTGGATCGCTTCGGGTCCGAGCACCTTGTCGATGTCCTGCGGCGATACAATCTCGACCGGGTAGGGCAGGTCACCGCTTTCGCCGATCTCCAGCCTGGCCATCGCGTTCTGCGTCACGGAGAGTTTGATAACTTTGCGGGCGGGGTTGTCGAGCGCGGCGCGCACGGTGTGCAGCCCGTAGAGATAGACCTGTTCCGGCGCCAGCTTCGGCGGCGTCCAGTTGGAGCCGGCGGCGGATTTGCGCTTTTGCGGCGGCGTCGGAATTTCGCCGCGCTCTCGCTTGGAGTCCCGTACCTGCCGGCGCAGTGTTGCGTAATGTGTGTCTCGGGCGGATTTGTCGTTTTTCGGGTCTTTGGCCATGCCGCCTTATACCGCCCGCCAATCCGTGGGGATAGAGCCGATGCGATGGTCCGCTAAAATCCTCGCGACGAAAAAATTGAAGCTTTCCGACTTGATCGTGTTGACATGGGCGGAGAGGGCCGTCATATACCCGCCGCAGATCGAAGGGGCCTGGCCCTGACGGTCACGACTGACAAGCTTGGTCGCTTGATCCGGACGAAAGAATGGAGAGATGCCCGAGTGGTTAAAGGGGACGGACTGTAAATCCGTTGGCTTCGCCTACGTTGGTTCAAATCCAACTCTCTCCACCATTCGTTCTCGGATCGAACACCGCGGGTATAGCTCAATGGTAGAGCAGCAGCCTTCCAAGCTGAATACGCGGGTTCGATTCCCGCTACCCGCTCCACTCTCTTCATTGATTTTTATTTGAAAACGCCACTGGAGCGCTTATCTGAGCGTCTTCACCAGGGTTGGCGTTTGTTCGCCGTTTTGCGGATCGCCCGCCCGCCGGACCGGCTCCGCAAATAGGTCTTGCGCAATCGGTACGAAAGCCTTAAACGGCGGGACCAAACCGGTTCGCCGGGTCAACCTCTTTTCGATCAGTAGGAAGCATTCAAATGGCAAAGAGTAAGTTTGAGCGCAACAAGCCTCACGTTAACATTGGCACGATCGGCCACGTTGACCATGGCAAGACGTCGCTGACGGCGGCGATCACGAAGTACTTCGGCGAGTTCAAGGCGTACGACCAGATCGACGCTGCCCCGGAAGAAAAGGCGCGCGGCATCACGATCTCGACGGCACACGTCGAGTACGAGACGCCGAACCGTCACTATGCGCACGTCGACTGCCCCGGCCACGCCGACTATGTGAAGAACATGATCACCGGTGCTGCCCAGATGGACGGCGCGATCCTGGTTTGCTCGGCTGCCGACGGCCCGATGCCGCAGACCCGCGAGCACATCCTGCTCGCCCGTCAGGTTGGCGTTCCGGCGATCGTGGTGTTCCTGAACAAGGTCGACCAGGTTGACGACGCCGAGCTTCTCGAGCTCGTCGAACTGGAAGTTCGCGAACTTCTGTCGTCCTACGACTTCCCGGGCGACGACATTCCGGTCATCAAGGGTTCGGCGCTTGCTGCTCTTGAAGACAGCGACAAGAAGATCGGTGAAGACGCGATCCGCGAGCTGATGGCGGCTGTTGACGCCTACATCCCGACGCCTGAGCGTCCGATCGATCAGCCGTTCCTGATGCCGATCGAAGACGTGTTCTCGATCTCGGGCCGTGGTACGGTTGTGACCGGTCGCGTCGAGCGCGGTATCGTCAAGGTCGGTGAGGAAATCGAAATCGTCGGCATCCGTCCGACGACGAAGACGACTTGCACGGGCGTTGAAATGTTCCGCAAGCTGCTCGACCAGGGCCAGGCTGGCGACAACATCGGCGCGCTGCTGCGCGGTGTCGACCGTAACGGCGTCGAGCGTGGTCAGATCCTGTGCAAGCCGGGTTCGGTGAAGCCGCACAAGAAGTTCATGGCAGAAGCCTACATCCTGACGAAGGAAGAGGGCGGCCGTCATACGCCGTTCTTCACGAACTACCGTCCGCAGTTCTACTTCCGCACGACGGACGTGACGGGCATCGTGACGCTTCCGGAAGGCACGGAAATGGTCATGCCTGGCGACAACGTGACCGTTGCCGTTGAGCTGATCGTTCCGATCGCGATGGAAGAAAAGCTGCGCTTCGCGATCCGCGAAGGCGGCCGCACCGTCGGCGCCGGCATCGTCGCTTCGATTATTGAATAAATAATCGAGCGAAGAGGCCGAAAGCTGCCGACGCCTTCAAGCAGTGCAAATGGCGCGCAAGCGCGATTTGCACCCGGCGCCGGCATCGTCGCTTCGATCATCGAGTAAGTCTTTCCCTTAAGGGATCGCGAAAGCCCCGCCGGCGACGGCGGGGCTTTTTTGTTTGCGGTCTCAGGTGTTTTCGACGCTTCTGCCACACCTCGCATGAGAACATGCTGCGGTGCGAAATTTAGCAATGGTCAAATGACGCTGGAGGGTTATACTCGAACGCATTGATCCGCCGCATCGGGTTCTCCCGAATGCATGTTCGGCAGTTTGAAAACGGTTTTCCGATATGGCTGTTATGGTGAGAGCGACAAGGGTCGCGCTCTGCGGCATATCTTTGTTTGTCGCCCAAACATTTTCCGCAATGGCTGACGAGGGGCTGCTCATCTGGGGCGCCTCGAAAGGCGGCGAAAACGCCGCGAACTTCAGGGCCGGTTTCGTCGTTCCTGTTCGCTACGATCCGACTGTGGTGGCGATGACGACCCTGTCGGGTAACGAGGACGGCGCCTTCGATCCCGCATCCGTACCGTTGTTCCTCACCGCGTCTCTTCGACTTACCAGCGCTCGTGCGCTGGAATACGGACGGCTTTCGCGTCTGGAGATGCGTGTCGATGCGCGCGCGGCGGCCGGAGAACTGAAACTCGAACAGAAGCGAACGTGGCTAACGGGAACGAGGTACGAGGTAAGAGGCACCCGCGTTGTGCGCTTGACGGTGTCCGCCGTTGAAGCTGCCGGCGTGCAGGCAAGTCAGATGGTCGAGCTCGACCTAGAGCGATTTCGCACGACATTGTCGACGACGGCCCGCTATGACATCGACTCGCGCGGCCCCGAAACGTCTCTTCGCATCAGCCGTGGTTTCGGCGACGCACTGACTGTGGGTCTTTCGGTCTCCGAACCGCTGCGGCACGCCCGTCCCTCGCTCGATGCCCGCTATACCCGCTCCTGGTGACGGGAACCACGCGGCGCCGGGTGCCGCATGTGGTAAAGACACCATTCAATCTGCTATCCACGAAAACTCGATGATGACGATGAGCCCGGCCTTCTCCGCGAACGGCCGTGCCGAAGGGAGGATATAGGTGATGACCAAACGCGTTCTTTTTACCGGGGGCTCCGGCAAGGCCGGGCGTCATGCGGTTGCATGGCTTCTTAACGCCGGCTACCAGGTGCACAATATCGACCTCGTGCCGCTCGATCTGCCGGGCGTCACCAATCTCACGGTCGACATCACCGATTCGGGTCAGGTCTTTAACGCGCTCTCTATGCACACGGACTTTGCCGACCTAGAACACGGCAAGGGTGTTCAGCCGTTCGACGCGGTCGTGCATTTCGCGGCCGTTCCGCGCATTCTCATCCGGCCCGACAACGTCACCTTCCAGGCCAATGTGATGGGCACCTACAACGTCATCGAGGCGGCCGTGAAACTCGGGATCCGCAAGATCGTCATTGCCTCCAGCGAGACGACCTACGGCATCTGCTTCGCGGAAGGCCATCGCGATCCGCACTCTCTTCCCTTCGATGAAGATTACGATGTCAACCCGATGGACAGCTACGGCCTGTCCAAGGTCGTCAACGAAAAGACGGCGCGCGCCTTTGCCGAGCGAACCGGCGCCGACATCTATGCGCTGCGAATCGGCAATGTCATCGAACCGCACGAATATGACCGGTTCCCTGATTTCGTCGCTCGCCCCGAGACCCGTCTGCGCAATGCCTGGTGCTACATCGACGCCCGCGATCTCGGCCAGATCGTCCATCTGTGCCTTGAGAAGAGCGGCCTCGGCTACCAGGTCTTCAACGCCACGAACGACACCGTCACCGCCGATGTCACGACCCGCGCACTGGCCGAGCGCTTCTTCCCCGGCGTTCCCTTTCACCGGGATGTGGAGGGCGACGAGGCGCTGATTTCCAATCGCAAGATCCGTGAGGTCCTTGGTTTCAGGGAAGAGCATAACTGGCGGAAATATGTGAAGGTTTGAGGCGAGGGCGGTTTGGCCGCCTTTGGCTCGGAGGGCTGCAAGAAAATTCCCTGCAGGAAGTCGAATAGGCTTGTCATCCTCTTTTAAACTGAATAATAACGCGCACGTTCTCGTCCCTTGGGCGAGACGGTTAGGGGTATAGCTCAGTTGGTAGAGCGGCGGTCTCCAAAACCGCAGGTCGGGGGTTCGAGCCCCTCTGCCCCTGCCATTTCTCCTTCTGGCGCGCAGGTCGCGACGGCAGGAGGAAAAGTTGGCTTTCGTACAATTCCCTCTTGTGGAAGCGGACGAGGGTCGTTATGTAGACCCAAAACAGACACGCGGTGCGTGGGGCTGAGTACGTCGGCTTTACGCGCCGTATATGCGTGAGCAAATACAAGATGGCATCCAAGGCAAATCCATTCGCGTTTCTGCAGCAGGTTCGCTCCGAGACGTCGAAAGTAACGTGGCCCTCGCGCCGCGAGACGATGATCTCGACGGCTATGGTTCTCGCCATGGTGATTTTTGCCGCGCTGTTCTTCTTTGCTGCCGACCAGCTGATTGGCTGGCTCATCAGCTTCGTGCTGAGTGTTGGCAACTAATCTGCGGAGATAGACATGGCGGCACGTTGGTACATCGTCCACGCGTATTCGAATTTCGAGAAGAAGGTCGCGGAGGATATCGAGAATAAGGCTCGGCAGAAGGGTCTGACCCATCTGTTTGAAAAGATTCTCGTTCCGACCGAAAAGGTGGTTGAAGTGCGGCGCGGCCGCAAGGTCGACAGCGAACGCAAGTTCTTCCCCGGCTATGTGCTGGTGCGGGCGAACCTGACGGATGAGGCCTATCACCTGATCAAGAATACCCCGAAGGTTACCGGCTTCCTCGGTTCCGACAATAAGCCGGTTCCGATTCCGGATTTCGAGGCTGAGCGCATTCTGGGCCAGGTCCAGGAAGGTGTGGAGCGTCCGAAGTCGTCGGTATCTTTCGAAATCGGCGAGCAGGTTCGCGTCTCCGACGGTCCTTTCGCCTCGTTCAACGGTGTCGTCCAGGATGTGGACGAAGAGCGCTCGCGCCTCAAGGTCGAGGTTTCGATCTTCGGTCGCGCCACGCCGGTCGAGCTGGAATACGGTCAGGTCGAGAAGGTCTGATCGGTGAGGGGAGGGTAACCTCCCGGACCGCGTGGGAGGAAGGTGGCCTGAAGCCGGGTCGCTGGACCGTACCACGCAACCGCAGCCGCCAGCTGACGCTGGCATAATGGGCCGGGCAACCGGTCTGAAGTGAAAGGCAGAGAAATGGCTAAGAAAATTGCAGGCCAGCTCAAGCTGCAGGTCAAGGCAGGATCGGCAAACCCGTCCCCGCCGATTGGTCCTGCGCTCGGTCAGCGTGGCATCAACATCATGGAATTCTGCAAGGCGTTCAACGCCGCAACGCAGGAAATGGAAAAGGGTATGCCGATCCCGGTCGTCATTACCTACTACCAGGACAAGTCCTTCACCTTCATCATGAAGCAGCCTCCGGTCAGCTACTGGCTGAAGAAGGAAGCGAAGATCACCTCGGGTTCGAAGACCCCGGGCAAGGGCGCCAAGGCCGGCACCCTGACCAAGGCTCAGGTCAAGTCGATTGCCGAAGCCAAGATGAAGGATTTGAACGCCGCCGACATCGAAGGCGCAATGGCCATGATCGAGGGCTCTGCCCGCGCCATGGGCCTGGAAGTGGTAGGTTGATCATGGCTAAGCTCGCAAAGCGTCTTCAGAAGATCCGCGAAGGTGTCGACCCGACCAAGCTGGTTGGTCTTTCCGACGCGATCAAGGCCGTCAAGGAACGCGCCACCGCCAAGTTCGATGAGACCATCGAAATCGCGATGAATCTCGGGGTCGACCCGCGCCACGCTGACCAGATGGTCCGCGGCGTCGTCAACCTGCCGAACGGCACTGGCCGTGACGTTCGCGTCGCTGTCTTCGCTCGTGGCGCCAAGGCTGACGAAGCCAAGGCCGCTGGTGCCGACATCGTCGGTGCCGAAGAACTGGTCGAGATCGTCCAGGGCGGCAAGATCGATTTCGATCGTTGCATTGCCACCCCGGACATGATGCCGCTCGTCGGTCGCCTCGGTAAGGTTCTCGGCCCCCGTGGTATGATGCCGAACCCGAAGGTCGGCACGGTTACGATGGACGTCACGGGTGCCGTCAAGGCTTCCAAGGGCGGCGCCGTCGAGTTCCGCGTCGAGAAGGCCGGTATCGTGCACGCCGGTATCGGCAAGGCTTCCTTCGACGCCAAGGCGCTCGAAGAAAACATCAAAGCCTTTGCTGACGCTGTCATCAAGGCAAAGCCGACCGGTGCGAAGGGCAACTACGTCAAGCGCGTCGCCATTTCGTCGACCATGGGCGTCGGCGTGAAGGTCGACCCGTCGTCGGTCACGGCCTGATTTATTGCCGGGCTTCGGCCCGGTCGAAAGAATTCCCGGTCCTTCGGGGCCGGGAATGTCCGGTTTAAAACCCGGGCACTCCTGTCCGAGATTGCAGGTGGCCTACGGCCTTAATTCTTCCTGCATGAGACGGGTAAGAACGAATTTTGAAACGTCTGACGACGTGTTGATGTTCGGTTCGAGCCTTGTGTGCCTTGTGCCTGGTGCTTCGGTTCCAGAGCGAGGGGACAGGATCCTCAAGCGCCGCTTGGGATCTGACGTTGAGTTGATCCCTCGGGGCAAAAGGCAACCCGACAGGGCCAGGAGTTGGTCCTGTCAACTGGAGACAGACAGTGGAAAGAGCGGAAAAACGCGAATTCGTCACGGAGCTGAACGAAGTCTTTAAGGCTTCCGGTTCGGTTGTCGTGGCCCACTATGCTGGTGTCACAGTTGCGCAAATGAACGACTTCCGTTCGAAGATGCGCGCTGCTGGCGGCACCGTCAAAGTCGCGAAGAACCGTCTGGCCAAGATCGCTCTTCAGGGCACGGAGTCGGAAGGGATGTCGAATCTCTTCAAGGGCCAGACGCTGATTGCATACAGCGACGACCCGATCACGGCTCCCAAGGTCGTCATGGATTTCGCCAAGACCAACGACAAGATCGTTGTTCTCGGTGGTGCCATGGGCGCGACCACGCTGAACGCGGAAGCAGTCAAGTCGCTTGCGACCCTGCCTTCGCTGGACGAACTGCGTGCAAAGCTGCTGGGTATGATTCAGACCCCGGCAACCCGCATTGCAGGTGTCGTACAGGCGCCGGCTGGACAGCTGGCACGCGTTTTTGCGGCCTACGCAAAGAAGGACGAAGCCGCTTGAGGCGGTTTTTCGCTGTAACAACAAAACAGTTCGAACCGAACACGATAAGGAACTATCAAAATGGCTGATCTCGCTAAGATCGTAGAAGACCTCTCCTCGCTGACCGTCCTGGAAGCTGCTGAGCTGTCCAAGATGCTCGAAGAAAAGTGGGGCGTTTCCGCTGCTGCTCCGGTAGCTGTTGCTGCCGTTGCCGGTGGCGCTGGTGGCGCTGCTGCTGCTGCTGAAGAAGAAAAGACCGAATTCGACGTCATCCTCGTCGACGCCGGTGCAAACAAGATCAACGTCATCAAGGAAGTCCGCGGCATCACCGGCCTCGGCCTCAAGGAAGCCAAGGACCTCGTCGAAGGCGCTCCGAAGGCTGTCAAGGAAGGCGTATCCAAGGGCGAAGCTGCTGACCTCAAGAAGAAGCTTGAGGAAGCCGGCGCCAAGGTCGACGTCAAGTAATATCGGAATACGGCCGGGAGCGGATTTTGGTCCGCTCCCGACCTTCATTCCTCTGAAAGTCATTACCCAAAAGCCGGTGAAACGGCTTTTGGGTAATGGGTTCTTCAAGAGGATGGTCCTTCTTGCAGGCTCCCGACAATCCGGTCGGCCGCCCGCAACGACAGGACGAGATTGAACGATCCATGATCGACGGAGCCGCCTGGCCAGCGCGTTCCGTCCGTTGCAGGCCCGGTTGCAAATTACAAGGAGCGACGATGGCTCAGACCCTTTCGTTTAATGGTCGCAGGCGCGTACGCAAGTTTTTCGGAAAAATCCCAGAAGTAGCAGAGATGCCGAACCTCATCGAGGTTCAGAAGGCATCCTATGATCAGTTCCTCATGGTTGACGAGCCGAAGGGTGGCCGTCCCGACGAGGGGTTGAACGCGGTATTCAAGTCCGTCTTCCCGATCACCGACTTCTCCGGTGCGTCGATGCTGGAATTCGTTTCCTATGAATTCGAGCCGCCGAAGTTTGACGTGGACGAATGCCGCCAGCGCGACCTGACCTACGCGGCGCCGCTCAAGGTGACGCTGCGCCTCATCGTGTTCGATATTGACGAGGATACAGGCGCCCGCTCGATCAAGGACATCAAGGAACAGTCGGTCTACATGGGCGACATGCCGCTGATGACCAACAACGGTACCTTCATCGTCAACGGCACCGAACGCGTCATCGTTTCGCAGATGCACCGTTCGCCGGGCGTTTTCTTCGACCACGACAAGGGTAAGTCCCATTCGTCGGGCAAGCTGCTGTTTGCCGCCCGCGTGATCCCCTATCGCGGTTCCTGGCTCGACATCGAGTTCGACGCCAAGGATATCGTTCATGCCCGCATCGACCGCCGCCGCAAGATTCCGGTGACGTCGCTGCTGATGGCCCTCGGCATGGACGGCGAGGAAATCCTGTCGACCTTCTATTCGAAGTCGATCTATCAGCGTGACGGCGACGGCTGGCGCATTCCCTTCAATCCGGAAACGTTGAAGGGCAGCAAGGCCATTTCGGACATGATCGACGCCGATTCCGGCGAAGTCGTAGTCGAATCCGGCAAGAAGCTCACCCCGCGCCTTCTGCGTCAGCTTTCCGAGAAGGGCCTCAAGGCTCTGAAGGCATCTGACGAAGATCTCTACGGCAACTATCTCGCCGAAGACGTCGTCAACATGTCGACGGGTGAGATCTACATGGAAGCCGGCGACGAGATCGACGAGAAGTCGCTTCCCGCGCTCTTGGAAGCCGGTATCGACGAGCTTCCGGTTCTGGGCATCGACCACATCAACGTCGGCGCCTACATCCGCAATACGCTCGCCGCCGACAAGAACGAGAACCGTCAGGACGCTCTGTTTGATATCTACCGCGTCATGCGTCCTGGTGAGCCGCCGACCATGGAATCGGCCGAGGCCATGTTCCAGTCGCTGTTCTTCGACGCCGAACGCTACGACCTGTCGGCCGTCGGTCGCGTCAAGATGAACATGCGCCTTGACCTCGACGCAGAGGACACGGTCCGCACGCTGCGCAAGGACGACATCCTGGCAGTGGTCAAGATGCTTGTCGAGCTTCGTGACGGCAAGGGCGAGATCGACGACATCGACAACCTCGGCAACCGTCGTGTTCGCTCCGTCGGCGAACTGATGGAAAACCAGTACCGTCTCGGCCTGCTCCGCATGGAGCGCGCGATCAAGGAGCGCATGTCGTCGATCGAAATCGACACCGTCATGCCGCAGGACCTGATCAACGCCAAGCCGGCTGCCGCCGCCGTTCGCGAGTTCTTCGGCTCCTCGCAGCTGTCGCAGTTCATGGACCAGGTGAACCCGCTCTCGGAAATCACCCACAAGCGCCGTCTTTCGGCTCTTGGCCCGGGCGGTCTGACCCGCGAGCGCGCAGGCTTCGAAGTCCGCGACGTTCACCCGACCCACTACGGCCGTATCTGCCCGATCGAGACGCCGGAAGGCCCGAACATCGGTCTGATCAACTCGCTCGCCACCTTCGCCCGCGTCAACAAGTACGGCTTCATCGAAAGCCCGTACCGCAAGATCGTGGACGGCAAGGTCACGACCGACGTGATCTATCTCTCGGCGATGGAAGAGGCGAAGTACTACGTCGCCCAGGCCAATGCTGAGCTGAGCAGCAGTGGCGAATTCGTGGAAGAGTTCGTGGTCTGCCGTCACGCCGGCGACGTTATGCTTGCCCCGCGCGAAACCATCAACCTGATGGACGTTTCGCCGAAGCAGGTCGTCTCGGTCGCCGCGGCTCTGATCCCGTTCCTCGAAAACGACGACGCCAACCGCGCTCTGATGGGCTCGAACATGCAGCGTCAGGCCGTTCCTCTTGTTCGCGCCGAAGCTCCGTTCGTCGGCACCGGCATGGAGCCGGTCGTTGCCCGTGACTCCGGCGCTGCCATCGCGGCCCGTCGTGGCGGCGTGGTCGACCAGGTCGATGCGACCCGTATCGTTATCCGCGCCACGGAAGATCTCGATCCCTCCAAGTCGGGTGTCGACATCTACCGTCTGATGAAGTTCCAGCGTTCGAACCAGAACACCTGCATCAACCAGCGCCCGCTGGTGACGGTCGGTGACGTTCTGAACAAGGGCGACATCATCGCTGACGGTCCGTCGACGGACCTCGGTGACCTGGCCCTCGGCCGCAACGCGCTCGTCGCGTTCATGCCGTGGAACGGTTACAACTACGAAGACTCGATCCTGCTTTCCGAGCGCATCGTGTCCGACGACGTCTTCACCTCGATTCACATCGAGGAGTTCGAGGTCATGGCCCGCGACACCAAGCTCGGTCCGGAAGAAATCACGCGCGACATTCCGAACGTTTCGGAAGAAGCGCTGAAGAATCTGGACGAAGCCGGTATCGTCTACATCGGTGCGGAAGTTCAGCCGGGCGACATCCTGGTCGGCAAGATCACCCCGAAGGGCGAAAGCCCGATGACGCCTGAAGAAAAGCTTCTGCGCGCCATCTTCGGTGAAAAGGCCTCCGACGTCCGCGACACCTCCATGCGCATGCCTCCGGGCACGTTCGGTACCGTCGTCGAAGTTCGCGTCTTCAACCGCCACGGCGTTGAGAAGGACGAACGTGCGATGGCGATCGAGCGCGAGGAAATCGAACGTCTCGCCAAGGACCGCGACGACGAGCAGGCCATCCTCGACCGTAACGTCTACGGCCGTCTGATGGACATGCTGCGCGGCCAGGTATCGATCGCAGGTCCGAAGGGCTTCAAGAAGGGCGTCACGCTCTCCAACGAAGTCGTTTCGGAGTACCCGCGTTCGCAGTGGTGGATGTTCGCTGTCGAGGACGAGAAGGTTCAGTCGGAGCTGGAAGCCCTGCGCGGCCAGTACGACGAGTCGAAGTCGCGTCTCGAACAGCGCTTCATGGACAAGGTCGAAAAGGTCCAGCGTGGCGACGAAATGCCTCCGGGCGTCATGAAGATGGTCAAGGTCTTCGTCGCTGTGAAGCGCAAGATCCAACCGGGCGACAAGATGGCCGGCCGTCACGGCAACAAGGGTGTGGTTTCTCGCATCCTGCCGATCGAGGACATGCCGTTCCTCGAAGACGGTACCCATGTCGACGTGGTTCTGAACCCGCTCGGCGTGCCGTCGCGCATGAACGTCGGCCAGATCCTCGAGACCCATCTCGCCTGGGCTTGCGCCGGAATGGGCAAGCGCATTGGCCAGATGCTCGAGGAGTACAAGGCTTCGAACGATATCAAGCCGCTCCGCGCGGAGATCGAGGACATCTACTCCTCGGGCACCAATCCGGAGCAGGTCGAGAAGTTCGATGACGAGTCGATCGTGCGTCTTGCCGACGAAGCCAAGCGTGGCGTCTCGATCGCAACGCCGGTCTTCGACGGTGCGCACGAGCCTGATGTCGCCTCGATGCTGACGCGTGCGGGTCTCGATCCGTCGGGCCAGTCCGTCCTCTATGACGGCCGTACCGGCGAACCGTTCGACCGCAAGGTGACCGTTGGCTACATGTACATGATCAAGCTCAACCACCTCGTCGACGACAAGATCCACGCGCGTTCGATCGGTCCGTACTCTCTCGTCACCCAGCAGCCGCTCGGTGGTAAGGCGCAGTTCGGCGGTCAGCGCTTCGGGGAAATGGAAGTCTGGGCTCTCGAGGCTTACGGCGCAGCCTACACGCTGCAGGAAATGCTCACGGTCAAGTCGGACGACGTGGCCGGCCGTACCAAGGTCTACGAAGCGATCGTCCGTGGCGACGATACCTTCGAGGCGGGCATTCCGGAAAGCTTCAACGTTCTCGTCAAGGAAATGCGCTCGCTCGGTCTCAGCGTCGAACTGGAGAATTCCAAGCTCGATGCCGCAGGCGAGACGAGCCTGCCGGACGCGGCGGAGTGACGTTTTGACAACGCGTGCGCGGGGACCCTGCGCACGCTCCCTTTTCCGGTCTTTCGGTTGAATGCATCGGGGAAGGGGAGTTTTGCCGCATTTCGCGGTTAACTGTCATTCTAAGGCCTGCTGCGGCATCCCGGGATTTTGCCGCAACCAGAGCCAAGCGAGGGCGTTTCGCCCCATAAGGAGATAGGCATGAACCAAGAGGTCATGAACCTTTTCAACCCGCAGGTGCCGGCTCAGCACTTCGATTCCATCCGGATCTCTATCGCGAGCCCGGAAAAGATCCTGTCGTGGTCGTACGGCGAGATCAAGAAGCCGGAAACGATCAACTACCGCACCTTCAAGCCCGAGCGCGACGGCCTGTTCTGCGCCCGCATCTTTGGTCCCATCAAGGACTACGAATGCCTGTGCGGCAAGTACAAGCGCATGAAGTACAAGGGCATCATCTGCGAAAAGTGCGGCGTCGAAGTCACGCTGTCGCGCGTTCGCCGTGAGCGCATGGGGCACATCGAGCTCGCAGCGCCCGTTGCCCACATCTGGTTCCTGAAGTCGCTTCCTTCGCGCATCTCGACCCTGCTCGACATGACGCTGAAGGATGTCGAGCGCGTTCTCTACTTCGAGAACTACATCGTGACCGAGCCGGGCCTGACCTCGCTGAAAGAGCATCAGCTCCTTTCCGAGGAAGAGTACATGATGGCCGTCGACGAGTTCGGCGAGGACCAGTTTACCGCGATGATCGGTGCTGAAGCCATCTACGAGATGCTGGCCTCGATGAACCTCGACAAGATCGCTGGCGATCTGCGTTCCGAGCTTGCCGACACGACGTCGGATCTCAAGCAGAAGAAGCTGATGAAGCGCCTGAAGATCGTCGAGAACTTCATGGAATCCGGCAACCGTCCGGAATGGATGATCATGAAGGTCGTTCCGGTGATCCCGCCGGACCTGCGTCCGCTGGTTCCGCTCGATGGCGGCCGCTTCGCGACGTCGGACCTCAACGATCTCTATCGCCGCGTCATCAACCGTAACAACCGTCTGAAGCGCCTGATCGAACTCCGCGCTCCGGGCATCATCATCCGCAACGAAAAGCGCATGCTGCAGGAATCTGTGGACGCGCTGTTCGACAACGGCCGCCGTGGCCGCGTCATCACCGGCGCCAACAAGCGCCCGCTGAAGTCGCTGTCCGACATGCTCAAGGGCAAGCAGGGCCGCTTCCGCCAGAACCTTCTCGGCAAGCGCGTCGACTATTCCGGCCGTTCGGTCATCGTGACGGGTCCGGAACTGAAACTGCACCAGTGCGGCCTGCCGAAGAAGATGGCGCTCGAACTGTTCAAGCCGTTCATCTACGCCCGCCTCGACGCCAAGGGTTACTCCTCGACCGTCAAGCAGGCCAAGAAGCTGGTTGAAAAGGAAAAGCCGGAAGTCTGGGATATCCTCGACGAGGTCATCCGCGAGCATCCGGTTCTGCTGAACCGCGCGCCGACGCTGCACCGCCTGGGCATCCAGGCCTTCGAACCGATCCTGGTCGAAGGCAAGGCGATCCAGCTGCACCCGCTCGTCTGCACGGCCTTCAACGCCGACTTCGACGGTGACCAGATGGCCGTTCACGTGCCGCTGTCGCTTGAAGCCCAGCTCGAAGCCCGCGTCTTGATGATGTCGACCAACAACATCCTGCACCCGGCAAACGGCGCCCCGATCATCGTTCCGTCGCAGGACATGGTTCTCGGCCTGTACTACTTGTCGATCATGAACCAGAACGAGCCGGGCGAAGGCATGGTCTTCTCAGACCTCGGCGAACTGCACCACGCGCTGGAAAACAAGGTCGTCACCCTGCACGCCAAGATCAAGGGCCGCTTCAAGACCGTCGACGCCGACGGCAAGCCGGTTTCCAAGATTTATGAAACGACGCCGGGCCGCATGATCATCGGCGAACTTCTGCCGAAGAACGTCAACGTGCCGTTCGACATCTGCAACCAGGAAATGACCAAGAAGAACATCTCCAAGATGATCGACACGGTCTATCGTCACTGCGGTCAGAAGGACACGGTCATCTTCTGCGACCGGATCATGCAGCTGGGCTTCACCCACGCCTGCCGCGCCGGCATCTCGTTCGGCAAGGACGACATGATCATTCCGGAAACCAAGGTGAAGATCGTCGGTGACACCGAAGCGCTGGTGAAGGAATACGAGCAGCAGTACAACGACGGCCTGATCACCCAGGGCGAGAAGTACAACAAGGTCGTTGACGCCTGGGGCAAGGCCACCGAAAAGGTCGCCGAGGACATGATGGCCCGCATTAAGGCCGTCGAGTTCGACAAGGAGTCTGGTCGTCAAAAGCCGATGAACGCGATCTACATGATGTCGCACTCGGGCGCCCGCGGTTCTCCGAACCAGATGCGCCAGCTGGGCGGCATGCGCGGCCTCATGGCCAAGCCGTCGGGCGAAATCATCGAGACGCCGATCATCTCGAACTTCAAGGAAGGTCTGACCGTCAACGAGTACTTCAACTCGACCCACGGTGCCCGTAAGGGTCTGGCCGACACCGCCTTGAAGACCGCTAACTCGGGTTACCTGACCCGTCGTCTCGTCGACGTGGCGCAGGATTGCATCGTCAACATGGTCGACTGCGGCACCGACAAGGGCCTCACCATGACGGCGATCGTCGATGCCGGCCAGGTCGTTGCCTCCATCGGCGCCCGCGTTCTGGGTCGTACCGCGCTTGACGATATCGATCATCCGGTCACGGGTGAGCGCATTGTCGATGCTGGCAAGATGATCCTGGAAGCAGACGTCATCGAGATCGAAAAGGCTGGTATCCAGTCGATCCGCATCCGCTCGGCACTGACTTGCGAAGTCCAGACCGGCGTCTGCTCGGTCTGCTACGGTCGAGATCTGGCCCGTGGTACGCCTGTCAACATGGGCGAAGCCGTCGGCGTCATCGCGGCGCAGTCGATCGGCGAGCCGGGCACCCAGCTCACCATGCGTACCTTCCACCTTGGCGGTACGGCAAACGTGGTCGACCAGTCGTTCCTGGAAGCGTCGTACGAAGGCACGATCCAGATCAAGAACCGCAACCTGCTGCGCAACTCCGATGGCAACCTCATCGCCATGGGCCGCAGCATGGCCGTCACCATTCTCGACGAGCGTGGTGTTGAGCGGTCGTCGCAGCGCGTTGCCTACGGTTCGAAGGTGTTCGTGGACGATGGCGACAAGGTCAAGCGCGGCCAGCGTCTCGCCGAGTGGGACCCGTACACCCGTCCGATGATGACGGAAGTGGCCGGTGTCGTTCACTTCGAGGACGTTGTCGACGGTCTTTCGGTTCTCGAAGCGACCGACGAATCCACCGGTATCACCAAGCGTCAGGTTATCGACTGGCGTTCGACCCCGCGTGGTTCGGATCTGAAGCCGGCGATCGTCATCAAGGACGAAAGCGGTGCAGTGATGAAGCTGAGCCGCGGCGGCGAAGCCCGCTTCCTGCTCTCGGTCGACGCGATCCTGTCGGTCGAGCCGGGCACGAAGGTGTCGCAGGGTGACGTTCTCGCCCGTTCGCCGCTCGAAAGCGCCAAGACCAAAGACATCACCGGTGGTCTGCCGCGCGTTGCCGAACTGTTCGAAGCCCGTCGTCCGAAGGACCATGCCATCATCGCTGAGATCGATGGCACGATCCGCCTCGGCCGCGACTACAAGAACAAGCGTCGCGTCATCATCGAGCCTGCGGAAGACGGTGTTGAGCCGGTCGAGTACCTGATCCCGAAGGGCAAGCCCTTCCATCTTCAGGACGGCGACTACATCGAAAAGGGTGACTACATCCTCGACGGTAACCCGGCTCCGCACGACATCCTGGCGATCAAGGGCGTCGAGGCACTTGCCTCGTACCTGGTCAACGAAATCCAGGAAGTCTATCGACTGCAGGGCGTTGTGATCAACGACAAGCACATTGAGGTGATCGTTCGCCAGATGCTGCAAAAGGTCGAGATCACAGACAGCGGCGACAGCCAGTACATCGTCGGCGACAATGTCGATCGCATCGAACTGGACGAAGTCAACGAGCGTCTGGCTGAGGAAGGCAAGAAGCCGGCATATGGCGATCCGGTCCTTCTCGGCATCACCAAGGCCTCGCTGCAGACGCCGTCGTTCATCTCGGCCGCATCCTTCCAGGAAACCACCAAGGTTCTCACGGAAGCTGCGATCGCCGGCAAGATGGACACGCTGCAGGGTCTTAAGGAAAACGTCATCGTTGGCCGCCTCATCCCGGCTGGTACCGGCGGCACCATGACGCAGATCCGCCGCATCGCCACCTCGCGCGACGACCTCATCCTCGAGGAGCGCAAGAAGGGCAGCGGTGCTGATGTCGCTACCCCCATGCTGCAAAGCATGTCGGAACAGGCTCCGGCCGGCGAGTGATCTGAGGCTTGGCGATTAATCGCAGGCTGAAACTGACAAACTGCAGGCGTCCGGGTCTCCCGGGCGCCTTTTTTGCTTATCACCGACGGTTCTGGGCAGCCAAGGAACCGCCTGTGGCACGGGCTCGTTTCGAGCTCGATGTCGGACGTTGACCGTGAGGTGGCGCTTGCGACGCCGTCGAGCGGTTCTGGCGGCGCCGTAGCGACGGCAGAGGAGAGCGCCTTCGACGATGGGAACGGCGTCTCATACGGCGCTGGCTTGAAGCGCCCGGATGTCCGCTCCGGCAGCCTCTCGAATGTCAAGGCTTCTAGAAAATACGAAGAAACCGCCCGACGACTGCCGGGCGGTTCTGATTTCAGCACTGCTGATGAGGCGAGGGCGCCTCAGCCGAAGCGGATGATCGACACTTCGCCTTCCAAAGCGCCCTGATATGCCGATGCGTGCGGTTCCTCGTCCGGGATGTCCTGCAGCATGCCGATCTGATCGAGGTCGGCTTCCACGAAGCCCTCCTCGGAGAGCGCGTTTAGCACGGCACGGACGGCCGAATCGTCATCCGGCGCAGCAACCATGACATGTACGTCGATCGCCTCTCCCCCGGCTTCCTCGTATGCCTTGGCAATGACGATGAAGACCATCGGCGAATCGAGGTTGTTGTCGTTGTCGGGGAGATTGATCATGGCCGGTACCTTTCGGGTTCGGGCGGGAGCAGGGGCCAAAGTGGGCCGCGATTCGGGCGATGGCTGTTGTCTAGCGGATTATCATGCTAGACGAAAAGCTCTATGACGTCAGCCATGGCTTTTCCGTGGCGGCAAGCGCATCTGGCGTCCGCCGCTTCGGCCATTATTTTCCGGTTAAGACTTGACTGGAATGCGCGAAGACAGTAGTACGCCGGCCATCGGAGCCAATGTGAGGAATGCTGTTCGAGGCGCCACGCCTTGGAGTTAACCTCAAACAAGGCTCCAATACGCACGTTGACGACACGAATGCCGCACGCATGACGCATTTTATGATGCGTCCTCTGTTCTTTTGTGGTCCATCCGCTGGCAAAAGCGGGTCGGGCCACATTTTGCGCATGATGAAAACTGTGCGGCCACCGCCGGCAACGGCAAATTCAGGGGTCCGAGAGGGCCGAGAGCAAAAATCGTAAGGGATGGTTGTATGCCTACCGTAAACCAGCTGATCCGCAAGCCGCGTCAGGCACAGGTCAAGCGCAACAAGGTTCCTGCCCTGCAGGAAAACCCGCAGAAGCGTGGTGTTTGCACCCGCGTCTACACCACGACCCCGAAGAAGCCGAACTCGGCTCTGCGTAAGGTCGCCAAGATCCGTCTCACCAACGGCTTCGAAGTCATCGGCTACATTCCGGGTGAAGGTCACAACCTTCAGGAACACTCCGTGGTCATGATCCGCGGCGGCCGCGTGAAGGACTTGCCGGGTGTTCGTTATCACATCATCCGCGGCGTTCTCGACACCCAGGGTGTCAAGAACCGTAAGCAGCGCCGTTCGAAGTACGGTGCGAAGCGTCCGAAGTAATCCGGATCGCTCCGATTATACCAATCCTGGCGCTGCGCGAGGTTCTCCGCGTTCTAAAGTGCCGTAACCGTTGAGAGACAAGAAGTATGTCCCGTCGCCACAGAGCAGAAAAGCGCGAAATCAATCCGGACCCGAAGTTCGGCGATCTCGTCGTCACCAAGTTCATGAATGCCATCATGCTGCACGGAAAGAAGTCCGTCGCCGAGACCATCGTCTACGGCGCCTTCGATGCTGTTCAGGCCAAGCTGAAGCAGGAGCCGATCACGGTGTTTCACCAGGCTCTCGATAACATCGCTCCGCACGTCGAGGTCCGCTCTCGCCGCGTCGGTGGTGCGACGTATCAGGTTCCGGTCGACGTTCGTCCGGAGCGTCGCCAGGCTCTGGCCATTCGCTGGCTGATCACGGCTGCTCGCAAGCGCAACGAGACCACCATGGTTGATCGCCTCTGCGGCGAATTGATGGATGCCGCCAACAACCGCGGCTCGGCCGTCAAGAAGCGTGAAGACACGCACAAGATGGCTGACGCGAACCGCGCGTTCTCGCATTACCGCTGGTAATCAACCGATCGAATATTGAAAGGCAGTCCGTTATGGCTCGCGAATATAAAATCGAAGACTACCGCAACTTCGGTATCATGGCGCACATCGACGCCGGCAAGACCACGACCACCGAGCGTATCCTTTACTACACCGGTAAGTCGCACAAGATCGGCGAAGTGCACGACGGCGCTGCCACCATGGACTGGATGGAGCAGGAGCAGGAGCGTGGCATCACGATCACGTCCGCTGCCACCACGACCTTCTGGAAGGGCCGTGACGGCAAGATGCGCCGCTTCAACATCATCGACACGCCCGGCCACGTCGACTTCACCATCGAAGTCGAGCGTTCGCTGCGCGTTCTCGACGGTGCCATCGCGCTTCTCGACGCCAACGCTGGCGTTGAGCCGCAGACCGAAACCGTATGGCGTCAGGCTGAAAAGTACCACGTCCCGCGGATGATCTTCTGCAACAAGATGGACAAGACCGGTGCGGACTTCTACCGCTCGGTGGAAATGATCAAGACCCGTCTCGGCGCCACCGCTGTTGTCATGCAACTGCCGATCGGCGCTGAAAGCGACTTCAAGGGCGTCGTCGACCTGATCGAGATGAACGCGCTCGTCTGGCGCGATGAGTCCCTCGGCGCTGCCTGGGACGTCGTCGAAATCCCGGCCGACCTCAAGGAAAAGGCCGAGGAATATCGCGAAAAGCTGATCGAGACCGTTGTCGAGATCGACGAAGAAGCGATGGAAGCCTACCTGAACGGCGAAATGCCGGACAACGACAAGATCCGTGCTCTCGTTCGTCGCGGCACCATCGACGTCAAGTTCCACCCGATGTTCTGCGGCACCGCCTTCAAGAACAAGGGCGTTCAGCCGCTGCTCGACGCCGTGGTCGATTACCTGCCGTCGCCGCTCGATATTCCGGCGATCAAGGGCATCGACTTCAAGACCGAAGCTGAAATCGAGCGCCATGCAGATGACGCCGAGCCGCTCTCGATGCTGGCATTCAAGATCATGAACGACCCCTTCGTCGGTTCGCTCACTTTCGCCCGCATCTATTCCGGCAAGCTGGAAAAGGGTTCGTCTGTTCTCAATACGGTCAAGGACAAGCGCGAGCGCGTCGGCCGCATGCTGCAGATGCACTCCAACAGCCGTGAAGACATCGAAGAAGCCTTTGCAGGCGACATCGTTGCTCTCGCCGGTCTCAAGGAAACCACCACGGGTGACACGCTCTGCGATCCGCTGAAGCCGGTTATCCTGGAGCGCATGGAATTCCCCGAGCCGGTCATCCAGATCGCGATCGAGCCGAAGTCCAAGGGCGACCAGGAAAAGATGGGCCTCGCGCTCAACCGCCTGGCGGCCGAAGACCCGTCGTTCCGCGTCAAGACCGACCAGGAATCCGGCCAGACGATCATCGCCGGCATGGGCGAACTTCACCTCGACATCATCGTCGACCGCATGCGTCGCGAGTTCAAGGTCGAAGCCAACGTCGGTGCTCCGCAGGTTGCCTATCGCGAAACCATCACGCGTCAGCACGAAGAAGATTACACGCACAAGAAGCAGTCCGGTGGTACCGGCCAGTTCGCGCGCGTCAAGATCGTCTTCGAACCGAACCCGGAAGGCGAAGACTTCAAGTTCGAATCCAAGATCGTCGGCGGTGCCGTTCCGAAGGAATACATCCCGGGCGTTCAGAAGGGTATCGAAAGCGTTCTGACCTCGGGTCCGCTCGCTGGCTTCCCGATGCTCGGCGTCAAGGCCACCCTCATCGATGGTGCCTTCCACGACGTCGACTCGTCGGTTCTGGCGTTCGAAATCGCATCGCGTGCCTGCTTCCGTGAAGCAGCCAAGAAGGCCGGCGCACAGCTGCTCGAGCCGATGATGCGCGTCGAAGTCGTCACCCCGGAAGATTATGTCGGCGACGTCATCGGCGACCTGAACTCCCGTCGTGGCCAGATCCAGGGCCAGGAACAGCGCGGCATCGCGATCGTGATCAACGCTCACGTTCCGCTGGCGAACATGTTCAAGTACGTCGACAGCCTGCGCTCCATGTCGCAGGGCCGTGCGCAGTACTCGATGGTGTTCGACCACTACGCCCCGGTACCGAGCAACGTCGCTCAGGAAATCCAGGCCAAGTATTCCGGTCAGAAGTGACCGGAATACCCCAAAACCTGAACAGTTAACGAATTTCTCCCCTCGGGGAGACGAAAGAATGGAGAGCCGGAAATGGCAAAGAGTAAGTTTGAGCGCAACAAGCCTCACGTTAACATTGGCACGATCGGCCACGTTGACCATGGCAAGACGTCGCTGACGGCGGCGATCACGAAGTACTTCGGCGAGTTCAAGGCGTACGACCAGATCGACGCTGCCCCGGAAGAAAAGGCGCGCGGCATCACGATCTCGACGGCACACGTCGAGTACGAGACGCCGAACCGTCACTATGCGCACGTCGACTGCCCCGGCCACGCCGACTATGTGAAGAACATGATCACCGGTGCTGCCCAGATGGACGGCGCGATCCTGGTTTGCTCGGCTGCCGACGGCCCGATGCCGCAGACCCGCGAGCACATCCTGCTCGCCCGTCAGGTTGGCGTTCCGGCGATCGTGGTGTTCCTGAACAAGGTCGACCAGGTTGACGACGCCGAGCTTCTCGAGCTCGTCGAACTGGAAGTTCGCGAACTTCTGTCGTCCTACGACTTCCCGGGCGACGACATTCCGGTCATCAAGGGTTCGGCGCTTGCTGCTCTTGAAGACAGCGACAAGAAGATCGGTGAAGACGCGATCCGCGAGCTGATGGCGGCTGTTGACGCCTACATCCCGACGCCTGAGCGTCCGATCGATCAGCCGTTCCTGATGCCGATCGAAGACGTGTTCTCGATCTCGGGCCGTGGTACGGTTGTGACCGGTCGCGTCGAGCGCGGTATCGTCAAGGTCGGTGAGGAAATCGAAATCGTCGGCATCCGTCCGACGACGAAGACGACTTGCACGGGCGTTGAAATGTTCCGCAAGCTGCTCGACCAGGGCCAGGCTGGCGACAACATCGGCGCGCTGCTGCGCGGTGTCGACCGTAACGGCGTCGAGCGTGGTCAGATCCTGTGCAAGCCGGGTTCGGTGAAGCCGCACAAGAAGTTCATGGCAGAAGCCTACATCCTGACGAAGGAAGAGGGCGGCCGTCATACGCCGTTCTTCACGAACTACCGTCCGCAGTTCTACTTCCGCACGACGGACGTGACGGGCATCGTGACGCTTCCGGAAGGCACGGAAATGGTCATGCCTGGCGACAACGTGACCGTTGCCGTTGAGCTGATCGTTCCGATCGCGATGGAAGAAAAGCTGCGCTTCGCGATCCGCGAAGGCGGCCGCACCGTCGGCGCCGGCATCGTCGCTTCGATCATCGAGTAATGCAGATACGATCGGCCCCGCACCCATCGGGTTGCGGGGCCGATTGTCGGTTTCAGGGGTTGGAAAACCCCATGCGCGTCGCGCATGCCAGGAAGTCGCGTCGTTTGGCCCGTAGGCCATTGACGAAAAGGCGGTGAGGGTATATGTCGCCGCCACGAATGGAGTCGGGCGGTGATTTGCTCCTCCCGACGTTAGCGCTGCAATTTGGTCGTCTCGATTGGGATGGCGGGGCAGGGCTCCTTATTCTGAGTGAAGTGACAGGGGCATCCTTGATGTCCGTGTGATTTTTGAAAATCAGGGGCCGGCCAGTAATTGGTAATTCACTGTCTCTGCGTATGCGGGACGCAAGAAAAGAAACAAGGACAAGTCGAATGAACGGCCAGAATATCCGCATCCGCCTGAAGGCGTTTGATCACCGGGTTCTCGATGCCTCCACGCGGGAGATCGTCTCCACTGCCAAGCGCACCGGTGCAAGCGTACGCGGCCCGGTTCCGCTTCCGACCCGCATTGAAAAGTTCACGGTCAACCGTTCGCCTCACGTCGACAAGAAGAGCCGTGAGCAGTTCGAGATGCGCACGCACAAGCGTCTTCTCGACATCGTTGATCCGACTCCCCAGACCGTAGACGCGCTGATGAAGCTCGATCTGGCGGCGGGTGTTGACGTCGAGATCAAGCTCTAAGGAATTCCGGCGAGAGCCGAAATAACAAGGAAGGTACGTGGCAAGACCTGCCAACGACTTCTCGAAACGGGAAACCCGAAGGTTCGGAAGGGCCTGAGTGGAATCCTTAAACAAAGAGGAAAGGCCGTGACCTCATGGTCCCGGCCGCGACTCTCAAGAGGAATGAACCATGCGTTCAGGTGTGATTGCACAGAAAGTGGGAATGACCCGCGTCTATAACGACGCCGGTGAGCATGTCCCGGTAACAGTTCTGCGTCTCGACAACGTTCAGGTCGTGGCTCAGCGCACCGCCGACAAGAACGGCTATACCGCGCTTCAGCTCGGTGCCGGCTCGTCGAAGGTCAAGAATACCACGAAGGGCCTGCGCGGCCACTTCGCTGCCGCCTCGGTCGAGCCGAAGGCCAAGCTCGTAGAATTCCGCGTTTCCGAAGATAACCTGCTGGATGTCGGCGCACAGCTGACGGCCGGCCACTTTTCGGCTGGCCAGCTGGTCGACGTGACCGGCACCACCATCGGTAAGGGTTTTGCCGGTGCGATGAAGCGCCACAACTTCGGCGGTCTCCGAGCCACGCACGGTGTATCGGTTTCGCACCGTTCGCACGGTTCGACCGGTAACAACCAGGATCCGGGCAAGGTCTGGAAGGGCAAGCGCATGGCTGGTCACATGGGCCAGACGCGCGTCACCACGCAGAATCTCGAAGTCGTTTCGACCGATGAAGATCGCGGTTTGATCCTTGTGAAGGGCGCCGTTCCCGGTTCCAAGGGTTCCTGGATCATCGTCCGCGACGCCGTCAAGTCGGCATCGAAGTAAGGGAGCCAAACCAATGGAATTGAACGTCAAGACCCTCGAGGGCAAAGACGCCGGCAAGGTTTCCCTGTCGGATGCGATTTTCGGCCTTGAGCCGCGCGAGGACATCATTGCCCGCGTCGTTCGCTGGCAGCTCGCCAAGAAGCAGCAGGGCACCCACAAGTCCAAGGGCCGTTCCGAGGTTTCTCGTACCGGTTCGAAGATGTACAAGCAGAAGGGCACCGGTCGCGCTCGCCACCACTCGGCTCGCGCTCCGCAGTTCCGCGGCGGTGGTCGTGCACATGGTCCGGTTGTTCGCAGCCACGCCCACGACCTGCCGAAGAAGGTTCGCGCTCTTGCTCTGCGTCACGCTCTTTCGGCCAAGCTGAAGGCTGAAGACCTGATCATCGTCGACAACCTGGTCGCGGCCGAAGCCAAGACCAAGGCGCTCGCCGGCACTCTGGCATCGCTCGGCTTCAGCAACGCCCTGCTGATCGGTGGCGCTGAACTCGACAATAACTTCAAGCTCGCTGCGGCCAACATCCCGAACATCGATGTTCTGCCGGTTCAGGGCATCAACGTTTACGACATCCTGCGCCGCGGCAAGCTCGTGCTGTCCAAGGCTGCGGTTGAAGCTCTGGAGGAGCGGTTCAAATGACTGATCTTCGCCACTACGACGTGATCGTCTCTCCGTCGATCACCGAAAAGTCGACCCTGGTATCCGAACAGAACCAGGTCGTCTTCAACGTCGCCAAGGGCGCCAGCAAGCCGGAAATCAAGGCTGCTGTCGAGGCTCTCTTCGGCGTCAAGGTCAAGGCCGTCAACACGCTGCTCCGCAAGGGCAAGGTTAAGCGTTTCCGCGGCTTCGCCGGCAAGCAGAAGGACGTGAAGAAGGCGATCGTTACGCTCGCCGACGGACAGTCCATCGACGTGTCGACCGGCATCTGAGCTAGGGAACAAGTAAAATGGCATTGAAAAGCTTCAACCCGACCACGCCGAGCCAGCGCCAGCTGGTGATCGTCGACCGTTCGCAGCTCTACAAGGGCAAGCCGGTCAAGGCTCTGACGGAAGGTCTTTCCAAGAGCGGCGGCCGTAACAACCTCGGCCGGATCACCGCCCGCTTCATCGGCGGTGGTCACAAGCGTACCTACCGACTCGTTGACTTCAAGCGTCGCAAGTTCGACGTCGAAGGCACCGTAGAGCGTCTGGAATACGACCCGAACCGCACGGCGTTTATCGCGCTCGTCAACTACGCCGATGGCGAACAGGCCTACATCCTCGCTCCGCAGCGTCTTGCTGCAGGCGACAAGGTCATCGCTTCGGACAAGGCTGTCGACGTCAAGCCGGGCAACACCATGCCGCTGCAGTACATCCCGGTTGGCTCGATCGTTCACAACGTCGAGATGAAGCCGGGCAAGGGCGGCCAGATCGCCCGTTCGGCAGGCACCTACGTTCAGCTGGTCGGCCGCGATGCCGGCATGGCGATCCTTCGTCTGAACTCGGGTGAACAGCGCCTGGTGCACGGCTCCTGCCTTGCAACGATCGGCGCCGTCTCCAACCCGGACCACGGCAACATCAACGACGGCAAGGCTGGTCGTACCCGTTGGCGCGGCAAGACCCCGCATAACCGCGGTGTCGTCATGAACCCGGTCGACCACCCGCACGGCGGTGGTGAAGGCCGCACGTCCGGTGGTCGTCACCCGGTTTCCCCGTGGGGCAAGCCGACCAAGGGCAAGCGGACTCGTTCGAACAAGTCGACCGACAAGTTCATCATGCGCTCGCGCCACCTGAAGAAGAAGTAAGAGAGGTTAGTCAGAAATGGCTCGTTCAGTATGGAAAGGCCCGTTTGTCGACGGCTATCTTCTCGCAAAGGCAGAGAAGGTTCGCACAGGCGGCCGCAGTGAAGTGATCAAGATCTGGAGCCGTCGCTCCACGATCCTGCCGCAGTTCGTCGGTCTCACCTTCGGCGTCTACAACGGCTCCAAGCACGTTCCGGTCAGCGTCAACGAAGACATGGTCGGTCACAAGTTCGGTGAATTCGCTCCGACCCGGACCTATTACGGTCACGGCGCGGACAAGAAGGCGAAGAGGAAGTAATCATGGCGAAGGCAAAGACCGAACGCCGGCTGAAGGACAACGAAGCACAGGCAGTCGCCCGCACGCTTCGCGTCAGCCCGCAGAAGCTGAACCTGGTTGCCGCCATGATCCGCGGCAAGAAGGTTGATCGTGCGCTCGCCGATCTCGAATTCTCGCGCAAGCGCATCGCCGGCACCGTCAAGAAGACGCTGGAATCGGCGATCGCAAACGCCGAGAACAACCACGACCTCGACGTCGATCAGCTGATCGTCGCTGAGGCCTATGTCGGCAAGTCGATCGTCATGAAGCGCTTCCACGCCCGTGGCCGTGGCCGTGCATCCCGCATCGAAAAGCCGTTCGCGCACCTGACCATCGTGGTTCGCGAAGTTGAAGCCAAAGGGGAGGCCGCATAATGGGTCAGAAAATCAATCCGATCGGCTTCCGCCTCGGCATCAACCGTACCTGGGATAGCCGTTGGTTCGCCGACAACGCCGAATACGGCCAGCTCCTTCACGAAGACCTGAAGATCCGCAAGTATCTGATGTCGGAGCTGAAGCAGGCCGGTATCGCCAAGGTCGTCATCGAGCGCCCGCACAAGAAGTGCCGCGTCACGATCCACTCGGCTCGCCCGGGTCTGATCATCGGCAAGAAGGGTGCGGACATCGAGAAGCTTCGCAAGAAGATCTCCTCGATGACCAATTCCGAAACGCACCTCAACATCGTTGAAGTGCGCAAGCCGGAAATCGACGCAACGCTGGTCGCACAGTCGATCGCCCAGCAGCTCGAGCGTCGTATCGCATTCCGTCGCGCCATGAAGCGCGCCGTTCAGTCGGCCATGCGTCTGGGTGCCGAAGGCATCAAGATCACCTGCGCCGGCCGTCTCGGCGGTGCTGAAATCGCCCGTACGGAATGGTATCGCGAAGGTCGCGTGCCGCTGCACACGCTGCGCGCCGACATCGACTACGGCACGGCCGAGGCAGAAACCGCTTACGGTATCTGCGGCATCAAGGTCTGGATCTTCAAGGGCGAAATCCTTGAGCACGACCCGATGGCATCCGAGCGTCGCGCCATGGAAGGCGATGCACAGGGTCCGGCAAGCCGTGGTGAACGCGGCGATCGTGGCGACCGTCGCCGCGAACGCGAAAACGCTTGATCAACGCTGGCGAAAGATAAGCTCGGAGAAGTAAGAAAATGTTGCAGCCAAAGCGTACAAAATACCGCAAGCAGTTCAAGGGTCGCATCAAGGGCGTCGCCAAGGGCGGTTTTGACCTGGCTTTCGGTGAATACGGCCTCAAGGCTCTGGAACCGAACCGTGTGAACGCACGCGAAATCGAAGCAGCCCGTCGTGCGATCACCCGCTACATGAAGCGTGCTGGTCGTGTGTGGATCCGTGTATTCCCGGACGTTCCGGTCACGGCCAAGCCCACCGAAGTTCGTATGGGTAAGGGTAAGGGTTCGGTCGAATACTGGGCATGCAAGGTCAAGCCCGGTCGTATCATGTTCGAGATCGACGGCGTATCGGAAGAGATCGCACGCGAGGCCCTGCGCCTCGGTTCTGCCAAGCTCTCGGTCACGACGCGCTTCGTACAGCGCATTGCAGAGTGAGGTTCAGCACCATGAAAGCCGCAGACGTTCGCGCCATGAGCGCCGATCAGTTGAAGGACAAGCTGGCAGACCTGAAGAAGGAGCAGTTCAACCTGCGCTTCCAGAAGGCCACCGGCCAGCTTGAGAAGTCCTCTCGCATCGACGAGGTTCGCAAGGACATCGCCCGCGTGAAAACCATTGCCCGCCAGAAGGCGGCAGAAGCCAAGGCCTAAAGGAAGAATAATATGCCGAAACGCATTCTGCAGGGCGTAGTCGTTTCCGACAAGAACGAGAAGACCGTTGTTGTCCGCGTCGAGCGCCGCTTCGCGCACCCTCTGCTTCAGAAGACCGTTCGCCGGTCGAAGAAGTACAAGGCGCATGACGAGAACAATCAGTACAAGGTAGGTGACGTCGTTTCCATCGAGGAATGCGCGCCGATCTCCAAGGACAAGCGCTGGACGGTTGTTGCCGCCCAGGCTTAATTGCTTCACTTTCTGCGTCTGGGCCTTGCGTCCGGCGCAGAATCCTGTATGAAGCACCCCACTGGCGTCAGAACGCTCCTCCGGAGCGTTCTTTTGCTTTGAGCGCTCGGAAGGTCCCTTTCTGGGAAACCACCTTGGCAAAGTCCCTCCCGCGCGACAATTCGAATATTTCATAAGCCGGAATAGGGGGCATCGCGCCCAACCGTCCCGGTTACAACAAGAAGGCGACCTGACATGATTCAGATGCAGACTAACCTCGACGTTGCCGACAATTCCGGCGCGCGTCGTGTCATGTGCATCAAGGTGCTGGGCGGCTCCAAGCGCAAGTACGCTTCGGTCGGCGACATCATTGTCGTTTCGATCAAGGAAGCCATTCCGCGCGGCCGCGTGAAGAAGGGTGACGTGATGAAGGCGGTTGTTGTTCGTACCGCCAAGGACATCCGCCGCGCTGACGGCAGTGTCATCCGTTTCGACACCAATGCTGCCGTCCTCATCGACAACAAGAAAGAGCCGATCGGCACCCGTATCTTCGGACCGGTTCCGCGCGAACTTCGCGCCAAGAACCATATGAAGATCATCTCGCTGGCTCCGGAAGTACTGTAAGGGAGCGATAGCGATGCAGAAGATCCGCAAGGGCGACAAGGTCGTCATTCTGGCCGGCAAGGACAAGGGTCGTTCCGGCGAAGTGCTTCAGGTCATGCCGAAGGAGGACCGTGCGGTCGTCCGTGGCATCAACATGGTCAAGCGTCACCAGCGCCAGACCCAGACCCAGGAAGCGGGTATCATCAACAAGGAAGCCCCCATCCATCTGTCCAACCTGGCGATTGCCGACAAGGACGGCAAGCCGACCCGCGTCGGTTTCCAGGTCGTTGACGGCAAGAAGGTGCGTGTGGCCAAGCGTTCGGGAGAAGTGATCGATGGCTGAGGCAAAGTACGAGCCGCGTCTCAAGGTGGAATACGTTTCCCGCATCCGCAAGGCCATGCAGGAGAAGTTCTCCTACTCCAACGAGATGCAGATCCCGAAGCTTGAAAAGATCGTGATCAACATGGGTGTGGGCGAGGCGACTGCCGACTCCAAGAAGCCCACCGTTGCAGCTGCGGACCTCGCGGCGATCGCTGGCCAGAAGCCGGTCATCACCCGTGCCCGCAACTCGATCGCAGGCTTCAAGGTTCGCGAAGGCATGCCGATCGGCGCGAAGGTCACCCTCCGTGGCGCCCGCATGTATGAATTCCTGGATCGCCTGGTCAACATCGCGCTGCCGCGCGTTCGCGACTTCCGCGGCCTGAATCCGAAGAGCTTTGACGGCCGTGGCAACTTCGCCATGGGCATCAAGGAACACATCGTCTTCCCCGAGATCAACTACGACAAGGTTGATCAGATGTGGGGCATGGACATCATCGTTTGCACGACGGCTCCGACCGACGACGAAGCACGGGCTCTATTGACAGAGTTCAACTTCCCGTTCCGTCAGTAACCGTAACGACGAGCGTAGAGAGGATCTCAATATGGCGAAGACAAGCGCAGTTGAAAAGAACAAGCGCCGCCGCAAGACCGCCGCCAACCAGGCCGCCAAGCGCGCTGCCCTGAAGGCGATCATCATGAACCAGACCCTTCCGATCGAAGACCGGTTCAAGGCAACCCTGAAGCTCGCGGAACTTCCGCGCGATGGCTCCAAGACCCGCATTCGCAACCGTTGCGAAGTCACCGGTCGTCCGCGCGCGTTCTACCGCAAGCTCAAGATGTCGCGTATCGCGCTTCGCGAGCTGGGCAATCTCGGCAAGGTGCCGGGCATTGTGAAGTCGAGCTGGTAAGGAGACGGGCAAATGACGATGACTGATCCGTTGGGCGATATGCTCACCCGTATCCGGAATGGTATCCACCGCCGCAAGTCGACGGTGTCCACTCCGGCCTCCAAGCTGCGCGCTCGCGTTCTCGACGTTCTCCAGGCCGAGGGTTACATCCGCGGCTACTCCGAAGTGGAGTTCGAGACCGGCAAGACCGAGTTCCAGATCGAGCTGAAGTACTATGAAGGCGCGCCGGTGATCCGTGAGATCGGCCGCGTGTCCAAGCCGGGCCGCCGAGTTTATGTCTCGGTCAAGTCCATTCCGCAGGTCGCGAACGGCCTCGGCATCACCATCCTTTCGACTCCGAAGGGCGTGATGGCCGATCACCAGGCTCGCGAACAGAACGTTGGTGGCGAGGTTCTCTGCTCTGTCTTCTAAGACAGCGCAGGGGAACTCCATAGCGAACAGACAGGATAAAAACTATGTCTCGTATCGGTAAGAAGCCCGTTCCGGTTCCGGCAGGTGTGACTGCTGCTGTCGATGGCCAGAAGGTCACGGCAAAGGGTCCGAAGGGCGAACTGTTCTTCGTCGCGAATGACGATATCTCCGTGAAGCTCGAAGACAACGCCGTTGTCGTCCAGCCGATCAACGACTCCAAGGGTGCTCGTTCCAAGTGGGGCATGTCCCGCACGATGGTCGAGAACATCTTCAAGGGCGTTAAGGACGGTTACGAGCGCAAGCTCGAAATCAACGGCGTTGGTTACCGCGCCGCCATGCAGGGCAAGAACCTGCAGCTGGCGCTCGGCTTCAGCCACGACGTCGTCTATGAGCCGCCGCAGGGCATCACCATCGCTGTACCGAAGCCGACCGAAATCATCGTCACCGGCATCAACAAGCAGCAGGTTGGCCAGGTCGCAGCCGAGATCCGCGAATATCGCGGCCCCGAGCCCTACAAGGGCAAGGGCGTCAAGTATGCCGAAGAGCGGATTGTCCGCAAAGAAGGCAAGAAGAAGTAAGGAACGCGCGAAATGGCAAGCAGAAAAGAAGCACTTGTTCGTCGTGCCAATCGCGTACGGCGCCAGATCAAGGCGGTGGCCAATGGCCGTCCGCGTCTGTCGGTACATCGCTCGTCGAAGAACATCTACGCTCAGATCATCGACGATGTCGCTGGCCGCACACTGGCCGCTGCATCGACCCTTGATGGCGATCTGAAGAAGGGCCTGAAGACCGGCGCCGATATCGCAGCAGCCGCTGCTGTCGGCAAGCTCGTAGCCGAGCGCGCGTCCAAGGCTGGCGTCAAGGATGTCGTCTTCGACCGTGGCGCCTTCATCTATCACGGCCGCATCAAGGCTCTCGCCGAGGCAGCTCGCGAAGGTGGTCTGAACTTCTGATGAATTGCCGCCCGGTTCGCCGGGCGGCTTTCCGGCCTTCCGGCCGGCTCCACGATCGCCCGAACCGAAAAGGGAATGGCGTGTTTTTGTAATCTGCCGATTGCACCCGGAAAAGAAAAAGGAAGAGGACAATGGCACAGGAAAAGCGTGGTTCGCGGGACGACCGTCAGAACCGTGAAGAGCGCGATAGCGAGTTTGTCGACAAGCTGGTCGCCATCAACCGCGTCGCCAAGGTGGTGAAGGGCGGCCGTCGTTTCGGCTTTGCCGCTCTCGTCGTCGTTGGTGACCAGAAGGGCCGCGTCGGCTTCGGCCACGGCAAGGCACGCGAAGTGCCGGAAGCCATCCGCAAGGCCACCGAAGCCGCCAAGCGCGACCTAATCTTCGTACCGCTGCGCGACGGCCGTACGCTGCATCATGACGTTCACGGCCGCCATGGCGCCGGCAAGGTTCTGCTGCGCGCCGCAAAGGCCGGTACCGGTATCATCGCCGGTGGTCCGATGCGCGCCGTTTTCGAAACGCTCGGCATGCATGACGTTGTCGCCAAGTCGACCGGTTCGTCGAACCCCTACAACATGGTTCGTGCGACCTTCGACGCCCTGAAGCACCAGGTTCACCCGAAGGACATCGCAGCTCAGCGCGGCCTCAAGTACGCCACGCTCCAGGCTCGTCGTGCCGCCTCCGGCAACTCGGCTGAAGAATAAGAGGGTCTGATCCATGGCTAAGGCTACGAAGAAGACTGAAGCAAAGACGGTCACGATCGAACAGATCGGTTCGCCTATCCGCCGCCCGGAAATCCAGCGCAAGACGCTGATCGGTCTGGGTCTCAACAAGATGCACCGTGTCCGTACCCTGGAAGACACTCCTTCGGTTCGCGGCATGATCCGTGCTGTCCAGCATCTCGTTCGCGTCGTCGACGAGAAGTGAGACGGAGGAAAACGTCATGAAACTGAATGAAATCAAGGACAACGAAGGCGCGTCCAAGGATCGTATCCGCGTAGGTCGCGGTATCGGCTCCGGCAAGGGCAAGACCGGTGGTCGCGGCGTCAAGGGTCAGAAGGCCCGTTCCGGCGTTGCCATCAACGGCTTCGAAGGCGGTCAGATGCCGATCTACCGTCGCCTGCCGAAGCGCGGCTTCAACAACATCTTCGCGTCTGACTATGTCACCGTTTCGGTGGGCCGTATCCAGGCTGCGATCGATGCCAAGAAGCTCGACGCCAAGGCAACGATCGACGCTGCTGCCCTCAAGGCCGCCGGCGTGATCCGTCGCCCGAAGGACGGCGTTCGCGTTCTCTCCGACGGTGAACTGAAGGCGAAGCTTTCGCTCGAAGTCGCCGGCGCTTCCAAGGCCGCGATCGAAAAGATCGAAAAGGCTGGCGGTTCGATCAAGCTGCTCGTTGCAGCCGCTGAAACGGCCGAGTGAAGTTTTAAGACTTTATCGCCCGGGGTGCTTCACACCGGGCGATTTTTCTCCCATATGTGAGCCTCACATTCCAAAGGACGGAATGACGCCGTTTCGTCTTCCGGGGGATTCTGGAAAACAAGGGTGAGGCAAGTGACACGCTCTCCGCGCCCGGTTTTCCGAAAAGATTGAATACGTTTTCCGGCCTGCCGCGTTCCGTGGCGCCGGTTTCGGTACGCGGAGAATTTCATGGCTTCTGCAGCGGAACAACTGGCCTCGAACCTCAGCTTCTCGACCTTCTCCAAGGCGGAGGATCTGAAGAAGCGTTTGTGGTTCACCCTGGCTGCCCTTCTGGTCTACCGTCTCGGCACCCACATTCCGCTTCCCGGTCTGAACCCGGAAGCCTATGCGGCCGCCTTCCAGGGCCAGTCGAGCGGTATCCTCGGTCTCTTCAACATGTTCGCTGGCGGTGCTGTCGAGCGCATGGCGATCTTCGCGCTGGGCATCATGCCCTACATTTCCGCGTCGATCATCGTGCAGCTGATGACGTCGGTCGTGCCGACGCTCGAGAACCTGAAGAAGGAAGGCGAGCAGGGCCGCAAGATTATCAACCAGTACACCCGTTACGGTACCGTGCTACTCGGCACGCTGCAGGCCTACGGCATTGCGGTCGGCCTCGAGAGCGGGCAGGGCATCGTCATGGATCCGGGCTGGTTCTTCCGCATTTCCACCGTCATCACTCTGCTGGGCGGCACGATGTTCCTGATGTGGCTCGGTGAGCAGATCACCTCGCGCGGCATCGGCAACGGCATCTCGCTGATCATCTTCGCCGGCATCGCCGCGGGCCTACCGACGGCGCTCGCACATACCCTCGATCTCGGCCGCACCGGCGCCCTGTCGACCGCGCTGATTCTGACGGTCATCTTGGTCGCAATCGGCGTTATCGCCCTGATCGTCTTCGTCGAGCGCGCCCAGCGTCGCCTTCTGATCCAGTATCCGAAGCGCCAGGTTGGCAATCGCATGTTCCAGGGCGACACGTCGCACCTGCCGCTGAAGCTCAATACCTCGGGCGTTATCCCGGCCATCTTCGCGTCGTCGCTGCTTCTCCTGCCGGCGACTGCGGCGGGCTTTGCCGGCACCTCGCAGCTTCCGGCCTGGGCGACCTCGGTCATTTCCATGCTTGGACATGGCCAGCCTGTTTACATGCTGCTCTACGGCATGCTGATCGCCTTTTTCGCCTTCTTCTATACGGCGATTGTCTTCAATCCGAAGGACACCGCTGACAATCTGAAGAAGCATGGCGGCTTCATTCCGGGCATCCGTCCGGGCGAACGCACCGCCGAGTACATCGATTATGTGCTGACCCGCATTACGGTTGTCGGCGCTCTCTACCTTGTTTTCGTCTGCATTCTTCCGGAAATCCTCGTTGCGCGCACGGGCATCCCATTAGCCCTTGGTGGTACTTCTCTTTTGATCGTCGTCAGCGTAACCCTTGATACGGTAGCGCAGATCCAGGGACACCTCATCGCTCAGCAGTATGAGGGTCTGATCAAGAAGTCGAAGTTGCGTGGAGGAAAGAGGGGACGATGAGACTTATACTTTTGGGGCCGCCGGGTGCAGGGAAGGGCACCCAGGCCCAGCGTATCGTCGAGAAGCACGGGATCCCGCAACTCTCGACCGGTGACATGCTGCGGGCTGCCGTCAGCGCTGGAACCGAAGTCGGCAAGCGTGCGAAAGCCGTGATGGACGCCGGCAATCTGGTGTCCGACGATATCGTCAATGCCATCGTGTCCGAGCGAATCGATGCGCCCGATTGCGCAAATGGCTTCATCCTGGATGGCTACCCCCGCACCCTGGTGCAGGCCGACGCCGTCGAGGCCATGCTTGCTGACAAGAAAATGCAGCTCGATGTCGTGATCGAACTGCAGGTGAATGATTCGGTTCTGGTGGACCGCGTCGCCGGCCGTTATACCTGCGCCAACTGCGGCGCCGGCTACCATGACCGGCTGCAGAAGCCGAAGGTCGAGGGAGTCTGCGACAAGTGCGGTTCGACGGAGTTCAAGCGCCGTCCGGACGACAACGCCGAGACCATGACGACCCGTCTTCAGGACTACTACAAGAAGACCTCGCCGCTGATCGGCTACTACTATGCCAAGCGCAAGCTGAAGAGCGTCGACGGCATGGCTGAGATCGATGAAGTCACGGCTTCGATCGAGAAAGTGCTTGCCGGCCTGTGAGGCCGGCGGGGAAAGAATCTTTTCGGGCCCGGTTGCTTTTGTCGACTGATTCCGTTAAACAGCGCGCCAACTCGCGACATTTGAGCGATCGGCGCGTTCTCTCCGGAGGAGAGACCGGGTTCGGTCGTTTTGACTTGTCGGGACCCGTATCTGAAAATGGTGGCCGTTCGGCCGCAATAACGAGACACCACTTGCCGGATGGCAACTGGAACGCAAGGAGAATAGGCGTGGCACGTATCGCTGGCGTCAACATCCCGACTGCAAAGCGCGTTGTTATCGCGTTGCGCTACATTCACGGGATCGGCCCGAAGTTCGCACAGGAAATCGTCGAGAAGGTCGGTATTCCGGCCGAGAAGCGCGTCCATCAGCTGACGGACGCCGAGATCCTGCAGATCCGCGAAACCATTGACCGCGACTACCAGGTCGAAGGCGACCTGCGTCGCGAAACCGCGATGAACATCAAGCGTCTGATGGACCTTGGCTGCTACCGTGGTCTTCGTCACCGTCGTGGCCTTCCGGTCCGCGGTCAGCGCACGCACACCAACGCTCGTACCCGCAAGGGTCCGGCGAAGGCGATCGCAGGCAAGAAGAAGTAATTTCCGGATTTTTCCGGATGGAGGGCTGGCGCGTCAGTGCCGGCCTTCTTTGAGTTTGGCGGGGGCCAACGGGCCCTTTCCAGGTGTAGCCGCTGGAATTACGGCGGCGCTGAGATCCATGAAAGGGAAAACATGGCCAAGGAAGCCACCCGCGTCCGCCGTCGCGAACGCAAGAACATCTCGTCGGGCGTAGCGCACGTGAACTCGACGTTCAACAACACGATGATCACCATCACCGACGCGCAGGGCAACGCGATTGCCTGGTCGTCGGCCGGTGCCAAGGGTTTCAAGGGTTCGCGCAAGTCGACCCCGTTCGCCGCCCAGATCGCTGCTGAAGACTGCGCCAAGAAGGCCCAGGAACACGGCATGAAGTCTCTCGAAGTGGAAGTTTGCGGTCCGGGTTCGGGTCGTGAATCCGCTCTGCGCGCCCTCCAGGCTGCCGGCTTCATGATCACCTCGATCCGCGATGTGACCCCGATCCCGCACAACGGCTGCCGCCCGCGCAAGAAGCGCCGCGTCTGATCATCAATCGTCCAGCCGGGGAGCGCGGGCCGCGCTCCTTCGGTGCTTCTAAGGCTCGGCCGGCACGATTGGATGGTGTCGGCGACAGGAAGGTAAAAACATGATTCAGAAGAACTGGCAGGAACTGATCAAGCCGAACAAGGTGGAGTTCACTTCGTCCGGTCGCACGAAGGCAACGCTCGTCGCCGAGCCGCTGGAGCGGGGCTTTGGCCTCACGCTCGGCAACTCGCTGCGCCGCGTTCTCTTGTCGTCGCTTCGTGGTGCCGCTGTAACCGCGGTCCAGATCGACGGCGTGTTGCATGAGTTCTCGTCGATCCCGGGCGTCCGGGAAGACGTGACCGACATCGTGCTCAACATCAAGGAAATCGCCATCAAGATGGACGGCGATGACGCGAAGCGCATGGTCGTGCGCAAGCAGGGCCCGGGCGTGGTCACCGCTGGCGATATCCAGACGGTCGGCGACATCGAGATCCTGAACCCCGACCACGTGATCTGCACGCTGGACGACGGAGCTGAAATCCGCATGGAATTCACCGTCAACAACGGCAAGGGCTACGTGCCTGCAGAGCGCAACCGCGCTGAAGATGCTCCGATCGGCCTCATCCCCGTCGATAGCCTCTACTCGCCGGTCAAGAAGGTCTCCTACAAGGTCGAAAACACCCGCGAGGGCCAGGTTCTCGACTACGACAAGCTGACCATGACCATCGAAACCGATGGCTCGGTCACCGGTGAAGATGCTGTCGCCTTCGCGGCCCGCATCCTCCAGGACCAGCTTGGCGTCTTCGTCAACTTCGACGAGCCGCAGAAGGAAGTCGAGGAAGAGTCGGTCACCGAACTCGCCTTCAACCCGGCGCTGCTCAAGAAGGTCGACGAGCTGGAACTTTCGGTCCGCTCGGCAAACTGCCTGAAGAACGACAACATCGTTTACATCGGCGATCTGATCCAGAAGACCGAGGCAGAAATGCTGCGCACGCCGAACTTCGGCCGCAAGTCGCTCAACGAGATCAAGGAAGTTCTCGCTTCCATGGGCCTGCACCTCGGCATGGAAGTGCCGGCATGGCCGCCCGAGAACATCGAAGATCTGGCCAAGCGTTACGAAGACCAGTACTAAGAAACAAAAAAGGCAGGTTTACCTCTGCCTTTTCCAGTCAAACTGCGGGCGAATGCCCGTATGTGTCAGGAAACGGCAGCCTCTGAGAGAGAGCCTGCACTAAAGGAGAATAGCAATGCGCCACCAGAATTCCGGCCGCAAGCTGAACCGTACCGCCAGCCACCGTAAGGCGATGTTCGCCAACATGGCGGCTTCGCTCATCACCCATGAGCAGATCGTCACGACGCTCCCGAAGGCGAAGGAAATTCGCCCGATCGTCGAGAAGCTGGTGACCCTCGGCAAGCGCGGCGACCTGCACGCTCGTCGTCAGGCCATCTCGCAGATCAAGGACCAGGACGCCGTCCGCAAGCTGTTCGATGCCATCGCCACCCGCTACGCTTCGCGTAACGGCGGCTACCTGCGCATCATGAAGGCCGGCTTCCGCCAGGGCGACAACGCTCCGCTCGCCGTCATCGAGTTCGTCGAGCGCGACGTCGATGCCAAGGGCGCAGCCGACAAGGCCCGCGTCGCCGCCGAAGCCGAAGCTGAAGCAGCGTAAGGTTCTTCCCCTAAGGGGATAAGAAAAGCCGGGTGAGCGATCATCCGGCTTTTCTGCGTTAAGTCGTCTGATGGCGGGTGCGCAGAGCGTGGTCGGCGACTGCCGCGACCGTAATCCCGGCGATATAGGCGACGATGTTCCAGACGGAGAAGATGCGGCCGAGCAGCAGCGCGCCGGCGAGCGTCAGGCGGAATTCATCGAGCCAGGGCGTGTGGTAAAGCCTGATGAGTTCCACCGTCACGGCAATGACTGTCGAAAGCAGGACCTGTAATCGTGGTCGCCCCGGCACGATCACCGTCACCAGCAGATAGACCATCACGCCCCAGAGCAACGATCCGCCATACTTGACGAACCAGTAGGGCAGGCCGGCTTCGTAGCCTGCGAGCCGAAGTATCGTGCCGGTCGCGATCACCAGCGCCGCAGCGCCTAGTCGCCGGAGCCGGCTCTTGTGGATTGCCTTCATTTTGTCCATCCGCTCCTTCTAACTGGAGTATACGCAGAGGCAAGTGCTGGCGACGGGACGGACCACAGGATGACCACTCTACCCATTCAACGCCTTTCCGGGCTCGAAGGTCTCGACCGCGCGTTGATCGATCCGCCTCCGGCGCCGGAACTCTCCGGTTTCCGCCGCTTCGCCGTCGAGTTCCTTCTGTTCGGCATCAAGGAAGCCCGTGCCTGCCTCTTCGCCGGCCTGTTCTTCGTGTCGATCTTCGTCACACCGCGCGAGGGCTTGTTCGGCATACCGCGTTACGATCTCCTGCTGATCATCGCCATCGCCATCCAGATTTTCATGGTCTGGTCGAAGCTTGAAACGATCGACGAACTGAAGGCGATCTGCCTGTTCCATGTGGTGGGTTTTGCGCTTGAGGTGTTCAAGGTGTCCGGTGCCATCCAGTCCTGGTCCTATCAGGATTTCGCCTACACGAAGGTGCTCGGCGTGCCGCTCTTCGCCGGTTTCATGTATGCTGCGGTCGGAAGCTACATCATCCAGGCCTGGCGCCTGTTGCATGTCCGGATCCGCCATCACCCGCCATACTGGATGGCGGCCGTGGTCGCGCTGGCGATCTACGTGAACTTCTTCACCCATCATTTCATCGGCGACTACCGCTGGTATATCGCCGCACTCGCGATCGGCCTCTATGCCCGCGCGACGGTCATCTACCGTCCGTTCGATCGCGACCGGAAGATGCCGATGATCCTCTCCTTCATCCTCATCGGCTTCTTCATCTGGCTGGCGGAAAACATCTCCACCTTCTTCGCCGTCTGGCATTACCCCAATCAGATCGGCGCCTGGTCCACCGTCCACCTCGGCAAGTGGAGCTCCTGGACGCTGGTGGCGATGATGACCTTCACCATCGTCGCCTCGCTCAAGCACATCCGCGAGAAGATCTACATCCCGAAGTGATATCGAAATAGGTGCTCGGTGCCGCCGGAGACGGGAAATCCTCGCGCCAAGCACAGCCATCTGTCTTCGTGATCCAAAAAAACCGTTGTGGTCAGAAACAAATTGACCTGCGTCAAGTGCTGACGCGGAGCTTGCGCTAGCCTCGGTCCATCAAAGGTTGGACTTGAAAAAAAGAGGTTTCCAATGATTACCGCATCCATTTTCAGCAACGAAAAAGACAGGCTGGTCATTCCGCCGCTCTCGACCTTCTACAATACCGTCGCCCAGCCGATGGCCTGGAGTGTGTTCCGGCTAGCCATCGGCGGCATGCTCGTCGTTGAAGGCTGGCCGAAGATCCTGGCGCCGTTCGCCCAGGTCGGCTTTGTCGAGAAGCTCGGTTTCTATCCTGGCTGGCTCTGGTCTCCGACGCTCGCCCTCCTGCAGGTCGTTGGCGGATTGTTGATCGCGCTCGGGCTGTTCACGCGGCCAGCTGCGCTCGCCAACGGTGTCATGCTCGCGGTCACGCTCTATTTCCATAGCGCCAATCCATATGGGGATGCTTTCCTCACCCAGGCAGGCATCGACGCGCTGAAAGCCGGCAGTGAGTTCTTCACCCCTGAAGCGCTGGCCAGGCTTGCCGATGGCGGCCACGGTTTTCTGCATCAGGTACAGTCCAAGGCGGAGCTTGCCTCCCTCTTCTGGACCGGCGGCGCCTTCCTGTATGCGGCCTTTGGCGGCGGTTATCTCTCGCTCGACCGGGTGCTTTTCAAGAAGCAATTCTGAGGGTGGACTTCGCAGATCAAGGCACCCGGCCATCATGGTCGGGTGTTCTGATTTTGCGGGAAGTGTGAGGGCAGGCAGGCTGCCGCGCGATTGAGAAGAAATGTCCGCTCCATGCGATTTTCGCTCAGCGCCGCCGCCCGCTCGAACGCGCATCGCGCGTCGGCCATCTGTCCAGTCCGGTAGAGGAAATCGGCCTTCGCCGCATGCATTGCCGGATAGGCGGAAAGCTTCGGTTCGTTCTCGATATCGTTGAGCAACATCAGCCCCACCTCCGGCCCAAACGCCATCGCATGCGCCACCGCGCGATTGAGCGCCACGACGGGGGAGGGCATCGCCTCCAGAAGCCTGTCGTAGAGCCCCGCGATCCTGCCCCAGTCCGTATCCTCGAACCGCCGCGCCCGGGCATGGCAGGCCGCCAGCGCTGCCTGCAGGGCGTAGAAACCATCCTCGCCATCGAGCGCCCGGAGCCGCTCCAGCCCAGCCAGCCCGCGCCGGATCAGCAGATGGTCCCAGCGCCCGCGGTTCTGCTGTTCGAGCGTCAGCGGCACGCCATCCGGCCCGACCCGTGCCGCAAGCCGCGAGGCCTGGATTTCCATGAGTGACAGGAGGCCGAGCACTTCCGGCTCGTCCGGCAGCAGGGCTGCGAGCACGCGCCCGAGCCGCATCGCCTCGGCGCAGAGCTGCGGCCGTATCGCATCCTCGCCGGCGCTCGCCGCATAGCCCTCGTTGAAGATCAGGTAGATCACCTCCAGCACCGAGGCCAGCCGTGCGTCCCGCTCGGCGCCCCGCGGCACCTCGTAATCGACGCCGGCATCCGCGATCGTCTTCTTCGCCCGCACGATCCGCTGCGCGATCGTCGTCTCGCTCGTCAGGAAGGCGCGCGCGATCTCGCCCGCCGTCAGCCCGCCGATCAGCCGCAGCGTGAGCGCAGCCCGCGCATCGGCCGAGAGTATCGGGTGGCAGGCCGTGAAGATCAGGCTCAGCCGTTCGTCGCCGATATCGTCGTCCATCGCTGCCTCGATCTCTTCGATCGTCGTGTCCTGCCGGTCGGGATCGTGCCCGATCTCGGCATGTTTCCGCTCGATCATCTTGCGCCGGCGCAAACCGTCGATCGCCCGCCGCTTGGCGGTCGCCATCAGCCATGCGCCGGGGTTGGCGGGAACGCCGGACGTCGGCCAGTCCGCAAGGGCTGCCACCAGCGCATCCTGCGCCAGTTCCTCCGCCGCTTCGATGTCGCGCAGCATTCGGGCGAGCCCGGCGATCAGCCGGGCCCGTTCCATGCGGAAGACGGTTTCCACCGTCCTGTTTAGGTCTGGTGTCTGCATGCGGCGATTATGAGGGGCATGCCTGTCCCGTCAATGCCGCCGGCTATTGCAGCGACATGTCGCCGGCAACGGCCGCCGGGTCCATCCAGACGAGTTCCCAGACGTAGCCGTCCGGGTCCTCGATGGAGCGGCTGTACATGAAGCCGTGATCCTGCGGCGGGTTGGGGTCGGCGGTGCCGCCGGCATCGGCGCCGGCGTTGAGCGTCGCGTCCACCGCCTCGCGGCTGTCGACGCTGATCGCCAGAAGCGCCTGGCTCTCCGCCCGTGCGTCGCCGATCGGCCTGCTCGTGAACTCCCCGTACCGGGCGTGCGTCAGCAACATCACCGCGATCGTCTCGGAGAACATGTAGGACTTCGCCGACTCGTCGCTGAACTGCGGGTTCCGCATCGCCCCGATCGCCTCGTAGAAGGCGGCGGAGGCATCCAGATCCCGAACAGGCAGGTTCACGAAAATCATTCTCCCCATGCAGCGTCCCTTCCGTCCGGCGCGTCAGCCCTGGCCGCGCTTTGAAATCATCTCGCCGGCCCGCTGATGGCTCGCTTGTCCTTCTGAAGAGGCGATCTCGACGAAATCCTCCATCTCGTAGAACGGACGGATCTCGATCTCGCTCGGACCCGGCATCGGATTGGGGCAGCGCTTCACCCATTCCACCGCCTCGGCCATGTCCTTCACCTCCCAGATCCAGAAGCCGGCGACCAACTCGTTCGTCTCGGCAAACGGTCCGTCGATCACCCGCCGGCTGGCGCCATCGAAGGCCACGCGCTTGCCAAGCTTCGACGGCTTCAGCCCGTCGCCCGAAAGCATGATGCCCGCCTTGGCCAATTCCTCGTTGAACTTTCCCATCGCCTCGAACATTTCCGTGGACGGCATAATGCCTTTCTCGCTGTCCGTCGTCGCCTTGACCATCACCATCACACGCATCGTCATTCTCCTGTTTTCGAAACCAGCGCATTCTCTGCGCATGATCTCACGACGAACGGGGCCGGACGGAATCGACACGGGTCACTGAAAAATTTTGCCTTGCCAATCTCGCCGTTGAATTCGACGGTAGGATGACACGCCAAGTCCCGCGTTTTCGCAAGCAGAAATCCGAACTTGGCCGCCTCTGTCCGGTCGCGGAAGGTCCCATGCAATCATTTGACTCATCCTCGTCTTCCACGCTGAACGCCGAAATGCTGATCGACGGCAAGGCCGAAGGCCCTGTGCTCTTCGCTGATACCGCGCTCAGCTTCTGGGGCGGCGTCGATCCGGAAACGGGTATCGTCATCGATCAGGCCCATCCGCTGCACGGACGTTCGATCGCCGGCGCCATCCTCGCCATTCCCGGCGGCCGTGGCTCCTGCACCGGCAGTGCCGTGCTGATGCAGCTGATCGCCAATGGCAAGGCGCCAGCCGGCCTCGTCTTCTGCCAGCGCGAGGAAATCCTCACCCTCGGCGTCATCGTCGCCGAGGAGATGTACGGTCTGTCGATCCCGGTCTCCGTCGTGGAGCCGGAGCGCTTCGCTGCTCTCGCCGACACCGAACGGGTGCGGCTCGTGAAGGAGGAGGACGCGTCACCGGTCGAAACACTGCACCTCACCGATCACGACCGCCATCTCCTTTCCCCGGAGGTCCCGAAGGCGACGCAGGTAGCGATGCGCATCGTCATCCGCATGGCCGGCCTGCTCAACGCTGAACGACTGATCGACATCCGCCAGGTCCATGTCGACGGGTGCATCTATACCGGCCCCGTCAGCCTCGATTTCGCCGAAAAGCTCGCCGCTTGGGGCGGCCGCGTCGCCGTGCCCACCTCGCTCAATGCTATTTCCGTCGACCAGCAGCGCTGGCGGGAGCAGGGCACCGACCCGACGCTCTCGAAGGCCGCCAGCGCGCTCGGCGACGCCTATGTCCGCATGGGCGCCACGCCCACCTTCACCTGCGCCCCGTACCAGCTGGAGAGCCGGCCGGCCGAGGGCGAGGATATCGCCTGGGCCGAATCGAACGCCGTCGTCTACGCCAACAGCGTGCTCGGCGCCCGCACGATGAAATACCCTGACTTCCTCGACATTTGCATCGCGCTGACGGGCAGGGCGCCGCTCGCCGGCTGCCACCTCGACGAAAACCGCAAGGCAGGCCTCGTGATCGACGTGCACTGTCCCGATGGCATCGACGACAGCTTCTGGCCGCTGCTCGGCTACCGCATCGGCACGCTGGCGCCCAACATCGTTCCGGCCATCGCGGGACTGGAGGCAACGACTCCCACGGCCGACGACCTCAAGGCTTTTGGCGCAGCCTTCGCCACCACCTCGGCTGCGCCGATGTTCCATATCGTCGGCGTCACGCCGGAAGCCCCGACCCTCGGTGAGGCGGCGAGCCGCCCCGATCTGCCGCACCTGTCTGTCACAGCCTCCGATCTCTCCGCCGTCTGGAACGGCTTCAATCCGACCCTGGGCGACACAGTCGACCTCGTGGCCCTCGGCAATCCGCATTTCTCCTTCGAGGAATGCAAGGCGCTTGCCGCCCTCTGCCGCGGTCGCGTCAAACACCCGGACGTGGCACTTACACTTACGGTAAGCCGTTCCACTTACGACAGGATCGTCGAGGCCGGCATCTATGCCGAGCTGGAAGCGTTCGGCGCCACCTTCGTCCGCGACGCCTGCTGGTGCACCGTGATGCAGCCGATCGTCCCGCCGGCTGCGCGCCTCATCCTCACCAACTCCGGAAAATACGCCCACTACGGCCCCGGCCTCAGCGGCAAGCAGGTCCGCTTTGCCGCGCTGTCCGCCTGCGTCGAGGCCGCCGTCAGCGGCCGCTCTCCCGCCGCGCCGCCACGCTGGCTAGCGCACTGATTTCAGGCGGAAATCCAAAGGGGGTCGGCGAATCTAGTCTCACGATGACAGTCCCGTTTGGCGGATCGACGTAGATGAACCACGCCGTCGTCCTGCAGCGTGTCCGACGTCGGCATCCGCTGGGGGTCTTCCATCTTGGACGCTTCTCCGGCATGGACCGCCGCCATTATGGCGAAACGCCGGTCGAAACTCTGAGACGCCTCGGCCGCCCGCCGCCACTAGATCAGGTGCGGGCGGACGCCAGCGGCTTTCGCTGCCGGCGCCACTCCAAGATCCGGGTTCGCAGCGGACGGTAGGCGAGAAGCACCGTGACGATCATGATGTAGACTGCCGGCTCCAGCGTGATCGATTTGAGCGACAGCGCGTAGTGCAGAACGGCACCGGCGATCACCACATAGACCAGCTTGTGTAGCGTCGCCCACCGTGAGCCCAGCCTGCGGATCGACCACCTGTTCGATGTCGCGGCAAGCGGGATAAGCAGGATGAGGCAGACCATGCCGACGATGATATAGGGCCGCTTGGTCAGGTCCCCGATAATAGACGACAGGATAAGGCCGCGGTCGAGGAAGAGATAGACGGCGAAGTGCGCCAGCACATACCAGAACGCGATCAGTCCAAGCGCGCGCCGGTAGGGCAGCAGGTTGATCTTGAAAAGATCGCGCACTGGCGTCACCACCAGCGTCAGGCAGAGAAAACGCAATGCCCAGAGCCCGAGAATGTGCTCGAAGGTCCTGACAGGATCTGCCCCCAGCTGCGCCGTGACGCCAAGGTAAAAGGTCCATATCCCCGGTGCCAGTCCAACGGCATAGAGCGCCCAGATCGACCAGGAGCGCTGGGTCGGCGTCATCGCGAAAGCCATCTCAGTAGAACTTCGCCAGGTCCATGCCGGCATAGAGGCCCGCTACCTCTTCCGCGTAGCCGTTGAACGGCAGCGTGTTCATCCGCGCGCCGCCGAACAGGCCGTTCGCCTCTCCGATCCGCCGTTCCGTTGCCTGGCTCCAGCGGGGATGATCGACGTCGGGATTGACGTTGGCGTAGAAGCCGTACTCGTTTGGCGCCAGCAGGTTCCAGGAGGACGGCGGCTGCTCCTCGGTCAGCGTGATCTTCACGATCGACTTGATGCCCTTGAAGCCGTATTTCCACGGCACCACCAGCCGGATCGGCGCGCCGTTCTGATTGAGCAGCGTTTCGCCGTAGATGCCGGTAGCGAGAATCGCCAGCGGATGCCGGGCCTCGTCCAGGCGAAGGCCCTCGACATAGGGCCATGGCATCGACTGGAACAGCCCGCGCTGGCCCGGCATTTCCTCCGGGCGGACGACGGTTTCGAAGGCGACGTATTTGGCGCTGCCGAGCGGTTCGACCTTGTCGAGCAGCGCCGAAATCGGGAAGCCCACCCAGGGGATCACCATGGACCAGGCCTCGACGCAACGCATGCGGTAGATGCGCTCTTCCTGCGGAATGCTCGAGATAAGGTCGTCGATCCCGAAGACGGTCGGCTTGTTGACGAGACCGCCGACTTCCAGCCGCCAGGGGCGCGCCTTGAAGTCTCCGGAGTTGCGCGCCGGATCGTCCTTGCCGGTGCCGAATTCGTAGAAGTTGTTGTATGTGGTGATGTCCTCGTAGGTCGTCGGCTTGTCGGAGACCTTGTAGTCGGTCTCCTTCGCCGCGATCGGCGCCGCGAACACGCTGGGCGCCGATGCGATCGCCAGTCCCCCTGCCGCAGCGCCGATCAGCGACCGGCGCGTGAGATAAAGGTTCTTCGGCGTGATCTCCGAAGACGGAAGTCTGGGGGGGCGATAGGCGGTCATGGGCTTCCTCCGATGCGGATCATGGGGCTGGCCGGACGGGCGGCCTTGATCCTTCTACGTAGCGTACCAGACCAAAGTTTCACCGGCGATGAAAGAAACTTGTCGGCCAATTTTTCGTGTAGCGCGGTAGGCCGCCCGTGTTCAGGCGCACCATCCTCTGCGGGCGCCGTCCCAGCGTCGCGCCAGACCTTTTTCGATCAGGACGTCTCCGACCGAGTGTCCGTCGCGTATGACGGTCCTAAGTTTTCTCCCATAGCGGTCGGTGTCGCGCGCGCCGACCTTTGTCAGCTGGAAACCTCCGGAATTGAGCTGCGCCAGCAGTTCCCGTTTGGCGGCCTCGCCGAGTTGCCTTTCCGTTTCGCACCGGGGTGGCGAAAGCTCGGGTGTATCGATGTCGGCGATCCGGATCTTCTCGCCGTTCAGCCAGAATGTGTCTCCGTCGACCACGCAGTTCACGCGCCGTGATCCGCCGCAGAGCGTGAACTGCGCCGAAGCGGTGATCGAAACGGTTTCGGTCTGTTGAACCGGCGCCGGCCGCTGGCTGAAAAAGGCACCGACGAGCAGCAATCCAAGAAAAACGAGAAGGGGCGCCGTGTTCGAGTGGAACGATCCGCTGGAGATGGAGGCGGATGAAGGCGTACCGATCCCAGTCCATGTCCGGTTCTCTCGTCTGGCCGTCATCGCATCGCCTGTCCCGTTGTCGTCTTTGGCGCGACAGTAGGCGAGCGGTCTTAACGCAAGCTTGCCGGCGGCAAGTGGGGGTACGGACCTGTGGCCGGGCAGGCGTACCGGAGAGTACCGTTTTGGCCCCGAGTGGCCGTGACAGGCCCCCGATGTTGCTTTAAAACGGGGCAAATGCGGGTGGCCGGCGACGAGGTCGAGCGCCCTGGCGCTTATGTCGCCAGCCGGACCCGCCAATCAGAACACGAAGACCGAGGTGACACCGATGCCAGCCTATCGTTCCAGAACCACGACCCACGGCCGCAACATGGCCGGCGCGCGCGGCCTTTGGCGCGCCACCGGCATGAAGGACGGCGATTTCGGCAAGCCGATCATCGCCGTCGTGAATTCCTTCACCCAGTTCGTGCCCGGCCACGTCCACCTGAAGGACCTCGGCCAGCTGGTCGCGCGCGAGATCGAAGCCGCCGGCGGCGTCGCCAAGGAGTTCAATACCATCGCCGTCGACGACGGCATCGCCATGGGCCATGACGGCATGCTCTATTCGCTGCCGTCGCGCGAGATCATCTCCGACAGCGTCGAATACATGGTCAACGCCCATTGCGCCGACGCCATGGTCTGCATCTCCAACTGCGACAAGATCACGCCCGGCATGCTGTCCGCTGCCATGCGCCTCAACATCCCCGCCGTCTTCGTCTCTGGTGGCCCGATGGAAGCCGGCAAGGCGATCCTGCAGGGCCGCAAGGTCGCGCTCGACCTCGTCGACGCCATGGTTGCCGCAGCCGACGACAAGATCTCCGACGCCGATGTCGACGAAATCGAAAAAGCCGCTTGTCCGACCTGTGGCTCGTGCTCCGGCATGTTCACCGCCAACTCGATGAACTGCCTGACCGAAGCGCTTGGCCTGTCGCTGCCCGGCAATGGCTCGACGCTCGCGACCCACGCCGACCGCAAGCGCCTCTTCGTCGAGGCCGGCCACCTGATCGTCGACATCACCCGCCGCTACTACGAGCAGGACGACGACAGCGTTCTGCCACGCACTATCGCCTCCAAGGCCGCCTTCGAAAACGCCATGGCGCTCGATATCGCCATGGGTGGCTCGACCAACACCGTCTTGCACATCCTCGCTGCAGCCCATGAAGGCGGCATCGACTTCACCATGGACGATATCGACCGCCTCTCGCGCAAGGTCCCGTGCCTGTCCAAGGTCGCGCCCGCCAAGCAGGACGTGCACATGGAAGACGTCCACCGCGCCGGCGGCATCATGCGCATCCTTGGTGAACTCGACCGCGGCGGCCTGATCAACCGCGACTGCCCGACAGTCCACGAGACGACGATCGGCGATGCCATCGACCGTTGGGATATCACCCGGACAAATTCGGAAACCGTGCGCGAGTTCTTCAAGGCCGCTCCAGGCGGTGTCCGCACCACCCAGGCCTTCTCCCAGGCCTCGCGTTGGGACGAGCTCGACACCGATGGTGAAAAGGGCGTCATCCGCTCCGTCGAGCACCCGTTCTCCAAGGATGGCGGCCTTGCCGTGCTGAAGGGCAACATCGCGCTCGACGGCTGCATCGTGAAGACCGCCGGCGTCGATGAATCGATCCTGAAGTTCACCGGTCCCGCCGTCGTCTTCGAAAGCCAGGACGCCGCCGTAAAGGGCATCCTGTCGAACGAGGTCAAGGAAGGCGACGTCGTCGTCATCCGCTACGAAGGCCCCAAAGGCGGCCCCGGCATGCAGGAAATGCTCTATCCGACGAGCTACCTGAAGTCGAAGGGCCTCGGAAAGGCCTGCGCGCTGATCACCGACGGCAGATTCTCCGGCGGCACCTCGGGCCTCTCCATCGGCCACGCCTCGCCGGAAGCCGCCCAGGGCGGCGCCATCGGTCTTGTCCGCCAGGGCGATATGATCGAGATCGACATCCCGAACCGGACGATCAATCTCAAGGTCACCGACAGCGAGCTCGCCGCCCGCCGCGCCGAGCAGGACAAGCTCGGCTGGAAGCCGGCGGCACCCCGCAAGCGCAATGTGACGACGGCGCTCAAGGCCTACGCCCATTTCGCATCATCGGCCGACAAGGGCGCGGTGCGCATCCTGCCGGAGTAAGGGCAGGGCAACGATCGCCCGATCTCTCAGAGCCCGCCGGTCCCGCCGGCGGGTTTTTTCGTGCCGGGGAACGCGCGATACGCCTGATTGGCTGTTCTCCTCGTCTTTCCGCATCCACGGGTTGATCCCTTATGACATCGATGTCATAGTCTCGTTTCGCAGCCTGAAACCGTCGAACGCCGCCAGCGGTCGACACCGATTTGGGAGGATCGAGGCCGGCGATGACGACGATCTACGATGTCGCGGATGCCGCCGGCGTATCGCCGAAAACGGTCTCGCGCGTTCTGAACGGCGACGGTCCGGTCAACGAGAAGACGCGGGCGCTCGTCACCGAAACCATCCGCCGCCTCAATTACGTCCCGTCCCAGGCGGCGCGTATGATGCGGCTGCAGAAGTCCGGTGTCGTCGGCGTCATCACCGGCGCCATCAGTGGTGACGCGACCGATATCGCCGGTGGCCTTCCCGAGCTCTACATCCTGCAGGGTGTCCAGCGCGTGCTGTCCGGCAACGGTCGCATCGCCATGATCGCAGACAGCGGCGACGACGAGGACCGTGTTCCCGCGCTGATGCGCAGCTTCTCCGAACGCCGCGTGGAAGGCCTGATCGTCATCTCCGGCCACCACCGGCAGGTCTCGCTGGCAGACGCGCCGGCCGGTATTCCGATCGTGCTGGCGAATTGTTTCGACGGTGATGACACGCCAGCCGTGGTGCCGGACGACGAGGCCGGCCAGCGCGAGGCCGTGCAGGGCCTGATCGACCGCGGTCACCGCCGCATCGCCTTCCTCACTTTGCCGGGGGGTTCGCTGGCCGCACGGCTGCGTTTGGATGGCTATCGCGCGGCGCTGGCGGCGGCCGGCCTGCCGTTCGATCCGCGCCTCGTGCTGGCCGCGCCCGATGCCGCCGCCGGCGACGACGCACTTCGTGCGGCGCTCGACCGCCTGCTCTCCGGCGACGCGCCGCCCACGGCGCTCTGCTGCGGCAACGATCATCTGGCCATGCGGGTCGGCGGGCTGCTCCAGAAACGGGGCAGGCGCATCCCGGAGGATCTCTCTATGCTCGGCTTCGACGATCACCGCCTCATCACCGAACATCTCCATCCACGGCTTGCGAGCGTGGAACTGCCCTATGCCGCGATTGGGAAGCGGGCCGCCGAACGGCTGCTCGAGAGGATCGCGGACGTTGGGATCGCCGGGTCCGCTGCCGCCGTCGAGCGGCTCGCCGGGCCCGTCCATTGGCGGGAGTCCGTCAGAACCTTGAAGTGAACGCCGCCCGGGGAGGGCGGACAACAGGGAGGTTACGATATGAAGAAACCAGCTATGTTCGCGGGATTGACCCTGGCGGCCGCGCTCGCCGCCGGATCGGCCCTTGCCGCCACCGATCTCAGCCTCTGGTACCACGGTGCCGGCAACCAGGTGGAGCGCGAGATCCTCGTTGGCATCATCGAGGATTTCAACACCTCGCAGGACGAGTGGAACGTCGTGCTCGAAGAGTTCCCGCAGGCCGCGTACAACGATTCCGTCACCGCCGCGGCGCTTGCCGGCAACCTGCCCGACATCCTCGACATGGACGGCCCGGTCATGCCCAACTGGGCCTGGTCCGGCTATCTCCAGCCGCTCAAGCTGCCGGAAGAGAGGGTCGCCAACTTCCTGCCCGGCGCCATCGGCAAGTGGCAGGGCGAACTCTATTCCGTCGGCCTCTGGGACGCCGCCGTTGCCGTCTTTGCCCGCAAGTCGGTGCTGGAGGAAAACAACATCCGCATCCCCACGCTCGAAAAGCCCTGGTCAGGCGAGGAGTTCACCGAGGCGCTGAAGACGCTGAAGGCGACCGGCAAATACGATTATCCGCTCGACCTCGGAATGTCGGACAAGTCCGAATGGTACCCCTATGCCTTCAGTCCCTTCCTCCAGAGCTTCGGCGGCGATCTCATCAATCGCGACACCTATCTGACGGCCGAAGGTGCGCTGAACGGAGAGAAGGCTATCGCCTTCGGCGAATGGTGGCAGTCGCTCTTCGAGGATGAGCTTGCTCCCGGCACCTCGCAGTCGCCCTCCGACCATGAAACCGGCTTTCTCGACGGCAAATATGCCATGCAGTGGATGGGCAACTGGGTCGCGGTGAAGGCGCTCGAAAAATACGGCGACGATCTGCTCTTCCTGCCCGCCCCCGATTTCGGCAATGGTCCGAAGATCGGCGCGGGCTCCTGGCAGTTCGGCATCTCGGCGAAGAGCCAAAATCCTGAGGGCGCCGCCGCCTTCATCGAATTCGCCATCCAGGACAAGTACCTGGCCGAATTCTCCGACGCCATCGGCCTCGTCCCGGCGACCTCGACTGCGGCCCAGATGACCGAGAATTACAAGGACGGCGGTCCGCTCGCCGTCTTCTTCGGTCTCTCGGACAAGCAGGGCACGCTGCGACCGGAAACGCCGGCCTACGCGGTCATCTCGCCGACCTTCCAGAAGGCGCTGACCGATATCGCAGATGGAGCCGACGTTGCCGATACGCTCGATGCGGCGACCGATACGATCGACGACAATATCGAAAAGAATGGCGGCTACGGCTTCGAGCAGAACTGAGACCGGTGCGGCCCGGCTTGATCGGGCCGCACATCCCCCGCGTCAGGAGAGGTTTGAGCGATGGCTGGCAGAAACGCCACTCCCGAATTGCACCGGCATCATCTGGCCGGCTGGCTGATGGCGGCACCGGCGATCGTGCTGATCCTTGCCTTCCTGGTGACGCCTTTCTTCCTGGGCATGGGCCTGTCTTTTACGAACCAGCGGCTCGTCTCGCCCAACCCGCCGTCCTACATCGGCACGAAGAATTTCACAGACCTTCTCGGCATGGGAATTCTGGTGCTGGAACCCGAGCACGATGATCAGGGAGAGATCGTCAGGGACGATGACGGCGAGCCGGAATATCCGCGCATCCGCAGCTTCACGCGCAACAACCCGGATTATCCGCAGTATGATGGCATGCGGGAATACACGTCCTTTTCCTGGGGTGACGACCGCATCGTCATTCTTGCGAGCGACATCGTCTTCCTGAAGGCGATCGTCAACACGATCTGTTTCGTGGCCGTCGTCGCACCACTGCAGGGCGGACTGGCGCTCGGTCTGGCGCTTCTCGTCAATCAGCGCCTGCCGGGCATCAACATCTTCCGTGCCATCTATTTCATGCCCGTGGTGCTGTCGATCGTCGTGGTCGCGCTGCTCTGGCGCTTCATCTATGCCGGCGACAACGGGCTATTGAACGCCTTGCTCGGTTTCCTGAGCTTCGGCCTGTTCCAGCCGATCGACTGGCTCGGGAGAACCGACACCGCGCTCTGGGCGATCCTCGTGATGTCCGTCTGGCAGGGCGTCGGCTTCCATATGGTCATCTGGCTCTCCGGCCTGCAGACCATCCCGGAATCGCTTTACGAGGCAGCCGATCTGGAAGGGGCGACCAGCCTGCAGAAGTTCCGCTACATCACCTGGCCGATGCTGCGCAACACGGCGATCCTGGTGCTGATCGTCATCACCATGAACGGCTTTGCGCTCTTCGCCCAGATCGACGTGATGACCAGCGGCGGACCGCTCGATTCCACCCAGTCTCTCGTCTACCAGGCGGTCCAGCACGGCTATGTCAGACAGGATATCGGCAGCGGCTCGGCCATCTCGGTCATCCTGTTCTTGATCGTCTTCACGATCTCCATGACCCAACGCTATCTCACACGGGAGCGACGCTGATGGCCCAGGCCGGCACGAAACGAAGCGTCTGGAGCCTTGTGTGGCGCTATGCCGTCCTGATCTTGATCGCGCTCATCTTCATCTTCCCGCTGGTCTTCATGGTCATGTCGTCCCTGAAGCCGGATGCCCAGCTGTTGCGCGATACCGCCTCGATCCGCGCCTTCCTGCCGGTCGGCGACATCTCGCTCGACAATTACTTCGCCGCCTTCCGCCGCGCGCCGATCGGGCTCTTCGTCTTCAATTCGGTGCTGGTGACGGGGCTGACGGTCGCAAGCGCTCTGCTCGTCGGCTCGCTTGCCGCCTTCGCCTTCACCTTCCTCAACTGGCACGGCCGCGACGTCATCTTCACGATGATCCTCGCTACGCTGATTTTGCCGTTCGAGACCATTGCCATCCCGCTGCTGCTCGAGGTCAACACCCTGCCGTGGATGACCTTCGATGGCCCCGTCACCGGCTGGCTCAACTCCTACCACGTGCAGATCATCCCCTGGATCGGCGACGGCCTGACGATCTTTCTCTTCGTCCAGTATTTCAAGGATTTGCCGAAGGAACTGATCGACGCCGCCCGCATTGATGGCGCCAGCTGGCTGCAGATCTACTGGAAGGTAATCATGCCGATCTCCGGCCCCGTCATCGCCACCGCTGCGATCCTGAAATTCCTCATCATGTACAGCCAGCAATATCTCTGGCCGCTGCTCGTCACGCAGTCGGAGGACTATCGCCCGGTCATGGTCGGACTTCAGTATTTCTTCCAGCTCAACACCGCCTGGGGAGAGGTGATGGCCTACCTGTCGATCATCACGGTGCCGGTGCTGGTCTTCTACCTCTTCCTCCAGCGCGCCTTCATCTCCAGCATCGCCGCCACGGGGCTGAAGGGGTAGATGAGGAGAGTTGCCGGCACGCGTGGTCCTCGGGCGGCGGTTCAGGTCGGCCGCTGCAGGCTCTTGTAGACCTCGTCCAGCGCCTTCATCCGCTCGTCATAGGCCGTGCGGATGCAGGCGGCGTCGCTGCCGCAGGCCTGCCGGCGCGACAGCCACTCGACCTGGTCGTCCTGCAGTGTTCCACGCGAGCCCATGGCGAGCAGGCCGCTCAGCAGCTCGAACGTCGTCACCATCTTCACGTCCGCGTCGTTGAGTGCGCGGTCTTCGCAGATCACCTGTTCGTCCGCCGCGAGGTCCGCCTTGCCGCAGTCGAAGCTCGCGGCCGGTGCCGTCGTGGCAGCGGCAAGCAGGGCGGTGGCGGCGAGGAGGGGGAGCTTGAAGGGGACGATGGTCATGCAGGTTCCTTCCGGATATCTCAATCGCTGAGGCAACGTTTCGCCGTCTCCTTCGTTCCTGATCTGCGCGGACGGCTCACAATGCGGTGAAGCCGATCTGCCGCCTTCTGCCTGCCACAGAGTGATTTGACGGTGCATGCATGAAAAGAAGAACCTTCGTCTCCCTCCTCGTCGGCATGCCGCTCGCCAGCCTGCCCCTTGCAACGCCCGCCTTTTCCCAGACGACCGCCGTCCGGAGTCGGATCGACAATCTGCTACAGAGAGCCGCCGACTTCGAAACTCTGGAGGCGGTGATCGTGACGCGCGACGGGGAGGGGGTAGGCGAGCGCGCCTATCGCGGCAACAGCCTCGACGGCTCAACCAACATCAAGTCCGCCTCCAAATCCATCGTCTCGTGCCTCGTCGGCATCGCTATCGACAAGGGCCTGCTGACAGGCGTCGGTCAGCCGATCGAGACCGTGCTCCGTTCGGAGTTTCCCGAAAATCCCGATCCGCGCCTGTCGGAAATCACCATCGGCAATCTTCTTTCCATGCAGTCCGGCCTGGAGCGTATGTCCGGTCCCAATTACGGCCGCTGGGTCGCGAGCCGCAACTGGGTCCGTACGGCACTCGCCGCGGATTTCGTCGACGATCCGGGCGGCGGTATGCTCTATTCCACCGCCTCCACCCATCTGCTGTCAGTGATCCTCACCAAGGTGGGCAAGCAGCCGACATTGCAACTCGCCCGCGACTGGCTCGGGCCGCTCGACGGGTTCCGCATCGGGTCGTGGGACCGCGATCCGCAGGGCTATTATCTCGGCGGCAACCAGATGGCCATGACGCCGCGTTCGCTGCATGCGTTCGGCGAACTCTACCGGCGCCGCGGCGTGACTGGGGATGGAACCCGCCTCGTGTCCGAAGCCTGGATCGACGAAAGCTGGACGCAGCGCACCAAGTCCGTCTTCAACGGCGATGGCTACGGCTACGGCTGGTTCCTGAAGGAGATGGCCGGCGAGCAGGTCAGTTATGCCTGGGGTTATGGTGGCCAGATGCTTTATATCGTCCCGAGGCTAGCGCTTACCGTCACCATGACCTCGAACGAACTGGCGCCGTCGGCCCGAACCGGCTACCGCGACCGGCTGCATGGCCTCTTGGGTGACATCATCCTCGCCACCGCAATCTGACAGTGTTGAACCCCGATCTTGTTGAAGAATGGCGGTAATCCCACATTTGCCGCGTTTGGTCGGTTTTGCTTTTGCCGTTTAGCTTCTAGAACATTGACGTCTATGAAAGGTGCTTTCCCATGCGTCGTCTGAAGATTGTCGCTGCGGTTCTGGCCGCATGCTTCCTGATCCCGCCCGTTGCCGGCGCGCAGGAAAAGGCGGTGCCGCGTTCGCAGGCCGAAATCCAGCTCTCGTTTTCGCCGCTGGTCCAGCAGACCCATGGCTCGGTCGTCAACGTCTATGCCGAGCGCGTGGTTGAGCGCCGGGCCTCGCCATTCGCCGGCGACCCCTTCTTCGAGCAGTTCTTCGGCCAGCGCTTTCCGAACCGCACGGAGAAGCAGCGCTCGCTCGGCTCCGGCGTGATCGTCGAGGACAACGGCACGATCGTCACCAACAACCACGTGATCGATGGCGCCGACGAGATCAAGGTGGCGCTGTCGGATGGCCGCGAGTTTCCGGTGAGCGTGGTGCTGAAGGATGCGCGGCTCGATCTCGCCGTGCTGAAGATCGATGCCCGCGGCACCTTCCAGCCGATGAAGATCGGCAATTCCGACACCGCCGCCGTCGGCGATCTGGTGCTGGCGATCGGCAATCCCTTCGGTGTCGGCCAGACCGTCACCAGCGGCATCGTCTCCGGTCTCGCCCGCAACCAGGTGACGGAAGGCGATTTCGGCTTCTTCATCCAGACCGACGCCTCGATCAATCCCGGTAATTCCGGCGGCGCGCTGATGAACATGAATGGCGAACTGATCGGCATCAACACCGCGATCTTTTCGCGCGGCGGCGGCTCCAACGGCATCGGCTTTGCCATTCCCTCCAATCTCGTGAAGGTCTTCCTGGCCGCCGCCGATGCCGGCGCCAAGAGCTTCGAACGTCCCTATGTCGGCGCCTCCTTCGATCCTGTCACCTCCGATGTCGCCGAAGCTCTCGGTCTCGACCGGCCGCTCGGCGCGCTCGTCGTGCGAGTGGTGGAAGGCGGGCCGGCCGACAAGGCGGGCCTTAAGCCGGGGCAGGTGATCGTCAGCGTCAACGGCGTGCCGGTCGAGCATCCGGACGCGCTCGGCTATCGTCTGACCACTGCCGGCCTTGGCGTCGCCGCTGAACTCGGCGTGCTGGAGAACGGCAAGCCGAAGACGATCGAGCTGGCACTGGAAAGCGCACCCGAGACGGTGCCGCGCGACGAACGGGTCCTGCTCGGCCGCAGCCCGTTCGCAGGTGCACGTGTCGCCAATCTCTCGCCGAAGATGGCCTACGAGCTGCAGATGCCGACCGAGTCGACCGGTGTCGTCATCACCGGCTTCGAGGACGGCTCGACCGCCGAACGGCTCGGCTTCGCAAGGGGCGATATCGTCGTCGCCGTCAACGGCGTCAGCGTCGATTCCACTCGCCAGCTATCGGACATTGCCGCCTCCGATCCCGGTTTCTGGCGGGTCGAGCTCGAGCGCAACGGCCAGCGCATCAGGCAGATCTTCCGATGAGCGACCTGTTCTCCGCGCATGTTCCTGACGATGTCGCAGCCCGCCGCCCTCTGGCGGATCGGCTGCGGCCGAAGACGCTCGCGGAGGTGACCGGCCAGGATCATCTGACCGGCGAGGATGGCGTCCTGCGCCGGATGATCGAGGCCGGGTCGCTCGGCTCGATGATCTTCTGGGGCCCGCCCGGCACCGGAAAGACCACGGTCGCCCGGCTCTTGTCGGGCGAGGCGGGTCTCGCCTTCGAGCAGATCTCGGCGATCTTTTCCGGCGTCGCCGATCTGAAGAAGGTGTTCGAGGCGGCGCGGGCAAGGCGCATGGGCGGCCGGCAGACGCTGCTCTTCGTCGACGAGATCCATCGCTTTAACCGCGCCCAACAGGACAGTTTCCTGCCCGTCATGGAAGACGGCACCGTCATCCTGGTCGGCGCCACGACCGAAAACCCGAGCTTCGAGCTCAACGCCGCTCTTCTGTCCCGCGCCAGGGTGCTCACCTTCAAGCCGCATGACGAGGAGAGCATCGGGACTCTTCTGAAGCGCGCCGAGGAGACCGAGGGCAAGCCGCTGCCGCTCGATGAGCAAGCACGGGCAAGCCTGATCCGCATGGCCGACGGCGATGGCCGCGCCTCGCTGACGCTGGCGGAGGAGGTCTGGCGTGCCGCCCGGGACGGCGAGGTTTTCGATACCGAAGGCCTGACCCGCATCGTCCAGCGCCGGGCACCGGTTTACGACAAGGGCCAGGACGGCCATTACAATCTGATCTCAGCCTTGCACAAGGCGGTGCGCGGTTCCGATCCGGACGCAGCGCTCTATTATCTCTGCCGCATGTTCGATGCCGGCGAGGACCCGCTCTATCTTGGCCGGCGGCTGGTGCGCATGGCGGTCGAGGATATCGGCCTTGCCGATCCACAGGCGCTCGTCATCTGCAACGCAGCCAAGGACGCCTACGATTATCTCGGCTCGCCGGAGGGCGAACTCGCGCTGGCGGAGGCCTGCGTCTATCTCGCCACCGCGCCGAAATCGAACGGCGTCTATGTCGCCTACAAGGCGGCGATGCGGGCGGCCAAGGAGAACGGCTCGCTTTTGCCGCCCAAGCACATCCTCAACGCTCCCACCAAGTTGATGAAGGGCGAAGGCTACGGCGAGGGCTATCGCTACGACCACGACGAGCCGGATGCCTTCTCCGGCCAGAATTATTTTCCGGAGAAAATGGGTCGACAGGTCTTCTACGATCCGCCCGAACGCGGCTTCGAACGCGAGATCAGAAAGCGGCTCGACTGGTGGTCGAAGCTTCGCCGCGAGCGGGGCGAGCCGTAAGGGTTCCGGTCAGGACGCGCGCTTCTGCCCGGTCGGCGGAGCGACCATCTTCACGGCCGATTCGGCCAGCCCGTGATGGCCTTCCATATCGACCACCAGATGCCAGTGCGCGAACTCCGGCACGACCATCTTGACCGGCGATTTCTTGGCGACGCCGCCGAGATACTTGAAGTCGAGGCCTTCGCGGAACCGCTGGAAATTCGTCGCATTCATCAGCCGGACATTGTTCACCGCCGACAGCGAGATCTCGAGGATCGTGCCGGGGCGCTGCTCCTTCAAATCGTAGTGGGTGAAGCGAAAAGTCGGCTTGGGCATTCGCGGATGTGTTCCCGGTTCTGAAACCTTTGGGCGGAGAGATTAGAGGGCTGCCGGTTAAGGAATGGTTGGGAGCGTGGAAAAACCCGTGTCTCGCAATGGATCGAACGATGCGAAAAACGGGAACCTGCGCGGCCGGCGGGAGTTTGGACTGTCATGAAGGCAACCACCAGACAGGGAGGCATGCGAATGAAAACCGAAACCTATATGAGCCTCTTCGTCGGCATGATGATCAACGCCATGCTGTTCGGCGTCGGCGCCGTCGCCGTTCTGTCGATCCCGGCGCTCGAGCCGTACTGGAAATTCCTGATCCCGCTGGTCGTGGTGCTCGCCTACCTTCTGACCCATCCGATCGCCAGCCGCATCGCGCCGCATCTGAGGCTCCGCAACCGGCCGGACGGCCGCACCGCCGACATCCCCGGCACCTATGACGCCCGCCACCGCTGAACCGATTTCCCTCCAACCTCCCGACTGCCCTGTTCGCCACCGCGGACAGGGCTTTTTTTACCGCTCGTCAAGCATGTCGTGAGATCGCCGGGCGGGTTAAATCGTATTTAAGCGACCGCTGTCTATGCTCCGCCAAAAAAGACGCGGGGGTTGCCGATGAATGCCAGGATCATGACGCCGGATACGCCGAAGCAGCCGTCCCAGGGACGTCTGCTGCGCCTCGTGATGATTTTCGCCGTATCGCTGGTCACCGTGTCGGCGCTCTCGCTGCTTTCGGTCGGCCTGATCGCCTCGAAGGAGGCCGACGATCAGGCCGCCGCCACCGAACTCAGGCTTTTCAACAATGCGCTGAAGGACCGTCAGGGCCTCATGGCCCGCGACCTGCTGCTGATGGCCCGCTGGGATGACTCGGTCAAGGGCATCGCCATCGACTTCGACGAGGATTTCATCCGCGACGACTTCATGTCGACGCTCTGGTGGGATTCCGGCCACGAGCGCACCTTCGTCGTCGCCCCTGGCGGCAAGGTGGTCGCGTCCTCCCGCGAGGACCGCATCGACTTCACGCCGCGCCAGCTCGCCGACACCGAGGATCTCGCGATCATCGCCAGCCGCGCCGTCGACACCCATATGCGCTACCGCATCCCGATCGATGGCGGCTATGGTCAGCGCGTCGTCAAGAGCACCGATATCGGCGAGATTTCCGTCTTCGGCTTCGCCTTCGTCGACGGCGGCCCTGCGATCGTCAGCGCCATGGCGATCGTGCCTGATGAGGAGGAGGTGGCGATGCCCGAGGGGCCGCCGCACATCCTGATCTCGGCCAAGGCGATCGACCGCGAACTGGTGCGCGACCTCAACACACAGCTCGCCTTCCGCGATCTCGCCTTCAGCGATGATGTCGACGGCAAGGTCAAGGTGGTCTCCGCCTCCGGCCGCGCGATCGGCAGCTTCTCCTGGTCCGGCGCCCGTCCGGGGTCGCACATCTGGGACATCGTCGTTCCGATCGTTCTGGTGCTGTCGCTGCTCCTGGTGCTGGCCGGCGGTTTCGTCATGCGCCACATCAGCAGGCTGTCCTCGCTGCTCGCCGAAAGCGAAAGCCGCATCCGGCATCTGGCGCTGCATGACCCCTTGAGCGGCCTTGCCAATCGCCTGAACTTCGACCAGCAGCTTGCCCGCGCTGCCGCGGATGCCAAGCGCCGGCCATTCGCCGCGATCGCCTGCGACCTCGACCGCTTCAAGGCCGTCAACGACACCCACGGCCACGCCGCCGGCGACACCGTGATCCGCACGGTCGCCGATCGCCTCCGCCACACCGTCGGCGATCAGGGCCTCGTCGGCCGCATCGGCGGCGACGAGTTCGTCATCCTGGTCACCGCCTTTTCCGACCGGCACCGGCTGATGCTGCTCGCGACCCAGATTATGGCTGCGATCGGCGAACCGATCGCGCTCGACGGCGGCGCTGTCGTCGACGTCGGCGTCAGCCTCGGCATCACCGTTTCGCCTGATTGCGGCACGCTTCCCACCGAAATCATGGCCGCCGCCGACCGCGCCCTCTACGCGTCGAAGGCCGGCGGCCGGGGCAGGGCGCTGTTCGCAACCGAAGTGACCGCGCTCGAGACCGATGCGGAAAGCGACGCGGCGTAGGGATTGCTCCGTTACCGTTTGCTGAGCCCGCTTCCCATCGGGATGCATCGCATGTCTATGCCCTCTCTCCAGCCTCATGCCGCGGTGCGCCGCGGGCGCCTCGAAGCATCGGGGCTGGCCGGTGCTGGTGCCGACGCCGTGCCCCGCAGGATCCTTCGAGGCCCTCGCGTTCGCGAGGGCGCCTCGAGATGAGGGCGTGCCCGGTGGCGCTCCGCCAGCTTCGTCATCGCCCCGTGCCCCTCATCCGGCTGCCGCCACCCGGCCGGCCTTTCGCTAGGGCTCAAGGCGTTCGTTGCTGCAATCGATTCGCCGGATCGATTGCTCCGCTGCGCGGACCGCGCCTCACCCCCGTTTTGACGGGGAGAAGGGACTCGTGGCACCGCCGGCGCTCCATCCTCCTTCTCCCCGCATGCGGGGAGAAGGTGCCGGCAGGCGGATGAGGGGCATGCGCTGCCATCTCCAAGTGTCGCTGCACCATCCATCTCCTTAATCCCATTCTCCATCCCCTCCCCAAATCCCGCGCAGCCCAAAACCCCGCAGAGGCTCTCCCCCTCCGGTTCGGCATCACCTGTAATGTCTTCCCCTCAACTCCAGACAAAAGGGGAAGCGGACGGGGTACCGGGGGCACCTCGTTAGTAAGTATAGTGGTACCTTCCGGTACCCCGTTCGGCGGTTTTTATCCGCGACTTCGGCCTCTCTGGAGGAGCGTCGGGTTTCCGGTGGAGGATAAACCCCACCCCGCATGCGCCGCCGGGACTTGTCAGGTCCGTTGGCCCGCGCCGCATGCATACCCCGCGCTCCCTTGCGTGCCCCACAGGCACACCCGGCGCCCGGTTAGGGCTGGATGACGGGCCTGGCTGCAAACCCGTCCTCCCCCATGTCGCCGGAGGGAGACCATTTTCCGCGGACCCCGGTGGCAGGCTCTTGCGTCCTTCCCCCACCACCAGCGCCGGCCCCGCCTCGCCACAACGCCTTGTGGTGTATCCGCGACGGAACGGGAACAAGGATACGGGCGCCGGGAAAAAGGGGGAAAGCAGCGGTGAGATTTTTTTGAGGGTGGGAGGGTTTTTCTTTTAAGGCGCTGTTTTTGTTGAGGGATAATTTTCGAGGTGCCGTTGGTCCGGGCGTTGGGAGGGCCAGTTGGCCGACAGCATGAACCCGGATTGGCGAGGTTTTTACTACCAACTGTCGTGAGAGTGCGCGGTGGCCGGGAATGGATCCTCGGGTCAAGCCCGAGGATGACGGAGGGTGGGGTTACCGTGGGTGCCAAAAGAGAGGTCGCCGGATGTGGGGATTACTTGGGGCACCATTGTGCCCCCCCCTCCGGTCGTCATCCTCGGGCTTGATGTAAAGCCCGGAGACATGCCTGACAGGTGTTCATAGACATGCCTGACAGTCATTGTCGTTTGTTGAGGTCGATAAGCGCGACCTGGTTGGCTGCGAAGAAGA
>NZ_JAGFPK010000001.1:1877620-1997440 GCF_017599385.1 Ciceribacter sp. L1K22
CACGGACTTCGTCTCCCAAGTCATCGCCACCTCCCAGAATCAATCCGGAAAGTGTCAGGCATGTCTATGAACACCTGTCAGCTATGTATCAGGGCCGAACATCGAGCCCGAGGATGACGGAGTGTGTGGTGGGCGTTGGTGCCCGAAGAGAGGTTACCGGATTTCAGCATTGCTTGGGGCACCGTCGTACCCCCTTCCGGTCGTCATCCTCGTCCTCGGGTTCAACCCGAGGATGACCCGAGGATCCAAAGCCAAGCCCGCGAGACGCACCAACAGGGGCCAAAGCAAAAGAGGGGTTTGGTGAGGGGTGTGCCACGGGAACTGTGCCCCTCTCCAGGAAAATCTGAAGTTTAGGCGGCTTGCGCTGACCTCAAGCCTTCGATTTCCCGTCCTCCCCCGCAAGAGGGGAGACGGGGCGGCTACCGCCGGTGGCCAGCCTCGTGCTTCGAGGCGCCGTCGGCGCGCCTCGGCATGAGGCTGGAGGGAGGTGTGGCCATCGCAACGTCGCCGCCCCTCATCCGGCTGCCGCCACCTTCTCCCCGCTGCGGGGAGAAGGCAGGTGGAGCGCCGGCCTTGCCACATCCTCCTTCTCTCCGTTTGCAGGGAGACTATCCCGGCAGGGGGGGGCAGCGGCCGACATCCCCCCGGAACTCTTCCCCACCCCCGGTGTTACCCTCCCGAACAATCCCCAACAGCAAAGGAGAACGACAATGGCGATCGAGAAATTCGGATCGGCGAAGTGGAGTGGCGGACTGAAGGACGGCAAGGGGGCGATTTCGACGGAGAGCGGGGCGCTGAAGGAGCATCCTTACGGCTTCAAGACCCGCTTCGAGGGCGTGGCCGGGTCCAATCCGGAGGAGCTGATCGGCGCGGCGCACGCGGCCTGCTTTACGATGGCGCTGTCGAAGGCGTTGGGCGATGCCGGATTTACGGCGGAAAGCCTGGAGACGAAGGCCAAGGTGACGCTGTCGCAGACCGATGGCGGCTTCGAGATCAGCGGCATCGCGCTGTCTTTGACCGGCTCGGTACCTGGCACCGACGAGGCGACGTTCAAGCGGATCGCCGAGGAGGCCAAGGTCGGCTGCCCGGTGTCCAAGGCGCTGAAGGCGGTGCCGATCACGCTGGAAACCACGTTCCGCTAAAGGCTCACCCCTTCGTGATGCGCGATTTCGTCGCGCATCACGCTCAAGGCCCTCCGGGTTAACGAAGTCTTTATTGAATCGTGAAAGTTAGAGGGAACCTGCAGGTGGTGCGGGCTCGCCGGAATGGCGAGGGGCTGGGAGACGACGGCCCGAACCGCCGCGTGGTGTCAAACGAGTCATGCCCGCTTCGGACAAGCGGGTACAGTATGGAGTAAGCTCATGACCCTGAAGCGCGTTTCCCTGGCGCTTGCCGCCGCAATGGCATCCACCTCCGCTTTTGCGGCAGATCTCACCTATTCCGATCCGGCGCCGGCCTATGAAGAGCCGGCCGCGGCATCCTCCGGCGGCTTCGCCGGCGCCTATGCCGGCGTGCATGCCGGCATGTCGGGCGAACAGATCAACCCGTTTTCCGGCGAGAAGGAATTCACCGGCGGTATCCATGGCGGCTACAATGCCGAAATGGGCGGCGCCATCGTCGGCGGCGAACTGGAATACACCCACCTGAGCGACACCGAAGTGGACGTTCCAGGCGGCGAGCTGAAGGAACGCCACCGCATGGCGCTGAAGGCCAAGGCCGGTATGCCCATGGGCGAAACCCTGATTTACGGCACCGCCGGCGCGACCATGACCAGCATTCGCGACACCACGACCGCCGAGGGTCCGGACGGCTGGAAGCCCGGCTACCTGCTCGGCGTCGGCGTCGAGCAGAACCTCAACGCCAACATCTCCGCCAAGGTCGAGTACAACTATGTGCGCACGCCTGATGTGCGCAGCTTCGACGGCGCCTCGACCTCGACCACCAATCTCAGCGACCACACGATCAAGGGCGGCCTGAACTACAAGTTCTGATCGCCCTACGATCGACACTACGGAACCGGCATCGGCGCGCGTCGATGCCGGTTTTTTGATTTTCTCCGGCGCGGTCGGTACCGGCCGGGCGGTCGCAGCCGTTGCATTCGCGGCCGCCGCACCTACATTCGGGCGATGATCACCGATTCCCACAGGAAGGCCGCCTGAATGGCCTGGGCCCTTGCCGCCGCTGTCCTCATCGTCCTGATCCTTGCGCTGCTCAGCCGCCGCGCCGCCGCGATCGTGATTGCCGTGGCGCTGGTCGTCGGCGGTGTGGTCTGGCTGGTGACCGACCGCCAGGACGAGGAGCGGGCGGCCGAGATGAGCGCGGTCACGGCCCGCGCCGACATCAATCCCGGCATCTGCGCCGACCCGGCCCGGCCGGTGCTTGTCGCCTTCACCAATGCCGCCGACCGGCCGGTCCTGAAGCTTTCCTTCGACCTGACGGCGAGGCTGCGGGGTCATTCGACGCTCGCCTACCGCGCCTTCCTGCGCTCCGACCGGATCATCGCACCGGGCGAAACCGTCACCACCTGCCAGGCGACGCTGACCCGCGGATTTACCGGCCCGACGCCCGAAAGCACCGATCTCGCGGACTACGAGTGGATGGCGGCGGTGACGCTGGTGGAGTTTGGCCGCTGAGGCTGCGGCCCTAATTCCACTTCGCCGCCCAGGCGCGGATTTCGGCTTTCGCCTTCTCCGGCCAGGTCTTGACCGGCGGGTTGACGCGGATCTTCTGACCCGACGGCTTCCAGGCCAGATAGACCGTGCGGGAGGGGATATCGGCGATCACGAGCGCCTCCTGGTCCATGCACATATGGCGCGAGCAGGCGGTTCCGACGAAATAATCGCCCTTGAACGCGCCCGATCCGACGCCCATCAGGATATCGTTGACGAGCCTCTGGTCGTCGCCGGCAAGCCGGGCGATCTCGCCCCCGATGTCCGCATAGTCGAACAGGTCGCCGGGATGCGTGGCGGTGCGGTCGCGAAGCTCGGCCCAGCCTTTCGCGGCATCCGGCTGAAAGGCGACGGCGTCGAGAGATTTGAGCCCGCCCTCGGCCGTCCAAGACCATCGCTCGCCGGGTTCGTTGGGCGTCGAGCGGGTCGAAAAGACCAGGCTGTCGCCGTCTTCCTCCATCGACACGCTGACGCAGCTGTCGATCGGGCCGTCGATGCGCGGCGCCGCACCGTCGGGGAAGGAGAGCACGAAGGGCGCGCCATCGCAGGCATTGCCGCCGGCGGATGCCGAGCCCAGCACCACCGGCACGCCGCCGACCAGGCGGACCTCATCGACGAAGAGATAGTAGTCCTTCAGCACCGACCGCCCGTCGATCTCCAGGCTCTCCTCGTCGCCCGCCTTCACGATCGCCACCGCGTGCCCGAACAGCGTCATCTGGAACTCGGTGGCGGCGGCAAGCGGGGCTGCGGCCACGATGGCGGCAAGGGCGAGGGCGGCGAGGGCGGGCAGGCGCGATGTCATCAGGTCAGGTCTCCTCCGGTGTGTCCGGTGCTTTTATGGCGGCGGCGCGGAGGGGTTGGCAAGGGTGGGGGTGGGCTTGCCTCAGGCAACGCCTTTCGACAACGCTCGTGCGGTGCCGGCGGGATCGACGGCGATGACCTTGAGATAGGCCCGCGCCGGGGCGTCGGGTTCGCTGCGGCCCTGTTCCCAGTCGCGCAGCGTGCCGAGCGGGATCCGGTAGCGGACGGAAAATTCCTCCTGCGTGAGGCGGAGCGCCCGGCGGATGACTTTCACCTGCGGCATTCTGCGAGCGGCGCGCAATTGCTCTTTCGTCATCGGCGGATTGTCCGGATCGGCGAGCGCGTTGGCCTCGGCTTCCTCGTCGGTCATGGCGCCGAGGTAGGCCCAGTCGGTTCCGGGGGACTTGGCGTTGTGCATTGTCATGCTCCGGGGTCCGTACGTGTCGCATTCACTCAGTCTTGATCGCAAAATGCTTTAACGGTCAGGCTTTTACAGCAATTCGGGATAAATATTCTTTCAATCCAACTTCCGTTAAAACATATCCAGATTTTCCATCGATATCTTTAAATTCAATTATTCCGAGTATCTCGAATTGAGCAATAATTTCTCTCACATATCGGTAGTCGAATCTGATATTTACGCAGGAAGATATCTCAAGTATGAGCGACTCTAAGTCGTTTTTGCTGTTTATCGGATGAAAAGATCGATATCTATGACCTAGTCTCTTGAGGATGTCCCCAAATTTCACCGAAATCGACATCGGTTTGTAGTCATATCCAGCGTAACGTTGCCCTGAAAAATCAATGGTGAAATCGTCCTCTAAGCCCGCAAGCCCCTCGGTTGGTATTTTGGGTGGGACCGAAGAAGACGTGATTTTCAATCTTTCATTTTCTTCCCGAAGTTTGTTTATCGTGAGGAGTATCTCTTCCGATGCTGCGTTGTCTCCTCGTATCCAGCCAGGTTGAGGGTATCTTTTTATTGCATGTGTAAGTGTGAGAATTACTTCCGATGCTAGCTGGTCACCATTTGTCCAGAATTTGGCGAGTCGTCCCGCGTTGAGCACTTTCTCGCGGAATTCCTGCAGCTTGGCCCTCAACGCAGGATCGTTGTCCAGCCTAGATACCGTTAGCTGAGATATATCCTTTATAACAAAGCTCAAGACTGGTTTTCCTGTCGATACAGCGTAATCGTATTCCTTTTCTGTATAGGAAATTCCATCCGGAGAAACGGACCCATACCGTCCCGCAAGAATTAATATGTAGTAGTCGGATTCATCAATTATAGTTTTTATAAAATCGAAAGTTTCTTCATCTGATGCTGGGAAAAACTCCATGCCGGAGGGAATGCAGTCCATTCCCAGCATTGCCATCATGACTCTTCGACGCTCATCTTCTAGATCAGAGAACGTGGAACTTAAGAATATCTGGTATCGCTTTTTTTGCACGATCTCGCCCAATGAAAAACTGCGGCGAATTCACTCGCCGCAGTTTATCTTAACTGATTTAGCGCGAGCGGAAACGCAAATTTCCACTTTACCCTGTAATGATCAGCTGCACCCGCTGGTCGCCCCGCAGGTATCGCACTTCTCGCAGGTGCCGTTGCGCACCATCGTGAAGTTCTGGCATTCCGAGCACATGTTGCCGGTATAGCCCTGAGCAATGGAGCGCATGCGGCGGTCGGCTTCGACCTTTTTGGCGTCCGACTTGGCGGCGGCGGCGTCGGCTGCGGCCTTGTCGGAGAACAGGTCCGGGCTTTCGGCGGCCTCGGCCAGTTCCTCGGCATATTCCTCGACGAGCGCGGCAGCGCGTTCCTCGTAGTCGCGCTTGAAGGAGACGACTTCGGAGGTGGCGACGGCCATGGCCGGTTCCATCTTTCGCGCGGTATTGCCGGCGATCGCGGTGACCGTGGCGCCGCCCGACGCCTTGGCGGGCGCGGCCGTTGCGGCACCCTTCGGTTCCGCGCCGGAGGCCGCCGTGTTATGGCCGGAGACCAGAACCGGCTTGTAGCCGCGGGTCAGGCCCTTGGACACGGCATCCGCCTTGCCTTCCTTCATGCCCTTGCCGAGCGCCGTATTGCCGAAGTCGGAGGTGTCGACATGGGCAAGGTCGTGGCGGCCGAGATAGGAGATCGCGAGTTCCCGGAAGACGTAATCGAGGATCGATGTCGCGTTCTTGATCGCGTCATTGCCCTGGACCATGCCGGCCGGCTCGAACTTGGTGAAGGTGAAGGCGTCGACATATTCCTCGAGCGGCACGCCATATTGCAGGCCGAGCGACACGGAGATGGCGAAGTTGTTGATCAGCGCGCGCAGCGCCGAGCCTTCCTTGTTCATGTCGAGGAAGATCTCGCCAAGCCGGCCGTCGTCGTATTCGCCGGTGCGCAGGAAGATGGTGTGGCCGCCGATCTTGGCCTTCTGGGTATAACCCTTGCGCCGGGTCGGCAGCTTTTCCTGTTCGCGCACCAGACGCTCGACGATCCGCTCGACGATCTTCTCGGTGACGATCACGGCCTGTGCCGCTGCCGGCGCCTGCAGCAATTCCTCCAGCGCATCGTCGTCCTCGTCGTCCTCGACCAGCGAGGCGTTGAGCGGCTGCGAGAGCTTGGAGCCGTCGCGGTAGAGCGCGTTGGCCTTCAGCGCCAGCTTCCACGAGAGCATGTAGGCCGCGCCGCAATCCTCGACGGTTGCCTCGTTCGGCATGTTGATCGTCTTGGAGATCGCACCCGAGATGAACGGCTGGGCGGCCGCCATCATGCGGATGTGGCTTTCGACCGAGAGGTACCGCTTGCCGATCTTGCCGCACGGATTGGCGCAGTCGAACACCGGCAGGTGCTCGGGCTTCAGGAAGGGTGCGCCTTCGAGTGTCATCGCGCCGCAGACGTGGATGTTGGCGGCCTCGATGTCCTTCTTCGAGAAGCCGAGGTGGTCGAGCAGGTTGAAGCTCATGTCTGACAGTTGCTCGTCGGAGACCTTGAGGGTGTCCTTCAGGAAGTCGGCGCCGAGCGTCCACTGGTTGAACACGAACTTGATGTCGAAGGCGGCCTTCAGCGCGCCGTTGACGGCGGCGATCTTCTCGTCGGTGAAGCCCTTGGCCTTCAGCGTGGTCGGGTTGATGCCGGGCGCCTGGTTGAGGTTGCCGTGGCCGACGGCATAGGCGTCGATCTCGGCGATCTGGGATTCCGAGTAGCCGAGGGTGCGCAGCGCTTCCGGAACGGCCGCGTTGATGATCTTGAAGTAGCCGCCGCCGGCAAGCTTCTTGAACTTGACGAGCGCGAAGTCGGGCTCGATGCCGGTCGTGTCGCAGTCCATCACGAGGCCGATCGTGCCCGTTGGGGCGATGACCGAGACCTGCGCATTGCGGTAGCCGTGCTTCTCGCCGAGCTCCAGCGCCTTGTCCCAGGCCTTGACGGCGTGGTCGACGAGGGCCGGATCGCTGCATTCGGCATGGACGAGCGGCACCGGATTGACCGACAGGCCCTCATAACCATCCGACAGGCCATGGGCGGCGCGGCGGTGGTTGCGGATGACGCGCAGCATGTTGTCGCGGTTCGGCTTGTAGCCCGGGAAGGGGCCGAGCTCGGAGGCGATCTCCGCCGAGGTCGCATAGGAGACGCCGGTCATGATGGCGGTCAGCGCGCCGCAGATGGCGCGGCCCTCGGCCGAGTCGTAAGGGATGCCCGAGGACATCAGGAGGCCGCCGATGTTCGCATAGCCGAGGCCGAGCGTGCGGTATTCATAGGAGAGCTCTGCGATCTGACGCGACGGGAACTGCGCCATCATGACCGAGATTTCGAGCACGACGGTCCACAGACGCACGGCATGTTCGTAGTCGGCGACGTTGATCTTCTTCGTCGCGGCGTCCTTGAACTGCAACAGGTTGAGCGAGGCGAGGTTGCAGGCCGTGTCGTCGAGGAACATGTATTCCGAGCACGGATTCGACGCGCGGATCGGACCGGCGGCCGGCGAGGTGTGCCAGTCGTTCATCGTCGTGTTGAAGTGGATGCCGGGATCGGCCGAGGCCCAGGCTGCGTAGGAAATCTTGTCCCAGAGATCGCGGGCCTTCAGCGTCTTCATCACGCGGCCGTCCTTGCGGGCGGTCAGGTTCCAGTCGCCATCGTTCTCGACGGCGCGCAGGAAGTCGTCCTTCAGCGAGACGGAGTTGTTGGAGTTCTGGCCCGAGACCGTGAGATAGGCTTCCGAATCCCAGTCGGTGTCGTAGGTCTTGAACTCGATGTCCTTGTAACCCTGCTGGGCGAACTGGATGACGCGCTTGACGTAGTTTTCCGGAACCTGGTCCTTCTTGGCGGCGCGGATCTCGCGCTTGAGCGCCGGGTTCTGGTTCGGGTCGAAGCAGGCGCCGTTGTCCGCCTCGCAGTTGACGCAGGCCTTCATGATCGCCTTCAGATGCTTGGCGACGATCTTCGAGCCGGTGACGAGAGCCGCGACCTTCTGCTCTTCCTTGACCTTCCAGTTGATGTATTCCTCGATATCCGGATGGTCAATATCGACCACGACCATCTTGGCCGCACGGCGCGTGGTGCCGCCCGACTTGATGGCGCCCGCCGCGCGGTCGCCGATCTTCAGGAAGGACATGAGGCCGGACGAGCGACCGCCGCCCGACAGCTTTTCGCCTTCGCCGCGCAGATAGGAGAAGTTGGAGCCGGTGCCGGAGCCGTACTTGAAGAGGCGCGCCTCACGCACCCACAGATCCATGATGCCGCCCTCGTTGACGAGGTCGTCCTCGACGGACTGGATGAAGCAGGCATGCGGCTGCGGATGCTCGTAGGCCGACTTCGACTTGACGAGCTTGCCGGTGAAGGGATCGACGTAGAAATGGCCCTGGCCGGGACCGTCGATGCCATAGGCCCAGTGCAGGCCGGTGTTGAACCACTGCGGGCTGTTCGGAGCGACGCGCTGCGTGGCGAGCATGTAGGCAAGCTCGTCCTTGAAGGCGAGGGCGTCTTCTTCCGAGGAGAAGTACTTGCCCTTCCAGCCCCAGTAGGTCCAGGTGCCGGCGAGACGGTCGAACACCTGGCGCGCATCGGTTTCGGAGCCAAAGCGTTCGCCTTCGGGGAGAGCCGCGAGCGCCTTTTCATCGGGGACGGAGCGCCACAGGAAGGACGGAACGTCGTTTTCCTCGACCTTCTTCAGGACGGCGGGAACGCCGGCCTTGCGGAAATACTTCTGCGCCAGAACGTCGGTCGCGACCTGGGAGAACTGGGCGGGCACATCGATATCCGCCAGCCGGAAGACGATCGAGCCGTCCGGGTTCTTGATCTCGCTCACCGCCTTGCGGAATTCGATCTCCGCGTAGGGCGACTGGCCGGTCTTCGTAAAACGACGTTCTATGCGCATCTGGCTCTTGTCCCTTGTGCAAGTTCCGCGCCCGTCAAAGGCGCATTATATCCCCGTCCGGCCTCGTTTGTAAAACGCAAGCCGGGCTCCGAACGCTCTAAATCAGGTGATTCATCCGCGAATGCGTCAACCTGTATCTTGTGGTGATTATGGCTGCAAGCCTACTATATATAGTGTTAACAAATTCTTGCTGCCAGTCCCCGGTGTGTTTCTTTGGCTGAAAACCGCACGCGAAACCGTTCGGAAAAGCGCCACATCATGAGGCCTATCCGCTTGGGACTTCATCGATTTCCTTGAAAAGAACCGGCCTCGTTACTGTCCGATTCTGTCGCCGCCGCAACAGGGCCATTAACTTGAAATGCACTGATTCCGTCAAGGGGTGGACCGTGACGAATTTATGAATACCACATCTAGTGGTGTTTCATTGTGGAAAACGGGGATTGGCGAAAATAGCAGCCGCGCACCCCTTGTCGCCCTGCTGTGCCGGGGGAGTGGGGGTTTCAGGCGTGTCCACCACGACGCGAGACCGCCATTTTCGTGTCCTGATTTGACACACAGGTTTTTCTCATCGGTGAAAAATGCGATTTTTGCTGCACTGCCGTATTTCGCGCTTCTCTTATACCGAAAATAAACGAGCTTCCTGCAACGATGCACCCATCACTGTGCGGAATGATCTCCGTTTCGGGCCGTCAGGGCCGCTTTCCATCAGGGAAAGTCCAGCCGAGAGATATTCAGCCATGAGTTTCGCCAATTTCTCGATCCTCAAGAAGGTGAGCCTGCTCGTCGTGACGATGGGTATCGCTGCCGGTGCCATCGCCGCCGTTGGCGCGAGCGGCCTGACGTCGTTGGGCGGCGCCTTGAAGGATACGGGCGCCCGCGAGGAGGTCGCCCGCGAGGCGATGGACCTGCGCGTCGACATCATCGCCATTTCCCGCATGACCTACCAGCTGGCGCTGGCGCCTGAAAAGGCTGCCGATTTCGCCGCCGAGACCGACAGGCGCGCCAAGGAAATGCTCGACCGCCTGCCGAAGATCGCCGCGACTGCGGGCGCCAACGAGGCCCGTATCCTCGACCAGGTGCGCACCACGCTCGACAGCTATTTCGCCTCGATCCGCTCGATGGTCGCCGTCGCCGGCTCCGAACAGGGCAAGGATCTCGCCGTCATGCGCGAGGAACTCGCCAAGGTGCTCGACGGCCAGAAGGCCGTGACCGCCATCGTCAAGGAATACAGCACCTATTCGAGCAACACGCTGGCCGAATCGCGCGCCTCGGCGCTTTCCGCCTCGACGACGACAATCGTGGTTCTCGGCGCAACCGCGTTGATCTGCATCATCGCCGGCGTGGCCTTGAGCCTCGTCATCGCCCGCAAGGGGATCGTCAACCCGATCCGTGGCCTGACGGCCATCATGTCCGAGATGGCCTCCGGCAAGTTCAAGGGCGAAATCCCGGATACCGAGCGCAAGGACGAGATCGGCGAGATGGCCCGCGCGCTCCAGGTCTTCCGCTCCAACGAGCTGCACATGCGCGAGATGGAAGCCCAGGAAGCCGCACTCACCGCCCAGAGCAAGGACCTGCAGGCCAATATCAGCGGCATCGTCGCCGCGGCCGCAGCCGGCGACTTCTCCAAGCGCATCACCAAGCAGTATGACGACGAGGACCTGAAGCGCTTCGCCGGCAGCGTCAACGAACTGGTGGAAGGCGTCGACCGCGGTGTCACCGAGGTCCGTCGCGTCATCGCTGCTCTGTCCGACGCCGATCTCAGCCAGGAAATGCGCGGCCAGTTCCAGGGCGCGTTTGCCGAACTGCAGGTCAACGTCAACAACACCATGGCGACGCTGCGCCAGACCATGTCGAACATCCTGGCCGGCTCGCACACGATCGCCGGCAACTCCTCGGAGCTTAGCCAGGCGGCCAACCAACTGGCGCGCCGCACCGAGCAGCAGGCGGCCTCGCTCGAGGAAACCGCGGCCGCGCTGGAGGAAATCACCACCACGGTCAAGACCTCGACCGAGCGCGCCCGCGAGGCAAGCTCGATGGTGCTGGAGACCAAGTCGAGCGCCGGCAAGTCGGGCGACATCGTCCGCAACGCCATCGACGCCATGGGCCGCATCGAGCAGTCCTCGCAGAAGATCAGCCAGATCATTTCCGTCATCGACGAAATTGCCTTCCAGACCAACCTCCTGGCGCTGAACGCCGGCGTGGAAGCAGCCCGTGCCGGCGAAGCGGGCAGGGGCTTTGCGGTCGTCGCCCAGGAAGTCCGCGAACTTGCCCAGCGCTCGGCCAATGCCGCGAAGGAAATCAAGACGCTGATCAATACCTCCGCCGACGAGGTGAAGGGTGGCGTTGCGCTGGTTCACTCGACCGGCGAGGCGCTGACCGAGATCGAAAGTCTGGTCAACCGCGTCAACGACCACGTCGCGAGCATCGCGCGTGCCGCGCAGGAACAGTCCGCCGCGCTCGCCGAGATCAACACCTCGGTCAACCACATGGACCAGATGACCCAGCAGAACGCCGCCATGGTGGAAGAAACCACGGCCGCCAGCCAGGTGCTCGCCAGCGAAAGCCAGCAGCTCCAGGGCCAGCTCGCCCGCTTCCGCCTGCAGTCGTCCGGCGGCCGCGTGGAGGCCCAGCGCGCCGCCTGAGGCACGGCAAACATCGGATGGAGAAGGCGTCGCTTTCGGGCGGCGCCTTTTTTGTTTGGGGTGGGTAGGGCGTTGCAGATCAGCGGAAACCCTGAGGAAAAATAAGGTGTTTCGATGTCGCGGCTGAAATAACCAAACTTGGTTTTATTGCCGCAACATCGAAGCTTTATTGTAGCAGAAACTTAAGATACTGTTCCGCAAGATGAGAGCTGCACCTTGCTTGCGGCCGACGCCGACGGTATTTGGGAGGTTCAGGTGACACGTCAGCATTCGGGCCAGTTGGGCGGAGCTATCCTTGTGATAGCATGCTCATTCCTAGTCGCTGCATCCATGTCTCGATACGCAAATGCGCTTCCACGTAATCCCGAACGGCCGTTCGACGAGGCCAACTGCGCGGAGGCACGTGCGCGGTATCAGGAAGCGCTGAGCGGAAGTCCGCTTGTGTCAGCCGAGCGAAATGCAACGCTGGTCGATGAGGCGCGCCGGTCCATGCAGAGATTGTGCGCAGACGGGCATTAAAGGTGTCAGCCACGTCTTAGGCCGGTGGCATATATTGAATGTGATCTTATCGAGGGGAAATGGAATGCCGAACATAACGGAAAGCACGGACGCATCAGCTTCCAGCGGGACAAACTACAGGCTGGGCGTCGGACAGACCGCACAGGGTCGGCTCAGCAGCAACTCGGATCACGACTGGTACCGCGTGACGTTGACCGCTGGTCAAACATATACGTTTGCCGTCGTCGGAACCGGCGGAAACGATCTTCCCGACCCGTTTCTCCGTCTGCGCAATTCATCTGGTTCGGTCGTCAGTTACGATGACGACGGTGGTCCCGGGTCCAACGCTACGATCACCTTTAGGGCCACAAGCTCCGGAACATATTTCATTGATGTCGGAAGCTATAACAATGCGTCGTCGGGGCAGTACGGGCTGTCTTTCACCGCCGGTAGCCTGGCGCATTACGATTACATGATGGGAGCGGGGAACCTGGCTCGGGGCGGCTACAGTTGGTCCTCAACCGCTGGCCGGGGCGTGAATGTCACCTATTCGTTCGATACGTCGAATTCCGACCAGACCGACGCAAGCGGCAATGCGACAGCGTTTATCGCCCTTTCTTCGGCGCAACGCTCCGCAGCACAACAGAGCCTCGCGATGTTTGCCGAAGTGAGCAATATCAGCTTCACCCAAGTGGCTGCCAACACGGGGACCATGCGGTTTTCCGCCTACAATTCCACTGCCGACGGCTCGGGCGCCTATGCTTATTTCCCCGGCAGCACCGCTGCGGGTAATACTGCAGGAGATGTCAACCTCAACAATGACAGTGTGTCGACGAGCAGCCTGCCTCGTGGCAGCTACTCGTTCTTCGCGTTGCTTCACGAGATTGGTCATGCCATGGGTCTTCAGCATCCTGGCGACTATAACGCAGCGCCCGGCGTCAGCATTACATATGGGACGCATGCGCAGTTCATAGAAGACTCGCACCAGTACACGGTGATGAGCTATTTTGACGAGAGCAGTACCACGGACAGCGTCAACAGCTATCCGGATACTCTGCTGATGTTCGACATTCTGGCAATTCAGCAACTCTACGGCGTGGACAGAAACACGCGCAGCGGCGATTCTATTTACGGTTTCAACTCCAATACTGGCTCGGTTTACAACTTCGCCAGCAATTCCACGCCGTTTTTCTGCATATGGGACGGCAAAGGCAACGATACGATCGATGCCTCTCTGTACTCGATGGCCCAGCGCATCAATCTCAACGCGGGTTCGTTTTCCGATATCGGCGGTTTCGACGGCAATGTCTCTATCGCGATCGGCGCTGTGATCGAAAATGCCAAAGGCGGTAAATCCAACGACGTTATTTATGGCAATAGTTCGTCAAATCGTCTTTGGGGCAATGCTGGAAATGATACCCTTAAAGGTAATTCCGGAAATGATCGCCTCTACGGTGGCAGTGGCAATGACAAGCTTTATGGGGGATCTGGTAAGGATACCCTTAGCGGCAGCAGTGGCAAGGATACCTTCTACTTCAATACGGCATTGAACTCGTCGACCAACGTCGACACAATCACCGACTTCTCCGTCGCAGACGACACGATTGCGCTGGAAAATTCCATCTTCACCAAGCTGACAAAAACAGGCACCCTTGCTTCCTCGGCCTTTGTTGCAAACAAGTCCGGTTTGGCGACCGATTCCAAAGACCGAATCATTTACGAAACGGATACCGGGAACCTCTACTACGACAGTAATGGCAATGCCTCAGGGGGGCGCATCCTATTCGCAAAACTCGATGACGGTTTGCACCTGACCCACAGCGACTTCCTGGTCGTGTGACGGGGAAAGGGGGGCGGCCTTGTGCCGCCCCATGTTTATCGCGCCAGCCGGTCGAGCGCCTCGAGGTCGATGCCCAGGGTGATGACGCCGATCGGGCGGCCGGAGGCGTCTGTGATGGGCATGGATGCATGGACCTGGCGGCGCTGGGTCGACTCGTCGAGTTCCAGCTTTTCGACCAGCACGAAATCCTCGTCCTGACCGTACGTTCGCGTGAACTTCGCCTCATCCCCCTGCCACAGATCGGTGGAGACCGTCGACTGGGCGACATTGAGGCCGTGCCGGTCCGTGACGATGATCTCGGTGATCAGGTGGGCGGATCCTTCCTGTCTGTTCTGCAGGATCCGAGACAGCGGCCGGGCGAGCATGGCTTCGATCGTGGGCGAGCCGCCAGCGGCGACATCGTTGCGCCAGGCACGGTCGAGCGCATCGATCTCGGCATCGGTAAGGTCGGCATTCTCGACGTTCTGCGCCGTGATCGCCGCGGCCAGAAGCGGGTCCGACAGCCACGGCCTGACGCTCTCGTGCATGAAGGTCTCGATCTGCACCAGTTGTTCGTGGGAGACGTCGACGCTGTCCTGGGTGCCGAACGAATGCGGCACCATGAGCGCGCCTGCCAGCAGGCACGGCAGGAGGACAGCGAGGCTGACGAGGATCAGCTTCGGTCGGCGCGGGGCTGAGGATAGGCGTCTCGGCATTGGCATCGATCGTACATGGTGATGCTCCGTCCGCTCCGACCCGTCGCGAGACATTCGCAACAGGGCCGGAACCGCCGGAGCCCCAGTTTTTAACCCGGTTGTTTTAGTATTTGATAAACGGGAAAGATACGATCCGCCAGACCGTGACGGGACCTTTTCGGACCTTACGTCAGCCCTTGTGACCCTTGGCGATCGGTTCCTGGTAGGTAAAGCCCATGTCCCAGGGGAAGTAGATCCAGGTGTCCTGCGAGACTTCGGTGACGAAAGTGTCGATGGTGGGCACGCCCTTCGGCTTGGCGTAGACGCAGGCGAAGTGCGCGTTCGGCAGCATGTCGCGGACTTCCTTGGCGGTCTTGCCGGTATCGGTGAGGTCGTCGACCACTAGCACGCCTTTGCCGCCATTCTCCAACAGTTCCGGCGTGATGCCCTTGAGCAGGTTCATTTCGCCCTGATTGAGATAGTCGTGGTACGAGGCGATGCAGACGGTCTCGATCAGCCGGATGTTGAGCTCGCGCGAGATGATCGCGGCCGGCACCAGACCGCCGCGCGTGATGCAGACGATGGCGCGGAACTCTTCCGTGAGGCCGGCGAGACGCCAGGCAAGCGCACGGGCGTCGCGGTGGAACTGGTCCCAGGAAACGGGAAAGGCTTTTTCGGGCAGTGACATCGGGTTGGCTCCGCGGGCAGCGTCTTCGGTTGACCTCTCCGGCATCCGGCCGGCCGGCGACGGCGGTTGCCCCGAAACCGGGACGGGCGGGTCGCTCAAAAAAAATGCCGTGCCCTGAACTGCCGTCATAGGGCACGGCTATTAACGGCAAAGCCGGCGCGCTGGCAAGAGCCGCCGCGCCGGCGTTGAAGGGAAGGGTGCCCGGGTCCGGGCCGGTCCGGAGTGGCCCGGATATGTCGTCCGCGTCAGTGCCCGCCACCTGTCGTGCGGGCACGTCGCGTTTGCGGATCAGAGCGCGTCCATGTTGATGCCGATGGTGATCGCGCCGATCGGCGCGCCGCTCTCGTCGCTGATCGTGACGGAGGCCTGCGACTGCAGCGCCTGGGTGGACTCGTCCTTCTCGACCGCGTCGACGAAGATCGCGTCCTTGCCCGCGCCGAAGCTCTTGTTGAACTTGTCCTCGTCGCCCTGCCAGTAATCGGAAGTGACGTCGCTCTGGCCGACGTTCAGCCCCTTGTTGTCCATGACGAAGAGCTCGGAGATCGTGCCCTCAGATGCCGCCTGCTTTTCCTGCAGCATCTTCGAGAGATCGTTGCCAAGAACCTCGCTGATCATCGGCCGGTCGGAGGTTTCGACCTCGGCTCGCCATTTCTTGTCGAGCGCGTCGATGTCGGCGGCGGAAAGGCCGGCATGCTTTTCGTTCTGAGCCTTGATCGCGGCGATGACGGCCGGATCGGAGAGCCAGGGGACGACGTTTTCCTGGACATAGGCGGTGACGGGGGCGACATGCGCCTCCTCGGCGCTGGCCAGGCCGCCGGTGGCGGCAAACGCACAGAGTGCGATCACGCTGGTGAGAACTTTCTTCATCAATGGGGTCTCCTCATGGGTTTGGTTGGGGCGCGGGACCATAAGATCCTCCGGATCCCGCATGGAGGTCATGTTGGCGAAAGGCCGTCAGGCAACGCGCCGGACAGGCTGGGTTGTTTCCATGTCGAGCTCGAAGCGACCGGCGGCTTCCTGCAGCAGGCGGCTCTGGTTCAGGAGGTCGTGGCAGGCGGCAGAGGTCTCCTCGACCATGGCCGCATTGCGCTGGGTCGCCTGATCCATCTCGTTGATGGCATGGTTGATCTCGCGAAGGCCGGACGACTGTTCGCGATAGGACGAGGCGATCGCGACGATGGTCTCGGCGATATTGCCGATGCGGCCTTCGATCTTGAGCAGGGCCTCGCCGGTTTCGTTGACGAGGTTGACACCGCCTTCGACCTCGGCGCTGGAAGCGGCGACCAGGTGCTTGATCTCCTTCGCCGCGGTGGCCGAGCGCTGGGCGAGTTCCCGCACTTCCTGGGCAACGACGGCAAAACCCTTGCCGGCTTCTCCGGCGCGGGCTGCTTCCACGCCGGCATTCAGCGCGAGCAGGTTGGTCTGGAAGGCGATCTCGTCGATGACACCGATAATCTGGCCGATCTGCGAGGAGGAATTCTGGATGCGGTCCATGGCGCCGATCGCGCGGCGGACCACCTCGGCGGATTCGCCGGCCTCCGATTTCGCCTCGTTGACCATCCGGCCGGCGCGCTCGGCATCCTGCGAGGATGTCTGTACGGTCTTGGTGACCTCGTCGAGCGCGGCGGCGGTTTCCTCAAGCGAGGCGGCCTGCTGCTCGGTGCGCTTGGCCAGTTGCTGTGCCTGGTCGGCGAGCTCGCCCACACCGCTTTCGACGGCCACCGATGCGGCCTTGATCGAGGAGATGGCATCCGAGACGCTCCCGACCATGTTGTTGAAATCGACGCGCAGCTGTTCGAAGTCGGGGCCGAGTTCCTGGAGGCGGGTGGCGAGCTGTCCGCCGGACAGAAGCGACAGAGCTTCGCCGACGCGGTCGATGATGCGCCGCTGGGTCGCCGCGGCTTCCTCACTCATGGCCGCGTTGCGGGCGCGTTCCTGGTCAAGCGTCGCCTGTTGCTGTTCGGCGCGGCTGCGCTGCTCGGCGGTCTCGATCGCGTCGAGCCGGAAGCGCTCCAGCGCCCTTGCGAGGAAGCCGACCTCGTCTCCCTTTTGCTGGAACATGACAGGCGTCTGCATGTCACCCTCCTGCAGTGCCACGATACGGCCGCTGAGAAGGCCGAGCGGACTTCCGACGAGGGCGCGCATGGCAACGAGGAAAGCAACGACGGCCACCGCGATGACGGCCGCCTGGATGGCGAGCGCGATCAGCGCATTGTTACGGGCCGTCGCGAGAACCCGGTCGGCCGACCATGTCGTGACCACGTAACCGGGTATCGCGCCACTCTTGTCGACCGGCAGCGGTGTCACGAAAGAAACCAGGCCGGCCTGCATGGAGGTTAGGTCGCTGGTCTGTTGCGCTGGCGCCGTCTTGGCAAGCGCGGCGATATCCTCGGCGGAGGGCAGGGTGTCCAGCCCCTCGCGCCGCCAGCTGTCGATAACCTTCTGTTCGGCGTTCACGGCGGTGAAGTGCACGAGGTCGAGGGACGGATCGTCACGATAGAGCTTGTAGGTATCGGCGACCGCATCGGCCTTGCCCCACTTCACGCCGCCGGCCGAAAGGTCCGCGAACTGGGTGGAATCCTTGCCCCAGCTCGCTTCCGCGAGGGTGAGCATCGTGCCTTTCTGGCTGATGAAGCTGTAGGTGGAAAGACCGATGACGCCCACGGTGTTGATCGCGACGATCAGCGCGGCGAGCTTGACTGTCAGGGACAGGGAATTCAGCAATCGGAACATATGTCGAGCGACCTCCAGGCGCTACGGGCAGGCGATGCGACGGCGCTCCAAAGCCACTCCTCGAGGCGTCGCGGTCTTTACCGCGCATCCGTCGTCCAGTGCGATTTTTAGTATTAGAACATTAAAAGATTCGTAAATAGGAATGTTGCGATATCTTTGTTGCATCATTCTCGGCCGTGTCACCGTTTCCAGCCTGCCGCAGACATCAAAAAGCCCGCGCCGGAGAGCGCGGGCGATAGAGACGGTAAGGGGGGCGGAGACGCCTTTGCGACCGCGCCTGCTAGCGCGACAGCAGCGTCAGCGCCGTCATCGAATCGAGCACCGTGCGGGTGACGCCGCCGAACAGCATTTCCCACCAGCGCTTGTGGCCGTAGGCGCCCATCACGAGAAGATCGATCGAGCTGTCGGACAGACGGTTCTCGATCGCCGCGGCGGGCGGCAGGCTGTTGTCGGTTTCGGCCCTGACGACCGTGACGTTGACGCCATGGCGCGCCAGTGTCGCGGCAATCTCGGCGCCGGCCATCTCGGACGACTGGGTGCTCGTCTCCGGCGGATCAACGCTGAAGATCTCCACCGTGTCGGCGGCCTTGAGGAAGGGGAGCGCGTCGAAGGTGGCGCGGGCCGCTTCACGCGAGCCGTTCCAGGCGATCATCACCCGCTTGATCGGCTTCGGCTGCTTCAGGATATAGGGCACGAGCAGAACCGGCCGGCCGCTTTCGAACAGGAAGCTCTCGAGTTCCGTCCGGCTCTCGGTGAGCAGGCTGGATTCCCCCTGGGCGGCGATCACCAGGTCGGAGGTGCGGGCGCTGTCGATCAGCGCCGCCGAGCTATAGCCGGCCGACGACAGGAAGCTGCGCCATTCATGCGAGGCGCCGTTGCGGCCAGCGATGTCGCGGAAAAGCTTCTCCACATTCATCGTCTCCGTATGCGCCATATCCTGCAGGGCCTGAACTGTGGTCGGGTCGGGAATCTCCATGGGAGCGACGATCGGCACGGCAGCGATCGTCTCGGCATGCAGGCCGACGATGTGCGACTGGTATTGTTCAGCGAGCGCGATGGAAAACTCCACGACCTGCGCTGCATTTTTCGGCGTGTCGAGTACGGCAAGAATTGTTTTATAGGCCATAATAAATCTCCCTTTGCGGCAAACGCGTCCCGCACGTGATTTTAAACAGGTTGGCGACGACCGGCGCCTTGACTTCGGTCAAATCGATATCCTGTCAGACCTATAATGCCCGGCCGGGCGGCTTGGTTCGGCTCAGACGGGTTCCCCGATCCCCGCTTTGGTCGCTGCGATCTCCGCGATCATCGCCAGGATGTCCTTTTCGGCGGCGTCGATACGTTCGGACTGCCGGGCGCGGATCACGAGTTCCGTGGAGAAGCGGTCGCCGTCGAACTTGGGATAGGAGCCAATGCTGGTCTCCGGATTGTTCTTCTGGATTGCGCCGAGCGCCGTGCCGATATCGCCTTCGCCGAAGGGGCAGGTGACCGAGCGGGAGAGAACCTTGGCGCCACCCGCAAGCGTCGGCACGACGTTCTGCACCATGGCCTGGAACACCTGCGGCACGCCGGCCATCACGTGGACATTGCCGATGATGAAGCCGGGCGCGGTCGACACCGGATTGGCGATATGGCGCGCGCCCTCGGGCATGCGGGCCATGCGCTGGCGGGCTTCGGTGAATTCCATGCCGCGTCGCTCGTACATGGCGGCGAGCAGTGCCATGGCGTCCGGATCGTGGACACAGGGCACGCCGAAAGCGCGCGATACGGCATCCGCCGTGATGTCGTCATGGGTGGGGCCGATGCCGCCCGAGGTGAAGACGTAGTGGTAGCGGTGCCGCAGCGCATCGAGCGCCTCGACGATGGCGTCCTCCTCATCGGAGACGATCCGCACCTCCTTGAGGTCGATGCCGGCCAGCGTGAGCACATCCGCCAGATGGCCGATATTCTTGTCCTTGGTTCGGCCCGACAGAAGTTCGTCGCCGATCGCGAGCATCGCGGCCGTCTTGATGGTGGTTTCGCCCATGATTGTGATCTCCGTATCGACCCCTAAGTAGCGCATCCGCGTGCGAAAGCAATCGCGTCGCCCGCAGCACGAGCTCCCGCCGCCTCTCGGGGAACCGGATAGTCTGCGTGCCGTTGACAGTGTGTCACCGTCACCGGGATTTCTGGAAGAGCCGGGTTTTGCTAGGTGACGTCATCGAATTCCAATCCGCACGGGAGAACTGGCATGACGAAGGTACTGGTCCTTTACTACTCGGCCTATGGCCATATCGAAACCATGGCGAACGCCGTTGCCGAGGGCGCCAAGTCTGCAGGCGCCGACGTCGTGATCAAGCGCGTTCCGGAACTGGTGCCGGAAGAGGTGGCCAAGGCCTCCTACTACAAGATGGACCAGGCCGCCCCGATCGCCGATCCGAACGAACTCGACCAGTACGACGCGATCATCGTCGGCGCCGGTACGCGTTACGGCACGGTCGCCTCGCAGATGCGCAATTTCTGGGATCAGACCGGCGGCCTCTGGGCCCAGGGCAAGCTGGTCGGCAAGATCGGCTCGATGTTCACCTCGACCGCAACCCAGCACGGCGGCCAGGAAACCACGATCATGGGCTTCATCCCCACCTTCCTGCACCACGGCATGGCCGTTGTCGGTCTTCCCTATGCCTTCCAGGGCCAGATGGGTGTCGAGCAGGTCAAGGGCGGCTCGCCCTACGGCGCCTCGACGATCACCGACGGCGACGGCTCGCGTCAGCCCTCCGAGATCGAACTGGAAGCAGCCCGCTACCAGGGCGCCCACGTCGCAAAGCTCGCTTCGAAGCTGTCCGCCTGACACGCCAGTCTCCGGGCGAACAGCAAGGCGCGGGGGAAACCTCGCGCCTTTTTTGGCATTGCTAAAATACTATATGTCAGAATGAGAGTGCGTTAGGTTTTGCTGGCTAGGTTCGCTTTCCGTAAAGGAGGCAATCCCATGTACGATCATGACCGTCGTCGCCACGTCCGCATGCGCGCCCTGAAGGCAGCGAGCCTGATTCTCGACAACAAGCAGTCGACCTTCGACTGCGTCATCCGCAACCTCTCGGAGGCCGGGGCCAGGATCGCGCTGGAAACGACGATAAACCTGCCGGACCGCTTCTTCGTGCAGTTGAGCGACGGCACCCGCCGCCACTGTGAAGTCCGCTGGCGCCTGGCAAAGGAACTCGGGGTCTCGTTCGACGCTCCTGAAGGCCAGGCCGCCTGACAGCCGTTGCAACCGCCCCATACCGTACCGCCACCCTCCCAAGGCGGCTTGACCTCGCGCGGCATCTGGTTGAAACAGATGCCGCGCGGACGTGGCGAAACTGGTAGACGCAAGAGACTTAAAATCTCTCGGCCTTAGGCTATACGGGTTCGATCCCCGTCGTCCGCACCAAGCTAGGTGTGCTTCGTCATGTGCATTGAAACTTTCTGATTCTTATCCACAGCAAGAAAGAACAAAAAGTGAACAAAGTCATTGTTCGCCGAGAATTTCTGTGTCAGAATGTCAAAAAATGACACAGCGGAGATTCGCGATCGTGACGGCTCAGGACGGAAAGGTAGAATTTGCGCGCTTGAGGGAGCAGGCCGGACTGACCCTTGAGGAGGCCGCAAGGGTGACAAAGGTCTCCCTTCGTTCCGCTTACCGCCACGAGAACGGGGAATGTTCCCCGACCCCTCTCGCACTGGATATGTTACGGCTCATGGCTGAAAGTCATCGCCCTCCCGAAAAGACAGTACGCTTCCGCTTCATCGACCTGTTCGCCGGTATAGGTGGCCTTCGAGTAGGTTTCCAGAATATCGGCGGAAAGTGCGTCTTTACCAGCGAGTGGGACAAATATGCGGTCGAGACATACCGCAAGAACTTTCCTTCAGACCCGGATCATGTTTTTGCCGGTGATATCCGCGAGTTTACAAGGTCACCGGAAGCGTTGTCCCGGATACCCTCCCATGATGTACTGTTGGCCGGCTTTCCCTGCCAGCCCTTCTCCATCGCCGGGGTATCCAAGAAAAACGCTCTGGGACGCCCGCACGGTTTCATGGACGCAACCCAGGGAACGCTGTTCTTCGATGTCGCGCAGATTATCCAGCATCATCGTCCCAAGGCTTTCCTGCTGGAAAACGTGAAAAACCTGCGCAGCCATGACGGTGGTAACACATTCCGGACAATCATGAACGTGCTGCAAAACGACCTTGGATACAAGGTCGAGACCCGCATCATCAGCGCTCGCCCTTGGGTGCCCCAGGGAAGGGAACGGATATTTATTGCGGGGTTCCGGGACCACCAAGTGGATTTCTCCTTCGACGATGTTGTGATGCCGGAGGGGGATGGGCCCACACTTGGAAGTGTGCTGCAGGCCGAGGTTGACGACAAGTATACGCTGACGCCCAAGCTCTGGAACTACCTGCAGGATTACAAGAAGAAGCACGAGTCGAAGGGTAACGGGTTCGGCTTCGGTCTCTGTGGTCCGCACGACGTCGCCCGCACACTTTCTGCCCGTTATTACAAGGACGGTTCGGAGATTCTGGTATACCAAGGCGAGGGAAAGCGTCCACGCCGCCTTACGCCCAAGGAATGCGCGCGCCTTATGGGGTTCGAGCGGGGCAACCGCGTATGGGAAATTCCGGTATCGGACACGCAGGCGTACAAGCAGTTCGGCAATGCGGTCGTCGTACCTGTTGTCGAAGCAGTAGCGGAAGCCATGAGTCCGTGGCTGCCGGGAGCCGAACAATCTGCCGAGGTAGTTACCTTCCCGTCTGATGCAGTGGAAGGTCCGAAGGTCGCCCATGGCTGACATTGTCTCCGGCGAGGTTCGCAGCAGGATGATGTCCGGCATCCGGGGCAAGGATACGAGGCCTGAAATGCTTATCCGGCGGGCCTTGCACGCGGGCGGCTTTCGTTACCGGCTTCACGAAAAGCGGTTGTCGGGCAAGCCTGATCTGGTCTTCCCTAGACTGCGCGCCGTCTTGTTCGTTCATGGCTGCTTCTGGCACGGTCACGATTGCCACCTGTTTCGTTTACCTTCGACGAGGACTGACTTCTGGCGGGACAAGATCGCCGGAAATGTTGAACGCGACCGGCGCTCTACAGAGGCGCTTCGTGACACAGGGTGGCGGGTCGGCACGGTGTGGGAGTGCGCCCTGAAGGGCAAAACCCGTCTGCCGCTGGCAAGCATTGTTGACAGCCTTGCGCTCTGGCTGCGATCAGATCAGGTTTTCCTCGATATCCGGGGAGCAGCCGTGTGATCTCCAAGGGGTTCCTGTCAGACTATTTCGAGGGCGTGGCCGTTAAGCGGCTCAGCGTTGTCGAGACAACGCCATCCGTCTCCAACCAGCACGAGTTCAACGCATCGAAGTCACTGCGCCGTCTGTTCGGCGACGATGACCGGAAAGGGATTCCAACGCGTTTCGTCTGGCTCGGTGGCGAACAGGAGGGCGTTACTGCCGAGAGCAGCATCACCTGGTACGACGCCCGCCGCAGGCATCCTACCCGCACCGAGTACCGCCTGTATTACCCCGCCAACGAGGTTACCGCCCTTATGGAGGCTGGCGACAGCTTTTTCCTTGCGCTGCGCAGGGACGGAACCGCTATGGCTATAATCACGCCGGCCGGAACCACCGTACAAAGCCAGCTCCAGTGGCTTTTCGGCCTCGAAGGCGAGCCGGAACTTGAATTTGCAGCGCGGGAGATAACCCGTGATGTGGATGCCGAGCTGGACTTCACTGTCCGCTATATTCTCGACGAACTTGGCATCGAGCCTGAGGAACCGGAGGCTGACAGGCTTGATGACCTGATAGAGCGGTTCGGCATGCGGTTTCCGACCACGCGGGAATTCTCGGAACTGGCGCGAACGTCACTGACGGAGGTCTCTGTTCATGATGATGCGGATGCGGTGCTTCTTGCCTGGCAGGAGCGTGAAGAGGCCATGTTCCGCAGGCTTGAGAGGCGTATCGTATCCGAGCGGCTGCAAAGCGGCTTTCTTGCGGAAGGAGGCGCCGATATTGACGGATTTCTGGCATTCTCCCTCAGCGTCCAGAATCGCAGAAAGGCTAGGGCGGGGCAGTCTCTGGAGAACCATCTTGAGGCTCTCTTCACCGGTCATGGAATTCGCTATGCGAGGGGCGCAGTGACAGAAAGCCGCAACCGGCCGGATTTCCTGTTTCCCGGCAGTGCTCAGTATCACGATCCCTCTTTTCCTTCCGATCGCCTCACCATGCTTGGTGCAAAGTCGACGCTGAAGGATCGCTGGCGGCAGGTCCTTGCGGAAGCAATGCGTATAAAGCAGAAACACCTGCTGACTCTGGAGCCGGCGATTTCCGGCAATCAGACAGACCAGATGCGCTCAGCAAACCTGCAGCTGGTTCTGCCCCGGCGCCTTCACGAAAGCTACCGTGACAACCAGCGCGACTGGTTGATGACGGTTTCGGATTTCATCGGCTTAGTTAAGGAACGCCAATAACCAGAAGCTGAAATCCCTCTCTTCACTCCTTGGCGATCGAGAACTTCTGTTCGAAGCTCGTCGAGCGTTTGCCGACGGTGTCGTTGACGGTGTAGCGGACCTTGTAGTCGCCGGCTGGGGCGCCTGTGACGTCGAGGGTGAGGTGGGTGTAGATTTCCTGGTTGCGGAAACGGCCGGTGAAGGAGAAGCTGCCGAACTTCTTCTGGGCGGCGAGCGTGTCGCCCTTGTAGTCGATCAGTTCGAGATCGACGTTGAAGGCCGAGGTGTAGCGCTTGTCCGGCAGCGTTTCCCAGGTGAGGCCGATCAGTTCCAGATAGGTGATCAGCGGCTCGCCCGGCTTGAAGACGGTGTCGGGCCGCGGCGTGTAGGAGCCGTAGGCGGCCGGCTTGTCGGTGGCGAATTCGGCAAGGCTGACGGTGAGCGGAAGTGTGGCGGCGAAGTCGCCGAAGGCTTCCTGCATTTTTGCATGCGCCGCTCGCGCGTCGCCGCCGGCTGCGAGAGCTTCGGCCTGCATCGCCGCATCCATGAGCGGCCCGGCTGCCGCTGTCTGCACCCCGAGACAGAGGCCGAGCACAGCGGTGGGCAGCAGGCGGTGCAGGCGGTGGAAGCTTATGGCGAGCACGGGCGATTCTCCTCTTTGGCCGCAGTGTTCGGGCAACCGCGACGGCCGTCAAGGGAGAGCCGTCACGTCCGCCAGAAGGTGGGCAGCAAAAGTACCAGGACCGAGAGAACCTCGAGGCGTCCGAGCAGCATCATCAGCGACAGGATGTAGAGCGAGCCCTCGTTCATCGTCGCGAAATTGCCCGACGGGCCGATCAGGTCGCTGACGCCGGGGCCGACATTGGACAGTGCGGTGAGTACCGCCGAGGTCGATGTCGCGAAATCGTGGCCGAAGGTCGACAGCGCCATCGAGCCCACGAACCAGATGAAGATGTAGGAGGTGAAGAACAGGAAGACGGTTCGCTGCACCTCGACGTCGACTGTCTGCGTGCCGTAGCGCACCGAATAGATGGCGGAGGGATAGATCAGCCGCTTGAGCCCGTTGTGGATGATGCCGAACATGATCACGAAGCGGTAGGCCTTGATGCCGCCCGCCGTCGAGCCGGAACAGCCGCCGGCGAAGGTGGCGAAGAAGGCGGCTGTGACGGCGAACGGCCCCCAGCCGAGATAGTCGTCGCTGGAAAACCCTGTCGTCGAGAGGATCGAGGCGAAGTTGAAGACGCCGTGCGTCAGCGCCCTGTGGAACGGCACGTCATTGGCGAGATGGTTGTAGATCGAGGCCGAGACGGCAAAAAACAGGAGATAGCCGAGAAAGACGACGATCTGCGGATCGCGCAGCGCATCGAGGCGGCCGCGCACGATGAACACGATCAGGATCGAGAACGGCAGGCTGCAGACCGTCATGAAGAAAGACGAAACCCACAGGATAGCATCGCTGCGGAAATAGGCGAACGATGCGTCGTGGGTGGAGAAGCCGGCCGTCGCGATGGTCGTGAAGGCATGGTTGATGGCGTCGAACCGGGTCATGCCGGCGAAATCATAGGCGATGGCGCAGGCAATCGTGATGCCGACATAGACCCCGATGAAGGCGCGGGTGAAGGTGGCAAGCCGCGCGAACGGCTTGTCGCCGGTGTCGGAGGATTCCATCTTGAAGAACGACATGCCGCCGACCCGGAGGAACGGCAGGACGAACAGGCCGAGCGCGACGATACCGATACCGCCAAGCCAGCAGAGCAGCGAGCGCCACATCAGGAGACCGGGCGGCATATGGTCGAGGCCGGAGAGCACGGTCGAGCCGGTTGTCGTGATACCCGAGACCGATTCGAACAGTGCCTGCGCGAAACTGAGCTGCGGCCCGGAAAACATCATCGGGATGGCGCCGACGACGGAGAAGGTGGCCCAGAGCACGTTGACGAGCAGGAAGCCCATGCGCTTGGTGAAAACCGGCGGCGGGCCGCGCGTCGCCATGGCCGCCGTCAGCGACAGCGCCCCGACCATGAAGGCGCAGGCCGCGAACACCTTCCAGTCGCTGTGGCCGTAATAGAGATCGACCATCGCCGGAATCAGCATGGCGGTCGAGAGATAAAGGCCGCAGAGGGCGGCGATGTAGATGGCGGAGCGGAGCTGCGTGGCGTTCAAAGGAAGGGGCGTCCCGATCGAGGTTCCGCGGAAAAGCGCTTGGTCTCCGCCTCATGACTATGCCATAGCGGGAGCCAAGATAAAATTCAACGGATTGACAGACCATGCGCGACAAGGTCGATGAGGCGGTCGGGGCCCTGCGCGGCCTGTTTCCCGAGACGCCCCTGCAACTCAACGAATATCTGAGCGGCCGCTACGGCGCCTCGATCTATCTGAAGCGCGAGGACCTGACGCCGGTGCGCTCCTACAAGCTGCGCGGCGCCTTCAACTTCTTCCGCAAGGTGATCGCCGCCGGCGGCTCCGACAAGACCTTCGTCTGCGCCTCGGCCGGCAATCACGCCCAGGGCTTTGCCTTCGTCTGCCGCCATTTCGGGGTGCCGGGCGTGGTGTTCATGCCGGTGACGACGCCGCAGCAGAAGATCGACAAGACCCGCACCTTCGGCGGCGAATTCATCACCATCCGCCTGTTCGGCGACATCTTCGACCAGTGCTATGCCGCTGCCCGCGAACATGTCGAGACGATCGGCGGCTACATGGTGCCGCCCTTCGACCACGAGGACATCGTCGAGGGACAGGCGACGGTCGCGGCTGAAATCGAGGCGCAATTGCCTGATGATGTCACGCCCGATCTTGTGGTGATGCCCGTCGGCGGCGGTGGGTTGTCGGCGGGGATGACGCGTTACTTCTCCGAATCGCTGCCGTCGGAAACCTTCGTCTTCGCAGAGCCGTCAGGCGCCCCCAGCCTGAAGCGGAGCCTGGAGGCGGGCGAGATCGTGACGCTGCCCAAGGTCGACAATTTCGTCGACGGCGCGGCGGTCGCCCGGATCGGCGATCTGAACTTCTCGCTTTTGAAGCGGTTTCCTGCCGATCAGGTCATGCTCCTGCCAGAAAACGCGATCTGCGTGACGATCACCGAGATGCTCAATGTCGAAGGCGTGGTGCTGGAGCCGGCCGGCGCGCTGTCGATCGCGGCTTTGGAGGCGATGGGCCGCGAGAGGCTGGAGGGCAAGACGGTGGTCGCCGTCGTCTCGGGTGGCAACTTCGACTTCGAACGTCTCCCGGACGTCAAGGAACGGGCGATGCGCCACGCGGGGCTGAAGAAATACTTCATCCTGCGCCTGCCGCAGCGTCCCGGCGCGCTGCGCGACTTCCTCAACCTGCTCGGTCCCGACGACGATATCGCCCGCTTCGAATACCTGAAGAAGACCGCCCGCAATTTTGGCTCGATCCTGATCGGCATCGAGACGCGCGAGCGGGGAAACTTCACCGATTTGCTCGGCCGCTTCGATGCCGCCGGCCTTGGCTACGAGGACATCACCGAAAACGAAATCCTCGCCAACCTGATCATCTGACGGCGTCCGGTCCGAGGCCCGCGTCCGCCATCCACTGGCGGGCGTTCTCGATCCTGTTGGTCCAGACATAGCCGGGGAAATGCTTTGGCACCCGCGCCCAGTCCTCCGGCGTGTCGATCCCGGCCGAGCCCGGATCGCCGGCGCCGTAGGGGCCAAGCAGGATGACCTCAGATCCTGCGGCCGCCATGCGGGCGTGGAAGCGCTCCGGCCAACCCCAGAGGAGCGGTGCGAAGTTGATCGGCACCGGCACCAGCCGGCCGCGACAGGCGTCCGGCACGTGACCGCTCCAGCCGAGCGCCAGATAGCCGAGCAGGCAGTCCTTGGCCGATGTCCTTGTATAGCCGGGAACGCCCGGCATGGCCGATGTCACCGCGTCGGTCGGCTCGTCGCCGCCGTAGACTCCGAACACGGTCTGTCGCGCGGCGGTATCGGCATTCAGCATGGCGACCAGAGCCGTTCCTTCCTCCGTCCGGCGGCTCTTGAAATTGATCAGGAATTTTTTGTCCGGAAAAGCCGCGAACACCTGCCCGAGGTCCGGCATCATGCCGACACCCTTGCCGCGGAGCGGGAAGGTCTTGCCGCCGTCGGCGGAATAGCCATGGCCGATGTCGGCGCGCGCGAGTTCGGAGAACGGCGTCTCTTCCGTGACGCCCGAAAGGTCGGTGCGGCAGTCGAGCGTCCAGTCGTGGAAGACCGCGAACTTTTCGTCGGGCGTCAGATGCACGTCGAGTTCGACCACGTCGGCTCCGGCCTCGAAAGCCGCTGCCATGGAGGGCAGGGTGTTTTCCAGGTAGGCGTGCGTCGGCGGATAGATGCGTTCGGCGGTGCAGGTGTCGTTGTCGAGGTCGGAGCGATCGAAGATCTGGTGCACGCCGCGATACGCGATCAGGCGGGGTTGGTAATAGTCGGGGAAGCTGCTGAACAGGCTTGTATTGCCGATCCAGAGCGCCAGGATGCCGATGGCCGCCACAAGCATGATACGTCGAATCATCAAATCTCCCTCGGTGGTTGGCTTACGCTTGTCGGCGAATCCGGCCTTTCCGTGTCCAGACGAAACGGGCTTTAGCCGCGTCGCGTCCTGTGGTAGTCGGGGATATGGCTTCGTTTCTCTCGCGCATCTTTTCCGCCTTCGGCGGCTCCAAGTCCGAAACACCCTCCGCCGGTCCCTCGGCGGAGCCGCAGGTCTATGAAGGCTTCACCATCGTCGCCACCCCGATGAAGGAAGGTGGCCAGTACCGGCTCGCCGGCCGCATCGAGAAGACGGTGGACGGCGAGGTTCTGCAGCGGACGTTCATCCGCGCCGACGTGTTCTCGAATACCGATGATGCGTTCGACTGCACCTTCCGCAAGGCGCGGCAGATCATCGATCAGAACGGTGCGTCGCTGTTCGCCGACGGCGAGAAAAGCCGCCCGGTCTGAAGACGCCTGCTGCACTGCCGCATCGGTACGCACTCCGCACCGCCCGACCGAAGACGCGCCGCGGAACAACGGAGACGCGAGGCGAAAGCTAAGTTCTCGCGATCACTCAATTTTAAATGATTTCCGCTTAGCTGGCCGGAATTGCTTTTCCGGGATGTTGCAGTGCGATTTCATTCAAGGCCTTTTTTCAGGGTAACCGCCCTGGCCGGCTGCCTTTGTTTCTCTGTCCTGGCGGGGGCGCCTGCCCACGCCGCCGGGGATGTCGCCGCCTCCGCCCGCAATCTCGACCTCGCATGGCTGATGACCGCCGCCGGCCTCGTGATGCTCATGCAGGTGGGTTTTCTGTTGCTCGAGGCGGGCATGGTTCGCTCGAAGAACTCCATCAACGTGGCGCAGAAGAACCTCCTGGATTTTGTGTTCGGCGTGGTCGCCTTCGCCGCCATAGGCTTCATGCTGGCCTTCGGCACCTCGGGCTGGCTACCGGTCGGGATCGACCGGGATTTCTTCTTCCTTCGCGCACTCGACACCTGGGAAGCCGGTTTTTTCGTCTTCCAGGTGATGTTCTGCGGCACGGCGGCAACCATCGTGTCGGGGGCGGTCGCCGAACGGATGAAACTGTCGACCTATGTCCTCGGATCGCTGGTCCTTTCCGGCTTTATCTATCCGGTCTTCGTGCACTGGGTCTGGGGCGCGGCGCTGGGAGCCAATGACGGTGCCTTCCTCGGCAATCTCGGCTTTGTCGATTTCGCCGGCTCGACCGTCGTGCATGCGACCGGGGGTTGGATTTCGCTCGCCGCCTGCATGGTGATCGGAGCCCGCCGCGGCCGTTTCGGCGAGGACGGGCGGCCGCGCCGCATGGCCGGTCACAGCCCCGTGCTGTCGACCACCGGCGGTCTCTTGCTCTTCATCGGCTGGATCGGCTTCAATGGCGGCTCGACAACGGTTGCCTCGCCCGATATCGCGCCGATCATCCTCAACACGGTGCTTGCCGGCGGTATCGGCACCTGCGTCGGCTATGTCATGGGCTATTATCAGGATCGCCTCGTGCTGCCGGAAAAGTCGCTCAGCGGCATGCTGGGCGGCCTCGTGGCGGTGACGGCGGGCTGCCACATCCTGACGCCCGGCGGCGCCTTGCTGATCGGCGCGCTGGGTGGCGCGGTCGCCATCTGGGGCATCAATTTCATCGAACGGGTAATGCGCATCGACGATGCTGTCGGCGCGATCGGCGTCCACGCCTTTGCCGGCGTCGTCGGCACGCTCGGTCTCGCCCTGCTTGCCCCTGTCGATCTCTTGCCGGCCGGCGGTCGTCTGTCGCAACTCTACATCCAGGCCTTCGGCGCCGGGTTGAATTTCTACTGGGCCTTCGGCCTCGGCTATGCCTTCTTCTGGCTTCTCAACCGGTTCTCCACGGTTCGCGTGTCCGAAGCCGCCGAGGATGTCGGCCTCAACGTCGCCGAACATGGCACGCGGCTTGGTGTCGGCCATGTCGAGGACGCGCTGTCCGGCCTCGTCGACGGCACCGCCGACCTCAACCATCGCCTGCCTGTGGAGGCCGGTGACGAGGCGGAGAAGCTGACCGCGCTCTTCAACCGGTTGATGGACAATATCCAGGAAACAGAGCGCAGCCGCGAAGAGGTCAAGAGCCTGCGCCGCGATCACGAGGAGGCCGAGCGCGTCGCGACGCTCGCCAACGCGACCTTTGAGGCGATCGTCATGCACGAGAACGGCATCATCGTCGACGGCAACCAGAAGCTTGCCGAACTGCTCGGTAGGCCGCTCGACGACCTGGTCGGCACGTCGATCCTCGACTTCCTGCCGGGGCAGGACCGCCAGATGGTGGAGCGGGCGTTGTCGACCGAAAGCGAAACCAATCACGAGATCACGGTGGTCACCGCCACGGGAGAGCGTGTTCCGGTGGAGGCGAGGGGTCGCAACATCACCTTTCGGGGACGCAAGATGCGGATCGGCGCGCTGGTCGACCTGCGTGAACGGAAAGAGGCCGAGCGTCGTATCCGGCATCTCGCCCAGCACGATCCACTGACCGGGCTCGCCAACCGGGCGCTGTTTACCGAGAAGCTGCAGGAAAGCGTTGCCCGCGCCACTAGCGGCTGGGGCTGTGCCGTCGTCCTGATCGATCTCGACCGCTTCAAGGATATCAACGACATCTATGGCCATCCGGCCGGGGATGCGGTGATCCGCGAATGTGCCGTCCGGCTCTGTGCCGCCCTCGGCAGTCACGATCTCGCCGCGCGGCTTGGCGGCGACGAGTTCGCGGTGATCCTCGCCAACGCCTCATTCGAGGCGCAGCTCGACGATTTCGGGCGACGGCTGATCACGGCCTTTCGCGAGCCGATCGACATCGGCAACGGCAACATGATCCGCTGTGGCGCGAGCATCGGCGCTGCGCTCTGCCCGGAACATGCCGGAAACGTCGAGGACATGATCGGCCGGGCCGACATGGCGCTTTACCATGCCAAGAATTCCGGCCGGAACACCTGGCGGATCTTCCGCCCCGGCATGACCGAACTGGTGGAAAAGCGCCGGGCGCTCGAGGGCGACCTCGACCGGGCGCTGGAGGAGGGCGAGTTTTCGCTGCATCTTCAGCCGCGCGTCGATGCCCGTTGCGGCGAGATCGACGGATACGAGGCCTTGCTGCGCTGGTGCCGCCCAGACGGCGGTTGGGTCAGTCCCGTGGATTTCATTCCGGTCGCCGAGGCCTCCGGCAAGATTATCGCCATCGGCGAATGGGTGATCGCCGAGGCCTGCCGCGTGGTGCTTACCTTGCCGCCTGAGACGCGGCTGTCGCTGAATGTCAGCCCGATACAGTTCCGGCACGCCGAGTTTTTACATCACCTAACGGAAACAGTTGACCGTTACGGCATCCAGCCGAGCCGCTTCGAACTGGAGATCACCGAAAGCGTGCTCATCGATGACGACCGCCGCGCCCTGCAGATCCTGAAGGACCTGAAGCGCGCCGGGTTCAACATCGCGCTGGACGATTTCGGTACAGGCTATTCCTCGCTCAGCTATCTGAACCGCTATCCATTCGATGCGATCAAGATCGACCGCAGCTTCGTCGCCAATCTCGGTATCGAGGCGAGCGCCGAAGCGATCGTTCGCACGATCATCGATCTCGGCGGTGGTCTCGGCATGAAGGTCGTGGCGGAGGGCGTCGAGACGATGGAGCAGGCGCTCTTCCTCGCCCGCCACGGCTGCGACGAGTTGCAGGGCTTCCTGCTCGGCCGGCCCGTGCCATCGGCAGAAGCGCCCCATAAGATCGAGCGGGCGGTCGCAACGGCGCTGCGATCGGCCTCTGTCACGGCTGCGCCCCCAGCAGCCGCCATGTCCGGCAGCTAGTCTGCCTCTTGTATTATACGCATGTATAAGGTGCATGCTCTTCAAGGCGCCGGGGCGATTCGCCGGGCGTGAACAGGCAGGACGAATGCGAGATGAGTGAGTTTTTGAACCTGGGGCTGCTGCTGGTCGAGGCGGTCGTCTATTTCTCGCTGATGACCGTGCTTCTGCATTTCCGCCACCGGATCGGCCTCGGCGTGTTCCTGACGGCGCTCGGTGTCATGCATTTCGTCGAGACCTATCTCGCCGCCGTCTTTTATGTCTCACTGCCGTTCGGGGTGGTGTCGCCGGGGTCCTCGGTCTTCTTCGCCGGCAAGGTGATGCTGATCCTGATGCTCTACATCAAGGAGGATGCCGCCGCTGTTCGCCAGCCGATCTACGGCCTGTTCCTCGGCAACCTCGTGACCCTGCTCGTGGCGCAGATCGTGCTGCTGCACGATCCGGTCATCCTCTCGCCCGACCAGATCGTTGACATGCCGTTTCTCCGCAACATGGGACTGCTGATGCTCTGGGGAACGGCGCTGCTCTATATCGATTCCATCGGCATCATCCTGCTTTACGAGCGGCTGGGCCGCTGGGCACCCCGCTGGATGGTGTTGCGCTTCGCCGTCGCCGGCATCGCCATCCTCACCTTCGACCAGATCGGATTCTATGCGCTGCTGCATTATCTTTACGACGCGCCCGGCGAGGTGTTCTGGGGTGGTTGGAAGGCAAAAATGCTGGCGGGCTTCTTCTATGCGCTGCTGTTCGGCCTCTATCAGGCGGCCTTTCGCGACCATGGCGTGGTCTTCTCGCGCCGTCCGATCGGCGATGTCTTCAACGATCTGACCTTTCGCGAGCGCTACGAGGATCTCCTGGCTCGCACCGGTCGCGACACGCTGACCGGCGTCTACGACCGCGGGCGGATGGAGATCGAGGTGCCGCGGCTCATCCGCGATGGTCTGCGCGAAGGGACCCAGGCGAGCGTTGCGATTGTCGACGTCGATCACTTCAAGTCCGTCAACGACCGGTTCGGCCACCAGAGCGGCGATGCGGTTCTAAAGGATATCGCCGCCCGGCTGGCGGCGTCGCTCAGGCCGGACGACCATCTGTTCCGCTATGGCGGCGAGGAATTCGTGATCCTGATGACCCGCACGGATCATGCCGAGGCGTTGGCCGTTGTGGAGCGGCTCAGGCAGGAAATGGCCACCGGTGTCGCCAACGAGGCGGGCGAACCGATGACCATCAGCATAGGCCTCGCGACGGCACCGGACGACGGCCACAGCTTCAATGCGCTGCTGAGCACCGCCGACCAGCGGCTCTACGAGGCCAAGAGCGCGGGACGCAACCGGGCGGTGGGGCGGTCGTCCCGCGACATCTGACGAAGCCTGCCTCAGGCAGCGCGGGCAAGATCCCGGGCGCGGGCGAGCGCGCCATTGACGGCATTCTCGGCCGCGTCTGGGCCGAAGGCGACGCCCTCGATCCGGATGGTCTCCACATCGGTGATGCCGATGAAGTGCAGCACCGAACGCAGATAGGGCTCGGCGAAGTCGAGCGAGGCCGCCGGGCCGGACGAATAGACGCCGCCGGATGCCAGCACGATATAGGCCTTCTTGCCCTTCACGAGGCCTTCAGGACCGTTTTCCGTATAGCGGAAGGTGCGCCCGGCGCGGGCCGCATGGTCGATCCAGGACTTGAGGATCGACGAAATGCCGAAGTTCACGAAACCGCTGGAGAGGATCAGCGTATCGGCGGCGAGCAGTTCGTCGACGACCGCGTCGGAGATCGCGATCGCCTCGCTCTGCTCGGCGGTGCGCTGTTCGGCCGGAAGCCGGATGGCGGAGGAGAAATCCGCGCCGATATGCGGCAGCGGGTTCTGCGCGAGGTCGCGCTCGACAATGGCGGCGCCGGTCGCGGCCTTGAGATTTTCGGCAAGTTCCACCGCGATCTTGCTGGAGATGGAATCGTCACCGCGGGTGCTGCCGCGAACGAGAAGAATGGAGGACATGGGACACCTATCGATGAATTGCATGGAGCGGATCGTCTGGGAGGACGTCTCTGCTCCAGAAATAGGACTGGCAATTCATCGATGAAACTGGGATAATATCGATCACATCAATCCAGAAAATGGATGGAATGCCATGCTTCCCAATCCCACGCTCGATCAGTTGCAGGTGTTCGTCGCCGTCGCCGAGGCCGGAAGCTTTTCCGCCGCCGCCCGGCGCCTGAACCGCGCCCAGTCGGTCGTCTCCTACACGATCGCAAACCTCGAGGCGCAACTGCAACTCGCCCTTTTCGACCGCAGCGCCCGCAACCCGGTGCTGACGGCGGCCGGCCGCGGCATTCTTGAGGATGCGCGGCGGATGATGGCAGACCTCGACACCCTGCGCGCCCGTGCCTCCTCTCTGACCCAGGGGCTGGAGGCGGAGGTGCATCTTGGTGTCAGCGTGCTGGTGCCGGAGCATGTGACCGTCGACGTTCTGCGCCGGTTTCAGGAGACCTTCCCCAATGTCGCATTGCGGCTGACGACGGGGTCGCCGTTCAGGGTCATCGACATGGTGCACAAGGGCCAACTGAGCCTCGGCATCGGCGGCCAGAGCCCGCGCGATCTGGAGGACGTCGCAAGCGAACGGATCGGCCTGTCCTTCATGGCCGCGATGGCCGCCCCGGACCATGCCCTGGCGAAAGCGGGCCGCCGCCTGCTTCTGGCGGATGTGCGCGAGGAAACGCAGATCGTCGTCGCCGACGACACCGGCGTCACCGGGAACAACGATTTCAACGTGTTTTCGCGTCGCGCCTGGCGGGTGAGCGACATGGGCACCAAGCGGCAGCTCTTGATCGCCGGTCTCGGCTGGGGCGGCATGCCGTTGTCGGTCGTCGCACATGACATCACCGAAGGCCGGCTGGTCCAGCTCGACGTCGAGCCCTACGAGCCGATTGACATGCCGGTCGAGGCGCAATGGCCGAGGGCATTGCCGCCCGGACCGGCGGGACGCTGGCTGCTGGAGCAGTACCGGCAGTCGCTGTCGCACTGCCCGACATCGCTCGGCACCGCGTTGCAGAAAATGGCTCCGGCCGACACCGCGCCGCAAGACGCGGCAGCGGTGTTGCTGGCAGGCGAGTAGGCGGCCTTCAGAGGATCAGGCGGAACTTCGCGAAGCCGTCCGCGCCGTTGCCGGCGTCCTCGATCTTGACGCTTTTCACCTCGCCCGCATATTGCCGCGCCTTCGGGCCGGTTTCGAACACGACCGTCGTGCCGGGCATCGGCGCGAACGACCAGTTGCCGTCGGCGGTCGGGTTGATCGTGTCCTGCGCGATGATGTAGCGCACGATCACGTCGCGGTTGGTGTCGGGCGCCACGAAGATCACCTTGTCGGACGCGATCTCCGGAAACTTGCCGCCGCCACCCGCACGGTAGTTGTTGGTCGCCACGACGAATTGCTGTTCCGGATTGATCGGCTGACCGGCGAAGGTCAGGTTGACGATCCGATGGGACTCCGCGTTGACCACGCGGCCATCCTTGTCGAACCGGGCCGGCTTCGACAGGTCGATCTGGTAGGTGACGCCGTCGATCACGTCGAAATTGTAGGACGGGAAGTCCGGATTGAGGAGCGGCGCATCCTTGGCGCCCGGTTCGATCTGGTTGAACATTCCGGCCGACATTTCGAGCCAGTTCCGCACCTGCTCGCCGGTGATCAGCACGGCCTGAACCGTGTTCGGGTAGAGGTAAAGGTCGGCGACGTTCTTGATCGCCACGTCTCCGGCGGCGACATCGGTATAGTAGTCAGGACCGCCGCGTCCGCCGGCCTTGAACGGGGCCGCGGCCGACAGGACCGGGAAATCCTTGTACTCTCCGTCCTTCAGCATGTCGCGGATGTACCAGGTCTGGGCGTTCGACACGATCTGTACCGACGGATCGTCGGCGACCAGCGCGAAATAGGAATAGAGCGGTGCCGCCGTCTTGCCGACCGGGGTGCGCACATAGTCGAGTGTCGCCCGGTGCTCGTCCGCGACCGCGGCGACAACGTCCTCCTTGTCGCCGACATCGGCGACCACCTTGCGGTTCTCGTCGCGATGATAGATCGGACGGGCCTCGCAGGTGAAGTCGATGATCTTCCAGCTGTCGCCGTTCTTCTCGACGAGCAGGTCGATCAGTCCGAGATGCGAACCCCAGAAACCCGCCATGACGGCGGGCTTGCCGAGCAGCGTTCCCTTGACGGTGTCGACGCCCTCGATGTCGGCGAAGTCCTTGGTGCCGGGGAAGACGAGATGCTGGTGACCGGTGAAGACGGCATCGATGCCTTCGACGCCAGCGAGGTAGAGCGAAGCGTTTTCCATCCGGTCGGACTGGCCCTTGCCCTCGATGCCGGAGTGGGAGAGGGCGATGATGATGTCGGCGCCGTCCTGCTTCATGACCGGAACCCAGGCCTTGGCCGTCTCGACGATGTCGCGGGTCTGCGCCTTGCCCTCAAGCTTCTCCGCGTCCCAGACCATGATCTGCGGCGGAACGAAGCCGATGACGCCGACCTTGATGTCATGCATCTGGTCAGCGCCGTCGCGGATCGTCTTGTTGACGATCACATAGGGCGGGAAATGCAGTTCGTCCTTGGTCGGATCGCCGTTCAGTTCGCCCTTCGTCAGGTTAGCGCAAACGATCGGGAAATTGGCCCCCCGCAGCGTGTTGAACATGAAGTCGAGCCCGTAGTTGAACTCGTGATTGCCGACGGTGCCGCAGTCGTAGCCGAGCACGTTCATCGCCTTCATGATCGGGTGGAGGTCGCCTTCCTTCATGCCCTTCTGATAGGCCATGTAGTCGCCCATCGGATTGCCTTGGAGAAGGTCGCCGTTGTCGACGAGCATCGTATTGGTGGCCTCGGCGCGGATCGCCGCGATGATCGAAGCCGTCCGGGCAAGGCCCATCGTGTCGCTCGGCTTGTCGGCGTAATAGTCGTAGGGCATCACGTTCACGTGGATGTCCGTCGTCTCCATGAGCCTGAGATGCGCCTGGTTGGCCGCCGCGCGGACGGAAAACGGATGCAGGACGATGAGCGCCGAAGTCGCCGCAAGCCCGCCGATGAAGCTCCTGCGGGAGATCGGGGTGATGAGAGGGGTCATGAGCGCGCTCCTTCGTTGGCGAGTCCGCCGCGGACTTTAGAGTCCATTTCGCAGGAGTGCATTTGGAAAATGACGGCTGTATGAACACGGCGACGTAAAATCCTGCATTGCTGCGCGGATTTTTGCTGTCATCGCCAGCAAGCGGTCATTTTACCACGTGCAGGACCACCGGCTTGTGGAAATGCTTGAAATACGAGGCGATCTGCGCCGCCGTATTGCTGCTCTCCTCCACCTGCAGGCCCATCTTGCCAGCCCGGTACCAACGAACGGTGGCTTCGATCAGCCCCAGTTCGTGGGTCCTGATCTTGACGACCGCGCCTGATCGGGCGTCGAGCCAGCCGAACACCTCGATCGCCATGCCGAGCCTCGAGATGTCGATGACCCGGACGTCGGCCGTTTGATGCAGGAAGGTGAGGGTGCCGCGAAAGCTGCAACGGATGCGGTCAGCACGGCGGCCATCCATGTATTTTTTAGCATGCATTTGATTTCGCCTTTTTAATACAAACTTAAATGTACGCCATGGTTGCGCCCGGAAAATTGACGGAAGATGGCGATAATCAGTAAAATTGCATGCAACTGACTAAAAAGGGGTTTTCATGCGCTATTTTTAGAAGAAAAAAGTGCGGAAGAGCCTGAGAAATAAGGGGTGTGGGCTAATTGGTGTTATGCACAACAAAGTTGTGTCGCATGCGTCGGGTTGTATTTGAGGTGGGGCTAAAACAGAAAAAGGGCGGCCAAGGCCGCCCTGATCACGTCGATTGAAATGAGGATGGCTCAGCGGCTGAGCACCGGGCGAACCTCTCGATGGAAATTGCGGAAATAGGCCGTCATCTTTGCCAGCGTATTGCTGTTCTCGCGCAGTTGGACGCCGAGCCTGCCATTGCGGCACCAGCGCACCGTGCCTTCGATCAGCCCGAAGCGGTCGTTGTTGATCTGCACCGTGCTTCCGTGCGCTGCGTGGAGCCTGCCGTAGAATTCGAGCGACAGGCCGGCCCGCGAAATGTCGAGAACCCTGGCATCGACTTCCTGGTTCAGGTGGCGGACGGTGCTGTCGATCCTCACCCGGCTGCGCGGCGTCTTGCGTCCGTCGATCTTCAACATGGGCTGCATGAATGGTCTCCCCGTGGTTTTACCCTCGGGAACGGTAACAGATGTGTCTTTCATCCCGTTGAATCCGATCGGTAGAATTGTCGAGATCGGCCAGGACGCCGGACATCTGTCGTAGGCCTGGACCATGGAATGCGCTCAGCGCTCCCGCCAAGCCTTCGGAGCCGCCACGTTCCTGCTGGTGGCAAGGTCCAGTTCCAGTCTGGTTTTCTCAACACCCGCGATCGCGCCGACGGTGAAGGCACCCCATGCCCTCAACACGAGTTTCGCTTCTCCGTTGACCACCGGTATCCGGTAATAATCGGGGCTGAATGTGTCGTGCAGGAAGAACTCAACGGAACCCTTCAAGAGGTCAGGATCGCTGGTCGCTCGCACGGTGATGGTGACTGTCTGCCACTCGGGGTCGAATTCGGATTGTTTGACCTCGGCTCCGATAACCAGCCCCTCGTTCTTCTCCAGACCACCGAAGCGACCTTTCTGGGGATCGTTGTTCACGGTCGCAGGGGGCAGTTCCTCATCCACGCGCCGCACGCCGACTTGCGCCTCTCCTGAACCGCTTTCCAGCGCTTTGCGGATTTGCGCCAACTCCTCGAAGATTTGCCGCAGCTTCTGCTCCAACTGGTTGTCGAGCTCGATCGCAACAACTTTAGTGCTGTCGATCTTTTCGCTGTTCTCGTCGATTTTCTGGGCGAGATTGGCGGTGAAGCCGTCCTTTCCGACACTCAGACTGGCGATCTTCGGCGCGATGAGCGCGACGATGGCAATCGACAGAAAGGTTGCGATCTTCAAATGATCCGCGCCACCCCAGCCGATCGCTTCGGCGATCGCGAGTATGGCGCACATCAGCGCGATCAGCATGCCACCATGCTCGAGGGCGGTTTTCGTTCTCAAATTCTGTAGCATGTGATGGTCCTCCTCATCCTTTCTGTCAGTAAAGGAGTGAGTAAGGAAAAATGCAATCTGAAATAGATTTCCGCCAAGGATACCTAAAGCCCCACATTCGGTCGGTCGATGACTTCCCGCAGCGCGAAGCTGGAATTGATCTTGACCACATGGGGAAGCGCCGAGAGCCAGTCGCGGTGGATGCGCTCATAGTCCTCCAGATCCTTGGCGGCGACGCGCAGGATGTAGTCGTATTCCCCCGACATCAGGTAGCAGACCAGAACATTGGGGCAGCGCTTTACCGCCGCCTCGAACTCCGTGAGCGTCTTGGCGAACTGGCCGGAGAGCGAGATGTGCACGATCACCATCATCTTGTAGTCGAGCGCCTTGTGCGACAGGCGGGCATGGTAGCCGCTGATGATGCCTTCCTTTTCGAGGATGTCGTGCCGCCGCGAGCACGCCGAGGCGCTGAGGCCCACCTTCTCCGCGAGTTCCGCATTGGTCATGCGGGCGTTTTGCTGAAGCGCCTTCAGAATGGCAAGATCGATGGTGTCGAGCTGCATGGTTCGAAGAATTCCCCTTGTTTTATCATTTAACGCAATTTTCTTCGAAAAGCAGCCGCTTGGCAATTCCAATACGCAAGGACATTCGGCGGATTTTCTGTTTGCATTTCCTCCTCGGAAAAATTCGGCGAAAGCCGCCAGACAAGAGAGGAACGCTCAATGCGTGTCGGGTGCCCGAAGGAAATCAAGAACCATGAATATCGTGTCGGCCTGACGCCCGGTGCGGTCCGTGAATATGTGGCCCATGGCCACGAGGTCCTGATCGAAACCGGAGCCGGGGCAGGCATTGGCGCCGATGACGGCGCCTACAGGGCGGCCGGCGCGAAGATCGCCGCCACCGCCAAGGACGTCTTCGAAAAGTCCGACATGATCGTCAAGGTCAAGGAGCCGCAGCCCTCCGAATGGGCGCAACTGCGCGACGGCCAGATCCTCTATACCTATCTTCACCTCGCTCCGGATCCGGAACAGACCAAGGGCCTGATTGCCTCCGGCGTGACCGCGGTGGCCTATGAGACCGTGACCGACGACCGCGGCGGCCTGCCGCTGCTGGCCCCGATGTCGGAAGTCGCTGGACGTCTGGCCATTCAGGCGGGCGCGACCGCGCTCCAGAAGGCCCATGGCGGCCGCGGCATTCTGCTCGGCGGCGTTCCGGGCGTGCTGCCGGCCAAGGTCACCGTCATCGGCGGTGGCGTCGTCGGTCTCCACGCCGCCAAGATGGCTGCCGGCCTCGGCGCCGATGTGACCATTCTCGATCGGTCGCTGCCGCGCCTGCGCCAGCTCGACGACATCTTCCACGGCCGCGTTCACACCGTGTATTCCACGATCGACGCTCTCGAACAGGAAGTCTTCTCGGCTGATCTCGTCATCGGAGCGGTGCTCATCCCCGGCGCCGCCGCGCCGAAGCTCGTCACCCGCGAAATGCTCTCGGGCATGAAGAAGGGTGCCGTCATCGTCGACGTCGCCATCGACCAGGGCGGCTGCTTCGAGACCTCGCACGCCACCACGCATTCCGAGCCGACCTACGAGGTCGACGGCATCGTGCACTACTGCGTCGCCAACATGCCCGGCGCCGTTCCGGTGACCTCGGCCCATGCGCTCAACAATGCGACGCTGGTCCATGGCCTGGCACTTGCCGATCGCGGCCTGCGCGCCATCGCCGAGGACCGTCATCTGCGCAACGGTCTCAATGTCCACAAGGGCCGCGTTACCAACAAGCCGGTCGCCGAGGCCCTGGGCTACGAGGCCTTCGCGCCTGAGTCCGTGCTGAACGTCGCCTGAGCGGCGATAAGACCGAAGAGGTTCCGCCCGTCGTGTGAGTGCGTAGGGGTGGAAAACGAGAGAGGGCCGGTCGCCCATCCGACCGGCCCTCTTCTTTTGTCGCGTCGCATCATATGCCGGCCGGAGCTCTCTCGATCCGGCACTGATAGCAGTTGTTGCGGGCCGAGCGGACGTGGACGTAGGCGATGTCGTCCCGCGCCATGAGTTCCGTCGCCCGCTGCGTGATGCGCTCGGTCGGCGTCACTGCACCGGTGCCGTAGACGATACGGTCGTCGCGGTCGTAGCCGCGCACGATATAGTCGGAGCTCTCCAGCATGGGCGGCAGGATTTCGCTTGCCTCGTAGCGGTGGCAGTCACCTGCATGCAGGAAGATCGGACCCGTTTCGGCATAGGGTTGCGGGGCGGGGAAAGGCCGATGCGCGAGGACCAGATAGTCCTCGCCGGCCGCCACGAAACCCAGGCAATGGCGGCAGGGGATGCCGTCGCCATCGGAGACGCGGCGTTCGGGCAGCATGCCATAGGCATCGGGTCCGCCCGCGCGATAGACGGCGACCGTTTCGGTCGGCAGGGCCTGGAAGAGAATGTCGGACATGGAAACCTCCTGTTGATGCGGCGACCATGGCGGCACAGGTCGCCACCATCCACCCGATTCTTGCCCACGGAACGGGAATTCATGCCAAATTTCGTCGAGGAGGAGCGCTTGTGGACCCCGCGGCCTTGCCCTACAGAATCGGCATTTGGCCTGCCTTTTTCGGGGGAAAGAGATGAATAGGACCCTTCTGCTTCTCGCCACGCTTGCGAGCCTCATCGGCGCACCGAGAATGGCGACCGCCCAGGAGATCAATCTGGATGATTTCAACGAGGCGGAGACTCAGGAGGCGATCGATTTCGTCGTCGGCAACGCCATGTTCGTCCTCATCCACGAAGCCGGACACATGCTGATCTCGGAACTCGGCCTGCCGGTTCTTGGACGCGAGGAAGACGCCGTCGATGCGCTGTCCTCGATCCTGATGCTGGAACTGCGAGACGAGAATTTCGACCGGATGATCACCGATTCCGCCGATGGCTGGTTCTTGTCCAGCGATCGCGCCGAGGAGGCCGGAGAGGAACTGGCCTTCTGGGACAGCCATGGACTCGATCGCCAGCGCGCCTACCAGATGATCTGCATGATGGTTGGGCATGACGCCGAGGGGTTCAAGGAATTCGCCGATTCCATGGATTTTCCCGATGATCGCCGCGAGGAATGCACCTACGAATATGCCGCCGCCGCGACCAGCTGGCTCGGTCTTCTCTCGCCACACATGACCGAGGGCACCGACGGCGCCAAGTTCAAGGTCAGCTACGAGACGCCAAAGGACGAGAGCCTTGTTCTCTATGCGGAACTGCTGAAGCAGTCAGGCGTGCTCGAAATGCTTCAGTCAATGATCGGCGACAGCTTCAAGCTCAACGACGGCATCCGCGTCACCGGCAAGGCCTGCGGCCAGCCGAACGCCTTCTGGCATCCGGCCGAGCGCGAGATCACCTACTGCTACGAACTTGCCCAGTACCATATGGGCCTGATCGCCCAGTGGCTTGTGGATCAGCGCGAGCAATAAGCTCAGAGCCCTGGCGTGTCGCGGCGGATCGCCGTCAGAAGCTCGGCGTCCGTCATCGGATCGATGATCGCGTCATAGGTCTCGACCGGAGAAAAACCGTAGCGCTGGTAGAGTTGCAGCGCGCGGGGGTGATCGAGCGAATTGGTCGTCACCGTCAGCTTCGTCGGATTGTCCTGCCAGGCCGCATAGAGCGCCTGCAGGAGGAACCATTTTCCGAGCCCAAGACCGAGTGCGTGTTCCATCAGGCCGAAATAGGAGAGCTCGACCGACTCGTCGTCCTGCTTGGCGAACTCGTAGAAGCCGGCCGGCGCGCCGTTGACGTAGAGCACCGAGATCGAGACCTTGGGGTCGTGGATCACCGCCTTCAGTTCGTCGTCGGTCATCCTCAGCCGCTCGAACCAGTGCCACCGGGCGCCGACCTGCCGCTGCAGGTAGCGATAGAAGGGAAGCGGAATATCCACCGCCCGCATGATCGCGGTCTGGATGTTGACGGGCACCGGCAGGCTGGCCTTCGGCGGCGCCGTCATCTCGAGCCGGGTGACTTTCGCGGTCAGCGGCCCGGAGGCGGTTTGCGCCAATGTCTCGGCGGGTCCGGTGGCGACCGGCGTTTCCTTCTTGCCGCCCCATTCCGACCAGGAGCCGTCATAGAGCGAATTATCGGTGTGGCCGAGGCTTTCCAGCGCCAGCGTGATGACGGCGGCGGTAACGCCAGAGCCGCAGCTCGTGACAACGGGTTTCGTCAGGTCGATGCCGGCTTTCGTGAAGATCGAGCGGAGCTCGGCAAGGTCCTTCAGATGGCCATCTTCGGAGAGCGAGACCGCAGGAACGCTGCGCGCGCCCGGCATGTGGCCGGACCGCATGCCTTCGCGCGGCTCCGGTACCTCGCCGGTGAAGCGTCCTTCCGGACGGGCATCGGCAATCTGCTGATCGCCAGCATCGACGATCTGGGTCATTTCGCCGAAGGAGGTGACGCGGCGGCGGTCGAACCGCGGCGTGAACACCGCAGGCGCCGGTTCCGGCAGGTCCGTCTCCAGCGGACGCCCTTCAGCCTTCCAGCCGTCAAGGCCGCCGTCGAGCAGGTAGACATTGCGCGCGCCCATGACCCGCAACATCCACCAGACGCGCGGCGCCGAAAAGAACCCGGGCCCGTCATAGACGACGATCGTGTCGGTCGCGGAAATGCCGAGCTTGCCGATCTCGGCGGCGAAGAAGTCGGGCGAGGGCAGGGAATGGGGCAGGCCGGTGGTGGTGTCGGCGATCACGTCCTGGTCGAAAAACACGGCGCCCGGAATGTGGCCGGCGGCATAGTCGAGCGCGCCGTTTCGGTGTTGCGCCGGCAGGTACCACGAGGCATCGACGATCCGGAATTCCGGGGCGCCCAGCTGTTTCTCCACCCAGTCGGCGGATACGACGAAACGGCTCTTTTCCCCGGACATGCTCTTCTCCCGTCAATGCTTCAGGCCAAAACCTCCGGACTGCCGAAACGGATGCGGAAGCGGCGGTTTTCCTTGCCCTTTTTCTCGATCTTCGCGATGTGAATCGCGCCGACCTCCTGGGTCTCGGAAACATGTGTGCCACCGCAAGGCTGACTGTCAACGGCGGAGTTCTCGCCGATGCAGACAAGACTGACCCGGCCGAGACCGACCGGGGGACGCACGTTCTTCGACTTGACGATGCCGGGATTGGCGGCAAGCTCCTCGTCCGTGATCCACTGCAGGTAGATCGGATGATTTTCGCCGACGAGCCGCATGAGGTCAGCGGTCACCTGCTCCTTGTCGATCGTCTCCGACATGTCGAAATCGACCCGGCTTTCCTCCTCGCCGACGGCAGCACCGGTAATCGGGAAGGGGCAGACGACGGAGAGCAGGTGGCAGGCGGTGTGCATGCGCATCAGCCGGTAGCGGCGCGGCCAGTCGACATGCAGCACCAGCTTTTCGCCGACAGAGGGCAATGCTTCGCCCTCCAGCGGCCGGTGCAGGATGATCGACTTGTTCTCGCCGTGGCGTGTCTCGCCGAGCGCGATCCGGCTGCCGTCGGCGCGCTCGAAAAAGCCGGTATCGCCGGGCTGTCCGCCGGACGCCGCGTAAAAGCAGGTCTGGTCGAGTTCCACCGAGCCATCCTCGTGGACCGCCGTTACCACGCCCTCCGCCGTCGCAAGATAAAAATCGTCACGGAAAAGCGCGAGCGTGGGTGCGGTCATCTATGGTCTCAGGCGGTTTCGAACGGAATGTTGAAATCGCTGCGCGACGTCAGCCAGCCCGGGACCGGAAGGCTCTTCGACTTCAGGAAGTCGGGATTGAAGAGCTTCGACTGGTAGCGGTTGCCGTAGTCGCACAGGATCGTCACGATCGTATGGCCCGGTCCGAGGTCGCGCGCAAGGCGAATGGCGCCGGCGATGTTGATGCCCGACGAGCCGCCGAGGCAGAGACCCTCGGTCTCGATCAGGTCGAAAACGATGGGCAGAGCTTCGGCATCCGGGATCTGGTAGGCGTAGTCGGGCGTGAAGCCCTCGAGGTTGGCGGTGATGCGGCCCTGGCCGATGCCTTCGGTGATCGACGACCCCGAGGATTTGAGCTCGCCGTTCTTGTAATATTCGTAAAGCGCGGCGCCATCGGGATCGGCAATGCCGATCTTGACCTCCGGCTTGAGACGGCGAAGCCCCATGCCGACGCCGGCGAGCGTTCCGCCCGAACCGACCGCGCAGATGAAGCCGTCGACGGCGCCGCCGGTCTGCTCGAAGATTTCCTTCGACGTCGTCTCGATATGGGCGTCGCGGTTGACGGTGTTGTCGAACTGGTTGGCCCAGATCGCGCCGTTCGGCTCTGTCTTGGCGAGCTGCGCCGCCAGGCGGCCGGAGAGCTTCACATAATTATTCGGGTTCTTGTAGGGAACGGCCGGCACCTCGACCAGCTCGGCCCCGAGCAGCTTCAGCGCATCCTTCTTTTCCTGGCTCTGGGTTTCCGGAATCACGATCACGGTTCGGTAGCCGAGCGCCCGGGCGACCAGCGTCAGGCCGATGCCGGTATTGCCGGCGGTGCCTTCCACGATCACGCCGCCGGGACGAAGCAGGCCCTTGCGCTCCGCGTCGCGGATGATGAACAGCGCCGCGCGGTCCTTCACGGACTGGCCGGGGTTCAGGAACTCGGCCTTGCCGAGGATGGTGCAGCCGGTCGCCTGCGAGGCGCCCTTGAGCCGGATCAGCGGCGTGTTGCCGATCGCCTCGATGACCGAAGGATGAAATGCCATGGGACTTGAGCCTTGTCTTTTCGGAAAAGAGTAGGGACCGACTTTTGGTCCCGCAAGCCGCCATTGGCAAGGAATCGGTTTTCGCTCAACGGCTTGGCGGCGAAAAAACATGCTGTCGGTCAAGAATGGCCGGTTGTGCCGTCGGCGCGTGTCAGCCGGCCTTCGGCAGCGCGTTATAGGCCGCCATCGCAGCGTCGCGAGCCTTGCCGTGGTCGACGATCGGCTTCGGATAGGTCTTGCCGAGGGTGACGCCAGCCTCCTTCAGCACGAGCAGCGGCGCCTCGAACGGCTTGTGGATGAACTTGTCGGGCATGGCCTTCAGTTCCGGCACGAAGCGACGGACATAGGTGCCGTCGGGATCGAACTTCTCGCCCTGCAGGATCGGGTTGAAGATGCGGAAGAAGGGCGCGGCGTCGGCGCCAGATCCTGCCACCCATTGCCAGCTCGCCGCGTTGGAGGCCGGATCGGCATCCGCCAGCGTGTCGCGGAACCAGGCCTCGCCGCGGCGCCAGTCGATTCTGAGATCCTTGATCAGGAAGGAGGCGACGATCATGCGGACGCGATTGTGCATCGTCCCGTGGCGCCACAGTTCCCTCATGCCGGCATCGACGATCGGATAGCCGGTCAGGCCCTTTGTCCAGGCCTCGAAAGCGGTCTCATCGTCGGTCCAGCCGAACTGGTCGAAGCGCTCGTTCCAGTTTTTTGTCGCGAGCTCCGGGAAATGGAACAGCAGGTGATAGGAGAAATCCCTCCAGGCGAGCTCCTTGCGGAACTTGACGACGCTGTCGGTGATCCCGGACTTGAGCCCCCGCGTGGCATGCCAGATGCGGGCAGGGGAGATTTCGCCCATCGCCAGATGCGGCGACAGCATGGACGTGACGTCCCTACCCGGAAAGTCGCGTCCGTCCTTGTAGGCGGCGAGTTTCTCGTCGATGAAATCGGCAAGCCGCCGCTGTGCCGCCGCTTCGCCGGGTTCCCAGACCTCGGTGAAAGTCGAAGCCCAATCCGGTTTGGTGGGAAGAAGCCGCCAGTCGTCGAGCGTTTCCCCGTCGGGCCAGGACGTCGGCGCCGCGATTCTTCCCGGGGCGGCAACCGGCTCGGCCGGCTCGCCCTGCTGCTCGAGCGCCCGCCAAAACGGCGAATACACGCGGTAGGGACCGCCGGCCCCTGTCTTCAGCTTCGACGGTTCGTGCATCAGCTGGCCGGAAAAGCTCTCGGCTTCAAAGCCGTTCTCGCGCAGCCACGCCTTCAGGGCCTTGTCGATGCCACTGCCGACCGGATCGTAGCGCCGGTTCCAGTAGACGCCGTCGGCGTCCGTTTCGGTCAAAAGCGTCTTGATCACATCGAGCGAATGACCGGATCGCAGGACAAGGCGGCTTCCGGCCTTGTCGAGGGCTTTCGAGAGCGCCGTCAGCGAATGATGCAGCCACCACGCCTGCGCCGCGCCGAGCGGACCGGCGCCGGACTCCGGCTCGCGGATATAGACCGGCACCACGGGCCGGCCACTCTCCACAGCGCTTGCCAGCGCCAGGTTGTCGTCGAGCCTCAGGTCTTTGCGGAACAGGAGGATGACGGGCTTAACCATGGGCGGGACTCTTCATTGGCGGATGATATGGTGTTTACGTTTGACGCGGCAAACCAGATCACCCTCCGCCGGCGCATTCACGTTCGAACCACAGTCGACGCCGGTTTTCCCCTGAAACTTCACGAACTTGGTTAATGCCTTGCGGCATCGGGCGTTCGGCGTGGATTTATCCGACGGGTTTACGCGATCGTTAAAATGCGACCGGTTTCCTTAACGGATTGGAGAACCGGCGGGCCGAGATTGATCGTGCAACGTGAGGATTTGGTTATGACAACCAGGTTGAAGGCACTCGTCGTTGCGGTGATCTATTCATGTTTCGTCTGGTGGGCGGTCGTCCAGCTGGCGGACTGGATCATGGTACCGGGTGCCGGTTCCGATGGCGCGCCAGCGTCGCCATCGACGGAGCGGAATGACTCCGCTCCCGGACAATGACATCGCGGGTTGCGCCCGGACAGGCGCGTCGGTTTTTGCCGCGCCTGTCCGGTTGCCCGCTTCGAAGGAGGGCTGCCGAGATCATAATCGCGGTAAGAGCCGTTCTCTCATCTCGTCGATGATGTCGAGCGCATCCTCGATCTCCACGAGCTTGCCCGTCTTCGGGTTTACATAGACGGAAAGCTCGATACAGGCGACGTGGAAGAGCTCTTCGACCGTGCGCCGTTCCGTACGCCGGCGAACCGGATTGCGGTCATCCGTCAGACCCCAGCCGGCATAGAACGGCTGGCCGAAGGTCACGACCCGCTTGCCGCGCATCAGGGCTTCGAAACCCGATGTCGAGGACAGGGTGTAGACAGCGGAACAGCCGTCCAGGAGGTCCACGATCGGTATGTCCTCCGCGATCACTTCGAGATTTCGCAGCCGCGATCGGCCGGCGACCGTCCGTGTCTCCAAGGCCCCTTCGAAAGGTTGCGTCACGTAGACCTGGCGCTCCGGATTTTCAGCACAGGCGACCTTCACCATCTGCTCTCCGTCGCGCGGCGCCGCCGCCGCGAACTCGATCAGAACGTCCCTTGCCGGTTGACCGATAACAACCACATGCCCGGGCTTGGCGTTGAATGGGGTTGCATCACCCGGCATCCGCTTGTTGTAGCGGGTGAAGCGGCCGGAGACGATCCTGTCGATGAGACGTCTTGCCCGCGCTGTCTGCCGTTCGGTCAGAGCGTAATGCGGATCGTTCAGCATGCGTTCCAGCCGTGAGGCTTGCCGAGAATCGAAGGCAAAACCGAGATCGTCGATCTGAAATCCCAGAGCGCGTCGCTCATCGAGTGTCGCCCGTTTGTCCGTGGCGGGCGCGAAGGAGGCAAAGGCCGCCACGTCGATGAAGAAAAGCGGTTTGTCGTAGAGATATGCGGTCTCGATGCAATCCCAGAACGCGCCCTGATGCAGGCGCTGCGAGAAGACCGCGACGGCATCGCAGGAGGGCGAGGGCCAATAGCCCACATAGGGCGTTCTCATCGCGGTCTTGATGTTCTCCGCAAAGCCGCCGTCCACGTCCCGACGTGCGGCATTACTCATCACACGCGCCTTGTCGGGGAGTGCCTCGAAAGCCTCCCTGGCATTGAACCGGACCGGGGCGCCGTTGGCGCGGTCGGTGAGTATCTGCTTTAGGGTGATCGCGAGGTGATGCGTCCGCGGCTTCGGTTTGGCCGTGGATGGCGTTCGCGTCTGGGCCGCCGGCGCATCGGCACACTGTCCACCCGATCGACGGCGGTCGACAAGCCGCAGGAGGTGGCGCATCAGCCCGTGAAGTCGCACCATCCCGACGGTCGGCGAAGGCATCTCAGCCTTATCTAGCTGTCCACACGACGGGTCAGGCGTGGCCGGTGGACGCTCGACTTCATCCTGGTATCCGGTGAGACCGAGATAGTCGTACCAGAGCAGTGCCATCGGATGCTTCAGCGACAGCCACGGTTTCCCGGTGAAGGTATAGTGGATGATCGCTGGCCCGGCCACAGCGGCGGCTACGTCATCAGCATCCATGCTGTTGAAGACGCCCAGCGAAGCCTTTCTCCATTTCGGATCGAACAGTGAACCGTGCACGTTCCATGTCACCGGCAGGTAGGTGATGCGGTCGTGGAAGAGTTCGCCGATGATCTGCTGGTCACCGAGCGTGATGCGGTATCTGTTGACGGCGAGATAATCCCGGATCAGCCGCGACACGTCCAGACGGCGCATCATCTCGATGTCCGCGAGCATGACGCCGGCATTGATGTGGAGGCCGCTTGAGGGAATGCCGAACCGCTGCTTGAGGTCCAGCGACAGCGAATCCTCGACGCCCCCGAACAGGCTGCCTTTGAGGGGCATGTCGAACAGGATGTCGATCGAGCGCCGGACAATCAGGTCGCTGTCGAGATAAAGCGCTTTGGCGACGTCGGCCGGGAGAAGTTCGTGCATGAAAAGACGGTAGAAGGTCGCGAGCGTCAGGCCCTCCGTGCTCCTGATGTCGCTGAAGATCTGCGCGTCGACGACACGCGGCTCCAGCCGGTAGGAGGTGATTGACCCGAGAGCCTCGAAACGCTGGCGATCGACCGCCGACATCTGCTCGTTGAGTAGAAGGAAGACCCGCAGCGGCTGCGACCCGGCATAATGCCGCAGCACGGAGGCAAGCGTCGCCGCCGTATAGGGCAGGAAGGCGGTATCCGCCGCCAGCACGATGTTGATGATTTGAGACGAGAATTCGGCGACCTGGCCGAGACCGGTTCCGGTCGGTTGCGGGCTGTCCATCGTGACCTGTGGCGGAAAGCTGCTGGGCTTCCGCAAATGGCGGGTAGCATGGGAGAGTTCAATCGCGGCAACCGGCGCCCACAATCAATGGCACTCTCGCATAATCTATAGGGCCCAAAGGCGCTACCGCCGCCCCGCCCGCTTCACGGCCGGATAGCGCTTGCGCCACCACACCGCGAGCCGCCGCCGCCAGCGGCGCACCGTGGCGAGGTCCTGCGACAGGACCAGCAGGCCGACGGGGATCATCCAGAAGCCGAGGATCGGCAGGAATCCGAGAAAGCCGCCGATGATCAACAGCACGCCGATGACGATCCGACCGATGCGGGAGCGGGGGAAAGGCATCTCGAAGCGACCGAGCACAAGCCGGCCGGTGTCGCTGTCGATGCGGTAATTTCTCTGATTGGCCATGCTTTTGTCTCGGCGATGTCGTGAGCCAGCATGTGGGACTGCAGCAGCCTCCCGGCAAGCCGGTCGCATTTTTTTTGAAAAATCGCTTGGCAAATCGGAAAAGCGTTTGTATTACCCCGCTCACACCGCGCCAAGCGGTATTCCCTGGTAGCTCAGCGGTAGAGCATTCGACTGTTAATCGACAGGTCGCCGGTTCGAATCCGGCCCGGGGAGCCAGATTTGAAGCTAAGCGCCTGCTTTCGTTGATTAATCCGAAAGCAGGCGCGGCTTTCCCCGCAAATCTTCCCCACTTTTGAAGCGTCGTTTCGTTCGGATAAGTTTTTTGTCGTCCCGCCGGCAAGTCTTCCATGGGCTCCGCATGCCGATTGGCCGGCGGGACGATTCGCCATAAGGCGAAAGAGTGGGAGCGCGCCGCGAGTGTGGGTGCGGGGTGTGTCGCGCTCGCCGTGGTGAAACTGGAGGCCCGCCCCGGACTCGAACCGGGAACCTGAAGGCTAGAAATCCTCTGCGCTATCCGGTTGCGCCAGCGGGCCGATTTGATCAGTCGGCGACGGGCGCCACTGCCATTTCCTCGACTTCGCGGACTGCCGCCAACGCCTCGTGTGCCATGAAGTGTGCGTCGTCGAACACCGCCTCAATCGCTTCGGAGTAAGTACGGCTGGAAACCAGCGCCTTATCGAAAAGATCCAGTGCTATTTCCAGGCGACGGCGCGCGGTGTGGGTGTGATCTGCGATCGTTTCGTTTACCATGATGTGGCTCCTCTGTTGCATCTGACCAAGTACGTTTGTACTGTGTCCAAAGAATGTCGCTTTTTTGTTACAGTGTCAACGTCCATTTGTACGGAGTACCAAAAATGGTGCCGGTTCAGTTAAAGATGGCTAGGGCCGCACTCGGCCTTGGTGTTCGCGAACTCGCGGAATTGTCAGGAATTACAGCGAACACGATATCTCGGATCGAGAACGGGAACGACGCCAAGGTCTCGACGATCGAGGCGCTGCGGAAATGTCTTGAAACAGCCGGCGTCATTTTCATCGACGGGGATGGGTACGGCCCCGGCGTCAGGCTCCGGGAAACCAAGCCAGGCGCTTGACCACTTTAGTCCCTCGTCGTAGTTTTTATGTGCGGATTAACCAGCCGCAATGTCACCACAAGAGGAGACTGCCCATCTCATTGCCGAGCGCGTGAGGTGAAACTCTTGTTTGGTGAGAAAATTGAAGATCGATCTTCCCCCGTCCGCCCATTGTGAAACTATGGGCGCCTTGGTTTGTGAATTCAAAGCATCAGTTGAATTTGCGTCGAGATCAAAGTCGACGAAGCGGGAGTATTTACGCTACCTCGACCTCATCCTCGATGCGTTCGGTGACTGGACGTTCGCGCGTTTGCAGGATCCAACCAACCGCGCCGAGTTCAAGGCGTGGCGCGACACCATGTCGTCAACGCCGCGCAAGGCCGACTACGCGTGGACGACGCTTGCGCGCGTGCTGTCGTTCGCCAAGGACCGCGGACGCATCACCGTCAACGTGTGTGAGCGCGGCGGCAGGCTTTATCGCCCAGATCGTAGCGAGTTGGTCTGGAAAGATCAGGATTTGCGCTCTTTCCACTTGGTCGCTAGCCCAAAGCTCCGACTGGCAATGCAGCTTGCATTCTGGACGGGCCAGAGGCAGGGAGATTTATTGAAGATCCGATGGAGTGATTACGACGGGCGTGTGCTGCGTTTTCGCCAGAAGAAGACAGGGGCGCGCGTAGTGGTCCCGGCGTCGGCAAAGCTGAAACAGGTCCTAGACTCTGAACCGCGTGTAGCCACGACGATCCTGACTGGTGTTCGCGGCAACACGTGGACAAGCGACGGCTTTCGCACCGAATGGCGCAAGGCGTGCAAGAAGGCCGGCATAGAGGGTCTGACGTTCCACGACCTGCGAGGCACGGCTGTCACGCGTCTGGCGCTGTCAGGTTGCAGTACGTCGCAGATCGCGGCAATCACGGGGCATAGCCTCAAGGACGTGGAGTCGATCCTAGATGCGCATTACCTTGGCGGCAAGATCGAACTCGCGAAGCAGGCGGTCGCGAGATTTGAGGCGACAACCGGCTGGCCAGAGACATGAGCTGGCAAAAACAATTGAGTTCTCACTCGACAACCTCTCCGCGTTTTGATTGAGTAACACTACCAGACAAGGGGATGGGGCATGACTAAACGAGTAGCATCAGCCGCGGCGATCGTCGCGGTGTTGACGGGTTGCCAGGGGGTCCAGCATTCGACGCCAAGTGGCCGGCCGGAGGTTACAATTGCGGCGCCCGCGAAAGAGGTGAAGACAGCCTTCGTTGGCACGCTCACGAACTTTGGTTACGAATTAAAGAGAGACTCCGATTTTCAGGTGGTCGTTGAGCGCCAGATCGACAACATGATGGCCAATGTACTCCTATCGAGCAACTATGACCCTACGGTCGAGGCCCGGATAACGGCGACGTTTCTGGAGCTTGGGCAAGCCACCCGCGTTACGACGGATATGGGGGTCGTTCGGAACGGCGGCTCCGCATTCGAGGCCGTCACAAACGTGAACAACTCCGGCGATTCTCTTGGTGTTCAGTCGTTGCTGATGGACATCAAATCAGGCTTCGAGTCGGGGAAGAGTACAAGCGAGGTTATTGCTTTCGCTTCCCAGAGAAGCATTGGCCAAAGGGCTGCTGAGCAACTTCCAAAGAAGTAACCCTGGCTCCGGATTGAGCAGCAGGTTGCCATCCAGCCGCCACCCCGCCATGATGCCGCGGGACGGGAGGATCCAATGTGCAATCTGTACAACATCTCGACAACTCACGAGATGATGCGGCAACTGGCGCGGGCCGTGATCGACTTGACGAACCGTGCCAACCCTTCTGAAGACATCTATCCGGACCGTATGGCGCCGATAGTTCGTAACTCGCCGGATGGCCGCGAGCTCGTTTACACCCGATGGGGAATGCCGAGCTCGAAAAAAGCGCTATTTGATGCCGCGACCAAGCGGGCCGACAAGCTCCGGGCGAAAGGCAAGGACGTCGATTTCGACGCGCTCCTGAAGATGGAGCCGGACGGCGGAACCACAAACATCCGCAATACCTCTAGCCAGCACTGGCGCCGTTGGTTCGGCATAGAGAACCGTTGCGTCGTTCCGTTTACGCGGTTCGCCGAGCCGGATCCTGCCAGCAAGCGGGAAGGGGGCCGCACGCCGAATGCGTGGTTTGCGATCGACGAGGGTCAGCCGCTGGCATTCTTTGCCGGTCTTTGGGTGCCGCAGTGGGAGAGTGTGCGGAAGGTCAAGGAGGGACTGATCAAGGCCGACCTTTACGCCTTCCTAACCTGCGAGCCGAACGCAGTCGTCAAGCCGATCCACCCGAAGGCCATGCCCGTGATTCTCACCAGCGAGGAGGAGATCGAGACCTGGCTCACGGCGCCGTGGCCGGAAGCGCAGCGGCTGCAACGGCCACTGCCCGATTACAGGCTCATCTTGTTGCCGGCCGAGGTTGAATGAGACGCAGCACGATTTTTTGGCTAACGCTCGCGTTGATGGCGCTTATGGCGGCGACGGCGATAAGCGGGATGATCATGTCTGTGGTTGGCATTTGGCGATGGTTTGTCACGTGACTGAAAGGGCTCGCTACTCCTCTGACCTCCCACACCAAGGACCATTTCCCGGCGGCGTAGCGATCCATGGCGCCGGCTTGCCGGTGAGCTTCTGCACAGCATCCAGCGTCGCGTGGTTTGCCACACTGATCGCTTGGTAGTGATCACAGCCAGGCGCAACATGCCGCATGTTGCCAGTGAGCGCGGAACAGAACGACCCCGCCGCCGCGACAATCTCGTCGACAGCAGCGGTGTTGAGCTTGGCGGGACGTTTCCGGCGGACCATGATAGTGACTCCTGAATGGGACCATATTCCTATAGGAATATTGTCCGCGCCGAGAGTCAAGAGGGCGTAATGTTGCTTGTCCCTTCTTGGTCGAGCCATATGGATGTTGACGTCGAAGCTGTGGCGGTGAACCACTTGTTAAGGTCTTCGGCCCACACCTCAAGCCCTTCCATCTTCCCGAAGAGATTGATCGGGTGCGAAGCGTCCGCAAGCATGGCCGACGTGATATCCGAACGGGTTCGGCCCACGCCGTAAAGGTTGTTCGCCGGCCAATAGGCCCGCATGTTCCCATCGCGAAGATTAAACCAGGACTCGCCATCGAAGGGAACGCCGCTGCGGTTCGTGCCGAGTGGAAGCGTGTTGATATTGCTGTTGAAGCCGCCTGCCTGGTCGAAATAAATTTGCGCAGAACATGCAAGCCCGCCTTCATCCCAGGCAAGCGTTCCACCGTCCAGGTCAGGACCGGCTATCGCCACCGCACCGCGCGACGTTTCCAAGTCTTCAGACGCGCCATATTTGAACGGGCGCCTTTCCGCATAAGTGCCGCCGGAGATAACCAGATCACGCGCGGCACCGACATGTAGGGCGATCGGCCCGACTGGCGACAACACGCAACGATCAAGATTGATCGCTCGCATAGGCGTTCCGCTGATTTCCACCGATGCCTTGAAACTGTCTTGCCAGCCGGCGAGCTCGTCGGCGTCGTTCTGCAAACCCATATGGTGAGCGAGGTCGACTATGTAGCAATCTTGAAAACGGGTATGCGATGATCCGCCCTGGTTAGGAATCGTGACAAGTTTCGACTTGTCGATATCGATGCTTGTCGTAGAGGACAGGCCATTGAAGCGCAGGAACTTGCCGTTGCGCCCGTTTGGAGTGGTGCTCTCCGTGTAGAGCGTGCTGGTGTAGGTGTATTCGGTCGGACCTGTGAATGTGTCGGTCTCTGTCAGCCAGATTGAACCGCCGGCAGGGTCGAACCGATGCGACGGAAACCACCGGATATAGACTTGCGTCGAGGTCTTATCGACAACCGGAAGGCAATCACCGGAGCGAATGAGAAGGCCGCTTTGAATGTCGCAGTTTGTCCACAAGCCCTGCTCATTCGTTGGCGTCGCCGTCGCGAAACCATCGGCCGGAGGCAGGAAGTTGAAAACGCCGCGCTCTCTCCAGTATCCGACAACGCGCAGCTCGTTTGCACGGGCCTCCCATCCGTTGGTGTAGTAAAGACCGAAATCGTTATCGGCCGGCTCGCGTGCGGTCGTGTAATCGACGTAGCCGCCAAGCCCGTAGGTTTCCCCGTCACCAGGGCAGGAATTGATGATCTTGATGTTATCGAGGTGCCAGCGCTGCCAACCATCCTCGACACGAGCAAAAAACCTCAGATTGCGCAATGTCGCCGGAGTCGTCCCGCTTGCGTCCTTGTTGGTCCCATCGAACAATTCGAACGTCGTAAACGGAGAGGCCGCAACCGGGTTTTCGTCGCTGGCGTCAATATCCCGCGTATATCCTACCGTTTCGCCGTTAGAGACGAAATCGACCTGGATGATGATCGGATCATCACCCATCGCAATGAAGACCGCGCCGCTTTGGGAAAGTACCAGTTCGTCAAACTCGCTGTTGGTCGCGCCGTTCCGCGTGTTCGGCGTCGTCCCCAAGCCTTCGAACTTCACGCCGCGCCGGATAAGCCAGCTTTGCGCGAAGTAGAAACCGGGCCGGAAAGTGACGTGCGGGAAATAGACCTGCGCAAAGGCACTCAGATCCTCAAGCGCGTCAGTGACATCGACAACAGCTGCCGACGTGGATGGCACGACGCCAAACCAGTTTGCACGAAGCGGCCCGTCAAACTGGCGAACCCACGCACCTGAACTGGTCGCGGTATCATCCGCTTTTAGATAAACGCCGCCTTGGACGTCAGCGGTCACCTCAGCCGAATAATCGCCAGACTTGAAGACGAAAATTCCGGCCTTGTCTTCCTCAAGCAGAACCGCAGACTGGTGGTCCCCGGTATCAAGGGCCTTGAGCGCCGTGACCGTTGTCGGAAAGGCGCTTGGCACGGCAGCAAGTGCCAGCGCTGCTGAAGCCGCGGCAGCATCGCGCGCCGCCTCAGCCTGCGCCACGAGCGCCGCGCTGGATTGATCGGAAATCAGCCTGAACGTGTTGTCGTCCGTGCGAATCCGTCCCCAAACCTCTTGGTCCGCCGCCAGCGCAGAAGCGTTTCCGCCCGTCGAAGTCTTGATCGTGAGAAGCGACCCGCCATTAAACGAAACTGTAACTGGAGAAGACGTGGTGGCTTCAAAAAGCGCAAATGCTACCAGAACGTCGTCCGCAACCGGTACGTCCGTGTCGACCTGAATCGCGTTGGCACTGCCGGCGCCGCTATCGGTTCCGATGACGAATTTGAACGGCAACGGAAGTATCTTCGACCACGAGCCGGTGCCAGTCGCACCGTTCTTCCGGTAAATGCCGTTGTATTCAGGATCTGTAGTATCGCCGTAAACGATCGCAGTCGTGTTTACGGGGTGGTCAAGGTTGGCAAACAGCGAGGACCGCTGCGAATAGGCAATCTGGCCAACGCCGTTAAATGTCGCCGTGATTGTTGACTCAATCCACGCCGACCACTGACGCGCGTCGCGCTTGTTCATCTTGTTGGGGCCTGACGACGGGACACCGTCGGTTACGAAGTCGCGCCAAACAACGGCGCCGGTAGGTGCGGGCAAGGGTGCCTCCAAAATGAAAAGGCCCGCCGAAAGGCAGGCCAGGAGGTTGCTGTGTGGGGGGTGTTATGGGCTGGCTCTATTCGTAGCCGGTGCCGTCGCTAAAGAAGCTGCCGTCGTCGTGCGGAATGCCGGAATTAGGATCGATCTTGGCCCCAATGACGTCAGGCCACTCGTGGAGTCGCCGTTGTTCGTAACCGTCGGCGCGGATCACAGTCAGATCGATGTGTGCGCCAACCGAATAGAAAGGCTCACGATCAGGTGCGGCGGGGTTGGTCATCTTCTGGCGCCGCATGCTTTCGAAAAGAAAGACCGCGTCACGCTCCAGGCCACTGGCGATCGACAAGTCGCCGTAGGCTAAAAGCTCCTCGCCTGTCGGGCTCGCGCCTTGGGCGAAGATACGCGGCATTCTGCGAAGCTGAAAAGCCGGACTGCCCTCTTCCTCGAATGTCGAGAAGACATAGCAAACCGGCCCATTCGTTTCCGATATGGCACCGATCGCCATCCGCAGCGCGTTTTCAAACCGTTTCGTGTCAGCTGATAATTGAACGATAAGTCTTTCGAGGTCTTGCGCCATTAGCCAGCCCTCCGCACGCAACGTCGCGCCGCGGCGGTTGCAACGTCGAAATTATCCATCTTGCTTTCCCTTTGGGTCAGATGCTAGGCGTCGCGCTTCCGGGCACACCAAAAGACCAACGATTCCTCACGCGCGCGTTGCGCGCACGCGAGGCAAAATCCTGTATTAGCATACGCGTTGAGGGGCGACACGGGTACGGGGCTTGAGGCGCCCGAACATTTCGGGGGAGGGGTGGGCTATGCCGCCACCCACGCAACCTTGTCGCCCGGCTCCACGAACAGATCGTAGTCCTGGCCGGCTCGGCATAGGGTACGCACCCCGCTGGAGGCGTTAGGGCTGACACCGATCGAGACCCAAGAGTCCGCTGCCGCTTGGATCCGAAAGACAGGTGCGCCCATGGAGTCGTGGTGTCCAGGAGCTGTTAATGTCGTGGTGCCTGCCTCTGTCAGCGTCTGGCTATTGACGATGTTCGATAACAGCGTCGCGTTCTGTGTGCGGCCACGATTGTAGAGCGGCCCGACGTAGCCGGCCGTAACGTGAAGTCCTGTAAATGCCATGTGTGCTATTCCCTTCTAAGTCAGTTGCATTATCGCTTGTTCAAATCGAATTGCTGCGCCGTCCCACAATATCCGCTTCATTTCTGATGCTGTCTTGAGTGAGCAGATTTTCGGGTCCACTAGGTCAACGAAGGCTTCCCGAACGGCGCCATGCTTCACGAGGCTTATTTCCCTAAGATCGGCTTCATGGATAAAGGTCACGGGAACACCATCGACCGTTTTTTGCTCTTGCCGAACCACCAGGTAACCGACAGACATTCCCACCGCATGCCGTTGCTTGACGCCGTTGACGACCGAAGCCGGTGGCCGCACCAGTCGGAAGGCAAGGCCGTCGCTGTCCGTGAGGAGCTCAAGGTTATCGTTAGTGGTTGCCACTTCGGCCGACGCTTTGTGATCGATCCAAAAGCCGATTTTCTGTCTCGAAGCCAAGGATTTGTCGAAGCACCCTTTGACGAATACCTCAATGCGCCCCTTGTACTCGTGTGCGCGATTGAACCTGCACGCATACCCCTGCAGCGCATTTTCCGTAGGATCCGATAATCCTTTCTCCTCGGTTGAGGGGCTGGTCGTCAGCCGTCCACCGACCGACGTGATATAGCCACCTACAGAATAGTGAACTGGCTCAGAGGCTCTTGTCTCATAGTCGCGCATCACCGAAAAACCTCCGGCAAATCCTTCTTATCGAGAAGGCCGTCGCGAACCGCGTGGCGCAGCGAGATACCGACGTCTGAATTTCTCTGCATCGGTGATCCGAACAGATCACGGCCAAAGTCGGAGAGTCCGGCTGGCTCCAGCCCTGCACGCAGGAATTCCCGATGCAGCTCTCCTAGTTTGTTGTGCGCCTCCGCGGCCTTTGCGAGGTGGCCGAAAAACTCGCGCGCCATGGAAGAGTATTCCGGCTTGAAGTCGGCTGCGACGTCGGCGGATACTTTCAGTCGTTCGATGCGTATATCGGACGCTATGTGCTCGATCGCCGAGTCGAGGTCGTACACTTCGCGCGCTAGTGCCGAAACAGTGTCGCGGAGGTCGGCTGGCGGTTCCGCTGTGACGCCCTGCAAAAGGGCACGAATCCGGTCTTCGCGCTGTACTGTCACAGGGCCGGATTCCGCGATCTTCTGGTGTGTTTCTGAAAGCTCGCGCCGCTTCCGTTCCCTCTGTGCCATTAGATCGGCCTGGCGCTTCTCTAGCGCCGCAAAGGCTGCAGATGCATCGCCTGGCAGTGGTACTTTTTTCATATCAAATCCTTAAAGGAGTTCGCACGCAATGCGCCGCAGCGCTGGGAGCTTGATGAGGCACGTGCGCGCCATTCCAGTTTCCACGCGGGCGCGCCGATAGACGCGCGAAAGAGCTGGCCTATCAAAGCGGCGCCCGTATATGGCGAGGAACTGGCCAGGATCAGCGGACAGCAAAATCTCGCCGGAACGAAAGTCAATGTTACCGCCTATATTGCCAGCGGCTTCGTCGAGAAGATCGGCGAGCTCGACTTCGGCATCAGGCGCGCCGTCACCGGAGGTGCGCGGCAGACCACCCAATGCAATCTCAATGTCAGCCGCACGCGACGGAAGAGGAGAGCAGCAGCCGAGGATACAGCGAGCCAGGTCAATTGAAGTTAGGGGCGGCGGCACTGGTCGACCAGCGGCAATTCGATTGCGCTGCTTGAGATGCTTTAACACGCCGTGGACGTGCGCGAGAGGTAGGCCGAGCTCGCGCGCGATCACCTCCTCGCGCTCTGCTGCGCTTGGATTGTTTTTCGGCATTTGGTGCCTTTCGCTTTTTATGGGTGTGATTGTTGCCGGCGCTCGCCCCATCTAAAAACGAGCGCCGGCGTCGCTTCCGGCTGTGAGGTGGACCGGTGGCGAACTGGAAAAAAAGAGCCGCACAGGGCGGCTAGCGGTCTGCGATGACCTTCATGGTTACAGGGTGGCGACTTCGCAGAAACCGACGTTAAGCTGCTATTTTTCTCAGTCTTGACGACAAATTGTCATTGGCGGCCTCTAGTGCCAAACGGCCAGCGCGTTCTGCGAAACTGTCGGATGCGCCAACTGCGTCGCGGCCGATTTCGGCGAGCGACTTGGCTGACATTGCGCACTCAAGGACTCGCACATCAGCCTCAGGTAGTGATTTGACGACCGCATCCCATGCAGTCGCGAAATCCGAAAGCGTCGCGAAGTCCTGCCAGTCTGTAGCACCTGGCTTGCCGGAGGGGTGCTTCACGATACCCATGAAAATTGAGCCAAGGTCTTCCGTCGCCATCGGCATACCGTCCGGTATTTTTTTGACTTCAGGTGCTGGCTTAGCATACGCCTCGGCCAGCAAGCGCCGTGCTTCAGAGCGTGACAGCCTGGCGCCCTTTTTCTTTTTCCGTCCGCCCTTAGGTGGCTCGTGTAGCTCGTCAATCCCGAACAGCGACGCGATCCGCAGATTTGCCCTGATCTGATGTTCACGCGCCACTGCAGCCCGCTTGACGACTGTTTCCTTCTCTGTCGTGAAGCGCATCGCGCCGGCCGCCAAGCGCCAGTCGAAATCCTCTACTCCACCCCCAGGAGCAATGCGCTGTGCTTTCTCGACGTGCGTTCCGTCACTGAAGCACAACCCCGCGAGCCGATGAATAAACCGAGCTCCATTGATTTCGCGGATCTCGAAATCTCCCGCGACAGGCCAGCTAATGACGCCGGCCTCAACGTGGGTGAAGCGTCCATCCGCCAGCCTCGCCTCCCGAACGTGACGAAACGTGACGACAGGCACCTCTCCATCCCTTGCAGGTACGAATACCCGCTCAATTTCTGGAAGTGATGGTGTCACCTCTAAACGGCGCTCAACAAAAAAATCTTCTGGCTTCTGGTTATCGTTGGCCGGCGTCGTTCGCCAGTTCGATTGCACAGGTTCGGAGAGGGGTGGATCGCGATACATCAGCAATAGGCGCATCCGGGCAGCCTTTTCGGCGTGGCGCGGATTCGTCTTTCGAGGCTGTGCGAAAATTTCAGAGTCGTGCTTAGGAGCGGTTTCACGCCACGCGTCGAGTGCGCGGCGGTAATCGGCTGGGGCCCAGCCATCTGTGTTCTGCATGTTGATGGTCTCGCAGGTTCGCCCGCGCGTGCGGGTGAAGTTCAGGCCGTTGTTCGGCTCTTGCTTTTGGGGTGATGCGGGCGAGCTGTATCGCCAAAGCCAGATAGGTAAAACGGGCCGAAACGTCAATGAACCGGGCCGCTTTGATTAAAAAATCAAAACTGGGAAAAACTTTCCGCATGAGTCTGACGTGGGTTTGGCGTCGGCGCCGATCGCCAAAGATGTCTATGGCCCCGGCCCAATTCCGAATTTTGGGGGTGAGAAAAATCGTTTACCGAGCCGGTCCAGTGTCCGAAAGCGCCAAGGAACACGACGGCCCCCGCCTTGACGTGGTTGCTGGTCGTGTCACTGTGCAATCAAAGGGGGAAGAACATGATCAGTCAACGCCTTGTAGCACTACACATTTGGATCGCCATCCTGTCGCTGTCATCGTGCGTTTCCTCCGAGACCGCAAACCGCGACCTGTCGTACGGCACTGGCGTCGTTAAGGTCGCCATTTCAGAAAGCTGCGGTGCGGTCATTTTTGCTCCTTCTCTCTAGTGCTGACAGGATCCAGCCGCCGCACCTCATCTTCAAAAGACAAGTAGCTGGACCCACCGTCGTTCACCTCGACGACGAACACCGGGTCGCCATCGACGTCTCTGGCGATGCCGACGACCAGGCAACGCTGCCAAATCTCACCCGCTGGTGCGTCAGGGTTCTTTCCAAAAACTATGCGCTCGGCGAGGTATGGGGTGACTGCAAACATTTCTCATTTCTCGTTTCTCTCCTCTTGTTGATTGGCATGAAGTGTCCGAAGTGTCCCTTACGCGGGCGAGACGAACATAAAATCAGAGAGAAAAAGCCTCTAATTTGGGTTACATCTCATGCGCGCAAGGGACAGTCTGGACACTTGCGTTTCTAGTATCTATGCAACTTTGAGTGCGTCTCTGATGATTTCTCTGGTTTTTTTGCGCCGCTCTTTCTCTTCTTCTGCGCGTTCCGAGTAGATCTCAAAAACGCGCGTGTCGACGGACCACTCTCTGCTGTCCCTTCGGAGCGAGGGAACTGGGGTGAGCCAGCCGAGGGCATCGAGTTGCACCATGACTGCTTCTGCCTGCGTGACATCCAAGGCCCGCATGATGCTGTCACCGCGCGCCATGTCGCGCAGCGTGATGCGGTGAAGGCCCTTAGCTAGAATGTAGCCAGCGGTGGCGAGAACCGCGTCCTGGCGCTCGGCAAGGCCGACTACGTCGGTGTAGAAGGCGATGGCATGCGGGTAGAGGAACTCATAAAGGAAGTCCCTGACGCGCGTTGCAACATCCTCATTGATGACCGACGCAGGCCGTGCACTCTTGCTTTCGATGCAGTGCCAAACAAGACAAAGGCGGGCGAACATTCCGTTGAACTTGCCGCAATGGGCGGCCAGCTTCACATTCACGGATTCCCACGCCGTCGCTAAGTCGTGGTTCCTCTCAGCAACCTCCTGCCAAACTCGTTGCGCGGCTGGAGAGAAGCGAAGGGGAACCTCTTGCATGCCACCGCGAAGCGGCTTGCGAAGGACGTGAAGTCGATCGACAAGTGCGCCATACTCTCCGACCACGTCAGGCATCGGCACGTCTTTGCCAAGCTTTCCTGCCCGAAGGATGATCGGGAATAGCCGCTGCAGAAGTCCATCGTCCTGCATTTCCTTCGCAATGGCGCGGATGGGTTCTGGCTGAATGCCACCGAGCAGCGAGCATGACAGGTTGGGTATCATGGATGCGCCACGGCCGACACGGTTGATGGTATACGGCCCGCCGTTGAAAGCCTGAAGCCAGAACCCGCGATCTTTTGCAGAACCTCGTCCGCCGCCGCTGTACTTCTCCATTGAGCCGAACCAGCCGGACAGTTCGTCCTGCAACAAGAGGACGCCGTCGGGACTGTCTTTTAGTACCTCCTGAGCGGCTTCGATCGTCGTATCCTCAAGGCGCAATCGCGTATGCCGCGGGACACTTGCAGACTTTTTAGCATCCTTGTCGAGATCGTCGTAAGCTGCCTTTGCCTCGGCGAACTGCTGATACAGAGTCTTGTCCAGCGCCTTCAGCGGTCGCGTAGCGGCATTGATGATGGGGCTCTTCATCGTCGACGGCAGGCCAACAAGAGCAACCCACAATCGCGCCGATTCCCGCCAGGATGGATCGTGCTCTTTCGGCTGAATTTCGATACTGTCGGGAATGGCGGCGGCGCAGGTGGCGAGCGCGGCCATAGCAAGGCCAGCCGGATCCGCACCCATCAAGTCGGCCTGTATGCTGGCAAACTCGCCGATGACTTCAGGCAGGTATTCCACGGTGAGCGGCGGGCATTTGGCTCGTTGCCAAAGGTCGATCGGTGGTGGCCTGTTGTCGTTCGCGTGAGGGTCTGCGGCGCGCTTCGCGAATGTCGCAAGCGGCAAGTCAAAGTCAATGCCGAGATAGAGTGAAAGCTCCTTGGTGTTGTAATTTCCTTCCGTCTTGCTGACGACGATCTCGCCGCCTTCTTTCCCTGTGACGTAAAGATCAGTCAGTTGACCTTTGATCGTCGCGGCCTTCAGCCACAGCCCATCCACTTCGCCGCCATAGCGTGCATGAAGGGTCTCGATCAGGGGGTAATGTTTATGCTGCTTGATGGGCAATGTTGTCATTCTGGGTAATTCCTCCCATAGCCGCGACCGCGGCGCTTGCCATTTCGGCAGCTAGCTCGTGCGAAAATGTAGCGACGTTTCCACCAAATGCAGACGGTGCGAACACTCGCCATCCGGACGGAGATCGCTTTAACGCGATGTTGTAGAAGCGCACGCCGAATTGTGTCTGAACGTCAAAGCGCGCAACAACGTTTCCGCCCCCCGGCGAGGGGCGGATCGATAAAATTTCCATACTTTTTTCCTTTTTCGAGCTACTGCGATGTGCTTGCGATCCACTGCAGCACGATCACGGCGCCAGCACCAAAAGCGACGCAACCAAGCATCGCGGCCAGCACTTCACAGTCGCGCGAGTTACGCGGCATATGCCGCCTCATGTCGAGCAAGAGCGCACAAATGGTACAGCGCTTCGTCGCGCATCGACAGGACTGTCCGTGTCTCCTTTGCAGAACCTTTGCACGCGTTGAGCTTACAGACGTCAAGCGCCAGTAGCGGGCGCAGTTGCTCCGCGAGTTCAATAAATGTTGTGCCGTCTGGTGGAAAGTTCTCGCTTGCGATGGCGTCCATAATCGGCTGGATCGGCGCGAGGATTGCAGAAGCTTCCATTGTCTTGCTCATGCCGCCACCTTCGACCGGCTAGCGATTTTTGACCTGATCCAGTCAAAAACCTCGGCGCGCACGAATGCGACACGTCGATCGCCGAGCTCAACGGCGATTGGAAAACGACCTTCCGAACGGTATCGGTTGATCATGGTCCTGCTCATGCTGGTCAGGCGACAAGCATCTTTCAGAGAGATGAGGGTAGGGGTGTTGTCATTGTCGTGCTGCATGGAATCTCCTCTTCAAGCGTCGGACAGAAGTCTGGCGCATTTGAACACGGTTGGTGTTTGAAGTTGTGCAGTTTGACCGACGCTATGCGCCGCGCCGACACGGACGGCGCTTCTTCCGGCGGCTTGGAGCCGCTAGCTGTCAAACGGGGAGTTCCCGCACAAAAGGATGATTGGATAAATCAACGCGCGCCTTATAAATCAGAATGTTCGAAATGTCAAGTAAAATCTACCCAATGCAGTGCTGCGCCCACGTATCCATTAGTGTCCTTCTGCGGTCCAGTGCATCTGATCTAGCATAAGACCGCTCAACAACATCCCCCACAGCATGAGCCAGCGCCGCTTCTGCTATTTCGCGTGGTGCATGTGCAGCTTCTGTTGCCCAGTCGCGGAATGTCGAACGGAACCCGTGGACAGTAACAGCAGTGCCGCCAGCACTCCGAAGCGCCTTGGCGAGTGATGCGTCGCTAAGCGGTCGCTTGTCCCTCACACCTGGAAATACGTACTCGTTCACAGACTGCTCTTTCATTTCCTTTAGAAGCGCGATGGCGGGAGGAGACAGCGGTACGCGGTGCTGTTTGCCACCCTTCATACGGACTGCCGGAATCGTCCAAACCTTCGACTTGAAGTCTACCTCCGTCCACACCGCGCCGCGTGCTTCGCCGCTGCGCGAACATGTTAGGATTGCGAACTCCAGGGCGCGAGCGCTGACACCGCTGACACCGGACAACTTCTTCATGAACGCTGGCACGTTTGAATAAGGCATTGCTGGGTGATGGTTCTTTCCGACAGCGTTCGGCTTGTGCATCACATGCTCTAGATTGCCTCGCCATGCCGCGGGATTGTCGCCCATCCGCAGCTTCTCGACCTTCGCAGCATCAAGCACACGCTCTATGCACTCTCGCAATTTTTCAGCCGACTCCTGCTTTGTGCCCCAGAGTGGTTTTAAGACGCGCTTGACGTCTTCCAGGTCGACCTCAGCGATAGGCCTGTCTCGTATCGGTGCGGCGTGTTTTTGAATCATGTTCCGCCACCGCGCTTCCGTTTTACCACCCCGCCAGCGGCCTGCGGCGACAGCGGCGTCAATAAAGCTATCCGCATACTCGCCAAACGTCTTTGCCTTCGGCTGCTCGGCAAGTGCCTGGCGCTTTTCGTGGATAGGGTCGACGCCGCACCGAACCATTTCTCGCGCCTTAGCGGCTCGCTCCCTCGCGTCGGCAAGCGTCACGGAATGAAGAGGGCCTATACCCATTTCACGGCGCCGGCCTCCGAAAGTGTAGCTTAGGATCCAGTAGCGCGCTTTTCCCTTTGTCACGAGCCACAGTCCGCCACCATCGCGAAGCTTTGCCGCTTTGCTGCTCGATATGCCCTTTACCGTCAGAACGTTTCTAGTGTGAGCGCCCATAGCTTCCCCTCTTTTTCCCCGCAATTGTACTGCGGCTTTAGATAGGCAAACGGGACAATATGGACAAGCTATGTATCTAAAAAGATTGCGAAAAAGCCAGTCCGGTTTTCGAAATGGTCATAATGTTTGATGTTTTTTATCCGGCCCGGGGAGCCAGATTTATGAAGGCCTGTGCCATTGCGGCGCGGGCCTTTTTTTCTTTTGGCGCACAGTGCTTTGCGGCGTTCAGGTTCCTGTCAGCATCTGCTGCGATCTTCCCGCCAGGATGGGCGCCCGCTTGCGGCACCGTATGCCATGATACCGGACATCATGCCGGCCCTGCCGGCGCTCCTCCCGCATGATCGTGAGGAAGCCTGCTTGTCGTTTCATTTTTCGCCGTTTCGTCGCCCAGCCATCGGCAGCGTGCCGCTCAGCCTGGCAACCGCGACCTACCTGTTATTCGTTCCCAACCGGACGTTTTGGGAGAAGGGGCTGACCTATCTCGGTGATCAGAAGCTCGCCCTTCTGGTGCTCGCCATCGGCCTTGCTGCCGCGTTCGCCGCCCTGTGTGTCGCCGTTTCGGTCAAGTACCTCACAAAGCCGCTCTTCATCGCCATCATTTTGGTCAGCGCAGCAGCCTCATGGTTTACCGACCGCTTCGGCGTCATTATCGACCTCGAAATGATCCGCAACGCCGCCGAGACCACATCGGCCGAAGCCGGAAACCTCATCACGCCGGCCTTCCTGCTGCACATGGTGCTCTATGGCCTCCTGCCATCCCTCCTCATCGTCTGGGTGCGGATCGCGCATCACGACTTTCCGCGCAAGTTCGTCCGCAATGTCGCCGTGATCGTGCCGATGCTGGCGGTCTTCGCGATGGCGGGCCTGTCCCATGCCAGCATCTATGCCTCGGTCACGCGCGAGCACCGTGACTGGTTCGATACGCTGAACCCGATCATTCCGCTGGTCAACGCGGCGCTCTATGTCTCCGCCAGCCAGAACGAGCGCGATATCGTCGCCGCTCCGCTCGGAACCGATGCCCGGGTCGCCGAGACCTCGACCACCTCCCGCAAGCCCAGAGTGACGATCCTCGTTGTGGGCGAAACCGCGCGCGCCGCCAATTTCTCGCTCGGAGGATACGCCCGCGAGACCACGCCGGAACTTCAGGCGCGCGATATCGTCTATTTCTCCGACACGTCGAGCTGCGGCACCGCGACCGCCGTTTCCCTGCCGTGCATGTTCTCGGATCTGACCCGCGCCACCTACAGCCACGCAAAGGGGCTCGCGCGCGAAAATCTGGTAGACGTGCTCGGCCATGCGGGCGTGAAGGTCGAGTGGTGGGACAACGACACCGGCAGCAAGCGAGTCGCGAGCCGGATCGGCGAGCGCAAGTTCTTCGGCCTGAACGATCCCGAGCACTGCGAGGACGGCGAGTGTCGGGACACCGTGATGCTCAACGAACTGGACGGCTGGCTGGACAGTGTGAAAGGCGATTCCGTGCTTGTACTGCATCAGATCGGCAGCCACGGACCGGCGTATTACAAACGATATCCCGAGGCCTATCGCCGCTTCGTGCCAGATTGCCGCAGCGCCGAGTTTTCCCAGTGCAGCCGTGAGGAGATCGTCAATGCCTACGACAACACGATCGCCTACACCGACCATGTCGTCGCGACCGTCATAGACCAGCTCGCCGCCCGCCAGGACCGCATCGATCCGGCGATGATCTATGTGTCCGACCACGGCGAGTCGCTCGGCGAATACGGGCTCTACCTGCACGGCGCGCCTTACATGATCGCGCCCCCGGAGCAGACTCACGTTCCCTTCTTGCTCTGGCTCGGCGACGAGGCCAAGGCGTCGCTCGACCCGGCCTGTCTCGCCGCGGAGGCCGCCCGGCCGCAATCGCACGATAACTTCTTCCACACCGTACTCGGACTGATGCAGGTGGAAACAAAAGAACTGCGATCCGACCTCGATCTCGTCGGCGCCTGCCGCCGCATGGCCGGCGCCTGACGGCCCACGGTCGCACGCCGTTCCCCAAGCCGCTCCCGAAAGCTCCCTCCTATGCGCATGGCCCAAGGCTTGGTAGGTTCGCCGGATGATGCGGATGCGGAGGACGAGGTTCGGGTGCGGGTGCTGTTGATCGAAGACGACGAAGTCCTCGGCGATGCGGTGCGGGACCATGTCACGCATGACGGTCACGCGGTGGACCATGTCCGCACGCTCGCCGAAGCGGCTGCGGCCGTCTCGGCGGTCGATTACGGTCTCGTTCTTCTCGACCTCAGGCTGCCGGACGGGCGGGGAATCGATTTCCTGACGAGCCTGCGCGACTCCGGTGCCGCGGTGCCTGTCATCATTCTGACAGCCCACGACCAGATATCCGACCGCATCGAGGGACTGAACAGCGGCGCCGACGACTACCTCGTGAAGCCCTTCGATCTCGGCGAACTGTCGGCCCGCATCCTGGCGGTGACGCGCCGTCACGCCGGTCGTCCGGCATCCGTGCTCGCGATCGGTCGGCTTCGTGTCGACGGCACCGCCCGGCTGGTGTCGGTCGATGGTGTCGACATCCAGCTCTCCGGACGCGAATGGGCGGTCCTTGACGTCCTGACGTCGCGACCCGACGCGGTGGTGTCGAAGGATCGGATCGAGGATGCGCTCTATGCCTTCGGCACGGAGGTCGAAAGCAATACCGTTGAGGTCTATGTCAGTCGCTTGCGCAAGAAGCTTGGCAAGGATGCCGTGGAGACGGTGCGAGGTGTCGGCTATCGCCTGGGGCGGGCCCCATGAGAACGGGGCCCACGAGAAAGAGTGGCATCGCCCTTCGGCTGATCGGCTGGCTGAGCGCGCTTCTGATCGTCTTCTGGCTCGCTGCGGCCGGGCTGGGACTGATCGTCATGCGCGGCGAGTTCGACGAAATATTCGACAGCGGCCTCCAACAGGCCGCGGCGCGTCTGGCCCCGGTGGTCGCCGCCAATCTCGGCGGCATAAAGATCAGTCCGCCCGCACCGCTTCCAGACGAGGCGGACGACTATCTCGTCTACCAGGTCCGCGATCACGCCGGCGCCGTGCTGATGCAGTCGCATGCGGAGCATTCCGCCGCGTTCGACATTCCGCTTGTGGCGGGTTTCTTCGAGGACCGCGATTACCGTTACTACACGATCGCCATCGGCGACACCTTCGTCCAGGTCGCCGACTCGTTGGCGCACCGGCGCGAGGCCACGCTGGAAAGCGCGGCTACGCTGCTATTGCCGATCGTGCTTCTTCTTCCTCTCGGGATTCTCGTGGTTTTCGGCGTGGTCCGCCGGTCGATGGTACCGGTCGAGATCCTGAGGGCGGAAATATCGGCCAAGGACGGCGGCAATCTCGATCCCGTCGGTGTCAGCGATCTGCCCAGCGAACTGCAGCCGATCGGCGCATCCGTCAACCTGATGCTCTCGCGATTGCGGGCTGCGCTCGATGCCGAGCGGGAATTTACCGCAAACAGCGCGCATGAACTGCGAACGCCTCTGGCCGGAGCGCTGGCGCAGACCCAGCTGTTGCTGCGCGAGCTTCAGGCAACACCGCAGGAGGCAAGGGTCGTCCAGATCCAGCAGTCGCTGACACGTCTCGCAACGCTGACTGAAAAGCTTCTCCAGCTGTCCCGGGCAGAAGCCGGGATCGGCGCGGCAGATAGGGTGACCGACCTCGTTCCCGCGCTTGACATGGTGGTCGGCGATTTCGAGCGCACGGCGCGCTGGCGCGGTTTGGTTCGCTACGAACGCTCTGCCGGGGCTGAGTTGATGCGCGCCGTCGATCCGGACGCCTTTGCGATTGTCATCCGCAACCTGATCGAGAATGCCCTAATCCATGGTGAGCGGGCGGGCGAGGTGGGCGTCGTGCTTGAGCGGGACGCCATACGCATTACCAATGGCGGCCCGGTTGTATCGCGTGACACCCTAGTCGCGGTCAGGCGCCGGTTTGCCCGGGGAAACACCGGCGGCCAGGGCACCGGTCTGGGCCTCGCGATCGTGGACCGTCTTCTCGAACATATGGGCGGCAAGCTAACCCTGTCCTCGCCCGCGCCCGGTCGCGCCGACGGCGTCGAGGCGAGGGTGACCCTTTGACGCTCTGATGCGATGCGAAAAAAGATCGCATTGCCACCGAAGGGGCTTGCACGCTTTTTGGTTTCGTTCTAAACGCCCGTCACCGCTCGCTTTTATGTGACTGGTTGGCCTCGTGGCGGAGTGGTGACGCAGAGGACTGCAAATCCTTGTACCCCGGTTCAATTCCGGGCGAGGCCTCCAACCTTTCAAAAGACATGCAGTAATTCTTGCTTTATTGCAGCTTTGAGAAAGGCTAATAATCTGCTTGGTTTAACGGCGTCCGCCGCATCGGTGCTTTATCTCATGTTTTCGGGTCAGGCGAAGTCGTCAGCACCAACTTTGATAAGTTGCACTTTGTGGCGGAGATCATCTACTAGCTCAGTCTGTCGTTCTTGCAATCAAAGAAGTGTTTACGTGGGGGGGACCCTTATCTGCGCGGTGTTTTGTGTAACAAGCGGCACAGAAGCCGAGATCGATCACCGGCACGAGACTGTCATACATGTCGAGACTACGACGTTATCCAAACGACTTCAGGAAACTTGGTGGAGACGCCGGATTCACGATGAATGACATTCCGTGCCAACCGAACTGATGGTACGGATCTAGCCGGAATTTCTTGCCCGACTTTTTTCGCCATTCATTGAACGCTCGTTGCTCACCGCGTCGGGGATCTGCGTTTTCGCAATACCAGTCGTCGAACGAAAGGACGGTACCGGGTTGCAGGAGCGGCGTGATGAACTCCAGCACAGGCACAGTCGAGCTATAGAGGTCGCAATCGACATGTACGAATGCCGCAGCGTTCAGTCCGTATTCCTCCGGTTTGTGGCCAACGAGTGTCTTGTCAAAAAAACCCTGAACGGTATGGAAGTCGCGTCCCTCTTTGGCGTCATAATGGCCAAGAACCTCCCTGAATTGGTCCACGCTGACCGCCATTGATCCTGTTTTCCACTGTTCATGGTCCGATGAGCTGACCTCGGGGAGGCCGGCGAAGCTATCGAAGGCAAAAAGGCGTCGATTTTCGAACGGCTCTAAGCGAGAGTATTTCAACGCAAAACGGAACGAGCGAATTGTGCTTCCGCATCCAAACTCAAGATAATCGCCTGGCACTCTGTTATATCTAATGAGCGAGAACGCTTTATAGTAAAAATCGTCCATTCGCCGTTGAAGCTCATACTCTCTATGCACTTTGGCATTGTGTGGGTCGTGGGCGTGTAGATCGGTGAACGGGAAATTCTTTTCGCCGATTTTGCGATAGTAAAACATGACCCCTCTCCTCATGCGTTCAGCTATTCCTTCCGATTAGCTGGTTATGTTGCACCAGTCTACAGTCAATCGAATAGTGATGTTCTCAGGATGGGGCTCCGCGCTCTGTTGCATGCCCAAAGTGGGGGGGCCTATTTGCTGGAGGGGGGTAGATCTGTTTTGGCCTACAGTGCCGTCAGCCATTTCTCGGTCTCGCTCAAACCGGTGACTATCACGGGCAGTGCCTTCGGTTGGATAGCCTTAGTGACCGCGTTGACTTCACAGTCAGAAGCCGAACAGCCGGTGCTTTCGCTAGCGGGTTGTTCATTTTGTTGCGAATACCGCGCCAGTCCTCATCGATTGTGGCGAAACGCTGAGTCGCCGACTATCGTCGATTGAAATCTAGAGATTAATCTTCATCCGGTCCGTATCTTCGCGTCGGCGGACCGTGGTCCACGATGCGACACAGCGACCACGCGAGCGGTACTTATGAGGCTGGGCGATGCCACAAATATTCGGGATGGTATCGGGTTTGGTGGATGATGGCGGCTGGATGGCTCATTTCACCTTGGGAAATTAGCGGCCCTCACCTGGGTTGCGCACCTCGTTGCGGGTGCCGAAATTGCCGCGGAGATCGTATATCTCCCGAATGAGAGAGATCGAGTCCGATCGCCGCGGCTGCTGCCTCGCCTTTTTGACATGAAACAGCCTTGCCAAGTTCAATTCCGGGCGAGGCCTCCAACCTTTTCCAAGATAATAGTTCTCGACACGCCGTCTTGTGGCGTCGCCTCCTGACGGCTGCGCTGACCGGATGCCGCCAACATGGTCGGCTCGGCAGCGTGTGAATCAGCCCAGGACAGGCACGCCGGCGGCGCGGGCGGCTTCGACGACGGCAAGACGCGCCTTGGCGGCGGCGAGGCGACCTTCCATCGCGGCGGCACAGGCCGCGAGCGCTGCGCGGAAGCGTTGGCAGCCGACATCGGGCCAGCAATCGGCCAGCAGCCAGGCGGCTTCCCGGACGGAGCGCACGACATGTCGCGCGCCGGCGATGATGATGATGATGGGTGCGTGAAAGTCTCTGTCGAATGGCATGATCTGTTCTCCGGCGGCAAGAACTCCGCAGGAGGCAAGAGGTTCCAGACAGCCGGCATCGAAAATCCTCGCCGACCGCCCCGGTCGGCAGTGCGTCATTCGTAGAGTTCGATGGTGATGTTTCCGAAGATATCGGTGCTCTTCAACGTCCTGATGCCGCCGAGCGTGGTCCGGATGATATCGGTGGGATCGTAGAGGGTCTCGCCGCGATAAACGAGCCAGACCCGGCCGTGACGCGCGGCGACAGCGCGAACCGTCTCGGCATCGGTGGGTTCCAGACGCGGCGCGCCGAGATTGCCGATGAAGACCCTGTTGGCGTCGCGGTAAGGGAACGGTCCCGGCAGATAGGTGACCGTCGTCCCGGCGGGAACGCGGTCCCTGTAGAAGTCGAAGACGGTCAGCAACTCGTTCGGGAAGGCGATCACGACATCGCCGGGCTCTGCGCGTTCGGAGAGCGCGGATGTTGCATCAATCCACGGTTCTTTTTCGGAGGCGTAATAGCGGGGCAGGGCGGCACCCGTCAGGCCGACGGTGACGGCGACGAGCGCCATGCGGAGCAGCCGGTGGGGCACCAGAATGAGGCAGGTCGCGGCCAGCATCAGGCAAGCCGGGGTTATCCACTGCAGGAGCCGCGGCAGGAAGACGGGCCGTGAGAGGAGGCTCAGCAGCACCATGGCCGCCACCGGCACGGCGATCACCACGACGAGATGGACGGCGAAGCTGCGGTAAGGACCAAGCAGAAGCGCGCCCGTTCCGGCCGCCGCCAGGAGAATGGTCGCCATGACCGCATATTTTCCGCCGCCGACCATGATCGCGAGTTCGACGAGGCGCCACCATTCGAAGGTGAGCCAGAACGACATCTTTGACATCGCCGCGCTCTGGGCTGCGAGCGTGGGGATGAATGGCCCCCAGATCGCCAGCGCGCCCACGCCGGTGATCAGCAGGACGACGAAGACGTGGCCGATTTGCCGTCGCATGAACAGCAGTGTGCAGACGAACAGGCTGCCCCAGATCGCGAGCGTGATGAAGACGGAGGTGTTGTGCAGCCAGAGTGTAAGGCCGCCGGACACAGCCATCGCCACAGCCGCCATCCACTCCACCGATCGTGACCGGGCGCCGTAGATCTCCGAGCTCCAGAGGCGGAGCAGAACGAGTGAAGCCATGAGCGTGATACTGGCGGTCAGCGTCTGGATGCCGTAGGGCCGGGCGGTCTGCGACAGGTCGATGTGACCGGCATTGATGGCGAGCAGCAGCCCTCCGACCAGCGACAGCGCATCGCCTTTCGGGCCTAGACGCAAAAGCCTGCCGGAGAAAAGCACGAGGAGAACGGTCAGCACGCCGGCGATGACGGAGGGTGCCCGCAGCGCCCAGTCGCTCGACCCTGCCACCATGCGCCAGAGATGGACGATGGTGTAGTACATCGGCGGATGCGTCTCGTAGGACGGTACATCCCCCCAGAGTTCCCGCAGCGGCAGGGCCGAGAACCACGACGTGTAGGCTTCGTCGAGCCAGAAGGACCGGGAAAGCCCGATTAGCCGAAGCACCAGGGCGACGAGCAGTATGACTGCGGCGGCGGCGAGGAATGTAGATCGCTTGAGGGGCCGCTCGGAAGTCATGGCGTCTTTCCTTTTGTGACAGGGAGCGATCCGCCGACAGCGACGCGCGGTCCGAACGACCAGGCTGCGTTGACGACATAGGTAAAGATCAGGATGGCGAGCGTTGCGACCACCTGCGCCGCAAGATAGCCGACGCCGAGAATGGTGTTCAGCAGATACATCGCCAGCCAGTTCAGCCCCGCGCCGGCCGCCGCAACCGTCAGGAAGCGGAGCGCGACGGACAGGGAGGGCCTGACGCCGAAGGTGACGATCGAATTGAGGATGAAGTTGACGAGCGCTCCGGCCAGAGCGCCAGCCAGCGTCGCGCTGGTCGGGCGGACGCCGAATCCGGACACGAGCAGGATGAGCAAGACGTAGTGCACCGCCGTGCCCATGGCCCCCACCACTGCATAGGTCCCGAACGAAATGAGCTTACGAAAGGGAAGGCGGGGCGTTTTCATATCTTTTTCTCACGATGTACACCGGCCGGTCCTTTGATTCCATGTAAATCCGGCCGATATACTCGCCGAGCACGCCGATCCCGATCAGTTGGACACCGCCGAGCATGAAGACGGCGACGGCGATCGAGGCGTAGCCGGGGACGTCGATGCCGAAGATCAGCGTACGCACCAAAAGCATCACCGCCCAGAGAATGGCGAACAGCGCCAGCAGGCCGCCGAGATAGGTCCATATCCGCAACGGTACGGTGCTGAAGCTCGTCAGCCCCTCGAGCGCGAAGTTCCAGAGCTTCCATCCGGAAAACTTCGTCTGCCCGGCGGCCCTCGGCTCCCGTGTGTAGTCGATCGTGATCGTCCTGTAGCCGACCCAGGCGAACAGACCCTTCATGAAGCGCCGATTCTCCGGCAAGGCCGCGATCGCGTCGGCGACCTCGCGCGAGATAAGCCTGAAATCGCCGACGTTCTCGGGGATTTTCACATCCGAGAGCCGGTTGTGGACCCAGTAGAACATCGAGGCGGTCTTCCGCTTCAGGAACGAGTCGGATGACCGGTCCACCCTGCGGGCCAGCACGACGTCATAGCCTTCCGCGAAATGCCGCAGCATCTCCGCTATCACCGATGGCGGGTCCTGCAGATCGGCATCGAATGGAATAAGGACGTCGCCGCGCGCCTCCTTCAGCCCCGCCGAAAGGGCGGCTTCCTTGCCGAAGTTGCGGCTGAGGTCGACAACCCGGATCCTGTGGTCCTTGCTTGCCGCGAAAACCAGTTTCGGCAGTGTATCGTCGCGGCTTCCGTCATTGACGCAGACGATCTCGAAGCCGGACAGCTGCAGTTTGCTGAGTTCGGCGACGACCGTCGGGAAGAATATGTCGATAACTTCTTCTTCGTTGTAGAACGGAACCACCAGGGAGAGAAACGGGGTCTTTGTTATCACTTCGCTCATAAACGATTCTCTGATCGATACCTGGCCGTCTTTTTTCGGTCCGGATAGTCATCAATATCTGGCAAATATCAATGCTGTGGTCTCTGTCTCGTTGCTTTATGGTTACTTTCGGACCGGCGAATAGCTTGAATGGGGCGCCCTGAAATTCCGGCGGGGGAGAATTGCCACATCAGGGCCGCTGCGACTTGAAACGCCTGCCGCGTCGAACTAAGACACGAACGGATGAAACCGGGCTTCAGGACGGGCGAAGACATGATCGATTACCAGGCAGCACGCATCAAGATGGTGGACAACCAGATCCGGACCACCGATGTCACGGCGCATTCGGTGCTGGAGGCCTTCCTGTCGGTGCCGCGCGAGGCCTTCGTGTCCGACGCGATGAAGCCGCTCGCCTATATCGACGAGGACATGCAGATCGCGCCCGGCCGCTACATCATGGAGCCGTCGCCGCTCGCCAAGCTGCTGCAACTCGCACAGATCGGTGAGCACGATGTGGTTCTGGAGATCGGTTGCGGCGCAGGTTATGCGGCAGCGGTTCTGTCGCAGCTTGCAGGTTCGGTGGTCGCGATCGAAAGCGATGAGGCCCTGGCTGCCGGCGCCACGGAAACCCTGACAAAGCTCGGCTGCGACAATGTCGCCGTCGTCACCGGTCCGCTCGAAGCCGGCTACCCCGCAGAAGCGCCCTATGACATCATCTTCGTCAACGGTGCGGTCGAGATTGTGCCCGAGGCACTGATCTCGCAGCTGCGCGAAGGCGGCCGTCTGGTCGCTGTGGTCGGCTACGGCAATGCCGCCCGCGCGACCGTTCTGGTCCGCGCCGGGGAAAGCTATTCCAAGAGCGAGCACTTCAATACCTCGGTGAAGCCGCTTCCGGGCTTTCGCCGCGCCGCCGAGTTCGTCTTCTGAACGACTGACCTGTTCATTGTGAACTTTGTCGAGGCAGTCCCTTGCGGGCTGCCTTTTGTTTTCCGCTTTGTCCGGGATGTGGCGTTTGCGCAACGTCGTGTTGATTTACACTGGGACAACCTGTTCCCGATGTTGCAGGCGCACCCGCACCGTTTAAGCTAAGGCAATGCGCGAGCTGGGCGAGCTTGCGCGGACAAGGCTGCCCGCTGTCGGTGCCTTGGGGGAGTCCGGGTTTCGGACGCATTGGCTCGTGAATGATGTCGCGAGCGGGAGTTGGAGTTCAGCCTGTGTCGATTCTTCGCCGCACCATGTTCGCTGCCATGGCGTCCTGCATGATCCTTGCGCCCGGATTGGCGTCGGCCGAAACGATCTTCGACGCGATGGCCAAGGCCTATCGGAACAATCCTGATCTCAATTCCGTCCGAGCTCAGCTTCGCGCCACGGACGAGAACGTGACGATCGCCAAGGCGGCCATGCGGCCGCAGATCGGTGCCAGTGCCACTGCCAATTCCGTTGGAGGCTATATCAAGGGTGGCGACGGCTTCGATTACCAGACAGAGAGTATCGGTATCACCATCACCCAGCAGATATTCGACGGCTTTCAAACGCTTTACAACGTGAAGGCGGCCGAATCGGGTGTTGCGTCGAGCCGCGAGCAATTGCGCGCCGAGGAAATCTCCATCCTGCTCGCCGCCGCCCAGGCCTATGCCGACGTCGCGCGCGAACAGCAGATCGTTGCCATCCGCCGCAAGAACCTGAGCTTCCTTCAGGAACAGTTGAATGCCGCCAATGCGCGCCTCCAGGTGGGCGAGGGAACCCGCACCGATGTCAGCCAGGCCCAGGCCCAGCTGGCCGCTGCCCAGGCGCTCCTGACCGGCGCCGTGGCATCGCTCAAGCAGAGCGAAGCCGTCTACGTTCAGGTCGTCGGCACGGCGCCAACGGGCGTCAAGCAGCCTGCGCCGGCCTCCCGCGCGCTGCCGCCGACGCTGGACGTCGCTGTGCAGACCGGCATTCGCGAACATCCGGCCGTGCTTTCAGCTCTCTACGCCGTCGATGCCGCCGGCTATCAGGTCAAGTCGGCCGAAGGCAGCCTGCTGCCCGGCGTCGTCATCCAGGGCAATGTGTCGCGCAACTGGACCAACGAAACGACCAACAACGGCTTCTTCAGCACGCCGAGCCCGGACACCGATGTCGCGACCATCACCGCGCGGTTGAACGTGCCGATCTACCAGGGCGGCGCGGAATACGGCAACATCCGCAAGGCCAAGGAGACGCTGGGCGCCCAGCGCATGCAGGTCGATTCCGTCAGGGCCGCCATCCAGCAGCAGGTCACCGGGGCCTATGCGCAGATGGAAGCGGCCGAGGCCGGCATTCGCGCTGCGCGCCAGCAGATTTCCGCCTCCAACCAGGCGCTTCAGGGCGTGATCGAGGAGCGCAATGTCGGGCAGAAGACGACGCTCGATGTGCTGAACGCGCAGCAGGCTGTTCTCGAGGCCCAGGAAAGCCTGGTCGCCTATCAGCGCAACGCCGTCGTCGCCAGCTACTCGCTTCTCGCCGCTACTGGCAAGTTGACGGTGAAAAGCCAGGATCTGCAGGTGGCCGAGTATCGGGCGGAAGCGCATTACGAGGCCGTCAAGGACATGTGGTTCGGCCTTCGCACCGTCGACGTACCCTGATCATTGGCGGAGAAAACTGTTGATCACGCCCGGGAAAACGTGTGGGCGTGATTTTTTTCGCGGTCGCGGTATCCTACGGTGAACCGATTCGTGAGCCGGTCGTAGCCGGTCGAGTGCCTTCGGACTAGAACGGGGATAGGAATGGCCCAGCCAGGTGTAGCGCGTGAACCGTCGATGGAAGAAATTCTCGCATCGATCCGCAAGATCATCGAGAGCAATGATCCCGGCGCCGAAAAGAGCCTCGGCGTGTCCGTGCCGCCGCTCTACGACGAGCAGTATGACGACGAGATCAGCCTGACCATTGACGAGGACAACGCCCCGGCCGAACTCTATGCCGCCAACGACCGGCCGATAGCCGCGCCGATGCAGGCGCCGGCCGTCGCTGCCGAAACGCCGGCCCGCAGCGTGTCGCTCGCCGATCTCGCCGCGCGCGTCCGCGCCACCGTCGAGCGCGAGGATTATCAGCCGGCCGTGCCCGCATCGCGCCAGCCGCAGCCGCAGGCTCAGCCGCAAATCCAACCGTCCCCTGATGCACAGGCCATGCCGAGCCGGCTTGCAAGCATGCGCACTCCGATGCCGGCGGCCGAGCCCGCGCCGCGCGCTCCGCAGCCGGATTTCTCGATGTCCTCGCAGCCCGCGATGATGCCGTCGGCGTCTGAGCGGTCGGACGCGATCGAAGAGACCGCCCCTGCATCCGGTCTTTTGTCGGCGGAATCGGGCGCGCTCGTCGCCCGCTCGTTCGGCGAGCTTGCCGCCGTCGTCGACGGACAACAGCGGCGTTCGCTCGATGAGATGGCGGAAGAGATGCTGCGCCCGATGCTGCGCGAGTGGCTCGACGACAACCTGCCGACGCTGGTGGAACGCCTGGTGCGCGAAGAGATCGAACGCGTGGCCCGCGGACCGCGCCGCTAAGAAACCGCATTGCCGGGAGACGATCAGCCGCTCCGGTCGCCGGGGCGGCTTTCTTGTTGACTCCGGCTCGCCTGTCCGGCTTTAAAGCCGCAACAATCAAAATCAGAGAGTTGGTCCGAAATGCTCGAAAAGACCTACGATTCCGCCGCGGTCGAACCGAAGATCGCCAAGGCCTGGGATGACGCGGACGCTTTCCGCGCCGGTGCAAACAAGAAGCCGGGCGAGGAGAGCTTCACGATCGTCATCCCGCCGCCGAACGTGACCGGCTCGCTGCACATGGGCCACGCGCTCAACAATACGCTGCAGGACATCATGATCCGCTTCGAGCGCATGCGCGGAAAGGACGTTCTGTGGCAGCCGGGCATGGACCATGCCGGTATCGCCACCCAGATGGTCGTCGAGCGCAAGCTTGCCGAGGTCGGTGAGAACATGAGCCGCCGCGAACTCGGCCGCGAGGCCTTCATCGAGAAAGTCTGGGAGTGGAAGGAAGAGTCCGGCGGGCTGATCTTCAACCAGCTGAAACGGCTGGGCGCTTCCTGTGACTGGTCCCGCGAACGCTTCACCATGGACGAGGGTTTGTCGCAGGCCGTTCTCGAAGTCTTTGTAACGCTTTACAAGCAAGGCCTAATCTATCGCGGCAAGCGGCTGGTCAACTGGGATCCGAAGTTCGAGACGGCGATTTCCGACCTTGAGGTCGAGAACAAGGAAGTCGACGGCCACATGTGGCACTTCAAGTACCCGCTCGCCGGCGGGGAAACCTACACCTATGTCGAGAAGGACGAAGACGGCAACGTCACGTTCCAGGAAGAGCGTAACTATATCTCGATCGCCACGACGCGTCCCGAAACCATGCTCGGCGACGGTGCGGTTGCAGTCCATCCGTCGGACGAGCGCTATGCGCCGATCGTCGGCAAGCTCTGCGAAATCCCGGTCGGCCCCAAGGAGCATCGCCGCCTGATCCCGATCATCACCGACGAATACCCGGATCCGACCTTCGGCTCCGGCGCGGTCAAGATCACCGGCGCGCACGACTTCAACGACTATCAGGTCGCCCGCCGCAACAATATCCCGCTCTACCGCCTGATGGATACCCGCGCAAAAATGCGCGACGACGGCGAGCCCTATGCCGTTTATGCCGCCCAGGCGCTGGACATCGCGAAGTCCGGCCATGTCCCCGGCGAAGCGGAAGTCGACGGCATCAACCTCGTTCCGGACGAGTATCGCGGCCTTGATCGATACGAGGCCCGCAAGCGCATCGTCGATGCCATCAACGCCGAAGGCCTGGCGGTCACGACAAAGGACGCGGAAGGCAACGACATTCCCTATGTCGAATCCAAGAAGATCATGCAGCCGTTCGGCGACCGATCGGCCGTCGTCATCGAGCCGATGCTGACCGACCAGTGGTTCGCCGACGCCAAGACGCTCGCGGAGCCGGCAATCGCCTCGATCCGCGAAGGCCGCACCAACTTCGTCCCGAAGAACTGGGAAAAGACCTATTTCGAATGGATGGAAAACATCGAGCCGTGGTGCATCTCGCGCCAGCTCTGGTGGGGTCACCAGATCCCGGCCTGGTACGGTCCGGACGGGCAGGTCTTCGTCGAGAAGACCGAGGAGGAGGCGCTGCACGCCGCCATCCAGCACTACATCGCCCATGAGGGTCCGTGGAAGGCCTGGGTCGAGGAGAAGCTGGAGAACTTCCAGCCCGGCGAGATCCTGACGCGTGACGAGGATGTTCTCGACACCTGGTTCTCCTCCGCGCTCTGGCCGTTCTCGACGCTCGGCTGGCCGGAAAAGACGCCGGAACTGGCGCGCTACTACCCGACCAGCGTTCTCGTCACCGGCTTCGACATCATCTTCTTCTGGGTCGCCCGCATGATGATGATGGGCCTGCATTTCATGAAGGACGAGGCCGGCAACCCGGTCGAGCCGTTCCATACGGTCTATGTCCATGCGCTCGTTCGCGACAAGAACGGCCAGAAGATGTCGAAGTCGAAGGGCAACGTCATCGACCCGCTCGAACTGATCGACGAGTACGGCGCCGACGCACTGCGGTTCACGCTGGCGATCATGGCGGCCCAGGGCCGCGACGTGAAGCTCGATCCGGCCCGCATCGCCGGCTATCGCAACTTCGGCACCAAGCTCTGGAACGCCACGCGCTTCGCCGAGATGAACGGCGTCAAGGCGGATCCGACGTTCCTGCCGGAAACGACGACGCTCGCCACAAGCCGCTGGATCCTGACCGAGCTTGCGCGGACGCGCAACGAGGTCACCGAGGCGATCGAGAACTACCGCTTCAACGACGCTGCCGGCAGCCTCTACCGCTTCGTCTGGAACCAGTTCTGCGACTGGTATCTGGAACTGCTGAAGCCGGTCTTCATGGGCGACGACGAACACGCCAAGGCCGAGGCACAAGGCTGCGCCGCCTTCGTACTGGAGGAGATCTACAAGCTTCTGCACCCGTTCATGCCGTTCATCACGGAGGAACTCTGGCAGCATACGGCAGGTGAGGGGACCGAACGCGACACGCTGCTCTGCCACGCCGCTTGGCCGCGTGCGGTCTTCATGGACGAGGTTGCGGCCGCCGATGTCAACTGGCTGATCGACCTCGTCTCGGGCATTCGCTCTGCGCGGGCCGAGATGAACGTTCCACCCGGCGCCACCGCGCCGCTGATCGTCGTCGGCGCCAATGGCACGACCGAGGAGCGTCTTGCCCGCCACGATGCCGCGATCAAGCGTCTCGCCCGCGTCGATGCCATCACGCTCGCCGCTGATGCGCCGAAGGGGGCCGCCCAGGTCGTTGTCGGCGAGGCGACCGCCTGCCTGCCGCTCGGCAATCTCATCGACCTCTCGGCCGAAACCGCGCGTCTCGAAAAGGCGATTGCCAAGGTAGATCAGGAGATGGGCCGAATCGCCGGCAAGCTCTCCAACGAGAAGTTCGTCGCCAATGCCAATCCGGAGGTAGTCGCCGCCGAGCGCGAACGGCACGCCGAACTGGAGCAGCAGCGCGCCACGCTGGAAAAGGCCCTGTCGCGCGTCCGCGACGCCTCCTGACCGGCCATCGAGACAGGAACCGCCGGTGGATCATTCCACCGGCGGTTTCTTGAGAGCGGCACGTACGACGCTAAAATTTCCGAGGGATCAGCACGTTGCGCTGCACCATGCGAATTCCCGCACTGTCGCATTTCTGCGACACATGGCTAAACCGGCGGCAATTTGTTTCAAATTTAGGCGTGTTCGCTGTCGTGGATAAAAAAATATTCTATATCGAATGATTTCTTACGTGCCCGTCAAACATGTTACGTAAATATTTAATTCTCCAACCCAAAATATGGGGTGGACGCGGATTGTTGTCTCTCGTTTCCGCATGGCTACAATGCAAAAATCGAATGCCTGGAGTGGGGAGACTTATGGCCATGAACATCATCAAGAAAACTGCGGTATGCCTGCTCGGCACCTGTGCGCTGGTATCCGCAGCCAATGCCGGCGGCTTCACGCGCGGCGAAGCCGACACGGATCTTCTCTATGAAGACGGCACGTTCGTCGTGCGCGGCGGGGCGACCTACGTATCGCCGCACCGGGACTACGATACGATCGGCGGCGTAAGCGCGACGGACGACCGCTACACGGAGGACTATGTTATCCCGTCCTTCGCCGCGAAGTGGCGGATGAGCGACAACTTCTCGTGCGTGGTGAGCTACACCCAGCCCTTCGGCGCGAAGTCGGAATATGGCGACGAGGCACAGGCTGCTGACAGAAACGCGGATATTGCCGCATTCGCCGCTGCGGATCCGGCGGACCCTGGCTATGCCGGTCTTCAACTCACGGCGGCGTTGGGTGGTAACGCCGTCATTACTTCGGAGTTCAAGACCAACGAATTCGGCGGCACTTGCGCCGCCAACTTTGCCGCGGGGCCGGGCGACTTTTACGCCATGGGCGGCGTCTTCTTGCAGTCGTTCGACTATACGGAATCCAAGGACTTCGGAACCCTGAATCTCAAGGACGACAGCGCGTTCGGTTATCGAATCGGTGCTGCCTATGAGATTAAGGAATATGCCTTTCGTGCCGAACTGATGTACCGCTCGGAAGTCGAGCACAAGGCATCGGGGAAATTTACAGTCGAAAACGCCGGTCTAGCCGGTTACTTCGGGGTTCCGGTCGGTACCCAGTTCGATTCCACCGGCGGCGGCTCGCTTCCGCAGTCGCTCGAACTGAACCTGCAGAGCGGCATCGCGCCGGGCTGGCTGGCCTATGGTTCGGTCAAGTGGACCGATTGGAGCGTGCTGCAGACGCTGAACTACGACATCGATAACATCGGCCCCCAGGAGAAGAACTTCTTCTGGAAGGATGGCTGGACCATTACCGCAGGTGTCGGCCACAGCTTCACCGAAAACGTCTCGGGCGCGCTGCAGCTGACGTGGGACCAGGGTGTCGGCACTGGCGCCGACATCATGTCCGATACCTGGACCCTCGGCGCGGGGACCCAGATCAAGGCTGGTCCCGGCGTGCTCCGTCTCGGCGCGGCCGTCACCTACCTGACGTCCGGAAGCCAGTCGACCGCCGACGGTGCCGACTTCGACGCCACCGCCAATGGTGACTGGGCCTACGCGATCAATGGCTCTTACAAGATCGCGTTCTGAGAAACGCGCCAGTCCGATACACATCGAAGAGCCCGGCATGTCCGGGCTTTTCTTTTGCGTGGCGTTCGGTGAGGTCTCCGCCATTGTTACAGTTTTGCAACGCTGCGACGAACATTGTCGAGCGGCAGGGGCTACGGGAAAAATGTCCATTTCCCGCCACAAACAAAGCGCAGCAGAATGAGCAACGAAGTCGAAAAAGGGATTGGCAGGTCGGCCGCTTGGGCTCGCGGTATTTGCCGGTAGGGACGAAAAACCCGAAAAATCTGTAAGTTGCCGCGGATCGGCACCTTCCACGATTGCCGGAACATCGAGAGCCATCGAGGGGCCGCAGTCTCGCCCGAAAAGAGCGCTAGCCTCGGCTCGCGATCGGATCGGATGAGGCTGCCGGTGGCGATCTCGCGGGCCGCGTGAACGGGTTGTTCATCGACTTGCGCGACTATTGGTACGGGACGTGGAAGACCGATGGGCAACGGTGTCTTCCAATCGCCGTCAGTGGACGAAAGATATACGGAACTATGGTAAATACGGGGTTAATACGGCCGGTGCGTTCGTTTACGGCTCTGGTACTGTGTCTGTTGTCGGCGACAGGCGCGTTCGCTTTCGACATCAACGCCGGCGTCACCAAGGAATCGGGCCCATTTGATCTCTTCAAGTTCGGCTTCAAGGCCTACCAGAACGGCCAGAAGAAGGACGCTGTCGAGGCCTATCGCTACGCGGCCGAACAGGGCCATACGGCCTCCCAATACGCGCTCGCGGAGATGTATGCCGACGGCGACGGCGTGGTGAAGAACGATTTCGAGGCCTTCAAGATCTATTCGCGGATCGCCAGCCGCGGCGTCGAGCCGGGCTCCAACGATACCGGTTTCTTCATTTATTCGCTGATGTCGCTTGCCCAGTATTTCCGCCAGGGCATTCCCGGCTCGCCCGTTGGCGTCGATCTCGCCCAGGCGCGGCAAATCTATTTCCAGGTCGCGTCCACCTTCGGCGTGCCCGAGGCGCAGTTCCAGCTCGGCCAGATGCTTCTCGTCGGCGAGGGCGGCAAGGCAAGCGTGAAGCAGGCCAAGAAATGGCTGAACGTCGCCCGTAAGAATGGCCACGGCGGCGCCATGGCCGTGTTCGGCAATCTGATCTTCCAGGAGGGGCAGACCGCCCAGGGCCTCGCCTTCATGACCGCTGCGCTCGACAAGTGCGAGCCGAAGGATTGCGGTTGGGTGCAGGAACTGCAGGAACAGGCCTTCTCGGTCGCCACAGAGGACGACCGTCGGGTGGCCGTGGCGCTGGCGCCGCGGGTCGACGGCGCCGAATGATCCGAGTCGTTAGGCGCTGGCGCCCGTCGCTGGCCAGCTGAGATAGGCGTAGGTCTCGCCGATCGTGCCGAAATAGGCGCTCTCGCCGCTAACCTTGTCGACATAGGCACCGTTCGGCCCGATCAGATAGGTGGCATTGCTGCCACGGGTCAGCCGGTCTCGCAGAAAGTCGGACCATCCGCTTGCGTCCGTTTCCTCGGTCGGCTTGCTGGTCGTCCCGGCCTCGCTATCCGCCGATACATCCCAGGCCTTTATCGTTTCCCCCGCCGCGGCATCGGTGACTGTCAGCGTTCCGGCCTCGAGCGCTGCAAGCATCTCCTCGGCCTTCACCTTGCCGTCAGGCGTGGCCTTGAGCTCTTCCAGCCGCGCTTTGAGAGCCGTCATGAAGGATTTCGATCCGATGCCGGAGGTGCTCTCTGCCTCCACCTGGCTCTGCGCCTCGGTCACGGAGGCCTGCAGCGCCTCGAACCGGCCGTAGAAGATGTCTTCCTCGGTCTCGTCAGCCGTTCCGGCGCCAAAGGATTGCAGCAGGTAGGACGAGGACAACGGGCTGTTGGTCGATCCGTCCCGGCTCGATCGCGAATCGGCGTTCGTATCCTTCAGGACCCTCAGCATTGTCTGCGCGGAACTCATGCGTATCGACGTGATGTCGGTCATGCCAGCCTCCTTCGTTTGCCGATCCCGCCGGCCGCGCAAGCGGGTGCGGCGATAGGGATCGCAATTGATAAGTAGTCTAGCCAACGAACATGGATTGGAACTTGCGTTGCGTCAGTCAGCCTGTCGACGCACGCCGGGGGTGACGATGCGCCTCAGCCGAAATCGAAGAAACCAACGACGGGAACGTGGTCGGACGGCTTTTCCCAGCTGCGCACGTGTTTCTCGATCGCCGTCGCCTTCAGGCGGTCGGTCGCTTCCGGCGAAAGAAGCAGGTGATCGATGCGGATACCGTTGTTCTTCTGCCAGGCACCGGCCTGATAGTCCCAGAACGTATAAACGCCGGCTTCATCGGTGGAGGCACGCACGGCATCGACGAGGCCGAGATATTCGAGCTCGCGGAAAGCATTGCGCGTCTTCGGCAGGAACAGGGCATCGCCCGCCCAGACCATCGGGTCGTGGCAGTCGTACGGCTCCGGAATGACATTGTAGTCGCCGGCCAGAATCAGCGGCTCCTCAAGCGCCATGCGGTCTTGAGCGAATGCCTTGAGCCGCGCCATCCAGGCAAGCTTGTAGGGATATTTGACCGGATCGTCGGCCGGATTGCCGTTTGGCAGGTAGAGCGAGCATACCCGGATCACGCCGCCCGGAACGGAAAACACGCCCTCGATGAAGCGGGCCTGTTCGTCAGTCTCGTCGCCGGGAAGGCCGCGATTGACCTCGTCCGGCTTGCTCTTCGACAAGAGCGCGACGCCGTTGAAGCCCTTTTGGCCGTGGGTCTCGACATGATAGCCGAGCGTCTCGATCTCGAGGCGCGGAAAGCCTTCGTCGACCGACTTGATCTCCTGCAGGCAGACGATGTCGGGCGAGGACTGTTCCAGCCACTGGCAGAGGTTCGCGATGCGCGCCTTGACGCCGTTGATGTTCCAGGTGGCGATCTTCATACGGCGAAGCTCGTGCCGCAGCCGCAGCTCGCCACCGCATTCGGATTCTTGATCTGGAAGGACTGGCCCATCAGGTTGTCGACGAAATCGATCTCGGAACCGGCCATGTAGATCAGCGACACCGGATCGATCAGCACCGTCGCTCCGTCGCGGCTGACGACGATGTCGTCGTCGGCGCGGTCCGATTCGAGGTCGAACTTGTAGGAAAAGCCGGAACAGCCGCCGCCTTCGACGGAGACGCGCAACGCGCTTTTGCCGGCTTCGCTGCCGACGACCGCGGCGATGCGCTTCGCGGCGGCTTCGGAGAGGGTTACGTTTTGCTCGGTCATCTTACCTCCGACGGGGTCAAGGCCCGCAGAAACGGGATGGGGGCTTGTCTGTCAAGTTCACGACAAGGACAGACATGATACTATGACTTGCCCTGCTTCGTCCGGCATGTTTCACCGGATGAGGCTATAGGTATGAAGGCGCAGGCAAGGCGTCAATGGCGAACCGCAAGGACTGGAAATGACGATCGACACCAAGGCACTCGGATTTGGCTTCGGGGAGAGGGCGCTTTACGCCTCGGACCCGTGGGGCTCGCGCGGTCGCCTGTTTGCCGAGCCGTCGAGCCCGACCCGGTCGGAGTTCCAGCGCGACCGCGACCGCATCGTCCACACCACCGCCTTCCGCCGCCTGAAACACAAGACGCAGGTCTTCATCGGACCCGACGGCGACCATTACCGGACCCGTCTGACCCATACGATCGAGGTCGCCCAGATCGCCCGCGCGCTCGCCCGCGCCTTGAAGATCGACGAGGATTTGGCGGAAGGCGTGGCGCTGGTCCACGATTTCGGCCACACCCCCTTCGGCCATACCGGCGAGGACGCGCTCGACGAGGCGCTGAAACCCTATGGCGGCTTCGACCACAACGCCCAGTCGCTCCGCATCGTCACAAAGCTGGAGCGCCGCTACGCCGAGTTCGACGGGCTGAACCTCACTTGGGAATCGCTCGAGGGTCTCGTGAAGCACAACGGCCCCTTGCGGACGAAGGACGGGCAGGGGACACGCGGCCCCGTACCCCAGCCGATCCTCGACTACACGGAGCTTCACGACCTTGAAATCGAGAGCTATGCCAGCCTCGAAGCCCAGGTCGCGGCGATTTCCGACGACATCGCCTACAACACTCATGACATCGACGATGGCCTGCGCTCCGGCTACCTGACCTTCGAGATGCTGGAGGACGTGCCTTTTCTTGCCGGGCTGATGCGCGAGGTCCGCGACCGCTATCCGCACCTCGATCCCGACCGGTTCGCCCACGAGATCATGCGCCGGCAGATCACCCGCATGGTCGAGGATGTGATTGGCGTGGCGCAGGAACGGCTAGGGCAGGTAAAGCCGCGATCCGCACAGGACGTGCGCGATGCTGACCGCACCATCGCGACCTTCTCCGAAGCGATGACCGAGACGGACCGGCAGATCAAGAAACTCCTGTTCTCCCGGATCTACCGCCACCCGGACATCATGCGCATCCGCGCCGGTGCGGCGCAGATCGTGTCTGACCTGTTCAATGCCTACATGGCGGATCCCGCGCTGATGAAGAGCCACTACTGGGTGAACCAGCTGCCGGGTCTCAATCATCCGCAGCGCGCCCGACATGTCGGCGACTATCTGGCCGGCATGACCGATACGTTCGCGGTGCGCGCGCACCGGGAGCTGTTTGACCATACCCCTGAATTGCGGTAGAGCCCGCCGCATTCCCACTCCATTGCAGATGGCCGCAACGCCGCGCAGGACAGACGACATGAACCTTTTTGCCGATTTCGAAGCCAGGATCAAAACCGCCCTCGACGAGATGGACATCGTCAAGGCGAAGCGAGGCGAGCTCGATTTCGGCCGTATCGTCGTCGAACCGCCACGCGACCCGAGCCACGGAGATGCCGCGACCAACGCCGCCATGGTGCTGTCCAAGCCGCTCGGCACCAATCCGCGTGCTCTGGCCGACCTGATCGCCGAGAAGCTGAAGGAAGACGCCGACATCGCCGAGATCACGGTGGCCGGTCCCGGCTTCATCAATCTCCGCCTGTCGACCGCATACTGGCAGCGCCTTCTGTCCGACCTGATCGCGAACGGCACAGATTTCGGCCGCTCGACCGTCGGCAAGGGCCGCAAGGTCAATGTCGAATATGTCTCCGCCAACCCGACCGGTCCCATGCATGTCGGCCATTGCCGCGGCGCCGTCGTCGGTGACGCGCTCGCCAACCTGCTCGCCTTCGCCGGTTACGAGGTGACCAAGGAATACTACATCAACGACGCGGGCTCGCAGATCGACGTGCTCGCCCGCTCCGCCTTCCTGCGTTATCGCGAGGCGCTGGGCGAGACCATCGGCGAGATACCGGCCGGCCTTTATCCGGGCGACTATCTCGTCCCGGTCGGCCAGACGCTGGCAGATGAATACGGCCAGAAGCTGCTCGCAATGCCCGAGGAAAAGTGGCTGCCGATCGTCAAGGACAAGGCGATCGACATGATGATGGCGATGATCCGCGACGATCTCGCGACCCTCAACGTCCACCACGACGTGTTCTACTCCGAGCGCACGCTGCATGCCGGCAACGGCGCCGCGATCCTGTCGGCCATCAACGACCTGACCTTCAAGGGGCATGTCTATCGCGGCAAGCTGCCGCCGCCGAAGGGGCAGTTGCCGGAGGACTGGGAAGACCGCGAACAAACGCTGTTCCGCTCCACCGATGTCGGCGACGATATCGACCGTCCGCTGATGAAGTCGGACGGCTCGTTCACCTACTTCGCCGCCGACGTGGCCTACTTTAAGGACAAGTTCGATCGCGGCTACGACGAGATGATCTACGTCCTCGGCGCCGACCATGGTGGCTACGTGAAGCGGCTGGAAGCCGTGGCGCGCGCCGTGTCCGGCGGCAAATCGAAGCTGACAGTGCTGCTCTGCCAGTTGGTCAAGCTCTTCCGCAACGGCGAGCCGGTTAAGATGTCGAAGCGCTCGGGTGATTTCGTTACGCTGCGTGAAGTCGTCGACGAGGTCGGTCGCGATCCCGTCCGCTTCATGATGCTCTATCGGAAGAGTTCCGAGCCGCTCGACTTCGACTTCGCCAAGGTGACGGAACAGTCGAAGGACAATCCGGTCTTCTACGTCCAATACGCCCACGCCCGCTGCATGTCTGTCTTCCGTCAGGCGCGGGAAGCCTTTCCCGACCTTGATTCGGACAACCTGGATCTTGCCGGCGCGGTGCTGCAGTCGGGTCTCGATCCGGCGGAAGTGCAACTGGTCGGCAAGCTCGCAGAATATCCACGAGTAATCGAGGCCGCGGCCCAGTCTCAGGAGCCGCATCGCCTTGCATTTTACCTTTATGATCTGGCAAGTTCGTTCCATGCACATTGGAACAAAGGCAAGGATCAACCCGAATTACGCTTTGTTAACGATAAAAACCGACAATTGAGTATTGCCAGACTTGGGCTGGTGCATGCTGTCGCCTCCGTTTTGAAGTCGGGCCTTGCCATAACTGGCACCGACGCACCGAACGAGATGCGGTAGTCTGTCACCATTTCCCCACAATGCGCTGGCAAGCGTTTTGTCGCGTAAAGAGTGGAAATGGGTATGGTAAAACATCAGGCGGCCCTCCAGGGTGGATTTGGCGGCGACTCCTTCGCGGATGACGACCCGTTGGCGGAGCTTGCCCGGATCGTCGGTTTCGAGCCTGCATCCCAGCCATCCGTCGCGCCGAAGGTCGAGCCGGCCTTCGATCTTGAAGAAGAACTTCTGCGGGAATTCGAGACCTTCGAGGAGCCGGCCCCTGCGCCTGAGGTGGCTGTGGCCGAGGAGCGTCCGGCCTATGAGCCAGTCGAGCCGGGTTTTGACGAGCCCGTCGAACCCGAGCCTCCGTTCCAGACGCCCCTGACAGCCGAGCCTGATTACCGGTCATTGGCCTGGGAAACCGTCGACACCGGCACTGTCGCGCTTGAGCCGGAAGTGGTGCCTCGCGACGAGGACGTGCCGGCGACCTATGCTTTCGAAGACCGCTTTGCGCCGCAGGACGATCTCGCGACCGAACTCGAATGGGCGATTGCCGAACCGCAGGAGGAGCCGACGCCCGTCTCGCCCGTCTCCTTCGATCAGGTGGCTATCGAGCCGGAGCCGCCGGTGGCGCCCGCGCCGCGCCTCAACCTGCCGATCGCCAATTTCGCAGCAAAGCCCAGTCCGCGCGAGCCGGTTTTCGAGGATGCGCCGGTCTCAGCGCCTGCCGCGCCGTCTCTCTCTCTGGAAGATGAGCTCGCGGCCGCATTCGGCTGGGCCACCCCGCAACCGGCTGCATCACGCGCCGAGCCTGCGCCGGAGGTTTATCCCGCGGTCGAAGATCACCGTGTCGAGCCTTCGGTCGAGCCCGACTGGGCCCAGCCTCGGTTCGCCGAACCCGAAGTGGCCGCTACCGTCGCAAACGAGCCGGCTCCCGCCGATACACTCGCGGACTTCTCCGCGTTCGACATGCCCTTCGAGGCCGATGCGCCGGAAGAACCCGCCGCGCCGCGCCGCGAGCCGGATTTCGATATGAGCTTCGCACAGGCCCCGGAGACTGAGGTCGTTGCCGAGGTCGAGGCCCGTCCGTTCGTTTCCCGGTCTGCTCCTGACCAGACGCCGCCGTCGCTCGAGGCCGAGATCGTTGCCGGTTGGCAGCAGGCGCCCCAGGCCGTACCGGCGGCCGAGCCCGTCATTGACCCGCTTCATGATGGCGAGTTCGAACTGGATCTGGAGGATCTGGAGCTCGACCTCTCGGACTTTTCACTGGACGACGAGGCGGAGATTGCAGCCGCAACACCGGCGAACGCCGGTTCCTCGGCGGCTGCCATCAGCGCCTCTTTCGCGCCGGTTGCCGCTGCCGCCGTCACCACTCCGGCCCGCGCCTTTACCCCACCGCCGCCCGCCGTCACACCTGTTGCCCCGCAGTCGGCGCCGCAGCCCGTGAGCCGCGCGAACCCCGTGGCCTCCACGCCTGTCACTGCGCGGTCCGAACCGGCGGTAACGGCCGCCGCCCCCTTGCCGGTTCGTCCGGCGGTCGAGACGAGGGGCCCCGCCAGCCTGGTGGACGAGCCGTTGCCCTTCGACCCGCGCGAGATTTCCGAGCAGGACGACTTGCCGTCGGCGATCCCCGCCCTCGATGTGCCGGAAATCCCGGCGCCTGAGCCGGTCGAGCCGCCGGTCTACAGGACGGAATACGATATCGATCTCGATTCCGAGCTGGCGACGCTCTTTGCCGATACCGCTGTCGCCGAGCCGCAACAGCCGGTTCAGGCGGCAGTCGCGCCGGCCCCGGCAGCGTCGCGCCCTGCGACCGCATCCGGCCCGGTCGAGAATTTCGACGAGTTCGAGAAAGCGCTCGAGGAGGATTTCCGCGAGACCCTCGGTCAGGCGCACGCCAACCCGGCACGTCAGGCGACCCGTGTCGTCATCGAACGGGAAGAAGAGCCCGCCGGCCGCTCCGGCGGCCGCCGACTGCTGCTTGCGGCTTCCGTCGCGCTGATCGCGGTCCTCGCCGCCGGCGGTGGATATGTCTGGCTGACGGGAACGGGCAGCGGCGTCATCGCATCGGGCGAGCCGCCGGTGATCCTGGCCGACAAGGATCCGGTGAAGATCGTTCCCGAAAATCCCGGCGGCACGGCCGTGCCCAACCAGGACAAGGCCGTCTACGATCGTGTCGAGGGCGCTGTCGAGGACCCGAAGCAGGAGAGCCTGATCTCCGGCAGCGAGGAACCGGTCGACGTCGTCCAGAAGACGCTGCTGCCGGAAACGCTGCCGCTTGAGGGCGAAAATGACTCCCTTCTGGCACAAACGCCGGTTGGCGAGACCGAGGATCCTCGCCTCCTGCCGGGCAGCCAGCCGGAAGAGCCGGCAGCCGCCTCGACGGAACCGGAAGCTGTCGCCATCGCGCCCCGCAAGGTCCGCACCATGATCGTCCGTGCCGACGGCACCCTGGTCGCGCAGGACATCGACGAGCCCGCCCCGCAAGCAACGTCGCCGACCGCGCCGGCTCTCGCACAGCCGTCCGCGACGCAAACGGTAGCCGCACCGGTTGAGGCCGCGCCAGCTGTCGAGGCGCCCGCCGCAACCCCTGCTGCGACCGAGACCGTCACGGCCGCCGCGACTGCTCCGGAGACGACCGCGCCGGCACAAACCCCGCAGACCGATTCCGCTCCGGCAGAGGTTGCGACCTCCGCACCGGTCCCGGTCACACGGCCTGCCCAGCAACCGGTTGACGTCGTCAGCACAGTGACCGATCAGGGCAATGTCCGGCCGGCTCCGGCCACCGAGACGCAGACGCCCGCATCGACCTCCACCGAAGCGGCGCAACCTGCCGCGCCGGCGGCAGCCGCGTCGGAATTCTACGTCCAGATCGCATCGCTCCCCTCGGAGGCCGAGGCGCAGAGATCTTACCAGAGCCTGTCCTCGCGCTACGCCGGCGTCATCGGCGGCAAGGGTGTCGACATTAAGCGGGCCGACATCGAAGGCAAGGGAACCTATTATCGCGTGCGCATTCCCGGTGGTTCGCGCGCAGAGGCGATCTCGCTCTGCGAGCGCTACAAGGCCGCCGGAGGTTCCTGCCTCGTCGCACGGTGACGAAAACGACAGGTCTCAACGGATAAAAAGGGCGGAAACGGCGACGTTTCCGCCCTTTTTCCTGTGAATGGTGATTCGCCCGCCTTCGGCTTTTCACGTCAAGCCCCTATGCTGACGGCCATGAGCGAATCAAAAGCAATGATCCTGGGCGTCGCCGGTCCTGCGCTGACACCGAATGAAAAGGCCTTCTTCGAAGCCGAGCAGCCCTGGGGCTTCATCGTCTTCGCCCGCAATCTTGTCGAGCGGCAGCAGATCACCGATCTGGTGGCATCGCTGCGCGAGACCGTGGGTGGACGGAATGCGCCTGTCCTGATCGACCAGGAAGGTGGCCGCGTCCAGCGTATTCGCGAGCCGATCGCGCCGCGCTATCCCTCGGCGGCGGCGCTGGGCGACATCTACCGGCAGGACCGGGAGAGGGGGCTTCGCGCCGCCTGGCTCATGTCGCGCCTGCATGCCTTCGATTTACAGAAGCTCGGCATCAACGTCGATTGCCTGCCGGTGCTGGATGTGCCGGTCGAGGGTGCCAGCAACGTCATCGGCGACCGCGCCTACGGTACCGACCCCGAGACGGTCGCGGCCATGGGTGCGGCGGCCGCGCAAGGGCTTTTGTCAGGCGGTGTGCTGCCGGTGATGAAGCACGTGCCGGGCCACGGTCGCGGCATGGCCGATTCCCATCATGAACTGCCTGTGGTGACGGCGTCGCTGGAAGACCTGGAAGCGCATGACTTCGTGCCCTTCCGCCGAATGGCGGACGCCCTGATGGCGATGAGCGCCCACATCGTCTTTACCGCGATCGATCCCGAGCGCCCGGCGACGACGTCGCCCAAGGTCATACAGGAGATCATCCGCGGTTCGATCGGCTTCAACGGCCTGCTGATGTCCGATGACGTGTCGATGAATGCGCTGAAGGGCACCATCGGCGAACGTGCCCGCGCCATCGTCACCGGCGGCTGCGATGTGGTGCTCCACTGCAATGGCGTGATGGAGGAGATGAGGGCGGTTGCCGCGGAGGTCGGACCGCTTGCCGGCGCCTCGCTTGAACGCGCCCGGGCCGTCGAAGCCGCGCTGGAGCGGAGCGAGCCCGCCGACGAGGCCGTGATCCGCGCCGAGTTCGACGAGATGGGAGCCGCCGCCTGATGGCCCAGCAACCCGGAACGCCCTCGACCGGCAACCGCGCCACCCAGTTGACGCCGATGGACCGGCTGTGGAGCGACGCGGAGGTCGATCGCGCCGCCGGCGAACCGGCGCTCCTGATCGACGTCGCCGGCTTTGAAGGCCCGCTGGACCTGCTCTTGCATCTTGCCCGGACCCAGAAGGTCGACCTGTCGCGCATCTCGGTCCTGGCGCTCGCCGAGCAGTACCTCCAGTTCGTCGAGAGCGCGCGGCGCATCCGCATCGAGCTCGCCGCCGATTATCTCGTCATGGCCGCCTGGCTCGCCTACCTCAAATCGCGCCTGCTGATCCCGCAGCAGTCGAAGGACGATGGTCCCTCGGGCGAGGAAATGGCCGCGACGCTGGCCTTCCGCCTGAAGCGGCTGGAAGCCATGCGCGAGGCGGCAAGCCGTCTGATCAATCGCAATCGTCTTGGCCGCGACGTCTTCCAGCGTGGTCAGCCGGAGCACATGCCGGACCGTGTCCAGTCCGCCTTCGATGCCTCGCTCTACGATCTGCTCAGCGCCTATGCCGCGCTGCGCCAGCGCCAGGCGATCACGCAGGTAACGATCGAGCGCCGCCAGGTCTGGTCGCTGTCGGATGCCCGCGAGCTTCTGTCGCGCATGATCGGCGAGATCGGTGACTGGACCGTGCTCGAGAGTTATCTGCTGCGCTACCTGACACGACCCGAGGAGCGTGTCACGGCGATCGCCTCTGCCTTCGCTGCCTCGCTGGAGCTGGTGCGCGAGGGACGCCTGCAGATCAGGCAGGAATCGGCCTTTGAGCCGATTTTCCTGCGATCCAACCCGCAGCCGGCTCCCGTCGCCGGCCCGCCCCTCTGAGGACGGCCATTGACCGACGTTGACGACGACCGCGACTCTTTGCCGCCCGAGGAAATGGAGCCTGTTTCGATCGACGAGCGAACGCTGCGCGAGGCGCTGCGCATCGCCGAAGCCCTGGTCTTCGCCTCGGCCGAACCGGTGTCGGAGGGTTTTCTCGCCGAGCGCCTGCCCAGAGGCATCGAGGTCCGGCCGCTGATGGAGCAGTTGAAGACGGAGTATGCGAGCCGTGGCGTCAATCTCGTTCAGGTCTCCGACCATTGGGCGTTCCGCACCGCCGCCGACCTATCCTTTGCCATCCGCAAGGAAGACAACGAGGTTCGCAGGCTCTCGCGCGCCGCGCTGGAAGTGCTTGCAATCATTGCCTATCACCAGCCGGTGACACGGGCCGAGATCGAGGAGATCCGCGGCGTGCAGACGTCTAAGGGCACGCTGGACGTGCTGATGGAAGCCGGCTGGGTGCGATTCCGCGGCCGCCGCCGCTCGCCCGGGCGCCCGGTCACGCTTGGCACCACCCGTGACTTCCTCGATCATTTCGGCCTCGAGGAGCTCCGCGACCTGCCCGGCATGGAGGAATTGAAGTCCGCCGGACTGCTCTCCGGCCGTATCCCGCCGGGCTTCAACATGCCGCTCCCGAACCTCGGCGACGAACTCACCGAGGACGAGGATCCGATCACCCCGCTCGACTTGGAGGAACTCGGCCTCTTGACTCCCGGCGGAGAACCGGACGAATAGGGTCATCTTTCGTACGGACGACCGGCCGGGCGCAACAACAGCGCTGACGGCCGTGGCAGGCAGAATGAACAGTATCCAAAGTCCAGCGACGATGCGCCCGGCCGCATCCTCAGAGACCGGCGGCACCGGGCGGCGCGCTGCTGTCACCTTCGCCGCGCGGCTCGGCTTTGAGGATGTCCGCCACGCCTATCACGGCAAGCCGACGATAAGGGGCGTAACCCTGACCGCAGAACCCGGCGAGGTGCTCTGCCTGCTCGGTCCCTCCGGTTCGGGCAAGACGACCCTCCTGCGGATCGCCGCCGGCATCGAGGCGCAGTCCCAAGGCCGTGTCGTGATCAACGATCGCGAGGTTGCCGGTCCCGATGTCTTCCTGCCGCCTGAAAAGCGCGGCATCGGTCTGATGTTCCAGGACTTCGCGCTCTTTCCGCACATGACCATCCTGAAGAACGTGCAGTTCGGCCTGACCGCGCTTCCCGCCCGCGAGGCGGCTGCGGAGGCGATGGTGGCACTGGAGCGCGTCGGCCTGTCGCGCTACGCCCAGTCCTATCCGCACGTGCTGTCCGGCGGCGAGCAGCAGCGCGTGGCCCTTGCCCGTGCGCTGGCGCCGCGTCCGGGCGTTCTCCTGATGGACGAGCCGTTCTCGGGCCTCGACTCCCGTCTCAAGGACACCATTCGCGCCGACACGCTGGCGATCCTGCGGGAAAGCCGCGCCACGGCCATCGTCGTCACCCACGATGCCGAGGAGGCCATGCGCATGGCCGACCGCATTGCGCTTCTGCGGGAGGGCCGGCTTGTGCAGGTTGGCACAGCGGACGAGCTTTATCGTCGTCCAGCCGATCTCTTCGCGGCCGGTTTCTTCTCCGAGATCAACGAGTTTTCCGGCCGCGTCCGGGCCGGCATGGTCGAGACGCCGCTCGGCGCGGTGCCGGCCGGTGGCCTTGCGGAGGAAGCCGCCTGCTCGGCGGCGGTCCGCCTGTCGGCCGTGGATGTCCGCGAAACCGGTGGCGCGATCCCCGCGCGCATCCTGTCGCGCCGCTTCCTCGGCGTGGTGGAAATGCTGGAACTTGCCGTGCCGGGCTCGGACCAGCCGGTGCGCGCGCGTATCCGCGCCGACCTCCTGCCGACAGGCGTCAGGGAGGTCACTGTGAATGTGAAGCCTCACGACATTTTGGTGTTTGAAAAAGAGCGTTAAACCCCTTACATCGGTGTGACGCAAAAACAAGGAGTTGCAGTAATGGGTTCTTTCAGCGTGTGGCACTGGCTGATCGTTCTGGCGATCGTCCTGCTTCTCTTCGGCCGCGGCAAGATTCCGGAGCTCATGGGCGACTTGGCCAAGGGGATCAAGAGCTTCAAGAAGGGCATGTCCGACGACGACGCTGCGGACAACCATCCGAAGAACGTCGAGCACAAGGCCGACGAAACCAAGTAACGCATCGGCGTAACGGCGGCGCGTCCTGTTGCCGCCGGTTCAGGAGCCTTCCTAATGCTCGATATTGGCTGGAGCGAACTGCTCGTCGTCGCGGTGATCCTGATCGTCGTGGTGGGGCCGAAGGACTTGCCGCCCATGCTGAGGGCCTTCGGCAAGATGATGACGAAGCTGCGTCGCACCGCCGGCGAGTTCCGTTCGCAGTTCGACGAGGCGCTGCGCGAAGCGGACCTCGAGGATGTCGGTCGCAGCATCTCGGACGTTAGGAAGTTTAATCCCGCATCGGTGGTTCGCGACGCAATCAGCCCGCTTCGTGAGGCCGGCGACAGCATTCGCTCCGATATCGGCAAGGCAACGACCGCCGCTGCTGGAACGGCGGCCGCCACGTCCGAGGCGAAGTCCGCCCCTTTGCCGGAAATGCCGTCTCCGCTTCCACCCGTCACATCCGATCTGGTGAAGCAGGCCGATCCGGCGCCCGCAGCACCGGCAGGCGAGCAGGCGAAGGCCAAGCCGGCCAAATCGAGCAAGACGGCCAAGACCCCTGCGGCCAAGCCCGTCACGAAGCACGCGAAGGCTGCGGCTCCAGCAGTTGCCGTTCCTACGGACAACGCGAAGGCTCCGGCCCGCAAGCCCAAGGCCGCCAAGCCTGCTGCTGAACCGAAGCCGGCTGAACCTGCGAAACCCGCGCCCGCCCGCAAGGCGCCGGCTCGCCGCAAGACCGCAACGACCACGAAGGACAAGGCATGAGCGGGGATATCGAAGACAAGCCGCAGCCGCTCCTCGAACATCTGATCGAGCTCCGCACCCGGTTGATCTGGTCGCTTGGCGCGTTTTTCATCGCCTTCATCGTCTGCTTCTTCTTCGCCAAGGACCTCTTCAACCTGCTGGTCGTGCCCTACAAATGGGCGGTGACCTGGGCGGGTCTCGACGTCAACAAGGCGGAACTCATCTACACAGCGCCACAGGAATTCTTCTTCACCCAGATCAAGGTGGCGATGTTCGGCGCGCTGGTGATCGCTTTCCCGATCATCGCCTCGCAGATCTACAAGTTCGTGGCACCCGGCCTCTACAAGAACGAGCGGGCGGCATTCCTGCCGTTTCTGATTGCGTCGCCACTGCTCTTTCTGCTCGGCGGCGCGCTGGTCTACTTCTTCTTCACCCCCATGGTCATGTGGTTCTTCCTGGCGATGCAGCAGGCGCCGGCCGATGGCGAGGTGGCGATCTCGCTGATGCCGAAGGTGTCTGAGTATCTGAGCCTGATCATGACGCTGGTGATCTCCTTCGGACTGGTCTTCCAGCTGCCCGTCGTGACCACGCTGCTTGCCCGCGTCGGCCTGCTGCAAAGCAGCTGGCTTGCCGACAAGCGCAAGTATTTCATCGTCGTCGCCTTCGTCGTCGCAGCCGTCCTGACACCGCCCGATCCGATCTCCCAGATCGGTCTTGCACTGCCCACCATCCTTCTCTACGAGATAGCCATCTATGCGGCGCGACTCGTGGAGCGCAACCGGGCGAAGACCGAGGTCGCTGCTCCGGACGAGGTGGACGAGCCCTAACCGGTTCTCTCCAGTGGCCGCGCCCGCATGGCGCCGATGCCGGCCCCGCATCGTCGTGCGGGGTTCATCTCTTTTTCTGACGAACCCTGGTAAGCCCAATGCTTGACATCAAATGGATCCGCGACAATCCCGAGGCTCTCGACGCCGCGCTCGCCAAGCGTGGCGCACAACCGCTGGCCGCCGGCCTGATCTCGCTCGACGAGAAGCGCCGCGCCGTCGTCCATTCGATGCAGGAAATGCAGTCCCGCCGCAACGCCGCCTCCAAGGAGATCGGCGCGGCCATGGCGCAGAAGAACACCGAGCTCGCCGAAAAGCTGAAGGCCGAGGTCGCCACCCTGAAGGACACGCTGCCTTCGGCCGAAGAGGAGGAGCGCAAGCTCACCGCCGAACTGACCGACGCCCTGTCGCGCATCCCCAATATCCCGCTCGACGACGTGCCTGTCGGTAAGGACGAACACGACAATGTCGTCAAGCGCACCGTCGGCCAGAAACCCGGCTGGAACCATGCCGCGAAGGAGCACTACGAAATCGGCGAAGCCCTCGGCTACATGGATTTCGACCGCGCGGCCAAGCTCTCCGGCGCCCGCTTCACGGTGCTCACGTCGCAGCTCGCAAAGCTGGAACGGGCGCTCGGCCAGTTCATGCTCGACCTGCACACCACCGAGCACGGCTATACGGAAGTCTCGTCGCCGCTGATGGTGCGCGATGAGGCCATGTACGGCACGGGTCAGCTTCCGAAATTCGCCGAGGACCTGTTCAAGACCACCGACGGCCGCTGGCTGATTCCGACGGCGGAGGTCACGCTGACCAATCTCGTCTCCGGGGAAATCCTCGAGCAGGACAAGCTGCCGCTGCGTTTCACCGCGCTGACACCGTCCTTCCGTTCGGAAGCCGGCTCCGCCGGCCGCGACACCCGCGGCATGCTGCGCCAGCACCAGTTCTGGAAGTGCGAGCTCGTCTCGATCACCGACGCCGAAAGCTCGATCGCCGAACACGAGCGCATGACCGAATGCGCCGAAACCGTGCTGAAGCGGCTCGGCCTGCATTTCCGCACGATGACGCTTTGCACCGGCGACATGGGCTTCGGCGCGCGCAAGACCTACGACATCGAGGTCTGGCTGCCCGGACAGGACACCTACCGCGAAATTTCGTCGTGCTCCGTCTGCGGCGATTTCCAGGGGCGGCGCATGAACGCCCGCTATCGCGGCAAGGATGACAAGGGCACGACCTTCGTCCATACGCTGAACGGCTCCGGCGTTGCCGTCGGCCGCTGCCTGATCGCGGTCATGGAAAACTACCTGAACGAGGATGGGTCGATCACTGTTCCCGACGTGCTGCTGCCCTACATGGGCGGTATCACCAGGATCGAAAAGGCAGCGTGAGGAAAAAGACGATGCGGATATTGCTGACCAATGACGACGGCATCCATGCCGAGGGTCTGGCGGCTCTCGAACGCATCGCCCGGACGTTGACCGACGACGTCTGGGTCGTCGCGCCCGAGACCGATCAGAGCGGTCTCGCCCACTCGCTGACGATTTCCGAACCCTTGCGCCTGCGCCGCATCGACGACAAGCGCTTCGCGCTGCGCGGCACCCCGACCGATTGCGTGATCATGGCGATCCGCGAACTGATGGACGAAAAGCCCGATCTGGTTCTTTCTGGCGTCAATGCCGGCGGCAACCTCGCCGACGACGTCACCTATTCCGGCACGGTCGCCGGCGCCATCGAGGGCACGCTGCAGGGCGTTCGCTCCATCGCGCTCAGCCAGCTTTACGACTACACCAACGGAGGCCGCGTCATACCGTGGGAGGTCGCGGAGACGCTGGGTCCGAAACTGATCGAGCAACTGCTCAAGGCCGATCTACCGGCCGGCACCTTCCTGAATGTCAACTTCCCGCGCTGCGCGCCGTCGGAAGTGCAGGGCATCGAGGTGACCTCGCAGGGCAAGCTCGACTTCGGCCTGGAGGTCGAGGAGCGCGCCGATGGCCGTGGCTTCCCGTATTACTGGCTGCGCTTCGGCAATCGCGGCGACCGCTTCCGCGAAGGTACCGATATCAAGGCGATCCAGGACAACAAGATCTCCGTGTCGCCGCTGAAGATCGATACGACGGACTATTCCGCTCAGGACGCTGTCGGCCGGGCGCTTGGCTTCGGGGTCGGCCGTTGAAGACAGGGATGATCGAAAAGGAAGGCTTCGCGGCGCTGGTCTTGCGTCTGAGGGCCGAGGGCATTTCCGATCTCGATCTCCTGACCGCCGTCGAACAAACCCAGCGCTCGCGCTTCGTGCCGGCCCAGTTCGTCGATCAGGCCTATTCCAGCCGCACCATCCCGATCGATTGCGGTTCCTTCATGGAGGGCGCCGATCTGGCTGTCCGCATCCTCCACAAGTTGAACGTCAAGCCCGGCCACCGGGTGCTGGAGATCGGCACCGGCAGTGGCTTCATGACGACGGTGCTTGGCCGCCTGGCCGAGCGGGTTCTCTCGCTCGACAGGTTCAGTACCCTGATCGCCGCCGCCCAGCGCCGTCTCGACGAGCACGGGCTCCGCAACGTTGTCCTGCGCCAGGCCGACGGCTCCTCGGGCGTGCCGGGCGAAGGTACGTTCGACCGGATCGTGGCCACCGCCGGCTTTTCCCAGATGCCGCGCTTTCTCGCCGAGCAGATGGTCTCCGGCGGTGTCGCGGTTGTTCCCGTCGCCGTGGAGGAGGGGCGCTACGTAATGGTCCGCCTCACCAAGACGGGCAGCCGTTTCGAGCGCGAGGACTTCTTCGAGACACCCTATCTGCCGCTCGAGTCGAGGGTCGCGCAGAGCCTGTGAGGCAAGGGCAGGAGCATAAATCGGGGAAGCCCGATATGTTCGACAGATCGAAATTATTCATAACGATTCGTGTCGGTTAACCCGCCAGTAACACTAACGCGCTTTAATAAAACCGTCTCGAGTTGCGTATGAGTGGAACGAGTTATGCGTATGAGTGTATCGCTGAAATCCGGCAAGTCCGTCGCCCGCGCCGTCGCCGCCGTGCTTCTTGCCGGTGCTGCCGCCGGCTGCAGCTCCGACGCGTCGCGGTTCAGCGGCATCTTCTCCCAGGATACCCTGACCACCGCCTCCATCCGGCGCGGTGATGCCGGCCTCAATGGCCAGGCGCCGGTTCCGTCCGCCGATGTCGCCGGATCGTCGATGCCGGCCGCGCAACAGCCCGACTATTCCAATCGCCAGCAGGCGCTGTCGCAGCCGTATCCGGCCCAGCCGTCCTACGGCACGATCGGCACCTCGTCGCCGGCTCGTGCATCGATTCAGCGCTCCGAACTGGCGTCGCCCGGCGTCGCCTCCGCGGCACCGGCCTCCACCGCCCGCCAGGAAGCGCTCGCTCAGCCGTTCCCCGCCGCACCCGCTGCCTCGCAGACGGCCAGCGCAAACCGGCCGATCGTGCCGCCGGAAGATTCCATCACCACCGGTTCAAACCCGACACCGGCGCCTCAGGCTGTCGCAGCACGTTCCGCGGCCGAACCGGCTTCGTTGCCGACTGCGCCAAAACCCATGCCGAAGCCGGCAGAGGAGCAGAAGGTCGCCGTCCTGCCGACGACGCCGTCCAGCCGCGACAAGCAGCAGTCGGGCTCGGCCGATCCGGCAAAGACGGTCGCTTCCAACGGTGCGTCGGGCGGCAACACCTACACCGTGAAGCCGGGTGATTCGCTTGCGAAGATCTCGAAGGAAACCGGCACCCCGATCGACGCGCTGAAGTCGGCCAACGGCCTGACCACCGCGACCATCCGCGTCGGACAGACGCTGAAGCTTCCGGCCGGCGCCGCGTCGAAGACCGACGACGTCAAAACCGCCTCCGTTCCGGCAAAGGCCGATGCCAAGCCGGCACCCGCCGCCTACCAGCCGCCGAAGGAAAGCGTTTCCGAAGTCGCCTCCATCGACACCAAGGAAACCGCGCCGGCCGCGACCGGCATCGGCAAGTACCGCTGGCCGGTCACCGGCGCCGTGGTTGCCCGTTACGGCCAGAACGTCGATGGCAAGCGCAATGACGGTATCGACATCTCGGTGCCAGCCGGCACCGCCGTCAAGGCCGCGGAAAACGGTGTCGTCATCTATGCCGGCAATGGTCTGAAGGAACTCGGCAACACGGTTCTCGTCCGCCACGACGATGGTACCGTCACCGTCTACGGTCACGCCGACAATCTCTCGGTCCAGCGCGGCCAGAAGGTCCAGCGCGGCCAGCAGATCGCCACGTCTGGTATGAGCGGCAGCGCCACCCGCCCGATGTTGCACTTCGAGGTGCGCAAGGATGCGACACCCGTCGACCCCATGACATTCCTGGAATAGTAGTGCGTACCAGGAAGATCGAGGAAGGCCCGGTTCTGCCGGGCCTTTCTTGCGTTTGGGGTACTAGTCGCGATCCGTCTGCACGCGCAGTCGCCCTGCGAGATCCTGGATGTACTGCCAGGCCACGCGGCCCGATCGTCCGCCACGCGTGGTCGCCCATTCCAGCGCCTCGCGGTGCAGTTGCTCGCGCTCCAGCGGCAGGCTGAAATGCTCGGCGTAGCCATCGATCATCGTCAGGTAGTCGTCCTGGCTGCACTTGTGGAAGCCGAGCCAGAGGCCGAAGCGGTCAGACAGCGAGACCTTTTCCTCGACCGCTTCCGACGGATTGATCGCCGTCGACTGCTCGTTCTCGATCATGTTGCGCGGCAGGAGATGGCGCCGGTTGGAGGTCGCATAGAACAGCACATTGTCCGGGCGCCCCTCGATGCCGCCGTCGAGCGCCGCCTTCAGCGACTTGTAGGCGGTATCGTCATGGTCGAACGACAGGTCGTCGCAGAACACGATGACCCGGTACTGCGTCGCCTTGATCAGGTCGAGAAGTTCCGGCAGGCTCGATATGTCCTCGCGATGCACCTCGACAAGTTTCAGCAGGTTGAAGCCGTCAGCGCGGATATCGGCGTGAACGGCCTTCACCAGCGAGGACTTGCCCATGCCGCGCGCGCCCCACAGCAGCACGTTGTTGGCGGGAAAGCCCTCGGCGAAGCGCGCCGTGTTCTCGTGCAGGATGTCGCGCACCCGGTCGACGCCGCGGATCAGCGTCAGCGCCACGCGGTTCGGACGCGGCACCGGCTGGAGATGGCGCCGCTGCGGCGCCCAGACGAAGCAGTCGGCTGCCTCCCAGTCGTTGTCCGCCGGCGCCGGTCCGGCCAGCCGCTCCATTGCGTCAGCCAGGCGACGAACTTCCGAGATCAGGTCCTTGATGCGTTCCGACATGGATAACCTCCCGTTCAATTCTCCGGCATTGCCGGGGCATGTCCGCTTTTTCCGGCGCCTAGCATGGCAATTTGACGGTCGAAAGGGTAAGAGGCTGAAAAACGGTACGCCAGCCGGCTGTTTCGGTTGCATTCGCCCCGCTCGCCACTATATTCCGGCGGCCTGACGCGGGACGGAGAGACCCGTGCATTCACGAATAAGATGAGGGAGTTTCCTATGTTCATTACCCCGGCATTTGCCCAGGATGCGGCTGCCACACCCGCGGCGTTCGGCTCCGGTCTGGAGATGCTGTTCCTGTTCGCGCCGCTGATGGTGGTGTGGTACTTCTTCCTGATCCGTCCGCAGCGCCAGCAGATGAAGAAGCGTCAGGAAACGCTTTCGGCCATCCGTCGTGGCGACCAGGTCGTTCTGGGCGGCGGCATTTCCGGCAAGGTGACGAAGGTCATCGACGACAACGACCTCGAGGTCGAGATCGCCGAGGGCGTCAAGATCCGCGCCGTGCGCGCCTACATCGCCGAAGTGCGCGTCAAGGGCGAACCGGTCAAGACCGAAACGGCCGCCTGACGGGCGGGCCATAGCGGCCCGCACCGACCCCATACCTTCCCAGATATCGAGACCCATATGCTTCACTATTCCCGCTGGAAGACAATGTTCATTTGGCTGACCGTGCTGGTCGGCATTATCGTGGCCATGCCGAACATGTTCAGCGACGAGCAGCTGGAGCGGTTTCCGTCCTTCCTGCCGACCAGCAAGGTAACCCTGGGTCTCGACCTTCAGGGCGGCTCGCACATCATGCTGAAGCTCGAGCGCGACGATATCGTCAAGGAGCGGCTCGAGACCACCGTCGGCGACATCCGCGCCGCGCTGCGCGAGGCCGGTATCCGCTACACCGGTCTGTCCGGTGTCGGCCAGCAGGTCCAGGTCCGGATTGTCGATGCCAGCCAGGTTGATGCCGCCCGCGAAGCGCTGCGCGACATCACCACGCCGGTCAACGCCGGCGGCCTGACGGGCGGCACGGTCCAGGAAGTGGTGATCGAGGACGGCGAGGACGGGCTTCTGCGCCTGCGCCTCACCGACGAGGGCATCAATTACCGTGTGAGCTCCGCGCTCACCCAGTCGATCGAGGTCGTGCGCCGCCGCGTCGACGAACTCGGGACCACTGAACCTCTGATCCAGCGCCAGGGCGACGACCGCATCATCGTCCAGGTGCCGGGCCTCCAGGATCCGCAGCGCCTGAAGGCCCTGCTCAACCAGACCGCCAAGCTCTCCTTCCGCATGGTCGACACCACCATGCCGGTCGAGGAAGCGATCAACGGCCGTCCGCCGGCGTCGTCCGAGGTTCTCTATTCGGCCGACGATCCTGCCGTGCCGTATCTTGTCGAGAAGCAGGTGCTTGTCTCGGGCGAAAACCTCGTCGACGCCCAGGCGAGCTTCGCCCAGCAGACCAACGAGCCCGTCGTCACCTTCCGTTTCGACAGTCGCGGCGCCCAGCGTTTCGCCCAGGCGACGCAGCAGAATGTCGGTCGCCCGTTCGCGATCATTCTTGACGATCAGGTCATCTCCGCGCCGGTCATCCGCGAACCGATCGTCGGCGGCTCCGGCCAGATTTCCGGTAATTTCACGGTCGAGGGCGCCAATGACCTCGCGGTCCTGCTGCGCGCCGGCGCACTGCCGGCGACGCTCACCGTCGTCGAGGAACGCACCGTCGGCCCCGGCCTCGGCCAGGACTCGATCAATGCCGGCATCACCGCCAGTATCATCGGCGCCATCGCCGTCGTCGTCTTCATGCTTGGCTTCTACGGCTCGTTCGGCCTGATGGCCAATATCGCGCTGACCTTCAACGTCGTGATGATCCTGGCACTGCTCAGCCTGATCGGCTCGACGCTGACGCTGCCCGGCATCGCCGGCATCGTGCTCACCATGGGCATGGCGGTGGACTCCAACGTTCTGGTCTACGAACGTATCCGCGAGGAGGCAAAGGCGGGTCGATCCCTTGTGCAGGCGATCGAGACCGGCTTTACCAAGGCCTTCGCCACCATCGTCGACGCCAACCTGACGACGCTGATCGCCGCCGTCGTGCTGTTCTTCCTCGGCTCCGGCCCCGTGCGCGGCTTCGCCGTGACGCTCGCCATCGGTATCGTGACCACCGTCTTCACCGCCTTCACGCTGACCCGCTGGCTGGTCGCCACCTGGTATCGCTGGCAGCGCCCGAAGCATCTGCCGAAGGGCATCCGCACCGGCATCTTCGACACGCAGAACATCCCGTTCATGTCGATCCGCCGGTTTACCTTCGCCATCGCCGGCGCCCTGTCGATCGCCTCGCTCGTCGGCTTCACCACGCTCGGCCTCAATCTTGGCATCGACTTCACCGGCGGCTCGATCATCGAGGTCAAGGCCCGCCAGGGCAATGCCGACATCGCCGACCTGCGCTCGCGCCTCAACGAATTGAACCTCGGCGAAATCCAGGCCCAGGGTTTCGGCGATCCATCGAGCGTCCTGATCCGTGTCCAGGCCCAGGAGGGCGGCGAAAATGCCGAGCAGTCGGCGCTGTCTGCCATTCGCGGGGAGATCGAGGACCAGTACGAGTTCCGTCGTGTCGAGGTGGTTGGCCCCTCCGTGTCGAGCGAGCTGACCGAGACCGCCACCCTTGGCGTCGCCGCGGCGCTGTTCGCAATCCTCATCTATATCTGGTTCCGCTTCGAGTGGCAGTTCGCCGTTGGTGCCATCATCGCGACGCTGCACGATGTCATCCTGACCATCGGCCTCTTCGTCTTCCTCGGTATCGAGTTCAACTTGACGAGTATCGCCGCGATCCTGACGATCATCGGCTATTCGCTGAACGACACCGTCGTCGTCTACGACCGAATGCGCGAGAACCTCAGGCGCTACAAGAAGATGCCGCTCGACGTCGTGATCGACAGCTCGATCAACCAGACCCTGTCGCGTACGGTCCTGACCGGCACGACGACCATGCTGGCGCTCGCGGCCCTCTACTTCTTCGGCGGCGAGGTCATTGCCTCCTTCACGCTCGCCATGCTGTTCGGCGTGCTGGTCGGTACCTTCTCGTCGGTCTACATCGCGGCCCCCGTGCTTATCGCCTTCAAGCTGCGTCCGGAGACCTTCCAGGGGGAAGGCAAGGACGAGCTTGCCGGTGGCAAGGCGCGGGCCTGACGCAATGGTGCTTGGCCCGACCAAGGGGATCGTCATCCGTGAGGCGCATTTTCCGGGCCGCGCGCCGATCGATGCCTATGGCAATGGCGGTTTCCGCTTCGCCGACATGTCGCATCGCGGTTCGCTTCTGCTGCTGCCGTCTGGCATTCACGGCTGGCAGATGACGGAAGACGAACCGCTGACCGTCGAAAGCCTTGCCAAGGTGATCGCCGACGCTGACGGCATAGAGGTTCTGCTGGTCGGCACGGGATCGCGGCTTCGCCCGATTCCGGCCCCGGTGAAGGAAGCGCTGCGTGCCGCCGGCATTTCCAGCGACCCGATGGGAACCGGCGCCGCCGTGCGCACGTATAACATCATGCTGGCCGAACAGCGCGCCGTCGCCGCGGCCCTGATCGCGGTCTGAGCCCGAACGACAGACAAGAGAAAGTTGACGCTGTGACGCAGGAAGCGAGCGACAACGGGGCGATCTGCCTCGACCTGCTGCGCGAGATTGATCGCGACCGTTATCTCGCCTGCCTTCTGTCACCTGCGGACAAGCGTCCGGCGATCGCTGCCCTTTATGCCTTCAGCGCCGAGCTCGCCCGCATCCGCGATCTCGTGCGCGAACCGCTGCCGGGCGAAATTCGCCTGCAATACTGGCGCGATTTGCTCGACGGCAAGGGCCACGGCTCGACCGAAGCAAACCCCGTCGCCGCCGGCCTGCTTGCCGCCATCGAACGTTACCGCCTGCCGCTTGCGCCCCTTCAGGCCATGGTCGAGGCCCGGCTGTTCGATCTCTACGACGACCCGATCGAGACGCGCGGAATGCTGGAAGGCTATGCCGGCGAGACCGCGTCGGCGCTGATCCAACTGACCGGCCTCGTGCTCGATCCGGCGGACGCCGCGCGCCACGCCGAGACCGCAGGTCATGCGGGGATCGCCCAGACGACTGCCGGGCTCATCCTTCTGATGCCGCTCCATCGCCGCCGCGGCCAGCTTTACCTGCCGCTCCAGCTGCTCTCCGCCGTCGGTCTTGACCGCGAGGCCTTTCTCGCTGGCGAGGACCGGCAAAGGATCGGCGCGGCCATTGAGGCCTTCGCGGGCCTCGGGCGCGAACATCTGGAAAAGGCAAGGCGGGCAGGGCGCCCGTCGCCGTCTCTCGCGCCCGCTTTCCTGACGGCGACCCTTGCAGCACCCGTGCTCGATCGCGCGGCGCGCGCCGGAGCCGATGGTCTGGATCGCGATCTGCGGCCGTCGCAGCTCCGCCGCCAGTGGCGCATGCTGCGGTTCCTGATGCTGCGCCGCCTCTGACTGAGGGCCGGAGGCCGGTCACACTTCGCGCAAGCCTCGGCTGTTATCTCTCACGGGAAGTTGATGGCCGTTTGCCGTGGAGACAGGTTTTGAGCTATTTCGTCTGGGCCGTAATCCTCGTCATTGTTCTCCTGCTCGCCTGGTTTTCGACGCGCATGTCGAAACAGGAGGAGGATGACGACCTGCACGACACGGGTCTTGCGATTCTCGAATTCGGCCGCGCTTTTCCGAACGAGGCGATCCGCGCGCTGCACGCGACTGCCAACGGTCAGGCCGTCTTCGTACGCCTGCACGACAACAAGGCCGGCTTCATGCGCCATATGCGCAACCATTACGCCTGCCACCTGATCGAGCCCGGGACGGTGCGCGTCAGGCCGCTCGCGAAGGATACCGACTTTGCGGTCGAATTCCTCGACGCGCCGTTCCACAACGGCGAGTTCACCTTCGCCACGCCGCAGCAGGCGGCCGAAGTCTCTCTTTGGCTTCTGGGAAATTACGTCGCGCCGTCGGACATCGAGGTGGCGGAGACGCAGGGCAAGGCGACGAGCTGAGCCGTCGCCCTCAGAGGTCTTCCGACAGCCAGCCCTTGCAGTCGGTGAGCGCGCGCTCGGCCATCAGCTGCTTCTTCATGATCGACTTGTCCTTGCCGCGGAAGCGCTTGACGCCATCAGGCTTGACGATCGATCCGGGTTCGAGTTCCGGAAACAGCCCGAAATTCACGTTCATCGGCTGGAATGACCGCTTACCCGGCTCCTCGTCGCTGACGAGGTGACCGCCGGTAATGTGGTTGAGCAGCGAGCCGAGCGCCGTCGTCGCCGGCGGCAGGCGCACCATCTCGCCCTTGCGGTCGGCGGCCGCGAACCGGCCGGCCAATAGCCCGATCGATGCGCTCTCGACATAGCCTTCGCAGCCTGTGATCTGCCCGGCAAAGCGCAGGCCGGTCCGGCTCTTCAACTGCAGCGACGGGTCGAGCAGGACAGGCGAGTTGATGTAGGTGTTGCGATGCAGGCCGCCGAGCCGTGCGAACTCGGCGTTCTGCAGTCCGGGAATCATCCGGAAGATGTCGGCCTGCGCGCCGTATTTGAGCTTCGTCTGGAAGCCGACCATGTTGTAAAGCGTGCCGAGCGCATTGTCCTGGCGAAGCTGCACCACCGCATAGGGCTTCACAGCCGGGTTATGCGCATTGGTGAGGCCCATTGGCTTCATCGGCCCGTGCCGCAGCGTCTCGCGGCCGCGCTCCGCCATGATCTCGATCGGGAGGCAGCCGTCGAAATAGGGCGTACCCTCCCATTCCTTGAAGCCGACGGTATCGGCCGCGATCAGCGCGTCGATGAAGGCATTGTACTGCGCCTCGTCCATCGGGCAGTTGATGTAGTCCTTGCCGGTGCCGCCGGGTCCCACCTTGTCGTAGCGCGACTGGTACCAGCAGATGTCCATGTCGATGCTGTCGCGATGCACGATCGGCGCGATGGCGTCGAAGAAGGCCAGCGCGTCCTCGCCGGTTTCCGCACGGATCGCGTCGGCGAGCGCCGGAGAGGTGAGCGGACCCGTGGCGATGATCGCCAGATCCCAATCCTTTGGCGGCAGGCCGGTCACTTCCTCGCGGGTGACGGTGACAAGCGGATGGCCGTGGATCGCGGCGGTCACCGCGTCCGAAAAGCCATCGCGATCGACTGCAAGCGCTCCGCCGGCCGGTACCTGGTGCTTGTCGGCGCAGGCCATGATCAGCGAACCGGCAAGCCGCATTTCCGCATGGATCACGCCGACGGCATTCGCCGTCGCGTCGTCGGAGCGGAAGGAATTGGAGCAGACCAGTTCGGCAAGCCCGTCGGTCTTGTGGGCATCGGTGCCGCGCACGCCGCGCATTTCATGCAGGATGACCGGAACGCCGGCCTCGGCGATCTGCCAGGCGGCCTCGGAGCCGGCGAGACCGCCGCCGATGACGTGGATGGGGGCAGGGGAAGTGTCTTTTGTCATGGCGGCTGATTATCACGGCGGTTCGGCCACGCCAATCGTCGATTGATGGTCACGGCCCGTTTGGCTGGACGCCGAATCAAAAACGGCACCTTCCGGTGCCGTTTCGAATACCCTCGCTGGCGCGATCCGATTAACGGAAGGAGCGGGAAGCGATGTTGCGGATGTCGTAGCGGGTGATGCCGATATCCGACAGGGCCTGGTTCGACAGGTTGCCCAGCTCGGACATGGTACGACGGTAGCTGATCCAGTTCTTTGCGATGCGAATCGGGTTCATGGTGTGTTTCCTCGGATTGAATTCTTTTGCGCCGGTGCTGCGGGTTATTCCGCATCAGCGATTGAGTGTTTTATACACGCGTTTAATAACGTTGTGCAGTGCAATTTATGTGCTCCTGCTATGCATTTGTGCAGGGTGGTGAACAAAGAGTAGGCGGAGATGAAAAAATGAGCCTGCCGTTGGGCTCTCATCATCCGGCCCCGATGGCGTTTTCTCTGTTACCCGCTTCGCCGTTTCGGAGCGGATTTTTTCCTGTTCATTCAGATATTTCATGGCCACATTCGCGGGATGCGATGGATCGTCACGCAGAGCGGCGCTAGCTTCGCGCAGTGGGTGTTCCATTGCGATATCGAGGTTTTCCATGCCGCTTCTGCATGCCGGCGCCATTCACCCGATCACATTGCCCGATGGCACCGTCTATCGTGATACGGTTTATCTCCGGAATGTCATCGACCACCCGCGCATCGAGGTCGGGGACTACAGCTACTACACCCACTCGGGAGCGCCGGAGGATACCGCGCACATCTTGGCCCCGTATCTGGGGCCGGGCTGTCGAGAGCGCCTGACGATCGGCAAGTTCGTGCAGATTGCGCGGGGAAGCTGTTTCATCACCAGTTCCGCCAACCACCCGATGACGGGCTTCACCACCTATCCCTTCCGGATCTTCAAGCCGGAGACTTTTGGTTACAAGGACTTGCCGGTAAGGGATACGATCGTGTGTCACGATGTCTGGATCGGTCACGACGCCACCATCATGCCCGGCGTGCGCATTGGTGCGGGCGCGATTGTCGGGGCGGCTTCGGTCGTCACGCGCGATGTTCCCGCCTACGCCGTGGTCGGGGGAAATCCGGCAACCGTCATCCGCATGCGCTACCCGGACGAGACCATCGTCGAGCTTCTCCGGATCGCGTGGTGGGACTGGTCCATCGAGCGGATCGAGGAAAACCTCGCCGCGCTGACCAGTGGCGATCTGTCCGCGCTTCATGCTGTTTGACGAGCCCGCGACGCCTTGTCTTCTGCACGATGAAAAAAAGCCTCCCGCGAGGGAGGCTTTTGAGGCACCCGACTGGAGGGTCGGTTATGTCTGCTGTATCAGCCTGCGATGGCTTCGCGAGCGACGCGGTGGATGTCGCTGCGGCCAATGCCGAGGTCGCTGAGTTCGCGGTCGGACATGCGGCCGAGTTCGGATACGGTCTGACGGTACTTGCGCCAGTTGTTGAGCGAGCGTGCGATTTTCATGATGAGCCTCTTTCCGGTTTGTCTGCCGCCGAAACCTCTTTGCGTTCCGGCCTTAATTCCATGACGCTAAGATATGCTGCGCCGCGAAAAACTTGTAGAGCCAAGTTCAGAGACCACCTATGCATAGAGCGCATGACATCGTGGTTACCAATGCGTTAAATGCCCATTTATGCATCATCAAGGCCGTGAGGCGGGCATAATGTCGGTCGTCCGCAAGCGTTTGCGGGGTGTGGTGGGAATGCAGCCGGAAAAGGGGAAGCCTGGAAACAATAACGCCCACCGGGGGAGGAGGTCCGGTGGGCGTCATTTGAGGTGGCAGATGACTGGGAGGAGGAGTGTCACCTGCCGTTCGGCCATGCGCTGGGAGGAGGAGGATGCGCGATGACCGAAGCTCGTTGCGGTGAAATCAGGAAGTCCTTCGTTCGCCGCCGTTGAATAAGTAATACTTGAAGCGTCCGGCTTTGTGCAGTGCAATAAATTCATGGAAGGCATGCGGCAGATGCATGGCCGGCACGACCCTCTTTTGGCCGGCATGGGCCATCGCTTGCCGATTGTCTTTTATGTGCCTCGGTATAACCTAGAAAAAAACGGAAGGCCGCTCTCGGGGCGGAAGGGTGGATGCATGTATCGCGGCAGGCTGGCGCGGGATTTCGAGCGCTGGGTGAAGATGGGACTTCTGGAGGCGCCGGTCGCGGAGCGGCTGCTTCAGGAATATGACAGCCGTCGCTCGAGTTTCAGTATCGGTTCGGTGCTGATGGCGCTCGCCGCCATCCTGATGTCGGCCTCCATCCTGCTGTTGGTTGCTGCGGGCTGGGAAGACATACCGCGCCTGATGAAGATCGGCGGCATTCTCGCGCTGATCTGGATCTTCCATCTGTCTGCCGCCTTTGCCGGCTGGCAGCATGCGCCGCGGCTCGCTGGCGCCCTGCTGATTCTTGGCTGCGCCAGCTTCGGCGGCGGCATCGCGCTGGTCGGCCAGCTCTACCATGTCTCCGGCGACGCGGTGGATGCGATGCTCGTCTGGCTGTCCGTCACGCTGCTGTCGGCTGCGCTCTTCCGCTCCGCTGCTCTGACCGGAGCCGCCGGCCTCCTCACCTGGGCCCTGTTTCTCTATTATCTCGACGACCACAATTTCGAGTGGGTCGGCCTCTATCCCTGGACGGTGATCGCCGGCGCGGTTGCGACGCTGGCGCTCGTCTGGTGGACGCAGGCCGGGCGCGTGCGCCATCTCGTCTACACGCTGGCGCTCGCTTTCCTGATCTGGATCTACTTCCTTTATGAATCGCCGACGGTCGCTATTCTCTACCTGGTGCTCGGCACGGCCTTCTTCGCTGTTCTCAGTCAGCGCGTCGTCCCGCTTCCGTCCTTCATCGACCAGTCCGGCGCGGCACCGGCCTTTTACGCACTCGTTCTCGCCGTCATCGGGCTTGGCATATTGCACATGGTGTATGACACAGCCGCCGGTCGAGCGATTCTGGCAGCTGTTACGGTCGGCCTGACGGTGCTGGTCCTGGCACTCGCAGGACGCGACAACGGCGCGGCGCGCTATCTCGCCTACCTCGTCTTCTCGGTCGAGGTTCTCTATCTCTCCTTCGTCACGATCGACAGCATGCTCGGCACCTCGGGCTTCTTCCTGATTTCGGGCGTCGTCGTCGCCATGCTCGCCTTCGTCGTGATCCGTCTTGAAAAACTGCTGGCCGCCCGCGCGGCCTCGAGGGAGGCTCCATGACGACCCTAGCCAGCGACCGACCATCGATCCTGCGCCCGCTTGCGGCTGCGATTCTCGTCGCCGCGCTCATGACCGCTGTGCTCGGCTACCAGATCGAGCGCCGCGCCGGCATCCTCCGCAGTGGCACGGAGGTGCTGCTTGCCACCGAACCCGTCGATCCGCGCGATCTTCTGCGCGGCGATTATGTCGTTCTCTCCTATCCCGTCTCCCTGGTTCCGTTCTCCGAGGCGAAGGGCGCCCGTCCGATGAAGGCTGGCCGAACGGTTCTATGGATCAGGCTGGCGCCGGGCGCCGACGGTCTTTGGACCCGCACCGAGGCCTCGTTCTCCGAACTGCCGCCGCAGGACGGGACCGTCGTGCTGAAGAGCCTGCCGTTCGAGATCCACGGGTGGGAAGGCGAGGGCGACAGCTACCGCGCCGATTTCGGCATCGAGCGCTTCTACGTTCCGGAAGGCGAGGGGCTGGAGATCGAGGCCGCCCGCAACGACAGCCGCGTCACCATGGCGGTCCGCGTCGCCGAAGATGGCCGCGCCCAGGTCCGCACCCTGTTCATCGACGGCAAGCCGGTTTATAGTGACCCTCTCTATTGAGTGACGAACCGCTGGTGGTTCGCCCTGGTCCCGATGGGACCGGGATATAACGCATTTTCTCTTTGCGCCGGGAAAATCGGGTGATATAGAGACGCGCGCTCCGGAGGGGCCATGCGCCTTGGGCGGCATGCGATCTGATGGACGCGGGTATGGTGAAATTGGTAGACACGCCAGATTTAGGTTCTGGTGCCGCAAGGCGTGGGAGTTCAAGTCTCTCTACCCGCACCAGACAGGTTTCGCGGGTCGATGCGCGACCGGACAGGCGGTTTCCGAGCCGTCCAGGTCCCGATTGTTTGACCCACCGAACGCCTGAGGAATGACGAAGACACGCCCGGACACTGTTTTCCGGCGCCGTGCTCATAGCGAAAACCACGGCTGTCCGGGCACGGCCGCCACGACATGAAGGTATGAACATGCAGGTTATCGAAACGCTCGCTGAAGGGCTGAAGCGCGAACTGAAGGTCGTCATCCCGGCCAAGGACATGGAACAGCGGATGAACGAGCGCCTCGCCGAGGTCAAGGACAAGGTCCGCATCAACGGCTTCCGTCCGGGCAAGGTACCGACGTCGCACGTGAAGAAGATGTACGGCAAGTCGATCATGGCCGAACTGGTCAACGAGATCGTCCGCGACCGTCCGTCGGCCATCCTGTCCGAGCGTGGCGAAAAGTCGGCGACCCAGCCGGAAATCGCGATGACCGAGGACGAGGCCGAGGCCAACAAGATCCTCGCCGCCGAAGCCGATTTCGAATTCACCGTTTCCTATGAAGTGATCCCGCCGATCGAACTGAAGCCGGTCGACAAGATCAGGGTAACCCGCGAAGTCGTCGAGATCGACGAAGCCGAAGTCACCGAGCAGATCGAGAAGATCGCCGAGAACGCCCGCACCTTCGAAACCAAGAAGGGCAAGGCCGCGACCGGCGACCGCGTCACCATGGATTACCTCGGCAAGGTCGACGGCGAAGCCTTCGACGGCGGCAAGGACGAGGACGCGGAACTGGTCATCGGTTCCAACCGCTTCATCCCGGGCTTCGAAGACCAGCTCGTCGGCCTGAAGGCTGGCGATGAGAAGGTGATCACCGTGACCTTCCCGGCCGATTACCCGGCCGCCAACCTTGCCGGAAAGGAAGCCACCTTCGATATCACCGTCAAGGACGTGGCAGCTCCGGCCGCTCTCGAGCTCAACGACGAACTCGCCACCAAGCTCGGCATCGAATCGCTCGACAAGCTCAAGGAAATCGTCCGCGGCCAGATCGAAAGCCAGTTCGGCAACGTCACCCGCCAGAAGGTCAAGCGCCAGATCCTCGACCAGCTGGACGAGATGTACAAGTTCGACACGCCCTCCAAGCTGGTTGACGCCGAGTTCGAAAACATCTGGCGCCAGATCAACACCGATCTCGCCCAGTCCGGCAAGACCTTCGAGGACGAGGACACCACCGAGGAAGAAGCCCGCGCCGAATACCGCAAGCTCGCCGAGCGCCGCGTTCGCCTGGGTCTCGTTCTCTCCGAAATCGGCGAAAAGGCCGGTGTTGAGGTAACCGAGGAAGAAATGCAGCGCGCGCTTTACGCCCAGCTGCAGCAGTTCCCGGGCCAGCAGAAGGAAATCCTCGATTTCTTCCGCAACACCCCCGGCGCCGCCGCCTCGCTGCGTGCCCCGATCTTCGAAGAAAAGGTCATCGACAAGCTGCTGACCGAAGTCACCGTCACCGACAAGACCGTCTCCAAGGACGAGCTGCTTGCTGACGACGAAGGCGACGACGCCGCAAAGCCGGCCAAGAAGAAGGCCGCTTCGAAGAAGGCCGCCAAGGCTGACGACGCCGCCGACGCTTCGGACGAGGCTCCGAAGAAGAAGGCCGCTCCGAAGAAGAAGAAGGCCGACGAAGCCGACGCCGAGTAATCCGGCGCTTCGATCGAGTTCAGCGAAAGGCCGTCCCTTGGGGCGGCCTTTCCGCTTTTGGGTCCCGCCCCGATTTTTTCGAAAACGGGTCTTGCACCTCTAGTGACTGGAGGTTTTAGAAGGGCTGCCATCAGTCGAAAGGATGTATGATGAGCACTCTCTCCGAAACCCGCTTCCGCATCGGTGGAATGGATTGCGCCTCCTGCGCCAGCAAGATCGACACGGCGGTCCGCCGCATGCCAGGCGTCGAGGAAGTTTCCGTTTCGGTGACGGCCGGCACGATGACCGTTCGCCACGACGGCGAGGGCGACATTGAGGCGATCGGCATGAAGGTCTCCGGCCTCGGCTATTCCGTCGTCCGCATCGTGCCCCGCCAGCCGGGCGAGCGGGAGGAGCTTCACAATCACGGGCATTCCTGCGGCCATGATCACGATCACGACGGTCACGATCACGCGCGCCATGATCATTCGCCGAGGGCATCGGGCGACGGGATCGCCTCTGTCGAAGGCCTGCATGGCCACGATCACGGCCCGATAGAGGGCCCCTGGTGGAAGGGGCGCAAGGGGCGGCTGACGATTCTGGCTGGTCTGGCGCTGGTCACCGCCTACGGGGTGGGCCTGGCGTTCCCGCAAATCGAAACCGCCGCTTTCACGCTCGCCATGCTGGTCGGCCTCCTGCCGATCGCTCGCCGCGCCCTGATGGCGGCGCTGGCCGGCACGCCGTTTTCCATCGAGACGCTGATGACCATTGCCGCTGTTGGCGCGCTGTTCATCGACGCGACTGAGGAGGCGGCCATGGTCGTCTTCCTCTTCCTCGTCGGCGAATTGCTGGAAGGTGTCGCGGCGGGCAGGGCACGCGACAGTATCAGGGCGCTCTCCAAGCTCGTGCCGAAGACGGCGCTCCTGGACGAGAGCGGCAAGACCCGCGAGGTGCCGGCCGAGACGCTCGCCGTCGGTTCCGTCATCCTCGTCCGGCCCGGCGACCGCATCTCCGCCGACGGCGTGATCCTCTCCGGCGACAGCGCCATCGACGAGGCGCCGGTGACCGGCGAGAGCGTGCCGGTGCGCAAGGGTGTGGACGACACTGTCTTCGCCGGCACGGTCAATGGCGATGCGGCGCTCAGGGTCCGGGTCACCGCGTCGGCGGAAGACAACACGATTGCCCGCGTCGTCCGCCTCGTCGACGAGGCGCAGGAGAAGAAGGCACCGACGGAACGCTTCATCGACCGTTTTTCGAAGTACTACACGCCGGGCGTTGTCGCCGTCGGCGCGCTGGTCGCGGTTCTGCCGCCGCTCGTCTTCGGGGCGGAGTGGGGCGAATGGGTCTACAAGGGTCTCGCGATCCTTTTGATCGGCTGCCCCTGCGCGCTCGTCATCTCGACGCCTGCAGCGATTGCCGCCTCGCTCTCCGCCGGTGCCCGCCGCGGCCTGCTTTTGAAGGGCGGCGCGGTTCTGGAGGGTTTTGGCAAGCTCACGGCGGTCGCCTTCGACAAGACAGGCACGTTGACCGAGGGCCGTCCGAAGGTCACCGATGTCCTGGCGTTCGAGTCGACCGAAGCCGAAACGTTGAGGCTGGCGGCGTCGCTCGAGGCCGACTCCAGCCATCCGCTGGCGATGGCGATCCTCGCTAAGGCCGCGGCCGACGGCATCGATATCCCGGCGGCGAAGGATGCCCGCGCGATCGGCGGCAAGGGTGTCGAGGGTCTGGTGGATGGTCATGCGCTTTTCCTCGGTTCGCCGACGGCGGCGGGCGAGCGGGCAGTGCTTTCGGACGCAGCGTTGGCCGCGTTCGAGGGGCTGCATGGCGAGGGCAAGACCGTTTCCGTGCTGGTAATCGACGACCGTCCGGCCGGCGCCATTGCCATGCGCGACGAACCGCGCGGCGATGCCGCGAGCGGCCTGCGGGCGCTGGAGGCGACCGGTATCCGCACGGTGATGCTGACCGGCGACAATGCTGTGACGGCCAAGGCCATCGGCGAAAAACTCGGCATCGAGGTCCGCGCCGGGCTGATGCCCGACGACAAGCAGCGCATCGTGGGCGAGCTGAAGCGGGACGGCTTCATCGTCGGCAAGGTCGGCGACGGCATCAATGACGCCCCGGCGCTCGCCGCCGCCGATATCGGCATCGCGATGGGCGGCGGCACCGATGTGGCGCTGGAGACGGCCGATGCCGCGAGCCTGCACGGTCGGGTCGGGGATATCGCCGCGATGATCGCGCTCTCGCGCCGCACCATGCGCAACATCACCGAGAATATCGCCATGGCGCTTGGGCTGAAGGCCGTCTTCCTGGTGACCACGATCGCCGGCATCACCGGCCTCTGGCCCGCCATCCTCGCCGACACCGGCGCGACGGTTCTGGTGACGCTGAACGCGCTGCGGCTGCTGAATGCGAGGTGAGGGGACCGCCGGGGCTGTGCCCCGCCTGATCCTTCGAGGCCCTCGCGTTGGCGAGGGCGCCTCAGGATGAGGGCGTGCCGGGTGGTGCTCCGCAAGCTTGGTCATCGCCCAGTGCCCCTCATCCGGCTGCCGCCACCTTCTCCCCGCAGGCGGGGAGAAGGGACTCGAGGTACCGCCGGCGCTCCATCTTCCTTCTCCCCGCAGGCGGGGAGAAGGTGCCGGCAGGCGGATGAGGGGCATGCGCTGCCTTCTCCAAGTATCGCTGCATCATCCATCTCCTCGATCCATCCCCTCCCAAATCCCGCGCACCGCAAAACCCCGCAGAGGCTCTCCCCCTCCGGTTCGGCATCACCTGTAATTTCCTTCCCCGTCACTCGAAACACAGGGGAAGCGGACGGGGTACCGGGGGCACCTCGTTAGTTTAGTATAGTGGTACCTTCCGGTACCCCGTTCGGCGGTTTTTAT
>NZ_JAGFPK010000001.1:1997540-2399929 GCF_017599385.1 Ciceribacter sp. L1K22
AAGGGTATGATTTTGTTGGGAGATAATTTTGTGCGGCGTTGGTGCGGGCTTTGGGAGTCCCAGTTGGCTGACCGCAAGAAGCCGGATTGGCGTGGTTTTTACTGCGATCCGTGATCGGAGAGCACGGCAGGCCGTGAATGGATCCTCGGGTCATCCTCGGGTTCAACCCGAGGATCCAAAGCCAGGCCAACCAACGTCGCTCAGGGCCAAACCTCAGGTTTCGCAAGGGTAGGCTCGGTGAGGCTGGAACCCACGGAACTGTGTCCTTCCGCACTTCCCCGCAGGTGGGGAGGTGGGCGGCGGCGTACCGCGAGGCCGGCAAATCGATGTCGCCCGGCGTTGACTTGAGATTGCTCCTCCGCCGACCTTGGATCGTCGACGCGACCTAGCGCCGGACCGGTGGTGTCAGTTCCTTGACCAGTTGCTGGAGCGCGCGCTGGTCGCTGGTATTGGTCTTGTCGTAGATCGCGCCGAGCTGCGATTTCACCGTTCCGTCGGAGACTCCCTGCGCCTCGGATATCTCCGAGCGCGTCAGCCCCTCCGAGACGTAGGCGACGACCCGACGTTCAGCGGGTGTCAGGCCGAACAGCGCGGCCACGGCCTCGATGGCCGTCTGCACCACGGCACCCGCGGAGGCAACGAAGATCGCAGCCGACGCACGGCTTTCGAAGCGGCCGGCCTTGGTGCGTCTGCGCAAGGGCAGCACATGCGCGACGGCCGGGCGGTCGCTTGAACCGAGGGGCAGATCGATGCCCTCGGCGCCGAGGCCGATTTCGTCTCTCGACCCCAGAATCACGGCCTTCTTCAAGGCGAGGTTCGCATGGGGAAATTGCGCCACAAGCTTTCCCGACCGCTGCTGCACCACAGTCTGGTCGCGTAGTCTCTCCTCGGCGGCAGCATTGGCGAACAGGATCTCCATGTCGTCGCCGACAATGAAGACGGCATGATGCAGGACTTCGATGACTTCGCGCAAAACCGCCGATTCGGTCCGCTCCATCTCCAGCATGTCATGGATCGTCACGGCCCGCCGGATATGCGGACCCAGCATGGCGACGAGCTCGAAAAGCCGTCGATCCGTCGGCTGGTATTTGACGGAGATATTGAGCGTTCCCACGCGCGTCGGACGTTTCAGCACGGCCATGTCGATCGAATCCAGCACGCCATAGCGGGCATGGAAATTCTGATAGAGCGCGCCGTTTCTCCACACGCTTTCGCCATCGTGCCCGTAGAGACGGAACATCCGCGCCAGCGTATCGGGTTCGTCGATGTTCATCTGCTGCAGAAGATGGAAGAAGGGGACGTCCTTGGCATGGGCGGCAAGGACCTGAATCGCCTCCTGATCGTCGCAGGCCACCTGCGCGAGACTGGCGGCGCGCGTACCGGTATCGAAGATCGCGAGCGTCGTCAGGAAGCCGTTGGTCTTGCGATTGATCAACGACAGCGCCTGACCCCAGGCATGTTCGCGCGCCACGCAATCGTAGATACTGCCGATCAGTTCCGAAAAATCTCTGTCCATGGGACGTCCTACCTTCAGGCCCAATATCACGGCCTCTTGATCGCAATGCGGAAGCACTACAGGGGACGGGACCGCGCCCCATCTCCCGCGCGGGGGATGCCGATCCCCGCGAAATCGATAAAACACCCACGTCGGCCGCAACCAAGACCTGCCGCCGATCACGACAACAACAGAAGGCAGACCAAAACATGACTTCGAGGTGCAAACGGCCGGCAGCCGAGATACCGCCGGCAATACGCAGTTCAGAGCCTCCGGTGACGCTTCTTCACAGTGCCGCGCGCCAAACGACCGCGGCCGCACGATGGCAAAAGGTCACGCTTTTGGCCTGACAGGGCAGCAAGTCCAATCCTGTGACACCCGGCGGTGACATCCGAATGCCGGATGGGCCAGCCAAACGGGCGACGGCCTTCATCAAGCACTGCACGGCCGCGAACCGGCAAGGGCGACCGCAGCCTCTCACCCCGAGATCCGGGACGAGGCGCTTCGCCACACGGTGACAGACGTCCGGCTCTCTATCCGCTCATGTCCGGGTCACAGGGAAGGCCGAACGGCCCTTTTGTTGAAATGAAAACAACTGCCGTGACGCTCACGGCTCGATACTCACACCAAAATCTTATGGAGTTCAAAGTGCCCAAATTTCTGATCGAACGCAATATCCCCAACGCCAGCGCGCTCAGCGCGTCTCAACTTCGCGACATTTCCGTCAAGTCCAATGCCGTCGTTTCCGGATTGGACGTGCCCTATGTCTGGCACAATTCCTACGTGGCCGGCGACAAGGTCTATTGCGTGCATGAGGCTCCCGATGCCGAGACCATCTATCGGCACGCGAAGGAAGGCGGTTTCCCCGCCGATCTGGTGACGGAAATCGTCGCAGAAATCGGCCCCTCCACGGGCGCCTGACGGGGAAAGTGGCAGGAGGCATCCCCCGCGCCTCCTGCCACGAACAGCTCCCATCGACGGATTGGACACACCATGGCACGGGTAGACTGCGACCTCCGGCCGCCAGCGATAGCGACCCAAACAAAGACGCGACGATATCTACCAGGGTGGACGAAGGCCCTGTTCGACCGGATCGTTGCCCACATGGCCGAACGGCGTGAAAGGCGCCAGGCGCTGGATGCCCTCGACAGCCTGCCGCTCGACTTGCGCAAGGATCTCGGCTGGCCGGACATGGAGCGGCCGCGCAGGCGAGAGTGACCGATCCGGACCGGTCTCCCACTAGGAGGTTTCCGGCAGCGCGATGCTGACAGGTTTTGGCATTTGTTGATTGCAGATTGCAACCGGATGCCCGAAGATGTCGCGCGAACGGAGAGGATCATGGCCAGGCTCGTATTCGGAATGAACCAGTCGCTGGACGGCTATGTCGATCACATGAAGTTCCGGCCCGACGCGACGCTGTTCCGTCATTTCGTGAAGGAAACGCAGGAGCAGGCCGGCAGTCTCTATGGCCGGAAGATCTATGACATCATGCGCTACTGGGACGATGAGCAGCCGGACTGGGACGCCGATCACCGGGAATTCGCCGCCGCCTGGTGCCGCCAGACGAAATGGGTGGTGTCGCGCACGCTGACCGAGGTCGGACCGAACGCGGTTCTCGTCGGCAGCGATCTGGAGGGTGAGGTGCGGCGGCTGAAGGCCGAGGTCGACGGCGAGATCGAGGTCGCCGGTCCGTATCTCGCCAGAACCCTGACCGAACTCGGCCTGATCGACGAATACCGCATCTACCTGCACCCGGTGGTGCTCGGCGCCGGCACCCCCTATTTCGCCGGCCCGCGCCCGCCGCTGAAGCTCATCGGGCATGACCGGATCGGCGAGGATGTGGTGCGGTTAAGATATGTGCCGGGGTGAGGGCAGGCGCGTTTGGGATGTGGTGCCGATATTGCAGGACCGCGTTCTTATGAAAAGTCGATGATCATGTCCTCTGCCCTCCCAGGAGCAGCGACCTGCAACCGCATGCCATAGCTCTCGCCCGGACAGAGTGTCAGGCTGGGACTGCCGTGCCGGGCGATTGTGTTCAAGGCTGCGCTCGGCGGTGTGGTGGTGGGCAAGGTCAGCGTGATGTCGAGGATGGTCGTCAAGCCTGCGCCGTGCTGCAGCGCCCCCCGTTTCTCTGGCGGCCATTCTGCCGGTGCCGTTGAACCGGGTGATTCAAACATCATCGGCTGTCGCGGATCGTCGCTGTCGGTCGCGACCGCGATCGAAATGCCCTCCGGAAGGTAGGGAGGGCTGAAAGCCCATGTCGCTACATCGATGACGGGGCCGGGCAGGGTGCGCCGCCAGGCAATGCCGAACGGACAGGCATCCGTCTGTCGCCACAACGACCTCTCATAGAGACCAGTGCGTGCGATGCGGCTGCTTCTGGCTTCGGCCGCATCCTCGATCCAGAGAAGTTCGAGGAACATGTTGTCGAAGCAGAAGCAGACATTGGCGGTTCCCTGACCCGGATGCCTGCGCCGGTAGGTCTCGACAAGACCCATCGCCGTCAAACGGGCAATCTCCGGCCCATCTGGCTCGATAAAGAGAAACACGTGGTCGATCATCCGCGCTCCCGCTACGTCGTCGGGGATGGTAGCCGACTTGGCCCGCGACAGAAAGGCCGGCGGACGCCCCCTTCAATCCCGCTTCAATTCTCCCATGCGGTTCCAGGCGTCGAGCCCGGCGATCTTGTAGGCTTCGGCGAGCGTCGGGTAGTTGAAGGTATTTTCGACGAAGTACTCGACCGTGCCCTTGAGGTTCAGGACGGCTTGGCCGATGTGGACGAGTTCGGTGGCGCCTTCGCCGACGATGTGGACGCCGAGCAGGCGGCGGGTTTTCAGCGAGAAGATCATCTTCAGCATGCCGCTGTCGAGACCCATGATGTGGCCGCGCGAGGTCTCGCGGAAATGCGCGATGCCGCATTCGTAGGGGATGCCGCGCTGCTGGACTTCTTCTTCCGTCAGTCCGCAGGTGGAAATCTCGGGCACGGCGTAGATGCCGTAGGGGAAGAACTGCGGCGGCTCCTGCGCCGGCGCGCCGACGGCGTGGCGGGCGGCGATGCGGCCCTGTTCCATCGAGGTCGAGGCGAGCGAGGGAAAACCGACCACGTCGCCGGCGGCATAGATGCCGGGCACGGATGTCTGGAAGGTGTCGGGATCGACCTTGATGCGGCCGCGATTGTCGGCCTCCAGCCCGATGGCCGGCAGATTGAGCGTATCGGTGGCGCCGGTGCGGCCGGCGGCGAACAGCACCATTTCCGAATGCAGGATGCGGCCGTTCTTCAGCGTGACCGTGCACTTGCCGGTCTCGTCCTTCTCCACCGTCTCGACCGTCTGGCCGAAGATCAGCTTCATGTTGCGATCGCGCAGCTGGTAGGTGAAGTCCTCGACGATCTCCTTGTCGATGAAGTCGAGCATGGTGTCGCGCGGCTCGACGACGGTGACGGCGGTATCCAGCGCGGAGAAGATAGTGGCGTATTCGATGCCGATCACGCCGGCGCCGATCACGACCATCGAGCGCGGCAGCTCGGTGATTTCGAGGATTTCGTCGCTGTCGATGATCGCCTTGCCGTCGAAGGGAATGTTGGACGGACGGTGCGGGCGGGTGCCGACGGCGAGCAGCACGGCGCTGGCGCCGACGTGGACGATCTCGCCGTCCTCCTTGACGATCTCCAGCGTGTCGCGGTCGACGAAGCTCGCCCGGCCGCGCAGCTGGCTGACGCGGTTGCGGGAAAACTGGTGTTCCAAGACGTCGACCTCGTGGTCGAGGGTGATCAGCAGGCGCCGGCGCAGGTCTTCGGCGGAAACGTCCTGCTTGACGCGGTAGGCGCGGCCGTAGAAACCGCGTTCGCGCCAGCCGGTGAGGTTGAGCGCGGTCTCGCGCAGCGTCTTCGACGGGATCGTGCCGGTATGGACGGAGACGCCGCCGACGCGCCGGCCCTGCTCGATCACCAGCACCTTCTTGCCGAGCTTGGCCGCCTGGATTGCCGCGCGGCGTCCGGCCGGTCCGCTGCCGATCACCACGAAATCGTACTGGTTCATGTAAAGCTGTCCTGTCGAAAGGTCGTCTTGAGGGGGCGAGAATCGCCGCACTGCAGCAAGACTAGCGCGGCAATCTAACCGTTTCGTTATCGTTGCATGAAATGCGGCTTGAAAGGTGCGCGTCGGCGGCGGACAGAATCGACAAGTATAACCGTCCAATTCTGATCAGGGTGTGATGCGCGCTATTTCTAAAGATCGCCACTTTTGCTAGAGATGCGCCAAACCGGACGCGCGGGGGCGCCCGTCCTCTCAATTCTCCGGGGTGTGCCCGGTCACCAAGGGAAACGACGCGATGACGTCGCCGCGTGCAAAACAACAATCGCCGGTGTCGCTTGCCGGCATCTTATCCGCCTACAAGGGCCTTCTCTTCACCATCGCCTGGATCAGCGGTGTCGTGAACGTGCTGGCGCTGACGGGCTCCTTCTTCATGTTGCAGGTCTACGACCGGGTCATCCCGAGCGGCAGCCTGCCGACGCTGCTCGGTCTCGTCATCGTCGTGACGGTGCTGTTCGTCTTCTACGGCCTGCTCGAATATCTGCGCTCGGTCATGCTGATCCGCTTCGGCTGGTCGGCCGACCGGCGGCTGAGCGCACCGGTTTACGACGCCGCCATGCGCCTGCCGCTGAAGACCGGCCAGCAGAACGACGGCATGCAGTCGCTGCGCGATCTCGACCAGGTCCGCGCCTTCATGTCCGGCATGGGACCGTCGGCCTTCTTCGACCTGCCGTGGATGCCGTTCTACATTCTGATCTGCTTCTTCTTCCATGTCTGGATCGGCGTCTTCGCGCTCGTCAGCGCGACGCTGCTGGTCTTTTTGGCCCTCGTCACGGACGTTCGCTCCCGCAAGCCGGTGGAGGAGGCGAACGAGAAGGCCTCGCAGCGCAGCCAGCTCGCCCAGGCCGCCAAGCAGAACTTCGAGGTCCTCTGGGCCATGGGCTTCCACAACCGTATGGCCGAGCGCTGGCTTGCCGCCAACGAGGCCTTCCTCGAAGCGCAGGCCCGCGCCAGCGACACCTCCGGCGGCCTCGGCTCGATTACCAAGATCATCCGCCTCGGCGCCCAGTCGGGCATTCTCGCCGTCGGCGCCATCCTGGTCGTGAACCAGCAGGCGACCGGCGGCATCATCATCGCCAGCTCGATCCTCCTCAGCCGCTCGCTGGCACCCGTGGAACTCGCCATCAGCCAGTGGAAGGGTTTCGTCTCCGCCCGCCAGGGCTGGCACCGCCTGGTGCGGCTGATGGACGTCATGCGCGACGCCCCGCCGACGGTGAAGCTGCCGGCACCCGCAAAAACGCTCTCCGTTTCCGGCCTGACCGTGGCCGCGCCCGGCGGCGCCCGCGCCATCGTCATGGACGCCACCTTTCAGCTGCAGGCGGGCGACGGCCTCGGCATCATCGGACCGAGCGGGTCCGGCAAGTCGACCCTGCTGCGCGCACTGACCGGCGTGTGGACGCCGGCCCGCGGCGAGGTTCGCCTTGACGGCGCCACGCTCAACCAGTGGGACGCGGCCGAACTCGGACGCCATATCGGCTTCCTGCCGCAGCAGGTCTCGCTGTTTGCCGGCACCATCGCGGAAAACATCGCCCGTTTCGACCCGGATGCGAAGTCCGAAGACATCCTGAAGGCGGCGCAGGCCGCCGGCTGTCACCAGATGATCGTCCAGATGCCCGATGGTTTCGACACGCCGATCGGCGAGCAGGGCGGTATCCTGTCGGCCGGACAGCGCCAGCGCATCGGGCTTGCCCGGGCGCTCTACGGCGATCCCTTCCTCGTCGTCCTCGACGAACCCAACTCCAACCTCGACGCCGAGGGCGAACTGGCGCTCAACGAGGCGATCCTGAGCGTGCGCCGGCGCGGCGGCATCGCCATCGTCGTCGCCCACCGGCCGAGCGCGCTCGCGCCGCTCGACAAGGTGATGATGGTTGCGGCCGGCCGTATCCAGGCCTTCGGTCCGCGCGACGAGGTGCTGCAGAAGGTGACGGCGCCGCTGCCGCCGCAGCCGCAGCCGCAGCCGCCGACATCGCCGCAACGGCCGGTGCGGCTGGTTACGGACAAAGAATAGGAGGCGAACATGGCTGTCATCACCCACGGACCGATCGCCACGCCCGGCAAGAGCGTTCGCCTGCAGATGGGCCTCGCCTACGGCGCGCTCTTCCTCCTCGTCGTCGTCATGGGCGGGCTCGCCGCCATGGTCAATCTCTCCGGTGCCGTCGTCACCGGTGGACATCTGGTTGTCGCCACCTATCCGAAGGCGGTCCAGCACCTGAAGGGCGGCATCGTCGCCGAGATCGAGGTCGCCAATGGCGACCGCGTGCATCAGGGCGACCTGCTGATCCGTCTCGACGATACGCAGACAAAGGCGATGCTCGGCATCGTCAGCAACCGACTGGACGAGATGCGTTCCCGCGAGGCGCGGCTGTCGGCCGAAATCGCCGGTTCCGCTTCGGTCGCCTTTCCGCAGGACTTGCTCGACCGCGCCGAGCGCGAACCCGAGGTGGCGCTGCTGATTAGCGCCGAACGCAACCTGTTCGAGGCGCGCCGATCCTCGCTCACCCGCAAGCGCGAACAGCTCGGCCAGCGGATCGAGCAGCTGCGCCGCGAGATCGAGGGGCTGAAAGCGCAGAGCGCCGGCAAGGCGACCGAGATGGAGCTGATCCGCAAGGAAGCGTCGGGCGTGCGCGAGCTCGTCGGCAAGGAGCTCCTGTCGGTCACGCGATTGAACGCTCTGGAGCGCGAAGAGGCCCGTCTCGTCGGCGAAACCGGCGTGCTTGTCTCATCGATCGCCCAGACCGAGGGCCGGATCGTCGAAACCGATCTGCAGATCCTGCAGCTCGACGACGACCTGCGCAGCGAGGCGGCCGCCGATATCCGCCAGGTGCAGGCCGAGATCGCCGAGTTTTCCGAACGGCGCATCGCGGCGGAAGACGATCTGAAGAAGATGGACATCATGGCCCCGCAGGACGGCGTCGTGCATCAGCTGAGCGTGCATGCCCCAGGCGCCGTCGTGACACCGGGAACGCCGATCCTGACGGTCGTGCCTGTCAGCGACAGCCTGATCGCCGAAGTGCGGATTTTGCCGCAGGACATCGACCAGCTGAGCCCGGGCCAGGAGGCGACGCTGCGCTTCAGCGCCTTCCACCACGCCACGACGCCGGAGATCAAGGGCAGGATCGAGCAGGTCTCCGCCGACCTCACCGTCGACCAGCGCAGCGGCATGGGCTACTACGTCGCCCGCATCGGTCTGGAGCCGGAGGAAGTCGCCAAGCTCGGCGCGGTGACGCTGGTGCCCGGCATGCCGGTCGAGGCCTTCATCAGGACCACCGACCGCACGATCCTGTCCTACCTCCTGAAGCCGGCCAGCGATCAGTTCGCACGGGCGTTCCGGGAGGAATAGGGGAAGCGAAGACAGGCAGATAGACATGAAAAAAAAGGCCCCGAGCGGGGCCTTTTTTATTGCGTGGCGAGTTGGTCCTAGAACTTCACGCCGACGCCGGCATTGATGACGTGCTGGCGGAAGTCGACGTCAACGCCGTCGACCTTGGTCTCCAGGTAATCGTTGTAGCGGTATTCCAGCCGGCCGAAGACGCGGTCGGTGAAGGCGTAGTCGACGCCGGCGCCGATCGTCCAGCCGTTCAGCATCTTGGTTTCGTCAACAGCCGCGCCCTCGACGTCGAACCGGGTCGCCGTCCAGCCGCCGGCGGCGTAGACGAGCGCCCGGTCCATGGCATAGCCGACGCGGCCGCGCACGCCGCCCGTGATCGAGGTGTTGCCGGTGTCGCCGTTATAGGTCTCCTCGTTGGCGTCGTAGCTCAAGTCCGCCTCGATACCGACGAGAGTAGAGGGGGCGACCGTCCAGTTATAGCCGGCGAAACCGCCGAAGCGGGCGCCGTCGAAGTCGAAAGTTTCCGATGCGCCGCCGGCCGAGATCTTGCCGTCGGCCCAGCCGTAGCCGGCGTGAAGGCCGACATAGAAACCGTCCCAGGCGAAGGTCGGCATGGTGGGCGCGGCGGCCGGGGCCTGCGGAACATAGTCTACGGCATCGGCCGACATGGCCGAGGTGGCCGCGAGGAGCCCGACAACGGACGCGAGCAGGATGGACTTGATCATGGAAACCCCCGGGAGAAAATTGCAGTTCAGTAGAATTGACGTTTGTCATAACAAAACGACTGGCGGACACGGAGTCCAAGCTTTGCATGGATCGGCGTCGTTAGGGTCTTTGCCGTCGGATTTCCAATACCTGCCGACAGCAGGATAGCCGTGGATTTGCAGAAACACGTGTCCAAAAACTGCATGCTTTCCGGGACGCAGCGCGTCGTCGGGGCTGGACAGGTCGATCACGAACCGTCAGCATGCGGCGATTATTTCTTGACGATTTTCAATTCCGAGCGTGCCGGAAGAGTGCGGGAGGCGACCGATGGAGGCCGGACGGTTCGGATCGAACGAAGCCGCCTACGAGGCCGCCATCCGCCATTGCGCCGGCAGCATCCTGCCGATGCATCTCGGCGAAAAGCTCGTCAACAAGATCTTCGGTCGCTCCATCCAGTCGCATGCCGCAGGCCTGCTCGCCGCCATGCATTGCGAGGCCCAGATCGGCATTGGTGATCCGCCGACGCTTGCCGTCCTGCAACAGAAGATCGGCAGCCCCCGGACGCTCGCCTCGTTCTTCGCGCTCCTGAAGCTTGCCGGCTATATCCGCGCCGTTCCGGTGGAGGGCGATCGCCGGCAGAAGGTGCTGGAGCCGACCCATCTCTTGCTCGACGGCTTGAAGACCTGGCTCGCCCACCATCTGCGCTGCGCCGAGATCGCCGCCGTCGGACTGCCGGCGCCCGGTCTTGCCGACAGGCTGCTGTCTAACGCGGACTATGGTGTCCGCTACGTCGCGGGAACGCGCATGCTGGTCGCGCGGACGCGGGAAGAAATGGCCCGCGACCACGCCTGGGCCTGGTTCGATCGCTACGACTGCGGCGACCGCATTGCGCTGGCGCTCGCCCGTTCGCATTACGATCCTGTGGCGCGGGACGCGCGCGAGGACTGGTTTCCGTTCGAGGCCCGTTCGCTTGCCTCCGCCCTCGGCATCTCGCATTCCCATATCCGCAATGTCCTGAATGGGGCCGAGGCACGCGGTTATCTCAGCCAGGACCGGGGCAGGGGGCGGCTTCGGCTCGAACAGCCTTTTCTCGACGACATGCGAACCTGGCACCTGACCTTCTGGGGCTGGCTGGCCGAGGTGGCGCACGGCGCGGAGCAAGACCCTGAAGCCGAAGGGTCGCGATAGGGGTGAAAGCTGTGCCATAGTGCGGCCGACCCGACGAAAGCGATTCCATGCCGCAGCTGAACAACCGTATCGATCCCGTGTTCGACCGCGAGGGGGTGAAAAACCCCGTTTCGGTGCTGAAGCAGGTCTATGGTTACCCGGCCTTTCGCGGAAGGCAGGCCGAGGTGGTCGAGCAGGTGGTGTCGGGCGGCGATGCCGTCGTGCTGTTTCCGACCGGTGCCGGTAAGTCGCTCTGCTACCAGATCCCGGCGCTTTGCCGTCAGGGGGTGGGCATAGTCGTCTCGCCGCTGATCGCCCTGATGCGCGACCAGGTGGAGGCGCTGAAGCAGCTCGGGGTGCGTGCCGCGGCGCTCAATTCGACGCTGTCGCGCGAGGAATTCATGGAGATCCGTCGCGAGATCGCAGAGGGTTCGCTCGACCTCCTCTATGTGACGCCGGAACGGATCGTCACACCGGGGTTCCGCGAGGTGATCGGCAGTGCGAAGATCGCGCTCTTCGCCATCGACGAGGCGCATTGCGTGTCGCAATGGGGCCATGACTTCCGGCCGGAATATCGGGAGCTCGGGCGGCTCGCCGCCGATTATCCGGGCGTGCCGCGGCTGGCGCTGACGGCGACCGCCGATCCGCATACCCGCGACGATATCATCGAGCGGCTGGGTCTGGGGCAGGCGAAGGTCTTCACCACCTCCTTCGACCGGCCGAACATCGCCTACGAGATCGTCGAGCGTGACCAGCCACGTCAGCAGCTTCTGCGCTTCCTGTCGCGCCACAAGGGATCGAGCGGCATCGTCTATTGCCTCTCCCGCGCCAAGGTGGAGGAAACGGCCGAATGGCTGAACGGGCAGGGCATCCGGGCGCTGGCCTATCACGCCGGCATGGATCGCAGTGTCCGCGACGCCAATCAGGACGCGTTCCTGAAAGAGGAGGAACTCTGCCTCGTCGCCACGGTCGCCTTTGGCATGGGCATCGACAAGCCGAACGTGCGTTATGTCGCCCATCTCGATCTGCCGGGCTCGGTGGAGGCCTATTACCAGGAGACGGGCAGGGCGGGCCGCGACGGCCTGCCGTCCGAGGTCTGGATGGCCTACGGCATGGCCGACGTGATCCAGCGCGGCCGGATGATCGACGGCGGCAACTCGACCGAAGAGGTCAAGCGCGTCGAGCGGGCCAAGCTCAACGCGCTGCTCGCGATCTGCGAGACGCCGCGCTGCCGCCGCCAGGCGATCCTCGCGCATTTCGGCGAAAGCCATGGGGGCCAATGCGGCAATTGCGATACCTGCCTGAAGCCCGTCGAGACCTGGGACGGCACGGAAGCCGCGATCAAGGCGCTCGCCGCCGTCTATCGCACCGGCGAGCGCTTCGGCGCCGGCCACCTGATCGACGTGCTGACCGGCACGGAGAACGAACGCACGCAGCGCTTCGGCCATGTCGACCTGCCGGTGTTCGGCGCGGGCAGGGATATTCCCAACAAAACCTGGCAGTCGGTCTACCGCCAGCTGCTCGCCGGCGGCTTCGTCTGGGTCGACCACGAGGCCTTCGGCGCGCTGAAGCTCGATGGCGAAAAGGCAAGGCCCGTCTTCCGCAAGGAAGAGACGGTGCTGTTCCGCAAGGACCGGCCGACCAAGGGCAAGACGTCGAAGGCGTCTTCGCCGCGCGCGGCAAGCGCCCGCGCCAGCCTCGACCAGGCCGATGGCGAACTGTTCGAGGCGCTGCGGGCAAAACGCATGGAGCTTGCCAAGGAGCTCTCCGTCCCGCCCTATGTCATCTTCCCCGACACAACGCTGGTCGCCATGGCGACCGAGCGGCCGATGGACGAGGACGAGATGCTGGAAATCTCCGGCGTCGGGCAATCCAAGCTCGAACGCTACGGCGAGGACTTCCTCGAGGTGATCCGGGCGCACAGCCGCTGATGACGGCGATCCGCTCTGCGGGACGTCAGCGGGGGAGCGGAGCGATGATGACCGTATTCATCACGGTCGCCGGTATCCACATCTCGCGTCGCTCCGTGTCGAGCGTGAAATCGGCCGGCCCGAAAATTTCGACGTCTTCATGAATGGTCCCGATGAATTTGCCGTCCGGTTCATGAAGGGTCAGTGTTCCGGCAATCGACGGGCCGAGCCCGCGCCAGTCCGACACGATGATCGAACCGGTATCCGTCAGGACGATCCCGTCCAGAATGCCATGTGGACCGGCGTCGAGCTTGCGCACCGAACCTGTCGCATCGATCTCGTAAAGATCACCGCCCTCGAAGGCCGCGCCGACCGAAACGACAAGAACACGTGCGTTCTTTTCGTCCCAGACGAGACCGTTGGCGCCGGCTATTCCGTCCGCGAAGATGGTGAACACGCCGGACGCGGGATCGACGCGATAGACGGTCCCGCGGAATGTGTCGCTGACGATGAGCTTCCCGTCCCTCGCAGCGACGTCGTTGAGAAGCGACGGTTCGTTGCCGGGGACTGTTGCCGTCAAGACCTGCTTGCCCGTCAACAGATCGAAGCCGACAATGCGATCGATGTCCGCGACATAGAGCCGTCCGTCCAGTACGGCCATGCCTTTGGGCGCATCGAGTTTCGCATCCGCCGGCGGAAAGGCATGAAGGTTGACGATCCGGCCGTCAGCGTCCAGTGCGCTGATGAAGCCGTCGCCGTCATGAGCGACAGGATCGAGGGACAGCCCGATGTTCGACACGAACCGGCGGCCATTGTCGATCAGAATGCTTTCGGGGTTCTTGAATCCTTCGATGATGCGCCCGGAAGCACGGGCATCGACGCTTGTCGCGCCAAGGGTTGAGACGAGGAGGATGAGCAGGCTGCGAATGTGGGTCGACATGATCTATTTGCTCCGTTTCAGGTGAAGCAAGGCTAGATCAGGTGGCCGCTGCGACCGCTCCCGTATCCGTCAGACCTGAACCCGTTCCGGTCAGGATCGCTTTGTGGCCGACAGGCTCTGCTGCTATTTTGCGGCCATGATGGATCAAGTGTTCTCCAAGGCAAATCTGGCGCGCCGTTTACTGACGGAACTTGAAAGCTTTCGTGTGTCCGGTACGCCGGGCGTGACCCTGCATGCGGCAGGGCTGTTCTCTTATTGTGCGCTCTCGCGGGAACGGTTGATGCCCGTGCGTCTGAGGTTTCCTGTCGTGGGGATCGTGCTGTCGGGTTGCAAGGAGATATGGAGGGGCGAGCAAACCGAACGACTGGATGCCGGTTCGGTTTTCGTGCTGCCCGCCAATATCGAGCTCGACATTGTCAACGAGCCCGATCCGCGCGTGAATGTCTATCAATCTCTCATCATGGAGATCGAGCCGGACAAGATTCCGGACCTGCCGGAGCCGGACGCACCGCCCGGTGCGCTCTGCGGTGATTGCGCCATTCCCCTGACCCCTGGCCTGGTGGACGCGATGCTGCATGCGGCGCGCAAAATCGCGATGGGGCCGGCCGCCGAACCGGTGCGGACGGCGCGGCTTTTGGAGCTTTTCGCCTTGCTGCGCGGGGAAGCAGCCGCCCGGCCGCTGTTTCGCTTGTCTGTTCCCGAACGCGTCGCGAGGACGGTGCGTGCCGCGCTCGATCGACCCTGGACGGCGGCGGACGTGGCCCGTCGCCTCGCAATGTCGGAATCGACGTTGCGCCGTCGCTTGGCCGCCGAGGGACAGTCATTTTCGGCGATACTGCGTCGGGAGAGAATGCAGGCCGCCCGTCGGCTGATTGCCAAAGGGGTCGGAAGCGGCGTTGCCGCCGCTTCGGTCGGCTATTCATCCCGTGCGCATTTCGCCGAAGCTTTCCGCGCTACCTTCGGGGACAATCCCAGCGATGTTTCCCCCTCGCTTCATCCGTATCAGCCGTAACTGCGCCAGCCTCGACCTGAAACACCGCCGATCGCTTTTCACTGTGCCTTCTGGCGCAGGCGGTCGGTGGCGAGTTCCATCGCGAGAACGATCGCGAAGATCACCAGGATGATGGTCGAGGCGTTGCGGTACTGGAAGAGGTCGAAGGCGACCTTCAGTTCCTGGCCGATGCCGCCGGCGCCGACGAGGCCGAGCACGACGGAGGAGCGGACGGCCTTTTCCAGCGCGAACTGCGAGGTGTTGATCAAGGACGGCATGATATCGGGCACGACGGCGCCCGACAGCACCGAGAAGCGCCCGGCGCCGGCGGAAAACAGCGCCTCCTGCGGCTCCTTGTCGGCATCCTCGATGGCTTCGGCGAAGAAGCGGCCGCAAAAGCCGATCGTGTCGACGATGATGGTCATGGTGCCGGCGACGGCGCCGAGCCCGATGGAGGCGACGAAGAGCAGCGCCCAGACCATGTCGGGCACGGTGCGGAACAGCGAGATCATCACCTTGAAGACGTGACGGAACGGACCGATCGGCGAGAGCGTCCGCGAGGCGAGCCAGGCGACGGGCAGGCTGAGCAACACGCCGATGACGGTGCCGACGAAGGCGATCTGCAGCGTTTCGATGGTGCGCCAGGTGACGCGCATCAGGAAACCGGGCTCGAGGCTCGGCGGCATCATGCGCTCGACGAGGTTCGCCATGCGCGGCATGCCGTTCAGAAGCTGGTTCGGCGTCGGTGCCACCTGCGTGGCCGAGACAATCAGCAGGGCGCCGAACGCGACGAGAAGGGCGAAGGTGAAGGGAGAGGCGCGGAAGAAGCGGGCGGGCACGGCATCACGCATGGAACACACCGTTCAGGCGTTCGCGGTCGACACCTGCGACCGGCAGGTCGAAATGCACGCCGCCGGCCTTCAGCGCGACGATCCTGTCGGCGAAGCTCAGCGCATGGTCCATGTCGTGGGTCGTGTAGACGAGGGTGATGCCCTTTTCGCGGACGAGGTCCGAGAACAGCGCCATCACGTCGCGGCCGGCCGTCGGATCGAGGCTGGCGGCCGGTTCGTCGGCGATCATCAGCTTCGGCTTGCGCACGAGCGCGCGGGCGATCGCGACGCGCTGCGCCTGGCCGCCGGAGAGCTCGTCGGCGCGCGACGTCGCCTTGTGCGAGAGCTTGACCTGCTCGAGCGCGTCCATCGCCTCCTCGCGGGCTTCGCGCTCGGCGATCGCCTGGTGCCAGGCACGCCAGCTGCCGGGCAGGCCGAGCTTGCCATGCACGACATTGGTCAGCACTGACTGCCGGCGCACGAGGCCGTGGTTCTGGAAAACGAAGCCGATCTGCTGGCGCATGCGCTTCAATTGCGTGCCGTTCGGGGCGTTGCGGAAGGCTTCGCCGAGGGTGGATATCTCGCCCTCGCAGAACGGCGTGTGGCCGATCAGGCATTTGAGCAGCGTCGACTTGCCGACCCCGTTGGCGCCGACCAGAGCGACCCGCTCGCCGCCGCGAATGCGGATGTCGACCCCGGAAAACACCGGTTTGCCATTGGGATAGCCCTTCTTCAGGCCCTGCGTGCTGATGACGTCCATCTTGGCTCTTCTTTCTGCGGATATGACGAGGGGCCGGCGCTGAGGGCGCCGGCCCATTGGCGGGATGGGGAGCGATCCGCTCAGTTGACGAAGTCGTTGAAGGTGTCGACGCCGATCGTGCGGTACATCGAGCGCACGTAGTCGTAGTCGCTGTCCTTGACCTCGGTCAGGAAGAAGCCGCCCTTGAATTTCTGGTTGTCCTCGCCCTGGAGAACGGCGGCCATCAGGTCGTTGCCCTTTTCGGCGAAAGCGGTGCGGACCTTGGTGACGACCTCGTCCGACAGATCCTTGCGGGCGACGAGGATGTCGTTCGGCAGGTCGCGGCCACGGGCGAGAACGGCGAAGGCGACATCCGGAAAGGCTTCACGGATGGAATTGAGGTGGCCGAAATTGAGGCCGATGGCGGCAATGTCGCCACGGATCAGCGCTTCGGCCGCGACGTTGCGGGCGAGAATGACGGGCTCGTAGTCCTCATTGTACTTGAGGCCGAAATCGGTGAGCGCCTGGGCGGGGCCAAGATGCTGCGAGGTGGAGCCGACCGAGCCGAAGGAGACCTTCTTGCCCTTCAGGTCGTCCAGCGAGCGGATCGGGCCGTTGGCGAGAACGGCGATCTGGGCAAAATAGTCCGGACGCTGCCAGGCGACGACGATCGTCGGCTGGGCGAGTTCCTTCATGACGACGTATTCGGCGGGGCCGGTGAGCACGAGGTCGACCTGTCCGGAGTTCATGGCCTCGACGGCCGAGGTGCGCGAGCTGACCGGGAAGAGCTCGACTTCGAGGCCGGTAGCCGCTTCGAGCGCCTTTTCGAACCCGCCGAATTCCTGCTGCAGGGCTTCGAGGCCTTCGATGTCGGTGACGGCGAACTTGACGCTCTCGGCCGCCGCCGGGGCGATGGAGAGCAATGAGAATGCGCAGGCTGCGAGAAGGGAGCGGATCATGAAATTTTCCTTTGCTGTATAGACAGGAACATCTTCCGCGACTATCCCTAGCGGCGACACGTGACGGGCACGTGACAGTTCGCGGGCCCGCAGCCGAAAAACGGACACAGAGAGACGAGCATGAACTGGATCATCCGCAACGGCGCCGTGCTGGGCTCCGAAAGGCTCGACCGCGCCGACCTTTTCATCAACGAGGGCAGGGTGTCCGGACGGGCGTCCGACGGCCGCGAGATCGACGCCGAGGGACTGCTCGTCCTGCCGGGAATCGTCGACATCCATGGTGACGGCTTCGAACGGCAGATCATGCCGCGTCCGGGCGTGCGCTTCGACGTGGGGCTGGCACTGCGTGACACCGACCGGCAGCTGGTGGCGAACGGCATCACCACGGCCTTTCACGGCGTCACCGTCTCGTGGGAGCCGGGGCTGCGGTCGCTGAAGGCGGCGGAGGATTTCGTCACGGCCCTTCTCGCCGCCCGCCCGCATCTTGCCTGCGATACCCGCCTGCACCTGCGCTGGGAGACGTTTGCGCTCGACGCGCTGCCACATGTTATCGACTGGCTGGCGCTCGATCCGAAACCGGTCGTGGCGCTCAACGACCACACCACGGGCTCGGTGCTGAAGGGCACGATCGCCCGCAAGATCGGTCAGATGGCGGAGCGATCGGGGCTGTCGCGCGAGGACTACATGGCCCTGCTCGACAGCGTCTGGGCGCGGCGCGACGAGGTGGCCGGCGCGATCGAACGGCTGGCGATGGCCGCGCGCGACAACGGCAACGTGCTGCTCGCCCATGACGAGGCCTCGCCCGACGAGCGCCGGCATTTCCGGGCGCTGGGGGTTGTGTCGTCCGAGTTTCCGCTGACGCTGGAGACGGCGGCTGAGGCGCGCTCGGCCGGCGAACACGTGATCCTCGGCGCGCCGAACGTGGTGCGCGGCGGCAGCCACAACGGCGCGCTCGACGCGACGACGGCGATCCGTGACGGGCTTTGCACCGTGCTCGCCTCCGACTACCACTATCCGTCGCCGCTGCACGCCGCCTTCCGGCTCGCGTCACCTGGGGACGAGGGGTTCGCGAAGGCCTGGGCACTGGTCTCCGCCAATGCCGCCGCCGCCGCCGGCCTCTCCGACCGGGGCCGTCTGGAGGAGGGAAGCCGCGCCGATATCGTGCTGGTCGATGCGAAGGATGTGCGCTATCCCAAGGTGGTCGCGACCTTTGTCGGCGGACGGCTCGTCTATTCGGCCGCGACTCTGCTAGCGTCCGAATCCGTGGCCGCCTCGGCCGCCGCCTGACCGGACCCGGAAACCTCATGCTCGACACGCCTGAAATCCCGCTCGCCGCCTTCGACGGACTGGTCTTCGGTCCGCGCAGCGACATGCCGATCTGGCAGCAGATCCGCGACCATATCCTCGGGCTGATCGAAGGCGGAATATTGAGGCCTGGCAGTCAGTTGCCGGGAGAAACGCATCTGGCCGCAAGCCTCGGCGTCACTCGCATTACCTTGCGTCAGGCACTGCAGCAGCTGCAGAATGAGGGGCACCTGACGGCGCGCAAGGGCGTCGGCATCTTCGTGCGTAGCCCGCCGGCGATCTTCTCCGTCCGCGACGGCCATCCGTTCCGGGAAAACATCGAGACCCACAGCGCCCCGATCACCACGGACACGCGCTTCATCCGCCGCGAGGTCGCTACCGCCGAACTGGCGGCGCGGCTCCGGATCGGCGAGGGCGCAGGGATCATCCACCTGCGCCGCCTGCGATTGCTCGGCGACCAGCCGGTCTACGTCAACGACAAGTATTTCCCGGCCGACCGCTTCGCCGATTTCGAGGCCGTCTACGCCGAGCGCCAGTCGGTGACGGATGTGTTCCGCGCCAACGGCATCGCCGCCTTCCGGCGGGTCGAAACACGGATCAGCGGCGGTTTCTCGACGGCGGAGGAGGCGGAAAACCTGCGGCTGACACCAGGGACGCCGGTGTTTCATCTCAACGCCCGCAACGAAGACGGCAACGGCCGCACGATCGAATGGACCGCCGGCTGCTGGCCGCTGACCTCGGTCGAATTCGTGTTCGGGGCGAAGTCGGACTAACGCTTCAGATCAGCCTGAGCCCCTTGAGGCTCGCATGGCCGTCCTTGCCGATGATGATGTGGTCGTGGACGGCAATCCCGAGCGGCTTGGCGGTGGCGATGATTTCCTTGGTCATCTCGATATCGGCCCGGGACGGCGTCGGATCGCCGGACGGGTGGTTGTGCACGAGGATCAGCGCGGTGGCCGAGAGTTCCAGCGCCCGCTTGACCACCTCGCGGGTATAGACCGGCGTGTGGTCGACCGTGCCGCGGCCCTGCACCTCGTCGGCGATCAGCGTATTGCGCTTGTCGAGAAAGAGAATCCGGAACTGCTCGCGGTCCTCGTAGGCCATGGCGGTGTGGCAGTAGTCGATGACGGCTGACCAGGAGGAGAGCACCTGCTTTTCGCGCAGCTCGCTTTTGAGCATACGCTGCGCTATCGCCGCGATCAGCTTGAGGTCGGTCGCGACCGACTCTCCCACCCCCTTTACTTCCTTCAGAAGCGGCACCGGCGCGCCGATGACGCCGGCAAGCGTGCCGAAGCGCGCCAGAAGCGCCTTTGCGGTCGGCTTGGTGTCGCGGCGGGGTATCAGGCGGAAGAGCAGGAGTTCCAGCAGTTCGTAGTCGGCGAGCGCGCCGTCTCCGGCTTCGCGGAACCGGTCTCTCAGACGGTCGCGGTGGCCGTGGTAGTGCTCGGTTTCTGCTGCCGGGATAGCGGGTTTTTTCGGCGTGGCGGGCTGGTCGGCGAAGAAGCCGCGCTCATCCGCCGGGTCGTCCATGATCGACTGGCCCGCGTCCGCGCCGGAGGACGCGGTGTCACCATCCTGCGGAGCGTCGAGCGGGTCCCGTCCCATGTTGTCATCCCTGGAGTGGCGGAAGGCCTGGCCGGTCGAGGCCGGCTGGCGAGAGGGTGAAGATCTCGCAGCCGGTGGCCGTGACGCCGACGGTGTGTTCGTACTGCGCCGTCAGCGAGCGGTCGCGGGTGACGGCGGTCCAGCCGTCGGAGAGCACCTTCACATGCGGCTTGCCGAGATTGATCATCGGCTCGATGGTGAAGATCATGCCTTCCTTCATTTCCGGGCCTTCGTCGGCGCGGCCGTAATGGAGGATGTTCGGCGCGTCGTGGAACAGGCGGCCGACGCCGTGGCCGCAGAAGTCGCGCACGACGGAGCAGCGCTCGGCCTCCGCATAGGTCTGGATCGCCTCGCCGATGGCGCCGGTACGCGCACCGGGACGCACGGCGGCGATGCCACGCATCAGGCATTCGTGGGTGACTTCCAGCAGGCGCTCGGCGGCGCGCTTGATCTGGCCGACCGGATACATGCGGCTCGAATCGCCATGCCAGCCGTCGAGCAGGTAGGTGACGTCGATATTGACGATATCGCCGTCACGCAGCGGCTTGTCGTCGGGAATGCCGTGACAGACGACGTGGTTGATCGAGGTGCAGACCGAATGCGTGTAGCCGCGATAGTTCAGTGTCGCGGGCACGGCTCCGTTGTCCATGCCGAATTCGAAGACGAAGCGGTCGATCGCATTGGTGGTGACGCCGGGCTTGACGATATCGGCCAACGCGTCGAGGCAGCGGGCGGTCAGCTGGCAGGCCTTGCGCATGCCGTCGAAATCCTCGCTGCCATAGAGCCGGATCGCGCCGGTATTCTTGAGCGGCGCGGTTGCCGCGTCGATATAGTTCACCATAGGGGTGCTTTCGCTAAATTTCAGGCTTGTCTCGTACTTAATGCAGCAAGGGCCGGTTCGTCCATGGCGATCGGGCCTTTCGGCGCGATTTCGCTCGGGCTGACGCGGCAATTGACGGCATAGGCCTCGACGCCCGCCGCGACCGCGAGCGCGAAGGCCGCCGCATAAGCCGGATCGAGATCGCCCGAAAGCTTCAGGCGTTCGCAATCGTCTCGCTGGACGACATAGAGCATCACCGCCCGGTGCCCCGCCGCGACCATCTCGGCCAGATCCGCCAGATGCCGCGCGCCGCGATCGGTCACGGTATCGGGGAATTCGGCCAGCCCCGGAACGCGGGTGAAGTGCACGTTCTTGACCTCGACATAGGCGTCGGGCCGGCCGGGCGAGGTGAGCAGGAAATCGATGCGGGAGTTGCGGGCATAACGCTGCTCGCGCCGGATGGTCTCGTAGGTGCCGAGATCGGCGACCATCCCCGCCCGGATCGCCTCCTCGCCGAGCCGGTTGGCGAGTGCTGCGTGAACGCCGACCACCGTCCCGTCCGCCTCGATCAGCTCGAAGGCATAGCGATGCTTGCGCGCCGAGCCGAGGTGATCGGAGAGCCAGATGCGCGAGCCGGGCGCGGTCAGGCCCAGCATCGAGCCGGTATTCGGGCAGAACCCGGTGATTTCAGAGCCGTCCTCAAGCACCGCGTCGAACAGAAAGCGCTTGTAGCGGCGGATGAGCGTGGCCGGAACGAGCGGCGGGGAGAAGAGCATGGGAAGGGATTAGCGGGTTTTGAGGGAGGCGGCAAATTCAGCTAATTGCGGAAGGGTTGGCATTTGCCCTCATCCCCCTGCCGGGACCTTCTCCCCGTCCGGACGGGGAGAAGGGAGATGGAGCGCCGACCGTGCCACACGTCCCTTCTCCCCGCTCGCGGGGAGAAGGTGGCGGCAGCCGGATGAGGGGCAGGTTGGCTACACCCTCTCCAGCACATAACTCCCCGGCGCGTCGGCGATGGCGTTCAAGGCGCCGCCGCCGGGTTTGCGGGCGGGGACCCGATCGGCGTCGAGCGCCTCAATCCAGGTCTGCCAGTGCGGCCACCAGGAGCCGGCGGTTTCCTTGGCCTTGACCAGCCAGTCCTCGTAGTCACCAACAGGAGCGCCGCCGGTCCAGTACTGGTATTTCTTCTTGTCCGGCGGATTGACGACGCCGGCGATGTGGCCGGAGCCCGAGAGCACGTAGGTGACCGGGCCGCCGAAGAAGCCGGAGCCGACGAAGACGGATTTCGCCGGCGCGATGTGGTCCTCGCGGGTGGCGAGATTGTAGATCGGGATTTTGACGTCCTTCAGCGAGATCTTTTTGCCGGCAAGCGTCATCTTGCCCTTGGTGAGGTTGTTGTTGAGGTAGCAGTTGCGCAGGTAGAAGGAGTGGTTGGCGGCTGCCATGCGGGTGGAATCGGAATTCCAGTAGAGAAGGTCGAAGGGCATCGGGTCCTGGCCCTTCAGGTAGTTGTTGACGAAATAGGGCCAGATCAGCTCGGAGGCGCGCAGCATGTTGAAGGCCTGCGCCATCTTCGAGCCGTCGAGATAACCCGCCGCGCGCATGCGCTCTTCCAGATCGTCGAGCTGTTCCTCGTCGACGAACACCTTGAGGTCGCCGGCATGGGTGAAGTCGACCTGGGTCGTGAAGAGCGTTGCGCTGGCGATCCGGGTGTTGCCTTCCTTCGCGTGAAGGGCGAGTGCTGCCGAGAGCAGCGTGCCGCCGACGCAATAGCCGATCGCGTTCACCTCCCGCTCGCCGGTGACCTTTTCGATCGTGTCGAGCGCGAAGTCGACGCCGTCGCGGATGTAGTCCTCCCAGCCCTTCATCGCGTGCCGCTCGTCCGGATTGACCCAGGAGATCACGAACACGGTGTGGCCCTGGTCGACGCACCACTTGATGAAACTTTTCTGCGGGTTGAGGTCGAGGATGTAGAACTTGTTGATCCACGGTGGGCAGATGAGGAGAGGGCGCTTCAGCACCGTCTCGGTTGAGGCCTCGTACTGGATCACCTCGCAGATCTCGCTCTGGGCGATCACCTTGCCCGGAGTGACCGCCATGTTGCGGCCGACCTCGAACTTCGAGGCATCGGTCTGGCGGATTCGAAGATCGCCATGTCCGGCAGCGATGTCCTCGGCCAGCATCTGCATGCCCTTGACCAGGTTCGCGCCACTTGTGGCGACCGTCTCGCGATAGAGCTGCGGATTGGTTGTGACGAAGTTCGCCGGCGACAGCGCCGCCGTCAGTTGCCGCACGTAGAAGGCGGCCTTGTGGCGGGTGTGCTCGTCGAGCCCCTCGGCATCCGTCACAAGCTTGTCGGCCCAGGCGGAAATCGCCAGATAGGCCTGTCGGAGAAAGTCGAAGAACGGGTTCTTCTGCCAGTCCTCGTCGCTGAAGCGCTTGTCGGTGACGGGGGCGGGCGATTCGGCCGGTGCTTCGCCCGAGAGCCGTTGCAGGCTTTTCATCCAGATGCCGAAGAGCTCGTTGAGCAACATCGACTGGGCCTCGACCGTACGCTTCGGGTCGCTCATCCAGTATTCGGCGACCTTCGACATCGTCTTGATCATCTGGGTCGCGGGTTCGGCGACCGGGTCGACGATCTCTCCGGTTTCGCGCGGGCGGAGCCATTCCGAGGCCGCCTTGCCGAGGTTTTCGAGTGCCCGGGCGGCATTCATCGCCATCGCCTGCGGGTCCTTCACGATGTAGGGCTCGATCAGCGCCGGGTCGATCGCCGGCCGACCGCTTGCCGATGCCTGCCCCGTCTCCTTCTGCTCGCTCACGTGCTCCTCCCCGGCAGTCTTTTCTTCTGTGATTTGTATTTGCACATTCTCGCGCAAAACAGCTAGAAGTTCCAGCATGACCAAAGCATGGTCTTTGGGCGAGGATATGGCCCCGGCGGACGGTTTTTTCCGGGGATTTGGACGGGACAGACATGGTGACACGCGCGCTTTCGATTCTCCGCCGCTCGAACACGACCGGCTACGGCACCGCCGCCGTTCTGGCGCTTGCGATGGTCGCCGGTGGCTGCGCGTCCGACCGTCCGGCGCGTGACCCGTCTGTGCAGATGTCGCCCTCCGCCCAGGTGACGGTGCGGGACGAGGACGAGCCGGCGCGCCAGGCCGCGGTTGATCCGGATGGCTATCCGACCTTTGCCGAGCCCCTGACCGCCGCCAACACGCAGCTCACCGATGAGGACGCGGCCTCGATTTCAGCCCGTCTTTCGGCGTTGTCGCGGGCGCGCAAGGCCGGCACTGTCTCGGAGGCGGATTACCGGCGGCAGCTGCAGATTTTGCGCAAGCTCGCCGCCCAGCATGGGGTCGACGCCGAGGCGGCGATCGCCAATTAACGCTTGCGTTTCACGGCATTTGGACGCAAAGCACGAGAGTTGCTGTCGCCAGGTTGAATGTTTCGCGGCCGCATGTCCGAATTGCGCCGCACTGCGGTGCGACGGATGGAAGGATCGACCGGGCTCAAGCGGTTCGCGGCAGGCCGATCGCAAAACACGGGAGCGAACCCACCGCACGCGGCCGGTCGCCGCGCCGTTCCACGGGGAAAGAGATGGAAGAGTTTCACAAAGTCAGGCGCCTGCCGCCCTACGTTTTCGAACAGGTCAACCGTTTGAAGGCGAGCGCGCGAGCCGGTGGCGCCGACATCGTCGACCTTGGCATGGGCAACCCCGACCTGCCGACGCCCCAGGCGATCGTCGACAAGCTCTGCGAAGTGGTCCAGGACCCGCGCACGCACCGCTATTCGTCCTCCAAGGGCATTCCGGGCCTGCGCCGCGCCCAGGCCGCCTATTATGCCCGCCGATTCGGCGTGAAGCTCAACCCGGATACGCAGGTTGTGGCGACCCTTGGCTCCAAGGAAGGTTTCGCCAACATGGCGCAGGCGATCACGGCGCCCGGCGACGTCATCCTCTGCCCGAACCCGACCTATCCGATCCATGCCTTCGGCTTCCTGATGACCGGCGGCGTGATCCGCTCGATATCGGTCGAGCCCGACGACAGCTTCTTCCCGCCGCTCGAGCGCGCCGTGCGCCACTCGATCCCGAAGCCGCTGGCGCTGATCGTCAACTATCCGTCCAACCCGACCGCCCACGTGGCGAGCCTCGATTTCTACAAGGAAGTCGTCGCCTTCGCCCGCAAGCACGACATCATCGTGCTCTCGGACCTCGCCTATTCGGAAATCTACTTCGACGGCCCGCCGCCGCCGTCGATCCTTGAGGTGCCGGGTGCCGTCGATGTTGCCGTCGAGTTCACCTCGATGTCGAAGACCTTCTCCATGCCCGGCTGGCGCATGGGCTTTGCCGTCGGCAACGAACGGCTGATCTCCGCACTCGCCCGCGTGAAATCCTATCTCGACTACGGCGCCTTCACGCCGATCCAGGTGGCGGCCACGCATGCGCTTAACGGCGACGGTTCCGACATCGCCGAGGTCCGCGCCACCTACAAGCGTCGCCGTGACGTCCTGGTCGACGCTTTCGGCAAGGCCGGTTTCGAGGTTCCGCCGCCGGCCGCGACCATGTTCGCCTGGGCCAAAATCCCGGAGAAATTCCGTCATCTCGGTTCGCTGGAATTCTCCAAGCTGCTCGTCGAAAAGGCCGATGTTGCCGTAGCGCCGGGTATCGGCTTCGGCGAGATGGGCGACGACTACGTGCGTATCGCGCTTGTCGAGAACGAGCACCGCATCCGCCAGGCCGCAAGGAACATCAAGAAGTTCCTGTCGACCGCCGACGAGACGATGCACAACGTCATTTCGCTCAACGCCCACCGTTGAGCCTTCCCCGGCGGCTCCGTCCGGGGCCGCCTTTCCAAGCAGCATGAAGACATTTCAGGATTGATCATGGCGGATGCCCTTAAAATTGGCATTGCGGGACTAGGGACGGTCGGCGCCTCGCTCGTCCGCATCCTGCAGCAGCGCGGCAACGAACTGGCGGTGGCCTGTGGCCGGGGCATTACGATCACGGCGGTTTCGGCCCGCGACCGCACCCGCGACCGCGGCGTCGATCTCTCCGGCATCACCTGGTTCGACGATGCCGTCGACATGGCCGCCGGTGCCGACATCGACGTGTTCGTCGAGCTGATGGGCGGTGCAGAGGGTGCTGCCGACAAGTCGGTTCGCGCCGCACTTGCCCGTGGCGTCCATGTCGTGACCGCCAACAAGGCGCTTCTTGCCCGCCACGGCGTGGAACTGGCGAAGACGGCGGAAGAAAAGGGCGCGCTCCTGAACTACGAGGCCGCGGTCGCCGGCGGCATTCCGGTCATCAAGACCATGCGCGAGAGCCTGACCGGCAATACCTTCAGCCGCGTCTACGGCATCATGAACGGCACCTGCAACTACATCCTGACCCGCATGGAGAAGGAGGGCCTCTCGTTCGAGGCCTGCCTGAAGGAGGCCCAGCGGCTGGGTTACGCTGAAGCCGATCCGACCTTCGACATCGAGGGCAATGATACCGCTCATAAGCTGGCGATCCTGACGACGCTCGCCTTCGGCAACAAGATCGCTGCCGACGATATCTATCTGGAAGGCATTTCCAACATCTCGATCGACGACATCCATGCCGCCGCCGATCTCGGCTACCGGATCAAGCTTCTGGGTGTCGCCCAGAAGACCGAAACCGGGATCGAGCAGCGCGTGCACCCGACCATGGTGCCGTATGATTCCGTCATCGCGCAGGTCGACGGCGTCACCAATGCGGTGGCGATCGAATCCGATATTCTCGGCGAACTGCTGATGGTCGGTCCGGGCGCCGGCGGCAATGCCACGGCATCCGCCGTGCTCGGCGACATCACCGACATCGCCAAGAGCCGCCCCGGCGCCCAGCGCGTTCCGGCTTTCGGACGTCCGGCCCACCTGCTGGAAACCTATCGCCAGGCGGAAATGCAGAGCCACGAGGGAGGCTATTTCATCCGCCTCACGGTGCAGGACCGCACGGGTGTCTTTGCCAGCATCGCTTCGAAGATGGCGGAGAACGGAATTTCGCTGGAATCGATCATGCAGCGCTCCAAGAAACAGCATGCCGAAGGCGAGCCGCAGACCATCATCCTGGTCACCCACGCGACGATGGAAGCCTCGGTGCGCAAGGCCGTGGCCTCGATCAAGACCGAGGGTTACCTCGTCGGCGAACCGCAGGTGATTCGCATCGAGCGTCCAAAGACGGTCTAAACCCGCTGGTTACTCCCGCAATCGCGCCGATATTGTGGCGCGATTACATCATATCGGGCAGCGCAACGTCCAAATTTGATAAAATTCGACCAAATTTGGGACAGTTCCCTCGCGTCCCTGCATCTTTCCCGATATGGTTTCCAGATATTTTCTGGGGTTTGGGAGGAGCCTGGATGAGATCTCAAAGAAAAGAGGACGTGCGCGTCGTCGATTTCAACGACTACCGTACGGCTGACAGGCGCATATCGCAGCCCCTTAGCGACCAGTATTCGGAGGACGACGACTTCGAGGGCAAGCGGAACTGGTCGGTCATCGTGATGGTGGCGGCCATGCTCTTCGCCCCGCTCGCCGGCTGTCTGGCGTTCGTATCCTGACAACCGTTTCCGGACTTTACTTTTACCTAGGCCTTGGCGATGACAGGATTATGAAGACGGCGCAGGGTTGCCGTCCGTTCGCCGGTTTGTGATATCCAGACCGGCTCGTCCTGTGGAGACCAGGTAAGATGACGGAAGCCGTCGATCCGGTGCCGCGCGCCTTTCTGGGCGTCGAACGTTCGGTCACCGGGCGCCGGTGGACGTCGCGTGCCGACCAGGCCGCGCAGAACCGGGCGCTGGCGATGACCCAGGTTCACGGAATTCCGGAACTCGTCGCGCGTGTTCTTGCCGGTCGCGGCGTCGGCGTCGACGAGGCGCCGGGTTTTCTCGATCCGACGCTCCGCTCGCTGATGCCCGACCCGTCGCGCCTGACCGATTGCGAGGCAACCGCCGAACGGCTGGCCGAGGCGGTGGAAAAGGGCGAAAGGATCGCCATCTTCGGCGACTACGATGTCGACGGCGCGGCCTCGTCCGCCTTGATGTTCCGCTTCCTGCGGCACTTCGGCGTGACCGCCGAGATCTACATTCCCGACCGCATCTTCGAAGGCTACGGACCGAACCCGACCGCGATCGGCCAGTTGATCGACCGCGGCGCGCAACTGATCGTGACGGTCGATTGCGGCTCGACCAGCCACGAGTCGCTGGCGGTTGCCGCCGAACGGGGCGTACCGGTGCTTGTCATCGACCACCACCAGCTCGGCCACGAGCTGCCGCCCTGTCTGGCGCTCGTCAATCCCAACCGCGAGGACGACCTGTCGGGCCAGGGCCATCTCTGTGCTGCCGGTGTCGTCTATCTGGTGCTTGTGGCGACGCTGCGCCGGCTACGACAGAAGGCGCACCAAATGGCGGCGAGCATGGATCTGCTGTCGCTGCTCGATCTCGTGGCGCTCGCGACCGTCTGTGACGTGGTGCCGCTGAAGGGGCTGAACCGCGCCTATGTGGTGAAGGGCCTGATCGCCGCCCGCCACCAGCAGAACGCCGGGCTTGCGGCGCTTCTGAAGGTTGCCGGCATCGGCGGTCCCGTAACCCCCTATCATTTCGGCTTCCTCGTCGGTCCGCGCATCAATGCCGGCGGCCGCATCGGCGACGCAGCACTCGGCAGCCGCCTGCTGACGGTCGACGACGCCGCTTCGGCCGAGGAGATCGCCAACCGGCTCGACGAATTGAACCGGGAACGGCAGGCGATGGAAACGGTGATGCTGCAGGAGGCGGAGGCCGAGGCGTTGGCCGAATACGGCAATGCCGAGGGTGCTGCGATCATCGTGACGGCGCGCGAGAACTGGCACCCTGGAATCGTCGGACTGCTCGCCGCGCGGCTGAAGGAACGCTTTCAACGCCCGGCCTTCGCCATCGCCTTCGATCCCAATGGCAAGGGCACCGGCTCCGGTCGCTCGATCAGCGGTTTCGACCTTGGCCGCGTCGTGCGCGCCGCCGTCGACGAGGGGCTGCTGGTGAAGGGGGGAGGCCATGCCATGGCGGCGGGGCTGACGGTGGAAAAAGCGAAGCTCGGAGCGCTACGCGCCTTCTTCGAGGAGAAGGCGGAGCGCCAGGTGAGCGAGCTCGTGGCAGGCCAGACGCTGAAGATCGACGGCGCGCTCGGCGCGTCCGGCGCGACGCTCAATCTCGTCGACACGCTGGAAACGGCCGGACCCTACGGATCGGGCCATCCGCAACCGGTCTTCGCGCTGCCCGCCCATCGCGTCCGCGATGCAAGGCCCGTCGGCACGACCCATGTGAAGGTGACGCTGGAGGGCCAGGACGGCTCCCGCCTCGACGGCATCGCCTTCCGCGTCGCCGACACCGACCTCGGCACGCTCCTGCTCGCCTCCCGCGGCAACCTTCTGCATGTCGCAGGCTCGCTGAGCGCCGATCTCTGGCAGGGATCAAGACGCGTGCAACTGCGCGTGACGGACGCTGCACCGGCAGGGTGATATGTCTTTTCGTTTTGAAGAAAGAGAAGTGGCACGCCCTAGGGGAGTCGAACCCCTCTTCCCAGAATGAAAATCTGGTGTCCTAACCGATAGACGAAGGGCGCGTGCGCTTCGTGGTGGCGCCCTTATAGTCAGGGCTTGACGTTCCCGCAAGCGCAAAAAACGCGTTTTTCATCTTCTTGGCATCTTCTTCATAGGCCTTGCCGGAGCGGCCGAGAGGCCTGGGTCATCGGCTATCGACAGGAGCAGTCTCTGTATACATCCTGTATCCTGGAGGCTTGACCTGGTGGGTAGGGCGGCGCGTGGACAAATTCTTCGAATTGGCTATGTATACAGAGGCGACTGTCGGCGCGGCGCGTAGACAGTCGGCGACGGACCGGTGGGAGGGTCGGAATGGCGAAGGAAGAGGGCGGCAATACGCACGCGACGCGCACGGTGATCGAGTTGCGCAAGAAAATCCTGTCCGGCGAACTGCCGGGCGGCACGCGGCTTTTGGAGGTGCCGCTGGCCGAGGAGCTCGAAATCTCGCGCACCCCGCTCAGGGATGCCATGTCGCGCCTGGCGGAGGAGGGGCTGCTGGAGCGCGGCCGCAGCGGCGGTTTCGTCGTCCGCCGCTTCACCATTGCCGACGTGATCGATGCGATCGAGCTCAGAGGCGTGCTGGAAGGCACGGCTGCGCGCCTTGCCGCTGAACGGGGCGTGCGCGCCTCCGCGCTGGCCAGCCTGCAGGATATCGTCAACAGGCTCGATGCCTGCGTCGGCCAGTGGCCGAACGAGGTCGATTTCGAAGGCTATGCGGCACTGAACGCCAGGTTTCACAAGGCACTGGCGGAGCTGCCGGGCAGCGACGTACTGGCGCGTGAAATCGAGCGCGCGTCGCGGCTGCCGTTTGCCTCGCCGTCCGCCTTCGTGCCGGACCGGGCCGACAATGCCGCCTTCAGCAGGTCGCTGCATGTGGGCCAGTCCGAGCACCGTGCGATTGTCGCGGCCATCGCAGCGCGGGAAGGATCGCGAGCCGAAGCAATCGCCCGCGAACACGCTCGCGCCACACGGCAGAACCTCGAGCATGCGCTCGGCGGCGATGCGAGCCTCTTCTACCGCGTGCCGAGCCTGGCGCTCGTGGTCAACTGAGGGCGCCTTGACCGTGCGGCTTGACTCAAGGTGAGGTGAAAACCCTCTTGCGCATGGTCGCGTCTTGATGCAGTAATGTATACATTCAACGAAGGCCTTTGGGAGGAGAAACCATGGCAACGTCCAGTCTGGAAGCGGTAATCAAGGATTCCGGCAATGCGGTACGCATGCTGCGTAATTCGAGAATCGGCATGTATGTATACCCGGTGGTGGCGCCGGAATTTTCCAACTGGCGCGTGGAGCAGCAGGCCTGGCGCGACGGCGCGGTCCTGTTCGACCAGTCGCACCACATGGACGAACTGATCGTCGAAGGTCCGCAGGCCGAGGAATTCCTCAGCCACCACGGCATCAACTCGTTTGCCAACTTCGATCTCAACCGGGCCAAGCACTTCGTTCCGGTGACCCCGGCCGGCCATGTGATCGGCGACCACATCATCTTCCGCGAACGCCAGGACAAGTTCATCCTCGTCGGACGCGCGCCGACCTCCAACTGGCTTCTGTTCTGCGCCGCCTATGGCAAGTGGAACGTCCGCATCAAGCATGACCCGCGTTCGCCGTCGCGCCCCGAAGGCGAACGCGTCCTGCGCACCCACTACCGCTACCAGATCCAGGGTCCGGAAGCCCCGAAGATCTTCGAGAAGATGAATGGCGGACCGATCCCCGACATCAAGTTCTTCCATGTCGACTGGATCAACATCGGCTCGAAGAAGGTGCAGGCGCTGCGCCACGGCATGTCGGGTGCTCCGGGCCTCGAAATCTGGGGTCCGTATGAGGACAAAAACTACATCCTCTCCTGCATCCTGCAGGCAGCCAAGGACGCGGGCGTCGATCTCGTCCGCTGCGGCAGCCGCGCCTATTCCACCAACACGCTGGAATCCGGCTGGATTCCGTCGCCGCTGCCGGGCATCTATACCGGTGACGGCATGCTGGCCGAATACCGCCAGTGGCTCGGTGCCGACTCCTACGAGGCGGCTGGCTCCATTGGCGGCTCGTATGTCTCCGACAATATCGAGGATTACTACGTCAACCCGTTCGAACTCGGCTATGACTTCTATATCGGCTGGAAGAAGTCCGACTTCATCGGCAAAGCAGCGCTCGAGAAGATGAAGGGTGCAAATAACCGCAAGAAGGTCACCTTCGAGTGGAACCGCGAGGACGTGCTGAAGGTCATCGCGTCGGGCTTCGAGGACGGCATTCCCTACAAGTGGATCGACTTCCCGCAGCCGAACTATGCCTCCACCAGCGCCGACATGGTCATGCGCGACGGCAAGATGGTCGGCATGTCGATGTTCAACGGCTATTCCTACAACGAGCGCTGCGTGCTGTCGCTCGGCGTGGTCGACCAGTCGGTGCAGGAAGGCGACGTTCTCACCATGCTGTGGGGCGAGCCGGAAACGACAGGCAAGACGTCTACGGAGAAGCACCGGCAGACGGAAATCCGCGTTCGCGTCTCTCCCACGCCCTATGCGCGCCAGGCCCGCGAGAGCTACGCCGAGAGCTGGCGCACGAAGAAGAACGCCTGATCCCGACGATCTTACATTGATGTGATCGATCCGGGCCGCCCGATGCGGCCCGGACCATGCCTCCCGCGCGGCGCCGGGCGGCGATGGTGTCCGCCCGAACTGAGGCGGTCGCGCCGACAGTTGAGATGAGACGGGACGGGCCGCGGCAGCGGATGTGCGACCGGCCGCGCTTGTTCGGCGGGATCTGGAGCTCTTTGCCTGCGCGACAATTTTCGAGGACATGATGAGCAAGCATGTGCTGACACTGCATTGCGTCAACCGGCCGGGGATCGTCTCCGCCGTCACCACCAGCCTCTTCAACGCCGGCGGCGACATTCACGAGGCGCAGCAGTTCGACGACCAGGAGACCGGCCGCTTTTTCATGCGTGTCGCATTTTCGCTCGGCGGGACGGTGGAGCCGTTGCGCCGGGCGCTGGACGGCGAGCTGTCGCGCTTCGACCTGACATGGACGCTGCGCGCCGCCGACGAGAAGCGCAAGGTGCTGATCCTCGTCTCCAAATTCGATCACTGCATGGGCGATCTGCTCTACCGCATGCGCATCGGCGAACTGAACATGGAGTGCGTCGGGATCGTGTCCAACCATCCGAGTTCGGCGCTGAACCTGACACTGCACAATGGTCTGCCCTATCATCATCTGCCGATCACACCGGCGACCAAGACCGAGCAGGAAGCGCGGATCAGGGCGGTGATAGAAGAGAGCGGCGCCGAACTCGTCGTGCTCGCCCGCTACATGCAGATTCTCTCCGACGAGATGTCGGCTTATCTTGCCGGTCGCTGCATCAACATCCATCACAGCTTCCTGCCCGGCTTCAAGGGCGCCAAGCCCTATCACCAGGCGCACGAGCGGGGCGTGAAGATGATCGGCGCGACGGCGCACTATGTGACCGGCGATCTCGATGAAGGGCCGATTATCGCCCAGGACGTGGAGACCGTGACGCATCAGGACACGCCGGATGACCTCGTCCGTAAAGGCCGCGACATCGAACGCCGCGTTCTGGCACGCGCCGTTTCCTATCATCTGGAAGATCGTGTGTTGTTGAACGGTCGTAAAACGGTTGTTTTCGGACGGTGAGACGGGAGGTCTACCCCATGCAGACATCGGCACATTTTGAACGAGGAGGCCGGACGTGCGCAGCTTGTTGAAACGTTTTACCGAGGGCAGCAAGGCCGCGGCGCCGGAACAGCCGTCGCTGGGCGACATCGTGTCAGGTTATTCCATCGAGGTGATGCCGCGAACCGCCGCGAAGGTCGAGGATTTCCGGGCGCTACTGCCGAAGGGCACGCGGGTCTACATCGCCCATATCGAGGGTACGCCGATCGAGGACATGGTCGCGACCGCCAAGCGCATCGCCGGTGAAGGCTACCCGGTCATGCCGCATTTCCCGGCCCGCATCATCGACAGCGCTGCTGTTCTTGAGGACTGGATCAAGCGATACCAAGGCGAGGCGGGTGTCGACCAGGCGCTTCTGCTCGGCGGCGGCGTGTCGGTTCCGGCCGGCAGCTTCGACAATTCCATGCAGATGCTGGAAACCGGCCTGTTCGATCGCCACGGCTTCAAGCGTCTGCATGTCGCCGGCCACCCGGAGGGCAACAAGGACATCGACAAGGACGGATCGTCGAAGGTGGTCGACGAAGCCTTGCAGTGGAAGCAGAAGTATTCAGAGCGCACCGACGCCGAGATGGCGATCGTTACCCAGTTCGCCTTCGACGCCGAGCCGATCATCGCCTGGGATCGTCGTCTGCGCGCCGCCGGCATCACGCTGCCGATCCATCTCGGCATCGCCGGTCCCGCCAAGCTGCAGACCATGCTGAAATTCGCCGTCGCCTGCGGCGTCGGGCCGTCGCTGAAGGTTTTGCAGAAGCGCGCCATGGATCTCACCAAGCTGATGCTGCCCTATGAGCCGACGGAGGTGTTGACCGACATGTCGGCCTATCTGGCGACCGAGAAGGACAGCCTGATCGAACAACTGCACTTCTTCCCGCTGGGCGGCATTTCGGCCTCGACCGACTGGGCCAACGCGCAGGTGGATGGAAAGCCGGCGGAATAAACCGCGGCCGCGGCATGAAACAAAGGCGGCAGGGCATCACCCTGCCGCCTTTTTCATTTGTCGCGTCTTCGATCCCGTATCGGTCGATCAGAGAATGAAGTCGCCCTTGGAGAGCGTCACGGCGTCATCGAGATGAATGGCGAAGTCGGCGACCTTGTCGCCGTTGACGTCGCCATAGATATAGGTGTCGGACGCCTTCTTCTCGTAGCGAAGGTCGCCGGACCTGCCGGTGAAGGCCTTGGTGCCGATGAAGCTGAAGCCCTGGTTGCCGGAAATGTTGGTGTTCGCGTCGATCCCGGCCAGGTCGATGGTGTCTGCGCTGGTGAAATCGTAGATCGTGTCGCGTCCCGAAGAAGAAACAGTGCTGTCGGCACGCGACTTGAAGATGAACGTGTCGCTGCCGCTTTCGCCGTAGAGCTTGTCGCGGCCGGCCCCGCCGGTGATCTTGTCGTTACCGCTGCCGCCATAGAGGCTGTCATTGCCGCCATTCCCGAGAATGGTGTCGTTGCCGGCGTACATGCGTATGAAGTCAGTCGCGTTGCCGCCCTTGAAGGTATCGTTGCCGCTCAGCACGCTCGCCATCAGCTTCACGTCGTCTGCGGTCGATGTGGTGCGTGCGGCGGCGACGATCTTCGTGGCGGCGAGGGAAAAGCTTTCCAGCGCGAACACCTTGGTGCTGCCGCTGAGCCCGGCATAGCTGGTGATCGTTCCGGCGATCGGCTCGCCCTGCGAATTGTAGCGGAAACCGGTGCCCCGGAACTCGTCCGCGGCACCGCCACCGTAATTGGCGCGGAAAAGGGTGCTGGTCGAGGTGAACGAATTCGCTTCGTAGAGGTAGCTGAAATTGATGTCCCTGATATCGAGACCAAAGCGGGAACTGACGGTTATCTTGGCCACGGGTGCCTCCCTGAATGCGTATAGAAACGCGCCATCGCTATAGCGCAACAAGCGCTTTTTCAACCGGAGATTAGAGGGGCAAACGCCACCCGCTGGCCCATTGTTGGGGATACCTGCGCGCGCTCAGATCGCCAGTCCGAGCCCGGCGAGATAGGCGGCGGAGGCGGGGATCTTGCTGTGGTCGCGCAGCTCGATGATCAGGCGCGGGCAACTGTCGGTCTCGCTAAGCGCCGCAAACACGCTGTGCCAGAGAATGCTGCCTTCCCCGAGGCTCCAGTGCCGGTCGCCATAACCGTCCGCATCCTGCAGATGCACGTGCTTCAGCCGCGCGCCGGCAATGCGGATATAGTGGTCGACCGGCGGAGCGCCCGTCGAACCGTGGGCATAGTGGGCGTGTCCGGTGTCGACCGAGACAGAGACGGCCGGAGAGTTGAAGCTGTCGGCGAGCGCGATGCGCTGAGCCGGGTCCTTGTCCTCGATGTTCTCGATCACGAGTTCGCAGCCGATGTCCTCGGCCCGCTTCACCGCCGCGCCGATGGTCTGGTGGCAGCGTTCGATGATGGCGTAAAACTCTTTCCGCTCGTTCAGGATGTGGTTGTAGGACCAGGCCGTGAACGGGCTGTGGATCACCATGTGGGTGGCGCCGAGCGCCTCGCAGACGGAAAGGCCCTGGTCGATCCGTCGGGTGGCGACCGCACGCACGTCCGGGTCCTCCGAATCGATTGTGAAGCCCCAGAAGGGGCCGTGGATGCCGACCCTGCCGGTATGTCCGTCGAGCAGCCTTTTCGCCTGCTCGACCCGAGGCATCCAGTCGCCGTTCAGCACATCGGCCATGACGAAGTCCTGCAGTTCCAGATCTCGCTGATGTGCGATCAGCCAGTCGCGGTGAAGCTCGAGGCTTTTCAGCGTCATGGCGGCGCCGACGACGGGCAGGGTGGTCATGCTGGGCTCCGATCGTATCTGGATGGCCTTCGCGAAAGCGCCGGCGGAGAGGATACATGCGGACCGGTGGAACAAGAGGGAGACCGGCGCGCGCACGCTGCCGGACGGATTACATCACCTGTATGACATCAGGATTTCGCCACCGTTAAACCGGTGTGAAAACAATTTGTCCCGAGCGCCATGTGCCGCCGGTGGTCTATACTTGGAGAATGTACGGAAGAAGAAGTGGCACGCCCTAGGGGAGTCGAACCCCTCTTCCCAGAATGAAAATCTGGTGTCCTAACCGATAGACGAAGGGCGCGTGCGCTTCGTGGTGGCGCCCTTATAGTCAGGGCTTGACGTTCCCGCAAGCGCAAAATTGCGCTTTCTTGCAAAAAATATGACAGGCGTGGGGACGTCTGGCACTCTCAGTATTCTCGAACAATAACAAACGGCTAGCTGTTCCGCTGGGCTGCCGTTCGCCGCTGCTTTCGCTATTCTTCCACCACCGTCGCGGTCTCCGGGTAAATCGGTGGCTGGGCGGGTGCCGGCGCACTGAACAGGCTTGCCACGGCGGCGTTGTAGCCGTGTTGCGGCACGCCGGTCGGAACGAGGCTCGCAGGCGTTTCCGGTGCGCGCGGCGCGGCCTCTGCAACGGCGGCGCCTTGGGCGGAGAAGATGCTGGACTGGCCGGCCGCGACCTGCGTCGGCTGCATCACCACCTCGCCGACCTGCGACGGATCGCCAGGAACGGGCTGGGTCATGGCTGCGGCATCGGCGGTCTCGTCGATCGGCTCTGCCTCGCCGGACGCATTCACCACCATTGGGTCAACATAACCCTTCTTGCCGGGTTTTTTACCCGTTGCGGCATCCGCGGCCGGTTCGTTCGCGGCCATGTCGCCGCCCGGCTCGAGACCGAGCAGGTCTTTGGCCGTCGTCGTGCAGCCGCAGGTGATGAGGCCAAGCGCGAGTGTGGCGGCGAGCCTCGTTCCGGTAGAGATGATCTGCATGTTGAGAACCCCGTTCAAGCAGGCATCCGGAGGGTCACGCCGGGAGCGTCGACGATCCGGATGCATTTCGCCCATTGTCGGGCGCGAAGCTTGCGCGAGGCGGGGGCTTACCAGGCGCCGGTGTTCGGCATGGAGGCCCAGGGCTCTTGCGGCGGCAGGTCGGCGCCCTTCTGCAGGATTTCGATCGAAATGCCGTCCGGCGAACGCACGAAGGCCATGTGGCCGTCACGCGGCGGGCGGTTGATCGTCACGCCATTATCCATCAGCTTCTGGCAGATCGCGTAGATGTCGTCGACCTGATAGGCGAGGTGGCCGAAATTGCGCCCGCCGGTATAGTCTTCCGTGTCCCAATTGTAGGTGAGTTCCAGGCACGGGGCGAGGCCGGCCCTGACAGCATCCATGTCGTCTTTGGCAGCGAGAAAGACGAGGGTGAAACGGCCCTTCTCGTTTTCGAAACGTCTGACCTCCTGAAGACCGAAAAGGTCGCAATAGAAGTGCAGGGAAGCATCGAGGTCCTTAACACGGACCATGGTGTGCAGATAACGCATGTCGTCCTCCGGTTTGCTGTTACGATATGGAGCACGCGACAGCCTGGAGCAAGGCAGGGCGCGCACAAAAGCACTTGGGTATATTTCAAACTAGGGCTTGCGCCCGACCGTTCTCGGAATGTTAATCTGTCTGTCAAGAATCAGTTAACTGTTGCCTGAGTGACGCGTTACCGAGGGGCTGAAGGACATGGCGAACAGGATGTCAGAGAAGGGGCTCGCTGATATCGAGGATCTCTCCAGTGAGCCGGTCGATCTGATCGAAATCACCGGTGTCGTCAAGTGGTTCGACGTCGCCAAGGGCTTCGGTTTCATCGTTCCGGACAATGGAATGCAGGATGTGCTGCTGCACGTGACCTGCCTCAGGCGCGACGGTTACCAGACCATTCTCGAGGGAACCCGCATCGTCGCCCTGATCCAGAAGCGCGAACGCGGCTACCAGGCCTTCCGCATTCTCTCCATGGACCAGTCAACCGCGATCCATCCATCCCAGATGCCGCCGATGCGCACCCACGTGCAGGTGGTGCCGACCAGCGGGCTGGAACGCGTCATCGTCAAGTGGTTCAATCGCACCAAGGGCTTCGGCTTCCTGACACGCGGCGAGGGCACCGAGGACATCTTCGTTCACATGGAAACGCTGCGCCGCTTCGGCCTCACCGAACTGCGTCCCGGCCAGACGGTGCTGGTGCGTTTCGGACCCGGCGAAAAGGGCCTGATGGCCGCTGAAATCCATCCTGATAATCCCGGCCCGGCAGCACGGGCGCATTGATGGCGATCATGCGCAGGATTTACGTTGGAAGCGCACTCGTTGCGCTTTTTTCGTTGGTAGTTTTCACCGTCCTCATCGGCAGCGGTGCTTCCTCGGCCGCCACGAGCACGATCACGATCAGCACGGCGGCCGGCGCCAGCCATGATTTTTCCGTGGAGCTGGCCGTTACGCCGTCCGAGAGGGCGCAGGGACTGATGAACCGCACCGAGCTCGATCCCGATTCCGGCATGCTGTTCGACTTCGGCGAAGCGCGGCCAGTCACGATGTGGATGCGCGACACGCCGCTGTCGCTGGACATGCTCTTCGTCGGCGACGACGGAACGATCCTCAAGATCGCGGAGAACACCAAGCCCCAGTCGGACGACCTGATCTATTCCGGCGACGATGTTCGTTACGTGCTCGAAATCAATGGCGGCCGCAGCGCGGCGCTCGGAATCGCCAAGGGCGACAGGCTGAGCGGCGAGGCGATCCGGCCGGCGTCCGAATAGAAAAATTTCGCCACATCTTTCGTGTCGGCAACCGGATTTTAGCGGTTGCGACGGCACCATGAACCGTGTATTCCGGCACGGACCCGAGAGACGGAGTGTAGCGCAGTCTGGTAGCGCATCTGGTTTGGGACCAGAGGGTCGGGAGTTCGAATCTCTCCACTCCGACCACTCGCATCGCGGCTGAGGCCGCGGTCGGGCGGGATGTCCTTGGCGTCCGGCATGGGATACCGTGACCCTGAAGTGTGTTTGGAGCCCACGCGAATGTCCGCCAAGATCTACCGCCCCGCAAAGACCGCCATGCAGTCCGGCAAGGCCAAGACCCATCTCTGGGTTCTCGAATTCGACCAGTCGGTGCCGCGCAAGATCGACCCGATCATGGGCTACACGACATCGGCGGACACGCTGCAGCAGGTCAAGCTGACCTTCGAGACGCAGGAACAGGCAGAAGCCTACGCCAAGCGCAACGGCATCGACTACCGCGTCATCCCGCCGAAGGAAGCCAACCGCCAGGTCGTCTCCTACACAGACAATTTCCGCTACAGTCGCCTCCAGCCGTGGACGCACTGAGCGTCGAATGGCTTCGCCGTCCGCTCGGGCGGCCAACGCGGTCCCTTAGCTCAGCTGGATAGAGCAAGTGCCTTCTAAGCACTAGGTCGTAGGTTCGAGCCCTACAGGGATCGCCATTTCACTGATTTCTCATGCGACCTTCGACTGGGTTCGTGATTTTGCTGGTCTGGTTTGTCCGTCTGCCGGCTGATCGGGTCACTTCGCTGGGTTTAAATTGGGCATTTCCCGCAGGGTCCGGGGGGCAAGGTCATAGGATACGGTAGCGCTGCGTTTTGCTTTTCCAGAACCTGAGCTCCATTTTCTCGTAGTCACAGATGACCAGCTCTCCCTGAAGCTCGGCTACACCTTCGACCCTAATCGCCGCCTGCGAGCCGTCCTCATACTGAAGATGGAGAATGGTATCGGTGCCAAGAAGGTGGACCTCCGCTCTCGTGACGACAGCGATGGTCTTGCCATCCGCAGCCCCACTGCCAAGGTATGAATCCGCCATCAGGGCCCTGCCAGCGCCAGGTTCTCTGGGAAAGCATTTCTCATGTCTCTTCCACGGAGCTCCAGGTGGCGGATCGATGTAGACGCTACCTCCGTTATGCCGAATGAAGAGCACGCGGTCGCCGCAGCGCGGACAGTTCGTCGGTCGGCAAAAGCTGTCACTGGAGTGGCTCTTATAACCGGACTGGGATGCTAGTGAGATACCCGAACAGCTTCCTACGATGTGGATCGGGATTGCCCTACCACCGAGCCTACGGATAACGATCTCCTTCCCGCACAGGTCACAGTATGGCACTTGTGATCTCCCAAGTTTGCCCGGGTTGGCCAGCGAGGTCGTTGTTAGTTCGCAGTCCCGAGCATTGCACTCACGAACCTCTGCTTCTCGGCCATCTGGCTTGCCGAAGTCCCGCGTGTGTAAACCAATGTCCGCCAGGCATTGCTGCCACGCACGGCTACCGTGACCTCGACTGTGGCATCGGTGGCCTTCGTGGAACGTCCCGATGCCCGGAGCGCTGGCATCCCGCTGACCTCGACAGGCTGCCATTCCGTATCGATGATGATCTCCGACGCGAGTACGTTCTTGATCGCATCCGCGTATGCGCCAGCGTCAACATTTCCCGACGGAAGTGACTCATGGCCGAAGATCGCTTCGGAGAGTAGTTCGTTGGATACGAAGTAGAATACGCTGCCACCGTTGGTGTCGAGTGGCTGTGTCTGCCAGGTCGCTCCGATAGTCGCGGTCTTGCCCGTTATCGGGCTGACCCATGCCTGCGTCCGATTGAGATTGGTCGTGGAGCGTTCATCCTCGGTGCGCAGTATGATATTGCCAGCAAAGAGAACGGCTACCGCCAAAATCGCTATCGCCAGCCGACTCTTGCCAGGGTTCGCGATTACCCCGGGGTTGCCTTCGTCGTAGCTGGCGGCTCGGCCCGATGCCAGACGGCGATATTGCGCGACCTGTGTGAATAGGGCGACGAAGGGAATTCCCAAGCCTAAGCCTGCGATCCACACCTTGAATTCTCGGGCGATGAAGAAGCCGACGCGGTTCGCGCCGGAGGGTACGGGCACTTTGACCCCGACGATCGCCTTGCCCGGGGTGCTTCCTGTCAGAGCCATGCTGAGCGCCAACAGAAGGGTGACCAAGGGCAGGATCATCAGGCCGAATAGCCCCGCGTTCATTTCGACGATGGCGACGTAGATTTCGGGTGAGTATATGGCCGACCACAGGCCGACTCCCAGTCCCAACAGAGGCATTAGGATCAGGTTGTCGATGAACCTCGCCCAGAAGCGCGGCCAAGGTCGGGAGGTGAGATTGCTCGCTGGTACGCCTGGGACGGGTTGGAACGCTGGGGGAGGCATCTTAGGTGGCGTTGGAAGTGGAGGAGGGACCACGAAGGCGTCTTGAAAGTCGGGATGCGCGCCCGCGAGCTGCCAGTTGTCCATCCCCTTCCGCCAGAGATACGTCTGCGAAGTAAGTTGCCCGCGATCGATCAATCGACGTATTTCGGCTTCTTCGACGGGCCCTTTCCGGTCTTTACCCACATTGTAATACCATTCTGTCATGCGTGTATTCCCCCACCGACCTACAACGCTATGGTTAGCAACGACAGACGACAGCGTAAACCTGCAACACCATAGCTGGGGCAGGTGCACGTCATTTCGGTTTGTCTCAAACCGTCTGGCATCCTCAAGTACGGGGGCGAGCGCAAACGTTGCCACCTGTCCGGTTCTTCCGCGCTCGCAAGGCCTACCTATAGGGCGAATTTCTGAACATGCATCGGGGATGAGGTCATTATCGCGTCCGTTTTTGCCCATTTAGGGAACGGCCCCGATTAGGCGAAACAAATAGACAAGTGATTGGTAGGCCTAGAAAAAAGACCTGCGTGTCTATCACTCATTAACGGTTAGATGCATAATGCTCAATCAAAGGGTGTCTAACCGAGTCTTTGCTACAGCGCCTGAGGGTTGACGGATCGTGGAAAGCAAAAATGTTTCAACGAAAAGCTTCACGACGCGCGCTCGAACGATTGATCACCTGGGGCGCGAGCAGATTGCCGACGCACCCACTGCTGTCTCGGAGCTGTGGAAGAACTCTTGGGACGCCTACGCGCGTGACGTAAAGCTTCACGTGTTTCGTGAAGAGCCTCCAGTCGCTGTCATGACAGATGATGGTCATGGCATGCGTGCATCGGATTTGTTCGACCGTTGGCTGGTGATCGGCACGGAAAGCAAGCTCTCAAACGCCCAGCCTATTTTGGCTGCCGACCGCAATGGGTTGCCGATCCGAGCACGCCAGGGTCAAAAAGGCATTGGTCGGCTTTCCAGCGCAAAGCTCGGTTCGGTGTTGCTGTTGATCAGTAAGCATCGTTCTGAGAGATACCTTGCAGCGCTGATGGACTGGCGCATGTTCGAGAACCCCTACTTGAACCTGTCAGAAGTGGGCGTCGCTACAGCCGCACTGGAAACGAAGGGTGAGATATTTGAAGCGCTGCCAGCCTTGGCAGATGATTTGATGGCCTCTGTCCTAGAAGATGCCACAGATTGGAGAACCAAGGATCGTCCAGTTCGGAATGCCTGGAAGCGCTTTGACGAAGATTGGCATACAGAGGACCCGTCGCGCACGGGGTTGTCGCCTTCCCAGCGGATTATCCAAAGCATTAAGCGCTTACCCTTTCGAGCCGAGCATTTAGTTGACTGGGACGGTCCAGGAACTGCCATGCTTATCTTTGATCTGGACGACACGCTGAAAGCATTGCCTTCCACTGGTGACACCGACCTAGTGCGGACGCAGATTATCGAGCGCTTTGAAAAAACTCTCTCGAATTTTGTCGACCCTTATTCCGTTGGGCGTAATCGTCCGGAATTCAGCTACCGCGCAGACGTTCGGGCGATCGGCGATGACGCTGCGCGGCCGAAAGTTCTTGTGGGTGCTGAGAGAGCGATCGATCGGTACCAAGTCCAGGACATGGAGCACCAGATCGAAGGGATAGTCGGGGACGACGGCGTTTTCCGTGGAAAAGTGAAAGCCTTCGGTCACTGGACTGAAGGTGTGGTCGAGTTCGAATTGCCCAAAGGTCTCTACATGCCAGAGCGGGCTTCGACGCGGGTTGGGCCATTTGACATTTACATCGCTTCAATGGAGTTCGAGCAGAGTAATTCCAGCCACAGTCGTGCTGACCACATTCGCTACCTTGGTCTAGCCGAAGAGTTTGCTGGCCTGATGATATACCGTGATGGTTTGCGTGTTCTGCCTTACGGTCGTGAGGATAACGACTTCTTCGAAATCGAGTATAAACGCAGTAAGAATGCGGGTCGTTACTTCTGGAATCACAGGCAGATGTTTGGGCGGATTGCTCTTACCAGGCATAATAACCCAAATTTAAAAGACAAGGCTGGTCGGGAAGGTTTTATCGACAATACGGCAGCTAAGACCTTCCGAGCTCTTGTCGGTAACATTCTGGATCAGTCGGCGCGTCGGTATTTCGGGTCGGCCTCCGACATTCGGAAGCCGCGAATAGCTGAAATCAAGGCGTCAAATCGTCAGGGGCGAGCCGAGGAAGAGGCGAAGAAGCTCCGTGAGAGAGAGCGCAAGCTATTTCAGGCGGAACTAGCGCGCGCCGAACAACAGCTTCCTTCCTTGGTCGCAGATATTGCGAAGCAAACTCAGAACTTTGCTATCGAAAAGGATGATGATGTAGTAGCCGCATCTGAGCGCATCTCCGAATGGCGAAGTGTCCTGGCTGAGTCACTGATGCGGCCGTTGCCCGTCGGTTCGGCAAAACTCTCTAGCCGCTACCAGGCTGCCAGACACGACACCGAAAAGGTGTCGGAGTTAATCTCGAGCTTCGAGACTCAATTCCGTGAAGCTGTAGGCGCGTACATAGCCAGTGAACCAAGGAAGCTCCTTGATCAACAGATCAAAAGCGGCGTGGAGGCAATTCGTCAACAGGTCGAGCAATTCCAATCCGTCATCGTATCTCTGCAGCGAGAGCAGTATGACTTTGTTCGAACTCTTGCGCAGAGCAGGATCGCAGACTTTGCGAAGGACTGCGAAGCAATCTCCGCGAAGCTCGAAGCCAAGCTGCTCGACGTGCCGGCGGCCGTCGATGCTCTCAGGCAGTTACGCGACGAGTGGATGGGCGAGAACCGTCAGGTATTCGGCATCTACGTGTCCGCGTTGGAGAGCGTGAAAGACGAGATCGATCTAGAGACCCTAGCTAGTGTACAAAACCAGAGTCTGAGGGAGAACGCTGCGGAGCTGGATAGGCTGACTGCTCTCGCACAGCTCGGCATCGCCGTAGAGATCGCAGCCCATGATCTCCAAGACTTCGACGAGATGGCGACTGCGGGTCTCAACTCGTTGCCCCCGGAAGTACGAGACGCTCCTGAGGTGCGTGACATCCGGTTGGGTATTGAGGGACTAACCGATCAGCTGCGGTTCCTTTCGCCACTGCGTCTCTCCGGCGATCGGGTACAAAGGTGGATTACGGGAACCGAGATCAGTGAATTCATCCGCCAGTTCTTTGCACCCAAGTTTGCGGAGGCTGGTATCGAATTCGCCAGTTCTGCTGAGTTCCTTTCACTCCGGCTCTACGAACGCCCAGCGCGCATTTTTCCGGTGTTCATGAACCTCGTGAACAACAGCGTCTATTGGCTGGGTACCGTTCCTCGTCCTACGAGAAAGATATCGTTCGGCGTATCCGGAGAGGAGGTCTTCATCGCTGACAGTGGCCCGGGTGTGTCTGAAGAAGATCAGGGCAACATCTTCCGGCTTTTCTTTACCCGGAAGGAACGATCAGGGCGTGGCGTCGGCTTGTACCTGGCTCGCGCGAACCTGTCCGCAGGAAGCCATACGATCAGATATCGGTCACCCGATGACCAACCTGGTCTGGCCGGCGCAGCATTTTACATAAGATTTCGGGATATTGATTTTGGGGGCGGAGAGGGTTGATGGAAGAGGGGTATGAAGCGCTCATCGCGGAGGCATTTATTGAACCGATACGGTCCGTGCTAATCGTTGATGATGATTATCCGACCATGCATGAAATTCTCCTTGAACAAGCTGAACAGGAAAAGACCTATTCGCACAAGGACTGGAGGAAGGACCGCCAAAAGGTCCAGAAGGTGATTGAGGAATTCAGGCGGCCGACGTCGCCCTATCTTCTCGACGTTCACGATGGGACATCGCCGAGCGAGGAAACGGATGCACTACAAGTTCACACCCTTCACCAAACCGATCTACTGATCTTGGACTACCAGCTTGACAAGAGCAAGGAAGGTGACGGGTCAAAGGCCATACGTATCGCTCGCGAGGCGTTGGCTAACAAGCACTTCAATCTCATCTTGGTGCATACGCAGGAAGACCTTGAGAAGGTATTCGACAACTTTGTCATTGGGTTGAACGTTCCTCGTTTTGCCAATGAGCAGATTCACGAGAGCCATGATTTGCAGACTTTTTTGGATAAGTGGGAAGACGCCCTACTGAAGGCTGTCGGAGACCCTCAGTACCGCTGGACTACTGCCAAGAAGAATGCTTGCGACAAGGCGCTTAACGGTGCGGTACAAAAGGGTGCCGCTCCATGGGGAGAAGTGAAAGACCTGCTATCTCGCGAGTTGCAGAACCGTACTGAATGGCTCAATGCAGTGAAGCATGCGCTTAAAGTTTTCGAAGAAAATCAGAAGGCGCGCTTCTCGGAAACAGACCTTGGAGCAGCCTACTGGGGCGACGGCCAGGTCAAGTTCATTCGCGCCGCTAGAGGCTTCATTGCCTTCAAGTCAAAGAACGATGGTGAAGAGCTACTGCCGGCAGTGCGGCGGGCATTGAAGGAGTGGAACCCAAGGCCTCCGCGACTGATGCTTACTAAGCTACGAGCTGAGATGAACGAGCGAGGAATCGAGGTTCAAGATGACGCCTTGGGCGATCCGGATGTCGGAGCTATGTGGTACAGACGAGTGCTGGAAGCGGATGAGCAAAATCTCGACTGGATTGTGAACTCTACTGTACAAAAACATGCAGAGCAGCTTCTGGATAGGTTGCTGCCCAATGTGAGCGAATTTGCGAAACGGATAAGAGCCGCTGATGGCCAGCGAACGCCTCCAGAAGCCATAAAGCACCACTTTGGTGTCGATTTAGATGACCCTTCAACACTGACGAGGGCAAAGATGGGTCACAACGCGTTCGTCGGAAGTAAGTCGGCAAGGGGTCCACACCTAGACCTTGGTCATATACTCAAGATCGCCGACGAATACTGGCTTTGTCTAACGCCCGCGTGCGACATGGTCCCGAGAGTTCATCGCGGCCATCCTGCGGATCGGATGGATGGTATCAAGCGATTTACCGCATTGAAGCTAGTGAAGAAGTCTGAGAAAGAGGCGCTTCTGAATGCGAACCGTGGCGGCCATATATTCGTCAATCTCTTGGATACGGACGGCAGCTCAAAGCGCCTAGCGTTTGCGGCCGCAGATAAACTAGGCGCGTCCCCCGCCTGGATGATGATGTATTTGGGAAATGACGGTTTTCTTCCTCAAAATGTTGATCCACAGGTCTGCACGGTGAGCTTCGTATCTCCGTCGACGTCAGAGACCCCTAAAACTCTGGAGATGAGGCATGCTGAAGCATTAGTGTGCGGGATGCTGCGTTACGAATACGCTCTAGAGGTGCAATCCAAGTTCATTACTTCGCAATCGCGGATCGGCCTCGATTTCGTCAGCGACGAAAACGGTGTTGATGTGGGCGACGGGGCCGCGAAGTGATGCTGGACAAGGCCACGCAAGAAGCCTGGCACGATGAAGCTGACGGCTGCCATCACGATCAAGGTGGAAGGGAAGCTGTCGCGCCGTCGATCCCCGTGTGCATCGATCTGTTTGCTGGCGCTGGAGGGTTTTCCCTTGGTGCGATTAAAGCCGGTTATGAAGTCCGTGCGGCCGTAGAATACAACAAGCATGCCGCAGCGACCTACCGAAAGCAGATAAGAAACCCTAGCGGTAGGAGGGTCGCGTTCTTCGAGGGCAATATCCTAGACCTCGATCCCTATGAGGTTATGGATGAGGCAGGGCTACGAGAGGGGCAGTGTGATCTCCTGCTCGGTGGTCCCCCGTGCCAGGGCTTCTCTGCACACCGCCTTGGCAATGCCGGCGTTGATGACCCACGTAACAAATTGCTACTGCGCTACTTCGCCTTCGTAAGGGCCTTCCGACCAAAGATGTTCTTGCTGGAGAATGTCCCTGGAATGCTCCAGCCCAAGCATGCCGACTATTTGCATGCCTTTCTGCGTACGGCTCGGGAGCATGGCTACCATGTGCTCGATCCGGTGATGGTCAATGCCCAGAGTTATGGTGTCCCTCAGAACAGGCGGCGGGTCTTTATCCTGGGGTATGATAGTGGGCGGGTGGTATTTGATCTTGAATGGCCACCTAAAGCTACTCATGGGGACCCTGCAAAAGCAGTTGGGTCCGACCTCCTTTTGCCTTGGCGAACTGCTGCTGACGCATTCGTTGACAGCACACCTGGCGACGCAAACGATATTCACATGAGGCACACCCCCGAACTGGTCGAAACATTTAAGAGCACTCCTCCCAACGGAGGTTCTCGCCATCAGTCGAACAGAGTACTAGCTTGCCACCAGGGGCACAGCGGCCATTCTGATGTTTACGGCAGGATTGATCCGTCGAAACCTTCACCGACCATGACGACTGCGTGCATCAATCCCTCGAAGGGACGGTTTGTTCACCCCACTCTGCACCACGGGATCACCGCTCGACAAGCTGCGCGTCTACAAACGTTTCCGGACGACTTTGTGTTTGAAGGTGGGCTGATGGCCGCCGGCGTTCAGATCGGCAACGCTGTACCAGTCGAATTGGCACGGTCTTTGTGCGCGCATTTATTTCAACAGTTTACCATTGCGTCTTGAATGCAAACCTGTAGTCTCGCGCCAGTTCTCCTGGGTTTTTATACGGTCTTCGACAAGGAAGACCGTAACTGTTCCGCGGCGCTCACGTAGAAAAATAGTCCCTTAAAGCATACTGTTGAATTTCGCTGACGAGTTCACTTTTTGATCGGCTTCTTTAGGCGCTTTTCACATTGGGCTTAAAATTTCGCAGGGCGACCCGGTTGACTCTTTGGGTTTGTTCGCTAATTGTTCCTTACATGACCAAAAGCAATCTCCATCACCTCATACGAATAGGTTGACCCTCGCTGCCGCGGTGTCCGCGGCGACGACCAATCTTTTTTGTCCGAGGATGCCATGGGAATTGCCAAGCAGGCCGCAATGTTGCGCGCCGCCAGAAACTCCGCGTCAATCAGAAGCTATCACCCTGTGGGAACCGTGAAGTGTGAAGGTGTCCGCCTATTCCGCTCGCAGGTGGCGCGCGATGTCGGGTGCATTTTGGACTTGAACCCGTCAGTCACAGCGTGGCGATGCATGCCATCGCCGTTTGACGCTGGCGGGATTGTCCATGTGCCTGATTTTGAAGTGTTCGATGAAGAGGGTTCCATTCTCTACCTCGATGCACCGGATCGCAGTCTCTCAGCCGCCGCCGCGGTCATTGCGTCGGAAGCCGCACGCGTGAAAGCCCGTTACCGACTTCTCGACCGTGCCGAAATCTACGATGGCTTTAGGCTACGGAATGCGCGGGACCTGTTGCGCTATGCCTCTCACGAGACACCTCTTGGTGATCGGCTGCGCCTGCTGACCGCGCTCGATGAACACGGTTCTTTGCCACTCTCGGACTGCCTTAGGGCATTTCTGGAAACAAAGCCCGTGGCTGGCATCGCATCACTCATTCTCCATGGCTTTATCGAGGTCGATCTCGACGAGGCTCCGCTTAGCCCGGAGACGGCAGTCAGACGAATAGCACGGTGAGACAGTCGTCGTCGCCCTCGTCTCATTGTCCTCGGAGAAGCTTTCAATGTCATATCGATCAGTCAATCGGGGTAAGTCGCCCCCACATCTCGCAATCGCGGTCGCGCTCTGCGGGGTCCGTGCCGCGCTTCGGCCATTCCTTCGCCGCCCAAACCTAGCGTTCATCGCGGTGCTCGTCGTTCCCGAGAATACGGCCGACTACTACCGTCGTGCCGCTTCAAACCTCATTGATGATCCGACCAATGTCGATGAATATGGCAATGACCGAACGGTGGTGTTTACCGTCGCACAGTCATCAATCGACGCGCGATCAGTCTATGATCGGGTCAAACATGCGCGCCAAGTGGTCGTCATCACCGAAAACAAAGACTACCTGCCTGCGGACTTTCTCGCGGGAGCCGATCTGATCTCGGACATCGTTAAACCTACCCCTGACCATTTCCTCGCTGCGGCGCGAGACGCCAAGGTCTCCGGCATGACAAGGCCGCATGCGGAGTATTTTTCAACGAAGTCATTAGACGCAATCCTCGTGTCTGTGAGACCAACCCGACCACTCTTGAGCTCTTTACGCCAACTGAAACGGATGACGGCGAAGCCATCCGTACGGGAGGAGGCTACGTCGAAACCAACCTCAGTGGGTCTCGAGGATATGCACGGCTATGGAAAGGCGAAGGACTGGGGCCTGCAGCTCGCATCAGACCTACGAGCCTGGCGTGACGGACGAATCTCGTGGGATGACGTCGATCGTGGCGCGCTCCTCTTCGGTCCTCCCGGATGCGGAAAGACCAGCTATGCCCGAGCGTTGGCCAAGTCCTGTGGCGTCACGCTGATCAATGCCTCTGCAGCAAGATGGCAGGCCAAGGGTCACCTGGGAGACTATCTGAAGGCGATGCGGTCGGCGTTCGCTGAAGCTGCGCGCAGTGCGCCTTGCATTCTCTTCATTGACGAGGCGGATAGCTTCGGTGATCGGGAAGTGGGTGGCGATCCTGATCACCGCGATTATCGCCGGCAGGTGATTAATGGGCTTCTCGAGTGCCTTGACCCTGTCGAGGGCCGTGAGGGTGTCGTCGTGGTCGCAGCCTGCAACAATCCGAGCGGCATCGATAGGGCGCTACTGCGCTCGGGACGGTTGGAGACCCAGATCGAAATTTCGCTACCGAACGAGCAGGAACGGGTAGCAATTCTACGCCATCATCTTCGCGGCGTGAAGGTCATTGGCGACCTCAGTCTCTTCATCTCCGGAACGGTGGGATGGTCGGGCGCTGATATCGAAAAGCTTACTCGCGACGCACGTCGCCTGGCCCGCCGCAGGGGCGTGCCCCTCGATGAGGGCGTACTCATGGACGCTATGCCAGCGCGCCACACCCTTTCCGAAGAGGAGTTGTATCGTGTGGCCGTCCATGAAGCTGGTCACGCCATGGTCGCAACAATCCTTGGCACCGAACCCGTCGTTTCGGTATCCATCTCCCGTGACGTACCTACATCCGGCTCAAGTCGAGCACTCGGCGTGACATCGTTCGCCCAAGAATGGGTCGGATACCGAAACGCAGCCTACTACGATAACTGGATTGCTATGCTGCTCGGCGGTACAGTAGCCGAACTGTTGGTCCTCGGGGATAGGGCCGACGGTGCCGGCGGCGCTCCGCACTCAGACCTAGTGGTTGCTACCGATGTTGCTACACGCGTCGAGCGGCAGCTCGGGCTTGGTGCGAGCCTGTCAACTGAACTTGGATACGGACATCGTCCTCTCGAACGTCTTCGTGAAGGTGACCCAGAACTACGACGCCTTGTTGAACTGCGCCTGAAAACCCAGTTCAGCCGCGTTAAACGCCTACTTGCCGATAGGCAGGACGTGCTTCATCTGCTCGTGGATGTTCTTCTCAGCAAGGGGAGGGTCGAAGGCGACGAGGTCCGGCGCATGCTCTTTTAGTGGTAATGTCGGTAGAGTGAGGCAGGCGCTGGCCAGCATGTCCAATGCCTAGATGCCGTCTACATCGCCCTTTTCCAGATGGACGTCGTTGTCCAGAAGCTCGTCGAGCGACCGACGTTGGTCTTGTTCAAAACGAACCTCGAACCTGCCGTCGGGACCTGCGACGTATTGGGGCGACGTTCTGGCTGCTTCGAGCAGGGCAGGGAGATCAGCGGATGCCTCGTCGATCGTCCAGGTCCGTGACATTATCAGCTCTCTCCAAATTCTGATGCCTGAATGCGCAATTCGATCTTTACCAAAAACCGGCAATTCGTCGGTAGTACCTTCTTCGTTACTTGAAGAGGTTAGAAATGGCAGACCTCATTTATTTAATGGATACTAATGTAATCAGCAATGCAGGGCTGAAGCAACCGCCGCCAGGTCTGCACTCATGGCTGAAAGCAGTCGGAGCGGGTTCACTAGCGATCTCGTTCCCCTTGATATCAGAGTTGAGGCGAGGTGCCCATCTCGCCTCAAAACACGATCCACAGAAAGGGGTACGCCTCCACAAATGGATTGATGACATCCTGTCAGTCAGCTTCCGGATGGCAGATATGACGGACCGAGCCGCCGACCTTTACGCGGAAATGACGACTATCGGCCCGCTACGGCATCTCTATCTATCGCACCAGTCGCAGAGAAAGGATCAGCTTGGGCACGACCTAATGTTTGCGGCGCTCTCTATTGCGCACCAAATGCCGATCGTGTCGTTCGACGTCGATGACTTCCTGCTGATCGACCAATACTTCTCGTTGCCAGGGGTCTTTCAACCGCTTGAGGAGAAATGGCACGTGCCGTGCCGAATTTTGCTGGAGGATCGGCGGACTGTAGCAACGCCTCCCACCCTCCCGGAGTTCGTTGCGGGAGGCTTCAGTTTCCTTCGGTAGCGGGCTCTGTTGGGACAGAACGGCAAGGCCAGTTGCCTGCTGGGACTTTGCGTAAACTTCGAGATATCCCGGATGCCTGACATTAACCATGTCCATTAATGTGCACCATTACCGTGCGGCTGAGCTGCTCTTCTCCCTTTACAGCTACCTCCAGACAAGTATAACCCGCCGAACTGACGCAAGGAGCAATGCATGAACCGAATAGGCATACGCGCAAAGTAATCACACGGACGGGGGACCGTCTCGGTGACAGCGTATGTCGTGGTGGTGTTCAAGCCTAAGGAGGGCTTCATGCATTTTGCACGTCAGGTTTCCAAACACATCTCGTTGCACAAGGCTGGCCTCGGGTTTCTGAGCATGCCCGCGATCAAGCCACGCACCTTCGGACATGCAAACCGCATGAGCGAGGAGGGCTCCGCCGATGATGGGGAAAGCGGAATAACGCGGTATCGTCGTAGTTTCGACGACTGAGACCAAGTTCTGGAACGAGCCCGTTGCCGAACGTGCAGTGCGCAAGCCGCCGGCTACGCACGCAAAGACCCTGCGCGGCTTTTCGATCTTCAAGGAAACGGTGGTCTTTCACGAGAGTGATCTCGAACGCCGAGCCTCGAAGGTTATCCAGGTCCGCAAGGACGTGGAGGCCATCTACTCGCAGTTCCCAGTGCTTCTCTACCGTGACGCCGAGGGAGTTTGGCGCGAGCACATTTGCGACTTTTGTGTAGTTTTCGAGAACGGTGAGACCGTCGCTGTAGCAGTGAAGCACGCCCGAAAGTCGGATTTTATGGCGGACCTGCTGAAACGCATCAAAGCCGAAGGCTTCCTCAGGAAGAACCGAAACGGCTCCACGACCCGCGGCGCAGTCCATGACATTCGCCTGATGACTGAGCGCGAGGCGACTTACGGTGCCTACGAGAATGCCGAACGCATCATGCGCGCACGTCGAATGTGTGATGACGCAGACTATGATTGCGCCCTTGCGCTAGCCCAGAAATTCAGCGGCCGGTTTCGCTTCGGCGAACTGTTGCGCGGCTGCGATGATCGCGCGGTCCGTCGTACCTCCATCTTCCTTCTGATCGACGACGGGGTGTTGGTCCCCGAAACCCAGGGCCGGATCGATGATCTGACTCTGCTCATGGTTCGTCGCTGAACAATCTCCCTCTTCCTGTCTTAGCTGTGCCCTTGAAAGGAGCTCGCGATGCTGACTGCCCTTACTATGCCGAAAATCCTCGACCACGCCATCGTCAAGATGCGTAACGCCGATCGCTTCACGGAAGGCGAGGTCCATTGGAAACCGAAGAAACGCGACGAAGACGGCTGGACCTTCAGCAACGAAGCGAACCCCAACGACGAACGGTTCATGTTGCACCGCGAAGTCTACTCCAAGCTCCTGAGCGGTGCCGTGAAAATTCGCCACGGCTACAACGCACCGGAAAACCAACGCCTGCGGGCGATCTTTGGCGAGCAGACGACGATCGACAACATTGAAGGAAAGCGGCGGCCCTTGGCCTTGTTTCGCGAGCAGCTGATCAAGCGCTACGATGACGAATGCGTTGCTCTCGGCAAGAAGCCCCGGTGGTCAAAGGAAGAGTTCGAGGCAAAGCTCCGTGCCTGGCGCAAGGAGATCATTAGCGAAATGCTGGGGGACGATGACGGCGACGCCGAAAAGACTGCTACCCGCGCAGATCAGTCTATCGCGATTGACGTCTTCTATGCGCCCTCCATCAAGACGTTCCGTCGCGATTACAAGCGCTATCACGCCTGCGGTGCGGAGGTCCTCGGTATCGTCCACCGCCACCACGGTCCTGGACTTCATCTTAGGAAGGTGGATGCCGACTCGGTGGCTTTTGCCCACAAAGAGGCGCTGAACTACATGACGGACCCAAAGCCGAGCATGGCCGAGGTCTACCGCAACTACGTCGCCAAACTGGCAGAGGTGAACGCAGAGCGGATCACGCCGCTCCTCAAGGTCACGAGGCACAAGTTCGAATCGATCATCTCGAAGTTCGACGCTTTCGATAAATGGGACGGCCGTCACGGACGCGCGTCGGCGCTCAAACGTTTCGGTATGGTCAAGCGAGGCATCAATGCGCTTGCGGTTGGCGAGCGGATCGAAATCGACTTCTGGAACGTCGATCTGATGACCCTGTTTGTTGAGACGGGGATGTGGGACATCCTGCCGCCGGCGTACAAGGAAGCGGTCGCTGGCAAGCGAATCTGGTTCGTGGCGGCGATCGACGTAGCCACGCGGTACATCCTCGCCTTCAGAGCGAGCCTGAATCCCAATGCGGTGTCGGCGGCCGCGGCTATCCGCATGATCATGTCCGACAAGCGTCACATCTCCGATTTCGTCGGAGCCGAGACGCCTTGGATCGGATTGGTCCAGCCTCGTGACATCTTCAGCGACAACGGCAAGGAATTCGCCAACGAGGTAGTGGAGGGCATCATGCGCGCCGCCAAGATCACCTTCAATCGCCCCCAGGCCGGAAATCCGAAGGCGCGCCCCTTTATCGAAAGCCTCTTCCATTCGATCGGTCCGCTGATCGCGGCGTATTTCACGGGCAGAACTTTCGGATCGGTGGCCGAAAAGGGCGACTACAATCCCGAGCATCAGATCAGCCTGCAGGTCGACGAGATGATCCGCCTCTTCACCGTCGCCATCTGCGACATCTACCACAACAAGCCGCACAGCGGACTTGGCGGCGGCACCCCGCACAATGCCTGGAGGCGAGCTGTTCAAGAGGATGGGATCGAATTCCCGAGCCAGGACCCCGAACAAATGCTCCACACCTTCGGTGTGAAGTTTAAGCGCCGCATCGGACAGTACGGCATCCCCTTCATGGGCGTTCCTTACGGAAACGAAGAGCTGCATCGCCAGCGGACGAAGTACGGCCAGATGGAGTTCGAGATCAAGGTTGATCCTGAGAACCTGGAGCACATTGCGGTGCGTGGCGACAAGGGCTGGTTTGTCGTCAGAAACCTCGTCGGTATTGGTCCCAATCTTTCTCTGGCTGAATGGATCGTCGCGCGGCGCGATATCCGCGCGCAGCACGCGTCTGAGGCTGAGGCTGGTCTGGCGGCGATGAACCGCGCCATCAATCGTCTCCGCGATACGGGAGCGGCGGCCGCACTTCGGGCCAATCTGACACCGCGCAACTTCACTGCGGAGCATTATCTGCTTGCCGAGGCCGAGCTGTTCGGAGCTTGGGAGGCCGTTCGGTCGGCTGATACGCCTAACGTCACGGCGTCGTTTTCTCTGCCCGATGATCCACTGCGGCAGGGGTCTGTCTCCACATCCAGTGCCGTGCCGGCGTTCCACGAAGAGCGTGAGAAGAGCGCGAGGAAAAAGAAGCGTGAGGACGCTGCCGCTGCCACGGCGAAGCCGCCTGAAGACACTGCAGCCTCCGAGCCTAACAACAATTACTACGAGGAGTACTGAGTATGGATACCATGACCATCGGACTTGATAACGGCGGCGGCAAGAAGCCGGATGTTTACGACTACATCGAAAACCCGGGCGACAAGATGTTGACCGAGATGTTGCGGGAGCTGATCGACAACGTCGAGCTTTGCCGCAGTGGTATCGGATCACGACGTCGTGCCCTCTTCTTGGTAGGGGGATCAGGCACTGGAAAATCGACGGCGTTGAAGCACCATTTCCGTTTGATGCCCGAATTCCAGCCGCGGGTGAACGAGTATGGCGAGGAGGTACGGCCGCTCCTCAGCCTGGAAGCGCCTAAGCCCTGTGGGACGAAGGATTTCGCCGTGGCTATCCTGGATGCGATCGGGGTGCCGTCGAAGGCTAGACAGACCGAAGCCGAACTCTATGCGACTGTGAAAACCCAGTTCCGGGAACGCGGGATCATCTATCTGCACGTCGACGAAGCTCAGCATCTCCGCCGGCACTCTAGTAGCCAAGCGATCCTTGATGTCCAAGACCGCATCAAGAGCCTGATGCAGATCGCTGACTGGCCGTTGCATATGATCTTCTCTGGCGTCCCGGACCTCGCCGATCTGCTGAAGGGCGGCGACGCTCAGGTGAAGAACCGGTCGTTGATCATGCGGTTCGTGCCTTTGAGCCTGCCCAACAACCGAGCGGACGTCCAACGCGTGCTTACAGATATCGTCGAAACCAGGTGCGGGCTGGTCCTCCCTGACGAACTCCTCACTGATGATTTCCTGGGGCGGCTGTGCTGGGCCAACAGCGGCAGCTTCGGTGAGATTGTCACGGCAGTTCAAGGAGCGTGCTTCCTGGCGATGAGCAAGGGCAAGGATACGGTCGACCGCCGCGCTTTCGCCTTCAACTACTCACGCACCAGCGGGTGTCTGCCGAACGACAACATCTACACGGCTGCCCGATGGAGTGAGATCGATCCCGCATACTCTGTCGCCGATCTCTGGACCCCTGCAAAGAAGGGAAGCAAGTGATGGTCCTGCCTGTAACCCTCGAGTACCACGCCGATGAGACTGCGATCGATTTCGTAGCACGTCTTGCCGCGGCAAATGGGTTCTCATCCTTGCGGTCGTTCCTTGGCCACACGGACGTCACGGCGAGGGCTATCGTAAAAGGTGATGCCGACGCCTTGGCTTTGGTCACCGAGTGGTCGGGTGTTTCGGTGTCGCGCCTCCAGACACTGGCGGTGGTGGCTTCAGGTGCCGGGGAAACCTGGCGAATGGGTCATGCTACCCTGAGCAAGGATATGCGGCTCGGACGGAGGCACCGTCTCTGTGCGCGGTGCGTCATGGAGGATAGGAAAAGGATGTCGGGGCGTAATGTGTCCCGAGCCTATCGCCGCGCGTGGTGGAGTGTTCGGGGAATCGAAGGCTGCCACCTTCATGATTGCGCTTTGCTTGAGGTGTCGGTGGGTTCCGAGGATGACGTTCATGACTTCCCTCGGTTCGTGGAAGCCAACCTCGCACAAATTGAGGCTGCAGGTGCCGCTCCCCTCCCTAGCCGGCAGCCGATGCTTGATCGATATCTGCGGGAGCGGGTGTTCCAGGGTGGCGGAGCCAGCTTCCTGGACGCGCTCGACGTGCACGTCGCGGCCGAATTCTCACGCTATCTCGGCGACGTACTTGCACTTCATCAGGTCCGTGAATGGATGTCTGAGGGGACCGATCTGCGTGAATGGGGATTCTGTCTCGCCATGAAAGGTGAAGATGAAATTCGGCGGACAATCGCGCAGGTGATTGATCGTGATCGCCCTATGGCAAAGTACGTAGGACAGGTGTTGGGTCCTATGGCCCAATGGCTCCGTCGAAACCTTTGCAAGGACGCTTACCAGCCGATCGTGGACCTCATGCAGGATATCCTCGTGCGCAACATGCCGTTTGGACCGGGACAGACCATCCTCAGACCTGTCGAAGTCCGCTATTTGCACAGCGTTACCTCTGCGCACGCCGAGCATGGCCTCACGCACGATCGGATCAGAGCCTTGATGAGGGCAAATGATCCTAGCTTCCGTAACGGTCTATCTGACGCCTGCACATACTTCGATGCCGGCGCACTACGGCCAATCCTGGAGGCGGCCAGTGATACCCTGACGGCCACGGAAGCCAGTGCGGCACTCGGTATGCGAGAGGAACGCGTTCATGACCTCCTTGAGGCGGGTATCCTGACGCAAGTTGAAACGCGTTCCCCCGATGAACGGACATACACCCGCATCCGCAAGGAGGCTGTGGAAGACTTGAAGCACCGATTGGAGCTGAAGATGACGGAGGTCGCGCAAAGCGAAGGCCTAATTCCCTTGGTTGCCGCCTCTAGAACGTGGCGTCGCCCGTTCCACAAACTCGTCGCGATGATCCTCGAAGGGACGCTAGCGGCATCTATCGTTCCGGGATCAGCACCCGTGCTTCAAAGAGCACGCGTGGCAGCGGACGCCCTGAAACTTGACGTCAGCCCGCTAGGTGGGAGTAATGATGACCTGATGCGGCTAAAGGAGGTCGAAATTGCGCTCGCGACAACGACCAGCACGGTCGCGGACCTCATCAAGCGCGGCTATCTTCGTCAGAGAACCATCCGCCGTGAAACAGGCAGAACAGTGAGGTTCGTTGAGCGATGTTCATTGGCGGAGTTTCAGGCAGCGTATGCGTCCCTGACTGAGATCGCGAAGTATCGTAGTGGCTATAGGGCGGCCATCAAGGCTGAACTAGACTCTGTTGGAATCGCCCCCATCTTTGAACCCGAAGGGTTCATCGCACGGTTCTACAGGAGAACTGACGTTACTAGCTTCATGTAGGGCCGACCCAGTCCAAATGCATTTCAGCTTTCAACCCGCTTCGGCGGGTTTTTTAGTGCCTATACCTGGAAGATGCCCACATCAAATGCCGCGACATGCCCCGGTCATTTTGGAAGCCCCGGAAAAAGCTTAGTGTTTTCAATGAGCCGTAGGCGAAGATGGCCAAACCATCACCGCGTAATCAGTTCGCTTTCACGCCGCCCCCGCCGGATCGCCGCCCGGCATCAGTGCCGGGTCGACCGCCGTCTTGCGTTTCACGTCATCCTCGACGCCCGCGCCGTCGGGCCGGACGCGCTTGCTCTCGTCGGCTTCCGGATGCGTGCCATCAGAGACGCTGCCGGGATGCGGGTCTTCGACATTGGGATCAGGCGTGGCGGACGGCTGGCTCTTTGGATTCTGTGACATAATCTTCTCCTGTTTCGTGAGCCAATGCGCGCGTCTCGGGAAAGTTCCGCGTGGACAACCTGTCACGTTCGATCACGGTTGAGAAATCCGGGCTTCCCGCTGGAACTTCGCCGTGTCAGCATGGTTGTTGATGCATGTCCCCATGGAGGCGTTGATGACCGACAGAGAACAGCAGATTCGCGAACGGGCCTATGCCCTCTGGCAGGAGCAGGGCGAGGCTGACGGCTTGCACGAGAGCCATTGGCACCAGGCCGAGAAAGAGATCGATCGGGAGTACGGCGAGGGCACGATCTCCGGCGACACGCCCCCGGGTCTTTCTCCGGAAGCGCCCCAGGCCGGCATGGAAAACGCCCCGGTGGCCGCGCCGGCCAAGAGCAAGGCAAAGGCTAGGTCATCCAAGCCGGCCGCGCCGACCGACGGCGTACACATGGGCGCGATCCCGGGTGATCCCGTGATCCGCTAAAGGACGGTATACCAGGCGACGAAGCGCTTTCCTGCGGGAGAGCGTTTTGTCCATGCGATATGCGCGATCACGCTTGTCGCAGCAGGCGAGGTGGGTCGATGGCTTTTCACCTTCACCCTCCCTTAACCAATCTGCCGCACACCCTTAGGGACCCGTTGATCAACGAACGAGTCCCGCAATGGCCCGCTCCGCGCAGTCAAGACGTTCAAAGCCCCGCAGCCGCCGCAAGACGGCGCCGGTCCGTTCGGGCGGAGGCCTGTGGTCCTGGATCCTGATTTTGGGCGTCGTCGCCGGTGGCATCGCCGCCTACGAGCGGCGCGACCAGCTGCCGCGCGAAATCGCCTCTCTCCTGCCGGCGCCGGAGCGAACAGATCGCGTCGGCGAGAAGCCGAAGCGGCAGGCGGCGGAGCGGACGACGCCGAAACCTCCGAAACCCGTTCAGAAGTCCACCGACGTCGCGCGGCGGTCGGAACGCCCGATTCCGAAGCCGCTCGCCCGTCCTGACGACATCACCACGGCGGCGGTAACGCCGCCCGCGCCAATTCCCGCCGTTCCGGTCGGCAAGCCGGGCGCGACGGTGGAGAAGGCCTCGCTGCCGCAGGGCGGCCTGACGGGCAAGGGCCATTCCGGCCGCTTCTATTTCTGCGGCACCTCTGGCCTCGACAGCTGCGTCGCGCGGGGAGATACGTTCTGGTACCACAAGAGCCGTGTCACGCTGGCCGACATCGTCGCGCCGGCGACGGAAGGTGCGAGATGTCAGCAGGAGCGGGACCTGGGTTTCGCCGCGCAGGTGCGGCTCAGGGAACTGCTGAATGCCGGCAGCTTCGAACTGGCGGCCGCGGGCGAGGGCAGTCATCGAATCGTCAGCCGCAACGGAAAGTCGTTGGGCGCCGTTCTCGTCGCGGAGGGCCTGGCCCGTCCGCGCGGTTCGGCGGCAAGGTCGTGGTGCCCCTGATCCTGTCAACATGAGCCAAAGAAAAAGGCCCGCGCGAGGCGAGCCTTCCTGATTCTCAACGATCGTGTTCCACTCAGTGCAGGATCTGGCTGAGGAAAAGTTTCGTGCGCTCGTGCTGCGGATTGTCGAAGAACTCGGCCGGCGCGTTCTGCTCGACGATCTGGCCCTGGTCCATGAAGATCACGCGGTTGGCCACCTGACGGGCAAAGCCCATTTCGTGGGTCACGCAGAGCATGGTCATGCCCTCTTCGGCAAGCCCCACCATGGTGTCGAGCACTTCCTTCACCATCTCAGGGTCGAGCGCCGAGGTCGGCTCATCGAACAGCATGATCTTCGGGCGCATGCAGAGTGCGCGCGCGATCGCCACGCGCTGCTGCTGGCCGCCCGAGAGCTGACCCGGATACTTGTTAGCCTGTTCCGGGATCTTGACGCGGGTGAGGAAGTGCATCGCCACCTCCTCGGCTTCCTTCTTCGGCATCTTGCGCACCCAGATCGGCGCCAGCGTGCAGTTTTCCAGGATCGTCAGGTGCGGGAACAGGTTGAAGTGCTGGAACACCATGCCGACCTCGCGGCGCACCTCGTCGATCTTCTTGAGGTCGTTGGTGAGTTCCATGCCGTCGACGATGATGTTGCCCGACTGGTGTTCCTCAAGGCGGTTGATGCAGCGGATCATCGTCGACTTGCCCGAGCCGGACGGCCCGGCGATGACGATGCGCTCGCCCTTCATCACCTTCAGATTGATGTCGCGCAGCACGTGAAAATCGCCGTACCACTTGTTCATCTTGATGATTTCGACGGCGACGTCCGTGTCCGAGACGGCCATGGGAGCGGAATTGGCGTTGGCCATGGTGATTCCCCTTGAATGAGTTCTTATCGTTTGTGTCCGGTGTCGAGGTGCCGCTCCATGAAGGCGGAGTAACGCGACATACCGAAGCAGAACAGCCAGAAAATGAAGCCGGCGAAGATCAGGCCGGTGATCGGCGTGACCGGCGTAATCCAGTTCGCATCCCGGAAATTGAGCTGCACGATGCCGAGCAGGTCGAACATGCCGATGATCGAGACCAGCGAGGTATCCTTGAACAGTCCGATGAACGTGTTGACGATACCGGGAATGACGAGCTTGATCGCCTGCGGCAGGATGATCAGCTGCGTCGTCTGCCAGTAGCTGAGGCCGAGCGAATCGGCACCTTCATACTGACCCTTCGGGATCGCCTGCAGGCCGCCGCGGATGACTTCGGCCATGTAGGCGGAGGCGAACAGGGCGACCCCCACCAGCGCGCGGAGGAAGTTGTCGATCGTCCAGCCGGTGGGCAGGAAGAGCGGCAGCATCACGTTCGCCATGAAGAGAACGGTAATCAGCGGCACGCCGCGCACCACTTCGATGAATGTGACGCAGAGGAACTTGATCACCGGTAGGTTCGATCGTCGGCCGAGCGCCAGAAGGATGCCGAGCGGCAAGGATACGGCGATGCCGACGAAGGACAGGATCAGCGTCACCATCAGTCCGCCCCACAGCGTCGTCTCGACCCGCTCGAGGCCGAGGCCACCGTGCAACAGCCAGAAGGCGACGAAGGGGAAGATCACGAACAGCAGAAGCGCGTTGAGACCCTTGCGCGGCAGCTTCGGGATCAGCAGCGGGACGAGAAGCGCGACGAACAGGACGGCGACCAGGATCGGCCGCCAGCGCTCTTCGAGCGGATAGCGCCCGAACATGAACTGTCCGAAACGCTCCTCGACGAAGGCCCAGCATGCGCCGCTCCAGCCTTCCGGCTGAATGCCGCCCTGAGGGATGGTGGCGCAGACAGAACGGTCCGAGCCGACCCAGCTTGCTTGGATGAACAGCCAGTTGAGGATGCCGGGGAGCGTCCAGAGCAGAAGCGCGAGCGCCACGATGGTGAGCACCGTGTCCTTGGGCGTCGCGAGCAGATTGGCTCTTATCCAGCCGCTGACTGTGCCCTGACTGATCGGGGCGGGGCGTGGATCGAGCATGTCCTGACGGACAAAGGCTTTTTGTGTTGCCATCGGTTAGCGCTCCACCAGGGCCATTCTGGCATTGAACCAGTTCATGAAAACGGACGTCGCCAGGCTGATCGAGAGGTAGACGACCATCCAGATCGACACGACCTCGACAGCCTGTCCGGTCTGGTTGAGCGTCGTTCCGCCTGTCGCGACGAGATCGGGAAAGCCGATCGCCGCGGCGAGGGAGGAGTTCTTCGTCAGATTGAGATACTGGCTGGTGAGCGGCGGAATGATGATCCGCATCGCCTGCGGCACGACCACGAGACGTGTCGCCTGGCTGGGTTGAAGGCCGAGCGCGGCGGACGCCTCGCTCTGGCCCTTCGCCACGCCGCGAATGCCGGCGCGGATCGTTTCGGCGATGAAGGACGCGGTGTAGAAGGACAGCGCCAGATAAAGCGCCACGAATTCCGGCCCGAGAACAGCACCACCCGTAAGGTTGAAGCGTCCGAGTTCCGGAAAGCTGAAGCTGAGCGGCCAACCGACCGCGGCAAACGCCAGCACGGGAAGGCCGACGATCAGGCCGAGCGACGCCCAGCCCACGGGAAACTGCTGTCCCGTAGCCGCCTGACGGGCCTTGGCCCAGCGCGCCATGACGATGGCGGCGACGATAGCGACCCCGAATGCGATCGGCAGCACGATGGAGCCGTCACCCCACGAGGGCTTCGGAATGGCGAGGCCGCGATTGTTGAGGAACATGCCGAAGGGCAATTCAAGAGATTCGCGAACCTGGGGCAGGGTGCTCAAGACACCGGAATACCAGAAGAAGATGACGAGCAGCACCGGGATGTTGCGGAACACCTCGACGTAAACGGTGCAAAGCCTTGCGATCAGCCAATTGCCCGAGAGACGGCCGATGCCGATGATGAAGCCGACGATCGTGGCGGTGATGATGCCGGTGACCGCAACCAGTACCGTGTTGAGAAAGCCGACGAGAAGGGCACGGCCGTACGTCGAGTCGCTGGAATATTCGATCATCGACTGGCCGATGTCGAAACCGGCGCGGCTGTCAAGGAAGTCGAAGCCCGAGGCGGTGCCGGATCGAGCGAGGTTTTCGGCCGTATTTCCGGTCACCCAGATCACGAAGATGACGGTCAGCAGCGCAGTCAGGATCTGGAAGAATATCGCGCGGACCGTTGGATTGTAGATATAGCTGCTAAGCGTTCCCCGTTCCGCCGGCGCGCTCAAGGCGTGGTCAGTCATTGGCCAGTCCCCTGTGGTTCTTTTCGAACCTTATTGTGTCGTCGTCAGGCAAAAAGGCCGGGGCGCGGCAGACGCCCCGGCCGATATCAGCGGATCAGCGGATCGGCGGAGCGTACTGCAGGCCGCCCTTGGTCCACAGAGCGTTGAGGCCACGTTCGATCTTCAGCGGCGTGGACGCGCCGATGTTGCGCTCGAACACTTCGCCATAGTTACCGACGGCCTTGATGATGTTGTAGGCCCAGTCGTTGGTCAGACCGAGGTCGGTACCGATCTTCGAGTCGGCTTCGGTGCCGAGGAAGCGCTTGATGTCGGGGTTGGTGGTCGACGACTTGATTTCGTCGACATTCGCCTGGGTGATGCCGAATTCTTCAGCCTGCACCAGAGCGTAGTGCGTCCACGAAACGATGTCGAACCACTGGTCGTCACCCTGGCGAACGGCCGGGCCAAGCGGCTCCTTGGAGATGATTTCCGGCAGGATGACGTGGTCGTCCGGGTTGGTCAGGTTGAGACGCACGGCATAGAGACCCGACTGGTCGGTCGTGTAGACGTCGCAACGGCCGGCGGCGTAGGCAGCGTTCACTTCCTCGAACTTTTCGAAGACGACCGGCTTGTATTCCAGGTTGTTGGCGCGGAAATAGTCGGCGAGGTTTAGTTCGGTGGTGGTGCCGGCCTGGACGCAGACGGCAGCGCCGGAGAGTTCGAGTGCCGACGAAACGTTGAGGCTCTTCGGGACCATGAAGCCCTGGCCGTCATAGTAGTTGACGGTGCGGAAGTTGAAGCCGAGCGCGGTGTCGCGGCTGATCGTCCACGTGGTGTTGCGGAACAGCACGTCGCCTTCGCCGGACTGCAGCGCGGGGAAGCGCGTGGTGCCCGTGGTTGGCGTGTACTTGACCTTGGTTCCGTCGGCGAAAATTGCCGCTGCGACAGCCTTGCAATAATCAACGTCGAAACCGGACCAGTTGCCGGAGGCGTCAGGTGAAGCAAAGCCGGCGAGACCGGTGTTGACGACGCACTGAACAAAACCCTTGGCCTTCACGTCGTCGAGCGTAGCGGCGGAGGCGGCGGACGCGCCCATTCCGAGAACCGCAGCGCCGAGTGCGACTGACAGGAACTTGATGTTCATTTTTCCCAACCTTTATCTGTTGTCTTTTTGCTGACGGTGGGTTGCGCCTGTTAAAACGCGCATGCCACCGGCCCGCCGCCCTCCCGGCGCGGACCGACCTATCACAGTCGTAAATGGGTGTGTGGTCAAGTGTTGATGGCAAGAATCGGACACAAAAGTGGCAATTCGCCTAAATGGCTTGAAAAATGGGCATATTTTGCTGTTCTAAGGCAGCTGTTGAACAAAAAAGTGACTGCTGAAAACGCTTTGAATCGCGTTTTTACCGTTTTGGAGACGTATGCGGGCCCTCTTGACCGACCCCGCCGGGGAGGCCACAAATGCCGCCGATACGACGCTGACAAAAGGTGCCTTTACACATGAAAGACCGCAAGAAGATGCTGGCCGAAGCCGGCACGGATACCAGGCTCTGCCATATCGGAAACGACCCGTCCGACTTCTTCGGTTTCGTCAATCCGCCGGTCGTGCACGCGTCCACGGTCCTGTTTCCCGACGTCAAGACGATGGAGACCCGGGCCCAGAAATACACCTACGGAACGCGTGGTACGCCGACGACGGACGCGCTCTGCGCGGCGATCGATGAACTGGAAGGCTCCGCCGGAACGATTCTGGTGCCTTCGGGGCTGGCCGCGATCACCGTGCCATTCCTCGCCTATCTGTCGGCGGGCGACCATGCGCTGATCGTCGATTCGGTCTATTCGCCCTGCCGCCATTTCTGCGACACGATGCTCACGCGTCTGGGCGTCGAGATCGAATACTACGATCCTGCCGTCGGCGCCGGCATAGAAACGCTGATCCGCCCCAACACGAAGCTCGTGCACGCCGAGGCACCGGGTTCGAACACCTTCGAAATGCAGGACATCCGTGCCATCGCCGACGCCGCCCACAAGCATGGCTGCGTCGTCACCATGGACAATACCTGGGCGACGCCGCTCTATTTCCGGCCACTCGATTTCGGCGTCGACGTCTCGATCCACGCCGCCACCAAGTATCCGTCCGGCCATTCCGATATCCTGATGGGAACCGTTTCGGCCAACGAGGCACACTGGAAGGCGCTCAGCGAAGCGCAGTATACGCTCGGCACCTGTCCGTCGCCGGATGATTCCTACATGATCCTGCGCGGCCTGCGCACCATGGGTTTGAGGCTCGACGCGCACCAGAAGGCCGCCCTTGCCGTAGCGGAGTGGCTGGAGGGCAGGGAAGGTGTGGCCAAGGTCCTGCATCCGGCGCTGCCGAGCTTTCCCGGCCACGACATCTGGAAGCGCGACTTCAAGGGAGCGAGCGGCATCTTCTCCTTCGTGCTCGCTGCCGACGGTCAGGCACAGTTCAAGCCAAAGGCCCGCGCCTTCCTCGACGAACTCTCCCTTTTCGGCCTGGGCTATTCGTGGGGCGGATACGAAAGCCTCGCGGTCATGGTCAATCTCGACGACCGCCGGATCTGCAAGGCACCGACAGAGGGCCCGGTGATCCGACTGCAGATCGGCCTGGAGAATGTCGAGGACATCATCGCCGATCTCGAACGCGGTTTTGCGGCGGCTGCGAAGGTCTGAGATCAGCCCTTGGCGCGGTAGCCGTAGAGCCAGTCGAGATCGGAAATCAGAGCCTTCGGCGATCTGAGCGACAGCACAAGGTCGCGGGCGACCCGCATCGGGCCGCTTGCGTGATAGGCCATCCGGTTGAAATCGGCCCGATCCTTGACCTTGGCGGCACGGCGTTTGCGGCCGGTCTCGAAGGATGACAGTGCCTGTGGCAGGGGCTGGCGTGACACCGCGCCGGCCAGTTCGAACCCATCCTCGATCGCCATGGCCGCGCCCTGGGCTGCAAATGGCATCATGGCATGCGCGGCGTCGCCGATCAGGACCGTGTCGCGGCCGTTCTGCCAGCTGCCGGCACTCGCCTGGTAAAGCGGCCAGAAGGTCGGCTCGCCGGCCTCCAGCAACAGCGCGGTGATCTTGCGGTTCCACCCGGAAAACCGTTCCATGATGACCGCCCGTTGCGCGGCGCTGCCCTGCGCCGCCCAGGTCTCGCCCGGACTGGCGCCGGCCGTGATCGCGACGATGTTGAAGCCGTCGATCTCCTTGAGCGGATAGCAGACCATATGGCTGTCGCGGCCGAGATAGGCGGTGAGGTTCGACGGATCCAGAATGTCAGTGCGGCCCGTGTCCTTCAGGGTAAACCGCCAGGCGACATTGCCGGAAAAAGTGACGCCGGGACTGTTGGGCACCCGCTCGCGAAGGGTCGACCACACGCCGTCGGCGCCGACGAAGAGGTCTGCCTTCACGCCGGTCAGTGCCTCGATGGATGCGGGATCGGTCGATGTCAGCCGCGAGCCGAGATGCAGCCGGCAATTGCGATTGTGCAGCACCGCGTGGAGCAGGCCCTGTTGCAAGGTCGCGCGATGCAGGACTCCGTAGGGCGCGCCCCAGCGCTCGCGGGCGAAACGACCGGCGGGTAGGGCGGTGATGGCTTTCAACGAGCGCCCGTCGGCAAGCCGCAGCGTGTCGGGCTCGCACCATTTTCGCTCAAGATCATCGAGCACGCCGAGATCGCCGAGAATGCGCGAGGCGTTCGGCGAGAGCTGCAGTCCGGCGCCGACTTCGGTCAGCTGCGGCGCCTGCTCGAGGATGTCGCAGTGTATGCCGAGACGCGCCAAGGAGAGCGCGGCCGTCAGCCCGGCGACACCGGCGCCGACGATCGCGACGTTCTGGATGGACATGGAAAACGCCGTCCTGACGGCCGGTTTCTAGACCTGGAGATCAGGCGGCCTTGCTGTGGAACACGCAGCCGGCCGGGATCGTCTGTTCCGCCTTCAGGGACGGATTGTAGCGATAGAGCGTCGAGCAGTAGGAGCAGACCTTCTCGTTGTCGTCGCCCATGTCGATGAAGATGTGCGGATGGTCGAACGGCACGGATGCGCCGGTGCACATGAATTCCTTCACGCCGATCTCGATCACGCGGTGACCGCCATCGTTCTGGAAGTGGGGGATGGAGTGCCCGGCCATGAATGTCTCTCCGCTGCCATTGCCTGTTTGCGGCGGACATTATCGCCGTTCGCCGCAAATGTGTAGTGCCGCGCCTGGGGAAGCGGCGAGAAAAACTGTCGCGGGCCGTTGGATGAAAGAGTGTGTTCTCTTATGGTGCGCGCCGACGAAAGGACCCGCCGCATGAACCTCAACGTGCCCGCATTCTCCCTGTTTTATCACGATGGCCTGCAGCTTGCCTATTTTGACCAGGGGGAAAGAGACGCCCCGCCGGTGTTGCTGATTCATGGCTTTGCTTCGACGGCGAGCGTCAACTGGGTCAATCCGGGCTGGCTGAAGACACTGATTGAAGCCGGCTACCGGGTGATCGCGCTGGACAATCGTGGCCATGGCGCGAGCGACCGGCCGCACGATTCGGAAGCCTACTATCCGCCGCTGATGGCCGCCGACGCCGCCGCGCTCTTGAAGCATCTGGGCATCGAAAAGGCCCATGTGATGGGTTACTCAATGGGCGCCCGCATCTCGGCGTTCATGGCGCTGGATTATCCAGATGTGGTTCGCTCGCTCGTATTCGGTGGCCTTGGAATCGGCATGATCGAGGGTGTCGGCGACTGGGACCCGATCGCCGACGCGCTGCTGGCGCCATCGCTCTCCGACGTCACCCATGAACGCGGCCGCATGTTCCGCCTGTTCGCCGACCAGACCCGTTCGGATCGCTTCGCGCTCGCCGCCTGCATCCAGACCTCGCGTGTGCTGGTGACGCGCGAACAGGCCGAAAGCATCGACCAGCCGACACTGATTGCCGTCGGCACGAAGGACGATATCGCCGGCTCAGGCGAGGAGCTGGCGAAGATCATGCCGAACGCCCGGGCGATCGACATCCCGAACCGCGACCACATGCTCGCCGTCGGCGACCGGGTTTTCAAGGCGGCGGTGCTGGATTTCTATCGCGAGTTGGATGGTCCGCTCACCGCCCGGTGAAGATCGGCTTCCGCCGCTCGACGAAGGCGGCGCGACCTTCCGCGTAGTCTTCGCTGTCGAAGGTCGAGGCACCGAGTACCTCCGCGTCCGCCAAGAGCACCGCATCGCCGGTCTCGGCCGCCCGGAGCGCAAGCTTGGCCGCCTGGACGGAGAGCGGCGCGTTCTGCGCGATCGTGCCAGCAAGCTCGAAGGCGGCGCCGTCGAGTGCGCCAGGCGGCGTGACCTCCAGAAGGAAGCCATTGGCGGCGAGCGTACCGGCGGTCATCGCCGCGCCGCTGAAGAGCGCTTTGCGCGCCTGTTGCGCGCCGAGCGACAGCAGGAAATCGCCGACGGCATCGGCCGGATAGGCAAGCCCGAGACGCGCCGCCGGCACGGCGAACACGGCGGTGTCGTCGGCCAGCCTCAAGTCACAGGCCGCTGCGAGCCCGAAACCGCCGCCATAGCAGATGCCTCTGATCGCCGCGACCACCGGGACCCGGCAGTCGCGCACGGCGGCAAACGCCGCTGAATTGGCCGCCTCGTAGATTCGAGCCGTCTCCGCGTCCTTGCGGACGGTCGGAAACTCGGAAATGTCGGCGCCCGCGGAAAAGTCCCGCTCGCCGGCCCCCGACAGCACGACGACCCGAGCGTGGGCGTCCGCCACCAGCCAGTGCAGCGCTTCCGGGATCGCCCGCCACATCGCAAGGGTGACCGCGTTCTTCCGCTCCGGATGGTCGAGTACCAGCGTACCGACGCTATCGCGGCACGCGGCCTTCACACGCCCTCGGGCGAAATCACTCGTTATCTTCATTTTGATCGGCCCATTTAAGTCGAGTCACACTTGCTATATATATTGTCACCGAACACGACGAGGAGACAGTCGATGCCGGCCAAGAGCGAAATGCTTCAGGGACAATCGCTGAAGACCATGGACCCGATCTGGGACACGCTCCGTCAGGAGGCCAAGCTTGCGGCGGAGCGCGAGCCGTTGCTCGCCGCCTTTCTTTATTCCACCGTGCTGAACCATCGCTCGCTGGAAGACTGCGTGATCTATCGGATCTGCGAACGGCTCGACCATCCAGATCTGCAGGCGACGCTTTTGCGCCAGACCTTCGAGGAAATGCTCGAGGACTGGCCGGAATGGTCGTCGATCGTGCGCGTCGACATCCAGGCCGTCTACGACCGTGATCCCGCTTGCCTGCGGTTCCTGGAGCCGGTCCTCTATTTCAAGGGCTTCCACGCGATCCAGACCCATCGTCTGGCGCACTGGCTGTGGAAGAAGGGCCGCCGTGATCTGGCGCTCTACCTGCAGAGCCGCTCGTCGAGCGTCTTCCAGACCGACATCAACCCCGCAGCCCATGTCGGCCGCGGCATCTTCCTCGACCATGCTACCGGCCTGGTCGTCGGCGAGACCGCGCGGATCGGCGACAATGTCTCGATCCTGCACGGCGTCACGCTCGGCGGCACCGGCAAGGAGGGCGCCGATCGCCATCCGAAGATCGGCGATGGCGTGCTGATCGGCGCCGGCGCCAAGGTGCTCGGCAATATCGCCGTCGGCAATTGCTCTCGTGTGGCAGCCGGTTCGGTCGTGCTGAAACCCGTTCCGCCTTGCTCGACCGTCGCCGGCGTCCCGGCCCGCGTGGTCGGCGAAGCCGGCTGCGCCGAACCCGCCCGGTCGATGGACCAGATGCTCGCCTCAGAGGCGTGAGAGGCTCTTTCCAGCCGGGCGAAATCTCGGAGAAAACCGGATAAACGGCGCTCGCGCCTTTACAGCGGCGCGCGGGCCGTGCGACAAGCGCCGCGATTTGAACAGTTGATGGAGATTGCGGTGAAGCCGGAAGAAATCAAGAAACTCGAAGCCTACTTCAAGCGCATGTTCAATCCGAACATGGTCGTCAAGGCGCGGCCGCGCAAGGATGACTCGGCCGAAGTCTATCTGGGCGATGAGTTTCTCGGCGTCGTCTTCAAGGACGACGAGGATGGCGATCTGTCCTACAATTTCTCGATGGCGATCCTCGACGTGGATCTCTGAGCGGTTCGCCGTTTGATGACTTTAAAGGGCCGGTTGAGCGATCAACCGGCCCTTCTTGATTGTCGTCAAATGCAACCAAGAGATTTTGTGCAATGCAACAAAATTCCTTGACCGAATGTGCGCCAGTGCTTATATGAGGCTCAGAACAACGACGGGAAGGAGCATTTGCATGTTCAATTTTGACGAAGCCAACCGGAAGGGCAAGGAAGCCATGGATAACGCGCTGAAGGGCTATTCCGACGTCGCCAGGGGCTTCCAGGCGATCGCCACCGAAGCAACCGAATATTCCAAGAAATCGTTCCAGGACATGGCCGCCCACATGGAGGCGCTCACCTCCGTGAAGAGCGTCGAGCAGGCCATGGAGCTCCAGACCTCGTATCTGAAGTCGTCCTACGAGAGCTTCGTTGCCGAAGCCACGAAGATGGGCGAAATGTACGCCGATCTCGCAAAGACCGCCTACAAGCCCTACGAGGCACCTGTGTCCAAGGCAATGTCGATGTCGAACGCCGCCTGAGCGGTTTAAACCCGACAATCCCAAGGACCGGTCGCGACATTCGCGGCCGGTTTTTTCGTTTGTACGCTCTCTTCCTCCTTATTTTTGGGCCCTTTGCGCAAATCTGTTTGCACTGCGCCACGGGGGGCTTAAAATTGGCTCAAATCGAACTACCTTATGACAACTGTGTCACGGGGCGGTCTTGTCGTTCAAAACCGTCCCTGGCCGAGGAGAATGAATTGAAATGATCGCCAAGCCGCTTCTCATGCAGCAGCAACGGGATGGGGACAACGCCAATCGCGGCACCTCGGTGATCACGCGTACGAAGCCGAAGACGAAGAAGCCGAACCTGTATCGCGTGCTGCTTCTGAACGACGACTACACACCGATGGAGTTCGTGATCCACATCCTGGAGCGTTTCTTCCAGAAGGATCGCGAGGCAGCGACCCGTATCATGTTGCATGTCCACAATCATGGCGTCGGCGAGTGCGGCATCTTTACCTATGAGGTGGCCGAGACCAAGGTCAGCCAGGTGATGGATTTCGCGAGGCAGCACGAACATCCGCTTCAGTGCGTGATGGAAAAGAAATGAGGAACTGACTGTGCCCACATTTTCTCCCAGTCTAGAGAAGGCGCTGCATCAGGCACTGACTTTTGCCAACGAGCGTCACCACGAATATGCAACGCTCGAGCACCTGCTGCTGGCATTGATCGATGATGCCGACGCGGCGGCCGTGATGGGCGCCTGCAACGTCGATCTCGACGCTCTGCGCAAGACCGTCAAGGATTATGTCGACAACGAACTCGCCAATCTCGTGACGGGGTATGACGAGGATTCCAAGCCGACGTCCGGATTCCAGCGCGTCATCCAGCGCGCGGTGATCCACGTCCAGTCGTCGGGCCGCGAGGAAGTCACCGGCGCGAACGTGCTGGTCGCGATCTTCGCCGAGCGCGAGAGCCACGCCGCCTTCTTCCTTCAGGAGCAGGAGATGACCCGCTACGATGCGGTCAATTATATCTCGCACGGAATCGGCAAGCGTCCGGGGGCGACCCAGACCCGCGCGCCGCGCGGTGCCGAGGAAGGCGAGAGCGAGGCCAAGCAGGCCCGCGACGCTGACGAAGGCGGCCAAAAGAAGCAGCAGGACGCGCTGAAGGCCTACTGCGTCAACCTCAACGAAAAGGCCAAGGGCGGCAAGATCGATCCGCTGATCGGTCGCCACGACGAGGTCAACCGCACGATCCAGGTCCTGTGCCGTCGCTCGAAGAACAACCCGCTCTACGTCGGCGATCCCGGCGTTGGCAAGACGGCGATCGCCGAAGGCCTTGCCAAGCGCATCGTCGAAGGCAAGGTGCCGGAAGCGCTGGCCGACGCCACCATCTTCTCGCTCGACATGGGCACGCTGCTCGCCGGCACGCGCTATCGCGGTGACTTCGAGGAACGCCTGAAGCAGGTCGTCAAGGAACTGGAAGAGTATCCCGGAGCCGTGCTGTTCATTGACGAGATACACACGGTCATCGGCGCCGGCGCCACGTCCGGCGGCGCGATGGATGCATCGAACCTATTAAAACCGGCCCTCTCTTCCGGTGCGATCCGCTGCATCGGCTCGACCACCTACAAGGAATACCGCCAGTTCTTCGAGAAGGACCGGGCCCTGGTCCGCCGCTTCCAGAAGATCGACGTCAACGAACCGTCGATCGACGATGCGATCGAGATCATGAAGGGCCTGAAGCCGTACTTCGAGGACTATCACAAGCTGAAATACACCAACGACGCCATCAAGGCCGCCGTTGAGCTGTCGGCCCGCTACATCTCCGACCGCAAGCTGCCTGACAAGGCGATCGACGTGATCGACGAGACGGGCGCGGCGCAGATGCTGCTGACCGCCTCCAAGCGCCGCAAGCTGATCACCGAGAAGGAGATCGAGGCAACAATCGCGACCATGGCGCGCATTCCGCCGAAGACGGTGTCCAAGGACGACGAGATGGTTCTCGCCAATCTCGAGAAGGAACTGCGCTCGGTCGTCTACGGTCAGGACAAGGCCATCGAGGCGCTTTCGACATCGATCAAGCTCGCTCGTGCGGGTCTGCGCGAACCGAACAAGCCGATCGGCGCCTATGTCTTCTCCGGTCCGACCGGCGTTGGCAAGACCGAGGTTGCGAAGCAGCTGGCTTCGTCGCTCGGCGTTGAACTGCTGCGCTTCGACATGTCGGAATACATGGAGCGCCACACGGTTTCCCGTCTGCTCGGCGCACCTCCCGGCTATGTCGGCTTCGACCAGGGCGGTCTCTTGACCGACCAGGTGGACCAGCATCCGCATTCGGTCGTGCTGCTCGACGAAATCGAGAAGGCGCATCCGGATATCTACAACATCCTGTTGCAGGTGATGGACCACGGCTCGCTGACGGACCACAACGGCAAGAAGATCGACTTCCGCAACGTCATCCTGATCATGACGACCAATGCGGGCGCATCGGAAATGGCCAAGGCCGCGATCGGTTTCGGCTCGTCCAAGCGCACCGGTGAGGACGAAGAGGCGCTCAACCGCCTGTTCACGCCGGAATTCCGCAACCGCCTCGACGCGACCATTCCGTTCGCGCCGCTGCCGACGGAGGTCATCCACCAGGTCGTGCAGAAGTTCGTCATGCAGCTGGAAGCCCAGTTGTCGGAACGCAACGTCACCTTCGACCTGTCGAAGGAGGCAATCGCCTGGCTCGCAACGCGCGGCTACGACGAGAAGATGGGCGCCCGGCCGCTGTCGCGGATCATCCAGGAGCACATCAAGAAGCCGCTGGCCAACGAGATCCTCTTCGGCAAGCTGAAGAAGGGCGGCGTGGTCAAGGTCGGTGTGAAGACCGACGATACAGGCGCTGAGATGCTGGATCTGGAGGCGGTGTCCGAAGTCGCTCCGGTCAAGCCGAAGCCCGAGGCCGAGCAGGTCGAGGCCAAGGCCAAGAAGCCCCGCAAGGCGGCGAAGGCAAAGGCCGAGAAGGTGACCGAACCCGAGCCGCAGTCCAAGCGCCGGACATCGGTTCCGCGGGTGCCGAAGAAATAAGTCGAGGAATTCGACACGCAGAAAGGCCGGGCAATGCCCGGGCTCAGACTGCTGACAAACCCCTGGCTACATCCGGGGGTTTATGATTCACTGGGACATGTTGAAGAAACCTGCTCCCGAACAGACGGCTCTCGAGATGGAGATCACGAAAACCTAAGACCAAAACACCACCTGACCGCGCACCTAAAAACAAGAAAACCCGCCAAGCAAAAATCGGCGGGTTTGTCAGCAGTCTGAGCCCGGCAATGCCGGGCCTTTTTGCGTTTTTAGGATTGAAGCCTCTCTCTGAGACCTCAGCCGGCATTGGGGACGCGGGCCACCACCTTGATCTCGAAGTCGAAACCGGCAAGCCAGGTGACGCCAACGGCGGTCCAGTTGGGGTAGGGCGCTTTCGGGAACACGGCTTGCTTCACGGCCATGATGGTGCCGAACTGGTTTTCCGGGTCGGTGTGGAAGGTCGTCACATCGATGATGTCATCGAGGCCGCACCCGGCGGCTGCGAGCGTCGCCCGCAGATTGTCGAAGGCAAGCTCAACCTGCCTCGCGAAATCGGGTTCCGGCGTGCCGTCTGTACGGCTGCCCACCTGGCCGGAGACGAACAGGAGATCACCGGATCGGATTGCGGCGGAATAGCCATGCTCTTCATAGAGCGCGTGCCGATTGGCGGGGAAGACGGGTTGAGGCTTGGACATTGATTTTCCTTATCTAGGGCATCAAGAGACCCGTCCCGCGGACGCCATGCGCCACCGGCTTTCCAGGTCTGCAATTTTCATATACGGTGCGTATCTAATCTGATGACATACGCATCGTATTTCAAGTTTAAATACGCGTCGTATGTGAAGTGGGAAGAAGATGGCCAAAAGCCGGGCAGAAACGATGGAAGAAAACCGCGCCAAGCTGATCGGCGCGGCGCGCAAGGCGTTTGCCGAGAAGGGCTATGCCGCGGCCTCGATGGACGAACTGACGGCTGATGTCGGGCTGACGAGGGGCGCCCTCTACCATAATTTCGGTGACAAGCGCGGCCTGCTGGCCGCGGTCGTCGACCAGATCGACTGCGAGATGGCCGCCTGCGCGCAGTCGATCGGTGCGAAGATCGGGGACGACTGGGAGGGGCTGCTGGCCGAGGGCGCCGCCTATATCGAGATGGCGCTCGATCCGGAGGTCCAGCGCATCGTCCTGCTCGACGGACCCGCCGTGCTCGGCGATCCGTCGCTGTGGCCAAGCCAGAACAGCTGCCTGCAGGTCACGCGCCGAACGGTGGAGAAGCTGATCGAGCGTGGCGTCATGAAGCCGCTCGACGCCGAGGCCGCGGCGCGTCTGGTGAGCGGCGCGGCGCTCAACGCGGCGCTGTGGGTGGCTGCGAGTGACGATCCCAAAGGCGTGCTGCCGAAGGCGCTGGAGGCATTCCGGGCGCTCGCGGCGGGTTTGCTCGCCAAGCCGGCATGACAGGCGCATTGCCCGTGCCGCGCGTTTGCGCTAGCGGTAGATCAATGTCAGAAGCAGCATACTCATCATCCTCACTTCACTGGTTCCTTGCCGGCGCGCGGGGAATCTTCTCGCTTCCGGCGCTTATCCTGATGACCTCCTTCGTCGGCTTCGCCGCCTTCGCCTTCGAGGCCGAACTGACGCGCGGCGAGGCAATGTTCATGACGCTGATGGTCTGGGCGCTGCCGGCCAAGATGATCCTCACAGGCATGCTGGTAAGCGGCGCCCATCTCTTCGCGATCATCCTCGCTGTCTCGCTCTCGTCGATCCGGATGATGCCGATGGTCGCGTCTCTGGTGCCAGACATGCGCAGCGACCGGACGCCGACCTGGTGGCTGCTGTTCCTCTCCCATTTCGTCGCCATCACCGCCTGGGTCTTTGCCACCCGCACGATCAGCGCGGTCCCGCGCGAGCATCGCACCACCTATTTCGCCGGCTTCGGAATGACGCTGACGCTGGTCAACACGGCTCTGGTCGGCATCTGTTTCGGCCTAGTCGCGGCCTTTCCGCCCGTTGTCGCCGGTATTCTCTATTTCCTGACGCCCGTCTATTTCATCGCCTCGATCTGGGCGACGTCGCGCCAACCGCTGCTGAAGCTCGCCTTCGTCATTGGCGCCGTCGGCGGTCCGCTGCTGGCGCTGGTGGCGCCGGGCATGGATGTCCTGATCGCCGGCATTGGCGGGGGAACGCTTGCCTGGCTGATCGACCGCCAGATCAGACGCTCGAAGGCGGCCAGGGTGGCGCCGGACGAGGGGATGCCGTGATGGCCGACTCCTGGGTCTATATCGTGATCATCTGTGCCGGCTGGCTGGCGACGGATATCTGGCGCTGGCTCGGCGTGCTCGCCGGCAATCGCCTTGACGAGGAATCCGAGGCGCTGCGCTGGGTGAAGGCGGTGGCAACCGCGCTCGTCATGGCCGTCACGGTCAAGCTGATCGTGTTTCCGACCGGCTCGCTCGCCGACACGCCCCTGTGGCTGAGGCTGGGAGCGACGATTGCCGGCTTTGCCGCCTTCCTCGCCACGGGCCAGCGCGTTGCCGTCGGCGTGGTCGTGCCCATCGTGTTGCTCGCGGCAGGCATGGCGCTGTTGTGAGCCTGCCGGAAAAGCCGTTGCCGCTGTCGGACTGGCGGTTCGTCGCGCCGCAGGTCAGGATACCGAAGTGAGTGGGGCCGAAACCCCGGAAGAACTGAAGGACATGTCATGACGTCGAACGCCTCCGTCGCCACCCCCGCCGATGCCGCGGCCCGCCGCGCCGTGAAGCCGGTGATATGTTATCCGAACGAGACCTTACCGGCGCCGGATATGTCCTTGCTCGGCAAGGCACGGGCAACGATGGAGAAGATCGACGAGGTGATCGTGCCGCCGCGCGAGGGGCGGACGTTCACCGTGCCGAAGGGCCATTTCTTCCGCATCGTCAGCATCGAGGGCCCGCAGGTCGGCGACCTCAATCTCTGGAATACCAACGATTTGAACGAGCGGTTCTTCAGCGGCAAGACGCGGGCGCTGCACGCGACGCATGTCACGACCGGAAACCGCCTGTGGAGCAACCTGCCGAGCCTCAGGCCGATGGCGACGATCACCCACGATACGCTCGGCTGGTACGGCTTTGACGAATACGGCGGCGGCGTCCACGACGTCATCGGTACGCGCTGCGATCCATACACCCACCGCCTGCTTGCGGGTGGCGACTATCACCACTGCTGCCATTCCAACCTGACGCGCGCGCTCGCCGGCGCACGCGGCATGACATTCGGCCAAGCCGAACCGTTCGTCCACGATGTACTGAACGTCTTCATGTGCACCGGCTTCACCGCCGATACGCACCAGTATTTCATGAAGGCAAGCCCGGTCCGTCCGGGCGACTACCTGGAGTTTTTCGCGGAGATCGATCTTCTGGGTGGTCTTTCGGCATGTCCGGGCGGCGACTGCAGCGCCGAGCATTCGAGCGATGCAGCGGCATGCCATCCTCTGAAGGTCGAGGTGTACCGACCGGATATGGACCTTCTGAAAACCTGGCCGTTCCCGGATCGCAACGGCTATGTCAGCCCCTCCTGAGGAGGGGCCGCCGGCGCGCCTGTAGCTACCCGTATCGATGCGGGTAGGGAGACAGCGGAATGAGGTTCAGAAGCTCCGTCACCTCGATCGCCTCGTGCTGGCGGAGCGACGAAGCCTCCCGGTCACCAATGAGCGATGGCCGGTTGGTGAAGGTATCGATGACAGTCCAACGACCGTCGGGTTCCCTGATGCATTCATAGCGTTGCTGGTTCATCGTTCCGTCCTCCTGTTGGAGAGAGAGCAATGAAAAGCGGATCGGACTTCTGTACTAGGAACCGAAACCGCCCGTTTCGGTTGATATGCACGGCGGCGACGAACGTCGACGCCTGATATGGTGGGCATGGAAGACATGATGTCCTCCTTGGCTTGGGGCAAAGGTAACGAGCCTCCCGCCGACAGCGCCCGTTTCAAAATGCTGTCGATATCATCATCATGCGGGTGAAATGCGTTATTAACAAGACCCAATTTTAGTCTGGCCGAAAAAACGGCCTTTGGTGCGCTAGAGTACCGACTTGATCTTTTCCGCGTACGCTTTCAGCACATCGATATCCTCCATGCCGCCGCTATGTGGCTTGAGCGGCAGGCCCTCGTGGCGGGGGATAACGTGGAAATGCAGGTGGAAGACGGTCTGCCCGGCTGCCGGTTCGTTGAACTGCGCCACGAACACGCCATCGGCCTCGAAGGCTTCCTTTGCGGCGACCGCAAGCTTCTGCACCACCGGGATGACCTTTGCGAGAACAGCCGGGTCCGCATCGAGCATGTTGCGCGATGGTGCTTTCGGAATGACCAGAAGATGGCCCGGCGCCTGTGGCATCACGTCCATGAAAGCCAGCGTGTCGTCATCCTCGTAAAGCTTCACGGACGGGATTTCACCGCGCAGGATCTTGGCGAAGACGTTGTCGCTGTCATAGCTGGTCATGGGAATCTCCTCATTGTCGCGCGTACTTAACGACGGCCCGTCATGCCGATCAAGCCGTCAATCATCGCTTTCCGCCTGCTGCCGCTCACCCTTGCGGAACGGCGTATGTTCGCTGAGATAGTCGCCGATATGCTCCACCTCGAGCCGTTCCCGCTCAAGATAGTCTGCTACCGCCCGGCGCAGGCCCGGATGGGAAATGTAATTTGCGGAATGGGTCGTCACCGGCACGTAGCCCCGCGCCAGCTTGTGCTCACCCTGCGCACCCGCCTCGACCCGCTTCAAACCCTTCGACAGGGCGAAGTCGATCGCCTGGTGATAGCAGACCTCGAAATGCAGGAAGGGATGGTCCTCGACGCAGCCCCAGTGCCGCCCGTAGAGCGCCTCGGTCCCGATAAAGTTGATCGCACCGGCGATATAGCGACCCTCGCGCTTTGCCATCACGAGAAGCACGTCGTCGGCCATGCCTTCGCCGATCAGCGAGTAGAAATGGCGCGTCAGATACGGACGGCCCCATTTGCGGCTGCCGGTGTCCATATAGAAGGCGTAGAACTGGTCCCAGATATCCTCGGTGAGATCCGACCCCGTCAGCCAGTCGATCTCGATTCCGTTGGCAAGCGCATTGCGCCGCTCCTTGCGCAGGTTCTTGCGCTTGGCCGAGGAGAGTTCGCCGAGAAACTCTTCGTGGTTCGCGTAACCCTTGTTGATGAAATGGAACTGCTGGTCCGTCCGGTGCAGATAGCCGGCGTCTTCGAAGACGGATACCTCCGCGTCGGGCAGAAACGTGACATGTCCGGAGGAGACGCCAAGCTCGCGCACGACCTGCTGCAGGCCGGCGGCAAGCAATCCCTGAATCTCGTGCGGATTTTGCCCTTCGGCCACCAGAAGCCTCGGGCCTGTCGCCGGCGTGAACGGGATCGAACACTGCAGTTTGGGGTAATACGAACCGCCGGCGCGCTCGAAGGCATCGGCCCAGCCCTGGTCAAAGACGTATTCGCCGCGGCTATGGCTCTTGAGGTAGGCGGGAATTGCGCCGATAAGGTCGCCTCCGCGCTCCAGAAGAAGATGGTGGCCCAGCCAACCGGTCTCCCGTACGGCCGATCCCGAGGCTTCAAGCGCGGAGAGGAAGGCATGCGACAGGAACGGATGATAGGGCATTCCGTCGCGTTTCGATGTGCCGGAAAGGCGCGCCCACATGGCGGGCGCGATATCGTCGAAGGATCGTGCGATCCGGATGGTGACGCTGTCGGTCATGCCGTGGCTGTCTGGCTCTCCCGCGGGTCGAAACCCTCGAATGTCATCTGCTCCGCATAGGTATAGGTATGCGCCCGCATGATTTCATCCCTGACCGTCCAGGTAATGACAGGAATTCCGCGCTGGCGCTGGGCGGTGATGAAGCTGTTCGGCAAATGCGCCGCCGCATAGGAGATGAAATCCAGTCCCCAGGCCATGGCCTCGTCATGGGTGAAGAAATCCTCGGGCTTCGCCCCTTCCGCCGTCAGGCCGACAGGGTAGGGGCAGTCGGCTTCCTTCAGCGCCTTCAAGAGCCAGTGGTCGAAGCTCATCAGCGCGACATGGCCCTGATATCCCTCCAGCGCGTCGAGAACGTCATCCACATACCCCTCGTCCTCGACCGCGCCGATGCCCTTGAGCTCGATCACGAGCGGCACCTGGCCTTTCACAAGTGCCAGCATCTGCTTCAGCGTCGGAATGCGGTCGGACGTGCCGCCGATCGACAGCATGCCGAGTTCGGCCGCGGTGCGCTCCCGCACCTCGCCGTTAATGCCGCAAAGCCGCTGCAGTTCGTGATCATGGAACACCATGGGCACGCTGTCGGCGGACAGCTGGATGTCGCACTCGATCGCGAAACCCGCCTCGATGGCGCGGGCGAAGGCCGAGAGCGTGTTCTCCCAGACCGACTTGTTCATGTCGTGATAGCCGCGATGCGCGATCGGGCGCTCTGTCAGCCAGTCGAGCTTGCCCATGTCACGCGATCTCGATGATGGCGTCGATCTCGACGGCGGCATTGAGCGGCAGCGAGGCCATGCCGACGGCGGCACGCGCGTGCTTGCCGGCATCGCCAAGGATGTCGGCGATGAGGTTCGATGCGCCGTTGATGACGAGGTGCTGGTCGGTGAAGCCGGCGCCCGACGCCACGAAGCCGTTCAGCTTGACGATGCGCTTGATGCGTCCGAGATCGCCGGACAGCGCTGCCTTCGCCTGAGCGAGGATGTTGATGGCGCAGAGTTCTGCCGCGCGCTGCGCGTCTGCCAGAGCCACCTCGCTACCGACGAGACCTGTCACCGCCACCTTGCCATTTTCCATCGGGAGCTGTCCGGAGAGAAAGAGCAGATTGCCGCTGATCACGTAGGGCACGTAGTTGGCGGCCGGCGCTGCGGCGGCGGGCAGGGTGATGCCCCGCTCCTGGAGGCGGTTTTCGATGACGTCGGACATTTTCGTTTCCCGGATTTGTTGTAAAATCTTCAAGAATGCTGCATTCAGAGGGGCAAATGCCTCGCCTGAACCGAGAGAGTTCTTATCGCATCGGCGGCGAGTCCGACAGGAGGAATTGCATGCAAAGCTCGAGGACGGCGATCGTCGCCACCGTGGTCGCAACGGCAGGCTGCCTCAGCGCCGCGAGCGCCAGCGCCACGATCGCCGCGGGCCTGGTTCCGCACCGCGCCGTCTACGACATCGAGCTCAAGGAAGCCTCCGAACGCTCCGGCATCGAGGGTCTGAGCGGTAGGCTCGTGTTCGAGTTCAGCGGCTCCGAATGCGCCGGCTATACGACGAACTATCGCTTCGTGAACCGGATCGACACCGGCGACCAGGTGCGCGTGACCGACCAGCAGAGCGTCATGTTCGAAGACTTGAAGGCGGGCACCTTCGAGTTCGAATCGAAATCCTTTACCGACGATCAGCTCGACAAGGATGTCAGCGGCCTGGCCCAGGAGGAGAAGGAAGGCGTCAAGATCGAGCTGTCCGAGCCCGCGCGTCGCACGGTGGAACTGGCGAGCAGCCATTTCCCCGCCGAGCACATGCTGGAGATCATCGATCGCGCCAGGCAAGGCCGTGCGATTTTCGAGGCGCGGATTTTCGACGGGTCCGAGGACGGCGATCGCAGCTACATGACGACCATCGTCGTCGGCAATTCGCAGCCCTCGACGGCCGAGGATCCGGAAGTCAAGGCGGCCGGCGATCTCGCCAAGTCGAGCTACTGGCCCGTCTCCATCGCCTATTTTGATGAGGCAGGCGCCGGCGATCAGCTGCCGATCTATACCAATTCCTTCAAGCTTTATGAAAACGGCATCACCCGTGACCTGACGCTGGATTACGGGGATTTCGTCCTCACCGGCAAGCTGTCCCGGCTGGAAATTCTGGGCGACGGCGACTGCAAGTAGGGCGTCGCCCCGGCACTAATCCCGTCTTTCTGTCACAAATGCCTTGATTTCCCGGCGCCTTGGCTATAAGGCCACCTCCATTCCACACGCGTGGCTTGGGATTGTCCGGGAGAAATCCGGTCCGTTCCGCCCGGTGGCACGCCGAAAGGGGTGCTGTTCGCCACGCGGGGGTTCAACCGGAAAAGGAGAATGACAGGCATGTCTTTGCCCGATTTTAGCATGCGCCAGCTTCTGGAAGCCGGCGTCCACTTCGGCCACCAGACTCACCGCTGGAACCCGAAGATGAAGCCGTACATCTTCGGCGACCGCAACAACATCCACATCATCGACCTCGCTCAGACCGTCCCGATGCTGTCGAAGGCCCTTCAGGTCGTTTCCGACACCGTCGCCCGTGGCGGCCGCGTTCTGTTCGTCGGCACCAAGCGCCAGGCTTCGGAAATCATCGCTGATTCCGCCAAGCGTTCGGCCCAGTACTACGTCAACTCCCGCTGGCTCGGCGGCATGATGACCAACTGGAAGACCATCTCGAACTCGATCCAGCGCCTCCGCAAGCTCGACGAGATCCTGAACTCGGAAGCCTCGGGCTTCACGAAGAAGGAACGCCTGAACCTGGAGCGCGAGCGCGAGAAGCTGGACAAGGCTCTCGGCGGTATCCGCGACATGGGCGGCACTCCGGATCTGATGTTCATCATCGACACCAACAAGGAAAAGATCGCCATCGATGAAGCCAAGCGCCTGGGCATTCCGGTCGTTGCCATCATCGACTCCAACTGCGATCCGGACCAGATCGACTACGCGATCCCGGGCAACGACGACGCTTCGCGCGCCATCGCTCTCTACTGCGACCTGATCGCGCGTGCTGCCATCGACGGCATCGCTCGCCAGCAGGGCGCGGCAGGCCGCGACATCGGCGCCTCGGCCGAAGCACCGGTCGAGCCGGCTCTCGAGGAAGAAGCTGGCGCCTGATCGCCGCTTCTGACGCGATCATGACTGGCCGCCGCGCCGAAAGGTAGTTCGGCGGCCGGTTTCTTTCAGGCGAGGGCATTTGGTCCGCAAAGCCTGGGACATTCCATTTTCCGTGGTGACCGGTTCATCACGTTGTCATGTTGCGGGTACATGTCGTGCCCGACACGGGCCAGGCGCCCATCGTGCGTCCTGCGTCCGCGAAAACGATCAAGAGGCAAACAATGGCTGAAATCACTGCTGCACTGGTGAAGGAACTGCGCGAGAAGACCGGCGCGGGTATGATGGACTGCAAAAAGGCTCTCGCCGAGACCGACGGCGACATGGAAGCCGCCATCGACTGGCTGCGCGCCAAGGGCATCGCCAAGGCCGACAAGAAGTCGGGTCGTACCGCTGCTGAAGGTCTGGTCGGCATCGCCAGCGCCGGCACCTCCGCCGTCGTGGTCGAGGTCAACTCCGAAACCGACTTCGTCGCCCGTAACGACGCGTTCCAGGATCTCGTCCGTGGCGTTGCTTCGGTCGCGCTCGGCACCGACGGCACCGTCGATGCCATTGCCGCCGCCAGCTATCCGGCCACCGGCAAGTCCGTCGCCGACACGATCAAGGACGCGATCGCCCATATCGGCGAGAACATGACGCTGCGTCGCGCCGTCAAGCTCTCGGTCGAGGACGGCGTCGTCGCGACCTACATCCACAACGGCGTCGCAGACGGCCTCGGCAAGCTTGGTGTTCTCGTCGCGCTGAAGTCGACCGGCAACAAGGATGCGCTCGCTGCGATCGGTCGTCAGGTCGCCATGCACGTCGCCGCCACCAATCCGCTGGCGATCCGCGCCGAGGAAGTCGATGCCGCCGTCGCCGAGCGCGAACGCAACGTCTTCATCGAGCAGTCACGCGCCTCTGGCAAGCCGGACAACATCATCGAGAAGATGGTGGAAGGCCGCATGCGCAAGTTCTTCGAGGAAGTCGCCCTTCTCTCGCAGGCTTTCGTCATCAATCCGGAGCTCACCGTCGGCGCCGCCGTCAAGGAAGCCGAGAAGGAAGTGGGCGCTCCGATCGAAGTGGTCGGCATGGCCCGCCTGCTGCTCGGCGAAGGCGTCGAGAAGGAAGCATCGGACTTCGCCGCCGAAGTTGCCGCTGCCGCCAAGGGCTGATTACGGACGCCTTGTCCGTGTTTTGGAAAAGATCGGGCATCGCGTGACAACGCGGTGCCCTTCGTGTATCGGGCAGTAAGTTCATCGACAGGAGCCAGTATGACCTCCACCCCTCTCTACAAGCGCGTCCTTCTCAAAGCCTCCGGCGAAGCCCTGATGGGCAGCCAGGGCTTCGGCATCGACGTCGCGGTCGCCGACCGCATCGCCGGCGATATCGCTGAGGCGCGGCGGATGGGGGTCGAGGTGGGTGTCGTCGTCGGCGGCGGCAATATCTTCCGCGGCGTTGCTGTCGCCTCGAAAGGCGGCGACCGCGTCACCGGCGACCACATGGGCATGCTGGCGACCGTCATCAACGCGCTGGCGCTCGCCACATCGCTGCGCAAGCTCGATATCGACACCGTGGTCCTGTCGGCGATCGCCATGCCCGAGATCTGCGAGAGCTTCTCGCAGCGCGCCGCGATCCACCACCTGTCGCAGGGCAGGGTGGTGATCTTCGCCGGCGGCACCGGCAATCCGTTCTTCACGACCGACTCGGCCGCCGCTCTGCGTGCCGCCGAAATGGGCGCCGAGGCCATCTTCAAGGGCACCCAGGTCGATGGCATCTATTCCGCCGACCCGAAGAAGGACCCGAATGCCACGCGCTTCGACCAGCTGACCCACAGCGAGGTTCTCGAACGCGGTCTTGCGGTCATGGACGTCGCCGCAGTGGCGCTCGCGCGCGAAAACTCCATCCCGATCATCGTCTTCTCGATCCACGAGAAGGGCGGTTTCTGCGAAATCCTGTCCGGCGGCGGCCGCAAGACCATCGTCAGCGACACCTGAGAACGGCGGACGTCGCCCGCCGGGGCGCGGCACCGCCAGTAAAGAATGGGAGACATGACCATGAGTGAAGGCATCGACTTCAACGACCTGAAGCGCCGCATGGAAGGCGCGATCAACGCGTTCAAGCACGACATCGCGTCGCTGCGCACGGGCCGCGCCTCGGCCAACCTTCTCGACCCCGTCACGGTGGAAGCCTACGGTTCGCGCATGCCGCTGAACCAGGTCGCCAACGTGACCGTTCCCGAACCGCGCATGCTCGGCATCTCTGTCTGGGACAAGTCGATGGTCAATGCCGTCGATCGCGCCATCCGCGAGGCCAATCTTGGGCTCAATCCGATCATCGATGGCCAGAACCTGCGTATTCCGCTACCGGAACTCAACGAAGAGCGCCGCAAGTCGCTGGTCAAGATCGCGCACGAATATGCCGAAAAGGCCAAGGTCGCGATTCGCCATGTGCGCCGTGACGGCATGGACGGCCTTAAAAAGGCCGAGAAGGACGGCGTCATTGGCCAGGACGACAGTCGCGCCCATTCCGAGAAGGTGCAAAAGCTGACCGATGACACGATTTCCGACGTCGACCGCTTGCTCGCGGAGAAGGAAAAGGAAATCATGCAGGTCTGATGCTGCACTGCACTGCATCGACCGCTGCCTAATCCGGAACCTCCCATGACGATATCCGACGACCGCACTCCGCCCGAACATGTCGCCATCATCATGGACGGTAACGGCCGCTGGGCGAATTCGCGCGGACTTCCGCGGACCGTCGGGCATCGCAAGGGGGTCGAGGCGGTGCGCGAGGCCGTCCGCGTGGCGGGCGATGTCGGTATCCGCTATCTGACCCTCTTTGCCTTTTCCTCGGAAAACTGGCGTCGGCCGGCCACCGAGATCAACGATCTCTTCGGCCTTCTGCGCATGTTCATTCGCCGCGATCTCGCTGAATTGCATGCGGAAAACGTGAAGGTCCGGGTGATCGGCGACCGCAACAACCTGCGTGACGACATCCTGCCGCTGCTGATCGAGGCGGAGGAGACCACCCGCGACAACACGGGGCTGACGCTGGTGATCGCCTTCAACTACGGAGCGCGGGACGAGATCGCGCGGGCCGCGGTTACACTGGCGCGCGAGGTCGCCGAAGGCCGCCTGCCGCCGGAGGCGTTGACGGTCGAGGCGATCGGCGAACGCCTCGACACCGCCGGCATTCCCGATCCCGATGTCATCATCCGCACCTCTGGCGAGGAGCGTCTTTCGAATTTCCTGCTCTGGCAGGCTGCCTATTCCGAACTCGTCTTCGTGCCGGAATACTGGCCGGATTTCAGTCGCGAGGTCTTCCTAGGGGCCCTCGATCGGTTCGCCGCGCGCGAGCGCCGCTTCGGCGGGCTCGCCGGCCGGCCGCCGGTCGCCGTCAGGTCGTGATGTCCATGTCGCGCGAGCTTACACTGCGGATCTACTCCTCGATCGTCCTGATTGCGGTCGTGGTCGCGGCCACCTGGTTCGGCGGCTTCGCCTTCCGTATTCTAGCCGCCGCCATCGCGCTTCTGGTGTTCTACGAATGGTCGAAGATGACGCGGCTCTACGAACGGTCCGTTCCGGGCCATAGCTGGGGCTGGCTGTCGGTCGGCGTCGTCTCGCTCAACATGCTGTTCGGCGAGCCGGATCTCACCGTACCGCTGCTAGCAGGCTTTTTCGTCACCGCGCTGATCCTCTCCATCGTCAGGGTGTGGAGCGGCTGGCTGCCCGGCGGCATCGCCTATGCGGGGCTGACGGCCGTCGCGCTGGCGGAGATCCGTGGCAACGATGCGGTTGGCTTTGCCGCTATGCTGTTCGTCTTCGCCGTCGTCTGGTCGACCGATATTCTCGCCTACTTCGTCGGGCGCGCGATTGGCGGACCGAAGCTCGCGCCGCGAATTTCCCCCGGCAAGACCTGGTCGGGCGCGATCGGCGGCACGCTCGCCGGTGTCATCGGCGGCGTCTTGCTGGCGCTTGTCTATTTCCAGAACGTCGGTCTGTGGGTCGTGGTCGTCGCCTTGCTGCTGTCGGTTTTCAGCCAGATCGGCGACCTGTTCGAATCCTTCATCAAGCGTCGATTCGGCGTGAAGGACTCCAGCCACCTGATCCCTGGCCACGGCGGTGTCATGGATCGGGTCGACGGACTTGTTTTTGCCTGTTTCACCGCGTTCTTTCTCGCCGTGTTCCACGCGGCTTCGACCGGTCGACCGGTCGCGACACTGGGTGGTTTCCTGTTCGGCCTCTAAAGCGGGCCGGCGACAGCGGAAAGGCTTGAAGAAATGGAATTTGTCGCATCGGTGTTCGGCTTCCTGACGGGCTATATCGTGCCGTTCGTTCTGGTCCTGTCGCTGCTCGTTTTCGTCCATGAAATGGGTCACTATCTGGTCGGGCGCTGGTCTGGCATCCGGATCCTTGCCTTTTCCGTGGGATTCGGTCCGGAACTCGTCGGCTTCACCGACCGCCACGGCACGCGCTGGAAGATTTCCGTCATTCCGCTCGGCGGCTACGTCCGCTTTTTCGGCGATGCCGATGCCTCGAGCCGTCCCGAGAAGGACGCCTACGATAGCCTGTCGCCCGAGGAAAAGGCGCAGACCCTGTCTGGCGCAGCGCTCTGGAAGCGGGCCGCGACCGTTGCGGCCGGACCGATCGCCAACTTCCTGCTGGCGATCGTCATCTTCGCCGTTCTCTTCGGCATCTTCGGCAAGCCGATCGCCGATCCGGTCGTCGCCGAGGTCAAGTCGCCGAGCGCCGCCGAGGCCGCCGGGGTCCTGCCGGGGGACGTGCTGCTGGCGCTCGACGATGTCCGCGTCCAGACTTTCGACGACGTGCGGCGCTATGTCTCCGTCCGCCCGGAGATTCCGATCACCGTCACGCTGCGCCGCGGCGAGGAAGAGCTGCGCCTTCCCATGGTGCCGGAGCGCAGCGAAATCACCGACCAGTTCGGCAACACGATGGAAGTCGGCCTCATCGGCATCATCACCAATCAGGAGGCCGGTAATTTCCGCGTCGAGGAACTGACACCGGTCGAGGCCGTCGGCGAGGGCGTTCGCCAGACCTGGCACGTGGTTACCGGCACCCTCGATTATCTGGCGAATCTCGTCACTGGCCGCATGAATGCCGACCAGCTGGGCGGTCCCGTCCGCGTCGCGCAGGCTTCCGGCCAGATGGCAACGCTTGGCGTGGCTGCGGTCCTGCAGCTTGCAGCCGTGCTCTCGGTTTCCATTGGATTGTTGAACCTGATGCCGGTTCCGGTACTCGACGGCGGCCATCTGGTGCTTTATGCGCTCGAGGCGGTGAGGGGACGTCCGGTCGGCGAGGCCGCGCAGGAAATAGCCTTCCGTATCGGTCTGGCAATGATCCTGTCGCTGATGGTGTTCGCCACCTGGAACGATATCACCCGGTTGATCGGGTAGGTGCGGGCGAGGTGGCCGTCTTGCCAATCCGGATAGGATTTGTTTACGATGTTTCAAACTGATAGTGGCGGATGTGACACGCCTCCAAATGAAGTAAATAGAATTTAACGGTCCACCTTGCTTGTAGGGGAAAACCGGGTAAAACCTCTCACGAGCCGGAGTCGGGACACTTGGCTGTGGGGCAACGGAAAAAGGTTGAAAGTAAGACTATGAAAGCTGGTTCGAGGTTTTTGAACGCAGTATCGGCGTTTGCGCTGTCTGCAGGTGTTGCTTCCTCGGGCGCGGGTATTGCTGTTCTGGCATCTACTGTCGCGGCTGAAGCGGCGGTCATCCAGCGAATCGAAGTCCGCGGTGCGCAGCGCACCGGCGTCGACGCGGTCCGCTCCAACATCACGATCCGCCCGGGCCAGAACTTCTCCAGCGCCGACATCGATGAGTCGGTAAAGCGTCTTTATGAGACAGGTTTCTTCTCCGACGTCCGCATCGCCGTATCCGGCGGCACGCTGGTCGTTACTGTGTCCGAGAACCAGCTGGTCAACCAGGTCGTCTTCAACGGCAACCGCAAGATCAAGGACGATCGTCTCCAGGGTCTGGTCCAGACCCAGCCGCTCGGTCCCTACAGCGACGCGCTCATCTCCTCCGACATCGAACGCATCCGTGAAGCCTATAGCGCCATCGGCCGCAGCGATGTCGAGATCACCACGCAGGTCGTTCCCGTCGGCGAAGGTCGCGTGAACCTGGCGTTCGTGATCAACGAAGGTGATCGCACCAAGATCAAGAACATCAATTTTGTCGGCAACCAGGCCTATAGCGACGGTCGTCTCGGCGCTGTTCTGCAGACGAAGGAATCGGGCATCCTGTCCTTCCTGACCCGCAAGGACGTCTATAACGCCGACAAGCTTCGCGCCGACGAAGAGGCTTTGCGCCAGTTCTATTACAATCACGGTTATGCCGACTTCCGCGTCATTTCCTCTGATGCCGTTCTCGATGAAGCAAGCAACGAATACACCCTGACGATCACGGTCGAGGAAGGTGAGCGTTACCGCTTCGGCAACGTCGCGGTCGAGTCGACTGTCGAGGGCGTTGATCCGGCTGAACTCGAGCGCATGCTCGAGACGCGCACCGGCAACATCTACAACGCCTCCGATATCCAGAAGTCGATGGAGGCCATCTCGCGCCGGGTTTCGTCCCAGGGCTACCCGTTTGCCCGAATCGTTCCGCGCGGCGACCGCAACTTCGAGGACAACACGATCGGCGTGACCTATCTCGTCGACCAGGGCGAGCGCGCCTATGTGGAGCGTATCGAGATCCGCGGCAACACCCGCACGCGTGATTACGTGATCCGCCGCGAGTTCGACATCTCCGAAGGCGATGCCTTCAACCAGGAAGTCATCTCGCGTGCCAAGCGCCGCCTTGAGGCTCTCGGCTACTTCACGACGGTCAATATCTCGACTGCCCCTGGCAGTTCTGCCGACCGCGTTGTCATCGTGGTGGATGTCGAGGATCAGTCGACCGGATCGTTCGGCATCGGCGCCGGCTACTCTGTCGACGACGGTGTCGTGGTTGAAGCGTCCGTCGAGGAAAAGAACTTCCTCGGTCGCGGCCAGTTCATCCGTCTCGCTGTCGGCGGCGGTCTGGACAATGCCCGCAGCTACAATTTCTCGTTCACCGAGCCGTATTTCCTCGGCTACCGTCTTGCTGCGGGCTTCGATCTGTTCCGCAACTCGACCAGCAGCTACGACTACTATGACTACGAAGAGCAGGGCGTAACCTTCCGCGTCACGGCGCCGATCACCGAGGATCTGGCGACGACGGTTCGTTACACCTACAAGGAGCTCAAGTACAAGGAAGACGGCGCTTTCGGTGCGGACGGTATTCCGAATACCGCGGACGACAAGCTTTCCGATCCCTACGTCGACCTTGTCGATGGAGAGAAGTACCAGCAGTCGATCCTGTCGCATCAGCTGGTCTACAACACGGTCGACGATCGCCTGAACCCGCATGAAGGCATCTATGCGAGCTTCACGCATGAATATGCCGGTATCGGCGGCGATTCGGAGTTCTACAAGCTCTACGGCAAGATCCGCTACTACCATACGCTGTCGGATGAGTTCGATCTCGTCGGCTCGGTGTCCGCGAGCGCAGGCCATGTCATTGCGACCGGCGACGATTTGAACATCTTCGACCAGTTCCGGATCGGCGGCAAGGAAATCCGCGGCTTCGAGAACAACGGTATCGGCCCGCGTGTCCGCGGCGACGACGATTCGCTCGGCGGGACGACCTACTTCACCACTTCGGCTGAAGTCAACTTCCCGATGCCGGCCATTCCGCAGGATCTCAACGTTCGCGGCGCGCTGTTCGCCGATGCCGGTACGCTTTACGGCAATGACGTTCCGAGCGGTGGTGAAACCATCGTCGGCGACGACATGGCATGGCGTGCCTCGGTCGGTGTTGGCGTGATCTGGCTGTCGCCCTTTGGTCCGCTGCGGTTCGACTATGCTGTGCCGGTCCTCAAGGAGGACTACGACAAGGAGCAGAACTTCCGGTTCTCGATGGCCGGCCAATTCTAATCGCGGCGGCTTGGGCCGCCGCCTGAAAGACTCCGAGGCTTTGCTCGATGGAGCATAATATCTTCTTCCCGCCCCAGGACGGCTTTGCCCTTGGGGCGCTCGCCGCGCGTATCGGCGCGACTTTGGAAGACGCCAGCAAATCAGACACGCAGATTCGCTCTCTTTCCCCCGTTTACCGGGCGAAGGAGGGTGATCTGTGTTATATTCTGTCGCGCCGCAGCCGTGACGAACTGAAGACCTGCAAGGCGTCCGCAATCCTCTGTGCCCCCGAATTGCGCTCCGCCATTCCCGCACACATCCCGGTTCTGGTGACGAACAACCCGCATACGGCCTTCGCCGTCGCCGGCTCGCTTCTTTTCCCGCAGGCCATGCGGCCCCGACGTCTGGATCGGTCTGCGCCTGATATCTCTCCCGCCGCCCATGTGCATCCGACAGCAAAGCTCGAGGACGGGGTTGTAATCGAGCCCATGGCCGTGATCGGTGCCGGTGTCGAGATCGGTGCAGGCACGCAGATTGGCGCCGGATCGATCATCGGTGAGAATGTCCGCATTGGCCGAAACTGCACGATCGCCACCGGCTGTTCCATCCAGTCGGCCCTGATCGGCAACAATGTCATCGTCTTCGATGGTGCTCGTATCGGCCAGGACGGCTTCGGCTATGCGCCGGGTCCGCGTGGCATGCTGAAGATTGTCCAGGTCGGCCGCGTCATCATTCAGGATCATGTCGAGATCGGCGCCAACACGACCATCGATCGTGGCACGATGGACGACACCGTCATCGGTGAGGGCACCAAGATCGACAATCTCGTGCAGATCGGCCACAACGTCCGCATCGGCCGCCATTGTGGCATCGTCGCGCAGGTCGGCATCGCCGGCAGCACGCGCATCGGCGATGGGGTCATGATCGGCGGCGCAAGCGGCGTCAACGGCCACATCACCGTCGGCGACGGCGTGCAGATCGCCGCGATGAGCGGCGTCATCGCCGATGTCCCGCCGGGAGAAAAATATGGCGGCCTGCCGGCCCGTCCGCTGAAGGATTTCCTGCGGGATGTCGCCCAGCAGATGAGCCAGTCCGAAAGCCGCAAGGGGAAGGGGAAGACCAATGAGTGAAACCGAAAAGGCGAGCCTTCACGCGGCCGACATCCTGGAGATCATGCGGCTCCTGCCGCATCGCTATCCGTTTCTGCTGATCGACAAGATCATCGAGATCGACGGCGACAATTCCGCCATCGGCATCAAGAACGTCACCATAAATGAGCCGCAATTCACCGGCCATTTCCCGACGCAGCCGATCATGCCGGGTGTGCTTCTGATCGAGGCGATGGCCCAGACGGCGGGCGCGATCTGCGCGCGCAGCCAGGGCGGCGCCGGCGACCTCGTCTACTTCATGACGATCGACAATGCGCGCTTCCGCAAGCCGGTGGTGCCGGGCGATCGGGTGGAGTTCCACGTCGTCAAGCAGAAGCAGCGCGGCAATATCTGGAAGTTCCACTGTGATGCCAAGGTCGACGGCGCGCTGGTCGCCGAGGCCGACATCGGCGCGATGATCGCGCCCGACAAGGAAAAGAAATGAGCAAGATTGCCCCGAGCGCCCGCATCCACCCGATGGCTGTCATCGAGGATGGTGCGGTCATCGGCGAGAACGTCGTCGTTGGCCCCTTCTGCCGTGTCGGCCCGAAAGTGGTGCTGAACGAGGGCGTGGAGCTTCTGTCGAACGCGGTGGTCACCGGGCTCACGACGATCGGGCGCGATACCCGCATCTTCCCGATGGCGGTCATCGGCGGCGATCCGCAGAGCATTCATCATGCGGGTGAGGAAACGAAACTCTTCGTTGGCGAAAATTGCACCATCCGCGAAGGCGTGACGATGAACACCGGCACTGCCGAGGGCGGCGGCGAGACTGTTGTCGGCAACAACAACCTTTTTCTTGCCAATTCGCACGTGGCGCATGATTGCCGCCTTGGCGACCATATCATCCTGTCGAACAACGTCATGCTGGCCGGCCACGTCAAGGTCGAGGACCGCGTGATCCTCGGCGGCGGCTCGGCCGTGCACCAGTTCACCCGCATCGGCCGCCAGGCCTTTGTGGGTGGTCTCTCCGCCGTCAGCTATGACGTGATTCCCTATGGCATGTTGAACGGCAATCCGGGCCTGCTTGGCGGTCTCAACGTCGTCGGCATGACCCGTTCCGGCATCGAACGCGCAACGATCCACCGCGTCCGCAAGGCCTACCAGGCGATCTTCGCCGAAGAAGGGGCGATCCGCACCAAGGCGGCTGCGATCCGCGACGAGTTCGCCGACTGCAAGGAGGTGATGGAGATCCTCGATTTCATCGCCGCCGACAGCGATCGCGCGCTGTCCTCGCCGTTCCGCGGCAAGGCCTGACATGGCGACCGCCGCCACCGCATCGCGCGCGGGACGGCTGGCGATCATTGCCGGCGACGGCAAGCTTCCGCTTTACGTTGCGCAAGCCGCGCGTGCCGGTGGCGAGAACCCCTTTATCCTTCCGTTACGGAACGAAGCAGCCCAGGACTGGCACGGCTTCGATAGCGCCGTGATCGGTGTTGGCGACATGGCCGGTCTCGCCCGTCTCCTGAAACAGAATGGGATCGGTCGCGTCGTGCTCTCCGGCGGAGTCCGGCGGCGACCGGCCTTCGGCGAAATTCGCGCCAACCTGCGCCATATCCTGAAGCTGCCTTCGGTCGTCCGCACGCTTCTGGCTGGCGGCGATGATGTGGTGCTGAAAATGGTGATCGAACTCATCGAGGCCCAGGGCGTGCGTGTCGTCGGCGCCCACGAGATCGCGCCCGACCTTCTGGCGACCGCCGGCCCGATCGGCAAGGTGGTGCCTGGCGAGGATGACCGTCGCGACATCGCCCGCGCGGCAGACGCGGCCGAAGCGCTCGGCCGGCTGGATGTGGGGCAGGGCGCCGTGAGCGTCGGCGGCCGCATCGTCGCGCTGGAAGGTGTCGAGGGTACCGATGCGATGCTCGCCCGCGTCGCCGACCTGCGTGCGGAAGGCCGTATTTCGAAATCCCGCAAGGGTGTCCTGGTCAAACTCTGCAAGCCGCAGCAGGATGTCCGTGCAGATCTTCCGACGATCGGCCGCTCGACGGTTGAAAATGCCGTGAAGGCCGGGCTTTCCGGGATCGCCGTGGAAGCCGGCCGGTCGCTGATCGTCGATCGCGTGGCACTCGTTGCGATGGCAAACGACGCGGGGCTCTTCGTCTGCGGTCTCGACCGCAGCCTGCCGGGAGATGGACTATGACGGGAACGCCGCTGAAGATCGCCGTGATTGCCGGGGAGGTGTCCGGCGACCTGCTCGGCGCGGACCTGATCGCAGCGCTCAAGCGCCGGCATGACGGACCCGTCTCGCTCGTCGGTATTGGCGGAGAAGCCTTGCAGGCCGAGGGGTTGTCCTCTCTCTTCGACTTCTCCGAACTCTCGATCATGGGCTTCACCCAGGTCATTTCGAAACTGCCGAAGCTGGTGCGGCTGATCAACCGTGCCGCGGACACCATCGTGGCGGCCGAGCCCGACCTGCTGCTGATCGTCGACAGCCCGGATTTCACCCATCGCGTTGCGAAGAAGGTGCGCAAGGCGCTGCCCGATCTGCCGATCGTCGATTATGTCTGCCCGAGCGTCTGGGCCTGGAAGGAATACCGCGCAACGGCGATGCTCGACTATGTCGACCTCGTGCTCGCCGTCCTGCCGTTCGAGCCTGAAACCATGCAAAAGCTTGGCGGCCCCGAGACGCATTACATCGGACACCGCCTGACCGCTGATCCGGATCTTCTTCGGGTGCGGCAACAACGGTCCGAGCGTGGCCTCACTCCCGCCACGGGTGAGCGCACCATCATGCTGCTGCCCGGCTCGCGCGGCGGCGAGATCCGGTCGCTGATGCCGGTCTTCGGCGAGGCGGCGGCCGAGTTCATCACCCGAAACGGACCGACACGCCTCGTCCTCCCCACGGTTCCCCGGCAGGAAAACCTGGTGCGCCAACTAGCCGCCGGCTGGACGGTGAAGCCGGAAATTTCCGTAGGCCCCGCCGCGAAGTGGCAGGCCTTCGCCGCTGCGGACGCCGCAATTGCTGCCTCCGGCACGGTTATCCTGGAACTCGGCCTTGCCGGGGTGCCGGTGGTCTCCTGCTACAAGACCGACTGGCTGATCAAGCTGCTCGCCGGCCGCATCAAGACCTGGACGGGCGCGCTGCCCAACCTGATTGCCGACTACGTCATCGTCCCGGAATACATCAACGAGGTGGTCCGCCCGGCGAGCCTTGCCCGCTGGGCGGAGCGGCTGTCGGCCGACACGCTTCAGCGGCGCGCCATGCTGGAGGGTTTCGACGCCGTCTGGAGCCGCATGGGCACGGAAACGCCATCGGGCGAGGCGGGCGCGGGTCTGGTGCTCGATCTGCTCCGAAAGAGAAACCGCCTGCCGCGCTGACGCCGGCAGGCGAGGGTGCTACTCCGCCGCGACCGCGCGTTCCCAGGAGGCGAACGGGTCCGGCAGGTTGCGCCAGCGCTCCGGCGTGAAACCGTCGGCGTCGAGAAGACAGGAATCGAGCTCGGCCCGGATCGCCGCTTCGTCCATCGCCTGAGCGCCGATGAAGACGAGTTCCTGGCGCCGGTCGCCCCAGACGGGATCGAGATACGGCGCCATCATGCGCTCGAAGCCGGGATCGTCCGGCCAGCGCTGGCGCGGAACGGATGCCCACCACAAGCCCATCTTGCCCGTCCGGACGATGGCGCCGGCCTGGCTGAGTTCACCCACATGGTGCGGACGTGTCGCCAGCCAGAAAAAGCCCTTGGCGCGCACGACACCGACCCAGCTCTTGTTGATGAACCCCTGGAACCGCTCGGGATGAAACGGCTGCCGCGCCCGGTAGACGAAGGATCGGATGCCGTATTCCTCGGTTTCCGGCACATGGTCCTTGAATCCGTGCAACTCCTTGAACCAGAGCGGATGCTCCTGCGCCCTCTCCAGATCGAAGAGGCCGGTGTCCAGCACGTCGGAGAGCGCCACCCGCCCGAAATCGGCTTCCACCAGACGCGCATCCGCGTTGAGGCCGCGGATGATAGCGCGGGCGGCCTCGCGCTGTTCGTCGGTCGCGGTGCCGACCTTGTTCAGCACCACGACATCGGCGAATTCGATCTGCTCCACCAGCAGGTCCACCAGCGTCCGATGATCGCCGTCACCTGCGGTCTCCCCGCGATCGGAGAGGAAATCCGTCGAGGAATAATCGGCGAGCAGATTGGCGGCATCGACCACCGTCACCATTGTATCGAGTCGAGCGACGTCGGACAGGCTGCGGCCGTGCTCGTCGCGATAGTCGAACGTGGTGGCGATCGGCAGCGGTTCGGCAATGCCGGTGCCTTCGATGAGCAAATAGTCGAACCGGCCGTCCTCCGCGAGCCGCCGAACCTCGGTCAAAAGGTCCTCGCGCAAGGTGCAGCAGATGCAGCCATTGCTCATTTCGACGAGCTGCTCTTCGGTGCGCGAGAGATTGGCGTCACCGCCGCGCACGAGCGCCGCGTCGATATTGATCTCGCTCATGTCGTTGACGATGACGGCGACCCGCAGACCCTCGCGATTGGCGAGAATATGGTTGAGCAGGGTCGTCTTCCCGGCTCCGAGGAAGCCGGAAAGGACGGTGGTCGGAAGGCGCTTCATGCGGAATTGTCCCGTTTTATAGCAGAGATTTCGCTTCGGTCAGTCCGAGAGGCAATCCTTGAGTGATGTCGCGATCGCCCGCATCATGTCCGGGTAAAGCTGCGGTCCGGCGGTGAGCGCGCCTGCCTCCGGATCGAGAACGCCGGACTTGGCATCTGTTCCCTCGGTCACGACCGCAATCAGCTTCGGCTCGAACTGCGGTTCGGCGAAGACGCAGGCCGCGTTCAGTTCCTTGATCTTGGCATGGATCTGGCTGACGCGATCGGCGCCGGGCATGACTTCCGGGCTGACCGTTATGGAGCCGGCCACGCGCACGCCGTAACGATGCTCGAAATACTGGTAGGCGTCGTGGAAGACGACGAACGGCTTGTCCTTGATCGGCGCAACCGTCTCGGCAATCTCCTTGTCGAGAGCGTCGAGCGAGGCGAGCAGGGCCTCTGCGTTCGTGGCATAGGTCGCGGCATTCTCAGGGTCGGCCTCTTCCAGCACGCGGGCGATCTCGCTCGCCATGGCTTTCGCATTCATCGGGTCTAGCCACATGTGCATGTCGTTGCCGCCATGCTCATGGTCGTGCCCTGCCTCCTCATGCGCGTGCTCTTGATCTTCATCCTCGTGCTCGTGCGCATGGGCCTCCTCGGCGCTTTCAGCCGCATGATCGTGATCGTCATGCCCGGCTTGTTCGCCTTCGTGTGCATGATCGTGGTCGCCGTGATCGTGCGCCTCAAAGGCGCCGCCTTCACGGAACGGCAGAACCTCGAGGCCCGACGCGTCTTCTAATTCGACAACCTTTGCGTCGGACGACAGCGCCTCGAGCGGCTTTTCCAGGAAGGCTTCCAGCCCATGACCGACCCAGAACACGACATTGGCATCCTGAAGCTTCCGCGCATCGGAGGGCCGCAGCGTATAGGTATGCGGGGAGGCGGCGCCCTCGACGATCAGGTCCGGCGTCTCGACACCCTCCATGATGGCCGCGACCAGGGAGTGGACCGGCTTGATCGAGGCAACCACCTTCGGCGCGGCCATCGCGGCCTGGGGGAGAAAGGTAAGCGCGACCGAGGTTGCGAGGAGGGCTATAACTGACGATTTCATGAATATGCTCCGGTTTGGCCGATGTGTAATGTTATTACATATGTTGCGTAACGCTATAACGTGTGCCATAGCGTCGGGCAAGATCAAAAACTGGAAAAACCATGACCCCTTCCGAACTTCTCGGACAGACGCCGTTGGTGACGCTCAGGAATGCTGGCGTACGCCGCGGCGGGCGCTGGCTGGTGCGCGGCGTCGACTTTTCGGTCAGCCCCGGCGAAATCGTGACGCTGATCGGCCCGAACGGCTCCGGCAAGTCGACGAGCGCCAAGATGGCGATCGGTGTCCTGAAGCCGGACGAGGGCGAGGTTGAACGCCATCGCCCGTTCACCGTCGGCTACGTCCCACAGAAGCTCGCGATCGACTGGACGATGCCGCTCACCGTCCGTCGCCTGATGACCCTGACCATGAAGCTGTCACCGGTGGAGATCGACGCGGCGCTTCATGCGGTCGGTATCGCCCACCTGAAGGAGGCCGAGGTGCAACACCTCTCCGGCGGCGAGTTCCAGCGCGCGCTTCTTGCCCGCGCCATCGCCCGGAAGCCGGACCTGTTGGTGCTCGACGAGCCCGTGCAGGGCGTCGACTTCTCCGGCGAGATCGCGCTCTACGATCTGATCACTTCGATCCGCAAGTCGACCGGCTGCGGCATCCTGCTGATCTCGCACGATCTGCACGTCGTCATGGCAGAGACCGATACCGTGATCTGCCTCAACGGACACGTCTGCTGCCGCGGAACGCCGGAGGCCGTCAGCCGCAGTCCGGAATACCAGCGCATGTTCGGCGCCACTGCCGGCAGCACGCTCGCCGTCTACAACCATCATCACGATCACACCCATCTGCCTGACGGTCGCGTACGCCATTCAGACGGCACCGTCACCGATCATTGCCACCCGGAGGATGGCCATCACCACGAGCATGACCACGACCACCACGGACACGCCCATGCGGTGAAGCACGAGGGACATCGCCATGCTTGACGACTTCTTCGTCCGCGCGCTCATCGCCGGCGTCGGCGTCGCGCTCACCGCCGGCCCGCTCGGCTGTTTTGTCATCTGGCGGCGCATGGCCTATTTCGGCGACACCATGGCCCACTCGGCCCTGCTGGGGGTCGCGCTCTCGCTGTTCTTCTCGCTCAATCTGATGGTCAGCGTCTTCGTTGTCGCCGCCGGCGTCTCGTTGTTGCTGCTGCTTCTTCAGCGCCGGCAGGCGCTGTCGTCCGACGCGTTGCTTGGCATTCTCAGCCACTCGACGCTGGCGATCGGCCTGGTCATGGTCGCTTTCATGACCTGGGTGCGAATCGACCTCATCGCCTTCCTGTTCGGCGACATCCTCGCGGTCACCCGTGCCGATATCGCCGTCGTCTGGGTCGGCGGCGCATTAGTTCTTGCGGCCATCGCGGCCCTGTGGCGGCCGCTGCTCGCCTCCACTGTCAATGTCGAGCTGGCCGAGGCGGAAGGGCTGAACCCCGAACGCGCCCGCCTGTTCTTCATGCTGCTGATGGCGCTCGTCATCGCGATCGCCATGAAGATCGTCGGCATCATGCTGATCACCTCGCTGCTGATCATTCCGGCAGCCGCAGCGCGGCGGTTTTCGTCGACGCCGGAGATAATGGCGATCTACGCGGCCCTGCTCGGCGCCGTCGCCGTGGTCGGCGGCCTGTTCGGCTCGCTCGAATACGATACGCCCTCCGGCCCCTCGATTGTGGTTGCGGCCCTTCTTATCTTTCTGGTGAGCCTGCTGCCTTTCGGTCGCAGGAACGCCGTGGCGGATGCCACTAGGGAGACCACGCGATGAACCAGATGACGCTGACCAAGAACCAGTCCCTCGTGCTCGGCGTACTGCGCCAGACCGACCAGCCGCTCTCGGCCTATACGATCCTCGACAAGTTGCGCGACCAGGGTTTTCGCGCGCCGCTGCAGGTTTACCGGGCGCTCGAAAAGCTTCTCGACACCGGTCTGGTGCATCGCCTTGAGAGCATCAATTCCTTCGTCGCCTGCGCCCATCCGCAGGAAAGCTGCTGCAGCCACGGCATCGTCGCCTTCGCGATCTGCAACAGTTGCGGGCAGGTGTCGGAATTCCACGATCATGCGATCGACGACCGTCTTCGCCAGTGGGAGACGTCGAAGCAGTTCCGCGCGGAAAAGACCACGATCGAGATCCGGGGCCTATGCGCCGCCTGTGCCGCCTGAACCTCAGAGTGGTGTGAGGTCGCGCGAAAACCTTTTCCAGTTGGCGACATAGCTTTCCGCCGAGCGTTTCAGCCCATCGACGGCCGCCTCGTCCAGCGTACGGATGGCGCGGGCGGGCGAACCGACGATCAGCGAATTGTCGGGAAATTCCTTGCCCTCGGTGACGAGCGCGTTGGCGCCGATCAGGCAATTGTTGCCGATCCTCGCGCCGTTCAGCACCGTCGCACCCATGCCGACAAGCGTGTTGTCGCCCAAAGTGCAGCCGTGCACGATCGCGTGGTGGCCGATGGTGCAGCCCCGGCCGATGGTAACGGGAAAGCCCGGATCGACATGGATCATCACGCCTTCCTGGATGTTCGTGCCGTCGCCGATGACGATGGGTTCGTTATCGCCCCTAAGCACCGCGCCGAACCAGATGCCGACATCGCGGCCAAGCGTGACCTGTCCGATCACATGCGCGTCCGGCGCGATCCAATAAGCGTCGTCCGCCGGTGTGTTCGGCGTCAGATTGCCAAGTCGATAAAGCGGCATGGTCGTCCTCCCGGCTTGCCGGCCCCGGTGGGGCGCGGCTTACTTAAGCCGCAGGATAACCGGGAAACGACCGTGATGCGAGCCGATGTGCAGATGGATGTCGGCGTGCGCCTGCGATTGCCGCCAGGCGCGGGCGCCGTGGCTGAGCAGCAGGCCGATGAGATCCTTGCTCTTCGCCTTGGGCTTGCCGAGCCCCATGTCGGCAAGCCGCATCGCGGCTTCATGAAGCGGATGCAGTGTAAAGCGGGACTGCTGTTCGCTCTCTAGCCCTTGCCGTGCGGCATCGAGGCTGTTCTCGTTCGTCGCCATTGAATTTCCCTCGTACGCAGTACACAAATCGAGGGGTCACGGGGCCATTACTGCAGTGCGGCCCAGCAACCAATTCCTTTTTTCTTCAGAGAGTTGCACGCATTGACGGCCGACTTCTGATCGTCAAAGCCGCCGAAACGCGCGCGATACACCTGTGCGGCGCCCGTATCGTAGGCAACCGTGAATGGGGTGGCGGAACGCAATACCTTGCCGCCTTTATCCTGCGCCTTGCGCAGGAGTTCCATGGCCATGTCGCGATCGGGCGACGTGCCAACCTGTACGATCCAGCCCGACACCGGCGCTGCCTGCTGCGTCGAGGCCGTGACCGTGCCATCGACGCCTTCGGGAACCGAAAGCGAAGCCACCTGCTGCGGGGCCTGCGCCTGCGGCGCGATGATCGCGGATGATTGTTCCGGCATATAGGCCGGGGCGGGTGCCGGGACCGGCACGCTCGTTGCCATCGTCGCCGTGGCCGGTGCTACCGATGTCGTTGCCGTGACTTGCGCCAGCGCGGATTGCGCGGCGCTTTCTGCCGGTGCGGCATAGGCGTTGGCAACCGGCGCATGCTCGTAGCGGGCAACCGGAACCGGACCGTTCAGCGGCAGCATGTCGTCAACGGTCACAACGGCCATCGTGTCTGCCGGCATGACCGAGGTGCTGCCGCGGGCGATCAGCAGGCTCTGGCGACCAGACCGGCTGGCCTTCGGCATGTACTTCGCGACAAGTTCCCGCATCGTCGCGTCGCGCCGCGCGCCGGAGCTGCCGCCCATGACCACGGCGACGATCGTGCGGCCATCGGCCTGGGCCGAGGTCACGAGGTTGAAGCCGGCGGCGCGTGTAAAGCCCGTCTTGATGCCATCGACGCCGCGCACATTGCCAAGCAGGCGATTGTGGTTGCCGATGACGGACTTGCCGAACTTGAAGCTGCGGGTGGAGAAGTAGCCGTAATATTGCGGAAAATGCTGGCGCAGCGCCACGCCGAGGATCGCTTGGTCGCGGGCGGTCGTCATCTGCGCGGTATTGGGAAGGCCGTGCGCGTTGCGATAGGTGGTGCGGCTCATGCCGAGGCTACGGGCCTTGGCGGTCATCATCTGGGCGAACCGGGATTCGGAGCCGCCGAGATATTCGCCGAGCGCGGTTGCGATGTCATTGGCCGAACGGGTGACGAGAGCGAGGATACCCTGCTCGATCGTCACGGACCCGCCCGCACGCACGCCGAGCTTGGACGGCGGCTCTGCTGCGGCATTCTTGGAAACCGGAACCTTCGTGTCGAGCCGGACGCGACCGCTCTCGAGCGCCTCGAACACGAGGTAGAGCGTCATCATCTTGGTGAGCGATGCGGGATAGCGCAGCGAGTCGGCATCGCTCTCGTAGAGCGTCTTGCCGGTGCGGGCATCGATGACGATCCCGGCATATTTCGGCGCGGCCTCGGCTGTCGAAACGACGAGGCCGAGCGCGAGGGAAAACGCCAGGGCGAATATGGGCAATTGACGCTTCATCAGGAAAGAAAGGGCCTGCCTGAAACCAACCGTTCTTGTTCTTGTCACCGCTAAACTCTTCACTTGATCTGTCTGGATACGGATGCCCCCTCCGACCCTCTTCAAGGATATGCAGCCAGCCTTACCAAGTGGTTTATGATGAATGGAAAGTTTCCACGTTCAGTCGAATTTATTGAGAATCCGAGCTTTTTTCGGCGCCGCCGCCAAGACGCGCCTCAAAGTGCTGCCGGATCGCCGCGTCGATCCGCTCCCAGTCGGCAAGGCGCCGGCTGGAAAAGCGGTAGAGCACGGTGAGGTCGCGCCCGACATGGATGTCGCGCTGGCAGTCACCGCTGCTCGGCGGGCTGTCGGGAGCGGCGATCAGGCAGCGAACCGCGTAATCGGCTTGGCCGAAACGGGGTGCGGTGTACATGACTTCGTTCGCATAGCCGGCATCGTTGCGAAGCCGGTGAAGGGTAAGGCCGTGCGGGCCGGGTTCGGCAGGCCCATCGAACAGATAGGAGTAGATCGGTTCCACGCGCCCCGACATGTCGCGGGACATCGTGCTCTGGGAAAGCTGCACGAAGATCAGGGTGTCGGCGAGGCTCACGTCGTCGAAGCGCCGTCGCTCCCCGCGCTGATAACCCGTCATCTCCGGCCAGAGGAAATAAAGATCGGCGCGCTCGGCGGAACCGCTGTGCCTCTGACCGGCGAACCGCAGCGTGTTCGCCTCGAGCGAAAGCGTATCCTGGCCGATCCGGATGGAGAATGTTTCAGTGCTGTCGGTGTGTCCTGCCAGAAGCATGCGATCGCCGAACATCTGGCCGGCAATGCTGATGGCAACGGAGAACAGGGCGATCGCCACTACGGCGATGGCAACCTTGGTGATGAAACCGCTGGAGATCGCTGGCGCTTCGCTGTGCGCGCTCGTCTGGCTGGCATTCGCCATGTCTCGTGTCCCGGCTATCGGCTCACGGCACGGTTTGTCGTGAATCTCAAGCGGCAGGCTGCGATATCAGGGTTAACGAAACGCTAACGACGGATCTGCTGCCCAAAGAAAGAGAGCCGATCCCGCTGGCGTTTGCGGGATCGGCTCCTGGCGCCGGTCGGGGACGGGGTGCGGGGGACGGACCGGGGCCAAACTCTCCTGTAACGGTTGATCGATGCGGTCAGTTGGTGCCGACGCTGCTGACGGCCATCGCGCGGCCATCCTGCAGCTTCACCCACCGACCGGCATGGGTCGAGGACTGCCGTTTCAGGTATGTGTATTCGGTGTCGGACCACAGCAGCACCTTGTTGCGCATGTTGTCCAGAATGAAGTCGCCATGATCGGTGCGGACGGTCAGCACCGCGTGGCCCTCGCCATTCGGCTGCAGCACCACGGTGATCAGCAGGTCGGAGGCCGAGAACCCGGCATCCATCAGCATCTTGCGCTTCAGCAGAACGAAGTCCTCGCAGTCGCCGACCGAGCGCGGATAGGTCCACAGTTCCTCGACGCCGTAGATCTCCTGGTCCGTCAGTGGCTGGATTGCCGAGTTGACGTCGTAATTCACCTGAAGAAGCGTTTTCCACGCGTTCTCGGTCAGCGTCATCGGTCCTGTATCGCCGGACGCGGAAGGTTGGCATTCCGAGCTGTAGGTCTTGCAGAATTCGTAGTGACCGATCGGCGGATTGGCTTTGCCGACGATGTGCATGTTCGCGGGTACGGCGGCTGCCTGTGACGTGAGCGCTCCCAGCGCGGCTGCGACGATCAGGCTGCGGCGAAGTGTGTTGTTTCTTGTCATTGTTTGTCTCCCCGTTATGGAAGAACAATGACACAAACACTTTTATCCATCGCAAAATCATGAAGTAAAAAGAAGGACTTATAAGAGTTAAATAAGAATAGATTTTGCGATTAATAGTATTAAAGTTCTAGTTTTATTTGAGTATTTTTTGAATAAAACACGCGTAAAATTTGAATGAAATGCACCGGCGCGAAATGAGGCCATCAATGATTTCATTGGAGTTTTTCGCTCTGCGAGTGCCAGATGAACGCTGGCCTCTGCTGCGCGGGACGCAGGGCTGCCGCGGTTTTTGTCGCACTCCCGCTATCCGCGAGGCGGCAGCAGCCATTTCTGCGGCCTTGCCGGCGTCTGATTGTCCGCAAACCGTGGCAAAAATTTTCGGGAAGCGCGTATTTTTTTCGGTGAAACGGTCGACCGCGTGTTTGGGAGGGCCGGACATAAGAGGCCGACCCTCTTCACCGGTTAAATCGGTTGTCCGACGTCGATGCGGTTCCCGTCTGGATCTTCGAACACGAAGGCCCTGAGGCCGTAGTCCTTGTCTGCGAGGCTCTTGATGATCCGTGTGCCGTTTTTCTGGCAGACAGCGTGCAACTGGTCGACATCCTCGACAATGAGGTGGGCGACATTGAAGGTCGCGGCCTTGTGTCCGGGCTGCAAGGTTAGGTGCAGTTCCGCGTCGTGGCGCTTCAGGATCATGAAGCCGACGGGATTGCCGTTTTCGAATAGTTTTCGGAAACCGAGCACTCCTGTGTAGAAGTCGTGCGCCTTGTTAATGCCACGGACAGGCAAGGTAGCGGCAATTCGTCCGAAGCGGACGCCGTGGTCGTTCATGGCGGAACCCATTTTGCGAACCCGCATGCATCGACGGACAGTGCCGGTCGTTCTGCTGCGTCTCGCTGTTGATCTCCGCGAGACGGTGCCCGCAGGCATCCGTATAGCGTGACGCGCCGTTGGATGCCAGAGTCAGGATTTCGGAAGTGGATTACAGAAACTCGGTCAGCGCTTCGCGCGACTGCAGAGTCAGGAATTCGATCGCAACGCCTTCGAGGAAGTGACGCACCACGCGTCCGCGCATGTTGCCGAGCTTGATCTGTGTGCCGATTGGCGGGCGGATATCGATGTCGATCGCCGCGCCCGACAGCGAAAGGTCCATCAGCCGGCACGGATAGCGCCGGCCATCGTCGAGCACGAGTTCGGTCAGCGTGTTGCGCGGCGTCAGTCGGTCGTGGCGACGATCCTCGGGCAGGCCGAGTTCGTGCTTGTTGGCGATCCAGGTCAACTGTGCCGCAAGTTTCTCGCGCTTCCGGCCCGTGGCGACGATCGACATCACGAAACCGTCATCGGTCAGCTTGATCGTGGTGCCCTCGATACGGCCGATATGATCGATATAGGCAATCACCCGCTCGCCGGGCTTCGGCCGGCCGTCGCAGGCAAAGCGCACGTCGCCGGGCGACATGTTGACGACCGAGCAGACATATTCCTCATAGTTCGCAAGCATCAACCGGCCCTGCAGGTTGACGTTGACGCGCTGAAAAGACCGCTGATCAACAGGAGCGGACGATGGGCTGCTCTGTTGTGGCCTGAACGAATACATGCTGCTCTCTCGGCTGTTCTTGCGAAACTTTACGCTGGAGCGGTTAACAGAAGGTTGGGCCGTACGCCGGACCGGGTCGATGTTAAGGTTAAAGATCGGTTGTCCTTGCTCGGATTGCGACGGAATGCGAAAACGTCATCAACGACGTCCTGCCAGATGTCGATCAGCACATCTCTTCAGGGCCGGGGTAACCCGCGGGGGCCCGACCGGCCGTCCGGCGTTTGTCGGACGGCCTTTTTTTTGATCGCCGTGTCGCGTATGCCGGTGCCCAGCACCGAGGAGAAGCAATGACCCACGACCCGAGAGATGACAACGGCGCGTTTGGTGGCCGGGGCAGGGGCGGCGAACCCGTCTTCAACCTGCCGACCGGAATCCTGGCCGCGATGGTGCTGCTGGCCGGCATATACGTGCTGCAGGCCTATGTGCTCTCGCCGGACGCCGCCCAGTCCTTCGTCTTCACCTTTGCCTTTTCACCGCTGCGATATGTCTATCCCTTGTCGGAACAGGGACTAGAGTGGCTGTGGACGCCGGTGACCTATTCGCTGCTGCACGGCAGTATCGAACATATCGCCTTCAACAGCCTGTGGCTGGCCGCTTTCGGCACGCCGGTGTTCCGCCGCATTGGCGGGACGCGTTTTATGGCTTTCTGGGTTTTCTCCGCCGCCGCCGGCGCCGCGCTCCATGCGGCGGTCAATTGGGGTCAGCCGACCTTCATGATCGGCGCATCCGCCGTCGTATCGGCGCTGATGGGCGCCGCCTGCCGCTTTGCGCTTGGCCGCGGATCGCGCCTGAGCTTCGGTCACCTCCGTCCGCGCCTGACGATCGCGGAGGCGCTGGCAGACCGCACCGTTCGGGTGTTCGCAGGCGTCTGGTTCCTCGGCAATATCCTGATTGCCGTAGGGCTTCCGCTGATCGGCGATGTTTCCGGCTCGATCGCCTGGGACGCCCATATCGGCGGCTTCCTCTTCGGCTTCCTGCTGTTTTCCCTTTTTGATCCACAACGCTGAGGACGGCCAAACGCTCCACCGCAAAGCGTGTTGCATTAGTTGCTAATTCAAGGCACGCTTTCCATGCGCGCCGTTTGCCGGAGGAGGGCAAGACGGAAGCGTTGAACGCGATCTTTGCGATGGAGGAGCGAATGTCCGTACTGGTGAAGACGATTCTCGATCAGAAGGGCCGCGACGTGGTTACCGTCGCGCCGCATGCGAGCCTCGCCGAGGCCGCCCGAACTCTCGAACAGCACAAGATCGGCGCCGTCGTCGTGGTCGGCATGGAGAACCGCATTGTCGGCATCTTCACCGAACGCGATCTGGTAACGGCGATCGGCCGCCGCGGCGCGGAATGCCTGGAAGACCCCGTGTCGTCGGCGATGACGGCGAATGTCTATCGCTGCGGCGAAGAGGCGACCGTCAACGAGTTGATGGAAGTCATGAGCGCCCGCCGCTTCCGCCACGTGCCCGTCGAAGCCGGCGGAAAGCTGTCGGGGATCATTTCGATCGGTGACGTGGTGAAGAACCGAATCCGCGAAATCGAGCACGAGGCCGAACAGATCAAGGCGTATATCGCCGGCTGACACGTCATGAGAGGACGGAAGAGTGGCTGACGCCGCCCGTCAGCGCATCACGGCTTCCTGCATCCGCTTGATTTCGGCGATTCGGGACTTCGTCTCCTCGTAACCCCGCTCGATCGCCTCCCCGGCGCGGTGAAACTCAGACAGGCCGATATCGCTGACGCGCGGATGCAGCGCCAGATCCGGCGGATCGCCGGCAAGCCTGGCCCGCGAGATGCGGTCCTGGATGATGTTGAACGACTGGACCATGACGCTCGTCACACCCAGCCGATTGGCCTTGTTCCGGAACTCGGCGTCTTCGCCCAGTTCCTGGGCCTTGTGCTTGACCACCGCGGAGCGGCCGAACAGGTCGTAGTGCAGGTTGACGGCCATCACCAGCGTCTGCTCGTGCGAGCGACAGACGGATACCGGGACCGGATTGACGAGAGCGCCATCCACCAGGGTGCGCCCGTTGCACTTGATCGGCTCGAAGATGCCCGGTAGCGCGTAGGACGCACGGATCGCGGTAATCAGGCTGCCGCCGTCGATCCAGACTTCGTGGCCGCTGTTGAGTTCCGTCGCGACGGCGACGAAGGGCAGGGGCAGATCCTCGATCGACATGCCCTGCAGGTGTTCCTGCATGCGTTTGGTCAGCCGCATGCCGCCAAGCAGGCCGCCGCCGCCGATCGTCAGATCGAGAAGCGAAGCGATGCGCCGCATGGTCAGCGATCGTGCGAAGGCTTCCAGTTCGTCGAGTTTTCCGGCGAGGTAGCAGCCGCCGACCAGCGCGCCGATCGAGGTGCCGGCCACCATGCCGACTTCGATCTCCGCCTCGTCCAGAGCACGAAGCACGCCGATATGGGCCCAGCCGCGAGCAGCACCGCCACCCAGCGCCAGCGCTATCTTTGGCTTTTTCGGCAAGGCAGGGGGCGTCGGACCGGGATCGCCAGGTTCGCCGGATTTCGGCTTGTCGGCGGAAGGCGCCGCATGACGCGTCAAACTGAAGTTCAGCATCCACAATACCCCTACGGCTGAACGATACCCCGAAGCTCTATTAGCGCATTCGATGCTTACGAATTCGTTATGGTCGTGCCGCAATGGGCGCGAAGAAGGCAGACGCCTATTTTTTGCTATCGCCGTAGACGTCGGCGGGATCGAAATGCCTGTGATCGTCGACGATCGTCAGTTGCGCCTCGCCATTCTCGAGCGCCGCCGATCGATAGAAGCAGGACCGGCGCCCGGTGTGGCATGTCGCGTCATGGCCGGCGACGGAGACCTTGAGCCACACGGCATCCTGGTCGCAATCGACACGGAAATCCTTCACCGTCTGCAGATTGCCTGAGCTTTCACCCTTTTTCCAGATTTTCCCGCGCGAGCGGCTGTAATAGTGCGCGATCCCGGTCGAGAGCGTCAGCGACAGCGCCTCCGCGTTCATGTGCGCCACCATCAGAAGCTCGCCGTCGCCGGCATCCGTGACCACGGCCGTCACCAGGCCGTTGGTGTCGAATTTCGGGGTGAACGGTCCGGCATCTTCCAGCGCCGCGTGGTCGGCCGGCGGCGGGGCGAATTCGATCGTCATGAAAAGCGTCCTTGGAGAAACGTCCGCGTCAGCGGCTGCGGATCATCGACATGAAGCGCGCCTGTTCGGCGGCATTGCCCTTGAACTCACCGGTAAACGTCGTCGTCAGCGTCGTCGATCCGGACATCTTGATGCCGCGCATGGCCATGCACATGTGCTCAGCCTCGACCATGACGGCAACGCCGCGCGGCTGCAAGGCGGAGTCGATCCCCTCGGCGATCTGTGCCGTCATCGCTTCCTGCGTCTGCAGGCGGCGGGCGAAGACATCGACCACGCGGGCGATCTTGGAAAGGCCGAGCACCCGGCCGTTCGGCAGATAGGCGACATGCGCCTTGCCGATGATCGGCACCATGTGATGTTCGCAGTGCGAGAAGAACGAGATGTCCTTGACCAAGACGATGTCGTCATAGCCGGCGACCTCCTCGAAGGTCGTGCCGAGAATGTCGTGGATATCCGCCTCATAACCGGAGAAAAGCTCACGATAGGCCTTCGCCACGCGCTTCGGCGTATCGAGCAGGCCCTCGCGGGTCGGGTCGTCGCCCGCCCAGCGCAGGAGAACGCGCACGGCCTCCTCGGCTTCCTCGCGCGACGGCTTGCCGGCTTCCGGAACCAGTTTCTTGACGATGGCGTCCATGGTGTCGTCTCCCGCGGCCCTGATATCGGACCGGATCGTGCGGTTATCGCTTGTAATTGTGCAAAGCCGGCCTCGATGGCAAGGGCAGGCATGCTCTTTAACACGAGCCCGGTGAAAAAACCTTGTTTTGCATGTCTCGTCACCCGACATTACATATAGTGTAATCGCAAGACGGGAGAAGGCGGCGCGATTGCGACATGGCTTTCGCCGTCGCCGCTGCTGACGAACGGACCGAAACGGATCATGGACGACATTTACAACAACAGGATTCTCGATTTCGCCGGCAATATCGAGCGGACTGGCGCGCTTGCCGACGCCGACGCCGTCGCGGACAAGCACTCGAAACTCTGCGGGTCCAAGGTCAGGGTGTACCTCAAGACCGATGGCGATACCGTTACCGACTTCTCCCACGAGGTGAAGGCCTGCGCGCTTGGCCAGGCCTCGTCATCGATCATGGCGCGCCACATCGTTGGAGCCACGGCGGCGGAAATCCGAAAGGCTCGCGAGGACATGCTGGCCATGCTGAAGGAAGACGGCGAGGGCCCGTCTGGCCGTTTCGAGGACATGCGCTTCCTCAAACCCGTCAAGGACTACAAGGCCCGCCACGCCTCCACCATGCTGACTTTCGAGGCCGTCGTCGATTGTCTCGACCAGATCGAGGCGAAGAAGGTCGCCGAAGCGTCGTGATCGGAGCCGTGTTCGCGGTCGCCCCTGTCGCCGACTTCTCAACGGAAGCCGCCTGAATGTGCGCTGCTGGCCACCATCAACCAGATTCCCGGCCTGGCGGTCGCAACTATGCCGGTCCGTTCCGCAAGACGCCCGGCCGCCTTCTCGGCATGGGCCTGATCCGCCTCTACCAGTTGACGCTGTCGAGCCTGATCGGCAGCTCCTGCCGGCACAGCCCGACCTGTTCGGAATACGGCTACGAGGCGATCGCCCGCCATGGCCTCTGGTCCGGCGGCTGGCTGACGCTCTTCCGCGTCGGTCGCTGTGGCCCGGGTGGCACCTGGGGCTTTGATCCGGTTCCCGAAACGCTGGACGACCGCTATCACTGGTGGGCGCCCTGGTCGTTCTGGAAGGCCGGGCGGAAGAAAGACGACATCCTCCGATAGGACGCTCCATGCCCTTCGATCCCGCCGAACATGTCCGGATCTACCACGCCGCGATCAACGCCCTCGATTTCCCCGCGATCGAAGCCTTCTTCGCCGAAGATGCCGTCTATCTCTCCCCCGGCACCGGCGACACGGTCGGCCGCGACGCCATCCTGTCGGCCTTCCGACAATACTTCGAGACCTATCCGGACCAGCGCGCCTGGGACGACGCGATCGAAGCCACCGGCCCGCGATCGGCCCGCGCCGTCTGGAACATCGAGGCGACACACGCGACAACGGGTGAGCGTCTCTCGCGCCGGGGAACCGAGACGGTCGAATTTGACAGCGAGGGCCGCATTGTCAGGATAGAAGTAGAGGATCGGAATCCATGACCGTACCGATGGAATACCGCCACGCATCGCGTGATTTCGACGCCTTCATGACCGACCTGCGCGACCATGCGATGCTGCAGACCACGCACCAGACTTATACCATGCTGCAGGCGGTCCTCTACGCCTTCCGCCGACGTCTCGACACCAGGCAGGCCATCGCCTTTGCCGCTGTTCTTCCGCCGGTGCTGCGTGCTATCTTCGTCAGCGATTGGGACGTCGATGTCCCGCCCGTTTCATTCGGCACCGAGGCGGAAATGATGGCGGAGGTGAGGGCGCTTCGTCATAATCACAACCTGTCGACGGACTGGGCGATCCGCGACGTCGCGGTCGTGCTCCGGCGTCACGTCGATCCGGCCGCGTTCGAACGTGTCCTGTCGGACTTGCCGCAGGACGCCCGGGAATTCTGGCGGACAGGGGAGACCTGACGGAGCTCGCCAGCAGAGCATATGATCGGTGTCATGGGGGCGACCGGATGACGGTGCTGCAGGGTCTTCTCTTTCTGGCCTCACTGGCGCTCGGCCTCTGGCTGACCGGCTGGGGTGCGCTCTACCTCCTGCAAGGCCGCCGCTTCGCCGCGCGTCGCGGCCACAGCCGCACCTCCTCGCCGTGGCAGATCATCGCCTGCGGTCTTCTGGCGCTGGCGCTTGCCGTTTCGGTCGTGCTGGCCGAGTTCTAGCGTCTTTACTCAAGAGCGATTTCGCACTATCACGCGCACGTCATCGCCGGCCGTCTCCGGCACTTTCACCACCCGCATTCGTTGGCGGGACTGGATAGGAGATCATAAATGTCCGTTTCCCTTACATTCCCCGACGGTTCCGTGCGCAGCTTCGAGGCTGGCACCACGGGTCTCGCCGTCGCCGAATCCATTTCCAAGTCGCTCGCCAAGAAGGCTGTCGCGATCGCGCTCGATGGTGACTTGCGCGATCTCTCCGATCCCGTCACCGACGGCCGGATCGAGATCGTCACCCGCACCGATCCGCGCGCGCTGGAGCTCATCCGCCACGACGCCGCCCACGTGATGGCCGAGGCGGTGCAGGACCTCTGGCCCGGCACGCAGGTCACCATCGGTCCTGTGATCGAGAACGGCTTCTACTACGATTTCAAGCGCGTCCACCCGGATACCCGCGAGGACTGGCCCTTCACGCCCGACGATCTGCCGAAGATCGAGAAGAAGATGAAGGAGATCATCCAGAAGAACGCCGCCTTCACCAAGGAGATCTGGTCGCGCGACAAGGCCCGCGACGTCTTCGCCGACAAGGGCGAGGCCTACAAGGTCGAGCTAGTCGACATGATTCCGGAAGGCCAGGACCTCAAGATCTACAAGCAGGGCGACTGGTTCGACCTCTGCCGAGGTCCGCACATGGCCTCCACCGGCCAGATCGGCACGGCCTTCAAGCTGATGAAGGTCGCCGGCGCCTACTGGCGTGGCGATTCCACCCGACCGATGCTGACACGCATCTATGGCACCGCCTGGGCGACCCAGGAGGAACTCGACCAGTACCTGCATGTGCTGGAAGAGGCGGAGAAGCGCGACCACCGCAAGCTCGGCCGCGAGATGGATCTCTTCCATTTCCAGGAAGAAGGCCCAGGCGTCGTCTTCTGGCATGGGAAGGGCTGGCGTATGTTCCAGACCTTGACCTCCTACATGCGTCGCCGTCTTGCCGGCGCCTATGACGAGGTCAATGCGCCGCAGATCCTCGACAAGTCGCTCTGGGAAACCTCGGGTCACTGGGGCTGGTACCAGGAAAACATGTTCGCGGTGAAATCCGCCCATGCCTTCACCCATCCCGACGACGAGGAAGCCGACCAGCGCATCTTCGCCCTGAAGCCGATGAACTGCCCGGGTCACGTGCAGATTTTCAAGCACGGCCTGAAGTCCTACCGCGACATGCCGATCCGGCTCGCCGAGTTCGGCACCGTCCACCGTTACGAGGCGTCCGGCGCTCTGCACGGCCTGATGCGCGTGCGCGGCTTCACGCAGGACGACGCCCACGTCTTCTGCACCGAAGAGCAGATGGCGGCCGAATGCCTGCGCATCAACGACCTGATCCTCTCGGTCTACGAGGACTTCGGCTTCTCGGAAGTCGTCGTCAAGCTCTCGACCCGTCCGGAAAAGCGCGTCGGTTCCGACGAGCTGTGGGACCGCGCCGAGAGCGTCATGATGGACGTCCTGAAGCAGATCGAGGCGCAGTCCGGCGGCCGCATCAAGACCGGCATCCTGCCGGGCGAGGGCGCCTTCTACGGTCCGAAGTTCGAGTACACGCTGAGGGATGCCATCGGCCGTGAATGGCAGTGCGGCACCACGCAGGTCGACTTCAACCTGCCGGAACGCTTCGGCGCCTTTTACATCGACCAGAATTCCGAGAAGAAGCAGCCCGTGATGATCCACCGCGCCATCTGCGGCTCGATGGAGCGCTTCCTCGGCATCCTGATCGAGAACTTCGCTGGCCACATGCCGCTCTGGTTCGCGCCGACCCAGGTCGTCGTCGCCACGATCACCTCCGATGCCGACGACTACGGTCGCGAAGTGGCCGAAACGCTGCGCGAGGCGGGCATGCAGGTGGAGACCGATTTCCGTAACGAGAAGATCAACTACAAGATCCGCGAGCACTCGGTCACCAAGGTCCCTGTCATCATCGTCTGCGGCAAGAAGGAGGCCGAGGAACGCTCGGTCAATATCCGTCGCTTGGGATCGCAGGCCCAGACGCCGATGTCGCTGGTGGAAGCCGTCGCGCTGCTGGCCGGCGAGGCGACGCCGCCCGATGTTCGCCGCAAGCTCTCGGCGAAATCCTTCATCGCCTGATCATCTGCGGCGGGGCTTTCACAGCCCCGCCGTTTTTCTGTCATGTCCCTGTCATCCAGAGGGTTCAAAGCTCTTCGGATAACGAAAGCCGGAGATTGCCTTGCGATTCGAGGAACTGTCCTATGCCAACGAGCGTGATCCGCGCCTCAAGCGCTGGTTCATCCGCTCCATCGAAGGTCTCTCCGGTCGCGACCGCTTCGCCCGTCTCTACGACATCTGGCGCTCCGACATCGTCGGCAAGTCCGATCGCGTCTTCGGCAAGATGCTCGACCTGATCGACGTCCGCCTTGACATCACCGGACAATGGCCGCCGGCGAATCTTCCCGAAGGCCCCGTCGTCATCGTCGCCAACCACCCGTTCGGCATCGGCGACGGCATCGCCGTGCTGGCCATGGCCGAGGAACTCGGCCGTCCGTTCCGTGTGCTGATCAACAACGAACTGCTCAAGGTGCCGGAAATGGCGCCCTATTCGCTGCCGGTGTCCTTCGAGGAGACCAAGGAAGCCCTGGCGATCAACATGCAGACCCGGCACGAGGCCGTGCGGCTCTTGAAGGAAGGCGTCACCGTCGTGGTCTTCCCGGCCGGCGGCGTCGCCACGGCGAAGAAGGGCTTCGGCCGCGCCGAGGATCTGCCGTGGAAGATGTTTCCGGCAAAGCTTATCCAGTCGGCCCGCGCCAGCGTGATACCCGTGTATTTCGAGGGGCAGAACGGCCGCCTCTTCCACATCGCCAGCAAGCTGTCGCTGACGCTGCGGCTGTCTCTGCTGGTGCGGGAATTCCGTCGCCTGTCGGGCAGCGCCATCACGGCCCGCGCCGGACGGGTGATCACCTGGACCGAGTTGTCGCTGATCGCTGACCGCAAGGACTTGCTGTCGACGCTCTACCAGTCGGTCTTTTCCATGGCGCCGGTAAAGAAGACGCGCGTCTTCCGGAAGGCTGCCTGAGGCAACGCCGCCCTTGGGACGACGTCAACTGCCGAGCAGCACCTCGACGTCCTTGTTGACGCCGGCTTCCACCGAGAAATCCTGTTGGAATATCTTGTCCTTGTTGCGGGCGATGGCGGTATAGCCGCCTTCGGCCAGTACGAGGGTCGGGAAGGCGCTGACGCTTTCCCCGACGATATCGCCGCCAGCAGTCACGATCGACCAGGCGGTGTCGGCGATCGCCTCGCCGCCGGCTTCAGAAACCAGCTTGAAGTTGATCTGCGCCGCGCGGTGTTGGATCGTCGCCTCGGTCAGCTTGCCGGCCTCCACCTTGATGTCGGCGCGCACGACTGCGTTCACACTGCCGTATTCCGACACGATATGATAGGTATCGGCGCCGAGCCGGACGATGGTGTTCGGCTTCACGTCGGACAGCACGAGCCGCCGGTCGCCATTTTCCTGCACCTCCGCCGCGTAGACGTCAAAGCGCAACTGCTGTGGCGGAACGCGGGTGTCGGCGCCTGACACGGCATTCAAAACCAGGCCACCGGCATCCAGAACCATGACCTGATGTTCGACCGTCCCGTCTTGCGGCACGGAGAGCTTCTTCGTCGCGCCTGCGCGGCCGAAGGCGACGTTGACGAAATAGTCTCCCGGCATCAGCTGGAAATCGGCCGATCCGCCCTCCGAGCTTGCCAGCAGGGGCAGCTTGCCGTCGTCGCCGGGGATCGGGCTGAACACGCGCCAGGAAAGTCCCTGTTCGACCGCTTCGCCGTCTTCCGTCAGCCGCGCTTCCATGCTGACGCTCTTGGCGGGACTGGCGGTCAGGGCGTCGGGCAGCTCAGGAGAAAACGCCTTCAGCTTGGGCATCTTCACCGAACCGTCCAGCTGCTTGAACGTGCTGAAGGCATCCTGCGCGAAGCCACGATCGGCCATCGGGACTGCCACGAGAAACAAAAGAAGAAGGCAGGCGAGCGGGCGAAACCCTGGCATGCGTCGGTAACCGGTTGACATCTTGAGCGTTGGCAGCAAGTTCAATCCCAACCGCATGGCAATTTCAAGTCCATTCCGCTCCGCCTGACCCAGGGAAACCCCATGAACACCCAAAATAATGCAGCGCTCCTCGACTATCTGAAGATCCGCCGGTCCGTTCCCGCCTTCCAGATGTGTGAGCCCGGCCCGAATCGGAGCCAGTTGGAGGATATTCTGCGGCTTGCCGTGCGCGTGCCTGACCATGGAAAGCTGGCCCCCTGGCGCTTCATCGTTTATCGCGGCGACCGCCGGGCCGAAATCGGCGAGGCGCTTTTGCAGATGGCACTGGAGAAGAACCCTGATCTCAGCGAGGAGATGGTGAATGTCGAGCGCACCCGCTTCACCCGCGCGCCGGTCGTCATCGCCGTTGTCAGCAAGGCCGCGCCGCACTTCAAGATCCCGGAATGGGAGCAGGTCATGTCCGCCGGCGCAGTGTGCCTCAATCTCCTGATGGCGGCCAACGCCCACGGCTACGTCTCGAACTGGCTGACGGAATGGTTCGCCTTCGACGAGCGCGCCTTCCCGCTGCTCGGCATCGAGCCGGGCGAAAAGGTCGCCGGCTTCATCCACATCGGCTCCACCACCTTCCCGGTCACCGAGCGTCCAAGGCCGGAGCTTGCCGATGTCGTCACCTGGGTCGGCGAGGCGGAGTGATGTTCTACGACACCGCCAGCAACCGACACGGTCTTGCCCATGATCCGTTTAAGGCGATCGTCGTGCCGCGTCCGATCGGCTGGATCGGTACGAAGGGCAGGGACGGTTCGCTCAACCTCTCGCCCTATTCCTTCTTCAATGCCATCGGCGACAATCCCAAGCTGGTGATGTTCTCCTCCTCCGGCCCGAAACACAGCGCCCGCAATGCCGAGGAAACGGGCGTCTTCACCTGCAACTTCGTCGGTCGCGAACTTGTGGAGGCGATGAACATGTCGTCGATCGCCGTTCCCTATGGCGAGAACGAGTTCGAGATCGCCGGGCTGACACCGGTGTTCGGCGAACTCGTCGACGCGCCCTATGTCGGCGAGGCGGCGGCGGCACTCGAATGCCGCGTAACCGAGGTTGTCCGCCCGCGCACCGTCGATGGCGGCGTCGCCGACTCGATCATGGTCATCGGCCAGGTCATGGGCATCCACATCGACGAGCGGATCATTCGCGACGGCATGCTCGACATGTCTCTCGCACGGCCGGTCGCGCGCATGGGCTATCTCGACTACGCGGAGGCGAGCGACACCTTCCCGTTGCGGCGTCCAAAGGCGCCCTGAGAGGTCATCCGGCGTCGCCGAAGCCTTGCCGCAGGGGTGCGACGAAATCCGCGTCCCGCGTCATCGCGCCAAGCATGCCGTCGTTCTGTAGCCGGCTACAGATGGCCCCAAGCTGCGTATATTCGACCGACATCGGTAGCGCTTCGAAAACAGGCACGCCCGCTGAGGCCGCCGCCATCAGCGCCAGACCACGACCGGTCAGCGTCGCCGATCCGCCGATCTCGCGCGCGCCCGTCGCGGCTGCCAGCGCTTCCGGATCGAAGACGAGCGCCGCCAGTCGTGGCGTCTTGCCCGCAAGACTGGCCGCCTGCAGCACCCCGAGCGGCGTGTCGCCGAGCTCCGCGACGATCGCGAGTGCACCCTGATCGAGACCGCCTCGGGCTTCCTCCACCGCCATCAGCGAATGCAGGTGCTGCAGGTCCGAGCCGTCGCGAATGCCGCACTGGACAATGCCATCGGCCCGCACCTGCGCCGCAATCGCGATTTCGTCGCTCACATCGTCACCCGCCGTCACCGGCCGCACGCGCACGAGAACCGCACCGCCGCCAGCCTCACGCCATGCGTTCGCAATCATCCCCGCGGCGCCGGCGGTACCTTCGGTCGCGGCGCGGTCGCGGACATCGATCACGAGCCCGTCGCTGGCCGTAACGGGCGAGGGAAGCCGGTCGACTGGGGCGGGAGCGCCGATGTCGAGGAGCGTGCGAAGCGGACGAAACCGGGAAGCGTGGCTTGCGTCGGGGCTGAAGTGCGGATGGTTAAGAGACATGGTGAACCAATCTTAAACTTTTCCCCGCTAGCCTGCATCCATGATCTTCGGCGACGGGGACGTGGTGGCGAGTTGGGGTTGATGGCGTGATAGTAGAGGCATTTCTGCGCTGGGCAGAGACGGCAAGGGCGACCGAGAGGGCAAGGGCTGCGAACGCGCTGGGCCGGGCCTACCTCAAGTCGGACATGTCTCCCGATGAGCGCAAGGCCGCCGGCGTCGCCATGACCTGGCTTCTCGACGACCCGTCTCCCCAGGTTCGCGGCGCGCTCGCCGAGGCGGTCGCCGAGGCCGAGGATGTACCGAAGGTCGTCGTGCTCTCGCTCGCCGAAGACCAGATCGAGATCGCCGCGCCTGTTATCCTGCGTTCGCCGCTGCTTTCGGATATCGATCTCGTCGACCTTGTCGGCCGTGGCGCCGATCATACCCGAGCGCTCGTCGCGGCCCGCCGACCGCTCGGCTGCGGTGCCGTTGCGGCACTTGCCGAAATCGCCGCCGCCGATGAAATCGCCCTTCTTCTCGAAAACGACTCGGCCCGCTTCACTCGCCTTTCGCTTCGCCGCATCGCCGAGCGCCATGGCGACGATGCCGGTGTGCGCTGCCTCCTTCTCGACCGCGAGGACCTCCCGGCCGATGTCCGCCATATCCTGATGCAGAAGGTCGCGAGCGCGCTGTGCGGCTGCGGCCTTGTGCGCGGCGCCGTCGGTGTCGAACGCGTCCAGCGGATTGCCGGCGAGGCTGAAACATCGGCCGCCATCGCGCTCGCAGGTGCCGCAAGGGCCGAAGATTGCGTCATGCTCGTCGACCAGATGCGCCGCTCCGGACGCCTGACACCCGCCTTCCTCATGCAGGCCCTGTGCTCCGGCCGCACGGATTTCTTCGGCGCCGCCGTTGCAGCGCTGAGCGGGCTGGAAGATCGCCGCGTGCGGGCGATCCTCGCCACCGGCCGCTTCCATTCGATCCGCGCGCTGGTCGAATCGGCCGGTCTCGGCCGCGCCATCAGCATCCTGTTCGTCGAGGCCGTGCTGCTCTGGCGCGACGCCGAACAGAATGCTCCCCACATTGCCGTCGTCGCCATGCTGGAGCAATTGCTCGAACGGGCCGCGGCCCTTGGCTCGCTCTCCGAGGAAGCGATCGAACTCTTGGAAATCGTCGAAAAGCTGCATCGCCAGGAATTGCGCCGCCGCGCCCGTGACTACGCCGTCGGCGTGGCGCTCGCCGCCGCCTGACCGGGTCGCCGGCGTTACTGGCCGACCTTCCGGGCGACCCAGGAATAGCTGTCGGAAATAACGTGCAGCGGCGCCTCGAACACCATCTTCACCTTTTCCTTGCCCGGTATCGCGAGCCGGACCGTGTCGAGCGCCCGAGCAGCAAGGCCCTTCTGCGCCGGCGAAGGTGCCGTCGGTGTTGTCTCTGCCGTGTCCTGCGTGTCGGGCGCTGGAGCGGCCTCCGCCGTCACCGGAGCGGGCTCCGGCTCCTGGCAGACAGCGATCACCGTCGGATAGCCGGCATTGCTGAACCCGTTCAGAAGCTTCTCCGACGCCGCATGGCAGAGCTCCACGCTCACCCAGCGCTCCCGGGGCGAGTCGATGTAGTCGCACTGGCTGACCGCGTCATCGCAGCCGAGAATCGTCATGATGATGAGGGCAGTCTGCATGCTCTTCTAACCTCTTGCGGCGGCCGATATCGCCACAATGCAGAGGATTGGGCCGGAAGCAAGACCGCTTGCCGCCCGCGTGACACTCAGCGTTGCGGTTCGGCCACGACCCGGCAAAAGCGGGCACGGATCGCAGAGGTGCGCTTGGCGTGCCCGGATTAACATGACAGAACACGGATAGTTTTCGACGATAGCCATTTTGGTGCTGATCATGCTCCGCCGATTCTTTGCCTATTACTGGCCCTATCGAGGCCTGTTCATACTCGATTTCACCTGCGCGGTGCTGTCGGGCCTGCTCGAACTCGGCTTTCCGATTGCGGTCAAGTCCTTCGTCGACGACCTCCTGCCGACCGGCCAGTGGGGCCTGATCATCGCCGCCTCTGTCGGCCTCCTGATGATCTACATCGCCAATACCGCGCTGATGGCAACGGTCACCTATTGGGGCCATATGCTCGGCATCAACATCGAGACCGACATGCGCCGCATGGCCTTCAGCCATGTCCAGAAACTGTCGTTCCGCTATTTCGACAACGAGAAGACCGGCCATCTGGTCGGACGCCTGACCAAGGATCTGGAAGAAATCGGCGAGGTTGCCCACCACGGTCCGGAAGATCTGTTCATCGCGATCATGACCTTCCTCGGCGCGCTGGCGCTGATGCTGGCGATCAATGTCGAACTGGCGCTGATCACCGCCGCGATCGTGCCGCTGATGGCTTGGCTGACGAGCCGCTACGGCACCCGCATGACCGACAATTTCCGCGCGCTCTTCGGCCGCGTCGGCGATTTCAACACCCGCATCGAGGAAAATGTCGGCGGCATCCGCGTCGTCCAGGCCTTTGCCAACGAGGAACACGAGCGCCGCCTGTTCGAGCGCGACAACCAGAACTACCGCACCACCAAGCTCGCCGCCTATCGCATCATGGCTGCCTCCACCTCGATGAGCTACATGTCCATGCGGCTGATCCAGATGGTCGTCATGGTCGCCGGCGCCTGGTTCGTGCTGAAGGGCGAACTGACCAATGGCGGCTTCATCAGCTTCCTGCTGCTCGTCGGCGTTTTCTTCCGCCCGGTCGAGAAGATCAACTCGGTGATCGAGACCTATCCGAAGGGCATTGCCGGCTTTCGCCGCTTTCTCGAATTGATGGACACCGAGCCCGAGATCGCCGACGCGCCGGGTGCGGTCGAGGCTCCGCCTCTCCGGGGGGATATTTCATTCCGTAACGTGAGCTTCGGCTACACGCCCGATCGTCCGGTCCTGTCCGGCGTAGATCTCGACATCCGGGCGGGCGAAACCGTCGCCTTCGTCGGTCCCTCCGGTGCCGGCAAGACGACGCTGTGCTCGCTTCTGCCCCGCTTTTACGAAATCAGCGGCGGCGCAATTTCGGTCGATGGCCTGGATATCCGCAGTCTGAAGCTCGCCTCCCTGCGCGGCCAGATCGGCATCGTTCAGCAGGATGTCTTCCTGTTCGGCGGCTCGATCCGCGAAAACATCGCCTATGGCCGCCTCGGCGCCGGCGATGTCGAGATCATGGAAGCGGCGCGCCGCGCCCGTCTCGACGGCGTCATTGCCGCCATGCCCGATGGTCTCGACACCATCATCGGCGAACGTGGCGTCAAACTGTCTGGCGGCCAGAAGCAGCGCCTGGCCATCGCCCGCATGTTCCTCAAGAACCCGCCGATCCTGATCCTCGACGAGGCGACCTCGGCCCTCGACACCGAGACCGAACGCGCCATCCAGCAATCGCTCAATGAACTGGCCAAGGGGCGCACGACGCTCGTCATCGCCCACCGTCTCGCAACCATCCGCGATGCGGCGCGCATCGTCGTCGTTGACGGAAACGGCATCACCGAGACCGGAACCCACGAGGAATTGCTGAAGAGGGGCGGCGCCTATGCCCGCCTGCACCAGGCGCAGTTCGGCTCGATCGCGGCGGAATAGGATCAGACCCTCAGCGAGACGAGGTTGCCTTGCGTGGCGCGGTCGTTTCCACCGTCGCGGTCTCCGGCTCGGCGAGCGCCGCGGCATCATGCGGCGGTTCGGCGAGCTCGACCTCGCGCATCCATTCCCGCCAGATCGACACGATCAGCGCCATCAGCACCGGCCCGATGAAAAGGCCGAGAAAGCCCATGGTCTTCACGCCGCCGACCAGGCCGAAGAAGGTCGGCAGGAACGGCAGCTTGATCGGCCCGCCAACGAGCCTCGGGCGGATTGTCTTGTCGACGATGAAGAGCTCGACGGAGCCCCAGATGAAGAGCGTCACGCCGGCGACGTAGGAGCCGCTGGCGACGAGGTAGACGGAAACCAGCGTGAACGACAGGGGCGCGCCGCCGGGAATGAGCGCCATGATGCCGGTCAGCACGCCGAGCGTCACGGGCGAGGGCACGCCCGCCAGCCAGTAGGCGATGCCGAGCACGATGCCTTCGCCGATGGCGATCAGCGTCATGCCTGTCACCGTGGACGAGATCGTTGCCGGAACGACGCGGGAAATGCGCTCCCATCTGGCCGGCAGGATACGTTCGCCGAGCAGGTCGAGCTGGCGCGAGAAGCTTGCCCCGTCGCGGTAGACGAAGAACAGCGCGATCAGCATGAACAGGAGCGTCAGCAGCAGGTGGAAAATCCCGTCGCCGGCGGCGATCAGCGCCCGGTAGATATTGCCGATATTGGCGCCGCTGACGATCTGGATGAGCTCGCCGATCGCGCCCGGCGCACCCACATGGGCCGCCCATTTTTCGGCAAGCCACGGACCGACGGCCGGAAGCGCCACGATCCAGTCCGGCGGCGGCGCGCCGACCCGGTTGACCTCCAGAGTCCAGCCGATCCACTGGCGCAACTCGTCGATCGTATAGCCGATCGCGATGGTGATCGGCACCACCAGGAAACCGATGATGAACAGCAGTGCCAGCGTCGCGCCGAGGGTCGTGCTGCCGCCGATCCTGTCGAGCAGACGGCGGTAGAGCGGCCAGCTGGCAAAGGCGATCACCAGCGCCGCTAGCACCGGCACAACGAAGCCGTGGAAGAAATAGATGGCGGCGATGACGATCAGCACCAGCAGCCAGCGGGCGGCCGAAATCGGCGTGATCAGCGCGCTGCGGCTGGCCGCCGCCGTCTGGCCGAGCCATCTCTGGGCTTTCGGCATTGTCTTCTGGTCGGCCTTGTCCACGTGATTTCCGGGTTCCGTTGGCGTCGCCCTGCATATGGTCCATTATCGGCCATCCTGCAAGCGCCGGTCCTGACCGGCCGGATCATTATGGGGTCGAACGGCAAACAAAGGGTAGAAACGAACTCGCCGTCCCGAATCCCATTGCCGCGATTGTCAGCGCGTTGGCAAGCTCGATGTCCTTGTCCGAGACGGGGCAGACATCGGCGCCGCTGGAGCAGCCGTCCGAGATGAATTTGCGATTGCCGGAGACGAAGTCAGCGGTAACGCCTTCCGGTCCGACAAAATCGAGAAGCTCGTCGAAGGCGCGGTCGTAGCGGACGCATTTCTCCACCGTCCAGGCGTCCGTGCTGCTCTCCTGCGCCGGGACTGGAGTGGGAAGCATGGCGACGGCCGTAACGAGTGAGAGGACGAAGCGGTGACCGCTCAAAGCGCCGTCACCGTCTGCGCCGCCGGATGGGCGAAGTCGTCCTGCGCGGCGATCAGCGCCAGTTCGCGACGGCCGGCGGCGCGAGTCTTCTCGAACAGCGCGAAGATGCTCGATGCCGTCTTGGAGAGCGCGCTGTCGAGGGAAGCGCCGGAGAGGATATGGCCGAGGAACAGCGCCGAGGTGCAGTCGCCGGCACCGTTCGGCGCCGGATCGAGCGGCAGGCGAGGGGTGGACACGAGGAACTGATGTCCGGCCTTCGAGGATGCGAGCATCTGGATTTCCGTATCCGCCGTCTGGTCATGGATCAATGACGTCACGAGCACGATCTCCGGACCCATGGCATGCGCTCGCCGCGCCGCCTCGCGCGCGTCGCCGAGCGTCGCGATCGTCATGTCTGTCAGGAATTCGAGCTCGAACTGGTTCGGCGTGATGATGCCCGCCCGCGCCAGCGCCCGATCGCGGAAATAGTCGGGTATGCCGGGCCGGACGAAGAAACCGCGCCCGACATCGCCCATGACGGGATCGCAGAGCCACTTGACGCCGGATGGCAGCCGGTTGAGCAGGTCGAGAATGATCTGCCCGATCGCAGGGTCGCCAAGATAGCCGGTCAGCAGGCCGTCCACCGTATCGAGCACGCCGAGCTTTTCGAGCCCGGTGACCACATCCTCGATATGCGCGGCCGAAAACACCTCGCCGGTCCAGCTGCCATAGCCTGTGTGGTTGGAAAACTGCACGGTATTGATCGCCGTGACCTCGTGGCCGAGGCGCTGCAGCGGAAAGACGGCGGCGCGGTTTCCGACATGCCCGAAGGCGACATGGGACTGGATCGATAGGATGTGGGACATGGGCAGGCCGTGGATTGGAACGAAGGCGAAAAGTCGAAATGGACATCCTCTTTAGCCGGGTTCAGGCCGCCGCGCCAAAGAGAATTTGTCCCGGTGACATCTCTCTACCATGGCCGTGACCTGTCCCGTTCTGACGCAGCCGATGACGGTTCTGGCAGAGGCCTCGTCGCCGGTTGGCAAAAGGGGGATACAACAGCGAAAAACATGGTACATAATCGTCCCGGCCGGGGGCGGAATCACGGGGTCTACGTACGTACGAACAGGACGACAGGACTTGCGTTATCTGAATGTGTTTGGTCGCAGAGGCAGAGCCGGCGTAAGGTCCTACATGGTGGGCCTCGCATTGATCACCACCCTGCCGCTCGCGGTCTTCTCGTTGGTGATCGTCGGGCAATCGCGCAATGAGGAGCTCCGTGCGCTTCAGCTGCGCGCCCAGCAGGAAGCCGACACCTATGCCCGCATGGTGGAACGCCAGTTCCACGACATGACCACAACGCTGATGGTGCTCGAAACCTCTCCGGAACTGCGCACGCGCGATTTTGCCGATTTCCACGCTCGCGCGACAGCGGCGCTCGCCCGCAGCGACTGGTACATGATCGTTGTCGACGAAACCGGGCAGCAATTGCTCAACACGCGCGTGCCCCGGGGGCAACCTCTCGGCAAGACCAGCAACATGGAGGCCCTGCAAGACACACTCGCGCGTGACGAGCTCGTCGTTTCGAACCTCTTCTTCGGCCGCACGAGTTCGCAATTCGTCTACAACGTCATGAAGCGGGTCGACTTGGCCGAGGGTGAGGGGCGACTCGTCATTATCCTAACTCAGGCCGCGGCCGACATGGATCGGATCATCGACGGTCGGAAAGCGTTGGAAGGCTGGACCTACAGCATCATCGACGGCGCCGATCGGATGGTGGCTTCCAACACGGAGACGGCGCCCGGCGAGCCGGTTCCGCCTCAATTGCTCGCCGCCGCCCGCACATCGCTTGAGGACCGACTCCAGCGGCGCGGCGAAATGCTTGGCTATTCCCGCATCGGCCTGACGGAATGGCAGGTGCTCGTCGAGGGACCGGCCGGCGCCGACGATACGATTTTTGCCTCGGTGTTGAACACGCTCGTCCTGGCCGGTCTCGCCTGCTTCCTGCTGTCGCTGGCGAGCGCCGCGATCTTCGGCCGCAAGCTTCGCTGGGCGATCGACCTGGTCGCCGACCGAGCCGATGGCGTCGGGCGGGGCGAGATCGTCTCTCCGCTCGACACCGGCATCCGCGAGATCGACGACGTGTCCAAGGCGCTCTCCAATGCCTCCTTCGACCGCCACCAGGCCGAAGAGCGCCTGCAACTGGTTCTCAGGGAAATGGCGCATCGCACGAAAAACGTCATCCTCGTCGCCCAGTCGCTGGTGCGCCAGAGCGCCCGCTACAGCGACGACAAGGAGAGCTTCGTGGCCGCGATCACCGGTCGGCTGCAGTCCTTCGCCGCGTCGCTCGACCGACTGCTGTCGGAAGCGGCGACCGCGCCGACTTTCCGCGATCTCGCCATGGTGCAGCTCGGCAGCTTCGTCGAAGGCGAGGAGCGCCTGACTCTCGACGGACCGGATTTCCCCGTCACCATGGAGGCCGTCAAGGAGATCGGCATGGTGCTGCACGAACTGGCGACCAATGCGATGAAATACGGCGCCTGGTCCGGCCCAGCGGGACGCGTCGAATTGTCATGGACGGAGGAGGTTCTCGACGGCGAGACCCGCATCCGCGTCCTCTGGCGCGAACGCGGCGGGCCGCCGCCATCGGGCGACGCGCGCAAGGGCTTCGGCTCGCTGCTGATCCGTTCGACCATTCAGAGCCTGCGCGGAACCGCGCTCGGCGATTACAGGGAGGAGGGGGTGGTGTGGACCATGGACCTTCCGGCCGATCGCATCCGCGCCGCCGGCCAGACCGTCAGTTGATCGTTCCGTTGACGACCATGCGCGAGACGAAGCGCTTTATCAGGTCGGGATCGAAATGCCCGTGCGCCTGCAGCATCCGTTCCACAGCTTCCGCCTGCGTCCAGGCCCGCTTGTAGGGCCGAACCGTCGTCAGGGCGTCATAGACGTCACATATCGCCGCGATCCGCGAAGCATAGGGGATCGCCTCGCCGCGCAGGCCCTGCGGATAGCCGCTGCCGTCGAATTTCTCGTGGTGAAACCGGCAGATGTCGAGCACCTCGGTCGAGAGACCCTCGGTCCTGGCCAGCATGCGGTATCCCCGTTCCGGATGGCTGCGGATGATGGCCAGTTCGTTGTCGTTGAGGGAACTGTTTTTCTTGAGCACGCCCTTCGGGATCGCCATCTTGCCGATATCGTGCACCAGTCCGCCGAGGCCGAGTGAACGCACCGTATCCTCGTCCAGCCCGAGCGTGCGTCCGAAGGTTATCATCAGGGCGCTCACCGACAGAGAGTGGAGGAAGGTTCCCTCGTCCTTTTCCTTGAGCTTCAGCAGGCTGATCATCGCCGCCGCGTTGTCGACCGCCTCCATCATCACCGCGTCGATGGCGATACCCGCGCCCTCGGCGTCAAACGCCTTGTCCGCCTGCGCTGCCCGGAGCAGGTCCCTGACATGCGGCACGGTTTCGGCGATCGCCGCCTTGGCGCGGTTGATCTGCCGTTTCGAGTAGACGCCGATCAGTCCGGCTTCGTATTCGGCGCGGTTGAGCCGCGGGAATGCCGCGCCGTCGATGTCCACGCCCTTGCTGACGTCGATCACCGCGCTCATCGCCTTGCAGGCGAGCAGCGACTTGAGCTCCGCCATCGAATTGATGAGAAAGTGTTGTCGGATGGCGACCGCCTTGGGATCGCGCGCTTCGATTTCCTCGACATACATGCCGGGGCGGAGCTGGTGCAGGTGGATTCTCTTTTTCATGTTGGCGAGCGACACACGAAGCGGTTTCCGATCCTTCTCCGGTGCCGCCGCGATAGACGCGACAGGACCGGACATGCGAAAGCTTTGCCGCCGGCTCGTGAACAAAATCCTAATCGGTAATGTAAAAGACCGTCATATTTCGATATGCCGGTCCTAGTCCCAAATTTGGTCAGGAAAGGCCGCTGTCGCGGCCTCTCCGAACCTCAGAACTGCCGGGTGAAATCGATGTTGAAGCGCTGCGCCTTGAGCCCGTCGCCATCGAACGTCGCCTTGTACCGGCCCGAAAGCGTGCCGCCGCTTCCCGAGGCGAAGGTGAGGCCGAAGCCGACCGAGGCACTGTTGCGGCGATCCTCGGAGCCGGGGACGACATAGTCGATCGGCCAGCCGTCCGCATAGGTGACGGTGGTGTCGCTGGTACCAAGGAAATCGTGCGAGAAATCGAGCTCAAGCTCCGGCGTCAGCACGCCGTCCTCCAGCAGGATGTCGTAGCCCAAGGTCACGCCGAGCGTGGCTGTCAGGCTGTCGGCTGTTTGCGAGCCGATCGCCGCGTTCTCCCAGCCCGCGCCGGTTTCCTCGACGCTGTCTAGGAACGACCTGGAGGCGCCGAGCCGTGCATAGGTCGACATCGACAGACCGCCGATCTGGTGGTCGTATCCGCCGGTGATCGCGCCGTACACCTGCCACCCGCCGCGATCGCCTTCCGCTTCCGCGCCGGTCGCCGAGGTCACGCGGACCGAGTTGAAATCGAGCAGGCCCGCGCCGACGAGGCCGTCGACGAAGAACCCGCCGCCCGGCTGGTAGAGACCGTAGACCGTGGCGCTTGCCGCCCGGTTGAGGCTGGTCGTGCCGTCGGTGCCGATATCGGTCCGGTCGCGCGATACCCCGACGGCAAGGCCGCCGATGAAGGTCTCGTCGAAGCGGTAGTCGACACCCGCCGTCAGTGCCACGGTGGCGTAGTCGAAGGCGCTGGCGCCTGCGATGTTGTCGCCGTCGCCGAGCGAAATTGAGCCGTTCGCCCAGAAGGCGAGGTCGCCGCCGGCGATCGGCGAGCAGCCGGCATTGGCCGTCACGGGCGCCGTCCCGTCAGCCCCGTCGGAAAGCGACAGCGAGGCGCTGTTTTCCAGGCAAGCCTTGCCGCGCAGCGAGCGCAGGTGATCGGTCACATTGTCGATCTGGCTGTCTGCCAGCCGCTTCGCCGCGGAGGACTGAGCCTCGATAAGGCCGATCAGGTCGGCATCCTCGTTGAGCACCGGACGGGCCGCGATCATCAGGTTGATCGCCGCCGGCGCCGAGGTTCCGGTGGCACCCGTCAGCGTATAGGTGATGGTCGCGGTGCCGCTGAACATCGGATTGGCGGTGAAGCGCAGCTGGTAGCGCCCGGCCGCCTGTGCCGCCGCGATTGCCGCGTTGCCATCCGTCGCAGCCGTGTCGCCAAGCGTGATCACCGCCGTCCCGGATTCCGGCGGCGACAGTGACAGCAGCTTCGCGTCGGTGAACGGTCCGCCGGTCGCGCCTTCGGTCAGGTCGATGATCGTCGTCAGCCCGGAAACCACCGCCGAGGTCTTGCTCGGCGCCACCGGCAGGGCCGGATCGATGACAAGGGTCACGGCGGCGCTGCTCGATGCCCCGAGCGCGTCCGTCGCCGTGATCGCCAGGGCAAATTCGCCGTCGACAGCAGGCGTGCCGGAGAGCGTCGCCGTCGCAGTGTCGAACGAGAGACCCTCGGGCAGGGTGCCTGACACTGCGAAACTGTAGGGCGCCGTCCCATTGGCGGCGGTGAAGGCCTGGCTGAAGGCTTCGGCCTGCCGCAGCGTCAGCCGTCCGGTCGGCGTCACCGCGATATCGGGCGCTCCCACCGTCAGCGTCACGGTCGCGGCAGCCGAGGTCCCCGTCGCGTTGCTGGCCGTGTAGGTAAAGCTGTCGGTGCCGGAAAAACCCGCGGCCGGCGTGTAGCTGATCGCCGTGCCGCTCACCGTCGCGGTCCCGTGTTGGGGCTGAGAGGCAATGGCGACGCTGGCAGCGGCGCCGCCGGACAGATTGACCGGGATCGCGTTGGCGCTGCTGTTCGCCGCCACGCTGGCGCTCACATCGCCCGCTACAGGCGCGGCGACCGCGACGCCCAGCGTATAGCTCCGGCTGCCCGTTGCGCCGTAGGCGTCGGTTGCGGTGATCGTGAACGAGGCGCTCTCGTCGCCGGCCGGCGTCCCCGAGATCGTTCCGTCGCTGGCAAGCGTCAGCCCGTCGGGCAAATCGCCGGCGGTGATCTCAAACGTGTAGGGCGCCGTGCCTTCGGCCGCCGTGACCGTCGCGTCATACGCCACGCCACCCGTGGCCGCCGGAAGGCTGGAGGGCGAGACGGCAAGCGCCGGCGCCGATACCGTCACGGTAACAGTCGCCGCCTCAGAGGTCCCGGAGGAATTGGTCGCCGTATAGGTGAAGCTGTCGGCGCCCGAATAGCCGGCCGTCGGCGTATATGTAATGGACGTGCCGCTGGCGCTCGCCGTGCCATGCGACGGGTCCGAGGCGATGGCCACGCTGGTCGCCGCACCGCCGGAGAGATTGACCGGGATTGCGTTGTTGCTGCTGTTCGCCGCCACGGCGGCGCTTACATCGCCCGCCACCGGCGCGGCGACCGCGACGTCCATCGTGTAGCTCCGGTTGCCCGTCGCGCCGTAGGCATCCGTCGCCCTGATTGTGAACGAGACCATCTCGTTGCCGGCCGGCGTTCCCGAAATTGTCCCGTCTGTATCGAGCGTCAGCCCGGTTGGCAGGACGCCAGAGGTGATAGCGAACCTATAGGGCGCCGTGCCATCGGCGGCCGTCACCGTCGCGTCATAGGCCACGCCACCCGTGGCCGCCGGAAGGCTGGAGGGCGAGACGGCAAGCGTCGGCGGCGTCACGGTGACATTCACAGTGCCCAAGTCCGAGAGCCCGGAATTGCTGTCGCGGATCACGTAGCTGAAGGTGTCGGACCCGGAATAGCCGGCGGTCGGCGTGTAAAGCAGGTCCGTGCCGGAGATGGCGGCTGTCCCGTGGCTTGCGGCATAAACGGTTGATAGGCTGACGGTTCCCGAAACGCCCGAGGCGATGGCATGTCCGCTGCTGTTGGCCGCCACGGTGGCCGAGAGGGTCTGTGCCACGGGCCCGATCCGCAGCGTCATTGTCTGGGAGGCGGAATAGCCGTCGCCGTTCTGCGCCGTGTAGGTAAAGGTCGAACTGCCTGAGGCGGTGGGCGTGCCGGACACCTGCCCGGTCGCCGGGTCGAGGTCAAGTCCTGCCGGCAGCGAGCCGTTCGAGATCGAATAGGTCATCACGGTCGAACCGGCCGCGGCGGTTGCCGTCACGGCCCGGCTGTAAGCCTGTCCCAGCTTGCCATTCGGCCAGCTGCTGGAGGAGAAGGTAATCCTGGCTCTGACGGTGATGATGTACCTGTCCCGGGCGATGACCGATTGCGCGCTATAGACAGTGACCGAGATGATCGTGGTGCCCGTGAATCCGTCTTGCGGCGTGTAAATAAAGTCCGTCAACGAGCCCGGTGCAGGCAGGATCGTACCATTGCTGCCGTTCGGATAGGTATAGCTTAAAGGGTTGCCGCCGTAGTCGTTGATCGGGATCCTCACGGCCTCGCCGACAAAGGTTTGATAGTATGAGTCCGCAGCCTTGGCGCCTGTCTGGGAAAAGCAGAGCAAAACGACAAACGTTGCGAACGCGGCGCAGGCGAGACGTCGAAACTGGCTGGTGATGAAAATGGACATCGGACGGAATGCTCTTGGCGGTCTGCGCGTGCTCAATCGGAACGGCTGAAAAATCTGGGCCTGGCGCACCTCTAGCGGGGACGCGAGCCGACCGGTCGTCCAAAACTGGTCCGATCGCGCAAAGCGATCGGCCAAAAATGGACGTGTACGGAACATTTGCGGCACGGTGAGCCTTGTTGCTCGCGCCCGCGCGCAACGCGAGAGTGACCGGAACGCCGGCCTGTGCGCTTGAACCGGCCGCTCCATTAGGAAACAATGAACCGCGCGGCAGCTATGTTCGGACGAAAAATCTTCGGAGAACTGTTTTGATCGATCGGTATATGGGCGCGGTATTGTTGTTCGGGCCAGCCCTTACGCTGGCCGTCGACACGGCGGATGCTGAGGACAGCCGACCGGCCGATGATGCGATGGACCAGGCCGTGTTCGGCGTCGTTGGTGCGATGACACAGGGCGACATGGGACAGAGCGCCAATCCCTTCACCGTGGGCTACGAGGACAATCCCGTCGTCGGCTTCGGCTATCAGTTTTTCCCCTATAGCATCGGCGAGGTGAAACTCGGCCTCGAGGCAGGACTTGCCGGCCGCTTCGGCGGCGATGCCAGCGCCGAAATCTGGGGCGGCCTGGTGGCGCGCTACGACGGTTTCGTGATCGCCGACAAAGTCCGTCTATCGCCGGCCTTCACTTTCGGTATCAGCCACGTCACCGGAACCATGGAGGGCAGGGAGCAGGACAACGAGGACAGCCGCAAGAATGGTGACGCCCGCACGCTGTTCTACCTCGGTCCCGAGATCAGCCTGTCATCGGTCCCGAGATCAGCCTGTCATCGGTCGACAACCCGAACCGCGAACTCTTCTGGCGCTTCCACCACCGCTCCGGTGCCTGGGGCACGCTGGGCAACATGGAGGGCGGTTCGAACGCCAACCTCCTCGGCGTCCGCTACCGTTTCTGACCGGCTCTTATCCTGCCGCCAGACCTCGCCGCGCCGTCGCTCAGAAGCGGCCGCTGAGATCGACGCGGAAGGATTGGTTTACGACGCCATCGCCGTTGAAGGCGGAGCGATAGCGGGCGGAGATCGATGCCTTCTCGGTGCCGCTCAGGGTGATGCCAAGGCCTAGAACCGCGTTGTTCCTGCGGTCGGTCGTGCCGGGGATGACGTAGTCGATCGGCCAGTTGCTGTCGGCATAGGTCGTTGTGGTGTCGCCGCTGTCGAACAGGCTGTGGGAAAAGTCGAGCGAAAGCTCCGGGGTCAGCACCGCATCGTCGAGCAGGATCGCGTAGGAGATGTCGAGGCCGAGCGTTGCCGTCAGCTTGTCTACCGTCTGCCGCGACAGCGCCACGTTCTCCCAGTCGGCCCCCGTTTCCGTCATCGCGTTGAGCACGGAATGCGAGGCGCTGATACGCCCGTGCGGCGAGACCGTGAAGCCACCTGCCGTCCAGTCATAACCGCCGCCAAAGGCGGCGAAGAACTGGTGACCGTGACGCTCGGCCTCTGCCTCGGCCGAATTGGTCCCCGTGATCCGCACGGAAGTAAAATCAAGCAGTCCGACGCCGGCAAGGCCATCGACATAAAATCCGTTGCCCAGCGTCTGGAGACCATACACGGTCACGCTGGCGGCACGGTTGCTGCTCGTGGTGCCGCGCGACCCGATCTCATCCTCGTCGATGGCAAAGCCTAGTCCGACGCCGGCCGTCAGATACTCGGTGATGCGATAGTCCAGTCCGGCGGTGAGGTTGACCGTCTTGAAGGTCGAGTCATTCCCTCCGCGGCTGGCATCATCGTCGCCGAACATGATCGAGCCTGCGCTCCAGAAGGCGAGGTTGCCGCCGGCGATGGGCGAGCAACCGCCATTGGCGTCGATGGGTGCGGTTCCGCCATGGCCGTCGTCGGCGGTTATCTGCAGGCTGTTTTCCAGGCAGGGCGTGGTGCGAAGCGACCGCAAGTGGTCCTGTACCGTGTCGATCTGCACCTCGGCGAGACGGACCGCTGCGCGCGCCTGCGCCTCGACAAGGCCGACGAGATCGGCGTCGCTGTTGAGCAGGGGCCGTGCGCTGACCGTGAACGTGACGGTCGACGGCGCGGACGTGCCGCTTGCACTGGTCAGCGTGTAGGTGGCGATGGCGGTGCCGGTGAAGGTCGGGTTCGCTGTGAAGCGAAGCTGGTACCGACCCGACGAGAGTGCGGCGGCAAAGGCGGCATTGCCCGTCGAGGCCGCTGTGTCGCCCAGGATGATGACGGCGTCGCCGGCGTTTGGTGGCGACAGCGAGAGGAGCCGCGCTCCGGTGAGCGGCCCACCGGTCGCGCCGGTCGTCAGATCCACCGTCGTCGTCACGCCCGAGATCGCGGAGACCGTGATCGGCACGGTTGTGACGCTGACGTCGACGGCAAGGGTGATGACGGTGCTTGTGGAAGCACCGAGCGCATCGGTGGCCCGGAGCGTCAGCGGATAGGAGCCGCCTTCCGTCGGCGTTCCGGAAAGCGTCGCCGACGCTGCATCGAAGGACAGTCCGTCCGGCAGGGCTCCCGTCATGGTGAAGCCGTACGGAGCCGTGCCATTGCTCGCCGTAAAGGCCTGCGAGAACGAATTGCCGACGGTTGCGCTCAGCGAACCGGACGGCGAGATGGCAAGGGCCGGCGCGCTGATTGTGATCGAAACCGTTGCAGCCGCCGACGTACCGCCGCTGTTGGTGGCGGTATAGGTGAAGCTGTCGGAGCCCGAATACCCGGCCGTCGGCGTATAGGTGATCGACGTTCCGCTGGCGGTTGCGGTGCCATGTGATGGCGAGGATGCGACGGCGACGCTGGTCGCCGTCCCGCCACCCAGCGACAGCGTTATGGCATTGTCGGCGGAATTGGCCGCGACGGTGGCCGCGACGTTCGCAGCCGTCGGGGGTTCCGCGCTGATCGTGATAGAAACCGTTGCAGCCGCCGACGTGCCGCCGCTGTTGGTGGCGGTATAGGTGAAGATGTCGGAGCCCGAATACCCGGCCGTCGGCGTATAGGTGATCGACGTTCCGCTGGCGGTTGCGGTGCCATGTGATGGCGAGGATGCGACGGCGACGCTGGTCGCCGTGCCGCCACCCAGCGACAGCGTGATGGCATTGTCGGCGGAATTGGCCGCGACCGTGGCTACGACGTTCGCAGCCGTCGGGGCTTGATCGGCCACGGTGAAGTTGACGGTGATGACATCGTTTCCAGCTATCATGCACATGAAGTCATCACGCCAGGCAGCGTTTATCGTCACCGTATAACTTCCCGGTCTCGTCGGAGTCCCGGAATATTTAAAGATGGGGTTGGTGGAAAATGTATATAGAGAGACGCCGGGGGGAGGTGCGCCTGACGCAATGCTCGCACTTGTCACTTGTGCCGAACTACACGCCCCGCCCCCTGGATTATGATAAACTAGTCCATTCGCGTATGTTCCCACCCTCATCGGAATGTCAATGTTGGCATTGGCGGCGAACGCCGATGGTACCGCTGCCAAAATGCCGGCCAGAAGAAGGACACAGGACAGGATTATGCCGATCGGACGGCCGAAAAATCGAATAAGCGTCAACGGAATTACCTCAATCGCGGAAGGAAAAGCCTTCCACCTCTTGGATCGGCGTCTCGGAGATCAAGATTGTCCGAGAACGCGCACGGGACACCCCGTTTCAAAATGTCATGCCGAGCTTCGCGGTGGCCTGATGTTCGACGCTGCTTTCGCCGAACCGGCCGGAATAGCCGATCGCCAGGCTGGTGGTCTGGCTGAGATCGAGGCTGACGCCGAGATTGACCATCGCGGTGTCCCGATCGGCGGACGCGCTGGAGATCACAAAATCGTCTGAACCGGCAAACGCCATGGTCGCCTCGCTCGACAGATCCCCGAAGGTGTGCCGCCAGCCAAGCCCGGCCGAAAGCCGGCCGAGCATTCCCTGCCAGGCGATGTCCCGGTCGAGGCGCACGCCGAGCGTGGCCACCAGCTGGTCGTCGTTTGTGGCTTCCTTCGACAAGGCAGCCGCGCCACCGTTTTCGGTGAAGGCATCGGTGCGCGTTTGCACATAGGCGAGATTGGCGAAGGGCTCGATGTGCACGAGATCATGGTCGAAGCGCCAGGCGGCCTCGGCGAAGGCCTGCGAGGTCGTGCCACGATAGTCGGCCGTCAGATGGTCGGTGAAGCCCGGGAAGGCGACGGTGCGCTCGCTGTCGATCTCCTGGATGCTGTGGATCGCGCCGAAGCGCAGGGAGAGCGGGCCAAGATGCCGGCCGCCGTAAAGGCCGAGATAATAGCTGTCGATGGAGGCGCTTGCCTCGATGCCATCGCTTCTCAGCCTGTCCTGGCCATAGCCGGTGAGGGCCCCAAGCTGCCAGCCGTCACCCAGGGGACGGTCCACTCCGAACAGGACGCCGCCGCCGCGCGCCATATTGCCCAGCGCGTTTCCATCACCGTCGAGCGTCGTCAGGCCGCCGAAGCCGCTGGCCCAGAACGCTGTCGCGGGCAGCTCGTCCGAAAATCCGGCAAAGCCGTCCTCGTCATAGGCGGCCACTGCCGAACTGCCCGTCATGGGGGCGTTCATCGTATCGCGAACGCGGTTGATCACCACGTCGCGGCTGAAGGCCGATCGCGACAGCATGGACGCCGGTATGCTGGCATTCAACTCTCCGGAAAGCTGCTGGAAGGCGTTGTCCGGCGCGCCGTCCGGGAGATGGAGTATGGCGTCGTAAAGTGTTCCCGATCCCATCGCGTCGATGGCGTTGGCGGTGGCGCGGCCGTTCGCCGTGGTCGCCAGGTCGGCGAAGGCAACGACATCATCATCGTCGTCGTCGTCGTCATCGTCGTCATCATCATCCGGACTGCGGCTGAGTATCAGGCTGATGCTGTCATTGTCGTAGGCAAGGGCGGCGGACAGATAGGCAAAGTTCTCGGTCACCGACGTGAAGGCGCCGTCGATGCCGCTGTCGGCGGTCAGGATGGTGTAGGTGGTGTCGAGCGCGTACGTCGAACCGTCATCCGTGCCGTTCTCGGCGGAGACGGAGACGGACGCGCCGTCACCGACGGTCACGACGCCCGTTGCGTGAATCAGGTCTGATCTGCCCCCGGCGTCCACTTCGACGGCGTAGGTCGAGCCGGATCCGAAGGTCAGGTCGCCATCGACGGTGAGCGTGCCGATCGAATTGCCGGGCGCTATGGTCGCGCCGGAGGTGAGGGTGACATCCGACACCGTGCCCACGCCGCCAAGGATGCCGCCGTCCAGGATCAGGATCGTGCTGGCGAACCTGGAGCCGACCGACAACGCGCCGCCGTGGATCTCGGTGGCGCCGGTGAAGTTGGAAAGGTCACCTGTCAGGCTCGTATATCCGGAATAGATGTCGATCTCGCCGTGTCCCGTTATGTCTGCGGCGAATTCGTAATCGTCATCGGTGTGGTTGAAGACGATCGTCCCGGTGCCTTCTCCGAAGGCGAGGGTTCCGGCATTGACGGTACCGGCCGCGACCGCCGTCTCGCCCGCCGCGGCGCCAATGTTCAGCGTGCCGGTGGAGCCTGCCTGGTCTGCGATGGTGATCGTTTCGTCGCCGGCGTTGACGGTGACCGTGGCACCATCGGCGACAGTCAGAACCCCCGAACCCTGGTTGCCAAGCATAAGCGAAAAACCAAGATCAAATGTCGATCCGGCACCTGTGACGGCGATCGTACCCTCACGATTCGAGTAGAAGCCCAGGACTGAATACATGGCGGTTACCTCCGCACCGTCGGAGATATGGAGTGTGCCAGAGCCTGCCGAGCCGACCACAAGCTGCTCTCCGACATTCAGTCTGGATCCATTACCGGTGACCGTAACCGCGCCCTCCGAACCGAGTAGGTTGCCAATAACGGTGTTTTCTTCTGAGGTGACCTCCGCGCCGTCGGCGATCGTCAGTTTGCCCGAGCCGTTCCGGCCGACAATCAAGAACGAGCCCGCACCGAGGCTTGATCCGTCGCCGGTGACGGTCACGGAACCGTTGCTGCCGTAAGAGTATCCTAGAAATGTGCCATCGGCTGTGACATCGGCGCTGCCGGAGATATCGAGCGTGCCTTCGCCGGATGAGCCGATGTAAAGAGTGCCACCAACGTCGTGCTGCGTTCCCCCGGAGTAAACCTGACTGCTGCCGCCATCGATGATCTCGTCGGCAAGTGCGCGAGACAGCGGAGCGCCCGTCACGATCAGGGAGGTGGATGTGAGAAGAACGGCTAGGCGCGCGCCGGGACGAAGGCGGTGAAAATTCACGAATAAACTCCCCTCAAGTCGATCGCGACTGAAAATTCCCCGCTTGCATGCCGCGAAGCAGGGCCGTGTCGCAGGCCGAAACTAGAAAAGGCAGTGCCGCGCCCGCTATCCGCTTTCCGCAAAAGCGATCGGACGCATGTTTTTTCTTGCTATTTCAGGAGGTCAGAGTCGAAGACGGGCTTTCGCCGAACAACTTCCGATAGTCGGCGGCGAAGCGGCCGAGATGCAGGAAACCGAAGCGCATCGCAACTTCGGTGACCGTGGTTTCCGATGGGAGGGCTTGGCGCAGCAGCGCGCGGGCGCGGTTGAGCCGGCAGATTCGGATATAGGCTAGCGGTGAGACGCCGACATATTCGTGGAACGCATATTGAAGACCGCGTTCGGAAACGCCGAGTTCCTCGCAAAGGCGGCTGATCGAGGGCAGTTCGTCTTTTTGCAGCTCCTCTTCTATCCGCGCCCGCGCCCGCCGCCCTATATGGAATCCGCGTGCACGTTCGCCGGCACTCACGTCGCTGAAACCCTGCTGCTCGCTGGCGGTCAGGATTTGAAGCACCGTTTCCCTCATGGTCCCGCTCAGCCTTTCAAGGTCGACGGCGTCACCCCTGGCGACGGCCGCGCCGACGGCCTCGAACCAGATCGCTGCCGCAGTCTCGAACATCGCCTTGTCGGCCATGTCGATTGCCCGCATGCCTTCGGCTCTGTCGTTCCAGTTCGCCGGTCGAAGCGCCTCGATGGCGCGCAGCAAATCGTCTTGCGGGAAGCTGACATAGGTTGTCTGCGAGCCGCCGGCGATCAGCAGATCGAATTCCGTCTGACCGGGAAGAAAGAACACACAGCCGATCCCGTCTTCGCCATGCACCGAAATGCGATTCTTTCCCGGTGTGCAGATTGATAACGTGCAGAAATTCCTGGGCGTGGTCCCCACCTTGTGAACCGAGGCCGTCTGGGTCTCGCGCACGATCTGCTGGGTGCCGAGGTCAATCACATCCATCGTGCCGACGGACCGGCCCGGCGTCAGCTGATTGCACTCCATGGCGACCCATGGCTGTCGCCTGGCCTGTTGGGCGGCATCTTCGACCACCGACGACGACAGCATTTCAACAGGTCTCCCGGACATGCCGATCGACGCTTTCGCCGTGTGAATTCCTGTGAAATCGTCCCTGCCCATGGCTTCCGAGTGACACCTGCGGTTCTCTTCCTGGTCGCGGACAATGCCTCAACTTGCAGGTTCAGGGCAACGATGCCGCAAGCGTCTGGCGCTCCAAACCGGTGTATTTGCACGAAGCGAACAGTCATGTGCAAAGTGTGCCGGGCCGCAATTCCTCAGATGTCGAGGTTGTCCGCGAAGGCCGCGCGGTCCTGGATGAACCGGAAGCGGGCCTCGGGCTTGGTGCCCATCAGCGCGTCGACGGCATCCCGGGTGCCCTCGAAATCGACATCGTCGATCTCGACCTTCAAAAGCGTCCGCTTGGCCGGGTCCATCGTCGTTTCCTTGAGCTGCGCCGGCATCATCTCGCCGAGGCCCTTGAACCGGCCGACTTCGACCTTCTTGCCCTTGAACACCGTCTCCATCAGTTCCGCCCGGTGCGCGTCGTCCCGCGCATAGACGGTCTTCGCGCCCTGACGGATGACGTAGAGCGGCGGCACCGCCAGATAGAGGTGGTTGCCCCGGATCAGCTCCGGCATTTCCTGGTAGAAGAAGGTGATCAGCAGCGAGGCGATGTGGGCGCCGTCGACGTCGGCATCGGTCATGACGATGATGCGTTCGTAGCGCAGATCTTCCTCACGATATTTCGTCCGCGTGCCGCAGCCGAGCGCCTGGATCAGGTCGGCGATCTGCTGGTTGGCCATCAGCTTCTCGCGGCTGGCGCTACCGACGTTGAGGATCTTGCCGCGCAGCGGCAGGATCGCCTGGTTGGCGCGGTTCCGCGCCTGCTTGGCCGAGCCACCGGCCGAGTCGCCCTCGACGATGAAGAGCTCGGCACCCTCCGCCGTGTTCTGCGCGCAGTCGGCGAGCTTGCCGGGCAGGCGCAGCTTGCGCACCGCCGTCTTGCGGTTGACTTCCTTTTCCTTGCGCCGGCGCAGCCGCTCTTCGGCCCGCTCGATCACCCAGTCGAGCAGCTTCGCCGCCTCGTTCGGATTGTCGGCGAGATAATGGTCGAACGGATCGCGCAGCGCGTTTTCGACGATGCGCTGGGCCTCGACGGTCGCGAGCTTGTCCTTGGTCTGGCCGACGAATTCCGGCTCGCGGATGAAGACTGAAAGCATACCCACCGCCGAGATCATCACGTCGTCGGTGGTGATCTGCTGCGCCCGCTTGTTCTGCGTCAGTTCCGCATAGTTCTTCAATCCCTTGGTGAGCGCGATGCGCAAGCCGCTTTCGTGCGTGCCGCCTTCGGGCGTCGGGATGGTGTTGCAATAGGAATGGATCGCCGGATCGCCGCCATACCAGGTGATCGCCCATTCGAGCGCACCGTGGCCGCCGGTCTTTTCCGTCTTGCCCGCGAAAATCTCGCGCGTGACGGTGAACTCCTTGCCGAGCGTCGCCGCCAGATAATCCTTGAGGCCTCCGGGGAAGTGGAAGACCGCCTTCTCCGGGATTTCGCCGCCCTCCGGCACCATGCCGGGATCGCACGACCAGCGAATTTCGACGCCGCCGAACAGATAGGCCTTCGACCGCGCCATGCGGAAGATGCGGCCCGGATCGAACTTCGCCGCGTCGCCGAAGATCTGCGGGTCGGGATGGAAGCGCACACGCGTGCCGCGCCGGTTATGCACGTCGCCAAGTTCTTCCAGTCCGCCCTGCGGCACGCCGCGCGAGAAGATCTGCCGGTAGAGCTTGCGATTGCGTGCCACCTCGACCTCGAGATAGTCCGACAGCGCGTTGACGACGGACACGCCGACCCCGTGCAGGCCGCCCGAGGTCTCGTAGGCCTTGCCGTCGAACTTGCCGCCGGCATGCAGCTTGGTCATGATCACTTCGAGCGTCGACTTGCCCGGCACCTGCGGATGCAGTTCCACCGGTATGCCGCGGCCGTTGTCGGTCACCGTCAGGAACCCCTGGGTGTCGAGATGCACCTCGATGAAGTTGGCGTGTCCGGCGACCGCCTCGTCCATCGAGTTGTCGATGACTTCCGCGAACAGATGGTGCAGCGCCTTTTCGTCGGTGCCGCCGATATACATGCCGGGCCGCATGCGCACCGGCTCGAGCCCTTCCAGAACCCGGATGGAGGATGCGCCGTAATCGTCGCCCGACGAGGTCGCGGGTGCCGCCGGAACCGGACGCGGGGCAGGGGCCGCCTGCGCAACCGGGGCGGCCGGCTGCGGCCGGGGCTCGGGGGCGGGGTCCGGCTTTGCAGGTGCCGGCACGGCGGAGAAGAGATCGTTGTTGTCGTCCATGTCGTCTCTTGTTCTCGGGCGGCGCGGTGCGGCTTTGACGGAGCGCACACGATCGCCGCATTGGGTCCCTTGGATCGCGAATCGGCTGGATCTTGCCAGAAAGGCGGATGGGTCGCGACCGCGATACGCCCGGATGTCCGGCAATCGCGGTATTTCGTGGCGAATCTTTGCGTTTCCCGGGCGCCCGTGGCAAGACCGCAATGCCCTCGCAGTACAGGAAGGGACGAGGATGTCCACAGGTCATTTCCGCATCGCAACGCTGGCGACGGTCCTTCTGGGCCTTTCAACGCCGGTTTCCGCCGCGCCCGACGGCCCGCTGAAACCCTTCAAGGACGACCTGTTTTCCGGACAGGCGGTGCTCGAAACCCGCGACGGCGGCGATTTCGAGGTGATCGACTACCAGGAACGGCGCGACATCAACGGCCGCGACCAGATCCCCGAACGCCGCGCCAAGGCGAAATACGTCTCCCTTGGCGTGAAGAAACAGCAGGCGAACGAAACACTGAACCTCGCGACCGGTCCGCTGCCCGTCACCCGCGTCGGTCGCGCCGAAGGTGCCGCCTTCACCGTCATCTTCATTCACGGCAGGGGCGGGGACCGTCGTCTCGGGTCGAACGACTTCTCCTTTGGCGGCAATTTCAACCGGCTGAAGAACCTCGCCATCGACAATGGCGGCGTCTACTACGCCCCGAGTGTGCCGTCCTTCGATGCCGCCGGCGTCACGGCGGTGGCCGGCCTCGTCGCCCATGCCCGGGCTGTCTCGCCCGGACGCCCCGTCATCCTCGCCTGCGCCTCCATGGGCAGTTTCATCTGCTGGGGCATCGCCCGCGAAACCGCCGCCGTCGCCGATCTCGCCGGCATGATGATCATGGGCGGCGCCACCGATCCCGACTTCCCGAAAAGCGCCTTTGCCAAAGCGAAACTGCCGCTCTATTTCAGCCACGGTTCCGCCGACAGCGTCTACGCCGCCACCGATCAGATCGCCCTTTACGACCGCCTGAAGAAGGCCAGCTATCCGACCCGCTTCACGCTCTTTGCCACCGGTTCGCATGGCACGCCGGTGCGCATGACCGACTGGCGCGGCGCGCTGAACTGGCTTTTCACGGTGAAATGACCCGCCAAACCGGCCAATTTTCACCATAAGCGCTGATTCCTCGGTCGTTTCGGCCCCCGGAACCTTTCCTTTAGGGTCAGGTTTTGCTAGGTCGACGCGATGTTATAGAGGGATGAGAAGAGATCATGACGCCAGACGTTCGCCCGCTGGTCGCGGGAAACTGGAAGATGAACGGCACGCGCGAGGCGCTGCCCGAGCTGAAGGCCATGGCCGACGGCGTCAAGGGCGACCTGTCGAACAAGGTCGAGGCGCTGATCTGCCCGCCGGCGACGCTGCTCTATGTTGCGACAGCGCTCTGCGAGGACAGCCCGCTTGCGATCGGCGCCCAGGATTGCCACCAGAACCCGTCCGGCGCCCACACCGGTGACATTTCCGCCGAGATGGTCGCCGACTGCTTCGGGACCCATGTCATCGTCGGCCATTCCGAACGCCGCACCGATCACGCCGAGACCGATCACCTGGTCCGCGCCAAGGCCGAAGCGGCGTTTGCCGCCGATCTGACCGCCATCATCTGCATCGGCGAGACGGCCGAGGAGCGCAAGGCCGGCCAGACGCTCGATATCCTGAAGCGCCAGCTCTCCGGTTCCGTCCCTGATAGCGCTGTCGCGGCCCGCACGGTGATCGCCTACGAACCCGTATGGGCGATCGGCACCGGCCTGACGCCGACGGCCGCCGACGTCGCCGAGGCCCACGCCTTCCTGCGCGAGGAACTGGTGAAGCGCTTCGGCGCCGAGGGTGGCAAGATGCGCATCCTCTATGGCGGCTCGGTCAAGCCGGGCAATGCGAAGGAGCTGATGGCGGTCGCCAATGTCGACGGCGCGCTGATCGGTGGCGCCAGCTTGAAGGCGGCCGACTTCCTCGCCATATACGGCGTCTACGAGAGCCTGCTCGGCTGAAAAGCGTCCAAGGGGCTTTCCTTGCGCGGACGGCTGATGTAAGGAGCCGGCCAACACGAATTCGCATGGCCCGCAAGGGCAGGATGGATATTCCATGCAGACCGTTCTGATCGTCGTTCACCTCATGATCGTGCTGGCGCTGGTCGGCGTCGTGCTGATCCAGCGCTCCGAAGGCGGTGGCCTCGGCATCGGCGGCGGCTCCGGCTTCATGTCGGCGCGCGGCACCGCCAATGCGCTGACCCGCACGACCGCGATCCTGGCGACGCTGTTCTTCATCACCTCGCTCGGGCTTGGCATTCTCGCCCGCTACCAGTCGAGCCCGACCGACATCCTCGACCGTATCCCGGCCGGCCAGACCGGCGGCAACGTTCTCGACCAGCTCGGCGGCTCCGCACCGGCTCCGGCCACCGGCGAAACGCCCGCGGCCCCGGCAGCACCTGCTGCCCCGGCCCCGGCCCCGGCCGACCCGAACGCCGTCCCGACCGGCAACTGATCGGTCAGGCATGACATCCTCCGGCGGACCCTCAAAAGTCCGCCGGTTTTCTTTTGTCCACATTCCGCCGCGCCGACAAAAAAGTCGGGACAGTGCTCTTTTGGGCTGGCGGAATCAGTTTCTAGAAGGTATCCGGTGACTCCCATGGCGCGATATGTATTCATCACAGGCGGCGTGGTTTCCTCTCTTGGCAAGGGCATCGCGGCCGCGGCACTCGGGGCATTGTTGCAGGCACGCGGCTATCGCGTTCGTCTCCGCAAGCTTGACCCTTATCTCAACGTCGATCCGGGCACCATGAGCCCGACGCAGCACGGCGAGGTCTTCGTCACCGACGACGGCGCGGAAACCGACCTCGACCTCGGCCACTACGAGCGCTTCACCGGGCGCTCGGCCACCAAGACCGACAACATCACCACCGGCCGCATCTACAAGAACATCATCGACAAGGAACGCCGCGGTGACTATCTCGGCGCCACCGTCCAGGTCATCCCGCACGTCACCAACGAGATCAAGGATTTCGTGGTCGAGGGCAACGAGGACTATGATTTCGTCATCTGCGAGATCGGCGGCACCGTCGGCGACATCGAGGCCATGCCCTTCATGGAGGCGATCCGCCAGCTCGGCAACGACCTGCCGCGCGGCACCGCCGTCTACGTCCACCTGACCCTGATGCCCTATATCCCGGCCGCCGGCGAATTGAAGACAAAGCCGACCCAGCACTCCGTCAAGGAACTGCAGGCGCTCGGCATTCATCCCGACATTCTTCTCGTACGGGCCGACCGCGAGATCCCGCAGGCCGAGCGCCGCAAGCTGTCGCTGTTCTGCAACGTCCGCGAAAGCGCCGTCATCCAGGCGCTTGACGTCGCCAACATCTACGACGTGCCGATGGCCTACCACAAGGAAGGCCTCGACAACGAGGTGCTCGCCGCCTTCGGCATCGAGCCGGCCCCGAAGCCGCGTCTGGAAGCCTGGGAAGACGTCTGCGAGCGCATCCGCACGCCGGAAGGCGAGGTGACCATCGCCATCGTCGGCAAGTACACCGGCCTGAAGGACGCCTACAAGTCGCTGATCGAGGCGCTCCAGCACGGCGGCATCGCCAATCGCGTCAAGGTCAAGCTCGAATGGATCGAGTCGGAAATCTTCGAGAAGGAAGACCCGTCGCCGTGGCTTGAAAAGGTCGACGGCATCCTCGTGCCCGGCGGCTTCGGCGAGCGCGGCTCGGAAGGCAAGATCCTGGCCGCCCAGTTCGCCCGCGAGCGCAAGGTTCCCTATTTCGGCATCTGCTTCGGCATGCAGATGGCGGTCGTCGAAGCCGCCCGTCATCTCGCCGGCATCGACAAGGCCTCGTCCACCGAATTCGGCAAGACCGAGGAACCGGTCGTCGGTCTGATGACCGAATGGATGAAGGGCAACGAACTCGAGAAGCGCTCCTCCGCCGGCGACCTCGGCGGCACCATGCGCCTCGGCGCCTACCGTGCCTCGCTGAAGTCGGGCACCAAGATCGCCGAGATCTACCGCTCGACCGACATCTCCGAGCGTCATCGCCACCGCTACGAGGTCAACGTCGACTACAAGGAAAAGCTCGAAGGCTGCGGTCTGGTCTTCTCCGGCATGTCGCCCGACGGCCTGCTGCCCGAAACGGTGGAATACCCCGACCACCCGTGGTTCATCGGCGTCCAGTACCATCCGGAACTGAAGTCCCGCCCGCTCGACCCGCACCCGCTGTTCGCAAGCTTCATCGAAGCCGCCAAGGAACAGAGCCGCCTGGTCTGACTGTCGGCCTGCTGCGAGAAAGTCACGAAAAAACCCGGCAAAACTGCCGGGTTTTTCTTTTTCAGCCGCCGCAACCTATGCGGCCGTCATCCTCGGGCTCGATGTAAAGCCCGAGGATGACGCCGCTTGGGAGCCTTCGCCTCACATCGCCGGCAGCACCGTAATATCCCGCACCGCGCTGTCGACACCCGTCACGTCGCCAACCTTGGTCGCGGCACCCGTTTCCAGGTTCACCGAATAGAGCGTCCGGTCGGCGACCAGATAGGCCGTGTTGGCGCCGCCTTCCATGCCCTGGATGTCGAAGGCATAGCTTGCCTGCGGGCCCTCGATGCCGAGCTTGCCGATCGCCTTCAGCGTGCCGTCGTTCGGCTTGGTCTGCTGGATCAGCGCGCCGATCGTGGCGTCGATATTGTACATCGCGGTCGCTTCCGGCTTGCCGATCGAGTTGATATAGGCCGCCGCCACGATATTGGGTGTCTCGCCCTTGTGCATGTCGCCGTCCTCGAAGGCGAGGCTGCCGTCGACGGTGACGGCACCGGTATCCGGATGGACGCGGTGGTTGGTGGTGCCGGTCATGAAGCGAAGGCGGTCAGCCATCGGGTTGAAGTCGACGACAACAGGCGCGTCCGTCATCGGCAGCATCGTGTCCATCTTGGCGACTTCCGTCGCGGCACCCGTCTCCAGGTCGATGGTGACGATCGCATGCTCCGGCGTTACGCCGACGACCGTCTTGTTGCCCGGACGGAAGTCGATGCCGACGAGCTTGTCGACGCCGGTGACCTCCATGGTCTTGCTGACCTCCGGCTTGTCGGTGTCGAACATGACGAGCGTCTTGTCGTCCGTTAGCCCGAGAACCGGGGCGGCCGAGGCGGCGAGGGCGGAAAGGCCAAGCGCGGTGCCGGCGATCAGGGCGAAACGAATGGTTTTCATGTGATATCTCCCGATTTGTTCATCCAGTCGGAAGCAGGCCTTTGCCCGGGCTTCCGTAACTGAAGACACGGCGGCGGCACCGTTTGGATGCAGCCGTGGTGAAAATTTTTCGTCCATGCATCCGAAAGCCCTGTTGCGCGCGTATAGCCTTCGAGGGTGTTTGCGCCCTCGCGACAACGGAGATGCGCGTGAATTCCATGACGACCACGGTGGACCCTCTGGCGGACGCGATCGCCGGATGCGCCAGCGGTGACAAGACTGCCCTCAGGCGGATCTTCGACAGCGAGGGCGGCAAGCTTGTCGCCGTCGCCGAGCGCATCCTGCGCCGCCGCGATCTCGCCGAGGAAGCCGTGCAGGACGCCTTCCTGCGCATCTGGACCCATTCCCATCAATACGCGCCGGACCGTGGCTCCGCGCGCGGCTGGATCTACGCCATCGTAAGGAACCGAGCCCTCAATCTCCTGCGCGACGGCAGGCGCGAGTTCACCGTCGACGAGGTGGAGGCCATTCAGGAGGCAGAACGCTCCGACGAGATCATGGCTGCCTGGCACCGCCTCGACCGCGATGCCCGCCTGCGCGACTGCCTCGGCGCCCTCGACGAGACGCGCCGTCGCGGCATCCTGATGGCTTATGTCGGAGGCTATACCCACGGCGAGATCGCCGGCCGCCTGCGCATCCCGCTCGGCACAGCCAAGTCGTGGATTCGCCGGGGGCTGACCGCGCTCCGGGAGTGCATGGCATGACAAACGGCTCCCCCACAACGCCGCCCGGCGGCAACGATAGGGACGACATCCGCGCACTCGCCGACGAATACGTGCTCGGCCTTCTCGATGCTGCGCGCAAGGAAGAGGTCGAACGCGCGATCGACCGCGACCCGGCGATGCGCGCCGCCGTCGCCGAAAGCCGCGACCGCTTCCTGCCCCTCGACACCGGCATCGAGCCGGTCGAGGCGGGCGAGGGGCTCTGGCAGCGCATCGAGGCCGGATTATCCACACTTGCCACAACGCCGCCGTCGGCCACCTCGCCCACGGACCCGTCCGCCGCGACCGCGACCGCCCCCGGAATGGACTCTGCCGCGGCAGGTCGCCTAGCATCCGGCCCCGCGTCGAAGCCGGGATCCGTGCCGTCGCGTGGAGCACCGACCGGGCCGGTCACGGCCGCAAACGAAAGCGTCCAGACGGATACGGCGCAGTCTCTGTCAGGCGAAAGTCCGGCGGCTCGCGCCACGACCGAGCGTAATCGTCGAGGCGATGTTGGCGACCCGCAGTCCGGCGGCCCGTTGTCCGACGGTACTATCCGCTCCTCCGGCGAGGGCCCGGTGGCCGCTGCGGCCGCGCAGTCCGGATATGACGAGAACAACACTGCACTTGGTCCGATACCGCCCGGAACAGCCACGCCTGCCAACGACAACCGCGCTGCCCCTTGGCGTATCACGGCGCTCGCCTCGCTCGCCGCCACGCTTGTTCTCGCCGTCGGTCTTGCCTTCAGCCTGCTGCGCACGGTGGACCCAGTGGTGATCGCCGTGCTGCTCGACGAGAAGGGTGCGGTTCAGGCCGTTGTCGAGGATTTCGGCAACGAGAACGCCAGGGTGCGCCTTCTCGCCGACTTCGCTGTTCCCGCCGACAAGACCATCGAGGTCTGGACCCTACCGTCCAAGGACGTGGGTCCAGTCTCGCTTGGCCTCCTCGCCGGCGCCCGCTCCGCAAGCCTCGACGGCCCGCCACTGCCGGCCCCGCGCGACAACCAACTCTACGAACTCACCCTCGAACCCTTCGGCGGCTCCCCCACCGGCCGCCCCACCGGCCCGATCCTCGCCAAGGGGTTTGCACGGGAGCCGTTGTGACGAGCGAGGGGAAACCGTCAGCCACACGGCGGCACCAACTCCCTCCAGCCTCATGCTGGTGCGCCGACGGCGCCTCGAAGCACGAGGCTGGCCGCTGACGGTGCCGCCTAACGCTCCCATGCGGGGGAGAACGGAGAATTGAAGACTTGAAATGAGCACAAGCCGCCTAAACTTCAGATTTTCCTGGAGAGGGGCGCAGTTCCCGTGGCACACCCCTCACCAAACCCCTCTTTTGCTTTGGCCCCTGTTGGTGCGTCTCGCGGGCTTGGCTTTGGATCCTCGGGTCATCCTCGGGTTGACGGGGTGGGGTTTATCCTCCACCGGAAACCCGACGCTCCTCCAGAGAGGCCGAAGTCGCGGATAAAAACCGCCGAACGGGGTACCGGAAGGTACCACTATACTAAACTAACGAGGTGCCCCCGGTACCCCGTCCGCTTCCCCTGTGTTTCGAGTGACGGGGAAGACATTACAGGTGATGCCGAACCGGAGGGGGAGAGCCTCTGCGGGGTTTTGGGGTGCGCGGTTTTCTGAGCTTGGGATTGGAGTAGATGGAGAATGGGATTGAAGATGATGGACGACATGGCGCGAAAGGAAATGTCGAGACTTGCCCCTCATCCTGAGGCGCCCTCGCGAACGCGAGGGCCTCGAAGAATCCTGCAGGGCACGCCGGCGAGCGACGGTAGATGGATGGAACGGTCCCCGGCCGAATGCACCCTTGGATGGCCCTCCAGCCGGTGTTACACTGGCTATGCCGACCTTTCGATGGAGGAGAGATGCGCCCGACAACGATTTTGCCCGCTCTCCTGACCGCCCTGCTGACGACCGGCGCGGCCCATTCTCAGGAACTGCCGGCGATCGACTGGGGATCGGCCGGCAGAGACGAAGCGATGAGCACGGAACCGTTGCCTCAAAAGACGGCCGAGGTGCCGGACGACGGCTTCGAGTGCAACACCGTGATGGTCGACCGCACGAATTTCGGGACCACCGTGCACGAACGGGTCGCCGGAGACAGGGACGAGGATCTTCCGGGCCTGCCGCGTGAGGTTCGGCGTTGCAGCCGGGAAGGCGTTTCCTTCGAACTGTCGCCGCCGGCGCCCTGACGTCGGCGGCGCGACGGACATCTGACGCCAATGTTTCGGCCTGTGACATTTCGTTGACGCCGTCTTTGGATCATTCTTTTGCCACGAGCGTTGAACATGACTGCCGGCGGGGCGTTCGCCTCGCGCTGGCGGGCAGCCAACGAATTGAAAAAGGAGTACAGGGATGAAAAAGACCCTTGCAGCGGCATTGTCCGCATCGATGGTCACGGCGAGTGCGGCCATGGCGGCGGACGCCGTCTATCGTGCCCCGGAGCCGGTTCCGGCCTACGAGAGCGGCAAGACCGGCGGCGTGCGCATCGGTTATCTCACCTGCGATATCGGCGGTGGCGTCGGCTACGTTCTCGGCTCGGCCAAGGAAGCAACCTGCACCTTCTCTTCGGCCATGGGATCGGAACCGCTTGACACCTATACCGGTGCTATCCGCAAGATGGGCGTTGATCTCGGCTTCACCACGCGCTCGAAGCTGGTCTGGGCGGTCTTCGCGCCGACCGCCGGTTATCACCATGGTTCCCTCGCCGGCCTCTACCAGGGCGCAACGGCAGAAGCGACGGTCGGAGCGGGTATCGGTGCCAACATCCTGATCGGCGGCACCTCGGGCTCGATCCACCTGCAGACCGTCAGCGTCACCGGCCAGCTCGGCCTCAACGTTGCGGCAACAGGCACGTCGATGACCCTGACGCCGGCAGGCTGATCGTCAGCCTCACCCAAAAAGCAAAGGCCCGGCAGCGATGCCGGGCTTTTCTGTCGGACCGTAGCGACGGGCGTCAGGCCACATCCGGCTCGCGCAGCAAAAGAACCGGGCAGGGGCTTCCCGCTTCCAGCGCTGGGGCATGGGGCGGACGGATGATCAGGCATTCGGACTTGGCGAACATCTTCATCATCGACGAATCCTGCTTGCCGTGGCTGCGGGCGAGCAGGCGGCCGTCGGCATCGCGACGGAGTGTCCCGCGAACATAGTCCTGCCGCTGGTCGTTGGCGGGCATGGCCGTCTCGCTCACCGCCATCCGTTCGCGCGACAGGGGCGATCGGCCCGAAAGCGTCAGTAGCAGCGGTTCGAGAAACAGAAGCCCGCAGACCATGCTCGACACCGGATTGCCGGGCAGGCCGAGCACGTGCATGTCGCCCAGGCTCCCGACCATCAGCGGCTTGCCGGGGCGCATGGCGATCTTCCAGAAATCCAGCACCATGCCGCAATCGACGAGCGTCTTCTGCACCAGATCATGGTCGCCGACCGAGGCGCCGCCGAGTGTCACCAGCACATCGGCGCCGGCGGTTCGTGCCTTTTCAACGGCCGCCGCGATCGCCGGAACCTGATCCGGCACGATGCCAAGATCGAGCACGTCGGCCCCGGCCTCGCGGGCAAGGGCGGCGATCCCGAACGTGTTCGAGCCAATGATCTGCGACGGACCCGGCATCTCGCCAGGCCGCACCAGTTCGTCGCCGGTGGCGAGCAGCGCCACCAGCGGCCGGCGGTAGACATCGAGCGTCGCATGATTGGCCGCGGCGGCGAGCGTCAGGCAAGCGAAATCGAGACGGCAATCCTTTGCGAGCACGACCTCGCCTTCGGCGAAATCCTGCCCGCGCGGCCGGATATGACGGCCGGGCTGGACGGCAAATGTCGTGCGGATGCGGTTGCCCGAAAGCACCTCCGCATCTTCCTGCAACAACACGGAGGTCGCACCGGCCGGAACCGGCGCGCCGGTGAAGATGCGCACCGCCTCTCCCGGACCGACGGAGCCTTCGAAAGCGTGGCCGGCCGCCGATTCGCCCATCACGGTGAATTCCGATCCAACCGCGGGCGCGTCCTCGGCCCGCAGCGCGTAGCCATCCATCGCGGAGGCATCGAAGGGTGGTTGGGTGAGCCTGGCGGTAACGTCGGCGGCGAGTCTGCGCCCGTCGGCCTCCATCAGCCCGACCGTCTCGGTCCGGGTGATCGGAGTGGCCCGCGTCAGCAGCCGGGCCTGAGCATCCTCGACCGGCAGAAGCGTCATGGGTTCAATCCTCCGCGCGGCGGTAGTCGCCGGACTTGCCCCCGGTCTTCTCCACCAGCCGGATGCCGCCTATTTCCATCGCCTTGTCGGCGGCCTTGGCCATGTCGTAGATCGTCAGGCAGGCGACCGAAACCGCCGTCAGCGCCTCCATCTCGACGCCGGTCTTGCCGGTGAGCTTGACCGTCGCGGTGACCTTGAGACCCGGCAGGGCGGCATCGTCCTCGATGTCGACCGATACCTTGGTCAGAAGCAGGGGATGGCAGAGCGGGATGAGGTCCGATGTCTTCTTGGCCGCCATGATGCCGGCCAGCCGCGCGGTGCCGATCACGTCGCCCTTCTTGGCATCGCCGGCCCGGATCAGCGCCAGCGTCTCCGGCCGCATGCGGATATGGCCTTCAGCAACCGCGACACGCACCGTCTCGCCCTTGGCGCCGACATCGACCATATGGGCCTCGCCGGATTCGGAGATATGGGTGAGGCGGGTGTCGTTGCTCATTCGGCCGCCATCGTCGCGGCGTCGCCGGTCAGAAGCGTCTTCGTCGCGGCGGTCACGTCGTCCTTGCGCATCAGGCTCTCGCCGACGAGGAAGGTGGAGATACCGGAGGCCTTGAGCCGCACGCAGTCGTCATGGGTGAAGATGCCGCTTTCGCCGACCAGCAGCCGGTCGTCCGGCACCATGGTGGCAAGACGTTCGCTCGTCGAAAGGCTCACCTCGAAGGTGCGCAGGTTGCGGTTGTTGATACCGATCAGCGGAGAGGAAAGTGTCAGCGCCCGCTCCATCTCCTCTTCGTCATGCACTTCCACCAGCACGTCCATGTCGAGGTCGAAGGCGCACTGTTCCAGCTCTCGCGCTTCGGCATCGGAAAGAGAAGCCATGATCAGCAGGATGCAGTCCGCACCCCAGGCCCGGGCCTCGAACACCTGATAGGTGTCGAACATGAAGTCCTTGCGCAAAGCCGGCAAAGAGCAGGCATTGCGAGCCGCCGTCAGGAATTCCGGCGCGCCCTGGAAGCTCGGCGTGTCGGTCAGTACCGAAAGGCATGCGGCACCGCCCGCGTCGTAGGCACTGGCAAGCGCCGGCGGATCGAAATCCGGGCGGATAAGGCCCTTGGACGGGCTCGCCTTCTTGATTTCGGCGATCAGGCCGAATTGACCGGCTGCCTGCTTTGCCCGGAGTGCCTTCAGGAAACCGCGCGGTGCCTCCTGGTCGGCGGCGCGGCGCTTCAGCTCCTCGAGAGACACCTTCGCTTTGGCGGCCGCGATCTCTTCGCGCTTGTAGGCTTCGATCTTCCTGAGGATATCGGTCATGCCGGCTGCTCCGCACGGTTGGACACGGCGACGAGCGTGTCGAGCGCCGCCGAGGCAGCGCCGCTTTCAAGCGATTCGGAAGCCAGCGTCATGCCCTCCTCGATCGTCTTCGCCTTGCCGGCGACCATCAGCGCGACGGCCGCGTTGCAGAGGGAGATGTCGCGGTAGGCATTGCGGGCGCCGGAGAGAACCTCGCGCAGCGCCGCCGCGTTGGCGATGCCGTCGCCGCCCTTCAGCGCTTCGAGTTCGACGGTCGGCACGCCGAAATCCTCAGGCAGTAGTTCGAACTCGCGGATCTCGCCATTCTCCAGCGCCGCGACCTTCGTCGGGCCCGTGGTGGTGATCTCGTCGAGGCCGCTGCCATGCACGACCCAGGCGGTGGTCGAGCCGAGGTCGTGCAGCGCTTCGGCGAGCGGCAGCACCCATTCCGGCGCGTAGACGCCGAGAAGCTGGCGCCTGACGCCGGCCGGATTGGAGAGCGGACCGAGCAGGTTGAAGATCGTCCGGGTCCCGAGTTCGACGCGGGCCGGACCGACATGGCGCATCGCCGAATGATGCATCTGCGCGAACATGAAGCCGATCCCGGCTTCACGGATGCAGGCGGCGATCGCCTCCGGCTCGATGTCGAGCTTCACACCCAGCGCCGAGAGGCTGTCGGCGGCACCCGATTTCGAGGACAGCGCGCGATTGCCGTGCTTGGCGACCGGAACGCCGGCGCCGGCGGTGATCAGCGAAGCGAGCGTTGAGATATTGTAGGTGCCGGTCCCATCGCCGCCCGTGCCGACGATATCGACGGCGTTCTCCGGCGCCGATACAGGCAGCATCTTAGCCCGCATGACACTGACGGCGCCGGCGATCTCGTCGACGGTCTCGCCACGCACACGAAGCGCCATCAGGAAGCCGCCGATCTGCGCCGGGCTTGCTTCTCCCGACATAATGATCTCGAAGGCTTCGCTGGCCTCGCGCCGGTCTAGTGGCTGGCGGGCAGCGATCCGGGCGATATAGGGTTTCAGGCCGGTCATGCGCGATCCCTCCCGTTGCCCCGTGCCGTCACTGGACCATCGCCTGGTCGGCGAGGGTCTGGTTGATGCGCACACCATAATCGCTCTGAAGCTGGTTCACCATCTGGTCCAGGATGTCGTCGCCGGCAGCATTGGCGATCGCCTCGACCTGACTGTCATCGGCGGCGAGAACGTCCCCGCCGGCGCCGGACTGTACATTGGTCACCTTGAGCACGATCTGCGTATCCGGATCGGCGCCCGGCGCGCTGTCGGCAGTGCCAACCGGGCCACTGAAGGCAGCCGCGATGCCGGCCGAGCCGAGTACCGCGTCGTTGTCGGAGCGCTTGAGCCCCGTCTTCGTCTCCACGGCGATCGAAAGTTCCGTGGCGAGGTCCGCAATCGTCTCGCCTTTCTCCAGCCGCTCGCGCAAAGCTTCTGCCTTGGCGCCGAGCGCAACGCGCTGCTGTTCAGCGGTCCAGTCGGCCAGCGCCTTTTCGCGGACCTCCTCCAGCTTGCGTTCACGCGAAGGAACGATGTCGGCAACCTCGAACCAAAGATAGCCGTCACGGCCGATGTTCAGCGGCAGGGCCTCGACGCCGACATCCGTTTGGAAGACGTCCTTCAGCAGCTCGGCGCCGCCCGGCAGATCGACATCCTTTTCCGAGGTGTCGCGGCCGGTGTTGTCGACGAGTGGAACCTCAACAAGTTGCAGGTTCAGTTCCTTGGCTGCATCCGCTAGCGTCGCGCCCGATCCCCGGATGTCCTCAAAGCGGTCATGGACAGTGAGAATGTCCTCGACGGCGGCGGCCTGCGCCAACTCGTTACGGATTTCTTCCTTCACCTCGTCAAAGGTGCGGGTGGTATCGGGCTTGATATTGCTGATGCGCAGGATCACCGGTCCGAAAGCGCCGTCGATGACGGGGGTCGTTCCGCCGTTTTGGGCGACAGCGAAGGCTGCGTCCGCAAGAGCGGGATCGGGAATCGACGCGCGTGTGAAGTCGCCAAGCAGCACATCCGTCGCCGTGCGGCCCTGATCGGCCACCAACTGGTCGAACGAGGTGCCACGCGAAAGCTCCTCGGCCGCGGCGTTCGCCATGTCGCGGTTCTCGAACGTCAACTGCTCGATCGTGCGCGTACCAGGGATCTCGTAGCTCGCCTTCCGGCGCTCGTAATCCTCGCGGATCTGTTCGTCGGTGATTGCGGCGGGTTCGGCGATATCGGAGGGTTCGAGCTTCACATAAGCGAAGCGGCGATATTCCGGTGCATTGTAGCGGGCCTTGACCGTGTCGAACCAGGTGGCGAGCACATCCTCCGCGGGCGGGGCGACCGGGTCGAGATTGGCCTTGGTCAGAAGAAGATAGTCGACGTCACGTGTCTCGTTGCGATAGGCGCGCAGCGCGTCGATGAGAACCTGGGGCGCCTTGAAGCCATCGGCCGTCGCCTCAACGATCTGGCTGCGGATCGCGACGTTGGACCGTTCGAGAATATAGTCGTCCTCCTGCAGGCCGGCATTGCGCAGACGTGCGGTAAACACCTGCCGGTCGAACTGGCCGCCGGCGCCGGTGAAGGCCGGATCGTCAGCGATCAGCTGCGCCAGACGATCTTCCGAAAGGCCGAGATTCATCTCGTCCGCCAGCTCGTCGAGCGCCGCGCCGGCCGACAGCTGCGCGTAGACCTGGTTGACGACGCCGAGCGCGCGGGCCTGTTCCGTTGTCAGCTGCGTGCCGAACTGGCGGCTGAGTTCGGCGAGCCGGCGCTGGTAGGCCAGCCGGAATTCCGACGCGGAAACCGACTGGTTGCCGACGGTGATGACCGAATTCGAGGTATCGGCGATGATCGAGCTCGACACGCCCCAGATGCCGAACGAGACGACGAGCAGGAGCAGGAGCAACTTGGCGACCCAGGTACGGGCGGCGTTTCTGAGTGAATCGAGCATCGGGACGCAAACCTCTTGTCTTTGCCTCGAAAACGACCGAAGCAGTGGACGTTCCTTAAAGCAAACTTTCCGGGAAATGAAGGCATGTTTGGGGAAAAGGCCAACGGTCGCCGACACGGTGGCGCGATGCTTGCGGCGCAGGCGCGGTCAAAGCGGCTGGCGCTCCCGGACGGCAAGTTCTTTTTCCGTAGCCGGCAATGACAAAACCCGGCACGAAGGCCGGGTTTTGCCGAGGATTCAGATGCTACCGTCTCAGCGCTTGGAGACGGGCAGGTAGTCGCGCTTCGGCGAACCCGTGTAGAGCTGACGCGGACGTCCGATGCGCTGCTGCGGGTCCTCGATCATCTCGTTCCACTGGGCGATCCAGCCGACGGTGCGGGCGAGCGCGAAGAGAACGGTGAACATCGTGGTCGGGAAGCCGAGTGCGCGCAGCGTGATACCCGAGTAGAAGTCCACGTTCGGGTAGAGCTTCTTCTCGATGAAGTAGCTGTCGTTGAGCGCGATCTTTTCGAGCTCCAGCGCAACCTGCATCAGCGGGTCGTCGCCGTGGCCGGTGGCTTCCAGAACCTCGTACATGGTCTTCTGCATGATCTTGGCGCGCGGATCGTAGTTCTTGTAGACCCGGTGGCCGAAGCCCATCAGGCGGAACGGATCGTTCTTGTCCTTGGCGCGGGCGATATATTCCGGAATGCGGTCGACCGTGCCGATTTCCTGCAGCATGTTGAGCGCCGCTTCATTGGCGCCGCCGTGAGCTGGACCCCAGAGGCAGGCGATGCCGGCCGCGATGCAGGCAAACGGATTGGCGCCCGACGACCCCGCGAGACGGACGGTCGACGTCGAGGCATTCTGCTCGTGGTCGGCATGCAGGATGAAGATGCGGTCCATGGCGCGGGCCAGAACCGGGTTCACCTGATATTCCTCGCAAGGAACGGCAAAGCACATGCGCAGGAAGTTGGCGGCGTAGTCGAGATCGTTCTTGGGGTAAACGAAGGGCTGGCCGATATGGTACTTGTAGGCCATTGCGGCGATCGTCGGCATTTTCGCGATCATTCGCAGCGACGCGACCATGCGCTGGTGCGGATCGGTGATGTCGGTCGAGTCGTGGTAGAACGCCGACAGCGCCCCGACCGTGCCGACCATGACGGCCATCGGATGGGCGTCGCGGCGATAGCCGGTAAAGAAGCGGCTCATCTGTTCGTGCACCATGGTATGGTGCGTGACGCGGTAGTCGAAGTCCTTCTTCTGCGCAGCCGTAGGCAGTTCGCCATAGAGCAGCAGGTAGCAGACTTCGAGGAAATCGCCCTTGTCGGCGAGCTGTTCGATCGGATAGCCGCGGTGCAGCAGCACGCCCTCGTCGCCATCGATATAGGTGATCTTGGATTCGCACGAGGCCGTGGAGGTGAAGCCCGGATCGTAGGTAAAGGCGCCCGTGTGCTTGTAGAGCGCGCCGATATCGATGACGTCGGGGCCGATCGTGCCCGCCTTGACAGTGAACGGGACCGACTTGCCGTCCAGTTTCAGTTCAGCGCTTTTTTCCGTCATGCTTTTCCTCCGACAGTGTCAGGGGACGCCGTCCGGGACGGGCCCACCAGTTAAGCGTTTGACTGTAGCTATATGATACGAAGATGAATGCCAAGTTAGCCTTAGGGCAAATTGTGCATCGCGAAATGCACGGGGGCAATGCGTCTGCTGCACGCCTCCTTGCCGCTTTTCGCAAACCTTTCAAGCTGCTACCGTAGGTCGAGCGGCCGGTGAGCGCACATCTCCGGCGGCGGCTCGCGAGGGCGTTTGAGGTGGACGGGACAACCGGGCGAAAGGAACGCGGGGAGGCGACGGTCGCGGCCGATGCCTGGCCTTCCGCGCCGCCTTCCTTGAAAGCTGCCGAGCGGCTCCGGCTTCGTGCCCCGGACCGGGAGGATGTGGCCCGCGCCTGGGAGATGGAAGCCGCCCACAGGCACCTTTTCCTGTTCGTGCCGGTCCTGCTCGGCGCCGGCGCGGCGATCTGGTTTTCGGTCGCGACACCGCCGCCAGCGTGGGTGACGGCCGGCGTCGCCAGCGTTTTCTTCGCGGCCGCTCTCCGCCGCGGGAACGCCGCTGTCGCACCGATCGTGGTCTTCCTTCTCCTCTGCGGCATGCTGCTGGCGGAATGGCAGACACGGCGTGCGTCCACCGTGCTGCTCGACACGCCGGTCACTACCTTTCTCTCCGGGAGGGTCGAGGCGCGCGAAGTGGGTCCGGCCGGCGACTGGCGCTATCTGGTGACCGTCACCGAAACCAGCGAACCGACGCTCAAGCGTCCCCCTGTGATGGTCACGCTGGTGACGCGCGCTACCCATGACCCTTTCGCCGTCGGCGACGCGATGACCGGGCGCGTCCGTCTCTCTCCGCCCTCGGGGCCTGCGCTGCCGGGCGGCAATGACTTTGCCTTCCAGGCCTATTTCAGGGGTGTCGGTGCCGTGGGCTACGTGCTCGGTGCACCGCAGAGGCCGACCGATGTAGATGACGCTCTGGCTGCCAGCGCCGACGACGAGAGTTTCGCCGTGACGGCGGGCCGCCTGCTGCAGGCGGTTCGAACGACGGCGACCGACCGTATCCGGTCGGTGATCAGTGGCGATGCGGGCGCATTCGCGGCGGCGATCATCACCGGGGAACGGCGCGGCATGTCGGAGGCGACGGTCGAGGCGCTCAGGATTTCCGGTCTCGCCCACGTCATTTCGATTTCGGGACTGCATATGGCGCTTGCCGCAGGACTGTTCTTCGTCGGCATGCGCCTGTTGCTCAGCCTCTCTGTCGGCCTAGCCCATGCGATCCCCGTGAAGAAGGTTGCGGCGTTCGGCGCCCTGTTGGCGGCCACCGCCTATCTGTTGATTTCCGGAGGTCAGGTCTCGGCGGTGCGCGCCTATGTGATGATGGCGGTGATGCTGGTCGCCGTCCTGATCGACCGTCCGGCGATCAGCCTTCGCAATCTCGCCGTCGCGGCACTCGTCATCGTCGTGATCGAGCCGTCCGAGGTGGTCGGGCCAAGCTTCCAGATGTCGTTTGCCGCAACCGCGGCGCTGATCGCCGGGTATGCGGCGTGGCGAAACCGCCGCCGCGATGACGGCTTTCTTCCCGAAGGCCTGCTGCCAGCGCCGCTTCGTTATCTCGCGGCGCTGTTCGGCGGCATTCTTTTAAGCTCGATCATCGGCGGCCTGTCGACGGCGGCCTTCGCGGTCGATCATTTCCACAGGCTCGGCGTCTACAGCCTGCCGGCCAATCTCGCCGCCATGCCTGTGGTCTCTTTCCTCGTGATGCCGATGGCGCTGATTGCGATGATCCTGATGCCTTTCGGGCTCGACTACATCCCCTTGAAACTCCTGGGCTTCGGTCTGGAGATCACCATAGCGCTCGCCAGGGAGGTGGCCTCCTGGGGTGGCGATGGCGGCATCGAGCGGCTGCCGGCGTGGTTCCTGCCATGCTTCACCGCCGGCTTCGTCGTTCTGACCCTGATGCGGACCTGGCTGCGTCACGCCGGCTCGGTGATCATTCTCGCGACGCTTGCCGCCGTGGTCGTCCTCCCGCGTCCGCCGGCCGGCGCCCTTCTGGTCTCCGAGGATGGCGGGCTGGTCGGGCTGACGGGCGAGGGCGGCATCGCCACCAACCGTGCTCGTCCGCCCGACTTCGTCTTTTCGCAATGGCAGGAGGCGCTCCAGCGGCATACGCATCTGAAGCCGTCGGAACAGGACGCAGCGGCGCTGGCGGACGCTTTTCGGGAGGCGAGAGCGGCCGGCGGCGCGGTACCGCAGGATCTGATCGACCGGACACGCGCGGCCATGGACAGCATCGCCGCCAACATTCCCCCGGACCGGTTTACCTGCCTCGGCCGGATCTTCTGCCTGACGCGATTGACGCCGCAGCTTGTTGTCGCAACTGTGGAGGAAACATCTCTCGTCGGCCTTGCCTGCGACCGCGCCGATCTCGTGGTAACACCGAGGCGCCTGCCGTTCCGCACCTGTCGCTCGGGCGCGCGACTGATTTCCGCCGATGACCTGCGCCTCACCGGATCGCTGGAAGTCTGGCCCGAGGGTCAAAAGGGACTTCGGATCCGTTCGGCCATCTCCGTATCGCCGCGTCCCTGGCACATGCACAGACGATACGACTGGCGTGGCGACGATTACGTCACGACGCCGGTCGACGAAGTGATCGCGAGGATCAGTGGTAGCGGCGAATGAGGCCGACGAGCCTGCCCTGGATCTTGACCCTGTCAGGCGGGAAGATGCGTGTCTCGTAGGCCGGATTGGCCGCTTCGAGTGCAATCGAGGCACCGCGGCGCCGGAAGCGCTTGAGCGTCGCTTCCTCGTCATCGACCAGCGCCACGATGATGTCGCCGGGATTGGCGGTCGTGCCGTTGCGGATGATGACCGTATCGCCGTCGAGAATGCCGGCCTCGATCATCGAATCGCCCTTGACCTCCAGCGCATAGTGCTCGCCGCCGCCGATCATATCGGCAGGCACCGAGATATCGTGCGTGTTGTTCTGGATCGCCGAGATCGGCACGCCGGCTGCGATGCGGCCCATGACCGGTACCGAGATCGAGTTGCCGTTGTCGGCGACCGGCTCCTTGGCGGGCGCGGCCGGGACCGCCGGCTTCTTGCCGAGGCTGCCCTCGATCACCGCCGGCTCGAAGCCCCGACGGGCCTGCGGCGGCGAATAGGCTTCCGGAAGCTTGATGACCTCCAGCGCCCGGGCCCGGTTGGGCAGGCGGCGGATGAAGCCACGCTCCTCGAGCGCCGTGATCAGACGGTGAATGCCCGACTTGGACGCAAGATCCAGCGCATCCTTCATCTCGTCGAAGGACGGCGGCACGCCGGACTCCTTCATTCGCTCGTGAATAAAGAGCAGAAGTTCCTGTTGTTTGCGCGTCAGCATCGGCGAATCCCGGTGAAACAAATACAGAACGGACACTATATGTTCCATATGTGTTCCGCAAGTGCCTAAATTTCCGTGAACAGTGATGAAATTCCATTGTTGACTGCCTCCGGAACGGCTTTCTGATGAGGCGGCGTCATCCCGCGCAAGGAAGGATATCGGATGGTCGAGATCGGTCAGAAGCTGCTGGGCAAGACGGCGGAGCAGTTGAGCGCCGTCGAACGGCGTGTTTTGAAGAAGGCACGGGAGCGCCGGATCGTGTCCGCCGATGCCCATGAGGATTTTCTAGCGACGGCGACGCTGGGCCAAAGGCTCGCGGACGGTATTGCCAGGGTCGGCGGCTCCTGGAGCTTCATCTTCGCCTTCATCGCTTTTCTGGTGATCTGGGCGCTGGCGAACACGATTTTCCTGACGAAGGACGCGCCGGACCCCTATCCGTTCATCTTTCTGAACCTGCTGCTCTCGATGGTGGCGGCGATCCAGGCGCCGATCATCATGATGAGCCAGAACCGTCAGGCCGAGCGCGACCGCTTCATGGCGGCGCGCGACTACGAGATCAATCTGAAGGCCGAGATCGAGGTGCTGGCGCTGCACGACAAGATCGATATCGAGGTGCTCGTCGAACTGCGCGACGCCAGGAAACAGATCGATCTTCTGATGGAGGAGGTGAGGAAGCTTTCGGAGCGGCTCGAAACACGGTAGGGCGGGTGCGATATGAGGCTCGTTCCGGGCGAGCGGACAGGAATGGAAAGGAAACAGGCATGACGGCACGCGCGATCGACCATCTGGTTCTGCCCGTCGTCTCGATCGAGGCGGCGCGGGCGAGACACGCCGCGCTCGGCTTTACCGTCGCCGCCGACGCGCGCCATCCGTTCGGTACGGAGAACGCCTGCGTCTTCTTCGCGGACGGCACCTATCTGGAGCCGCTCGGCGTCGCGAGCCGGGAGGAATGCGAAGCCGCCGCGAAGGCTGGAAATGTCTTCGTTGCCCGCGACCAGGCTTTTCGCTTTCGCTGCGGCGAGGGCCTTTCCGGTATTGCCATCACAACGAACGATGCAGTTGATGACGATGTCCGGTATCGGGAAGCAGGGCTTTCGGCCGGCGCCATCCTCGAGTTCTCGCGGCCGGTGCGGATGCCGGACGGCAGCGAGAGCCGCGCGAGTTTCCGCCTGACCTTCGCCGCCGACCTGCGTGCGCCGGATTTCTTCCTGTTCAATTGCGAGCGCATCGATCCTCTGCCCGCCGATCGCGGCAGCCTGACGGTCCATCAGAACGGCGCGACCGGCATCAGGAGCGTGGTGGTGGTCGAGGAAAACCCGTCCGACTTCCAGTATCTGTTCGAGGCGGCGTTCGACAGCCGCGAGATCGGCGCCAATTCCTTCGGGATCGACCTCCTGGCCGGCGGAACGAGGGTCGAAGTCATGACACCGGTCGGTGCGCTTGCCCATTATGGTCTGAACGCGGCTGGAGCGGAACGCGGACTGCGGGGGCGGGCGGTTGTTTTCGCTTGCGGTGATCTTGGCGTGACAGAGCGCGGGCTTGTTGCTAATGGGGTTGCCTTCGAGCGCCGGGGCAACAGGCTTTCCGTCCATGCGGCGCCGGGTCAGGGCGTAACCTATATTTTCGAGGAACAGGCATGAGCATTGAGACAAATTCCGTCGTCACCGTCGGCGAAGGTGCCGTCAAGGTTTCCTTTTCCAATACGGCGCGCTTCTCGCTGATCGCCGGTCCGTGCCAGATGGAAAGTCGCGACCATGCCTTCATGATCGCCGGCACGATGAAGGAACTCTGCGAAAAGCTCGGCATCGGCCTCGTCTACAAGTCATCCTACGACAAGGCGAACCGCACCTCGATTTCCGGCAAGCGCGGTATCGGTCTCGACAAGGCCATGGAAATCTTCGCCGACCTGAAGAAGGAATACGGCTTCCCGGTCCTCACCGACATCCACACCGAGGAACAGTGCGCGCTTGTGGCGCCGACCGTCGATATCCTGCAGATCCCGGCCTTCCTCTGCCGCCAGACCGATCTTCTGGTCGCGGCCGCCAAGACGGGCCGTGCGATCAATGTCAAGAAGGGCCAGTTCCTCGCCCCCTGGGACATGAAGAACGTCCTGAACAAGTTCACCCAGAGCGGCAATCCGAACGTGCTGCTGTGCGAGCGCGGTGCCTCGTTCGGCTACAACACGCTCGTCTCCGACATGCGCTCGCTACCGATCATGGCTGCGATGGGTGCGCCCGTTGTCTTCGACGCGACGCACTCGGTACAGCAGCCGGGCGGGCAGGGGGGCTCCTCGGGCGGTCAGCGCGAATTCGTCGAGACGCTGGCGCGGGCAGCAGTTGCGGTCGGCGTCGCCGGCCTCTTCATCGAAACCCATGAAGACCCGGACAATGCGCCTTCCGACGGCCCGAACATGGTGCACCTGAAGGACATGCCGCGGCTTCTCGAAAAGCTGCTGGCCTTCGACGCCGTCTCGAAGGGCTAACGATCAGCCTAAAGTCTTGAACCGAAACGAAAGAGGCGCCGGTGTGAAACCGGCGCCTCTTTCGTTCTGGATACTCGAAAACCTGCGTCTCAGAACTCTTCCCAGTTGGCTGTGGCGGCCGAACCTGCGCCGCCCGTGCCGAGCGCGCCTGCGAGCTTCTGTCCGAGCGCCCGGGCCGGAGAGACGACCGGTGCCGTTGCCGGTCCGGCCTGATGGATTTTCACCGGCGGCGCGTTGACGGCAGCCGACCGTGCCGAACCGGCGCCGCCGACCAGCCTGCCATCGAGCTGGAAGCGTGTCAGCAGCGAGTTCAGGTGCACGGCCTCATCGGACAGCTCGCGGCAGGACGCATTGGTTTCCTCGACCATCGCCGCGTTCTGCTGGGTCAGCTGGTCCATCTGGTTGATCGCGGCGTTCACTTCGTTGAGCGCCGAGGACTGCTCGGAAGAGGACTGGACGATAAACTCGATCAGGCCGTTCACTTCCTTCACTTGCCCGTCGATCTCGGCAAGCGCATCGCCGGTGCGGCTGACGAGCGAAACGCCGGCGGCCACCTGGCTGGACGACGTTTCGACCAGTTCCTTGATTTCCTTCGCCGCATTGGCCGAACGCCCGGCCAATTCGCGGACCTCCTGGGCGACGACTGCAAAACCCTTGCCCGCTTCACCTGCACGCGCGGCCTCGACGCCGGCGTTGAGCGCGAGCAGGTTGGTCTGGAAGGCGATCTCGTCGATGACGCCGATGATCTGGCCGATCTTGGAGGAGGAGTCCTCGATCTTGCCCATCGCCGAAACGGCATCGCCGACGACGGCAGCCGAGCGCGCGGCGCTCTCCTTGGTCCTGCCCATCATGTCGCTGGCCTGCCGGGCGCGGTCCGAGGCATTCTTCACGGTCGCTGTAATCTCGTCGAGGGCGGCGGCCGCCTGTTCCAGCGATGCCGCCTGTGTCTCGGTGCGCTTGGCGAGGTCGTCTGTGCTGGTGGCGATCTCGGCCGAGCCGTTGCGGACGGTGGAGGTTGCGGTCGAGATTTCGCCGAGCGTTCCCGCAAGCGTTTCCACGCTGGCGTTGAACTCGCCGCGCAGTTTCTCGTAAGCAGCAGCGAAGGGCGTCGTCATGCGGAAAGTGAGATCGCCCTTGGCGAGCTTTTCCAGCCCCCCGGAAAGCTCTGCGATCACCCTGGCGCGCTCGGCATCCTCGGCCGCCTTTTCCTCGATCTGCCGGCGTTCCTGGTCGAGCTGGCGCGAGCGTTCCTCTTCCTGCCGCTTGCGATTCATCTGGCGATCGAGAGAGGCTTCGCGGAACACCGTGACGGCGTGCGCCATCTCGCCGATTTCATCGGCGCGGCCTTCATAAGGCACCGGCTTGGTGTAATCGCCGCCGGCCAGATCCGTCATGTAGTCGCGCATCTGGCTCAATGGCACGACCGCGCGACGACGCATCCAGTAAAGGCCGCCGAACAGGATGGCGACGGAAAGCGCCGCGGCCCCCATCGAAAGGCTTGTGAAGAACGCTGTCTGCTCCGCCGCCGTCGCTTCCGACTCCGTCTGGAACTGGACCGCCATTGCGACGAGCTCGTTGACCACCTTGTCATGGTCGTGGAAGGCTTTATGCAGGTCGTCAAAGGCAGGACCTGCATCGTTGCCGCCCATCAGCGCCGGCTTGATCTCTTCGGTGAGCACCGTCCAGAAGATGTCGCCGGTGTTGACGATGTCCGTCAGCAGCTTCTGCTTGAGATGCGGCGCAAGGTCCGTGTTGCTCCAATAGGCGCGCCGGTCGTCGTAGGCCGGTTTCAGCACCTCTTCGATGCGCTTGAAATTCTGTTGCGCGAGTTCCGGATGCTCCGCAGCCTCCAGTGCCAGCGAATAGGATTCAACGACGTAGAGCGGCGGCGGAAGAATGTCGGCGACGAGGTCCTTACCGTAGACAATTTGCTGGTAGGAGTTGCCGTTGACCTTCAGTTTCATGAACGCGTAGGTCTGTATGCCGATGGATGTAATCATGCCAAGGCAAACCACCGCGCCGAACAGCGTCAGGCTGCGCGCAATGTTGAGTTTCATGTGTTCCCCACGAACGATTAGAAAATCTATTTTTCCGGACTAAAGGCCTGGGCGGGCCGGAGCTCGAATGGTCCATATGGTTAACAAATAAAGATTACCGAACGCTGAATCGTTTCTTGCCGGAACACTCGCGCGACTTGCGGCCGGCTGCGATGCGACGGTCGCCGCCGGCCGGGGTCTGCCATTGTATTTTTGGAATCATCCGGTAAGACAGGCCATCCTCAATCCCACCCAAGCAGGGAGGTCCTCATGACTGCCATCACCGATATCATCGGCCGCGAAATTCTCGACAGCCGCGGCAACCCGACCGTCGAGGTCGACGTCTATCTCGAAGACGGCAGCATGGGCCGCGCGGCCGTTCCCTCGGGCGCCTCGACCGGCGCACACGAGGCGGTTGAGCTGCGCGATGGCGGCAAGCGCTATCACGGCAAGGGCGTCGAGAAGGCCGTGGAAGCCGTAAACAGCGAGATATTCGACGCGATCGGCGGCCTGGATGCCGAAAACCAGATCCAGATCGACAATGTCATGATCGAGCTGGATGGCACGGCCAACAAGTCGCGACTCGGCGCTAACGCCATCCTCGGCGTCTCGCTTGCCGTCGCCAAGGCTGCCGCTATCTCGTCCGGCCTGCCGCTATTCCGCTATGTCGGCGGTCCGAATGCCCGTGTCCTGCCGGTGCCGATGATGAACATCATCAATGGCGGCGCGCATGCCGACAACCCGATCGATTTCCAGGAATTCATGATCATGCCCGTCGGCGCCGAATCGATCCGCGACGCGGTGCGCATGGGCTCGGAAGTCTTCCACGTTTTGAAGAAGGAACTGGCAGCCCAGGGCCACAACACCAATGTCGGGGACGAAGGCGGTTTCGCTCCGGGTCTCAAAAGCGCGCCGGAAGCGCTCGACTTCATCATGAAGTCGGTCGAGAAGGCCGGCTACAAGCCGGGCGAGGACATGTATCTCGCACTCGACTGCGCCTCCACCGAGTTCTTCAAGGACGGCAAGTACGTCATGGAAGGCGAGGGCCGCACGCTTGAGCCGGAAGCCATGGCGGAGTACCTGGCTGAACTCGCCGCCAAGTACCCGATCATCTCGATCGAGGACGGCATGGCGGAAGACGACTGGGATGGCTGGAAGGCGATCACCGACAAGATCGGCAAGAGCTGCCAGCTCGTCGGCGACGACCTGTTCGTCACCAATTCGGCCCGCCTGCGCGACGGCATCAAGATGGGTGTCGCCAACTCGATCCTCGTGAAGGTCAACCAGATCGGTTCTCTGTCGGAAACGCTCGATGCCGTCGAGACCGCGCACAAGGCCGCCTACACCGCCGTGATGTCACACCGCTCGGGTGAAACCGAGGATTCGACGATTGCTGATCTCGCGGTCGCCACCAACTGCGGCCAGATCAAGACCGGCTCGCTGTCGCGTTCGGACCGTCTGGCAAAGTACAACCAGCTGATCCGCATCGAGGAAATGCTGGGCCCGCAGGCAGCCTATGCGGGTTCGTCGATCCTGCGCGCCTGATGGCGGCACCTTCGCCTCAACGTTCTGGGCCCGCGCTATCCCGGCGCGGGCTTTTTTCTTGCGCCGCCACAGGGTCAATATTCGGTTAAGCAATCCGCTCTAAGGTGAAGCTTCAGTATTGCGTTTCAGGGCATACCCGGCATGTGGACCAGGCATCACAAGAAAAGAAAATACGGCCGTCTTATTCTTCCCGCTCTCACTGCCGCCTTTCTCAGCTATTTCGGCTATCATTCCGTCCATGGTGACTACGGCCTGATCGCTGCCCAGGGGTTCGAGAAGATGCGGTTCGAGCGCGAGCGTGAGCTTGCCTTGCTCGTCAAGCAGCGAACATCGCTCGAAAAGCAGGTCGAGCTGATGAGTGACGGTTCGCTCGAGCGCGATATGATCGATGAGAAAGCGCGTTACCAGCTCAATGTGTCGCGTCCGGACGAGATCGTGATCTTCAATTCCTATTTCGATTAACCGAAATCAGGTTAATCGACTTTTCGCGTGCTTTTACAATATCTTGACAGGAATGCGAGGCATGCATTTCTGGCATTGCCGACGGGTGAAAGCTTGTTTATGGTTTGCTCAACGACATCACGAGACAGGGAGGGTTGAATGGCGCCGCGCAAAACCGCGTCTGCTTCCAGCCGCAAGACGGCAGCAAAGACTGCCTCCAAGGATTTCACCGGAAAAAACAGCCCCGATTTTACAGCTGATCAGGAGCTTCACGCCTATCGCGAGATGCTTCTGATCCGCCGTTTCGAGGAAAAGGCCGGCCAGCTTTACGGCATGGGCTTCATCGGCGGCTTCTGTCACCTGTACATCGGCCAGGAAGCGGTGGTCGTCGGCATGCAGATGTCGCAGAAGGAAGGCGATCAGGTGATCACAGCCTATCGCGACCACGGGCATATGCTCGCCGCCGGCATGAGCGCGCGTGGCGTCATGGCCGAGTTGACCGGTCGTCGCAGCGGTCTGTCGAAGGGCAAGGGCGGCTCCATGCACATGTTCTCGAAAGAGAAGCATTTCTATGGCGGCCACGGCATCGTCGGCGCCCAGGTGTCGCTTGGAACCGGTCTGGCCTTCGCCAACAAGTACCGCGGCAACGACAATGTCTCTGTCACCTATTTCGGTGACGGCGCGGCCAACCAAGGCCAGGTCTACGAGAGCTTCAACATGGCGGCGCTGTGGAAGCTGCCGATCATCTACATCGTCGAGAACAACCGCTACGCGATGGGCACGTCGACATCCCGCGCCACGGCGCAGTCGAACTACTCGCTGCGCGGCTCCGGCTTCGGCATTCCGGGCGTCCAGGTCGATGGCATGGACGTGCGCGCCGTCAAGGCTGCCGCCGACGATGCGCTCGAGCACTGCCGCTCGGGCAAGGGTCCGATCATTCTCGAAATGCTGACCTACCGCTATCGTGGTCACTCGATGTCCGACCCGGCCAAGTATCGCTCCAAGGAAGAAGTGCAGAAGATGCGCTCCGAGCAGGATCCGATCGAGCAGGTCAAGGCGCGCGTCCTGGCGAACGGCTGGGCGACCGAGGACGATCTGAAGGCGATCGACAAGGACGTCCGCGACATCGTCGCCGACAGCGCCGATTTCGCGCAGGCCGATCCGGAGCCGGATGTATCCGAGCTCTACACCGATATCCTGTTGTGAGTGGGGAGGCGCAAGTCCATGTCCATTGAAATCCTGATGCCCGCCCTGTCTCCGACCATGGAAGAGGGCACCCTGTCCAAGTGGCTCAAGAAGGAGGGTGACAAGGTCACCTCCGGCGACGTCATCGCGGAAATCGAGACCGACAAGGCGACCATGGAAGTGGAAGCCGTCGACGAGGGCGTGATCGGCAAGCTGCTGGTCGATGCCGGCACCGAAAACGTCAAGGTCAACACCCCGATCGCGGTCCTGCTGCAGGATGGCGAAAGCGCCGACGACATCAAGGCACCCAAGCCCGCCAAGACGGAACAGGCTCCGGCCGAAACGTCGGATGCCGCCGCCGGCAAGGCCCGCGAAGCCAAGGACGAAACACCGGCCGGCGCCAAGGTTCCGGCCGCTCCGAAGGTCGAGGTCGCCTCCGATCCGGACATTCCGGCCGGCACCGAGATGGTTTCCATGACCGTCCGCGAAGCGCTGCGCGAGGCCATGGCCGAAGAAATGCGCCGGGACGAGAAGGTCTTCGTCATGGGTGAGGAAGTCGCCGAATACCAGGGCGCCTACAAGATCACGCAGGGCCTCCTGCAGGAGTTCGGCGACAAGCGCGTCATCGACACCCCGATCACCGAGCACGGCTTTGCCGGCGTCGGCGTCGGCGCCGCGATGGCCGGCCTTCGCCCGATCGTCGAGTTCATGACCTTCAACTTCGCCATGCAGGCGATCGACCAGATCATCAACTCGGCCGCCAAGACGCTATACATGTCCGGTGGCCAGATGGGCGCCCCGATGGTGTTCCGCGGCCCGAACGGTGCCGCTGCCCGCGTTGCCGCCCAGCACAGCCAGGATTACGCCGCGTGGTACAGCCACGTGCCGGGCCTCAAGGTCGTCATGCCGTACACGGCAGCCGACGCCAAGGGCCTGCTCAAGGCCGCGATCCGCGATCCGAACCCCGTCATCTTCCTCGAAAACGAAATCCTCTACGGTCACTCCTTCGAGGTGCCGAAGCTCGACGATTTCGTGCTGCCGATCGGCAAGGCGCGTATCCACAAGAAGGGCAATGACGCGACGCTCGTCTCCTTCGGCATCGGCATGACCTATGCGGTGAAGGCGGTTGAGGAACTGACCAAGGACGGTATCGACGTCGAACTGATCGACTTGCGGACCATCCGCCCGATGGACCTGCCGACCGTCATCGAATCGGTAAAGAAGACCGGTCGCCTCGTCGTCATCGAGGAAGGCTTCCCGCAGTCCTCCGTCGGCGACTTCATCTCCAACAGCGTCCAGCGCGCCGCGTTCGACTATCTCGACGCGCCGATCGTCACGATCGCCGGCAAGGACGTGCCGATGCCGTACGCCGCCAACCTCGAAAAGCTCGCGCTTCCGAACGTCGGCGAAGTCGTCCAGGCGGTGAAGACCGTCTGCTACAAGTAAACGGGAGGGCAGGAACATGCCGATCAACATCACGATGCCGGCACTCTCCCCGACGATGGAAGAGGGCAATCTGGCCAAGTGGCTTGTCAAGGAAGGCGACACCGTCAAGTCCGGTGACGTCATCGCTGAGATCGAGACCGACAAGGCGACCATGGAAGTGGAAGCTGTCGACGAGGGCGTCGTCGCCAAGCTCGTCGTTCCCGCCGGCACCGAAGGCGTCAAGGTCAACAGCCTGATCGCCATTCTCGCCGAAGAAGGCGAGGACGTGAAGGCCGCAGCCGCCGGTGGCGATGCCGCCCCGGCGCCGAAGGCAGCACCTGTCAACGATGACGGCCCAGGCAAACCGGAGCCGACACCCAACCCGACGCCAACGCCCGCGAAAGCGCCGATAGCCGATCAGGGTCCGGCTCCGTCGACCCCCGCGCCGGTTTCCGCATCGGGCGACCGCGTCTTCTCCTCGCCGCTGGCCCGCCGGCTGGCGAAGGAAGCGGGTCTCGACATCTCCAAGGTATCCGGCTCCGGGCCGCACGGGCGCGTCGTGAAGTCCGACGTCGAGAAGGCCGTTGCCTCGGGTGGCGCCAAGGCATCCGCCGCTCCGTCAGCCGGCGCTTCGGCCGCTCCGGCGCCCGCGATGGCAAAGGGTGCCGGCGACGACGCCGTGCTCAAGCTGTTTGAGGAAGGCTCCTACGAGCTCATTCCGCACGACGGCATGCGCAAGACGATCGCTTCGCGCCTCCTGGAGTCGCACCAGACCGTGCCGTCCTATTTCGTCTCGATGGACTGCGAACTTGACGCGCTGCTGAAGCTGCGCGCCGAGATCAACAAGGCGGCCCCGATGGTCAAGACGGAGAAGGGCGAGGTTCCGGCCTACAAGCTCTCGGTCAACGACTTCATCATCAAGGCGATGGCGTTGGCGCTGCGCGACGTTCCGATGGCGAACGCTTCGTGGACCTCGACGGCTCGGATCAAGCACAAGCACTCTGACGTTGGCGTCGCCGTGGCCATTCCGGATGGACTGATCACGCCGATCATCAAGAAGGCCGAGACCAAGACATTGTCCACCATCTCCAACGAGATGAAGGATCTGGCACGGCGGGCCCGCGACAAGAAGCTGAAGCCTGACGAATACCAGGGCGGCACCACGGCGGTGTCGAACCTCGGCATGTTCGGCGTCTCCAACTTCACCTCGATCATCAACCCGCCGCATGCCTCGATCGTCTCGATCGGCGCCGGCATCGAGAAGCCGGTCGTCAAGAACGGCGAGATCAAGGTGGCGACGGTGATGACGGCCACGTTCGCGTTCGACCATCGCGTGATCGACGGCGCGCTCGGCGCGGAGCTGGCATCCGCCTTCCAGAAGCACATCCAGAACCCGATGGGCATGCTGGTCTGATAAACTCGGCCTCTCCCGAACAGCGGGAGGGGCATGTCCTTGCGCATGGAACAGGATCGACATTTCCCGGTCGCAGACACATATCTTATGGATAGGCGATCCGGGTTTTGACGGAGGTCTCACATGGCAAATGAACCAGTCGACATGATCATGCCGATGCTGCGGGAAATACGCGGCGAGATTGGCCAGATGCGCGGCGAGATGCAGGACATGAAGCAGCAACTGGACAAGCTGGAAAGCGGCCAGAAGACCATTCGCCAGGCTCTGCAGGCGGATACGATGATGTCGAGACTCGTGACCGGCGAATTCGAGGACCGGATATTCGAGCTGGAGCGCAAGGTCGATGCGCTGATGAAGGGCAAGTGACGGGTCGGGCGCGGACGCGTTTACGGCAAGGGCAGGCAAGGGACCGAAGGCTCATATGAAAAGCGTTCTCTGCTACGGCGATTCACTGACCTGGGGTTATGATCCCGTCAATCTCGGCCGTCATGCCTATGAAGACCGCTGGACGAGCGTGCTGCAGAAGGGGCTTGGCCATGGCGTCCGCGTTCTGGCGGAAGGGCTGAACGGGCGCACCACGGCCTATGACGATCACCTGGCCGACTGCGAGCGCAACGGCGTGAAACTGCTGCCGACCCTTCTCGAGACCCACAAGCCCATCGACCTCGTGGTGATCATGCTCGGCACGAACGACATGAAGCGCGGGATCGAGGGAACGGCCGTGGGCGCCACCAGCGGGATGAAGCGCCTTGTTTCGCTCGTGCGCCACCACGACTGGGGCTTCGACTTCGAGGGACCGGACGTGCTGATCGTCTCGCCGCCGCCGATTTGCGAGACGGCGAACGCCTTTTTCGCGGCGATGTTCAAGGACGCGCTGGAGGAAAGCGCCATGCTCGCCAGCATGTATCGCGACATGGCCGATGAGATGGGGTGCGGTTTCTTCGATGCCGGTTCCGTGGCGAAGACGACGCCGCTTGACGGTATCCACCTCGACGCGGCCAACACCCGCGCAATCGGTCGCGGGCTTGAGCCGGTCGTGCGCATGATGCTTGGAATCTAATAGAAATCCGGGATTTTTGATCAGGATCAAGGAGTGAGAGAGAGGGGACGCTAGGCTTCAGGTATCAGACAACAAGAGGAGATACCTGATGTCGAACACCCCGCACGAACTGGCGGAAGAGTTTCCCGAACATGTCGCCAAGATGCACGCGCTGAAGACCGGCGACGCACACTTTGCGAAACTCTTCGAGGACTATCACGAGGTGAACCGCGCCATTCATCGTGCAGAAACGGATGTGGAGCCGGTCGGTGACGCGCACATGGAAACGATGCGCAAGAAGCGGATGGTTCTGAAGGATGAAATCTACGGGATGCTGATGCGCGCATAGCTCTTCATCCCGGGCAGGCGGGCCGGTTCAGGTCCGCTTGCCGATAACAAGGAGATGAAGACCCGTGTCGAACGCCTATGACGTCATCGTAATCGGATCCGGTCCCGGCGGATACATCGCCGCGATTCGCGCAGCCCAGCTCGGCATGAAGGTTGCCGTCGTCGAGCGCGAACATCTGGCCGGCATCTGCTCGAACTGGGGCTGCATTCCGACCAAGGCGCTACTGCGCACCGCCGACGTGATGCATACCGCCACCCATGCCAAGGATTACGGCCTGACGCTCGAAGGCTCGATCAAGCCTGACATCAAAGCGATCGTCGCCCGCTCTCGCGGCATCGCGCATCGCATGAACAACGGCGTCGGATTCCTGTTCAAGAAGAACAAGGTCGACATCATCTGGGGCGAAGCCAAGATCACCAAGCCCGGCGAGATCGTCGTCGGCAAGCCGACCAAGAAACCGGTCGAGCCGATGGGTCCCGTGCCGAAGAACACGCTGGGCGAGGGCACCTACACCGCCAAGCACATCATCGTCGCCACCGGTGCGCGTCCGCGTGCGCTGCCGGGGATCGAGCCTGATGGCAAACTGATCTGGACCTATTTCGAGGCCATGAAGCCGGAGGAAATGCCGAAGTCCCTGCTGGTCATGGGCTCCGGCGCCATCGGCATCGAATTCGCCAGCTTCTACCGTACCATGGGCGTAGACGTGACCGTCGTCGAGATCATGAAGCAGGTTATGCCGGTCGAGGACGAAGAAATCTCGGCCTTTGCCAAGAAGCAGTTCGACAAGCAGGGCATGAAAATCCTGCTCGAGGCCAAAGTCGCCAAGGTCGAGAAGGGTGCCAATTCCGTCACCGCAACGATCGAGAAGAAGGACGGTTCGGTCGAGAAGATCACCGCCGACCGGATGATCTCGGCGGTCGGCGTGCAGGCCAATATCGAGGGTATCGGGCTGGAAGCCGTCGGCGTGAAGACCGATCGCGGCTTCATCGTCATCGACGGCTACGGCAAGACCAATGTGCCGGGCATCTATGCGATCGGCGATGTCGCCGGCCCCCCGATGCTGGCCCACAAGGCCGAGCATGAGGCGGTCATCGTCGTCGAGAAGATCGCCGGCCTGCCGAACGTCCACCCGATGGACAAGAACAAGATCCCCGGCTGCACCTATTGCCACCCGCAGGTCGCCTCCGTCGGCCTGACCGAAGCCAAGGCGAAGGCCGAGGGCCGCGACATCCGCGTCGGCCGCTTCACCTTCGCCGCCAACGGCAAGGCGGTGGCTCTTGGAGAGGACCAGGGCATGGTCAAGACGATCTTCGACAAGAAGACCGGCGAGCTTCTGGGCGCCCACATGGTCGGCGCGGAAGTCACCGAACTCATCCAGGGCTTTGTCGTCGCGATGAACCTCGAGACGACAGAGGAAGACCTGATGCACACGATCTTCCCGCATCCGACCATTTCGGAGACGATGAAGGAAAGCGTGCTCGACGCCTACGGCCGGGTCCTGAACGCCTGAGGTCTGTTGTGAAAGAGGACCAAGCCGCCTATATGGGCGGCAGGTCCAAACTGCAATCCGAAAGGGGTTCGACGTGGCTGGTTTCGAAGTCGGCATCATTGCAACGATATTCTTCGGCGGTCTCGCCGGCTGGCTCGCTGGCAAGCTGATGAACATGCGCTTCGGCGTGTTCATGAACATCGTGATCGGCATCGTCGGAGCGGCGATCGCCGCCGCTATCTTCCGCCGCCTTGGCATTTTCGTCGAGGGCGACTGGCTCGGCTATCTGATCACCAGCTTCGTTGGCGCAAGTCTCCTTCTCTTCATCGCCAGGCTCGTCAGGCGATAAATCAGAAAGGCCGTCTCGGCGGCACAAAGGGTCTCCATCATGGTCACCATCCTCGACAGGACCAATCTCGCAACGGCAGCCGCGGATGAGAAGCGCGTTCGCCATCCGGAGAAGGCGCACCGGCCCGATACGGAAGTGCTGCGCAAGCCGGAATGGATCCGCGTCAAGGCGCCGACCTCGAAGGGCTACAACGAGACGCGCGAACTGGTGCGCTCGCACAAGCTTGTCACCGTGTGCGAGGAGGCGGGTTGCCCGAACATTGGCGAGTGCTGGGACAAGAAGCACGCCACCTTCATGATCATGGGCGAGATCTGTACCCGCGCCTGCGCCTTCTGCAATGTCGCCACCGGCAAGCCGAACGCGCTTGACATGGACGAGCCGGAAAACGTCGCCAAGGCCGTCCGACAGATGGGCCTGAGCCACGTGGTCATCACCTCCGTCGACCGCGATGATCTGGAGGACGGCGGCGCCGAGCACTTCGAGAAAGTGATCTGGGCGATCCGCGAAGCCTCGCCGCTGACGACGATCGAAATCCTGACACCGGATTTCCTGAAGAAGCCGGGTGCTCTGGAACGCGTCGTCGCTGCCAAGCCTGACGTGTTCAACCACAACATGGAAACCGTTCCGGGCAATTACCTGACGGTCCGCCCCGGCGCGCGCTACTTCCATTCGGTACGGCTCCTCCAGCGGGTCAAGGAACTCGACCCCACCATGTTCACCAAGTCAGGCATCATGGTGGGCCTCGGCGAGGAGCGCAACGAAGTCCTTCAGTTGATGGACGACCTGAGGACGGCCGATGTCGACTTCCTGACGATCGGCCAGTACCTCCAGCCGACCCGCAAGCACCACAAGGTCGAGCGCTTCGTCACGCCGGACGAGTTCAAGTCCTACGAGACGGTCGCCTATTCCAAAGGCTTCCTGATGGTCTCGTCGAGCCCGCTGACGCGGTCTTCGCACCATGCGGGTGATGATTTCGCGCGGCTGCGAGCGAACCGGGAGAAGTATCTGGCGTCGCACCCCTGATGGCTTTGTACGGTCGGCGCTCAACCTTTCGGGGCATTTGACGTCGACCGCTAAGGCTCAATCTGCTAGTATTTGTTGTATCCGCCAACGATTTGGGGATAGCAGATGCTGTCGAAGATCAAGGCTTGGGCTTCGATGCCCTGGTACGCCATGCAGGTGTTGACCGGACAAAAGGCCTTCAAGGGCAATCCAATCCTGACCAGCGAGCGCCTGAACAGGCGCGGCCTGCATGTCTGGCGCGTGCGAACGGCACATCGGCTGGCCGCTTACCGTCGTCGCAAGTTGGAGCATCTCGTCGCTGCGGAGGACCGCGAGGCGTTCGACCGGAACGGCTATATTGAGCGGCGGGACCTTCTGCCGCCCGACCGCTTCCGGCAGGTGATGAAGGAGGTCGAGAGCCTTCGCATGCCGGCACGGGAGATGTACGAGGGCAACGCGGTCACCCGCCGCACGCCGCTAACGCCCGATGTTTTGGCGAACATGCCCGCACTCCGTGCGCTTCTCGATAGTGCCGAATGGAAGAACCGGATTTCCTATGTCGGCAGCTTCCGTAACGAACCTGTGCTCAGCATACAGACGATCTTCTCGGACGCTTCGCCGCGCGAGAAGGGAAAGGACCCCCAGACCAATCTGCACATGGATACCTTCCATCCCACGGTGAAAGCCTGGTACTTCCTGCATGACATTGTGGAAGAGGAGGGACCCTTCACCTATGTGCCCGGCTCGCACAAGCTGACCCGTCGTCGTCTCGCCTGGCAGAAGCGCAAAAGCATCCTCGCATCGCGCAAGGCCGACGGTGGCTCGTTCCGGCTGCAGGCGACGGATCTGAAATATCTTCGGCTGCCGCAACCCACAGTGTTCAGCGTACCTGCCAACACGCTGGTCGTGGGCGATACGTTCGGCTTTCACGCACGCGGTCCGTCGTCGCGCCCCTCAGTACGGATTGAAATCTACGCGACGCAAAGACCGAATCCGTTCATTCCTTTCGTCAATCTCGACAGCGCTGTCTTACCGTTTGTCCGCGGTCGCAAACAAGTCATTCCGTGGTACTTCGAAGACCTGCTGCTGAAACTCGGTATCGGCCGGCGCCGCTGGTATCCGGTGGGTGCGCCGGCACCTGGTGAACCGGTGCCGCAGGCAGAGGGCTGACGCGGCCGGGGGGCGCCGTGGCGACGATGGACGTCACGTGTGGAAATTGCGTCCGGATTTCCGATGCCTCCGCTTGATCTCCGCCGCGCGCGCGCCTAATTGGCTGGTATGCCTCAATTCGAAACCCGCCGTATCGTCAAGCACTCGCCCGACCGAATGTATGCCCTCGTCGCCGATGTCGAGCGCTATCCGGAATTCCTGCCGCTTTGCGAGGCGCTGACCGTTGGGTCGCGCAAGGAGCGCGACGGCAAGGAACTGCTGATTGCCGACATGAGCGTCGGTTACAAGGCGATCCGGGAAACCTTCACGACACAGGTTCTCCTGAATGAGCCCGAACGGGCGATCGATGTGAAATACATCGACGGGCCGTTCCGCTATCTCGACAACCGCTGGCGGTTCGAGGAAACGGCGGACGGCGGCTGCTCTGTCCACTTCTTCATCGACTACGAATTCAAGAGCCGGATATTGGGCGCGCTGATGGGCTCGATGTTCGACCGCGCCTTCCGCATGTTCGCCGAAGCCTTCGAGGCCCGCGCCGACAAGGTCTATGCCGCGGCCTGAGCCGCCTCGATCAGCATGTCGAGCGCCGTTCTGACTGTGGCGAGCCTTACCTCTTCCCGACCGAGATCGCCGTAACGCATTTCGCGGTGGAACGCCGTGCCATCTCTGGCAACCGCGGCCAGATGCACGAGTCCGACAGGCTTGTCTTCCGATCCGCCGCCTGGACCGGCGATTCCCGTCACGGCGACAGAAACACTTGTGCCGGCCTTCGCGCGCGCGCCGCGCGCCATCTGCAGGGCGGTCTGCATGGAGACAGCGCCGAAGTCGCGCAGCGTATCGGCCTCCACGCCGAGCATCTCCATCTTGGCCTTGTTCGAATAGGTGACGAAGCCGCGGTCGACGACCGCCGACGATCCGGCGATCTCCGTCAGGATTCCGGCGATCAGCCCGCCCGTGCAGGATTCCGCCGTTGCGATCGTCAGGCCACGCGCGGTGAAGTCCCTGATGATGGATGATGCAAGCGCTTCCAGTTCGGCGGGAAAGAGGCTCATCCCTTGGCTCCGTAGACGACCGTCGCCGTAGCGATCGCGGCGATGCCCTCTCGGCGACCGACGAAGCCGATCGTCTCGTTCGTCGTCGCCTTGACCGAGCAGCGGTCGACGGTGATGCCGAGGATGTCGGACAGCATCTCCCGCATGGCCTGCCGGTGCGGCCCCACTTTCGGCGCCTCGGCGATCAGCGAGATATCCGCGTTCATGATCGTGCCGCCGGCATCGCGCACGATTTTTGCCGCATGCTCCAGGAATATTCGCGAGGCCGCGCCTTTCCATTGGGGGTCCGATGGCGGAAAATGATCGCCGATGTCGCCCGCGCCGCAGGTGGCAAGCAGGGCATCCGTCAGGGCATGCAGTGCTACATCCGCATCGGAATGCCCCTTCAGTTTCTGGTCGTGCTGGATGAAGATGCCGCAGAGCGTGACACCGTCGCCGGGTTCCAGTTGGTGGACATCGTAGCCGTTGCCTGTGCGCACGTCCGGCAGTTTTGTCTGTGACAGACGTTCGTCGGCCATGGCTATATCCCTTTGTATGGTGAGCTTCACATTGTCGGGCGAGCCAAGCACGATAGTAACAGGCAGCCCGGCCCATTCGGCGATTGCGGCATCGTCGGTGAAGTCGAGCCGGCCTTCCGCGAGAGCCTTGCGGTGCGCGGCAAGGATCGCCTGCAGGTCGAAGCTCTGTGGTGTCTGCGCGGCATAGAGGTCGGTGCGGGAAACAGTTTCCTTAACTGTCATGCCCTCGCCAGCCCTTTTCAGCGTGTCGGTAACAGGTGTGGCCGGCAGCACGCACGGCGCGCCTTCCTCAAGCGCGTCCGCCACCCTGTCGAGCAGCTCCGGATTGAGGAACGGCCTGACGCCGTCATGAATCATGACGTGGCGGAGATCGTGGCCGTCAAGGCGTTCGAGACCTGCAAGCACGGATTGCTGCCGGGTCGCGCCACCGAACACTTTCTCGACCGAGATCGGCCCGGCTGTGGCTTCAAGCGCGGCGTCGAACAAGGTCTCGTCGTCCGGGTGGATGACCACCACGATCGGACCGTGATCTCGCCAGGCCGCGAACCTGTCCAGCGTGTGGGCGATGACAGGACGGCCGCCGATACGCCTGTATTGTTTAGGGCCTTCCGACGAGGCGCCGGCCCGCTCTCCCCGCCCGGCCGCGACGATGACGATTCCCGTGTGCGGCGCCGAACGATGTTGCATTTGCACAAAAAATCCCGGAGAGAAAATCAGACGACCTTCCTCTAGCCTCTGCACAGGTGTTTTTCCAGCATTTGCCCGGTTTTTTGTCCACCGCTTGGGATTTTGCTTGGCAAAGGCGCCGTCGATGTTTAAAAAACGTGCAGTACATTATCGTGCCTGAAAGATAGTCATTTGCGTCCAGCGGACCTCGATACGCCCTTCCAGATCGGATCGGTCACTGTTCGGAACAGGGTCGTGCTTGCGCCGATGTCCGGCGTGACGGATCTGCCTTTCCGAAAGCTGGCCGTTCGCTTCGGCGCAGGGCTCGTCGTGACGGAAATGGTCGCAAGTCGCGAACTCGTTCACAACGCGGCCGAATCGTGGACACGCCTGCGGCATGCCGGCCTCAAGCCGCATATGGTGCAGCTCGCGGGACGCGAGGCACACTGGATGGCCGAGGCCGCCAGGATCGCCGAGGCCGAAGGTGCTGATATCATCGACATCAACATGGGTTGCCCGGCCAAGAAGGTGATCGGCGGCTATTCCGGATCGGCGCTGATGCGCGATCCCGATCATGCACTATCCCTGATCGAGGCGACAGTGAAAGCCGTCAGGGTGCCTGTGACTGTCAAGATGCGGCTCGGCTGGGACGAAAACTCGCTGAACGCGCCCGAGATTGCACGCCGCGCCGAACAGGCAGGCGCCGCGCTTGTCACCGTGCATGGCCGGACGCGCATGCAGTTCTATGAGGGCCGTGCCGACTGGGACGCGATCGCGCGGGTTCGCGAGGTCATATCCATTCCGCTGATCGCCAATGGCGATGTCGATTCGGCTGAGGATGCCCGCGAGATCCTGCGCCGGTCCGGTGCGGATGCCGTGATGGTCGGACGAGGCTGTCAGGGCCGTCCCTGGCATGCGGGTGTGCTCGCCGGTCATGCCGCGCCCGCGGCCAGCGAGATCGGTGCGATCGTCGAGGAACATTATCTGGCGATGCTGGAACACTACGGCGAAGCCGTCGGCATCCGTCACGCCCGCAAGCATCTGGGCTGGTATGTCGAAAGGTTCGCTCCTGAAACCTCGGCCGGGGAGAAGGCGGCGCTGATGACCGCGAAGGACAGCGGGACGGTCGTATCGCTGCTGCGGCGCCTGTTCGACGCGGCCGGACACAAGATCAACCAGCGTTGCGAGGCAGCATGAGCGGATCGAACCCCGCCGCAGGATCGAACGGACTGGCGATGGCCGTCCTCAACGCGATCCAGAATCCGGTGATCCTCGTCGATGCCGCGGGCCATATCGCCTTTGCGAACTGGGAGGCCGAAGCTTTTTTCGGTGCCAGCGCCAGCCATCTGTCGCGCTATCGTATTTCCACCTTCATCCCCTTCGGAAGTCCCCTCCTGGCGCTGATCGACCAGGTGCGGGAGCGCCGTGCGCCGGTCAATGAATACAGGGTCGATCTCTCGTCGCCACGGCTCGGGCAGGACAAACTGGTCGATCTCTATGTCGCTCCGGTCGTCAGCGAACCCGGCTCGGTCGTCGTCGTCTTTCAGGAACGGTCCATGGCCGACAAGATCGACCGGCAGCTGACCCACAGGGCGGCGGCGCGCTCGGTCACCGGGCTCGCTTCCATGCTGGCGCACGAGATCAAGAATCCGCTGTCGGGCATTCGCGGTGCGGCGCAATTGCTGGAAAGCTCTGTGCAGGATGACGACCGGGCGCTGACGCGGCTGATCTGCGACGAGACCGACCGTATCGTCTCTCTGGTCGACCGCATGGAGGTGTTCTCCGACGAACGGCCAGTCGACCGCCTGCCGATCAATATTCACTCGGTTCTCGATCACGTGAAGGCGATCGCCCAGGCCGGTTTTGCCCGCAATATCAAGATCACCGAAAGCTACGATCCCTCGCTACCGCCGGTCTTCGCCAATCGCGACCAGCTGGTCCAGGTCTTCCTGAACCTCGTGAAGAACGCGGCAGAGGCGGTCGGCGACCGGACTGACGGCGAGATCCAGCTCACAACCGCGTACCGCCCCGGCATCCGCCTGTCGGTCGCCGGTTCGCGGGAGAAGATTTCACTGCCGCTGGAGTTCTGTGTCCATGACAACGGTCCCGGCGTGCCGACGGATCTGCTGCCGCATCTCTTCGATCCCTTCATCACCACTAAGACCAACGGTTCGGGCCTCGGCCTCGCGCTGGTCGCCAAGATCATCGGCGCCCATGGCGGCATCGTTGAATGCGACAGCCAGGCCAGCCGCACCACCTTCCGAGTGCTGATGCCGGTCTCCAAGGTCCCCGGACCGGACGACATCGGCACGCCGAGACCAACGGGAAGCAACGCATGACAGCAACAATCCTTGTCGCCGACGATGATGCCGCCATCCGCACGGTGCTGAACCAGGCGTTGAGCCGCGCCGGCTACGATGTCCGCATCACCTCCAATGCCGCGACACTCTGGCGCTGGATTTCGGCCGGCGAGGGCGATCTGGTGGTGACCGATGTGGTCATGCCGGATGAAAACGCCTTTGACCTGCTACCGCGCATCAAGAAGGCGCGGCCCGAGCTTCCGGTTCTGGTTATGAGCGCGCAGAACACCTTCATGACCGCCATCAAGGCGTCGGAGAAGGGGGCTTACGACTATCTGCCGAAGCCATTCGACCTCACCGAACTCATCGCTATCATCGGTCGGGCGCTATCGGAGCCGAAGCGCCGGCCGGCGCGCGCGGACGATGACATGCAGGACGGCATGCCGCTGGTCGGCCGCTCCGCCGCCATGCAGGAAATCTACCGTGTGCTCGCGCGCCTGATGCAGACCGACCTGACGCTGATGATCACGGGCGAGTCCGGCACCGGCAAGGAGCTGGTTGCCAAGGCGTTGCATGATTATGGCAAGCGCCGCAACGGACCCTTCGTTGCGATCAACATGGCGGCGATCCCGCGTGACCTGATCGAATCCGAATTGTTTGGCCACGAGAAGGGTGCTTTTACCGGTGCCCAATCGCGGTCCACCGGCCGTTTCGAGCAGGCCGAGGGCGGAACGCTGTTTCTCGACGAAATCGGCGACATGCCAATGGACGCCCAGACCCGGCTTCTGCGCGTTCTTCAACAGGGCGAATATACGACGGTGGGCGGCCGCACGCCGATCCGCACCGATGTGCGCATTGTTGCGGCCACCAACAAGGATCTGAAGCAGTCGATCAACCAGGGTCTGTTCCGCGAGGATCTCTACTATCGCCTCAACGTAGTACCCCTGCGCCTACCGCCGTTGCGCGACAGGGCCGAGGACATCCCGGACCTCGTGCGCCACTTCGTGCAGTATGGCGAGAAGGAAGGCCTTGACGCCAAGCGCTTCGACAACGAGGCGCTGGAGGCGATGAAGGCCTATCCCTGGCCGGGTAACGTCCGCGAACTGGAGAACCTCATCCGTCGCCTCATGGCGCTCTACCCGCAGGATATCATCACCCGCGAGATCGTCGACGCGGAACTCCGGTCCGAGGTCAGCGACAGCCCGATCTCCAAACCCGGCATTGCGGCTGGCTCCATGACCATCGCCCAGGCGGTGGAAGAGAACATGCGCACCTATTTCGCGAGCTTCGGCGACGGTCTGCCGCCTCCGGGCCTCTACGACCGGGTGCTGACCGAGATGGAATATCCCCTGATTCTCGCTGCGCTCACGGCAACGCGCGGAAACCAGATCAAGGCCGCCGATCTTCTCGGACTGAACCGGAATACGCTCCGCAAGAAAATCCGCGAGCTTGGCGTTTCGGTCTATCGGAGCTCGCGCTCGGCTTGACAACCGTGACCGCTTAGTTGCAATTTCGCCACATTGCGTTGCTCAAAAGTCACGAATCCACCATGGACCGCGCGTTGATGGTGGAGCGTCGGGACCGAGCCGCGCCTGTCCCCCGATTTGTCAAGCGCGGCCGTCCGGCCGGACGGGTGGCTGACTGACCTTGCCACCCGCAATGGGCGACGAGAGGGGATGAATGAAGAAGCCGAATATGCTGAGGAAAGCTGATGGTGAACCGGTGTCCGCCCCGCAGGATCGCCGTGCGTCCTTCGCCATGCCCGGCTTGCTTCTCGCCGGCGGCGCGCTGACCTGCGCTATCCTTACGCTCCCGATCCTTCTGGGACTGACACCGGTCGAACCGACGTCGCAGGTTCTGATCGCCTCCGCGGTCGTCAACTCGCTGTTCGTCGTCGGACTGATGGTGCTGATCGGGCGGGAGGTGAGCAGGCTGGTGCGTGCTCGCACCCACGGACGAGCCGCCGCCCGGCTGCACGTCCGCATCGTGGCGCTGTTCTCGATCGTCGCCATTACCCCCGCGATTCTCGTCGCTATCTTCGCGTCGATTACGCTCAATGTCGGTCTCGATCGCTGGTTCTCGATCAGGACGCAGTCGATCGTCAGCTCGTCGATGAATGTCGCCCAGGCCTACATGCTGGAGAATGCCAGCTATCTGCAGGGCCAGACGATTTCCATGGCGAACGACCTGGAGCGCAATCGCGCGCTGTTCTTCCTCGATCGCACCGGTTTCGTAGAGCTTTTGACGCGGCAGGCGCGGGGGCGTGGCATGCTGGGTGCGTTTCTGGTGCGTCAGGATGGTTCGGTCATGACCCAGGCCGAGATCGACACCGAAAAGCCGCTTCCCGCCATCCCCCAGGATGCGCTCAACAGCGCCGTGGCGGGACAGCCGACCCTCATCCCGCCTGGGGTCACCAACCTCGTCGGCGCGATCATCAAGCTCGAGGCGATTTCAGGCGCCTACCTTTATACGATCCGGGCGGTCGATCCGAAGGTGATGTCGGCCATGCGGCTGATGGAAGACAACATCGCCGAATACAAGGCGATGGAGGCCGGGCGGGCGTCGCTGCAGATCGCATTCGCCGTTCTCTATGTCGGCTTCGCGCTCGTTGTGCTTCTCGCAGCGATCTGGACGGCAATCGCCGTGGCGGACCGAATCGTACGGCCGATCCGCACCCTTATCGGAGCCGCCGACAACGTTGCCTCGGGCAATCTCGACGTCGTGGTGCCGGTACGTGCCATCGATGGCGACGTCGGCAGCCTGTCGCGCACCTTCAACAAGATGATCTCGCAGATCAGGACGCAGCGGAACGAAATCCTCGAGGCCAAGGACGAGGTGGACGACCGACGTCGCTTCATCGAGGCCGTGTTGTCGGGCGTCACCGCCGCCGTCATCGGCGTCGAGGACGATCACGTGATCACCATCGCCAATCCGACCGCGGAGTATTTCCTGGGGCTTTCAGCCGATCAACTTGTCGGACGCAAGCTCGGCGACGTCGTGCCGGAGGTCGAGCAGGTGCTGCAGGAGGCGGCGGGGCGCCACCGGACCGACTACCGCCGCCAGATCAACATCATCAGGGGCGGCACCGAGCGCACGCTCAACGTCCAGGTCACCCGCGAGGAAACACGCGGCAGTGCCGACAGCTACGTGATCACGCTCGACGACATTACCGACCTTGTGATCGCCCAGCGCTCGACTGCCTGGGCGGATGTGGCCCGCCGCATCGCCCACGAGATCAAGAACCCGCTGACCCCGATCCAGCTCTCCGCCGAGCGCCTGAAGCGCCGTTATGGACGGCAGATCGCCGACGACGACCGCGCTGTCTTCGACCAGTGCACCGACACCATCGTCCGGCAGGTGGAGGATATCGGGCGCATGGTTGACGAATTTTCGGCTTTCGCGCGCATGCCGAAGCCGACGAAGCAGAAGTCCGACCTGCGCGACATCGTAAAGGATGCCGTCTTCCTGCGCGAAATGGCGAGCACCGGCGTCACCTTCGACCGCGATCTGGGCGATGCCCCGCTGATGGGCATGTTCGACGCCCGAATGCTCGGCCAGGCCTTTGCCAACCTGATCAAGAACGCGGTGGAGGCGATCGAGGCTGCGGCGACCGATCGCCCGGGCATGGTCGGCCAGATCCTCGTGCGGTCGCGTTTTGAGCCGTCGCTCGACCGGTTCGTGATCGACGTGATCGACAATGGCAAAGGGCTGCCGGTCGAGAACCGGCACCGCATTTTGGAACCGTATATGACGATGCGCGAGAAGGGCACCGGGCTCGGTCTTGCGATCGTGAAAAAGATTATCGAGGAGCATGGTGGTCAGCTCGAACTGCATGACGCACCGGCCGATTTTGACAATGGACGAGGCGCGATGATCCGCGTCCTGCTTCCCCGCATGGAAGCAGGTGCGGTCTCCGCCGAGCAGGACAAGGAAGTAGTTCATGGCCTCTGACATTCTGGTGGTCGACGACGAGGAAGACATCCGCGAGATCGTGTCGGGGATCCTCAGTGACGAGGGGCATGAGACCCGCACCGCGCATGACGCCGACAGCGCGCTTGCCGCGATTTCCGATCGCGCGCCGCGGCTCATCTTTCTCGACATCTGGATGCAGGGCAGCCGTCTCGACGGACTGTCGCTGCTCGACGAGATCAAGGCCCGTCATCCCGACCTTCCGGTCGTGATGATTTCCGGCCATGGCAACATCGAAACAGCCGTCTCTGCCATCAAGCGGGGCGCCTTCGACTTTATCGAGAAGCCGTTCAAGGCTGACAGGCTCGTGCTGATCGCCGAGCGGGCGCTGGAGAATTCCAAGCTGAAGCGTGAGGTCTCCGAGCTCAAGCGCCGCACGGGAGATGCCAGCGAACTGATCGGTACCTCGGTGGCCGTCTCCCAATTGCGCCAGACAATCGAGAAAGTGGCGCCGACCAACAGCCGGATCATGATCGTCGGCCCGTCCGGTTCCGGCAAGGAACTGGTGGCGCGAATGATCCACAAGCGGTCCTCCCGCTCCGGTGGTCCATTCGTGACGCTGAACGCCGCCGCTATCACGCCGGAGCGCATGGAGATCGCGCTCTTCGGCACAGAGGGCGGTCCCGGCCAACCGCGCCGTATCGGCGCGCTGGAAGAGGCCCATCGCGGCATCCTCTATCTCGACGAGATCGGCGAAATGCCCCGCGAGACGCAGAACAAGATCCTGCGGGTTCTCGTCGACCAGCAGTTCGAGCGGGTCGGCGGCTCGAAGCGGGTAAAGGTGGATGTCCGCATCTTTTCGTCCAGCGCCTACAATCTGGAATCGATGATCGCCGAAGGCCGCTTCCGTGAGGACCTGTTCCACCGTCTGGCGGTCGTGCCGGTCAAGGTGCCGGCGCTTGCCGAGCGGCGCGAGGACATTCCTTTCCTGGTCGACATGTTCATGCGCCAGATCTGCGAACAGGCGGGCATACGCCAGCGCAAGATCGGTGACGATGCCATGGCCGTGCTTCAGGCCAACGACTGGCCGGGGAACATTCGCCAGTTGCGCAACAATATCGAGCGTCTTCTCATCCTGGCGAAGAACGACAGCCCCGAGCAGGCAATCACCGCCGACATGCTGCCGACCGATCTGTCCGACATGCTTCCCAAGGTATCGGCGAAGAACGACACGCACATCATGACGCTGCCGCTGCGCGAGGCGCGCGAAATGTTCGAGCGCGACTATCTGGTGGCGCAGATCAACCGTTTTGGCGGCAATATTTCCCGAACCGCCGAATTCGTCGGCATGGAGCGCTCCGCTCTCCATCGCAAACTGAAATCGCTTGGCGTATAAGACGCACGACGAAGCGGGCCGCGAAGGCGGCCCGATTCTCCTAAAAAACGGCGGTGAAAGACAACAATGAAGGTGATTATCTGCGGCGCGGGTCAGGTGGGCTACGGCATCGCCGAGCGTCTGTCCCAGGAAGACAACGACGTCTCGGTCATCGACACGTCCGCCTCGCTGATCGCCAGAATTACCGAAACGCTCGATGTCCGCGGCTATGTCGGCCATGGCGCCCATCCGGATGTGCTGGCGAAGGCCGGCGCGGACCAGGCCGACATGCTGATCGCCGTCACGCTCTACGACGAGATCAACATCGTTGCCTGCGAGGTGGCGCACGCGCTCTTCAACGTTCCGACTAAGATCGCCCGCATCCGCGCGCAGAACTATCTCCTGCCGGAGTATTCCGACCTCTTCAGTCGCGATCATATGCCGATCGATGTGGCGATTTCGCCGGAGGTCGAGGTTGGCAAGATGGTGCTGCGCCGCATTTCCTTCCCCGGTGCCACCGACGTGGTGCGATTCGCCGAGGAAAACATCGCGATGGTGGCGATCGAGTGCATGGAGGACTGCCCGGTCCTTAATACGCCGCTACACCAGTTGAGCCAGCTTTTCCCGGACCTGATGGCGACGGTGACCGGCATATACCGCAATGGCCGCCTGTCCGTTGCCCATTCGAATGACCAGTTGCTGGTTGGCGATCTCGCCTATGTCATCTGCCAGAAGGACCATGCGCGCCGCACGCTCGGCCTGTTCGGCCACGAGGAGCAGGAGGCAGCTCGGATCGTGATCGCCGGAGGCGGCAATATCGGCTATTTCGTCTGCCGCGCCATCGAGCAGATGCAGCCGAAGACGCGGATCAAGATCATCGAAAACGACCGGGCCCGCGCGGTCGCGATCTCCGAGCAGTTGCGCAACGCCATCGTGCTGCACGGCTCGGCTCTCGACCAGAACATTCTGCAGCAGGCCGACATCCAGGACGCCGAACTGATGGTGACCCTGACGAACAGCGACCAGACCAACATTCTGGCCGCCGCCATGGCCAAACGTCTCGGCTGCCAGTCGACCATGGCGCTTCTCAACGATCCTTCGATGCAGGAATTGACGACCGCCGTCGGCATCGACGCACACATCAATCCGCGCGCCGTGACCATTTCGCGCGTCCTCCAGCATGTCCGCAAGGGTCGCATCCTTTCTGTTTATGCCGTCCAGAAGGGCGCAGCGGAGGTGATCGAGGCGGAAGCGCTCGAAACCTCGCCACTGGTCGGCATTCCCTTCCGTGACCTTCACCTACCAGCGGGTGTCCGCATCGGCGCCGTGTACCGCGACAAGAAGGTCCTGCGGCCGGATGGCGACCTGAAGATCAAGGCGAAGGACCGCGTGGTGCTGTTCGCCACCGCCGCCGCCGTCAAGGACGTCGAGCAGATGTTCCGCGTTTCCATCCAGTTCTTCTGAGAGACCCATGCCGCGCATAGCCTATGTTAACGGCCGTTACGTGCCCCACACCGAAGCCCGGGTCCACATCGAGGATCGCGGCTATCAGTTCGCCGATGGCGTCTACGAAGTGTGCGAGGTGCGCCACGGTCTGATCGTCGACCTGACCCGCCATCTCGACCGGCTGGACCGGTCGCTGTCGGAATTGAGAATTGCGGCGCCGATGAGTCGCAAGGCGCTGACCGGCGTGATCCGCGAGGTCGTGCGGCGCAATCATGTCCGCAACGGCCTGTTCTACCTCCAGGTGACGCGCGGCGTGGCGCGGCGCGATCATGTGTTTCCGTCAGCCTCTGTGAAACCGGCTCTGGTGGTGACAGCGAAGAGCACGGACCCGAAAGGCATTGCTGCGAAGAACGAGAAGGGCATCAAGGCGATCACGGTCCCCGACAACCGCTGGGACCGAGTCGACATCAAGTCCGTCGGCCTGCTTCCCAATGCGCTCGCCCGGCAACAGGCAAAGGAGGAGGGCGCCCAGGAAGCGATCTTCATTGATGTCGACGGCATGGTGACGGAGGGTGCGGCGACCAATGTCTGGATCATAGACCGCGACGGTTTCCTCGTCACGCGTCCCGCCGATCACGGCATCCTCAAGGGCATCACCCGCACGACGCTCATGGATGTGGCGGAAAAACTTGGCGTCGAGATCCGTGAGCGGCGGTTCTCCCGCGCGGAAATGCTGGCCGCAAGGGAGGTGTTCATCACCGCCGCCACGAGTATTTGCTTTCCCGTCGTGGAGATCGACGGGCAGGTGATCGGCAACGGCCATCCCGGCGAAACGGCCGAGCGCATCCGCGGTCACTTTTTCGAGATTGCGGAAAAGATCGCGATTTGATACCAAACCTTGCCGGGAGGGGGCTCGGGGGCGAACCCTATCCAGCTTAGCAAGCTCAAGAATCATAAGATCCGGCACAATGCCGGCAAAGAAGAAAGAATCGGCGCCATGGCGGAACGTTCTCAGAATTTGCAGGATTTGTTTCTCAATACCGTCCGCAAGCAGAAGATCTCCCTGACAATCTTCCTGATCAACGGTGTGAAACTGACAGGAGTCGTCACGTCTTTTGACAATTTCTGCGTGCTTCTGCGGCGCGACGGTCACTCGCAGCTGGTCTACAAGCACGCGATTTCGACGATCATGCCCGGCCAGCCGATGCAGATGTTCGAGACCGAGGAAGCCTCGGCTCAGTAAGGGTTGATCCGATCAACACCAGGGATACCAACAACGACTCGATCATCCCGGAGCTGGAAAAGCGCCGCGATGACATGCGGGCACTGGTTGTCGTTCCGGTCCTGAAGCAGCAGGCGAAGGTGCTTGCGGCGCAGGCGGCGGAAGCCTCGCACGCGCCGCGCAGCAATGAAGCCCGGCTCGAGGAAGCGATCGGGCTTGCCCGCGCCATCGACCTCGAAATTGTCGACGGCTTGATCGTGACCGTGTCGCAGCCGCGCCCGGCAACCCTGATGGGAACGGGCAAGATCGCGGAAATCCGCGAAGGCCTCGACGCGCACAATGCCGGCCTCGTCATCGTCGACCATCCGCTGACGCCCGGCCAGCAGCGCAATCTCGAGAAGGAATGGAACGCCAAGGTCATCGACCGGACGGGCCTGATCCTCGAAATCTTCGGCCGCCGCGCCTCCACCAAGGAAGGCACGCTGCAGGTCGAGCTCGCGCATCTGAACTACCAGAAGGGCCGTCTGGTTCGCTCCTGGACCCACCTCGAACGCCAGCGCGGCGGTGCGGGCTTCATGGGTGGCCCCGGTGAAACCCAGATCGAGGCCGACCGCCGGCTGCTGCAGGACCGCATCGTGCGCCTGGAGCGTGAACTGGAACAGGTGGTGCGCACCCGCCAGTTGCATCGGGCCAAGCGCCGCAAGGTGCCGCACCCGATCGTGGCGCTCGTCGGCTACACCAATGCCGGCAAGTCCACTCTGTTCAACCGGATCACCGGGGCAGGGGTGCTGGCCGAGGATATGCTGTTCGCCACGCTCGACCCGACGCTGCGCCGCATGAAGCTGCCGCATGGCCGGACCGTGATCCTGTCGGATACCGTCGGCTTCATTTCCGACCTGCCGACCCATCTCGTCGCCGCCTTCCGCGCCACGCTTGAAGAGGTGCTGGAAGCGGACCTGATCCTGCACGTGCGCGACATGTCCGACCCGGACAACGGCGCGCAATCCGCCGACGTCCTGCGCATTCTCGACGATCTAGGGATCGACGAGAAGGAGCGCGCCGAGCGCATCATCGAGGTCTGGAACAAGATCGACCGACTGGAGCCCGAGGCGCACGACGCGCTCACCCAGCGCGCCGCCGGCCGCGAGGACATTATGACCGTCTCGGCCGTCACCGGCGAAGGCATGGATCGGCTGCTTAACGTGATTTCGGAGCGATTGTCCGGCGTCCTGACGGAGACCACGGTCGTCATTCCGGCCGACAAACACGCGGTCATTTCCTGGGCCTACGAGAATGCCGTCGTCGATGGCCGCGAGGACCACGAGGATGGCTCGGTGGGCCTGGAGGTGCGCCTCACCGAGCGCCAGGCCGCCGAACTGGAGCGCAAGCTCGGGCTCGGAAAGAAGCCGAAAAAGGAAGATTGGGAGCGCTGAGTGCTCCCAGTATCTTAGAACATCTGTGATCTATTGATCTACGTCAAATTGCCGTGACTGTCTCCGTGTCAACTTATGTTGACACTTTAGGGAGGTGGTCATGCGCGTCGTCTTTATCCATCCGAACTATCACTCCGGCGGCGCCGAGATTGCTGGCAACTGGCCGCCGGCCTGGGTCGCCTATCTCGGCGGGGCGCTGAAATCAGCTGGCTTCAGCGACATCCATTTTATCGATGCCATGACGAACGACATGACAGAGGAGCGCCTGCGCGAGGAATTGCGTCGCCTGCAGCCCGACATCATCGGCTGCACCGCGATTACCCCGTCGATCTATATGGCCGAGCGCTGCCTGGAGATCGCCAAGGAGGTCTGCCCGGACGCGCTGCGCGTTCTGGGCGGTGTTCATGCCACCTTCATGTACCAGCAGGTGCTGTCAGAGGCGCCTTACATCGATGTTATCGTACGCGGCGAAGGCGAGGAGATCATCGTCGACCTGGTCCGCGCTGTTGCCACGGGCGACTGGAAGGAGGCGAGGGCATCGATCAAGGGGCTCGCCTACACCGCCGACGACGGCAAGATCGTCGCCACCCCGGCCGCACCGACGGTCAAGAACTTCGATGCCATCGATCCGGACTGGACGCTGCTCGAATGGGAGAAATACATCTACGTGCCGCTCGGCGTCAGGGTCGCGATCCCCAACATGGCGCGCGGCTGCCCCTTTACCTGCTCCTTCTGCTCGCAGTGGAAGTTCTGGCGCGACTATCGCATCAGAGACCCGAAGAAGGTGGTCGACGAGATCGAGAAACTGGTCAACGACCACAAGGTCGGCTTCTTCATCCTGGCCGACGAGGAACCGACCATCAACCGCAAGAAGTTCATCGCCTTCTGCGAGGAGCTGATCGCCCGCGGCCTGCCGGACAAGGTCAAATGGGGCATCAACACCCGCGTCACCGACATTATCAGGGATGAGGAATATCTGGCGCTCTACCGCAAGGCCGGCCTTGTGCATGTCTCGCTCGGCACGGAAGCGGCCGCCCAGTTGAAGCTCGACCGCTTCAACAAGGAGACCAAGGTCGAGCAGAACAAGAAGGCTATCCGCCTCCTGCGCGAAGCCGACATCTTCACGGAGGCACAGTTCATTGTCGGTCTCGAAAACGAGACGGCGGAGACGCTGGAGGAAACCTATCGCATGGCGCGCGACTGGAACCCGGATCTCGCCAACTGGGCCATGTACACGCCCTGGCCCTTCTCGCCGCTGTTCCAGGAACTGGGCGACAAGGTCGAGATCTTCGATTTCTCGAAATATAATTTCGTCACACCGATCATGAAGCCGGATGCCATGGATCGCGGCGAACTGCTCGACCGGGTCATGAACAACTACCGCCGGTTCTACATGATCAAGGCGCTATTCCACTATCCCTGGCGCGGCAAGGGTTTCCGCCGCCGATATCTGCTCGGCTGCCTCAAGGCCTTCCTGAAGGCCGGCTTCGAACGCAAGTTCTACGACCTTGGCAAGCACAATTACTGGGGTCCGCAATCGAAGGAGAAGGTCGACTTCGGTTTCGACATGACACGCAAGATCGCTCCGGCGCAAATGGCGGATTGGCAGGCAGCTTCCGATCGGGCGAGCCAGATGCGCGCCCGCAAGGCTGGCGAGGCGGAGCAGGGGAAAGCCCCTATGCTTGCCTGCGGCGGCGGACCGGAGGCGCATGATGCGCTCGTCTGAGCCGGCGGTGACGGAGGTGCACGGCATCACCGCTTCCGTCCGTGGCGACGCAGGAACGATATCCGGCGCCACGCCGGTCGCCCGGATCGGTCCCAACGCGGTGATCCAGACCGGTCATGCGCTGGCAGCCCTCTACGGTCGGGACGTCGCCCGGCTGATCTACGAGAGCGCCGGATTGGCGCATCATCTCGATCATCCGCCGCAGGCCATGATCGACGAACGCGAACCGGTGCGCCTGTTCGCCGCGATCCGCAAGGCCCTGCCGGTGGAGGAGGCGGACCGGGTGCTTGCCGAGGCCGGTCATCGCACGGCGCACTATATCCTCGAAAACCGCATCCCGCTTAATGCCAGGCGTCTTTTGCCGCACCTGCCGCCTGCCGTCTCGGCGCGCCTTCTCGCCTTCGCCATCAAGCGCCACGCCTGGACCTTCGCCGGCAGCGGCCGTTTCTCCGCGAGCGTGTCCGGCTGGACGCGTCCTGTGGTCACGCTGACGATCCGCGACAACCCGTTGGCCACGCCCGGCTGCCCCTGGCATAGCACAGTGTTCGAGCGGCTGTTTGCCACCCTTGCCGGCGGTGTTTCGACCGTCCGCCATCCGCACTGCCGTGGGAAAGGCGAGGGGCGGTGCGTGACGGAACTGGTGATCGGCGCAGGCGGTTGATCGGTTCTGTCCGCGCCGTCACGTCGACAACAGTCGCTCCCGAGGCTAACTTCGCGTCGCTCAACGATGGGAGGAGCGACATGGACGAGACGCGGCAGAAAATCGACGACTTCTTCGACAAGGCGGAGCTGTGGCCAGCGGAGCTTGCGGCGCTGCGGGCGATCCTGCTCGGCTGCGGCCTCATCGAGGTGTGGAAATGGAGTTCCCCGGTCTACACCGTCGATGGCGGCAATGTCGCGATCCTCTGGGGCTTCAAGGACAATGCCACGCTCGGCTTCTTCAAGGGTGTTCTCCTTAAGGATGAGCAGAACCTGCTGGTGGCGCCCGGCGAAAACTCCCGCTCGTCGCGCATCTTCAAATTCACCGACATCGACCAGATCCGGGCGATGGACGACACCATTCGCGCCTATGTGACCGAGGCCATGGAACTGGAAAAAGCCGGCGCTAAGGTCGATTTGCCGAAGGACGACATTGCCTATCCGGAAGAACTGCTGGCCAAGCTGGAGGAAGACCCTGTAATGCACGAGGCCTTCGAGGCGCTCACCCCCGGCCGCAAACGCGGCTACGCTCTCTACTTCGCCCAGCCGAAACAGTCGGCGACGCGGGTCGGGCGGATCGAGAAGATGCGGGAGAAGATTTTGGCGGGGAAGGGGTATCAGGAGCGGTGATGCGAGTGCCGGCTCATGCCTCGAATTTCAGCCGCATCTCCCTCGCCATCTCGAACCCGACGGAACGGTAGACCGGTTCGCCGGCATCGGAGGCATGGAGGATGACCAACGTGCATCCGGCGCGTCGCAAATGCTCGACGGCTGTCTTCACCAATGCCTTCGCGATACCCCGGCCCCGGAATGCATCGTCGACGAAGACCGACCAGATGTAGCCCGGCAGTCGCTTTTCCGAACGGATCACGGCTGGAAAAACGGGAAAGCCGACATAGCATGACAACGATCCGGCGGCATTTCCATCTACGTCGGCGATGAAGGATGTCAGCGCGGTCTGCGTGCGGCCGTTTTCCAGGAACTCGGCGATCGCCTCCCGTACATCCGGCCTGAAGTCTTCGGCAGGCGTCTCGTAGCTTTCCCAGATTTTGATGTGGTGGTCGATGATGAGCAGGTCATCCGCCGGCGTGGCGATCCGGATATCCATCGTCAGCCTCGCATGCCCGAAGTCGCCTTCGCCGCCTGCCACAACGCTTCCATCCGCTCCAGGCTCGCTCCCTCCAGCGTCTCACCTGATGCTTGAAGACCCTTCTCTATGTGGCTGAATCGTCTCCTGAACTTTGTGTTCGTCCCCCGCAGCGCCTGTTCCGGTTCGGCCTTCACATGCCGGCCGATATTGACCAGTGCGAAGATCAGGTCGCCGAGTTCGTCCTTGACCTTGTCAGGTCGCCCCTCGGCCAGCGCCTCGCGCAATTCGCCGATCTCCTCCTCGATCTTGTCGAGAATGGGCGCGGGTTCGGACCAGTCGAAGCCGACCTTGGCGGCGCGCTCCTGCAGTTTCAGCGCCTCCGTGAGCGCCGGGAAGGAGCGCTGGACGGAGCCGAGATGGCCGGCCTTGAAATCCTCGACCGGAGCGCCGGTCGCGTCCGCCCGCGCGGCGCGGCGGGCGGCGCGTTCGACTTTTTCCTGCTGCTTGATCGCGTCCCATTGCAGCTTCACGGCCTCCGGCGTGTCGGCCTCGGAGCGGGCGAAGACGTGCGGATGGCGACGGATCATCTTCTTCGTGATTGCCTCGACCACGTCGCCGAAGGAAAACAGTCCCTGTTCCTCCGCCATCCGGGCGTGGAACACCACCTGCAGCAGCAGGTCGCCAAGCTCGTCGCAGAGGTCGTCCGGATCCTTGCGCTCGATTGCGTCGGCCACCTCGTAGGCCTCCTCGATCGTGTAGGGCACGATGGTCTCGAAGGTCTGGACCACGTCCCAGGGGCAACCGGTCTCGGGGTCGCGCAGCGCCGCCATGATCTCGATCAGGCGCGCGATGTCCTTCGATGCTTCCATCGTGAAACTCCAATAGCAGGATCGTTTCGCCGGCCGCAGCCGACTCAGTTGAGCGGAATGTCGTTTTCGCCCTTGCCGGACTGGTAGCGCTCCGAAAGGGTCGCGTAAACGTCCTTGATGCGGGCCGTCTGGTCGACGAGGCGCTGACGCAGCGGTTCGTCTTCCGCCGCCACGAGGTCGGCGATCGCGAAGGAGTGCCAGAAGGCGTTCTGCTTGCGATAGCCGCCGGGCTCCAGTCCGAACACTTCCTTCAGGATCTTCAGGTCGTGCGGAATGGCGAAGGCGTCGCGGCTGTCCTCGTGGCTGAAGAAATAGTAGAAATTGTCGAAGCCCGCCCAGGTGATCGCCGACATGCACATGGTGCAGGGTTCGTGGGTCGAGAGGAAGATCAGGTCCTTCGTCGCCGGCTTCTCGCCGAGTTCGTAGAAGCGCTTCAGCGTATGGACTTCGCCGTGCCAGAGCGGGTTTTCGAGCTCGTTGTTGGTTTCGGCGATCACCACCGACAGGTCTGATTTCCGCAGGATCGCGGCGCCAAACACCTTGTTGCCAGCCGAGACACCCTTGTCGGTCAACGGCAATATGTCATGCTCCATCACGTCGAGCAGGCGGGCGGCGGGAACGGGCTGGTGCAAAGGAATGTCTCTTCTTGGAAAATCAGGTCAGTGTTCCGGACGTTATCGGGCCTTCCCGTCGATGTAAATTGGTGCGATGCGGTCGATTTTACCCGCGAAAGGCCGCTCTCTAGCAAAGAAATGTCCGACGCGGACATGACCCGGATTTCCGTTTCTTCATATTTAGGACGTTAGAAGGGATAGTTGGGCCTCATCCTAGGGGATTCTGTATGTCCGCGACCGAAAACCGACTTGGCGTCTTTCCGGCCTTCTTCCGCGTTGCGGACGAAGCCGTCGCCGTGTTCGGAAACGGCGACGAGGCTTTCGCCAAGGCACGCCTGCTCGGCAACACCAAGGCGCGCGTGATCGCCTACGCGGACGCGCCCGAAGCAGATTACGCTGCCTATCTTGTCGACAAGCGCATCGAGCAGGTCCGGGCCGCGTTCGATCCGGCGCAGGTCGAGGACAAGACGCTCGTGTTCGCTGCCACCGGCGATGGCGCGCTCGACCGGGCGATCGTCGATGCTGCGCGCGCCGCCAAAATCCCGGCCAATGCCGTCGACCAGCCGGACTGCTGCGATTTCTATACACCGGCGCTCGTCAACCGCGCGCCGATCGCCGTTGCCATCGGCTCGGAAGGGGCGGGACCCGTGCTCGCGCAGATGATCCGCGCCGATGTCGATCGCCTGCTGCCGAAGTCGCTCGGCAAACTGGCGCTTCTCGCCAATTCCTACCGCTCCGCCGTCGACAGCCTCCTGCCGCGCGGTGTCGTTCGGCGGCTGTTCTGGCGCTCCTTCTTCAAGGGCGACGTCGCCGACGCTGTCGAGAATGGCGATGTCAGCACCGCTCGCCGGCATGCGACGCGTCTCCTCAAGGCAACGCGGGCGAGCGGCAATGTCGGTCGCGTGTTCCTCGTCGGCGCCGGCCCGGGTGCCGAAGACCTGCTGACGCTGCGCGCCCACCGCCTGCTGATGGAAGCCGACGTCATCCTGTTCGATGCACTGGTGCCACAAGCAGTGGTCGACATGGGCCGCCGCGACGCCGAACGCATCTCCGTCGGCAAGCGCAAGGGCTGTCATTCGAAGTCCCAGGAAGAGATCAACGATCTGCTCGTCGAACTCGCCCGCGAAGGCAAACGCGTCGTGCGCCTCAAGGCGGGTGATCCGCTGGTCTTCGGCCGCGCCGGCGAGGAGATGGCAGCGCTGCGAAATGCCGGTATTCCCTATGAGGTGGTGCCCGGCATCACGTCGGCGCTTGCGGCGGCTGCCGATTTCGAGCTGCCGTTGACGCTTCGCGGCGTGGCCTCGACGCTCGTCTTCACGACAGGCCACGATCTTCACGGCGACGTTCTGCCCGACTGGGCGCGGCTTGCCCTTTCCGGCGCAACCGTCGCCGTTTATATGGGCCGCTCTGTTGCCGCTTCGGTGGCCGGCAAGCTCATGGGTGCCGGCCTGCCGGAGGATACGACGGTCGCCGTCGTCGAGAATGCCGGCCGCGCCGACAGGCGCCTGCTGCATGGCACGCTCGCCGAACTGCCCCGGCTCGAGCATGTCGACAGCCTGACGGGCCCGGTCATGGTGATCATCGGCGACGCCGTTGCGGGCGCCAGTTTCGAACGTTCAGTGGCGCTCGGCGGCATCGTCGCCGGCGCCCGGCAGAATTTTGCGAGGATTTGACGATGGCAGACAAGGTATTGACCGCCAACCGGCTGACCGACGGCATCGCCGTCTGGCTCGACGCCGCCGGCCAGTGGAACGAGAACCTGCAGAACGCTTTCGTCGCCCGCCATGCCGAGGCCGTTTCCGCGCTGGAAGAAACCGGCAAAAAGGCTTTTGCCGACAATCTCGTTGTCGACGTCAACGTCATCGAGATCAAGGAGCGCGACGGCCAGCTCTGGCCGCTGCGTCTGCGCGAACGCATCCGGGCCGGTGGCCCGACCATCCCATACGCCAAGGACCACGGCTTCGCCGATCCGGCCTTCGTCGCCGCCTGAGGACAGCATGTACCGTTACGATGAATTCGACCACGCCTTCGTCAACGCCCGGGTCGCGCAGTTTCGCGACCAGGTGGGCCGCCGCCTGTCCGGCGAGTTGACCGAGGATGCCTTCAAGCCGCTGCGCCTGATGAACGGCGTCTACCTGCAGCTGCACGCCTACATGCTGCGCGTCGCCATTCCTTATGGCACGCTGAATTCGCGCCAGATGCGCACGCTGGCGCATATCGCCCGCAAGTACGATCGGGGCTATGGTCACTTCACCACCCGGCAGAACATCCAGTACAACTGGCCGAGCCTCTCGGATACGCCCGATATCCTGATGGATCTCGCAAGCGTCGAGATGCACGCGATCCAGACTTCGGGCAACTGCATCCGCAATGTCACCGCCGACCATTTCGCCGGCGCCGCCGCCGACGAGGTCGCCGACCCCCGGCCGTACGCCGAAATCCTGCGGCAGTGGTCGAGCGTGCATCCGGAATTTTCCTTCCTGCCGCGCAAGTTCAAGATCGCCGTGACAGGCGCTCCGGCCGACCGCGCCGCGATCCAGGTTCATGACATCGGCCTGCACCTGAAGAAGGACGAAGCGGGACGCCTTGGCTTTGCCGTCTATGTCGGCGGTGGCCAGGGTCGCACGCCGATGGTGGCGAAGAAGATTCGGGACTTCCTCCCCGAAGAGGACCTTCTGTCCTACGTGACCGCGATCGTGCGCGTCTATAATCTGCACGGCCGCCGCGACAACAAGTACAAGGCCCGCATCAAGATCCTCGTACACGAAACCGGCACCGAGGAACTGACGCGCCAGGTTGAGGCCGAGTTCGCCGAGTTGCGCGATGGCGAGCTGAAGTTGCCCGACGCCGACATCCGGGCGATCGAAACCTATTTCGCGCCGCCGGCTCTGCCGGAACGCCCTGAGGGTTGGGCCGATCTGACCAAGGAGCGCAAGTCTGACGCCGGCTTCGACGCCTGGGTGGCGCGCAATGTGGGTGCCCACAAGCATCCGGACTATGCCACCGTGACGATCTCGCTGAAACCGATCGGCGGCATTCCGGGAGACGCAACAGACGTTCAGATGGATCGCGTTGCCGATCTCGCCGAGCGCTATGCCTTCGACGAAATCCGCGTCAGCCACGAGCAGAACCTGATCCTGCCGCACGTCGCCCGCGCCGACCTGAAGGCGCTCTACGATGCGCTGCTCGAAGAAGAACTGGCGACCGCCAATGCCGGCCTGATCACCGATATGATCGCCTGTCCGGGCCTCGATTATTGCGCGCTTGCGAACGCCCGCTCCATTCCCGTCGCCCAGGAGCTGTCGATCCGCTTCGGATCGGCTGCGCGTCAGGCGGAGATCGGTGATCTCAAGATCAAGATTTCCGGCTGCATCAATGCCTGCGGCCATCACCATGTGGGCCATATCGGCCTTCTCGGGGTCGAGAAAAAGGGCGGCGAGCTCTACCAGATCACCCTCGGCGGCTCCGGCGACGAAAACACCTCGATCGGCGAAATCATCGGTCGCGGCTTCGAGCCGGAAAAGGTACCGGACGCGGTCGAGACGATCGTCGACACCTATATCGGCCTGCGCCTGTCGCCCGCCGAAACCTTCATCGAGGCCTACCGCCGCGTCGGCCCGCAACCCTTCAAGACCGCGCTCTACGGCAGCGCCGCCGAAGCCGCCTGAGGAGCGACCCATGACGCGTATCTGGAAAACAGACGGTTTCGTCGCGGCCGATCCCTGGGTGGTCGAAACCGATGAGCGCAAGGCAGGCGAGGGCGAGCGCGCCGTTCTGCCGATGAAGGAGTTCCTGGTGAAGGCCGAGGAAAGCAACGAAGGCGGCTTCGGCGTGCTGATCGCACCGGCCGATGACGTGAAGACGCTTCAGCCCTATCTCGACCGCATCGACCTCGTTGCCGTTGCGTTTCCAGCGTTCAACGATGGCCGCGCCTTCAGCCATGCCTCGCTGCTGCGCGACCGCCTCGGCTTTTCCGGTGAAGTTCGGGCCGTGGGCGACGTGCTGATCGACCAGATCCCTCTGATGCTGCGAACCGGCATTTCGTCGTTTGCCGTCACCAACGCGACGGCGCTGAAACGGCTGGAAGAGGGCAGGTTGCCCGGCATCGATCAGCACTATCAGCCTGCTGCGACGGAGAACTGTCCGGCCGGCGGCTATAGCTGGCGCCGGCGGGCCTGAGAGAAATATTAAAAAGAAACTATGTATTCTGTCGTGCATTGACGGAGGTCAATGATTGGAGGCATGTGCTGCGGCACAACAGTCCCGGATGTCCGGCTTGGCCTCGTTGCGCCGCCGGGCGGGACCTGCTCCCGGTGCGCCCCCCGCGGCGCCAGACGGATCGATTAGGATAGGACCAGATAGCGCATGAATGCCCCAGCCAAGACAGACAATGCGGAACTGATTGTTCCGGACGGTGTCTACGCCGAAACCGTTCTCAGCGTCACCCATTACACCGATCGCCTGTTCCGTTTCAGGATGACGCGCCCGGCGGGCTTCCGCTTCCGCTCGGGCGAGTTCGCCATGATTGGATTGATGGTCGACGGCAAGCCGATCTACCGCGCCTATTCGGTCGCCAGCCCGTCGTGGGACGAGGAATTGGAATTCTTCTCGATCAAGGTGCCGGACGGACCGCTGACCCAGCATCTGCAGAAGATCCAGCCGGGCGACAAGGTCTTGATGCGAAAGAAGCCGACGGGCACGCTGGTGCTCGACGCGCTGACGCCGGGCAACCGTCTCTATATGTTCTCGACGGGCACGGGTATCGCTCCGTTCGCGAGCCTGATCCGGGATCCGGAAACCTACGAAAAGTTCGAGGAAGTGATCCTCACGCACACCTGCCGCGACGTCGCTGAGCTGAAATACGGCTTCGACCTCGTGGACGAGATCAGGAACCACGAGTTTCTGGCCGAGGTCGTCGGCGACAAGCTGAAGCACTATGCGACGGTGACTCGTGAGGACTATCCCTTCAAGGGCCGCATCACCGACTTGATCGAAAACGGCAAGCTGTTTTCTGATTTGGGCGTCCCGCCGCTCGATCCGGCCGTTGACCGTGGCATGATCTGCGGATCGGCCGCCATGCTGAAGGACACCAAGGCGCTCTTGGAAAAGGCGGGGCTTACTGAGGGCGCCAACAACAAACCGGCCGAGTTCGTGATCGAGCGCGCCTTCGTCGGTTGACGTTTGACCTGCCGCAAAACGCAGCTTTCACGCCCGGCCTCGCGCCGGGCGTTGTCGTTCACGCGTCCCGCAGCGCTCCGATCAGCCGCCGCATCGCCGTTTCGGCCTCGACGGCGTTGCCTTTCTGGATCGCGCGAATGACCGCGACATGCAGCAGGACCGAGCGATCCATCTTCTCCGGCGTGGCGCCCGCATACCAGAGACGGCGCGAGTGGGTCTGGAGCGGCGATAGCGCCGAGATCAGGAAGGGATTGGGGCAGGCGGCCTCCAGGATCTCGTCGAACCGCTTGTCAGCCGCGAGGAAAGCCTCGTAGCTTCCGGCCGTTGCCGCCGACGTCATGGCTCTGGCGCACTCGACCAGCGCCGCGCGTTGTTCGTCGTTTGCGTTTTCGGCAACGAGCGACGCGGCCATCGGTTCCAGGAGATGCCTTACCGCCAGGATCTTTCCGTGGTCGGCCGGGCAGATCGCCGAGATCCGTAGCCCAACGCGGGGACGCACCTCTATCAGGCCCTGCCAGGCGAGTTTCTGTATCGCCTCTCGCACCGGCGTTCGCCCGTGTCCAGAAAGGTCGATCAGTTCCCGCTCGGTGACGAGAGTCCCCGGCGCGAGCCGATGAGTCACGATGCGTTCTTCGATATCGAGATAGGCGCGGTGGCTTTGCGAACCTAGAGTGAGTGTCATCAAGCCCTCATTGATATATCAGACTCTGCCATGCTCCATGACGCAATGCAAGGTTGCCTGATATATCAGCCGCGCTATCACTCGTGACGCAGAGCCTCGATCGGGTTGAGTTGGGCGGCGCGGCGAGCCGGGAAGAAGCCGAAGACCATGCCGATCGCGGCTGAAAACGCGAAGGCAAGGGCAATGATCGACGGGCTTGCCACGAACGGCACGCCCATCAAGCTGACGGCGGTATAGGCAAGGCCCAGTCCGAGTAAGATCCCGACGATGCCACCGAAGACCGAAAGCGTCACTGCCTCGACCAGGAACTGCATCAGCACCTGCCGTTCAAGTGCGCCGATCGCCAGGCGGATGCCGATTTCCCGTGTCCGTTCCGTGACCGAAACCAACATGATGTTCATAATCCCGATGCCACCGACAAGCAGGCTGACGGCAGCGACCGCGCCCAACAGGCCGGTCATCAGTGTCGTCGTGCCGGTCAAGGTCGAGGCCATCTGCGTCATGTCGTTCACAGTGAAGTCGTCGCTGCGGCCGGCGACGATTTTCCGCCGCTCCCGCAACAGGCGCTCGACATCGGCCTGCACCTTCGACGTCGACACTCCATCCCGCGCCGACAGGATCATCGCAGAAACGTCAGTCGTTCCGCCTATGCGGCGCTGAAAGATCCGGAGCGGCATGATGACGACATCGTCCTGATCGCTGCCCATGCCGCTCTGACCCTTCTCGGCAAGAATGCCGATCACCTCGCACGACAGTCCGCCGACGCGGATTTTTTGCCCGACCGCTGGTGTGGAGCCGAACAGTTCGCGTCTCAGCGTCTCGCCCATGATGCAGACAGCCTGTCCGCCCCGTTCCTCGGACGCAGTGAAGCTTCGGCCGCTGGAGAGGAGCCAGTCCTGCGCGACGAGATAGTCGGAGATCGTGCCGATCACGGTCGTTGACCGGTTGGCGCTGCCGAAGATCGCGACCGCCGTCGACTGGTTCATGCCAGCCGCGGCCCTGAGACCGCCGATCTGGTCGCGGACCGCCTCGACATCGCGAATCGTGAATTTTCGGGCGTCGGTACTGGCCCGGCCGGGGCCGAATTGACCGGGGCGGACGAAGAGCAGGTTCGTGCCAAGCTTCGAAATCTCCGCCGTCACCTGCGCCGTCGTGCCATTGCCGATTGTGACCATGGCGATGACAGCCGCCACTCCGATCACAACGCCGAGCACCGTCAGGAAGGACCGGAGCATGTTGCGGCTGATCGCCCGGAAGGCGAGCTTGATGGTCTCAAGAAACATCGGCGCGAACTCCGTTCGTCTGGTCAGACTGGATACGGCCATCGAGGAACCGGATCACCCGGCGTGCATAGGCGGCGATGTCGTCCTCGTGCGTCACCATGATCACGGTGATCCCGTGCTCCCGGTTGAGACCGCTGATCAGTTCCATGATCTCCCGGCTGGTCTTCGTATCGAGGTTGCCGGTCGGCTCGTCTGCAAGCAGGACCCTTGGGCTGGTGACGATTGCACGCGCGATCGCCACGCGCTGCTGCTGGCCACCCGAAAGCTCCTGCGTCGTGTGCCCCTCGCGTCCGGCGAGCCCGACCTGCTGCAGCGCGATGCGCGATCGCCCGCGGCGTTCCGCCGCCTCCATGCCGCGGTAGATCAGCGGCAATTCGACATTTTCGATCGCCGAGGTGCGGGCCAGCAGGTTGAAGCCCTGGAAGACGAAGCCGAGCATGTGGCGCCTGAGTATGGTTCGCTGCGCCTGGTCCAGCCCCGATGTGGGAATGCCTTCAAAGAAGTATTCGCCTGAGGTCTGCACGTCGAGGCAGCCGAGGATGTTCATGGCCGTGGATTTGCCGGAGCCCGATGGCCCCATGATCGCCACGAACTCGCCATGGCCGATCGTCAGATCGACGCCATCAAGGGCCCTGATCGTCGCCTCGCCACGGCCGTAGACCTTGGTGATGTCTCGGAACGCGATCAGCGGCTTTTCGAGGGTAGCGGCCATCCTCTTATTCGTTCCCGGCCGTTTCATCGGTGATCAGTTCGTCCCCCTCGGCGATGTCGCCTTTGGTGACGACGGTGTTCTGCCCATCGCTGGCGCCGATCTCGATATTGACCGCAACCGGGACCCCCGCCTTGAGCAGCCAGACGGTCCGCTCGTTGCCCGCCGGCTCGGGCGCGGTGAGCGGACCCATGCGCGGCGGCCGGAAGATGCTGAAGACGCCGCCACCGCTGCTGTCACTTTCCGGCGTTACAGCGCTGGCTGCCGGGCTATAACGGAGGGCGGCGTTGGGAACGAGCAGGCCTTCCTTGATGGACTGCACTACGATGTCGGCCGTTGCGGTCATGCCCTGTCGCAGCTTCAGCGCATCATTGTCGACCGACAGGATACCTTTATAGGTCACGACATCGTTCGTCGTCTCTGAGGCATAGCGCACGCTGGTGATTTCCGCCGGAAACCGTTCGTCCGGAAAGGCGTCCACGGTGAAGGTCGCCTTCTGTCCCACGGCCACCTGGCCTACATCGGCTTCGTCGATCGCCACCTGAAGCTCCATCTCCTTGAGATCGCCGGCGATGGTGAAGAGAACCGGCGCTTCCAGCGACGCCGCGACCGTCGCTCCCGGATCGACGTCGCGCGACAGAACGATCCCATCGATGGGCGAGATGATCGTCGCCTTCGACAGGTTGAGTTCAGCCTGCTGCAGCGCGGCCTCCGCCGAAAGCACATCCGCCTCGGCGCTTTCCTTGGTGGCGATTGTCGCGTCGTAGGAATAGCGCGCCGCGTCGAGATCCTGCTGGCTGGACACCCGGCTGTTGACGAGGCTCGTCAGACGGTCGAGCGTGATCCGTGCCGAATTCATGTCGGCGACGGACTTGGAGACGGCGGCCTTCGCCGCCAGCAGCTTCGCTTCCGCGCTCTTGACGTCCGCCTCAAGCTTCGCCGTATCCAGCCGGGCAACGATCTCACCCTTCTTCACCGGGCTGTTGTAATCGACGAAGACTTCGCGGAGCGTACCCGACTGCTCGCTGGAGACATCGACGCTGACCGTCGGCTCGATCGAGCCCGTCGCCGTCACCAGCACCGTGAGGTCACCCTTGCGGGCCGGCACGGTCGTGTAGCTGTAGGTTGCTTCGCCCCCCGCCAGCAGCAGGTATCCGGCCAAGGCTACGATCACCAGCCCCAACACGACGCTTCGCCACAGCCAGCGGCGCCTCCCGCTCCCGCTACGCGCCGACGCCAGCAGCGTCGCGAGGTCGGGGGAGGCGCCGCCCTGGTTCGTGGATTTCGGTGTCATGTCGCCCGTCATGCTCTCTTCCGTCGGTGGAATGTCGTTACCGTTCTTATGGCCCGGATCACGCTAAACGCCTTTGACGAGAATCAAGTTCGCCGCCGGCCGCCGATCCTGGGCGTCTGGGATGCGGCCGACAATTTCACATGGATGTGATGGGGAGTAGTGAAATTGTCGTAATGTTGCCGCTCGGCTCTGACGCAAGCCTCGCGCAATTCCAGCAGAACAGTTTCGTGGCAGTCGTTCGGAACAGGCGGCAGGCCGGCGCGTTAAGCCGACAATCCGTCAATCGAACAGAGACCAAGCAACAGGACGTTGCGCGGCTTCCCCGGCATTTGCCGCATGGGACGGTTCATGACGGTATCGGAGACCAAGATGCGAAATTCCGGCAGAAACTTCACGATAGAGATCAAGGGCTCGCGCGCTGCAAGCCTTAAGAGAAAGCAATCGTCGCTCTGGGGAGAGATTGATCTCGGCCATTTGATGGAAAAGGCAGAGCAGGACATGCCGATCGACGCGCGCGACAGCGACGACGGCGTGGCAAGGCCTGCAGCCGACTGACGCCATCGTACTGACCATCCCAGGAACTGGCCAGGCACACATGCGACTCCGGGAGCGGCGCTCTGTGGCCATGACCCTTCCCAGCTAACGTCGAGCTCTCAATTCGCTCAACGATAAAGCTGCAGGAGGACCTCCGGCGAGGAGTTGGCGATCGAAAGCGACTGGATGGCCAGCTGCTGCTGGGTCTGCAGTGCTTTCAGGCGGGTCGATTCCTCGTTCATATCGGCATCGACGAGAAGGCCGATGCCGCGGTCGATCGAATCCGACAGCTCGTCGATGAAGTCGATCTGAAGATCGATTCGCATGCCGACGGAGCCGAGGTGGGCCGCAGCACTTGTCATCAGCATCAGCGCGTCGTCGACCATCTGCACCAGTCCGTCGAACTGTGCGGCTGTGGTCGAATTGTTGATCGTGAGGCCGACCACCGAAGCGGTGATCGCGCCGGCCGGAGGGGTCAGATCGACAGCCCAGAGTGCGCCGGTGCCATCTTCGTAGGCGACTTCCTGATTCGTGACGCCGCTTTGATCGACGGCCCGGACCCAGGTATCCTTGGCAATCTTCACATAGTCATTGCCTCCGGCATTGGCATAGTCGCCGTCAAATGCTCCGCCAGCTATACCAATCACGTCCTCGGTCGTGAAAGCGTCGACAGTGTAGGCTGAAACGACGCCGTCGACATTGACCTGCAAGGTTACCGTTGAGCCCTCGATCGCGTGCTGGGCATCGAGAATGCCGATGTCGCCGCCGGTGTCGAACAGGACGGTACTGGATGACAACTCGTAGTTCACCCGCTGGACACGCACGCCGCTGTCGTCCCGCACCAGCGAACCGACTACGCTCTTCGTGTCCGTGCCACCTGCCGCCGTGATGTCGGCCTGCAGCCAGTTTTCACCGTTAAAGGAGGCAGACTGGGCGATGGAGAGGAGCTGGTCCTGAAGCTGTGAAAGTTCCTCCTGGATCTTTTCCCGGTCGACGCCGTCTTCCGTCGCGGCAATGAGCTTGGCCTTGATTTCCTTTACGACCTCGACGGCCGATTCCATGCCGGTGTAAGCGGTGTCGACCTTGGCTGCGCCCAGGCCGAGGGCGTCGGAGACCGTCGACAGCCCCATATTGTCCGAGCGCATGGTAGTGGCGATGGACCAGTAGGCGGCGTTGTCGCTCGCGGTTCCGACACGCATGCCGGCCGAAAGTCGTGCCTGGCTCTCTTCAAGATCGCTGGAAATGGCGCGAAGGGTTTTGAGCGCGGCCATGGCTCCAATATTGGTAATAACGCTAGACATACTCACAGCACCAAGAAACAAAGTACAAATGGGGCACATTCCGGCCTTTGCCGGGGAACGGAGAGAAGCGTCATGCAGGGCGAGGCTAGCGAGCCATTAACCATACCGTTCGATTTACAAAAATGCACCGGGATGGTTAAATAAGCATAAAATCTATGTTTAGATCGAACTATATTTCGCTCGTTGAGAGAGTATAGTTTTGGTTAATATTTGAATTTCTGCTAATTTAAGTCGGCGGCGCGCGCCCCTCAGAATGATCAAGGCCGGAAGAGCGCGCGGGGTCGCAGGCGCACGGACACCTGATGACACTCGTCGTTTGGATTTTGGCTGCCGGAGAATCGTCAAATGGTGAGAGCGCAGGGATTCGAACCCTGGACCTACTGATTAAAAGTCAGTTGCTCTACCGGCTGAGCTACGCTCTCCCATGGGCGACCGCAGGGGGTCGCCGGAAGTGCGCGGAACATATTCAGGTGACCCCTTGCGGTCAACCCGAAAAATTGCCCGCCGGTCCGGCTTGTCAGCACGATTGTCGCAGCGAACACAAAGGTGATTGGCAAGTGAGGGGTGGCGGGGGTAGGAAGGGCCGTTTTTGCGGAGCCGCCTTGTGTCCATCGTCGATATCTCGTTCTGGAGCGCCTTGCTGGCAGGAGCCCTGTCGTTCCTGTCTCCGTGCGTTCTTCCGCTGGTTCCTCCGTACCTCTGCTACATGGCGGGCATCTCGGTGGAGCAGTTCCGCAATGGCGGCGAGGCGGCACCGGCGGCCCGGCGCGCGGTCATGCTCTCGGCGTTCTTCTTCACATTGGGATTTGCGACCGTCTTCGTCGCGCTTGGGGCAGGGGCGTCGTCGATCGGCATGCTTCTGCGACAGCATCTAGACGTTCTGGCGAAGATCGGCGGCCTGATCATCATCGTCATGGGCCTGAATTTTCTTGGCGTCTTCCGGATCGGACTGCTGTCGTCAGAGGCACGGTTCCAGGGCGGTGGCAAGCCGGCGACTTTATCCGGCGCCTATGTCATGGGGCTCGCGTTCGCCTTCGGCTGGACGCCGTGCATCGGGCCGGTTCTCGGTGCCATCCTCGCTGTTGCGGCCGCCCGCGACACCGTATCGGATGGCGCGCTCTTGCTCGCGATCTATTCGCTGGGGCTCGCCGTGCCCTTTTGGATCGCAGCGGCGTTTTCCGGCGCCTTCATGCGCTTCCTCTCCCGCTTCCGCAAACATTTAGGCACCGTCGAAAAGGTGATGGGCGGCCTTCTGGTGTTGACCGGACTTGCCTTCATGTTCGGTTTCGTTACCGATCTTGCGATCTGGTTCCAGCAGACTTTCCCGGTTCTCAGTCGGATCGGTTGAGGGGCGTCGCACGTGGCCACTCTCTTGACTGGAGAGAACCGTTTTGCTCCCATCCGGCCTTGATCCCGCACGCCTGACACGGCAATCCAGAGATATACCTTTCATGATCGCCGGGATGACCGGCCGATTTGCCGTGAGTGAGGCGAGATGGCGGAAATCATCGGGCTCGTCCTGCCCTTCTTCGGACTGATCCTCATCGGCTACGTCGCCTGCAAGCTCGCCCACCAGCCGGCAGAAGCGCTCGGCTGGCTGAATTTCTTCATCGTCTACATCTCGCTGCCGGCGCTGTTTTTCAAACTGGTCTCGCGTACGCCGATCCACGAACTGACGCGGATCGACTTCATCGTCGCATCGCTGCTGGCCACGTATGCGATCTTCGCTTTGGTCTTCGCCATCGGCTGGTTCATCCGCCGCAATTCAATCGCGGACTGCACGATACAGGCGCTGGCGGGTGCCTACGGTAATATCGGCTACATGGGGCCTGGTCTTGCGCTTCTGGCGTTCGGCGAAAAGGCAGCCGTGCCGGTGGCGCTGATCTTCTGTTTCGAAAACGCCGTGCATTTCATGGTCGCACCGGCGATGATGGCCGTGGCCGGTGGGGATGATCGCCCTCGGGGTCGGGTCGCAATCGATGTGGTCAAGCGGATCGCCTATCATCCGTTCATCATTGCGACCGTGGTTGGCATAGCCGCCGCGGCAATCGCGTTTGAACCGCCGACGGCGGTGCAACGCCTCATTGACTACCTCGCCCAGGCTGCGGCGCCCTGTGCTCTGTTCGCCATGGGCGTCACGCTGGCACTGCGGCCGCTGAAGCGCGTGCCGCCGGAAATCGGCTACATCGTGCCGATCAAGCTTCTCCTGCATCCTGTGCTGGCCTACGTCGTCCTGAGCTTGGCGGGAGATTTCGAGCCGCTCTGGGTGTACACCGCCGTCCTTCTGGCCTCGCTGCCGACGGCCACCAACGTTTTCGTCATTGGTCAGCAGTACGGCGTGTGGCAGGAGAGGGCGTCTGCAACGATCCTGATCACCACCGTCCTGTCGGTGCTGACGGTCTCTGCCCTTCTCTACGCGATCACCAACGGCCTGCTACCGGCGGATCTTTTCCCGCAGTCGTGAGGGAATGCCCGAAAGACCGAATCCAGGGGCAACACCTTCCTGCATGACCAGATGACGAAGGGGCGGAATGCTCGCCAGCACGTGAAGTCCGGCGGCCCTCACCATCTGCACGGGCAGGAATGGGCTGAGCAGCGACCGGTTCAAAAGATCGACGCTCGCCGTGCGGCTCCACACGTCGGCGCGACGCTTGCGATCGAAGGCGTCCCCTGCATGCGCATCGATTGGTTTGTCGGACCGGCAAAGCAGGTCTTCGAGCGCCATCACGTCGCGCAGCGACAGGTTCAGCCCCTGCGCGCCGATCGGCGGGAAGGCGTGCGCTGCTTCGCCGATGAAGGCGGCGCGCCCCTTGCCGTAGCGCTTCGCCGTCAATCCGGAGAGCGGCCATGATTGAACGCCATCCTCGACGGAAACCTTGCCGAGCAGCGAGGCCAGCCGCTCCTCGACAAGACGGCTCAACTGGTCGAGCGGAAGCGAAACCAGGCGTTCCGCTTCAGCAGGTTCGACGACCCAGACGAGGCTCGAGCGGTCGCCTGGTAGCGGCACCTGCGTACAGGGGCCGTGGTCGGTGTGGAATTCGGTCGAGACATTACGGTGGGGAAGGCTGTGGCCGAAATTCAGCACCACAGCCGTTTGCGGATAGGACCAGGTATGGATGCCGACCCCGGCGCTTTCGCGTGTCCTTGATCGCCGGCCATCCGCGCCGACAACGAAATCCGCAGCGATCGACGTGCCTTTGGCAAGCGTCACCGCCACGGCATCATCTCGGACCTCCACTGCGGCCGCGTTTGACGGAAACACGGCGATATTTGCCTCGCCCGCCACAGCCTCATCGAGAACTGCCAGAAGGGCGGCGTTCGGAATGTTGTAGCCGAAGGCCTCGAGATTGATTTCGGAGCTGCGGAACGCAACCGGCGGGGCGCGCAGCAGCCGCTTCGTGCCGTCGATGATCTGCATCGTTGAGAGCCGCGCCGCCGCAGGCCGGATCGCCTCCCAAAGCCCGAGACGGTCGATATAACGGATCGACTGCTCCATCAACGCCGTCGTACGGCGGTCGTTCGTGTCGGATCTGGGCGCGACGAGCGCGACCTTGCGGCCGCCGCGTGCAAGCGCGATCGCAGCGATATTGCCGGCCAGCCCGGCGCCGATGACGGTGATGTCGAACCTGTCCATGAACCCGATCCTCGTCTGATCTCGTCACATCTAGGGCGATTTGAAACGGAAATCCATGGGATGCTTTGGCGCACCCCGGTGACCCCTTTCCGTGGGCAAAGCCGAACCGGTGTCGTTTCGACATTGCAAAACGGTCGGATTCGTCGAATATCGCCGCACCGAAGAGACAAGGGGCCGAAACGGCATGAAAATCTTCAACTACAGACGGGTGCCTTACGCGGAGATGCGTGCGTTCTCCGTACATATCCTGACGGCATCCGGCTCGTTCCTGGCCTTTCTCGGTGTCGTGGCGGCTGCCGAGCACCGCTTCGTCGACATGTTCTGGTGGCTTGGCCTTGCGCTTCTCGTCGATGGCATCGATGGGCCGATCGCCCGCAAGGTGCGGGTCAAGGAAGTTCTGCCGAACTGGTCCGGCGACACGCTGGACAACATCATCGACTATGTCACCTATGTCCTTCTGCCCGCCTTCGCCCTCTATCAGAGCGGCATGATCGGCGAGCCCTGGTCGTTCGTCGCGGCAGGCATGATCGTCGTGTCCAGCGCCATCTACTACGCCGACATGGGCATGAAGACCGACGAGTACTTTTTCTCCGGCTTTCCCGTGGTCTGGAACATGATCGTCTTCACCCTGTTTGTGATCGACGCCTCGGCCTTGACCGCGATGATCGTCGTCTCCGTCTCGGTCGTGTTGACCTTCCTGCCGATCTTCTTCCTCCACCCGGTGCGGGTGAAGCGGCTTCGTGGCCTCAACATGGCGGTGTTTCTGCTGTGGTGCGCGCTCGGTGGTTATGCCTTGCTCCTGCATTTCGAGACGCCTGCCTGGGTCGTGTATCCTTTCATCGCGACCGGCATCTATCTCTATGTCATTGGCGGGATACTCCAGGCCTTTCCGGCACTAGGGCGTCGAGGCTGAAGGTGCCTCTCCGGCGGGCGCGATCCACGAAAAATCATGCGGCACCAGTTGTGCAAAGCAACAAACCGGTTATCAATAGTCGCTTGTTGCGTGTCCGGCATCACACCGGGGCGCGGCGGGGAACAACAGCATGCCCGGGATGAATAAAATATACCCGGTACGATAGGGGGATTTGTGTCGCTTTCGCCTCAGCCGGAACCGGCCGCTCTATTGTCGGCTCGCAAACTGACGAAGCTTTTCGGGACATTCGCGGCCTGCGACGGGATCGACCTGAGCATCGCGCCGGGTGAAATCCATGCGCTTCTCGGCGAGAATGGCGCCGGAAAATCCACTTTGGTGAAGATGCTTTTTGGCGTTCTGGCGCCGAGCTCCGGCAGCGTTGAATGGCAGGGCCGGGTGGTCGCGATCGGTTCGCCCGCTGCGGCGCGTCGTCTCGGCATCGGCATGGTTTTCCAGCACTTTTCGCTCTTCGAGTCGTTGACGGTCGCGGAGAACATCGCTTTGTCGCTCGACAGCAAGGTTCCCCTCGATACCATCGCGCAGAAGGCGGCCGAACTGTCCCGGACCTATGGACTTCCTCTCGACCCGTCCGCCCATGTCGCGGACCTGTCCGTCGGTGAGCGTCAACGCATCGAGATCGTCAGGGCGCTGCTTCAGAACCCGCAATTGATTATCCTTGACGAGCCGACCTCGGTGCTGACGCCGCAGGAGGCCGACAGGCTGTTCGAAACGCTCGACAAGCTGAAGGCCGAGGGGCGCTCTGTGCTCTACATCAGCCACAGGCTCGAAGAGGTGCAACGCATCTGCGACCGCGCGACGGTCTTGCGCCACGGCAAGGTGACGGGTGCCTGTGATCCCCGCAAGGAGACGCCGGCCTCGCTCGCCCGCATGATGGTCGGCGCAGAAGTGCCGCATGTGTCGGCAGAGGGCACGACTACCAGGGGCGAGGTGCTGCTCGAGGCCGTCTCGCTGGATGTCGCGCCCCGCACTCCGTTCGCCGTCTCGCTGAAACAGGTGAACCTTAAGGTTCGCGCCGGCGAGGTGCTCGCCATCGCCGGGGTTGCCGGAAATGGGCAAGGGGAGCTCTTTGACGCATTGTCGGGCGAGTATCCCGTGGTATCGGACGCGTCAGTCGTCATACGCGGCAAGCCCGTTGGCCGGAGTGGCATCAATCGCCGGAGGCTGATGGGAGCCGGTTTCGTTCCCGAGGAACGCCATGGCCATGCGGCTGTCTCGGCGCTCACGCTTTCCGACAACCTGGTATTGGCGCGCAACGCGTCGGACCGCCGGGCCTTTGTCGGTGGTGGCGTTCTCGGCATCATCCGCAACGATGCGGTCAAGGCCGCCGCCCGGCGGATTTCGGAAGCCATGGATGTCCGCAAAAGCGGAGAAGACCCACCGGCCGGGTCGCTCTCAGGCGGTAACCTGCAGAAATTCATCGTCGGCCGAGAACTCGATCGGCGCCCTGCCGTGCTCGTGGTCAACCAGCCGACCTGGGGTGTCGATGCCGGTGCGGCGAGCCGCATTCGTCAGGCGCTCGTCGATCTCGCAAAATCCGGTTCCGCCGTGCTCGTGATCAGTCAGGATCTCGACGAGATTTTCGAGGTCGCGACCGAGATCGCCGTTATCAGCGAGGGCCGGCTTTCGTCAGCCTATCCGGCAAAGGATATGACCCGCGAGAAGATCGGGCTGCTGATGGGCGGCCTTCACGGGCTGGAGCCCGTGGCGGGGGAGACTGCCCATGCGCATTGAACTCGAAAAACGCGCAGCACCCTCGCGCCGCTGGTCGCTGCTGTCGCCGTTCGTCGCGCTTCTGCTGACGCTCGTGTTCGGCGCCCTGATGTTCGCTCTTCTCGGCAAGGACCCGATCCAGGCGCTCTATATAATCTTCATCGAGCCGCTGACGGAAGTGTGGTCGCTGCACGAGCTCGCCGTGAAAGCATCGCCGCTCATCCTGATCGGTGTCGGCCTCTCGGTCTGCTACCGCTCCAACAACTGGAACATCGGCGCCGAGGGCCAGCTGATCTTCGGTGCCATCTTCGGCTCGATCCTCCCGATCGTGTTCTACGACTGGCAATCGCCGCTTCTGCTGCCGCTGATGCTTGTCATGGGAATGATCGGCGGAGCGCTCTATGCCGCCATCCCGGCGTTTCTCAAGGCGCAGACCAATACCAACGAGATCCTCACGAGCCTGATGCTGGTCTATGTCGCCGAGCTCTTCCTCGACTGGCTGGTGCGCGGCCCCTGGCGGGATCCCGGAGGCTACAATTTCCCGGTGACACGGTCGTTCGTGCCGGAGGCCATCCTTCCGGAGATATTGTCCTCCGGTCGCGCCCATCTCGGTATTGTCTTCGCGATCGTCGCTGCCTTTGCGGTCTGGTTCATGCTCCGCTTCACCTTGCGCGGCTTTCAGGTCAACGTCATCGGCCAATCGGAACGCGCCGCGCGATTTGCCGGCTTCTCCCGCCGCGGCATGATCTGGTTCTCGATGCTGCTGTCGGGCGCCCTTGCAGGTCTCGCCGGCATCTCGGAGGTCAGCGGCATCATCGGCAAGCTGCAGCCTGAAATTTCGCCGGGCTACGGGTTCACCGCAATCATCGTCGCCTTTCTCGGACGGTTGAATCCGCTCGGCGTGATCGTAGCCGGCCTGGTCCTTGGTCTGACCTATCTCGGCGGCGAAGCGGCTCAGATCTCACTCAATGTGTCGGACAAGGTCGTTCGCGTCTTCCAGGGCATGCTGCTGTTCTTCGTCCTGGCCTGTGACTCGCTGGCCTATTGCCGCATCCGGCTGGTCGGACGGTCCGCCGCCGCAGGGGAGGCATGATCATGGGCATGATCGAAAGCATCCTCCTGACCATCGCCACCGCAGCGACGCCGCTTCTCATCGCGGCCATCGGCGAGATGGTGGTGGAGCGGTCGGGCGTCCTCAATCTCGGTGTCGAGGGTATGATGGTGATGGGTGCGGTCTGCGGCTTCGCCGGCGCCAGCCTCAGCGGCTCGCCCTGGATCGGTGTCCTTTGCGGGATTGCCGCCGGGGCGCTGTTCTCCATGCTGTTTGCCGTCCTGACCCTGACGATCGCGGCCAACCAGGTAGCGACGGGTCTGTCGCTCACCCTGCTCGGGCTCGGGCTCTCAGGCATGATCGGGGAGAGCTTCGTTGGCCAGGCAGGACAGAAATTGCCGAGCCTGTTCATCCCCGGCCTCAGCGAACTGCCGCTTGTGGGGCGGTTGGTGTTCGGCCAGGACCCGATCTTCTACGCCTCCGTCGCCCTTGTGCTCGGTACGGGCTGGTTTTTGTTCCGGACGCGAACCGGCCTGACGCTTCGCTCGATCGGCGACAATCCGGCCTCGGCGCATGCGCTTGGCATCGGCGTCATTCGCTATCGCTACCTCGCGGTCCTGTTCGGCGGAGCCTGCGCCGGTCTCGCCGGGGCCCACTTGTCGCTGGTCTACACGCCGCAATGGGTGGAGAACATGACGGCTGGCCGTGGCTGGATCGCGCTTGCGCTCGTCGTCTTTGCTTCCTGGCGACCGGCCCGTGTTGCCGTCGGCGCCTACCTGTTCGGCGGTGTGACGATCGGCCAGTTGCATGCGCAGGCGATCGGTCTCGGTATCCCGTCGCAGTTCCTGTCATCGCTGCCATATCTTGCGACGGTGGTCGTTCTCGTGGTGATGTCGAGAAACAGGCGGTTGATGCTGGTGAATACCCCGGCGGCGCTCGGGCGGCCCTTCGTGCCGGACCGTTGAGGCCGGGGAATAACAAAATCCGATAAACAGGTTTGAAGAGAGGAACCTATCATGAAGAAAATCATCCTTGGCCTTGCGGCGGCACTCGCCGCCTCGACCATGGCCGTTCCGGCCATGGCGCAGGAAAAGACGAAGGCCTGCTTCGTCTATATCGGTCCGAAGACGGATGGCGGCTGGACACAGGCGCATGACGTCGGACGCCAGTACGTCGAAGAGAAGATGGGCGACAAGGTCGAAACCCAGTACGTCGAAAACGTTCCGGAAGGTCCGGACGCAGAGCGCGCCATCGAGCGTCTTGCCCGTTCCGGCTGCGCGATCATCTTCACCACCTCGTTCGGCTATATGGATCCCACGCTGAACGTCGCGAAGAAGTTCCCCGATGTGAAATTCGAGCACGCGACCGGCTACAAGACCGCCGAGAACGTCACGACCTACAACTCGCGCTTCTATGAAGGCCGCTACATCATCGGCCAGATCGCCGCCAAGATGTCGAAGACCGGCGTTGCCGGCTACATCGCCTCGTTCCCGATCCCGGAAGTGGTCATGGGCATCAACGCCTTCGAACAGGGCGCCAAGTCGGTCAACCCGGATTTCAAGATGAAGGTCATCTGGGTCAACACCTGGCATGACGCCGGCAAGGAAGCCGATGCCGCCAAGGCGCTCGTCGACCAGGGCGTCGACATCCTGACGCAGCACACCGACTCGGCCGCGCCGATGCAGATCGCCGAAGAGCGGGGCATCAAGGCGTTCGGTCAGGCATTCGACCAGATCCAGGCCGGCCCGAACGCCCAGCTGACGGCCATCATGGACACCTGGGGCCCGTATTACGTCAAGAAGATCCAGGCGGTCATCGACGGCACCTGGAAGGGTGGCGAATCCACCTGGGACGGCCTCAAGGACGGTATCCTGGCGATGGCGCCTTACACCAACATGCCTGACGACGTTAAGGCGATGGCCGAGGAAACCGAAGCCAAGATCAAGTCGGGTGAACTGCATCCGTTCACCGGTCCGATCAACAAGCAGGACGGCACGGCATGGCTTGCCGCCGGGGAGAAGGCCGACGATGGCACGCTTCTTGGCATGAATTTCTACGTCGAGGGTGTCGACGACCAGTTGCCGAAGTGAGGCTTTTAGAGGCGTACGATTGGGGAGGGGCGCTTCGGCGCCCCTTCTTTTTTCTCGGAAGGCGAAAAAAAGCCGATTTACAAAAGTAATACTATATGATTTAAAAAATCGCACGTCGTATGGAGACGACGTTTGGGAGGTAAATCATGAAATTGTTTCAAGCGCTTGCCAGCGCCACGGTTCTTGCTGGCCTTATGTTCGCTCCGGCCGTAGCGGCTGACATGACCGTCGGCTTTTCGCAGATCGGTTCGGAATCCGGCTGGCGCGCCGCCGAGACCACGCTCACCAAGCAGCAGGCCGAAGCCCGCGGCATCGACCTGAAGTTCGCCGACGCCCAGCAGAAGCAGGAAAACCAGATCAAGGCGCTTCGCTCGTTCATCGCCCAGGGCGTTGATGCGATCCTGGTTGCTCCTGTCGTTGCAACCGGCTGGGACGAAGTCCTGGAAGAAGCCAAGGATGCCGACATCCCGGTTATCCTGCTCGACCGTACGGTCGATGCGCCGGAAGATCTCTACATGACCGCCGTTACCTCCGATCTCGTCCACGAAGGCAAGGTTGCCGGCGAGTGGCTGGTGAAGACCGTCGCCGATAAGCAGTGCAACATTGTCGAGCTGCAGGGCACGACCGGCTCCTCTCCCGCGATCGACCGCAAGAAGGGCTTCGAGGAAGCGATTGCCGGCAAGGATAATCTCAAGATCATCCGCAGCCAGACCGGCGACTTCACCCGCACCAAGGGCAAGGAAGTCATGGAAAGCTTCCTGAAGGCCGAAGACGGCGGCAAGAACATCTGCGCCCTCTACGCCCACAACGATGACATGGCCGTCGGCGCCATCCAGGCGATCAAGGAAGCCGGTCTGAAGCCCGGCACCGACATCCTCGTCGTCTCGATCGACGCCGTTCCGGATATCTTCCTCGCCATGGCCGCTGGTGAAGCGAATGCGACGGTCGAATTGACGCCGAACATGGCAGGCCCGGCCTTCGACGCCCTGGAAGCCTACAAGAAGGACGGCACCATGCCTCCGAAGTGGATCCAGACCGAATCCAAGCTCTACACACAGGCCGACGATCCGCAGAAGGTCTACGAAGAGAAGAAGGGCCTCGGCTACTGATCCGAACCGAGATCGTGCGGGCGTAAGCGTCCGTTCGAACACGGGGAACCGGCGGAAGATCCCGCCGGTTCCCAGTCTCTTTATGTCATCGGAACCGGGCATGACCTCTCACGACACAGCCATTCTGGCGGCGACGGGTATCTGTAAGAATTTCCCGGGCGCCAAGGCGCTCGACAATGTCGATTTCACGTTGAAACGGGGCGAAATCCACGCGCTTCTCGGCGAAAACGGCGCCGGCAAATCCACCCTTGTGAAGTGCCTGACCGGCGCCTATCGCCGCGATGATGGCGACATCAGGCTTGACGGTCAGTCGATCGATCCGCGCGACACGCACGAGGCCCAGGTGCTGGGCATTGGGACCGTCTACCAGGAGGTCAATCTCCTCGAAAACCTGTCCGTCGCGGAAAACCTCTTTCTCGGTCGCCAGCCACGTCGCTTTGGTCTCGTCGATAACCGGCGCATGAACGCCGCCGCGCGCGACCTTCTGTCCGGCTACGGCCTCGACATCGACGTCGGTGCCGAGCTTTCCCGCTATTCGGTCGCGATACAGCAGATCATCGCGATCGCGCGCGCCGTCGACCTTTCGGGCAAGGTGCTGATCCTTGACGAGCCGACGGCAAGCCTCGACAACCGCGAAGTCGAAATGCTGTTCAATGTCATGCGCGATTTGAAGGCGCGGGGCCTCGGCATCGTTTTCATCACCCACTTTCTGGGTCAGGTTTTCGATGTGACGGATCGTGTCACGGTCTTGCGGAACGGCTGCCTCGTCGGCTCCGCAGACACCGCCACGCTCGACCGCCGTAACCTGATTTCCATGATGCTGGGCCGCGATCTGGAATCTGCAGAGAGCCAGCATCACAACAAGTCGGCTGTCGACCAGCCGGTGCGCTTCCGCTTTTCTGGCTACGGCCGGCGGGGGAAGATCGAACCCTTCGATCTTGATGTGCGGGGCGGAGAGGTGGTCGGCATGGCCGGCCTGCTGGGCTCCGGCCGCACCGAGACCGCGGAAACCCTGTTCGGTGTGACACCCGCCGACAGTGGGCAGGCCACGGTCGATGGCAAAACCGTCAACCTGCGCTCGCCTCGCGACGCCATTCTGAACGGCTTCGGTTTCTGCCCGGAGGATCGCAAGCTCGACGGCATCGTCGGTGACCTGTCGATCCGGGAAAACATCGCGCTTGCGCAGCAAGCCCGTCGTGGTTGGTGGCGCCCCATCCGACTCGCTGAGCAGATCGAGATGGCCGATCGCTATATCGCGGCGCTCGACGTGCGGACGACGGATCGCGAAAAACCGATCCGCGAGCTATCGGGCGGCAACCAGCAGAAGGTTATTCTGGGACGTTGGCTTGCGACCAATCCGGGTTTCCTGATCCTCGACGAGCCGACCCGCGGCATCGACGTCGGTGCTCACGCGGAAATCATCCGGTTGATCGAGAAGCTGTGTGACGACGGCATGTCGTTGCTCGTCATCTCCTCCGAACTCGAGGAGCTTCTGGCCTACAGCTTGCGCATTATCGTCGTTCGCGATCGTAAGCATGTCGCGGAACTGGTCGGCGAACAGATGACGACGGCATCGATCGTCGACGCAATCGCGTCGCTTCACACCGAGGAGGCGACGCAGTGATCGCAGCCCTGCCATATTCTGTGCGCCGTCTGGCGCCGCAGATCATCGCGCTGGTGATCATTCTGGCGTTGAATTTCCTCGCCTTTCCGAGTTTCTTCGACATCGGCGTTCAGAACGGCCGGCTCTACGGAAGCCTGATCGACGTCCTCAACCGCGGGGCGCCGGTGGCACTTCTCGCGGTCGGCATGACGCTGGTGATCGCCACCAAGGGCATCGACCTCTCCGTCGGCGCTGTCATCGCGATCAGCGGCGCTGTCGCCGCTGCCATGGTTGCCTCAGGCCAGCCGCTTGCCGTCGCGCTGCTTGCGGCGCTGGCGACGGGGCTGCTGTGCGGGGTCTGGAACGGCGTGCTTGTCGCCGTCCTCGGCATCCAGCCCATCATCGCGACTCTCGTTCTCATGGTCGCGGGCAGGGGTATCGCCCAGCTCATTACAGAGGGCACGATCCTCACCTTCACCAATCCCGGATTTGAGTTCATTGGTAGTGGTGCTGTCGGTTACATCCCTATGCCGGTGATCATCTGGCTTGCCTTCGCTGCAATTGTGGGGCTCGTCGTCCGCCGCAGTGCCCTTGGCTTGCTCGTCGAAGCGGTCGGCATCAACAAGCGCGCCGCCGTACTTGCAGGCGTCGGCGCGCCGGCACTTCTCATCAGCGTCTACCTGATCAGCGGCCTGGCCGCATCGATCGCGGGCATCATTGTCGCCGCCGACATCAAGGGCGCGGATGCCAACAATGCGGGCCTCTGGCTCGAGCTCGATGCCATCCTCGCGGTCGTGGTCGGCGGCAACTCGCTGCTCGGCGGTCGCTTTTCGATCGCCGGCTCGTTGCTGGGCGCGATGATCATCCAGGCGATCAACACCGGCATATTGCTGTCCGGTTTCCCGCCCGAGTTCAACCTGATCATCAAGGCCGCAATCATCGTGGTCATCCTGATCGTCCAGTCGCCGTCGCTGCACGGGCTGTCGGGCTTCTGGCTCGCGGCAAAAAGAAAGTCCCAGGAGCAGCCGAAATGAATGCCCGTCACCTGCCGCTGCTCGCGACGATCCTGATCTTCTTTGTCGCTTACGCCATCTGCGCATTCCAGTTTCCGGCGATGCTGTCGCTGCGTGTTCTGTCCAACCTGCTGACGGATAATGCGTTTCTCGGCATAGTCGCGGTTGGCATGACATTCGTCATCCTGTCCGGAGGGATCGACCTGTCAGTCGGTGCCGTCATCGGCTTTGCGGGCGTGTTCCTGGCCGTGATGCTGCGGGATACGGGCGTGCACCCGATTACCGCCTTTGTGCTTTTGCTGGTGATCACGACGCTCTTCGGCGCGGCCATGGGCGCCGTCATCCACTATCTCGACATGCCGGCCTTCATCGTGACGCTGGCAGGCATGTTCCTGGCCCGAGGCATGGCGTTCGTCCTGTCGATCGACAGCATTCCCGTCGATCACGAGTTCTACAGTATGCTGCGGCGGACCTTCTACAAGCTGCCCGGCGGAGGACGATTGACGCTCATCGGCGGCCTGATGATCCTGGTCTTCATCGTCGGGGCCATCGTCGCGCACCGCACCCGCTTCGGCGCCAATGTGTATGCCCTCGGCGGCGGCGTGCAGACCGCGCGCCTGATGGGTGTGCCGGTGGCGCGGACCACGATCAGCATCTACGCGCTGTCCGGTTTCCTTGCCGGCCTGTCGGGAATCGTCTTTTCGCTTTACACGTCTGCAGGATACCCGCTGTCGGCAGTTGGAGTGGAGCTTGATGCGATCGCGGCGGTGGTGATCGGCGGTACGCTTCTGACGGGCGGCTCCGGCTATGTCGTGGGCACCTTCATCGGGATCCTGATCCAGGGTCTGATCCAGACCTACATCACCTTTGATGGTTCGCTCTCCAGTTGGTGGACTAAAATCCTAATTGGCCTTCTTCTGTTTGCGTTTATTTTGCTGCAGAAGGCGATCCTGGCTGCTTCGCAGGGGCGGGGTCGATGAGGGGCGGAAAGGGAGTGTCTTTTGCAGAATGCATTGGCAGGAGTGGGGTCCGCGATACAGTTATCGCGTAACAGCCACGGACAGGTGGTGAATGCGCTGGGACGCGCGATCGTGTCCGGCGAATTCGCCGTCGGGGGCCTGCTGCCGGGAGATGTGGAGCTTGCCCAGCGTTTCCAGGTATCGCGCACGGTGCTCCGCGAAGCGATGAAGACGCTGACGGCCAAGGGGCTGGTCGTGCCCAAGGCGCGGATCGGCACGCGCGTGACCGACAAGGCGTTCTGGAACCTGTTCGACGCCGATATCCTGACCTGGCACTTCGATGTCGGCGTCAGCGAGGAGTTCCTGCTCCATCTCTACGACATCCGTCTGGCCTTCGAACCGGCAGCCGCCGCTCTGGCCGCGGAACGTGCGACGCAAGACGAGATCGACGAACTCGACCGTTTGGCAGAGTCTCTTGGAGACGAGGGCCACAGTGTCGAAACGCTTGCTTTCGCTGATCTGCGCTTTCATCTGGCTCTTGCCGCAGCCTCCAGGAACCCCTTCATGCGTACGCTCGGCGGATTGATCAAGGCGGCGTTGATGGGGGCCTTCCGCATGTCGTCGCTACCGCCCGAAAAAGGCCGTGGAAACGATGTCCGCGTCTCCCACCTGGCGATCGTCGAGGCGATTCGCGCTCGTGATCCGGCTGCCGCCAGGTTGACGATGGAAAAGGTGATCCAGGTCGGCCGCCAGCGGGCGCAGGCCACCCACCGCGGCGAGAGCGTATAACCCATCGAGTCAACGCGGCGAGCGCTCTTCCGGGCTTGCGGCAAATCGTGGTCGCGGCTAGGAGTCCCTGTCCTTCGGCCCCAATGGGTCCGTTCATCTTGGAGCAGAGCATGCAGCGCAGTTGTCTCGCCGTCATTCTCGCCGCCGGCGAGAGCACCCGCATGAAATCGTCGATGTCGAAGGTGCTGCATCCCGTGGCCGGCCGACCGATGATTGCCCATGTGACAGCGGCAGTGGCGAGCGCCGGCATCGCCGATGTCGCCTTGGTCGTCGGCCGCGATGCGGAGAAGGTGGCTGCGGCCGCCAGCGTCGAAGGTGTATCGGTGACGCCCTTCCTGCAGGCGGAGCGGCTCGGCACAGGTCATGCTGTGCTTGCGGCGCGCGCCGCGATCGAAAAGGGATACGACGATGTGCTCGTCACCTACGGCGACGTTCCGCTGATCACCGAACAGCCCTTCCTCGCCGCACGCGAAGCGTTGGCGGGCGGTGCCGATGTCGTGGTCATCGGCTTCCATACCGACAAGCCGACCGGTTACGGACGCCTGCTGGTCAACGATGGCGAACTGATCGCCATCCGGGAGGAGAAGGACGCCACCGAATCGGAACGCGCCGTTACCTGGTGCAACAGCGGCCTGATGGTCATCAACGGCGGCAAGGCGCTCGATTACCTGCTGCAGATCGGCAACAAGAACGCCAAGGGCGAATACTACCTGACGGACATCGTCGAGATCGCCCGCGCCAATGGCGGTCGGGTCGTGGCCGTCGACGCCCCGGAGGCCGAACTTACCGGCTGCAACAACCGTGCCGAACTCGCCATGGTCGAGCGTCTTTGGCAGGAGCGTCGCCGCACCGAGCTTATGGTGGAAGGCGTCACAATGATTGCGCCGGAAACCGTTTTTCTGAGCTACGACACCGCCATCGGCCGCGATGCGGTCATCGAACCGAATGTCGTCTTCGGCCCCGGCGCCGTGATTGAAAGCGGCGCCATCATCCACGCCTTCTGCCATATCGAGGGCGCCCGCGTGTCATCAGGCGCCACCGTCGGACCGTTCGCGCGGCTTCGCCCCGGCGCCAACCTCGCCGAAGGCGCCAAGGTCGGCAATTACTGTGAAGTGAAGAATGCCGAGATCGGCAAGGGCGCCAAGGTCAATCACCTGACCTATATCGGCGACGCCGAAATTGGCGCCGACAGCAATATCGGTGCCGGCACGATCACCTGCAACTATGACGGCGTCAACAAGGCAAAGACGAAGATCGGGCAGGGCGCCTTTATCGGCTCCAATTCCTCGCTCGTCGCGCCGGTTGCCATCGGCAACGGTGCCTATGTGGCCTCAGGCAGCGTTATCACAGAGGACGTTCCGGATGACGCGCTGGCCTTCGGCCGCGCCCGCCAGGAGGTCAAGCCGGGCCGGGCGGTCGCCGTTCGCGAACGCGCGCTCGCCATCAAGGCGGCGAAGAAGGCCGGGCGCTGATTGCTGCGATTGCGTAACGATTAGAAATCGAAAGTGACCGATGGCCGGATTGCGCCGCGGCGCAAAATCATTAGGACTGGCGCTCGAAACTCACGCCAGACGGAGAATTCTATGTGCGGTATTGTCGGGATCGTCGGTAACCAGCCTGTCGCGGAACGTCTGGTCGACGCCCTCAAGCGGCTCGAATATCGCGGCTATGACTCCGCCGGCGTCGCCACGATCCATGACGGCGCGATGGATCGCCGTCGCGCCGAGGGCAAGCTGTTCAATCTTGAAAAGAGGCTCTCCGAGGAACCGCTCGCCGGCACGATCGGCATTGCTCACACGCGTTGGGCGACGCACGGCGTACCGAATGAGACGAACGCCCATCCGCATTTCGTCGATGGAATAGCCGTTGTCCATAACGGCATCATCGAGAATTTTTCCGAACTGAAGGACGCACTTGCCGAGGGTGGCGCCACCTTCACGACGCAGACCGATACCGAAGTCGTGGCCCATCTGCTCGCCAAGTACCGCCGCGAGGGCCTGGACAACCGGGCGGCGATGCTCGCGATGCTGAACGAGGTGACCGGCGCTTATGCGCTCGTCGTCATGTTCGCCGAGGATCCGGATACGATCATGGCCGCCCGCTGCGGCCCGCCGCTCGCCGTCGGTTTCGGTAGGGACGAGATGTTCCTCGGATCGGACGCCATCGCGCTCGCGCCTTTCACTAACGACATCGTCTACCTAGAGGATGGCGATTGCGCCATCGTTCACCGCAGCGGTGCCGAGATCATCGACTATCGCGGCAATCCAGTCGAACGGCCGCACCAGATTTCGCAGGCGACGGCCTATATCGTCGACAAGGGCAATCACCGCCACTTCATGGAGAAGGAAATCTATGAACAGCCGGAGGTGATCTCCCACGCGCTGTCCCACTATGTCGATTTCGCCACCCACGGCGTTCGCCCCAACGAAACCGCCATCGATTTTGCGGCGCTGCGCGGTCTGGCCATCTCCGCCTGCGGCACAGCCTATCTGTCGGGCCTGGTCGGGAAATACTGGTTCGAACGCTACGCACGCCTTCCCGTCGAAATCGATGTCGCCTCCGAGTTCCGCTACCGTGAAATGCCGCTGTCGCAGGATCAGGCGGCATTGTTCATCTCGCAATCCGGCGAAACCGCCGACACACTCGCCTCGCTCCGCTACTGCAAGGATGGCGGCCTCAAGATCGGTGCCGTCGTCAACGTCAAGGAATCGACCATCGCTCGTGAAGCCGACGCGGTTTTCCCGATCCTCGCCGGACCCGAAATCGGTGTCGCCTCGACCAAGGCTTTCACCTGCCAGCTCGCCGTGTTGGCTTCGCTCGCGATCGGTGCCGGTCGAGCGCGCGGTACGCTGAGCGCTGATGATGAAAAGCAGATGGTGCGCCACCTGATCGAGATGCCGCGCATCATGAGCACGGTGCTGAACCAGATCCAGGAACCGATCGAGCATCTCTCGCGAGAACTGTCTAAGTTCAAGCATGTGCTCTATCTCGGCCGCGGTACCAGCTATCCGCTGGCGCTGGAGGGCGCGCTGAAGCTCAAGGAAATTTCCTATATCCACGCCGAGGGTTATGCCGCCGGCGAGCTGAAGCATGGTCCGATCGCGCTGATCGACGAGACCATGCCTGTGATCGTCATCGCCCCGCATGACCGTTTCTTCGAAAAGACGGTCTCCAACATGCAGGAGGTCGCGGCGCGCGGCGGCCGGATCATCTTCATCACGGATGAAAAGGGTGCAGCCGCGTCCAAGCTCGAGACCATGGCGACGGTCGTTCTGCCCAACGTGGCGGAAATCATCGCGCCGATGGTGTTCTCGCTGCCGATCCAGTTGCTCGCCTATCACACAGCCGTCTTCATGGGCACCGACGTCGATCAGCCGCGTAACCTCGCGAAATCGGTCACCGTCGAATGATCGTCCGGCCGGAGCGCGTAGGTGACGAGGCGCAGATCGGCGCGCTCACGGCCCGCGCCTTCGCAGACATGCCCTATAGCGACCAGACCGAGTCGCTGATTGTGGAGCGGTTGCGCAGAGCCGGGGCGTTGACGGTCTCACTTGTGGCGGAGGACGATGGCGTGATCGTCGGCCACGTCGCTTTTTCACCCGTCATGCTTTCGAGCGGACAGACAAACTGGTATGCGCTCGGTCCGATTTCGGTCGACCCAGTCCGGCAGAGATCGGGAATTGGATCGATGCTGATCGCGAAGGGCTTCGCAAGGTTGCAAGAACTCGGTGCGGCCGGCTGCATCCTCGCGGGCGATCCTGCCTACTATGGCCGCTTCGGTTTTCGCGGCGTCGAAGGTTTGTCCTGCGACGCCGTACCATCACAGTATTTGCTCGCTCTGCCCTTGAATGACGAGGCTCCCTCCGGCATTGTCGGCTTCCATCCGGGTTTCTTCGGCGATGCAGCATAGCGGCGAGGGCGATGAGCGACATCCATCCTGAGCGGATTTCCGTAGCGACGCGCCTGCGCAACAATTTCCTGACAGGCGTGATTATCTGCGCGCCGATGGCGATCACCATCTATCTGACATGGACCTTCATCCATTGGGCCGACAGTTGGGTAAAACCTTACATCCCCGATCGCTACAACCCCGAGTCCTACCTCAAGTTCGCGATCCCCGGATTCGGCCTGCTGATCGCGATCGTTGTCATCACGCTGGTCGGATTTCTCGGCCGCAATCTCATCGGTCGCTCGATCGTTCGCTACAGTGAATCCATCCTCAATCGCATGCCGCTGGTCCGCACGGTCTACAAGAGCACCAAGCAAATCTTCGAGACGGTGCTGAAAGAGCAGTCGAACTCCTTCAAGAAGGTCGGCCTGATCGAGTTTCCCAATCCCGGGACATGGGCCCTGGTCTTCGTCTCGACTGACGCGAAAGGCGAGATAGCCGCCAAGCTCAACGAGGATGGCGAGGAGATGGTCGCCGTCTTTCTCGCGCCCACTCCGGTCCCGACAGCCGGTTTCCTGATGTTCGTGCCGCGCAGCAAGCTGAAACTGCTCGACATGTCGCCGGAGGAGGGAATCAAGCTGTTGATTTCCGCCGGCCTCGTTACCCCAGAATACAAGGGCGCGGCGACCGAGACGGCGGTCGACCTGGTCACCCGGCCCGCAAAAACCGGATAGCCTCGTCGCGGCGGTGCAGATAGAGCAGCGTGCGCACAGCCTGGCCTCGCTCGCTCGTCAGGTCCGGATCCTTTTCCAGGAGATAGGCCGCGTCCTTGCGCGCGATCTCCAGCAGGTCCGCATGAGCCTCAAGACTGGCGATCCGGAAACCCGGCGTGCCGGATTGGCGGGTGCCGAGAAGCTCGCCTTCGCCGCGCAGGCGAAGATCTTCCTCGGCGATCAGGAAGCCATCCTCGCTTTCACGGAGGATATTGAGTCGCGCCCGGCCGTTTTCCGAGAGCGGCCCCTTGTAAAGCAGGATGCAGCTCGAGGCTTCGTCGCCGCGCCCGACGCGGCCGCGCAACTGGTGCAGTTGCGCGAGCCCGAAGCGTTCGGCGTGCTCGATCACCATAATGGAAGCATCAGGCACGTCGACGCCCACCTCGACCACGGTCGTCGCCACCAGCAGCCGCGTCTCGCCGGTCTTGAACGCCATCATCGCGGCATCCTTTTCCGGCCCGCTCATCCGGCCGTGCACAAGACCGATATCCGGACCGAGTGCGGCGACCAGCGTCGCATGTCGCTCCTCCGCCGACATCAGGTCGGAAACCTCTGATTCCTCGACCAGCGGGCAAATCCAGTATGCCTTTTTGCCTTCTGCGATCGCCGACTGCAGCCGGTCGACGATATCGCCGACACGCTCCATCGGCACCGTCACCGTCTGGATCGGTTTTCTGCCCGCCGGCTTCTCGGTCAGCTTCGAGACGTCCATGTCGCCGAAGGCCGCGAGTACCAGCGTGCGAGGGATCGGGGTGGCAGTCATGACCAGCATATGCGGCGAGATTCCCTTCGCGGTCAGCCGCAGCCGCTGGTGCACGCCGAACCGGTGCTGTTCGTCGACGACGGCAAGCAGCAGGTTCTTGTAGCTGACGCTGTCCTGGAACAGCGCATGCGTGCCGATGATGATCTGCGCCTCGCCGGTGGCGATGCGTTCGGTGATCGCGTCGCGTTCCTTGCCCTTGGTACGACCCGTCAGCACCTCTATGCGGATGCCAGCGGCTGCGGCCAGCTTCGATATCGTCGCGTGGTGTTGGCGCGCGAGAATTTCGGTCGGCGCCATCAGTACGGCCTGGCCGCCGCTCTCGACGGCCGCCGCCATCGCGAGCAGTGCCACCAGGGTTTTGCCGGCGCCGACATCGCCTTGCAACAGGCGCAGCATGCGTTGGTCGCCGGCCATGTCGTTCAGGATGTCGCGCACGGCCGCTTCCTGGCTGTTGGTGGGTGAGAAAGGCAGCGCGGTTCGGATCGCTCCGCTCATCTGTCCGGTCGCCTTTACCGGCGTCCCGGCGACCCGCCGCAGCTTCTGACGCACCAGCGCCAGCGATACCTGGCCAGCCAGGAATTCATCATAGCCCAGCCGGCGGCGCGCCGGAGCCTGCGGATCGATGCCGATCTCGTCGCGCGGATGATGCAGCCCCATGAACGCCGCGGTCGGCGGCGGAAAGCTTTGCTGCAAGGCGAGCGTCGCGTCGGCCCATTCCGGCAGCGCCGGCAGCCGTTCCAGTGCATGCTCGATGGCTTTGCGCAGCACCTTTGGCGAAAGCCCGGCCGTCAGCGGATAGACGGGCTCCGTCAGCGGCATGTCTCCCGCTTCGCTCGCCTTCACCATCAAGTCCGGATGCACCATCGACGGCCGGCCGTTGAACCAGTCGACCTTGCCGGAGACGATGATCTCCTCGTCGACCGGCAGAGCCTTTTCCAGCCAGTTACCCTTGACCTTGAAGAAAGTCAGCGCCAGTTCCCCGGTCGCATCGTGGATGAACACCCGGTAGGGCAGGTTCGATTTTCCACGCGGCGGCGGCTGGTGCCGGTCGACACGTCCGGTGATCGTCACGATCGCGCCTTGCGGGGCGAGTGCTATCCCCGGCTGGTTGCGCCGGTCGATCAGCCGGAACGGGGCGAGAAACAGGAGGTCAACGACCCGCGCATCGTCGGCATCCTCCTTGCCGAGCAGAGTCGCAAGCAGGCTCGCGACCTTCGGCCCGACGCCGGAGAGCGAGGATATGGGGGCAAACAGGGGATCGAGCAGCGTGGGTCTCATGGTGCCGGCAGGATGCGACGAGAAATGCGCCCGATGCAAGGCTGACAAGGGACGGGCAGGGCGCTATAGAGGCGCATCAACAGGAAGGTGAATGACATGACAGGGCTGACGCTGAGCAGTGCCGATCTCGACCCCCGCCGGCGGCGCATCCTTTTCCGCTGTTGGCACCGCGGCATCCGCGAGATGGACCTGATCCTCGGCCAGTTTGCCGAGGCCGAAATCGCCCGCCTTAATGATACCGAACTCGACGAACTCGAGCGCATCATGAGCGAGGAGGACAACGACCTCATCAAGTGGATCAACGGCGCGGCACCCGTCCCTGATCACCTGAAGACGCCGATGTTCGAACGTATCGCCGCCGTTCGTCCGGACTTCTCGCCCGTCACCATGGAGCCGGATGGCCGCTGACATGATCCGCTTTCTCGATACCAAGGTCGTCTCGGACGTTGGCGTTCCCCTGACGCTGTCCAATGTCCAGCAGGGCATGGATGCCTTCCTGCTTGCCGAACTCGCCCGCGAGGGCCGTTCGATCGCCTACATCGTCTCGGACGGCCAGCGGCTTGCCGATGTCGAGCAGCTGTTGGGCTTCGCGGCGCCGGAGATCCCGGTTCTGACTCTGCCGGCCTGGGACTGCTTGCCCTATGACCGCGTGTCGCCCAGCCATGACGTGTCGGCGCGGCGCCTTGCGGCACTTGGCGGCCTGATAGCGCGGGCGAAGAAGCCGCATCCGGCCATCGTCCTGGTGACGGTCAATGCCATGCTCCAGAAGCTGGCGCCGGCTGATCTTATCGAAAGTCTGTCGTTTTCCGCAAGACCGGGCAACCAGGTCCGCATGGACGATATCGCCGCCCGCCTTGAGCGTAACGGTTTCGAGAGAGTCGCGACCGTCCGCGAGGTCGGCGAGTACGCCGTCCGCGGCGGCATCCTTGACGTTTTCGTTCCCGGCTCTGAGGAACCGGTGCGGCTCGATTTCTTCGGCGATACGCTGGAAAGCATTCGCTCCTTCGATCCCGCTTCGCAGCGCACGACGGGACAGGTTCGCTCCCTCGATCTCAATCCGATGAGCGAGGTGACACTGACGCCGGAGACCATCGGCCGGTTCCGCAAAAACTATCTCTCCCTGTTCGGCGCGGCCACCCGCGACGACGCGCTCTATGCCGCCGTCTCGGAAGGCCGTCGTTACGCAGGCATGGAGCACTGGTTGCCGCTTTTCTATGACGGTATGCAGACCGCCTTCGATTACCTCGACGGCTTTACCTTCGTCACCGACCATACGGTGCGCGAGGCGGCGGAGGAACGTGCCAAGCTGATCCGCGACTATTACGAGGCGCGGCTGTCGGCGGGCGAGGGCGGCAAGGGCCATCTCGGCCAGGGCGCGCCTTACAAGCCTGTCCCTCCAGAGCACCTCTATCTCGGCTCGGGCCAGTTCGGCCGGCTTCTCGACAGCGTCAACCCGGTGCGACTGACACCCTTCGTTGAGCACGACGGCGCCGGGCGTCGCGTCGTCGAACTCGCCGCTCGCCAGAGCCCGCGCTGGGCCAAGACCGCGCTTGAGGAAAATGACGGCGCGCGTGTCAACGTCTTCGAGCAGGCGGTGAAGTTCATCGCCGAGAAACGCGCGAGCGGGACGAAAGTGCTGATCTCGGGCTGGTCGGAAGGCTCTCTCGACCGCCTGCTACAGGTTCTCAACGAACACGGGCTGGAAAAGCTCAAGCCCGTCGCGGCGCTGAAGGACCTCGACACCCTGAAGAAGGGCGAGGCCGCAACCGCCGTTCTGTCGCTGGAAGCCGGTTTCGAAGCCGATGGCATTCTCGTCATCGGCGAGCAGGACATCCTCGGCGACCGCATGGTGCGCCGGTCCAAGCGCCGCAAACGCGCCGCCGACTTCATCTCGGAAGTCACCGCGCTGGAAGAGGGCTCCATCGTCGTCCATGCCGAACACGGTATCGGCCGCTTCGTTGGGCTCCAGACGATTGAGGCGGCAGGCGCGCCGCATGCCTGCCTTGAGCTGCGCTATGCCGACGACGCCAAGCTGTTTCTGCCGGTCGAGAACATCGATCTGCTCTCGCGCTACGGATCGGATGGCTCCGATGCCCAGCTCGACAAGCTCGGCGGCGGCGCCTGGCAGATGCGCAAGGCCAAGCTCAAGAAGCGGCTGCTCGACATGGCGGGTGCCCTGATCCGGGTCGCGGCCGAGCGCATGACGCGGACAGCGCCTGTCCTGACAACCCAGGAAGGTCTCTACGACGAATTCGCCGCCCGTTTCCCGTACGACGAGACAGAAGACCAGATGAACGCTATCGACGCCGTGCGGAGCGATCTCGGTGCCGGCCGTCCTATGGATCGCCTCGTCTGTGGCGACGTCGGCTTCGGCAAGACCGAGGTGGCCCTTCGCGCCGCCTTCGTCGCTGCAATGAATGGCATCCAGGTCGCAGTCGTCGTACCGACCACGCTTCTCGCGCGCCAGCACTTCAAGACCTTCTCCGAACGCTTCCGCGGCCTTCCGGTTCGCATCCAGCAGGCCTCCCGTCTGGTCGGCACCAAGGAGCTCAACCTCGTCAAGAAGGAGCTGGCCGAGGGCAAGACCGATATCGTCGTCGGTACGCACGCTCTGCTCGGCACCGGCGTCCAGTTCGCCAATCTCGGCCTGCTGATCATCGACGAAGAGCAGCATTTCGGCGTCAAGCACAAGGAGCGGCTGAAGGAGCTGAAGTCCGACGTCCACGTTTTGACGCTTTCGGCGACGCCCATCCCGCGCACGCTTCAGCTTGCGATGACCGGTGTTCGCGAACTCTCGCTGATCACTACCCCGCCTGTCGACCGCATGGCGGTCCGCACCTTCATCTCGCCATTTGATCCGCTGGTCATCCGCGAGACGCTGATGCGCGAGCATTATCGCGGCGGCCAGAGCTTCTATGTCTGCCCGCGCCTCGCCGATCTGCCGGAAATCCAGGCGTTCCTGCAATCGGACGTGCCGGAGCTCAAGGTCGCCGTCGCCCACGGACAGATGCCGGCGAGCGAGCTTGAAGACATCATGAACGCCTTCTACGACGGCCGCTACGATGTGCTGCTGTCGACAACGATCGTCGAGTCCGGCCTCGACGTGCCCACCGCGAACACCATGATCGTGCACCGCGCCGACATGTTCGGTCTCGCCCAGCTTTACCAGTTGCGCGGCCGCGTCGGCCGCTCCAAGGTCCGCGCCTTTGCGCTCTTGACCCTGCCGGTCAACAAGATGCTGACGCAGACGGCCGAGCGCCGCCTCAAGGTCCTGCAGTCGCTCGATACGCTGGGCGCCGGTTTCCAGCTCGCAAGCCACGACCTCGACATACGCGGCGCCGGCAACCTGCTCGGCGAGGAACAGTCCGGTCATATCAAGGAAGTCGGCTTCGAACTTTACCAGCAGATGCTGGAGGAGGCGGTCGCCGAGGTGAAGGGCATCGATGAGGTTCACGATACGGGCTGGTCGCCACAGATCTCGGTCGGCACCTCGGTTATGATACCCGACGATTATGTCCCGGATCTCCATCTGCGCATGGCGCTCTACCGTCGTCTCGGCGAGCTCACCGACCTCAACGAGATCGACGGGTTCGGCGCCGAGATGATCGACCGCTTCGGCCCGCTTCCGCCCGAGGTCCAGAGCCTTTTGAAGGTCGTCTACGTCAAGGCGCTCTGCCGCAAGGCCAATGTGGAGAAGCTCGACGCCGGCCCCAAGGGCGTCGTGGTGCAGTTCCGCAACAAGGAGTTCCCGAACCCGGCTGCCCTGGTCGGCTACATCGCCAAACAGGGCACCATGGCGAAGATCCGTCCCGACCAGAGCGTGTTCCTCACCCGCGACCTGCCGACACCGGAAAAGCGGCTAGCGGGTGCTGCCATGGTGATGACTCAGCTCGCGGAATTGGCGACCGTTAAGTAGGATGACCGGCACGACATCGCTCGGACAACATTCAGCTCAGGCACGCGCTCGTGCGTGTTAGGCGTCGTCCGTCTCCGGCTTGATTGCCAGCGCCGCTTCTCCCTTGCCCGCCACCGGCGGGGGAAGCGGTACGCCGCGGGTGCGTTCGCGCGACAGCGTCAGCAGTCCCGAGCCGATGATAAGGGCGATGCCGACAAGCATCGGCGTATCGATCCTGTCGCCAAACATCAGATAGCCTAAGGCGATCGCCCACAGCATCTGGCTGTACTGGATCGGTCCCACAATGGCGGCCGGGGCGTAGAACGAGGCATACATCAGGAGGATGTTGCCGACCGCCCCGAGAATTCCGTAGCCGGCGAGGTAAAGCCATTCCTCGCCTGTCGGGTTGCGGTATTCCGGCAGCATGGCCAGCCCGCAGATGATGAGGCCGCCGAGCAGCCCGGCGCCATAGAGCGAGATGTTTTTTTCCTGCGGCCCGATCGCCCGGTATATGATGATCGACACTGCACCGCTGAGGCCGCCGAAGACGGCGCCGACGTGACCGATCGACAATTCCCGGAATCCCGGCCGCAGGACGACCAGCACGCCGAGAAAGCCGATCAGCACGGCGCTCCACCGTTTGAGGCCGACGCTCTCCTTCAGGAAAACGACCGACATGATTGTCACGAACGACGGCAGCAGGAAGATCAGGCAGAAGGCCTCGGCCATCGACAGGTGCGTGAAGGCGGTCACGCTGCCGATGATGCCGGCTCCTGCCGAGAAAAACCGCAGGATCCAGAGCGGGCGGTTGGTGGTCCTGAAAATGTCGCGCCAGCTGTCGCCGCGCTTCATCAGGAAAGGCAGGGCGAAAATGCCAAACACGGCACCGAAAAAACCCGATTCGTAGGGACTTATCCCGCCTTCGATGAGTTTGACGCAGGCATCGCTGATCGAATAGGCGGCAAAGGCCACGAAGGCGACCACAATGCCCTTGAAGACGGTGTCGGAGCGCAAGGCGGAAGAATCCTGAGCGGGGGCGGGAGCCGATGCTTAGGATCGTTTGTGACCGAAATCAATTCAGTTTGTTGAGAGCCTGCAGCTTCTCGCGCGCCAGTTCGCGAAAAGCGCTGACCAGGACCTCGACCGGCTGGGCGCCACTCACCGCGTATTGCTGGTCGAGGATGAAGAAAGGCACGCCTGATACACCCATGCGCTGCGCGGCGTCGATCTCCGAAACGACATGGTCTTTGTCCGCGTCGGTGGAGAGCAGTCTGCTGACCAGCGCCTCGTCCATGCCGGCTTCTCTGGCGACATCGATCAGAACCCGATGATCCCCGACATTGCGCCCCTCTTCGAAATTGGCTTTGAACAGGCCTGCGACGACGGCAGCCTGCACATCGCGATTTTCCTGTCCGGCCCAGTGGATCAGCCGATGCGCGTCAAGCGTATTGGGACCGACCTTGATCGCTCCGAAATCGAAGGTGATGCCGACGTCGCGCCCGAGCGACGTCAGCTGCTCGTGCGCCCGGTCCATATTGGCCTTGCCGCCAAGCTTCTTCGCGAGTTCCGTCTGGTGGTCGACGCCTTCCGAAGGATAGTCGGGATTGAGACGATAGGGTCGCCAGTTGACGTCGATCCCGATTTCGTCCTGCACTTCGGCGATGGCGAGGTCGAGCCGCGCCTTCCCGAGATAGCACCAGGGGCACACGACGTCTGAGACGATGTCGATCGTAATGCGGGCCATGGCGGTGTCCTTTCCGGTTGGCGCGGAGTGTCGCGCAGTTGGACGCGACTTAGGGCCTGTGGCGCCGGCTTTCAACCAGGCATCTTTCGGTAACTGCCCCGCACCGTTTCACTGCGCGCGCGTATCAAACCAGGTCGGTAGTTGATAACCGTAAAGCGGCGTCGTCTCGGGCCGACCGATATGCTTCCAGCGGGCCACCCACTGTTCCCCGACATGATAGAGGGGCACGACGTAGTGCCCGTCGACCAGCAACCGGTCGTAGGCCCGCACCGCCGCCTCGAAATCCTCCATGCTGCGGGCGTTGACCAGCGCGTCGATCATGCGGTCGACATCCGGATCGGCGACCCCGGCATAGTTGAAGCTGCCCTGCGCGTCCTTCGACGCCGAGCCCCACCGGTTGATCTGTTCGGCCCCCGGCGACAGCGAGGACGTATAGGCCTTGACGATCACGTCATAGTCGAAGCTGTTCGAACGCGCCTGGTACTGCGCATCGTCGACGGTGCGGATCGTCATGTCGATGCCAATCAGCGCCAGCGTCCGCTGATAGGCGAGCGCCATCTTCTCCTGTCCGGCATTCTGGGTCATCACCTCGAAGGTGAGCGGCTTGCCTGCCGCATCGACCATCTTGCCGCCCTGGATTTTGTAGCCTGTCTCAGTCAGGAGGCTGACCACCTGTCGCAGCACCTTGCGGTCGGTGCCGGAGCCGTCCGTCGCCGGCATGGTATAGGTCCCCGCGAGGATCGCCGGATCGATCCGATCCTTGGCGGGACCAAGAAGGGCGAGCTCTCGTTCGTCGGCGGCATTCCCATAGGCACCGAGCGCCGAATTCTGCCAGAAGCTATGCGTACGATTGAAGGCGTTGTTGTACAGGTTCTTGTTGATCCAGTCGAAATCGAGCGCCAGCGACAATGCCTCGCGCACCTTTTCATCGGCGAACAGCGGCCGCCGGACATTGAAGACGAAGCCGAGCATGCCGGAGGGCAGGCCGGGCTGGAACTCCTCCTTCACAACGTCTCCGTTCGTCACCGCAGGAAAGTCGTAGGCGCGTTCCCAATGGTTGGAATCGCCATCCGGATAGACGTCGACATCACCCTTCTTAAAGGCTTCGAACAGGGTCGAATCCTGCAGGAAGTAGGTCACCGAAATCTCGTCATAATTGTCGAATCCGACCTTGGACGGAATGTCCTTGCCCCAGTAGTTTGGGTCGCGCTCGTATGTAATGCGCTCTCCGGGCCGGATCGCCTTGATCTTGTAGGGACCTGAACCGACAGGAACTTCCAGCGATGTCTGGTCGAAGGTCGCAGGATCGATCGCGTGCTGCGGCAGGATCGGCGACATGGCGATGATCAGCGGGGTTTCCCGGTTGGCCTTGTCGTTGAAGGTGAAGCGGACGCTGTTTTCGCCAACCTTTTCCATCTTGTCCACGACCGCCAGGCGGCGGTTATACGGAGGACGGCCCTTTTCCTGGAGCAGGTTGAACGAGAAGATGACGTCCTCGGCCGTCACCGGCTTGCCGTCATGCCAGCGTGCCTTCGGGTTCAGGTTGAACTGGATGAAGGTGCGGTCGTCATCCCATTCGACGCTTTCGGCCAGCAGTCCGTAGAGCGAGAAGGGCTCGTCGGACGAGCGGGTCATCAGCGACTCGTAGAAAAGGTTTCCGTATTCCGGATCCCAGATGCCGCGTGCCGTGGTTCGCATCCCCTTGAGGACAAACGAATTCAGACTGTCGAACGTGCCGACGACACCGTAGGAAATCTTGCCGCCCTTTTTCACGGTGGGATCGACATAGGGAAAATGCGTGTAGCTGGCAGGGAGCGCCGGTTCGCCGTGCATGGCAATGCCGTGAACCGGTTCCGCTGAAGCCATGGCGGGGAATGTCAGCAGGACAGCTAGGGCCAGTAAGCGACGCAAGGGAACCTCTCCTCATGGATCCGACTCAATCGCCGCGTAAACTAACATGAATGTGGCCCGTTTGAAGGCTTTCGGGGGAATCCTTGCCAGCCTTGGACGAAAGAAAAGCTGGATATTCCGGCCGCTGCGATGTAACAGGTTGAGCCGAACGGCCCGGGTCATGCATTTGCCTCATTTGCACGACAGGTCACGGAGGACGCCGGCCGAAACCATTTGAATTGCCGAAAGGCTGTTCCGCCGGATTTCAGGAGACGAATTTCGTATGTTTGAGAAAATGACCCCTTCGATGCGGATGGGATTGTCCGCGCTCGCTTTTGCCTTCGCCGCAGGCGCTGCACCGGTCGCCACGGCCCAGGAAGCGGTTCCTGCCGGAGCTCCGCCGCAGGGCTGGTTCAAGACCTGCTCGAAGCAGGAAGAGTCCGATGTCTGCGTCGTCCAGAATCAGGTCATCGCCCAGAACGGCCAGCTTATCACGGCCGTCGGCCTCATCTCGCTCGAGGGCAAGGTAAACCGCAAGATTCTTCAGGTGACGGTGCCGTCTGCACGTCTGATCCCGCCGGGCATCGGCATGCAGATCGACGGTGGCAATGTCCAGAAGATCGACTATGCCGTATGCCTTCCGGATCGCTGCACGGCTGAAATTCCGTTGACTGACGCCATTATCGCAAGCCTGAAGAAGGGCGGCGAGGTCGTCTTCACCTCCATCAACGTTCGCCGCGCGCCGAACCCGATCAAGATTTCCCTGTCCGGTTTCACTGGCGCATACGACGGCGAGGCGATCACGCAGAACCAGGCTGAAGAGCGCCAGCGTCTGCTGCAGGAACAGATGCAGAAAAAGGCCGAGGAAAGCCGCAAGGCTCTCGAGCAGGCCCAGGATGCGGCCAAGCAGGGTCAGTAAACCGATCCGCAAAACCATGAAAAGGCCCGGTTGCAGCCGGGCCTTTCTGCATTGAGGGTAGTTATGCAAGGTCAGTGGGCGAAGTTTGCCTTCGGCTTGTAGCGGCCAGCCTGTTCCATCACGAAGATCCTGTTGATCTGTGCGTTCCGGAGGGGCAAGGCGCTGTCATCGCGCTCCAGGTTCTGCTCCGAGACATAGGCGACGTATTCGCTCTCGTCGTTTTCCGCCAGAAGGTGGTAGAAGGGCTGATCCTTGCTCGGTCGGATTTCCGCCGGGATCGAATTCCACCATTCTTCGGTGCTGGCAAACTCCGGGTCCACGTCGAACACGACGCCGCGGAACGGAAAGACCTTGTGTCGTACGACGTCCCCGATGCCAAATTTTGCGTTGCGTTGTTTCATGGTTGCCTTCCTTTCCCTGCATTATTTGGGAAAGACGCAACCATACATCAAGGCTTTACGATCGGTTTTGTCGTCGAACCGTCATATCTGCCCGACCGCCGGGAGGCGATGATCAGTCCGCCGGTTACAAGAATAATTCCGGCCGCGTGATGCAGGTGGAACTGCTCGCCCAGAAAGATCACCGCCATGAGGATCGAAACCGGTGGCATGAGGTAAAGCGTGATGCCGGCGAAGGCGGGGCCGAACACATGAACCGCATGCTGGAAGCAGTAGAAGGCGGCAAGCGAAGCAAAGAGGATGATGCCCCCGAGCATCAGCCAGTCATGCCCGCTGTCCGGCATCAGACCGTTGTTGAGCATCTCGTACAGCGCCGGCGGCACGAGCACGACCGCGCCTGAGATCGCCAGAAGCCCGAACAGGGGTAGCGGTCCCAGCGCGGCCGCGGCCGGATGGCGCAGCGTCAGCGAATAGAGTGCGAAAGCAATCGCCGCCACGAGGATGCCGAGATCGCCGACATTGAAGTGGAAGTCCTGCAGTTTCTCAACCGACCCCTCGAAGACGATGACGGCGACGCCCGTGAAGGCGATTGCCATACCCGCCAGTTGCAGGCGTCCGATCGGCTTTCCCAGGAACAGCCACTGGAAGAGGATGATGAAGAGCGACGATGTCGTGTAGATGAGCGTTGCATTTGACGCCGTTGTCAGTGTCAGGGCCCAGTAGACGAAGCCACCGCATATCCCCATCCCTAAAACACCGAGCCAGAGCCATATGCCCCAGTGGCTGCGCACGAAGTCGAGAGCGGCCCGTCGATGAGCAAACACGACAGGCGACATGATGAGCGCGGCTCCGGTCCAGCGAATGAGCGCGGTCGTGAACGGCGCGATCTCGCCGCTGACGCCCCGGCCGAAAATCAGGTTTGACGAAAAGAACACCGGCGCGAGGAGAAAGAGCAGCCAGTCAAACGCGCGCGGCTGCGCATCGGGGGCAGTTGTCATCGTTACCATATCCTGGTCTTCGGGGAAGGCGATCGAGCTGGAAGCTGCGCCAACCTAGCCAAAAACGGTCGGGGGCGGAAGCGGTGTCATCAATTCAGACGTAACATTAGAAACTAGTCGCAAATGTTTGGAGCAGAAATAAAAATGCCGGCGCCACCCTGGCGCCGGCTATGATTGTCTCCACGCAACGTGCGTAGCTCGGTTTGCTTAGACCGAGTAGTACATGTCGTATTCGACCGGATGCGGAGTCATTTCAAAACGCATGACTTCCTGCATCTTCAGTTCGATGAAGGAGTCGATCTGGTCGTCGTCGAAAACGCCGCCGGCGGTGAGGAACTTCCGATCCTTGTCGAGGCTCTCCAGAGCTTCGCGCAGCGAGCCGCAGACGGTCGGAATCTTCTTCAGTTCCTTCGGCGGCAGATCGTAGAGATCCTTGTCCATGGCCTTGCCGGGATGGATCTTGTTCTTGATGCCGTCGAGGCCGGCCATCAGCATGGCGGCAAAGGCGAGGTAGGGGTTGGCCGTCGGATCCGGGAATCGGACTTCGACGCGCTTGGCCTTCGGATTGGAGCCGAACGGGATGCGGCACGAAGCCGAGCGGTTGCGGGCCGAATAGGCCAGCAGAACCGGAGCTTCGTAGCCCGGAACCAGACGCTTGTAGGAGTTGGTCGACGGGTTGGTGAAGGCGTTGATCGCCTTGGCGTGCTTGATGATACCGCCGATGTAGTAGAGGCAGCTTTCTGACAGGCCCGCATATTCGTCACCGGCGAAGGTCGGCTTGCCGTCCTTCCAGATCGACTGGTGAACGTGCATGCCCGAGCCGTTGTCGCCGAAGATAGGCTTCGGCATGAAGGTGGCCGTCTTGCCGTAGGCGTTGGCGACCTGATGCACCACGTACTTGTAGATCTGCATCTTGTCGGCGTTGCGCACCAGCGTGTCGAACTTGATGCCGAGCTCGTGCTGGGCCGCTGCCACTTCGTGGTGATGCTTTTCGACGACGACGCCCATCTCGCCGAGCACGGTCAGCATTTCAGAGCGCATGTCCTGCAGGCTGTCGATCGGCGGGACCGGGAAGTAGCCGCCCTTGACGCGCGGACGGTGGCCGAGGTTGCCGGTTTCGTAATCCGTGTCGTCGTTCGACGGCAGTTCGGAAGAATCGAGCTTGAAACCCGTGTTGTACGGGTCGGCCTTGTATTTGACGTCGTCGAAGACGAAGAACTCGGCTTCCGGGCCGACAAAGACGGTGTCACCGATGCCCGAGGCCTTCAGGTACGCCTCGGCCTTCTTTGCCGTGCCGCGCGGGTCGCGGTTATAGGCTTCGCCGGAGACCGGATCGAGGATATCGCACATGATGACCATGGTCGACTGGGCGAAGAACGGATCCATGTGAACCGTGGCCGGATCGGGCATCAGCACCATGTCGGACTCGTTGATGGCTTTCCAGCCGGCGATCGAGGAGCCGTCGAACATCACGCCGTCGGCGAACATGTCCTCGTCGACGCAGGTAACGTCCATCGTGACGTGCTGCATCTTGCCCTTCGGATCGGTGAAGCGCAGGTCGACGAACTTGACGTCGTTGTCCTTGATCTGCTTCAGGATATCGTTTGCGGTCGTCATATACGTGTTCCTTGGGTGTTAGATGACGATTGTCCCGGACCGTATTTTTGTCCCGGGAAGAGTTAGATGGCGTCTATGCCTGTTTCGCCGGTACGGATGCGCACCACTTCCTCGACGTTGGAAACGAAGATCTTTCCGTCTCCGATCCGTCCGGTCTGGGCCGCGTTGCGGATCGCGTCGATAACGGCCTCCACGTTTTCATCCGCCAGCACGACCTCGACCTTCACCTTCGGCAGAAAGTCGACGACGTATTCGGCGCCACGGTAGAGTTCCGTATGCCCCTTCTGCCGGCCGAAGCCTTTGGCTTCCGTGACCGTGATGCCTTGCAGCCCGACTTCCTGAAGGGCTTCCTTCACTTCGTCCAGCTTGAAGGGCTTGATGATCGCTTCGATCTTCTTCATGAGAAAATGTCTCTCCGCTTCCCTCGCTAATGCAGGCCAATGCCCGCTCGCCCTCGTGAATGCACGTAACGTGCCAGTTCTCCGCCGTTTCAGGATGAAATCGCGTCGGATCCCCCTCCGGCAAGCGCCAAGTTCCCCCAATTTGACGGAAAATGCCAGCCGTTCATGCCTATTTTTTATGAATTAGGTTGGAAATGTCGCAGTTTTTTGAAAAGCATAGCAGATGGCTTCTGTCATTTCAGAAAGCGCTAAAAGACAAAATATAGGCATATGCATAAATAATAGCCTGGCAGGCGGTAACGTACCATCTCTGTTCGGGGACGTCGAAATTTGCTTTGATGGACCAATGACTGCGACTCGCCGCACGACATTGCTGACGCCGCTGGAAATGGCAGCCGTTGACCGTGCAGCGGCAGCCTCCGGCATCGACTCCTACGGCCTCATGGAGAGAGCCGGCCGTGCGGTCTCTGCATCTGTCCTTAGACATTTCCCTTATGCCGAACGCGTTGTCGTGTTCTGCGGCCCCGGGAACAATGGCGGCGATGGCTATGTCGTGGCGCGCGACCTGGCTGCATCGGGGGTGATGACGGCAGTTTATTGTCTAGGCGATCCGCAAAAGCTGCGGGGAGACGCAAGAAAAGCCTTCGAAAATTGCGGGCTCGTGCCGTCCGGCCTGGAAAGCTATGAACCGAAAGCCGGCGATGTCCTCGTCGATGCCATATTCGGCGCCGGGCTGGACAGGTCTGTGCCCGCAGAGGTGGGCGCGGCGGTAAAGACTGTCGCCGACGCTGGCATTCCGGTCGTGGCGGTGGATCTACCGTCGGGCCTCGACGGTCGAACGGGCGCCGTCCGCGGTGCAGCCTTCATCGCGGCGCACACGATCACGTTCATGACGCGCAAGCCGGGGCATCTTCTCTTGCCCGGGCGCAATCTCTGCGGCGCGGTCGAGGTGGTGGATATCGGCATTCCCTGGCGCATCGTCTCAGCCGCCGCGGGATCGCTGGCGGAGAACGATCCCGACCGCTGGTTGGCCGCGATGCCACGTGCCAGCGCCGGCCAGCACAAGTTTTCCCGCGGACACCTTGCGGTGTTTTCCGGCCCGGCAAACGCGACAGGTGCGGCCCGCCTTACCGCCAGCGCTGCTCTCCGCGTTGGTGCGGGGCTTGTCACGCTGGCCTCGCCACGGGATGCGCTGGAGGCCAATGCGGCGCACCTGACGGCGGTGATGCTGAAAGAAATCGGGAGTGTGAGTGACTTGCGGGACTGGGGCAGCGACGACAGACTGAACGCCTTCGTTCTCGGCCCCGGCTTCGGCATCGGACAAAAGGCACGCGACTTCACGATCGCGCTTGGCGAAGCCGGCAAATCCCTTGTGCTCGACGCTGACGGAATCACTAGCTTCAGCGACGGCCCCACCCCACTTTTCAAGTCCTTTGGTGGCGGGCCGTGCCGTCTGGTCCTGACGCCCCACGAAGGCGAGTTCTCGCGTCTTTTCCCCGATATCGCCGCCGATCCCAGTCTGGGCAAGATCGACAAGGCAGTCCGCGCCGCAGAGCGAGCAAACGCTGCCGTGATCTATAAAGGGGCCGATAGCGTCATCGCGGCGCCGGACGGTCGCGCACTGATCAACACCAATGCTCCGCCACAGCTGGCGACAGCGGGGTCCGGTGACGTGCTCGCCGGCATTGTCGGCGGTCTCCTGGCGCAGGGAGTGCCGGCGTTCGAGGCTGCCGCAGCCGGCGTCTGGCTGCATGGGCAGGCGGCAAAACGGGCGGGCAGGGGGCTAACCGCCGAAACGCTCGTCGAGACAGTCGAACCGCCCTGACTACATCAGCCGGCTGCGGCGGAGCATGCCTTCGTCTTCGAGAAGCGGATAACCGATCGCCACCACCAGCGAGTTGATTTCCTTCAGATCCCGCATCGTGTCGATGTGAAGTGAACTGGAATCGTAGCTGGCTAGGTTTCCGGCGCGCAGCCTCTGCATATGACGCTCCTCGCTCTCTCGAACGAGATCGCGGACAACCTCCTTGCGATCGACCAGTTGCCGCGCATGATCGACGTCACGGCTGATAAGCAGGTTGAAGGCAAGGTGGGCGTTCTTCACCACCTCGTTGTGCATGCCGCAGAGTTCCGTCCAGCCCTCCTGCGAGAACACTACTTTGCGATCATGCTTCTTGCGTGCCCGGGCGAGCATATTCTGCGAGATGATGTCGGCGGCCTGCTCGATCTTGATTGTCGTCCCAAGCAGTGTTTGGCACTGCGCGGCGGTCTCCTTGTCGAGCTCGCCTTCCGACACCCTGGCAAGGTAGAACTTGATGTCGCGGTGGATGTGGTCGATCTCATCATCGAGCTGCGCGATCCTGTTCATCTTGCTCTGGTCGAAATTCTCGAACAGCTCGAAGATACGCCCAAGCATCGCCTCGGTTTTCTCGCAGAGCGTCAGAACTTCGCGTGTCGCATTGTTTACGGCTTGCCGGGGATGGCCAAGGTCGGCAGGATTGAGGGCAGACAATCGCGTATCCATCGGCACGCCGGTCGGGGCGATACGGGGTAAGAGCGCCTTGTCGAGCAGGGAGGCGACGATCCCGCATACCGGCAGCCCCACGACCAGGACAATGGCGTTGATCGCCAGATGCGCCACGACCACGGCATCGCCCGGACCGGACGCCAGCAGAGACGGTGAAAGGGGAAATGCGATCTGTGCCCCTAGCGCCAGAAGCGTCGTCAGTCCGCGAATGACAACATTGCCCAGCGGCACGACGCGGGCCATCGGCTCGGCATTCTTCGTCAGCACCGCGGCAATAACGGCAGCACCGAAATTGGCACCGAGCACCAACGGTATGATCAGCTCCGGCGTCAGCAGATGCCTGTCGGCCAGCGACGCAAGCAGGAGAACGGTGGCAACGGATGAATGAAAAGCCCAGGCAAGGAGTGCGGCCAGCAGGAAGGCGGTAATCCAGTCGCGCGAGAGGTAGTTGATGATGACAGGCAGGATTTCGCTGGTCTTGAGCGGATCGGAGGCCTCGCCGATCAGCCGCAGGGACAGCAGAAGAAGGCCCAGGCCGAAGGAGATGCGGCCGAGCTGCCGCCATTCCCGCGCTTCTGACGCGCGGAACATTACGGTGCCCGCCAGCAGGAAAATAGGGATCAGCAGCGACAGGTCGTAGCGTAGGATGCGGGCGACGAAAGCCGAGCCCAGATCGGCGCCGAGCAGTGTTGCGATGCCGATCGTGCTGCCGACATAGCCGCCTGCGACAAACGAGGACAGGATCAGCGCCACCGCCGTCGCGCTCTGTAGCGCCACCGCAAAGACGAAGCCGGCCGCGCCGGCCGACAGCCGATTGCCAAGCGCCAGACGCAGGCGTTCCTTCAGCACATTGCCGTAGGCGCGCTCGATACCGGTCCTGACCAGCCGCGTCGCCCACAGCAAGAGGGCAACCGCTCCGGCGAGGTTGATGAAGACGACGATACCCGACATGAAAAACGCCTCGGCAGGAAAACGCAAAGCGGCAGGCCGCCCCGCAAACGACAACGGTCGATCTTTTCCCGACGGGATGAGATCGACTCTGCGACGGAACCTAGTCCAGATTCGCCGTTGTCACAAATTGCCGCCGAAAAGCTGCCGGTTTGAAATCACGCCACTTTCGATTGCAGAAGGCGTGCCCCATTCGGTGCATTCACCTTTCCGCCGGTGATGAAGAAGGCAAAGACGTCCCGCGGCGTCTCTTCAACCTTGCGGTCGGGACTGACGAGGGGAAGGTCAACAGGCGTGCCGCCGGCGGCATACGTCTTGAACCGACCGGCCCACTCGGCCACCTGCTTTTCCGGGTAACAGCTCTTCACCTCGTCCGTGCCCTTCTGCAGCCGTGCGTACACGAAGTCGGCCGTAACATCCGGAAACATCGGATAGTCGTGATGATCGGCGCAGACGGCGGCAACGCCGTGCTTCGCCAGCATCTCGATAAATTCCGGCGTGCGGAAGGAATCATGCCTCGGCTCCACCACATGCCTGAGCGGCAAGCCGTCGAGCGTTTTCGGCAGCAGTTTCAGAAAAGCTTCGAAATCGTCAGGCTCGAATTTCTTCGTCCCCATGAACTGCCAGAGGATTGGCCCGAGGTGAGGTCCGAGTTCGACGATCCCCTGGCCGAGAAACTTCTCGACGGACTCGCCGGCTTCCGCCAGCACCTTGCGATTGGTGCAGTAGCGGCTGGCCTTTAGTGAAAAGATGAAACCCTCCGGCACCTCCGACGCCCACTTGGCGAAGGTCGCCGGCTTCTGGCTGGAATAGTAGGTGCCGTTCACCTCAATGGCCGTCAACTCCCGGCTGGCAAATTCCAGCTGGCGCTTCTTGGCTAGCTTCTCCGGATAGAACGTGCCTTCCCAGGGATCGAAGGTCCAGCCGCCGATGCCCGTGCGGATCATGCCTGATTTCGTCATAAAAAACCTCCCGGAGTACAGGTTTACTCGGCCGCTTCCACCTTTTTCACAGGGCGTCGCTGCAACAATTCCTTCAGGAACTGGCCAGTGTAGGAAGCATCCACCTTGACGACATCCTCCGGCGTGCCTTCGGCCACGATCGTGCCACCACCGTCACCGCCTTCGGGGCCGAAATCGATCACCCAGTCGGCGGTCTTGATGACCTCGAGATTGTGTTCGATGACAACGACCGAATTGCCCTGGTTGACCAGTTCCTGCAGCATTTCCAGGAGTTTGGCGACGTCGTGGAAATGCAGGCCGGTGGTCGGTTCGTCGAGAATGTAGAGCGTGCGCCCGGTCGAGCGCTTCGAGAGTTCCTTGGCGAGCTTGACGCGCTGTGCCTCGCCGCCCGACAGCGTGTTCGCCTGCTGGCCCACCTTGATATAGCCAAGGCCGACATCGAAGAGCGCCTGCAACTTGTCGCGCACGGCCGGTACGGCCTGGAAGAACTCGACGCCTTCCTCGACCGTCATATCAAGCACGTCGGCGATCGACTTGCCCTTGAAGGTCACATCAAGCGTCTCGCGATTGTAGCGCTTGCCGTGGCACACGTCACAGGTCACGTAGACATCCGGCAGGAAGTGCATCTCGATCTTGATCACGCCGTCGCCCTGACAGGCCTCGCAGCGTCCACCCTTGACGTTGAACGAGAAGCGGCCGGGCTGGTAGCCGCGCGCCTTTGCCTCGGGAAGGCCGGCAAACCAGTCGCGGATCGGTGTGAACGCGCCGGTATACGTGGCCGGGTTGGAGCGCGGCGTCCGCCCGATTGGTGACTGGTCGATGTCGATGACCTTGTCGATGAATTCGAAACCATCGATGCGGTCATGCTCGGCAGGGTTCTCCCGCGCCCCCATGATGCGCCGCGCTGCTGACTTGTAGAGGGTTTCGATCAGGAAGGTCGACTTGCCGCCACCCGAAACGCCGGTCACCGCGGTGAAGACGCCAAGCGGAATCTCTGCCGTGACGTTCTTGAGGTTGTTGCCGCGAGCGCCGATCACCTTCAGCCGCTGGCCTTTCTTTGGCTTGCGACGCTTGTCCGGCACGTGCACGCCGAGTTCTCCGGAGAGATACTTGCCGGTCAGCGACTTGGGGTTCGCCATGATCTCCTGCGGCGACCCTTGGGCGACGACTTGGCCTCCGTGGATGCCGGCCGCAGGCCCGATATCGACGACATAGTCGGCCGTCAGGATCGCGTCCTCGTCATGTTCGACGACGATCACCGTATTGCCGATGTCACGGAGGTGTTTCAGCGTATCGAGAAGTCGGGCATTGTCGCGCTGGTGCAGGCCGATCGACGGCTCGTCAAGCACGTAGAGCACGCCCGTCAGACCCGAGCCAATCTGCGAGGCAAGCCGGATGCGCTGGCTCTCGCCGCCTGACAGCGTGCCGGAACTGCGCGACAGCGACAGATAGTCGAGGCCGACATCATTGAGGAAGCGCAGCCGTTCACGGATTTCCTTCAGGATGCGGGCCGCGATCTCGTTCTGCTTGGATGACAGCTTCTCAGGCAGAACCTCGAACCAGGCGCCTGCATTCCGGATCGACATGTCCGTGACCTGACCGATATGCAGCCCATCGATCTTTACCGCCAGCGCTTCCGGCTTCAGGCGGAAGCCGTTGCAGGCCGGGCAGGGGGCGGCCGACATGAAACGCTCGATCTCTTCGCGCGCCCAGGCGCTATCCGTTTCCTTCCAGCGTCGTTCGAGGTTCGGCACGATGCCCTCGAAATTCTTCACCGTCTTGTAGGAGCGGGCACCATCGGCATAATGGAATTCGATCTTGTCGTCCGTGCCGTGCAGGATCGCGTGCTGCGCCGTCGATGACAGATCGGACCATTTGTTCGACAGCTTGAAGCCGAACTCTTTACCCAGCGCCTCGAGCGTCTGGTTGTAGTAGGGAGACGACGACTTGGCCCACGGGGCGATGGCCCCGTCGTTCAGCCGACGGTCGGCCTCGGGCACGATTAGCGCCTCGTCGATCTTCTGCTGGAAACCCAATCCGTCGCAGGTCGGGCAGGCACCGAACGGATTGTTGAACGAAAACAGGCGCGGCTCGATCTCCGGAATGGTGAAGCCGGAAACCGGGCAGGCGAATTTTTCCGAAAACAGCACGCGTTCATGCGTCTCGTTGAGCGACTTGTTGGCCGAACCGCCCGCTGCGGTTTCTTCCGGCGGCAACGGCTTGTCAGCGAACTCGGCGATCGCCAGTCCGTCGGCCAGAACGTGCAGGCAGGTCTCCAGGCTGTCCGCGAGGCGGCTGCCGATGTCGGGGCGCACGACGATACGGTCGACGACGACGTCGATGTCGTGCTTGTACTTCTTGTCGAGCGCCGGCACGTCGGCGATCTCGTAAAACTGCCCGTCCACCTTGACGCGCTGGAAGCCCTTTTTCATCAGTTCGGCGAGTTCCTTTTTGTACTCGCCCTTCCTCCCGCGCACCATCGGCGCCAAGATGTAGAGCCGTGTGCCTTCCTCGAACGCGAGGATGCGATCGACCATCTGGCTGACCGTCTGGCTCTCGATCGGCAGGCCCGTCGCCGGCGAATACGGAATGCCAGCCCGCGCGAACAGCAGACGCATGTAGTCGTAGATTTCCGTCACGGTCCCGACCGTGGAGCGCGGATTGCGCGAGGTGGTCTTCTGCTCGATCGAAATCGCCGGCGACAGCCCGTCGATCTGGTCGACATCAGGCTTCTGCATCATTTCCAGGAACTGCCGCGCATAGGCCGACAGGCTTTCGACGTAGCGCCTCTGCCCTTCGGCATAGATCGTGTCGAAGGCAAGCGACGACTTGCCCGATCCGGAAAGCCCGGTCATCACGATCAGGCTGTTGCGCGGCAGGTCGAGATCGACGCCCTTGAGATTGTGTTCACGCGCACCGCGAATGGAAATGGTCTTCAGTTCACTCATGACAAATCTCGACAGGGCAAGCCAATGGGCCGGAGGGCTGGGGAGGGGCAGACACCTTTATTTAGTCAACCACACGCTGCTGTCGAGCGGTGGCGGGAGATAATGCGTCCGAAAACGATTCTATTGACATCATCCTAGCGGAACACTAGAACAAATAAAGAACATTTTTCGCTGTGGATTACAAGTGCTTTGAACCCATCGCCCCGCCCGAATGGGCTAAGGTGGCGCCCGATTGTGTTTTGAAAGCCGCGGCGGCGCGGCAGTGAGGTAAGTATCATGGCTGGAAGCGTCAACAAGGTCATTCTGATCGGCAACGTCGGAGCGGACCCGGAAATCCGCCGCACCCAGGACGGCCGGCCGATCGCCAACCTGCGCATCGCCACGTCCGAAAGCTGGCGTGACCGGAACTCCGGCGAGCGCAAGGAAAAGACCGAATGGCACAATGTGGTCGTCTTCAACGAGGGCCTGTGCAAGGTGGTCGAGCAGTACGTGAAGAAGGGCGCCAAGCTCTATATCGAGGGCGCGCTGCAGACCCGCAAATGGCAGGACCAGAGCGGCCAGGATCGCTACACCACGGAAGTCGTCCTGCAGGGCTTCAACTCGACGCTGACCATGCTGGACGGGCGTGGTGATGGCGGCGGCGCGTCGCGCGGCGGTAGCGATTTCGGTGGCGGCTATGACGATTTCGGCGGTGGCCAGCCGGCGTCCGGCGGCTATCGCGGTGGATCCTCGTCACAGGGCCGCGGCGGCCAGAGCGCGCCAGCGGGCAACTTCTCGCGCGATCTCGACGACGACATTCCGTTCTGATGACCCGGAAGGCTTTGAAAGAAGCGGCGTCTTTCGGCGCCGCTTTTTTGTTTTACCCCTAGAGGTCTCCGAGCAACCGACGCCTGTCGATTTCGGTGGGTAGCGCAGCCTCGGCACGCACCAGCGCTATCCGTGCCTGTTCACGTGCGGAATTCCGGAATGCGTCGTTTCCGGAATTGGCAAGCGCTCTCAGGCATTTCTGCAGCCGCAGTTGAACCTCGACATAGCTCGCCCCATCCCGGGCGATCGCCATGAACGCATCCTCGAAAAGGTCGACGGTGGAAAGAGGCGGGACGTGAACGCGCGGGAATTCGATCTCCTCCTCGTCCGGCGCTTCGGCCCATAAGTTCAGAAGGCGCGTGTTACGCCCGATGACATCGATCGCCGTACCCGGGTCGTTCACCGCTGGTGACAGCGCTCGCGACGCGATCTCGCTCATAACCACCAGTCCGAAACGCGGGTCCTGATCGAAGCTGCGGTTCAGGCCTATCGAGACCGCGTCCCGCACGGCTTGCGATGGCTCCCTGCCATCCTCGGCTTTTGTCGGCCTGCCCCACCATGCAAGGGGCGTATCTGTGTAGACGAATGCACCCGGGTTCACCGCAAGATAGAGGTCCACGTCGTACAGTTTGCAGCACTGCGCGAGGGCGGAAATGTCGATGTGCTGCACATAGCCGATGGCTCCCGCCCGGACCGGCGTCGCGCCGTCGGGGATGTCGCGTTCCGGATCGAGAAGCGGCGTCCCGTTCAGGTAGGGGTGCTGCAACCGATCCTGTATCGCGCGACGCGTTGCGTCTTCGACGCGGGTGGTGGTTTCGCCGACGCGTCCAAGCTTTGTCAGATGGTCTATCCAGCGCAGCAAGGAGACGACGATGAGCACGATGACACCGACCGTGACGACGAAGAGAATGACGCGACCGCTGTCGCCATAGGCTCCGGTTTTGAGAACGACGATACCGACGATGCTATAGAGAAACGAACCGAGGAAGGTCGACAGCACATTCTGGGTCACGCGGTCCTGCACCAAAAGCGCGGTGGCACGCGGCGTGACATTGCTGGTCGCCGACCCGTAGGCGGAGGTCATCGCGCCAAGCGAAAATGTGGTTACAGCAAGCATGCTCGAGGCAAGGATGTTGAGGATGTCGTCGACGGCGTCGGCACGAATTCCCCCTGGAATGCTCCAGGGAATGAAGCGTTCTGCCACGGCAGCGAGGATGGCGGCGAGAATGCCGATCATGCCGATCATCGTGGCGCGAAACCAAAGCTGCCGCGTCAACTGTGACAATAACCATTTCCAGCGCGGCATGATCTCTCCTTCACTCATCGGAACTAGCTAGTGCGCCGGAACGGGAAAGCGAGCGCGGACTTATCCGAAGGCGGATTTCACCCCGTCGACCACGAACTGCACGGAGAGCGCGGCCAGAAGCACGCCGAGAAGGCGGGTCAAGAGCGCACGACCGGTGACGCCGAGGAACCGGTTCAGCGGCTGCGCGATGGCGAGTGACACAAGAACAAGAGCCAGCACCGCACCGATAACGCCGATCAGTTGCAGCCGCCCCAGCCAGCCGTCCAGCGAACTTCCGATCAGCACGGTGGCCGATATTGCACCGGGACCGGCGATCAGCGGTATGGCCAGTGGAAAAACCGCCAGATTGTGAATGTGGTCTTTGGTAATCGCAGTATCCGTGGTCTTTTCCTTCCGCTCCTGCCGTTTCTCGAAAATCATTTCGAAAGCGATGGCAAACAGCATCAGGCCGCCGGCGATGCGGAAGGCGCCCATGGATATGCCAAGAGCACCGAGGATGCTGGCGCCAAACAGCGCAAAGACCGTCAGGATGCCAAAGGCGATGAGGGAGCCGCGGATCGCAACCTGTCGCCGCTGCGTCGAAGTCATGCCCTGCGTCAGCCCGAGAAACAGCGGTGCCAACCCCGGAGGATCGACGGTCACGAGCAAAGTCGTGAAGGCGCTCACCAGAGCGTCCGCGTATGCCATGCTTCGTCCTCCTTTTGCTGCCAACTGTAGGGTGCGGCGGCGGCGGCTGGCAAGCGTTTCGCACAATCCGCCTAAAGACTTGACGAATGACCCGAAAACCCTGTTCAAAACCCCCGCCGAACTTGGCGCTTCGACGGCCTATCGGCTATAAGCTGACATGTGATTCTGAAAAAAGATCGTGATCTGATTTGACTGAGCAAAGCACCCCCGGCGGCAAGTACCCGCAAGGCATCGAGCCGATCTCCATCATGGAGGAAATGCAGCGGTCCTATCTCGATTACGCCATGAGCGTGATCGTCAGCCGCGCATTGCCCGACGTCCGCGACGGCTTGAAGCCCGTTCATCGCCGTATTCTGTATTCGATGTCCGAAATGGGCGTCGACTGGAACAAGAAATATGTGAAGTCCGCCCGCGTCACCGGCGACGTGATGGGTAAATACCACCCGCACGGCGACGCCGCGATCTATGACGCGCTCGCCCGCATGGCGCAGGACTGGTCGCTCCGGCTGCCGTTGATCGACGGCCAGGGCAATTTTGGCTCCGTCGACGGCGACCCGCCGGCCGCCCAGCGTTACACGGAATGCCGCCTGCAGAAGGCCGCCCATTCGCTGCTGGACGACCTCGACAAGGACACGATCGATTTCCGCGAAAACTATGACGGGACCATGCAGGAACCGGTCGTGGTTCCCGCAAAGTTCCCGAACCTCCTGGTCAATGGCGCGGGCGGCATCGCCGTCGGCATGGCGACCAATATCCCGCCCCACAATTTGTCCGAAGTGATCGACGGCTGCATCGCCCTGATGGACAAGCCGGAGATCGAGCTGCCGGAACTGATGGAAATCATTCCCGGCCCGGACTTCCCCACTGGCGCCATGATCCTTGGTCGGTCCGGTATCCGCTCGGCCTACGAAACTGGCCGCGGCTCGGTGATCATGCGCGGCGTTGCCCGCGTCGAGCCGATGCGCGGAGACCGCGAGCAGATCATCATCACCGAGATCCCGTATCAGGTGAACAAGGCGACGATGATCGAGAAGATGGCCGAACTCGTGCGCGAGAAGCGCATCGAGGGCATCTCGGATCTGCGCGACGAATCCGACCGCGAAGGCTACCGCGTTGTCATCGAACTGAAGCGCGATGCCAATGCCGACGTGATCCTCAACCAGCTCTACCGCTACACACCGCTGCAGACCTCGTTTGGCTGCAACATGGTGGCGTTGAACGGCGGCAAGCCGGAGCAGATGAGCCTGCTCGACATGCTGCGCGCCTTCGTCGCCTTCCGCGAGGATGTCGTCAGCCGCCGCACCAAGTTCCTGCTGCGGAAGGCGCGCGATCGCGCCCACGTCCTGGTCGGTCTGGCGATCGCCGTTGCCAATATCGATGAGGTCATCAACCTCATCCGTCGCGCCCCCGATCCACAGACCGCACGCGAGCAGTTGATGGAGCGGCGCTGGCCGGCGCATGACGTCGAGGCGCTGATCCGCCTGATCGACGATCCGCGTCACCGCATCAACGAAGACAACACCTACAATCTCTCCGAGGAGCAGGCGAGGGCGATCCTCGAACTGCGACTCGCCCGCCTGACTGCCCTCGGTCGCGATGAAATCGACGAGGAGCTTAACAAGATCGGCGCCGAGATCACCGACTATCTCGATATCCTGTCCTCGCGCATCCGCATCCAGCAAATCGTCAAGGAAGAAATGGCTGCGATCCGCGACGAGTTCGGCACGCCGCGCCGTACCCAGATCCTCGACGGCGGCCTGGAGATGGATGACGAAGACCTGATCGCCCGCGAGGACATGGTCGTCACCGTCAGCCATGCCGGCTACATCAAGCGGGTTCCGCTCGTCACCTACCGCGCCCAGCGTCGCGGCGGCAAGGGTCGTTCCGGCATGGCGATGAAGGACGAGGATTTCGCCACCCGCCTGTTCGTGGCCAATACGCACACGCCGGTGCTGTTCTTCTCCTCGCGCGGCATCGTCTACAAGGAAAAGGTCTGGCGCCTGCCGATCGGCACGCCGACATCGCGCGGCAAGGCATTGATCAACATGCTGCCGCTGGAGCCCGGCGAGCGGATCACCACGATCATGCCGTTGCCCGAGGACGAGAAGACCTGGGACAATCTTGATGTCATGTTCTCGACGACACGGGGCACCGTTCGCCGCAACAAGCTCAGCGATTTCGTCCAGGTCAACCGCAACGGCAAGATCGCGATGAAGCTCGAGGAAGAGGGCGACGAGATCCTCTCGGTGGAAACCTGCACCGATCGCGACGACGTGCTGATCACGACGGCGCTCGGCCAGGCGATCCGTTTCCCCGTGGACGAGGTGCGCGTCTTTGCCGGTCGCAACTCGATCGGCGTCCGGGGTATCTCGCTCGCGGACGGCGACCGCCTGATCTCGATGACCATCCTCGGCCATGTCGACGCCGAACCCTGGGAGCGCGCGGCCTATCTGAAGCGCTCTGCTGCGGAGCGCCGGGCGATGGGCGTCGATGAGGAGGAAATCTCCCTCGTTGGAGAAGAGGTCGGCGCGGAAGGAGAGCTTTCCGACGAGCGCTATCAGGAATTGAAGGCGCGCGAACAGTTCGTACTGACCGTCTCCGAGCGTGGCTTCGGCAAGCGGTCGTCCTCCTACGACTTCCGCACCTCGGGCCGCGGCGGCAAGGGTATCCGCGCCACCGACACATCGAAGACATCGGAGATCGGTGAACTGGTTGCGGCCTTCCCTGTCGAGGACAAGGACCAACTCATGCTCGTCTCCGACGGTGGGCAGTTGATCCGAGTCCCGGTCGACGGAATCCGGATCGCCAGCCGTGCGACGAAGGGCGTCACGATCTTCTCAACGGCAAAGGACGAGAAGGTCGTCTCCGTCGAGCGGATCAGCGAACCGGAGGAAGACGAGGACGTTGTCGAAGCGGCAGACAACGCCGAAATCGGCGGTGATCCCGCCGGAGGCGAAACCTCCCCGGAAGGCAGTGAATAAGATAAAGAAAAGCCGCCCTCGGATCACGGGGGCGGCTGAAACGTGCTGATAGGCTCAGTGGCGCTAGAAGAGTTCTCGCCGGGACATCATTGCCTTCAGCTCATCGCGTTCACGACGCAGCGCGGTCACGGTTGATGCTATCGTCAGGACGAACATGCCGCTGATGAGCGCGGCGAGCACGGTCAGAGTTGCAAACATCGTCCTTCATTCCCTTCGTTTCCACGGGCGCCTTACGCGCTTTTTCAGTTTCCGAAGCTATGATAGCGGGCAGTTATTGGCGGACCGTAAAAATTCGCCTGGTCTTCGCGTTCCATGTAGAACCCGACTGACGTCGCCAGCATAGCGGACATGGTCATCATCCAGAGCAAGTTGATCACTGTCACTTTGTCAGGCATGGCTTTAAATCCCTTTGGATCTCCTCTCTCGCGCTCCTTCAATGCACGGGCGCTGACGTTGTTCCCGTAAGAGGCGAAAAAGGTATAAAAATGTCCAGAAACTCGGCGGGCTTAACTTTTCGGCACTTCTGTGGCAAGCGCTTTTTTGCAGCGCACAATCAATGCCATAAAACTTTCTCGAAGGCGAGAGAGATTCCGATAGAGGCAAGGGCAAGAAGTGCAAGCATGGTAAATCCGTCAAGCAGTCGCGCTTATTCGCGATCATGATGCTTTTTCGCATATACGCTCTGAAACCTGCCTGAACCGCCCGTTCATCTGGCGTTCATCTTCGAGGGGTTCAAGCTGCCGCAAATGTCTTGCGGAGGGAGGCCTTCCGTGACAAAAGGCGTCAAACTCAACCTCGGTCCCCGATGACAACAGCTTTCTACCCCGGGTCCTTCGATCCGATGACCAATGGTCACCTGGACGTCCTCGTCCAGGCGCTGAATGTTGTTCCCAAGGTAATCGTCGCGATCGGCATTCATCCCGGCAAGACGCCGTTGTTTTCGTTCGATGAACGCGCCGATCTCATCCGAAAGTCCTTGGAAGCAGTCTTGCCTGGACGGGCAGGGGATGTCGATGTCGTCGCCTTCGACGGTCTGGCCATCGATGCCGCCCGTGCGAACGGAGCAAAACTACTCCTGCGCGGTCTGCGCGACGGGACCGATCTCGACTACGAGATGCAGATGGCCGGCATGAATAGCCGCATGGCGCCGGACCTGCAGACCATATTCCTGCCCGCCGGTACCTCCTCGCGGCCCATAACGGCCACATTGGTCCGGCAGATCGCATCCATGGGAGGCGATGTCAGCGCATTTGTGCCATCAGCCGTGCTCGATGCATTAAAATCGAGGCTCGCGAAGTGAGCCTTTCTAAGAAAGAATGGGAGAATCCATGAAACTCATTGGTCTTGCCCTTGCCGGACTTCTCGCCCTCGCCGGTTTTTCCGGCACCGCGGCGGCAGCCGAGGATGACTATCTGACGATCCAGCTCAAGGATGGTCCGGTCGTGATCGAACTCCTGCCCAATGTCGCGCCGCAGCACGTCGCGCGAATGAAGGAACTGGCATCGAAGGGTGAATACGACAACGTCGCCTTCCATCGTGTTATAGAAGGCTTCATGGCACAGACCGGTGACGTGCAGTTTGGCGACATGCAGGATGGCTTTGACGGTTCGCGCGCCGGCACCGGCGGCTCGAGCCTGCCGGACCTGCCCGCCGAGTTCTCCGACGTTCCCTTTGAACGCGGCACGGTCGGCATGGCGCGGGCCCAGGATCCGAACTCGGCCAACTCCCAGTTCTTCATCATGTTCGCCGATGGAAGCTTCCTCAACGGTCAGTACACCGTGGTCGGCAAGGTTGTCTCAGGCATGGAGAACGTCGACAAGATCAAGCGCGGCGAAGGTGGAAACGGCGAAGTCAGTGATCCTGATCGTATGATCAAGGTCACCGTCGGACGCCCGTAACAGCACCGCCCCAAATAAAAAGGAGAATACCGATGGCCGAGATCAAGGACCCGGAAAACGCGATCGTCATGGAAACGACGAAGGGCAAGGTTGTCATCCAGCTTCTGCCGGAAGTCGCCCCCGAACATGTCGCCCGCATCAAGGAACTGTCGCGCGAAGGCGCCTATGATGGCGTGGTCTTCCACCGCGTGATCGAGGACTTCATGGCCCAGACCGGCGACGTCAAGTTTGGCAAGCAGGGCGGCAAGGACTTCAATCCGGGCCGCGCCGGCATGGGCGGCTCCGACAAGCCTGACCTGAAGGCCGAGTTCTCCGCCACGCCGCATGTGCGCGGCACCTGCTCGATGGCACGCTCGCAGAGCCCGAACTCGGCCAACTCGCAGTTCTTCATCTGCTTTACCGATGCGCCGTGGCTCAACAAGCAGTACTCCGTGTGGGGCCAGGTTATCGAAGGCATGGACGTCATCGACCAGATCAAGAAGGGCGAGCCTGTGCGCGATCCCGACTCCATCGTCTCGATGAAGGTTGCCGCCGACGCCTGAGGCCGCTATTGGACAAACCCGCCCCGCGTCGACAAGGCGCCGGGCGGGTTTTTCGTTTCTGGGAACACCAACATGCGTGTCGACCTGTTCGACTTCGACCTACCGGAGGAAAACATTGCGTTGCGGCCCGCAAGCCCGCGCGATCACGCGCGCCTGCTCGTCGTCCGGCCGGACGGAGAGCCGGTGCTGGAGGATCGCCACGTCTTCGACCTGCCGTCTTTCCTGAAGCCGGGCGACGCGCTCGTGTTCAACGACACAAAAGTCATTCCCGCCCAACTCGAAGGTGTGCGACTGCGCGAGGGCGCGCAGGAAACACCGGTCTCCGCGACGCTGCACATGCGCCTCGACCAGAGCCGCTGGAAGGCCTTCGCCCGTCCCGGCAAGCGCATCAAGCAGGGCGACCGGATCGAATTCGGCCACACCGGAAACGCCTGCCTGCTCGGCAAGCTCGGCGCGTTGGTCGAAGAGAAGGGCGATGCGGGCGAGGTGACGCTGAGGTTCGACTTCTCCGGCGCCGCCCTCGACGAGGCGATCGCCACCGTCGGCCACATTCCGCTTCCGCCCTACATCGCTTCGAAGCGCGACGAAGACGAGAAGGACCGGGCCGACTACCAGACCATCTATGCCCGGGAAGAGGGCGCCGTCGCGGCACCGACCGCCGGCCTGCACTTTACGCCGGATCTCTTCGCGAAGCTCGACGCCGCCGGCGTCGAGCGCCATTTCGTGACGCTGCATGTCGGCGCCGGCACCTTTCTGCCGGTCAAGGCCGACGACACCAGCGAACACAAGATGCATGAGGAGATCGGTCACGTCTCCGCGTCGACAGCTGCCAGGCTCAATGCCGTGAGGGAGAGGGGAGGTCGGATCGTCTGCGTCGGCACCACCTCCCTTCGTTTGATTGAGAGCGCCGCGGGCGAGGATGGCGTCATCCGGCCCTTCGCGGGCCCAACGGGTATCTTCATCACGCCGGGCTACCGCTTCCGCGCGGTCGACGTGTTGATGACCAACTTCCACCTTCCGAAATCGACGCTGTTCATGCTCGTTTCGGCCTTCTGCGGCCTCGACACAATGCAGGCCGCCTATGACCATGCCATCAAGACGGGCTATCGCTTCTATTCCTACGGCGACAGCAGCCTGCTCACCCGGAAAAACTGACATGCACGAGAAGTTCGAGTTCAAGCTGAAGGCCACCAGCGGCAAGGCCCGCCTCGGCGAGGTGAGCATGCCGCGCGGCACCATCCGCACGCCGGCCTTCATGCCGGTCGGCACGGTCGGCACCGTCAAGGCCATGTATCTCGATCAGGTGCGCGACACCGGCGCCGACATCATCCTCGGCAACACCTACCACCTGATGCTGCGGCCGGGCGCAGAGCGCGTCGCGCGCCTTGGCGGCCTGCACGAACTGATCCGCTGGCAGCATCCGATCCTCACTGACTCGGGCGGTTTTCAGGTTATGTCGCTCTCCGGCCTCCGCAAAATCGATGAGAAGGGCGTGACCTTCAAGAGCCACGTCGACGGTTCCACCCATCATATGTCGCCGGAGCGGTCGATCGAAATCCAGGGTCTTCTCGGTTCCGACATCCAGATGCAGCTCGACGAGTGCGTCGCGTTGCCGGCCGAACGCAAGGAAATCGAGCGCGCCATGGAAATGTCGCTGCGTTGGGCCGAGCGCTGCCGCCTCGCCTTCGGCGACCAGCCGGGCAAGGCCATGTTCGGTATCGTCCAGGGCGGTGACATGCCCGACCTGCGCGTGCGCTCGGCGGAGGGGCTGAAGCAGCTCGACCTCAAGGGATACGCCGTCGGCGGCCTTGCCGTCGGCGAGCCGCAGGATGTGATGCTCAAGATGCTCGACGTCACCCTGCCTGTGCTGCCGACGGCGAAGCCACGCTACCTGATGGGCGTCGGTACGCCGGATGATATCCTGAAGTCCGTCGCCTGCGGCGTCGACATGTTCGACTGCGTGATGCCCACGCGCTCGGGTCGCCATGGCCTTGCCTTCACGCGGCGCGGCAAGGTGAACATCCGAAACGCTCGCCACGCCGAGGATATGCGCCCGCTCGACGAGCAGTCCAACTGCCCGGCCTCGCGTGACTATTCCCGCGCCTATCTGCACCACCTCGTCCGCTCCAACGAGGCGCTCGGCGGCATGCTGCTCTCCTGGAACAACCTTGCCTACTACCAGGAACTGATGCAGGGGATTCGCAAGGCGATCGAGGAGGGTCGCTTCGAGGACTTCTACGCCGAAACCCAGGAGATGTGGGCGAGGGGCGATATCGATCCGGTCTGAGACCGGATCGTCATCCAGCAGTAAGTGTCACCGGCGCCAGGCCGGGAATATCCGGTCCGACGGGGACCACACGACTCGGATTGAGCGCCTTGATCGAATAGTAGCCCCGCTTGATATGGTCGATGTTGACAGTCTCGCGGACGCCCGGCAGGTCCAGAATCCGCATCATGTAATCCGACAACGCCGTATAGTCGGCGATACGGCGCAGGTTGCATTTGAACACCCCGTGATAGGCGACGTCGAAGCGCACCAGCGTCACGAAAAGGCGAATGTCGGCCTCTGTAAGCGACTCGCCTGTGAGATAGGGCCCTGCAACGGCGAGCCGCTGTTCCAGTCTATCGAGCATTTCGAACACGTCCGCGAACGCCTCCTCGTAGGCGACCTGCGTCGTGGAGAAACCGGCGCGATAGACGCCATTGTTGAGCTTCGGGTAGATTTCCGCATTCAACGCGTCGATCTCGTCCCGCAAGTGTTGCGGATAGAGGTCGATGTCATTCTTCGCAAGCGCCCCAAACCCCGAGTTCAACATGCGCAGGATATCGGCAGACTCGTTATTGACGAGCGTTCCGGTCTTCTTATCCCAGAGCACTGGCACCGTCGCGCGGCCTGTATGGGTCGGGTCGGCGCGGGTATAGAGTTCGTGCAGGTACCGCACGCCGTTGATGGTGTCGCGATCCGATCCGGGGTAGTCGCCGAATTCCCAGCCGAAATCGCCGAGCGCCGGCTCGACGACGGAAACGGAAATCACGTCGTCCAGCCCTTTGAGCTTGCGCCCGATCAGCGTGCGCGAGGCCCAGGGGCAGATCAGTGCGACGTAGAGGTGATAGCGACCGGCTTCGGCCTTGAAGCCGCCGTCACCGGTTGGCCCGGCCGCGCCATCGACGGTCACCCAGTTGCGAAAGCCCGAAATCTGGCGGACAAAACCGCCCTTGTCGTCGGTCGCCTGCACCGGCTGCCAGTCGGCAGTCCATTTTCCGTTGACGAGCATGGCATCTTTCTCCGAACCGCTTTATCTCGGCCGTTAGTTACCCGATTGTATCGTTCACCGATACGCGGCACGTCATGCACAATTCGTGCGACGATTGTGAACGATGTACGATAACGGGTCAGTTGATGGAGAGGGAAGGGTGGACGAACAGGAGCGAGACACCGACGGCGATGCCACGCCGCGCATGCTTGCATGGGCGAAAAACTCGGCCGCCTATCGCCTGTCCCGCCGCATGATGAGCGAGCATGAACTCGCTGTCGCCATCCGTCGCAAAGCGCGTCAGAAGTTCGAGGCTATCTCCGAGCGACAGGTGGAACGGCTGGTGGAGACCGCCCTTCAGTTCGGTCGTCAGGTGGGCGCGCTCGACGACACCGCTTATGCCGAGGTGAAAGCACGTTCGGCGGCCCGAGCCGGCAAATCGAAGCGGATGATCACGCGCAAGCTGTCCGAAAAGGGCATTGCCTCCACCACCATAGGCGAGGCGCTGCACGAAACGGATGATCTGCGGGCGGCCGTTATTTTCGCTCGCAAAAGAGCCCTCGGGCCGTATCGACGCGTCGAGCTCGATCTCCAGCGCCGCCAGAAGGAGTTCGCAGCCTTTGCAAGGAATGGCTTCGCGCAAGATATCGCGAGACGTGTCCTCATTATGGAGATGGATGAAGCAGAGGTCATTCTGCTTGATGGCGGTCAAATCTGACGAGGGGGCATTCCTGTCCCCCCTCAGGCCGCCTTTTCCGTCTTCCGCTGCGCAGCCTCGCCGTGCTCGGCCATGTCGGCCAGCCGGATTTCCATGGCTTCGATCAGCGATTGGCAGATGGCGTTTCGCAGCCTTGCCGAATTGCGCTGGGTCAGTTTCTTGTCGAGCCACTGCGCCGAATGCATGAGATCGACGCCCTCGTTGAGCACGATCTGCTGGGCACGCTGAAGCGCCCAGACTTCAAAAGGATCTGGTTCCCCCATGATATCCATTCCAAATTGAGTTTCGCCGCACTAAATTACTGATTCGCAAAGATAGAATAACAGATTCATACAGCTTGTCATGGTGGCAGGTTATACTTGCGCGTGGCTTTCCGACCAAGCTTTTCCTTCCGACGTAAATGAGCCTCCTTCGTGTTTTCCTGGGCGACAACAATCAAAGCACCGTCGCCAGCGCGGTGTTCACCCGCATATTGATGGCATCGAGGCTCGGGGTCTGCCCGTAGAAGTGGAAGTCCAGGTTGACGCCCGGCCGGAACACCAGGCAATGGGTCGATCCGCCGAAATGGAACATGCCGATCTGATCACCCTTGGTTACACGATCCCCTGGCTTCACGGTGATTTCGCAGCTCGATACCTCGGCCATGCCAACCGGGATGACGGCCATCAGACCGATTGCAGGGTTATCAGCCTGGATGAAGATAACACCGCGCGTCGCGACGGCGGTCAGGAACGGCTGTGAATCGTTCGGAGCGCTCGGATCGGCCCCTCCGGGATTTGCAAAACCTTCGTACAGGTTTTCGAGGTAATAGGAGCCTCCGACGACGTACGCTTTGACGACCGTGCCGGAGACCGGACTGTGCCATCGGTGGTAACTGAGCGCGCTGAGAAACGCCTGATAGATCGTGCCGCCGGTAAACTGTGGCGCCAGATCGTCGAATGCGAGCATGTCGCCGAGGGAGTAGGGCTGCCCCTTGATCCAGAACTGGGCGCTCGCGGAGACATTGTTCACCACTTGGAGAGGTGCGGATTCGCAGGCGTTCGCTATGACACTGTCATCTCCCGGCGCCGAAACGGGGCGTACCCCGGTCCGGAAGGTGCGCGTAAAGAAGTCGTCCCATGACGAAAAACCCAGATACTGCGCGCCTGGAATGCAGTTGAAGATGGACTGGAACCGGTCGGGCGTCGGGTTTGCGCCATCACCCAGCGCTGACATGGCGACCTGCACCATTTCCTGCTGCGCGGCCATGCTCAGCCAGGCGACGGCCTCCGTCGTCGGACTGACCGGATAGGGTTGTTCTGTCAGAACGTAACGCGAGGCAGGCGAGGTGAGAAACTGTGACCAGTAGGCCAGGATACGTTTGAACAGCTGGTTCACGACCGCGTTCGAGAAGAAGGTATATCCGGGTTCCGTCGCCATCGGCCAGTCGAGGAGGGCGTTGATCGGGAATCCGATGAGACCTGCCGGCTGTTGGCTGGCTATATCCTGATACGCCTCCGGCGCCGTCGTCATGATGAGGTTCAGAAGAGTGAGAAACTCATCGAAGGTTTCGACCGATGGCTGTCCGAGCGGCGTCGTCGGCGCCAGCTGATAGGCTCGCGCAAACATGGCCTGCGCAAGATTGTAGAGCGTCTGATCGCTCTCGACCATCGCCCTGAAGTCAGCGATCGGCGGAACATCGGCCAAGTCTTGTCCCTTGGCCGCATCCCGCAGCCGTGCGATCCAAGCGGCCGTGTGGGCCGGATCCCGGGGCAACCATCCGCCGGCGCGGGATTTCACGAGTTGCGGCTTTGCTGCGTGAACCGCGTGTTCCATCTCAGGCCTCTTCGTTCCGTATGAGTTCGCGACTGTCCGGGGTGAGGCTAAGCCAAAGCCCGGACGTCCGCATCCTTGGATTGATATGGAAAAAGAGAGAAACCTTAAGGCGCGTCAGCCGGTACGACGGACGACTGCTGATCGATCGTGCCGACGACGGCGTCAACACCAGGCCAGCCGGCGTTCACCATCGACAGGAAGCCAATGCGAGCCGGGGAGTGTGACATTCCATCCTCCTGCAACTATGGCCATTATTGTCTTCGTTGCATTTGAAAAACGACTTCGAGGCGATGCAATTCTTTCTGCGACATGGTGATCAACAAGGACATGAAGACTCCGACCGCTCATGGTCTCGACCAAGCTCGAAGTCGTCATCCTTGCTCCCGACGTTGGCATTGACCAGTGCATCAAGAGGCGAGACTGTCGCATCTCTAACTGGCCCAACTGTCGCATTACTAAATAGCTGCTACAGATGTTGATTGCATAAGATAGATTATGGAACTAAATGCAATGGGCGCACTTATCGCGAATATCGCAGCAGCGCTCAGAATGCCTTGAAGGTCAGCGTTGTCAGCGTCCGGTCGACGTCTGCGATATCGGCGAAGATGTCATTCACGTATTTCCCCACATCTTCACCTTCTGGCACATAGACCTTCGCCAGGAGATCGTACTCGCCGCTGGTCGAGTAAAGCTCCGACACCACTTCCTTCTCATAGATCCTGTCGGCTACCTCATAGGTACGCCCGGGCTTGCAGCGAACCTGGATGAAGATGCAGATCATGAGGTTTCCTTTCGGACTTGGACGTTGGGTATCAGTGGCTTGTGGCAGAATACTAATGTGCCGACGGAGAACCGTCGTCGATCTCGAGGTCGAACGACATCTGGTCGTAGGCCGGTTCGACATGCGGCGGAGTTTCGGCCATCACGGTCTCGTAGTCCAGTGGCGTATGCATGTGGGTCAGGATCGCGCGTTTCGGCCCGAGCCGTTCGATCCAGCCGAGCGACTGTTCGAGCGACAGATGGCTCGGATGATGTCGGTATTGCAAGGCGTCGATGACCAGCACGTCGAGATCCGAAAGTTTCGCCACCGTGGTTCCAGGGAAATCGCTGACATCGCAACAATACGCCACGTTGCCGATCCGCAGGCCAAGCGAGATGATGTCGCCGTGCTGTTGGACCAGGGGCAGCAAGGAAACCGGCCCGCCGGCTCCATCGACCACGACGGGCGTCGCAAGATCGTCGATCACGATCGGTTTCACGATCGGCGGATAGCTGCTCCCCGGCGGCGTTTCGAGGCAATAACCGAACCCTTGCCGGATACGTTCCATGGTCACCGGTTCGGCATAGATCGGGATTCGATGGTTCTGCATGATGAAATAACCACGCAGATCGTCGATGCCGTGTAGATGATCCGCGTGGGCGTGCGTGTAGATCACCGCGTCGATTTTCGTCACTCCGGCGGCGATCATCTGCGCCCGGAAATCAGGCCCGGTGTCGACAACCACGACCGTCTTGCCGCCACCCTCGCCGATCTGCTCTATCAGGAAGGACGCGCGTGTCCGCCGGTTCCGCGGATTGGCGGGATCGCAGGCGCCCCAGTCGCCATTGATGCGCGGCACGCCTGGCGAGGACGAGCAGCCGAGAATGGTGAAGCGACGGCGCAGCGACATCCGCTCAGAGCCTCGGCATTTTCGAGAAGATACGGAACGCGTTGTCCGTCGTGATTTTGGCCATCTCCTCGAACGGCAGCCCCTTGGTCTCGGCCAGCACCTCCGCCGTGTTGACGACGTAGGACGGCTCGTTGCGTTTGCCGCGCCAGCGCTTGGGCGCCAGATACGGCGCATCGGTCTCCACCAGAAGCCGGTCGAGCGGCACCTTTGCCGCGATATCGCGCAACTCGGTGGATTTTGGAAAGGTCAGGATGCCGGAAAAGGAAACATAGCCGCCGAGTTCCACGCCGACCTCGGCCAGCCGTTCGCCGCTGGAAAAGCAGTGCAAGATGAAAGGGAAGGCCCCCTTCCCTGTTTCATCGGTCAGGATCGCAGCCATGTCGTCGTCGGCGCTGCGGCTGTGAATTACCAGCGGCAGCTTCGTCTCGCGCGCCGCCTCGATATGGCGGATGAGACCCGTCTTCTGGTCCTCCGGCTTCTGCGTGTCGTAGAAGTAGTCGAGCCCCGCCTCGCCGATCGCCACCACTTTTGGATGGGCCGATAGCCGCACAAGGTCCTCCGCCGTCACGTCAAGCTCGTCGCCGGCATTGTTGGGGTGCGTACCGACCGAACAGAACACAGACGGATAGCGCTCCGTCAGCGTCAGCAGCGTCTCGAGCTTCCGAACCCGCGTCGAGATCGTCACCATCTGCGCAACGCCGGCTGCGTGCGCCCGTTCGACGAGGGCATCGCGCTCCTCGTCGAAATCGGCGAAATCCAGGTGGCAGTGCGTATCGATCAGCATGAACTCAGGCCTTGTGGACTTCCGGCGGAACATAACGCGGGAAGACCGGCTTCGGTGCCTCAAGCGGCGTCCCCGATATGAGCCTGCCGGCCTTGCCAAGCACAGCGAAGTCCCGCTTGTCCGCCGGCGACGCAACGAGATCGAGCAGCTTTTCAGCCGAGTCGGGCATATAGGGTGCCAGCAGGATCGCGATCTGGCGCACCACTTCCGCCGTCACGTAGAGCACGGTGGCCATGCGGGCCGGATCGGTCTTCTTCAGCGCCCAGGGCTCCTGGCCGGCGAAATACCTGTCGGCTTCAGACACCACGGCGATGATCGCCGCGACCGCCTTGTGGATCGCGAGCTTCTCCATCTCCTCGCGGCAAATGGCAAGCAAGCCGTCCACGGACGCGAGCATCGCCTCGTCGGCCTCGGTCAGCGGGCCGCACTCGGGAATCTTGCCGTCGCAGTTCTTGACGATCATCGACAACGATCGGCTCGCCAGATTGCCGACGCCATTGGCAAGATCGGCGTTGATGCGGGTCGCGATCGCCTCCTCGCTATAGCTGCCGTCCTGGCCGAACGACACTTCGCGCATCAGGAAGTATCGCAGCGGATCAAGACCGAAATGATTGACGAGATTGACCGGATCGACGACGTTGCCGAGCGATTTCGACATCTTCTCGCCCTTGTTGAGCAGGAAGCCGTGCGCGAACACCTTCTTCGGCAGCGGCAGGCCCGCCGACATCAGGAAGGCCGGCCAGTAGACGGCGTGGAAACGGATGATGTCCTTGCCGATGATATGGATGTCGGCCGGCCAGTATTTCGCCCGCGGTCCATTGGTGTCTTCGACGTAACCGGTCGCTGTAATGTAGTTGGTCAGCGCGTCGACCCAGACATACATCACGTGCTTCGGATCATCCGGTACCTTGATGCCCCAGTCGAACGTGGTGCGCGAGACCGAGAGATCCTTGAGGCCCGATTTGACGAAGGAAATCACCTCGTTCTTGCGCTCGGCAGGGCCGATGAAGTCCGGATTGGCTTCATAATGCGCCAGCAGCCGTTCCTGGTATTCGGACAGCTTGAAGAAGTAGCTCTCCTCCTCCACCCACTCGACGGGTGTCCCCTGCGGCCCGTAGCGCACGCCGTCGCCGCGCAGTTCCGTTTCTTCTTCCTGATAGTAGGCTTCGTCGCGGACCGAATACCAGCCGGCATAGCTGTCCTTGTAGATGTCGCCATTGGCAGCCATGCGCCGCCAGACTTCCTGCACGGTCTGGTGATGGCGCTGTTCCGTGGTGCGGATAAAGTCGTCGTTTGAGGCGTTGAGCAGCTTGCCCATCGCTCTGAATTCGTCCGAATTGCGCTTGGCAAGCTCTTCCGTCGTCACCCCTTCAGCCCGTGCGGTCTGCTGCATCTTCTGCCCGTGTTCGTCGGTTCCGGTCAGGAAGAACACATCCCTGCCGTCGAGGCGCTGGAAGCGCGCGATCGCGTCGGTGGCGATCAGCTCGTAGGCATGGCCGATGTGCGGCTTGCCGTTCGGGTAGGCGATGGCAGTGGTGATGTAGAAATTGTTGCTCATGGATGGCCTTCGGAGGCTATGTCTTGAAACGTCACGCCGCTCTTAGCGCATGTCGCCGCTTTGCGAAACACAAGTTTTCTCGCCGGCCGCCATGACGGACGTGCAGGCCACGTCAGCCGAAAAGGTCGCCGAAGGCGTCGAGAATCGTCTGTTTCCGGTCGAGATTGTAGGCGGCCGAGACGCGAAAGCGCTCGGCGATGGTTGACGTGAGCCGCGCATGGCGCTCGGCTGTTGCGAGATCCCCTGCCCGCGCCGCCGCCCGTGCCGCGTCGGCCGCATGATCGAGGATGTGCTCGACGAAGAAATCGAACGCCGCCTCGTTGTCGCGACCGCTGAGCGCATCGGCGATCTGGTGCATGGCCTTGCGCTGCGATGGACCCGTCTGCGACACGACCTTGTCGAAGGCGGCAATGATATCGAGCCCGCCATAGTTGATGATCTTCAGCGCGCGCGAAACGCTGCCGGCGGCAAGTGACAAGACCTTGTGCGCTTCCTCGTCCGAGCGGAACGCATATCCCAGATGCTTCAGCGCCGCCGTTAGCTCACCGTCGCCAAGCGGCGAGAGTCTCAGAGGCTGGCAGCGCGACCGGATGGTCGGCAACAGCTTGCCCGGGGCATGGCTCAGCACGAGGAACAGCGCGCGCTTCGGCGGCTCCTCGAGAATCTTGAGGATCGCGTTGGCGGCATTGCGGTTGAGATCGTCGGCCGGATCGATGATCACGATCCGCCAGTTGCCGCTGCCCGACGTCTGCGAGAAGAAATGCCCTGCCTTGCGCACCTCGTCGACGGTGATCGCCGACTTCGCCTTGCCCGTCTTTTCATCGACGGGCCGCGTCAGGTGCAGAAGATTGTGGCTGGCGCCGCTCGCGATCTGCCGGCTGACTGCGCTTGCCGCATCCGGCGCCGCCAGCCGCTCGGGAGCCGTCGACGGGTCGGGATGGCTGAGCACATGGTTCGCGAAGCGGAAGGCGAGCGTTGCCTTGCCGATACCCTCAGGCCCTTCGATCAGCAGCGCGTGGTGCCCCTTGCCCGAACGATAGCTCTGCGCCAGGAAATCCTGCGCCTCCTGATGACCGTAGAGGGCCGTGTTGACCGAGGGCGCGATCGCCCCCTCCAACACGCCCGGCGCATTGTCCGTCATGTCGCGCCGACCGTGGTTTTTGCAGAAGCAGCTTGCCTCCGGGCCAACCGCTCCTCAACTGCATCGAGAACCGAACGCGCCACGAGATCGGCCTCCGAACTCGCGTCGACGACGCGGCAGCGGCGCGGATCGGCCGATGCGATCTCCAGGAATGCCTGGCGTCGCCGTTCGTGCGTCTCGAGTTCCTCTTTCTCGAAGCGGTCGGGGTCACCGGCCAGCCCCTGCTCGCCGGCCCGACGCTGTGCGCGCTCCAGACCAACACTGGCAGGAAGATCAAGGATAACAGTAAGATCGGGACGCACGCCGTTGATCGCGATCCGCTCGAGCGCATCGATGAGGTCGGACGGAAGATCGCCGGTCACGCCCTGGTAGACGCGGGAGGAATCCATGAACCGGTCGCAGAGCACGATGAAGCCTTTGCCGAGCGCCGGGCGGATGACGTTCTCGACGTGATCGTTGCGGGCCGCGGCGAAAAGGATGGCTTCCATCGCCGTGCCGAACGGCTCGGCAGCCCCCGACAAAAGAACGTGGCGCAGCGCCTCCGCGCCCGGTGAGCCGCCCGGTTCGCGCGTCGTCAGCACGTCATGTCCGGCCCTCCGCAGGGAATCGGCAAGGCGGCGAATCTGGGTCGACTTGCCGGCCCCCTCGCCTCCCTCGAACGTCACGAACAATCCCTTAGCCTGCGTCAAAACCCTGATTCCGTCTCGTGCGGTGCAATTGGCACCTGTTTAGCGCATGTTGCCGTCCATCGAAACAGCGCAAACGCGGCTTGCGCCGCCCAACGCAGCTTTGTCTGCTGGCGATCACAGCCAGAAGAACAGCAGCTCCACCAAGGCGTCCCATGCCTGTTGGCGAAGCGTGCCCTTTTCCACCGCGGCAACCGTGACCAGTGGCACGGTCCGCAACAACCGCTCGCCCGCGAGAATGCGCAGCTCGCCGACGCTTTGCTCGGCCTCGACGGGTGCCGTCAAGGGCCAGCGATAGACGATGCGGGCGCTCAGCCGGTCGGGATTGTTGACCGGCAGGAAGACGTCGACACCGGATGTCGGCTTCAGATCGACAGTCGACACCGCGCCACCGTAGACACTGGCGGCCCCGACCGCCTCGCCGGCCTTGAAAAGCGAACGTCGTTCGAATTTGGTTTGGCCCCACTGCAGCACCCGTATGCTTTCCTCGGTCCGCTCCTTCTCGCTCGCAAGCCCGCTCATTGCCAGAAACAGCCGCACGCCGTTTGCTTCCGCCGATGTTACGATCGCAAATCCGCTTTCCTCCGCATAGCCGCTGGTCAGCCCGTCGACGCCGAGAGCGAGGGCAAGCAGGTTGTTACGGTTGCGCTGCAGGATCTTGTTCCACTCGAATTCGGTCTGCGCCAGCAACCGGTATTGCGCCGGATAAGTCGCGTGCAGATGGCGCGCCAGCGTCACCATATCGGCAAGTGTCGTCCTGTTGCCGGGATCAGGAAGGCCCGTCGCGTTCGAAAACGTGGAGTTCTTCAGGCCGATCGCCTTTGCCCGATCCGTCATGCGCGCCGCGAAAGCCGCCTCGCTTCCGGCCATCCCTTCCGCCAGGATGATGCAGCCGTCATTGGCCATCTGCACGGCGATGCCCTTCAGCAGATCCTCGACGCGGATCGTCGATTTCAGTGCGGCGAACATCGTCGAGGTTCGCGACGGCGCGCCGCCCGTCCGCCAGGCATGTTCCGAGACGGTGTAGGTGGTATCAAGCGTGATCTCGCCCCGTTTCAGGGCATCGAAAACGACTTCGAGCGTCATCAGCTTGGCAAGCGACGCCGGCGGAAACACCTCGTTCTCACCCTTGGCAAGCAGCACGGTGCCCGTTGAGTCCTCGATCATCAGCACGCGCGGCGCCTTCGCCTCAAAGCCGGGTGCCTCCTGGGCTCGTGTGGCAGGCGTCGTCAGAACAAGGAAAAACAGCGCCAGGACGGCGAGGGAGGTCCGCATGGTGATGTCCGTCTCGCGGCCCGGCGGGACCGCATGGAAATGCGTTTGCGTCAGCGTTGACCGGCCGGCGCGCGTCGCGCGGCGAAAGCCTGAATCGCCGCTTCCGTGAGGCGGTCATCTCGCACCAGAATGGCCTCGAATGCAAGCGCCGACGCCGGTTCCTCGCTGCTCGCATAGGCCGATGACAGCGTACCGTCGCCGAGCGCGAAACTGCGATCGGGGCGCTCCGGGGGGACAGGCCCGATCTCCGGCAGCAAAATGAATTGCATGAATGCGTCGCCGTTCGAACTATCGGCGGATACCGTCGCGAATGCGGTGGCCGTTGACTGCGGAGCAGGTGACGGTGTCGGTGCCGCGACCGGCACGACCGAGGTGGCCTGCGCGCTGGCGGAGGCCACCATGATACCCGGACCGCCGATGCCATCGGGCATCACGTGCGGAAGGCGATTGCCTTTGGGCGAATAGGAGGCCATCAGGAACGGCATGTCGTGACCGTCCATGCGCGCCGGTCCGACATACTCGACGCGAACGCGTGCGGTACCGGTCCCCTTCATGTCGAGCAGGTCCGCCGTCTTTTCAGAGACATCGATGATCCGGCCCTGGTGGAACGGCCCGCGATCGTTGACGCGCACCACCACCGAGCTGCCGTTTTCCATGTTCGTGACCCGCGCATAACTGGGCAGCGGCATGGTCGGGTGCGCGGCGGATATATGGTACTGGTCGTAGACCTCGCCATTGGCCGTCTTGCGCCCGTGGAAAGCCGAACCGTACCAGGAGGCGAGCCCTGTCGCCTCGTAGTCAGGATTGAGCTTAGGCACATAGGTCTTGCCCCGCACCACATATGGCTTGCCGACGAGATATCGTCCGCCGCCCTTGGGCACGTTCTTGCCGGAAGCGACCCGCGGGCTTGCTTTCACGCCGTATTCGGATTCGGCAAAATATTCCTTGGAACGGGCCTTCTTTTTCTCACCGGTGGTCGACGAACACGAGGCGACCCCAATGCACACGACCGACAAGGCGAGCCAGCGCGCGGCTCCAGCGAATGTCGCGGTTTTCTTATTCATGATACTCGCGTACTCAACATCACCATTCACGAGCATTGCCATTCGGGCATTGCCCCAAACTGTCGTCGTCAGGCAGAGTGATCCGAAAGACGACGAAACGATGGACGCGAAAAGCACCCCTCATCCCCAGACTTTATGCTGGGACTGGTATATCAAGGATTAACGGTGGGCAGACGGTGCCCTTCGAACGGCTATGAACCAAGCCCAGGTGATGACGTCATGCGTTCGCGCCGGAAATTGACCACGATGACATTGTCTGTTTGCCGTATAACGGGTCGTCCATCGTCGAGAACGACGGTCGCAGGCGCTTCTGCCGCCGGTCTTGCCGGCTGTTGGGCAGGCGCGGTCTCCTCGGGCTTCCGAAGATCTCGGATGGTGGAATAAAGCTGCGACACCAGCCTTTTGTAATAGGCGACAATCTTCTGGTGTTCGTCGCGGGAGATGTATCGCTCGTTCAGCCATTCGGTCATCGGTTTGTCGCTCCTCTCTTTGCAGCGATCAATTCCCGGCGCCGGCCTTGGTTCCCTCCCCGCGGTCAACGCGAGGTCGGTGGTTAACTAAAATATCTTTCGGCAGCCCTTCTGTCGCAGGTCGAGACGACCGCAAACGACATCTCTTCATGATGTCACGCCCATGCGCAGATTGACGCTGCGACCAAAGCTGCTAAAAGGCCGCAATCGAGCATGGAAGAGTGTCCGAGTGGTTTAAGGAACCGGTCTTGAAAACCGGCGTGCGGGAAACCGTACCGTGGGTTCGAATCCCACCTCTTCCGCCAATTCGCCTTCGCATGGCGTCCCATAGTGACCGTTTGCCCCTTGCCGGCAACGGGTTTCCCGTGCAAGTCTCTCGCATGCTATGGCACCGTCTAGCGTCGATGCCCACGCATTTGTGGGCATAACTGCGGGCATCGGTAGCCAGAAATGTGGGCATCACGTCGAGGGGCTAACATGGCCGGATTGACCGACCTGCAGGTGCGCAAGGCACAGCCTGCTGAAAAACCGTTCCGAATGGCGGACGAAAAGGGACTTTTTCTTTTCGTCACACCGGCCGGCGCAAAGCTCTGGCGACTGCGGTACCGGCGAGATGGAAAAGAGCAGACCCTTTCCCTGGGGGCTTATCCGGACATGACACTGGCAGAGGCTCGCACGGCGGCCGACCAGGCGCGCGGCGTCCTCAAAGCCGGCAAGGATCCTGCACTGGTCAAGAAGATCGACAAGTTGGTCCAACAGCGCCAGAACGGCGAGACCTTCGAGCCGATCGCGCGCGAGTGGCACGATCTGCAGAATTCCAAGTGGGCACCGATCCATGCCAGCGACGTTCTCACCTCGCTTGAGAGCGACGTCTTTCCCGCAATCGGCTCCCTCCCGATCCGGGACATCGATGAGACCATCGTCCTCGCCACATTGAGGGTCGTGGAAAAGCGCGGCGCGGTCGAAACGGCACGCCGCCTCCGTCAGCGTATCTCCGCGGTGTTCTGTTTCGCCATAGCCACTGGTCGCGCGAACCGCGACCCGGCAGCGGTCGTGAAAGGTGCGCTCGCCCCGCTCGTGCCGGGCCGCCAGCCCGCCGTTGTGTCGCTCGACGAGGCCCGCCTGATGCTCCGGCGCGTCGAAGACACGCCGTCACACCCTGTCACCAAGCTCGCGGTCAGGCTGCTCGCCCTGACCGTACCCCGGCCCGGAACACTGGCTAAGACACCATGGGCCGAGTTCGACGAGATCGACGACGCTGATCCGGTCTGGGTCATTCCGGCGGAGCGGATGAAGTTGAAACAGCGACACAAGGGGAATGAGGCTTTTGACCACGTCATTCCCCTCTCCCGGCAGGCGCTGGAGGTCATAGATGCGTTGCGCGCCCTGACCGGCAGCGGGCCTTACGTATTTCCGAATGCTCGGCACGCGCACCGGCCCATGTCCGAAAACGCCATGGGATACCTGCTCAATCGCGCCGGGTATTTTCAGCGGCACGTTCCCCATGGGTTCCGCGCCACGTTCAGTTCGGTGATGAACGAACGCTTCCCCGCCGATCGCTACATCATCGATGCGATGCTGGCGCACGTTCCGAAGGACAAGGTCGAAGCGGCGTATAACCGGGCACAGCATCTAAAGCGGCGGCGGGAACTGGCGCAGGAGTGGGCCGACCTGATCTTGAAAGACGCGCCGTCGGCGGCGGAGCTGCTCGGCGGCCCTCGCAAGATACTGAGCATGGAGACGTTCAGGCGGAAACGGCGGTCCGTAGCCTGATCGCAGCAGGATCGAGCGGTGCCAGCACCCATGTCTGGCGAACCTCCAGAACTCCAGCCCGTGACGGATGCGGATCGTGGGCCAGAACGCCGTCGCGATAGACCACCATGTGATTGACGCCACGCGGCGACGGGCCAGAGGCGAGATAATAGCCGTCAAAGATCCACTCACCACTCCGGCGGATCAGACCGATTCCGCGCTCCTCGCACCAGTCCCAGAAAGCGAGCTCCCATTCCGACGGGGTCGGGGCCGCCTCGAGGAAGTGGGGCACGGCAGAAAGGGGAAGGTCGAGGATGGAGGCGACGGAGGCCTGGACGCAGTTGCCGCCAACGCCTTCGCCGGCAAACTGGGTCTGGTCCACCGGTGTCATCAGGTAACTGCCAACCAGACGATCCACGCCGCGCAGATCAGGGCAGCAACAAGAGCCACCCTGCCCTGTGGTCTGGCGGCCTCAGTGAAATGCCGCGTCTTAAGCTTGCTCATCTCGCCTCGCGATCTCCGCGCTCCTGATGCGGAAGGCTTTGAGGATGATTTCGACGATAATCACGCCGCCGATCCCGATGATGAAACCCCCGACGCTGGCGGCATGTTCCGGTTGGACCGTGATCTTGCCCAAGGCCCACTGGAACATCGGGATACCGATCGGGGCGAGGAAATAGGCCGTCACGCCGCCGATGAAGAGCCTTCTGATTCCGGACCCTACACCGCTCCATTCCATCGCGACCGAGACGGCGGAGCCCGCGATGCCCGCCAGCGCGATTTCACCCTTGGCGCTGGCGAGCCAGTCCCACATCGTCATTTCCCTGCCTTCCACGCCCCAATGCCGCGGAGCGCCGTGTTGCCGCCCATGTAGAGCGTGGTGAACGTCACGAAGACTCCGACGAACGAGACAAAATCGACGGTGAGCTCGACCTTGGCCTGGGCGCCGAGCGCGGTCAGCAAAAGGTTCAAAACGGGCACGATGATGACGTACCAGGCGATGCAGGAGAGCATGAGCCACATGCCGGCGGGGCGCCACGTCCAGGTCCATCCCGGCTCGCCGGTCTTCGCCGCATGCTCCATCTCGGCCAGCATGAGGCGGTTCGCCTCCTTCTGTCGCTCGACATCGGCGAGGATCAGCTCGGGCGCGATCTGCTCAACGCTGCGCACCGCCTCCTCGAGCTCGGCCGGCGGCAGCTTGGGCAGATCCTCGACCGGCACACCGGCCTGACCCGCGATGGCGTCGATCACGGTCCCACCGATCTCGCTCGCAGTGCCTCCGACATGCTTTTCGAGAATGCCCTTGACGATCGGCGCGCCGATCTTCGCGGCGGCAGACAGGACGATTGCGACGATCGGGCTCATGCTGCCAATCCTTCGTAAGCCTCGGCCCGTGCCTTGGCCGCCTTCTTGCGGGCGTGGAACACGAGGAAGGCGACGAGGAGGCCGACGGCGATGATGCCGAGGACCCACAGCGCGGCCAGATCGACATTGGTGCCCTGATCCACGGCTGGCGCGGTCGCGGCACCGGCCGAGCCCGTCGCCGTTGTTTTCGCGGCCTTGTCATTCGCCGCGGCCGACTTCGTCGCTTCAACAGCTTCGATCTTGGCAACCTTGCCTATGACCGCGTCGCTCGATCCCATCGCCTTGAGCGCCATGGCGACACCCTTCACCTCGATGTCGGCGACGCGACGGCCCCAGCCATTCCCGAACGACTTCCATATTTTCAGCCCTTGCATGAAGCTGAGGCGGGTCCGGCAGATCTTCTTGACCGTAACGCTATGATCATTGCTTCCGACAGAAGCCGTGAGCCATTTCCGGCCGCGCGACACGCCCGAATTGACCGACGCGTCATAGACGGCAAGGTCGACACCGGGGAACAGGTTCGGAGCGCCGCATTTGACCCAGAATTCCTCGCGGTAGATCCTGAGCGCTTCCGCCATCGTGATGGTGCGGACAGACCGGTTCGGCTGTCCCCACTTCTTCAGCATCTCGGTGAACTTGGCCTGCGTGACACCATACATCGTGGCGCCGCCGGGGTCGGCCTTGTGGTTGCTCCACCCCCCTTCCCACTTCGCGGTGATGGGGTGACAAACGTCGAACCTGTCGGACATGGCGCAGCTCCGTTTTTGACGAGGCCGCACCTGATGCGCGATGGCCCCGGTTTACCACGCGGGCGCCATTGCAACAATCGGGGAAATCCAGTATTTAGGGCATGACTGCGCATCAAGTGCTGATTTTCCCGAACAGGAGAACGGCACTATGGCCCCCACCACCATCCCCTTTGGCGATCCGAAAGCGGTCAAGAAGTGGTCCGGCAATCTCTTCATCGCGACGATGAAGAAGAGCTACTGGGACCGCAAGTTCATCGGCGACTCCGATGAATTCGTGATCCAGCGCCTCACCGATCTCGAATCCGACGCGGGCGACACGATCCAGTTCGATCTGTCGGTCCAGCTCCGCTCCAAGCCGACCTATGGCGACAATCGCCTGCAGGGCAAGGAAGAGGCGCTTCGCTTCTACAGCGACGAGGTCAAGATCGACCAGATGCGTCACGGCGTGTCCGCCGGCGGCAAGATGAGCCGCAAGCGCACGATCCACAACATCCGCAAGATCGGGCGCGACCGTCTGTCTGACTATTGGTCGAAGTTCATGGACCAGATGGTCACGATCTACATGGCCGGATCGCGCGGCGTCAACGAGAACTTCTACGAAGACATCGGCTGGGCCGGTCACGCCAACAACCCGATCCAGGCGCCGGATGCGGCCCACCTCCTCTACGGCGGCGACGCTACGTCGAAGGCGACGCTCGACTCGGGCGACAAGATGAACGCCGCGCTGATCCGGCGTGCCAAGGTCAAGGCGGGCATGATGGCCGCCGTCGCGCCGGAAAACGCGCAGATGTTGCCGGTCATGATCAACGGCGAAGCGCATTACATCTGCGTCATGTCGGAGTTCCAGAGCTACGACATGAAGTCGGCGGATGCTGCGGGCTGGCTGGAGTACCAGAAGGCCGCCGCCGGCGCCGAGGGTCGCAACAGCCCGCTGTTCAAGGGCAATCTTGGCATGATCGACAACGTCGTGCTGCACGACCACCAGGACATGATCCGCTTCTCCGACTATGGCGCTGGCGGCAACGTCAAGGCGGCCCGTGCTCTGTTCATGGGCCGACAAGCCGGCGTCATCGCCTTCGGCGCGACTGGCGGGTACCGGTTCTCCTGGACCGAGGAGATGCAGGACCATGGCAATGAACCTGTCATTTCCGCCGGCATCATCGCCGGTGCGAAGAAGACCCGGTTCAACAATACCGACTTCGGCAACTTGTCGCTCGACACCGCCGCGGCTGACCCCAACGCCGCAGCCTGATCCATCGCGGCGCTCTGAGCGCCGCGATGCTGTTTCAACGTCACAACGGAGATAGCGGCCATGGCCCTCATCCAAAGCAAATACGCCAAGGGCATTGTCACAGTGCCCTTCCCCGCCTTCGCCGGCGCTGTCGTCGGTCTCCGTTTCGCACACACGCTGAGTGCGGCACCGGCGGCGAACGACATCATCGAACTCGCGCCCATCCTGCCCGGCCTGGTGCCGCTCGACATGATCCTCGATTCCGACGACCTCGACACTGATGGCACCCCGGCGATCACGCTCGACGTCGGCATCATGTCTGGCGTCTGGGGCGTCAACGACGGCGCCCGTACCGTCGGCGCCGAGTTCTTCTCCGGCTCGACCGTGGCACAAACCGGCGCGGTGGCCCGCCCGACGCTCAAGACCGCGTTCCGTGTCGCGCCAAGCGATACGGCCCGGTCGATCGGGGTGAAGATCGCTACGGCGGCGGACGTCTTCGCCGCGGGCGAAATCGGTCTCACCGTGCTCTATGCGACGCGCTGATCCCGGCGCGTCGGTGTTCAACGAGGGGGACGCGACGCGGCCCCCTCTTTTGCTTGGAGGCTCATCATGACCCTGATCCTGTGCAAACTAGGTGTTCGCGAGACCGAAGTCGGCGGCACGACATACAAGTTCGACGACGACGGCCATGGTCGCGCCGTTGCTGAGGTCCAGAACCTCACCCACCAGGCCTGCCTTCTGGCCGTGGAGCACTACACCCTCCCCCCCGAAATTGTGGTCGAACCGGAACCCGAAGTGGAACCGGAGCGGCAGAACGAGCCTGTCTCGGAGACCGAACCGACTTCCGAGCAGGAGGCTGAGACCGAAGCCGAAACGATCACCGAGGCCGAGCCGGAAGTGGCCGCTGCGCCCGAACCGGCACCGGCTGACGAGGTGGTTCCCACGATCCCGCTCAAGTCCTCCAGCAAGTCCGGCGGACGCAAGGATCGGCAGGGAGGCTGATCATGCTGGCATCGAACGTGATGACGAAAGCCGGGGTGCAACTCCTCGACGAAGATCACGTTCGCTGGACGCTCCCTGATCTGGCGACCTATATCACCGAGGCCGTCTCGGCGATCATCTCGGTAAAGCCTTCGGCCCGGACCGTTTCCGTCACGGTCGATCTCGTTGCGGGAACGCGCCAGCAACTTCCCGACGATCAGCGGATTGTCCAACTCATCGACATCCCTTGCAACATGAGCGCCGGCGTGCGCGGCCGGTCGATCCGATCCGTCGCGCGAGCCGAGCTCGATTCCAACGAACCGCGCTGGCACGAGGCGACGGTCGTTCCGTTCCGGAAGGAAGTCCGGAATTTCATGTTCGACGAGATCACGCCGACGCTGTTCTGGGTCTACCCCGGCAATGACGGCACCGGTGCGGTAGAGGCGTTCGTGTCGCAACTTCCGCCACCGGTTGAGACGCTTGTCGAGGAGGATGACAATACCTCTGAGATCGAGACTTGGGAGGTCTCGGTCGGGCTGGCGGATCACTATGAACCCGCTGTGCTGGAATACGTGCTCTACCGTTGTTTCAGCAAGGAAGAGCTCGCGGGTTCGGGCCAGAAGGCCGTGGCGCACTACCAGGCCTTCGCAACGCTGATCGGGCTCAAATCTCAGGTCGAGCGCGACAACAGTCCCAGGAGGTCGTGACGATGGCAACGATGATCGACATCGATGACTGCCTGTCCGCCGTTTTGCGCTACGCACCCAGCGCGAGCGACATCGTGGCGCGGCGTTGCCTGATAGAGGCGGCACGCTCGATCTGCGACAGGTTGAAGAACTGGCGCATCACGGACGAAATGGAGATCACCACACCGGAGATGCAGGGCGTCGTCACGGCAGCGGATGTGGCTATCGTGTCGATCGAGGCCGCGGAACTGGAAGGGCGCAAGCTTGACCCTATCACGGTCATTGCGCTCGACGATAGGCATCCGGGCTGGAGCTATGACACCGAGCTCGGGCAGGCCCGCTACGTCGTGCAGCTCGAGCCGAACACCGTCTCGGTCTACCCGCGACAGGAGGGCACGTTGAAGTGCCGCCTCGTCCTGAAACCCTCCCTTCAAGCCGTCGAGATACCGAAGTTTCTGCGTGAGGATTACGGCGAGATCCTGGGTCGCGGCGCGGCCGGCATCATCTTGACCGAGCCAAATTCCGAAAACCCGCAGCTCGGCCTCGATCATCGCGCCTGGTTCGAGAACCAACTGAACCGGCAGGACACGAAGGCCAAGGCCGGCCAGCACAACGCCCCGCTCCGGACGAAAGGGAGTTATCTCTAATGGCGGTCAAACTGTCCAACAACGCGAGTTCGACCCTGACCGCGTCGATCACCGACACCGACACGTCGCTCACCATCGACGCAGGCGACGTCGGCCGGTTCCCCTCGCTTGGGGTGGGTGACTGGCACCCTCTGACGCTGGTGGACATGGTCGGAAACCGCGAGATCGTGCGTGTCACGGCGCGGACCAGCAACACGCTGACGATCCAGCGGGCGAGAGAAGGCACAACCGCGCTGGCCTTCGCTGCCGGCTCCAAATGCGAGATACGCTTGACCGAAGCCGCCGTTGCCGGAATTAAGGCCGACGCGATCGCCGAGCTCAGCGCGGCGCTCGGCGCTCTTGCCTGGCTCAACACGGTGAACGACGCGAACTGGTCAGGACTCGACCTTTCCGTCGCCAACGGCGGTACCGGCGCATCCACGGCAGCAGCAGCGCGCGCCAATCTTGGGGCGAACAACGCCAGCAATCTCGACAGTGGTACCCTCCCTGACGGTCGCCTTACGGGTGACTACACGGGGATTGGGAATCTCAACTTGATCGGCAACATTACAATCCAGAACCCATCGCCGCAGATCAAGCTTCAGGACAGCACCTCGGGGCAGCTTTCCGGCAGGATCCGGGTCGATGCTAACAACCTCTATATGGATTCTTCGCCGGACGACTCGAACTGGACCAATATTTTCCGCTTCGAGCTAGATACACGACGAGGTTTTATTGACGGAAGCATGATTCCGACGTCGCCCGTTCCCGTAGCTCAGGGCGGAACCGGCGCCACCTCGGCTCCATCAGCGAGGGCAAACTTGGGCGCGAACAATGCCGCTAACCTCACAACCGGGACCATCCCGGACGAACGGCTACCGACTACCGCCGACACCATCGGCGATACATGCCTTATGATTAACGATTTTTCCTCAGCAGACATGTCCTTCAACAGTATCTACTCTGGCTCCGCCCTGCGTCGAGCGATCATAGCTGGCAACGGCTCGCTCATTGCAGGCGGTTCGCCCAGCGGAAGTTGGAGGAACTGTGGTGCGACCATACCACCCGGTAGGGCCTGCATGTTCAAGAAGGTGTCATCATGAGCGAGAATGAGATCGGAGTGGAAGCCGAGGTGCCTGCAATTGTGCTGCCAACGTTCCGTAATGCGCAGTACAACAAGCACGGCACAATCGATGTCGAGGTTCAGCACCCCACGCTCGGTTGGATACCATCGACCGCGGTGCCGGATGACGCGTCACCGATCTGCGTCGCGCTCTACAACGCCGCACTAGCGGCCGGACCCGCTCCCTACGTGCCCCCTACTCCCGAGGAATTGAGGGCGGTCATGCCGGGCGTTACTGCGCGGCAAATCCGGCTTACGTTGGTCCGGAACGGGTTTTCGCTCGGCGCGATTGACGCAGCGATCGACGCTCTTCCCGAGGGTCAGGCCAAGGACGAGGCGCGGATCGAGTGGGAGTATGCCACGCTGTTCGAACGGCTTTCCCCTACCCTGCTTACAATTGCCGCCGCGCTATCAATCAGCGCGGAACAGGTCGACACGATGTGGGCCGAGGCCGTCGCGTCCTGACCGGCGCGACACAGGAGAATAGGCATGGCGGTCATCAAACTCTCGGCCTTCTCGGGCGAAAAGCCCATCCTGAACGCACGGCTCCTGCCTGACACCGCTGCGACCGAGGCGTTTAACGTCAGGCTCACCGACGGCGCCCTCACGCCGATCAACAAGGCAGTCTATATCGGCGTGGGCGCCGGCGCGGCGAACCACAAGACGATCTATCGGCACGGCGGCACATGGTTGTCATGGAGCGGTTTGGTAGACGTGGCGCCGGGCCCGGTCGCCCAGGACAGGCTCTACTACACCGGCGACGGCGCCCCCAAAATGCTGGTCGGCGGGACCGAATATGACCTTGCGGTAGCCAAGCCGGCAGCGGCCCTGACCGCGACGATGGGCGGTACCGGTAGCGGGGATGTTCAGAGCCGGACATACAGCTACACCTATGTCACGTCGTTCGGCGAGGAATCGGCGCCGTGCACCGCGTCCAACATCATCGATTGGCAGCCGGGCAAGACGGTCACCCTGTCCGGTTTCGCGCTTCCCCCAAGCGGCCGGGACATCACGACGCAGCGGATCTACCGGTCGCAGACCGGTAGCGCCGGCACCTATTTCTATCTCATCGCGGAACGGGCCGTTTCGTCCGGCAATTTCTCCGACACGGTGCCGGTCGATGCGTTCCTCGAACCGCTGCCGAGCATGGACTGGAACACACCGCCGTCGAACCTCAAGGGTCTCTGCGCCATGCCGAACGGCATGATGGCGGGTTTCGTCGGAAAGGACGTCTATTTCTGCGAACCTTGGCGCCCCCACGCCTGGCCAGAGAAGTACGTCCTGACCTGCGACACCGACGTGGTCGGACTGCGCGCCATTGGTCCCTACCTTGTCGTGATGACCAAGGGGCAACCCTATATCTTCGCCGGCGCCACGCCCGATACGATGCGACAAGACAAGTTGGAGGCGAACTTTGCCTGCATCAACGAACGGTCGATCGTCGATCTGGGTTTTGCGATCTGCTACGCCACGAACGAAGGTCTGGTCGCGGTGCGCGCCGATGGCAGCATCGGCATCGTGACGGAGCAGTTGTTCAACCGTGACACCTGGTTGACCTTCGAGCCGGACAAGATCATCGCGGCCCAGTCGAACGGGAACTACGTGATGTTCTACAACACCACGGATACCGAGGGCGTGGTGAGACGCGGTGCGATGATGATCAACATCAACGCGGCGCAATTCCTGGTCCGGTCCAGCGAAGCGGCCGACGCCGTGTTCTTCTGCGCCGAGGACGCGTCGCTGTATTTCAAGCGGATCGGGTCGACTTCCATATTCCAGTTCGACAGCCCGGACGGTTCACCGGATGAACTGTTCTGGAGGTCGAAAGAGTTTTGGCTCACGGCACCGGTGAATTTCGGGGCGGTGCTAATCGATCTCGGGCGCGCGCGGTCTGGCGAATCCATGGTCAACATCGAAGACGAGATCGAGGCTATAAGGGAAGAAAACGCGCTGCTCTTTGCCGGCGATCTGCTGGGCGCTCTGAACGACGCTGAGCTCAACGTATTCGAGATGAACGGCGACGTTCTGCTTCCATACCCGAGATACGAAAGCGTGATGGCGAACATCTACGCCGACGGTGAGCTGTTTCACTCGGTCTCTGCGGTAAACAGGATTGCCCGGCTGCCCGGCGGGAAGACAGCGCGCAAATGGGAAATCTCGGTCTCAGCGAATGTTCAGATCGGGCAGATCACGATGGCCACCACGATCGAGGAGCTGAGGAACACACTATGACAGCTAAGAAGCTGGACGAGCCGTCCATCATTGAGGACGTCGAAGTCTTGGCAGGAAAGCGGGGCAAGGCATCGATCCGTCGAGCGGCGATACGAATCCAGGATCTGGACGAGCTGCTGCGCATCGAACCCGTAAAGGCCGAACAGGTGAGTGGCACCCCGACAGCGGCGCAGTACAACAAGCTTCTGGAAGACGTCACCGAGCTCAACAACCGGCTCAATGCCGTGGCGTTGGCGCTCCAGCGCCGGCTCATCGCATGAAGGATGTGGTCTACGACGATCCGGCTGAACTCGTCGCATGGGCTCAGGAGAGGACGGGGCATACCTACTTTTCAGACGCCACCGCGATCGGCATCAAGGACGAGACCGGTATTCGCGGCGTGACGGTGTTCGACAGCTTCACCAAGACGGGATGCTGGGTGCATGTCGCGTCGGACGGCTCGGGTCGCTGGTTCAACCGGGACTATATCACCTGCATCTTTGCCTATCCGTTTATCCAACTGGGCTATCCACGGATCAGTGCGTGGGTCTCAGAGAAGAATGCGGCGTCGCTCAGGTTCACCGAGCATTTCGGCTGGGTCCGCGAGGGCGTCATGCGTCGTGCGGGGTTTGACGGTGAGGACATCATCACGTTCGGCATGCTGCGCAGCGAGTGCCGCTACCTGCCGCCCCTGATTACTGGAAACCCCGGCCCGGTTCGGCTATAGTCCGCCTCATCGTCGCGCATCACGTGCGACCTCACCCGTTGAGGTTCGCACCATGAAGGGCTCGGCTCCAGCTCCAAAGCCAGACAAGAATATCGGCAAGGCCGCGATCATGCAGGCCAAGACGGGCGAGCAGTGGCTAAGTTTCGCCCGCGACGCGTTCAAAATCACCCAGTCCCGGCAGAACGATCTCGACAAGCTCACGACGCGGGTCACGGAGCAGCAACTCGGGCTCGCGCGCGAGCAGGCGGGCTGGGCGCGGGCGGACCGGCAGCGGTACAACGAAACGTTCCGGCCGCTCGAAAACAAGTACATCCAGGAAGCGACGAACTACGATTCCGTCGCACGCCAGCGTCAGGCAGCGTCGGAGGCGCGCGCCGATGTCAGGACCGCCGCGGCATCGGCCCGCGACACCAGTCTTCGGGAGGCCGCGTCATATGGCATCAGCCCTGCATCGGGGCGGTTTAAGGGCGTCGACGCTTCGGTGCGGATGAACACGACTCTGGCCGAGGCAGGCGCGGCGAACAAGGCGCGTCAGGATCTGCGCGACCGTGGCTTGGCTCTGAGGGCCGACGTGGTCAACATGGGCCGTGGACTGCCGGCTCAGGCCGCCGGTGGCGCTGCGGGCAGCGTGGCCGCCAGTGGCACCGCCCTTTCCGGGGCGCAGGCGACCAATGCGCAGGCCCTCGCCGCTCCTGGCATCATGAGCAGCGGGTTTCAGGGCGCGATGGCGGGCTACCAGGGAATGGGCTCGACGCTTAACCAGCAATACGGGCTGCAAGTCGATGCATGGCGGACCCAGCAGCAGATGGCGGCGCAGGGTGCGGCCGGCATGGGCTCCTTCCTTGGCGGCGTGTTGGGCCTGTTTGCGCCATCCTCGCCTGACTACAAGGAAAACAAGACACCAATCGAGGACGGGGCCGCGATCGCCGCAGTCAATGAGATGCCGGTAGAGGAATGGGATTATAAACCCGGCATTGCCGATGGTGGCCATCATGTCGGCCCGTACGCCGATGATTTCGCGCGGGCGACCGGCAAAGGCGACGGAAAAATGATCAACATGCAGGATGCGATCGGCATCACGATGAAGGCGGTCCAGGACGTCGACAAGAAAATCGAGCGGATCGCGGAAGCAGTGGGTATCGGCGCCGGTCGACGGCCCGCTCGCAGGCGAAACGCTGAACCGATGATGAGGGAAGCGGCATGAATATCGGAATCGGCCTTGGTGGCTTCATGGACGGTTTCACGCGGGGCATGGACGCCCGCGAAGCGATGGACCAGCGCAAGCGGAGAAAGATGCTCGATGCGAGGGCCGACGCCGAGTATCAACGCAGCGAGGACGAGCGGAAGGCGATTTCCGAGATCGGAATCGGGGCACAACGCGAGTTCGACAGCCGGGTTGCCGCTGGAACGGCGCAGCCCAATGACTTCGACACCTTCTGGGCCGACTATGCCTTGCCCAAGATGCGTCAGACCTATCTCGCCAACGGCGATATCGAATCCGCCCGCAAGGTGATGGAATGGGGCGAGGCAGCAGAAACCAAGCTTGGTGCCAAGCTATCCATGAACGCAATATTCAAGGCGCAAAACGGCGACGTCCAGGGCGCGCTGACCGATGCAGTGGAGGTTGGAAAGCTTCGCGGCTACCTCGATCACAGCTACGACATCAAGGGTTTCGACACGATCCACGAGACAGAGGGCGGACCCGTTGTCGGCTACCGGCTCAACATGAGCGACCCCGATGGAAAGCCGATCACTCAGGACTTCCGCGCCGCTGACGTTCCCAACCTGCTGGCCACGTATCTGAACCCCGAAGCTGCGTGGCAGACCCAGATCGCGGCGCGCGAGAGCGCGGCGAAAGAGGCCGGCGAGCTCAGGAAGTACGAGGAAAAGAAAAAGATCGACCAGGCCTACGGGACAAAGTCAAAGTCGAACGACGGCAAGGTTCGGTCAACGGCAGTGACCAATCTGCGAAAGCGGATGGACGGCGGACTTGGCGGTGAGGAACCGACGTTCGACGATTTGCCGCGAGAAAAGCAGGAAGAACTGATCGAGAAGGAGATCGAGCTCCTGACCGGCCAGCCCGGCACCGGCCAAACATCGCAGAGAACGGGGTCAACCACGGCACCGGCCAGCAACGATCGCAAGGTTGTTGTGGATCGGGCCACCGGCAAGCCGGTCGAACCTCCCGCCGAGCGTGCCGCGCCGGAACGTCGAGCCCCTACCCGCCGCGATACCCCGCCCCCACGCGAGGCGCCCCCACGCGATCCCCGCGCAGCACGCGAGCAGGCGGTCACATCCGCGGTGGGCGAGGCGGAAACACTTCTGCAACAGGGCGTGCCGCCGCAGCGCGTCGCGGAAATCCTGCTCCAGAACAACGTGTCTCAGAATCTGTGGCCCCCAGCGTTGCGACAGGCCTTGCAGCAGGCTCAGGCCCCTCAAGGCGCGGTCGGCATCATGCGCGGCGGGCCGAGATAGCCCGCCTAGCGCGAGGAGTTGCCAATTCCATCTCTGCGTGCATTAATTCGCCATCAATGGAGGGGGCGAAGATGAAAAATGCATGGCTGATTGGTCTGTTGGCTCTGGCATCGTGCGCGCAGAGCGACACGATGCGGACCTCTAGCAACGAGATGGTTGTCAGCACCAGGGCAGCGCCGATCTGCGGCGGAATGGGCGCAGCGAAGGTGGCGCAGCGCGTCGCCGCGATCGAGACTTTGAAGGCTGGATATGACCGCTACGTCATACTTGGCGCGGATCGTTACAACGATGTCAGGACGGTGCAGATGCCGGGGCAGTACAACACGTTCGGCACTGCGACGACCTATGGCGGCATGACGTCGATCAACGCGACGACGACATATACCCCCGGCCCAACCTTCGTTGCAGGCGGTCATCACCAGTCGCTCAGGGTGCGGATGTTCAGGGAAGGCGAGCCGGGCGCAAACAATGCTCTATCAGCCCGAGCCGCGCTCGGCCCAGAATGGGAAAGAGCGGTCAAGAACGGCGTGAGCCACTGCGGAGATTAGCGATAAATCGCCTCCGGCAGTTGATCCCGTAGAGCCTTGCCCAAGGCGGGGTTCTGGATCAGAACCCCCTCCTCCCGTTTGGCGCGGTTCCGTGCCCGGGTCTTGATCGACCGTTCGAGCGTCTCGCGCGTGATCTTCACCCCGATGCTGTATGGCCGAGCGTTGAAGGCCTTGATCGCGGCGAGCGCTTGGCTCGAATCCTCTTTCGCCAAGACTGCCATGGCCCACTTATTGATCACGCGCTGGCGCTCGTCGAGGATTCTGGTCTCGGCGTTCTTGAGAGCGGTGTTGCGGTCCCACGTTTCGGCAACGACGGCCGGCATGAAGCCGATCGACTGCGCCACCACGCCGTGCCAACCAATCTCATCTGGCGAAACCATCTCCTCGCCCTTGAGCGTGGTCAGGCCCTCGTCGCTGTAGCGATACGCCTTCATGATGTCGCGCACCGCCTTTGGCGCCATCATTTCAATGCCCCGCGCGGTGTCCCCTTCCATCACAGTCTTTGCGCCGACGAAGAGCGATTCACCCAAACTGACCGTGGCTCCGAGACCTTGGCTCAGCCAATATTGATACTCGTCCTTGCCCTGCAACTCACGGGTCGGCGACCGGAACCACAGATCCGGCATCCCTATGCGGGACGACAGGTCTATTCCGAGGTAGTGGCCCGGAACCCCATTGAGTACCACCCCGCCGAGCTCCGGTCCCAGAATGTCGAGCACGTCGGCCCGGAACCGCTCGTTGAACTCCAGTGGATCGTCGTCGTCGCCGAACACCATGCCCAGGACAGACATCAGGAGGTTGAACCCGATCGTACCGGTCACGCCGGCCATAAGCGACATCATGCCAACGACACCGGCGAGTTGGTACCGCGCTTCGCGGCGCGCCTGCGGCGACATGCCGGCGACGGACTGGTGCACGTCTCGAGCGACGCGGTAAAGCATGTTGATGTTGTGCTGGCGGAACACCAACGCGACCTTGGCGAAATCGTTCTGCATCACGGCGGGCCGCGACGAGTTCGAATAGTCGAAGTGGGTTTTCCACGTCAGATCATGCGCCGTGTCGATCGCTTCGGACATGGTCTGGCCCTTCTCACGCGCCATCCGATAAGCCGCGAGTGCGGTCACCTCTCTGTTCCAGACCTCGGCACGGTGGAACGCCCAAGAGATCACCGCCATGACCCTCGCTTTCAGCGGAGAATAGTTGACCCCTGTATCACCGACACCGGCAAGATCGTGGCTCTGTGTGCGGTCAATCAGTCCGCTATCGTAGAACGCATTCATCGCGGCCCGTTCGTCTTTGGACAGGGATGCTCGCGTTACTGTGCCTCGACCGCTGATCGAGTCGATCGACGCCTTGGCGATGGCGGCAGCGGCTTTAGCCGTGCTGCCAAATCGGGCGCCGAGGATCGGTAGGCCAAGCATAACGGTTTGGGTCATGTTGACCGCTGCTGCTGCGGGCGACGAGGCGAGATACCAGACGAACGCAGCACTGGTCATGGTCTGCGCCACGCTGCTTCCTGTCGGGTTCATGACCCAGTCGTGCCGCTTCGATAGTTCGTTCGCCAGCGTCATCGCCTTGGTTTGATCCTTGGCCTCCTTCGCCTGGTCGATGCTTTGATCGACGAGCTCCTGGAGCTCAAGGCCGTATTTCAGGCGGGCCATCTGGTGAGAGGCATGGAACATGTGGGACGAGAAAACGCGCAACGCGTCGCCGCTGTATCCCGCCGTGCCTTTGCGGTGGATGAACCGCTTGCGGGCGGATAGGTCTGGCATCGCCTCGAGGTATCGCTGCCAGATCATGTCCATCACGGCATGATCAACTCCGGCACCACCGAGAATTTCCTCAATCTCGGCGACAATGCGGGGGTCCATCGCTTTGCGTAGATCGCTGCCCTGCTCCATCACTCCGGCCTCAACTTTGGCTGCGGGATAGGAGCCGCGCATCTCTTCGGCGAAACGGTCGCGTTCGGCCGCCCGTTCGAACTTCGAGAAGCTCAAGACGCTGCCGTCGACGTCACGGACCGTCACGAAATAGCGCCCGAACCGACCGAGCGGGAAGTAGGGCTTTTCTACCCGGCTCGACTCGAACGCTATCCGCATCTTCGTCATCCGGGCCTTGGCTGCCCATTTCGCCTTCGTGGTCTCGGCTTTGTGGGCGCTCAACGCGTCTTCTTCGGCTCGCCTGAGTTCAGGACCGGTAAGGCGCGCGTCGCGGATCCTCTGCATGGTCCGCTTATAGCGCTCATCGGCGCGGGCCAGCGCGATTTCCTGCGCCTTACGCACGTTGTCGAGCAGGATTTCATCGAGTTGGAGCTGCTGCTCGAAATATGCGTCGCGGACCTTCTGGTAGAGCTCCCTGCCCTTTGGCGGCATCGCCATGTACCGTTTGCGCAACGCCTGGTATCCCGGCTTTGCCGTGGTTTCCTCATCGGTGGCGGCCGGGTCCACGCCGGCAAGAGTGGCGTCGTGCATCAGGTCGGCAAGCTGCTGCGCCTTGGCTTTGTCCTTGCCGGCGAAACCGAGGCGCATGTATTTCAGCCACTCGCCCGCCACTTCATCGGACCGGGCGTGCATCTGGCCGCGGAAAGCATCCATCAGACGCTTGACGCGGAGATAGTCGGCCACCGCCGTCATGTTCGGCTGGGCGAGCTCGGTGAAATAGTTGAGCGGTACGGCCTTGAGCAGGGCTGGCTGCAAATCGGTCAGCTTGCCGTTCAGTTCAGAAGCAATGCGCCGCTGGGTTACGCGGCGTCCGCCTTCGCGCGGATAGCCTCGCGCGCCTCCTTCAGATAGACCTGTCGATCCGGGTCCGACGGGGGCCATTTGCTGACCGCCCGTTCCCATTCCTTCCAGTTCGCCAATGTGTCGAAGGGGCTCGGCGGATCGATCAGCCCCTTGTTGACGGATCTTAGCGTTACGGTCATCGAAGAACTTCCTCGCTAAAGTAGATGCGGCAGCGTTGAGCACGTCATCCAGACCGGGAACGGACGCTGGATCGTAACGCTGATTGTCAGAAAAGTCGATAATGCCGGCCCGTTCCGCGATCGTCGCGGCGATGCTGGCGTCGGCGGCGTTCGCTGCTTCCAGGGTTAGAGCCCTTGCATTGAACAACTGGCGAAGGTGGTTCTGGGGTCCGGTCCTCGCCTCGAGGAGTTGCTGCTTGAACAGCGCAACGGCCTGCTCAGGTGTCCGCCCGGAGGCTGACAGCTTTGCCTTGGCCGCCGCGGTTAACTCGATGCGCGTGTTTCGTCCGCCGTGCCCAATGGCCCAAGCCGCGTAGAGACCGGGGTAACCGAGAAAGGAGATGTCCTGCAGACTGACGGGGCTGTTGCTCGGATGATTGTGTAGCACGACCAGGCGTCGGTCCGGATTTTCCAGCGCTCCGGCGAGCTTTGCATTCATGCCGGTAGAGCGCGGTTCGCCACCCGTGCCATACTCGACGACGGTGCCGTCGTCGTCGATCGCGAACAGGAACTCGTGCCCTGTGTTACGGCCACGGTCGAGAAGGTGCCGCTTCGCCCAAGCGAACATCGTCTCCCCCTCGGCACGTTCCGGTAGCGGCAGGGACTTCATTTTGCCGTCGACATTGGTGACGACGGGGTCGGGTCGCTTGGTCGCCGCTGCTGTAGCGCTCTGACCTGCCCGTTTCGGTTTCAAGAGGTCCAGCAGGCGCTTGTGACGCGCCGCGGTATCGGACAGCTCCTGTTCGTTGGACCATGGGCCGATCTGCTTCTCCAGCTCCGGAATTTGAGCTCTGGCTTCGACGACGCGTTCCTGATCGATCTCCGGATACGTGGTCAGCTTCCGAACCGTGTTCAGCACCCGCATCGCGAGGCCGGTCGGATCCACATCGGCCGCATCCGGGACATAAACGACATACTCGCGCTCGCCAGTGATGAAGAGCGAGAAGGATCGCGCATCCTCGATCTCCGTCGTGATCGCGAAATCCGCAAACCTGCCCTCGGGCGTCCGGCCGGTGTTGCTAATGATCTCCTTTCGGATCGCGGCAATGACGGCGGCGCCGAACTCCTTCGGTTTGTCGAATGACGCACCGTCGAACGTGATGGATAGCGGCGCATCGGTTGCCTTTGCCGCTGCGGCAGCATCGGCCGCAACAGCCTTGCTACGGGCCTCGATTGCCTCAACCTCATCGGTGAGCGACCGGATACGTGCCTTGATCCGGTGCTGCTCGCGGTCGTGCTCAACCGACTGCTGCTCCAACTGGCGTAGCTTACGCCTGGTTTCCATCTCCTCCAGAATGAGCGGATTGCCAGACGCGGCGGCTTTCATCTCGGCGGCATTGGCTGCCTCGCCGGCAATGTCCTCGATCTCGCGCGTCTTCACATTGCCCTTGCGGACCTGCTGGATGAACCGCGCCTTGGCTTCGATGGTTTGCCACTGCCGCGCGTCCAGCGTGTTCTTCGTCGCATAGCGGAGGATTTCGATCTCGAAACCGACGGGGTCATCGAGGTAGAGCTCGTTACCCTGGCGGATACCGCGCCCGTCGCGCTGTTCGAGGTCGGACGGTCGCCACGGCGCGTCGAGGTGGTGCAGCGCGACAAGCCTGTTTTGCACGTTGGTACCGGCACCCATCTTTGCCGTCGAACCAAACAGGAATCGGACCCGTCCCGAACGCACCTTGCCAAACAATTCTTCCTTTTGCGCTTCGGTGTTCGCGTCGTGGATGAAAGCGATCTCCTCGGGCGGAATACCACGCTGGACCAGCTTCTCGCGCAGATCGTCATAGACCGAAAACGGGCTCTGCAGCGCGAGGAACTCGTCTGGCGACATTGCATCCAGCTTCTCTTGTGCCGCTTCGTTACCCTCATCGGCCTGCTTGATAAGGGCACGGAGTGCCGCCTCCTCCCGTGCCTTGGCCTTTTTGGGCGTCGACAGGTCGATGAACACGAGTTGCGTGCCCTTTTTCTCGTCCCACGCCCTGTAGAGCCGCACCATCTCGTCGGCGGCGCGATGCACCTTCGATGCCGGGTCATCCGCGTAACTCGCATCAATGAGGCGCATGTCGAGCGCGGCTTTGCGCGCGTCGGACATGACTTTGAGCATGTTGTCGGCGCCCTTTTCGACCTTCTTGGGAAGATTTTCCGCGCGCCACACCAACGAGCCCTTGGGGAAGGTCAGATTGCCGTCCGCATCCGCCCTGCCCTCACCGATGAACGATGCCTGGTCTCGGCTTCGCTCTACCGTGATGTTTGTCGGCTTGCCGCCTTTGACCTTTGGCAGCGGCAGCGTCTTCCCGATCGCCGCCAGTTGGGCCTTGATGTCGTCGTTGGTGATGACGTCGGCGAACGACAGGTAGCTCTGCATCAGTTCGGGCAGGTTCACGAACTTTGCGAAGCGGCTATTGAGTTTGTACTGCCCGCTTGGCGACAGTTCCCAGTCGGTCACGACCTCGCCGAAGACTTTGGCCCATGCATCGAAATGGGCAATACCAAGCTTCTTTAGCGTGTCGCCCGCAAGGTACCGCTGAACCGTGTACATCTCCGCCATGGTGTTGCTGAGCGGCGTGCCGGTGAGGCCCACCACATTGTTACCCCCGGTCCGCTGCAACACAAACTGGATCTTCATGTAGGCGTCGGCCGCCTTCTGGCTGCCCGCCGGGTTGCCGAGACCGGCCACACGCGTCATGCCCGTGGCAAAGGCAAGGTTCTTGAACTCGTGCATCTCGTCGAAATAGAGCGCGTCTACGCCGAGCTCGTCGAACGTCAGTCCGTCGTCCTTCTTCCCGGAATCGAGCAGCCGCTCCATCTTGGATTTCAGGTTGTCGCGCCACTTGCTGAGCTGAGCGATGTTGCGCGAGTGCTCCCCGGTTTTCTGACGGAGTTGCGTGATCGATGCTTCCAGATCGTCCATTTGCTCCTGGATGAACTTCACCTCGAACTCGGGGTTCATCCCGATGCGGCCGAACGAGGAATGCGCCACAATGACCGCGTCCCAATCGCCCGTGGCGATCCGGGCGAAGAAGCGCTTGCGGTTCTCCTTCTCGAAATCCTTCTTGGTCGCGGCGAGCACCTTTGCGCCGGGATAGAGCTTGATGAAATCGGCGGCCCACTGCCCGACAAGGTGGTTCGGCACGACCATCATCGGTTTGCGCGCCTGGCCGATCCTGCGTTTCTCCATGACAGAGGCGATCGCCGCGAAGGTCTTGCCGGCGCCGACGGTGTGATCGGCAAGCGCCGTGCCGGACTGCAACGTCCGCCAGACAAAGTTCTTCTGGTGGGGCCTGAACGCAATGATGTCGTCGCCCACCTTGCCGGGCAGGCTAAGGTGCGACCCGTCATAGACCCGCTGCACCGTCGTATTGAACGTGTCGTTGTAGAGCCGGGCGAGCTCGACCCGGCGAGCGTCATCGTCCCACAGCCACCGACGCCATTCGGTCTTGACCCTTTCAGCCTTTTCGTTGGCCGCATCCGTCGCCGGCTGATTGAGGACGCTATTGCCGTCCCACCTCCTGTCGTAGACCGTGATGGTCTGTCCGTTTAGGACCGAGGTTAGAACGCTCGACAGTGACGCGCGGTCCGTGGCCCAAAGCGTCCCAGCGGCGGCGCTGCCTTGCGGTACGACGAGCTCCCATCGCGCGTTGCCGTTGGAATAGGTTGCGCGAGCGCCCGTCTTGGCCTGCGCGATGTGCAGGATGAAGTCCTCGACGTGGTTTGGCGGCACCCACGGGGCGCCGGGCTTCACATCGATGTCCACCGCGTCGATGTCGGCCGGAATGACGTCACGCAGCGCACTCACGTTGCGCCGGAATTGCGTATCCTGTTCGGCGGCTCGTTCCGCTTCGGCGAGCTTTTGCTTGACGTTGCCGGAGAGATACCCGTCTGCGGTTTCGTAGCTACCTGCCGGCGTCCTGAACAGTAGCGGCCCGAGCTCGGCAACGATCTCGTCCTGCGACTTGCCATAGAGCGCTGCCATCGCGTCGAGATCGACCCGGCCCTTGTCGTTGAGCACTGTAGCCAGTGCGTCTTTGGCACTGGTCGCGCGATCTGGCCGCCGGTAGGGCTGCTGCGTCCGCTTGGAGAAGATCGGAGCTTTGTCGGCCGTAGCGGGCCGCGCCTTTTCGCCCGTGGTCTTTGCCACGGCGGCGCTGATACCCTTGTCGAAATTGTTCTCCAGCGCTGCGATCTGCGGCCACGTCGGATCATCGCGAAACAGCCGCTTGTTTGCGTCGCTGTTAATCGGTCCGTGTTTCTTGACGAAGGCGTCATAGACCGCGTTCAACCGGCCTCGGAGGTTCTCGACCTTGGCATCGGTAGCGGCGTCGTCGATCTGGGCACGCCGAAGACGCGCGAAGGCATCCCTCACGCGGACCATGCCCGTGACGCGGTCCCGCGACGTTTCATTCTGGAACTCGATCGGCTTGGACTGGGGCTGACCGATGCTGTCGGCGGTTCGCTGGTGGATCGTGCCATCGGGCGCGAGGAACATCGAGCCGATCTGCACATCAGTCACGGTTTCCGGTACCGCTATCTGCTCGACAACGTCCAGCGTTGTTTGAGCCGCAATTCCGCTCGGCATCGACTCTGTGGCTCGACGCAGCTCGGCCGGCGTGTCCTGCCCGCCCCGCGCGATCAGCGCCGGTTCGTCGGGACCGTACATGGTGCCGAACGCGCCGAACTCTCCCAGCATCATGTCAGGATTTGCCACGAAATAGCGGTTGAGCGGGACTGGCGTCCCATCCCGGCCGCCATAGTCTTGCACCTCGAGCCAATCCGACGACGCCGGCGTGTCGCCGGGCATGCGCTTCCGAAGCACGATGATGTCTGTCGTCACCTCGGTCCCGGCATTTTTCAGGAAGGCGTCGTTCGGCAAGCGGATGGCGCCGACCAGATCGGCTTGCTTATGGATCAGGTTACGAGCCGCGGCGGACTGGCCGTCGAGGAATCGGTTGGTGACGATCATGACGGCGACGCCGCCCGGGCGAAGTGTCTCGATTGACTTGGCGAAGAAGAAGTTATGGATAGAAAGCTTGTTGAGGTGGCGACGGTCCTTGTCATAGACGCGCTCGCTGCCGAAAGGCGGGTTTCCCACCACCAGGTCGAAATAGTCGTTGGGAAGCGTGATCTTCTCAAAACCGATCGGGGCCTGAATATTGGCCTTGGGGTAGAGGTTCTTGGCGATCGAGCCAGTGATATGGTCGAGCTCCACACCGGTGACCTTGCTGCCGTCCCGGATCGGACCGGGCATCATACCTAGGAAGTTGCCTGCACCGACCGAGGGTTCGAGGATCTGGCCTCCCTTGAACCCGAGACGATCGACGATGTCCCACACGGCCGCGACTATCTCAGGCGAGGTGTAGTGCGCGTTCCTGGTCGAGGATTCGGCCGCACGATACTCCTCTGCGGTCAGCAGCGCCTTCAACTCTGCCGCCTGCTTCTCCCACCCCTTCGCGACCGAGCCGTCCTCGCGGTAGAACGCGGATCGCAGTCCGCCCCAGCCGACCCACTTGGCAAGGACGCTCTGTTCGTCGCGCGTCGCGGGACGCTTTTCAGCGTCGAGGGTCCGAAGAACGCGGATCGCGGCAACGTTGGCGTTGAACTTCTTCTTTTCGCCAGCCTGCCCGAGCTCATCTTGTTCGGTGATGACATAGTCCGTCGGGAGCTGCTGCGCCGGTACAGCTTGAGATTGGACATTCTTGAGCTGATCGCTTATCTTAACGGTGGTGGCGGTCCCGAGGCTAGCGTTGGCATCCGAGGGTTCCAAAGCGGTGGTGTCTGACGTGGCACCGCTTCCGCCACTTTCCCAAACCTCAGACAAACTCTTGGTGTTGGCCTCCTTTCGCCGTGGCGCGGTGCTCTCGAACGCTGTCAGCAGCCACGTCTTGCTCGCCCCGTCGAAGTCCAGCCGCACGCCTGCGCGCCCCGTCGCATCGACGAGTTGCACACGGCGCGCGGTGCGCCGTGCCTCGTCCACGTGGAGACGGTCAAGAAACCATTGGAGATCCTGGAGGACTTCGGGGTGCCACGCGATGAGCTTTGCCAGACCCGCGCCGTTGTGCTGATTGGTGCCTGCATGGCCCCATACCAGGTCTATTGCGCCAATATCGCGATGAGACAACGCAGCGATCGCATCGCCTGTCTGTCGACGCTCCAGTTCGAGCGCCGCGTCGCGCCAACGCCCTTCGAATCCGCGTAGGATCGGGCCGAACGCACCTATTTCGCCGGCATCGTCCTTTGTCCCGCTGCCACGGCTTTCATCGCCTCGTGGCTGACCGAAGAGCTCGCCCGTGCCGTCGTCCCGCTCTCTTCTGGCGGCAGGAGGTACGTCTCGCGCGTCATCTGCCACGCGTCTTCCGGGCTGACGCCGTTCCGTTCCAGCGCGTCCACCTCGCGATACGTCTGCTCCGCCGCGTCGTTCAGGGCCTGCTCCAGCATCCCGGCCTGTTTCAGTTCTTTGTACCGCTGCGGCAGGTGCTCGCGCCAGTGGCTCCGCGCCAGCTCTACCCAGTTCTGCAGGTTCATCGGGGCCTCCCTGAATGGCTTCGACGTCGAACGCTTCGACCTCGGCAGCGGTCGACATGCCGTCGAACTGTGCTGCGCGGGGGTCATACTTCACCCCCATATACCACGATTTCAGGTAGGGACGCGCGCTTTCGCCAAGGTCGGTAATCATGGCCGCCGCATAGGCCGCGAACGTCCTGGCGCCCTTCTCGATGTGATAGCCGGCCAGCGTTATGCCGGCTTGCAGCAGTTCGGGGTCGATACCCGAGTTGAGCGTGTTGCCAGACAGCTTGCGGCGCAACAATGCACGTGCCTTCTCCGCTGCGTCGTCGGTGAAAATCGTATTGGCGGATACAGTTGGTTTTGCCGGTTTTTGTTCGGCCTGTGCCGCCTCCCTGGCAGCGGCAGCGGCCCTCATCTCGTCCAACGACTCGACGTATTCACGCCGCAACGCGTCGGCCAAGTTCTTGCCCTTGAGCTCGATCCGCTTCGGTCCCTCGTCCTTCATCAGTGTGATGATGACACGTGGCCCCGGTCTGGCTTCCACATCGTACCGTCGGCCGCTCGCGCTGGTCTGGCCCGGAGCCGCCCCCACACCCATGACATCGGCCGCGATCTTCAAGAGTTCCGCATCTGTGGCTTTGGCGCGGACCGCATCAGTGATGACCTGGTCGTTCCTGCCCGTCATGGACACGATGCGCGACAAAGCGTCTGAGACAGCGTCGGCGTCACTGCCCCACACGTCGTCCCACGGTGCGGTGGCAAACGGATCGGCCGGGGGCGTGGTCGCCTGCTGAGCAAAAGGCTCCGTCGTCTTGCCCGAGCGCAGCCACGCCTTGAAATCGGCAAGAGTGGTCTGCGTGATGGCGCCGAGGCCCTTCCAGCCTTTGGTATAGTTCTCCATGTAGGCGGCGCGGGCGGACTCGATCGCGTCATAGCCCAGCATGATCTTGTGCTCGTCAAACCGGCCATTGCCGGCGCGCTGGTCAACCACGAACACGGGTGCAGTGTCCGGCAGGGTCTCGGTGCCGGGCTTGATGAAGGCGTCGATGTGATCCTTGTCGCGCCCGACCGTGCCCCGGATGTAGCCGTAGTGGCTCTTCATCCGGATCGACCATGCTTTGCCCTTGGCATCGGTTCCCTTCCGTTCCGATCCCTCCGGGTTCTCGATCGAGAGGTCGAGCCCGCCCAAGCGGACGCGGCCAACCTTGTAATTGCCGGCTTCCTTCTGCGCCTGCGTCGGCTCCGGGAGGTCGTTCGTCGGCGAGGTGGCCGCGATGTTCGCGGCTTCGTCAACCGTCGTTGGTGCCGGTGCTGGCACGTTTCCGGCGGCACCGTTTCTCACCGCCTCGAGCTTGTTTCTGATCGCTGGGGTGAAGCCGCCCCACATCGCCCGCTCGCTACGCTTGACCCCGGCCTCACCGAGGATGCGCTTGCGTTCTGGTGCCGTGAGTTGAACGTCCCACCAGTTCGCGAGATCGTCCGCCTCCGGCGTCTCGCGCCCCTCGGCCTTTCTGCGTTCGGCTTGCCACTGGCCGAGCCGGCGCTCGTTGACCGGTGGCAGCTTCACCGGAAGTTTCGACTTCGCCTCCTTCGCCGCCCGTTCAGCGCGGTATCGGTAGTCATCCGCCATTGCGCCCAACGCCGTTGTCGAGACACCGTACTCATCGGCGAGCTTTCGCAACGAGGGGTTATCAACGGCATCGATGTCGAGCGTGGAAGCGCCGAGTGTCCGTTTGGACAGGAAACGCTCGCGGCCGAGGTCGAACAGACGGGCGTGGCGGTCGTCCGGCATTTCAACGACGCGCTCGCCGATCTTGCGACGCGTCGGTGTCATCTCAGGATCTTCGCGCTCGACCGGCGGATTGCGTTTCAGCTCCTGCTGTTCGACCTGCTTGTCGGTCAGTTTGGACACTTTCAGCGCGTTCACCGGAACCTGAAACGTCTTGCCCTCAGCATCGACGACAACGGCTTCGGTGCCGTCGTTTTCGTATCGCTGCACCTTCGCCGCGAACCGGTTGCCGTTGTCGTCATCGACGATAACGCTTTCGCCGGGTCTTGGAGCACCGGGGAAGCGTTCTGTGGCCGGTTTCTGCTCTTTTGCCGGCAGCAGACCTTCGCTTGTCACTTCTCCAGCGACAGGCGGCGCCGGTTCTAGTGCCGGGTCGGTGGAGAAGTCCGGAATTTCGTCGTCGATCGGTACCGGGCCGGTCGGACGCGGGTTTTCGCGTGCCAATGTTTCGGGCGACTTGGCGATCTGCTTAATGTTGGCGATCGGTACCTGGTACACCTCACCGCTACCCCCATCGATGAGGATTGCCTCATCGCCGTCATAGCCATCGACCCGCGCCATGAACGGGTCCATTCCCTCCGCGTCGACCTGGACCGTTGCGCCAATTTCGGGCCTCCCATCGGCCACAACGGGAGCTGGCACGACGCCGGCGTTACGCGTTGCGATCTGGTCCTCGGCGTGCCGAACGGCTCTGCCGATCGGGCCAGCTGGTTCGGGCCGCGTCGGCGGGCCGGCTATGGGCTCATCGTCAGGCTCCGGCGCGGTTGACATGCCGTCATCCGGCAAGGCTTGTGTCGTGGCGGGCCGAGCCGCACCGGCCGCTCCACCCATCGCGCCGCCCATAGCACCGCCCCCGGCGATGCCGGCCGCGACGTTTTCGCCAAGGCCTTCGGTGAGGGACTGGTTCGGATCGGCGCGCCGGACCGCCGCATTCTCGGAGATGGTCTGTGCCGCGCCCTGCCCGCCTTCTTCGATCACGCCTTCGGCTATGACGCCGCGGGCGACGCCGGAGGCGACGCGCCGGGCAATGCCGCCGCCGATTCCCTCGCCAATGATGTTGGCAAGGGTCCGGTCACCAATGCCGCCCAACATGCCGGTCGCGACACCGGAGACGACGAAGGCCTGTGTCGCCGCGTCCTCCCGGATCGCCGCGATGGCCTCGTCCTCCGTCATGCCGCCTTCGACCAGCGCAATGACGGCTTCCGATTGCGCGAGCTGCTCGTGTGGGATCGCGTCAATCCGGTCCCGCACGTTCTTGGCGGAATCTCCGGCGCCGAGGCCACCCTCGAGCAACGCACCTGAAAGCGTTGCGGTGCGTGCCGCCGTTGCCGCCGCTGCTTTTTGCGTCGCCCCACCGGCCAGAGCGCGCAGATACGCGCCACGGGCAAGGATGCCGCCCGGTGCCATCGTGACGATGGTGCCCGGTGCGCTTTCGCCCACGACGCGGACATAGGATCGCGGGTCGCGCCACGCCGGGCCGAACCATCCGTTTTCCTCGTCCCACCAGTTCTTGACGTCCGCTTCTTGCTGGCGCTCTGTGACAGACGCGTTGGCGCGGGTCCTGGCGGTATCCATGGCCTGATACGCCGTCTCGCCCATGGCCCAGCGGTCGATCTCGTCCGATGCCTGGAGAAACCTTTCGCCGCCGGGGATTTTCCGAAACAAGGTGTCGGCGATGGACGACAGCGACTGCCCCACAGCGACCGTGCCGGATTTCAGGATGCGCCAGACGTCGCCCCCGAGCCCGCCGGACCGATTGTCCTTCTCCCATTGCTCTTGCCAGTCGCCGAGTTGGCTCTCGTCGATGACCTCGAAGCGTTCCGGGTTTTCCGCCACCAGGTCGAGCGACGGGTCGGGTGGCATCTGCGCCGGATCCTGCGGGACGCTGTTCTGGCTGAACCCGCGCATCCGGTTCGCTTCGGACTGTGCATTGATCGCAGCGTTTTGCGTTTCGACGTTCTTCTGAGCCGCGATCTGGAACGGGTTTTCGCCCTGGAACAGTCCGAGGCCGTTCGCCGGCGTGAAATTGCGGTCAAGGATGATGGCGCCAGCCGTGGGCCGCGCCGGGTTCTCCTCGATAGCGGGTGACTTGATCGGACCGGGCGCCTTTTGACCAGGCGCGAAGGCGGTCGCGGTCGAAACCGAACCGGGGTTCGCAGCAATGGCGCGGAACCAGGACGGCGCCTTTTCGATGTTGCGGTTGCTGCGGTCGTGCATGAACCATGGCGTTCCGGCACCGGTCTGGTCCTTCATATCGACGTGCAGCATGTTCGGGCTGCCGGAATAAGTGCCGAACCGACGGACCCCACGCGCCATGAGCGACGCGACCAATCCGGCCCGCTGCTCTTCGGACATCCCGCGCATGTCTATATCGATTGCCGTGCCGCGCGCGTGCTCGCCCGGCGTCTTCTTCCGGGCCTCGACTGGATGGCTCGGGGAACGATATCCCGAGGTGACAATAAGGCCTTGTCCGAGATCGGTGGACACTGTCTCCAGAATGCCCCGAAAACTCGGGTCGATCTTTTCCTGACCCTTGTGAACAAACGTCAGCGATCCGACGCTGCCGGGCGCGACGTCCGGTTCTTTCACCAGCGCCTGCAGCCCGCCGGATGGCTTCTTGTCGCCGGCTAGGACCGCGTCGAACGGTTCGGCGCTGGATGTGCTGGCAGTGCTGGACGCGACGGCCTCGTCGAATGTCGGCATGTCCTTCGTCTTTGGCCGGCGACCGCTGTCGTAGAACTCATGAGCCCCGATCGACGTCGTCTTCGTCATCTGGTCGGCCCAGCCGGGAGAGACAGCGCTTGTCTTGAAATGATCGGCGCCCCCGGTCGGGTCGGGGATTTGCCCGGCAAGCACCGCGTCGAGGATCTGGCCAGCCGTGTCCCGCATTGCGGGGTCCTGCATTGCCTTGAGCGCACCCGGGCCCGGCTTGGCGTATCCGGAGAACTGATTGGGTTCCCGCACGATCTCGCCCGGCGATTTGCCGCGCCGCTGCGAGCGGTTGAGGATGACGGCTGCGACGCCTGCCATACCCGCCTCGCCTTCTCCAGCGGCCTCGGCGATGATCGTGTTGATCAGGTCGTTGCGATCGGTCTCGTCGAGTTTGAACGACGGACGGCTCTGTGGTTGCGACGGCTTCGCGGTATCGACAGCCGGGGTCTGCGTCCTGGTGGTGGCAGTCGTATCCGGTTTAGGCGGAGCAATGCCCGGCTGCGTGCCGAACAGGTTCAGCGGGTCTTTCCATTCGGACTGACCGAGACCGAGGACGATGGGCATGGTGCGGGCTCCTAAAAAGAGCCGCACGTGATGCGCGACGGTGTTGAACCGTTATAAATCGCGGCAAGGCGGAAAGGAAGGCAGCGCCGTGCTTCTTCCTTGCTTGCGAATGCCGTCATGGCCATGATGCTGGCGGACAGGAGGATATGATGTGCAATCTCTATAACATCTCAACGACCCACGAGATGATGCGGCAACTGGCAAAGGCGGTTATCGATATCACGAACAGGGCGGACCCTTCTGACGACATTTATCCGGACCGAATGGCGCCGATCGTGAGGAACACACCGGACGGTCGTGAACTCGCGTTGACCAGATGGGGTATGCCGAGCTCGAAGAAGGCTTTGTACGACGCCGCCTCCAAAAGGGCGGACAAGCTGAGGGCCAAAGGCAAAGACGTTGATTTCGACGAACTCCTGAAAATGGAACCCGACGGCGGAACTACCAACATCCGCAATACGGCGAGCCAGCACTGGAAAAGATGGCTGGGGGTGGAGAACCGCTGCGTCGTGCCCTTTACCCGGTTCGCCGAGCCCGATCCGGCCAGCAAGAAAGAGGGTGGGCGCACACCCAATGCATGGTTCGCGATCGACGACAGCAAGCCACTGGCATTTTTCGCCGGCGTGTGGGTATCGCAGTGGGAAAGTGTCCGAAAGGTCAAGGAAGGGTTGGTGAAATCTGATCTGTATGGATTTCTGACCTGCGAGCCAAACTCGGTGGTCGGCCCGATACATCCTAAGGCAATGCCGGTGATACTGACGCGCGAAGACGAGATTGAAACTTGGCTCACGGCACCATGGCAGGAAGCGCAGCGCTTGCAACGCCCCTTACCGGATGAAAGCCTCGTCCTGTTGGAAGCGTCGGAAACATGAGCCGTAGGAGCGTGTTCGTCCTGACACTTATAGCTCTGGTGCTTTCTGGGATTGCAGCCTTTTCGGGCATGGTCGTCAGCATAGCGACGCTTTGGCACCAGGTGTCGGGTTGATTGGATAACCTACCCATATTGACTGCGTCTGCTGCGTGCGACATGTATTTCAGCGGCGGAACATAAATAGAACAGACGGGAGACATGCGGCCCTCCCCAAAACGAGGCCGCATGCGACTGTCCAGTCCCTTTGTTTCGGTGCCGGCGTCCCTCTGGCTTTCCAACGTGCGCGGAAAGCTGCTCTGCATGTCCTGCTATCGCTGCGGCTTTGTCAGGATCTACGACGCGGACGCCACGCTCGCCTCCCATGGCGATTGCCATCTGCCGGGGCTGGTGGTCCATGTCGCCCGGTCGTCAGGCTGCGAGCGGGTCTATGATCTGAGGAACCCCTGCGGCATGACCTACGACATCCGCGCGCCCCGGTCGGATCGGATGAGCCCCGTCATCATGAAGAAGGAATACAAGATGGGCGAGGCGCCGAACATGCGCTTCGAGCAGGTCCGCAACTGGCATATCCTCTTCGCCGAATGCCCCTGCGGCCGGTTCACCCATCTCGACGTCGAAGCCTTCTGCAAGGCAAACCCGGCCGTGACGCTGGGCGCCTATGCCACCCGCCTGCGCTGCAAGGGGTGCGGGCGGAAGGGAGAGAGCAAACTGCTGATCGGGCGGACGGGGCGGTGAGATGGCCGCAGCCTGTGCTAAGCCTGACGCCACCCGATTCCCGCCGAAGAGATGCCCCGATGAGTGACCCGACCAACCGAGTTCCCCCGACAGACATCGTCCATGTCGAGCACTATTGCGAACATCCCGGCTGCAAACGCTGGGGCGGCTTTGGCTTCGATCTCGGCCGAAGCCGCACCGCCTGGTTCTGCGGCGAACACCGCGACGACGGGGAGCGTGGCCGGCGCGGATGAGCCCTCTGCCTCAGACGCGGACATGGTCCTATTGCAGCTGCCCGCGGATTGCCCGGTAAAGCGTGGTCCGGCTGACGCCCAGGTTACGCGCCGCGGATTTCAGGCTGCCGCCGCCCTGGATCGCTTCGCGCGCAAGGTCGATATCAAGGGGCCTCAGCTTTGGCGGCCTGCCGATCGGGCTTCCCCGAAGCTTGGCAGCTGACATGCCGGCTCGGGTCCGCTCCGAAATCAGGGCCCGTTCGAATTCCGCCAGCGCGCCCATGATATGGAAGATCAGGATCCCGCCGGCCGATCCCGTGTCGATCGCCTCGGTCACCGAGTAGAGCCCGATCTCGCGCCGCCCGAGATCGCTCACGACGTCGATCAGATGCGAAAGCGAGCGTCCCAGCCGGTCGAGCCGCCAGATCACCAGCGTATCGCCGGGGTTGAGCACTTCGAGGGAGCCGTTGAGGCCGGAGCGTGTCCGGGAGGCGCCTGACGCGCCGTGATCTGTGAATATCCGCTGGCAGCCCGCAGCCTTAAGCGCCTGCAATTGCAGCTCTATGTTCTGTTCGCTGGTCGAAACTCTCGCATAACCGACGGGCATCTATTCCCCTGCCGCAGCCACCCGCTGAACATTCTTAAGGTTGCATAAATTCTCCAGACATGCAACTTAACATAATCGTAAACCGGCGACAGGTTGCAAGCCCGTCGCCGGCATCTGTCACGCCTTCCGCTTGTGGCATGCCTCCACGGTTATGTTCTCCTCGATCGCCAAGACGATGAGTTCGGCAACAATTCCCCTCTTCCTCCGCCGGGCCACCTCAAGCGCCTGCCTCAGAAGTTCGTCGATTTTCGCTTGTTCGCTCATGTCCCTGTTCTCCCTGTGCGCCCCATTGCGCGACGGAACAGGATGTCAGAGGAGGTTAGAGGCGGACCCCTGCCAAGTGAGGGCATTAATAAGCGCCGCCTAAAGTTTATCACTCTGCCATACGGGTTAGTCGCCACCCCTTGATCAGTAACCGCCATAACCAGCGCCGCTTCGGCTCCGGCGTCTCGACATGGAGCCCCACGAGCCGACGGCCACCGTTGGTGATGGCAACGCATATCGAAGGCTCTTCGGACAATTGGAAATCGCGGAGCACGCCGTTGCTCGCCGTGGTGTCACCGTCGCCACCGGCAAAGGCGCAGGTGATGGAAACGCCGGGAAGTGCCATGACGATCCTCGTGGGTTGGTCGCCGGCACTTGATGCGCTCAATTGGGATGTGCCATCCTTACTTTGTACAGTCATTCTTTCCAGCCGCGAATTAGGGGCGAACCGAGGGGGCGCGATGAAAGAGGGGGAGCACATGATCTTCGATCTGGAAGAACGTAAAGAATTCTACGAGTCGAAGATCGCCGAGTTGGAAAAGGAGATTCAATGGCTCTCGGCTTATGACGCAACAGGTCACCATCTGTCTCCAGACGCCGGAAAGTGGGTCGAGGACTCTCGCTACACCCTCGACCAGACCCAATATATCCTTGATAAATACCGGGATATGCTAGCGCGCACGAACCAGCGTTTATTAGAAGGTTAAATAAGTCGTAAGGCCACCAGCCAAACGCTTGCTTGCAACGTGAGGCCGGACCAACGTAGTGATGAGAACTGCCATCTTTTGAGGGACAGTTATACTTAATCGATCTATTGATAGGTTACGCATGCTAGTGCGGCGTACAGAGCCGCATGGTGGTAGCGTCCTTCATACATGGCAATCACAGCAAGGCATGCATATGCAATTGCAGCGGCTTCAGTGTGTTTGAAGTTCATGGCGATCTCCTTTTCTGATCGCTCCCGATACTTCATGCCAAACTCAGCAGAGATACTGCCGACTCGGCCAAGGAAATGGACGATATGAACGGACAATCTGGACAGAAAAAATTTTCGGAATTGCTTCGATTGGCCCTTTCCGCCTTGGCGCAAGCCGGTGCATTGGGCACGTCCGGCCGCCCTCAGGCGTCTTTCTCCGCCAAATGCAGTATCTCAACGAAGACACTTAGACGCTGGTTAGACGGGGAGCGGCCTCAGGCCGATAAATGGGAGAACGCTAAAGCCGTGCTATTGCAGCTCGGTCATCCGCCGGCAAAGGTAGAAGAGATGGACCAGAGCTGGGCACTGTCCACAAGCTGCAATCCTTCTGAGATCAGCGCGTTCCACTACGACGACATTGCTGAACATTCTGTCGAGGTTCGCCCCGTTACACCATTCCCGAAGCTTTGCTCGATTTTGGCCGAGGTTCCAGAGCAGGGAAGCTCTCCCAAAGACTTCATACTTGTAGGCGAAATACGTTTCTCTCGTGCTCCTGATATTGTCGACGATAGACGTATCACCTTGGGAGTTCGAAGAGCGGTTGTCCTCCCTGTCCCTACAAACTGCTACGTCAAACCTGGCTCTCTGCATCGGCAATCTTCTAACGCACCTTCCCTCGGCGCGGCCCAAACCATCTACTACGCAGGGGACGAACCGGGGTCGATCCTGCAGGGAGACCAATTACAGGGAGAGACGCTGGTGCGGCTTGCCGCCCTAGATGATGACACGGTGAGCGAACTTCCGTCGGTAGACCTGCATATCCAACTTGAGCATGTCGGCGACCTGTGCGTCGAATTAGTCGACCTGCCAAAAGGTCGGTCGTTAGCACAGCGAAAGCTTGCTGAACATTGGCTGAAGCACCAACTCGCCAACATAATTCTGGAACAAGATGGCAGTTGGAGACTGGCTTCCTGCCACATTCGTTGGAAACTCAAATGATCGAACTCGATGCGGAACAGCGCCGTTTGTTTAGAGCTATGCTTTCAAGCAGCAATAGCAATCTCGATATCGTGACCTTAGCCCGGACTATCTCGCTAGACCCCACACGGTTCTTCGCTGGAGGTGATTGGCGCGGAGTTGACTTTGGCAAACATAACCTAGCCGGATTTGATTTTAGAGGCGCGGATCTCAGGCGGGCTAAAATGCTTAACAATGCAGGACTTGAGGAAATCCTAATAGACAGCAAAACGAAGTTGCCAGGAAACCTCGTCCGTCAATTCGCCACAAGAAAACTGAGAGGTTTCGCTGAATCGAGAACACAGGGAAGGGACGAGGTGATTGACGCTGCCACCTCAGAAGACGCTATCTCACCCCGGTTAAGCGGACTTCTCGAGTATTTGAAGACGTTCAGTGAACAGCTTGACTACGATTCAAATGCAGCGGTGGCACTATTGGATGTTCTCAATGAAATTTCTGACGAGTATTGTAAAATTGGCCGTTTCTCTGAAGCGTTGGCGATGTCCTCCAGGGCGATAAACGTGTTTAGAATGCGGCGTAATGAGTATAGATATGGAGGCGTAGTAGCGATCGCGCTTTTAGCTTACCGAAACCAAAGCCGAATACTTTCCGAGCTTCGGGATGATGCTGGATCTTTGCGCGCAATCGAAGCCGCGGTAGAACTTGTCGGGGACTATAAAAAACTACTGTGGGATTCGAGAGAGTTATTTTTTCAGAATGCTATGGTCCAAGTTGACCTTGCGAAGAGGCGGGCTAGCGTTGGAAGACATAGGGCAGCTTACTATGCTGCGCGTGATGGTGTGAAAGCTTTAGAAGATTTAGTACAGGACGGCTACCGAGAGTACCTACCGGACCTTGCTAGGGCAACCGAAGTGCAAAGTCGAGCGTTAGCGTCAATGGGTCAATTTAGAGATGCAATTTCGTCTATCCAAGACGCGATCACCCTCTATGAAGCGAATTTGGGCAAAGCTGACATGCCTAATCTGATGCACATCGCGCTGTGTCGTTATGACGCCGCTAATTGGCATGCGACCCTAGGTAATCTCAACAGTGCATTAAGCTTAATTGAGATGCCGGTCCAGACCTTTCGAGATTCTGCTGTCCATGATGGAGAGGCGCATCGACCTTATCTGGGAGAGGCACTTGTGTTGCTCGCACGCCTCCACGAACGTAAAGATAACCTCCAGGCGGCTCTGCAGACCTCGGCTGAAGCCTTGGAAATCTTTGCAGGCCTTGCGAGGACAAGCTTCGAGCATCGGGGTACTTATGCGTCAATTCTTGTCCAACGTGGGAGATTGCTGGCGCTATCTGGACATATTCAGGATGCAATCGCCACTTCGGAAAACGCAGTGAAATTGTTGTGTTCCACCCCTGAAAACATCAAATTGCTCATCGAGGCACTTCTGAACCTTGGTCAACTTCTGAGGCAGAACGACAATCACATTGAGTCACTTCATAAGCTTGAACAGTCCATAGAGCTCTCCTCTCATCCAAGCTTAGAATCCGTGGAAGCGGATAAATTCTCCGTCCTTACTAGAACAGAGCAGGCGATCACACTCCATGCACTTCGTCGATATGGAGAGGCTGAGGAATCGTTCAGCGAAGCGCTCACGAAGGCTAGACGCTCTCGGCATTCCAGAGAGTTGCAATATCTGCAAACGCTGCCCTATAGGTATCTGAAACGATACCGAAAAGAAAAAGAACGGACTAAAAAAGCTTAGACAAAATCGACGCGTCGATTGACGCGTGTGTCTTGTAATGGCGAATTCAGCTTTTTCACCAATAAGAATGTAGATAACGGAGATTACGAGCTGTCAGGCAGCCCCAACCTGCTCCAAGTGGTTGCTATATTGTCGAAGTGAACGTGCGGGCGGGATTCGAACCCGCGACCTCCCAGCTACGAGCCTCACGAGCTACCGGGCTGCTCTACCGCGCTGAGATGAGGAGACTCCCCTCCCTCACGAATGTCAACGGGTTGAGCAGCGCCTCCGGGCTTGATGATGCTCACGACCTGCGTCTGGCCTGTGAAGTCGATCCCGAGCTTCACCACGCGGCCGCTTTTCTCGATGGGGCGGATTTGGCCCACCCCCTCGATGTTCAGAATTTCGCCCATTTTCACCGTGAGTAGCAACATGTCAGGTGCTCGCGAGCCAGCGGTCTTGCTGTTCCGGCGACAGTTTCGCCAGCGCCTTCTCGTATTCCAGCGAGTCGGTGTTCATCAGCCGTTCGAGGTAGGCGAACTCGCCGCCGTCGTCGGATTCGGTGATGTCGGCCGATGGCACGTTGCCAAGGTTGGGCGGCATTTCCGGCCGCTTCTTGGGCGGCGTCTTCGGGTCGGCCTTACCCTTCCCGTCCGGCGCGGCGTCCTTCTTGCCCGGCTTACCCGGATCGACATCGATGCCGAACGCTGCCTTGATCTCGCCGGCGATATTGGCCTTGGCCTTGGCGAGGATGGCGGGGTTAAGCGGGTTGGTCGCCTCGCTCTGCAGTCGCTTCACCTCGGTATCCAGCATGCCCTGCAGGATTGGCGACTTGAACGCAGCGTTTTCTGGTTTGCCGAGGAACGCGCCCACCTCGTCGTACCATGTCTCGATGGCGGTTTCCTTCTGGATCTCCGCTTTGATCTTGACCTGTTTCAGTTCGTCGCGCTGGTCGCCGAGCGTCCTGGTCTGCTCCCGGAACTCTTTCCCAGTCAGCTCACCCTCGTCGAACTTGGCGGCCAAGTCGTCCATCTGTTCGTCGATCGCCTTGATCTTGTCGTCTATATCAGGCGGCAGCACCCATTTCGGAGCACGTTCCTCCGGCTCTTCCTGCTGGCCTTCCCCCTCTTCTTCGGGCGCGGGCTCGGCAGCAGCAGCATCAGCAGCGGCGGCCGGGTCCGGCTTGGCATCGTCTGCTGTACCCTCGCCTTCGCCCTCGTCGTCGCCTTCCCCGTCTGCATCATCATCGGAAGCGGCAGCGGCCGGCTTGTCCTCGGGCTGGGCGCCGTCTCCGCCTTCGTTGCCCTCGCCGTCGCCCTCTCCAGCGTCGGCATCGTCCTCGTCTTCTTCCAGCAAACCGAGACGCTCGTCCTCGGTCAGGCCTTCAAGTTCGTCATCGGTGAATTTAGGTCCCATGATGCGGTCCTCGCGTTACATCGGTTGTGGTTGCGCCGGGGGCTGGCCCGCCGCCATTTGCTGTTGCTGCGCCGCCTGGGCGGCCTGAGCCGCTTGGGCGACAACCTGCTCCTGCTCGGTGCGGGAAACGTAGCCCGCTTCGTGCAGCATTGCGTCGGCGACGTTGGACACGGCCGGTACCGCCGCGATGGCGCCGGCCGCCTCGATCGCGGTCTTTTGGGTCGCCATGTTGGCCCCTGCCGTCTTGGCGCGGATTTCCTCGGCCTGCGCTTCGGTCTTGGCAGCCTCGGCGAGAAGCTTCTTGAGCCCGGCCATGACCTGCTGCATCTGGAGCTGCTGCTCCGCGGCCTGGCTCTGCTTGAGGGCGACAGTTTCCGGATCGTCTTCCTCTGCATCCGGGTCGGTCATGCCGGTGATCTGGCGGATGCGCTTCACGAGCTCTTCGCCGTTCGGGATGTCCATGCTCTCGACGATGAGGTCGAGCGAGACGAGCACGATCTGTGGCGACACAGGCGCAAGCTTCGCCAGCAACTCCATCAGGCTTTCCATCTGGGCCTGCCGCACCGAGGCGCGCCAATCCTCTTCCGAAATCACGAAATCGGCCTTGGTGCGAACAATGTCGTTGTCTGGCAGTCCGTCGTTGATCTTGATGTATTCCGGCGCGCCGCGGGCGTTGGTGATGCGGAACTGCTTCTCCTGGTCCATGAACTGTTCCATGACGGACAGCTTCTTTTCGCCACGGACCTGCTGGGCGAGCCTGAGATTGTCGAACAGGTGCGACGTGGCGAGCGAGCCCTGGTTCTGTCTCGCCTCGATCGCCCTGCCGGAAACGGCATTGGTCGTTCGGCCAAGGTTTTCGTCCGTCACCCCGCCGACCTGCTGAACCATCCCGATATTGCGGCTCATGAGCTCGAGGTGCCACTGCGACAAATCCCGATCGGCACTGATCGTCAGCTCGGTGTTCTTCTTCTTGACGATGACGGCGTCTGGACGCGCTGCCTCCTCGGCCAATTTGTCGACGTCTTCAACCGCGCCTTCTTCCATGATGATCTTGGCAGTCGACAGGATGTGCAGCGCCTTGGAAGCGCGCTTGTTGATGTCGAACTGGATGTCGCGGATGTTCCGCACCATGCCGTATGGCATACCATCACGACCGCGCCGTTTGTTCCAGATCGGTGTGAACGGGAAACGGTTGTGCCTGTAGGGTGATGGGGACAGCCACAGCAACCCTGCCGTGGTCATCAGCGCGACGTACATCCTCATTGCGGGCTTAGAGACTATCTCGGCTTCGCCCGACGCAATCTGATCCCTGTGGCCCGGCGAAAACTCGTCGTAGATCTCGCCCTGGAACATGCCGCCTTTCATCTTCTGGACCGTGACCGGCATCTTGAACCAGATCTCGATCACGCGGACCCGTCGGCGCTGATAGCCCGTGATGCTCTCGCTGGTCCTGCCAGTCTCCCCCATGCCTTGAGCTTCGCGCTCAAGTTCGTCCATCGCTTCGTCGCCGTAGCTATCGATCGTGGCGAAGCTCTCCGCGTCGTCCACGGATCTGTTCAGCAGCGCCTTGCGCTTGGGAAAGATGGCGCATGCCACGTCGAGGTCGACCCACTTGGAGCGGCAGATGTAGCGCGCATCTTCCAGATCGAGGCGGGTCGCCGTGCTGTCCCACAGCATGTTGCGCCAGTTTTCATAGCGAGTGAAGATCGGTTCGCCCTCGTCGTCGCCTTGATAACCGTCCTCCATCCAGCCAACGCCGACCTTGGCCGCATCGGCGAAGCTGCGTGAGACGTCGAACGGATCGCGGTTCACATCCGACAGGTATTTCATGAGCTCGGTCTTGCGCTGGGCCGGCTTTCCGTCCTCCTTGCGCCGGGGCAGGATTTTGAAATCCGATCTGGCTCGCTTTTCCGAGCCGAGAACCCAATCGATCGTCGTCGCGACGACGTTAAACACCAGCGGCACTTGGCCCCGATCCTTCAGGGTCTGGGCGTCTTCCTCGGTCCACTGGATATTGTCGTAAAAATCCTCGTCGATCGCCTGTTCACGCCGGTTGTCGGCTTGGCGATCGAGCTCACGGGAATAGATATCCAGCAGGCGGAGATGAAGGCTCTGGTTTGCGGATGAGTCGAGCGAGTTGCCGCGCGCTAGTCTGGCCGGTACCGGGGTGTCCGGTATCGGCGACTGGTACGGCTTGCGCCGCACGCTCCCGTCATCAGCCTGCAAATCGAACATCGGTCATCTCCTGCTCGACGACCTGCCCCGTCGTGTTGTTGGTCAGGACGACCTCGGCCACGACGGCTCTGTCGTCCCGTGGGAACGGCTTGATTGTCAGGAGATCGCCGAGATGGTCGTGAATGAACATTGCGAGCCGGATGATGGTTCGCGGTTCATGACAGGAAAGGCCGAGCAGCTGGGCAAACTGAAACGCGGTACGTGCGGCCTCTGCCGGATCGCCCACGTCTTCAGACCAGATCCATGCGCGGTCCTGTGTGACCACGCACGGTATCAGCCTTTCATCCAGTTCCCTGCCCGCTGGAACCAGAACCATGCACGGCCGGATAGTGTCCCCCTGCCGCAACCATGTCCCGATAGCGGTAATTCCGTCCCTCGTTTTTGTCCATTGCCTTTTGCTGAGGTCGAGATTGAAGTCCATCGTCATTGTCCTTCCGTGTGAGAGATGCTGCGAACCTCGCCGTGCGTGCCGTCGGAGTGCATCAGCGCTGCCTCGATCGCGCCGCGGGCCGTAGCGCCGGCATGAAGCGCGCCGAGCGCCGTTGCAGCGCCGGCGCCGATCGCGAAATACGGAACGTCTGGGTAAATCTCGTCGCCATACGCCGTGGCCAGCCTGAGCGGGCCGTCTGGTGGCACGATGAGGATCACAACCGACGAGCTCTCACCGTCGTTGCCAGTGGGCGTGCCGCGTGGCAGGGACGAGAGACCAAAGCCGTCGCTTTCCCTCACCCACTGCAACACCGCTGCCACATGGGCCCCATTCCCGGCGCAGCCGTAAAGCGTGCCGCTGCCGCCCCTGATCAGCTTCTCGGCCCACGGCATCGCCGCACCGGATATCCACACGCCCGTGTCGGACGCCATCACGCCATCGCGATAAGCGATCGTTGTCATACTGCCGCTCCTGATCTGTTTCTGCGGTTGGGAATTGTCGTGCGGCCCTGACTGACCGTGAGGCGCCGCACCAGGTCTCTCGCTTGGGCCTTCTGACGCAGCGCGTCGGCGGCGTGGTCGTGCCCGTTCTTGGCCGGGAAGTCGGACCAAAGGCCCATCTTCTCGTTCCAGGCCTTGCGATAGTTATCCAGATGGATGATGCCGGGCGCGCAATTGACCTCGTCGAAGTAGTAGGTCGAGAAATCCTCTTGCAGCGCCGGGATGCCGTATTTGACGAGGTCGGGGGTTCGCTCGACGATCTCAATGTTGCGGAGACCGAGCTCCTCCAGCATGTCCTTCGCGGTCTGGATCATGTGTGCGCCCTGCCGGCGTGTGTCGCCGTCGTGGGGCAGGAAGTGGTGGCCCCAGACGTAGCCCATCTTGTCCATCTCGCGGACGATGTAGCTGTAGGGCTCGTTGGCGCATTCGAAATAGTTGATCCAGTGATCCGCCCCTCCGACGGCTTGGTGAAACCAGATCGCGACCTGTCCCAAGTCCCAGAACGTGTTGACGGGGATGCCGCTGACATACGGCACCCTGCAGATCCTGCCGTCGAGCCGGGCGCGCTCCATCTGCTTTGCGAGGTAGACGCCTTCGGTGGAGACCTGAAACGCTTCCTCCAGCGTCGTGGGATACTCCTGCCACATCTTCTGATCGTCGTCGGCGAAGTCGTTGCGCCGCGTCGCGATGTACCAGGCACGCTTTCTCAGCGAGATGGGCCGGCCGATCTCCCGCTCCTTGCGGTCGAAATAGTCGTGCTCCCTGGCCGTGATGACGATGCCTTCCGGATCGACCTCGTATTCCTCCGCGTCCCACCATGAGGCGAAGTGCAGCCGATATTCGAGCTTGGACAGTTTTTTGCCGGCGTCGGCATTGGCCTTCGCCTCCTGCACCATCTTGTAGTACGCGCCGTCTCGACCTTTCGCGGTGGATTCGATGAACGTGATCCCGGCCTTTGCCGCCGGCAGCGAGCCGGTCACGATCTCCTCTGCCTTCTTCGGATTGGCGTAGCAGATCACGCCGAACTCGGAGATGTGGAGCCAGTTGAGCGTATCGCCGCGTGCTGAGACCGAGACCTGCACCGATGAGCCGTTGGCGAAGATCTTGAGCTCGACGTTGTCCCGCGTCATGGGGTTGCCGTCGCGGATGAAACTCGGCAGCCGGTCATAGGCGAACTCGATCTTGTTCCGCATGATCTTTTCAGCGGTGGACGAGTCCTGGGCGATGATCGCGCCGGCTTGGTTCGGCACGAACAGGCATGCGTCGAGGATGAGAAGCTGGATGAGGGTGGAGAACCCGCGCTGGCGCGCCTTCGGCACGATGTTGCGGTACCACATGTCCTGCAGGAACTTTTCCTGCACCTCGTTAGGCACGAACAGGACGGTGTTCCCGTCCTTGTCGAGGATGTAGTACAGGTTCCGGATGCGCCAGTTCGGGTCCTTGAGCTTCTCTCGAAGCTCGGCCTCCGTCAGACCGGCTAGGTGTTCATACGCCATCCTCTGGATCCTGCTCACCATCGTCCCTTGGGCCGAATGCCCGCGGTTCCGTGGATGCAGGACCGTGATGGTCCTTGGGTGCTATCGCCTGCCCGCTTATCTCCTTGAGGAAGTCGGCGAGCGGGTTGTCTTCCTGTACACCATGCTTCAAATGTTTTGTATCCCGCCAGATGCCTGGACGACGGTTCTGGAGCCAGAACGTGGCCGCCTTCACGTCGGGCGGGACATGCTCCATCGTCTCGACGCGCTGCACCTCGCCCTCGACGACAAGGATCTTCTCGCTGTCGAACGTGTAACCAACAGCGCGGCGGTAAAGCGATTCCTCGACTTTGGCATCGGCCTCGTCCTTGCCGATCTCCAGCGCCTCGCGAAACTCCTCGTGCTCGATCTTCCAGCGATGGATTGTCCGCAGCGAGACGTTGAAAAACTGGCTGATTTCCAGATCGGTCGCCCCGAGTGTCGCCAGCATCTTCGCCTGATCTGCGAACTTTTCCTCATAAAGCGTTGGCCGTCCACCATAATCCTTTGGATCAGGCCGGAACGCAGCGCCAAATTCCGGGTGTTCTTCCTTCCACCATTCCAGTTCCTCTACGTCGATGCCGATGACGTCAGCGATGTCCTCGTCCGTGATCTTGGCGAGAAACATCCGCCGGGCTATCCCGATGAACTTCTTGTCGTATTTGACCGGCTTGGGCCGCTCGATTCCGGGTTGGTCGATCGCTGCCTTTCGCGCTTTTCCCGCTGGCTTCCGCGTCCCGGCTTTTGTCCTGGCCGATGTCTGCGATTTTCCCTTTGCCGTCGCGGTTTTAGCCCCCTTTGCGCCCTTCGTGGCGTCCGCTTTCGTGTCCACTTTCGGGGCGGTTTCTCCCGTCGTCGTCGAATTAACCGGATTCCCCGGTTTGTTCCCCGCTTTCCCCTTCCGCTTCAACTGCTTAGCCTCTGCCGTGTCCTTCCCCGCCACAGCGCCACCGCCCTTTAGGGGTGACAAAACCCGCTTGCCCTTGCTGGTCGTGCTCTTCGGTGTCCTCGCCATCAGCTACGCCTCCGTCGCTGGGCCTGCAGCATGTCCTGCAGCGCGCCCTTGCCCGAGCCGCGCCCGTTCAGCGCGTCGATGAGCCGAACATTCCCGGTCAGCTTGTCAGGCGGGATGGGCGGGACACGCGTGACGCGGTTCTCGCGCTGCTTCGTCGCAACGTCTGCGTCGTCGCGTTCCAGTGGTTCGGGTTCGTCGATCGCATAGGCCGCTTCTCCCGGCTCCGTATCCTCATCCACCGTAACTAGATTATTATATATTGGCTCTGGCTCTGGTATTACAGCACTAATGCTTTGCATTTGCTCGCGTCTGCCGTTGACTTTGTTAGATGTTTTGGCGTTCTCGCCGGTTTTTCCTCTCGGTTTCGATGCGCTTTCAGCCCGTTTTCGCGAGATTTTCAGCGCATTTTCCAACTCGGTTTCGCAACGGTGATTGCTGATTTTTCCGGCCGGCGTGATGTAGATTTTCCGGGCCGTGAGCAGCGCGGACAGAAGCGCGTCGACCTTCCGGAGCGAGCAGTTCAGTTCCCCGGCGAGCCACCGCCGGTTGTCGTCGATCGGCCCGCCCTCGTCGTAGATCAGGTCGAGGATCGTGGTATAGGCGCCGCGTTCCTCCAGGGTGAGTTTGCGATAGCCCTGCAGCGCGTCGCCGTGGTACCGGCGGTGATACGGCATGGTGCGGCGGCTCATCGTGCCATCTCCTTTGAGAACAACGGCATCTCTCGCGAGTGCCTGAGCGCTTCGCTGGCGGCAGGGTTTAGCCAAAGGATCTCGGTGCGCTCGCGAGCGCCATCGGCATGCGTTGCTTTCTCAAGCCTGTGCCAGTCGATCAGATGATCGCCGTAGAGCGGAGCCTCATAGCCGCTCAGAACAACCATGCCGGTTAGGCTAGAGAGAAACCTAAGCAGCTCGGCGTGATCTGCATCGGAGAGCTCGTGGCGATAGGCGTGCTTATCCGGGTCTGATCTGGTCTGGTGCATGTATGGTGGATCGACATAGTGGAGCGTGCCGGGGCGGTCGTGCTGCGCCATCACAGCAAGCGCGGGCCTGTTCTCAACCACCACGCCTTGCAACCGGTCAACCAGCGCCGTGAGCGCTGCTGGATAATTTGCCCAGTCGATCGCCGGTGTCGTACCGCTTCTGTTGGATGTCGCTCTGAACCCCGTGGATCTGTGGCCTCTGTCCGCCGATGAATGAGCATTGCTGCCAAAGCCCATGAACGAACGGATGATCAGACGCCTCGATCGCTCGATCGGATCGTCCGTTGCCTCGTATGCCGCCTTGAACTCTGTGCGCGCAAACGGCGTCAGTCGCAGCAGCTCGCGCAACAGTGCAGCCTGCTCCGGGTCACGCAGCACGCGAAACAGCGCCACGACCTCATCGTCCAGATCGTTGTAGACCTCGGCATAGGCGCGCGGCTTGCGGATCAGGACACTGGCCGCGCCGCCATAGGGCTCCACATAGACCCTATGCGGGGGCAGATGAGCGATGATCCAGGGCGCCAGCTTCCATTTGCCTCCGTGCCAGCGTAGCGCGGGCCTGGTGGGCGTATCGTTCATCCCGCCACCCCCATACACATCTCCATCTGCCCGCTCGGCGCCACAGACACGGCGTCCGCCATCTCCAGCACCGGCGGATCAGCCTCGGCGAAGCGTCGCGCCCTAAGCTGCCGGCAGACCGCGTGCGCGATCTCCTTGCCCGTCATGAGCCACACCATGTCCTGGATCATGTCGTGCCTGGGTCTGCGCTGCCGCGCATCGATACGGTGACGCTCGCATTCCCGGCGCAACTCGTCGGCCCACAGCATGTCGAGCATGTTGTAGGCTCTCGGCTGCAGCAGAGTGTTTTGAAGCGGATCAAACACGTTCCACGGTCGGAGCCGTCCCGTAGGCTCCGGCTCCGGATAGGGCCAGATATGCCTCTGCTTCACCTTCCCCGATGCACCGAAGAACAGCGGATGGTCCAGCAGGCTCAGCGGCGGTTCGTGGGTCCCGTACCAGCGGTCGCTATAGGGCTTGAAATGCTTCTCGTGAGCCGCGACGATGACGAAGTGGCAGCATTTGCTGAACGCGGCCCACTGCTCCTCAAGCCGCTTCAACGTGTCCTTCTTCGACTTGATCTCGACGCCGACGATCGCTGTCGGAGTGATAGCCGCGACGTCGATGCGGTTCGTCCCCTGCCCCGCCACGTTGAGCTCGTGCACGATCCTGGCATTCGGCATGATCCGCCTCAGCCGATCGACGACATAGTCCCGGATTTCGCGCTCGTCGGATGATCTGGTCATGGTTCAGGCAACCGCCTCCACCGGCACGTTCCCGCGCTGATCGACGGCGAGCGCGAGCGCGATCGGCTGCACCCATATCGGTTGATTGGACAGCATGAAGGTCTGGCCCGTCATGGCGAGGAGCAGCGTGGTGCCCATGACGTTGGCGATCGCCTCGGCGGCGTCTGGCGGCACTGCGTTGCCGATCCGCTCCCGCCACGCCGACTCCGATTGGCCGTCGAGAGTGAAGCTTTCCCAATGGCGAGGACTATGCTCCCCATCTGCCTTCAACCGAGGAAACATTTCCTCTGGGTCAAACAGTGACTGCAGCGCAGCAAGTTCCAACGTGGTGAACGGCCTGTGACAGGTTCCGTCTAGCGCGCGGATCACAGCAACGAGCCGGTCAGTCGGCTTAGGCAAGCAAGCATTTTGTTCAGTTTGCATTTCTGCGCAGGTTGGCTGATTGCGCGGGTCAGCAACTGACCATGGTCCTCGGTCGTATTTCCCATAAGCCGGCACCGCACCCGTGGTATCGTCCCAAGGTACGACACCGTAGTGACCTCCGGTCTTGTAGTGCTCGCGGTTGGCGTTGAGGCCCACCGGGCGTGGGTCAGCGACAGCGAAGGCGCCATTCCCTGTTGTCGACGCCGCTATGACAGTGCCAGCGGCCTCGCCGTACTTCGTTACGCGGTATTTCGTTTGCTTATAATCATCCCGCTCGGTCGGACGAGGATCGGCTACAGCGAAGGTTCCTTGGCCTGGCGACTTGACGTTGATGACCGCACCGCTAGGTTCTCCCCACCGACGCACGCCGTACTGCTGATATTCCGGGCTACCGATCGGAGGACGCGGGTCCGCGACGCTGAAAGCCCCATTTGTCGGCGACGAGCGCCCCGCTACAACCCCGCAACTCTCGCCCCAGCCTCTGACGCCCAAGACACCGGGCTGCCAATTGCACAGCGGCTCTATGGCATAGTCACGCAGGTAACCGTCTTCCACCGCCAGTTTGTTAAGCGAACGCCAGTCTGACCCTGCCTCGACGAAGGCGAGCCTGACCCACGTCTTCCATTGCAGCGAGGGCACGCGATGCATCGGCCCGCCGCGCGGGTCACCCGGCAGCGGCAGCTTTTCGAGGACTTCGCCCACGCCGAGCAGACGGCGCTTGTCGGGCTCGTACAAGAACGGCGGAACCTGCTCCTCGTGACGAGCCACCAGCAGAAATCGCTTGCGGCTCTGCCCCAGCCCGCCAAGCTCGCCGCAGTCGTGCTTGGTCTCGGCCACGGCATAGCCGTAGGAGCGCAGCAGGGCGACGATCTGGTCGAGCAGCTTCCTGCCCCGCGTCATGATGCGCGGCACGTTCTCGAAAATGATGAGCTTGGGCGGCTTCTCCTTGAACGCCTCCAGCATCAACCAGATGCCGCGCAGCGTGAGCCGGTTCAACGCCTGGTATTTCGCGGTGAGGCTCGACTGTTCCGGCAGCAGCCCCGAGAAGCCCTTGCACGGCGCGGAGAGGAAGACGATGTCGGGAAACTCCCCCCCGGCCGAGCGGCGAATGTCTTCCGCCTCTGCGGCGCGCCAGCCCGGCGCCGGGTCAAGACCGTGAAACGCGCGGTACTGCTCCAGATCGAACATGTCGAGCAGGGTACCGGGCGCTCCGGTCAGCCGCTCGAAATCGCGCAAGCCGGCCGGATCGACATCGACCCCGCCGACGCAGCGGAACCGGGCGCGCAGGTTTCCGACCCGCGCCGTGCCCTTGTTGAAGCCTTTCGCTCCGCCGCCGAGGCCGCAGAACAGGTGCCAGTGGGTGAACTCCACCGTGGTCAGCATCGACGAGGCATCCATCGTCATGCCTCCGGCGGGCTGTCGATCATCCCGAGGGCATGCAGGTAGGTATCGAGGATGAGATCCTCCTCCAATCGCTCCTGCTCGTCCTTCTTGCGCAGCGCGATCACCTTTTTCAGGATCTTGGTGTCGAAGCCCATCGCTTTTGCCTCGCCGTAGACATCCTTGATATCGTCGGCGACGCTCTTCCGCTCTTCCTCCAGACGTTCGATCCGCTCGACGAAGGCGCGCAGCTGGTCCCGTGCCACGCCATGGGCATCGGCCGAACCGGTTTCGCGGTCCGAGAATGCTTCTGTCTGACCCGATTGCCGGCCCGGCAGTGGCTTGCCCGCCGCTTCCGCTCCGACGGTTCGCGCCGCCGCTATCACCCCTTCGCGTCGGCCTGGGCCGAGACCAGTATCAAGCATCGTCAAGTTCCTCGCGGTTGGTCGCGGCTAGATGGGCCGCTGTTGGTTTTCGTTTTGCGCGGCGGTGCCACTTCTGGCTCTCGCGCCTATTTTCCTTGTCGGTCCGCACCTTCATTCGGCGCGGCACGTCCACCGCAAATCGTGGCGGCATGACGGTCATCACGGCACCGGTCTGCGGAGCGAAAGCCACGGTGAACTCGCCGTTCGACACACGCTCCACCCCCATCCGCGACGCGGCGGCTATACCGGGTGTCCAGATGCGGAAACGGACGTCATCCGCCGTCACGCCGGCGGCCCGGCAATGGGCCTCGGCGCGTTCGCGCTCGGTGTCGAACTCGACGGCCAGCGTCACATCGAGGATGCGTTGGACGAAGCGGGTAACGGCGTGGTCTGTGACGCGCGGTTTTGTTGGATGATGATGGTCACGGCCCGGCTGCATCTCCCTGTCCCCCGCCTTCTGGTCTGCCGGCGATCAAGTCACTGGCCTGCACCAGGACCGCGAGCTCACGGCGCCGGGCCGAGACCTCGTGATCGGGACGCCGCCTCGTCCCGACTGAAAAATTCTCGATCCACCAGACCTTGGCGCGGATAAGAACTTGCAGCCCGTCCAGCAGCTCGTGACGCGGCAGCACTTCGGCTCGGGCTTCCGCAACTCTGGTCCGGACCTTGCGATCTTCGGCTTCCTTGACCAGCCCATCGACGGATGAGGCCCGGTTCATGGCACGGCACCGATGGCGATCTGTGCGCGCCGCTGGGTCAGCCGCGCGATCTCCTCGTCGATCGCCTTGGCCTGCTCAGCCGCGGCGGCTTGCTCGACCCAGTCAGGCGTTGCGACGAGACAGGCCTGCAGCACTTCGGGACCGAACGCGGCAACGAGGCGAATGAAGTGCTCCACCGAAGGCTGGGACCGCCGGTGGAGCCAGTTTTCGACGGAGGCCGCCGGAATACCGGTCTCGGCCTCGACGTTGACCGTGGTCGATCGCGGGTACCGCTGGCGGAGCCAGTCGATCAGTCCCCCGACGTCGAACAGGGTTGCGGACCGATTCCCGCAATGTTGCGGAGCGGTCCGGGTAGAACCGCGCCAGCCCGTCGCGCCATGGTGAGGCGCAACGGAACCCTCCTCGAAAAGACCGGCACCGGCCGGAACGTCCTGAAACGGACTGGAGGAGGCGCGGGCGACCAGGGCAATCAGGTGCTGTATGCGGACAGGCGACACGATCATGGCCTGGCGCCCCGTCCGGCAAAGACCGGACGTTTCGGTACGAGCCGGCGACAGCGGTAAGGACGCTGCGCCGGTCCGTGGCGCGAACCGGGAGAGAAAGGGAAACGATGAGTGAAGCGAGATCGACGTCATGCCGCCCCCTTCTGGGGTTCGGTCTCCGCCTCGCCGCTGTTGGCGGCCATGTACTCCCGGAGTTTCCGGGCCGTCGCCATGGTGATGCTGCGACCGTCGCGAAGCCTCTGGACGACCTCGGTATTGCCGACCGCGACGCGGCCGAAATAACTCGCGCCCATTCCTGTCTTGGACAGGAAGGCCTCGATCTGCTTGAGGATGACGTCTTCGTCTCTGGCGGTGATGTCGTCGGTCATGGTGCGGGATTTTATCCGCTAAAGAGGATACGTCAACCATCCTCAACGAAGGACGTGCAAAAATATCCGCTTTTGAAGATATTGCCCCGATGAAGAACGATGCGTGGCGGGGCCGCCTGCAACAAGCCTTGGACCGTAGCGGACGCTCGGCCCGCGAGGTTTCCCTCGCGGCGGGCAAGGGCGCCGGCTATGTCCATTCACTGCTAAAAGAAGACAAGGACCCGACGCTGGAGAACCTGCTGGCGGTGTGTCGGGAACTGAATGTCAGCCTTTCCGAGCTGATCTACGGGTTTGAGATATCTCCCGCGACAGAGGAGATACTTGCGCTGCTGGAGGGCTCGCCGGATGCCCGAGACGGGATATTGAAGATCCTGCGGGATACCCGGCGGACTTGACCGCATCGAGGGCGGCCTTTTTTTGTTGCTCCGTCATATCGCTGAGCACGCTTATCAGTTCAGAAACGCGCATCTCCGCCCTCCTTTTCGGGCGATATTGGAACAGACGGTGAACCTACGCAAGAGTGATTCGGAAACTCAACGTTGCGTGGTAAACATGACGCCAGCGGAGGTATCCACGTCATGGATGAGAGTGGCAACAAGGCGCCGTGGTGGGCAAGCGGGTGGTTCCTTGGCGGGCTCCTGCCCCTTGCTCCGGCGATTGTTTTCACCGCCGCTACATTAGCGGGGACACACCCCGCCACAGCGATCGCACTCACCTCGCCTTTTGCCCTTGCGCTGGTCGCCCTCGTTGGGTGCACGTTGCTCTTCCTCCTTGTGGGGCTGCTCCGAGACGTTATGCGCTCGGGCATCGGATTGGCGATCATGGCTATCGTTGCCGCCCTCCTGGTTGGCGGTGCGATAGCGGTCACCGACACGCCCTGCGAGACGGAAATCGACCTCTACGGACGCACAGGTTGTGCCGCTAGATGAAAAAGTATCCGCGATAGCGAACACTCAACTTGACATATCCTCTTTAGCGGATAACATCTTCCCCATGTTCGGTTGATTTGCGACCGCTTCATTGGGGATTGCCATGAAACTCTGCCTCGCTTTTGCGAGCGCTGTCGCGCTCGCATGTCTCGCCATGTCCTCCGACGGGATGGCCACGTGTCAGGAACGGCATACGTTCGACACGTGCCACGCCGCTCTCCATCGCTAGGAGGCGCCCGTGACGCTTTGGACCTGCACCTCCTGTGGCGCGGTGGAGCGCCTCACCGTCATCCCTGACTTCTGCTCCTTCTGTGGCGGCACGATGGAGACCCAAGACGGCCGCTTGACCTATCCCCAGCGCGACGACGGAGTGGCGGCTGTGCTGAGCGAGGCTCATTCCGGCGACGTCGCCGCGATCATCGCGCTATGGCACGACGGCCACCCGCTCACCTCGTCGATGCAGGAAATGCTCGACCGCGAGTTTACCGGGCTGGTGTGCCGCAATCTGGAACAGACCTATCGCGCGGAGGCGGCATGACCAACGTCGTCGCCCTGCCCCAGCACCCGGACATGCGGTTCAGCCTGTCGGTGTTCGATCAGGCCGTAGCACTTGAACCTAACCGCGACCGCGCCCGGCTCGTCGCACTGGATGTGCTGACGAACATCTTTCCCGGCATGCCGATGATCCGGATCGCTCTTCATCTCGGTTTCGACCATCCCGCAAAGGCCTCGACCAGGCTGCAACAGGCCAAGGCCCGGGACTGGTGGGACGACACCCGGGTCGATCACCTCATCGGCTGCCTCGTCGAGCACCAGTACGGCGAGAGGGCACTGTGATGGGGAAGCACTCGAATTTCCCGCGCCGGAAGCACGACGAGTATCCAACACCGGCCAAAGCGGTCCGTCCGCTCTGGCGCTTCCTCGACGATGTCAGGACGTTTGCCGAACCGTGCTGCGGTGATGGCAGGCTGATCCGCCACATCGAGGGCTACGGACCGCTCTGCATCCATTCCGGTGATATCCAGACCGGGACCGACGCACTGACCTGCCCCGTGCTTGAGCAGCTCGTCGTCGACGCGATCATCACCAACCCGCCCTACACTTGGGAACTGCTCGAGCCGATGATCTGGCGGTTTTCCAAGATCGCGCCGACCTGGCTGCTGCTCGAAGCGGATTTCAAGCACAACGAACGCTGCGCCAAGTTGATGCGGATTTGCAGCGACGTGGTCAGCATCGGTCGGGTGCGCTGGTTCGACGACACCGAACACGAGGGCAAGGTGAATTACGCCTGGTACCGGTTCGACGCGCGCCACCGTGGCGACATCAAATTCCACCCCCGCGAAAAACTGCCGCCAATGCCTCGGGCTCGTCCCGCGGCAGCGGCCTGACCAAGAGAGGACAGGATCATGACGACGCGTGAAGCAACCCAGACCGTATCGCTGAGCGAAGAGATGCAGGGCCTGCTCGACCAGCTCAAGCAGGCCGAGAACGACATGCAGGCGCTGGAGGCGTTCATCGACGACGGTGGCAGCAGCCGCGTCTTTGTCACGATTGAGCACCGCGATCCCGCCATCCGCGCCAGGGTCGAACGCATCGCGTCCCGTCTGCCGGTCGAGCGTTTCCTCGTCACGCTGCGCAACGATCTCGGCCGCGACATCGCAAAGGCACGGTCCGAGTTGCTCAACGCGGCCATGGCTCACACCGTCACGGATCACATCCAGGCCGCTGCGGAATAGCCGCACCGGTGCACCATCGCAAACCCGGCAACAAGAGGAGGGCATCATGCTCGACAGACCGGCCAAGGCAAAGAAACCCCATCACACCGATTTTCTGGTGGGCCAGCGCATACGGCTCCGGCGCGCCGTGCTCGGCGTATCTCAGGAGAAGCTGGCGAGCCATCTCGGCATAACGTTCCAGCAGGTCCAGAAATACGAGAAGGGCGTGAACCGCGTCGGCGCGAGCCGGCTACAGGACATCGCGCGGATCCTGAACGTTCCGGTGTCGTATTTCTTCGAGACGGAGAACGGCGAGCCCGACAGCACCGCCCCGGCACCGGCCGACGACATCTCCGCCTTCCTGACCACGCGGGAAGCGCTCGACCTGGCACGCACCTTCGCCGCGATCAAGGATCCGAAGCTTCGGACCCAGATGCTCGCCCTCATCCGCACCGTTGCGCATCTCGCAGACCCGGCACCGGCCGAGGCCTGACCGATCGATTCCGGTTTCCGGCCCCGCGCGGGCCGGTTTCCCGAAACGATCCTTGGAGGGTGTCATGACCGATCTGTCCGCCATACCGCCGCGTCCGCAACGGGACGACACTGAGACCAAACGGCTTGCGATAAAGCGCGTCCTCTCCGATGTCATGGAATGGCTCAAACAGCCCGGCCGCTGGAGTGACGCGGTCGAAGGTGATCTGATGAAGTGCTTCCACGAAGACGCATTCCATCTGTGCAAGCAGCTGGAGTGTGTCGGCTGGAAGCCAGACACGAAGCTCGTCGCCATACTCGCAAAGATCAGTCTTGATCGCACCCATTCCGAGCTAATGCGCGATTGGGTCGCTGCAAACGAAATCGAGGTGCCGTTCTATATCGGCGACCGCGTAGCGACCGCTTCCATAAAGGCTGGCGTCGTCACGGACATCCTGTTCGAAGTCGCCCAGGTCGCAGTTTTGCCCGAGATTGAGGGCGAGACCAGGTTGGCCGGCACCGGCGGATACCACATCGACTTCGAAAAGTGCGTCCCGATCAAGGGCACGATCGGCGAGGCGGTGACGGCATGACGTTCCCCACTCCCATGTCGCTGGAGCGCGCCCTCGTCATCAACAAGGCCCTCTGCCAACGCTATTTTCTCAGCAACGGCCTGACGAACTCGCCTGTGTTGCCTGATCTGACCGGCGTCTCGCTCAGAGACATGCTGACCGCGACCGAACTGGTTCGCCATCACAACGCGACCGCCGAGCCGATCGACGGGAAGATCAGGGGCTACACCGTACCGGATGATCGCCTGGTAGCCGCGATCTATGTCGGCCTTCACTACGAAGCTGACGACGAACCCGTCACGCTTGAGCCGGTCGAGGAAGACGGGCAGTGGCAGATCAAGGCGGTGGCCGTCGTTGATGTAACGACCCGCGTCGTGCTCCGGGACAAGGCGGTGCCGGCATGAACATCACCGCCTTTCCCCTCTCGTGGCCCCCGACCATGCCACGTTTCGCCGGCAAACGCGAAAAGGGCCTGTTCAAGACGTCGCTGAACGGCGCGCTCGTGAACGTCAAGGCGTCGCTCCGTGCCTTCGGTCGCGACAGCGGGTCGCCGATCGAGGACATCGTGATTTCGTCCAACGTCACGCTGGGGGTCACCAATCCCGACGATCCCGGCGTGGCGATCTGGTTCATATGGGACGGCGAGTGGCGCTGTATCCCGATCGACCGCTACGCCAGCGTCGCCGCCAATCTGCAAGCCCTGCATCACGTGCTCGAGGCGAGACGCGTCGAACTGCGCCACGGCACGCTGGCACTGGTCCGCGCGACGTTTCAAGGCTTCCTCGCGCTGCCGGCACCGGCCGGGAAACGTCCCTGGACCGAGGTTCTCGGCGTCGAGCGATCCCCGACGCCATCCGTCACCATCGCCAATATCGAGGAGCGGTACCGCGCTCTCGCCAGGACAAACCATCCCGACCGTGGCGGCGATCCCGACGCCATGGCCGAGATCAACCAAGCCCGTGACGAAGCATTGAAGGAGGTGGGACTGTGACGTCAGAATCGCGACTGCAAGGACTGTTGGTGCGTACTTCGTTGGAGGCGACCTCTAACGGCGGCTGGATACTGGGAAGCCTTCCGGATGAACCCGATATGCTCGGGCAGCGATACGCGTTCTCCAACTCGACCGATCTGCTCCAGTGGCTAGTGAACGAACTCCGCGTCGATCCAGCGACGCTGCGCGCCGGGTTTGTCAGCCCCAGCGAACAGGAGCAGCCATGACCGAGCAGCTCCGCAGGGTTCAGAGCGTCGTCGCCGATCACATGGACGACATCGCAGCCTATTTCAAATCCGGCGCGAAAATCACCGTCCTGGTGCGCACCCCTGATAATCCCGAGGCCGATTTCTGCATGACGAGCGACGACCTCACCGAGGTTGTCGCGATGGTCGAACGCAGGCGCAGCGCGGGGGCGAACTGATGGCCCGCGACCTCCCTATCTCCTTCATGCCCAGCATGTCCCGCTCCTGCCTCGACGATCGCAAGACGCAGACCAGGCGGACCATGAACCGGCTTCGGCGCTTCGGAAAAATCCGCCAGTTCGGCCGCTCCGACACGCCGGGATACGACTGGCACTTCCGCGACAAGGACGGACGGTGGCACGACCTGCGGCACGCGGAACTGCTGCCCTACCTCCGCTATGCCATAGGAGACCGCCTGTGGGTGAAAGAGACGTGGCAGGGACTCACCTTTAGTGATTTCCGCCCGACAAACCGCGAACCCTGCGAGCTTCGCTACGCCGCGACAGATCCTTGCGCAGATTTGGACGGAGCGGCGCGCGGATATCCGTGGCGACCGGCGATGCATATGCCTCGCTGGGCCAGCCGAACAACCATCATCGTCACCGACGTTCGTGTCGAGCAGGTGCAGAGCATTAGCGAGACGGATGCAATCGCGGAAGGTATCGAGCCGTTTACCGACTTCATGCCCTACGGCCGCCATTGGCGGCGCTATCGTGACGGCAGCGGCCTTGGCTATGTCGACAACCCGATCGCCTCCTACGCGTCCCTTTGGACGGAGATCAACCGCCCCGGATCATGGGAGGCCAACCCGTGGGTCGAGGTCTACACGTTCCGCGTCATCAAACAGAACATCGACACGATTGAGCAGGTGGTACTGGAGGCGTCCCATGCCTGAAAACGGTCTCTACGCCCGCTGCGGCGCATGCGAACACGTCTTCCTAGTGGCCCGCCTCCCCATGCCGGTGGCGCAAGCCGCCGCACTGGCAGAACGAGCCGCGTGCTCCCAATGCGGCGAAACCAAACGCATTTTCGTATCCGGTCCGCCGGCGACCAAGGAGCCCTCCGATGGCTGAAACCTCCGACATCGAATGGACCGATGCCACGGTCAATCTGTGGTGGGGCTGCACCAAGGTCTCGCCGGGCTGCGACAATTGCTACGCCGAGACGCTGAACGCGTTTCGCGGCACCGGGCAGTGGGGACCAGGCGCGCCGCGCCGGCCAATCAAGGGCGCTGTTGCCCTGATGCGCAAGCTGCACAACTCGGCAGCGGCGTTCCACGAGCTCCACGGCAGGCCGCGCCGCATCTTCTTCCAGTCCATGTCGGACCTGTTCGACAATGAAGTCGATCCGTCTTGGCACAACGCCGGCTTTGCCGGGATAGAGGTGCTGTCGACCCAGCGGGTGCAGATGCTGACCAAGCGGCTCGGCAATGTGGAGCGCATGGTGCCGGAGCACTGGCTCCGCGCCTGGCCGTCCCATGTCGGGCTGATGATTTCGGTTTGCACTCAGAAGGAGTGGAACCGCGACGTTCCCAAACTCAAGCTGCTCAAGAAGCGTCTCGGGCTACCGTGGATCGGGGTGAGCATGGAACCCATGCTGGAGCCGATTCGCACCGGGGACGAGATTGAAGGCGTTGACTGGATCATCGTCGGCGGTGAAAGCGGCCGGAACGCAAGACCCCTGCATCCTCGATGGGTTCAGGCTGTCAGAGCCGAATGCATCCGCGCCGGTACCGCGTTCTTCTTCAAGCAGTGGGGCACGTGGCTCCCCGATGGCGAGGGCACGTTGGAGCTGCTCGCCGTGCTCAAGGCGAACAAGGTGAAACGCATCGAGCTCCACGCCGATCCGAACCCCTTCGTACCGGTGAGGTTCGACACCAGGACCATGTTCCGGACCGGCAAAACCGGCTCCGGCGCACTGCTCCACGGCGTCCACCATCGCGAGTTTCCGAAGGAGCTTTGCGCATGACCAAGTTCACTCGCGAAACGGCCTTGAAGGCACATCGCATCGCTAAGCGCAAGCACCTGCGCGGCAAAGAGTTGGGGCTGGAGCTCGGCGTCTCGACCGACGACGCCAACCGGCTCTTCGCCCTTGGCTACAAGTGGCAGTTGATCGCCGAGGCTCGCCTCACCGAACCTGAAAAACTGCTTATCCGCTGCCTCGCTGCCGAGCATCTTGAGTTGCTGTCGGCCGGCGCCAGCAGAAGTCCGGAATCGAAACTCGTGTCCTGGCGGGCCCGGAAATCCGAAGGCTGGGCCGCCGCAACGGCAAACAAGCGTCTCTTTGATGAGCGATGGGACGAGAAATCCGGCCTTTACGTCAAGGGGCTGCATTTCGTCCACGTCGCCGGCAACGGCTACATCTGGCTTCTCGATGCCGGGTGGGCCTGTGCCGATGCAATGGGACTAATCGAATGACCGGCGAATCCCCCCTCTTCGCCGGCATAGGGGGCCACCAGAGCGCCCGATCGCGGACCGATGAATGGCTCACCCCCCCATTCATCATCGCTGCGCTCGGTGGCCCCGCATCTTTCGACCTGGACCCGTGCGCCCCGGCCAAGCGGCCTTGGGCCACGGCGACCCGGCATTACACCGCGTTCGACAACGGCCTGATCCTGCCGTGGTTCGGCCGCGTCTGGCTCAATCCGCCGTATTCGACCTCGCTGCTCGGCCGGTTCATGGGCCGCATGGCGGCGCACGGCACCGGTACCGCGCTCATCTTCGCCCGAACCGAGACGGAAGCGTTCTTTCGCCACGTCTGGGACAGGGCGACCGCGCTGCTGTTCATGGAGGGTCGGATCAACTTCCATCTCCCCTCGGGCAAGCAGGCTAAAGGTAATGCCGGCGCCCCGACCGTCCTGATCGCCTATGGTGACACCGACGCCGAGATCCTGAGCGGTAGTGGCATCGCGGGCAAGTTCGTGCCGCTCTTGCTGCCCCGGTTTTGGTCCATCGGCGCGACCCGGGGAACCTGGCGCGATGCCATCGTTTCATTCCTGAAACACTGTGACGGGCCTGTCCGGCTCGACGAGCTCTACCGCGCCTTCGCCCACCATCCGAAGGCGAGCACCAATCCGAACTATGACGCCAAAATCCGGCAGGAGCTGCAGCGCGGTCCGTTCCGCCGCATCGATCGAGGCCTTTGGGAGTATGCCGATGAGCACTGACCAAGTGAAACTCAACCCGATGGATATTGACGAGCTCCGCCCGTGCGCGGTCTGCGGCAAGGGCGTGATGCACACCGGCAGTCCGGTGTTCTACGAACTCAACATCGCGAGCTGCGTCGTCGATCTCAAAAACGTCCAGCGCATGCATGGCCTGGAACAGATGATGGGCGGCGCGACCGCGCTGGCGCGCGTGTTCTCGCCAAGCAATGTCGTGGCGCAGCGAATGCCGGCCGACCGCGTCCTGCTTTGCAGCGAATGCGCCGGCGTGCCGCATCCACCGCTGCGCTTTGTCGGGGAGAACGGAACATGAGTAACCGCCTCCCCTGCATCAACCCGCGCTGCCGCCGCACCGCAGCGGCCGAGAAGTATCCCGGCTCGGACGAGATCATCTGCAACGGCTGCTACAAGTCGCTCCCGCCCGCGCTCCGGCAGCGGTGGAAGACCCTGACCGGGCGAAACAGGAAACTCAACCGGCTGCACAAGAAGGGCGCGTATCGCGTGCCGGAACGGAACCGCCAGTGGTGGCGCATCTCGATCCGTTACGACCGGGCGTGGACCGCGTTCTGGCTCTCCCTCAAGCTCTATTTCAACCAGTCCGAAACGCCTGTCGGCATCGAGGACTTTCTCAAGGAGAACGGCATTGTCTGATTTTCCGACCCCCGACCTTTTCGGCGACGACATGAGGCGCAGCGCCGTGTTTCACGGCGAGAACCGCCTGAGCCTGATCCGCGAGTTCGGCTCTGGTCCTCGCGCTTGTGTCATCGGCTGCAACCCCTCGAAGGCCAACGCGTCGATCGACGACAGGACGTCGCGCTGGTGGAACCATTGGTTCCCGCTGCACGGCTTCGGTTCCTACGAGGCGGTCAACCTCTATCCGTTCTGTACCTCCAGCCCGGCCGAGTGCCGTCGCATCGTTTCGTCGATCGAAGGCGGCGCGTGGGACGTCCGCGACGATCTCCACTTCGTCAACCTGCCCCACGTCGTGGCCCGAGCCAAGGCTGCTGACCAGGTGTTCGTCTGCTGGGGCGCCATCGCGTGGGACCAGGACTGGATCGACCGCGTCGTCGAGGAAATCCAGACCGGTGAAGAGCCCTGGCCCGACCTGTGGTGCTGGGGCGTCACATCAAGCGGCGCGCCAAAGCATCCCATGGCGCGCGGCGTGCATCGGATGAAGCCGGACGAGCCGGCGAGAATATGGAGGCAGAAGGCATGACGGAGACGCGCCGGCAGCGACGAATGGCCTTGGCCTTTGAAAGACGAGGCCTGACGGGCAAGTGGGGCACATGGCAGCGCTTCGACGTGCCGCCGGGTGCGGTTGGCGGGAATGGCTGGACGCGGGAGGTGACTGAGGCTTGGCGCAACGACCTTTATGTCGTGCTGGTTCGCCCATTCGTCGACGACAACGGCGCGAACGTGACGCACCTCTCGATCCGTACCTTCTCGAACCTTGAGCCCCCGTGGCGGGATCTTCAACGGATCAAGAACGAGCTCTGCGGATCAGAGCTTACGGGGGTGCAGGTAATGCCACCCACCTCTGAACTCGTGGACGGTGCTGATCTCTACCACATGTGGGTCTTTGCCACCCCCCTTCCTTTTTCGATCGGCAGAGGGCGGACGTCTTGACCAAGAACCGCACCGATTTTCGCGCGCTCAAGGCTCGGCGCCAATCCGCCCTGGCACGGCCCGAGCTGCGTCGCGAGCCCAAACCCGCCGCGCCCCGCCCCGCTGAAATTGCGGCAGCGGTCGCGACCGGCAAACTCCAGAAACTCCCCGAAGGAAAGAGAACGCGATGAGTGAACTATTGAGACTCTGGTTCTTCCGCGACCTTACTCATGATCAGCGATTGAAGTTGTTCGGCCTGTTCGATCTACCGGTTCACGAGATCGGTCCTCATCATGGACGGCAAGCGCGCGCACTGCGGCACATCGGGCAGTCGTTGGTGAAGATGGTCGCGGAAGAGGGCTCGAACGGGCTATCCGAACAACCTCGTCCAGTCGGTTGGTGGTACGAGGATCAAACCGGCTGCCTGCATATCAGTCTCGACCTCGAGCTCGGCAACAAGCACGCTCGCGAGAATGGATGGGAGATCAACTGGCTCACCTCCTGTGAGCCTAGCCGGTTCTTCGAAACCCTCGTGATCGGCCGACCGACGCCGGCGCAAATCGAGAAAATCCGAAACGCATTCTACCGGAACAGCGACGACGACGGCGATGATCCCTGGGTGAAGGCGTTCGAAGCAGTTCAACTCCGACTTGGTGTACCCGACACAACCAGGGACCTCTGTCATGATCGCAACCAGTGGTCCCTTGGTTGAATGACTGACACACCGATTGCGCCCAAGGCATATCGCTTAGTCTACTTCATCTTTGATTTCAGTTCGCCCTCCAACCCGGTGTGGACCGCGTCGATTAACGTCTGCAGCTTTGCCGCTGACTCCGAGACGATCCGAAGTCTTTCGCGGGGTGCCTTGGGGGCGTAAAGGCGATCGTACGTACCCACGAAACTGTCAAAATTGATTTCTGCAGATTGCACCCAGTCACATCGGCTTGAGTGATGACTGGTGTCGAGGGCCTCAAGAAACACCGTCAATTCATTAAATTCCGCCGAAATCTGCTGGTTTAGCGCCTTCACGCGCTCGTCGATCGCAGGTTGCCCGTCTGCCGACAATTCAAGGGCCGTCACCTGCTTCTTACTGGCCCTCAACTTGTTGAGCGACTGATCAACGGGCGTCTTAAGCGTCTTAAACTCGGCTAGCGCATGCCCTGCCCTCCACTGCAATGAAGAGCGTCGCGAGTTGATCAAGTTCCAGATCAAACTCACAGCGATGCCTACCCAAGGCGCCCAATCCTTAAACCCCACTGAACCCTCTTAGGTCACAAAAGAGAACGCCTCTGCATTAACGACGCGCGGATGCCGTTGTCGATCTGCTCCAGCACGACGGGATCCGCACGAAACTGATACCGTGACAGAAACTTCTCCCGGTTGCCGAAAAGGCGCACACTCTCCGCAAACATTCCCTGGAAGAAGGACGGCGTAACGGAGTAGACAAAGTCGGGGATCGAAACGACAACTTGGTCTCCCGCCTTGTCAAGTTCCTCAAGTTTAAACTTCTTGCGCGCTGCCAGACCTCGGTCATGGCCCGACAGATTGTGAACCTCGCCGTTGCCGGTCAGTTCAATCAGCTCTATCTGTTGCATTCAGCACCGCCATTAGGTCGTTTTTGCTCAGTACAAAGGTCACACCGATGATTGTACCGGGAAATCGTGAATTAAGATCGAAGACGAAATTACTGTCAGGTGGTTCGTGAGGCGAGTTGTCCTCATTGAACCACTGGACTCGAGGATCGTCTTGTTGTTTTCGTTGCCCTACCAAATAAGGCGACCTCGCTCTTATGCAAGACCGCCCTGATACAATGGTCATTCTCGGTTCCCGCCCGCTGTGGCCTGTGACACCAAGAACGCTGATCAATTCTAGCACTTCCTGCAGGCCAACGCCACCGCGCCCAAAGGTCGCGGCTGCATGATCCCGGGTGATCCCATCCTGTAGTCCAACGAGCGTAGTAAGTGTATCGGCAGATATCCCGCACCCTCTGTGGCTGTCGGTGTACTTGTTAATTGTGGCGCGGGTGGAAACAGAAGCTGTCCGGAGGCTTTCGGCCATCGATGCACCCACGCTCAGGAACCCTAGGTGACACCGATAGACTTCGTCTTCTTCCTCTTTTCGTCTCGCCATAAACGCCGCCACTGACCAGCCGCCGTCTTTACCAGGCGGGTCCGAGTGGCGCTCGGCATTATCAAGCAACTCTCCGATGATGCTCGCGAACCGCGACTTCCCCGACGTGGTTAGTTCGAGCTCATCCGCAGCGGTCCCGAGCCACGCGTCGAGCGCATCACAAAATTCGTCAACGACCTTCTCGCGAGACTGTGGTTCGAGGTGCCGTTCGCTACTTCGAGAACTGCCTGAAGCGCGCCGCACTCGACGCGGAAAAGCCCAAACGTCCTCGGTGTCGGCGAGGTCGGGCAGCTTCATTCCCAAATCCCGGCGAAGCCTTAGCGCCTCGATCACCTTCTGTATGGGCAGGGTCATTCTTCCGCCTCGAAATACGCGCGACAACTGAGGCCACATTTCAGCAAGGACCAAGTAAGCAGCGACATCCGAACAATATTCATCATCAAAGTGGAGCAGTGCCGACACCGCATTCGCTTCAAAATCCAAGATATCCTTAAGCTGCTCGATCGTTTCCTCTGGAAAATCGATAAAATTGAAGTTTTGCAACACCAGCTGTTGATACCGCTGATCCTCTTTCCGTTTCAGGACAGGAACCCACTCCGAGCGCCGGTTGGGCATCAACCCAGACGCGAGCTTGTTCTCCCCGTACTTGCCACGGATCAAGAGCGCCATGGGCACTTTGTTACGTTTGCCTTTCTTGAAAGTCTTCAAAACTTGCCGGGACTTTCTCTTGGCAAACCTGCCCTCGGCAACCGCCGTGCCCTTCAAAGCACCGGCGCCCGGCCCGGCCTTCCTCAGGTTCCGGCGGTACTCCGACAGCCAGAACCTGATTTTATCTTCACCAGAAATCGCGCTTCTTTGTCGGCCAGTTCGGGCGGTGCTCCGCTGGGCACGCAACTTCTGCAGTTGTCTGAAAATGTTATCGAACACTGAAACCTCACTCCAAAGCCGAGGTAAGCCGCTTAAATGTACTGGCGCAACACACGAGTGGTCCAAATGCACAACAATTTTAGGATGAGCTGCCCAGAGCAACGCAGCGCGTTGGGCGCCGCGAACTCTGGGCAGCTCCTTAGCGTTGGCGATGAACCGCCTGGTGCACGAGTAACAGGAACGTCAGAATGGTCGCTACAGAAGACGCGACAGACAAAATCTGTAGGAATACTTGCAAGACCATCTCCCTCGACGGGGTGATCGCGGGGCTATCGAACGGAGCCTCATTTAACACTCCGCTAGCGCCGGGCCATGGGCAACTTGCGCTCAATTGCAATCGCCGCATCGGATATAGGCTTCCTCTTGGCGGACGCAAGTCCGCAGCCCCGCAAATTGCTGTTGCATCCTCTCCCGTCGTCTCCTATGTTCTCTTTAGCGGACAGGCAGCCGGCGCGACGCGCCACAACGCCACACATCTCTTCGGAGCCGCCATGTCCGCAGCATCTCCCAAAGTAGACCCATATCTTACGATCAAGGACATCACGTCTTTGGCACAGGTGCAGCCCAGCACGATCTACCGGTGGATCGAGCAGGGCCAGTTCCCCGCCGGCGTGAAACTCGGCGCCAATTGCGTCCGCTGGCGCGCCTCGGCCATCGCGGCGTGGCAGGACAGTAAGGAGCGCAAGGCGTCATGACCGCCCTGCACCCTTGTCTTCCTGACACGCTGCAGATTTCTCTCACGACCGTGCTGGATGGGTGCCAGACGACAGTCACTTACGTTGTCCCCGCCAGCGATAAAGACCCTATGGAGATGGCCCTCGGTGAGTTGCGGGCCTACCCGGCACTGACTGCGGCATGCATGCTTGAAGCAGTAGTTCAGGCTCACACTCGCAGTTCATCAGCGGGATAATTTTGCGGGCACAAATGCGGGCATCGTTAGCCGGATAGTGAAACAAAGTATAGCGATCACAATTACATAAAGGCATGATTGGGGCGGACACCTCTTCCGCCAATTCGCCTTCGAAAATCTTCGCTTTCCCGGACGTGCTGCTGACTTGCAATTATTGGCGCCAGGAGAGGTATCAGTCGAAGCTAGCCGGGACCGATCCCAGGAGAAGATGTCGTGCGACTCCTGGTGCTAGACGATTGATCAGACGAAGTATCCGGGCCTTTCCTATCCACATCTCGGACTTCCCACCGTTCAGCCCATTCAGGATGGCCGCAGCGGCAACTTTCGCGTCGATCTTGCCTCTGCCACGTCCTGCGGTCATTTCGGTGTCGACCAGCGGCAAAAACGCCTCGCTTACCAGCACGTTGGGCCAGGCACGGGCCCGTCCACGCAGCGCGATTGTCGTGTTTCCGAGACCCGCCTTTGCGGCGCAGTATGCTGGCGCCGCGACTTTTGGCGCGAGAGCAAGTCCGCTGTTCACATTGCAAACGAACCCCTTTGGAGCGGTGGCGATTGTGGCGAGCAGCCCGTATGACAGGCAGAGCGGCGCGACCAGATCGACAAAAACGTCCGCCACCACGCTTTTCACGAGGTCGACGGGCGCTGATGTGACGAGATCGAGCTCCGTCTGGATCGCCGCATTGTTGATTAATCCCCGCGGCGCAAGCGCGTTCAGTGTGTCTATCAAGGTCGGAAGTTGCGTGGGCTTGGAAAGGTCACAGGCAACGAAGCGAAAACCCTCCGTCTCTGGATGATCGGGAGGATGGCGCGAGACGCCGACGACGGTTTGACCCGTAGCAAGCAACTGCCGAACGAGTTCGAGACCAATCCCCCGGCTTGCACCGGTGACGATAATCGGGCGGTCGTCAATCATATTGCGACATCTCCCCTTCATAACGCTGCCAACCGTTTTCGATGGCGGCTAGGATTGCCACTTGTTCGAAATAGGGCACCGCAAACAGGGGTGTATCGCGCAGCCGCTCCATGATGGCGTGGAGCGTACGGACCGAAGGCACCGACACCATCCATATATCGGAGCACAAGGTGGTGAAGGCCTCGCTGTCAAACTGCCGAACACTGATGCCGGTCTCGACCGGTACCGCTTCCTGGCCGATCCGTCGGCGTTGCTCTCTGGGCAATGCCAGCCATGACGGAAGGGCGCGGACAAGAACAAAGACAGTCAACTCATCTTGTTGAGAACAATCTCGCATGCAAACCTCCTTGATTACCGGGTTCGATCTGCATTATCGAGTAATTACTCAGTTTTCCTACTCGCATTTCGCTGGATGGACCGTTACGTGCCGAAAGCCCCGAGGGAGCCCCGAAAGACGCCCCGACAACGCCGGGCGGTCGCAACATGCGCCGCCATCGTCGAGGCGGCGGCTCGCATACTCGAAGAGGGTGGTGTTGTGTCGATCAACACCAATCTCGTTGCCGAAAGAGCCGGGGTGAGTATCGGCACGCTCTATCAGTACTATCCGGACAAGGAAGCTATCCTGGTGGCTCTTGTCCGTCGTGAGCGCGAAAGCCTGCTCAAGAGCTTGCGCACCATCGCCGCAAACAGCCCGACGGCTTTGGAGGAAATGGTCGAGCTATCGATACGACACCAATTCGGGCGACCACGTCTTGCCGCGGCGCTCGAGGTGGCGGAAACGACGCTCCACCTCGATGCCGAGGCAACCAAGATGACGCGGGAAATCGCGGAACTGTCCTCCGAGCTGCTCGTCGCGCGTTTCGGTCAGCTTGACCGCGTCGACCTCCTGACTGCCGTCATCATCGGACGCGCGGTGATAAACGCGGCGGGCGAAGGCCAGCTGCCTGAGACGGCGTTGCTGGACCGCGTCGTCGATGCGGTGAGCGGCTATCTCGAAAAGGTTCGGGGCTAGGCCATCGGCGAACCGCAAGCCCCGGCCGTAACACGAAAGCTATTTTTCATGTGTGTCGTCGGATCGCATCGCCACCAACAACCAGTATCCAAGCCCCAGCGCCACTAGCGCCGCGGCGACAAAGCCCAACAGGTTGGTGGCCATGTCTGACGCAAGTTCCAGGTTTCCGGTGAAAACGTAGCCGAGACCGACATAGAGGCTGACCCAGACCATCTCGCCGGCGATGCCCCAGAGTGTGAAGGAAAGCCAGGATTGCCCTGCCGCCCCGGCGGCAAAATTGACATACGGACCGAGCGCCGAAGCGAACCACCGGGACAGAAAGACCGCCAGCGCTCCCTTCTCGACCAGCATCGCCCGGGCCTTGTCCACGGGATTGGAGCGTGTCGACAGGTGCCTGAGAAACGGCTCGCCGCGCCATCGACCGATTCCGAATCCCGTCTGGTCGCCGGCGATCGCCCCCGCCAGCGCATAGCCGGCGCTTTCCGCGAGCGTCAGGTCGCCTGAAGCGACAAAACCGCCCGCCGTTAACATCAGCACAGATGCCGGGATCGGTACGCCGAGACAGGAGATGAAGGTCGAAAACGCCAGCAGGTGCACGCCATATTGCGGCACAAGGCCGATCAGCCATTCCGTCATGGATCGACTGCCCTGCCCGCAAGCGGCGCGAGAGCGCGAACCGCTTGATCGACGTCGGCAATCAGTGCCTCGACGGGGACGCCTTTTTCCTGAGCCAAGTCCTCCAGACGCTGACGCTTGCCGCGTCTGAAAGGCAGTTGCACCGCCTCGGCCAGTTCCTCTGGATCGACCTGCCAGCTCCGGGCCACATAGCCGATGGTCATCCAAGGCCTGACGGTCTCGTTCTGATGCGTCTGCCAGTAGGCGACCTGGTAGAGAAAGCGACCGGCAAAGACCAGGGCGACCACCGAAGACACGACGAAAGCCGAGAAAAGCAGCGGGTGCTTCCGGGAAAGCGTTCTCACGGCATCAATCGCCATCGGGCCCCTCCAGTCTCTTCAGCCGGCGTGCCTGCATTTCCGGCTTACGCATCCATGAAACCCGCTTATCGCTCCGTCAAGCTTAACTCCCCCCGAGACGCTTGCGACCATCTTGCTAAATCCTCGGAATCCTAACATTGATACGCGCGATGGCCACGCGCCATCGAGGGGGCAATGCATCATGGATACGTTTACAAAGACCACGAGCACCTCGTGGTTCCAAAGGCTCGGCCAGTCGCTGGCAGGCATTCTGATCGGGATCGTTCTGGTCCTTGGCTCGATCGTCCTGCTCTTCTGGAACGAGGGACGCACGGTGAAGACGGCCCGCGCACTCGAGGAAGGTGCCGGCATCGTCCAGACGATCGACCCAAAGGGTGATCTCGTCGCGGCGAACGGAAAGCTGGTGCATTTCTCCGGCACCTTCGAGCCCGGCGGGATCGCCTCCGACGACGAATTTCCCGGCATTTCGGCGCCCGAAGGTGCCGCCGCCCTCATCCGCTCGGTCGAGATGTACCAATGGCGCGAAAACCAGAAGTCCGAGACGCGCACCAAGCTCGGCGGCGGCGAGGAGACGGTGACGACCTATACCTATGAAAAGGTCTGGTCCGACGACGCGATCGACAGCAGCCGGTTCGAAAAGCCCGAAAGCCACGCCAATCCGCCCATGCCTTACGAGAGCCGTACCTTCGAGGTCACCGGCGGGACGGTCGGCTCGATAGAGCTCGGACCGGATGCCTTTGGCGGACTGGGTTCGTCCAAAGCCCTTCCGCCCACGGCAGACATGCTCTCGACCATCCAGGCGGTGACGGGCTCGGGCCAGCGGGTCGTCCTCGAAAACGGCAAGGTCAGCATCCGCAGGGGCGACACCGACGAGATCGGCGCGCTGCGCATCGGCTATAGCGTCCGCACCATCAGCGACATCAGCGCCGTCGGCCGTCTCGAGGGCGGGCGTCTCACCGCCTACACCGCCTCGAACGGCAACGAAATCCTGCTGGCCGAGGACGGCACAGCGTCGGCGCAGCAGATGTTCGATACCGCCATATCCGGCAACGCCGTTATCGCCTGGGTTCTGCGGCTGGTTGGCTTCATCGCCATGCTGATCGGCTTCAATCTGGTCTTCTCGGTCATCGGCGTGGCCGGCGACATTATTCCGCTGGTCGGAAGTCTGCTGCGGTTTGCAACGGGCATCGTCGCCTTCGCGCTCGCCGCCTTCGGCAGTCTGCTCGTCATCGGCATCGCCTGGTTCTGGTACCGGCCAGTTCTCTCGCTGGCCCTGATCGGTGGCGGTGTCGTTATCGCGTTGGTGGCGATGCGGTTTGCGAAATCCCGGGCAACCTCTAAAGCAGCCGCCGTGGCCGCCTGAGATAGCGGCGCGCTCACCCCATGAGCGCGTCGAGCCACTCGCGCGAGAGCGTCCGTTCCAGGTCTGCCGCGATCGCATCGAGCGCATCCTCGACCCCCTGCCGGAAATTCGCCCCGCTGGCTTCGACTCCGAGGCTCGACAGCAGGTGCGCCCGATAGGAATCACTGTCGAACAGACCGTGCAGGTAGGTGCCTGTCACCCGGCCGTCGGCGGAGATCGCGCCCTCGGCCCGACCGTCGACCGACACCGCCGGCCGCGCACAGTCCGGTCCTGTCGTCACGCCAAGATGGATCTCGTATCCGGTGAGATCGGCATCGAATTCCAGCGAGCGGGCGACGGTGTTGCGCACGGTCTTTTCCGGCGCCATTTCGGTCTCGACGTCGAGCAGGCCGAGGCCCGCGACCTCCCGCATGCCGCCTTCAATTCCCTCGGGATCGCGCACGCTGCGCCCGAGCATCTGATAGCCCCCACAAAGGCCGATAATCCGTCCCCCGCGCTGCCGATGCCGCTCGATGTCACGATCCCAACCCTGCGCCCTAAGATCGATGAGGTCGCCGATCGTCGATTTCGATCCTGGCAGGACAACAAGCGCCGCATCCTCCGGAAACCGCGCCCCCGGTTGTACGAACACCACCTCAACGTTCGGCTCCGCCATCAGCGGGTCGAGATCGTCGAAATTGGCGATGCGCGACAGAACCGGCACCGCCACGACGAGGCCTCTGCCCGCAGGCCGCGACAGTTTCTCGAGCGCCACCGAGTCTTCGGCCGGCAGCAGCCGCGCCGCCTTTAGCCACGGCACCACGCCGTAGCACGGCCAACCGGTAAACCCACCGATCGCCGCGATCCCGTCATCGAACAGCGTCACGTCGCCGCGAAACTTGTTGATGATGTAGCCGGAGATCATCCGCCGGTCTTCCTCAGGCAAAATCGTATGCGTTCCGACCAGCGAGGCGATCACCCCGCCGCGATCGATGTCGCCCACCAGCACGACCGGCACGCCGGCCCGCGTCGCAAACCCCATATTGGCGATGTCGCCGGCGCGCAGGTTGATTTCGGCCGGTGACCCGGCACCCTCGACGATCACCAGATCGGTGCCGGCGCGGATGGTTTCGTAGCTTTCCATCACCGCCGCCATCAGGCCGGGTTTGAGAGCCTGGTAGTCCCGGCCCTTCGCCTGGCCGGTGACCTTGCCCTGCACGACGATCTGGCTCCCCGTCTCCGACTGTGGTTTGAGCAGCACGGGGTTCATGTGCACGGATGGCGGCACACGACACGCCAGCGCCTGCAGCCACTGCGCTCGCCCCATCTCGCCGCCGTCGGCGGCGACCGCCGCATTGTTCGACATGTTCTGCGGCTTGAACGGGCGGACCGACAGTCCTCGGTTCGAAGCGAGTCGGCAGAGACCTGCGACAAGTATCGTCTTTCCGACATCAGAGCCCGTGCCCTGCAGCATAATCGATTTGCTCATGTCGCTTTCGGTCACGCCCCTCGCCATCGGCCTGCCGCGCTTATGCCGCGTTTTAGCCTTGTTTTCCAGACGTTTCAGTCATCCGCCGCACGCCATCCCAAACTTGGCGTGCCGTTTTTGCGACCGACCGCTGAATTGCGACATCCCGCGGCGCCGTCAGGCACGAGCGGTGTCGGCGACAGGCATATTCCCACTTCCAGAAATACGAAAGAGGGCCGTGGCGGCCGGGAGTTGAAAATGATCTACGTCTTCACCGAGAAGAACAGCATCCGCATCGTCTGGAATTCGGCCCCGGCCCCGGCGAAGCGGGCCGCGAATTGGGAAAGCTGGCGCCCCTTGGCGCGTCGCGTCCTCGGCAATCGCTGAACTCATCAGGTCATGGTGTGAAAATGCGCTCCGGCACGCAAAACCTGAGCCGGAGCGCTACGGTCGCTGACCGCTGAAATTCGTTTTAAAGCCACATTCTTACCGGACCGTTAGTGTCCAATAACCAAATTTGTGCCGATACCGGGCGACGCAGAGAAGACACTGTGCGTCTCACGTGGACACGCAAATTTCCTGGTTGTCGTTCCCTCCCCTAAAAGCGCTGTGAGAGCGGCGGAAAAGACCCTCTTGCGGGCTTTATCTGCATGAAAAGGTTGATTTCCGTGGCGGAAGCTCTACGCTTGTCTCCGTCAAACGCGGATGCACGCTGGCGTCGACAGGGTTCCGTCGCCGGAAGAAAAAGACAATCCCCTTGACGCATTCGAGGCTGTGCCGCTCAACCCAAGCTTTGCGGAGCAGTCCCGGTCACGCCATTGGACGGATTGGCTTGCAGTATCCTCTCCGTCCCGTCTTTGAACGCTGCACATCCCGAGACTGGGAGGTCTTGACCTATGAAGAAGCTCCTCGCTTCCACTTTCCTTGCCGCCAGCATCTACGCGCTCGCCGGCTCTGCTCAGGCAGCCGAATGCGGTGACGTGTCGATCGCTGAAATGAACTGGGCATCGGCCGGCGTCGCCGCTTATGTCGACAAGATCATCCTCGAAAACGGCTACGGCTGCAACGTGACGGTCGTCACGGGTGACACCATGCCGACGTTCGCCTCCATGAACGAAAAGGGCCAGCCGGACATGGCGCCGGAATTCTGGGTCAATGCCGTGCGCACCGCGCTCGACGAGGCGATCGCCGAAGGCCGCCTGATCCAGGCCGCTCCGCTGCTCTCCGACGGTGGCGTCGAAGGCTGGTGGATTCCGAAGTTCCTGGCCGACGAGCACCCGGACATCAAGACGGTTCAGGATGCGCTCGAGCATCCGGAACTCTTCCCGGCTCCCGAAGACGCGTCCAAGGGCGCCGTCACCAACTGCCCGGCTGGCTGGAACTGCCAGGTTTCGACCGCCAACCTTTATCGCGCGCTGAAGGCCGACGAGAAGGGCTTCGAACTGGTTGATACCGGATCGGCCGCCGGCCTTGACGGCTCGATCGCAAATGCGTTCGAAAACAAGAAGGGCTGGCTCGGCTATTACTGGGCTCCGACCGCCATCCTCGGCAAGTACGAGATGGTCCGTCTTTCCTTCGGCGTCGAGCACGACAAGGCCAACTGGGACGCCTGCACGGCCGTTCCGGACTGCCCGGATCCGAAGGTCAACGCCTATCCGGTCTCTGACGTCTACACCGTCGTCACCAAGGGCTTCTCCGAAAAAGCCGGCGTTGCCATGGACTATGTGAAGACCCGCAAGTGGGACAACCAGACCGTCGGCAAGGTTCTCGCCTGGATGGACGAAAACCAGGGCACCAATGAAGATGGCGCCAAGCATTTCCTCGAAAACTACGAGGACATGTGGACGACCTGGGTTGCCCCCGAGGTTGCCGAGAAGGTCAAGGCCGCTCTCTGATATCATTGTGACGTAATCCGCGGCGGGCTCCCGGGCCCGCCGCGCCTTCTGCGAAGCGGCCTGCCGCATAACGCCATTCAACGACGACCGACGTCGCAGACGGTATGAATTCCATCTTGGAACTCGATTAGCCTCTCGCCGCGGGATTATGGCATCGCCGTCAAGGCCCATCGCAGCGTTTCGAACGCCACAAAGACGAGGGCTCAAAAGGGGAAAGAGATGGCTTCGACCTTATGCAACTACCTGCCGGAACTGCTCTGCAAGTTTCCGGCGATCGACAACGACCTCATGCGCGTCGTGCGCAAGAGCGTGGACGACAGTTTCAAATCCTTCGTCCGTGCCTATGGCAACGTGATCGACGCGGTCACGCACCCTCTCCAGCTCTTTCTGAACTGGCTTGAGGCGCTCTTCGTCAGCACGCCTTGGTTCATTTTCCTTCTTGTCATGGTGGTGATCGTCTATCTGGCGAGCCGCAATCTGAAAATTGTCGCGCTGACGATCGTCGGTATGCTGCTGATCGGCTTTGTCGGCCTGTGGGAAGACACGATGATCACGCTCGCGATCGTCACCGTCTCCACGCTTCTTGCCATCGTCATCGGCATCCCGATCGGCATCATGATGGCCCGTTCAGACCGCGCCCAGTCGATCGTCAATCCGATCCTGGATGTCATGCAGACCATGCCGAGCTTCGTTTACCTCATCCCCGTGGTGATGATCTTCGGCATCGGCAAGGTTCCAGGGGTCATCGCCGTCGTCATCTATGCGGTGCCGCCGATGATCCGCCTGACCAACCTCGGCATCCGCCTCGTCGACCGCGAGGTGCTCGAGGCCGCCGACGCCTTCGGCTCTTCGCCCGGGCAGAAGCTGAGAAACGTTCAGATCCCGCTTGCCCTCCCAACAGTCATGGCCGGCATCAACCAGACCATCATGATGTCGCTGGCCATGGTCGTCGTCGCATCCATGATCGGCGTCGGCGGGCTCGGCAAGAACGTGCTGCAGGCGATCTCCAACCAGTTCCTCACCATCGGCTTCCTGAACGGCTTCGCGCTGGTCGCCATCGCGATCATCTTCGACCGCACCAGCCAGGCCTTCGGCAAGCGCCTGCAGAAACACACGGAGGTCGTCCATGGCTAGTCACGGCATCGAAATCCGCAATCTCTACAAGATCTTCGGACCCGACGGCGCGGCCTATATAGACCGCGTCAAGGACGGCATGTCGAAGGCGGAACTCAACGAGAAATACGGCCACGTGCTCGGCCTGAAAGACATCAACATCTCGATGCCCGCCGGCGGCATCACCGTCGTGATGGGCCTGTCCGGCTCCGGCAAGTCGACGCTGATCCGCCACATCAACCGGCTGATCGAACCGACCTCCGGCGAGGTGCTCTACGACAATGTCGACGTCTGCCGCATGAACCAGACGGAACTGCGGGAATTTCGTCGCCACAAGACGGCGATGGTGTTCCAGAAATTCGCACTGCTTCCGCACCGCACGGTCATGGAAAACACCGTTTACGGCCTGGATATTCAGGGCATCCCCCGGAGCAAGAGCGAAAAGACGGCGCAGCACTGGATCGAGCGGGTCGGTTTGGCCGGCTTCGAGCGGCACTACCCGAACCAGCTGTCGGGCGGCATGCAGCAGCGTGTCGGCCTTGCTCGTGCGCTTGCCAACGACGCCGACATCCTGCTGATGGACGAGGCCTATTCGGCGCTCGATCCGCTGATCCGCGTGGATATGCAGACCGTGCTTCTCGACCTGCAGCAGGAATTGAAGAAGACCGTCGTCTTCATTACCCACGACCTCGACGAGGCGCTCCGCCTTGGTGACAAGATCGCGATCCTGCGTGATGGCGAGGTGGTCCAGCAGGGCACGGGCCAGCAGATCGTGCTCTCGCCGGCCGACGACTACATCACCGCCTTCGTCAAGGAGGTGAACCGCGGCCGCGTCATCATGGTCGATACCATCATGCAGTCCGTTCCGGATGGCTTGCAGGCGATGCCGCTCGCCAGCGGCACCGTGCTGGAAGCGGCCGCCAAGGAAATGACCGACGCCGAACAGTCGAAGGCGATCGTCACCGGAGACGGCGGCAAGCCGCTCGGCATGGTCGACCTTCACACGATCATAGCGGCCATGGTCACCCCCTCGACGCACATGGACCCGAAGATCGCCGCCTGAGGGCGACACCGATCGCTGAAGGGCCGCCCCGCGGAAACGCCGGGCGGCCTTTTCGTTTTGCGCCTTGCCGGGACATAAAGAAAGCTTTATATCATTTCCGAACAACACGAGAGGAAAACCCATGTCCGTCGCCCACGATCCGCTGTCCCTTCTGCTGGCCGAAAAGGGCGTGCTGCTCGCCGATGGCGCCACCGGCACCAATCTCTTCGCCCAGGGCCTTCAGGCTGGCGAGGCGCCGGAGCTGTGGAACGAGGATGAGCCGGAAAAGATCGTCAAGCTGCACCAGGACTTCGTCGATGCGGGTGCCGATATCATCCTCACCAATTCCTTCGGCGGCACGCGTCACCGCCTCAAGCTGCACAACGCCCAGTACCGGGTGTTCGAGCTGAACCGCAAGGCTGCGCAAATCGCCCGCTCGGTTGCCGACAAGGCCGGCCGCAAGGTCATCGTCGCCGGTTCCGTTGGTCCGACCGGCGAACTTCTGATTCCCCTCGGCGCCTTGAGCTACGAAGATGCGGTCGCAGCCTTCGCCGAGCAGATGGAGGGCCTCAAGGCCGGCGGCGCTGATGTCGCCTGGATCGAGACCATGTCGTCTCCGGAAGAAATTCGCGCCGCCGCCGAGGCCGCCGTCAGGGTCGGCATGCCCTACACCTATACCGGCTCGTTCGATACCGCCGGCAAGACGATGATGGGCCTTGAGCCGAAGGACATCCACGGCGTTGCCAAGGATGTCGGCGAAGGCCCCCTCGCCGTCGGCGCCAATTGCGGCGTCGGCGCCTCCGACATTCTGGCAAGCTTGCTCGACATGACGGATGCCGACCCCTCGGCCACCGTCATCGTCAAGGGCAATTGCGGTATCCCCGAATATCGCGGCGCCGAAATCTACTATTCCGGCACGCCGCCGCTGATGGCCGACTATGCCCGCCTTGCCCGCGATGCCGGCGCGAAAATCATCGGCGGCTGCTGCGGCACGTCCTGCGGCCATCTTGCGGCAATGCGTGAGGCGCTCGACAGCTATACGCCCGGCCCGCGACCGACCATCGAGACCATCGTCGACCGCATCGGCCCGCTGCGCAACAAGACCGCAAGCGAATCCACGGCCGCGGGCGCGGGACGCGAGCGCCGCGGCCGTCGGCGCGACTGATCGGTTTCGAAGGACCGGCTATCCACAGGCCGTCCGTTGCTCGCGCGACGGACGGTTTTCTTTTGGACGCCAACGGTTCTAATGGAGTGACAACGACGATTCGAACATCACCGGAGGAGCCGATGTCCGCCGCTCAGATCCCCTTTCCCGACCGTGAGACTGTCGCCGACAAGTTGTCTGCGCTCGAAGGCGATGGCGATGCCTTCCTCAAGCTCATCTTCGAAAATCCGGCCCAGGACGACAACCTGCTTGAAGGCCTGCTCTTCTACCTGAACCGCCAGTCCGAAGCGCGCTTCCTCAATTCGCTGAAGCTCGGACGCTGCGGCGAATGGCTTGGCTACAACGCTCCCTCCCGGCTTCAGATCCGCCTCTCGGAGGTGGCACGCTCCAGCCAGCACCCGGCCTTCGCGGCCTTCCGGGATGGTCTCACCCGCTCGGGCGGTCTTGAACGCGCCTACCCCAAATCCTCGGTCTGACCTCTCCTAGTCCGGCAACCGTTTGACGACCGCGATGATCGGTCCCATCGGAAACCACCGGTCGTGCCGGCCGATGTCCGGCGCATAGAGGCTGGATATGCTGCCGTCGAGATAAAGCGCGTTGGCGCAGCCGAGCGTATCGCGGAAGAAGACGGCGAAGTCGTAGAATCGCACAGGTCTCTCCGAAATGACGAACCGGACCTTCCCCTGCCTGTCGATACCGACGCCATTGCGGATTTTTAGGCTGTCGCTGTCAGGCAGGAATCGCGGATGGATTTGTCCGTCGATCACCAGCATCGGACCTGATTGCGTCGCATAGTCCGGTTTAAAGCTGGAGGCGAGATAGGCACCTGTCTCTTGCACCACCGCCCTACCACCTCCGACTGCGAAGACACCGTTCGGCAGCAGATGGAAATTCCCGTATCCGCTGCCTGTTACTGCCGCCTTGCGTTCGATGCCATACTCGACGAACAGGCCAATCGGTGAAAGATCGTCGTGGTACATCCCGCCATTGGTCGCGAAGCTGACGACGTGACGGTCAAGCCAGAATGCCTGGACCAGCGCGAGGAAACTCCGATACGGCTCGCCGTTCGGGCGCCGGTTGACGATTCGGATATCGTCGATTTCCGAATCGAAATCGCAGACGATGTAGGCATTGCCGCCCGCCTCCTCCCTTTCGCACTCTTCCGAACGCGCTCCCGTCGCGCCGGAAATCAGCCCGAAGAGCAGCACCACGATAAAAACCCCCGTCCAATTCCGGGGGCTTCGCCGTTGCGTCACCACATATCTTAACAAGACGACCACCCCTTTTACCGGTCGTTAACCATAATGGCCAAACCTGTTAATACGACAGCATGCCTGACCGGCTGTCCGTCCTGAGCGATGAAGTGGCTCGATCCAATTTTCAAGGAAATCGATATGCCCATCATGACCTTTGCCAATACCAAGGGCGGCGCCGGCAAGACCACGGCCGTCTTCGTTCTCGCCAGCGAGCTCGTCCGTCGCGGCACCCGCGTCACCATACTCGATGCCGATCCGCGCGGCTGGATCAGCCGCTGGCATGCACTTGCCGCCTGTGGTGGTCTGCTGCAGGTCGTTGCCGTTGACGAACACTCCATCGAAGACGCCGCGGCCAAGGCCCGCAAGCGCGGAGGCTATACGCTGATCGACCTGCCGTCGAGCCACGACGCCCTGCTTGCCAAGGCCGTGGGCCTCGCCGACCACGTGATGATCCCCGTCCAGGGCTGTGCGATGGATGCCGTCGGTGGCGCCCAGGTTCTCGAACTGCTCGGCGAACTCGAGCGCCAGTGCGACATTCGCATACCGCATTCGGTCGTTCTCACCCGCGTCAACATCGCCGTCACCACCCGCGCCCTGCAGGCCGCCAAGGATTTCCTCGCCGGCCGCAACATCCACACCCTGTCGACGCCGATCGCCGAGCGCGCCGCCTACCGTGATGTCTTTGGCAAGGGCGGCCTGCTGCAGGCGCTCAACGGCGAGGAAGTCAGCAATCTCGACCGCGCCCTCGAAAACGCGGCCCAGCTCGCCAACGAAGTCCTGGCGCTGGTGCCCTCGCGCGCGGCCCGCACCGCCGCCCGCAAGATCGCCGATGCCAAGCCCGCGAAGCCGATGAGGAAGGCCGCCTGACCGCCTGATCATACCGCCGGAAGCGTCAGAGCCCGCATGTGAAAGCGGATCTGGCCTTCCGGGTAGCGATGTTCCTCACCGACCGGGCAGGCATTCCGAGCGAGACATCCCGACATCATGCAACCTGCCTGCCCAGTGGGCGTCGCCAGATGCGACCGGCATGCCGCCACGTCGAAGCTATCCATCCGGATAGCAGCGACCGGGCAGGATGTGAGGCAAGGCTTGTCGGGACAGTGATCGCAGGGATGCCTCTCTACCCGCCCCGACGCCGCTAACGCCATGGAAAACCCGAGTGCGCCCCGGTATCCGTGCCACAGGCCGAACTCGGGGTGGATCAGAATCCCGAGCGGCGAGGCTTTCAGGCCTTCAGCATGCATCGCCCATTGCTGGAAAGGTTGATACGGCGGATCGGACGGATAGTAGGCGGTGGCGCCGAACCGTTCCGCAGCCTCGCCGATTACCTGCTTCGACCAGGTGTCCAGCGGATGCTCCACCGCTCTCACGTGCTGCCGGTGCCAATCGTCGAAAGCCTCCCAGAACGAACCGCCCGCGTTTCCGACCAGCACGACGCTCGCAGCATGCCTCCCGTCGCGCAACAACGGGCCGTCGCCCTCCCCGAAAACGGCAACGCCCCGCACGAACAGGCCGTTCGGGCGGAGCGCCGATTTGATGTCGTCGAGGAGACCGGACCGCGCGTTCATCGCGGTCCTTCATACTTGTAATGCGGCCTCCACACTTCCTCCTGGATCATGTCGGCCACTTGTCGTGCTCCGCCTTGCTCCCTGGCTTCGGGATGCTTTCAAGTGAAAGCGTCGGGCATCGATCCCTTGCGCTCGGCGATATAGGCCAGAAGCGCCTCGTCCTGCGCCGGATCGAGCGCCGGTGCCTCGTAGGAGTCGAGCCACGAGCGGCAAAGCGCGTTGGCGCGTTCCTCGATCCGCTTGCGGCCTTCCACTTCCCACTGCTCGAAGGAATTGTTGTCGGCGAGCGCCGAGCGGTAGAACGCCGTCTGGAAGTTCGCCTGTGTGTGCGCGCAACCGAGATAATGAGCGCCCGGACCAACCTCGCGGATCGCGTCCATCGCCTGCCCGCCTTCCGACAGGTCGACGCCGGCTGCCATCTTCTGCATCATGCCGAGCTGGTCCTGGTCGATCATGAACTTCTCGTAGCAGGCCGAAAGCCCGCCTTCGAGCCAGCCCGCGGCATGCAGCACGAAGTTCGTGCCGGCCAGCAGCGTCATGTTCAGCGTATTGGCGCTCTCGTGAGCGGCCTGCGCGTCCGGAACCTTGGAGGCGCAGAGCGAGCCGCCGGTACGGAACGGAATGCCGAGGCGACGCGCCAATTGTGCCGCACCATAGGACACCAGGGCCGGCTCCGGCGTGCCGAAGGTCGGCGCACCCGACTGCATGGAAATCGAGGCTGCGAATGTGCCGAACAGGACAGGCGCACCCGGCCGGATGAGCTGGGTGAACGAGGCACCCGCCAGCACTTCAGCCAGAATCTGCGTCAGCGTGCCGGCAACCGTGACCGGGCTCATCGCGCCGGATAGGATGAACGGCGAGATCACGCACGCTTGGTTGTGCTTGGCGTAGACCTTCAAAGCACCCAGCATCGTCTCGTCGAACACCATAGGCGAGTTCGCGTTGATGAGGTTCAGCATCACGCAGTTGTTTTCGACGAAGTCATCGCCGAACACGAGCTTGGCCATCGCCACCGAATCCTCGGCGCGTTCGGGTGCGGTCACCGACCCCATGAACGGCTTGTCCGAATATTTGAGGTGCGTGTAGATCATGTCGAGGTGACGCTTGTTCACCGGCACGTCGACGGGCTCGCAGACCGTGCCGCCGGACGAATGCACCGACGGTGCCATGTAGGCGAGCTTCACGAAATTGCGGAAGTCCTCGATCGTCGCGTAGCGGCGGTTGCCGTCTAGGTCGCGGACAAAGGGAGGACCGTAGACAGGGGCGAAGACCGTTGCCTTGCCGCCGATCTGCACGCTGCGCTCCGGATTGCGCGCATGCCAGGTAAACTGCGATGGCGCGGTCTGCAGGATCTCCCGGCACAGACCTTTCGGAAAATGCACGCGCTGGCCGCGGACATCCGCGCCGGCCTTCTTCCAGATCTCCAGCGCCTCGGCGTCGTCGCGGAACTCGATGCCGATTTCTTCGAGCACCGTGTCGGCATTGCGCTCGATGATCGACAGGCCCTCTTCGTCGAGGACCTCGTATTCCGCGATTTTGCGGGTGATATAGGGCATGGACGGACCGGCGCCGCCGCCGCTGCGCGAGGCCCTGCGGGCTGCTGCTCCCCTGCCCTCGCCGCGGGCGCGACGGCCGCCGGCGTTTGAATCTTGAGTCATGTCGTCCATGGTGCTCCTCACTCTCGCGCCGCTGGGCGCTTTCGAATTTGCTCTTATGCTATTCGAATTGAGATGTGAAACATTCCTTATTGCGCCAACGAATACCACCGGACAGACATCGACTATCCTGTTTGGTCGCTTTTTTCCGTCAGGGACGTCGCATTCGAAATGAGTTTTTTATCCTATTGAGGTTTAACTGCTCCTCGGGCAGTCTTTTATCGACTCCAATCGCTTAACGGTCATCCAGCAGGAACATCAGGCCATGTCAGACGATGAAATCATTCTCTCGGAACTCTCCGACGAAGAACTCGTGCAGCAGATGCACGACGATCTTTACGACGGCCTGAAGGAAGAGATCGAGGAAGCGACGCAAATCCTTCTCGATCGCGGCTGGGCGCCGTATGACGTCCTGACCCAGGCTCTGGTCGAAGGCATGCGCATCGTCGGCGTCGACTTTCGCGACGGCATTCTCTTCGTGCCGGAAGTGCTTCTCTCCGCCAACGCCATGAAGGCCGGCATGACGATCCTGCGCCCGCTGCTCGCCGCAACCGGCGCGCCGAAACAAGGCAAGATGGTCATCGGCACCGTCAAGGGTGACATCCACGACATCGGCAAGAACCTCGTCGGCATGATGATGGAAGGCGCCGGTTTCGACGTCATCGACCTCGGCATCAACAATCCGGTCGAGAACTATCTGGAAGCGATCGAGCGTGAAAAGCCGGATATCGTCGGCATGTCCGCTCTGCTCACCACCACCATGCCTTACATGAAGGTCGTCATCGACACGATGAAGGAAAAAGGCATTCGCGACGATTACGTCGTTCTTGTCGGCGGCGCACCACTGAACGAGGAATTCGGCAAGGCCGTCGGAGCCGACGCCTATTGCCGCGATGCTGCCATTGCCGTTGAAACGGCGAAGGAATTCATCGCCCGCAAGCACAACCAGATGGGCGGTCGCGCCTTATAAGAAAAAGCGGCCTCAGTGTTCTGAGGCCGCCATCATATTTGCCGTGGATGCGCCGGACTGACCGGAACCGATCGCCCAGAGACTGCTCGCCAGACCTCCGACGACGACGAATAGCATGTAGTATGCCGATATGCGTGCGACGGTTCCGAGCGTCATGGCGTTTACTCCTGTTTGCTTGCGCTTAGTAGGAAGCGGCGTTGTCGACTCGCTGTCCGGCGTCCTGCGTTGCATCGACGGCATTTGCGGTATCCTGGCCCATGCCGCGAATGGTGTTGCCGCAGCCGGCGAGCAGTGCGACCGACGCGAACAGCGATGCGGCGACGGCGAGACGGGTGGTGCTTTTCTTCATGACATGGGCTCCCTATCTGGTTTGACATGAACGAGATTTCGCAGACAGAACGCACGGTGACGGAAAAGGTTCGCGTGATTGCGTGTGGTGCCATTGCCCGCGAGGTTCTGGCCGTGAAGGAAGCGAACGGGCTGGCCCACATCGAACTCGAGTGTCTGCCGGCGATCTGGCACGTCTACCCGGAAAGAATTGCGCCTGCGCTCCGTACGAAAATTGCCGAGGCCCGTGCCGACGGCGTGGACAGGATTTTCATTGGCTATGCCGAATGCGGCACCCAGGGCGAGATCGACAAAATCTGCCTCGAAGAAGGCATCGAGCGCATCGGTGGACCGCACTGCTACGCCTTCTTCACCGGCACGGAGAAATTCCTCGCCGAGTGCGAGGACGAGTTCACGGCCTTCTACCTGACCGACCTCATCACCCGGCAGTTCGAGGCCTTCGTTATCGAGCCGCTGAAGCTCGACAGGCACCCCGAACTTCGCGACATGGTGTTCGGCAATTACACGAAGATCGTCTACCTGGCGCAGACGGAAGATCCTGCACTGCAGGAAAAGGCGAAATGGGCAGCGGACTACCTGAAGCTCGACTACGAATACCGTTTCACCGGCTACGGCGATCTCGAGCGCGAACTCGTTGCCGCCTCGCGCCCGCGCCCTGCGGCCTGAACGTCGTCCCGGTCAGTTCACCGCATTGACCACGCTGCGACCCGCATCCTGCGTGGCATCGACCGCGTTGCCAAGGTCCCGCCCGACGCCGCGAATGGTATTGCCGCAGCCACTCAGGCTGATAGCGACCGTGAGAACGATGAAAACCCGTGCAAGAGTGCCGTACACCATGTCGTGACCTCCGTTCGAGGAAAAGCGCGGCTGACTGACATGCGCCCGTCACAAAATCAAGCCATGCCTTCAAGCTATGGATTTTACGCTTCCTTTAGCATGGCGTGAAATTCAGCACGCGCGCGCGGCCTCCCTTAAGGACGCCGAAATCGATGATCGCCATCATCGGGAGACGTCGACAAGAACAATATGGGGGGAGCCATGACCGACGGAGCACATGCCATCAATGGTTCGTATGCCGAAACCGCCGAGCGTCATCATCCGGAACACCTGTCGGTGGTCCTGAAGCGTCTGGCCGCGACCGGCAGCGACAAGATCAGCGTCCGTGATATCGCGATCGCTTTGCAGGATCGCTCCTTCGGCGCCTTTCTTCTCGTCTTCGCCCTTCCCAATCTCGTGCCGCTGCCGCCCGGCGCCACGCTGATCATCGGTCTGCCACTCGTTTTCGTGGCGTGGCAGATGCTTGCCTCGCCCCATGGGCGCGTCGTCCTGCCGAAGCGTATCGGCGACTACCGAATCGACCGCCAGACCTTCGAGCTCATCGTCCGTCGCCTTGGACCTTGGCTGCAATGGGCGGAAAACTGGGTCAGGCCGCGCTTCTGGTTCCTCGAGTCGCGGTCGGCCGAACGTCTGCTCGGCATCTATGCGCTGATCCTTGCCGTGGTCGTCGTCCTGCCCATCCCGCTCGGCAACTGGCCGCCGGCCTTTGCTCTCGCGATTATCGGCTTTGCGCATTCCGAGCGCGATGGCCTTGGAGTTCTGGCGGGTTGCGTGATAGGTCTTGCCACGATTGCGCTTGCGGGCTTCGTGGTCTTCACGGCCGGAGCACTGCTGAACCTGGTTTTCTGAGGGGCTTGATGGTCGAAGCTGGGCTAGTCGACGTTCGTGCCGCGGCACGACGGGTCGTCGTCATGACGGATGGCGGACAGAATTCCCGCCTTGTGGTCTGCGCGCTGGCGTCCCATTTCCCCGACATCCATGTCATCGTCGAGACGCCGGAAGCCAAGGGCGAAATCCTGAGGCGACGCGCCCGCGCCAGGGGATGGCTCGACGCATCGGGCCAGCTTGCGACGATGGCGCTGGCCAAGCTTCTCCGATTTGCCTCGCGCGACCGGGTCCAGCGCATCATCCAGTCAACCGGCCTGCGCGCCGAGTTTCCGCCGAACGTGGCAATCATCAAGGTTCCCGATGTCAACAGCGATGCCTGCCTCGACAGCCTGCGCGACCTGACGCCGGCCGTCATCCTCCTCGTCAGCACGCGGCTCCTGAAACCCGCGACGCTTGCGGCCATCCGCTGCCCGATCGTCAACCTGCATGCCGGCATCAACCCCGCCTACCGCGGCCAGATGGGCGGCTACTGGTCGCTTGCCCTGGGCGACCGGGGGAATTTCGGCGCGACGATCCATCTGGTCGATGCCGGCACGGACACCGGCGCGACGCTAGCGGAAGTCCGCACCGTCCCGACCGACCGCGACAACATCTCCACCTACCCCCTTCTGCTGACCGCGGTCGCGCTCCCCGCGTTGACCCAAACCCTCGGATCGATCCTTAAGGGCACGGCCCGCACGATTCCGAGCGAAGGCGTCTCCGCGCTGCGCTTCCCGCCGCCGATTTGGCTGTGGATTTGGTACGCCGTGACACGCCGCGTCTGGTAAATTCCCGCCGCGTCGTTTTTTGTTGTTCGCGACGTCGTCTAAAGCGCAGTCCATCGGTCGTGGGCGGTGCATTCTCGCGCTAGCAGGAGGAATTTCATGGCCGACAGGATCATCGTCTACTGGCGCGACATCCCCGCCCAGGTCATCGTCAAGAAGGGCCGCACCTCGGCCAAGCGTGAGCTCTCGCTGCGCTTCACCGAAGCGATCGACATGTGCGCCATGCGCTCCGGCGCCGCCGAGACGGATGAGTACCTCGCCGAATGGCGCAAGGCCGATCCGGTTTCGGTCAGCGACGACCTTGAAGCCGAGGCCGACAAGGCAGCCGCCGAAATCGAGGCGGCCTACGACAAGGAACGCCTCGTGAAGCTCGTCCACGCTGGAGGTCGCGACGCGGCCTGACCGCGCCAGCCTGCCCACGCCATCACACAGATTGACCGGCGCCCGGAGACAGACCTCCACGCCACGACGGAGACCCAGAAGATCATGACCCGCACCATCGTCGCATCCGCCACCCGCGAAATCATCATCGGTTTCGACCAGCCCTTCTGCGTGATCGGCGAGCGCATCAACCCGACCGGCCGCAAGAAGCTTGCCGCCGAGATGATCGAGGGCAATTTCGACACCGTCATCAAGGACGCCCTCGAGCAGGTCGCCGCCGGCGCCACCATGCTCGACATCAATGCCGGCGTCACCGCCGTCAACCCGAACGAGACCGAGCCGCCGCTGCTCGTCAAGACGCTGGAAATCGTCCAGGGCCTCGTCGACATCCCGCTGGCGATCGACTCCTCCGTGACCGCCGCCATCGAGGCCGGCCTCAAGGTCGCCAAGGGCCGCCCGCTGATCAACTCCGTCACCGGCGAGGAAGAAAAGCTCGAAGCCATCCTGCCGCTCTGCAAGAAGTATGACGTTCCGGTCGTCGCGATCTCCAACGACGAGACCGGCATCAGCCAGGACCCGGACGTCCGCTTCGCCGTCGCCAAGAAGATCGTCGAGCGCGCCGCCGACTACGGCATCAAGCCGCACGACATCGTCGTCGACCCGCTGGTCATGCCGATCGGCGCCGTCGGCTCGGCTGGTCTGCAGGTGTTCGCGCTCGTGCGGCGTCTCCGCGAGGAGCTGAAGGTCAACACCACCTGCGGCCTCTCCAACATCTCCTTCGGCCTTCCGCACCGCCATGGCATCAATGCCGGCTTCATCCCGATGGTCATCGGCGCCGGTATGACCTCGGCGATCATGAACCCCTGCCGCCCGGCCGAGATGGAAGCCGTGCGCGCCGCCAACGTTCTGAACGGCACCGACGAGAACTGCTACAACTGGATCAAGACCTACCGCGACTACAAGCCGGCCGAAGGCGGCCATGCCGCGGCACCCGCCCCTGCCGCGGCCTCCGCCGGCGGCGGCCGCCGCGGCGGCCGAGCGGCTCGCGTGGGCGGTGGTGCAGCAACCGAATGATGACCATCCCAGGCATCATCTGACAACACGATCACCCGCAGGCTCGGCCTTCGGGTGATCTTTCGTTCTCGGCAATCGGGAACGGCCAATTTCAACAATCTGGATCGCGTTCCTTGAAGACGCCGGAAAGATCGACATGACCGAAACTGCCTCGCAAGACCACCTCGTCCTCTTCATGCCCTCCGGCAAGCGCGGCCGGTTCCCGACCGGCACCACCGTGCTCGAAGCCGCCCGCTCGCTCGGCGTCTATGTCGAAAGCGTCTGCGGCGGCCGCGCCACCTGCGGGCGCTGTCAGATCGAGGTGCAGGAAGGCAATTTCGCCAAGCACCAGATCGTCTCCGCCAACGACCACATCTCCCCGGTCGGCCCGAAGGAAAGGCGCTACGCGGAAGTCCGCACCATCCCCGAGGGACGCCGCCTCTCCTGTTCGGCCCAGATCCTCGGCGACCTCGTCGTCGATGTGCCGCAGGACACCGTCGTCAACGCCCAGGTGATCCGCAAGGCCGCCACCGACCGCACCTTCGACCGCAACCCGGCGATCCAGCTCTGCTATGTCGAGGTCGACGAACCCGACATGCACAAGCCGCTCGGCGATCTCGACCGCCTGAACGTCATGCTGGAGAAGGACTGGGGCTGGCAGAACATCCTCGTCGCCCAGCACCTTCTGCCCGACGTGCAGAAGATCCTGCGCAAGGGCAACTGGGGCGTGACCGCCGCCATTCACCGTGACCTCGAGGGCTCGCGCCCGAACCTGATCGCGCTCTGGCCGGGCCTGCACAACGAGGCCTATGGCATCGCCTGCGACATCGGCTCGACGACGATCGCCATGCACCTCGTTTCGCTGCTCTCCGGCCGCGTGATCGCCTCCTCCGGCGCCTCCAACCCGCAGATCCGCTTCGGCGAGGATCTGATGAGCCGCGTCTCCTACGTCATGATGAACCCTGATGGACGCGAAGCCATGACCAAGGCCGTGCGTCAGGCGATCAACGAGCTGACGGTCAAGGTCTGCACGGAGGCTGGCGTCGATCCGAACAACATCCTCGACGCCGTCTTCGTCGCCAACCCGATCATGCACCACCTTTTCCTCGGCATAGACCCGACCGAACTCGGCCAGGCGCCCTTCGCGCTCGCCGTGTCCGGCGCCGTGCACACCTGGTCGCGCGAGATCGATCTTGCGATCAACCATGGCGCCCGCGTCTACTGCCTGCCCTGCATCGCCGGCCATGTCGGCGCCGATGCCGCCGGCGCGACGCTGTCCGAGGGACCGCATCGCCAGGACCGCATGATGCTGCTCGTCGACGTCGGCACCAATGCCGAGATCGTGCTCGGCAACAGGGACCGCACCGTCGCCGCCTCCTCGCCCACCGGCCCCGCCTTCGAGGGCGCTGAAATCTCCTGCGGCCAGCGCGCCGCCCCCGGCGCCATCGAACGCGTCCGCATCGATGCCGAAACGCTCGAACCCCGCTTCAAGGTCATCGGCGTCGAGCAGTGGTCCGACGAAGACGGCTTCGCCGAAGCCGCCGAAAAGGTCGGCATAACAGGCATCTGCGGCTCGGCGATCATCGAGGTCGTGGCGGAAATGTATCTCTCCGGCGTCATCTCCGCCGACGGCGTGGTCGACGGATCGATGGCCGCGAAAAGCCACCGCATCCTCGAAAACGGCCGCACCTTCTCCTACCTCCTGCACGACGGCGCCCAGAAGATCACCGTCACCCAGAACGACGTCCGCGCCATCCAGCTCGCCAAGGCAGCGCTTTATGCCGGCATCAAGCTCCTGATGGAAAAGCTGGGCGTCGAAACTGTCGACACCATCCGCTTCGCCGGCGCTTTCGGCTCCTTCATCGATCCGAAATACGCCATGGTCCTCGGCCTCATCCCGGATTGCGACCTCGCCGAAGTGAAAGCCGTCGGCAACGCCGCCGGCACCGGCGCGATGATGGCCCTCCTCAACCGCGATTACCGCCGCGAGATCGAGGACACGGTCAAGCGCATCGAAAAGATCGAGACCGCGCTGGAACCTCACTTCCAGCAACTCTTCATCGACGCCATGGCGCTCCCGAACAAGGTCGATCCGTTCCCGAAGCTTTCAAGCGTTGTGACGCTGCCGGAGCGGAAGATCTTGGCGGAGGGTGATGGTGAGGGTGGTGGTCGCAGGCGGCGGCGGTCGAGGGAGTAGGAGTTGATGTGAGGTTGTTATGAAAGCAGCCTTGCACTTTCATGTAGGCCATTCAGATCAGTTCCACCGTGCACCGAAAGCGGATAATGGGCAGTGATTAAGCTGAAGTGGTGGTTTTGGACCTAATCGCCATGCTACCCCTCGTAGTGCCGGTTTCTGCCGACCCGCAGATCGCCGGCGCCCTTGGCGCGATTTAACCTTACTCGCTCAACTTTCTCGACATACTAGCGTTGATTGCTATGGTTGCCTCTGACGTTTCGGAGGGGACCATGATCAGTATTCGCTTTTTACTGGCATCGGCCTTGCTCGCTTCCGCTATCACACCGGCGCATGCACATGGCGGGGGTTGCCGTAAGAGCTCGCCGCCTGGCCAGTGTTGCCACATGGAGAACAAAGCGGGACGTGTTCACTGCCATTAAACCAAAACTCACCGGACCTAATCCCTGGGACCAGCGGCCTCCGGGACAGCTTCAGCTATTCCGGAGGTTTAGCTCCTTCCGCGCTGCCTGTAGGTCAATCTTCGCGTTATATCCATGTTTCTGCAGTAGATGGAGAAGATGCGAGCCAGAAAATAGACTGATCGGCTTGCCCGAGGCGAACTGATGCGCGTCGGGCCCATAATCGGCGGTCGAAATCAGGATGCCTCTTGAAGCTCCTTCATGCTGCACTGTTCCGTAAAGATCCCGCACGGCCGATACCCCAACAGTTTTTGTATATCTCTTCGCCTGGATGACGATCTTCCCGCCAGTGATCGGATCCGGATCAAACGCTACGGCATCCACACCGCCGTCGCTGCTTGCCTGTGTTATCTTTACCTCGCCCCCTCTGGAGGCAAACTCCTTCTCGAACAGCTCACGGATCAGGTGCTCGAAGTCACCCCAGTCCATTGCGGCAATGTTGGTGGCGGTCTCGAGGCCTGCGATGACCTCCTTCGCATCGATAAAGCGCTTGTCTTGCTTGTTCATTTCCATGACAGGGGCGATCGGCGCCAGGGCCGCGAGAGACGAGGCTGACACTCCTTTCAAGCTCTTGAAGCATGCCTTCGGGTCCACTCTCCCGAGATCGATCTGCTCAAATTCTGCCTTCGTGACGAGAACGGACATGATGCAGCTACGGGTATCCTTGCCAGTGGCGCGATTCACGCTCGTCGAAAAACCGTTGAAAAGGATGCTCTCAAGGTTCCCGTGCTCATCGGCCTCGAAGAGCTCGTGGAGAGTGCGCAGGCAAATCTGGTAGCATGCCAAATCGAAGTTCGCTTTTTGCTCCCTTTCTGACAGATGCGTCTCTTTGATTTCTCCCGTCGAGGGCGTGAATTTCACCGACTTCAGCGTCGGCATTTTATCGAGAGATGGAAGCTCGTATTCAATCTGAAGCAGCTTGGCTGGAGTGGGCTGATAATCAAGTTCGTAGGATTTCTCGAAGAGCTCTCCATAGTCAGACGCATCGAGAACCAGACTAGCGTGCTCGATTACAGCTCTCGGGTCGCCCGCTTGAACGTCCCGAGCAAGCTGGTCGATCTTCGAATTGCCTGCATCTTGGGCGGCCACGAACTCATCGCGCTTCCGCTTGCAGTCGGCTTCATACTGTTCTTTTGCTTGGCGCCACTCGTCGACCTTGGCGTTGTGAAGAGCGATTGCCTCCTCCGTCTTCCGTTTCCAGTCCTCCTTGTCCGCTTCGTAGAGCGCGCGAGCCTGCGCCTGTTTCCTGGCGCGCCGGCCGAAAATGACATCCCAGAAGGAGATATGAGGATCAAAAAAGATCGGCTCGCCGATAGGTGTGCGAGAAGGTTGCGGCACGTTAAAAGACATGGGACCGGTGTAAGATGACTTGTCTTTCAACTTTTCCCAGTCAACCCGATCATTGCGGCTGAGGGTCCAGTCGAGGATCTTGCTGACAGCGAGCAACTTCGCGCTTGCTTCCGCTGTCATCGCATCGCAGGCTTCCTTGCTGGCGGCGAGCCGAGACTTACGATAATGCTCATCGGCAAGCCTGTCCCACCGGTCAAGCAGCTCTCCAACCTTAATCTGAAGAAGGTAAATCTCGGGAGCGCTGACCTGTTTGTGAAGGCCCAGTTCAGTCTGCCAAAAATCGATTGAATAGCGCAAGATGCGCTGACCATTGGCACTCCATTTTGCCTCGATCTTACCGACCTTCAATGCTTTGATATATCTGGAACTATAAGAAACCTGAACCATTGCATGTCCCCCCTGAAGTAGCAATTGGAGAGAAGCAAATCCTGGGTTGCGCGTCCAGTGGCTAACCAGTTTTTGTATTGAAGCGGCGCCTCCTTCCTTCGCCCCGCGCACCGGACTAAAATATCTCACCTTCAAATCCCCGAATCCGCAGAACGCCAGGTTCTGCCGCCGCAGCACCTTCACCCAGCCATTGCCGTAGACCCATTTCAGCACGAAGGTCGGCGTGTCCGAGGTGATCACCACCCGCGCCTTGCGCCTCGCCATCAGCGGCTTCGGCAGGGCCTTGCCCTCGATGTACGGGAAGGTGACCCCCGGCAGGAAGACGCAGTCGATCAGGCCTTACAGCCACGCCGGCGCAGCTGAGATGCTCCGCCCGTTCATCTCCCTCTGGGCCGCCAGCGCCAACGCGAAAGTCTACCCCCCGGGGCGCCAGGATCATCCGGCCAAGACGACGCTCTCGAACGCCGCCAGAAGTCCCGTCCAGCCGCCGTCCGAGCCAAGAACCTCGCGCACCTTGTCGGCCACCACGCCGTAGTTCTCGAGCTTGCGATGCTCGAACTCCACCCGCGTCTCAGATGCCGAAACCACGACGAAACGCACCTCGACCTCCGTCAGCAGCTGCGGATCGTAGGCCCATTCGGCACTGATCTGCCAGGCGAGCACAAGGCGGTCCGGCCGGCTGTAGTCGAGCACCTTGCCCCACTCGCATTCCTTGCCGTCATGGCCGATCTCGTACCAGCGTCCGCCGCTGAACGGCTCCACCACGACGGCCTTCTGTCCGGCCGGCGAGATCGTATGGCTTTTCAGCCACCAGTCGCCCATGCGAGCCGTGAAGACGTCGAACGCCTTCTCCTGCGATGCCTGGACCGTGAACACCTTCCGCACCGGCGCCGGGCTGATCATTCCGACCGTCATGTCTCGTCCTCTCGTTCCACCGCCTGCTTGAAGGCGGCCAGTTGTTCATCCCAGAATTGATCGAGCCAGGCGCGCAACGGGCCGAGCCCCTGCGGGTCGATCGCATAGATGCGCCGACGTCCTTCCTCGTGGTGCGTCACCAGCCCGGCCTCGCGCAGCACTTTCAGATGCTGCGACACCGCCGGCTGCGACACCGGCAGCGCCCGCGCCAGATCCGCCACGGATGACGGCTTTGCCGCCAGCCTTTCGAACAGATGCCGCCGTGTATCGTCCGCCAGCGCGGTTATCAGTGCCTTCGGATAAGTCATAGCTTATGATAAGTTCAAGCTTATGGTGTTTGCAACCGCTATTTTCGCTTTATGAGACGGTGTCTGCGTTAACGCCTTGCCAGACTGGCTGCCCATCGTCCGGCCGCTGACGCCAGGACATCCGCCGGAAAACCGGAAAAGCCGATGACGAGCCCCTGCCGCGTCTCGTCGCCGTGATACATTGTCGACAAGGCCCTGAGACCGAAGCCCACTTCAGCCGCCCGCGTCACGTGCTCGACATCGCTCCCCTCGGGCGGCACCTCCGCCACCAAGTGCAAGCCTTGATCCGGCACGCCGACGGACACGCCCGCGCCAGAGATCACCTCGACCAGAGCATCTCGCGCCGCCCTCACCCGCCGCCTCGCCCGTTTCACATGCGAGGCGAAATGGCCGTCGCGCAGGAACTCGGCGAGCGCGCTTTCGAACAGCGTCGAGGGAAACCGGTCCGTCAGCTGCCGCACCTCCAGCACCCGCCCGACCAGCGCGCGCGGCACCACCAGATAGCCGATCCGGAATCCCGGCATCAGCGTCTTGGAAAACGTGCCGATGTAGATCACCCGGCCATCGCCATCGATTCCCTGAAGCGAAGTGAGCGGCGGGCCGGAGAACCGGAACTCGCTGTCGTAGTCGTCCTCGATCACGAAGGCCTCGTTGCGCCGCGCCCAGTCGATCAGCGCCATCCGCCGGGACATCGTCAGCGTCACGCCGAGCGGAAACTGGTGCGACGGCGTCACGTAGACCGCCCGCGCATCCGGCGAAAGCCGCTCGCCGGCCGCGACGTCCAGCCCCTCCCCGTCGACAGGCACCGCGGCAAGCCGCATGCCCGCCGCCGAAAATGCCGCCCTCGCCATCGGGTAACACGGGTCCTCGATCCACACCGCATCGCCGGGCGATAACAGCGACCTGATCACAAGATCGAGCGCCTGCTGCGTCCCCGAGGTCACGATCACCTGGTCGGCCTCGCAACGAACGCCGCGCGCCGAGCGCAAATAGGCGGCGATCTCGATCCTCAGATCCTCCCCGCCCGCCGGCTGGCCGTAGTGATAATGCCGCGCCGAAGGCTGCGTCAGGTGCCGGTTGAGCAGCGTTCGAAAGGTCCGGATCGTCGTCTCGTCGGCCGTCGAACAGCCGAGCGCGCCGGGCAGCGGTCCTTGCGGTTCCGGGGGCCGCTTGCGCTCGCGGACCACAAGGCCGCCAACGGTCGGCACCACCCGCGCCACATAGGTCCCGGCCCCGACGCGTGCCTCCGCGAACCCGTCCGCCACCAGCATCTCGTAGGCCACTACTGCCGCGCCCCGCGCCAGCGAGAACCGCGCGGCGAGATCGCGCGTCGTCGGCAGCTTGGAGCCGGGCGGAAGCCGCCCCTCCTCGATCAGTCGGCGAATCTCGGCGTAAAGCGCCTGCGGTCGCGGCCCCTTCTCCGGAAGAACGGGCACGAAGATCGACCAGTCGGGATGATTGGTTCGCGATTTAGCCATGAAAGTGGACCTGTTTCAGACCAATGGGTTTTGCTAGCTCTGACGGACATCAGCAAGCGAAGCAAGCGAGAAACCGATGAACGACCAGCCGAAGCCTGAAACCTTCCCCGTCACGCCCAGAAGCCGCGTGAAACGCCTGCACGAGCGCGGCAGCTACGACCGCGCCGCGATCTACCCGATCCTTGACGCGGCCCTTCTCTGCCACGTTGCCTACGTCATCGACGGCCAGCCCTATTGCACGCCGACGATCCACTGGCGCGACGGCGACCGGCTCTACTGGCACGGCTCCTCGGCGAGCCGCATGCTGCGCCACCTGAAGAACGGCACACCCGTCTGCCTCACCGTCAGCCATCTCGATGGCCTGGTGCTCGCCCGCTCGGGCTTCCACCACTCCGCCAACTACCGCTCCGCCATGTGCTTCGGCACCGCCCGCATCCTCGACGATCCGGACGAGAAGGCAAACGCGCTCAAGGCCGTCGTCGAACGCTTCTATCCCGGCCGCACCGCCGAGATGCGTGCAGACCAGTTGCAGGAGGTGAAGGCCACGATGGTGATCGGTATGGAGATCGAGGAAGCGACGGCAAAGGTCCGCACCGGCCAGGTCGGCGACGACGAAGCCGATTTCGCCCTCCCCGTCTGGGCCGGCATCATCCCGGTCAGCACGGTTCTGGGCACGCCCGAAACCTCCCCGCAGGTTCCGGAAGGCGTGCCTTTTCCGGGCTATCTCGCCGGCCACCGCGAAGGCCGCCGCCTGGACGAGGTCTTGACCGAGGCGCAGGCGAAATACGAGGCGGGCCGACGTAACGTTAGTTAGACATTTAGCCCGTCGTCGCCGCCATCCACCGCCGCATCGCCTCCCGCTGCGCCTCGCTGAACGGATGCGACTTCCGCTTCGTCTCGTCGAAATGCACGACGACGCTGGTGGCGGTCGCGCGGCAGGTGCCGTTCTGGAACAGCGCCTGCTCCATGGTGACGGAGGAATTCCCGACCTTCGCCACCCGCGTGCCGATCTCCACCGTCCCCGGCCACAAAACCTCGGCCAGATAGTTGATATCGATCTTGGCGAGCACGAAGGAAAAGCCCTGCTCCAGCAGCGGTTTTTCGCCGCTGTAGACGAGTTCGACGCGGCCCGTCTCCATGAAGGTCGCGAAGACGGCATTGTTGACATGGCCCTGGCGATCCGTGTCGCCGTAGCGCAGCTTGTCGTAGGAACGTCCTGGAAAATCCTCAAGGCGCGGTGTCGTGTCCACGGTCCCTCCGGGTCTGTCTGTCATCGAATCTCTGTCGGGAAAACCGGTCAGGCCGCGGCGAGCGCCGACATCTCGGAAAAGGCGAAACGGATGCTGTCGGCGACAGCCTCCACCGGCTCGCTCTTCGTCTCGCTTCTGAGCAGCCTGACTTCGAACGCGCCGAGTTCCGGCAGACCCTGGCGCGAGCCGAGCGCCGTCATGTCGTCCGTCAGGTAGCTGCGCGGCAGCGGCGCGACCGCGAGGTCGGCGATCACGGCGGCGCGCTGCGCCATGGTGTGGGCCGAGAGGTAGGCGATCCGGTAGGCCCGCTTTTCCTTGTCGAGCCGCGTCAGGGCATCGGCCCGCCAGCAGCAGCCATCCTCCCAGATCGACACTGGCAGGGGCTCGCGCAGATGCGCCGTGCCGCACTTGGCGCCCGCCCAGACGAGTTGCTCCTTCATCACCACCTCGCCGTCGAGCGCGGTCACGCCCGGCGAGCAATTGACGAGGGTGAGGTCGAGCCGCTGCTCCTGCAGCCGCCGTCTCAGAGCGCCCGAGGTGTCGACGGTGAGATCCACCATGATCGAGGGAAAGACCTCCGCGAACCGGCGCAGAATGTTCGGCATGAACCGCTCGCCGATATCGTCGGGCGCGCCGAGTCGGACGACGCCCTGCATATCCGGCATCCGGAACCGGCTGACCGCCTCGTTGGAGAGCGCCAGCATGCGCCGCGCATAGGGAAGCAGCGTCTCGCCGCCCGCCGTCAGCCGCACCGACCGCGCGTCGCGCAGGAAGAGCGCCGTATTGAGCTGCTCCTCCAGTTTCTTGATCTGCATGGAGACGGCCGAGGGGGTGCGGAACACGAGGTCTGCTGCCGTCGAGAAGCTGCCGCTTTCGGCAATCGCGACGAAGGTTCTCAGAACGTCGTTGTCGAGCAGCGGAAGCGGCTGGCGGAACGAGAGGGTCATGACCGTCACCATCAGTTTTATTGAACCATAAGACCATATCATTGCGTTTGATTGAATGTCAATCAGGGCGCATTCTTCTCTCCTGAACAACCGAGAGAGGAGAGCAACCATGATCATGATCCCCGCATCCACGGGCCTGACAGCGTCGCTTGCCGCCGCCCTGTCCGGATTGCGACCCACGTCCTCGACCTTCGATCCCTGGTCGGCGACTGGTCGAAAAGCGACGTCTGACGAACTGTCACGCCTGCCGGCGCACCTGCTGGACGACGTTGCACCGCTTGGCACGCAGCCACGCGGGCGAAATCACATCACGGAAAGTGATGAATAAGATAAGAAACATTCGTTTGATTGATTGAATGCCAAAGCGCATATCGATCCCGTCCGATACGCCGGACCGTTACGAGAGGTGAAATGCCATGACCTATGCTCCACTCCATTCCGATGCCCTGCGGGAACCGCACGGCCGCAAGGTCGCCGATTCTCTCGCTTTTATCGCGGATGCCATAAACGCCTTCCGCGTGTGGCGTCTCAACCGTCGCACCGAGCGGCTGATCGCCTCCCTGCCGGCGGATATCTGCAAGGATATTGGCTGGCCGAGCGCCGCCGCCGATGATCGCCGGTCGCCACGCGGCCGTCTCGCCCGCATGTGAAAAACACGGACCGATGGCGCGCGCCGCACCCGCGCGCCGTCGTCATTAAAAAAATGTCGCGATTTTGCCGATCGCTGCCCTAATCCGGCGCGGATTTCCATGCTAATGTCGCTCTTGGACTACCGAGCCGACACGTTCCAAGCAAGGAATGTCGTATCAACGCGGGTATGGGCTTCGCCATGAACAAGACACCGTCCAAGAAACGCTCACTGGTTTTCTTCCTCGTCCCGCATTTCACGCTGCTGCCCTTCGCCGGCGCCATCGAGACACTGCGCATCGCCAACCGCATGCTGGGCTACCAGGCCTATGAATGGCGGCTTGCCTCGGTCGACGGACAGAAGGTCTATTCCTCCTCCGGCATCGGCATCGAGGTCAACACAGCCCTTGCCGACGAGCGCCGTTTCCTCACCGGCGAGAACCGCCCGAGCATGGCGATCGTCTGTTCCGGCATCTACGTCGAGGAATTCCACAACAAGTCCGTGAACGCCTGGCTGCGCGAGGCCTATAACCGCAACGTCGCGATCGGCTCGCTCTGCACCGGCGCCCACGTCCTGGCGGAAGCCGGCTTGCTGAACGGCAAGCGCTGCGCCATCCATTGGGAAAACTTGCCCGGCTTCGCCGAGCATTTCCCGCAGGCAGAGGTCTATGCCGATCTCTACGAGGTCGACGGCAATCTCTACACCTGCGCCGGCGGCACCGCCTCGCTGGACATGATGCTGAACCTGATCGGCCAGGATTTCGGCGAGGGTCTCGTCAACCGGGTCTGCGAGCAGCACCTCACCGACCGCGTCCGCAACGCCCACGACCGCCAGCGACTGCCACTGCGCGCCCGCCTCGGCGTCCAGAACTCCAAGGTCCTGCAGATCATCGAGCTGATGGAGAGCAATCTCGCCGAGCCGCTGTCGCTGCTCGAGATCGCCGACGATGCCGGCCTGTCGCGTCGACAGATCGAGCGGCTCTTCCGGCAGGAAATGGGCCGCTCTCCCGCCCGCTATTACCTCGAAATCCGCCTCGACCGCGCCCGCCATCTGCTGGTGCAGTCGTCGATGCCGGTCGTCGAGGTCGCCGTCGCCTGCGGCTTCGTCTCCGCCTCGCACTTCTCCAAGTGTTATCGCGAGCTCTACAACCGCTCGCCGCAGCAGGAGCGCGCCGAGCGCAAGCTGATCAAGTCGACCAACCGGACCGGCGTGGTGGTCTGAACCGCGTGGCGGGTGGCGGCACGTTCCGCGCCGCCACCGCAGGAACAGCCCATATCCGTGCCTATTCCGCCGCAGCCAGCGTCGGTGCTGCGCCAGACACAGGAACCCATGTCAGGTTACCGGCATAACGCCATTCCATCTGTCCGTTCTCGCCGAGCGTGAAAAAGCTCAGCCAGCCATTGTCGAACAGCGCCCGAACCTGCGCATGCCGCGTCAGGATGTCTGAGATCGCCTCCTTCGGTGCCTCGACGGCAACCGTCAGCCGTAGCGGCTCATGGACAAAATTCTCGCCGTCATGCACTGACTGCCAGGGAAGCCCGGCGCGCATATTGCCACCATTCCCCTCGACGACACCGATGCCACCGACGACATTGTGCAGGAGCTTGTTGCCGGCACCGAAGAGTGAAGGAGCAACCGACGAGCCGAAATACTGCAGGCTGATCCAGCTCGCAACGACAACGGGCGCCGTCAGGATCAGTTCGAGGATCTTGAAGCCCTTGTCCTTCTTCCAGACATAGTCGTGCAGGAAGGCCTGCCCTTCCAGCGACCGGCCGGCTGTCCGGGCACGCGGCGCCGCGATAAAGGCGCGGCAGCCGGCAAGCCCGAGCTCGGGCCGCACTTCCGACCAGTCCTTGCTGCGCGCGACGATACCCTCTGATGCCGCCCTCGGCAGACGCTGTGCCCGCTCCGCCCGCGTCAGGCTGCCCGCCTGGGCCAGCCACTGGCGGATGCGGACGATGTCTTCCGGCAGGATGTCGTCCTCGAGGTCGTCCTCGAACAGCGTCACCCTATCGGTCGTCGTATCATGCAGGCCGCCGAGGAAGACGGTGTCGGCCGGAATGGCGATCCCGTTCAACGCCAGTTTCTCCCGCACGGCGCGATCGTTCAAGAGATCGGCCAGCAGACGCGCATTGACGTCACCGGCATACCCGCCGCAGGCGCCACAGTGAAGGGCGCTCGCATAGGGGTTGTTCACCACATTGGCGCCATGGCCGGCGATCAGCACGAAGCGGCCGAACCCGTCCGTCAGCGACATCGCTTTCAGTACCGTTTCAGCGACGACCGCCCGCGTATCGAGGTCCAGGCTTGGAGCAAAGCGCGGCTTGGCAACATCCGGCCCCTTGCCCTTGCCGAATCCGAGCCCGTCCCGCAACAGCTTTCCGGCATAGACCGGACCCATTGCTTCGACAAAGGCGAAGGACGAAACGGCGGCAAGCTTGAACCGGCCCCAAGCGCGGGTCGCGCGAGCGCTGAACCGCGCCTGCCGGTCGGCATCATGGTCGTGATCGACAGCGCTGCAACTGAAGACGGAGGGCTTCAGGAGAACCGGCAGACGATGCTCAGCAACGTCGGAGGCAAAACCCTTGTGGCTGGCACCGAGACCGAAGAAGCCGGCGAAGCCTAGCGTGCGAACACCCGGATCAACGCTTTCGAGCGCGCGCCGGAAAACCTCCGAGCGCACATCGATGCAGAAAGCCGCCTGCAAGAAAGGCCGCACTTCGGCGACCTTGATTGTCGAGGGTGCCGCAAGCTTTTCGGCAAGCCTGCGCTGCGCCGCCCGCTCGGCCGCCGTCTGGAGCAGCCCGTCGATGACGGCATCGAGGTCAGGGCTGGCCGGCTCGGCATGACTCCGCCGCACCCGCTGCCACTCGCTTTCGATAACAGTCTTGTGCCGAGCGTAAAGCGCCTCCTCGAAGACCAGCCGGATGGCGAGCAATTCAAGCGCCGTGGTGTCCGTCCGGCCTTCGACCTCGGCCTTGAACTGGATGTGGCGCGCATACTGCGCCCACCCGCCGACGGTGAGCAGCAACTGATGGAAATAGGTGCCAGGTTCGGCACCAAGACCGAGCGACCCGGCCGCCCGCTCGATCGCTCCTTCAGGCGTCTCCGGTGTTTCGTCGACATGGATGCTGAAGCCCTTCAACCCCATGATTTCGGGCGTCAGGTCATGGGTGGCATAGGCACGCCAGGCAGCATAGAGCCCGTTGCGCCGAGAGGCCGCCCAGAGCGCCTGTCCCTGATCGAAGAAACCGGCCGCAAAGATACCGATCCGCTCGGCGACAAGCCCCGGCCAGTCTTTGCAGGTGGCCTTAGCGGCAAGCTCGGCAATCGTGGGGAGTGCTTCGATCGGCTTTGGCTCGTTCGCGACCGCTGCCTTCAACGCGGGCAGGTCGATCAGGCTTGCCACCCTGCTCGCCTGAAGTGCGGCGACCAGATCCTCGTCCCTGATCTCGCCCTTGGCGATCAAGTCGGCATAGTGCTTGCGCGGCAGAGCCAGCCGGACGCCACCGATCCGGGCAAGCCGGGCAGCGGTCTGGACCAGTGTTTCGCTGATCTGGCCGAGGAAGGGATTGACGGCAACGGTCGCCGTCAGCGGCCAGACCGGCGGGACCGCCCTCACGGCCTGATCTGCCGCCCGGGCAAGCGCTTCGCCATGCAAGGTGTCGATCGTGTTCATCTCGGTCATCGGTTCACTCCTTCACGGAAGCAGGCATTGCGGAGGTGGTGCGCGGAAGCGTCCAGCCACCGAGCAGGCGATCGAAGACGGCATTCACATAGAGGCCGTTGGCCAGGTGGACGCGCAGGCCCGCAGCCGCCGGATGATAGGCCCAGAGCGGGAAGAGCGACTGGGCAACGGCGACGACGCCGAAGGTGACGACCGCAAGCAGCATCAGCGTCCATTCGAGCGCCCCGGGCTCCGGTGTCGCCGGCAGCGTGCCGAGCATCAGCTTGTCGGAGATGCGCTGCAGGGCGAAGTAGGCCGTGGCAGCCGAAGCCGAATAGAGCGAGGTGCGCCAGGTCAGTGCCCAAGGCGCGGCATCGGCCAGCCCCTGCGCGATGAGATACGCGACACCGAAAATCAGGATCGCACCGAGCGCGAGCGCCTGTGGCGGCTTGTCGGCAAATCCGAAGAGCACCCCGATGACGGCATAGATCACAAGCGCCAGCAGGAAGGCGCGCCCGACCGCCTTGGCGTCAGGGATCGCGACCGGACCGGGACGCTTGATCGAGGCAACCGTCTCGACCGCCGAGCCGGAGGCAAGGAAGGCATGTGCCTTGTAAAGCGAATGGGCGACGATGTGCAGGAGCGCGATCGGGAAGAGCGCAAGACCGCACTGTAGGATCATGAAGCCCATCTGGGCCACCGTCGACCAGGCGAGCGAGGTCTTCACTGCCGACTGGGTGAGCATCACCAGACTGCCGAGCAGAGCCGTGAAGCCGCCGACCATGACCAGTACCGCGAGCACCACAGGCGCCTGCAGCATCACATCGGCAAAGCGGATCAAGAGGAAGCCGCCGGCATTGACGACACCGGCATGCAGCAGGGCCGAGACCGGGTTCGGCGTCTCCATGACTTCGGTGAGCCAGCCATGCGTCGGGAACTGCGCCGATTTCAGAAGCGCGGCGACGGCAAGGAGGGATGCCGCGCCAATGGTCATCGGCAGTCCCTCGCCTTCCCGCGCGGCAGCAAGAATAGTCGCGATGTCGCCGGTACCGAAGGAGACGGCGAGCAGGATGATGGCGCCGATCAGCGCGGCATCGCCGGTGCGCGAGACGATGAACTTCTTGCGCGCGGCCCGCTGGGCAGCGATGCGTTCCGGATAGAAGAGCAGCAGCTGATGCAGGAGTAGGCTCGTCGCAACCCATCCGAGGAAGAGCTGCATCAGCGTGCCTGACTGGACGAGCAGCAGGACGGCGGCAAGTGTCGCCGTCATCCAGCCGGTAAACGGCCCCTGCCGCGCTTCACCATCAAGGAAGGTGCCGGCATACCGCAGCACCACCCAGCCGATGAAGGAGACGAGCAGCAGCATGACAAGGCTGACGAGGTCGAGCCGCGAGGCAAGCGCGAAGTAGCTGTAGCCGATGGCAGGGCTGGTTCCAGGCCCATGGATGTAGAGGATCACACCGGACAGGATGGCAACGACGATCGAACCGAGGGCAGCCAGTTCCGCAATGCGGATGGCAAGTCGCGGGCGCAGGCCCGGCGCTCTGAAGGCATGAAGCGAGGCGCCGGCAAGCAGCAGCGGCGCGAGAAGCGGCAGCATGTGAATCACGGGAAGTCTCCAGGCTGGGCCGCTGCTTGGGAGGCGGCAGCGACAATGTCACAGACCTGTAACAGCTGCGTGATCACAAGAAAAATTCATTGTTTCTCTAAATTCGTTCTATAAAATAGAACTATGTTCGAGCTGAACTACCATCACCTCCGCTACTTTCGCGCCGTTGCTCATGACGGCAACCTGACGCGCGCCGCCGAACGGCTCAATCTCTCCCAATCGGCCCTGTCCATCCAGATCAAGCAGCTTGAGGAGCGGCTCGGCCATGCGCTGTTCGAGCGTCGCGGCCGCCAGCTCTATCTCACGGAAGCCGGCCGCATCGCGCTTGACCATGCCGACACGATTTTTTCGGCCGGCGAGGAACTGATCGAGACGCTGAAGGAAACCGGCAGAACCCGCCGCGCCATCCGCATCGGCGCGCTCGCAACGCTATCCCGCAACTTTCAGATGGAGTTCCTGCGGCCGATCCTCGGTCGCGCGGACGTCGACATGATCCTGCGCTCGGGCAGCACCAGCGAACTTCTGGGTGCCCTTGAAGCGTTGAACCTCGACATCGTCCTCCTCAACCAGGCGCCAATGGCCGACGCGATGACGCCCTTCATTGCCCAGCACCTCTATGAGCAGAGGGTGAGCCTGATCGGCCAGCCGTCCTACGGCAAACCGGGCGCGACGCTGGCGGATCTGCTCGGGGAACACCCGGTCATCCTGCCAACGCTCGAAAGCGGCGTGCGCTCACAGTTCGAAGCCCTGGTCGCGCGTCTCGGCATCACACCGCAGATTGCCGCGGAAGTCGACGACATGGCGATGATGCGTCTTCTGGCGCGCGAGGGCGCGGGCCTTGCCGTCCTCCCGCCGATTGTCGTCAAGGGCGAGTTGGAGGCCGGCACGCTGGTGGAATTCGATGCCCTGCCGGGCATGATTGAATCCTTCTATGCCGTAACCGTGAAGCGCCGCTTCCCCAACCCGCTGATCCAACCGCTCTTGGAAACCAGCCTGGCCCGCGACACCGCCACCCGCTCCAGGCGCTAAATAGCCGAGCGTCCGCCGCATCCTGACGATCCTTGCCGATCAGGATCTTAATCGCCCGATGACCGGAAGCGGTGTCGCCGCGCTCGGCGTCACGAACAAAAGTTCGCCGCTGGCCGGCACGATCCCGGTAAGCCCGGTAATGTTGACCTGGTGCGTGACGAGAACCACAGGACCACTCGTCGGCAGCGTCGTCATCCACGCCGCGAGCGCCTGCGTCTGCGCCTCGCCGTCCTCCCGATTGCCGAAAAAGGAATTGAGCAGCGGCTGCTCCGTAACATCACCGAGCGCCAGGCCCTCCGCCGTATCGAGGCAGCGGCACCACTGGCTGGAATAGACTGCCGCCGCTGCGACTCCGTTATCCCGGAAGAGGTCGCCGATCCGACGCGCCTGCGCCCGCCCCTCGTCGGAGAGGTTGCGCTGCGTCTCGCACGCCTCGATCCGGAAACCCGGTGGATCGCCGGTCCCTGGCGCCAGCGCATGCCGCAGCAACACCACCGCCCGCCCCGATCGCAATTCCGCCCAATGATCGACCGCCGCCCGCGCCCCACCCGCCAGCAGGAGAACCGATCCCGCCAGAAACTGCCGTCGAAGAAACATGTCGAGCCTCCCTGTCGTGTCGTGTCGTTGACGTCTACGACCCGGACGCGCCGATGGTTCAAGGCATTCACGATAATTGACCGCGAGCTACGGACGGTCGCCCTCACCAGGCGATCGGACGGCCATCGCGGAAAAAGCCACCCGTCGGGCCGTCCTCCGGCAGTGTCGCGGCCCAGACAATGCCGCGTACGCCCTCTTCCAGGCTACGCGTCGCGCCCGATCCGCCCATGTCCGTCCGCACCCAGCCCGGGCAGACGGCGTTGATCTTGATCCCCGGACCCGCACCGCTTGCGCTGATCACCGTGATCGCGTTGAGTGCCGTCTTCGACAGCCGGTAGGCGACCGTATCCGTCGCCAGCGAGCCGAATGCGCCCATGCCCGATGACACGTTGACGATACGGCCAAAGCCATTCGCCGTCATGATCGGCAGCGCCTTCTGCGTCGTCCGCCAGGCGCCGAGCGCATTGTTGTCGATCGCCTGCGCCAATACCGAGGCGTCCGTATGAAGACCCTGCGAATGCTCCACAAAAAGCCGCCCGGCATTGTTGACCAGCACATCGACGCGCCCGTGTATCGCCGCGATCGCGTCGAACGCCGCCGACACCGACATATCGGAGGAAACGTCGAGCTCCACAGCGAGCGCATCCTCGCCGATACCGGTCGCTGCCGCCTTCACCACATCCATCTGCCGACCTGTGAGAACGACAAGATAGCCGCGCTCCGCCAGCCGACGGCCGGTTTCCAGACCGAGCCCCCGACCGGCGCCGGTGATCACCGCCACGGGCCGGCCACTCATCGGGCGATCCGGTAGTTGAAATCGGCGGTGCCGAGTGTCTGCATCATCCGCAGCCAGAACGGCATCAGCCCCTCCATCCCCAGCGCGCTGGCGATCCCGCCGAGATCGACCGGCTCCGTCCAGCCGAAGCTCCGCAGCAGATCGACGACGACCGCCTTCGCTTCGGCATCGTTGCCGCAGAGAAACACGTCATGCGGACCGGGCACCCTTGCAGGATCGACCATCAGCCGCGCCGTCATCGTGTTGAGCGTCTTGACCACCCGCGATTGCGGCAGGGCCGCCTGCAGCGCCTCGCCGGCAGACGTGGTGTTGGACAACGCCGGATCGAGCGTCGGCAAGCCGCCGGGCACCATCTGCAGCGGATTGGTGACGTCGATCACCACCTTGCCCGCCAGATCGGCCGGATCGCACGCTGACGCCGCCGCCAGCAGGGCCTGGCCGGCAACGGCGAAGATCACCACCTCGCCGAACCGCGCGGCGCTCGCGAAATCGCCGGTTCGTGCGCCTGGATGGCTCTCGACAAAGCGGCGTGACGCTTCGTTGTCCACCTCGCGGCCGGCCAGCATCACATCGTGCCCAAGCGCGGAAAGCTTCCCGCCCAATGTCTGCCCAACCATGCCCGTGCCCATGACAGAAATCTTCATCTGCGTTCTCCTTCGTAACGTCTGAACCTGTCTTCCCCACAAATATCGGACCGTCCCGCCCCATTGAGAATGGGGTGCGATGCGATATCATTCATTGATGCGATCAATAACAGGAGCGGTGACGCCTTGACGTCCAACCTCGACCTCAACCTCTTGCGCACCTTCGACGCGCTGATGCGGCACGAAAGCGTCACCGCCGCCGCGGCGGAACTCGGCCTAACCCAGTCCAGCACCTCAAATGCCCTCGACCGGCTGCGAAAGGCACTCGGCGACCGGATCCTGGAACGGCGCGGCAATCGCATGATCCCGACGCGGGTCGCCGTTGCGCTCTGGCCGGAGATCGCGGCGGCGCTTGGCACGATCGAGGCCGCGCTCGCGGCGACGCGGGCCTTCGATCCGGCCAGTGCATCCGGAACCTTCCGGGTCGGCATGGATGCCTATGCGACAGCCTTTGCCGGCGTCCGGCTTGCCGCTGTCGTCGCTCGCGAGGCCCCCGCCATGCGGCTGGAAATCCTGCCTGTTTCCCATCCTGACGAGGAAGCGCTGTTGAACCAGGGGCGCCTCGACCTTTTCATCGGCTCCGCCTGGCGTCCCCTCGCCTCGATTGTCTCCGCGACCCTGTTTCCCGAGGATTTCGTTGCCGTGGTTGCCCCCGGCCATCCGCTCGCGCAGGGGAGCGCCGATCTGGAGACCTATCTCGCGCACGACCATATCCTGACATCGCCGCGCGGCAGCGTCGCGGGCAATGTCGACGCCGCACTTGAGGCGCTCGGCCACCGCCGCCATGTCTCGCTCGTCTGCCCGACCTTCGACACCAGCGCCCGCGCCGCCGCGGAGGGGCTTGGCATCTTCACCTGTGGCCGCCGTCTGGCCGAGATCTACACCCGCGAATTCGATCTTCGGGCTGTTGAGCTGCCGCTTTCGGTTCCGGGTTTCACCCTGACGATGGAATGGATGCGCCGCAATTCCAACGCCCCCGACCTCGCCTGGCTGCGAAGTCGGATCCTGGACGTGTTGCGATAAGGACGGCCCCATCCGGAACCCGGCCGCTGACCAGACGTCGGCGTACGATCAACAGGAACCACCGCCCCAGCCTTCATTTCGCCCCCTTCTTCAGGATGTGTTAAGAATTCATTCCTGTCGGAGGTCTCCATGGCGCTGGGCGCATCGCATCGTTTGCAGGATGGCGTCTTAGCCGTCGAAACCATGACCCGTTTCGCGCTTGCCGTCCTGGCCCTCGCCTCCGGCGTCTACACCTATCTCGGCGTCCGCAGTCTGCTGGACGGCTCGCCGACCGCGGTGTTCTTCGCCGCCATCATCTACTCCGCCTCCGTCTCGGTCGCGATCTACGCCTTCTGGTCCTACATGGCGCGTTTCTACCCCCATGTAACGGGCGCGGCGGGGCGCGGCGCCATGATCGGCGTCATGGCGCTCGGCTGCGCCATGATCATCGCCATGTCGAGCTGGCTGAATGCCGCCGCGCTCGCCGGTTCCGCCGCGCTCGAGCAGCATCTCGCCGAGACGGTCGAGGATTATACCGCCGATCTCGACCGGGCCCACCAGAATGCGCTTGCCGCCCAGAGCCTGCTGCCTGATATCCAGCGCACATCGGAGCGTTTCGCGCGGCTCGCCGAGGACGAGCGGCAGAACGGCGCGCTGACAGGCACCACCGGTTCGGGAAGCGTCGTGCAACTCCTCTCGCAGATGTCGGCACAGTTGAACGAGCTCGAAACCGGCATCACCGCCTCGCGCGAACGGGTCACGACCCTCTTCGATCAGGGCCGGGGCCACCTGGAGACGATGCGCACGCTAGTCTCCTCCCCCGGCGCCATCGCCCCGCGCAGCGACGAATTCTCCGCCGAAGTCGTGGCGCTCTCGGGGGTCATCACCTCGCTGGAACAGACCTCGATTGCCCCGTCGGTAAAGCGCGCGGCCGAAGACCTGTCGCTCGGTTTCATCGCCCCCGTCGCCGATGGCCGTGCCGCCGATCTCGTCGACCGCCAGGACCAGGTGATGCAGACCATCCGCGCCTCGGTCTCGGCTCAGTCGCAGGTTCTGTCCCAGGCCGCCGACGACATTCTGGCACGGGAACCGGTCGCCGAACGACGTTTCGTGCCGCTGTCGTCCGCCGAAGCCGTCCTGCGGTATGCCGCCGATTTCATCCCCGCCTGGGCCGGTGCCATCTCGATCGATCTGCTTCCCGCCGTGTTGGTCTTCATCCTTGCCGTCGTCCATGGCGCCATAAGACGCCAGGAAGAGCGCATGCCCTTCGCGCAGAGGATCACCGCCGCGGAGCTTCTGGAGGCGCTGGAGGTCCAGCGTGCACTCGCCCGCCAGGGTCTGGACGTCGAGCAGGCTCTTGCGGCAACCGAGACGGAAGACGAGAGCGCCCGCAAGGACTCCAACATCACCAGCCTCGACACCGCCGCCAAGGCCCCGCGCAAGGGGCCGCCCGCGTGAACAACCCCGACGAGAAACCCGACGAAGCCAAGCCTGCATCGCTCGCCACGCGCCTGCGAAGAGCCATCGTCAGCGCCGATGACGGCCTCCTGATGCGCAGCGCCTTCTTCGCGCTTCTCGCCGCCGCCGGCGCCTTCCTCGTCGTCGATATCAGGGAAATGCGCGAGGCGAACGCAACGCTACCCGGCCACGATCCGATGACGACGGACGCCCCCGTGCTGCCACCGGCGCTGACGGAGGGTGTGCCCCAGGCTCCGCCAGTCGAGCCGGAAACGCCGCGCGAAACACTCCGCCAGCCGATGCGCTTCGAGCTTCTGCCCGGCGGCGTGCTCAAGGCCGAGGGATCGATCGATCCGGGCGCTGCCACCCGCTTCGCCGACGAGATCGCGGCACGCGGCGAATATGTGAAGACCGTTTCGCTGAACTCGCCGGGCGGCTCCGTCGACGATGCGCTGGCGATGTCGACATTGATCCGCGAGACGGGTCTCGACACAAAGGTCGCCACTCGAGCGCTCTGCGCCTCCTCCTGCCCGCTGATCTTCGCCGGCGGCGTCGCCCGCGAGGCGGAGGAAGACGCCATCCTCGGCGTCCACCAGGTCTTCAACGCCGGCCAGGACCGTCCCTCGCCCGAACAGGCCATGTCATCGGCCCAGAACACCACCGCCCGCATCGCGAGACATCTCGACGACATGGGTATCGAAAGCGGCCTCTGGCTCAACGCACTCGAAACCCCGCCCCACCGTCTCTATTACCTGACACGCCAGGAGATGACCGATTTCAGGTTGACCACGGAACCGCTGGCGACGGCGGAGCAGGTGGAATAATAGGGGCCGGCGGAAGGGAGGCCTTACGTGCTTTTGCTTCCCGGCTTCATGTCCAGAACCGTTATGTCGCTCTCGTCGGCGGCGCCCAGCCACGCATGTGCATCCACGCTTGGAGAAGGAGCGGCCATCGGTCGGACGTCACCTCCTGCTGACGCATCCCGAAACCGTGCCCGCCACGCTCGAACAGATGAAATTCCACAGCAGAACCGGCCTTCCTCCAGGAGTCGACGAGGCCGTAACCCTGCGCGCCGAAAAGAGGATCATCGGACGCAAGCGCCAGGAACATCGGCGGGGCATCGGCTGGCACGTCGACCGAAAGCATCGATGGATAGATCGGAGCGACGAAGTCCGGCCGCATCTCGGGCGGGCTGCCGATAGCGACGGCGATGGTGGTCATCGCTCCGGCCGAAAAGCCGATCATACCGATGCGACCAGGGTCGACGTTCCACGCAAGAGCCCGGTCTCGAATGAGCCGAACCGCCGCCTGGCCATCCGCGACAGCCATGGCCGGTACCGCAAGATCGCTAATGGTCACCTCGCCCGTCGCGAACAGGCGCTGGAATTCTCCGATGAGCGCCGCATAATCGCCGGAGTCCGGCGGTGTCGGTTCAAGCCGGTACTTGAGAAGGAAGGCGGCGATGCCGCGGTCCGCGAACCAGCGTGCCACCGCCATGCCCTCGTTCTCGACCGACAGCGCGCGGAACGCCCCACCGGGCGCGACCACGACGGCGACCCCATTGCCGGTGCCGGGAGCCGGCAGGACAGGCGTCAAGGTGGGGACGGTGACGTTGCGCACCCAAAGCTCGCCCCGCGGCGACCGCTCCCATATCTCGGCGGACGGTTGCTCGTTCAAGTTGGCATAAAGCGGCATGGAGCCGCTCTGGTCCGGCGCCGATACGCGCGTCATGACGAGCACCTCAGCCGCCGCGGCTGCCGACGTATGGTCCGGTTCAAGACCGTGATGGAAAATGGGAGTGTCTGTGCCCACGGGATATCCCTTTAAAACAGTCGATGACGGCCTGCCGGATCGCGCCCGACAGACCTCTTGTGCCGGCGTCGGTCAGCCGAACGGACAACCGCCCCTTTGGAGCGATGCGGAACGCCCCTTCCAGCCGCCGGTACGATGGGCAACAGAGACCTCGTAGATGCCGCGACGCGCCGCAAGGATCGGGTCGTCGGAAAGCTCGATGCCGTCGGTCACGCGTGTCGGATCATGCATCATCACCGGATCGCCGATCTCCTCGAGCGTCGTCGGACGCGTGATCTCGAGCCGGCCAACCGTCACACGCGGCCGACCCTCGGGCCAGGGTGCGCTCGGATCGTCGGTCGGATCGCCATCGCCGGCGAGTTCAAGCACCAGCTTGAAGCCCACCGGAGCCTGGCTTAAACGCTCTTCGAGCTCTTCGAAGAGATAGCTGGGCTTTTCCTTGTGCAGCTCTTCGAGCGTCTGCGTCGCGACGCCAGCATCGGGCTCCCAGTGATACCGGGCATAGACGGCGTCTCCCGCTTCATTGACGAAGCGGAAGGCGTGCAGCGCGTGGTAGGCGGTCCGCGCGAAGCTGACTGCCGCCGGGAGCTGCTTTCGCAGCCCGACCGCACGCATGACCGATGGTCTTTCGGCCAGAAACTGGCCGACCTTTTCCATATCCGGCTTGCCGGTGGAAGGGTCCGGCAAGGCGATTTTCAACAACTCCAGCGTCTCCTCCGGCGTGCGGGTGAAGAAGAGCGTGATCGGCAGCGCGATCAGATCCGTGGCAGTGCCATCGGGAAGGTAGAACCGGACGGCCATCGACACAGAATCCGCCGGCCCGACCGGGTTTGCCAGCGGGCTGTTTGAATGACGGATCGTGACCGGGACAGGCTGCCCCTGGAAGTGCGACGCGCGGCTGATCCGGCGAGCCTCCGGCGTCGCAGTAAAGACGCCGACATAGTATCGGCCCTGCGCATGGACGCTTCGATGCCCCGGATAAAAGCCGATGTGCTGGTGCAGTAAATCGACCAATTGCGACGCCAGGCGATATTGTTGACTGTTCACGACCGTCATCCAATCTTTGTCGAGGGTTCGGGTCAGTTCGCCGCGTCGAGCATCTGGTCGAGCGCCTTGCGGATCTTCAGCGCTTTCCAGACGTCGCGGACCGAGGCGTCGGTGTAGGCCCCGTAGAAAGCCATGGCCGAGACCTGGTGCTTGGCGATGAAATCCTTGATGGCGGGGCTGCGAACGCCAGGATAATCGACGACTTCGGAGAACAGCAGGTCGATTTCATCAGGGATGATCGTCGCGAAGTCGTCGATATAGGTCTCCCAGTCGCCGTCGAAGGTCGAGGCGAAGATGCACCGGGTGTCGTTGTCGAAGATCACGAAGCGCAGGTCGTGCACGGTGCCGATCCGGTCGGTGTTCTTCGTCCGCTCCTCGTCGAAGCCACCGAAGGCGGCACGCATGCGCTCCGCTCCGCCGGGCTTCAGCGGCATGATCACGGTGAACTCGTTCCAGACGCCCTTCTTCGTTCCGGGACGTGCGGTGTTGTGTTGAATATCGGACATTCTCAATTCTCCAGTGTGGTGTGCGCTGAGCAGAACAGCGCGGTTGCTTGGGAGGTTTTCTGCTTGACCTGTCCATCCTCGGGCCATGCCTGAGGCAATGGCACCGCAGCGGACGGTATGCTTGGATGAGACCGGACGAACCGCGATGGCGGATGACGCCCGGTCTCGTCCGGCATCATTCGGCCTGCATGTCGGCCAACCACTGCAGGCCACGAATGCTCGGCAGGAAGACGTGCTCGCCGCCCCGCGTCGCGGTGAAATCGGGCAAACCGGTCAGACGCCGCCGCACAGGCTTGTCCGGGAAGGCGAAGTCGTCGGACCGGTCGCGGCGGCCGACGATCGGGTCGCTGCGCAGCCCCTGGGACACGAAGTCGCCATCGTTGACCCATTGCGACTGGACGAACTCGAACTGCCGTCCCGGATTGGCGTTGATCAGCGCAAGAACGATGCCGCGATCCACGCCGTCGTCCTTTATGTCCCCCTCGGGCAGCAGCGGGCCGTAGGCAGCGCCGCGCCTCAGAAGCTGGTGCAGCCGCGCATAAGCCATGGTGTCGTTAAGCCCGTCGCGCGGGTTGACGCGCCGGATGTGACAGCCGACCGGGGTCTTGGCGCCGTTGAGATCGTCGTCGTAATAGGCGAATGCGTTGTTGCGCTGGGGATCCGCGACGATCGACGGGTCGTCGACATCAGGCGAGAGAGCCAGCGGACAGCCGCTGCGCCACCGTCCCATCATCTTCGCCGCCACCTTTTCCTCGCCCGCCGCGTCTTTCGCCGACTGGCGCAGATAGGTCCTGAAGGCCGCGACATCCTGGTAGATCTTGCGGATGGCCGCATAGGTCCCGTTGCGCCACAGCACCTCGGGCCCCGGCCCCTTCGCCAGTTCGCCGAGTTCGTTTTCGTATCCGAGAATGAACTCGCCGGCCTTGGTCGGCTTGCCCTGTCCGGGAAGCGGCTCACCGCCTTGCCCCTCGATGAACGGACGGCTGATCCCGTCGACGAAGCCGAAATGCTCGCGCATGGTCGGGGGAACGCCGACATTGAGGTGGGCCGCGACCTCTATGCCATCAAGACCATCGAGCGCGCGGCGGCCATGATCGAGCATGTCATCCCGTCCCTCCGCCGTGCTCGCCATCACCAGGAGGCCGGCGTGAAAGCCGTTGTTCCCATGCGGAAAGTCCCAGAGCGCGGGATCGCTGCGGCCGACATCGCCAAGAAACGCGCCGCGTGCGGCCATGCCCTGGCGGAATTCGACCGGAAACCCGTCGAGAATATCCTGGGCAAGCCCAAGCCGCCGCAAGCCCTCCCAGGTGAAGGCGACGTTGAGCCACGCATGCTGCGTCGGCGCTGCCCACTCGGCACACGAGGTTACATGTGGAATGAGCCGTTTCAACATCGTCTTCGCCGCCGCGGCATCGTCAATACTGAAAGCCACATAGGCGCCGAAGTACGGCATCGGCCGGTTGTTCAGAACCGTTCCCTGTATATCGTCGAGTTCAAGTAACACGTTTCTCACCTTCAAAGAGCGCCCGATGGCGTTCGACCTGGTTGTCTTTGAGGGCTTCAATAGGTGCGGGTCATTCGTCCGTCTTGCCGGAATCCCGCAGTTTTTGACGGATCCGATCACACTGGAAATGCGCCGATGCGACATTTACGCAAGGATCGATACGGACTACTATTACAATCATGCAGTAGTTCAGTTTCCTAATGCAGCGGGAGACATCGCATGAACTCCAAAAGTAATTTTCTAATAAAAGATGTATTTATAACAGAATCTCTTCAACAGCGGACACCCAAGCATATCGATCATGAACGTGCCCGCACCGCGCTCGTCGATCTCGCCTCAGAGATGGCGCGAGACCCGGAAGCCGTCTTGCCGCGCTATGTCGATATCGCGCTCCGGGAAACCGGTGCGTCGAGCGCTGGCTTGAGCCTCAACGAGGAGCCGCACTGCTTCCGCTGGCGGCACACGCGCGGCGTGCTGTGGGAGCTGGAGGGCGGATCGACGCCCCGAAACGATAGCCCCTGCGGCATCGTCTTGGACCGCAACCAGCCGCTTCTGACCCGCTATCCCGAACGGCTCTACGACTGTCTTGCCGGCATCTGCATCCCGGAACTCCTGCTCGTGCCGCTGCATATCGGCAGCGAAAAGCCGTTCGGCACGCTCTGGGTGCTGTCCGATCGCGAACCCTATTTCGATGCCGGTGACGCGCAACTGCTGCAGGATTGCGCGGTCTTCGTCGCCGCCGCGCTCAAGGCGCGACAGGGCCTCGCTCGCCAGGGCGCCAACAACAAAGACAGCCCCTTAAATCCCAATGGCGGCCTCGCCAAATGGCAGGAACGCCGCGCCAAGGAACTGATCGCCGCCCGTCTGAGCGACAAGCTCTCCGTCCCGGAGGTCGCGGAAGCCTGCGGCCTCTCCCCCAGCCACTTCACCCGCGCCTTCCGCAAGTCGACGGGCCTCACCCCCTACCAGTGGCTGACCGAACGCCGCGTCGAACGCGCCGAAGCCCTGCTGCTGCGCGATGTCGACCTGTCCCTGTCCGACATCGCCGTCTCCTGCGGCTTCGCCGACCAGAGCCACTTCACCCGCGTCTTCAAGGCGGTGGTGGGTCAGAGCCCCGGAGCCCTGCGGCGGTCGGCGTGAGCGACGACCGGTCCGTCAGCGACGGGGAAACGCCCCCTAGCCTGCCGCCGTCCGATTGTTGCCCAGCAATTGCCGCGCCGCGATCGGTGTCATCAGCAGGATGCCGATGAGTGTCGCGGTCAGATCCGGCGCCACCAGCAGGATCGCGGCGAAGACGAGCGCGATGCGTTCATACCAGCGAAGCGTCGAGAACAGCCAGTTCGATACCGCCGCCGCCAGCGCCCAGATGCCGAGCACGGTGCCGGCGAAGGCAAGGAAGAACGCCGTCCAGGTGAAATTCTGCGTCACCAGCAGCAGGGCCGGCTGGAAGGCGAACACGAACGGCACCAGCGCCTTGCCCATGCTCAGCCGGAACGCCGTATTGCCCGCCTTGAAGGCGTTCGCATTGGCGATACCCGCACCCGCATAGGCCGCCATCGCCACCGGCGGCGTCACGTCGGCCAGCACGCCGTAGTAGAACACGAAGAAATGCGCGACCAGCGGCTCGACGCCGAGAAGCCCGAGGATGGGTGCCGCGACCGCCACCATGATGATGTAGTTGGCGGTCGTCGGAATGCCGCAACCCATCAGGATGCAGACGACGGCCGTCAGGATCAGCGTGAACAAGAGCGTCAGCGTCGGCACGCCCATCAGCTCGAACGGCAGGAAAGCGAGCATGCCGTGCACCGAAGCCGCCCAGTCCTGCGCCAGCCCAGTGACCATGTAGGCGATCTTGAAGCCGACCCCGGTCAGCGTCACCACGCCGATGACGACGCCAACCAGCGCCGCCGCCGCCGTCACCGACAGCGATTGCTTGGCGCCGAGAATGAAGCCTTCCCACACGCCGTGGGCCGCGCCGCGCAGGCCGTGCATGACCCCGCTTTCGCGCACCTGCTGGATGACGAGAACGCCGATGCAGGCCGTGATCGACCAGAAGGCGGCGGAAAACGGCGTACGTCCTGAGAGCAGGATCGCGACCAGCACGATGAGCGGCACGACCGACAGCCAGCCCTCCTTCAGCACCTTCCAGGCATTCGGCAGCTCGTCGAGCGACAGCCCGCGCAGGCCGAGCCGCCGGGCTTCCAGATGCACCTGCACGAGAACGCCGAAGAAGTGCATGAAGGCCGGCACCAGCGCCGCCGTCAGAATGGTTGTGAGCGGCAGGCCGAGATATTCGATCATCAGGAAGGCGACGGCGCCCATCACAGGCGGCGTGATCTGCCCGCCGGTCGAGGCCGCGGCCTCGACGGCCGCCGCGAAATGGCGGGGATAGCCGATGCGGATCATCGCCGGGATGGTCAGCGCCCCCGTCGTCACCGTATTGGCGATCGAAGAGCCCGAAATCGACCCGAGAAGCGCCGAGGACAGCACCGAGACCTTGGCCGGCCCGCCGGCATAGCGCCCGGCCAGCGCCGAGGCCACGTCGATGAACAGCTGGCCGAGCCCGATGCGCGTCGCCATCACCCCGAACAGCACGAAATGGAAGACATAGGTCGCGATCACGCCGAGCGCCGTGCCGTAGATCCCCTGCGATGTCAGGTAGAGGTGGTTGACGATATTGGTCCAGCTGGCGCCCGGATGCACGAAAATGCCGGGCATCGCCTTGCCGAAATAGGCATAGGCGATGAAGAGCAGCGCGATGACAGGCAGCGGCCAGCCCATCGAGCGGCGCACCGCCTCCAAAAGCACGACGATCAGGATCGTCCCCATGACGACGTCGATCGGCAGCGGATTGCCGACGCGGAAGGCAAGATCGTCATAGATCCACGGAACGTAAAGCGCCGCGATCAGCCCGGCGATCCCGAGCACCCAGTCGGCGAGCGGCAGGCCGAAGGGGGCAAGCGCACCGGGCCTGATCTCCTTCTTGCCGAAGGCCGAGAAGCTCAGGAACACCACGAGCAGCGTGACGCCGAGATGCAGCCCGCGATGCACGGTCGCCTGCGGAATACCGAAGCCCGCCGTGTAGAAGTGGTAGCACGACAGCAGGAACAGCACGGCCGACGTCAGGATGGTCAGCGGCCAGGCGAGCACCCTGAAGCGCAGCTCCGGATCGAAGCTTTCCTCGATCTCCTGCAATTCGTCCGCCGTCAGGTGACGGACGGTTTCGCTCTGCTCCAGGTCTTTCTTGTCCACGCTCATGGTCCCCACCAGGCTAGTCTCGGGCTTGAGAAACAAAGGGCCGCGCATGCACGCGCGGCCCCTGCTGATCGCTATCGTCAGGCGCAATCCGCGCCGGTTACTTCAGAAGCCCGGCTTCCTTGTAGAACCGTTCTGCACCCGGATGCAGCGGAATGCCGACGCCGTTGAGCGCGGTGTCCTTGGTGATCACCTTGCCCTTGGCGTGGCCGGCGTCGAGCTGCTTGCGGGTGTTGTCGTTCCACAGCGCCTTGGTGATGCCGTAGATCAGCTCTTCCGGCTGGTCGGCGCTGGTGATCCACTGGGCGCCGACGGCAAGCGTCTTCACGTCGTCCGAATTGCCCTCGTAGGTGCCGCCCGGAACCGTGTCGGCCGCGAAGAAGCTGTACTTCTCGCAGATCGAAGGCGCCTCGTCGCACGAGATCGGCACCAGCTTCACGTCGTGCTGGCTGGCAAGCTCGGCGATCGCGCCGGCCGGATAGCCGCCGACGAAGAAGAAGGCGTCCATGGCGCCGTCGCGCATGCGGTCCGCCGCCTGGTCGGGCTTCAGGTATTCGGGCGTGATGTCGGATTCGGACAGGCCATAGCCTTCCAGGATGACGCGTGCGTCGACCAGCGTGCCGGAGCCCGGCTCGTCCAGCGAAACGCGCTTGCCCTTCAGGTCGGCGACGCTGTTGATGCCGGAGCCGGCGCTCGCCACCAGGTGGATGCTCTCAGGATAGAGATTGGCGATCGCGCGGAGGTTTTCCACCGCGGGCTTGCCTTCCCAGATGCCGGTGCCGGTATAGGCCCAGGTTGCGACGTCGGACTGGGCGAAGCCCGATTCCAGCGTGCCGCCGGCAATGGCGTTGATATTGGCAACCGAACCGTTGGACGACAGCGCTGAGGCCACGAGCCCCGGAACCCCGCACGAACCGCCCTCTTCGCAGGCGCGCGAGCCCGGAGGACTGGAGATCGCATTGGCCAGAAGACCGCCGATCGGATAGTAGGTTCCGGCCGTGCCGCCGGTGCCGATCCGGAAGAACGACATGTCCTGTGCCCCGGCCGACGTCGCGAGCCCCAGCGCCAGCAGAGCGCCTGCGATCGATGTAAAGTGTCTCATCATACCTCCCGGTTTTTTCTCTTGGACATCCCCCAAGCTTATGGATGTTCGCCCAGGCGTGCAAGGCGTGGGGAGCGGACGGTTTGCGGGGAGGAGGAAATTCGGGTTGTTTTGTCGGGAGTTGAGTTAGGCGGGCGGCTGAGATGAGCTCTTGTCGGTAACCAGAATTGAAGGTTGCCCGGCGAACCGAGCAGATACTAAAACGACAACCGTATAACTAGCTGTTCACCAGTTCCATTCAATTCAAAACCCGAACTTCTGGCAACGGGTCTCTATCAAGTGCCGACTTTATGGACGCAACTTGCGGATCGAATTTTTCAAGCATCGTTGAAAGAAGGTGTAACTCCCTACGTACACGTGGGAGTTCTGCCATCGCCGGCACCTCTAAATTGATTTGATCGTAACTATACTCAATCAAAATGTGCGGCAGAGAGCTTGTAAGGCGTTCAATATCTCCTGCGTCGAGCTGACCGCGCTCCATCATTTGCGCGAGAAGATTTAGACTAGGCGCTAGCCCCGGCTGAGTACGTTGCTCACATATATGAAGCAATATGTTCTTAATTTCCATACGGATGTCATTTCTTGTCGACGGCTTTCTGATGAAATTCTTCATAGCCGCAAATGTCGAGTAAACTCTTGCTGGTTCTCGACTCGCCAAAGCATAACGAATGATTTTCAAGGCGGCACCTTGTTTATCCGGCCATAGCCGCGACAACTCATATGATGCTGCCGCCAGCGAAATAATATGTTGTAACGTATATGGTTCACTTAAAAGCTCAGCGACATCGTTCGGAATATCGTCAGCTTTTAAGCGAGGCAGCAGGCTCCGACCCAAAACCTCTCCGATCTCACGCGCGATCGCTTGGTCCTCCCCATTATCTGTCCAGAAATGGGGGAAGACTGCATTTTCCCTTTGCACCGAATTCGGTTGCCAAGTTACACATTTCTTAACACACGAGATGACCGCTTCTGTTGGGACAATCGCATCGAGCCTCTCCAGGCCCAAACGGAGATTCAATAGCATTTCGCTGCTGATTTCACCCTTTGCAACTCCCCCAACAACATGTTCTATGAACAGCGTTTCTGCGCGGGACTTCCCGGGTAGCTCCAGGAAAATCCAAGGGTAGAGGTCTGTATCGGACGGCCATCCGACCTCCCCGCACCGACCCCAGATCGCACTTTCTAAGGCGGTAATCTGATCCGCGCTTAGCTTTTCAGCTTGGTAAAGCGTATGAAGTCGTCTTATAGCCCTACCGCGATCTATTTTCGCTCCGTTCTTCACCAGGACAAGCAGCGCGTCTATGCGGATGGCGTTTAAAACCGACACCTCAAACTTCTCACCGTCAGTCTCTGAAAATATCTCAAATATTTCAGGCCAGTCTCGCTCTATGCCCATGGCGCCGACCTCACCAGGTGTCTTCATCTGGAGCGCTAGCGCCATGGCTTTTTGGCGCTCATCAGCTTCCATAGCCTCTACAGCGCTTTCCAAGACTTCGCCGCAGGCAGTGTAGATTCTCCAAGACGACACCGAGCTATTCAGAAGATCAATCACCCATTCAAACAGCGCAAGAGCCTGAACAGTAGATGCTCGCACAATAACTCTCGCAAGGAGTTTCAAGAGGAAGACCAGGTAACCCTCAGGTCTAAAAACGCCATTGTTATTAAGTAGTTTTTCCACCCGCCGTGATATTACTGAAAGAAAATTTCCTACCGCTGCGTCACTCAAACGCGCAACCTGCATGCGTGACATCATCCAGTCGAGAATATTTTTATCTGAACCTCGATATCTGGCAAAAAAGGTGAGAAGATCATCTTCATCTGGATTTTTAATTGCCCTATAAGCTGTCGATAGACGAGTGGAGAACAGATTGGTATTTGCAATGTGATCGGGGGCTCCTACTCGTTCAATAACGTCGAGAAGGCCATAAAATGGGCACTGGGAGTCCCCACCCAGACGAATGGTACCGCCAAGGCTAAACTGACCAGATTTGAACGATAACTTCCATTGTTGGGCGTCGCTGCGATTTCTTTCGATTCTGTCTGACGCAAGCGTTTCTAGTCTTGAAATAATATCCCAGGGATCTGCCTTCGCTGCGGCGAAACGCATAGTGGTCTCGTCTGTCTCACGCTCCGGCAAAACAAAAGGATCGTCCGTCAACGCCGCTTTGGAAACTCGATGGAACATAGCCGCCCATCCCTCAAGTGATATCAACCACGCTGACTTCGGATTTGACAAAAGCTTGTGCCGGACGCTGAAAAGTGCGGCCTCATACAACTCGGCCGCTTCCTTGTCATGAAAAAGTGCAGCTAAGAGCCCCGCGCGCCGCATCATCCAGATCGGCTCATCACTTTTCAGGGCATTCGCAGCACTCAAAACCGCGTCGTCATCCCAATCTAATACTGCGCGCTGCCCTTTTTCATAGGCATGATGAAGCGTCGCCTCGTTACCTCCAATGTTCCCCAATCGAACGAGCCAACGTTCCCAATCATCCCACTGGCGAAAACGGCGTAGCTCTCCTGCGATCGACACGCAAAGTTCAATCTTTTGCTGTTGTGGTAAAAGCCGTTCTGCTACCTCAAAATAGGTGTCAGCATCCACAATATCTTGCCGGTTGAGCCAAATTCCAGCTGCGCGATCACGCCAAATCCGTTCCGCACAAAATCTTAAGTAAGCGTCGGCCGGATCATTGGAATTGCGCAAATGCGGGGAATTATGCCCTAGGTAGGCTACTTCCCGACTTGGAGCAACAATCCAGCCGGGATACCTAAATCTCTCATCGGCCCAAAATGCCGCGACTTCTGCGCGGGTCGGCTTTTCTTTATCCTTCGCTACAGCCGACTGAGAGAATTTTTCCGAATTTCTGATCCAAATATACGGCGATGGCGGTTTAAATGCCGACAAAGCTGAGAAGAACAGCCTTAGAGCCTTTTCGTGCTGCTCGTCGGGGTGAACATCACTGACTAGTGGAGCTAGATCGATAGGTGTTACGTTACGCCGCTCGAGGACCGTTCTTGAAACTTGTGAAAGCTTCAATACTCCAACGAGTCGGATACGACGAGCGGATACATTAAGGGTATCTCGGACCCAGCCACTCCACGCCAAGAAGTTGGGATCAATTCCTGAAAAGCCTATGAGGCAAACGTCATGTTCAAGCATGACTTGTTGAGCGAGATTAACGAACGGAGCATATCTAACTGGATAAGTTCGGTAGTCATCCTCGGTAATTATGAAAGGTTTGTGGGATGGCATCGAGCCATGGAGCTTTACAATCCTAGGTGACGGCTGGTTTGCAATATCTTGCACGGTCCTTACGCAGCTGTAGATTCGGTCAGGAGTTTGCGGTTTCGTGCGTTCGAGTAACGTATCCCAGTTTGTCGTCAGAACGTCGCGCCACGGAAATTCCATAAGCTGCTTATGAAGAGGTCCTGGTTGCCACTGCCCGTCTGCAACTAGACGACGGACTAGTTCGTCCATGCCATTTTCGCCATGAAGTATTTGGTATTCCTGGGCGAGTCTCAACGCATCAGGTGACGCTTCCTTTGAATATCCTAAGGCCGCTCGCATTGCCGCTTGAAAGGTTTCCCACAACGGAGGAACCGGACTATCGGGCTCACGCGCGCAGACCCGACTGAAGCCTGCACCCACCATGACGGCCGCTTCGTTTCGCCATAAGGCGCGGGAAAAGGCCTCAAAAGCGGGAAAGTCGGGAAGACCACGAAAGGTCTCCATTATCGCCGATACTGAATCGTTTCCCATAGTTTGGAGCACCCCGCTTTTGCGTTGGCAACCCTAGCGCAGGGCACTTGGTCGAAACAATCTCAAGTTTGCATCAAAAACACACCCACGTGTAGACATTAATATTACACCAGTTGAATTTAGCACCCCCTCACCCCCACAAGCTCCAGAAAAACCGCCCCGACACGACCAGCAGAAACACCCCGAAGCCGATTTCCAGCTGGCGTTTGCTCATTTTGTGCGCCAGCTGCGCGCCATAGGGGGTGACGAGGAAGGTGATGGGGATGATCAGCGCCACCGCGATCCAGTTGATGAAACCGGTGGAAAATGGCGGCAGCAGCGGATCGCCCCAGCCGGCGACCACATAGCCGGCGAGCCCCGGCAGCGCGATCAGCACGCCCACTCCGGCCGACGTCGCCACCGCCTGGTGGATCGGCCGGCCGTAGAAGGTCATGAAGGTGTTGTTGAGCACGCCCCCGCCGATGCCCATCAGCCCGGAGAGCAGGCCGATGCCGGTGCCGACGAGAAAGCGCGCCGGCTGGCCCGGAAGGTCGGTGCCGAGCTGCCAGCGCCCGTGCAGGAAGATCATCCTGATAGCAAGCGCCAGCGCGATGCCGGCGAAGATCGCCCGCAGCGCCTCGCTCGAGGCGTAGGCCGCGATCACGCTGGCGAGGATCGCGCCAAGCGGCACGGCGATCACCCAACCCTTCAAGAGATCGTGGTCGACGGCGCCGCGCTGCCGGTGCGCCAGGAACGAGCGGATCGAGGTCGGCACGATGATGGCAAGCGACGATCCGACCGCCAGATGCATGCGCACCGCATCGTCGATGCCCACATAGCCGAAGATCTGGTAGAACACCGGCACCAGCACCGCCCCGCCGCCGATGCCGAACACGCCGGCGAGCAGCCCCGCCACTGCGCCCGCCGCCATCAGCATCCCGCCAAACATCAGAAGGTCGGAAATGGGGTACATGTCACACCTCGTGCGGACCTCGCCCGCCAAAGGGTGGCCCGTTGCAGACCGACGCCCGCCAACCGCTCCGGTCATCCGGACCGCCGGCGCCAGCGTCATAAGATGGTGACGTTGATAGCGGATTATCCGGCCCGGACAAGGAAGGCATGGCCGATCCCGGTACGCTTCCCGCACACCCCTCCTGGACATCGGTCTTGAGGGCTTTGCGAGGGGGTAAGCCTCAAACGCGCACGGCCGCGGCAACCGACGACCGGACCAACCGATACCCGAGACCGCAAGCGGCCGGCCCTGCCTTCCGGTCCCGTCCTTTCCTCCAGCCGCGGCCTCCCCGCCCGCCGCGACGCTGGGCTTGGCCGGCGCTCCCCCGCGCGCCGGCTATTTTTTTGCCTTGCGGCTCAGTCGCCCGTCCGGCCCTGGGGTTTTGAAACGCCGCCGGTCACCGTCGGGTCCGGCGTAATGTCCGTTGAGGCTTCGCCCAGCGTGTCCTGCGGCATCGCAGGTGCCGCCGCAGGCGGCGCGACGACATAGACGGGCTGATCCGTTCCGATCCCGTCGACGACCGGCTGCTCGGTCGCCCCTTCGGCGATCACCATGTCCTCCGGCGCGATGGGCGCAGCCGGCGGCGGTGCCACGGCCGTTTCCTGCAGCGTCGTCCCCGGCGCCGCGCCGATCCCGAGCCCGGCATCCATGCTCACCCCATCGTCAGGAATGGCATACGCCCCCCCGGCAAGCGTCGCGCCACTTGTCTCCCCAGCCGTCGCGTCATCGGCCACCACAGCGCTGCCCGCCGGTTCGGCCCAGGTATCCGTCATCGCCGCACCGGTAGCCGTCTCCGGCGGCACGATCGGCTGCGCCGCTTGGTCGGCCATGGGCGCGTCCGGAAAGTCGTCGGCGGCCATCGCGCCGCTCTCCGTTGCGTCCCCGGTGTCGGCGCCGGGATCGCCCACCCGGCCAATCAGCTGCCGGCTGCCATCGACACGGCCGACGAGCTGCCGGTCCGGGCTGGTTGCCGATCCGATCTCCGCCGGCGGCAGAAAACGCTCCGGCGAACAGCCGGCCAGCGGAACGACCGGCACCAGCAGCGGCAGAATCCGCCGGCAAAGGGAGGAAAACAGCATCGACACACCATCCCGCGACAGCTCACCCGCCGCGCCTTTGCGCCAAGGATGGCCGAGAGACGTTTATCAATCCTTTCGGGCCTTCAGGCTGGCGCCGGCGCCTCCGTCCACGCCGCATCGGCATGCGCCCCTTCGCCCTATCGCCTCCCGCCCGTGGCCCTGCTAAGAGAGAGCGTATCCCGAGGTACGCCTGGAGGCAGGAGGTTGACATGCCAGGAGCCGACATCATCCGTTTGACGCTCGCAGCGACGCTGTTCGTCGCCCCGGCCCTGCCGGTGGCGCTGCCGGTCCTTGGGGCCGCATCGCCCGCCGCTGCCCAGTCCTCCTGCGACCGCTGGACCTCCGACGTCTGGGAGGTCGAGGGCGGCGAGGCGATGACGGCCTCCGTCTGCGCCAAAGGCCCCGCCGAGCGCCCGGCGCAGCTCTACCTGCAATGCTGGGAACCCGGCAGTTACGCCCTCACCTTCGATGACGGCGGGACCGGCACCCCGCCCGGCGACGATTACGAGTACAAGGGCACCTTCGTCTTTTCCTCGGGCGGCACCCGCGTCGAGAAGGAGCTTGCCTTCATGGCCATGGACGGCGTCATGGTCGCCGATATCAAGGCCGACGAGCCGCTCGCCACCCTGCTTGCCGGCGACGGCCCGCTCACCGTCAGCCCGCCCGGCCCGGGCTTCGTGGAGGCCACCTTCCCGCTTTCCGGCGCGCGGGAGGCGATCGCCGCCGTCGCCGCCGATTGCGCCGCGCAATAACCCCCAAAAAGAAAGGGGCCGGCGCCAGGCCGACCCCCATCCGTCGACGCCGCTGCCCCCCGGCGCGGCGCCTGATCGTCACGCCGCCCGACGGCCGCCCTGCTGGACCTCGGCGCCAAGCCGCAGCCGGCCGAGCAGTTCGCGCAGGTTGCGCGCTTCCGCGGCCAGCGTCTGCCCGGCCGCGGTGGTTTCCTCCACCATCGCCGCGTTCTGCTGGGTCATCTGGTCCATCTGGTTGACGGAGGTGTTGATCTCCTGCAGTCCGGTCGACTGTTCGCGCGCGGCCGTAGCGATGGTGTTGACGTGATCGTTGACCCGGTTGACCAGTTCCTCGATCTCGATCAGCGCCTCGCCGGTCGAGCGCACCAGCTTGACCCCGCCTTCCACTTCCGCGGCGGAATCGTTGATCAGCGTCTTGATCTCCTTCGCCGCATTGGCCGAACGCTGCGCAAGCTCGCGCACCTCCTGCGCCACCACCGCGAAACCGCGACCCGCCTCGCCCGCACGCGCCGCTTCGACCCCGGCGTTGAGCGCCAGGAGGTTGGTCTGGAAGGCGATCTCGTCGATCACCGAGATGATCTGGCTGATCCGGTTGGATGCGCCCTCGATCCGGCCCATGGCATCGACCGCGCTGCGCACGATCTCGCCCGAGCGGTTGGCCGACGCCTTGGTCTCGTTGACCATCTCGCGCGCCTCGTTGGCCCGTTCCGAGGAGGTCCGCACGGTTGCGGTGATCTCGTCGAGAGCGGCTGCGGTCTCCTCCAGCGCGGCGGCCTGCTGCTCGGTGCGGCGAGACAGGTTGTTGGTCGCCTCGCTGATGCCTTGCGCGTTTTCCGTCACCACATTGCTGGTCTGGCTGATCGCCCCGAGAACGCTGCTGAGCGCGCCCACCGCCGCGTTGAAGTCGCGGCGAAGCTTCTCGTATTCCTCGCCGAGCGCGCCGATCGAGACCGTCAGGTCTCCCTGGGCCAGACGCTCCAGCGCCGTGCCCAGTTCGTGGATCGCATGCTCCTGCCGCTCGGCCGAAGTGCGCAGCACCCGTTCGTTCGACTGCCGCTCGCTGTCGAGCGCCTGCTGCTGCTCGGCCTCGCGGACCCGCAGGTTGAGGCGATCCTTGACCGAGTCGCGCAGCACCAGCAGCGTCTTTGCCATCTTGCCGATTTCGTCATTGTTGTCGGCATCGACGATCTCTGTGTCGATGCGCTCCTCGGCGATATCCGCCATGGCGGTGCGGATGCGGGCAATGCCGCCGCCGATGCTGCGCACGACGAGCCAGGCCGCCCCTGCGATCAGCAGGATCGCCACGACGCTGATCGTACCGTATTCGATCGCGTTGCGGCGGAAGGCGGCCGCCAGGTCGTCGGCATAGACGCCCGTGCCGACGATCCAGCCCCAGGGCTCGAAGCCGATGACGTGAGAGAACTTCTGCACCGGTTCGTCAAAGCCGGGCTTCGGCCACAGATAGTCGACGAAGCCTTCCTTGCTGGCCTTCACGGTGTTGACGAACTCGACGAACAGGAACTTGCCTTCCGGATCCTTGTTCTGGCTCAGATCCTTGCCGTTCAGTTCCGGCTTGATCGGATGCATGACCATGGTCGGGGTCATGTCGTTGATCCAGAGATAGCCGTCGGTGCCATAGCGCATCGCGCCGATCACCTCTTTCGCCCGCTCCTGCGCTTCTTCGCGCGTCAGCGTGCCGTCGACTTCCATCTTGTGGAATTTCTCGAACACCTTGATCGCCGTATGGTCGATCGAGGCCAGACCCGCACGCCGTTCCTGCGCGAGGGAGTTGTACGTATAAAAGACGCTGAAGAACAGCGTGGTGACCAGAACGGCCAGTGCCAGGGCAACAAGTAGGTAGAGCCGCATGGCGATGCTGATACGGTGCATTCGTCATCCTCCGAAATAGCGCAGTACGCGTATTAATATTGCTAAATTACGGTATAGGAGTATGTGAATGTCATTCCTTTATGAAACACTAAAGCCCCCTTGTTTTCGGAGGAGTTATCTAAAAAAAGCGATGTAATTGACGGAAAGTTGAACGAAACTCGCATGTGTACGACCGAGATTCGGCCAAGGAAGGGATCGAGGATGACGGAAAAAGCCATGCCGGGCGGCGAACTGACGCTCAGAACCCTCGCCATGCCGGGCGACGCCAATGCCGCCGGCGACATCTTTGGCGGCTGGGTCATGGCCCAGATGGACCTCGCCTGCGGCATCCGCGCCGCCGAGCGGGCCCGTGGCCGCGTGGTCACGGCCGCCGTCGAAAAGATGGCCTTCGACATGCCGGTCAAGATCGGCGACACGCTCTGCGTGTATACAGACATCAGCCGTGTCGGCCGCACCTCGCTGACGCTCTCGGTCGAGGTCTGGGCCCAGCGCTATCTCACCCACACCATGGAAAAGGTCACCGAGGCCACCTTTGTGATGGTCGCGCTCGACGGTGAAGGCCGCCCGACCCCGGTACCGCCGGCGTGAGTTGACCCGGCCGGCCTGCCCGGCCACGGCCAATCGACTTGGCACGATCGCGCAACGCTCGCCCATCTCCCCTAAGACGCTCTCCCGCCGCAATGTGCGAGCAACCGCGGCAGCCGCCGCCGTGACGGTTTCTCCGGTTTTCCAGTGGGATACTGTGGGTAAAGGGCGAGGATTGACCCTGCACCGCCAAGGATCGGTAAACCATTTCAACGATTTCGCGCCCTGCCGAGTGCCGCTGACCACCCGCGCGAGACCCCATTAACGAACTCTTATCGAATCCATGGAAGCGTGGCGGTCAAATATGCGTCGGCGTGCCGATCACTTTGATTTTAGTTTTGTTTTCAGCTCGGGATACCATTTTTGGACAACCTAGCCAGCATCGGCCGGACCCGTTTCGCAGCGGCGATCCATGAAGTCCAGACAAAGGTTCTGATGGCCGGCCAGCCGTCCACCCTGGCCTTCAACACCCTCATCGTCGTCTCCGTCACGCTGCTCACCATCGCCGTGGGCGACGGGTTCTACGCCATACTCGGCTGGGCCGCCGCGGTCCTGACAACCATCGCCTTTCGCGCGGCGCTGCAGGTCGGGTTGCGCAAGCGCCAGCTGCCGGCCATGGCGCCGCAATTCTGCCTGAGGGCCATCGGCGTCGGCGCCCTCTGCTCGGGTCTCGCCTGGGCGGCCCTGCCCTTCGTCATCGCTGATTTCGAGGGCACCGGCGCGGATGCCTATGTCTACCTCATCATGATGGGCATTTCCGGCGGCGCCGTCATTCGCGGCATCGGCTGCGCCTATCCGAGCCTTGCCTTCGCCGTCCCGGTCCAGCTCGCCATCCTGGTCTCGCTGCTGCGCACCGGCGGCACGGTCGATCTGGTGCTTGCCGCCAATGTCGTCGCCTTCACGGTCATCCTCGTCCGCAGCAGTATCGACGCCGAGCGCGTCTTTGTCGGCAACGAACTGGGCAAGCTGGAGGCCACCTCCCTCGCCGGATCGCTGTCGCGTGCCAACCGCGACATCCAGCAGTCGAACAGCCAGCTGGAGGTGGTCGCAAGCCGCGACTCGCTGACCGGCCTTCCCAACCGCACCCGCTTTGCAGAAACCCTGGCGCACAAAATCGACGTGGAACGGGAACCGGCCTGCCTGTTGCTGCTCGACGTCGACCGCTTCAAGACCATCAACGATACGCTCGGCCATGGCGCCGGCGATGCTGTGCTGAAGGAGGTCGCCCGTCGTCTTCTTGCGGCGGCCGGCGAGACGGGTCTGATTGCCCGGCTCGGCGGCGACGAATTCGCCATTCTGGTGACCGGAGAGGATGCGGTATCGAGGGCGGCGGCGCTTGCCGACCGCATTCTCGATGTCAGCCGCCAGCCGGTGGCGCTCGCCGGGACGGCGCTCTCCATCGGTCTCAGCATCGGCCTTGCCGGTTTTCCCGACCATGCCGCCTCGGCCGGCGAACTGCTCGCCTGCGCCGACATGGCGCTCTACGCCGCCAAGGAACGCGGCCGCCGACGCGTCCAGGAATTCGAACCGACCATGAAGTCCCGCGCCGACCGCCAGCGGCTGATCGAGCAGGATCTGGAATCCGCCATAGACCAGTCGCGCCTCGAAGTCTGGTTCCAGCCGCAGGTGAGGCTCGATACCGGCGAGATCACCGGTTTCGAGGCGCTGCTGCGGTGGTTCCACCCGCAGTTCGGCGTGATCTCGCCGCCGGAAGTGGTCGAGGCCGCCCAGGCCCTGCATCTCGCCGAACGGCTGACGGAATTCGTCGCCGACCGCGCCTGCCGGCTGCTCTCCCGTCTCGCCGGCCTCGGTCTGCCGGCCGCCACCGTCGCGCTCAACGTGTCGCCCAACGAGTTCGCGCTCTATTCCGTCGCCGACATGCTGGAGCGCGTCACGAACGCCCATGCGATCGATACACGGCTGCTGGAAATCGAGATCACCGAGGAGGCGATCCTCGATGCCGATGGCGCCGGCGAACAGCTGAAACGCTTGGAAACCGCCGGCTACAAGCTGGCGGTCGACGATTTCGGCATGGGTCACTCCTCGCTTGCCTATCTGGTCAGCCTCAAGGTCGACCGCCTGAAGATCGACCGCAGCTTCGTCACAGGCGTCTCCGAAACCCGCGCCAACCAGGAACTGATCACCGCCCTCGTCGGCCTCGGCCAGGCGTTGTCGATCGAGATCGTCGTCGAAGGCGTCGAAAGCCCCGAGGACGCCGCCACCCTCAAGGACCTCGGCTGCCGCATCGCCCAAGGCTACCACTTCGCCCGCCCCATGCCGGTGGAAGCCCTCGACGCCTGGCTCGACGTCAGACGGGACCGGCCGGGGAAGAGAAAGGCTCGGCATCTGTCGGTGGCGTAGAGGCTGTCTTCTATGGGCAGACTATAAGCTCCAGGACGTAGACTCATGAAAGTCACCAGCTTCGTAAATTGGCCTTAGGACACTTGGCGCTAGGCAGGTGAATGAACCCATATGTTTCTCTGAATTGGTTCGAGATTGTCTTCCCGGTGCTTATGGCCGTTTTCGGGGGCGTTCAGTTATGGCGGCGCGGCCCGTTTCGGGACGAACTCCTGGGCAAAATTGCGCTTTCATTAGTCTTTTTCGCGCTGATAGGGGCGTCCACCGCTAACCTCTTCTATCAGCGCCTTCTGAGCGTGAGAGCTTGGCCAACGGCGGGGATACATGATCAAGTGGTGGTGACCGCCGTGGGGGATGTCTACGTTAAGGTCAAAGACCCGATCATGGGGCGAGCAGATCGAGTGCAGCGCTACAGTTGCCGAGGGGAGCTGAAGACCTCCTATCAGCCGGACAACGCAGGTGGGTTGTTCAAGATAGTTGCCGGTCCGGACAACACGCTGAGCATCTATAGCGTCAGGACGGATTCGATCGACACGTTCGACCGTAACGGCAGGTTCCTGCAACGGCGGGAGGTGGACAGCACAAATATGCCGTTCAATTTCCTCAAGTCTGGTCCATCCGTAACCAAGGTCAACGGCTGCGAATTCGGCGTCGACCCCGTTTCAGGTCGCCCAGCGGTCCGAGACCGCGCTGGAGTGTGGCCTCTGGAGCGTGGTGATTGGGCACTCGAATACGTGTTCAATCGTCAGAACATCATTGGCGGTATCTTATTTGCGATTTTGCTACTGCTTATAACTTTTGTCAGAGGCTCAATGCGGATAGCCGCAGCCAAAGCCTGACGCAGGCGAGTTGCGCTGTATCCAGGAAATTTGCGGCAGCCTTGCCTTAGCGCATAGAAACGGCCCGGAATGCTGGAGCGTGGCAAAATATGATGCAGACATTCTTCTAGGAGATTTTGGCCAATCAAAATCGGGGGTGACGTCGTCCCAAGGACAGACGACGCGCACGAATGAAAATCTCTCAACAAAAATCGACCTGATCGAAAATACATAGATATGATCCGGCGCGAAACCGGAAATTGGATTTTCCTGAAGGATTCAAACACACATAATGTAGCTAATGGTGCTGATAATTTCCTCTCGAACGGGGCTTAAAGTATCTATGAAATCTAAGGAACGTTGGGCCTATCGGTTGCTTAAACCCATATTTTCGGGCGTCGGTTCTCACTATCTAAGCGCAGGGATTTGGGTTTTTTTCTTCATGTTAATGTACGGATTATTTCATGTGACATCACTGTATTTCCACGTGATTTCGTTTGTTGCTTGGGGAGCCTTTTCTATTTTCATAGGCTCAAAGTTCTTTCGTAAATAAAGGCTTACCTCGCAATCTGGGCTAAACAGACGGGAAACTCCGCACTCATTAGCTCCCTCACACCTTCGCCGCCAGCCTTGCCGTCTCCACCAGCATCCGCAGATCGAGGATCATCGGCCGGATGTCGCGGTCGAAGTCGAGGGCGCGGCCGCCGTGGGGCAGTTCGAAGAAGTCCTTCGCCGTTGCCACCAGCAGGAAGCCGTGCTTGTGGTGCAGCACGATCCGGATCGGCCGCTGCGGCCATACTGTCACGAGATAGGCAAGCGCCTTGCCGAGCGCCGGCAGCCGTCCGGAGGCCGCCTCGGCATTGTCGGTCCGGAATTCGTAGAGCACCGCCTCGGGCAGGCTCTCGTCCGTCACCGCCTCCAGCCCGCCGTCCCCGAAGATCGCCCGCGCCAGGCCCGCCAGCCCGACCGGACGCGGACCGCCGGAGAGGATGCCGGGAAAGCCCGTCTCCGGCGCGAAGGCGACGATCACGCCGCGAAACACCTCCTTGCGGCCCTTGCCCTTGCCGGTGGTCATGACCGTCTCGCCGATCAGGAAGCGGAAGCCGCCATCCGTGCCGCCGATCTCGTCGCGGAAGGTCGCCTGGTCGTGCGGCAGGCAGGCCTTCGGAAACCGCTCCAGCACCCGCCTCGACCCTTCGGCTTTGTAGGAGAGATCGTCGACGAAGCCGAAGATCAGCGGCAGCAGCCGGTCGCGCATCCCCTGCCGGAATCGCCGGAGCGGCCGCTCGGACCAGAAAACGGCGCCGTAGGCGAGGCCCGCGATCGCCAGGCCGGCGAGGCCGGCGATGAACCGTCCGCCGATGGCGCCGACAACGAGCAGCAGCGCGACGACCGCCACGGCGAAACCCATCAGCGCGGCGCCGCGCCGCATCCACGCCTCTCGTTCCACGGGCGCTCGCTCGGCATTGTAGGCGTCGATCTCCGCCCTGATCCGCGCCAGTGTCTCCGGCGCCGGCGCCAGCGCTTCATGCCGTTGATCCGCCATGATGTGTTCCTCGACCCGACGAAAGAATACCACCGTCCGGCCCCGCCGCGAAGCCGCCATGACGCAGCCGGAACCATCGCTCCCGAACCCTGACATATCCTGTCAGCATCCTCGCTTTCGTTTTACTTTTGTTCCGATTTTCCCCGCCCGGCCCCTTCCCTTTGCCGCGGCTGTTCTCCATATTCCGCCCATGGCCAGATCACCGAAGAAATCCCCCGCATCCGATGGTTTCGAAGAGCAGCCCCAGGCGCCGTTCGAAGGCGCGCCGCTCACAGGCAGCGTCGCCGACTGGGTGAAGCAACTGGAGGCCGAGGCCGAGGCCTCGACCGTCGAAAGCCAGCGCGAGCTCGCGTCGAAAGCGGGAAAACACCGCAAGAAGATCGAGATCGAGGCCCGCAAGCACGCCGAAAAGGTCGCGCTGGAGAAGACCACCGCCAAACATACCACATCCCAGAAAACCTCCCGCGGCGTCTCGATCGGCGCCTCCTCGGACCCGAAGACCCGCGCCGCCGCCGGCCTCAATCCGGTCGCCGGTCTCGACGTGTCGCTGGAAGAGGCCGAGGGCCTGTCGAAATCGGGCGTCACCGCCACGGTCGAGGCGCTGTCGGCGCTGATCGAGAGCGGCAATCCGCTGTTCAAGGACGGTCAGATCTGGACGCCGCACCGCCCGGCCCGGCCGGAGAAATCCGAGGGCGGCATCTCGATCCGCATGGCCTCCGATTTCGCCCCCGCCGGCGACCAGCCGACCGCGATCCGCGATCTCGTCGAGGGCCTCAATTCCGGCGAGCGTTCCCAGGTCCTGCTCGGCGTCACCGGCTCCGGCAAGACCTTCACCATGGCCAAGGTGATCGAGGAGACGCAGCGCCCGGCCGTCATCCTCGCGCCCAACAAGACGCTCGCCGCGCAGCTCTATTCCGAGTTCAAGAACTTTTTTCCCGACAACGCGGTCGAATACTTCGTCTCCTACTACGACTACTACCAGCCGGAAGCCTACGTGCCGCGCTCGGACACCTATATCGAGAAGGAATCGTCGATCAACGAGCAGATCGACCGCATGCGCCACGCCGCCACCCGCGCCATCCTCGAGCGCGACGACTGCATCATCGTCGCCTCGGTCTCCTGCATCTACGGTATCGGCTCGGTCGAGACCTATACCGCGATGACCTTCCAGATGACGGTCGGCGACCGGCTGGACCAGCGCCAGCTCCTCGCCGACCTCGTCGCCCAGCAGTACAAGCGCCAGGACATCAATTTCGTCCGCGGCTCCTTCCGTGTGCGCGGCGATACCATCGAGATCTTCCCCGCCCACCTGGAGGATGCCGCCTGGCGCATCACCATGTTCGGCGACGAAATCGAGGCGATCACCGAATTCGATCCCCTGACCGGCAAGAAGACCGGCGAGATGAAGTCGGTGAAGATCTACGCCAACTCCCACTACGTCACGCCGCGCCCGACGCTGAACGGCGCCATCAAGGCGATCAAGGAAGAGCTGCGCCTGCGCCTCGCCGAGCTCGAAAAGGCCGGCCGCCTGCTGGAGGCCCAGCGCCTGGAGCAGCGCACCAAATACGACATCGAGATGCTGGAGGCGACCGGCTCCTGCGCCGGCATCGAGAACTATTCGCGCTACTTGACCGGCCGCAAGCCCGGCGACCCGCCGCCGACGCTGTTCGAATACATCCCCGACAACGCGCTGGTCTTCATCGACGAAAGCCACGTCACCATCCCGCAGATCGGCGGCATGTATCGCGGCGACTTCCGCCGCAAGGCGACGCTCGCCGAATACGGCTTCCGCCTGCCGTCCTGCATGGACAACCGCCCGCTGCGCTTCGAGGAATGGGACGCCATGCGCCCGCAGACCGTTGCCGTCTCCGCCACCCCCGGCAACTGGGAGATGGAGCAGGCCGGCGGCGTCTTCGCCGAACAGGTCATCCGCCCGACCGGCCTCATCGACCCGCCGGTCGAGGTCCGCCCGGCCCGCTCCCAGGTCGACGACGTGCTCGGCGAAATCCGCGAGACGGCGCAGAAGGGCTACCGCACGCTCTGTACCGTGCTCACCAAGCGCATGGCGGAAGACTTGACCGAATACCTGCACGAACAGGGCGTCCGCGTCCGCTACATGCACTCCGACATCGACACGCTGGAGCGCATCGAGATCATCCGCGATCTCCGCCTCGGCGCCTTTGACGTGCTCGTCGGCATCAACCTCTTGCGCGAGGGCCTCGACATCCCCGAATGCGGCTTCGTCGCCATTCTCGACGCCGACAAGGAAGGCTTCCTCCGCTCCGAGACCTCGCTGATCCAGACCATCGGCCGCGCCGCGCGAAACGTCGACGGCAAGGTCATCCTCTATGCCGACCAGATCACCGGATCGATGCAGCGGGCCATGGACGAGACCGCGCGACGCCGCGAAAAGCAGATGGCCTACAACACCGAACACGGCATTACGCCGGAATCCGTCAAGGCCCGCATCTCCGACATCCTCGACAGCGTTTACGAGCGCGACCATGTCCGCGCCGACATCTCCGGCGCTGGTGGCAAGGGTTTTGCCGATGGCGGCCACCTCGTCGGCAACAACCTCCAGGCCCATCTCAACGCGCTCGAAAAACAGATGCGCGACGCCGCCGCCGACCTCGACTTCGAAAAAGCCGCCCGCCTCCGCGACGAAATCAAACGCCTCAAGGCCGCCGAACTGGCGGCAATGGACGATCCGATCGCAAAGCAAGAGGCAAGGAATACGGAGACCGGTGGCGCGAAGCGCGGCCGCGAGTCGATCTCCCCACCCGTGGGGGAGATGTCCGGCAGGACAGAGGGGGGCACCCCGAACTCCGACCACCCCCGCATCTCCCCCTCCGGCCGCAACAAGTCGGGCGTCCCCGAAGGCAAGGGCAGCAGTTTCTCGCCGGAAAACCCCGAGGCCACCTCCTACTTCGCCAAGCCGCACCTCGACGACATGGGCGCCGACGGCGCCGTCCCCGCCGGCAAGTCGCTGTTCCGCAAGAACACCCTCGACGAAATGACCGTCGGCCGCACCGAAAAACCGGTCGTCGGAAAACTGCCGGAGAAGCCCGCGACGCCCCCTTCTCCCCGCGAGCGGGGAGAAGGTGCCCGGAGGGCGGATGAGGGGCCAGCCGACGACCCCTCCTCTAACGACCCCCGCCCCATCATCCGCGCCAAATCCGGCGCCGGCTCCTACGAGGACCCGATCGACGTAAAGCGCAAGGGCCGCACAAAGGGCAAGACGGGAAGACCGGGGCGTTAAGGATGATACGCTATCATCCAATTGACGCTGGCGTCACGGCCCCCTGCACCGGCCTGTGCCTCAGCGGCATGCACCACAGCTATGTGTTTCTCGGCAAAAGCGATCCGTTGGTCGAGCACGAGGGCAATCCCTTCTCCGCCGACTTCAGTTTCACGGAAACGGATGGTACATCGCGCATCCTGCGCGTCTCCTTCGACCACGCCGACATCGTCCGTGTCCTTGACGAGGTGTATCTTGATAGCGAGGAATACGGTTTGGACAGGACCGGTTTGGTGCACCGGCACTTCGCCTATCGTGTCGAGAACAGCCGCTTCTGGAATGCCCAGTCGGAATTTTACCGGCAGATGAACCCCGCGGCGATCCACTACCGCTTCATCACCGCATCGGCGTGTCTTGACGTGGTGACGGCGGCTGATGTGCAATTTTCCTCTATCGACGACCCCGTCGACACCAAGCGCAAGGGCCGCACCAAGGGCAAGACTGGCCGACCGGGGCGGTGACCCCTCCTCTCCCCTGGTGGGCTTCGAAGCGGTGGCCGAAGGCCGGACATCAATAAAGTCGATGTCAGCGCCCGGAGGCCCGAGCGCCACGCCGCGCGAGGGCGATGGAGCGCAAGAGGCGAAGCCGATTGGCGCGGCGAACTTGGTGAGGGGTGCAGACGTCTCCGCCTTGACGAACTCCATCAACCCTCCATAATCGCCTCAACCCGAGGACAATCCATGCACTCGATCACCGTCCGCATCCCCGACGAAACCGCCGCCCGCCTCGATCGACTGGCGGAAAAGCTTGCGCGTCCGGCCGACAGTGTCGCCGCCGATGCCATCGAGGCTTATGTCGCCCGCGAGGAATGGCAGATCGAGGAGATCGAGGCCGGCCTCGCGGAAGCCGGCCGAGGCGATTTCGCCAGTGACGACGAGGTCAGCGCCGTTCTCACCCGTTTCGGCGCCAAACCCCGCAATGCCTGATGGCATCCGTCCGCTATACCAGACGCGCTCTGCCCCGTTCTCCCCCCTGGTGGGAGAGGATAGTTCGCCCCAAGAGGCGAAGCCGATTGGCGAGGCGAACTTGGTGAGGGGGTCCGGCGACCGCTTCTCCGAAGGCAAGCATCGGTCCGGCGTAAGGCGGAGCAATCATTTTAATGAACCGATTGCGGGGCAGAACGCCAACTCAAGACGAAAACGCCGCACCGCAGTGCCATCTATCACGAATATGAAGCATCTGCCTAACCTCGTGGGACCAGAAAGACAAAGAAACCCTATCTCCACTCGGTCGACCACACCACGAGATTGCATAATTACCTATAAAGATAAGCCCACACGTCTCCCTAAAGCTTGATTTAGCAGCTCACATTGGCTAAAGAACAACCTCTCGGCGAGATAACACATGAACAACGTGCACACTGCGATACACACACTATTCGGAGCGGCTATTAGCGTCGCCCTCGCCTACGATATGAAGTTTGAAAATATCGAACAGGTATGGCAGCCGACAATAACGTTGGTTTTTGGGGCGGCTGTGGCGATCTTATCAGAGTTGATAAGAGAGAAGATAGCCTGCAGGACCAGCTTTATATATGAAGTATTGATAGGCTTCGCGACCATATTGCTTTACATGGCAATAAAGATTGACGCCCTTGGATTATCTAGTGACGGCGTAGTTTCTTTCAAGCCCGATCCAAATTCGGTATTTCTCGCACTTATACTAGCTATGTGGATGCTTAGCATTGGCGTTTCAGGAATAATGCAAAAAGAGGACAGAAATTGATTTACTTGGCTCTTTCTCTCTCATGGCTCGGGTTCATCATTTTCTACACGACGCGGCAAATGACGGCCGAGAGACGGCACGTCGATCACAAACTACTCACCAAGATGGACCGAGAAGCGGACTTGATTGCCAACATGTTCGTTAGAAACAGTTCTCAATCTATTAACGTTGTGGGCACGGGTCACGTAGACTTGGACTTCATGACCACAGTGTTAAATAACTCAATTAAGAGAGGGCTTAGCGACACACAACTCACCGGCGAGACGTCACTCCACCTTCGCCCTATGACTTATTCGGTAAAGAAACAAGAAAACCCCGAAAATTTATTTGCGTTTGAGAAAGCAAGAGTACGTCACTAATGGAAATTACCGAAAGCGAAACAGTTTCTTCAGTAACTGATCGTATGTCTGGAGACGAAGTATATTTAGAAATGGGGCTTGACCCGCTCGATGCTGTCGAAAGCACCGCGTTTCTTATTCCAGCGCGCGGCGGCGGCCCATGTGTAGTAGCATTTCGTATTTCTGTCAGATTCGCCAATAATGAAAATTTATTAAAAATTGTGCCGATGGATGATCTCATTGCGTTAATTAACAGCTTTGCAAAAGTTATCGAAATTGAGACGATTGAGAAATCAGCTAACTCGATAGCTACACTTACCGCTGGTCGTGAGTTATTGCTTGAGAGACTTGAAGAGACAAGAATACATATTGAAGCTTTGGCTAAGTATATTTCAAACGTCACGTTGAACGGGCAAGTGGCGGGAGTGGGTGAAGCTGCTGCGTTTCAGTCCAGTGACGACAGCTAAGTTCGGCACAAGTTGGCAGCATATTAAGGGGGGTTAGGATCTCCACCACCCTCACCCCACTCCGCAAAAAAAGCCCCCCCCCCCCCCGCAAAAGCAGGGGCAAGTCTTCGGGGGACTGGGAGAACTGCGAGCCGCGCGGGCGGAACCTGACATCCGTTCCGCGGGCCCGCAAACAGGAGGACGCCGCGGGCGGCGCCCTCCATCTCGTTACGGCGTGACAACGCCTTCGGCGCGGACGCCTTCAAAAGCCGGAGCGTTTTCCAGCTCTTCGCGGGTCACGTTGAGGATAATGCGGTCGGGCAGACCGTCCTCGCCGATTTCCACGTCGTTGGCATCGTTGGCGGCCATCTGGTCGCCGGCCATAGGCTCGGCGGTACCATCGGCAGGCATGGCCGGTTCGGTCGTCGAGCTACCGGCGGTCGAAGCCGAGGTATCCGGCGTGGTCGAAGCCGTGGTCTCGTCGGAAACGCCGGCGTCAGCGTCCGGAAGGGCCTCTGCCGCCTGGTTGGCTTCCGTCTGGGTCATGCCCGGCTTCAGCTGCAAGGCGGCCATGTTGACGGCCACGTCCTTTTCGCCGATGCCGAGGAAGCCACCGACGCCGATGATCACGGCGTTGATGCTGCCGTCCTGGCTGACGAGCACGTCGTTGATCTCGCCGATGCTTTCACCGTCGGACCCGTAGACGCTCTTGCCTTCGAAGTCGCTGACGCGCCATGCGCCGGTTTCCGGAACCGTGACGAAGGTCTCGCCCGCGCCGGCCATCTGCGTGGTGGCGGTCATGTCGGCGCTGGTATCGGCCTGTGCGTCGGTCGGAACCGGCTTTGCGGAGCCGTCAACCTGGGTTTCGGTCTGGGTCATGCCGGCGTCCGGCGTGGCCGGGTCGGCCGTGGTCTGGGCCATAGCGGCCATCGGGAAGGCGGCGGACAGCATAAGGACGCTCAGAAAACGTTTGGTCATGGGGGGTGCTCCTCTCGTGTTTGAATGACACCAACCCAACGGTGAGATCGGGGCTTTGTTCCCGACAAACCGCCATCATGAGTGGCAAAAAACAGCTACAGTCCCGTCCGGCTGCGAAAAAACACGTCCGGCGGTAACCATGTATTCACCGAGTCACCGCGATAAATCGCAGATAGGATCGTGATTCATTTTTCGCGAAATGCATTTTGTGACAGGAGAGATGCATGGCTCTGGTTGCCTTCAAGAACACCCATAACCAGGATGTTTACGTCAATCCGGCCCAGGTCCTCTATATCTCCACCTTCGAGGAAGGCGTCACCATCATCGCCATGGCGATCACCTCGGCCGGCGGCCAGCCCTACGCGCTCTACGTGCGCGGCAGCGTCGAACTCACGCGCCAGCGCCTCGAAGGCGGCCCCGTCCGCACCCACCCCCGCCCCCAGGTCGTGGCGCATAACGTCGAGCAATCCGCCGAGGCGTGAGGCGTCGTCGCCGCCGTATCTGCCCCCATGCGGGGGAGAAAGCGATTTCGATGCGTTAGTCGTGGCGCAGCCACGGCTAAACATCTGAAATCGCAAGAGAGGGGTTCGTCGCCCCGTTTCCGCCCACCTCCACCCGTTACGCGGGGGAGGACGGAACATCGAGGCTTGAGGTCAGCGCAAGCCGCCTAAACTTCAGATTTTCCTGGAGAGGGGCACAGTTCCCGTGGGTACCACCCTCACCGAGCCCCTCTCTTGCGAAATCTGAGGTTTGGCCCTGATCGGGCCAATTCCTCGATTTCGCTTTCTCCCCCGCAAGGGGGGAGATGGGCGGGCGGCGTGCCTCTTAGCCGACCCCCACACCTGCAATTTCTAGCACTTAGCTGCGCTAAGATGCTGAAATTGCTTCCTCTCCCACAAGGGTAGAGGAGGCGTTTGCCGCGCCGGTGCGGCCCTACCTCTCCCTTGGTGGGAGAGGTTACAAAATCACGATCTTAGCAAAGCTAAGTCGTAGATTTTGTTGGTGAGGGGGCGCGCCAAGGCACGACATCAAAATTATCTCCCAACAAAATCATAATCTTACTAGAAAAACCCTCCCACCCTCAAAAAAATCTCACCGCTGCTTTCCCCCTTTTTCCCGGCGCCCGTATCCTTGTTCCCGTTCCGTCGCGGATACACCACAAGGCG